>NZ_DASRYZ010000004.1:0-495655 GCF_035686825.1 Sphingopyxis sp. | reverse complement strand
CATACGATTACTCATATGACCGGTCGTAAGAGCACTCGCTCCCGACGCTCCAACATCCTCGTTCATCACCGCTCCTCGCAAAGAGCGGCTATCAGCACCCCAGAGCAGCTTCCCGCAAGGCGGCCTTCAGGACACGGTTACAGATAAGGTGCGAGCCTACTCGTCACGCATGAACCGTCCCGGACATAAGCCAGCATGATCGCCGAACGGTGCGCCCATGCATATTCCCCGGCAACGAAACGTGCGATACCCTCTTTGCAGTATAGACCAACGCGCTTTGCGTTTGGATGATCGATGATCTTGCACTCGATGCAGAAAGGAAAATTGCGGTTGCCGACGGTGAATACGAGCGACAGATCGGGTCGACCTTCAATCTTGGCACCGTTATAACTCATTGATTCTCGGCCTCGATGCACTGAGTGAACCAGATCCTTCCAAAGCCTCTGCGTTTGGCAGAAATGATTGAGCCGTGGCTCGAGGAGGGCGTTTACCTCAGCCTCGTCACCGCTGAGCAAAGCCGGGGTTCCATTGGCGAGAAGCTCATGCCATGCCAGCGAGATCGTCTCGAGGATTATCTTCAAATGACGATCGTCGATCTGAACCAGAGGCAAACGCACACCGCTGGTTAACTCAGCTATATGGTTGGGGCGCGCCTGCTTAACTGCCATGTTATGCAGTGCGCCTGCCCGACAGAAAATCGACATTGGCCCAGATAATGCGCCGCGCCACGAGACGCGCTTGGCTAACCGACCAATAGCGCGCCTGATTAAGCCGGCCTACGAAAAGGCAATCCAATTGCTCATCCCAATACAGAAGTTCGCTTGCGGACATCGTGTCTGCCATATGCCGCATTGCTTCCATAAGTGGCCGATCGGCCAACGCCTTCCTCTCGCCGGCGCCGGCTGCGACCGCGATAAATTGCCAGGGCGACAATGGCGGCGCCTCCACAGCCGTGATAGTAAACTGGCGACCGAAATTCTCACCCCAAGGAGCTAGCTCAGCTTCCAACCGTTCGGAGAAAGCTGCTCGAGCAAGTGCGCCAACGGGCGCCTGAGCTGCGATTCGGTTTTTACCGAAGGGGAGCGCAAAGGCGAGTGTGTCGGAGATCACCTGTATGTCATCGGGTGTGAGATCGAACAGTGATCCCACCCACTCGTCGACTTTCTGCCAAACCTCAGGTGTTTCGGCGTCTGCGAGCTCAGCAAAAAGCGCGGTAGCGCATGCGCGATCCTCTGCCGTTAGCGTCTCGAAAGGCAGCAACGGAGCTTCTTGGATAACAAATTTCTCGACCGGGTCGCGTTCAACACCGAAGCCACCGCTTGTGATCAAGGCGTGCCAAAGCGCGATTTTGCTACTGATAATCAGGCAAAGATATTTGACTAAATCGGGGGCCGATTCCTGACGATGCGCGGTATAGCCGTAATAGCTTTGGTTGAATGTCAGGTCGTCTAGCGAAACGGCCGTCCTGATCCGCCCGTCTCTGGCATCGGGGGACTTTTTCACTAGCAGCATCGGCCCAGTATAGAGGCTCAGCGAGCGCCGCTGATCTAGGGTCAGGACCCATTGATTTGAGCAGGCCGCTGTGATTCAGGCTCACCGCGAGGAGCCTGAATGATGAGTGATTTGTATTGGCTGACGGACGAGCAGATGGCGCGTCTTCAGCCCTATTTTCCGAAGAGCCATGGCCGTGCGCGGGTTGATGACCGGCGCGTTCTGAGCGGTATCATCTTCGTCAATCGTAATGGGCTGAGGTGGCGGGATGCGCCGAGAGAATATGGCCCGGCAAAGACGCTCTACAATCGCTGGAAGCGGTGGAGCGACAAAGGCATCTTCATCCGCATGATGGAAGGCCTGGCGACACCTCAGGCTCCCGAACGCAAGACGATCATGATCGACGCGACCTATCTCAAAGCGCACCGCACGGCGTCCAGCCTTGGGGTAAAAAGGGGGGTCCGGGACGCCTGATCGGCCGCACGAAGGGCGGCATGAACACCAAGCTGCATGCTGTGACCGATGCGAATGGTCGTCCGATCAGCTTCTTCATGACCGCTGGGCAGGTCAGCGATTACACTGGCGCAGCCGCTTTGCTCGACAGTTTGCCCAAAGCGCAATGGATGCTGGCAGACCGAGGCTATGATGCCGACTGGTTCCGCGACGCCTTGCAGGAAAAGGGGATCACGCCCTGCATCCCGGGCCGAAAAATACGGAACAAGACCGTAAAATACGACAAGCGTCGCTACAAACGCCGCAACCGCATCGAGATCATGTTCGGTCGCCTCAAGGACTGGAGGCGGGTCGCTACGCGTTACGACAGATGCCCCAGAGCCTTCTTCTCCGCCATCGCTCTCGCCGCAACCGTCATCTTCTGGCTCTGATCAATGAGTCCTGACCCTAGACGTGGCATGCCCAGATCACGAAACAGTCGGAAGCTCGACGTGTCCAAGAGCACGCTACGAAACGCTTCGTGATCCAGAAAAGGCAAATCGAGCATTTTTTCCGCGGAATAGCCGGGCAGATCGTTTTCGAGGGGATTGGGCCTGCTACCTTCAAAGAGATTTCCGAAGCCTTTTCCGGCGCAGTTCGGTTGGTTGACGGTACCGCCATGCAGACCCTGCCAATACTCTCCAAATGTCGAAAATTGCGTCGCGGACAAGCGCTCGAAGATGTCAAGGTCGAGCCGCGTGCCCCGAAACAGGATTTTCAGTAGCTCGGGTCTTTGTCTTAGCTCGTCGATTGCGATGGTTTCGGTATCGGCCGGGTCAATCCTCCACCCTCCGCTGGCAGTAAGCGGGCCTTCTAGATGGGGGCTGACGTACCGAAAAGCGGAGCCCGCGGCGGAGCACCGATTGCGAGCAAAGAACAAGCAAAATGGCGCAGCCACTTTGGGCCAAACCTGCGATTGGCGAACCTCTGCGCCGTTCACCACACCGGTAATATCGATAGCCCGGCAGAGCGCCGCAAGCGCCTTGTCCATGCCTTCGCCACGTTGAAATAGCAGGCGGCCATGCAAGGCGAAGGCGATCTGTCCGTCCGGTTTCGCCCATTCCATTGCGCGCCAGACAAACGGCAAATCGAGCGCTTCGTTGGGAAGCGGCGCCGCGATCCGGTCGTTCAATCGTTCGCGGGCGATCTGAGCTGTTCTCTTGATGACCGATGGCCAGTCGGCGAGACCTGTTGCAGAAGACCAGGGCGGATTCCCGATCACCAGATCATATTGGCCAGCGTGCTCGGGGCCGACTTGGTCGCCCAGACTTCCGAGGCTGCCATCTGCTGCCTCGTCGCGCTGACCGAGTTCAAAAATGACGGTCTGACGAAGATCTCGGCTGAACTTGAGCTTCTCGACGGGCTTGGGTGCAGCATCGAGTTCGATCGAGATTAGATAAAGACCAAGTGCCGCGAAGCGCAGCGCGGAGTCATTGATATCAAATCCGCGGATTTGGTCGTAGAGAATCTGGCGGAGCGCCTTCGTGTCGGGCCTTTTGCCATCGTGCTGCCAACGCTCTTTTACGATTTGCCGAAACGCGGTGATCAAAAAAACTCCCGCCCCCGCCGCCGGGTCTAGTATTTTCGCCGTGTGCGCTACGCCTTCGCGCCGCAAGGTCGCGAACGTTGCATGAACCATAAGATCGGCGATGTGCCTCGGCGTATAGTAGCTGCCCTCCTTACGCTGCTTGTCCTTCTGGTGCCGGCCCAAGTAGCGCTCATAAGCTTGACTCAGTACCCCCACGGGGATGTGTGCAAAATCGAGCCTTGCCCAATCCTCCGCCCATTCGATCGGCAATTGCCCGTCCGGGGCCCGCCGCATGATGTTTCCAACGGTCTGGAACGCCGCTTCCGGAATGGATTGGATGCTGGCGTCCGACAGCGGCAGGAAATCACCGTTGAAAGTTTCATCAAGCCAGACCGACACCTTTGCCGCGCTTGCAGCGCTGTCAAAAAGGTGGTTGATTCCGCCATCGCAAGCTTGGCTAACAGTGTTGGGCAACAGCCCGCGATCAGCCAAGAAGCGCGTAAATAGCGCTCGCCCCACTAGCGAAATAGCGTCCCCGTCGTCGATTTTCAGAGCCACGAGGGCATCGAGCGCGGCCGTCAAAAGGTTCAAAATTACGTCGCTGATCCAGACCTGACGCGACGACGCATTCGGCCGTGTATTAGCGATGAATGGGATGACCATGCCGAGGTCGTCCAGCTCTTCGGAAATTGCCCGCGTTGCGTCGAAGGATTCATTGTCCAAGCCGACGCTGTGAAAGCTGAGCCTCCCCATCTGGAGCACCGCGATGTACGGAGCGTCGCCGCGCATTGCGACCAAGCGCCGGAGACGCGCCAATCCTTCCGGGTCACCCGTCACCGCGTCGCCATCGACAAGCATAAACAATGGCCCGCTCTGCCACTCGTACACGCCCATCAGTGCCGAAATTGGATCGGTCTTCCCTGTTGATCGTGCTGCTGACAGCGTGGCGTAAGGCAAGAGGTGAACTTGGTCATCCTCATCATCAAAGTTGAGGAAGCAGGCTGGATCCCCCCCGTGCTCCACTATGATATCCTTGAACGGGATCATTGGTTCAGCGCAGTAGACTGGGGCGGAATCGGGAATGAAGCACGGTTTTGCCGCTACCGTCGCTCATGGTGCCCCCTGAAAATTACGGCGACGCCCAGCCGCTGGTATTCAGATATCGCGAGCGGACTCTTCATGCAACCGCAATGATCTAAAACCGGCTAGCGCATCGGCAGAATGACTGCTTTGAAGCGCATCTCAATCGGTGATCGAACGACCGACTTGAGGCGCATTCCTGACCAAATTTCTTTGAAGCTCGACGTGTTGACGCTTGGCTTAGGAATCTGACGGAGCGACATGCATCTGGTGAGGTCGTTGTCTAATATGAATGGCGCCTACGCCAAATGTGTGCTCGGGCAATGGGGGCCTCAGGCTACCCAGACCAGCAGTTGCTCACCGAGTGTCGGCAAAGTCAGAGAAACACGAAATGGCTGGATCGGATTGCCGGTCCACATGATGAACTGACCACGGCCGGTGGTGCCGCGGCGCTGAATCGCTACGGCATAGGCGTGGTCGAACGAGGCGAGCCGCGCCCGCAGGGGTGACAGGGCGGTCATGGCTCACTCCGGCATGTGTGGGTAAGGGCGGAGGCGGACGCAAGGTCGCCAGCCTGGCTTGGTCCGAATGCTATGCAGCGGTGGGCTCGGTTTCGGAATCAGTGACTGCCAGAGCAATTCGAACCTTGGCGACATCGGCCTCCAGGGTGAGGGTTCGCCCCTCCGGGATCAGCCATTGGACATCGTCGCGGAAGGCCGTTCGTATCTGTTCGAGGAGTGCCTCGTCCTTTCCGAGGAGGAGCTTGTTCGCGAAGTTGCGTGCATCGCGGATGAAATCGTCATGCTGCCTGCCCCAGCTGTCGCTGTCGCAATCCTCGTCGTAAGCGAAAACCGCATCCTCGATCAGCTGCGCGAGCGCCTGGGGCGTGACGATTGCGCCTTCCCGGACAAAAACATGTGCTTCGTCGACATGGCTGCTCGCGTTCGCGCAGACGAGCATATCGACAGGAAGGCTCAGCATCGCGGCGGGTTCATCGAGCCCGGCGGAGCGAACTATCGGAACATCAAGGGTGATCGCCGTCACCCCGCCCGATTCAACATGCTCGAGCATCTGGTCATCGTCGGCATAGTGGAACAGTTGGCCCTGCCATTCGACTGCAAAGGGCAGGCCGGGGACGCGCGGAAGCACGTCGTACCATCGATAGCCGGAGAACTTGTCTTCAGCGAAGACTGGCCGGAAGCCGAGTGTCTCCTCGGTCAACACCTTCGCCGCGCATTGTTCGATATCGGCCTCGTGCCTGGGTATCAGGATCATCGGGACAGCTTCGACGCGCTCGTCCTCGACGAAGGCGTTGCCGTCCGCAGTTCGCGGACGCCATGCACAGAGCCATGGGCTGGCTTCGGGAAGGTCGACGCCAAGCGCAATCGCGCACTTCCAGTCTGTGAACGACAGGCGATGCTCGCCCTTGAGCGCGATGGACCGGTAAATGGCTGCTTGCACTTCAACCCGCAGATCGGCGAGTGCGGCATTCTCGACCATCTCCTTGCGCGCTGGCAAAACGAGCTGGAGCGAGGACGCGTCGACGATATCGATCCGGACCGTCCATTTCCGCCGTGCGTCAATTTCCCCGATGGCGGGCATTCGGCAGGGAACTTTGACGCCATGAAAATTGATGCGCGGGTCGCTCGCGATGTCATAGGAATCTCTGAAGATTCCGATCCGGCAGCCACGCCACTCCTCGATCCGGCAGGCGCCCTTGAGGAAATCCTCGCGCAGCAAGACCGCGCCCTGAGAACGGACTGGTATTGGAAAATGCTTCGCCGCGGCTTCGACCTTCGACAGGAGATTGGGCAACCATTCGACAGGCATGGCGATGATGATCTGCGTGCCTTTGCGGACCTCGCAGGCTTCGACCGTCAGTGGCTGTTCTCCCTGCCACCCATCTTCGGGGATCGTGATCGCCCATCCAGAATTGGCGGTTTTCGAAAAGGATCGAACGGTCACGCGCTTCCCGGCGAGACTGAACACCCCCATTCCGGCGGGGTCTTCCCGCCGTCCGATCTGGTCGCTCCAGCCAGAGAGGCCGAGCGTCACGAACGCGGCGGGATCATCGATGCCGGCGCCGTCGTCGGCAATGAAGAGGGCCGGCTTGCCTTCATGATCGCCGAGATCGACGTCGATCCGCTGCGAACCGGCACGGCGGGCATTCTGGAAAAGTTCGTTGAGAACGTCAGTGATCGTCCCGTTGAACAGGCGCGATACCTTGGTGATGAGTTGTTCGCCGACGAACGGGCGGATTTGAGCGGGAAGCGTCATGGAAATTCTCCGTTTGCACGGCAGCCTCATCGCCGCCGCACACTCGTGCCCCCTTTCCTCTCGGCCGATGGCGATCGGTCCCGAGCCTTTGCGTGGGCAGCTTGGGGTTCACGCGGCACGAAGTGCCTTCTCGGCCTCGGTTTCGACATAGATATGCCGCGCGCGTCCGCGACGCCGCTTTCGGATGCGCCCGTCGACATAGGCCTCAGCCCATCGCTCCGCCTCGGCGGAGCGCGCTCCGGCAGAGCATTCGTCCGCTTGCTCGAAGATCGTATAGGCGAGCGCATATTGCTCACGTTCCGGAAGCGCGAGCAGCGCCGAAGCGATCGGCAAGGTGCTTTCGTAGAATTCGAGGACGTGACGGCCGCCGCCATGGTGCATCAGTATCGCGAGCCGGCCCTTGCTACCGACGCCGGTCGGCCTCGCGATCATCACGTCGTGCGAAGCATAGGTCACGGCGCCAAAGCCATCGGGCTCTGCCGGATAGAAAACGCGGTCGTCACGATGGGGAAGCGGGTGCGCGAGAATATCGAACCTGTCGAAGTTCTCGACTTTCCGGATGTGATTATGTCCGATGACCGTCATCGAAGGACCTTTCTGCTGGAGTGAAGTATTCATGCGAAAGGCAGGCGCCCTGGGCAGTTCGTCGACGACGGCAATCAGGCAGCCCAGAGGCCGTCGCGCTGACGCAGACCGAGGTCGGTAGCTGTGAGACTTGCGAACTCGCGCTCGACGCGATCGAAGATGCCGGTGAGATCGTCGATATTGGACCAGACGCAGGCGTCGCCCGGATCAGGGTCGAGCTGGTAGACAATCGGTAACGAGTCCGCGGTCATCTCGGGGAAGAAGGTGCGAATGATCAGCCACTCGATCCGGCGTCCGACGGCCCCGACGCGGGAGGCAAGCGCGGCCCGCTCCACAGGGTGGGTCGCGAGTTAGCGCTCGGGCGCAATGATCGGAGCAATCCGAATGCAAGCGACGCGTCCGGCTATCCGGGGCGCGGTAACGGTGCCAGCCATCACACAGCGCTCCACCGGAACCCCCTCGACCGGAACCAACGCGCGATAGACATAATGGGGCAGCGCCCCCGCGATGCGGGAACGCGAAACGATAATGTCCATGGGATATCTCCTCAGGCGACCAGCCGCATCAGCGGCGTCCCGGGGTCGACGAGGTGCAGCTCGCGCCGGATGCGCGCGGCGAGGCGCTCAGGAACGAGCAGTTCGCCGACCGCGGCCCAGTGGTTGCGGTCGCCGCAATAGTCCTTCCGCCCGGCGACACGGCGGAACATCACCTCATGGCCGGATCCGATGCCAAGCCCGAGCTGGACATAGATTTCCTCACCATGAAGGATGATCTCGCCGCTGACCGCGATGCCGCCCTTGTTCGAGCGAAGGTCATAGCTGCCGTCCTCGATGCGAAGAGCCTCGGCAAGCCGCTTCAAGGCCTTGCGACCATCGCTATGGAAAAGCTTCTTTGCCTGCTCATCGTAACTGACGCCCCTATGCGCAAGCACGACGAGTGTGGATTTGCTGCGCATGTCGGCAATGCGGTCCATGCAGGCGCGCCGAAGCGCGGCGTCGTCGCCCCCCGCGGCGCCCGCAACGGCACCGAGATGCCGCGCGAGCAACAACACCGCCGGATCGGTTTCGTCGGGATTGCCGGCATTTCGGCAGTCCTTGATGGCTGCAATCAGCGCGTGGAGGCAGGCCGGCAGCGTCGAGAGTGCCGAAGGATCAAGCGCCTGCTGGAAGCGGAATGCGACATCGTAGGACATGGGACGGACTCCTTCGTCCGGACGCCTCTTGCGCCCGCCCCGGCCCTTCCCTCTCTCCTCCCACTTGGCGGGGCAATGGAAGCCAACCCAAGTACCCGCAGCTGCGGTGTCCCACATCCGTCGATCGATGGCGACGGGTAGGCAAGCGAGCGGGCGCCCCTCGGGACCGGGTTCGTGCGGTGCACGTCGTGGCGCTGCAATTCATCGTCGAGTGGAGAATTGACGCCACCGGCAGTCGTCAGAATGTGCTAGATTGCAGGTCTGCCCAAAATGCGTCCCGCGGAGAATGAAGATGCGAGAACTGGACGAGGAAGAACGCCATCTGTTGCGCGCGCTTGATGGTCCGCTCCCGACCGGCGATCTGATCGCGATGGTCAGGGATCTCGGCGAAATCCTGCGCAATCGCGGCCATGTGATCCAGGCCAACGTCGCGGAGCTTGCCGCCGATCGGCTGGAAACACTCGATGCGCGGGCGCAGGCTTAGCGAGAACAAGGCCAAACATACCAAGGACAGGCTTCACCAGTCATGTTTCGGTAACGCCTCGACGCTGCCGGCGTCGCAGTCGAACAGGATATGGTCGAAGCCATGTGCGCGAGCAAATTTCATCGCGGCGAGGAGGTCGGCTGGCAGCTTGGCCCGCGTCGGCTCATCCACGTCGCGCGCCGGTACAAACCATCCGTAAATGGTGCTCGCAACATTGATCGGCCGGTCGGCGGTTGCCGCTGCGCACCATTCATCAAGCATGCCCGCCGTCGCATTCGACAGATGGGCCGTGGTAACAACGCAATAGTGCCCGGTCTCGAGGCTGGATGTCTGCATGTTAGCGCTTGGCGGATTGATATGGACGCGGTCGGTCTTGAGATATTCGGTTGGATGATCTTCGAAATAGGTGGTCGCGATCATTTCATCGTCGAGTGTCGCCGGATCGCGCTCATCATCGATTTCGGACCACCATATCCGGCAATATTCCGCGACCTCCGCCATCAGCGCTTCCTGGGTCAGCGCGGCATAATGGTTGGTGCCATGTTTATGATCGATCGAGCCGATGTGGATGTCGAAGCCCCACGGAATCGCATTCTGTGCAAGATTGTCCCCGAACGCGGCGATATCCTCGATCACCGCGGTGCGGGCCGCGTCATCGAGGTCGGCCGGCGTTTCGATCGCGGCACGGGCACGCGCGAGCAATTGCGCGAAGGCGCGGATACTAATGTCGGACATGATATAATCCTGTTCGGCTATGACGTGGATATGTACCGGCACTCAGCGCACGGCGGCGCTCGGGGAGGCTGGATCGATCAGATGGCAGCCATTTGATCGATCGCGTCGATAACACGGCGAATATCCGCCGTAGCCATTTCCAGACGGCGCAGCGCTTCTTCGCGGCGATCACAGCCCTCGCTCGATGCAAGCTCGGCCAAAAGAAAGGCAAAGAGCGGATCGCCCACATTGCGAGCCTGCTCGGCGCTTTCAATGTGGGCAAAGTCACCTTCACTATATGCGGCGGTGCAAATTTGCTGGAATGGATTCAACATCGTCGGATCCTTTTCGGCTATGGTCAGGCAGCCAAGGCAAGAAAGGACACGCCGCGCGACCGGCATCGATCTCGCACAGTGATGACCTTCAAGGATAGATGATGCCTCTCGGCGCGCATCGATGACGGGCAAAGAAGGGGGCTCGGGTCGAAATTCGTCGCCCCGGTCGCCCGCGGCAGCTCCGTTCGCGCCATCACCGGGTCCGATCGACAATCATATCGGCGCGTCGGGCTCGTCCATCGGCCGCGCGGTTGCGGCGCGCGACAGGTCCGGTATGCGCGGGTCATTGTAGCGACATCGACAGCGCGTGGTGCTCCGCTCCCTCAGGTGTCGAAGCGTCGATCGTATAGACGACAGTCGCAAAGCAAGCATCGCCGCTGAAGAACTCGACATCGACCAGCCAGGGTGCGACGACAGCAGTCGAGACCGTACCCCGGCAATGCTTGTCGATGAGGTCGACGACGCTCGAACGCAGCCCGTCGACGTCGGGGTCGAAATCTTCCCACGTCACATTGTCGGGGCTTTCGTCGAGGAGATAGTTGGACAGGAGGTCCTGCATCGTATCGAGCAGGCGGTAACGCGCATCGGTCATGGCGGGTCTCCATGGAATGGGAAGCCGCCGGATCGAACGAACCGGCGGCTTCGGACGTCAGTGGGCGGTTTCGAGGAGCTTGCGGGCCTTGCTCTCGACTTCGAGGCGGCTGTCCTGGTTGGTCCTGGTGCGCGCGAAGGCCGTGATGCCCTGCACGAAATCATAGATCGTCTCTGGCGGGCGCCCCTCTTCATTGAGCACCGTTGCGACAATCTTCGCGGTTTCCGCCTTCGAGAAGCCGCGTTTGCGCAGGAACGTCTCGCGATCCTCGCCCTTGCGGGCGACGATGCGCTCGCGCGCGGTCTTGATGCCGCTCAGGAATGGCATCGGCGAGGACTCCGCGAAATGCTCGAGTGCCGGCGCTGCTTCATGGGCGAAGCGGTTGGCCGCGAATTTCGAGTGGCGAATCTTCACCTCCTCAAAATTCTCGACGCCCCAGAGGTTACGGTTCATGCACACGGCGCGGAGATAGAAGGTTGCCATGCCGAGCGTCTTTGCGCCGACCTCGGAGTTCCAGCAGTAGAAGCCGCGGAAGTAGAGGTCGGGGTCGCCATTGGGGAGCTTGCCCGCCTCGATCGGGTGCGTGTCGTCGACAAGGAAAATGAAGACGTCGCGGTCGGAGGCGTAGAGCGTCGTCGTGTCGCGCGTGACGTCGACATAGGGGTTATAGTGCATGTTCGACCAGTCGAGCACGCCGGGGACCTTCCACCGTGTCTGCCCGACGCCGTCGCCGGCGATCTTCATCACCGCCTCCACGAGCTCGTAATCCCAGATACGGCCGTATTCGGGTCCGGTCGCGGCGCGGAGTTCAGTCCGCCCATCTTCGGTTTGCAGCAGTTTCACCTGCTCGCCGCGGTGTGCGACGAGACCATGCTGAAGATTGATGCCGGCAAGCGCAGCCGGAAGCTCGCGAAGATAGGACGCGGGCGCGCCGACGAGGCTGCAAAGCTGTCCGAATGCCCAGTTCGTTGGAGCAACGGGCCGTTCTTCGTCGGGGACCATCAGCGAGAGACGCTCGGGGCTATCGCTCCGCGCCTCGACACGGATCGCCTTGCTGTCGACGACGCGCGTGGTAGCGCGGTCGGCGCGGGCGCGAACGACATCATAGAGATCGGTCAGCGAGAGGAAGCGCTCGTCATCGGGACGCGAGAACCATTCGGACGAAACGCGGCCGATGTTGCGGCCCCGGGAGATGTCGACGCGATAGGCGCTTCCGACCGAATGGTCAGCGGCGGGGACAAGACTGCTCATGGGAAATCTCCGACAAGAGTGGGACGTCGAGCCGGGCCGAAATCACGGACCGGCTCGCCCCGAACCCGCCCCCTTCCCTCCCCGCGGCCAGTCAGATCGCGCGGCGCGTCACAAGGTCGATGAGCCAGAATTTTTCGACGGCGCGGATATCGTCCACGGCAGCGTTCTCGATAGAGACGCCGCGGAGGTTGCGGTCGCGGATCCAGTTCCAGTCGCCGTCTTGAGCGATCGTCCGATTTGTGCCGAGACGGTTCGAATTGCACAGTCCGCAGACGGCCCAGATCGTGACTTCTTGGTATCGACAACCATCAGTGAGGCAAGGCCAAACGCGGTCAACTGAACGGCTTGCCATTCTCCAGGAAGGTGTAGCCGTTCGCGATGACGGCCTCGTCGATGGCCGGCTCGGACGTCAGATACTCGAATTCGCTTTCGAGGCGCCGATAGAGCCAGCGGGCAAGGTCGCGCATTGCTTCGACGATGGTATCTTCCGCGAGAGCAACAACGTGAATCCCGCGGCGCTCGACCGCGATTTCCATACAATACTCATGGTAATAGCGACCGCGGTGACGAATATCGGCGCTGAGCTGATAGAAGTGCTGGCGCTGGATGTTGCGAAGCGCGTCGGCGATCCGGTGAAGCCTAGCATCCTGCGGCGCATAGCCCCGGATCGCCTTCGATGATCCGGACCGATAGGCGTAGCTGCCGGCAAAGCAGGCGCCGTCTCCCTGGCTGGCGAAGCCCGTGAAGAAAATCTGCGGCTCTTCGCACTTCGTGCCTCCGACATGGGAAACAGGGTTGGTGCGAAGCGTGACGCCGAGGATATCACAGATCGCCTCGAAATCGCTGAAGACGAAGTCGTACCAGTCATGGTCGAAGGCGCCCTGGCGATACCACCGCCGCGCCTTGTCCTTGGCGGAATCATCGAGTTCGTCGAACTGGTAGACCGTGATGGGGATGATTTCGGGCAATGCGGAAAACCTTCCGATTAGCGACGCCGCAGTTCAATCGAACAGCGGCAGGCCCAGTTGAGGTGATGCGCGATCGAGGCCGCAAAACCCAAGCGGGCACGGGCCATATTTGCCCTCGCGATCGGCAAGGATGTCGCGCGTGGCGTGAAGCTCGACAAAGGGTCCGCTGTGCCCGCTCGGTCGGCGGCAGTCGGCACCGACAGCCGCCTTGCAGTCGGGGCAGACGACCTCGAGCACGGGATCGCGGGGCCAGGACTTTGCACAGCCCGGTTTCTGGCAGAAGGCTTCGCCTTTGACGATGTGCGCCATCACGCAGGCGCCGCGGTCTTGGCGAACCGCTCGTCGACCTCGCCGGGCGTGGCGACGAACACAGTCCAGTCGCCATAGTAGATGCCGTCATATTCGATATAATCGTTGAAGACGGTCAGGCGCCAATCGCAGAGCGGACCCGCGACGTTGGACAATCCCCGCGCGCGCCATTCGGTCATGACCGCAGGGAAGAAGCACTCCATCACGTCGGGCGCCGCCGCAAACTTGACGTCGCACATATAGGTCGTGTGCAGATAGGCGAGCGGGCCGATCACCGGCCCTTCGCTGCCCCAGTCTTCGAGATTCTCGTGGGGATCCTTGCGGCCGTGATAGAGATGCAGATAGAGTCCGGGCGCCTCCGGGACAGGCGAGGTCGCGTCGGGATATCCGGCGGTATCGTGCAGCTCGGCGACCTCGCGCGCCGCAATCCAGTCTCGATAGCCAAGGCGCGTGTCGTCGTTCGCGATCTGGTATTTCCAGTCCGCAAGCGGATGGCCCGGACGCTCAGCCCAGGCGTCGGAAGCCGAGTGAGGTGGATTGCCCGATACCAACGGCCCAAGCGCCGCCGATAAGGCTTCGCGCGTCGAGTGCATCTCGATGCGATCCGCGAAGATGGCGCACCAGCCGCCGCCAAACTCGCCCTCGCGAGGTTTGGAGCAGCTTTCCGACCATTCGAAACCGATTGGGCCGCGAAGAAGGGATTCGGCACAGCACCGATGGATCACCATCGCAACCGGGTCGGGTTGGAAGGATGGCGTGCCATGGATATGCGCGATCTGTCCGGCCCCGTCGATCGACACAGTTCCCGCCTCGATACGGGCACCGAAATCCGGAAAATCCGCATCGCAGAATATCGCGCAAAGGCCGCTCCACGGATCATCATCGTTTTCAGGAGGGAAGAATTCGAGGATTTTCGGGCTCGGTGCCGGTGGGACAATATCGCCCATCATGTCGCTCGCTGCCTCGAATATCTCCTTGAGCAGCGCCATTTCGCCATCGGTGCAGGTGAAGCTGAAGCTTGCCTCGAGATAATGTTCAGCCATCGTCATTCTCCTGGCCAGAGGACGGATTTGCGCGGGTTCCGATGGACAAGAGCGGAAGTGCGAAATCGCCCGCTTCGAACCAGGCGTTCGCCGCGGCGATCGAACCCAGGTCGTTCAACTCTCGCTGCGTCAGGACGATCCGGCCGAAATCATTGACCTCATAATATCGAGGCGCCCCATCGCCCGTGTGAACGGCGCGCTCGGGTCCGAATGCTCCGGAACATGCGTCCGAGCGCCGAACAAAGGCGATGCCGTGAGTGCGGCAGAAGGCTTCGACACATTCGAACTGACCGCCGACAAGCTCATAGGCGCAAACTTCGAGGATATGTCCGGCGGCGATATGCGAAAGCTCGATCGCATTTCCTTCCCAATCGGCTTTCCCGCCATCGCATTCGATAGCTTCGAGAAGTGCCGGTATCAGGTCGCCAGAAATCGTGCCCCCGATCTGGATCATGGCGGATGCCCGGTCTGCCATGGGAACCTCCATCTTCTTGGTGGTCGGCAGACCATTCCGCCGCCACGCCCCGCGCCACCCCCTTCCCTCCTCCGGCGAATTGCTTTCGCGGTGCGAGCATTGAAGCGCGCCAGCTCCGCGTTCGACGAGCCAAGATCAGCAAGTCAGCCCTCGTCGAGATGCTCGAATATGGTGCCGTCGATCGGCAAGGTCGCGAGCGGCATGCTCGCCGGGCAGCTATCACGGGCATCGCGGCGTGGAAGCCTCGACAAACTGCCGATTGACCAGCCGATAGCTGCGTCTCCCACGGAGAGGTTCGACTTCACTGTGGAGGCCCGGCGATGACGGAGCTCAAGATCTCATCGGCCTTCCCCGCCGGGAGGAAGAGCCGGGTCTTATATGCAATCACCTCGCTGAACGCGCCGCGCGCCTTCAGCCATTCGCGATCCTGAGGTCGGAAATCCCGGATCTCGAGCCGGCGGCTGTCGTTGACCATGGCGGACACGAGCCGCGCGCCGTGCAGCCCCGGGATGAGGGCGCCATCGCCATGCCGGGCGGCCTGCATCAGTTCGTCAGGTGTGAGCATGATCGAGGAGGTGAGGCCGAAAGCGGATTCCAGCTTCTCGATCGCCCCGGGCATCACGATACGGCCAAGGATCGACGTTCCCGCCGCATCGTCGATCCGCCAGACACGAACATCATCCTGCGGCAGCTTGTTCCAGACGGGGAGAAGTAGGCCGGTTGCGACACTGATCGTCTCGATATCGACCTTGTCGAGCGCTTCGGTAACTTCGGCCGCCCAGAAGCTCTGGAAGCTCTCGCGGTCGATCTCCGCCCAATGCGTATGCCCGAGCCCGGCAAGCTGGATGCGGTTCGACCCTGTCGGCCGGACAAGCTCCATCATCTTGACGGGCCTCCCGTCCTCATCGGTAATCGACCAAGATGGAACACAAAGGGCGACGCGTCCCGAACGACTGTTGCGGAGATACTGGACGTCCGACGAACCGCCCCAGATCTTGTAGAGGCGCGCCCAGCCCGTGACACGCGGCTTGAGGTGAAGCTCGAGGCGGAGCAGCCGCGTTTCGGCGCCGGAGACCGGGTCTTTCCTGAGAACCTGCTCCGAGAGCTGGACGATACGCTCGGCCCGGATCGCCTCGACGCCAAGATCGAGCGTCCCTGCTTCGCGGGCAGCATCGACGCGGGCCTGGATGAGCCCCATATATTCCTCGAAGATAGCATCCTGGGTCGCGATACGAAGCGCGAGGATGCGGTTCAGCCAGCGCTGGATCGGCGGCAGCTTGTCGAGCAGCGTACCATTGTCGTCCACGAGCTTCAGGCCGGTGATGATCTGGAACTGCTCGAGACCGACACTCGCAAGCTTACCCGCATGGAGCAGATGATACCATTGCGTGAGCGCTTCGCGAGCATAGCTGCTTTCCAGATTATCGGCCGGATCGAACAGATTCTGGCCGCCGGTCTGTCGTTGGCCGCGCGTCAGCGCGCCGAGCGTATCGAGGCGGCGCGCGATGGTGCTGATGAAGCGGCGTTCGCCCTTGCAGTCGGTCGTGACGGGGCGGAACACCGGCGGCTTCCACTGGTAGGTGCGATGCGTGCGACCGAGACCCTGGATCGCGATGTCGGCGCGCCAGCCCGGCTCGAGCAGGAAGTGGATGCGCCGCTTGTTCGCGGTCGGACAATCGAGGTCGGCGTGATAAGAGCGCCCGGTGCCGCCCGCTTCCGAGAAGACGAGGATCGGCTTGCGTCCCGACATGAAGGCGTCGGTCTCGGCGATATTGGAACTGGCGCTGCGGCGCTCGAGCTTCTGCCGCCCCTGCCCGTCAAGGACAACGCGGCGCGTCCGGCCCGTGACCTCGGCGACCTTGTCGGTCCCGAAATGCGCGATCAGGAAGTCGAGCGCGGCCGGGACCGGCGGCATAGAACAGAGGCTTTCGACCAGATTGTCGCGCGCTTCGATGGCTTCCTGGCAAAAAACCGCGTTGCCATTGCCATCATGCATCGGTTCGGAGCGCATCGCTCCGTCGGATGAGCGAAAGCCGCGCATCTGACGCGTCGGGAAGGCCGTCTTCAGATAATCGATCAGCGTATCGAGCGGCGAGACATCGATCGCAAGGTTGGCGCGCTCGTCCGGCGACAGGTCCGCAAGCCGGCGTTCGAGGATCGCCTCGGCCGTGCTTGTCAGCTGCACGACGGCGACATGGCCCGCGGCCAGTTCCTCCTCGATCGCGCGAACGACCGTCGGCATCTTCATCGAGATCAGCACCTGCGAGAAGAAGCGCTGTTTCGCACTCTCGAACCGGCTGAGTGCCGAACCCTTGGCCATGGCGTTCATCGTCTCGCCCGACATGCGGTCGACGATGTTCGACGCCTTCAGCACCTCGCCCAAGTTCTGGTGAACGATCGCCCATGCGTCGGCATAGGCGTCGTAGATTTCGATCTGGTCGGGGGTGAGCTGGTGTTCGAGCGGGTCATATTCGACGCCAGCGAAGCTCAGCGCGCGCGCCGTATAGAGACCCATGGACTTGAGGTCGCGGGCGACGATCTCCATCGCGGCGATGCCGCCGTCTGTCATCGCTGCGAGGAATGCGTCGCGGTTGGCAAAGGCCGTGCCGGGGCCCCAGAGGCCGAGCCGCGACGCATAGCTCAGATTCTCCGGCTTGGTGGCGCCGGTCGCCGATTCATAGACGACGCGCGCGCGCGGGAGGGCGTTTTGCAGGCGAACTCCGGCAAGACCCTGTTCGGAGCCCTTGGCCTGACGGTATTCGTCCTTGGTGCCTGCGGCATTGCCCATCGAATGGGATTCGTCGAACAGGATCACGCCTTCGAAATCGGCGCCGGTCCACTGGAGGATCTGCTGGAGGCGCGAGCATTGGTCGTGGCGCTGCGAGCGCAGGGTCGCATAGGCGAGGAAGAGGATGCCGCTCGCCATACCGATCGGCTGCCCAAGCGGAAACGCGTCGAGCGGCTGAATGTCGATCGGAAGGCCGCCGAGCGCGGTCCAGTCGCGGCGGGCATCTTCAAGGAGCGTCGCGCCCCTCGAAATCCAGAGAGCGCGGCGGTTACCGCAGTTCCATTGGTCGCGGATGATGGCGGCGCCTTCGCGACCCTTGCCGACGCCCGTGCCGTCGCCGATGAAGAAGCCCATGCGATAAGCGTGCCCGTCGGCATCCTCGCGGAGTTGGTCGCCCGCCTCGTTGGGCACGAACCGGCCCGGCAGGTCGCGCGAAAAGGCGTCACCCGCATAGATGATCGCTTCGAGCTGGGCGTCGGACAGCGCGCTGCGTGCTCGGTTCTGGAAGAGTGGCCGATACCTGGGAATCGGCGGCAGCACCGACGCCATTGCGAGCGATTCAACCAGATTGTCGGGATGGGACGTAGCGTCCGGAATATCGATACGGGCGAGCCGCCATGGGGCGTAGATGCCGACCGGGTCGCCGACCGGCAGCGGCGCATCGCGAACCGAATAGGCCAGCGGCTCGGCCGGATCGTCCTTCGCAGCGATCCGCGACGGCGCGATGATCTTGGGAGTGGCAAGGCCCGAAAAGAGCGGCGCCGATGCGGCTTTGAGCGCCCATCGCATGGGGATGACAGCCGGAGAGGCCGGTGGCGGTTCGTCGGTCGGATCAAGGCGCGGCGGGAGCGCGAGAACGATCGGCAGCGCCGCCTCGATTGTATCGACCGTGTGGCGTTCGGTTACGCCGACCCAACCTTTGTCGAATACGATCAACCGGACCGCGATGCCGGTGCCATGCTTGGCGTAGGGGCGACCGAGGATCGTGATTTCCACGCGTGGACGCGCGATCTCGGCAACCGAGACATAGCCGCGGGCACCGCTGCCGTCATGCGCGAAGGCCGGCGACATGATCGCGACGCAGCGTCCGCCGTCGGCGAGGCGGAGGAGCGCGGAGCGCAGGTGACGGGCGCCCGCGTGGCGGTCCTCGCCCCGGCCTTCGCTGCGACTGAAAGGCGGATTGATCAGAACGACCGTCGGCAGCACCTCGGGAGGCAAATGGTCGTTGATGAACTCGGCATCGTGGGTGGTGACGTCGCTGTCGGTAACGAGGGCGAGCAGCGCGGCGCGGCAGGGATCGCGTTCGTTGAGCGTCACGGCGGCGCCGGCGGCGACCGCGCGCGCCGCGAGCATGCCGGTGCCCGCCGACGGTTCGAGCACATGGTCGTCGGCCGTAACCGCCGCAGCACGGGCCGCGAGCCAGCCCAGCGCGGTCGGCGTGCTGAACTGCTGCATCTCGACCTGATGCTCGCTGCGATAGGTTTGGGTCGGCAGCGCCTTCTCGAACGCGAGAATGGCCGAGAAGTCATCCTCGGGCGGGCTGTCGGGGCTATGGCCGTCACCGAGCGACAGCATGTCTGCAGCCTGGGCCGCTTCGAGTGCGTCATAGGCATCGCGCATCGACCAGTGTCCGTCGGCATCGGAGCCGCCGAACGCCTCGGACATGAGCCCCTTGAGGAGCGAACGCGTCACCGATTGCGGCGCGGCGAGCCGGGTTTGCAGAGCCCGTGCGACGCCGTGAAGACGTTCGGCCTTTTCCCGGGCGCCAGAATCCGGGGTGTCGGCGATGCTGAAAAGCGGAAGGGTCATGGAAGCTCTCCTGAACTGGCTCCGGGGCACCTGCCCCCGCCGCACACAGCCCTCCCCCTCTCCTCCAGAGTGGAAGGCGGCATGAAAAAAGGGGCCGCGACGCGTGGTCACGGCCCCTATCGAGGTCGGCTCCGCCGGATCAGGCCGCGTCGGCGATCACTTCGTCCTCGTCGCCATCATCGACCGGCTCTTCGTCCGTCGGCGTCTCGGCGGCGCCGGTGGTTTCGGCATCGTCGTTCTCCGGCTCGGCGACGGGATGCTCGAAGCGCATGGAGTCGGGGAGCCAGGCGAGTGCCTTTTCCTTGACGTCCGCCTCGACGATGATGTTGCCCGCGAAGAGCTGCTCGGCCGAGGAAGCGAGGAGGTCCTTCTTCGAGGCGCCGTAGCGCTGGCCGAGTTCGCTGCCGCCGATTTCCGCGAACAGGTCGAGGATCGACGTCTTGGTGAGCCGCTTGAAATAGTTGTTCGCGGTCGGACGCCACCACGCGGCGACGTCGATACCGAGCTTGCTACCGAGATGGTCAACGAACTCGCTGCCGGTCGTCCTGCCGGGCACAGCATGAATAGTGCGGGCGATCGCCCAGCCGAGCCATGCCGCGCGCGCCTCCTCGCTGAGCGCGCAAAAGGCATCATAGCGACCGGTGACGCCCACATCGGTATCGATCCAGCTCCGGTCGAGTCCGGCATCGAGCTTCGCCCACTCCTCGGCCGCCGCCGTGCCGCTCTCGAACCCGATGACCCGCGACGGCGCCGCATCGGCCCTCAGTTCGCTTGCCAGATCGCTCGCCCCATAGCGCCGCTGCGCCGCATCGACCATCACGAAGGTGCCGAGATCGAGCGCGAACCGCGGGTCGCTCGCGACATGGACACGGAGCAGTTCCGCCTTCATCGTCGCGAGTTCGTCGGCGAGCCGCTGGCTGATCCCCGGCTTCGCAGAGACCGCACCGTCGATGTTGCCGACACCGTCCTCGTAGACATCCTCGTCCACGGGCTCGGGCGTCATATAGACCTGCTGATGGACGCGCGGCTGGCCATCCTCGCCGATGACGACGAACGCGACGGCCAACGCCTTCTGCTCGTCGGTCAGGACCGGGGGCCGATTCTGGATGTCGCGGAGTTCGCATTCGAGATCGCGATAACGCTGCTCGTCGTCATCGGTGATGCCGTCGTCGCTTTCGCTCGCGGCTTCCGCGATCTTGTTCATCTCGGCCTCGATTTCGTCGCAGCGCGCTTCGTCCTCCGCCGTCGGCGGGGGAACTTCACCGCGGACCGGGCGAAGGCCATCGAGCTCGGTGAACGAGACACGCATCGTCGGCACGGCGCGAATTTCGGCGAAGCCCTCGCGTTCACGGATCGCCTCGGCTTCGACCGCGAGTTTCTCGTCCACCAGGCGATCGAGAATGTCGCCGTCAATCCAGGTTTCGGAGGCGCTGTCGGAGAAGAGGTCGGAATCGATCCGCCCGCCCGCTTCGACATAGGCCTCGCGGCCGACGAGCAACGCCTTGGGATCGCCGCCGCGATAGCAGCCGGTGGCGAGCTCGCGCCGGATCGTATAGACATCGTCCTTGTAGTAGCTGTCCTTATACTGCTCGAACACACGGGCCTGGCGAACCGTATCCGACGTGCTGCCATAGGCCTTGGCAACCTCGAGCGTGATTTCACACTTGCGCAGTGCCTCGAAGATTGTTTCGTGGAGATCGGCGAGCCGTACACGTCCGAGGACGAAGCGCTCGGTCTTGCCGAAGCGCGCGGCGACTTGTCCCGGCGTCTTGCCTTCCTTCTCGATCATGTTCTTGAATGCGGTGCATTCATCGGCGGCGGTCATCGGCAGTTTCTGGTTTTCAGCGAGGCTGAGTTCGATGGCATTCTTCGCGTCCGGCATCACCATGACCGGGACGCAGAAGTCGTCCGGAAGCTGGCCTTTTTCGATCAGAGCATGGACGCGCCCGAGACGCCGGCCGCCGCCGAAGATACTGTAGCTGTCCTTCTTGCGCTTGATCGCGGTGCCAATCAGGTTCTGGAGCACGAAGCCGGCCTCGCCGATCATCGCCTCCAGTTCGGCGTCGGCGTCGGGATCGCTCTCGGTCCGGACGTTGAGCGGCGAAGCGACGCAGTTGCGCGCCAACGCATATACGATGGGATAAGTCATAGTCAGTCTCCCGGCGGCAGCAACCTGAACATTCAGGCCACTTGGCGCCGCCAGTCGCCCTCCCCCTTCCCTCCTTCCCGGAGCACGTCGTTCCAGTCGTTGCGACCGTTCCATGGCCAGATCGTGTCGATGCGCCGTCCAGGCATCGCGTGGGCCTTCTCGGCAAGCGGTACAGCGATGCGCCCGGCATAGTCATTGTCGGGCAGCAGTATGAGGCGGGACACGCATTTCGGGATGCCGATATGGGGGAAGCGTTCGTTTCCGAGAGCTGCCCAGACGGGAATGCCAAGTAGAACCATTGCGGAGATCGCGGTTTCGACGCCTTCGGCGATGCCCAGCGTGTCGTTGGCCGGCGTGAGACGAACCGCACCGGCGGATGGATGAGCCAGCAGGCGTCGGGGCCGGCGGAGGTCCCGCGAACGGCGTCCCAGCCTGTCCAGAAAAGTCCGCTGGACAGCGAGCAAACCGGAATCGTCGGTGACGGCGGCGAGCATTGCAGGACGGAACGTGGCCATCTTGCCCTTGCCGAGAGGCGTTTGGTCGCAGAAGCGCAAGCAATCCGGCGCGATGTCGATGGACCGATTTCGCAGGTAAGTCTCTGCGATCGTCCCCGGTATCGGGCGTCCGTTTCTCCACAAATCGCGGGCGCGCTGCTGCAGCCATCGACCGAGTTGGAGATTCTGAGGAATACCCTCGCCCTTGGCGGCAATAGCATTCGGATCGAGCCGCCGAATGGCGCGCAGCACGTCGCCCGTGTCGCACCCGGCAAAGCATTTGAACAAGAGTCGGGTATCACCGACGCGAACCGAGAGGCTCGGTGATCGATCGTCGTGAGCGGGACAGCGGCACATCCCTGAGGATCGATGCCAGCTACCACCAAGTCGGTGGACGAGATCCGAACCGGCGGCTTCCAGACGAGAGATTTCGGAATAAGAAATGGGGGAAGGCATCGCGTAACCCTGTCATTACATAATACCACACCCTCCAACTCCCCTACCCATCCCTTCAACGACCTGATTCTCAGCTGGCCCGCGAGACGATGGCTGGACGCACGACCGCCCGCTTTTCGTGGCGGGAGCGAACTGTTCACGAGGAAAAGGGACCCGTTACGGCTTCTCGCCTCCCGCCGCCGAAACGAAATCGCGCCGATCCGGCCAAGAGGAGGGGCTCTCCGGTGCCTGGAAGCGGCAGTGCCGTTCCCCGGTCGTTGAAGGAGCGACGGCATCGCGGCAAATTGCTTATGGAGAAACCGGCGACGGAAGGGGCCGCCGCTCAGCCAATTCCTCGAGCGAGCAACGAATTATGTCGGACCCCACCCCGAAACAGATTGATGCGATTGTCATCGAGCCGCTTACGGTGCGAATATCCGCCGCAGTCCAACTCACCGGTATCAGCCGGTCGAGGATTTATGAGCTGATCGAGGCCGGCGACCTTGAAACCGTCAAGGTCGGCCGGTCCACGTTGATCCCCTACAGGAGCTTGAAGGCCCTGACCGGCTGTTAGCCAGCTCAACCCGTGGCATTGCCGAAGTCTGGCCGGAGAATCTGTGCTCCTTCGCGGAGCTTGTCGAGATAATCGGACCAATGCTGCATCATGCGGACGCGCTCTTCCCAATATTCGCCGCGGGTGTAAATCCGGCGGGTGGCGTTGGCATCGAGATGAGCCATCTGCCTCTCGATTGCGTCGGGATGCCACATGCCCATCTGGTTGAGCAGCGTCGCGGCCGTTGAACGGAACCCATGGGCCGTCATCTCATCGCGGCTGTATCCGAGCCGGCGCAGCGCGGCGCTGACGGTATTTTCCGACATGCACCGACGCGGCGTCCGTAAAGAGGGGAACAGGTAGCGCCCATCCCCTGTGAGGGCATGCAATTCCTGCAGCAGCGTGCGAACTTGCCGGGAAAGCGGAACACAATGCGGACGGCGCATTTTCATCTTTTCAGCCGGGATCGACCAAACATTCTCCTCGGAATCGATCTCCGCCCATTCCGCCTGGCGCAGTTCCCCCGGCCTTACAAAAAGATGCGGCGTCAATCGAAGCGCGATCGCCGTGAGCTCATGGCCGGTGTACCCGTCGATTGCACGCAGCAGCGCGCCAGTCTCTTTCCGGTTTGTAATTGCTGCATGGTGCTTCACCTTTGGCGTGGTTAGCGCCCCGCGAAGGTCTGCTGCGAGATCGCGGTCGGCCCGCGCGGTAGCGATGGCGTAACGGAATACCCTGCTGATCACGCTGCGCATGCGCCGGGCGCTCTCATATCGTCCTGTTGCTTCAACCTTGCGGAGCACCGCCAGGATTTCTTGCGGTGTAAGCTTCGATATCGGACGGCTGCCGATCATCGGATTGGCGATGTCGAGCAACCAGCTGATCTTGCGCAGCGTCGCCGGCGCGCGTTCCTCCCGCTCGTTCTTCGCCTTCCATTCTGCCGCGATCGCCTTGAACGTATTGTCCTCGGCGATCTTCTGCGTGAGGCGCGCAACCTTCTTTTCCGCGGCGGGGTCAACGCCGGCCACGATTTTCTTGCGCGCGGCGTCGCGCAGTTCGCGTGCATCGGAAAGTCCGACCTCCGGCCATGAGCCAAAATAGAGAGTCTTTTGTCGATCGAGGTGACGATAGTTCATTCGCCAGACTTTTGCCCCGGTCGGCCTCACCACGAGGTACAGGGCGTCGGCGTCAGCCAATTTATAGGCCTTTTCCCCGGGTTTAGCGTTCGAAATCTGGATGTGAGTCAGCGTCATGATGGTTTCACCTTCAGGGGGCTGCCCGGAACCATCAAAAACACCATCAAAGCTGATGGTATGCTGATGGTTCCGGCTGGATGAGCCCGGATTCCATTCAGCGATTCTCTCTGAAAAAATGCTGTAAAACCAGCCGCTTGCTGGACTTTCCCGGACGTTGCCGGAAAAGTCAATGGTGCCCAGAAGAGGACTCGAACCTCCACGACCTTGCGATCGCCAGCACCTGAAGCTGGTGCGTCTACCAATTCCGCCATCTGGGCACGGGGTAGGAGCGGGCGCTTAGCGGCGCGGCCGACGGCTTGTCAACCGCGTCGCGGCGGCTGGCGTGCATTTTATCGCAAAGAGATCGGTTTTGCGTCATATTGCCGCCTCGCCCCTTGCTCCCCTTCCCGCTTCGCGGCATGGGGAGGCCCGTCGGCGCGCCTCGCGCCCTCCAAGAGAATCGATACAGGCGGACACACATGCGGAAATTCGACGCGCAATTGATCACGGTATTGGGCGGCGGCGGCTTCCTCGGCCGCTATGTCGTGCAGCGGCTGCTTGCACGCGGCGCCCGCGTCCGCATCGCCCAGCGCGAACCGCGTGCCGCGACCTTCCTCAAACCGCTCGGCGGTCTCGGCCAGACGCAGTTCGTGGCGAGCGACGTCCGCGACCCCGCGAGCGTGGCGCGTGCGGTGCAGGGCAGCGATGCGGTGATCAATCTCACCGGCGCCTTCGCCGACATGCAAGCCGTGCAGGCCGATGGCGCGGGCCATGTCGCGGCGGCGGCGAAGGCGGCGGGCGCCGGCGCGCTCGTCCATGTCTCGGCAATCGGCGCCGACCCCGAAAGCGCCTCAGCCTATGGCCGCAGCAAGGGCGACGGCGAAGCCGCGGTGCGCGCGGCCTTTGCTGGTGCCGCGATACTGCGACCGTCGATCCTGTTCGGCCGCGAGGATCATTTCATCAACCGTTTCGCCACGATGATGCGCATGGCGCCCGTCGTTCCGGTGATCGCACCCGATGCGAAATTCCAGCCCGCCTATGTCGGCGACGTCGCCGATGCGGTGGTCGCGGCGCTCGGCAGCGATGCCGCGGGCAAGACCTATGAGCTGGGCGGGCCGCAGGTGCTGACGATGGGCGAATTGCTTCGCTGGATCGCCGATGCGACCGGACGTTCGCCGCTGTTCGTCGATGTCCCCGATGTCGTCGCATCGGCGCTCGCAAGCGGCTTCGGCTGGGCACCCGGCGCGCCGATCACCAAGGATCAGTGGCTGATGCTCCAGCGCGACAATGTCGTCGCCGAAGGTGCCGAAGGTTTCGCGCAGCTTGGCGTCGTGCCGGCCTCGCTCGCCTCGGTCGCCGACGGCTGGTTGGTCCAGTATCGCCGCCACGGCCGCTTTGCCGAGCTTGCCTCGCGATAATGGGTATCTGGCTGACCGCAATCATCCTCGGCATCGTCGAGGGTCTGACCGAATTTTTGCCCGTCTCCTCGACCGGGCACCTGATTCTTGCGACGGAACTTCTCGGCTATGATGCCGCGCGCTGGGCGATCTTCAACATCGCGATCCAGCCCGGCGCGATTCTCGCGATCGTTGTGCTGTACCGGAAGCTGTTCTGGGAGATGTTCACCGGCTTCTTCCGCCGCGATCCGGTCGCCATCGCCTTTGTGCGCAACCTGCTGCTCGCCTTCTTCCCGGCGGTCGTCCTCGGGCTCGCGTTCGGCGACTATATCGAGCTGATGCTCGAAAATGCCGTCATAGTTGCCTGGGCGCTCGTCATCGGCGGCTTTGCGATCCTGCTCGTCGAGCGGTTCGCGAAGACGCGCGATGTCGGCGGGGTCGCGAATGTGTCGGCGCGCCAGTCGATCCTCGTCGGGCTGGTCCAGTGCATCGCGATGATCCCCGGGGTCAGCCGATCGGGCGCGACGATCCTCGGCGCGATGTCGTTCGGGGTCGACCGCAAGACCGCGGCCGAGTTCAGCTTCTTCCTCGCGCTTCCGACGCTGACCGGCGCGACCGTACTCCAGCTGTTCAAGCATCGCGACGCGATCACCACCAACGACCTCGGCCTGATCGCGGTCGGCGCGTTCGTCTCTTTCATCGTCGCCTGGGCGGTGATCAAGGCCTTCCTCGCGGTTGTCACCCGCTATGGTTTCGCGCCGTTCGCCTGGTACCGAATCATCGTCGGCGTCGCGGCGCTGATCTGGCTCGGCATGAGATAGGTCCGAAACGATACTAATCGACGAAAGATAATTGCGCGAACCTATTTTGGCGCAAATTTGACGCCCGATTTAGGTAAGTATTATTGACCTATCCCGCAATTCGCCCGTGACAGCGCGTTTCGGCCCATGCATTTCGCCTCTCAACGAAGGGGATACTGCATGGCTTCCGAACGCATGCTCCAGTTTGTGGGGCGTGAACAATCCTATCCGGACAAGCGCTCCGCCGAAGAACGCGCGCGCGACTTTCGCGAGATCGCCGAACGTTACGCGGCGCCCGACGCCGACGAACAGGCGGCGCGCTGCTCGCAATGCGGCGTGCCCTATTGCTCGGTCCACTGTCCCTTGCACAATCATATTCCCGACTGGCTGCGGCTGACCGCCGAGGGGCGCCTCCGCGAAGCCTATGAACTGAGCAACGCGACCTCGACGATGCCCGAGATCTGCGGCCGCATCTGTCCGCAGGATCGGCTGTGCGAAGGCAATTGCGTCATCGAGTTCTCGGGCCATGGCGCGGTGACGATCGGCAGCGTCGAGAAATATATCACCGACACCGCCTGGGCCGAGGGCTGGGTCGAGCCGCTGCACGTCGGCGCCGCGACCGGTCAGTCGGTCGGCGTGATCGGCGCGGGTCCCGCGGGCCTGACGGCCGCCGAATATCTGCGCGCGCAGGGGCATGAGGTGCATGTCTATGACCGGCACGACCGCGCGGGCGGCCTCCTCACCTATGGCATCCCGGGATTCAAGCTCGAAAAGGATGTCGTGATGCGCCGCATCGACCGGCTCCAGGAAGGCGGCATCCAGTTCCACCTCGGCTTCGCGGTCGGCGAGGACGCGACGCTCGACGAACTGCGCCAGAAGCATGACGCGATCCTGGTCGCGACGGGCGTCTATAAGGCGCGCGAGATCAACGTCCCCGGCAATGGCGCCGACGGCGTGATCGCCGCGCTCGACTATCTGATCGCGTCGAACCGCAAGAGCTTCGGCGACGAGGTTCCGGCGTTCGACGACGGGCGCCTCGACGCCAAGGGCAAGCATGTCGTCGTCATCGGCGGCGGCGATACCGCGATGGACTGCGTCCGCACCGCCGTCCGTCAGGGCGCGAAATCGGTGAAGTGCCTCTATCGCCGCGACCGCGAGAATATGCCGGGGTCGCAGCGCGAGGTTTCGAACGCCGAGGAAGAAGGCGTCGAGTTCGTCTGGCTTTCGGCCCCCGAAAGCTTCACCGCCGACAAGCATGTGAAGGAAGTCGCGGTCGCGGGCATGCGCCTCGGCGCCCCCGACGCGAGCGGCCGCCGCAGCCCGGAGGCCGATCCCGGCCGCAAGTTCGACGTCCCCGCCGACATGGTGATCAAGGCGCTGGGCTTCGACCCCGAGGAGCTGCCGCACCTGTTCGGCTCGCCCGACCTGTCGGTCACGCGCTGGGGCACTTTGCGCGTCGATCACCAGACGATGATGACCAGTTTGCCGGGTGTCTTTGCGGCAGGCGACATCGTGCGCGGCGCGAGCCTGGTCGTGTGGGGCATCCGCGACGGCCGCGATGTCAGCGAACAGATGGCAAAGTGGTTGAAAGTCAAAGCGAAGAGCGAAAAGAAGGCGGCATGACCAACAGGGGAAGGAATCTATGATGCCGTCGTTCAAATCGATCCTGCTTGCCGGTGCCGTGGCGATGCTGCCGCTGGGCGTGTCCGCCCATGCCGCGCAGCAGGAAGCGCCCGAAGCCGAAGTCATCACCGCCGAAGACGGCAGCGAGACGCCGTTCGACAGCGAGGCTGCCGCCGCCGAGGCGAAGGCCAAGATGCAGCGTGAAATGGACGAGGCGATCGCGCTGATCGAAAAGATGTTCGACACGAGCGACCTGCCGCCGATCGACCCGGCGCGCCTGACGCTGGCGCAGCAGACGACCGCCGCGCTGATCCCGGCCGGCAGCATCGAGAAGATGGTCGACAATCTGTACGGCAAGATGTTCAAGACGATCATGGGCGAGTTCGGCGGTCAGTCGGACCTGCTGCTTTCGATCAAGACCGGCGTCGAAACCGACCAGATCGCCAAGCTCGACGAAGCGACCAAGGGCAAGGTCGCCGACATGTTCGACCCGCATCGCAAGGAACGCGACGAGCAGATCAACCGCGTGATCAAGCCGCTGATCAGCGAAGTGCTGGCCGATATGGAACCGCCGATGCGCGAAGGGCTGGCCAAGGCCTATGCGCGCAAGTTCACCGGCGCGCAGCTCACCGACCTCAACACCTTTCTCGCGACGCCGACGGGCAATCTCTACGCCAGCGAATGGATGGCGTTGCAGGCCGATCCCGAAGTGATGGTCGCGGTGATCAAGGCGGTGCCGCCGCTGGTGACCAAATTCATCGACCGCGCCCCCGAGATCGAGAAGGATCTGAAGGAGCTGCCCAAGGAAAAGCAGCTTTCGGACTTCGACGACAAGGAACTCGGCAAGCTCGCCAAGCTGATGAAGGTCGATGTCAGCGTGCTGAAGGAACAGCGCGACATGTGGAAGACCGACATGGAAGCGACCGACGCGGTCGCGGCCGAAGCCGCCGACGATTATGCGGTCGACGCCGCAGCCGATGTCGCCACCGCGGAAGCGGCCGCCGATGCGGCCGAGGCCGCCGCTGACGCCGCCGTCGCGGTCGAAGCCACCGCATATGATCGCAGCAACTGGTCCGAAGCCGATCGCAAGCGCGTCGAGGAACTGGAAGCCGCCTATATCGAAGCCGAAGCCGCCGCCGTCGAAAAGGCGCGCGAGCGGTTGGACAAGACCCCCTCCGAATAGGCGTCAGCCTATCCCGTCAGGACGAAGATGATGACCCATTACCCCACCCCCGATCACGCGCGGCTCGCGGCCGAAGGCATGTATCGCCCCGACCTTGAATCCGATGCCTGCGGCGTCGGCATGGTGGCGGCGACCGACGGCAAGCCGTCGCGCCGCGTCGTCGAGGCGGCGATCGAGGCGCTGCGTGCCGTGTGGCACCGCGGCGCGGTCGACGCCGACGGCAAGACCGGGGACGGGGCGGGCATCCATGTCGACCTGCCCGTGCGCTTCTTTGACGACGCGATCGCCGCGTCGGGGCACAAGGTGCGCCCGAACCGCCTCGCGGTCGGCATGGTCTTCCTGCCGCGCACCGATCTGGGCGCGCAGGAGGAATGCCGCACGATCGTCGAGTCCGAAATCATCGACGCGGGCTTCACCATCTATGGCTGGCGTCAGGTGCCGGTCGATGTCTCGGTGATCGGCGACAAGGCGCAGCGCACGCGCCCCGAGATCGAGCAGATCATGATCGCGGGGCCGATGCCCGACGAGCAGTCGATCGACGAGTTCGAAAAGCAGCTCTACCTCGTCCGCCGCCGCATCGAGAAGAAGGTGATCGCGGCGCAGATCGCCGACTTTTACGTGTGCAGCCTGTCGGCGCGCTCGATCATCTACAAGGGGCTGTTCCTCGCCGAAAGCCTTGCCGACTTCTTCCCCGACCTCACGAACAAGCTGTTCGAGAGCCGCGTCGCGATATTCCACCAGCGTTATTCGACGAACACCTTCCCGCAATGGTGGCTGGCGCAGCCGTTCCGCTGCCTCGCGCATAATGGCGAGATCAATACGATCCGCGGCAACAAGAACTGGATGAAGAGCCACGAGATCAAGATGGCGAGCCTCGCATTCGGCGAGCATTCGGAAGACATCAAGCCGGTGATCCCCGCGGGCGCGTCGGACACCGCCGCGCTCGACGCGGTGTTCGAGGCGCTCTGCCGCGCCGGCCGCGATGCGCCGACCGCGAAGCTGATCCTCGTGCCCGAAGCGTGGACGACCGAATGCGACGTCCCCGACAACCACCGCGCGATGTATTCGTACCTCGCCAGCGTGATGGAGCCGTGGGACGGTCCCGCCGCGCTCGCGATGACCGACGGCCGCTGGGCGGTCGCGGGCATGGACCGCAACGCGCTGCGTCCGCTGCGCTACACGCTCACCGCCGACAATCTGCTCGTCGTCGGGTCCGAAAGCGGGATGGTGCTGCTGCCCGAAGCGAGCGTGCGCAAGAAGGGCCGCCTTGGCCCGGGCCAGATGATCGCGGTCGATCTCGACGACGGCACGCTTTATGAAGATCTCGCGATCAAGGACAAGATCGCCGACGCCGCCGACTATGCCTCGCGCGTCAAGGGTTTCCGCACGATGGCCGACCTGCCCAAGGGCGGCAAGTCGAGCCTGCCCGCATGGGACCGGCAGGAATTGCTCCGCCGCCAGGTCGCCGCCGGGCTGACCATGGAAGATATGGAGCTGATCCTGAGCCCCATGGTCGAGGATGCGAAGGAAGCGATCGGGTCGATGGGCGACGACACGCCGCTCGCGGTCATTTCCGACAAGCCGCGCCACGTCGCGCAATTCTTTCGCCAGAACTTCAGCCAGGTCACCAATCCGCCGATCGACTCTCTGCGCGAACGGCATGTGATGAGCCTGAAGACGCGCTTCGCCAACCTTGCCAACATCCTCGACGAAAAGGGGCAGAGCGATCATGTGCTCGTGATCGACAGCCCCGTGCTCGTCGGCGAGGATTGGGACCGGCTGCGCGCCTATTTCGGCGATGCGGTTGCCGACATCGATTGCACTTTTGCCGCCGGCGGCGATGCCTCGACGCTACGCGAGGCGATCGCGCGCGTCCGCCGCGAGGCCGAGGATGCGGTGCGCGCGGGGCGTTCGGAACTGTTCCTGAGTGACCAGAGTATCGGCGAGGGCCGCGTCGGCATGGCGATGGTGCTTGCCGCCGCCGCCGTCCATACGCACCTCGTGCGCAAGGGGTTGCGCAGCTACGCCTCGATCAACGTGCGGTCGGCCGAGGTGCTCGACACCCATGCCTTTGCCGTGCTCGTCGGCGTCGGTGCGACCACCGTCCACGCCTATCTGGCCGAAGCGGCGATTGCCGACCGGCAGGCGCGCGGGCTGTTCGGCGAACTGAGCCTCGACGATTGCCGCCTGCGCTTCCGCAAGGCGATCGACGACGGGCTGCTCAAGATCCTTGCCAAGATGGGGATCGCGGTGATCTCCTCCTATCGCGGCGGTTATAATTTCGAGGCGGTGGGGCTGAGCCGCGCGCTCGTCAACGACCTCTTCCCCGGCATGCCGGCGAAGATTTCGGGCGAGGGCTATCAGTCGCTGTTCATCAACGCGACCGAGAAGCATGAGGCGGCGTTCGATGCGCGCGTCACCACCCTCCCCATCGGCGGCTTCTATCGCCAGCGTGCGGGGGGCGAGGCGCACGCCTATTCGGCGCAGCTGATGCACTTGCTCCAGACCGCGGTCGCGACCGACAGCTATTCGACCTATCTGCAATTCGCGCGCGGGGTCGCCGACCTGCCGCCGATTTACCTGCGCGATCTGATGGAGTTCAACTATCCGGCGCAGGGCGTCGCGCTCGACAGCGTCGAGGCGATCACCGAAATCCGCAAGCGTTTCGTCACCCCGGGGATGTCGCTCGGCGCGCTGTCGCCCGAGGCGCACGAGACGCTGGCGATCGCGATGAACCGCATCGGCGCGAAGGCGGTGTCGGGCGAGGGCGGCGAAGCGAGCGAACGCTATCGCCCCTATGCCAATGGCGACAATGCCAACAGCAACATCAAGCAGATCGCGAGCGGCCGCTTCGGCGTCACCGCCGAATATCTCGGCGCGTGCGACGAGATCGAGATCAAGGTCGCGCAGGGCGCCAAGCCCGGCGAAGGCGGCCAGCTTCCGGGCTTCAAGGTCACCGAGTTCATCGCGCGGCTGCGCCATGCGACGCCGGGGGTGACGCTGATCTCGCCGCCGCCGCACCACGACATCTATTCGATCGAGGATCTGGCGCAGCTGATCTATGATTTGAAGCAGATCAATCCGAAGGCGCGTGTGTGCGTGAAGCTGGTGTCCAGCGCGGGGATCGGAACGGTGGCGGCGGGCGTCGCGAAGGCGCATGCCGACGTCATCCTCGTCGCGGGGAACACCGGTGGGACCGGGGCGTCGCCCCAAACCAGCGTCAAATATGCCGGCACGCCGTGGGAAATGGGGCTGAGCGAGGTCAATCAGGTGCTCACGCTCAACGGCCTGCGTCACCGTATCCGCCTGCGCACCGATGGCGGGCTCAAGACCGGGCGCGACATCGTGATTGCCGCCATTTTGGGGGCCGAGGAGTTCGGCATCGGGACGTTGAGCCTCGTCGCGATGGGCTGCATCATGGTGCGCCAGTGCCACTCGAACACCTGCCCCGTCGGCGTGTGCACGCAGGACGAAAAGCTGCGCCAGAAGTTTACGGGGTCGCCCGAGAAGGTCATCAATCTGATGACGTTCATCGCCGAGGAAGTGCGCGAGATATTGGCGAAGCTCGGCGTCACGAGCCTCGACGAGGTGATCGGCCGCACCGAATTGCTGCGTCAGGTCAGCCGCGGCGCGGAACATCTCGACGACCTCGATCTGAACCCGATCCTCGCCAAGGTCGACGCGCCCGACGATCAGCGCCGTTCGCAGGGGCCCAGCTTCCGCAACCCGGTGCCCGACAGCCTCGACGCGCAGATTTTGAGCGATGCGAAGCCGTTGTTCGAACGCGGCGAGCGCATGCAGCTGACCTATAACGTCCGCAACACGCACCGCGCCGTTGGCACGCGCCTGTCGGCCGAGGTCACCGCGCGCTTCGGGATGAAGGGGCTCGCCGACGACCATGTGCAGGTGCGGCTGCGCGGCACCGCGGGGCAGTCCTTGGGCGCCTTCCTGTGCCAGGGCGTGACGCTCGAAGTGTTCGGCGACGCCAACGACTATGTCGGCAAGGGCCTGTCGGGCGGGCGCATCATCGTGCGCCCGACGGTGTCGAGCCCGCTGGTGAGCCAGCACAACAGCATCGTCGGCAACACCGTCCTTTATGGCGCGACCGCGGGCACGCTGCTCGCGGCGGGTCAGGCGGGCGAGCGTTTTGCGGTCCGCAACTCGGGCGCGCGCGTCGTCGTCGAGGGCTGCGGCGCCAACGGCTGCGAATATATGACCGGCGGCACCGCGGTGATCCTTGGCCCCGTCGGATCGAACTTCGGCGCGGGCATGACCGGCGGCATGGCGTTCATCCTCGACACCGACGAGCAGTTCGAGCGCCGCGTGAACGGCGAATCGATCGTCTGGCAGCGGCTCGCGAGCGGCCATTGGGAAGCGGTGCTCAAGGAACTGGTCGAAGAACATGCCAAGGCGACGGGCAGCAAATGGTCGGCCGAAGTGCTCGCCGACTGGGACCGCTGGCGGACGCGTTTCTGGCAGGTGTGCCCGAAGGAAATGCTGAGCCGCCTGACGCATTCGCTAAACGAGGAAGAGGTCGAGGTGGTCGCGGCGGAGTAGATATTCGTCGCCCCCGCGAAGGCGGGGGCCGCCATCGGCCTTGCGCCGTATCTCCAGCGGCCCCCGCCTTCGCGGGGGCGACGGTTAGACGCGTCCTTGCATCGGTCCGCCGCAAGGCATGATATGTTCACCCCAGCGAAAGCGTCTTTGGGCTAAAGACACCGCCTTACTGCACCCCCTCGTCCCTCGAAAGGACCGAGTCATGACCCGTCTCGCCCTCATCGCCCTCCCCCTCGCCGCGCTCGCGGCGCCGCTGCCCGCGGCCGCCAGCGAGATGAACGACACCGTCGCCGTGCTCAACGATCCCGTCGCGCAGGACCGGATGGCCGAAACGATCACCGCGATGGTCGGCGCGCTGATGCAGATGCAGGTCGGCCCGCTCGCGCGGGCGATGGCGCAAGTCGATCCCGAGTCCGACGCCGCCTATATTCCGCCCGACGCGACGCTCGGCGAAGTGACGGGGCGCGATCCCTATTATGCCGAACGCATGGGCGACGATGTCCGCGCGACGACGCGCATGGCGGGCCATGCCGCGGCGGCGCTCGCGGCTTATGCGCCGGTGCTCAAAGACATGGCACGCGACCTTGCCGCGCAGTGGGAACGCGAGCGCGCCGACGCGCGACGCTAGATTTAGCTTCCGTGCCCCTGCGAAGGCAGGGGCCCATCTTCCGAAGGTCGAATATCAAGCCGACGGTGGTTGAGACCGCGACGGCAGGAGATGGGCCCCTGCCTTCGCAGGGGCACGTTGAGGGTTGAATACCCATCCATAGCCGTTGCGCGCGACGCCTCGCTGCCGCTATGCCGGACTTATGTGGCAACTCTATCAATTCCCGCTCTGTCCCTTTTCGCGCAAGGTCCGCCTTTTGCTGGGCGAAAAGGGTGTCGGATATGAATTGGTGCGCGAATCGCCGTGGGAGCGCCGCGACGAATTCATCGATCTCAATCCGGCGGGCCGCACCCCCGTGATGGTCGATCAGGCGCGCGGCCAGGTGCTGATCGACAGCATGGCGATCGCCGAATATTTCGAGGAGACGGTCGAAGGCAAGGCGATGATCAACGGCACCGCGGCGAACCGCGCCGAGATCCGCCGGCTGACCGCCTGGTTCGACCATGATTTCTATTATGAAGTCACCGGCCCCTTGCTGTTCGAGCGGATGCAGAAGCGCATCGTCCACCGCCAGCCGCCCGACGGCGGCGCGCTGCGCGAGGCGATGAAGGCGGCGAACAACCATCTCGACTATGTCGATTATCTGATCGACCACCGCACCTGGCTCGCCGGCGCGACGATGAGCCTCGCCGACCTGGCCGCGGCGGCGCATATCTCGGTCGCCGACTATCTGGGCGGCATCGACTGGACGGGGCACGAGCAGACCAAGGGCTGGTATTCGGGCCTGAAGTCGCGCCCGAGTTTCCGCCCCTTGCTGGCGGAGCGGATGGAGATCGTGTCGCCGCCGAAATATTATGAGGATGTGGACTTCTGACAAATAAACGTCGCCCCCGCGAGGCGGGGGCGACGGGCTAGTCAGCAGCTCTTATATTTCCAATTGCGGTCCTTGCCCTCGGCGACCTGCGCGACGATCGTTTCGATGCGTTTGACGCGCGTTTCCTCGCGCTTCGCCTCGAGCACCCATTCGATATAGTCGCGCCGCTTGCCGGGGGAAAACGCATTCCAATGGCCTTGCGCCGCGACATGGGCCTTCAGCGCCGCGCCGAGATCGTCGGGCAGGTCGAGCGCCGGCTTGGGTTTCGGCGCCGGGCGCTTAGGCTTGCCCTCGGCGCAGAGCGCCGCCGCCTTCCTGATATAATCCGCCATCGCCTTGTCGTCCGGCAGGTCGGCAAGCGACGCGAGCCGCCCCATGCTGCCCATCGCGCCGGTGTCGCGCGGCGAGCCCGTGACTTCCTCGTCGCGCCAGAAGCCGAAGGTCGCATGTTCCTTGAACGCCGCCATGCCCGCAAGATTCTGGCCGTTCAGCACGAAATGGGGGACACCCCATTTCAGCGTTTCTTCCGAACCCGGCGCATGTTTGTGCACAAGCTCGCGCAGATGGTTCAGGATCGGCTGCGCGAAGGCTTGCCGCTTCGCGATATAGGCGTCGATGCGCGGGTCGCGGGTCAGGCCGGCCACCGCGCCGCGACCAGATAGTTGAGCGCCTCGCTGCCGCCGAGCTTGAAGCCCTTGGCGGCGGAGGGCGACAGGCCGGTGCGGTCGATGACCTCGAGCCCCGCACCTTCGAGCAGTTTTGTCAGCTCCTCGGGCTTCAGAAACTGGTCCCAGTCGTGCGTCCCGCGCGGCACCGCGCCGACGCGCTCGGCCGCCTCGACGAGCAGCAGCTTCGACAGCATCGTCCGGTTCGGCGTCGACAGGATCATCAACCCGCCGGGCGCAAGCCGCGCCGCGAGTTCGCCGATAAAGGCCGCTGGATCGGTGACATGCTCGACCACTTCCATCGAGGTGACAAGGTCGAAGGTCGCGGGCGGCAGCGCGGACAGTTCGCCCGCAAAATAGCTGATCGCGAGCCCCTGCCCCGCGGCATGATCCCTGGCCGCCGCGATATTCTCGGGCGCCGCATCGACGCCGGTGACCTTCGCGCCCATCCGCGCGAGCGGTTCGGCGAGCAACCCCGCACCGCAACCGACGTCGAGCGCGCTGCGCCCGGCAAGCGCATGGCGCTCGCGCGCGTCGACCTGCCAATGCGCGTCGATGCGGTCGCGAATATAGGTAAGCCGCACCGGGTTGAGCTTGTGCAGCATCGCCGACGAACCGTGCGGGTCCCACCAGTCGGCGGCGAGCGCGCCGAAATGGGCGGCTTCGTGCGGGTTGATCGTGGCGGCACTCATGCCGCCGATTTGCCACCGCCGCCATTTTGGCGCAAGAAAATTACCTCGCAGCATGGATATTCGACGGAAAACCCTGTTTCGGTTTCCCCTCGCCAAGAAAATATATCCCGACGGGATAATCGCCGCCTTGCCATCGCCCTCCCCCTTCCGTAACGACGCGAGCGCCGCGGAAATGCTAGGAAAAGTCGCGGCGGAAACCAGATTCAGGAAAGCGGGGCGACATGGCGCGGATCGTGATGAAATTCGGGGGCACGTCGATGGCGGGCACCGAGCGGATTCGCACCGTGGCGAAGCTCGTCGCGCGCGAAGTCGCGCAGGGCAACGAGGTCGCGGTCGTCGTCTCCGCAATGGCAGGCGAGACCGACCGGCTTGTCAATTTCTGCCGCGAGGCGAACCCGCGCTACGACCCCGCCGAATATGACGTCGTCGTCGCGGCGGGCGAACAGGTGACGTCGGGCCTGCTCGCGCTGACCCTGCAGGCGATGGGCACGCCGGCGCGCAGCTGGCTCGGCTGGCAGCTGCCGATCCGTACCGAGGAAGCGCACGCGCGCGCGCGCATCATCGACATCGACACCGGCGCGCTGACCGCCGCGATGGGACGCGGCGAGGTCGCGGTGATCCCGGGCTTTCAGGGCATGATGGACGACGGCCGCGTCGCGACGCTCGGCCGCGGCGGATCGGACACCAGCGCGGTCGCCGTGGCGGCGGCGGTGAAGGCCGACCGCTGCGACATCTATACCGACGTCGACGGCGTCTACACCACCGATCCGCGCATCGTCGCGCGCGCACGCAAGCTCGACTATGTCACCTATGAGGAAATGCTCGAACTCGCGAGCGTCGGCGCCAAGGTGCTCCAGACGCGCTCGGTCGGGCTCGCGATGAAGATGGGCGTGCGCGTGCAGGTGCTCTCGAGCTTCGTCGAGGGCGACGAGGCTCCCGCAAAAGGCACGATGATCGTCAGCGACGAGGAAATAGAGGAACATCAGATGGAACGGCAGCTGATCACCGGCATCGCCCACGACAAGAATGAAGCGAAGATCATCGTCACGCGCGTTCCCGACAAGCCGGGCGCGGTCGCAAACATCTTTGGCCCGCTCGCCGCGGCGGGAATCAACGTCGACATGATCATCCAGAATGTCGGCCGCGAAAAGGGCGAGACCGACGTGACCTTCACCGTCCCCGGTGTCGACCTGCTGCGCTCGATCGACCTGCTCGAAGGCGCGAAGGACAAGATCGGCTTCAACCGCATCATCAGCGACGACAAGGTCGCGAAGATCAGCGTCGTCGGCGTCGGCATGAAGAGCCATGCGGGCGTCGCGAGCACAATGTTCCGCGCATTGGCCGATCGCGGCATCAACATCCAGGCGATCTCGACCAGCGAGATCAAGGTCAGCGTGCTGATCGACGAGGATGAAACCGAACTCGCGGTGCGCGTCCTCCACACCGCCTACGGGCTCGACGCGGACTAATTACTCCGCCGCGAACGGCTGCAGTTCGCCGCTTGCGCGGCGGCGCAGCCGTGCCTGCGTGATGACGTGCACGACCGCGATGTGGACCGCGAACAGGCCGAATTTCGACGCGAGCGGAAAGATGCCGATGAACAGCGGCCACCATGCGGTGAAGAAGAGCGCGATGACGAGGTTCAGCGCCGCGCTTGTGAACATCAGCGCCGCCCAGATCATGCCGAAGCGATCCATCACATCGCCGACGATCGCGAGCTGTTCGGGCGGGATATAGCGGTTGAGCCAGCCCTTGCGCAGCATCACGCTGCCGACGATCAGATAGACGATCGTCGGCTTCGCCATCACGAAGCGCGGATCGCCGGTGAACAAGGTCGCAGCGGCGGTGAAGAGCACCGAGGCGAGGCTGATCCATTGCAGCGCCGCGACCTTTTTTCTGCGCGCGAGCTCATAACCGACGACGCCGAGCGCGACGACGGTGCCCGCGATCGTTGCGGGAACGATCCCCGCCCCCGCAACCAGCAGCACCGCGAAGACGAGCACACCGAGCGAGTCGAACAGCATCGGCCCGATGGCATAAAGCAAGGTTTTCATCCGCCTGTCCTTTCCGACTCAATGTTATCGACGTAAACATTGGCAGGAGCAGATTGCGAGGTCAAGTAGAAATTTACAGTGTTAACATGCGCGCGGGTTGCAAATATCCGCCGGAGTTGCGAAATCGCGCATCGAGAGCGGGCTTGGGAAGCGGCCCAAGGGAGGCGGAGAATCCGATGCGAATCGAAGGCGATTATGCGAAAGACGGTTATGCGACGATCCGGGGCCTGGTCCCGCCGGAGGTCGCCGCAAATCTCTTCCGGCAATTGGAGATCGACCTTGCCGGCGCGGGGAAATCCTTCGGGACCTTTGCCAAGTCGCACCCCCTCTCGAACCAATCGACGGTCGACATCTCGGGCCATTTCTACCGGCCACTGACGACCTTCCTCTGGGGCCTCACGCCGATCGTCGAAGAGCTCACCGGGGCGGACCTGCTGCCCAGCTACGATTATTTTCGTATCTATCGGAAGGACGATATCTGCCGCGTCCATTCGGACCGCCCATCGTGCGAACATAGCGTGTCACTGACGCTCGCTTATAGCGACGATCTGCCTTGGCCGCTCGAAGTCGGCTCGGTCCGCGTCGATGGCGAGGGGCCGTGCGTCGACGATTTCGGCGACGAACCCTTTACCGCGGTCGCGATGCAGCCGGGCGATGCGGTCCTCTATCGCGGTATCGACCTGCGCCACGGGAGAACGCAGCCCAACCCCAACCATTGGTCCGCGCACCTCTTTCTGTTCTGGGTCGAACGCGGCGGCGAATTCGAGCAGCACGCCTTCGATGAGCAACGCCTCAGATCGGAATTGAAGCGGGTCAGCAATCTGGCGACCTGAGCCGGCCATCTGCCCCCAAAAAAGGACCCGCCCCCAGGCCCATGTCCCCGGGAGCGGGCCCGCGACCCGTCGTCTTTTGCGGCCGCCGCTGCCCGCGCGGCATGATGCGCGGGCAGCGGCGCCAGAAGATCAGGCGAGGTCGAAACGGTCGGCGTTCATCACCTTGGTCCACGCCTTGACGAAGTCCTTGACGAACTTCTCTTCATGCCCGCTTTCGGCATAGACCTCGGCCACCGCGCGCAGCTCCGAGTTCGAGCCGAAGATCAGATCGGCGCGGGTCGCGCGCCAGGTCTCGCCGCCGCCCTTGCGATCGGTGGCGACATATTCCTGGTCGTCCGAACCATCGACCGCCTTCCAGACATTGGTCATGTCGAGCAGGTTGACGAAATAGTCGTTGGTCAGCTGGCCCGAGCGCTTGGTGAAATGGCCGTGGCCGCGCTCGCCATGATTGGCACCGAGGACGCGGAGCCCCCCGATCAGCACGGTCATCTCGGGAACCGACAGGCCGAGCAGCGAGGCGCGATCGAGCATCATCTCCTCGGTCTTCACCGCGAGCTTCTTCTTGCCGAGATAGTTGCGGAACGCGTCGGCCTCGGGCTCCATCACCGCGAAGCTGTCGGCGTCGGTCTGCTCGTCGGTCGCGTCGCCGCGGCCGCCGGTGAAGGGCACCGCGACGTTGAAGCCCGCATCCTTGATCGCTTTCTCGAGGCCGACGACGCCGCCGAGGACGATCGCGTCGGCCATCGACAGGTTGCCGCGCAGACCATCGAGCGTCCCCAGCACCTTGGCGAGCATCGCGGGTTCGTTGACCTCCCAGTCCTTTTGCGGCGCGAGGCGGACGCGCGCGCCGTTGGCGCCGCCGCGGAAGTCGGACTTGCGATAGGTGCTCGCCGAAGCCCAGGCGGTCTTGATCAGCTGGCTGACCGTGAGGCCGCTACCCGCGATCTTGTCCTTCACCGCCTTGACGTCGGCGTCCGACGGCTTGCTGCCCGCGGGGATCGGATCCTGCCAGATCAGGTCCTCGGCGGGCACTTCGGGGCCGAGGTAGCGGACCTTCGGCCCCATGTCGCGGTGCGTCAGCTTGAACCAGGCGCGCGCGAAGGCGTCCTTGAACGCTTCATGGTCGCTGCGGAATTTTTCGCTAATCTTGCGGAGTTCCGGATCGACCTTCAGCGCCATGTCGGCGGTCGTCATCATCGTCGGCACCTTCTTGGACGAGTCCCAGGCCGCGGGGGCCATATCCTCTTCCTTCTGGTTCACCGGCTGCCATTGCTGCGCGCCCGCGGGCGATTTCACCAGTTCATATTCGTAGTCGAGGAGCAGGCGGAAATAATTCTCGCTCCATTCGGTGGGCGTGTTGACCCAGGCCCCTTCGAGGCCGCTGGTCACCGCATGTTCGCCGACGCCGCTTTCGTTGCTGCTGACCCAGCCGAAGCCCTGCGCGACGAGATCGCCGCCCGCGGGCGCGTTGCCGAGTTTGGACGCATCGCCATTGCCATGCGCCTTGCCGAACGTGTGGCCGCCGGCGGTCAGCGCGACGGTCTCTTCATGGTCCATCGCCATCCGCTCGAACGTCGCCTTGATGTCGCGCGCCGACTGAAGCGGATCGGGATTGCCGCCCGGCCCTTCGGGATTGACGTAGATCAGCCCCATCTGGATCGCGGCGAGCGGCCCTTCGAGTTCGTGCATGCCATGTTCGGGGGCGATGCGCGTCTGGACGCCCTGGTTCACCCATTTGTCCTCGCTGCCCCAATAGATGTCGCGCTCGGGCTCGAACACGTCGGCGCGGCCGCCGCCGAAGCCGAACACCGGGCCGCCCATGCTTTCGATCGAGACATTGCCGGCGAGGATGAACAGGTCGGCCCAGCTGATCTTGTTGCCATATTTCTGCTTGATCGGCCAAAGCAAGCGGCGCGCCTTGTCGAGATTGCCGTTGTCGGGCCAGCTGTCGAGCGGCGCGAAACGCTGCTGCCCGCTGTTGGCGCCGCCGCGGCCGTCGGCGGTGCGATAGGTGCCCGCGGCGTGCCACGCCATGCGGATGAAGAAGGGGCCGTAATGACCATAGTCGGCCGGCCACCAGGGCTGGCTGTCGGTCATCAGCGCGGTCAGGTCGTCCTTCAGCGCCTGATAGTCGAGCGACTTGAACGCCTTCGCATAATCGAAATCGTCGCCGAGCGGGTTCGAGGAGCCGTTGGGGTTGAGGATCTCGGTCGCCAGCATTTCGGGCCACCAGTCCTTGTTGGTGCGGCCGAGCAGCGCGCGAACGCCCCCGGGCTGATGGACGGGGCAGCCGCCGGCGGGATCGATGGGGGTGGGGTCGTTCATGCAGTCTCTCCTCGTTTATTTGTTATGGAATGCCGTATCGGGGCGCCGCGGAATGACGGGCGCATGACGCGAGCGACGGGGGTCGCTGGCGGACGGCCGGCATGGGCGGGCGTCGAGTCGATGGCGCCATCCTTTCGTTCTGACCGGGGAAGGATAGGCCGCGCTTCCCCATCGACATAACCGAATAAGCTGAATTCAGTCATCGAATGAACCGATCAAGCGCGCGAGAGTTGCCGCGAAAAAGGGGCGCCCATCCCGCACCCGCCACGCCCCGGCTACAGGGAGGAACATCTGCCTGGCCTGAGGGTTGGTCGAATGTCGCGGCATGATGGCATGACGCGGCAAAAGGAGATGGAAAGTGGCTAACAACCCCAACCCGAACCAGCAGAACCAGAAGAATCCGCAGGCTGATCGCGACGAGGAACAACGCCGCCAGCAGCAACAGCAGGGCGGTCAGGATCGCCAGCAAGGCGGTCAGCGGTCCGACCAGGATCGCAACAAGAACCCGCAGCAGCGCTGACCAGCAGCCTGCATGAGAAAGGGCGGCCCCCCATATCTTTTTGGGCGGGCCGCCCTTTTCTTTTGCGGGTAAGGGACGATCAGAAGCTGGCCTTGATCGTTCCGCCCCAGGTTCGCGGATCGCCCGGCAAGCCGGTAATCAGGCCGGTATTGCCCGGTCCGACGCTCAGTTGCTCGAGATAATTCCGGTCGAACGCGTTGCGCACCCAGCCAAAGATGTCGAGGCCGCTTTCGGTCCGGAAACCGGCGCGGAAGTTCGAAAGCGAGTAGCCCTCGATCCAGGTGTAGGCCGACGGCGACGGGTTCGACGACCAGTCCGACCGGTAGCTTCCGTCATAACCGAGATAGAATTGGCCATCCTGCCCGAACAGGCTGGACTCGGCATTGGCCTCCGCCCCGAAGGAAAAGGCCCATTTCGACACGCCGGGCAGACGCTGCCCCGAAATGTCGCAATTCGGCGCGCTGGCGGTCCCCCCCGACAGTTCGGGCGGGCACGGCGCATCGACGAAGCTTTCATATTTGGCATCGGTATAGGCGCCATTCGCATAGGCACGGAATCGCTCGCTCGGTCGCACCGAGAAGTCGAATTCGACGCCCTGCGTGCGGACCTTGCCCGCATTGGCCAGATAGCCGCGGAGCACGCCGAACTGACCGTTGTTCACATTGGCCTGGAAATTCTTGATGTCGGTGCGAAACGCGCTGAGATTGAAGGTCGCCCGCCGATCCCAAAACTCGGCTTTCACCCCCGCCTCATAATGATCGACCGATTCGGGTTTCACCGTCGCGGCGGCGAGGATCGGGTCGCCGTCGGCGCCGTTCGGCACACCATTCTGGTTGATGCCGCCCGATTTGAACGTCTTCGCATAGGTCGCATAGAAGAGCAGGTCGTTCGCCGCCTTCCACGTCGCCGTCAAATCGTAGCTGAAATTCCAGTCGCTGAACGACGGCGCATATTCCTGCGGCGTGAACACGCCGAGCCGGGCGGCCGATACCGCATCGGTCAGGTCCGCCGTCACCGGCGAACCATCGCCGGCAAAGACGAGGCGTTGGTAGTAGCCGTCCTTCTTGTCATAATTCACGCGGACGCCGGGCTGGATCGTCAGCTGATCGGTGACCTTCCAGCTCAGCTGCCCGAACAGCGCCGCGCTGGTGTTTTTGAGATATTGCGTGTTGATCGCGGTCAGGCCGTCGAGCACCGAGGGATCGTTCGACAGCGGGTTCGACGGATTGATCGTCCAGCGGCTCGACGCTGGGCCATGGCCTTCGGTGCCCTGCGTGTCAATACGCTGGTAATAATAGAAGCCGCCGATGACGAAATCGAAGCGATCGCCGGTGTAATTATAGCGCAGTTCCTGCGTATATTGATCCTGCTGCGACGGGTTCTGCGACCTGGTGACGATCGGCAGGCCGGTGAAGTCCCGGTCGTTTTCGGGCTGCCAGTCCCAATAGCGCCACGCGGTCACCGAGGTCAGCGTGCCCGGCCCGACGTCCCATTTGACGCGCAGCGACGCGCCGCCGATTTCGTTGCCCGCATTGAGGTTCGCATCGAGGTCGGTGAGCCGGTCATATGGATTCTCGCTCGGGAAGGCATAGCCCTGCGCCGCCGCGAGCGCGGCGAACTGGCGGTTCAGCGGCCGCTGCGTCTCACCGGTGCGGACGAAGACCGAGCCGCAGCACACCGCCTCTTGCCGGTTCCAGTCGCCGGCGAGCGTGATGTCGAGATTGTCGGTCGGCCGCCAGAGCAATTGGCCGCGGATGCCGATATTGTCCTGGCTCTGGATATAGCGGTCGGTCGTGACATTGTAGATCGTGCCGCGGCGGCTGGTCGACGAAACCGCGATGCGCGCCGCGAGCTGGTCGGACAGCGGCCCCGAGATCGCGGCCTTCGCCTGTTTGAAATCGAGATTGCCGATGCTGACCTCGGCCTTGCCTTCGAAATCGAAGGTCGGCTGGTTGGTCGTGATGTTGATCGCGCCGGCGGTCGTGTTCTTGCCGTAAAGCGTGCCCTGCGGCCCGCGCAGCACTTCGATCTGCGCGACGTCGAGGAAGTCGAAGGTCGAAGAGGCGACGCGCGAATAATAGACGTCGTCGACATAGATACCGACGCCCTGTTCGATGCCGTCGTTGGTCAGGCCGAAGGGCGCACCGATGCCGCGGATGTTGACCGCTGTGTTGCGCGGGTTCGACGAGTAGAATTGCAGCGTCGGGGTGAGCTGGGTCAGCCGGCCGACATTGAAGCTGCCCGTATTGTCGATTTGTTCGCCGTCGACGACCGAGATGGCGATCGGCACGTCCTGCGCGGTTTCCTGACGGCGGCGCGCGGTGACGATGATCTCGCCGCCGTAGCTTCCGCCCTCGACCTGCGTCGCGGCGTCATCGGCGGCGGCGGTGTCGTCGGCGGTTTCCGCGGCGGCGGCGGGCGATGCGGCGAACGCCAGAGCCAGAGAAAGCGTGAAGAGGCTGGCCGGAACGCGCCGGCGGACAGACGGGTATTTTGCGGTCATGACAATTTCCTGTTGCAAGAAAATTGCCACATCCGGTGGTCCGGTCTGCGGCATATAGGTGGGGAATATCCCCGTTGGGAGCGATTGAAATCAGTTGGGGTAGCGGTGCCGCTCGGTCACATCGACCTGCACCAGACGTCCTTCGTGCACGGTGAGCTGGATTGCGCCGAACTTCAGCTTGTCGAGTGCATCGAGCACCGTCTGGATGGCGCGCGGCACCTCTTCGGAGCCGCCTTTGGCGACCTCGTTGATAGCGCTCATGATCATTCCTTTCCCTCTTGGATTTGCCCCACAAGCATATGCCAAGTGATTTAGTTGACAATGATGGATTTGCTTTTTGCGCCGAAAGGTTCGGTTGTCGCGCCCAATGGATTCATGCGTGCGACGGGCGGAGGGACGTCATAACGCGAGGGATTGCGCGCGAGTCGGAGTGCTGGCAAAGGCAGCCTCAATGAGCAAAATTAACGATCTGATGGCCCGCGGAACCGAGCTTCTCGGCAGCGACTACGCCATCCTATGCGGCGCGATGAGCTGGGTTTCCGAACGCCATCTGGTCAGCGCGATCAGCAATGCCGGCGGCTTTGGCGTGATCGCGTGCGGCGCGATGACGCCCGCGTTGCTCGATGCCGAAATTGCCGGGACCAAGGCGCTGGCGACGCGAAATTTCGGCGTCAACCTGATCACCATGCACCCGCAATTGTTCGAACTGATCGAGGTGTGCGCCAAGCATCGCGTCGGACATGTCGTGCTCGCCGGCGGCCTGCCGCCCAAGGGCAGCCTCGAGGCGATCAAGGCGTCGGGTGCGAAGGTCATCTGTTTCGCGCCGACGCTGGCGCTCGCCAAAAAGCTCGTCCGTTCGGGCGTCGATGCGCTGGTGATCGAAGGCATGGAAGCGGGCGGCCATATCGGCCCCGTCTCGACGAGCGTGCTCGCGCAGGAGATCCTGCCGACGCTCGCCGACGAAGTCCCGGTTTTCGTCGCCGGCGGCATCGGCCGCGGCGAAGCGATCGCCGCCTATCTGGAGATGGGCGCGTCGGGGGTTCAGCTCGGCACGCGCTTCGTCTGCGCCACCGAGAGCATCGCGCATCCCAACTTCAAAAAAGCCTTCATGCGCGCGTCGGCGCGCGAAGCGGTCGCGAGCGTCCAGATCGATCCGCGCCTGCCCGTCATCCCGGTCCGCGCGCTCAAAAATGCCGGGACCGAAGCCTTTACGACGAAGCAGCGCGAGGTCGCGAACAAGCTCGACAAGGGCGAGGTCGACATGATGGAAGCGCAGCTCGAAATCGAGCATTATTGGGCGGGCGCGCTGCGCCGCGCCGTGATCGACGGCGACGTCGAAAATGGTTCGTTAATGGCAGGGCAATCTGTGGGTATGGTATCCGAAGAAGAGAGCGCGGCAGCAATTGTCGCATCTCTGGTGCAACAGGCCGAAGCCGCGTTGCACGCTCGGGGTTGATGCCGCATGGTGATGCGGTTGGGGAGTGGGTATGAATTTGTCGCGTAAGATCATCGTAGCCGGCCTGCTGGCAAGCGTCGCCGCCTGTGCGCCGAAACCCCCGCCGCCGCCCCCGCCGCCCCCACCCCCGCCGGTCGTCGTCACCATCCCGCCGCGGCCGCTGCCGCCGGGCAATGCGGCGCTGACGCAGATTCTCCCCGGGCGCGGGATCGACGGACGCTTCGTCACCGCGAACAGCGGCGTCACCGGCGACCGCGCCTTCTGGCAGCTCAAGATCGGGCTGAACGTCGCCGCCATCGGTTGCCGCGGCGCCGAGGAAACGACGCTGGTTTCCGCCTATAACAATATTATCAAGACGCACGGCAAGGTGATCAAGTCGACCGAGAAAACGGTGATCAAGGACCTCGGCAAGGAAAACAAGAATAACGGCATCGCGCCGCGCGACCGCCTGTCGACGCAGTTGTTCAACTATTTCGCGCAGCCGCCCGCGCAGCGCGCTTTCTGTTCGCGCGCCAACGAGATTGCGCAGATCGTCTCGACCACCCCGACCGACCAACTCGTCGAGCAGTCGCCCGCGCACCTCGCGCGGCTCGACGAGCCGTTCAAGCAATTTTACGAGGCCTATGCCCAGTATCAGGCCGACGTGATCGCCTGGGACGCGAAATATGCGCCGCCGCCGGCCATGATGACGACACCGGTTCCGGCGACGCCCATCGGCCCCGCCATCACGACCGGCTCCACGCCGGTCGCGCCGACGACGGCCCCGACCAGTCCGACCGGAAATCCCTGAAGGTTTTTCGCGCCTCGGGACGGTAGAATAAACAATCGCGCGCGGGGTATTGGCGCGCCCCGCATCCTTCTGTTAGCAGGATTGCGATGACCAACGCCCCGCCACCGCCCTCGTCGGCCGCCCAATCGGCGCGCACCATATTGACCCGACTGCACGAGGTCATGGCGTCGCGCGTCAATGCGCAGGGCAAGCTCAATCAGGTCGTCGGCATCATCGGCGAATGCCTCGATAGCGAGGTCTGTTCGATCTATCTGCTGCGCGACGGCACGCTCGAACTTTATGCGACGCGCGGGTTGAAGCAGGAGGCGGTGCACGTCACGCGGCTCGGCCTCGGCGAAGGGCTGGTCGGCATGATCGCCGACCAGATCGAGACGCTGAACCTCGACGAAGCGGCGGCGCATCCCGACTTTTCCTATCGCCCCGAAACCGGCGAGGAATTGTTCCACAGCTTTGCCGGGGTGCCGATCATCCGCCGCGAGCGCGCGGTCGGCGTGCTCTGCGTCCAGCATGCCGACCCGCGGCGTTACGACGATATCGAGATCGAGACGCTGCAGACCGTCGCGATGGTGCTGTCCGAACTGATCGCCAACGCCGACCTGGTCGACACCGCCGCGCGCACCGATGCCGCCGCCGCCGATCAGTCGGCGCAGCGGCTGGGTGGCCAGAAGCTGGTCGACGGCATGGGCGCGGGGGTCGCGGTGTTCCACCAGCCGCGCATCACGATCGAGCATACGGTCGCCGACGATACCGAGGCGGAACGCCACCGCGTCTACGCCGCGTTCGACAAGATGCGCGAACAGATCGACCGCATGGCGAGTTCGGCCGATTTCGGCGTCGGCGGCGAACATGAGGAGGTCATCGAGACCTACAAGATGTTCGCCTATGACGAGGGCTGGTCGCGGCGGATCAACGAGGCGATCGACAGCGGGCTGACCGCCGAAGCGGCGATCGAGCGCGTCCAGCAGCGCACCCGGATGCGGATGCGCCAGATCGACGACCCGCTGCTGCGCGACCGCATGCACGACCTCGAGGATCTGTCGAACCGGCTGATCCGCATCGTGTCGGGGCAGATGGGCACCGCGGCGCAAATGGGCCTTCGGCACGATTCGATCCTGATCGCGCGCAACCTCGGTCCCGCCGAACTGCTCGAATATGATCGCCGCCGTTTGAAGGGCGTCGTGCTCGAGGAAGGATCGCTCACCGCCCACGTCATCATCGTCGCGCGCGCGATGGGGGTGCCGGTGATCGGCCGCGTCAGCGACGTACGGGCCTCGATCCGCGAGGGCGACCTGCTGCTGCTCGACGCGGCGGCAGGGCAGCTCCATGTCCGCCCGACGCAGGCGGTGCAGGATGCGTTCGACGCCAAGCTCGAGATTTCGCAGAAGCGCCGCGCCAACCTCGCGTCGCTGCGCGACCTGCCCGCGGTCACCAAGGACGGGGTGCCGATCGAGCTGATGATCAACGCGGGGCTGCGCGAAGATGTCGCCGCGCTCGACCTGACGGGCGCGCGCGGGATCGGGCTGTTCCGCACCGAGTTCCAGTTCCTCGTCTCGGCGACGCTGCCGTCGCGCGACCGCCAGCAGCGGCTCTACCGCGACGTGCTCGACGCGGCGGGCGACCGGCCGGTGATCTTTCGCACCGTCGACATCGGCGGCGACAAGGCGCTGCCCTATATGAACGTCGGGGACACCGCGCAGGAGGAAAATCCGGCGATGGGCTGGCGCGCGCTGCGCCTCGCGCTCGAACGCGAAGGGCTGCTCAAGGTTCAGGCGCGCGCGCTGATGGAAGCGGCGGCCGGCCGCACGCTCCACGTCATGTTTCCGATGGTGTCCGAGCCGTGGGAATATGAAGCGGCGCGCAACCTGTTCGTCGGCCAGCGCGCGTGGCTTGCGAGCCACAACAAGAAATTGCCGGTGGCGATCCGCTATGGCGCGATGCTCGAGGTGCCAGGCCTTCTCGAAACGCTCGACCTGATGCTGCCGCACCTCGACTTCCTGTCGGTCGGCACGAACGACCTCACCCAGTTCCTGTTCGCCGCCGACCGCGCGCACCCGCGGCTCGCCGAGCGTTACGACTGGCTCTCCCCCGTCGTGATGCGCTACCTCGCGCGCGTCGTCCGCACCGTGTCCGGATCGAAGGTCGCGCTGGGCGTGTGCGGCGAAATGGGCGGACGGCCCCTCGAAGCGATGGCGCTGCTCGGCGCGGGCATCGAGCGGCTGTCGATCACGCCGGCCGGCGTCGGCCCGGTGAAGGCGATGATCCGCTCGCTCGACCTCGGCGCGCTGCGCGCCGACATGCCGGCGATCCTCGCCCAGCCCACGGCCGACCCGCGCGGCCAGTATCGGGACTGGGCCGAAAGGCATGATGTCGATCTGGGCGATTAATAGTGTAGCCTCCCAGCTAGGATAGTCGCTGGCCGTAGGCCCGCAACGTTTCGCTCGCAACGCGGTCCCAGCTGTAATAGCTCCGACAGAATTCCATCGATCTCAGGAGGAAGGCCTGTCTTTCCCCGGGAGTCCATGAAGCGATCCGGTAAATCGCCGCCTGCCACCGGGATGCGTCGCCCGCGGTGACGAGTATGCCGGTGATGCCATCTTCGACGGCTTGCACCAAGCCGCCCGTTCGCGACGCCACGACCACACCGCCCGCTGCTGCTGCCTCGGTCGCGACCAAGCCGAAGCCTTCATATTCCCCCGATCCGGGTTCTATATTCGGGACTACGACGCAACAGGCGCGCCGATAGGCCTCGACAAGCGCCTCGCTATCAAGGCTGCCCAGAAAATCGACACGGGGATCGTCGAATACTTGCCATTCGCTCTCGTCCCAGCCCGTGCCGGCAACCTTCAACCGAATATGCGACGGCAGGAGAGGAAGGACATTCCGGACGAACCAGGCGCATCCCTTTCGTTCGACCAGCCGGCCGGCGAACAATATATAAGGGTCGCATTCGCCCGTCGGCGGCGGACCCGCGAAATCGGTCGCAAGCGGGACGACCTGCTTTGTCCGCCACCCCGTTTCCGCGGCGACATCGCGCGTCGCGTCCGAATTCGCAATGACGCCGGCCCGTCGCATCAGACGGGAGCCGGTGCGCAGATAATATCCATAGGCGCGCGGCCCGAACCCCTTGCGCCGGGGATAGGCTACGTCGGTGCCGTGCACGGAAATCACCACTTGCGTTCGCCGGGACCGCAGCCGTGCGAACAATCCCAGCGGCCACAATGCAAGATCGCCGACGTGCAGAATAGCCGGCGGTCGGTGCCGGAGCAAAAGGCGCAGGGCAGAGATGACGCCGAATGCCAGCAGTCTGATCGCGGTTGGAGGCAATCCGTTACGACGCCCGGGCAACGCCATCACTTGCACGGGCGCGTCGGTGCACCGGACAAGCGCCTGCGTCAGCTTGACGGAATAGGTTTCCATGCCTCCCACTGCGGGAGGCCATTTCCGGGTGAGGAAGAGAATGGACCTCTCCGTCATATGCACAATCAGGCGGTCGCCGCGATCCAGAGCCTCGCCGCAAACCATCCGCCGAGACCGGGCATAGCGGAGAGCGGATGCACGAGCTTGAGGATATTATAATGGGCAATGGTCTGGATATCGATCGCCGCGCGGTCGAAGCCGGCCGCAACCAATAGCGCGGCGGTCTGGTCGCCGTTGCGGATCGCTATATGTTCAGGAAACTGCGGAATGATGCCGATCTGCTTGGCGCGTTCCATGAAGAAATCGAGATTGGGCGTATGCAGATAGAGAACGCCGCCCGGTCGCAACGAGCGACGGATGGCCGTATATATGTCGATAGCGAGCGCGTCGTCGACATGCTCGGAAAAATCGAGCGTCGCCGCCACGTCGAAATGCCCAGGAAGGCGGCCGCAAAAGTCGCGGATATCGCAGCAGTGAAAGCGGTAGTTGCTACAACCTTCGCGCTCGGCCCACGCATTCGCCGAGGCGATGAAATCAGGAGAAAAGTCCACCCCGTCATAGGTGCGATATTTGCCGCCGAGCGCATGGAGCAACATACCGTTCCCGCAAGCGAAATCGGCCACCTTCGCATCCTCCGCGACGGCCATCCGACGGACGAGGTTGCGCACCCGGTGCAAGGGTTTGGCGTTGTAGCGCTCGACATAATCGCCGCTGTGAAGCGCGACGCCGGGATCGAGCGTTTTTTTGTCGTCAGCGTTCATTGCCGTCCCTTTCCCGCGCCACAACGCCGCGCGTTCCTGCCGATCGCAGCGACGTGCCAATTTCGGTGCCAAGCGCGAGAACGGCGCATCCGCCGATACAGAAAAGGCGGTCGATGCCGACGGCCAGGAATGCGATTCCCGCCGGATAGTCGCTCGCGGTCGCGGCAAGCGCCGCGAGGGATTCGCTTATCCCCAACCCAGCGGGAGCCACCGACGAGGCCGAGCCGAGCAATATGGCAAGAACGAAGGGAAATGCCTGCAAAACACCGATCGGCATGTGCAAGGCCGCAAAAGCGAACGTCAGGCGCAGCGCGGTAAGAAGAATGCCGGCTATGCGATGCGCCAGCGTTTGCAAGGCGATTGCAGCGCCGGCGATCGACCATAACCACAGAAATATCGCGCCGCCGACGAGACCCCCGATCGACAGCAGCGGCATCGCGAACCGCGCCGAAACGGGCAGCAATGTCAGCCCGGCGGCGAACATGGCGAGCGATATCCATAGGATCGCGGTGAAGATGACGAGCGCCGAACTACGCCGCGGGGCGGACCCCGCCTGGATCAATGCGGCCGCGCGAACCACGGCTCCCCCAGGCAGCGGGAGCATCTCGGCAAGATAGGCATAGGCCGAAATCACGGTCGCCCTGCCGACCGGCATCGACAGGCCTGCGCTTCGGGCGAGCAGCCACAGCCCGATCCCGCCGTAAACCAGGGACGGAAGAATCAGACCGGCGAGGATCAGGAGCGGCGTCACGCGCAGTTGGGTCGGCGAAATCGGAAGCGTGCTGAAAGCCCAATATGCACCGGCGAAGAAAAGCCCCCCGGTGACCAGCAACAGGGGAATCCGCCAGCGACGACGCGACCGCGCAAGCACCGCAAGCCTGTCCAATAGCGACACCAAGCATTCGTCCAGTCTCTGCGACAGGGGAATAGCGGTCATAGCTGCACTTTGCCGTCAGAGGACATGCGGGTCCGGGTGATCATCAAATCTCGTCTATGGTAAATAAATCGAAAATATTGACGTTTACTAAATGCCGCGACGGCGCGTCGAAACTGCCACGGTTCCTTGGCGCCTAATAGGCAGTGTACATCAATCCCTCCGGCCAAGCGAAAGCCGGCCGTTCCAGATGATCGCCCCAGCGGAGGACCGCGGCCGAGGTCCGGCCGCCGCCGATCACATGCTTCCCGCGCGACAGGCGGACAAGATTGCCGACGGCATGGCGATGCCCGTCGATCGTCACGGCCCCGCCTTCGACCGTATAGATGCCGGGCACCCTGACATGAACGAGGAGTTCGTCCTCACCCGGTCGAATAGCCTTGCCGGCAACGAACACCCGTCCCCAATGCGGAATATAATTCTCGCGCAGGATTCTGTCGTCTGCCGGGTGAAGATCACTATCGAAATTTGTGTCGTAGAAAATACCCCGCAGAACCACATTATTGGCCAGAAGCATCGGGACCGGCTCGGCCTCCAGCGCATCGCTGAAAATCGGCTCCCCTGACCGGGAATAATTATCCAGCGCCCATCCGCTGGCGAAGTGGTTCACCGCACGCGGAAAGTTTCCCGCCATCCCGCTGTTATCGATGTAGGCGACGGGCACGGGAAATATCGTCTGGATGCCGGTCTGGATCGCCCGCTGGCGGGACAGCACGTCCCGGTCCTGGTTAAGGGACAACAATAGCGAGCCGGCGAGCGGAAGGAACGAAACCGCGACCACTCCGTAGCGCCGGCGGAGCCAGCCCACCACCGGCGCGATGGCGACGGCGGCGGGCGGCAGGATGAAGGCGAAATGATAGGGAAAGGCATTGCGATAGATCGTCACCGTCGCTAGCGGCGCGAGGAGCGAGAGAAAGAGGATGCGTTCCATCCAGCCGCGACCCGGCCAGCAGGCATGAAGGATCGCCGCGAGGATGGCGACCGACAGCAGCGGGGCAAAGGCGATCTGCAGCACGAGCCAGACCCCTTGGGGAAAGACGCCGCCCGAAAACATGCGGTCGATCGAAGCGCGTCCCAGATCGCCGATGTCGCGCAACGCGCCGGCCGGCCCGGTCGTCGGCAGATGCGGCGCCAGCCAGAGCAGCGACAGCCCCGCCAGCGCGACCAGAAGCGCCGCGCCAGCCAGCGCCCGGCGATGGCCCGGCCGTTCCAGTCGGAACAGCAGGACGCCCAGAAAAGCGGGCGCATAAAGCACTGCCTTGATCGTCGAAACGAAGGCCAATCCGACAAGCAAAAGGATCAAGGCGATATTGCTGCCACGCAGCGGACGGCAAAGGATCAGCCACAGCGCCGCCATCAGCAGCGCCGCCGCGATCATGTCGGCGCGCAGCGCGAAGGCGTGCAGGAACACATAGCCGCCGGTCGCATATATCAGACCGCACAGCAGCGCCGTTTCGCGGTCGGCGAAACGGCGCGCCATTCCCGCGATCGCCGCGATCGTGACGATTTCGAACGGAAGGATGAGCAGCCGGATCAGCTGGATATGATCGATATTGTCGCCAGGCAGCGCGGGCACCCAGAAAAACAGCGCGACGAAGGGCGCTTGGAGCCACGGCGCCGGGCGACCGAGAAGATGCTGGTGGATCTGGCTGAAATGGAAAAATTCGTCCCAGTTCACGCTTTTGGAAAAAACGAGCTCGACCTGGAGCAGCAGCACCAGTGCCAGCATCGCGTACAATAGATGCACGGCGGTCGGGCGACGCAATCCCACCGCGATAGATTGTCCATGCGCCCGCGATGCCATGGTCAGCGTGCGGCCCGGCGCTTCCCGCGAGCCTCGCCGGCGACCGGGTCCGTAGCACCGCCGCTCGCGAGGTCCAGATGCGCCTCGATCTTGTGCAAGCGGACAAGGCCGGCTTCGATCAGCTTGCGGTTCGCGGCGATCAGATCGGCGAGCAGGCCCATCACCGCGACCATCGCGCCAAGCACCAGCAGTGCGCCGCCGATCACCAGCGACTGGATGTGCCCGTCGCCGCCGCCTTGCAGGAAAAAGATCAGGAAGCGCACGATCGGCACGACGCCGACGAAAGCGATGACCAGCCCGAGGCCGACGAAGGCGCGCAGCGGGTTATAGGTGGTGTAGGCGCGCGCCATCGTGATGCCCGTATTGACGATGAAGCGCGGGATCGACTTGAACAGGCGCGAGGGGCGCAGCGTGGCGTTGGTACGGATCGGCACGCTCAGGATCGACAGCCGCTTGCGGCCGGCCTGGATCAGCATGTCGGTCGTATAGCTGAACTCGGTCGTGATGTTGATGCGCTGTGCCGCTTCCCGGCTGATCGCGCGAAATCCGCTGACCGCGTCCGAAATCCGCACATTGGCGAGGCGCTGAACCACCCTGCTGCCCAGTTCCTGCAGCCGGCGCTTGACCGGGCCGAAATGCGCATTGTCGGCGACGCCGCGATCGCCGACGACGATGTCGGCGCGGCCGTCGAGGATCGGCGCGACGATCCGGGCGATATCCTCGCCGACATATTGACCGTCGGCGTCGGTGTTGACGATGATGTCGGCGCCCGCCGCGAGCGCGGCATCGATACCCGAACGGAACGCCGCGGCGAGACCGCGGTTGGTGCGGTGGCGCACGACATGATGCACGCCCCACATGCGGGCGACCTGCGCCGTATTGTCGGTGCTGCCGTCGTCGATGACGAGGATTTCGATCGCGTCGATGCCGTCGATCTTGCGGGGCAAGGCCGCAAGGGTAGCGGGGAGATCTTCGGCCTCGTTCAGGCAGGGAATCTGGATGACGAGCTTCATCGTGCCGTTCCTCGGCTCGGCGTCCGCTTGGCCGGTTCGCTCTGATCCATGGAAATTCCCCAAAATCCGTGTCTCTGCGGCTTAGGAGCTTGTGGTTAACATCGCGCTAATGCTTACCTCTCGCGTCATTGCCGAGGTCAATATGTTTATGATATGTTCCCATCGATTCCATAAGGAGAGAGAGATGACCGACCAAGCCCCCCGTGCCAGCGGCCAGTGCCATTGCGGCGAAATCCGCTATTCGATGAGCACCGCCGTGCAGCATCATGCGCTTTGCCATTGCAGCGATTGCCGCCGTCATTCGGGTGCACCGCTCGTCGGCTGGGCGCTCGTCGGAAACGACGAGATCGAGATCAGCGGAACCGCGAAAATCTATGCTTCGTCGGAGCATGGCCGCCGCCATTTCTGCGGCAATTGCGGCACCGGGCTCTTCTATACCAACGAGGCGATGTTTCCGGGGCAGATCGACGTGCAAAGCGCGACGCTCGATGATCCCGACCAGATCCCGGCGCAGGCGCAGATCCAGACCGCCGAACGCATCGGCTGGATGGAGAAGCTCAATGACCTGCCCGCCTTCGAACGCTATCCGCCCTTCGAATAGCGGCGGTCATTATCGTCGGCGGCGACGACCGCCGCGACGAGCTTCGCGATGTCGAGCCGGACCTTGCCGTCGTCATAGCCCTGGCGAACGATCACGAGCGCGCGCGACGGGATGACGATCAGATATTGGCCGCGGTTGCCGAAACCGCCGAAGGCGTCGGCGGGGATGCCGTCCGACTTGGCGAGCAGCCAGAAGCCGGCGCCATAGCCGAAATCCCGGTCGGGCTGCGGACCGCTGGGCGTGGTGACGAAGCGCCGCCAGTCGGCGGGAAGCAGGCGCTCGCCCTGCCACACTCCGTCGTTCTGGTAGAGCAGGCCGAGCCGCGCGAGATCGCGCGCGCTGGTCCACACCTGGCTCGACAGGATATAATCGCCGTCCCCATCATGCTCGGCGAAGGTGCGCGTCATGCCGAGCCGGTCGAAGAAGGCGGCGGGATCGAGCGGCGTTCCCGCCTTTTCGAGCGCGGCCTTCAGCGACAGCGTCGCGAGCAACGTGTCGTTATTGGCATAGCGGTAGCGGCTGTTCGGGGGATTGAGCAGCGGCCATTGCGTCGTCCACTGGCGCACCGATGCGCCGCCCATATAGATGGCGTCGCTGCGGTTGCCCGCGGTATCGCTGGTGAGCCCGCTCGCCATGCGCATCAACTGCTCGGTCGTGATCGCGGCGCGCGGGTCGCCCGGCGTCTGCCACTCGGCGATGAGCGCGGGCTGCGTCACGTCGATCCGGCGCTGCTCGACGGCATGACCGATCAAGGTCACGGCCATCGACTTGGCGACCGAGAAGGTCCGCTGCGCGCTGTGAATGTCATGCCCGCCCCAATAGCGCTCAAGCGCGATGCGGCCGTTCTTGACGATCAGCAGCGAACTGGTGCGGCCGCCGAAGCGGGCCATATCCCTCGTCGCTTGCTCGAACTTCGTCTGTCCCTTGGAAGCCGGCCAGCGCGCACCCTTGTCGCCCATCGGCCAGGGCTGGGCATCGAGATCGGGGCGCCGTTCGAGCGGCTGGCTCGCCGGCCTGGGCTGTGCGCCGATCGGTAGCGTGACGCAGCCTTCGCGCCCGCTCCATTCGGCAATGCGCGGGGGCATGTCGTCGCGCCAGGTCACGCTGACGCGCTTCGCTCCTTCATCGACCTCCGCCTCGAGCGCGCGGACGTCGGCCTCGATCTCGGGGTAGATGCCGGTGAGCTCGTCGCGTTCGATCGCCGCGAGCGACTTTCCCGCACCGTTCCACAGCGACGAGCAAGTGAAAGCGGCGCGATAGCCCGCCGCCCAGGCGCGGGCCAGTTCGGCATCGGGCTTCGGCGCCTGCGCCGCCGCGGGCGCCACACCGGCGAGGAGCGCGGCACCGAGCAGGTGCAGCAGGTCAGGGACGATCGCCGAACGCCCGCCGCTGCGCCTTTTTCGCCCGATCCCACCAGGCGCGGCGCAAGACGTTGGCGACCCGTTCGGGGTCGTTCGATCCGAAACGGACGAGCAGCGCGTGCCATCCTTGATAATGCGGGGTCTGCCAGAAGGTGTCGGGATCGGTTTCAAGCAGGATTTCCTTTTCGTCGGGCTTGCACATGACCGCAAAGCTGCCGGGCTCGCGACCGGGCGAGGCGAGCGCCTTGCCATTGAGCTTGGGACAGGGGGTGCCATAAAAGGACAGCATCTCGACATCGGGAAGCGCGCATGCGAACGCGACCACATCATCCCAGCTGTCGAATTTAAACGCCATCTTGCCCGGTGCAGCTCAGTCTTCCAATGTCCCGGCGGTGACCTCTATGTCGCGCCCCAGGGGCTGCATGGGCTGGAAGCGCAGGCGCGTCAACACCAGCCGGTCGTCCTGAATGTCGAGGTCGAACATGGCGTTGCCGCCGCGCGGGCAGCAATTGCCGTCGCCGTCGCGCGCGACGGGGGCCGACGCGGCCATCTCGGCGAACGCGAACGCGGCCGGGCCGCGCAGCCAATAGCCGGTCGGCAGCAGCTTGCCGCCCTGTTCGGACCAGTCGGACAGATCGACTCGCCGCCATTTGGGCGCGGCGGCATCGCTCATGAAGAGCGCGTCGGCATTGCCGCCCCCGCTCCCCGCCAGCGTGCCGCCGACATGAACGAGCCGCCGCCGGTCGTTGTCGACGACCAGATCGGGCGTGCCGATCGATCCCGAGCTTTCGGCGAAGCCCGCGAGCGTCGGCTTGCCCGCCTTGTCCTGCGCGACAAGCACGAGCATCCGTGTTTGGGCGCCGTCACGCGGAGCAAGGAGCAGCTTTTGCCACAATAGGGTGGTCGAGCGGTCCGCGGTGTTGATCCGCCCGCTTGCCTCGACGGTGCATTTGCCGCCGAAATCATAGAGGCACCGCTGCGCGATACTGGCGAGGCGCGCGCGGGTCAGCGCGATCTTCGCGGTCACCTCCGCCGCGGTGCAAGTGGTTTCGATGGTGCCGCCTGGACAGGACAGAATCGGTGTCGCTGCGGCGGCAAGGACAAGCGCCAATGCCATGATGACTACCCCAGTTCCGGCGCGACCCGACGGGGCGAAATTATATCCTCGAGGGCACGGGGCAAGGCTCGGAAAGACCCCAGTCTCAGTCCTTCGCGCGGCGCCTCTCATCCCACCAGGCAAGGCGCTCGGCGATGCGCTTTTCAAAGCCGCGATCGACGGGGCGATAGAAGTCCGCGGGCGCCATTTCGTCGGGCCAGTAATTGTCGCCCGAAAAGCCGTCGGGGGCGTCATGGTCGTAACTATAGCCCGCGCCATAACCCAGATCTTTCATCAGCTTGGTCGGGGCGTTGAGAATGTTCGCGGGGGGCGCGAGGCTGCCGGTTTCGCGCGCCGCCGCCCACGCGGCCTTTTGCGCCGCATAGGCCGCGTTCGATTTCGGCGCGGTCGCGAGGTAGAGGCAGGCCTGAACGATCGCGAGCTCGCCCTCGGGTGAACCGAGGAACTGATAGGCGTCCTTCGCGGCGAGGCATTGCACCAGCGCCTGCGGATCGGCGAGGCCGATATCCTCGCTCGCGAAGCGGGTGAGTCGCCGGAGGACGTAGAGCGGCTCCTCGCCCGCGACGAGCATCCGCGCGAGCCAGTAGAGCGCCGCCTGCGGGTCCGATCCGCGCAGCGCCTTGTGGAGCGCCGAAATCAGATTGTAGTGGCCGTCGCGGTCCTTGTCGTAGACCGGCATCCGGCGATGAAGGAACTGTGCGAGCTCGGCCGGGTCGAGCGGTTTTTCGATCGTCACCGAAAACAGCGTCTCGACCTGATTGAGCAGGAAGCGTCCGTCGCCGTCCGCGCTCGCGATCAGCGCCGCGCGCGCCGCGTCGGTCACCGGCAGCCGCTGGCCGATCTCGGCCTCGGCGCGCTCGATCAGCGTGCCGAGCGCGCCCTCGCCCAGCCGATTGAGGACGAGCACCTGCGCGCGGCTGAGCAACGCAGCGTTGAGCGCGAAGCTTGGATTCTCGGTCGTCGCGCCGACGAGCACGACGGTGCCGCGCTCGACATAGGGCAGGAAACCGTCCTGCTGCGCGCGATTGAAGCGGTGGATTTCGTCGACGAAGAGCAGGGTGCGCTTGCCCGCCGCCGCCATCTTTTCGGCATCGGCGAAGGCTTGTCGGAGATCGGCAACGCCCGAAAAGACCGCCGACAGGGGCGCGAAGTGCATGCCGACCGCCTCGGCGAGCAGCCGCGCGATCGTCGTCTTGCCCGTTCCCGGCGGGCCCCAGAGGATGATCGACGACAATTGCCCCGCGGCGACCATGCGGCCGATCGCGCCTTCGGGCCCGGTCAGATGCTCCTGCCCGACGACATCGGCGAGCGTGCGCGGGCGCAGCCGCTCGGCGAGCGGCGCGGGGCCGGTCGCGGCGCTGTCGCGCTGGTCGGGTGCGCCCTCGCCGAACAGATCCCCGGCCATCGGACGCTCAGCCCCCGCGCCGCTGTTTCTGGCGGATCAGGCGGATATAGGTGTCGGCGACCGCCTGATTGATCGCGTCCCATTGATAGGCGCCGCTTTCGCGCACCGCCGCCGCCCCATGTTCGGCGCGGAGCCCGGTGTCGCGGCAATAATGCTGGAGATGGTCGGCAAAGCCGGTGATCGATCCGGGGGCGACGAGATAGCCCGTCTGCCCATGCTTGACGATGCTCGCGCTGCCGGTGGCGCGGGCGGCCACCACCGGCAGCCCGCACGCCATGGCTTCAAGAGTCACATTGCCGAAGGTTTCGGTGACCGAAGGGTTGAAGAAGATGTCGCACGACGCCAACGCGTGGGCGAGGTCCTCCCCGCCCTGAAAGCCGACGAAACTGGCGTCGGGCAGGCGCGATTCGAACCATTCGCGCGCCGGCCCCTCACCGATCACGACGACCTTGTGCGGCACGCCGCGCCGCTGGAGCACGTCGATCGCGTCGGCAAAGACGTCGAGCCCCTTTTCCATCACGAGCCGACCGAGAAACGCGATGGCGGGCACATCGTCGCCGATACCGAGCGACCGGCGCCATGCCATATCGCGCCGGCCGGGGTTGAAGACCCCCTGCTCGACGCCGCGCGTCCAGATGCCGATGTCGTAATTCATCCGCTGATCGCGCAGCACCTGCGCGAAGCTTTCGGACGGTGCGATCAGCGCGTCGCACTTGCGGTAGAGCTTGCGCAGCCAGGCGACGACGACGGGTTCGAGGAAGGATAGATTATAATAGCGGAAATAGGTTTCGAACCGCGTGTGCACCGAGCAGGCGACCGGCAGCCGCCGCCGCCGCGCCCATGCCGCCGCCTGCCGCGACACGCGATCTGGGCTGGAGATATGGACGATATTGGGCGCGAAGGCGGTGATGTCCTGGCGGACGCGCGGCGAAAAGCTCAGCGGAATGCGATATTCGCTCCGCCCCGGGATCGCCATCGACGGCACGCTGACGAGGTCGCCGGTCGGCTCGAAATCGGGGTTGGCGACGGTCGGCGAATAGACGCGCACCGCCGCGCCATGCGCCAGCAGGAAACCGACCAGGCGATTGAGCGCCTTGTTCGCACCGTCGGTGGTCATATTGTAATTGCCGCTGAACAGGGCGATGCGAAGGTCGGAAACTTCCATCCGGTCGCGCCTAATCCTTTAACCGTGCATTGGCAATTGCGTCAAAACTCCTCGCTCCGCTCCGACGGTGCTTCGAGATCAACCTCGACGGGCGGGTGGAGGCGCAGGCGATGGACGCGGCGCTCGTCGGCCTCGATCACCTCGATCCGCCAGCCGCTCGGGTGGAGGAGGATCTCGCCGACCTCGGGAACATGCCCCGCGAGGACCGCGGCGAGCCCACCCAATGTGTCGACATCCTCTTCGATCTCAGCCAGACGAGGGTCGATCGCCTCGCCGACATCGTCGAGTTCGGCGCGCGCATCGGCGTCCCAGCAGCCATTTTCGCCCGCGACGATCAGCGGTTCGGGCTCGTCGTCATGCTCGTCCTCGATCTCGCCGACGATTTCCTCGACCAGATCCTCGATCGTCAGCAGGCCTTCGGTGCCCGAATATTCGTCGATGACGATGGCAAGGTGGGTGCGCTTGGCGCGCATTTCGGCGAGAAGATCGAGCACGCCCATCGATTGCGGGACGTAGAGCGGCTGGCGGATCAAATCGAGCAAGGGCGGCGGCGGGCGCCCCTCGGCGAGTACCGCGAACACGTCCTTGACGTGGATCATGCCGACCACCTCGTCGAGATTTTCGCGGTAGACCGGCAGGCGGCTGTGCCCCGCTTCGGCAAACAGCGCGACGACCTCGGCAAAGGGCGCGCTTTCGGAGATGGCGATGATGTCGGCGCGCGGCACCGCGACATCGTCGACGGTCTGTTCGCCGAAATGGAGGAGGTTGCGCAACATCTTGCGCTCGATGGGCGACAGGTCGCCGACGATATTGCTGCCGCGCCGGTCGTCGCCTTCTTCCTCGGCCTCGTCGATGACCTCTTCGATCTGTTCGCGCAGCGACGGTTCCTTGTCGCCGCCGAACAGCAGGTTTCGCAGTCCGGACAGCAGTCCGGACCTACTACTACTGTCCTCTTCCGATCGGTTCGAAGATCCCTGGTCGTCGGGCATTTTTACAGCTTTTCCCTGTTAATCCTGATCCGCATATGGATTGGCGATGCCCAGCGATGCAAGGGCTTTCACTTCGAGCGCCTCCATCGCCGCCGCCGAGGCGTCGTCCATATGGTCGTATCCGACCAAATGGAGCGTGCCGTGGACGATCAGGTGCGTCGCATGATCGGCAACCGAAATGCCCTTCTCTTCCGCCTCGCGCTCGCAGGTTTCGCGCGCGAGCACGATGTCGCCGAGCAGGATTTCGCCGTCATCGCTATTCGCCAGTCCTTCGAGCAGGTCGTCCTGCACCTGCGGAAAGGACAGCACGTTGGTCGGCTTGTCCTTGCCCCGGAAATCGCGGTTGAGCGTATGGACTTCGACATCGTCGGTGAGACGGATCGCGATCTCGACCAGCGGCGCGGCGTCCGCAAGCGCCGCGAAGGGCGTCAGCGCGAGCGCCGCCGCGGCCGCCTCCGCGGCGCGCACCTCCCAATCGAGGGCGTCGGGCCACGGGGTCGCGGCATGGGTTTCGACCGAAAGCATGATGCGGCAACTACCGGCAGGGACCGATGTTGCACAGCGTTAATGCATGTGCCGCAGCTTGTCGGGATTGCGCATCACATAAATCGCCACGATCCGGCCGTCCTCGATGTCGAGCGCGGTGGTCTGCAGCTCGCCGTCGGCCTCGCGCGTGACGAAACCCGGCAGGCCGTTGATCATGCCGGTGTGGACGAGCGTCGAGCCATATTTGCCGAACAGGACCGCGAGGCCGCGGTGCAGTTTGAGCACGACGTCGTGGCCGAGTATCGGTTCCATCGCGGCCGGACGCTTGCCGCCGCCGTCGGCCCACATGCCGACGTCGGCGGCGAGCAGCGCGCCGAGCGCGCCCATGTCGCCGCTGCGCGAGGCGGCGAAAAAGGCGTTGGCGATTTCGATCCCGCGTTCCTTTTCGAGCTTGTAGCGCGGGCGCGCGTCGCGGACGTGGGTGCGCGCCCGCGCCGCGAGCTGACGCGTCGCCGCTGGATCGCGGTCGATCGTCTTCGCGACCTCGTCGAACCCGACGCCGAAGACATCGTGGAGGAGGAAGGCCGCGCGCTCCAAGGGGGAGAGCCGTTCGAGCGCGAGCATCAGCGGCAGCGTGACGTCGTCCTCTTCCTCCTCCTCGACCAGCGGGTCGGGAAGCCAGGGGCCGATATAGGTCTCGCGGCTGTTCCGCGCCGACTTGATCTGGTCGAGGCAGAGGCGCGTCACGGTGCGGCGGAGAAAAGCCGCGGGCTCGCGCACCGCATCGCGGTCGGTGCCGAGCCAGCGGATGAAGGCGTCCTGCACCACATCCTCGGCATCGGCGACCGAGCCGAGCATGCGGTAGGCGACGCGCGTGAGGAGCGGGCGCAGCGGGTCGAAACTGACCGCCGCGTCCTCCGCATCGACGCCGTCCCGGACGCCTTCGGGGGTCATCAGGCGGCCTTCGCCGGCGCGCCGCCCTCGTAAAAGAGCTCGAAGCCGACCGCGATCCGGTTCCAGCCATTGATGACATTGATCATCACGGTCAGGTTCATCTGTTCCTCCGCGGTGAAATGCGCGTCGAGCGCTTCGCGCGCTTCCTTCTGTGTGTGCCCTTGCGAAAGGCGGGTCAAGGCGTCGGTCCAGGCGAGCGCGGCGCGTTCGCGGTCAGTATAGACCGGCGCTTCCTGCCATGCGGCGAGCAGATAGATGCGCTGTTCGGTTTCGCCCTTCGCGCGCGCTTCGGCGGTGTGCATGTTGATGCAGTTGGCGCAGCCGTTGAGGATCGACGAGCGGATCTTCACCAACTCGATCAGGCTCTTCTCCAGGCTTTCCTGCGCGGCGAGGCTGACCGCCATCCACTGCTTCATGAGCTGCGGCGAGGCGGCAAAGGGGTCGGTTACCTTGGACATATCGTGTCTCCTTCGGGGGGTTGTACCGGTATGACGAGACAGGCGCGGCGAATGTGACATGGCGCGCGAAAAACTTTTCCCGGCCGGTCGTTTTTTGCCGTTCCACGCCCAAAGGCCCCGGAAACGCGCGGTTTCGGATAATGCGCTTTCAGCCCTCGCCAAGCTGCACTAGCATCGCCCCGTTCTTGGCAGGAGGGGAAAGCTTATGAAATTTCTGGGTGGTTTCGGCGAGCAGGCCTATGCGCTGCTGCGCATCGTCGCGGGGCTGCTGTTCCTGGCGCATGGCGTGCAGAAATTCTTCAATTTCCCGGTCGCCTTCCCGATGCCGCTGAACCCGATGCTGCATGCCGCGGGAATCATCGAACTCGTCGCGGGCGCCCTGATCGTCATCGGCCTGTTCACGCGCCCCGCGGCCTTCGTCGCCAGCGGCATGGCCGCGGTCGGCTATTGGATGATGCACGGAAGCAAGGGCCTCTATCCGATCGTCAACGGCGGCGAGACGATCGCGCTTTATTGCTTCATCTTCCTGTTCATCGCGACGCGCGGCGCGGGGATCTGGAGTGTGGATGGGGCGAAGAAATAGGCGTCTTGGAAAAGCTAATCCGTACAATGACGAATATATGTGTGCCGATCATTATTGGCGGAATAGCGATCGCCATGGCTGTGCGTATCGGTTCCGCCGTCTCGGACGGAAACTATGAGGGACTCTGGAAAGAAATACTCGGCTTTCTGACGTTTATCGCATTCACCCTGTTTGTTCGGCACGCGACGATTTTGCACTTGGACGCAGAGGAACGTTAGTCCGCAAAGAAAACAGGGGGCGGCCCTTTCGAGCCGCCCCCAGGTGCGGGCTTCACATGGTGAAGGTCGTCAGAGCCCCTGCGTGTTCGTTTCGATCAGCTTCTTCGCCTCGGCGATCGCCTTCGCCGTCGTCAGCTTCTTTTCCTGAACCTCGTCGGCCATTTCGAGCAGGCGGCCGCTGATCACCGTGCCGGTATCGGCCTTTTCCTCGATCGCGATGCCGCCCTTGGTTGCGGCGACGCGGTCCCATTCGGCGCGCACCGCGGCCCAATATTCCTTTGTCGCCGCCCAATAATCGTCTGCGGCCTTCACGTCATATTGGTCGTATTTGGTATAGGTGTTGAGGACATATTCCTGGACGATCGGCACCAGCTTGCCGTCCTTCGTCCCCATTTTGGTATTGTCCTGCCAGTGGATCCAGCCGTCGGGCGAGGGCTGGTGGCGGTTGATCGAAAGGTAGCGGTCGTAGACCGGACTCCGCACGGCGTCGCGGCGCGCGAGCGGGCGCCACGTCCAGCTCGAACGCCAGCGGCGGATGCCGCCCTGCGTTTCGAACTGGCCCCAGCCGGCGTAACGCGGGCTGTCGTCGACCTGATAGACGGTCTGCGACCAGCGGCCGGTGCGCATCCGTTCGGGGACGTCTTCCCACGCCCAGGTGTTGCGGTCCGAATAGGCGAGGATCTTCGCGGGCTCATATTCCCAGTCCTGCCGCCAATGCTTGATCACGAAGCTCTTGTCGTCGTCGCCGGTGATGACGAGCATATGCTGGAGTATGATCTTGCGGCCGGTGTCCTCGATCACGCGCACGACTTCGTGGCCGCCCGATTTCTTGGGTTCGAGCACTTCATAACCGGGGTCCCAGCGCGTCGATTCCTGCATGTTGAAGCTGACGCGATAATTGCCCGCCATCGCGAGAATGTCGGCGCGGTCCTGCTCGAAATTGGCGGCGGCGTCCTCGGCGGCGATCGGCGGGTGGGCGGAGGCGACGGCGGGCAGCGCGGCGGTGAGCAGCAACAGGCCGACGGCGATCTTGCGATAATTTTTCATCGGTGCAGTCCTTTTCTTGTTTAGAAGCGGAAGCTCAGCGAGGCGCTCACATTGCGGCCGGGCTGCGTATAGGCGTCGGTGACGGTCGAAGTGGACGCGAGCCCGCGCACGTCGCTCCACCACGCATATTTTTCGTCGAGGATGTTGAAGACGCCGGCGCGTAGCGTCAGCCCTTCAACAATTCGCACGAAGGCGGTCGCGTCGAGGATGGTGAAGCCGTCGGGGCGGAAGCATTCGCCGGGGGCGCAGACGCCCTCGGTCCGCGACGCTTCCTTGCGCGCGCTGTGCGTCATGATCAGCTGGCCGCCGAAACGCCCCGCGGGCTCGCGATAGCCGACGCCCGCGACGAGCTTGAGCGGATCGATCGTCGACAGCGGCGCGCGCGTGCCGTCGGGCAATATCTCGTTGCCCTTCGCATAGGATAGGGCGAGCGTCGTATACAGGCCGGACGACGCTCGCCCCTCGAACCGCGCTTCGGCGCCTTTGACGCGGGCGCGGTCGAGATTCACGAATTGATAAACGGCGGGATCGGCGAGCGTGAAGCTGCCGCTCACCACTTCCTGACTGATGAAATCCTTGTAGCGCGCCGAAAAGGCGGTGACGTCGAGGCTGACATGATCGCTGGAAAAGCGGATGCCGCCCTCGAAGCTTTCGCTGCGTTCGGGGCCGAGATCGGGGTTCGGCGCCGATGTGTAGCCGAAGGCGAGATTTTCGAAAAACTGGTTGACCTGCCCCGGCTCCGGTGCCTTGAAGCCGGTCGCATAATTGGCGAACAGCCGCACGCTGTCGGTGATCTTCCACAGCGCGCCGAACTTGGGCGACAGGCGCGACCCGTCCTGCCCCGCGCCGCTGAAGGCGGGAAGCAGCGGGTCGTCGTCGGGCGACAGGTCGTACCAGTCGAAGCGCAGCGCCGGATAGAGGATCAAGCGGCCGTCGGCGATGCTGATTTCGTCGCCCGCGAACAGACCGGCGCGGGTGAAGTCGGTGCTCGGGAAAGCGCGCGTCGGAAAGACTTCGCCGAAGGGCGGGACGGTGCCGTCGCGCAGGCCCCGCTGGCGCGTCTTGCTGATGTCGCCGCCGAAGACGAGCCGATGCGCGAGTCCGCCGGTCGCGAAGTCGGCGCGCGCATCGGCGGCGGCGCCGATGACGCGGTTCTCGAAGGTGTTGAGGCGCGTGCGGTCGGCGGCGGACGTCCGATCCTCTTCGGTATATTGATTGTCCTCGCCGTCCTGCCAGTAAAGCGCGACGCGCGCGAAATCGATCGCCCCCTCGCCTTCCCAGCTCCAGTCGAGCGAGACGCGCTTGCGTTCGCCGCTGTCGAAGCCTTCGAGCCGTTCGACCGACGCGCTGAGGCCCGTCAGGCCGTTGGTGTAGAGGTGCGTGTCGAGATATTCGCCCGTCAGGCGCAGCTTGTGACCGTTCGCGGGGTCATAGACGATGCGGGCGAGCGCGGCGTTCGAGCGGCCGTCCTGCGGGTTGGGCTCGGTGCGCAGCGCGCCGGTTCCGCCGACCTCGCCCTTGTTGTCGAGCTCCTGCCAGTCGCGGCGGGTATAGGCGGCCATCAGCGACCAGTCGCCGCTGCGCCCCGCGAGGATCGCGGTTTCGCTGAATTCCTCGTCGGCGCTGCTGTAGCCCCCGCGGAGGAGACCGCCGATAGTCTTGCCCGTTTCGATGAAATCGGCGGGGTCGGCGGTGATGAAGCTGACCGCGCCGGCAAGCCCGTCGCTGCCGTAAAGCGCCGACGAAGGACCGCGCAGGATTTCGACCGACTTGATGAGGCCGAGGTCGACATAGTCGCCGCGGCCCGACGCCTGCGCGCCGAAGCTGAAGCCGTCGGGGACGCGCACGCCGTCGACCTGGATCAGCACGCGATTGCCGCCGATGCCGCGGATATTGAAGCTCTCGTTACCGGCGCGCCCGGTCGAGCCCAAGGCGGCGCCGAAGCGCGCGGGCTGGCGCTGGACGCTGACGCCGGGTTCGAAACGGACGAGGTCGCGGATGTCGGTGACGAGTTCGTCGGCGATCTGCTCGTCGGTCTTGACGCTGACGGTGACGGGCAGGTCTTCGGCCTTCACCGCGGTGCGCGTCGCGGTCACGACGAGCTGATTCTTGCGCGCCAGCCAATATTCGCCGTCATTGTCCTGCGCAAAGGCCGGCGCGGCGGTGGCGGCGAGCGCAAGGCCCAGCGCGCTGCCGGCGGCAAGGCGACTGAAGGACGGCAGATTATGGCTGGTCAATTTTCTTCCCCTGATTATCTTGCGATTGACTCGCAATAGCGGCGCTCTAGGCGCGCGTAATCAGGGGGTCAAGATGCTATTGCGAATCGTTCTCGAAAATATTGTGGAGGTGGAGCAGGCTAGGTGGGTGTCGTCCGGAACGATTCTCAAGGGGGTCATGGATCGCGGGGTTCGAGACCGCTTTCGACCGCTAGTTGCCCGTCCCTCACCTCGTCATTCCCGCGAAAGCGGGAACCCAGCGATGGGCAAGCCGACGAACGCTCTGGGTCCCCGCTTTCGCGGGGATGACGAAAAATAGGGAATACCCGTCAACGACCGTTCTGGCCTTCCTCGTCACCCCGGGCTTGACCCGGGGCCTGCCTTGCCTTTTCGCCGTCGTCAGGAAGAAAAGGCGGGTCCCGGGTCAAGCCCGGGATGACAAAGATGGATAAAGCAGTGGCAGCTTCCCACCGCAAAACGGGCATCGTTCGCGTTACGCCCCCGGCCCCTCATAGGCTTCGACGATCCGCCCGACGATCGGGTGGCGGACGACGTCGGCGGCGGTGAAGCGGCTGACGTTGATGCCTTCGAGCCCTTCGAGCCGCGCGACCGCGTCGGCGAGGCCCGAGGTCGCGGGCATCGGCAGATCGACCTGTTTCGGGTCGCCGCAAATGACCATGCGGCTGTTCATGCCGAAGCGGGTCAGGAACATCTTCATCTGCGGGATCGTCGTGTTCTGCGCTTCGTCGAGGATGATGAAGGCGTCGGCGAGCGTGCGCCCCCGCATGAAGGCCAGCGGCGCGATCTCGATTTCACCGCTCGCGATCCGGCGCTCGACCTGCTCGGCGGGCAGGCAGTCGTGGAGCGCGTCGTAGAGCGGGCGCAGATAGGGATCGACCTTTTCCTTCATGTCGCCGGGGAGGAAGCCGAGCTTCTCCCCCGCCTCGACCGCGGGGCGCGACAGGATCAGGCGCTGGACGCTGCCGGTGATGAGCTGCGCGACGGCCTGCGCGACCGCGAGATAGGTCTTGCCGGTGCCCGCGGGACCGAGCGCGAAGATCACCTCGTCGCGCGCGAGCGCCTGCATATAGGGAACCTGCGACGGCGCGCGCGGGACGATCGTCTTCTTGCGCGTCCGGATCATCACCGGCGGCGCTTCGCTCGTGTCGTGGCGGATGATGCCGTCGAGCGTCGGCTGCGCCGACATCGCGATCAGGCCGTCGACCATGCCGGCATCGACCTCCTGCCCCTTTTCAATGCGGTCATAAAGATCGGTGAGCACGTCGCGCGCGCGCGCCGCAGCTTCGGCCTCACCCTCGATCTGCACGCGGTTGCCGCGCGCCGAGATATAGACGCCGAGGCGGTTCTCGATCGCGACGAGGTTGCGGTCGAACTCGCCGAAGAGAATGCCCAAAAGCTGTGTGCGCTCGAATTCCGCCGTCAGTCGGACGCGGTCGCCGGGTTCGGCGGGGGTGGAGGCGGTCAGCGGGCGTTTGGACACGTGGGCAAGGCTCCTTCTGGCGATAAGGCGACTGTAGTCCCGCGAAGGCGCGAGTCCATCTCCCGCGGGTTCGGGATACGACGGAAAAAGACGGAGTGTGTCTTCGCGGAGACAGCTTCCGCCCGTGGCACTAGGCGACCGCTTCCATCAGCAGTTCGGCACCGAGACTGTTTGGCCCCGCCGAAGCAATCCGCACGTCGACCATGTCGCCGATCTTCAATCCCGGCGCGATGACGTGAACCGACTGGAGCCATGGCGATTTGCCGATGAGTTGACCATCGAGCTTGCCCCCCCGTTCGAGGAGCAGGCGCGTGGTGCGGCCGACGGTCGCTTCGTTGAACGCCTGCTGCTGCTCGTTGAGCAGCGCCTGCAGCCGCTGGAGGCGGTCGTTCATGTCGGCTTCGCTAATCTGGCCGTCCATCGTCGCGGCGGGCGTGCCGGGGCGGCGCGAATATTTGAAGCTGTACGCCATCGCGTAATTGGTGGCGCGGACGATAGCGAGCGTCGCCTGAAAATCCTCCTCGGTTTCACCGGGGAAGCCGACGATGAAGTCGCCCGAAATCGCGATGTCGGGGCGTGCTTCGCGGACGCGCTCGATGACGCGAAGATAGCTGTCCACCGAATGGCTGCGGTTCATCGCCGCGAGGATGCGGTCGCTGCCCGCCTGCACCGGCAGGTGGAGGAAGGGCATCAGCTTGTCGATCTCGCCATGCGCCACGATCAGCCCGTCGGTCATGTCGTTCGGGTGGCTGGTGGTGTAGCGGATGCGTTCGAGCCCGTCCTCGCGCGCCAGTTCGCGGATCAGCCCGTCGAGCCCGATCGCCCGGCCCTTCTCGTCCTCGCCGTCCCACGCGTTGACGTTCTGCCCGAGCAAGGTGATCTCGCGAACCCCACCCGCGACGAGCGCGCGCGCTTCGCCGATCAGGTCGGCGAACGGCCGGCTGATCTCGGCGCCGCGCGTATAGGGGACGACGCAATAGGTGCAGAATTTGTCGCAGCCTTCCTGCACGGTGAGGAAAGCGGTCGGGCGCTGACCGCCGGCGCGCTTGGGCAACGCGCCGAACTTGCTCTCGGCGGGCATGTCGAGGTCGACCGCCTTCTCGCCACGCTCGGCGCGTGCGATCAGGTCGGGCAAGCGGTGATAGGCCTGCGGGCCGACGACGACATCGACGCTCGGCGCGCGGCGCGCGATCTCGGCGCCTTCGGCCTGCGCGACGCAGCCGGCCACCGCGATCGTCGGCGTGCTGCCGTCGGCGCGCTTCAGCCGGCCGATGTCCGAATAGACCTTCTCGGCCGCCTTTTCGCGGATGTGGCAGGTGTTGAGCACGACCAGATCGGCGTCGGCGCCATCGGTGGCCGCGACATAGCCCTCTGCGCCCAACATCTCGGCCATGCGCTCACCGTCATAGACGTTCATCTGGCAGCCGAAGGATTTGACGTGAAAAGTCTTTTGAGGATTTGGGGGAGAGTCGGATTTCATCGGCGCGCTATAGGCGATGCGGTGGGCTGGCGGAAGAGCGTGCGATTTCCGCCGCGATCGCCGCGCGTGCCGCTTCGGCGAGCAGCTTGCGGTCGCCCTCGACGGTATCGGGCAGCGGCTCGAGATAATGGATGGTCAGATGCACCGGGCGCTTGCGCGCGAGCAGCCGCTTGAAATTGTCGAGCCCCGATTCGGGATCAAGCCAGGCGATGTCGTTCGCCTCGGCCCCATAGTCGAGCAGGACCGGCTGGACGCGCAGCTTCGGCGGCGTCGGGATCACCGCCTGGAACAGCGACGCGCGGAAGGGCAGCAGGCCGTCGCCCGGGCCCGTCGTGCCTTCGGGGAACAAAGTCACCGGGCGGCCGCGCGCGAGCGCATTGCGCAGGTCGTTCGCCTGATTGTGGATCTCGCGCCGCGCCTCGCGCTGGACATAGACGGTGTGGTTCTGGTCGGCGAGCCAGCCGACGAGCGGCGCCGAGCCAATCTCGGCCTTCGACACGAACGCCGAGCGCGCTGCGCCGCCCAGCGCCAGAATGTCGAGCCAGCTGACATGGTTCGAGACGAACAGCACGTCGCGCCGGAGCCGCGTACCCGTCGTGCGGATGCGCAGCCCCGCGATCCAGCCGGCGGCGTTGAGGAAAGCCATTACCATCGGCGAGGGACGGCCGACGGCACGGTAAAGAAGATGCGGGACGATCAGAAAAAGCAGCGCCAGCACCATCAGGGCGAGACGGGCGACCGTCCGCCAGGTAATCGCGCTGCGATCAGTCGCGCTTGCGATCGATGGCGACACCGTAAAGCTCCATGCGGTGGTCGACGAGGCGGAAGCCCAGCCGTTCGGCGATCACCTTCTGCAACGCCTCGAGCTCCGGATCGACGAATTCGATCACATTGCCCGTTTCGACGTCGATGAGATGGTCGTGATGCGCCTCGGGCGCCGCTTCGTAGCGCGAGCGCCCGTCGCCGAAATCGTGGCGGTCGAGGATGCCCGCTTCTTCGAACAGGCGCACGGTGCGGTAAACGGTCGCGATCGAGATGCCGCTGTCGACCTTCGACGCGCGCTCATAGAGCGTCTCGACATCGGGGTGATCCTCCGAATCCGAGATGACGCGCGCGATGATGCGGCGCTGCTCGGTGATGCGGAGGCCCTTTTCGTGGCACAGGGCTTCGAGATCGATATTGCCGGACATGCTTGCCTTTCCTGCAGATGCAGCCGTGTCTGTCTTTGTTACAAACTGTATAGGGACGCCCCGCGAATAGGACAAGGGCGGCGCCCCTGCGAACGCCGCCCTTCCCTGCTCCGACCGGAGCGATTTATCGGAAATATCAGGCCTTGGCTTTGCGCTTGCGCCCGCCGCCGCGACCCTTGGTGCCGAGGCCGATTTCCTTCGCCAGCGCGCGGCGCTTTTCGGCATAGTTGGGCGCGACCATTGGATAGTCGGCGGCAAGGCCCCATTTGGCGCGATAGTCGTCGGGGGTCATGCCATAATGCGTCATCAGGTGGCGGCGCAGCATCTTCAGTTTTTTGCCGTCCTCGAGACAAACGATATAGTCGGGCTTGACCGAGGTGCGGATCGAAACCGCCGGCACCAGCTTTTCTTCCACGACCGGTTCGCTCCCGAGGCCCGACAGCGCGGCGTGGACATTGTTGATCAGAATGGAGAGGTCTGAAATGGCGACGCTGTTGTTGCTGACATGCGCCGCGACAATGTCGGCGGTCAACGTAACGAGCATCTCATTGGTGTCGGCTTGATCGGACATGAGACTATTCCTTGTTGTCGATTACCCAGAAGTATCCGGCGAATATTGGATTTTTTCTTCCGCCGGATGGATTATTGCCACTTTGGATGTAATTCCGCAATGACGGATCAGTCGGCTCGACTCTCGCCTGCCGGCCGCCGCATCGTAATGGCATCGCGGAGCTTGCCGTCGTTGCCGCGATAATAGGCCGGACGCCGGCCGCACTCTGTAAAGCCCGCGCGTTCATAAAGATGAACCGCGTCATTGTCGGCCCGCATTTCAAGGAAATAGTCTTCGGCACCCTCTGCGGTAGCCCAGGCGCGCCAGTCGTCGATCAATAATCGCCCGATCCCGCGGCCGCGAAACTGCGGATCGACCGCGAGCAACAATAACTCGCTTTCGGGGCCCGCGATCCGCGCGGCGGAAAAGCCGCACGCCTGTTCGCCCTCCCACGCCAGACACACGCGCGCCGATGGCAGCGCGAACAGCGTCAAGAGCTGCGCGCCGGTCCATGCCTCGCCATAGGCGGGCTCGAACGCCGCATCCATCACGCGCATCACCGCGGTCAGATCGCCGACGCGCGCGGTGGCGAGGCGAATGGCGACGGTCATGCCGGGGCCGCCATCGGCTTGGCGTCGGGGGCGCGGCCATAGATCGGGCTCGGCGTGTCGATGATCGCGCTCGCGGGCAGGCGCAAAAAGGCGCGCGCGTCGGGCAGCATCGCCAGCGCGCGTCCCGAGCCGCGTTTCGCGACAAAGGCCTCGGCGCGATTGCCGACGACCAGCGCGTCGTCAAGCTGGATGGCGTCATCGGGAAGCAGCGAACGAAGCTCGGCGCGCGGCGCGAGGTCGGCGGCGAAGGGCTGGACGAACCATTGGCCGTGGCCGCCCTCCATCACCACGAGCGCGCCGTTCGCCGCCGCGATGCCGTCCGCCGCGGCGGCGGCAACCAGCGCGAGCGTCGAAAAGCCATGCACCGGCACCTGCCAGCCGAGCGCGAGCGCGCGCGCCGCGGCGACGCCGATGCGCACCCCGGCAAAGCTGCCCGGGCCGCACCCGACGGCGATGACGTCGGCGCGGCCGCCATTCACGAGTTCGGCGATCAGCGGAACGAGGCGCTCGGCGTGGCCGCGCCCGATCACTTCGTGGCGATGATCGACGACCGCGCCCGCCTCGAGCAGCGCCACCGAGCAGGCTTCACTCGCCGAATCGATGACCAGGTGGCGCATGGGATGCAGCGCGCGCCGCTCAGGCGATGCGGTTGAAGCGCGCGAAATCGGGGCGCGGGCTGCGCTCGAAGATCGTCGCGGGATCACCATAGCCGAGCGTCGAGATGAAATTGCTCTTCACCTTCGGCTCGTCGGCGAAGAAAGCCCGATCGACCGCAGCATTGTCGAAACCCGACATCGGCCCGGTGTCGAGCCCGAGCGCACGCGCTGCGAGGATGAAATAGGCGCCCTGCAGGCTCGAATTGCGAAACGCCGTCGTCTCCGCGTGCGCATCGTTGCCCGCGAACCAGCTCCGCGCGTCGGTATGCGGGAAAAATTCGGGCAGATGCTCGTAGAACTCGGTGTCCATCGCGATGATCGCGGTGACAGGTGCGGCGCGTATCTTTTCCTCATTCCCCGGGATGGCGTGCGCCGCGAGCTTTGCCTTCGCTTCGTCCGACACGCACCAGACGATCCGCGCCGGCAGGCTGTTCGCGCTGGTAGGCCCGAACTTCATCAAATCCCAGATCGCGTGCAGCTGCGCTTCGGTGACGGGTTTGTCGAGATAGCCGTTATAGGTGCGCGCGGTGCGAAACAGCTGGTCGAGAGCGCTGTCGGAAAGCGGCTCGCTCATGGGCTAACTCCTCGAGGTAAAAATAATCAGACGGCGTGAACTGCCGTTACCTCGGGAACATAATGTTTCAAGAGGGACTCGATGCCATTCTTCAGCGTCGCGGTCGAGGAGGGACAGCCGGCGCAGGCGCCCTGCATCTTCAGATACACATTGCCCTTGTCGAAACCGCGATAGATGATGTCGCCGCCGTCGTTGGCGACCGCGGGGCGCACGCGCGTTTCAATCAGTTCCTTGATCTGTTCGATGATGTCGGCGTCGGCGGGATCGTCGGCGAAGCCCGCATCCTCGGCCGGAACCGAAAAACCCGCGCTCGCGGCGTTGAACAGCGGCACGTCGGCGAGGAAATGATCCATCACGATACCGAGCACATCGGGCTTCGCATCGGCCCATTCGGCGCCGGGGGCGATCGTCACCGACACGAAATCGCGGCCGAAGAAGACGCCCGTCACGTCGCCGAGCGAGAAAAGCGCGCTCGCGAGCGGCGAGGCTTCGGCCTCCTCGGGGCTGGCGAAGTCGCGGGTTCCCGTCTCCATCACCGCCCGGCCGGGCAGGAATTTGAGCGTCGCGGGGTTGGGCGTCGATTCGGTTTCGATCAGCATGGGGCGCATGTGGGGGGCATTCACGCTTTGTGCAAGGTGACACACATACGCTAGGGCGCGTCGATGCGCCGCTTCACCCATTTCGCCGCCATCGACTGGTCGGGTGCCCGCGGCGAGCGCCAGCGCGGGATCGCGCTTGCGGTCGCGAGCGGCGCGGCAGCGCCCGCGCTCGTGCGGCCCGGCCATATCTGGTCGCGCGCCGAAATCCTCGCCTGGCTGGAGGATGTCGCCGCCGCGGGCGAGGACGTGCTGATCGGCTTCGATTTCTCGGCCGCCTTCGCCTTCGCTGACGCGGGCGCCTATTTTCCCGAATGGAGCGAGAGCCCCGCCGATATTCGGGCGCTCTGGTCGCTGGTCGAGCGGCTCGCGCATGGCGATCCGCATTATGAAGCCGGCGGGTTTCTTGGCCATCCCGACGCGCGGCGCCATTTTCGCCACGGCCAGGGCGAGGTCGGCGATCTTTTCGCGCCCGGCGCTGGTCGCCTGCGGGTCGTCGAGCAATATCAGCGCGCGACCAAACAGGCCGCGAGCGTCAGCAATTTCAACCTTGTCGGCGCGGCACAGGTCGGCAAGGCGAGTCTCGCGGGTATGCGCCTGCTGCACCGGCTGTCGGGCCGGATACCGCTATGGCCGCTCGATCCGGTTCCGGCCCGCAGCCCGCTGCTCGTCGAAATCTATACCAGCCTTGCCGCACGAGCGGCCGGCCTGCCGCCGGGGCGCAGCAAGATCCGCGACGGGGCGGCGCTCGACGCGGCGCTCGCGGCATTGGGATCGGCCCCCGCCGGCCTCACCGGCCCGGTCAGCGACCATGCGAGCGACGCGCTGCTGACCGCCGCCTGGCTGCGCGCGATAGCCAGCGAGAACGCCCCCTGGTCGCCGTCGCCGCTGACCCCGGCCCTCGCCCGAACCGAAGGCTGGACGTTCGGCATCGTCTGACGATTCCGCCGTGCGGCATTTTCCCGCATGTCCGCTGTTTCCATCGAACCGAAAAATGCTTAGGGGAACGCGAGCGCCGGCTTAGCTCAGTTGGTAGAGCACCTGATTTGTAATCAGGGGGCCACGGGTTCGAATCCTGTAGCCGGCACCATCATCGCACCCGAACCCCGCGGCCTTCAGGAAATCGGTAAGCGCGCCGGTCCTGGGAAGCTGTCCCCTGCTGCGCCGCCGCGCGCGCGGCATGGACGGTATAGCCGCAAAGCAGGCCATAAAATGCCAGCCCCTCGACCTGCCAGAAGGGCATCGTCGCCATGTTGAGCAGAAAGAAGGCGAAATGGGCGGCGATCAGCAGGAAACGATCGCCGCGCGCCGACGCCGCCGCCGCGAACATCACCGTCCACAAGGCGATCATCGCCGCCACGCCGAACCAGCCGAGTTCGTAGAGCGTCGCGACCAGCGTGTTGTGCGGATAGACCTTGAACACGCCCTCCCAGCTTTCGGGCCCGAGGCCGAACAGATGCTGGAGCGGCGTGCCGTCGGCCCAGGCATAGATATAGCTGCTCCAAATGAGCGGCCGGCCCGACATCACCTGCCGTTCGAGCAGGTCGAAGTCGCGCGGCGTCTTGATCAGCGCCGCCGGGTCCGCGAGGAATGCGGCGAGATCGGCGAAACTCTCACGGTAGAGCAGGGCCGCGATCGCAAAGAGCAGCACCCCCGCGACGGTCGCCGTCACCGCCATCGCGCCGCGCTGGTCGCGCCGCACGCTCATCGTCAGCCCGCCGAGGAAGATCGCCAGCGCGAGCGGCGCGAGCGCGAGGATCGTGGTGCGATAGCCCGCGAGCAGAATGGCAATGAGCGTCACCGACAGAAAGGCGATACGCACCGCGCGCGGCGCCGACCGTGCGAGGCCGCCGACCAGGAACCCCGTCAGCAGCGCGACCGAAAAGGCCGCCTCGTGATTATAGCCGCCGATCCAGACGAGCCCGTCGCCATCCTCGGCCCCCTTGGGCATATTCAGCGCCAGCGACAGCGCCTGAAAGACGAGCAGCGGCAGGAAGGAAACCATCGCCCAGGTCAGAAAGCGCGCCTCGGGATCGCGGCGTAGCGCCTGGAAGGCCGCGAGCAGGATCACGATCATATAGGCATATTTGACGGCGACATTGATGCCGCCGACCAGATCGCCGTTCAGGCCGGCGCTGAATAGCGCGAGCAGGATCAGCAGATAAACGGGCAGCAGCCATTTGAGCGCCAGATTGGCGGGCCGCACGACGAAAAGCAGCCCGAACCCGGTCACCGCGACCGAAAGCAGCGCATTGCCCGAGAGCCCGCCGGCGAGCGGCTGGAACATATAGAGATGATAGGCGCCCGCGGTGGTGCGCAACCACAGCGCAACGACCACGAACGCCCCCGCCATGCCGCCCGCCCGCCGCGCCGCGACGACGAGCGGGACGAGCAGCAATAGCGTGACGGGCAGCAATATGCCGGGCCCGAAGGCCGGGCCATAGGGCAGCGCCTGCGCGGTCACGGCGCCGCCCGGCTAGGTCGTGAACTCATGAATGACGTCACGACCTAGTCGGCATAATAGTGGCGGTACGCCTTGAGGAAGGTGCCGCCATCCTCATAGCCGGCGCGCTCCTGCTCGCGCACATCGACCAGCGTCAGCACCGCGCCGAGCATTTCGGCATGGACGTCGTACAGCCGCCGCAGCGCCACCGACGCCGCCTTCGACGGCGTCTTGCGCCAGCGTACGAGGAAGACCACGCCGTCCGCCATACTGGCGATCACGCGCGCCTCATCGACCGGCAGCACCGGTGGCGTATCGAGGATCACGAGGTCGTAGCGGTCGCGCACCTGCTCGATCAACTCGGCGAGCCGCGGGCTCTCGGTCAGGCCGATACCCTTCGAATCGAGCCGCTGCGGCAGCAGGCAGGCGTCCGACAGGCTGTCCTTGACGATCGCCTGATCGAGCGTCGCCTCGCCCGCCAGCACTTCGTCGAGCCCCAGCGTCGCGCCCTCGGCGAACTGGCGGCTCGATGCGCGCCGACGCGCGTCGGCGTCGATCAGCAGCACCTTGCCGCCCGCCGCCGCCATCGCGCGGGCAAGACCCATCGCGGTCGTCGTCTTGCCTTCGCCGGGCACAGCGGAGGTGATCGCGACGACGCGGACCGGCTTCGCCGCCTCGGCGAACTGGATCGAGGTGCGCAAGGCGCGGAACGCCTCGGCATAGGTCGATTGCGGCCGCTTGATCAGCAGTTCGGCGGGCGGCGCCGGCAACCCCGACTTGCGATAGCCGGGCAAGGTGCGCGCGTCGGGGATCGAGGCGAGCGTCGCCAGTCCCAGTGCTTCCTCGATCGCGTCGCTCGTCTCGAGCCCTCGCTCGAGCAATTGCAGCAGGACGACGAGCAGCACGCCGATACCGAGCCCGCCGACCACCGCCATCGCCGCATAGATCAGCATGTTGGGCGAACTCGGCGCGCCGGGGACGCGCGCGCGGCTGACGATATAGGAATCGCTGCGTTCGAGCCCCGATTGCGCGACCGTCTGGCGATAGCGATCGAGGAACGCCTGATAGAGCGTCCGCGACGATTCGGCGTTGCGTTCCAGCTCGGCCAGCCGCACCGACGCTTCATTGTCGCTCGCGAGCTTGCCCTGCGTCTGCGCGACCGAGCCGGCGAGCGACGCCGCGCGCTGACCGGCGATGCTCGCCTGGATCGACGCGTTGGCGACGATGCGCTTCACCTCGGCGGCGATATGCTGGTCGGCGGTGCGCAGCTGGTTCTGCGCCTGGACGAGCGCGGGATGGCGCGGGCCATAGCGTTTTTCGAGCGCCGCAACCTCGCGCGCCGCCTCGGCGCGCTGGGCGCGTAGCTGGCTGACCACCGGCGAATCGAGCGAGTCGCCGAGCTCCTCGCCGCTCCGTCCGCCGCGCACCTGCGCGCGCGCCGCCGAAAGCCGCGCCTGCGCCGCCGCATTTTCCGCCTTGGCCTGCGCGAGCTGCGTCGAAAGACCCGACAATTCCTGCTGCGTCACCGTGCTGGCTTCGGAAACGGCGAAAAGATTGTGCGCGGCGCGATAGTCGGCGACCGCCCGCTCGGCGCCGAGCACCTGGGTGCGCAGGTCCTCAAGCCGTTTTTCGAGAAAGCCCTGCGCGCGCTGCGTCGCCTCGGCCTTCGAACCCGCCTGCCCCGAAACATAGTCGTCGACCAGCGCATTGGCGATCTGCGCCGCCTGCGCCGGCGTATTCCCTTCGTACGACACGCTGATCGCATAGGAGAGCCCGTCGCGCTTTACCGTCAGGGCGCCGAGCAGCGTGCCGATCGCGCGCTGGCGCCCGATCAGGTCGGGCTGCGCCGCCGGCGCCCCCTGCCCCGCAGCCTCATTGAACGCGGGATCGCGCGCGAGCCGCAGCCGGTCGACCACCCGCCCGATCAGTTCGGGCGAGCGCAGCGCCTGCACTTCGGTGTCGACCGCCGCCGAATCGGGATCGGCGGTCGGGGTCACCGCATCGACGTCGATCACGCGCTCGGCCGTGCGTTCGAGCGCGACCTGCGCGGTCGCGAGATAGCGCGGCTCGGCGACGAGATAGGCGGCGGCCGCGACGATAATCGCCGCGACCATCGCCGCGCACAGCACCATCCATCGCCGGCGCAAAATCCCGCCGATATGGCGCAGGTCGATCAGCGCGCCGCGATCGACCTGCGGATCCGCGTCCCTAGGGAGCGGGGTACGCCGTGAAAGTGCATCCATGTCACGCGGCAGCCAGGAAGGCGCGGACCGCGGGCGCGATGTCGGGACGGCGAAGCGCAAGCGCGAGCGTCGCGGTCACGAAGCCGCTCTTGTCGCCGCAGTCATAGCGCTTCCCGTCGAAGGTGACGCCGTGGAAGGGTTGCTGGCCGATCATCCGCGCCAGCGCGTCGGTGAGCTGGATCTCGCCGCCCGCGCCTTCCTCCTGACTGCCGAGCACGTCCATCACCTCGGGCTGGAGGATATAGCGGCCGATGATCGCGAGCCGCGACGGTGCGACATCGGGCGCCGGCTTTTCGACCAGCCCCTTCACTTCGGTGATCGGCCCCGCCTGCGCTCCGGGGGTGACGATGCCATATTTATGCGTCTGGTCCGCCGCCACTTCCTCGGTGCAGATCAGGTTGCCGCCCAGGTCGTTATAGGCCTCGACCATCTGTTTGAGGCAACCGGGCTCGCCGACCATCAAATCGTCGGGCAGCAGCACCGCGAAGGGCTCGTCACCGACAAGGCGGCGCGCGCACCATACGGCGTGACCGAGCCCGAGGGGCTCCTGCTGGCGCACGATGGTGATGTCGCCCGGCGAGGGGCGGGTGCCGTCGAGCGCGGAAAGCGACTTGCCGCGCCGCGCCATCGCTTCCTCGAGCTCGAAGGCGTGGTCGAAATGATCCTCGATCAAGCTCTTGCCGCGGCTGGTCACGAAGATGAACTGTTCGATGCCCGCCTCGCGCGCCTCGTCGACGGCATATTGAATGAGCGGCCGGTCGACGACCGGCAGCATCTCCTTTGGCATGGATTTGGTCGCCGGAAGAAACCGGGTTCCAAGGCCGCCAATGGGGAACACGGCCTTGCGTATCTTTCGCATTTTTCCACCCTTTTCTGGTCACTGGGTTCCCCCCCAAAAACCAGTATTCGGCTCGCCAGACACGATCGCCGCGTGCTGACGGGCGCGGTCTGCGCCCTTACGCTGCATTGCAGCAAGAGCCCGGCGTCGAAGCGTGTCCAAAGTGCGTCCGGCCTATTCCGAAGCTTCGGCTTCACAGCTTTGGCGGGTCGCCCTTGAAGGTCACGCCGCCCGGCACCGAACCCCCGCCGCGCGGGCGGACCAGCGGCGTTCCGGGGGGCACCTGGATATCGTGCGAGCCGATGATGATCCTGGCGGGCCCGTTATGGACGTCGAAGATCGGCCAGCCGCGATCACTCTTCACCACCAGATGCTCGATCGTGATGACGAGCGGCTCGTCCGCGCCTTTCGCCGCCATGATCGAAAAATGATTGGTATCGCCGATGCCGCCGATCTTGAGAGGATCGACACTGCTGAGCCGGGTGGCGCGGATGCTCGACCATAGACGGAAGTTGCGCGCATTACGGCCGCTGATGCAATCGTCGAGCATCGTCTCGGTCGATTTCAGGTCGAACCCGCCGTCGCTATTGTCCCAGGCGGCGCACTGGCGAAACAGGAAGCGCGCGTTCCCGCGCTCGGTCGAAAAACCGTCGCCGTTCCAATATTGCCTGTCGCGGCGCTTCCACTGAAATCCGCGCATCGAACAGCGTTCGATCCGGAAATCATGCGCGGTGTCGGCGAATCCGATGCCGACGGGAAGGTCGGTCGCACCGGTGGTCAGCATGCCGGTCGCGCTGACATCCTCGATCACGCCGTCGCGGCTGTCGTACCGGATGCGGGCGAAACTGCGTTCGAGATCGCGCGCGCGCGCGCCGCGCACATGGAGGCCGACGATGCCGGCGGACTCGAGATCGGGCGCCGCGGTATTTTCGATAACGCGATAGCCGCCCGCCACGCTGATGTCGGAAATCCGCACGTCGCGGACCGGCTCGCGAATCACGAACAGGCCGTTACCGACGTCGCGCGCACGCACGCGGCGATATGAGGCGCCCGAGCGCACGGCATAGACGGGCTCGCCGTGCGCGGCGATCGGAACCGCGCTCGCGGCGCGGCGGGAGGGCTTGTCGGCCATGCCCGGCGGGTTAGGCGGAGAGCGCCGGCCAAAACGAGCGCGATGCGGCGCGGCGTGGCGTGTCCGGGATCAGCGCAGCGCGGGTGGCACCCCGGCCAGATCGTCGCCGCCCCCGGCCGCCAAGCGGCGCGAAAAATCAAGGAAGGGCGGGCGATAAACGTGCCGAACCCGGCTGAACCGGCGAAAACCCGCCTCCCCCGATCCGATATTGAGCGTCATGCCCGTGCCCGCCTTCGCCGGAGACAGCGCGCGCCCGTCGATCGCGATCGCCGACGACAGGGTGCGGTCCAGCACATGCCGGCGCTCGGCCGCGTCGCGCCCGAAATAAGTGATGGCATGCGGCGGCGCTCGGCGGTGGATCGCGGCGATCGCATCCTCGATTCGCGCATAATTGCGCAGCGGCAGGATCGGCCCCTCGATATCCTCCTGCATCACCAGCATGTCGTCGCTCGCATGGCGGACGATGTGGAGCGGCATGTCGGTCCCGCGCGGCTGTGCGGTCATCACTTCGCCGCCGCGCGCGCGCGCATCGTCCAGCAGCCGCGTCCATCGCGCCTGCTCGGCAGCGGTCGGCGCCGCTTCGTTCGCCGCCGGCTGCATCGCCGCGCGCCACAGCCAGGCGGCGATCGCCTCTTCCTGCTCGTCGGGCACGAGCAGATAGTCGGGCGCCAGCGGCACCCGTCCGCCCCGGACGCGCTTGTCCGCGATCACCTTGTCCGCAGCCCGTGCAAAATCGGCCGAGCGCCCGAAGATGACCGGCGACTTGCCCGAGCGCGCGATCGTCACGCCGTCGCCCTGTTCGCCGCTCGTCACGAGCAGGTCGAAGGCGAGGTCGGCAAAGGCGCCGTCCGGCGCGACGGCCAGTTCGAGCGGATCGAAATAATCGGGCGCGAGCCGACCGATCAGGTCGCCCAGTTGCGGCGAGGCGGCATCGAATTTCAGCATCACCCGATTGCCCGCGGCGAGCGCACTCGCGAGGATATCCGCCGTCTGGAGCAGCGGCAGCGCGGCAGGCACCGATATGCCGATCACCCCGACCGGCAGATATTCCACATAATCGCCGCCGCCGAGCCGCGCGAGCAGCCCGCGGCCGCTTTCGGGGCGCATCCAGCGCCCGACGCGGTCCAGCGCCGCGCGCAGCACCGCCAGCGCCGGCACCCCTTCGGTGCGCTCCGCCGACTCGGCATCCTGATTCGTCTGGTCCACAGCGAGCGCGGCGCACAGCGCGCCGGCATTTTCCCCGATCATCCGCATCGCCCGCCCCAGCCGGTCGCGGCGAACCGCCAGCGACACGGGCAGGTCGGCGAAAAATGCCGCGCGTTGCGCTTCCAGCATCCTGCCCTTCCCACAGTTTATCGCATCCAGCTTCTAATCCAGCGCCGACGCGTGGCAAGTTCAAGTCGAAGCGTTTCGTCGCATTGCAGCCAAAGCGTCCGACCTTCGTTTGGCCAAAGCCGCGAGCCATCTGCTTATAATTGGGCGCCCTTTTTCAGTTTTGTGTCATTTTGAATCGCGATTGCAGTCCCATTCGGCTCGCCTTTCAATTGCCTCTTCTCAAAGCTGGCAAGTTGACGTGCGAGGGGCTGGCGCGATGATTGTTCGCAAGCGCAGCAAAATCGCCTTCATATAAAAGGGAGCAACGCGTAATGCGTATCGTAATGATCGGGTCCGGCTATGTCGGGCTCGTTTCGGGCGCGTGTTTTGCCGATTTCGGCCATCACGTGACCTGCGTCGACAAGGATGCGAACAAGATCGCCCGGCTTCGGGCCGGCGGCATTCCCATCTATGAGCCCGGGCTCGACAGTCTGGTCGCGCGCAATGTCGCAGCGGGCAATCTCGACTTCACCACCGAGCTTTCCGAAGCGGTCGGCGCCGCGGACGTCGTGTTCATCGCGGTGGGCACGCCGAGCCGCCGCGGCGACGGCCATGCCGACCTCTCCTTCGTCCACGGCGCGGCGCGCGAAATCGCCGGGGCATTGAGCGGCTTCACCGTGATCGTCACCAAGTCGACCGTTCCGGTCGGCACCGGCGACGAGGTCGAGCGGATCATTCGCGAATGCAATCCCGCGGCCGAGTTCGCCGTCGCCTCCAACCCCGAATTCCTGCGCGAAGGCGCGGCGATCGAGGATTTCAAGCGCCCCGACCGCGTCGTCATCGGCATCGAGGACGAGCGCGCCCGCGCGCCGATGGAAGAGGTCTATCGCCCGCTGTCGCTGAACAAGGCGCCGATCGTCTTCACCCGGCGGCGCACCAGCGAGCTGATCAAATATGCTGCGAACGCCTTTCTCGCGATGAAGATCACCTACATCAACGAGATGGCGGACCTCTGCGAACAGGTCGGCGCCGATGTGCAGGAGGTCGCGCGCGGCATCGGGCTCGACAATCGGATCGGCGGCAAATTCCTGAATGCGGGTCCGGGCTACGGCGGCTCCTGCTTCCCCAAGGACACGCTCGCGCTGATGAAGACGGCGCAGGACCATGACGCGCCGCTGCGGCTGATCGAGGCGACCGTCGCCGTCAACGAGCAGCGCAAGCGCGCGATGGGCCGCAAGATTCTCGCAGCGATCGACGGGCCGGTTCGCGGCCGCACCGTCGCGGTGCTCGGCCTGACCTTCAAGCCCAACACCGACGACATGCGCGACGCGCCTTCGATCGCGATCATCCAGGCGCTGCAGGATGCCGGTGCCAAGGTTCGCGCCTATGACCCCGAGGGCATGGACGCGGCCAGGACTGTGCTGAGCGATGTCGACTATGCCGCCTCCGCCTATGCCGCGGCGCAGGGCGCGGCGGCGACGGTGATCATCACCGAATGGGATGCCTTCCGCGCGCTCGATCTCGCACGCCTCGAGGCAGCGATGGCCGATCCGCTGCTCGTCGACCTGCGCAACATCTATCGCCCCGCGCAGGCCGAAGCGGCGGGCCTGCGCTATGTCGGCATCGGGCGGCCGGGCGATCCCGACGACGATGCCGGCGTTTCGAGCGAAAGGCGCGCGGCGTGACCGACGACAGCCCCATCCTCGTCACCGGCGCCGCCGGTTTCATCGGCCATGCGGTGTCCGAACGCCTGCTCGCGCGCGGCGAGCGCGTGATCGGCCTCGACAGCTTCACCGACTATTATGACGTCGCGCTGAAGAAAGCGCGCACCGCGCGGCTGGCGGACAATTTCAATTTCCGGCTGATCGACGGCGACATCGCCAGCCCCGGGCTGGTCAGCGAGCTGGTCGAGGCGAATGGCATTCGCCGGATCGTCCATCTCGCCGCGCAGGCGGGCGTGCGTTACAGCCTCGAAAACCCGTTCGCCTATGAGCACAGTAATCTCAAAGGCCATCTCGCGGTGCTCGAAGCGGCGCGCCACGCGGGCAACATCGAGCATCTCGTCTATGCTTCGTCGAGCTCGGTCTATGGCGACCGTCCGATCGGCGGCGCGGGGTTCCGCGAGGACGAACCCTGCACCGCGCCGGTCTCGCTTTATGCCGCGACCAAGCGCAGCTGCGAATTGATGAGCCAGAGCTATGCCACGCTCTACAAACTGCCGCTCAGCGGGCTGCGCTTCTTCACCGTCTATGGACCGTGGGGCCGGCCCGACATGGCCTATTACGGCTTCGCGCAGAAGATCCTGCTCGGCCAACCGATCGAGGTGTTCGGCGAAGGCCGGATGGCGCGCGATTTCACCTATATCGACGACATCGTCGACGGCGTCGTCGGGGTGCTCGACCGGCCGCCGGCGGACGGCGAACACCGGCTCCTCAACATCGGCGACTGTAATCCGGTCGGGCTGATGGACATGATCGCCATGCTCGAGCGCGCGCTCGGCCGGCCCGCGGTCAAGCTGATGCGGCCGATGCAGCCGGGCGACGTGACCGCGACCTATGCCGATATCTCGGCGATCAACGCGCTCACCGGGTACAGCCCCAAGGTGCCGCTTTCCCGCGGGATCGAGCGGTTCGTCGACTGGTATCTCAGCGAAATAGAAAATGGTGGAAGAGGGCCGATGGCAGCGGTGGCCTGAGCCGGGAAATCCGGCCGGGCGCTTTTGGAGTTTAATGATGCTGCAATGGACAAATATGTCTGCCGGTAATCGTGCGGGGTCGCCCGTGATCTGCGTGACGGGCCTGCGCGGCTTCCCGCATGTCATGGGCGGGATCGAAAGCCATTGCGAGGAACTGCTGCCGCGGATCAAGGCGCTGTGGCCCGGCCACCGTTCGGTCGTGCTCGGCCGCGCGCCCTATCTGCCCGAGCCCGTGGGCGAGCATCGCGGGGTCGAGATCGTGGGCATCCCCTGCCCGCGCTCGCAACATTTCGAAGCGATCGTGTCGACCTTCCTCGCCGTGCTGTCGGCGCGCAAGCGCGGCGCCGGGCTGATCCATATCCATGCGATCGGTCCCGGATTGCTGGCGCCGGTCGCGCGGCTGCTCGGCCTGAAGGTCGTCGTGACGCACCACGGCACCGATTATCACCGCGCCAAATGGGGCCTGCTCGCACGCGGCGCGCTGCGCGCCGGCGAGTGGCTGGCGCTCAACTTCGCCGATCGGGTCATCGCCGTTTCCCCCTCGCTCGCCGCGCAATTGCGCAAGAGTTTCCCGCAGCGCGCGCAGGCTGTCTCCTATATCCCCAACGGCACCTCCGACCTGCCCGGCGATGCCGATCCCGCGCTGATATTCGAGCGGCTGGGGATCGAGGACAGCGACTTCCTCCTCGCCGTCGCGCGGCTTGTGCCCGAAAAGGGTCTGCACGATCTGATCGACGCCTATGAAAGGTCCGACTGCACCGCCAAGCTGGTGATCGCGGGCTCGGCCGATCACGAAAGCGAATATGCCCGCGAGCTTCTCGAACGCGCGAGCGACCGCGTGATCTTCGCGGGCGTGCAGTCGCGCGCGACGCTGAAATGCCTTTATGAACATTGCGCTTTGTTCGTGATGCCCTCCTATCATGAGGGTCTGCCGATCGCGGCGCTGGAGGCGGCGAGCTGCGGAGCGCGAATGCTGCTCAGCGACATTCCGGCCAATCTCGACATCGGGCTCGATCGCGTGAATTATTTCGCGGTCGGCGACGTCGCCGAACTCACCGCGCGGCTGAACGCCGATTGCGCCGACTTCCAGGTCGATCGCGACACCGTGCGCGCGCGTTTCAGCTGGGACAGGGCGGCGGCGGAGACGCTCGAAGTCTATCGCGCCGCGCTTGCGCCGCGCCGGCCGGTCCCGCGTCCTTCGGTCACCCCGGGCACGGCGGGGGGCTAGTTACGCGCTGAGCCGGGCGATCACTTCGGCCCGGTCGGCCGCGTCGATCGCGCCGCCGATTTCGATCTTGCCGCCGGTTCGCCGCGCCCGCGCGATCAGCGGCCGCCACGCGTTCGCGCGCCATTGCCAGCTGCGGATGCGCCACCGCCCCGGCCCTTCGGAATCGATCGCCAGCGTCGGGCGGCCGGAATAGTCGGCCCCAGCGTCGTCGTTATCGCGTCGGGTGCAGGCACCGGCAGCGGCTGCGCCGGCAATTGACGTCAGCAATGCTCGTCGGTCCATCGGATAATCTCCATTGGTAGCGAGAGGCAGTCCAGCCGTCACGGCGCGGCGATCCTTTCGGGAACGGTCTGATGCGCGCGCGTCGTGCCGCGCCCGACGGCTCGTTTGATGACAGCCTTCCCGAGCCGCTGCCCGGGCAGCTCGACCAGCTTGTAGGTCACAAAGGCAAGAGCATAGGTCGCCGGGACGACGATCGCGCACGTCAGCATGAAGCGCTCGACCGCGCCGAGTCCGGTGCCGAACCGTCCGATCACCGCCGCCGCGACGGGCTGCAGGATCAGGAGGTGGATCAGATAGGTGCCATAGGAAAGCTCGCCCAGCCAGTAGAAGGGCCGGCTGCCGAAGAGCCGCGAGATCCAGTCGATGACGCCGAGCGAACGCAGGTGCACCAGCGCGAAGAAGCCGAAGACGAGCAACTCGCGGACCGCGAAATGGAGCAGATCCTGATCGCCGCCGATCGGGATCGCGGCGAGCAGCATCGCCGCGCCGAGGCGCATCCACAGCCGCGCGGGGCCCTCGCCCGCACCGGCGGCGAGCAACATGCCGGCGAGGAAAAGCTGGAGCTTCAACGGCAGGAAGGACGGCATCGGATAGTCGAGGCCCGCCGCGCCGGCGAGCAGCGCGACGACCACTCCGCCGCCGGCCGCGACGAGCGCCGACGCGATCCAGCCGAGCCGCCGTCCGAGCAGCACCAGGAAAGGAAAGAGCAGGTAGAATTGCATCTCGAGCCCGAGGCTCCAGTCGGGCAGCGGCGTGCGGAAGGCATAATCGGGCAGCAATCCGAACAGGAAACTCAGATGCAGCGCGATGTTCGTGAGGCTGCCGTCGAGATAACGTTCGGACGGCTGCAACGACTGGCCGAGGAAGCTGTCGATCGCGACGCGGCCCTCATAGATCGCCGGGCCCGCGATCAGCGCGGCGGCGAGCGTCACATAGAAAAGCGGCGCCAGCCGGAAAAAGCGCCGCGTCCAGAAGGAGGCCCAGGTGCCGGGCGCGGTCCAGTCCTCGCTGTCCGCGCGCAGCCGATACTGGAACATCATCAGAAAGCCCGAGAGCAGGATGAACAGGTCGACGCCGAGATCGGGCTTGCTCATCAGCGGCAGCCGGAAACCGGTGAGGATCATCATATGCCCGAGCAGCACCCAGAGCGCCGCGACGCCGCGCAAGCCGTCCAGACACTCGACCCGCCGAATGTCCATACCACACCTCCGCAAACGTTCATCGATGCCGCCGGTGATAGACATATCGCCGGGCAAAACCCGCTCGAATCGGCCAGATGCCCCCCGCGGACGATGAAGCGGGCGCGCCTGTGTGCACTGCAACAAATCGGCGTGGTAGGGGTTCTTCCGAAGCGAATTCCGCACCCACTCCAGCGAGGATCCATGCTGCACCGAAAGCGGATATTGTTCGCGATCAACTCGCTCGCGGGCGGCGGCGCAGAGCGCGTGCTCGCGACCTTGCTCGGCGGGTCGGAGCCGTGGCGCGCGCGCTACGACATTCATCTCGCGCTCCTCGACGACGAGCCGCGCGCCTATGACGTCCCCGAATGGGTCGCGGTCCATCAGCTCGACGCGCGGCATAGATTGCGGCCGAGCCTGACCGGGCTGCGCGCGCTCACCGGACGGCTCAAGCCCGACGCGACGCTCAGCTTCCTCACCCGCGCCAATATCGCCAACGCCTGGGCGATGGCGGGGCGCCGCCAGCCATGGCTGATCAGCGAACGGGTGAACACCAGCGCCCATCTCGGCAACGCGTTCGCCGCCAAGGCGATGGTGCGCCTCGTCTATCCGCGCGCCGCGCATGTGATCGCCGTGTCCGAAGGCGTCGTCGACGATCTCGCCGCCAATTTCGGCGTCGCGCGGAGCCGCATGTCGGCGATCGCCAATCCGGTCGACCATCGGCGCATCGCCGAACTGGCGGCCGAGCCACCCGCCTTTAACCCCGCCGGGCCCTATATAGCCGCGGCCGGACGGCTCGTTCCCAACAAGAATTTTCCGCTACTGCTGCGCGCCTATGCCCAGGCCGCGCCGCCGGAGCGCCTCGTCATCCTCGGCGAAGGGCCCGAGCGGGGTGCGCTGGAGGCGCTCGCCGCATCGCTCGGCATTGCGGGCCGGGTCGATATGCCCGGCTTCGTCGCCAACCCTTTCGCGGTGGTGGCGCGCGCACAGGCCTATGCGATGCCTTCGAACGCCGAAGGTTTCCCGAACGGGCTGGTCGAGGCGATGGCGTGCGGCGTGCCCGTCGTCGCGACCAATTGCGCCTCCGGCCCGTCCGAGATTCTGGCCGACCGGCCGCGCGAGACAATCAGCGGCGGGATCGATGTCGAAGCCGGCGCGTTGGTGCCGACCGATGATGTGCCAGCCTTCGCCGCCGCCTTGCGCCGCGTTCTCACCGAGCCGCACCGCAGCGAATGCGGCAAGCGCGCGCGCACCCGCTCGCTTGCCTATGGCGTCGAGCAGGCCGCGGCGAATTATTGGGCGCGGATCGAGGAGGCGCTCGTCAGACCCCGCGCAGGGGCCGAATCCAAAGACATTGCAGCATCAAGTCCGGGAGTGATTTCATGAAATGGCTTAAGCAGATCGCCTTGGCGGGCACGCTCGCGATGCTCGGCGCGTGCGCCGGGCAGGCGCCGCTCGCGGGCAGTGGCGTGGCGGCGCCGCCGGCCGAGGCCTTCCGCCTCTCGCCCGGCGACAAGGTCAAGATCGCGACCTTTGGCGAAGAAACGCTGACCGGCGATTTCGAAGTGTCGCCCGCCGGCACGATCGCTTTTCCGTTGATTGGCGAGGTCAAGGCCGCGGGACTCCAGACCGACGAGCTGTCGAAGACGATCGAAACGAAGCTCGGCGAAGGCTATCTGCTCGAGCCCAAAGTCTCGGTCCAGGTCGCGAGCTTCCGGCCCGTCTATGTGCTCGGCGAAGTCAATAAGCCGGGCGAATATCCCTATACGCAGGGCCTCACCATTCGCGGCGCGGTCGCCAAGGCCGACGGCTTCACCTATCGCGCCAACGAGAAGCGCGTCTTCCTGAAGCGCGCGGGCGAGGCCGGCGAACGCGAATATGAGATGACCGCCGATTTCCCGGTGCTTCCGGGCGACACGATCCGTTTCGGCGAGCGTTATTTCTGATGGATATGGCCAGCGCATCGCTCGCCCCCGCTCCGGCGTTCGACGAGCCCGTCGCCGATGAGACCGGCAAGCCGCATTTGCGCGGTTGTCCGGTGAGTTTCGCGAAGCTCAAGGCACTGCTCGCTGCCGACCTCTATCGGTATGCCGGCCGCACCGGCTTCGGCGCCTTTGCACGCCATTATGCCTTTACCCCCGGGTATAAATATACGGTGCTGATGCGCACGACCGGCTGGCTCAAGCTGAAGCCCGCCAAGGCCTTCGGTCTCTACCCCCTCGCCAAGTGGCTGCTGCTGCGCGCACGCTACAAATATGGCTTTGCGATTCCCGAATATATGGAAATCGGGCCGGGCCTGTTCCTCAACCGTTTCGGCGGCTTCTATTTTCACGGCGACGCGGTGCTCGGCAGCAATGTCAACATCACCCACGGCGTCGTGCTCGGCTATATGAACCGCGGCAGCCGCCGCGGCGCGCCGGTGATCGGCGACCGCAGCTTTCTGGGTTCGGGCGCCAAGGTCATCGGCGGCATCGCCGTGGGCGCGGAGGCGGCGATCGGCGCCAATGCGGTGGTGACGAAGGACGTGCCCGAACGCGGCGTGGTCGGCGGCATCCCCGCTAAACTGCTCTCCGATCAGGGATCGGAGGGCTATATCAACCGCCTCGCCCCGCCCGAATTGCTCGCCGCCTGCGAAGGCGCGCTCCACGGGTCACGGACGAGGCCCCGCTGATCGGGCCTACAGACCCGAGAAAGTGACGCCGACCGAAACGCGATTGTCGGTGAATTCGCGGCCCGCGTTGAAACCCCAGCTCGACTGGGTGCGCCGCTGCACATCGAACCGCAGCGCCAGCCGCTTGCTCACCAGATAGGACGCGTTGGCGCGCCAGGTCCAGCGGTCGTCCTGCCGGTCGATATTGTTGAAATCGCGCTTTTCCAGCTCGCCGCCCGCGCTGATGATCAGGTTGCGCAGCAATTCGTAATCGGCGCGCAGCGTCATATTGGTGGCAAGATAGCCCGTTGCGCCGTTGACCCCCGTTTCCTTGATGCCGCGGTCGACGGTACCGGTGATCGTCACCAGCGGGGTCAGGAAATAGGCGAGCTCGCCGCGCACGAGGAAGCCCGAAACATCCTCGAACTCGGCCGCCTTATAATCCTGATGAAGATAGCCGAGGCGAAGCGACCCGCGTGCCTTGCGCCCCAGTTCGAAGCTCGCCCCGGCGGCAAGGTCGAAGCCGGTCGAATCGCGCGCCGCGACCGGGCCGCTGCGTTCGCGATAGTCGCGTTTGCCCAGCGATCCTGCGACGAACAGCGCGACGCTGGGGCTCAGCGCATATTCGCCGATCGCGGTGCCGGTGTAGCTGGTGTGGTCGCGAAAATCCTGGTCGATCGGATCGCCGCCCGGGGTCACGCTGTCGCTGTAATTGCGGTTCTCGACATCGATCGCGCCGCGCACGCGCAGCCGGTTGAAGACGTGCGTATAGGTCGCCGTGCCCCCGTTCAGCGTGAAGCGGATCGGCCGCGACGCCTGCGTCGGACTATCGGGCGAGACGCGTTCCTGGCTATAGCGTCCGTTGCGCAGCGTGACGTCGAGCGTGTCCGACTTGCTGATCGTCCAGGCCGCGCCGGCGTTCACCGCATATTGGGTGGCATTTTCGCTCGACCGGTCGGCGTAGCGCAAGAGGTCGAGCTCGCCCTCGAGCGACAGCTTGAGGTCGGGCGACGGCCGCACCAGCGAGATGCGCGGGCGGATGCGCAGATAGGCGTCGCCGATCTCGCCATCGGGCTGCGCATAGAGATTATCGTCATAGCCCGCACCGACCGCGATGCGCGGCATCAGTTCGAGCGAGCCGACACGGATCGGCTCCGCCGTGTAGTCGGGGCGGCGACGTTCGAGCACGCTGATATTGCGGTCGCGCCCAAAGCTGTTCTCGCTCGACACCGAACCGAGTCCGTCGGTCGCGTCCGATTGCTGCGCGAGGGCGGGCGCGGCGAAGCCGCAGCTGCCGAGCAGCGCGATGGAAAGAGCGCGCTTCACCGGCGCGCCAACGTCACGAGAATCGGCCGATGATCCGATCCTGTCGCGGGCAATTGCCGCGCCGACACCAGCCCCCAATCGGGGCCGGCGTAAAGATGATCGATCGGCAGCACGGGAAGCGCGCGCGGCCAGCTGGGCGCGCGCGTCATGCGGGTGAGAGGAGCAAGGGCGCGGTCCTGTTCACGCATCGCCGCGGCCCAAGGGGTCAGGTTCATGTCGCCTGCAACGATCAAGGCGTCGCGATCGATCCGTGCCAATGCCCGCGCCACGTCGTGTCTGCGCACCGCCTGATCGCGCGACGTCGGCCGGGGATAGTGAAGCGTCGCCACCATGAACGGATTCCCGGCCGGCGGCGCGATCCGCGCCCAGAGCAGCGCGGGGCCGAATTTGCGGCCGGTCGCGTCCTTCAGGAAATAATCGCCATCGGCGATCGGCCAGCGCGAAAAAATGGCGAGGTCGCAGCCGCGCGGGCACCGCGTCGCATGAGCGAAATGCTGGTTCAGCGCCGCAAGCATCGGCCGGAAGCTGCCGTTCACCTCCTGCAGCATCACCACATCGGGCTTCGCATCGATGATCGCCTGCGCGGTGCCGGCGGGGTCGGTGTTGCCCGCCCAGACATTGTGCGTCAGCATATGAACCCGCGGCGCGTCCGAAGGTGCGGCGGGAATCGAACGCAGCCATTCGGGCGCCATGCCGATCGCGACCGGCACCAGCGCCAGCAAAGCGGCCGCGATCGTAGGGCCCGGTCGCCACCGGGCGAACAGCAGCCCCAGCATGATCGCCGCCCCAAAGAGCGGCAGGAACGACGCGAACGGGTCGAGCGCCGGCACCAGCGACAGCCACGCAGCGACGATCCCCCCGCCGGTCAGCAGGGAGCCGAAGGCGCGGATCGGTTTCACGCGCGCGCGCGCAGCCGGTTGCGCAGGGCATGGCCCGACTGCCGGAGCGACGCGGGGATCAGTTTCGCGGCGAGCAGCAGCGCCGCCGTGCCCGTCCCCTCGGGCAGATAGACATCGCCGACCCGGATCGCCGTCCGCCCGGGATATTTCATCGCATAGCGGGCGTAATGCGCGATCTCCTGATTGACGAGGCGCCGCAGCAGGGCGGCCTCGCGCGGCGGCGCGCCCGCAAGCATCCCCCGCGCGGTTTCGACCAGACAGGGCAGGTCGAGCGTCGTGGTCGACTTGCTGACCTTGTTGTCGCTGTCGCGGTGAAAGCGCGCGGTGACACGCGGGTCGTAACACAGCGCGCCCTTGGCAAGCACGCGCAGCCACAAATCCTTGTCGCCCCCGCGCACCGCGCGCCCTTCGGGAAAGAGCCCCGCCTCGAACAGCGTGTCGCGGCGGATCGCGATCGCGCCGGTCCACATCGGGCATTCGCGCACCGCGAGCCAGGCCGAAAGGAACTCCGCCAAGTCGAGGCTGCGCGCGTGATCGAGCTGCGGCGCAATCCGCTGCGGCTGCGAGCGATCTTCGAAGACATGGTCGAACCGCGTCGCCGCCGCACGCACATCGGGGTCGGCGGCGATGCCTTCGGCGAGCACCGCGAGATGATCGGGCTCCCAAAGATCGTCGGCATCAAGGAAGGCGATCCAGTCTCCGGTCGCCGCGCGGATGCCGACATTGCGCCCGGCATAACCGCCCGGTCCCGGTGTCGCGAGATCGAGCAGCTTGATCCCCGCATTGCCGATCGCGGCCGCCAGTTCGCGCCCGCCGTCGGTCGAGCCATTGTCGATCACGAGTATCTCATGCGCGGGGTAGCTCTGCGCGAGCGCGCTCGCGATTGCCGCGCGGACATGCGCGGCCTTGTTATAGAGCGGCATCACCACGGAAAAGCGCGGAGCGGAGCGGGACATCGTCATCAGTCGCGTGCTGCCTTTCGTCCCCCCGCAAGATTGAGGAATTCGCTCACCGCCACCCCGGCGAGCTGCAACGTCAGCAGCATCACCGCCAGCCGGCGGCGGAGCGACAGCTCGCGTGTGATCGCCGCCCGGCGCAATCGCCGCACCGTATCGACGGCGGTTATGCCGAGCACATGAACGAGGCGCGGGCGCCCCACGGTACGGTCCCAGCGCCCGCCGCTCAGCCGCTGGCGCTTGCGCACCAGCTCGGCGCGGCTCGCGCGCACCGGATGGCGGACGACCATAGCCGGCACATAAATGAGCGGTCGGCCGGCGCCCCGGATGCGCAGCGCCATCTGCCGATCGCCGCCCGATTTCAAAGCCGCGTCGAACCCGCCGAGCGCCTTCAGCAGCGCCGTCTCGCTCGCCCAGTTGGCGGTCGCGCAATTGCCGCGCGACGCGTGCGCCTGCGGAAAGCTGAAAAGCCGCTCATAATCGCCGAACACCTCGCGCTCGGGCGCGATTTCGTCGAACAGCTCGATCTTGCCCGCGAGCACGCCGAACCCGGGGTTCATCCCCGCGGCGCGCACCACCTGTTCCAGCCAGTCGGGGGCCGGCTCGCAATCGGCATCGGTGAAGGCGGTGATCGGTGCGCGAACCCGCTCGATCCCGCGGTTGCGCGCGACATAGGAGCCGGGCTGCGGCTCTTCGAGCAGCTCGACGCCGGCATAGCTCCGCGCGACCTCGCGCGTCGCATCGCTCGACCCATTGTCGACGACGATGATCTGATAGGCCTCGCGCGGCAATGTCTGGCGCGCGAGCGCGTCGAGACAGCGGCCGAGTACCGCTTCGCCGTTCCATACGGGTATGACGACTGCGACTTCAAACATGGATTCGCCTGTTTCAGTGCCCCCGCAGGCATCCCAATCGGGTCGTCGCCCCATTCAGGTCAACCTTATGCTGCACCTGCGAAGACGAGCCGCCCTGTTGACCGGACGACCGGAGCCGGGGTGCCTTCGCTCGCAAATAATTGCCAGCTACCAAGGATCGCGTCGGGCCGGTCGCCCGTTCTGCACCGCACAGGCTTGGCGGCGGCGGTGAATAGGAGACGTATATCCGTGGGTGAATTCCTGCCCGAATCGGGCGAAGCCGCCGAAATATTGGTGGTGTCGCTCGAATCCGCCGAAGCCCGCCGGGCCGCCTTCGCCGCGCGCGCCGCGGACACGTCGCTCGCCTGGCGCTTTTTCGACGCCTGCACGGGGCCCGCGCCGGGCATGACGATCGACGAAGCCGCGATCCGCCGCAACAAGGGCCGCGCGATGAGCAAGGGCGAGATCGGCTGCTACGCGAGCCATTTCTCGATCTGGCAGGACATGGTCGACCGCGGCGTGCGCCAGGCGATCGTGCTCGAGGACGATACCGTCGTCGACTGGGCCTATCTCGAGCCGCTGGCGCGCACCGATCTTCACGCCGAGGGCATCGATTATCTGCGGCTCTATGCCAAGCGGCCGACGTGGCAGCGCGTGGTCAAGCGTGACTTCCTCCAGCATTCGCGCGCGGTCGTCGAGCTGGTCGGGCTCGCTTACGGGACGCAGGGCTATGCGATCACGCTCGCGGGCGCGCGGCGACTAGTCGAGCATTGCCGCATCGTCCGCCGCCCGATCGACGACGAGATGGACCGGTCGTGGGCGCATGGCCTGCCCAATCTCGCGCTCTATCCGGCGCCAATCCTCGAGGCGGCGATCGTCTCGGACATCGGCAATTCGCGCTTCGTTCCCAAGAACGACCCGCTCTATCATTCGGCAAGGCAAAAGCTCTGGCGCCATATCGAGCGCGCGCGCATGCGGATGCTGAAAGCGAGGCGCCTGCTTGAGCGCTGACCTCCCCACCCGCTTCGACGCGGGGTTACGCGCACGCAGCCGCAGTTCGATCGGCTGGACGGTGACGCGTTTCCTCTCCGACCAAATCTTCTCCTTCGTCGTTTTCGTCATCCTCGCGCGCCTGCTGGCGCAAGCGGACATCGGCGCCTTTGCGGTGATGGCGGTGACGGCGGAGGCGTTCCGCATCATCGCGACCGCCGGCCTCGTGCAGACGATCGCGCGCAAGAAGGACATCACGCCGGCCTTCCTCGACACCATCTATCGCTCGCAGCAGGCCTTTTCCTTCCTCTCCGCCCTGCTGATCATGGCGCTGGCCCAACCCATCGCCAACTGGATGGGCGCGCCGGATATCGCGCTGCCGCTCGCGGTGATGAGCCTGACGCTGCCGATCTCCTCGTTCGGCGCAACGCATATGGCTCTGCGCCTGCGCGAGTTCGGGCACCGCACCACCGCGCTGCGCTCGGTCGTCGGCGGGCTGATCGGCGGGACCGCCGCAGTGGTCGCCGCCTTTGCGGGGCTTGGCCTGTGGAGCCTCGTGATCCAGCGCCTCGTCACCGAGATCGTCGGGCTCATCCTGTCGCGCGCCTCCTATGACTGGAAGCCCGGCTGGCAATTCGACTGGGCCATATTGCGCGGCAATCTGATGCTCAACGCCAGCCTGATCTATGTCCAGCTCGCCTTCCTCGCCACCGTCCGCGTGCAGGAAATGGCGATCGGCGCCGGAATCGGGCTCGCCGCCGTCGGCATTTATCGCACCGCCTGGCGCACCGTCGAGCTGATCGGCCGCGGCGCGATCCAGCCCTTCACCCAGGTCGCGGTGCAGACGCTCGCGCGCGTCAAGGACGATCCCGCCGAACTGCGCCGTGCCTATCGCTGGATGATTTCGCGCGCCTCGGCGCTGTCCTTTCCGGCGCTGGTCGGTTTCGGCGCGCTCGCGCCGATCGCGATCCCGACCGTGTTCGGCGCCAAATGGGCCGAGGCGGGTCAGCTCGCCCAGATTTTCGCCTTCATGGCGGTGCCCTTCACGCTCAATTTCTTCGCTTCGCCCTCGCTCAGCGTGCTCGGCGCGTCGCGCAGCCTGATCTCGCTTTCGACCACCCAGCTCGTGCTCGGCGTCGCGCTGACGCTCGCGGCTTTGCCCTTCGGGCTCTTCGCGGTCGCGGTTTCCTATGTCGGACGCGCCTATCTCACGCTGCCGATGCAGATCTGGCTGCTCCGCCGCGCCTCGGGCATCCGGCCGACCGACAGCCTGCGCGCGGTCGCCCCTCCTCTCGTCGCCTCCTCGCTGATGGGCGTCGCGCTCGCGGTGGCGATGCGGCTGCTCGATGGGCACCTCGCGGGCTGGCAAGCCTTGCTGCTGCTGACCGCGGTCGGGGCGACCTTTTACGGTATCGCGCTACTCGCCATCTCCGGGACGTGGCGCGGCCGCCTCCTCTCCTTCTCCAGACAGCTCAGAAAGAGCCCGATATGACCATGAAAAGCGCCGACCTGCTCGTCGGCGAACTCGCCGACCATTTTGCCCGCGTCCTCGATGCCGTGCTGCCGGCGGGCCGGCTCGCCCTCGTCGACTTTCCCGACCATTCCAATGTGGGAGACTCGGCGATCTGGCTCGGCGAAATGGCCTATCTGCGCAAGGCGCGCCGCCTCCCCGCCTATTATTCGGCGATCGCCGATTTCGACGACGAAGCCTGCAGCACGGCGATCGGCGACGGGCCGATCCTGATCCACGGCGGCGGCAATATGGGGACGTTGTGGCCCAAGCATGAAGCGTTCCGTCTGCACCTTCTTCGCACGCACCGAGGCCGTCCGATCATGCAGATGCCGCAGTCGATCCACTATGCCGACCCCGCCGCCGCGGCCGAGATGGCCGAAGCGATCCGCGATCACGGCCAGTTCACCCTGCTCGTCCGCGATGCCCGCTCGCTCGCCTTTGCCGAGCGGCATTTCGACTGCAGGGTCCGGCTCTGCCCCGATGCCGCGCTGATGCTGGGCCGCCAGCAGCGGAGCCCCGCTACCACGCCCGTCTTCGCGCTGCTCCGTACCGATCATGAGCGCGCGCCCGGCGGCGCCGGCGCGCTCCCCGCCGGCGTGGTCGCCGACGACTGGCTCCAGGAAGATGCCGCGCAGAAGCGCCGCCTGCGCCTGTCGCTCAAGCTCGGCCGCCTTTTCAACCGCGATCCGATGGCGCAGCGCGCCGCGCGGCAGCAGCGCCTCGCCGAATGGCGGTTTCAGCGCGGGCTCGCGATGCTCTCGGCAGGCGAACTGGTCGTCACCGACCGGCTCCACGCGCATATCCTCTCGCTGCTGCTCGATATCCCGCACGTGCTGCTCGACAACAGCTATGGCAAGGTCGCGGGCTTCGCCGATCAATGGACGGGCGACTATGGCGGGCTGATGCGCGCGACCGGCCGCGCCGAGGCGTTCGAAACCGCGCTCGCCAGCGTCGCGCCGCAGATCGTCGACGGCTGAGGGTTCAGCGCCTCAATAGGCGTTGCGGTGGATCAGCACCTGCGCCGTGCGCACCAGGATCGAAACGTCGCGCAGCAGCGACCAGCCCTGCTGATATTCAAGGTCGGCGCCCAGCCGGTTGACGATATCGCGCTTGGTGTTGGTCGCGCCGCGAAAACCGCGGATCTGCGCGAGCCCGGTGATGCCCGGCTTGAGCGCGTGGCGATGCCAATATTGTCGGTCGACGCGCCAGAACAGTTCGTTCCCCGCCGTTGAGCCCAGCGCGTGCGGGCGCGGCCCGACCAGGCTCATCTCGCCCGACAGCACGTTGATCAGCTGCGGAAGCTCGTCGATGCTCGTCGCCCGGATGAATTTGCCGACGCGCGTGATCCGGTCGTCGTCGCGGCTCGCCGAGCGGGCGCCGTTGGCATCGGTCGCCTCGACGCGCATGCTGCGGAACTTGAGGATCCGGAAAATGCGGTTGCCGCGCCCCATCCGGTCTTGCCGGAAAAACACCGGTCCCGCCGAATCGAGCTTGATCGCGATCGCGACCAGCGCCAGCAACGGCGCCAGCGCCAGCAGCGCCGGGATCGTCACCGCTAGGTCGAGCGCGCGCTTCTTGACCCGGTTGGCGCGGTTGAGCGGACCCCACGACACCACCAGCGTCGTCACCCCGTCCGCTTGCCGCGTGGTCAGCGGCCCCAGTTCGGCGATCTCGGGCATCACGATCTCGCCGAGGATGTTCACGCCCTTCAGCGCACGGGCCCATTCGACCTTGCGCTCGGGCGCGCAAGCGATCGTCACCCGGTCGTAATCCTGCAGCACCGTGCCGAGCCGGTCGAGCATATAGGGATCGTCGAGGTCGGTGCGGAGCCCCGACGCGCGCGCGTCGATGATATCGCGCTTCAGATAGGATGGCGGCAGATTCGCGCCGTCGACGATCACGAGTTCGGCCGTCATCTCGCCGAAAACGCGGCCCACGATATGACAGACGAGGAGCCGCTGGGCGACGAGCAGAATCAGCGCGGTCACCATGCCCATGCCGAGCGCGAGGCGCGGAACCTGTCCGGTCACCCGCAGCGAGAAGGCGGCGAGCAGGAAAACGAGCAGGGTCGTCGCGAACGAGATCATCGTCTGACGGCAGCTCTTGAGCGGCTTGGTCAGGCAGCGCGGGTTATAGGCCTGGTTCTGAAAGGCGATCGCCGCATGCACGAGCAGCGCGCCGAACATCGCCGTCCACAGTCCGTCCGAGATGCTGCGCGGCGCCTCGATGATCAACGTCACCGCAAAGCCCGCCATCAGCGCCACCGCGTCGAGCCCCATCAGGGCGAGGCAGAGCCATATCTTGGCATCGCGCCGTGCCACCTTTGCGAGCGGTCTTCGGACGGGCGCACCATCGAGCGCCAGATCGATCTTGGTCATGGGATGGGGGACTCCCTGGATTTACCTAATCTTGTTGCGATGCAACATGTCCGGGGAAGCCAGAAATACAAGCCGCCAGCGCGGGCTTGTGCCGGATACAGGATGATCCGTGCGGAGGAGGTCCGGCCCGGGGGTTCAGGCGCTGGCCGCGAGCTCGCCCCGCGCCTGCCGGAACACCTCGAGGCTGCCCCAGATCGCGAGCCCGGCCATGATCGCCGCGACGGCGAGGTCGGGCCAGCTGCGTCCCGTGCCGAACACGCCGAGCGCGGCGCCCATCACCGCGATATTGCCGATCGCATCGTTGCGCGAGCAGATCCAGACCGAACGCATGTTCGCGTCACCCGTTCGGTAGCGATAGAGCATCAGCGCGACCGCGACATTGGCGGCGAACGCCAGCGCGCCGATCGCACCCATCGTCTCGGCATGCGGCGCCGACCCCGCGACGAAGCCCCACACCGCCGATCCGAACACCCAAAGCCCGAAGGCGAGCATCGTGGCCGCCTTCAGCAAGGCGGCGCGGGCGCGCCAGGCGAGCGCCATGCCCGCGACGCCCAGACTGATCGCATAATTGGCGCTGTCGCCCAGAAAATCGAGCGCGTCGGCCTGCAGCGCACGCGAATCCGCCGCGACGCCCGCGACGATCTCGACGCCGAACATGACGGCATTGATCAACAGCGCGAACCACAGCACTCGCCGCCATTTGGGTTCGTTCAGCGCGGTCTTGCCGCTTTTGCCGGCACAGCATTGGTCGGCCATCGCCGAAATCTCCTATCATCTTCGAGTCGGCATCCTATATGCACTCTGTAGCAACTACAGGGTCAAGCCATGAAGATCGGCGAACTGTCGCGTGCCACCGGCACGAATATCGAAACCATCCGCTATTATGAGCGCATCGGCCTGCTTCCCGCGCCCGATCGCACCGCGGCCAATTATCGCAGCTATGGCGCGGCGCACCGGTCGCGGCTGAGTTTCGTGCGCCATTCGCGCGAGCTGGGCTTCACGATCGAGGAAATCCGCTCGCTGCTCGACCTGTCGGACGATCCGGCGCGCGATTGCGGCGAAGCCGACCGCATCGCCACCGCGCATCTGGAGCAGGTCGAGGCGAAGATCGCGCAGCTTACCTTGCTGCGCGACGAACTCGCGCGCATCGTCGGGCGCTGCCGTGGCGGGGTCGCCGCCGACTGCCGGGTGATCGAGGCGCTCGGCGACCACAGCCGCTGCGAGAATCCGCACTGAAGGGCCCGTCACCCCGCGCAACAGCCGCGACCAACATGGATCAAGGTCCCGCGTCTATTTCCACTCGCTTTGCCGAATAGGCAGGAACCCCGGCGCCGCGCGCGCGTCAGTCGGACAGGTTGGGGGCGTCGGCCCCTTGGCGCCTGCCAACCGCTCCCCCAGCGAAACGAGGAGACGGAAAGTGGAAAGGCAGACGAACAAAGATCGCGGCAGCCGCGACGAGAACAGTGATCGCGATACGCAATCGGGTTCGCTCTATGACTGGGAATCGAACCGCGACGACGGCGCTTACGCCTATGGCGGCTACCCCGAAGCAGGATTCGGTCCGCGCGAGACGCGGCGCTATGGCGACTATGGCCGCAGCGGGCGCGAGCGCACCGAGCGCGGCCACTACAGCGCGGATCGCCCGCGCGACTATGCCGGAAACGACTGGAATCGCACCTATGGCGCGCGGCGCTATTGGGACGATGATCAGCGATATGGCGAGCGCGAGGAACGCGGCGACAGGGACCGCCATCGCGGCTCGCGCGATAGCGATTGGCGCGACCGCGAGGATCGCGAGTCGGCGTGGGCCTATATGGGATATGCCGATCCCTATGGCTGGCCGACCTATATCCCCTATGCCACCGGCGATTTCGGCCGATCGACCTATGACCGCGGCGGCTATTCGCCGCGCGGGCGTAACGAGCGCGGCTTTTTCGAGCGCGCGGGCGACGAGGTGCTGTCGTGGCTCGGTGACGAGGAAGCGCAGCGCCGCCGCGAGCGTGACCATCGCGGGCGCGGGCCAAGCGACTATGTCCGTTCGGACGACCGCATTCGCGAGGATGTGAACGACCGGCTGACCGAGGATTATTGGGTCGATGCCTCGCGCGTCGGCGTCACCGTGTCGGGCGGCGAAGTCACGCTCGACGGCACCGTCGACGGCAAGCGCGCCAAGCGCCGCGCCGAGGATCTGGCCGACGATGTGACGGGCGTGAAGCATGTGCAGAACAATCTGCGCGTCGACAGCACGTCCTTTGCGCCGCAGGGCAGCTAGTTCGCCCGCATGGCGAAGAGAGGGAGCGGTTCGCCGCTCCCTTTTGCTTGTCCACGATAAGGGAAAGGTGGGACGATTCTGTTGCCCGGCTCGTCCCCAGCCGCTGGTATCCGATTCTGTTGCCCGGTTCGGTCCGAACCGCGTTCTATTTGAATAACCTTAGGCCGTGAGGCTTATCGGTTACGCAGCCAGAGCGAGTGCTTCGTTATCGTTAGCACTTATAGTTTTGAGCCTTGAACGGGTTACTCAGCCCGGAAGAAAATATCGTCTTTGAACACACGTCGATCCTGGTTCGGCCCCGTCAGAAGCCCGCGCGCCCATCGATGAAACGCGGGTTTGTGGTGGAGCCGCCGGGTACTGCCCCCGGGTCCGCTGTGTCTATTCCACGACACCATTTATCCTCATAGCCGGCCGAAGCCGGCAACAACCCATATAGGAAGCCCGCCCGCGCTTGGGAAGAGCGGGCGGGCGTTTCGTCGCGGATCGCGAACTACTTCCTTTTCAACTCATCGCGGATTTCGGCCAGCAGTTCGACTTCGGTCGGGCCCGCGGGCGCGTCGGGCGCCTTGCGGACGACCTTGTTCACCGCCCTCACCAAGAGGAAGATGATCCACGCCAGAATCAGGAAATTGATCGTCGCGGTGATGAAGGCGCCATAGCCGAACATCGCGACCCCCGCCTCTTTGAGCGCCGCATAGTCGCTCGCCGACACGCCGGCGGGCACCGGGCCGAGGCGGATGAACATATTCGAGAAATCCACCCCGCCAAAGATCGCGCCGACGACGGGCATGATGATATCCTCGGTCAGCGACTTGGTGATCGTCGCGAAGGCGCCGCCGATGATGACGCCGACCGCGAGGTCGATGACATTGCCGCGTGCGATAAATTCCCTGAATTCATTCAACATCTTGTCGTACCCCGAGTTGTTGAGCCATGCCGTGAAAACTGCCGTGATGATTGCACAAAGGCAAGCGCGATCCTATTATGTGTATTGTTGCGGCAAAACGCCGCCGGAGGGAGCCTGATGACCATGACCTATCGTAACGCCCGCTGGTTGATCCTGCCCGTCGCCGCGATGAGCCTGTCCGCCTGCGGCATCAACAGCGTCCCCACCAAGGAAGAGGCCGCGAAAGCGAAGTGGGCGAATGTCGAAGCCGCCTATCAGCGGCGCGCCGACCTGATCCCCAATCTCGTCGAAACCGCGAAGGGCGCCGCCAATATCGAACAGTCGACGCTCGAAGGCGTGATCCAGGCGCGCGCATCGGCGACGCAAGTGAAGCTCAGCACCGACGACCTCGAAGATCCGGCCAAGGTGCAGGCCTTCCAGCAGGCGCAAGGCAATGTGTCGAGCGCACTCGGCCGCCTGCTTGTCACCGTCGAAGCCTATCCCGACCTCAAGAGCCAGGCGCGCTTCGCCGACCTGATGACCCAGCTCGAGGGCACCGAGAACCGCATCAACGTGTCGGTGCAGGACTATAACGCCGCGGTGCAGGACTATAATACGACGATCCGCACCTTCCCCGACATCATCGGCGCCAAGATCGTCCATGGCGCTGAGGCGATGACCCCCTATCGCGCGGTGACGCCCAACGCCAATCAGGCGCCGAAGGTCGACTTCGGGCAATAAGGTGGGCCGCGTCGCTCTTGTCGCTCCGCTCGCGATCCTGCTGGGCGCGGGCGGATGCAAAGCGGCGTCGGAGCCAGCTATCGCAAGGGAAACGGTTGCCTGCGACGGCGTCCCACAGATGGCGATGACCGGCCGTGTAACCGATGCCGCGGAGATATTGACCGGCGAGGAGGAAGCGCGCCTGTCTGATCGGCTGGCCCGATATGAAATGCGTACGAAACACCAGATGGTCATCGCGACGACGTCCAGCCTGCATGGCGCGCGGGTGGACAATTTCGGAACCTGTCTTGGCGAGCGCTGGGAAATCGGCAGGCAGGATCATGACGACGGAATCGTCATTCTTGTCGCTCCCAAAGAACAGCAGATGCGCATCGCGACTGGCTTGGGGATGGAAAAGATACTGACCGACGACAAGGCACTCGCCGTCATTCATGAAATGATTCCGCAGTTCAAAATGCGAGATTATGCGGGTGGCCTGTCGACCGGCATCGACGCTATCGCCGCGCAAACGGGAGATACCGAATGAGGTCGCTTTTGCTCGGCTGGGCACTGGGCCTCTCATTGCTCGCGGCGCCCGCGACCGCGCAGACCTTCCCCAAGCTCGCGGGCAATCCGGTCGTCGATCAGGCCGATATCATCCCCGCGGCCGAGGAAGCCGCGCTCAATACGCAGCTTCTCGAGCTGCAGCAGAAGACCGGGCATCAGCTCGTCGTCGCGACGGTCAGCGACCTCGAGGGCCATGATGTTTCGGATTATGGCTACCGGCTCGGCCGCGAGTGGCAGATCGGCGACAAGGAGAAGGACGACGGCGTCGTCTTCCTGATCGCGCCGAACGAGCGGCGGATGAACATCTCGGTCGGCTATGGCCTCGAACCCATCCTGACCGACGCGCTGTCGGGCCGGATCATCCGCGACGTCGTGACCCCCAAATTCAAGGCGAACGATTATCCGGGCGGCATTCAGGACGGCGTCAACGCGATCGCCGAGCAGATTCAGCTGACCCCTGAAGAAGCCGCAGCACGCGCAGCCGCTGCCGACAAGGCCGAACGCGACCGCGCCGACGACGGCAATTTCGGCGGCCTCTTCTTTATCGGTTTCATCATCCTGATCTTTTTCATCATCCCCTGGCTGTCGAGCCGGTCGCGGCGCGGGCGGAAGCGGCGCAGGGGCGGGCCGTGGGGCGCGGCGCCGATCATCATCTGGGGCGGCGGCGACGATGATTGGGGAGGTGGCGGCGGTTCGTCATGGGGCGGCGGCGGCTTCGGAGGCGGCGGCTTCGGCGGTTTCTCGGGCGGCGGCGGCAGCTTCGGCGGCGGCGGCGCCTCGGGTGGCTGGTAAGGGAGCAGGGCCATGAAAGTCAGCCACGTCAGCGAAGCCGATCATGACATCGTCACCGCCGCGGTCGCCGCGGCCGAGGCGCAGACGAGCGGCGAGATCGTCACCGTCGTCGCCGGAAAATCCAATGACTATGACGATGTCGCGCTAGTCTGGGCGAGTATCGTCGCGTTTGTCGCGATGTCGATCGTCGCGCTCTTCCCCGACTTCTACCGCGGCCTGTACGACCGGCTCACCGGCGGCTGGGGACATGAACTCACCGCCAATCAGTGGCTTGGCACGGTGATCGCGATCGGCGTCCTCAAATGGATCGGCATGTGGCTGATTCTGTTGTGGCGCCCGCTGCGCATGACGCTGACCCCGCGCAGCATCAAGGCGACACGCGTACGCGCCCGCGCGATCGACCTGTTCAAGGTCGGAACCGAAGGAAAGACCACCGGCCGCACCGGGGTGCTCCTCTACCTCAGCCTGAAAGAGCATCGCGCCGACATCGTCGCCGACGAGGCGATCGCCGCGAAGGTGACGCCCGACGTGTGGGGCGACGCGATGGCCGCGCTGATCGAGCGCGTGCGCGCGGGCAAGCCGGGTGAAGGCATGGCCGAGGCGGTGCGGCAGATGGGCGTCGTGCTCGCCGAACATTTCCCGCGCGGCAGCGAAAATCCGAACGAACTCCCCGACCGCCTGATCGAACTCTAAAAGGAAATATCATGAGCCGCCCCGGCCCCGACACCCCCATCGAGACGCGGTGGGAAGGCCGCTTCATCACGGTCAAGCAGCAAGGGACGTGGGAATATGTCGCGCGCTCGCGCGGCATCCACGCCGCGGTGATCCTCGCGATCGACGCGAGCGACGACGGACGGCATGTCATCCTGGTCGAGCAATATCGCGTGCCGCTGAAGATCAACTGCCTCGAACTGCCCGCGGGACTCGTCGGCGACGACATGGCGGGCGAAGCGTCGGAGATCGCGGCGGAGCGCGAGCTTGAGGAGGAAACGGGCTATCGCGCCGCGCGGTGGCGCACCGTCGGCGAATTCTACAGCTCGCCCGGCATGGTCAGCGAAAGCTTCACGCTGCTCGTTGCCACCGACCTGACCAAGGTCGGCGAAGGCGGCGGGGTCGACGGCGAGGATATCGTCGTCCACCGCGTTCCCATCGCTGGCATCGAGGATTTCATCGCGGCGAAACGCGCCGAGGGCTGCGGGATCGACGTGCGGGTGGCAATGCTGCTGGCGGGTGGATTGCTGGCGCAATAGCCGGTTTCGGCCGAAGGCCGGCCTTTATTGCGTCGTCACCCCGGACTTGATCCGGGGTCCATTCTCGCAGCGTCGAAGGAATGGATCCCGGATCAAGTCCGGGATGACGAAAGTGAGAACGCCCGCTTCCCACCCCAAAGCCGACATTATCTTGGGAAGCGAGCGCCTAGCGCGCCCCGAAACGCCAGCGCAGCAGCGGGCGCGCAAGAAACAGCCCGGCGAGAAAGCCGCCGACATGCGCCCAGATCGCGACGGCGCCGAACCCGCCGCCGCCCGCGAAACCCAGCAATAGCTGAAGCCCGATCCACGCCGCGGCGAGCCACAGCGCGCGCACCCAATGGCTCGGGATCGGGCCGATTGCGGGCGCCTGCGTGCGGCTGAAGATCAAGGCGAACACCGCGATCAGCGCCGAAATCGCGCCGCTCGCGCCGATCATCGGGACCGCCGAGGCGGGATCGGCAAGAAACTGCGCGAGCGCGCCGCCATAGGCGCCCGCGAGCAGCAGCACCGCCATCGCCTTGGTGCCCAGCGGCGCCTCGAGCTGGCGGCCGACGAAAAGCAGGACGAGCATGTTGAAGACGATGTGCAGCACCCCGCCATGCAGGAACGCCGACGACAGCGGCGTCAGCACAAAGGGCACCATCGTCCCCGGCGGCAGGATCAATTCATGCCCGAAACGTGCTGGAATGAACCCCGCGCGCATGATCGCGTCGAGCTGAAAGCCGGTAATCCACACAAGCACGAAGATGACGACACAGGCGAGCGCATAGCCCGTGACCAGCGGCGCGTCCTGTGGCTTCATCCTCGCTCGCCCGTCAGATGAATTCGATCTTGGTCACCAGATAATATTTGTCGCCCGCGGGCACGGTGACTTCGACCTCGTCCTCGACGCGGCGGCCGATCAGCGCGCGGCCGAGCGGCGAATTATAGCTGATCTTGCCGTCCTTGGCGTCGGCTTCGGCCTGCCCGACGATCTGGTACTTGACCGGCTTGTCGTCCTCGTCGGCGAGCGTGACGGTCGCACCGAACACGATGCGGTCGCCCGACAGCGTCGTCGGGTCGATAACCTGCGCACGCGACAGTCGGTCTTCGAGGTCGCCGATCGTCGCTTCGACCTGGCCCTGGCGCTCCTTGGCGGCGTGATATTCGGCATTTTCCGAAAGGTCGCCATGCGCGCGCGCTTCCTCGATCGCATCGACGATCAGCGGCCGCTCGGCTTTGAGCGCCGACAGCTGCGCGGTCAGCTTTTCATAGCCCTCTGCCAGCATCGGCACCTTTTCAACGCTTGCCATTATCCTGTTGTCCTTCGTCAATAATCCAGCGCCAGCGAAACTTCGCCGGGCGGCTGCGCCGCTTTTCCGTCAATGTGGGGAGGTGGAGCGGTCCTTCAATAATAGTCCTGAAGCGGCTTTACTTCAAGAGAGCGCGAGCGGAGCGCCCCGATCGCCTGCGTCGCCGCATCGCTTGCCGCCGCCGTCGTATAATAGGCGATGTCGGCCGCCAGCGCCGACGCGCGGATCGATTGCGAATCCTGCAGCGACTGCCAGCCTTCGGTCGTGTTGAAGATCAGCTGGACGTCGCCGTCCTTGATCCGGTCGACAATATGCGGGCGTCCCTCGGCGACCTTGTTGACGCGCTCGACGTCGATCCCCTGCCCCGCCAGATAGTCGGCGGTGCCGCCGGTCGCGATGACCTTCCAGCCCCAGTCGGCGAGCTGCTTCACCGCGCCGATGATGCGCGGCTTGTCGCTGTCCTTGACCGACACGAAGAGGCGCCCCGTGGTCGGCAGGCGGTCGCCCGCGCCGAGCTGCGCCTTTGCAAAGGCGAGGTTGAAATCGGCATCGATTCCCATGACTTCGCCCGTCGACTTCATCTCGGGCGACAGCACCGGATCGGTGCCGGGGAAGCGCGCGAAGGGGAAGACCGCTTCCTTGACCGCAACATGGTCGATGTCGCGGTTGATCTTCGGCAGGTCGGCGAGCTTTTCGCCCGCCATCACGCGCGCCGCGATCTTGGCGATCGGCGAACCCACCGCCTTGGCGACGAAGGGCACGGTGCGACTGGCGCGCGGGTTGACTTCGATCAGATAGACTTCGTCGTCCTTGACCGCGAACTGGATGTTCATGAGGCCGCGAACCTCGAGCGCGCGCGCGAGCGCGTCGGCCTGCCGCTCGATCTCGGCGACGATCTTGTCCGACAGGCTGTAGGGCGGGATCGAGCAGGCGCTGTCGCCCGAATGGACGCCGGCTTCCTCGATATGCTGGAGCACGCCCGCGACGACGACATCGGTGCCGTCGCACAGCGCATCGACGTCGACCTCGATCGCGTCGCGCAGATACCGGTCGATCAGCACCGGGCTGTCCCCCGACACCTGCACCGCGGTCTCGATATAATTTTCGAGCTGCGCCTGATCGTCGACGATCTCCATCGCGCGGCCGCCGAGCACATAGGAGGGACGCGTGAGCACCGGATAACCGATGCGCGCCGCGACCGCGACGGCTTCCTCGCGGCTGCGCGCGATGCCATTCTCGGGCTGCTTCAGGCCGAGCTTGTTGACCAGCGCCGCGAACCGCTCGCGGTCCTCGGCGAGGTCGATCGCGTCGGGCGAGGTGCCGAGGATCGGGATGCCCGCTTCGGCCAGCGCCTGCGCGAGCTTGAGCGGCGTCTGCCCGCCGAACTGGACGATCACGCCCACCAGCTCGCCCTTCGACATTTCGACGTGAAGGATTTCGAGCACATCCTCGGCGGTCAGCGGCTCGAAATAGAGGCGGTCGGAGGTGTCATAATCGGTGCTGACCGTTTCCGGGTTGCAGTTGATCATGATCGTTTCATACCCCGCCTCTTCGAGCGCGAAGCAGGCGTGGCAGCAGCAATAGTCGAACTCGATCCCTTGCCCGATCCGGTTCGGGCCGCCGCCCAGAATCACGACCTTTTTCCGGTCGCTCGGATCGGCCTCATTCTCGGGCTCGCCAAAGGTCGGCGCTTCGTAAGTCGAATAGAGATAGGGCGTTTGCGCCTGAAATTCCGCCGCGCAAGTGTCGATCGTCTTGAACACCGGCCGCACGCCGAGCTTGTGGCGAAGGCTTCGCACTTCGGCCTCGGTGACGCCGCCGGTCATCGCCTTCACCGCTTCGTGGATCAGCCCGCTGCCGTGCGCGGTCGCCGAACGCGAACCCGGGCGCAAATTTGCCGACTGAAGCGCCAGATAGGCGAGCCGCTTGTCGGAGAAGCCCATCGCCTTCAATTTGCGCAGGCCCTCAGCATCGCGCGGCAGGCCGTTTTCGCAGACATCCTGTTCGGCGGCGACGATCTCGGCGATGCGTTCGAGGAACCACATGTCGTAACCCGCGACGCGGTTGATCTCTTCGAGCGGCAGCCCCTCGCGGATCGCCTGCGCGGTGTTGAGCAGCCGGTCGGGGGTGCGCTGCGCCAGTTCATTGCGGAGTTGGTCGTGCGTCGCGCCTTTGAGCCGCTCGACGAAGTTGAAGCCGCTGAGGCCGGTTTCGAGCCCGCGCAGCGCCTTCTGCATCGATTCATGGATCGTGCGGCCGATCGCCATCACCTCGCCGACCGACTTCATCGCGGTCGACAGCGTCGCCTCGGCGCCCTTGAACTTTTCAAAGGCGAAGCGCGGGATCTTGGTGACGACATAGTCGATCGTCGGTTCGAACGACGCCGGGGTCACCCCGGTGATGTCGTTCATGATCTCGTCGAGCGTATAGCCGACCGCGAGCTTCGCCGCGACCTTGGCGATCGGGAAGCCGGTCGCCTTCGACGCGAGCGCCGACGAGCGCGACACGCGCGGGTTCATCTCGATCACGATCAGGCGGCCGTCCTTGGGATTCACCGCGAACTGCACGTTCGACCCGCCCGTCTCGACCCCGATCTCGCGCAGCACCGCGATGCTCGCGTTGCGCATGATCTGATATTCCTTGTCGGTCAGCGTCAGCGCGGGGGCGACGGTGATGCTGTCGCCGGTGTGCACGCCCATCGGATCGACATTCTCGATCGAACAGATGATGATGCAATTGTCCTTGCGGTCGCGCACCACCTCCATCTCATATTCTTTCCAGCCGAGGAGCGATTCCTCGATCAGGACTTCGGTGGTGGGCGAGGCGATCAGGCCGCCGCGGACGATATGTTCGAATTCCTCGCGGTTGTACGCGATGCCGCCGCCGGTGCCGCCCAGCGTGAACGACGGGCGGATAATCGAGGGAAGTCCGGTGCGTTCGAGCACCGCGAACGCCTCGTCGAGCGTGTGCGCGACGCCGCTGCGTGCGCTCTCCAGCCCGATCTTGTCCATCGCGTCGCGGAACTTCTGCCGGTCCTCGGCCTTGTCGATCGCCTCGGCATCGGCGCCGATCATCTCGACGCCATATTTGGCGAGCGTGCCGTCCTGCGCGAGCGCGAGCGCAGTGTTGAGCGCGGTCTGCCCGCCCATCGTCGGCAGCACCGCCCAACCCCCAGGAAACGCGGCGGTCTCCTTTTCGATGATCTTCGCGACGATCTCGGGCGTGATCGGCTCCACGTACGTGGCGTCGGCGAGGTCGGGATCGGTCATGATCGTCGCGGGGTTGGAGTTGACGAGGACGATACGATAGCCCTCCTCCTTCAGCGCCTTGATCGCCTGCGTCCCCGAATAGTCGAACTCGCATGCCTGACCGATAACGATCGGGCCGGCGCCGATGACGAGGATGGATTTTATGTCGGTTCTTTTGGGCATTATTTCTGTTCTTCTGTCGCAAAGGCTTCGTTGCCTACGAAACCGAGTTTTATGTCCGCAAATTCTGGCTTCTTCAGCTCACGAATAAGACAATCGATCGCTTCATATTTTTCGTCGGCTGAGGGCGCTATGGTGACTTGATTATCGCTGCTGAGCTTCAGCGTGCTGTGCTTGATTTGGCACTGGGTTTCCACGCGCGCCAGCGCCGCCTTCAGCCCTCCAGCTTCGGGTTCTGTCGGACTGGTCGCACATCCCGCCAGCATCAAAACGGGCAAAATTGCCGAAACGGCACGGCCGATCACTTCAACCCACCCACAAATTTCTCGAACAGGTAAAAGCTGTCCTGCGGCCCCGGGCTCGCTTCGGGGTGATATTGCACGCTGAATGCGTTCTTCCCTGTGATCGCGATGCCGCAGTTCGATCCATCGAACAGGCTCTTGTGCGTCTCGACCACCCCCGCAGGCAGCGTCGATGCGTCGACCGCGAAGCCGTGGTTCATGCTGGTGATCTCGACCACGCCATCTTCGGCCCGCTGCACCGGATGGTTCGCGCCGCGGTGGCCCTGATGCATCTTCACGGTCTTGGCGCCCGCCGCGATGCCGAGCATCTGGTGGCCGAGGCAAATGCCGAAGATCGGCACGTCGCGTTCGAGGAGCCCCTGGATCACCGGCACCGCATAGTCGCCCGTCGCGGCGGGGTCGCCGGGGCCGTTCGACAGGAATACGCCCGCGGGCTGGTGGCTCAGCACTTCGTCGAGGCTCGCGGTCGCGGGGACCACGGTGACGCGCGCGCCGGCCTTCACGAGATTGCGGAAGATATTGTCCTTCGCGCCATAATCGATCGCGACGACGTGCGGGCGCGCTTCGCCCTCGGCGGTCGCATAGCCATGCCCCAGCGTCCACGCGCCGCCGGTCCAGTCGCCGGTGTCGGTGCGGCTGACGTCCTTCGCGAGGTCCAGCCCTTCCAGTCCCGACCAGCCGCGCGCCATGGCGAGCAGCTCGTCGATGTCGAATTTGCCGTCGGGGCTGTGCGCGATCACGCCGTTCGGGGCGCCGGCGTCGCGGATGCGGCGGGTGAGCGCGCGCGTGTCGATGCCCGCGAGTCCGATCACGCCCTGTTCGATCATCCATTCGGGGAGCGTCTGCACGCTGCGGAAGTTGCTCGGCTGCGTCGGCAGCTCGCGCGTGATCGCGCCGAGCGCGCCGTGCACGCCGCGCTCCATATCTTCCGGGTTCGCGCCGACATTGCCGATGTGCGGGAAGGTGAAGGTGACGATCTGCCCCGCGTAAGAGGGATCGGTCAGGATTTCCTGATAACCCGTCATCGATGTGTTGAAACAAATCTCGCCCACGCTGGCTCCGGCGGCGCCGTAACCGACGCCCCACAGGATCGTGCCGTCGGCAAGGACGAGGACGCCGGTGGCGCCCGAAGGCTGGACCGCAGGCGCGGCAGAGGGGTTGGCAGGTGCCATTCAACATGCTCCGGACGGGGGGCTAAACGGCCGACCAAGTAGGCGGCAAAAAAGTGATTCACAAGCTATCGGATTATGAATCTTGCCGCTAGAGAGGGCCTTTCCGAAATTTGCAGCGCATGGGGACACGCATGATTCGTGAGCGTCTAAAGGCTGCGCAGGTTGCCGCGATGAAAAGCGGCGACAAGGCGCGTCTGGGCACCATCCGGCTGATGCTGGCCAAGATCAAGGACAAGGACATCGAACTCCGCACCGGCACCGCGCCGGCCGACGACGACGTGCTCGTCACCGACGTGCTGCAAAAAATGGTCAAGCAGCGCCGCGAATCGATCACAATGTACGAGCAGGGTGGCCGCCAGGAACTTGCCGATATCGAAGCCGCCGAGGTCGTCGTGATCGAGGATTTCCTGCCCGCGCAGCTCAGCGACGACGAGGCGATGGCGGCGATCAAGGCGATCGTGGTGGAGCTTGGCGCCGAAAGCCTCAAGGATATGGGCAAGGTGATGGCCGCGGTGAAAGACCGGCTTGGCAGCCAGCTTGATATGAGCAAGGCGAGCGGCTGGGTGAAGGCGGCGCTCAGCTGAGACAGGCCCTCCCCGCCTGCTTGCAGGCGGGTGCCGGCAGGGGCATATCGCGAATATGACCCTCACCCCGCAATGGCTGGACGAACTGCGATCGCGGATCACGCTGTCGACGCTTATCGGGCGGACGGTGAAGGTCATCCGCGCCGGGCGCGAATACAAAGCCTGCTGCCCCTTCCATAACGAGAAGACGCCGAGCTTCACGATCAACGACGAAAAGGGTTTCTACCACTGTTTCGGCTGTTCGGCGCATGGCGATGCGATCCGCTGGATGACCGACCAGCGCGGGCTGTCGTTCATGGACGCGGTCAAGGAACTTGCCGCCGAAGCCGGCATGGAGGTCCCCGCCCCCGACCCGCGCGCCGCGAAAAAGGCCGAGGAGCAGGCGAGCCTGCGCGACGTGACGCAGGCCGCCGCCGACTGGTTCACCCAGCAGCTCGGCAGCAGCAACGGTGCGCCGGCGCGCGAATATCTCGCGAAGCGCGGCATTTCGGAGGCGACGCGCAAGGCCTTCGGCTTCGGCCTCGCCCCCGAGAGCCGCAGCGCATTGAAGGAAGCGCTCAAGAAATTCCCCACCGCGATGCTGGTGGAGGCCGGCATGCTGATCGCCGTCGACGACAAGGAGCCCTACGACCGGTTCCGCGGGCGGCTGATGATCCCGATCCGCGACGCGCGTGGGCGGGTCATAGCCTTCGGCGGACGCATCCTCGGCGACGGCGAGCCCAAATATCTGAACTCGCCCGACACCCCGCTCTTCGACAAGGGGCGCACGCTCTATAATCTCGACAAGGCGAGCCCCGCGTCGCGGCAGACGAACCGGATTATCGTCGTCGAAGGCTATATGGACGTGATCGCGCTCGCCGAGGCGGGGATCGCCGATGCCGTGGCACCGCTCGGCACCGCGCTCACCGAGAATCAGCTCGGAATGATCTGGCGCATGGTGCCCGTGCCGGTCCTCTGCTTCGACGGCGACAGCGCGGGGCAGAAGGCCGCGATGCGCGCCGCGATGCGCGCGCTGCCGCTGCTGCGTCCCGGTTTCAGCCTTGCCTTCGCGACGCTTCCGGCGGGGCAGGACCCCGACGATATCGTCCGCGCGCGTGGCGCCACCGGCTTCACCGAAATCCTCGAGGACGCGCAGCCGCTCGTCGAGCGCCTGTGGGCGTACGAAGTCGCCGCCGGCCCGCTGACGACCCCCGAGGAACGCGCGGCGCTCAAGACCCGCCTCCTCGCCCACGCCGATGCGATCGAAGACGCCGACGTCCGCCATCATTATCGCGAGGCCTTTCGCGAACGACTCGACGCACTGTTTGCACGCAAGCAGCCCGAGCGCGGATTGCGCCAGCCGTGGACCCCGAACCCACCACGCGGGTCTGGTCGCCGCTTCGGTCCCGACCCGCGGCTGCAACCTCCGGCCGACGAGACGCGTTCCATCGGACAGGCCGGAATTTCGGCGCCTTACATCGCTGCACTGATCGGCGGATTGCTGCGCTATCCCGAGGCGCTGCGGCGCAACGAGGAGGCGCTCACCCGCCTGCCGGTGGGCGATCCGGGCGATGCCGAATTGCTCGGCGTAATGCTTGACAGCGCAATGTGCCGCGAAGGGCTTGATTGCGAGGGGTTGCTTGCCATATTGGAGCCGATGAAAGTGTATAATAGGGCGACGACATTGCTCAGAGCCGACGGAATGCACTTCTCGTTCAATCGCAGGCTGGAAAGCAGTGACGAGGCAGCAGCGGCGCGCGAAACCGCGCTTCGCGACCTCGATGAATATATCGGCGTGCTGGTCACCCAGCCCGAAATCCGCGAGCGGCTGGCACAGGCCACCGCGGATTTTCAGCGCACGATGGACGACGAAGGCCTGGCGCGGCAGCAGAAACTGCGCGCCATGGATGAGGATCTGACCCGCCGCCTGGCCGCGCTGTCCGAGAGCAGCAGCCAGTAACGACCAGCAATTGCCCTTTCAGGCAGGAAGAAGTGATGGCCACCAAGAACACCGAAGCCGATACCGACGCCCCGCTGATCGACCTCAACGAGGCCGACGTCAAAAAGCTGATCGCGCGCGGCAAGAAGCGTGGTTACCTGACCTATGACGAGCTCAATGCGGCGCTGCCGCAGGACGAGATGTCGTCCGAGCAGATCGAGGACATCATGTCGGCGATTTCCGACATGGGCATCAACATCGTCGAAAGCGACGAAGATGTTCAGGAAGAAGCCGAACAGGAAACCGACGACGAGGTCGATGTTTCGGCCGGCACCGGATCGGTTTCGAATCCGGCGATCGAGAAGAAGAAGGAAACGGTCGATCGCACCGACGATCCCGTTCGCATGTACCTGCGCGAAATGGGCGCGGTCGAGCTGCTCAGCCGCGAGGGCGAGATCGCGATCGCGAAGCGCATCGAGGCGGGCCGCGACACGATGATCCTCGGGCTGTGCGAAAGCCCGCTGACCTTCAACGCGATCATCGACTGGTCGACCGCGCTCAACAATGGCGACATGCAGCTGCGCGAAATCGTCGACCTCGAAGCGATGCTTTCGAAGGACCCGGCGCCCGAGAATCTGGAGGAAGAGGGCGCCGAGGACGACGGCGAGATCAGCGAGAAGACCGCCGGCGTCTCGTTCAAGGACGAGGATGAGGTCGAGGAAGAACCCTCGGCCGACGGCGACGACGAGGACGGCGAAGGTTCGTCGGGCAAGCGCGAAAGCTTCGAAGAGGATGAGGAAGACAACACGCTCAGCCTCGCCGCGATGGAAGAGCTGCTGAAGCCCGACGCGCTCGAAAAGTTCGCGAACATCACCAAGAGCTTCAAGGCTTTTTCGAAGCTGCAGGACGCGCGCCTCGAATCGCTTTCGGGCGGCGAGGAATTCCCGGCGGCGTCGGAGAAGAAATATCACAAGCTGCGCGAGGAGCTGACCGCGCAGGTCGAGAGCGTGCAGTTCCACGGCACCAAGATCGAATATCTCGTCGACCAGCTCTACAGCTACAACCGCCGCCTGACCGCGCTCGGCGGCCAGATGCTGCGCCTTGCCGAGCGCCACAAGGTGCCGCGCAAGTCGTTCCTCGACAATTATGTCGGGCGCGAACTCGAGGAAAACTGGCTCGACAGCGTCAGCGGCATCGACAAGAAATGGGCCGCCTTCGCCGAGAATGAAGCGGGCGCGGTCGACCGCATCCGCATCGAGATTTCGGAAATCGCGCAGGCGGCGGGCATGAGCCTGACCGAATTCCGCCGCGTCGTGAACATGGTCCAGAAGGGCGAGCGCGAAGCGCGGATCGCCAAGAAGGAAATGGTCGAGGCGAACCTGCGCCTCGTGATCTCGATCGCCAAGAAATATACGAACCGCGGCCTGCAGTTCCTCGACCTCATTCAGGAAGGGAACATCGGCCTGATGAAGGCGGTCGACAAGTTCGAGTATCGCCGCGGCTACAAATTCTCGACCTATGCGACCTGGTGGATCCGGCAGGCGATCACCCGCTCGATCGCCGATCAGGCGCGCACGATCCGCATCCCGGTCCATATGATCGAGACGATCAACAAGCTGGTGCGCTGCAGCCGCCAGTTCCTCCACGAATCGGGCCGCGAGCCGACGCCGGAGGAAATGGCCGAGCGCCTGTCGATGCCGCTCGAAAAGGTCCGCAAGGTGATGAAGATCGCCAAGGAACCGATCAGCCTCGAAACGCCGATCGGCGACGAGGAAGACAGCCACCTCGGCGATTTCATCGAAGACAAGAACGCCGTCATCCCGGTCGATGCCGCGGTGCAGTCGAACCTCAAGGAAACGGTTACGCGAGTATTGGCGTCGCTTACGCCGCGTGAGGAGCGCGTCTTGCGCATGCGCTTCGGCATCGGGATGAATACCGACCACACCCTTGAAGAGGTGGGCCAGCAGTTCAGCGTGACGCGCGAACGTATTCGCCAGATCGAGGCGAAGGCGCTCCGCAAGCTGAAGCACCCGTCGCGCAGCCGCAAGATGCGCAGCTTCCTCGACCAGTAAGTGAAAGGCCCCGCTTCGGCGGGGCCTTTTTTTATCGCTCGGCTTTGCTCGCCTTGTGAAACAGGGCGGCGGAGACCAGCCACAGGCCTGCGAAAAAGCCACACAAAACCAGCGTGCCCACCGCGCCGCCGGGCTCGCGCTGCGTCGAGGGCGCCGTCGCGATCGCGATCGCCAGCAGCATCTGCACCGCGGCGGTGCCGAGCATCGCGCGCGCCATGCCGTCCGGCTGGAACCGCGCGGCGAAGGCGCCGACGGCCGATGCGAATATCAGCATGAAGAAGTTGAAATTGACCGGATTATCCTCGCCGACGATACCGACCGCGAGATTGATCCAGATCAGCAGGAACGATACGATCAGCGCCATCGCGACACCGCCGCGATAGGCGAGACTGGGCCACAACCGCGCGGTCCGCTCATAGACGAGGATCGGGCCGCAGATCATGACCCCGGCGAGGACAAAGGACGCCGGCCCCCAATTCCACTCATCGCTGATCTGCATCATCACCGCCGGGGTCAGCAGCAGCACCGCCGCAATCCCCCAGCGCAGCACGCGCCAGAAATTCCACCCCATTTGCACATCGCTCACCATAGACTTGCCTCCTTTGATATTAGAGGCTCTACCCTGCGCTGCCGGCCGATGAGCGGCATGAGCAGTTCGTGAGATTTTGCTGAAAAATGGATTCGGACCGCTATCAGTTCGACGATTTCACGGTCGATCCCGCCGACCGCAGCCTGTGCCGTTCGGGCGCCGCGATCGAACTCGGCAACCGCTATTTCGACGCGCTGGCGCTGCTGCTACGCGAGCGCGGACGGCTCGTCAGCAAGGATCGCTTCATGGCCGAGGTGTGGCGCGGCGTGCCGGTCACCGACGAGGCGCTGACGCAATGCATTCGGGCGCTGCGGCGCTTGCTCGGCGACGATGCCACGCGGCCGCGGTTCATCGAAACGGTCCCGAAGCACGGCTATCGCTTCATCGGCGCGGTCGAAGTCGTGGAGAGCGACGCCCGCCCCCGCCCCGTCCTCCCACCTCTCCAAAACCGGTGGGCGCATGCGCTGAGGATCGGCGTGGCGGCGATGGTGGGCGGCGGGGTCGCCGGTGTGCTCGGCGGCCTATTCTACGGCCTTGGCATCGGGATCGGGCCGGCGATGGGCGGAACGTCGGTCCTGTTCGTTCTGCTCGCGATCAACATGATCGTCGGGCTGACCGCCGGCGCCGGGGTCGGCGCCGGAATAGGGGCCGCGGAATTCGCCGTCGACGGGTCCTGGCAATGGACGGTGCTGGGCGGCGCGGTCGGCGGCCTCATAACCGGCGGCATCGCGAGGCTTGTCGGTCTCGATGCCTTCGCGCTGCTGCTCGGCCAGTCGCCGGGCGATATGACCGGCGCATCGGAGGGCCTGATATTGGGCGCGGCCGTCGGCTTCGCCGCGTGGACGGCGCGCCGCCGCAGGCTGTCACTATCGGGAAGCGCGGCCCTCGGTGGACTGGTCGCCGCAGCGGCGGGCGTCGCCATTTCGCTTTCGGGCGGGACTTTTCTCGGCGGCAGCCTCGATTTCCTTCTCCGGCGCTTTCCCGAATCGCACTTCCGGCTCGACGCGATCGGCGCGCTTTTCGGTGAGAGCGTTTTCGGGCCGGCCAGCAGGACGGCCACATCGGGCATCGAATGCCTGCTATTCGGCGCCTGCGTCGTCGGAGCGATGTTTTTCACGCGCCCGGCCGGCACCCTGCGTCACCGGGAGCCCTGAGCCGAACCGGGCCAAATATCTACAACGATGCTGCATCGCACAATTTTTTTTGCCGATGCTCTTCAAATCTTCATATTTCCTCATCACATAGCGCACGTCACAGCGATGCGGAGACTTTCATCGCCGGTTCAGGCGGCACCCATCAAATGGCAATCATTCCCACCCGTTGGGAATCGATCCACGCATAATCGCGGGCATTCCGTCGGGGCGAGACGGGAAAAAGCCCGGAAATTCGAGGGACTGCGGAAATTGGCACGGCCTTTGCGATGCTCCCGGCATCGGCGCGGGGCAGTGCTCGCAGCCAAAGGGAAAGACAGAAAAATGCAGAACGAAACCACCAATCTCTTCCGCCGCCGCGACACCTTCTTCGGTATCTGCGAGGCTGTGGGCCAGGATTTCGGCTTCAACCCGCTGTATCTGCGCCTGGCGTTCATCGCGCCGCTCTTTTTCTTCCCCGCCCAGACCTTTGCCGCCTATTTCGCGCTCGGTCTCGTCGTGCTCGCATCGCGGCTGCTCTTCCCCGCGAAGGCCGCCGGTCAGCCCGCGCTGACGACGATCGAAGCCGACGCGCCGAAAGCCGACAAGGCCCCCGAAAAGACCGACGAACTCGCACTCGCGGCTTGAGCGGTCCCGGCCGGGCATTCCCTCTCCCCGTCTGGCCCTTCCGCTCCGATGGCGCCCCGGGCGCCATAGCATGGAACCGGCAAGCTTCTCCCCGGGGCTTGCCGGTTCCTTCGCCTGTCCCCGACTGACACAATCGGATCACAAATCCGTCCCCGCTTATAAACGCGTCGTTTACGACGTTGCCCTATGACCGATCGCTGACATTCCATTGGCTTGGGCATCCGCGCCCCTGCCGCAGCGAGGATCGAGCGTTGAGCCAGTCGCCCCAGCCCAAAGCGCCGACGCGCGGCGTCGCCGAACTGCTCGACGCGCTGGTCGCCAGCGACGGCACCGGCGCGCACCCGCACGTCCGCTCGGGCGCGCTGTCGAGCGGGCCCGAGGCGATGCGCAACCTCGCCGACGCGGTGCATTTCCTTTGCCTTCTCCATGGCCGCCATCCGGGCGTCCTCGACAATGCCGCGCGCAAGGCGGTCGACCCCGCGTCGCGCCGCTGGATGGACGAAGCCGCCGATGCCTTCGTCGAGGAGCGCGCCTTCCTGTCGAAGATCGCCTCGGCGGTCGGCCCCGTGCCGAGCACGCAGGGCCAGGCACAATGCGAGGCGGCCGTCGCCGCGCAGCGCAAGGCGCTCGACATGCTCGCCGAATCGGATCGCCACGGCTGCGCGCTCGGCGCCGCGATCGCGCTGACGCTCGACTGGCGGACGATTCGCGTGCTGCTCGACATCAGCGCGCTGCGGCTCGACCTGGTGCCGCCGACCTGCACCTTGCCCGATCTGCCGGGCACCGCGCGGCTCGCGGCAGCGGTCGCCGATACCCCGGCGATCGAGCGCGCGATGGTGTTCGGTGCGCAGCAGCTCATCACCCAGCACAGCGGCCTCTGGGATTTGATGGCCGCACGCGCCGCAAGCCGCGCGCATCCTTAAAAAACTCGTCGCCCCCGCCTGCGCGGGGGCGACGCCTGCTTACTTGCACCGCTCTCCCGCCCCCGCTATGCCCGCTTGACGTTCACGTTAAGGGAAAGAGCCGATGCGCTTCGAAGGCACCAGCGCCTATATCGCCACCGACGACCTCAAGGTCGCGGTCAACGCCGCGACGCTGCTGCGCCGCCCGCTGCTCGTGAAGGGCGAGCCCGGCACCGGCAAGACGGTGCTCGCCGAGGAAATCGCGAAGGCGTTCGACGCGCCGCTGATCACCTGGAACATCAAGTCGACGACGAAGGCGCAGCAGGGCCTGTATGAATATGACGCGGTGGCGCGGCTGCGCGACGGCCAGCTCGGCGAAGAGCGCGTCCACGACATCCGCAATTATATCCGCAAGGGCAAATTGTGGGAGGCGTTCACTTCGCCCAAGCTGCCCGTGCTGCTGATCGACGAGATCGACAAGGCCGACATCGAATTCCCGAACGACCTGCTTCAGGAACTCGATCGCATGGCGTTCCATGTCTATGAGACCGACGAGACGGTGACCGCGAAGGAACGCCCGATCGTCGTCATCACCTCGAATAATGAAAAGGAACTGCCCGACGCCTTCCTGCGCCGCTGCTTCTTCCACTATATCAAATTCCCCGACCGCGACACGATGGCGGAGATCGTCGAGGTCCACTTCCCCGGCATCCAGAAGACGCTCGTCAGCCGCGCGATGGATATCTTCTACGAAGTGCGGGAAGTCCCGGGGCTCAAGAAAAAGCCCTCGACGAGCGAGCTGATCGACTGGCTCAAGCTACTGCTCAACGAGGATATGCCGCTCGAAGTGCTCCAGAACCGCGACGTCGGCAAAGCGATCCCGCCGCTCCACGGCGCGCTGCTCAAGAATGAGCAGGATGTGATGCTGTTCGAAAAGCTCGCCTTCATGGCGCGGCGTCAGGGTAGCTGAGACAGCTCGACCAAACCCAGCGCCAGACGTATCTCGACTTCGCTCGATACGAACGGATGCGTGAGTTCTGATTAAAGCTGGTAGGCGACCTCGACGTCGCCCCAGCGGCGGCCGCCGATCACCGCGGGCATATAGACGTTGCGCACGGTCAGATAATTGACGCCGTCGCCTTCCTGCCGATAGACCGTCATGAAGAACGGCGCGGTGCTGCGCTTCGCCGCGGCGTCGGTTTCGTCATAGAGCAGCCGGCCGTTGCGGCAGTGCGCGGTGTCATGTTCGAGATCGCCCGTCGGCGCGCGCGAGCAATCGGTGATGTGCGTAGGCAGAAAGCCGTTCATGTCGCCCGCTGACGACATCTTGATTTCGGGATGCTGCGCGACGATGCGGTCGAACAGCGGACGCCAGTTGGCGTCGGCCCAGTCGCAGAGGCCGGTACGGAAGCGTTCGGGGTTCGAGTTCGGCACGCGAACATAATTGGTGTCGAAAAGCTGCTCCATCGTCAGCGCGCCGCGCGCGATCGCATTTTCGGCCAGGCCGACGAATTCGTCGCGCACCTTTGCCGCGAGGGCGACGATCGCTGAATCCTGCGGGCTGACCCCCGCCGAGATCACGGCGTTGAACATGCGGTTCGACACATGCTCCATCGTGAGGATTGATGTGCGGGTGCCGTCGAGCGTCGCACTATTGTCGCGCACCGAGGAGACGACGCTGTCGAGCGCCTCGCGCACCTTCGCGCCATTGGCATGCACCATCGCGCTCGACTGCGCGATGCGGTCGCTCTGGTCGTCGAGCAGCGCGACGAGATGTGTCGCATCGTGGAGCGCATCGGTGATCGTCTCGAACTGCGCCTCGGCGCGGCTCGACTGTTCGACGCCCGACTGGATTTCGGCGACCAGCCCGCTCGCCTCGGTCGCGAGGCTGCCGATGCTGCGGCGGATCTCGTCGGTCGCGCCGCGCGTATTCTGCGCCAGCTTCTTCACTTCGGCCGCGACGACGGCGAAGGTGCGCCCCGCATCGCCGGCGCGCTCGGCCTCGATCGCCGCGTTCAATGCGAGCATGTTGGTGGTCTTGGCGATCGCCTCGATCGACTGGCTGACCTGCTGGACCTGCTCCATCACCGCGGCGAAATTGGTGACATGCGTGCCGAGCCGCGCGACGAGGTCGATGACCGAGCGGAATTCGCTGACCGCCGCGTTGACGCGCTCGGCACCGGTATCGAGTTGCTCGCAAGCACGCGCCGACAGCAATTTCGCCTCGTCGGTCGAATCGGCGATCTGGCGCTGATCGGCCTCGAGGCTGACCACATATTCCTCAAGCCGCCCGAGTTCGCCGATCTGCCGCTCCATCTGGTCGGTCGCGCGCTTGATCCGCCCCGCGGCGTCGCTGCACCCGACGGCCAGCTCGCCGCAGTCGCTCGCCACCGACTGGTCGAGGATCGGCTCCGCCGGGTTGATCGGATCATATTTCATTGGCTTGCCCACGTCCCTGAATGATCGAAAAGCTATGCCGGAGATTGGTTAACGGGGCGTCAATCCGGCCGCACTTTCCGTAAACGTAAAGTGATTGCACCCGCCGCCGCGACAGGATAGTTCTTCCCCATGTTTTTCGGCTTTCTCGACGAGCTTCGCGCCGCGGGCATTCCCGCCAGCCTGAAAGAGCATTTGATGCTGCTGGAGGCGCTCGACCACGAGGTGATCGATCGCAGCCCCGAGCAATTCTATTATCTCAGCCGCGCGATCTATGTGAAGGACGAGGGTCAGCTCGACCGTTTCGACCAGGTGTTCAACAAGGTCTTCAAGGGCATTATTTCCGATTACGGCCAGAATCCGGTCGACGTCCCGGCGGACTGGCTGAAGGCGGTCGCCGAGAAATTCCTGACGCCTGAGGAAATGGCGGCGATCGAGTCGCTCGGCGACTGGGACAAGATCATGGAGACGCTGAAGGAGCGGCTCGAGGAACAGCAGAAGCGCCACGAGGGCGGCAGCAAGTGGATCGGTACCGGCGGCACTTCGCCCTTCGGCAATTCGGGCTATAACCCCGAAGGCGTGCGGATCGGCGGCGAGAGCAAGCACAAGCGCGCGCTGAAGGTCTGGGAAAAGCGCGAGTTCCAGAATCTCGACAACACCAAGGAACTCGGCACCCGCAACATCAAGATCGCGCTCCGCCGCCTGCGCAAGTTTGCGCGCGAGGGCGCGGCGGACGAACTCGACATTCCGGGCACGATCGACGGCACCGCGCGGCAGGGCTGGCTCGACATCCAGATGCGTCCCGAACGGCGCAACGCGGTCAAGCTGCTGCTCTTCCTCGACGTCGGCGGATCGATGGACCCGTTCATCAAGCTCTGCGAAGAACTCTTCAGTGCCGCGACGACCGAATTCAAGAATCTCGAATTCTTCTATTTCCACAATTGCCCGTACGAGGGCGTGTGGAAGGACAACAGGCGCCGCTGGTCCGAACGCCACCAGATGTGGGATATCCTCCACAAATATGGCCATGATTACAAAGTGATCTTCGTCGGCGACGCGTCGATGTCGGCCTATGAAATCACCCATCCGGGCGGCAGCGTCGAGCATTTCAACGAGGAATCGGGCGCGGTCTGGCTCCAGCGCATCACCCATGTCTACCCCGCCGCGGTGTGGCTGAACCCGGTGCCCGAGGCGCATTGGGGCTACACCCAGTCGGTGAAGCTGATCAAACAGCTGATGAACGACCGCATGTACCCGCTGACCCTCGCCGGGCTCGACGATGCGATGCGCGAGCTGACGCGAAAACATTGACGGCGCGGCGGCGCGCGTTAGCAACGTCGATCAAATTCTTCGCTTCCCCCTTGTCCGTTCGTGCTGAGCCGGTCGAAGCACCGTTCTTTCTTCGACGCTTGAAGAAGAACGGCCCTTCGACAAGCTCAGGGCAAACGGGAAAGAGGACGACTTAACGGAAAGACACGGTCGATGTTCGACCTCCCCCTCCTCACCATTCTCCTCCTTACCGGCTTCATCAACCTGATCGGCGCGCTCGCTTATGCGGCGCGCATCGCCGGGGTGCGGACGCGGCGGATTGCTATGTCGTTCGCGCTGTTCAACATCCTCGTGCTCTTCTCGCGTACCTCGAACAGCTTTCTGGGTCCCTTCCTCGCCAAACGGATCGAAACGCGCATCCATGACGGCAGCGGCGCCTCGCTGTTCATCGATATGCAGCTCGTGCTCGCCGCGGCGAGCGTCGCGACGCTGATCGGCATTTTGCTCGTGCCCACGGGGCAGCGCATGTTCGCGGCGGCGATCGGCTGGTACCAGAATAACCGCTCGACAACGAAGCTGGCACTGAAAGCCGCGAGCCCGAGCGGCCTCAGGACCTTGGGACGGTCGCTGACGTTCCCGAGCCTTTCGCATCTGAAGAGCTGGAAGATGCCAAAGGGGATCGGCTGGGGCGTGCTGATCGCCAATTGCCTCGCGCAATCGCTGCTCGCCGTCGGCGTCGTCGCCTCGCTCTACGCCGGCTATCTTGCGCCCGAATTCCGCGTGACCGCATCGCAGCTCTCGGCGCTGATCAACGGCTTCGCGACGATCCTGCTCTTCGCCTTCATCGATCCGCAACTGTCGGTAATGACCGACGACGCGGTCGAGGGCAAAGTCGACGAGGCTGATTTCCGCCGCGCGATCACCTTCATCTCGCTGAGCCGTCTTGCGGGCACGGTCCTCGCGCAGGCGCTGCTGCTGCCCGCCGCGATGCTGATCGCCTGGGTCGCCATCCATGTCTGATCCGGCGCGCGGCCACAGCCGCTTCCACGCCGTCCGCTCGCGGCTCGAGGCGATGGCGGTCGAGCCCGGACCGCGCGGCTGGTGCCTCGAATTTATCGTCTTCGGCTTCAAGCAGGGCTGGGCGTGCCTGTTCGGCGGGCTGATGCTCGCGCTGCTGCTCGGCACGCATCTCTTCTGGCCCGACGATGCGCCGCTCCACCGCTATGACGCGATCACGATCGGCGCGGTGCTGATCCAGCTCGGCATGCTCGCCTTCCGGCTCGAAACGCCGAAGGAAGCGCTCGTCATCCTGATCTTTCACATCGTCGGCACGGTGATGGAGCTGTTCAAGACCGCCGCCGGGTCGTGGCAATATCCCGAAGCGAGCCTGCTCCATATCGGTGCCGTCCCGCTCTTCTCGGGCTTCATGTATGCCGCGGTGGGCAGCTATATCGCGCGCGTCTGGCGCATCTTCGACTTCCGCTACACGGGCTATCCGCCCATCTGGACGAGCTATGCCCTCGCGGCGGCGATCTATGTCAATTTCTTCGCGCACCACTGGGTTTACGACATCCGCTGGTTCCTGTTCGCGGCGACCGCCTTGCTCTTCTGGCGCTGTCAGGTGTGGTTCCGCCCGCTCCACGTCCACCGCCGCATGCCTCTGCTCGTCGGCTGGGGCCTCGTCGCGCTGTTCATCTGGTTCGCCGAGAATATCGGCACCTTCGCGCGCGCCTGGACCTACCCCAGTCAGGACGACGGGTGGCACATGGTCGGACTCGAAAAGCTGGGCAGCTGGTATTTGCTGATGATCATCTCGTTCGTACTTGTCAGTTTGGTCCAGCGACCGAAGGCGCCCAGCTAACCGAAGGGCTTGTCGATCGACGGCGGCGGCTCGCTGAACCATTTCGGCCCGCTGTCGGTCATGTAGAAACAATCCTCCAAGCGAATGCCAAATTCGCCGGGGATATAGATGCCGGGTTCGTTCGAGAAACACATGCCCGGCGCGAGCTTCGTCGTTTCGCCGCGCACGAGATTGACCGGCTCGTGCCCGTCGAGCCCGATGCCGTGGCCGGTGCGATGCGAGGTGCCGGGCAGCTTGTAGCCGGGCCCCCAGCCGAGGCTTTCATAATAGGCGCGCACGGCATCATCGACCCGGCCCGCCGGCGTCCCGAGCTTCGCCGCGGCGAAGGCGACGTCCTGCCCCTTGCGCATCTGGTCCCACACCTGCCGTTGCCGCGCGCTCACCTTACCATGGACGAAGCTGCGCGAAATATCCGACTGATAACCATGGACCGTCGCGCCGCAGTCCATCAGCACGACTTCGCCCTCTTTGACCGCCTGCGGCTTGCCCGACCCGTGCGGATAGGCGCTCGCTTCGCCGAGCAGGATCAGTTCGAACTCGCTCTTGCCGCCGAGCGCGGCGGTCGCCGCGGCCATGATCGCGCCGATGTCGGCGGGCCTCATCCCCGCCTCGATGCGCGGCGCGGTGTGGCGATAGGCGGCGAGCGTGATGTCGGCGGCGATCTGCATCAGCGCGATTTCGGCGGGCGACTTGTGCATGCGGCACCCGCGCACGACGGGCGCGCCATTGACGACGGTCGCCTGCGGCATCGCCTTTTCGAGCCCGTCGACGGCGAAATAGCGCACCGTCTCCTCGACCCCGATCCGGCCCTTGGCGAGGCCGCGCTTGCCGAGCCAAGCTGCGACCGCGGCGAGCGGATTCTCATCCTCGTTCCATGTCAGCACCTCGGCATCGATCGCGAGACTTTCGCGCACCGATGGCTCCTCGAAAAAGGGCGTAACGACCGCGATCTCGCCTTCGCGCGTCAGCACCGCGGCGGTCAGCCGCTCGCTGCGCGACCAATGCACCCCGGTGAAATAGATGAGGCTCGAGCCGGGCTCGATCAGCAGCGCGCCGATGTCGTTCGCGCGCATCAACTGCTTCGCTTTCGCGATGCGCGCCATGCGCTCGGCCTTGCCGATGGGGACGGCTTTGGCGGCGAGGTTCGGCAGACCCGCCGTGTCCGCTGCAAGCGCCGATACCGGCAAGCTCGCAGCCAGCCCGGTCAGCGCCGCGGTTCCCAGAAATTGCCGCCGGTGCATCGTCATTCCCCTCACTTGTAAAGCAGCAGGTCGGCGATTTCCTCGCGCCACCCCGCCTCGTCGGGCAGCGCGAGCGCGTCGAGATCGCCCGGCGCCGCGCCCGCATCGTCGACCCACTCGCGCAGGCCCGGACCGCCGTTGATCACGTCGATCGCGAGCACATCGTCGGTATATTCGTACTTGAAATCCTTACCGCGCCAGATCGGATAATAAGGATAGAGCGCGCGGATCGCCTTGAACCCCAGCGCCTGCACGCGCCACGGGCGGAAGGCGGCATGGTCGTACCATTCGCCTTCGGCATGGATATGCACGCCGCTGTTGAGCTGCTTCATATGCTTGTGGAAGGTCGGTTCGAACCAGATGTCGCGCAGCTTGCACCCGGCGAGCCATTCGGGCGCGAGCCGCTGCATTTCGGCGATCACCGCGCGCGCGTCGATGTCGGGGGCGCCGAAGAGTTCGAGCGGGCGGGTCGTGCCCCTGCCCTCGCTCAAGGTCGCGCCTTCGACCATCACCGTGCCCGCATAGGCGCGCGCCATGTTGAGGTTCGCGGCGTTGGGGCTCGGGTTGATCCATACCCGCTCCGTCGGCCAGCCGAAGCCGGGCCCTTCGGGCTCCCACCCCTCCATTTCGATCACGCGATAATCGACGTCGAGCCCGAAGTGACGGACGAACCAATGCCCGATCTCGCCCATCGTCAGCCCGTGACGCATCACCATCGGCCCCGCGCCGACGAAGCTTTCCCAGCCGGGCAGAAGCCGCGTGCCCTCGACGGGGCGACCAGCCGGGTTGGGGCGGTCGAGCACCCACACCGCCTTGCCGTGCGCCGCGGCGGCTTCGAGGATGTAGAGCAGGGTCGTGACATAGGTGTAGATGCGACAACCAAGGTCCTGCAGGTCGACGAGCATGACATCAAATGTCTGCATCGACTGGCCCGACGGCCGCCGCAGCTCGCCGTACAGGCTGAACACCGGCATGCCATAGGTCGGGTCGGTGAAGTCGGGCGACTCCATCATATTGTCCTGCAGGTCGCCGCGCACGCCGTGCTGCGGCCCGAACACCGCGGTGACGTTGACCCCGGCCGCGACGAGCGCGTCGAGGCTGTGCGTCAGGTCGGCAGTGACCGAGGCGGGATGCGCGAGCAACGCGACGCGCTTGCCTTCGAGCGGTTTGCGCAAAGCCGGGTCGGCGAGCAGGCGGTCGATACCGAAAAGCGTCGTCATGCCCGCCCGCGTGCCTCAAGCGTCAGGGCAAAGCAATCGGGATGATGGAAGTCGGGCTTGCCCGGCGGGTGGGCGAGCGCCCAATAGCTTTTGGTGCCGTCGAGTTCCTCGATCACCGCGGACAGCGCGAGCTTGGCGCCGATGTCGGGGAAGATGCCGGGCTCGATGCGCAGCGCATAGCTTTGCTCGCCGCGCTCGGCGACCATTTCCCACGGCGCGAGTTCGTCGGAACGCAGCAGCGAGCGATAATCGTCGAATTGGTAACAGGCCCAGCGCCCGTCGGGGCTATAGTTGAATTCGGTATAGTCGGGCTGGCCTTCCTCGGTCAGGAACGCCTCGAAACAGGTGCTTTCCCACAGGCCGTCGGTCGCGCTGTCGGCGATGACCAACTCACCCTCGCCGTGCGACAGCACGAGATCGGCGATCGATCCGCCCACGATATAGCGCAGCGCGAAACCATCCTCGAACGACAGGCTGACCTCGACCGCGACCGCGCGCACCGCCTTGGCCGGCGTATCGGGGTGACAGATCAGCTCCTTGCGCATGCTATCCAAATATCAAACCCCATGTTATGCGCCCGCCCGCTATGACGAACTATAAATCCGACCTGCTGCGCCTTCTCGACGAGCGAGGCTATATCCATCAGACGACCGACGCGGAAGGGCTCGATGCGCTCGCGGCGAAACAGGTCGTCCCCGGATATATCGGCTTCGACGCAACCGCGCCGTCGCTGCACGTCGGCAGCCTCGTCCAGATCATGATGCTGCGCCGCCTGCAACAGACGGGGCACAAGCCCGTCGTGCTGATGGGCGGCGGCACGACGCGGATCGGCGACCCGACGGGCCGCGACGAGAGCCGCAAGATGCTGTCGGACGAGACGATCGCCGCGAACATCGCGTCGATCTTCAGCATCTTCCAGCAATTCCTCACCTTCGGCGACGGTCCGACCGACGCGGTGATGGTCGACAATCAGGACTGGCTCGGCCAGCTCGGCTATATCGAACTGCTGCAGGAAGTGGGCACCCACTTCACGATCAACCGCATGATGACCTTCGATTCGGTCAAGCTGCGGCTCGATCGCGAGCAGCCGATGACCTTCCTCGAATTCAATTACATGATCCTGCAGGGCTATGATTTCCGCCACCTGTCCAAGAATAGGGGCGTGCGGCTGCAGATGGGCGGGTCGGACCAGTGGGGCAATATCGTCAACGGCATGGAGCTGGGCCGCCGGATGGACGGCGCCGACCTTTACGGCCTGACGACTCCGCTGCTGACCACCGCCGCGGGCGCCAAGATGGGCAAAACCGCCGCCGGCGCGGTGTGGCTTAATCCCGAACAGCTGTCCCATTTTGACTATTGGCAATATTGGCGCAACTGCGACGACCGCGACGTCGGCAAATTCCTGAAGCTCTTCACCGACCTGCCGCTGGACGAGATCGCGCGGCTCGAAGCGCTCGAGGGCGCCGAGATCAACGAGGCGAAGAAGATCCTCGCCAACGAAGCGACCGCGATGTGCCGCGGCGAAGAGGCCGCCAAGACCGCTTCGGACACCGCCGCGCAAACCTTTGAAAAGGGACAGATCGGCGGCGACCTTCCACAAGTGACGGCGCCGGCGGACGGCATCACCGTCGTCGATGCGCTGCGCGAACTCGGCTTTGCCGCGTCGAACAAGGAAGCCCGCCGCAAGCTCGACGAGGGTGCGGTCAAGGTCGACGGTGCGGTCGTTCGCGACCCGCAGTTTGTGATCCAGCCCGGCGAGACGCCGGTTCCATTGAGCCTCGGATCAAAAAAACATGGCCTTGTGGTGCGGTAAGGCGCACAAAAGCGTTTACCACTTCTTCAGCAATCGGATGGATCGTTCATGGCAAAATCAACAAGGTCCACGAATATGCGCAAGATCGACACCAGCAAGGCCCATTATGTCGGCCTCGACCAGCGGATCGCTCCGCGTAGCGACGTCTATTGCCGCCTGCCCTTCGTCATGCCCGACGGGCGGCAGGAGATGTGCACCTGCGTCAACATCAGCGCCGACGGCCTGCTGATGCGCTTCGAGCGCGGGCTCGAACCCGGCGACCTCGTCGTGTTCCGCATGCCGATCATCGGCCGCACCGCGGCGAAGGTCGTCTGGTCCCTGGGCGGCAAGACCGGTGTGCAGTTCGACAAGTCGATCTCGGTCGAGGATTATCTGCCGATGATCCGCGCCATGGGCGCGCGCGGCGACGTCAACTAACCGCTTCTGAGCAGCGGCACCGCCGCATCGCGCTCGAACAGATAGAGGCAGAGGCGCACCGCTTCGGCCCGCGCGCCCTCCATGCCGCCATCGCGCTCGACGAAGAGCCGCGCATCGTCATGCGCGACCGGTAGCAAGCGCACGAGCTGTTCGGGGGTCGCGAGCCGGTAGTCGGCGTCACCCGATTGCTTGAGCCCGAGCAACTCGCCGCCGCCGCGCAGCTCCAGATCCTTCTCGGCGATCACGAAGCCGTCGTTCGTCTCGCGCATCAGCGCCAGCCGCTCGCGCGCGGTCTCTGAAAGGTTTTGCGACCGGAGCAGCAGGCACACTGACTTCGCCGCGCCGCGCCCGACGCGGCCGCGCAGCTGGTGGAGCTGCGCCAGTCCGAAATTCTCGGCATGTTCGACGATCATCAGGCTGGCGGCGGGCACGTCGACCCCGACCTCGATCACCGTCGTCGCCACGAGGACGCCGATCTCGCCGGCCTGAAAGCGCGCCATGACCTCGTCCTTCTCGGGCCCCTTCATCCGGCCGTGCACGAGACCAACGCGCGCGTCGCCCAGCCGCTGGCGAAGCAGCGCGGCGCGGTCTTCCGCCGCCGCGAGTTCGCTCCCCTCGCTCTCGGCGACCAGCGGGCACACCCAATAGGCCTGCGCCCCCGTCGCAAGGTGGCGGTCGAGCGAGTCCACGACATCGTCGAGCCGGTCGAGCGAGATTACGCGGGTATCGACCGGGGTGCGTCCCGGGGGCATCTCGTCGATCTGCGACACGTCCATCTCGCCATGATTGGCGAGTTGCAGCGTGCGCGGGATCGGGGTCGCGGTCATCACGAGCAGATGCGGCGGACGCGCCGCCTTTTGAGTCAGCATCAACCGCTGCGCGACGCCGAAGCGATGCTGTTCGTCGACGACGACAAGCGCGAGGTCCCGGTAATTCACCGCCTGCTGGAAGATCGCGTGGGTGCCCACGAGGATGTCGATGCTGCCGTCGGCGAGCCCCATCAGCGTCGATTCGCGCGCCCTTCCCTTGTCGCGCCCGGTTAGGATCGCGAGGTTTACCGGAAGGCCGCCAAGCATTCGCTGCAAGGTCGCGAAATGCTGGCGCGCGAGAATTTCGGTCGGTGCGAGCAGCACCGCCTGGGTCCCCGCCTCGACCGCGGCGAGCATCGCGCGCAAGGCGACAAGCGTCTTGCCCGATCCGACATCGCCTTGCAGCATGCGCAGCATCGGCGTGTCCTGCGCCATATCGCCCGCGATCTCGCGCCCGACGCGCTCCTGCGCGCCGGTGAGCCCGAACGGCAGCTTGAGCGCGTCGGTCAGTCGGCCGTCGCCGACGATCGCCCGGCCCTTGCGCGTCCTGAGGCCCTGGCGGATCAGCATCAGCGCGACCTGGCTCGCGAAAATCTCGTCATAGGCGAGCCGGTCGCGCGCCGCCTCGTCGCGCGGGCTGGCGTGGGCGCGCGCCATCGCCTCGTTCCACGCGGGCCATCCGCGACTCGCGAGCAAGGGGGCGTCGATCCACTCGGCCAGCTCGGGGCGCCGTTCGAGCGCGACGGCGCCGAGCTGCGACAGCCGCGCGTTGGTGAGCCCTTCGGTCAGCGGATAGACGGGCTCGTGTTCGGCGATTCCCGCCTCGTCGCCGGGCTCGGCGACATGGTCGGGATGCACGATCTGGCGCATGTCGCCATAGAGGTCGAGCCGGCCCGACACGCGGCGTTTTTCGCCCAGCGGGAAGAGCTTGCGTGCGAGGCCCGAGGTCCGCCCGAAATAGACGAGCCGGACATGGTCGCCCGCGCTGTCGAAGGCTTCGACCCCGAAGGGCGCGCGCGGGGATCGGCCGGGACGGTAGTCCTGTGCGGTCAGCTCGACAATGATCGTCTGCCCGGCTTGCGCCTGATCGAGCCGGTCGACCGGGAAGCGCGAGATCAGGCCCGTCGGCAGGTGAAACAGCACATCGACAACGCGCTCGAGCCCGAGCCGCGTCAGCGGCTTGGCAAGCTGCGGCCCGACGCCCTTGAGGTCGGTCAGCGCGGCAAAGAGCGGATTGAGTATCTCGGGTCGCATGACTATCTGGGCTGACTATAGAGATTGTTCCCCGTGCGCCACACCCAGCCGCATGGGCCGTCAGGATTCTTCCCGTGCCGCACACCGACCGCCTCAAACGCCTGAAATTCCGTGCCTGGCATCGCGGTACGCGCGAGGCCGATTATATGATCGGCGGCTTCTTCGACCGCTATTCGGCGGAGTGGAGCGAGGAAGAGATCGGGTGGTTCGAAATCGTCGTCGAGGAAGACGACGTCGACATCATGGCGTGGGCGCTCGGCACCGGCGAACCGCCCGCGCATCTCGACCGGCCCGAGATGATCGCCGCGATGCGCCGACTGGACTATATCCCACTGCCATGACCCGCCCCGCCGCCGACATTTTCGCCGCGATCGGATCGGCGTCGGCGCCGCTGACGCTGGCGCGCACCGCCGACGGTTTCCTGCCGCTGCTGCTCGCTGATCTCGCGCGCGCCAGCGACAGGCGTCTCGTCTATGTCGCGACCGACGATGCGGCGATGCAGGCGGTCGCCGATGCCGCGCCCTTCTTCGCGCCCGACCTGATCGTCCATCGCTTTCCCGCCTGGGATTGCCTGCCCTATGACCGCGCCGGCCCGTCGATGCGGGTCAGCGCCGACCGGCTCGCGACGCTCTCGGCGCTGCAACTACCTGCGAAGCGCGGCGAGCTGATCCTCACCACCGTTGCCGCGATCACCCAGCGCACGCTGACGCCGTTCCGTATCCGCCAGCTCGCGACGACGCTCGCGCCCGGGCAGCGGATCGACCGCGACGCGCTCGCCGAACTGCTCGTCTCGAACGGCTTCAGCCGCGTCGACACCGTCGCCGACCAGGGCGAGTTCGCGGTGCGTGGCGGCATTCTCGACCTGTTTCCGGCGGGCGAGGAAAACGGCCTGCGCGTCGATTTCTTCGGCGACGAGATCGAGAGCATCCGCCGTTTCGACCCGGCCGACCAGCGCAGCCTCGGCCCCGCCAAGGCGCTACAATTGCTCCCCGCGTCCGAAACGCTGCTCGACGAGGCGACGATCAAGCGTTTCCGCTCGGCCTATCGCGAGCTGTTCGGGGCGCAGGCGACCGGCGATCCGCTCTATCAGGCGGTCAGCGACGGGCGGCGGCAGGCGGGAATGGATCATTGGCTGCCTTTGTTCGAGGAACGGCTGGCGACCTTGTTCGACCATATCGATCCGGACACGCCGGTGCTACGCGGCCACCGCACCGAGGCGACCGCCGATACGCGCTTCGCCGCGATCGCCGACTATCATGCCAACCGCGTTGCCGCCGAGCGCGAATCGCCGGGGAGCTATCGCCCGCTTGCGCCCGAGACGCTCTACCTGACCGAAGGGCAATGGGCCGGGGCGGCCAAAGAACGCCCGATTCATATCGTCACACCGTTCGACGTGCCCCCGTCGGCAACGGTCGTCGACCTCGAAAGTTTCGCCGCGCGCGATTTCACCCCCGAGCGGACCGCCGACGAAAATGTCTATGCGAAGGTCGCCGACCATCTGAGCGACGAACGGCGCAAGGGCCGCCGCACGATCATCGCAAGCTATTCGGGCGGCGCGCGCGAGCGCCTGTCGGGGCTGCTCCGCGACCATGGCGTCACCTCGCTCGCGCCCGCCGATAGTTGGCAGGACGCGCTCGGCACCGCGTCGACGGACAGCGGCGGCGCGACCGCGATGGTCGTCCTGCCACTCGACCATGGCTTCGCCTCCGACGCGATCAGCCTGCTCACCGAACAGGATATTCTCGGCGAGCGCCTCGTCCGCCGCCAGAAGCGCCGCAAGAGCGCCGACGCCTTCCTCGCCGAACTCGCGACGCTCAGCGTCGGCGACCTCGTCGTCCACCTCGATCATGGCATCGGCCGCTATGAGGGGCTGACCCAGATTCCGGTGGGGAGCAGCCCGCACGACTGCGTCGCGCTCACTTATTCGGGCGGCGACAAGCTCTACGTTCCGGTCGAAAATCTTGACGTACTGTCGCGCTACGGCGGCGAGAGCGAGGGCGTCGGGCTCGACAAATTGGGCGGCGAGGCATGGCAACGCCGCAAGGCGCGGATGAAGGAGCGCATCCGCGAGATCGCGGGCGAACTGCTCGCGACCGCGGCGCAGCGCGCGCTGCGTTCGGGCGAATTGCTCGCGCAGGATGCCGCCTACCCGGCGTTCGCCGACCGCTTCCCCTATCAGGAAACCGACGATCAGGACCGCGCGATCGGCGACGTGCTTGCCGATATGGCGTCGGGGCGCCCGATGGACCGGCTCGTCTGCGGGGACGTCGGCTTCGGCAAGACCGAGGTTGCCCTTCGCGCCGCCTTCGTTGCGGCGATGGCGGGGGTTCAGGTCGCGGTGGTTGTCCCGACCACCCTGCTCGCGCGCCAGCATTTCACCAATTTCGTCGAGCGCTTCAAAGGCTTCCCGGTCAACATCGGCCGCCTGTCGCGCCTCGTTCCCGCCGCCGAGGCGCAAAAGGCGCGCGACGGGCTGGCGAGCGGCCAGATCGACATCGTCGTCGGCACCCATGCGGTGATCGCGAAGGCGGTCGAGTTCAAGAACCTCGGCCTCGTCATCGTCGATGAGGAACAGCGCTTCGGCGTCGTCCACAAGGAGCGGCTGAAGCAGCTCAAGACCGACGTCCATGTGCTGACGCTGACCGCGACGCCGATCCCGCGCACGTTGCAGATGGCGATGTCGGGCCTTCGCGAACTCAGCGTGATCCAGACCCCGCCGGTCGACCGCCTCGCGGTGCGGACTTATGTGGCTCCATGGGATCCGGTCGTGATCCGCGAGGCGCTGCTCCGCGAACATGATCGCGGCGGGCAGAGCTTCTTCGTCACCCCGCGGATCAAGGATCTGCCCGACATCGAGGAATTCCTGCGCACCCGCGTGCCCGAGATCAAATATGTCGTCGCGCACGGCCAGATGGCGCCGGGCGAGGTCGAGGAGCGGATGAGCGCCTTCTACGACCGCAAATATGACGTGCTCGTCTCGACGACGATCGTCGAAAGCGGGCTCGACATTCCGAGCGCGAACACGCTGATCGTCCACCGCGCCGACCGCTTCGGCCTCGCCCAGCTTTACCAGCTCCGCGGCCGCGTCGGACGGTCGAAGACGCGTGCTTACGCCTATCTCACCACGCTCGAAGGCGGCGCGATCACCGATACGGCGGAAAAAAGGCTCAAGCTGCTCGGCGATCTCGACACGCTGGGCGCGGGCTTCCAGCTTGCGAGCCACGACCTCGACATTCGCGGCGCGGGCAATCTCGTCGGCGATGAGCAATCGGGACATATCCGCGAGGTCGGTTTCGAACTCTATCAGTCGATGCTCGAAGAAGCGATTCTGGTCGCCAAGGCCGAGGGCATGGGCGCCGCGCCGCCGCGCGAAGCCCTCTCCCCCGTCATCACGGTCGACGCGCCGATCCTGATCCCCGAGGATTATGTCCCCGACCTGCCGCTGCGCATGGCGCTCTATCGCCGTCTCAACGAGGCCGGAGATCGCCCCGCGCTCGACGCCTTCGCCGCCGAGATGATCGACCGTTTCGGCCCGCTGCCACCCGAGACCGCGAACCTGATCCAGCTGATGGAGATCAAGGCGAATGCGAAGGCCGCGGGCATCGCCAAGCTCGACGTCGGCACGAAGGGCGCGCTGGTCAGCTTCCACGGCGACCAGTTCGCCAACGTCCCCGGCCTGATCGCCTATGTCGAGCGGCTCAAGGGCCGCGCGCGTATCCGCCCCGACAACAGGCTGTCGGTCAGCGGCGATTGGGTCAGCACCGGCGCGCGCCTCAACGGCGCGCTGCAACTGTCGAAGGGATTGGGGAAGCTGGCGCGGCAGATCGGCTAGGCAGCCGACTTGCCCGATCGGCGTCGCACCGCTGCGCGCGCACGCATCAGGCCGGAAAACAGGCGACGACGGCGCGGCGTGCCGATGGCGATCGCGCAGTCGAACATCGTGCGGCGGTCGCGCCAGAAGGCCGCGCCGCTATGCGCGCCGGGCGACGCGCAGGTGTCAAAGAACATGTCGGGTTCGGCGCCGACCTGTTCGGCGACATAGCGCATCAGCAACAACCCCGGCGCATAGCTTCGCAGTGCTTCGTCATAGGTCATCTTGAATCCGAACCCGCGTTTCCCGGAAACGAACCAGCTCGACATCGCGGCCACGCCGCCAGCGGTCGTCAACCGCGCGATACGAAGCTGGCCGCGCCGCTGCCCTTCGCGCATCACATCGCGGAACAGCGCCTCGGTGTCGGGCGCGCAGCCGATCGCGCTCCCCGCGCGCCCTTTCCACCCCGCGCCTTCGAGCGCGAGGAAGGCATCGATCCACGGCTGCGCGTCGTCGCCCTTGCCCAGCATCTCGTATCGCACCGGGCCATGATCGCGTTCGAGCCGCCGCGCCAGGCTGCGCGCGCGCGACGCCGCCTTGGCGTCGGGCGGCGCCTCGCTTCCGGGCCGGCGGGCCGGGCGGTCGAAGCGATTGACAAGATGCAGCGGCCGCCGGTCATCGGCGCACAGGCCGACAAGCGCGGCGGCAACCGGATTGTCGGCGGCGAACTGGTGACAATGGATCAGCAGCGCCCCGTCGGCATGCGCATCGAAATAATCGAGCAACAGGCACCAGAAGCGGAAAGCGGCGTGCGGCAACACCAAAGGCGCGCCCAGAAACTGGTTGGTCGCCGTCCACGTCCGCCAATTCGCAACCGGCCAGCGCCCGAAGCGCGGCGCGCGGACCAGCGGCAACAACCCGATCCAGCGTCCCGCCGCGTCGGCGGCTATGGCGATGCGGACATCGTCGGGTGCCGCGCAATGACGCAGCGCGGCGTCCATGAACCAGTGCTGGGCAAAGACGTTCGCTGCCCCCGCCCGGTCCGACAATTGCGCCCAGCGGGCGTGGTCGCATGGGCCAAGGTCGGCCCAGCGCAGCAGCCGGACGGTGTCGCCGCCGTTCGCGGTCACCGCCTCGCCCGCCGCCGCAATCCCGGCGCGGAGGTCGCTGGCGAAATCATGGTGGATCATAGCAAACCCACGCGCCGCGCGGCGCGCGCGGCAAGCGCGCGCAGTCGCGGTCGCTCCGGCCAGGCCGGTGGACGCGATGCGCCAAGGCCGATCCGGCGCAGCAGCGGGTTGACCGCCAGCGCATCCGCCGCCGCAAGACTCCAGTCGCTTTGCCAGGTCACCGACAGCGAAATCGACGCCGACGCGCCCGCGCGCACCCAGTGCGGCGCCGAATAGGGAACATAGAGCGCATCGCCCGGCGCCAAATCGTGTATCGTTGCCGCCGCCTCGAACTCGGGCCGCCATGGCAGCATATTTTCGCCCGCCCGGTGATGCGCCTCGCGGTTGGTGAGCGACAGGAACGGCGGCGATGGCGGATAGGTTGCGAACGCCTTGTCGCCCGCGATCTGGAACAGGATATTATACTCGGCGTCGAAGTGAAATGGCGTCAGAGTGCCCGGGGCGGAGACGAAGATGAACGCACGGAGCGAGCGTCTGGTCCCGGTTCGCGGAACGATCGCCCCATCGAGGTCCGCCATCAGCGGGTGCAGCACCTCGCGATAACGCGGCAGCCGCTCGATTCCGCGCAGCATGACCCATAGGCAACCGGTTGCGATCGCCCGCACGCTGTCGGCGACACTGGCCTCCCCGGCGCTCGCCATCGCGAAATCGCCGCCGTTGGCGGCATCGGCGACACGCCGTTCGACATCGCTTGCGGGAAGCTCCTCCGCGGCGTCGGCGAGTGCGGGTAGCGTGAACAGCGGGTGATCGGCAAGCCGATGGCGCAGCGTCGCCGACGCGAGCGGATAGGCGTCGGCGAATCGATCGCCGTGCATTGCGTCCAATATCGTCGTGCCATGTCGTGCGACGGCCATAAAACCCCCGCGCCGCGCATAAGATCGAAGGTTGAAAGGCGCGTTAACGCTGCGCGCGTGCCCGCCGCAGTCGCGCGGCCGACCGTCTAAAGCAGCGCCGCCAGATCGCGGGCCGGGACCGGCCCCGACTTCAAAAATCCCTGCCAGGTCGCAACCCCCAGCTCGGTCAATCGGGCCAGTTGACGCTCATTCTCGATCCCCTCGGCCACTACCAGCAGCCCGAGAGCGCGCGCGAGGTCGACGATCGCGCGGACGACAATGCGGTCGCGGTCGCTGCCGTCGATCGTCCGCGTAAAACCGCTGTCGATCTTGAGATAGTCGATCGGCAGGCGCGCGAGCAGCGACAGGCTGGAATAGCCGGTCCCGAAATCGTCGATCGCGACCGCGACGCCGAGCGCGCGGATCTGCGCCAGCTGGTCGGCGGCGCTCGCGGGATCGCTCAGCATCGCCTGTTCGGTGAGTTCGAGCGTCAGCCGGTCGGGATCGACCTTTGCGTCCTTGGCCATCGCCGCGAAGCGCCCGGCGAATTCGGGGTCGCCGAGGTCGGCGGCGGTGATGTTGAGCGAAACGCGCAGCTTGGCGAGCGCCTTGGGCCATGTCGCCATTTCGGCGAGCGCGACGCGGTGGGCATGTTCGGTAAGCTCGCATTCGAGCCGCGCCGCGCGCGCCGCGGTCACCAGCGGTCCGGCGCCGAGCAGGCCGAGTTCGGGGTGCTGCCAGCGCAGCAATGCTTCTACGCCGGTCATCGCGCCGGTCGCGACGTCATATTGCGGCTGATAATGGATCACGACCTCGTTCCGCGACAGCGCGGCGTGGACCATCACCCCGTCGCGCGCCGAAGCCGGCCGCGCGAGCTGATCGCCGGCCGCGCGCAATTGTTCGGCGACCGATTCGTCGCGCGTGATCAGCGCGGCGGCGATGCGGATCGACAGGCGGCCATTCGGATCGCCGACGATCGGCTCGGCGAGCGCGACGTGCAGCGCGCGTTCCTGAGCGCGGAGTGCCCCGAGCGACAGCGGCGTCGCGGGCACGATCAGGAAGCGCGGACCGTCGAGCCGGTCGACGCACGACCCCTGACCGAATTCGTCGCTCGCGAAATTTTCGAGCCGCCGCCCGATTTCGTCGAGCACCGAATCGCCCGTCGCCGTCCCGGCGCTGTTGTTGATGCGCGCCATCTGGTCGACCTGGACCAGAATGACGCCCGCGTCGGCATCGTGCCGAGCATGCAGGGCTTCGAGTTTGCGAACACAGGCGGAAAGGGATTCGGACAGGCGATTCATCGCGCTTTCCTAGCAGGCTTTCCTTGCCAAGCTCGTGCCTTTTGCACCACAATATGTCCGTGGCTGTCCCATTATCTCATCGCGCCGCGTCGCGGGCGCCCCTGATCGACGGAGTTGGCCGGCGGATCAGTTACTTGCGCCTGTCGGTTACCGATCGCTGCGACCTGCGCTGCCGTTATTGCATGGCCGAAGACATGACCTTCCTGCCCAAATCGGCGGTGCTGAGCATCGAGGAAATGGCCGAACTGGCGACCCGTTTCGTCGCACGCGGCGTCCGCCGCATCCGGCTGACGGGCGGCGAACCGCTCGTGCGGCGCGGCATCGATACGCTTGCGATGCGCCTCGGCGCGCTGATCGGCCACGGCCTCGACGAACTGACGCTGACCACCAATGCGATGCGGCTCGCCGAACATGCGCCGATGCTGGCGGCGGCGGGGGTGCGCCGGATCAACGTCAGCCTCGACACGCTCGATCCGGCGGCGTTCCGGCATATCACGCGCGTCGGCGATCTCGATGTCGCGCTGCGCGGCATCGACGCGGCGCGCGCGGCCGGGCTGGCGATCAAGATCAACATGGTCGCGCTCGCGGGTCTCAACGAGGACCAGCTGCTCCCGATGCTCGACTATTGCGCCGCGACCGGCTGCGATCTCACCTTGATCGAGACGATGCCGCTCGGCGAGGTCGAAGGCGACCGCAGCGATCACTATATCCCGATCCACCATTTCATCGCGCCGCTGCGCGAAACGCGCGCCATCTATCCGGTCGACAAACGGACCGGCGGCCCCGCGCGCTATTTCGCTGTCGAGGGCAGCCCGGTGACGCTCGGCCTGATCACGCCGCTCAGCGACAATTTCTGCGCGACGTGCAACCGCATTCGCCTGACCGTCGAGGGCCGCATCTATATGTGCCTCGGCCAGGACGATCATGTCGACCTGCGCGCCGCCCTGCGCGATGAAGGCGATGTCGACGGCTTGATTGATGCCGCGTTGGCTGGCAAACCCCGCGCGCATGACTTTCATATCGAACGAGAGTCCAAACCGGCGGTCGCGCGTCACATGAGTGCAACGGGCGGCTGACAGGCCGTTCCGATATTTGAAGGCACGGGGGAACCGGACCAATATGCATCGCAAGATCGCGCTTGTCGCATCGAATGCGCCCGCGGCCATGGAAGCGGAAGCCGAACTCCGCCCGCTCTATGACTTCGTCGATCTGGCCGAGGCCGACCTCTTGATCGCGCTCGGCGGCGACGGCTTCCTGCTGCACATGCTGCACCAGTTGCTCGACCAGCGCCGCAGCCTACCCGTATTCGGAATGAACCGCGGCACGATCGGCTTTCTGATGAACGAGTTTCGCGTCGAGGGGCTGCTCGACCGCATCGCCGCGGCGCGCCCCTATCTGATCCACCCGCTGTCGGGCGACATTACGACGATCAGCGGCGAGCGGCACATATTGCCCGCGATCAACGAAATCTCGTTGCTTCGCGAAACGCGTCAGGCCGCGAAGCTCGAAGTATTGATCAACGAAAAGACGATGCTCGAGGAGCTGGCCTGCGACGGCGTGCTCGTCTCGACCCCCGCCGGATCGACCGCTTACAACCTCAGCGCCAACGGCCCGATCCTGCCGCTCGATTCGGCGATGCTTGCGCTTACGCCGATCAGTCCCTTCCGTCCGCGGCGCTGGCGCGGCGCGCTCGTCCCCGAATCGACGAGCATCCGCTTCAACGTCCGCGAGGCGGCGAAACGCCCGGTCAGCGCGGTCGCCGACCAGCGCGAGATCCGCGATGTGAAGACCGTGCTCGTCACGACCGACCGCAGCCGGCCGCTGACTTTGCTGTTCGATCCCGACCAGGGCCTCGACGAACGCATCGCGATGGAACAATTTATCGTCTGAGAGTCACAAAGCCGCCAAAACCCTCTTGATAATTATATCGGTTGGCGGCAAAGGGGCCGCCTTGTCCGCATCGGCGGCGTGTTCCTCGGTAGCTCAGCGGTAGAGCAATCGACTGTTAATCGATCGGTCGTAGGTTCGAATCCTACCCGGGGAGCCATATTTTTCCAGACTTGTGCAGGGCTCGCTGAACACCTTGCTTCGACTGAACCCTGTTCCGACCACGCCCTACGTCGCACAGCTCAACATCGGGGTGGGGCGCCGCTCGTTTGCGATCGGCCTGGCCGTGGCGATCGCCGGACTGCTGCTGTTCATGCTCCTCTCGTGGGGGCCCGGAACGCTGCCTGACGCCGAGGAGGAGTCGATCAGCGTGGTGAGCCTCGAGGCCACCGAGATTGCGAAAGATGCGCCCGAGCCGGACAGCCCGGAACGCCAGCAGACCGAGGAACGAACCACCTCGCCGCAGCCAGCCACCGAAGAACCGCAGCCGCTGGAACCGCTGCCCCCGCAAGTCCCTGAACCGACGGCCGCGCCGCCGATGCCAGCAGCGCCCGTCCAGCGGCCGTTGCCGGCGAGCCCCCCGAAAACCGCGCGTCCATCGGGCGGGCAGGTTTATGGGCCGCCCAATACCGGCGGGTCGCCCTCCTCGCGCGACACCGAACGCGTGGGAACGGCGCCCAATGGCGAGCCGCTATATGCGGCGGCTTGGTATCGCGAGCCGAGCGATGGCGAACTGCGCGGCTATCTGTCGACAGCCAGCGGGCCCGGCTGGGGATTGATCGCCTGCCGCACGGCGCCTGATTACCGCGTCGAGGATTGCGTCGGGCTCGACGAATATCCCTATGGATCGCAGATCAATCGCGCGGTGCTCGCCGCGGCGTGGCAGTTTCAGGTGCGGCCGCCGCGGCTGGGCGGGCGGCCGATGGTGGGCAGTTGGGTGAGAATCCGGATCGATTACGGCACCAGGCGGCGTTGATCGCCGCTCGCACAAGGCCTTTGCTCCGCTGAACTTACTATTCCGCGGGTCCGGGTTTGATAAGGCCGCAATGATACTCTATATCATTCCAATGATATTTGATGGTAAAGAGCGACAGTCGGCTTCCGGGCTCTTTCAGGAAATCGAAGCCCTTCAGGACGGACAGACGTGGGGAAAATTTCTCGACGCCGGGACGGGAACCCACTCGATCGGCTGGATCGGTTCGCTCGTCACCGAAAGCTGGACCGCGGTGAGCGGCGCCGAAGCCCATGCCGCGCAGGTCGCCGACGCGATCGCGGCAAAGCGCCGCGCCGCCGACCGCATCATCGTCGGCAACTGGGCCGACCCCGCGCTGCTGGCGGGCGAGCGATATGACACGGTGCTGGCGGACTATCTTCTCGGCGCGATCGACGGTTTCGCGCCCTATTTTCAGCATCGGCTGTTCGCGCGGCTGCGTTCGCTCGTCGGACGGCGGCTCTATGTCGTCGGGCTGGAGCCCTATGTGACGGGCGAACCCGATAGCGAAGCGGGGCGGCTGATCTGGGAGATCGGACGTTTCCGCGACGCGTGTCTGCTCCACGCGGGCGAACAGCCTTATCGCGAATATCCGGCGCTATGGACGGTCGATCATCTCGAGGCTTCGGGTTACCGCGTCATCGCCGCCAAGCGGTTCGCGAACCGCTACAAGGAGCGTTTCGTCAACAGCCAGATAGACATGTGCGCGCCGCGACTCGCAAGGATCGCCGACCGCGGCCTCGCGGACGCCCTAGCTGCGCGCGGCGAGGCGCTGCGCGCCGAAGCCCTCGCGCATGTCGTACGCGAGGACGGGCTTCGTCATGGCTTCGACTATGTCCTGGCGGCCGAGCCCGTCTGAAAAGATCGGCGGAAGGAGGGGCGCGGGACCATATGCCCCTCCTTCCGGCCGCCCCCTTTGGCCCTAGAAGCTCGTCCGCAGCCCGAAGACGAAATTCCGTCCGCGCAGCGGTGACGCATTTTTGATGAAGGACGCGTGATTATACGCGAGTTCGTTCGTCAAATTGGTCGCGCGCACGAACAATTCGGCATCGGCCTTCGGCCCGAGCGCGAGCTTGTAAGCAAGCGTCGCGTTGAGCATGTCATAGCCTGACGTCCGCGTTTCAAACGCCGCGATCCGGTCCTGTTCGAAGACATGATAATATTCGATGTCGCCCGACAGCGGTCCCCATCGCCCGTCGGCGCGCGCGCCGAGGCGGCCGGCGGGAATGCGCGGCAGGTTGCCGAGATCGCCCTTGAACTTGGCCCGCACATAGTCGCCGAACAGCGACACGCCGACGGTGCCGAAATCATGCCGCACCTCGCCGTCGACGCCGGTGAAGGTCGCGTCGGCGGCGGTGTAGCGGATGAGCCGGAAATCCTCGAACTGGTCGAGCGTGTTGGCGAAGATATAGTCGTCGAAATCCTGATGATAGGCGCCGATCGTAAAGGTGGTCGCGCCTTTTAACTTGCGGAAGGTCAGGTCGATCGACTTGCCGGTTTCCTTGCCGAGCGTCGCGGTGCCGAGTTCATAGGTGTTCGTGGCAAGGTGGATGCCGCGCGCATAAAGCTCCTGCACATTCGGCGCGCGCTGCGAGCGCGCGAGCGACAGCGCGAGCGAATAATCGCCGCCGATGTCCCAGATCGCCGCGCCCGAGATCGAGAAGGGCTTGTGGCTGACCTCGCGGTTCAGCGTCGTCTCGATCCTCTGCCATTCCTGCCGCGCCGCGAGTTCGAACCGGACCGGACCGGCATCGAGCGTTTCCATCAAAAAGAGCGCGGTGTTGCGCGTCTCGCTTTCGGGCAGGAACGCTTCCTCGCCGACCGCGCTGAACTTGCTTTCCGAATGCTGGACCCCGAACGCGCCGCGCAGGGGACCGATCGGCTTGTGCGCCAGTTCGAAACGCAGTTCGTGCGCCTTGTTGCTGAAGGTCGTCGCCACTTCGTCATGCTCGATTTCGTCATGCTCATAGTCGGTGAACGACAGGCGGAAGCGCACCTTTTCGAATCCGGGAAGCGGATCCTCATATTCGCTGCGGATGTCGAACCGCTCGCTGCGCAGCTTCACGAACGGCACTTCCTCATGCTCGTGGTCATGGTCGTGGTCGTGATCGTGATCATGATCCTCGTCGTCGTGCCCATGGCCGCCGCAATGGAGGCTGCTGCCGTGCGGATGGCAGCTTTCATAGTCGTGGCTGTGCCCGGGCAGGCCATATTCGCTCCGCTGGCGGGTGTAGGCGACGCCCAGATAGCCGCCGCTGCCGACCCATGAGCCGCCGACGGTGAAGGTCGAGGTGTCGTTGTACGACCCGTCGACATGCCGCTCGCCAAAGCCCTTGGGCACGCGGTAGTCGTTCGACGAGCGATGGACGCCCTCGACGCGCAGCGCGAGTCCCTGCCCGCCGATGGTGATCCCGCCCACCAGCGACCGTTCGTCGTCCGCGGTGCCGAAGCGCCCCTCGACCGTGCCCGCGATGCCGCCGTCGGGGATCGACGTCGGCACCTTCTCGTCGAGAAGGTTGATCGCCCCGCCGATCGCGCTGCCGCCATAAAGCAGCGCCGAAGGGCCGCGGAGCACTTCGATTCCGCGCAGTAGCAGCGGTTCGGTCGTCACCGCATGGTCGGGCGAGATCGCCGAGGCATCGTGGACGCTTGCGCCGTCGGAGAGCGCCTGGACACGCGGCGCCGTCTGGCCGCGGATCACCGGACGGCTCGCGCCGCCGCCGAAATTGTCGAAATTGATGCCCGGCTGTCCGGCGAGCGTGTCGCCGAGCGTCGCCTGGCGGCGATGGATCAGTTCCTCGCCGGTCAGCGTGATCACCGGCGTCGCGGTTTCGTCGGCGCGAAGGCCGAGGACATTGGCCGATACAACGATCTCGGGATCGGCGGTGCTGCCGGCCTGCATGAAGCCGGCGTCGGGCCCTGCAGCCGATTTGGCCGCCGGCACCGATTCGCCCGCAAAGGCGATGTGCGGAACGGCAGCCGGAACCGCGGCGGACAGGAGGAGAACTCGAAACTTCACAAAAACCCCTTTCTTATCTGGACGCCGGCCGTATATGATACGTTATCTCATATCACAACCCCTCAAGGCTTTTCTTCCATGTGCGCTCTCCCCTCACGCCCTTCGCGGCGCCAAATGACGACGAACCTCGTCGAAGGAACGGCGGTGTCCGCCTCCCTTCTTTGCCTCGGGCACTGTCTGGCGTTGCCGCTGATCCTGCTCGCCTTACCGATGTTGGCCGGGACCTTTTTCGAATCGGAGATTTTCCACATTGTGGCGGCGGCGCTGGTTGTCCCCGCGGCCGCCCTCGCGTTCATTCTCGGTTACCGGCGACACCGCGCCCTTCTTCCGGCACAGCTAGGGGCGGCGGGGGTCGCCTGCATCGTCGCCGCGCTGTTCCCCGCTTGGGGCGAGCCGGCATCGGCCGCGATAACGGCGATCGGCAGCCTGTTCCTGATCGGCGGCCATCTCATCAACTGGCGGCTACGCCGGACCCTTGCCTGACCATGACGAGCCGCCCCGCCCGCCCGGTCCCGGCGCAGGTCGCAAAGGCGCGCGGCGCGAAAATGCCAAGCGGACGCCCGCCGAGCTTGAGGAAATCGTCATGACAATCCTGAGCGCGAGTCCGCGGCCGCTCGGAGCCTACAGAATCGCGCGCCAAAGCCGGGCGCTCGGTGTGCCGCTGGCGCCCAATCAGGTCTATCGCATCCTCGATCGGTTGGACGGGCGCGTCCACCGCGTCGAAACGCTGAATGCCTATTTCGGCGCCGACAGCCCGCCCGGAGCGATGACGATTTGTCGGAGCTGCGGCCGCACTCGCACGCTTGACGCCGGATGCGAGACCGAAGTCGACCGCTTGTGCCGGGCGGCAGGCTTCCGCCCGAACCGCGTCATCGTGGAAGTCATGGGTCTCTGCCCCGATTGCCGAGGCAAATAACGGCCGCCTCGCGGTCGATGGTTGACCCCCGCGTCCCCGGCCTCTAGCCTTGCTGCGATGCACAAAAGGGACAATCTCCCGCTTCCGCCACCGCTTACGAAATGGGCGGCGCAGCAGCCGGTGGCGCTCTTTCTGGATTTCGACGGCACGCTCGTCGAAATCGCGGAAACACCGGACGCTATCCTGGTCCCCGACGATCTTGTGCGGCGGCTCGAAGCCCTGGCGGCGCGCGTGGATGGCCGTCTCGCGCTGATCACCGGGCGGTCGCTTTCGGACATAGGCGGGCATCTCGGACGCGGCGCGATCAGGATCGTGGGGTCGCACGGCGCCGAACATGGCGATGCCGCCGTCCCGGCCGCCACGCTATCCAGCGATACGTCCATGGCGATCGCATCGCTCGCGGCGCGGTGGCCCGGCCTGCTTGTCGAAACCAAGCCGCACGGCATCGCAATCCATTACCGGCAGGAACCAGATGCCGAGGCAGCCGTCTTTAGCGTCATGGACGACATTGCAGAGCACGAAGGCCTGGCCGTGCGGCGGGGCAAGATGGTTGTCGAACTGGGACCGGCGCAAGCCAATAAGGGACGGGCGGTAGCGCGGCTTTTGGACCAGCCGCCCTATGCCGGCGCCATCCCGGTTTTCATCGGCGACGACGTTACCGACGAAGACGGTTTTGCCGCCGCCGCCGCCGCGGGCGGACACGGCATTCTCGTCGGCGCACCGCGTCCGACCGCCGCCCATTACCGGCTACCCGGCACCCGCGAGGTCTATAATTGGCTGGGCCTGTGAGCAATCTATCGCTCTGGCCGATCGGCAATTGCCAGGTCAGCGCACTCGTCGACAGCGCGGCGGGGCTCGTATGGGGATGCGTCCCGCGCGTCGACGGCGACCCCGTCTTCTGCGCCCTGATGAACGGCGAGCGACAGGACGAGGGCGTGTGGCGTTTCGCGCTCGAGGGACAGGTGCGTGCCACCCCGCGATACAGCCGCAACACGCCGATCCTCGTGACGCGCCTCGAAGCCGCCGACGGCAGCGCGGTCGATATCATCGACTTTTGCCCGCGCGCCGAACGCTCGGGACGCATGTACCGGCCGGTCGCCTATACCCGCATCGTCCGCCCCGTCGCCGGCAGCCCGCGCATCCGCATGAACCTGTCGCCGATGCGCGATCATGGTGCCGAGCGTGCCCCGACGACGCGCGGCACCAACCATATCCGCTACCTGATCGGCAACCAGCCGCTTCGCCTCACCACCGACGCGCCGGTCGGCTATCTCATGCAGGAGCTCGCCTTCCGCGTCGAATCCGACCTTCATTTCTTCCTTGGCCCCGACGAGCCCTTTACCGGCAACGTCCGCGAATCGGTGCGCGGGATGGAGGAAGCGACGGGTCAATATTGGCGCAGTTGGGTGCGCGGGCTTGCGACGCCGATGGACTGGCAGGACGCGGTGATCCGCGCCGCGATCACGCTCAAGCTCTGCCAGCATGAGGAAACCGGCGCGATCGTCGCCGCGTTGACGACCTCGATTCCCGAGGCACCGCACAGCGAGCGCAATTGGGACTATCGCTATTGCTGGATTCGCGACGCCTATTACACGGTGCAGGCGCTCAACCGGCTCGGCGCGCTCGACGTGCTCGAAAAATATCTCGCTTACCTGCGCAATATCGTCGATCGCGCCGCGGGCGGGCAGATCCAGCCGCTTTATTCGGTGATGGGCGTCGCCGAGCTCGACGAGGGCGTCGCCGAACATCTCGCCGGTTATCGCGGCATGGGGCCGGTCCGCATCGGCAATGCCGCCTATCAGCAGGTCCAGCACGACGCCTATGGCCAGATCGTGCTGCCGACCGTGCAGGGCTTCTTCGACCAGCGGCTGTTCCGCATGGCCGACGAGCGCGATTTCGAAAGCCTCGAGAGCGTCGGCGAGGTCGCCTGGGCGATGCACGACCAGCCCGATGCGGGCCTGTGGGAATTCCGCACCAAGCAGCTCGTCCACACCTATTCGGCGGTGATGAGCTGGGCGGCGTGCGACCGGCTCGGCAACGTCGCGGCGCGCATCGGCAAGCCCGAGCGCGAAGCCTATTGGAACGACCGCGCGGCGAAGATCCGCGACACGATCGAGCGCGAGGCGTGGGACGAGGCGGCGGGCCATTATGGCGCCGCCTTCGGCCACGCGCATCTCGACGCCAGCCTGCTGCAGATGGTCGAGCTGCGCTATATCCGCGCCGACAACCCCCGTTTCCAGGCGACCTTCGCCGCGATCGAGAAGGCGCTGCGCCGCGGCGAACATATGCTGCGATACGACAGCGAGGATGATTTCGGCCTGCCCGAGACCGCCTTCAACTTCTGCACCTTCTGGCTGATCGAGGCGCTGCACCTGTGCGGTCGAAGCGACGAGGCGCGCGAACTGTTCGAAAAGATGCTCGCGCACCGCACGCCGTCGGGCCTGCTCTCCGAAGATCTCGATTTCGAAAACGGCGAGCTGTGGGGCAATTTCCCGCAGACCTATTCGCTCGTCGGCATCATCCATTGCGCCGGGCTGCTGTCGCGCGGCTGGGACACGGTGCGATGAGCCGGCTGATCGTCGTCTCGAACCGCGTGTCGGTCGCGAAGGGGCGCGGCGCGGCGGGAGCGCAGGGCGGACTTGCGGTGGCGATGAGCGCGGCGCTGCACACACGCGGCGGTATCTGGTTCGGCTGGTCGGGCAACGAGGTCGAACAGTTCACGGGCCAGCTCACGATGGAACGTGCCGATGGCTTCACCACCGCGACGGTCGACCTCGAACCCCATGATGTCGACGAATATTACAACGGCTATGCCAACCGCACCCTGTGGCCCCTCTTTCACTACCGCATCGACCTTGCCGAATATGAGAATGAATTCGGCCGCGGCTATGAACGCGTCAACGAGCAGTTCGCGAACAGCCTCCACCCGCTGATAGAGAAGGACGACGTCGTCTGGGTGCAGGATTATCACTTCCTGCCGCTCGGCGAACGGCTGCGCGCGCACGGCGTACAGAACCGCATCGGCCTGTTCCTGCATATTCCCTGGCCGCCGACCCGCCTGCTCGTTTCGCTCCCGCATCACGAGCGGCTCGTCGCCGCGATGCTCCGCTATGACGTCATCGGCTTCCAGTCGGTCGAATGGCTCGAAAGCTTCCTCCATTATTGCCGCAAGGAACATGGCGCCGAGGTCGACGAGGACAGCGGCACGGTCCGCATCGGTAACCACAGCACCATCGCGCGCGCCTTTCCCATCGGCATCGACCATGCCGAATTCATGGCGCTGGGCGAAACCGAGATCGCCCGGCGATCGCAGCAGCGGCTCGAAAGCAGCGCGCGCAAGCGCACGATCGCGATCGGCGTCGACCGGCTCGACTACAGCAAGGGGCTTCCCGAACGGATCGACGCGCTCGAACGGCTGTTCTCCAGCCACGACGACATGGTCAACGAGCTGCTTTTCGTCCAGATCGCCCCGCCCTCGCGCGAAGACGTCCGTTCGTACCAACAGATCCGCGCGACGCTCGAACAGAAGACCGGCCAGTTCAACGGGGCGCATTCGGACGTCGACCTCGTCCCGATCCGCTACGTCAACCGGGGTTTCGGCCGCGCCGAATTATTCGGTTTCTACCGCGCCGCCAAGATCGGCCTCGTCACCCCGCTCCGCGACGGGATGAACCTCGTCGCGAAGGAATATGTCGCCGCGCAGGATCCCGACGATCCGGGCGTTCTCATCCTCTCGCGCTTCGCCGGCGCGGCCGAGCAGCTCACCGATGCGCTGCTCGTCAATCCGCACGATGGCGGCGAGGTCGCGCGCACGATCTGGACCGCGATGCACATGCCCCTCGCCGAGCGCAAGGCACGCTGGGAAAAGCTCTACGCCGTCGTCCGCGACGCCGACGTCATCGGCTGGGCCGACGATTTCCTCTCGGCACTCACGCTGGGCCCGGCTTTGCCCGAAGCGTAAAAGCGGCGCGCCACACCCGGCAACCGGCCCTATTTCCCGACCAGCGCCTGCGGCAGCTGCGGAACGTCCGCCCCGCCCCATATCCGGCGTTCCTTCCCTTTGAGATGCGGGTCGTAAGCCTCGCTCCACGCGTCGACATAGCTGCGCGCCGCCCAGGCGTCCCACTGGCCGGCCATCTCGCGAACCCGGCCGGGCTCCTTCGCGGCAAGATCATGCATTTCGGTGCGATCGGCGGTCATGTCGAAGAGCTGCCAAGGCTTCTCGAAGCCCGCGACGAGTTTCCACTTGCCGTCACGGACGGCGCGGTTGCCCTCATGCTCCCAGAAGATCGGCTTGCCGCGCGTCAGCGCCTCGCCGCGGAAGGCCGGAACCATCGAACGCCCCTCCATGGGCAGGATCGCATGGCCATTAAAGGCCTTTGGATATGTGGCGCCGGCGAGTTCGACGAGCGTCGGCATGACGTCGATCAGATGCCCCGGCTCGCGCACGAGGGTGCCGCGCGCCTTCGCGGCGATGCCGCGCGGCCAGTGCGCGATCAGCGGCGTCGCAATCCCGCCCTCATAGGTGTGGTGCTTATAATATTGGAAGGGCGCGTTCTGCAGCGTCGCCCAGTTCATTCCGGTCCAGACCACCGATTGCGCACTGCCCGGCAGGCCGTCGCCCTTGAGGCGGCCGTCGGGACCGCTTTCGGCGGTGCCGCCATTGTCGCTCATCAAGAGGATCAGCGTATTGTCGAGCTCGCCCGATTGTCGCAGACGATCGACGAGCGTTCCGATCGACCGGTCGACGCGGTGGATCACCGCGGCATAGACCGCCATCATCGTATCGAACCGGTCCTTCTCCTCCGCCGACAATTTGTTCCAGTCGTAACTCCCCGGCAGCGCGGCGGGCAGTTCGGCGTCGGCGGCAATGATGCCGAGCTTCTTTTGCCGCTCGAACCGTTCGCGGCGGATGACCTCCCAGCCGCGCATATAATGGCCCTTGAACTTCGCCACATCCTCGGGCGGGGCCATCAGCGGGAAATGCGCCCCGACGAAGGGCATATAGAGAAAGAAGGGTTTGCGCTGTTCGCGCGCCTCGCCGATGAATTTGGTCTGCCAGTCGATGAACATGTCCGACGAATACCAATAGCCCTGCCCGACGCGGGACGAACTGGTGGGTACGCGCTCGCCGTCGATATAGACCGATTTCGCGAGCGGCTGGGGCTGATCGCGATAATATAGCTCGCCCGAAGGCGATGTGAGCGAGCGGTCGAAGCCGCGCTGCCACGGGCCGACGCCGCGCGATATGCCGAGATGCCATTTGCCCGCCATCGCGGTGAAATAGCCCGCCGATTTCATCACCTCGGCCAAGGTAACGACGCGATCGGACAGCTTGCTGTGCAGTCCTTTCGACCCCGGCACATGGACCGATTCGAGATGCCCCAGCCCCGCCTGATGCGGATAGGTGCCGGTGAGCAGCGAGGCGCGCGACGGGCTGCACCGCGCATTATTGTAGAATTGCGTGAAGGCGAGGCCGTTTTTCGTCAGCGCATCGATGTTCGGCGTCGGAATTTCGCCGCCAAAGCTGCCCATGTCGGAAAAGCCGACATCGTCGAGCAGGATCACCACGACGTTCGGACGGGTCGGTTGCGGACGGGCCGGCGCCGCCTCGGCCGCGATTGCGGCCGACGGCAAGGCGGCTGCTGTGAGCGCCGCTATGGCGCAGCCCGCACGGGCCAACAGACGAGCAGCAAATCTGATATTCACCGGGCACTCTCCCTATTCACCGATTTATCATATATATATTGACTTTGTTTGACCCGTTGGTCAACGTCCGCGGCGAAGCGTCGACGAAAAGGGTGCGGAGAGCCGGGTAGAGTCGGGTTTGCGGCCGGGGTGCCCACCGACTCATCGACCGCCCGCCCCCAGCTTGCCGGCGCCAAGGGCAAAAATGCCTGCGCACGGAACTGGGAGAGGGAAGATGAAGAAGCAGACAGGTTTTGTGGCCGCCGTGTCGGTCATTGCACTCGTCGCGAGTGTACCGGCGTGGGGTCAGTCGACCGGCGCGGGCGGCACCGTCGCTAGCGACACCCTGGCCGACGCGCCGCAGGAAAACGCCGAGGATGCGATCGTCGTCACCGGCATCCGCCGCTCGCTCGAGCGCGCCGCCGATATCAAGCGCGAGTCGGTGCAGGTCGTCGATGCGATCGTCGCGCAGGACATCGGCAAGCTGCCCGACCCCACTACCGCCGCCGCGCTCCAGCGCGTGCCGGGCGTCCAGGTGTCGGTGAACCGCAACAACGAACTCGGCGACGTCCGGGTGCGTGGCCTTCCCGACGTGCTCACGACGGTCAACGGGCGCGAGGTGTTTTCGACGATCGGCCGCAACTTCGACCTGCAGGACATGCCCGCCGAGGCGCTGTCGCGCGTCAATGTCTTCAAGTCGCAGACCGCCGAGCTGACCGAGGGCGGGCTTGCCGGGGTCATCGACCTCCAGCTCAACCGTCCGTTCAATTTCCGGGATCCGACCGTCGTTCTCGGCGGCCGCGCCAATTACGGCGACCGCGTCGACAAGATCAATCCACAGTTCAGCCTGCTCGCGACCGACCGCTGGGACACCGGCATCGGCGAGATCGGGGCGCTGATCAACGGCACTTATTCGAAGTCCGACTATTATCGCGCCTCGACGGTGCTGTTCCAGCGGCGCAGCACCAACACCGCGCCCTTCAACACGCCGGGCTATGTCATTCCCGGCATCCTCCAGAATTTCCCGCAAGAGGGCTTTATCGAGCGGCACCAGTTCAACGGCGCGCTGCAATGGCAGGCGTCGCCGTCGCTCGAAGTTTATGCCGAGGGCTTCTACACCTATTTCCGCGACCGCGGCAGCCGCAACGGCGCGAATATCCAGCCCTTTACCAATGGCACGACGATCACCGACGTCACCCCCGGCACGAGCTGCATCAACACCTACGTTCGCTCGAACGGCAACACCCCGGTCATCCAGACCGACGCCGAGGGTAACAAGTCGTGGACGCTGACCCCGGCGCAATTGGCGAACCCGGTCGAGCTGTGCCAGCCCGAAAGCATGACCTTTGCCAACCTCGTGTCGAACCAGACGACGCAGGCGCGCGACCTCAACCAGCGCAACAAGCAGTTCGCCGGCGGGCTGAAATATGAAGAGGGCCGACTGAACGCCGTGCTCGACGTCGCCTACCAGACCTCGAAATACGAGCTGCAGAATATCACCTCGGACATCGGCCAGCGGCTGCCCAGCCTGACCGTGACAATGGATAACGACGGCCACGCCGAATATACGGTGCCCGGCGATGCGCTGCTCAGCCGCGACAATCTCTATATCCGCAACGCGCTGATCCAGAATTTCACCGAGAACCGCGGCAAGCTGTTCCAGGCCAAGGGCGACGTCGATTATGATCTCGACGGCTTCCTCTCGAATATCGCGGTCGGCGTTCGCTACGCACACCGTTCGGCCGAAGAGCAGGCGGTCAATCTCAACACGGCGACGCCCGGCGGCAATATCGGTACGGGTAGCGAGGCGACCGCGGTGCTCGTCTCCGATACCGGCCTGCCCGACGATTTTCTCGTGCTCGGCTCGCGCGCACCCGACCTCAACAATGGTTCGCGCTTCTATATTCCCAACCCCGATTTCCTCCTCTCGGAAGACGGTCTCGACGCGGCGCGTGCCTATTTCGGATTGCCCGCAGGACGGCCCGACTTCGATCCGGGACGTGCGTTCGACGCGAAAGAGGACACGCTCGCCGCTTATGTGCAGGGCAAATATGAAACCGACCTGTCGAACAGCATCACATTGGATGGGGTCGTCGGGGTGCGCTATATCCGCACGAGCCGCACGATCGGCACGTTCGTAGAGGCACAGGGCGGCGAATATGACCGACTGACCGCCGATTCGGTCGATCACGACTGGCTTCCCAATGCAACGGCGCGCTTCCGGATCGGCGACAATATCCAGATCCGCTTCGGCTATGCCAAGTCGCTCCGCCGCCCGAACTTCGAAGCGCTCAACCCGGCGATCACGCTCAACCAGTCGAACAACCCGCTGGTTCAGAGCACGGGCAATGCCGGCAACCCCGACCTCAAGGCGCAGAAATCCGAAAGCCTCGATGCGACCTTCGAATATTATTTCCCCAGCGGTTATGTCGCGATCGCGGGCTATTACCGCGACATCACCGATCGCGTCATCACGAGCGGCGCGGTCGAGATGATCGACGGCGTCGATTATTCGGTGGCGCGCCCGCGCAACGTCGGCCAAGCGACGCTGAAGGGCATCGAACTCAGTACCCAATATTTCTTCGACTTCCTGCCCGGCGCATTATCGGGCCTTGGGGTACAAGGCGCCTTCACGCTTGCCGATTCCAAGGTCGGGGGCGACGATCCGCTGGCGGGCTATCCGCTTCAGGGCGTGTCGAAATATAATTATACCGTCGGCCTGCTGTACGAAAAGAGCGGGGTTAACGCGCGGCTGGTCTATACCTATCGCTCCAAATATCTGTCGCTCGACGCCACCGGCCAACCCACGCTGCGGCCCATGACCGAAGAGACGATCGCCTCGCTTGAGGTGCCGGCGCTCGTCACCTATGCGCGCGGCGCGGGGCGGCTCGATTTCAACATCGGCTATGACATCACCGATGCTATCCGCGTCGACGTCGGCGGCACCAACATCCTCGGGAACAACACGTCGACCTATTACGACTATCCCGGATATACGAATATCAACAACGAGATGTCATATGACGAGACGACCTATTCGGTCGGCGTTCGTGTGAAGTTCTGACGAAGGAACGCGCGGCGGCAGCGATCTGCCGTCGCCCTGTCCCGCACGAAAAAGGCCCCCTCGCGACACCGCGAGGGGGCCTCTTTTTCTAAAGCCAGGGCTTATCGGCGCAGCGTCGCCATCCATGCCTTGAGCTTGCCGAGCAGGCGGTCGCGGACCGCGGGTTCGCTCGCTGCGACATCGTTCGCCTCGCCCGGATCGCGTGCCAGATCGAAGAGCTGGGGGCTCGCCCCGCCCGCCTCGGCGAGCAGCTTCCATTTGCCTTCGCGGATCGCGAAGGGCGGCGCCTGATCGCGCTCCAGCGCCGGCTGCGGCGGCTCCTTCGCCGCGCCTTCCTTGCCATAGGCCCAATAAAGATCAGGCCGCTCAGGAATCGCGCGTCCCTCGATCACCGGCGACAGGTCGACCCCGTCGGTGCCGGCGGGTATGCGCGCGCCGACGATGCTCGCGAGCGTCGGCAACAGGTCGACCCCCTGCCCCACCGTCCGCTCGTCGCGATAACCGGCCTTCGCGCGGCCGCGCCAAGAAAGGATCAGCGGCTGACGGATGCCGCCTTCGTAAAGGCTCCATTTGCGGCCGCGCAGATTTTCGGTGCTGCCCGGCGCGACATGGCCGTCCTTGTAATAGCGCTGCGCCGAGGAGGGGCCGTTGTCGCTGGTAACGATGACCAGCGTATTGTCCATCTCGCCCATCTGGTCGAGGCGGTCGAACAGGCGGCCGAGCGTCTTGTCCATCTTGACCAGCGAGGCGAGCATCCGGTCGTCGTCGGAAGATGTGCCCTTGCCCATGACGTCCGAAAGGCTTTCGTCGTCGGGCGCCCAGGGATCGTGCATGTCGTTGAGCCAGAGGTTCACGAACCAGGGCGTGTCCGCATGCTGCGCGACGAAGTCGACCGTCATGTCGGCGTAGAGGCCGGTGAGATTGGTCTTCAGCTCCCAGAAGCGCGGTCCCTCGCCGAGCTCGTCCGATTGTTCGGCGAGGAAGCGTTCCTCGTCGGAGACGAGCACGCGCGGCCCCAGTCCTTCGAAGGTCGTGAAACTATGGTCGAAACCATAAGCCGTCGGCCATGGCGCGTCGGCAATGTCGCGCCCGCCGCCCAAATGCCATTTGCCGATATGCGCGGTGTCATAGCCCGCGCCCTTCAGCAGCCGCGCGATATTGGGCAGCTTGGGGTCGAGCCAGTCCGCCTGCCCGATCGATCGATTATAGGCACGGTCGCTGACATAGTTGATGAAGCCGACCTCGGCGGGAAACCGTCCGGTGAGCAGCCCCGCGCGCGACGCCGAACAGATCGGCGCCGCGTCGTAGAATTGCGTCATCAGCACGCCCTCGCGCGCGAGACGGTCGAGGTTCGGGGTCTGGACCTTCTTGTTCCCCATCACCGACAGGTCGCCGAACCCCATATCGTCGACGAGGACGAACAGGATGTTCGGCTTGCCCGCCGCCGCGGACGGAATGGACCTGTCGGCCGCGGGAACCGCCGTCGTCACGGGCGCCGCGACGCCCATCAGCGCCGCGAACATGGTGGTCGCGGCCCAGCGGGCCATCGCGGTGCGTCGTGTCATCGGCGTTTCCCCTGCCTTATTTATCCTCGAACAGCGGCTTTGCGATCTTCGCGAAATCCTCGACCGGCAGCTTCGACACCGCGCGGTCATAGGTGAGCAGGCCGTTCAATTCGCCTTCGACGTCGCTCGTTTCGGTATAGACCGACGCCGCGAGCCCCAGTTCCTTCGCCTGACGGATGATCTCGTCGAACTTGATCTTGTAGCGACGGCGGTAATCTTCCTTGTCGGTCGCGAATTGATAGATGCGCGCGTCGCGGTCGGTGAACCACAGGTGCCCCGGAATCGGCAGCCCGACGCCGCCGAATTCGCCGGTCACGATCGGCCGGTCGGCCTGCGGCGCGGGTTCGACGGGCACCTCGTCATAGGTGTGGATGTCATAGACGTCCGACCCGCTGCCCGGGACGTCGAACCAGCCGCTTGCATTGTTGACGAGGCGGCTCGGGTCCATATTCTTGGCGATGCTGCCGACGGTCTTGACGTCATACTGACCCCAGCCTTCGTTGTTGGTGACCCACATTACGATCGACGGGAAGGCGCGGAGCGCGCCGATCATCCGCGCCAGTTCGGCCTGATATTGCGCCATGCCCGCCGAGGTGAAGGTCGCCTCGCGGTCGCTCGGGCGCCGCACCGCCTGATCGCCGAACGCGCCCGAGGGCATGTCCTGCCAGATCAATATGCCGAGCCGGTCGGCGTCGTGATAATATTGCGCGGGCTCGACCTTGATATGCTTGCGGAGCATGTTGAAGCCGGCTTTTTTGAGGAAGATGATGTCGCTGCGCGCGGCTTCCTCCGACGGCGGAGTCAGCAGGCTTTCGGGCCACCAGCCCTGGTCGAGCGTGCCGTTGTGGAAGAGCGGCTTGTTGTTGAGCAGCAGCGCCATCTTCCCCGTCTTGGGATCGATGCCGGTCGAAATCTTGCGCATCCCGAAATAGCTTTTGACGCTGTCACTGGGCGCACCGGTGACGGTCGCCGCAGCATAGGCCTGAACCTCGCGCCCGGTCATCGGCGGCAGCCCCGTCCGGTCGTTGCCCGCCCCCTGCGGCGGGGTCACTTTCACGAGTTCGGCGGTCAGGTCATAGAGATAGGGATCGTCGGGCGACCAGAGCCGCGCGTTCGGAATCTTGAGCACCCCCTGCCGGTTGCCGCGGATGATCGTGCTCGCGATCACCTTGCCCTTGTCGCGCGCGGTAATGCGGACTGCGTCGCTTGGCGTCGCAGTGTTGCTGAGCGCGACATCGACCGTCAGCTCGCCCTTGTCGATATCGGGCACCGCGCGCAGGTCGGCGATATGAAGGTCGGCGACGGGTTCGAGCCACACCGTCTGCCAGATGCCGCTGACCGCGGTGTACCAGATGCCGCGCGGTTCGAGCGTTTGCTTGCCGCGCGGCTGGTCGCCGGTCGAGGTCGGGTCGGTGACCTGCACGACGAGCTCGTTCGGGCCGGACCGCAGATAGCGGGTGACGTCGAAACTGAACGGGTCGGAGCCGCCCTTGTGGCTGCCGACGACGACGCCGTTGACGAGCACGGTCGATTCGAAATCCACGGCACCGAAGTGGAGCAAGGTGCGCTGGCCCGGCCATTTCGCGGGCAGCGTGAAGCTGCGCTTATACCAGAGCCGGTCGTCGGGCATCAGCTTGCGCGCCACCCCCGACAGCCTCGATTCGACCGCGAAGGGAACGAGGATCTTGCCGTCCATCGCCGCCGGCTGCGGCTCGTTCGCGGGGCGGATCGCATAATCCCAATGCCCGTTGAGGTTCATCCAGGTATCGCGTTCCATCTGCGGGCGCGGATAGCTGCGCCACGCATTTTCGGGTGTTACCTTGCGGCCCCACTCGCTCATGATCGGACCGACATAGGCGGGCCCGCCCTCGGTGCTGCCGGGCGCGGTGTAGCCCGCGGTGTTGGCGGTCGAATTGGCGGGCTTCTTGGGCGGCGGCGCTCCCGTCTGCGCATAGGCGGCGGCGCTGGCGCTGCTCGCCAAGAGCGCGGCAACCACAAGCAGCTTCGAAACAGACTTCATCTGACCCTCCCAATTTATATGATCAATGTGTTTTATAAAGAGTCGCTCGATGTGGCAACCGGAAATCGGTCTGAAAGGCCGCGCGGAATATGGCGCTCGATCAGGAAGATCGCTCCCGCCGAAAAGACGAGCATCGCGGCTAGGAAGAACATCGGCGCGAGGTCGCTGCCGGTCGCGTCGTGGATTTTCGGCACGACCGCCTGCGCAACAAAGCCGCCGAGATTGCCGACCGAATTGATCGCGGCGAAACCCGCGGCCGCCGCGGCGCCGGTCAGGAACCGTCCCGGCAGGACCCAGAAAAAGGGCTGGCCGGCAAAGATCGCGGCGGCAGCGATGCACAGTGCGGCGAACTGGAACACCGGCGACGGCAGCAGCACCGCCAGCACGAGGCTTAGTGCGCCGATGAGCGCCGGCCCGACCATGAAGCGGCGCGACCCGGCGCTCCGCGCCGCCCAGCGTGGAAGCCACCACAAAGCCGCCGCGACGGTCAGCCAGGGGATGATGTTGAGCAGGCCGTTGACGGCATCGCTGACGCCGAAACCCCGGACGATCGTCGGGAGCCAATAGCTGAGGCCATAGGCCGATAGCGGAAAGCCGAGGAAGGCGATGCAGAGCAGGATTACGCGGAGGTCGCCCAGCGCGCGCAGTGGATTGGCGTGCTCGCGCGTGACCCCCTCCGCAGCAAGCGTGTCGGCGAGCCATGTCTTTTGCGCATCGGTGAGCCACTGCGCTTCGGCGGGTCCGCGTGGCAGGCGCGCGAGCACGACGGGAACGAGCAGCAGCGCCGGGATCGCGGTGACGATGAACACCCATTGCCATCCGCGCAGTCCCGCGAGACCGTCGAGCTCGAGCAAAAGACCGCCGAGCGCCGCGCCCACCGCATTGGCAAACGCGCTCGCGATCAGGAACAATCCGATCGCTCGCGCGCGCTCCGTCTGCGGGAACCACAGGGTGAGCAGATAGAGCACGCCGGGGAAGAAGCCCGCCTCGGCCACCCCGAGCAGGAAGCGCAGGATATAGAAGCTGGTCGGTGTCCACGCGAAGCCGAGCGCCAGCGTGACAAGACCCCATGCCCCGATGATCCGCGCGAACCAGATTCGCGGGCCGACGCGTTCGAGGATCAGGTTGCTCGGAACCTCGAAGAGGCAATAGCCGATGAAGAACAGTGCCGATCCCAGACCATAGGCGGCTTCGCTGAGCCCCAAGTCGCCGACCATTTGCAACTTGGCATAGGCGACATTCTGCCGGTCGATATAGGCGACCAAATAGAGCAGGCAGAGCAGCGGCATCAACCGCCAGGTGATGCGCCGGACGGTTGCCGCGCCAATGTCGTTCATGTCGAGCCTCTCCGTCATCGTATCGCGGGCCATCGGGGCGCTCCGATCGCCCTCAAGTTATTTATACGATATATATGCTTCCTATCGAAGCAAATCGAATCTATCAATGGCGCATCGGTTGTGACGCGGGGACGAGCCGTCTCCCGTCAAAGACGCCAAAAGAGGGAGAAGAGAGATGATCCGACGGAGCTTCCTGCTCACCGCCGCCGCCGCTTTCACCATCGCCGCCACCGCCGCCCAGCCCGCAGCCGCGCGCGAGCAATGGTCGAAGGAACAAGCGAACACATGGTATGAAAAGCAGCCCTGGTTGGTCGGCGCCAACTACGCCCCCGGCTCGGCGGTCAACGAAATCGAGATGTGGCACGAGGCGACCTTCGACCCCGCGACGATCGACAAGGAACTCGGCTGGGCGGCGGGCATCGGCATGAACACGATGCGCGTCTTCCTGCACAATCTGCTGTGGGAAAACGACCCCGAGGGCCTCAAGAAGCGGATGAACGAGTTTCTCGCGATCGCCGACAAGCACAAGATCAAGATCATGTTCGTGCTGTTCGACAGCGTGTGGGACCCGAACCCGGTCTACGGCCTGCAAAGCCCGCCGATTCCCGGCGTCCACAACTCGCGCTGGGTGCAGGCGCCCGGCGAAGCGCGGCTGAAGGATGCGAGCCAGTATCACAAGCTCGAAGCCTATGTGAAAGACATCGTCGGCACCTTTGCGAACGACAAGCGCGTCATCGTGTGGGACGTGTGGAACGAGCCCAACAACAAGGGCGGCGGCAATTACGAGCACATCCCCGACAAGAATAAATACGTCGCGCTGCTGCTGCCGCAGGTCTTCGAATGGGCGCGCAGCGCGAACCCCAGCCAGCCGCTGACCGCGGGCGTCTGGATCGGCGAAAATTGGGACAATATGGAAAAGCTCGACGCGGTCGAGCGCACTCAGCTGACCCAGTCGGACATCAACAGCTTTCACGACTACAGCTGGCCCGAAAAGTTCGATAAGCGCGCGAAGCAGATGCTGAGCTATGGCCGCCCGGTGCTCTGCACCGAATATATGGCGCGCGGCAACGGATCGACCTTCGACGGCTCGCTGCCACTCGGCAAGAAATACAACATCGGCATGTACAATTGGGGTTTCGTCGACGGCAAGACGCAGACGCGCCTCCCGTGGGACAGCTGGAAAAAGCCCTACACCTATGACGAGCCGACGATCTGGTTCCACGAGGTCTTCCGCGCCGATGGCAAGCCCTATCGCCAGGCCGAGGTCGATCTGATCAAGCGCCTCGCCGTGGCGCCGAAGGGCGTGGTTCCGATGGCGAACGCCAAATGATCCGGCGGCCGGTGCTCCGCCGCGCCCTGCTCGCCGCGCTGCTCGCCAGTTCGGCGGCAGCGATGGCGGAAACACCGGCCCCGCTCTCGTTCGACGGCGCCGATCCCGACATTGAGGCCGCCGACGGGCGCTATTATATCTATCCGACCAATTCGGGCGGGACCGGGCGGCTGCACGTCTGGACCTCGCCCGACCGCCAGCATTGGCAAAAGGGCGCCGAGCTGATTGCGCTCGACCGGATCGCGTGGATCGGCGACGATGGCGCGCCGCGTCACGCGCTGTGGGCGCCCGACATGGTCGCGGCGAACGGCCGCCATTATCTCTATTTCTCGGTCGGGCCGCAGAATCCGACACCGAGCCGGATCGGCGTTGCGACCTGCGCGAGCCTCGAAGGACCCTGCACCGACAGCGGCAAGCCGCTGATCACCGGCGGCAACGGGTTCGAGGCGATCGACCCCGCGGTCTTCGTCGACCCCGCCAGCAAGACGCCCTATCTCTATGCCGGCGGCAGCGCGGGCGCGAAACTGCGCGTCTGGACGCTGGGGCCCGACATGGTGACGATCGACCGCGAGATTACCGTCGAAACGCCGCCGCATTTCACCGAAGGCGCGTTCATGCACGAACGCGGCGGCACCTATTATCTGTCCTATTCGTCGGGCAGCTATCGTCACGACAGCTATCAGGTCCATTATGCAACCGCGCCGTCGCCGACGGGACCCTGGACCTGGCGCGGCAAGATCGTCGAGAGCGACGCGCGCTTCAAGGGTCCCGGGCATCACGCCTTCCTGCACGATCCCGCCGATGGCGGCTGGTATATCGCCTATCACCGCTGGGAAGGGCAAACGGGTCCCGGCCCCTATAAGGGCAGCCGCAAGTTCATCGTGCAGCCGATCGCCTATCGCGCCGACGGCACGATCGTTCCCTTGGAGATGCGCTAGGCTATTTCTCGGCGTCGTCGATCAGCGTCAGCACATCGCCGATCAGGTGGCGCATCGCGCTGCGCGCCGCATCGGGATCGTGCGCCGCGATCGCATCGCGGACCGCGGCATGATCGGCGACGCTGGCGGTGCGGCCCTTGATCCGGTTGGTAAAGCGGATCGACGTGCGTAACGCCGTGCTCACCACATCGCGGAACTGGGCATAGAAGGGATTGTTCGACGCGCGCAGCACGGCGACGTGAAAGGCGATGTCGGCCTCCAGCGTATCGTCCTCGCCGCGTTCGGCCGCGGCCATGCGATCGAGACCATCGCCTATCCGCTTGAGCTCTTCGTCGCGTCCGAACTGGGCCGCGAGCGCCGCCGCCTCGGGCTCGATCGCGACACGCAGCTGGTTGAACTGTTTGAGCAGCTCGATCGAAAATTGCCGCTCGAGCAGCCAGCGCAGCACATCGGTGTCGAACAGGTTCCACGACGAGGTCGGCTGCACCACCGTCCCCTGCCGCGGCCGCGCGCTGAGCAGCCCTTTGGCGGTCAGCATCTTCACCGCCTCGCGCGTCACCGACCGGCTGACGCCGTGGCGCTTGGTCAGTTCGGCTTCGGTCGGAAAGGCTTCATCGTCGAACTGACCGGTAACGATCGCGCGCCCCAGATTGTCGAGCAGACCATAGGTCAGGTTGCGCCCGAGCGAAGCGGGGGCATCATCCTGTCCCAGTCCCGATTGTTCCCACGACACGGCGTTCGCCTCCTTTTCGAGAAGCCGCGAAGCGGCCTTGCGCCAATGTTAGGCGGAACAGAAAAGTAGACAAGCTTAATTAATACGATAAATATGTATTCATGCCGACGGGGAATCGGGAGTTGGGAGAGAATATGTTCAATCGGTCATCCACCGCCCCGCTCCCGGCCGCCAAAAGATTTTTCGCGACGGCCGCAATGAGTTTGGCGGCGATCGCGGCCGTGCCTGCCGGAGCGGCGTTAGCGCAGGGATCGCCCCCGGCGCGCGTCGCCGAAGCCGGCAAGCAAGCCGAGCGCCGGCCCAACATCCTGTTCATTCTCGTCGACGACATGGGCTTCGGCGACCTGTCGGTGATGGGGAACAAGAAGGTCCGGACGCCGAACCTCGACCGCCTCGCTCGCGAAGGCGTGCTACTCACCAAATTCTACGACGCAGCGCCGATCTGCTCCTCGTCGCGCGCGGGTTTGCTGACCGGGCGCTTTCCGGCCGATGTCGGCTTCGTCGGCATCACTGCAAGCCGCGCGCGCAACGCCGAAATCGGGCAGGTCGACTGGCTCGATCCGAAGCTGCCGACGATCGCACGCCTGCTCCAGAAGAATGGCTACAAGACCGCGCATATCGGAAAATGGCATCTCGGCGGCGGACGCGACATCGGCGATGCGCCGTGGCCGACCGCCTATGGCTTCGACAAGAGTTTCACGACCTTCGAAGGGCTCGGCCCGCGCGTGCTCGTGTCGGATGAGGAACGCTTCCTTGCCCAGCAGTCGGACAAGCTGGGTGAAGGCCCGCGCTTCTGGGAACTCAAGACCAACCTCACCGGGCTTTATGCCGACATGACGGTCGATTTCGTCGCCCAGAATTCGGAGAAGCCATGGTTCGTGAACCTGTGGCTCAACGACATCCACGACCCCTGGGCGCCCGACGATGAAAGCCTCTCCGACGTCATGGGCAAGGGCGAATCCTCCGACGACGACCGGATGCTCGCCTCGCTGGTCAAGATGGACAAGACGCTCGGCCGGCTGGTGGAGCGCCTCGACCAGATGGGTGAAATGGACAATACGCTGATCCTCTTCACCTCCGACAACGGGCCATCGCCGCTCGCGCGCTATCATGAACGCGGTGAGACCGCGCCAGGAAGCACCGAGGGGCTGCGCGGCCGCAAGTTCAGCCTGTACGAAGGCGGCATCCGTCAGCCGCTGATCCTATACTGGCGCGGCCATATGAAAGCCGGGACGCGCGACGAGCAGACGGTCGCGCAGGGCGTCGACCTCTTGCCGACCTTTGCCGGCATCCTGGGCGTCAAGAAGCCTGCGGGCAGCGTCGGGATCGACCTGTCGCCGGCGCTGCGGGGCCAACCGGTCACCAAGCGCCCCGACCTGTTCTGGGCCTATGGCAAGGAAGGCCGCCCTCTGTTGGGCAAGCCCAGCCAGCCGATCGACGTTTCGCCGCGCTTCGCCGTGCGCGAAGGCGACTGGAAACTGCTCGCCAACGATGGCGGCGCCGACGTTGAGCTCTACAACCTTGCGCGCGATCCGATGGAAAAACAGGATATGGCGGCGAGCGAGCCCGAAGTGCGCGGGCGCTTGCTGGCGAAGCTCAAGAAATGGCTTGCCCAGTTGCCCCAATGAGCGTGCAGCGAAGCGCCGAGCCACCACCGAACGAGATGAGTTCCCGACCATGAAAGCCGCATCGCGCCCCGCCGCCCCTGCTCCGTCGCTCGACGGCATGCGCTTCATCGAGGGCGGCAGCTTCACCATGGGGTCCGACCGCTTCTATCCCGAGGAGCAGCCGCTGCGCCGCGTCAAGGTCGACAGCTTCTGGATCGATGAAACGCCGGTGACCAATCGCGCCTTCGCCGAATTCGTCGCGGTAACGGGCTATCGCACCCTCGCCGAACTGCCGCCCGATCCCAAACTCTATCCGGGCGCCGACTTGGAGGGCGTCGAGCCCGGATCGCTGCTGTTCCAAAAAGCCGATGGCCTCGTCCCGCTCGACGATCCATCGGGGTGGTGGGCCTTTGTCCCCGGCGTCGACTGGCGCCATCCGACCGGCCCCGACAGCTCGATCGAAAGACTGGAAGACCACCCCGTCGTCCATGTCGCGCATTGCGATGCCGAGGCCTATGCCAAATGGGCTGGCAAGGCGCTGCCCACCGAGGCCGAATGGGAATATGCCGCGCGCGGCGGCGTCGACGGACAGGACTATGCCTGGGGCGACGAACTGGCGCCGGAGGGCGCCATCCTCGCCAATTACTGGCTCGGCCTGTTTCCCGTTTCGACGGCCAAGGCCGACGGGAATTACCGCACCACGCCGGTCGGTAGCTTTCCGGCCAATGGCTACGGGCTTTTCGACATGATCGGCAACGTCTGGGAATGGACGCGCGACTGGTATGCGGCGCCGCAGGCGGCAAAGAGTAAATCGCCGTGCTGCGCTATCGCCAATCCGCGCGGCGCGACGCTCGCGCAAAGCTATGACGATGCGACGCCCGGCGCGCGCATCGGCCGCAAGGTCATGAAGGGCGGATCGCACCTGTGCGCCGTGAACTATTGCCAGCGCTACCGCCCGGCGGCGCGGCATCCGCAACATGTCGACAGCGCGACGAGCCACATTGGCTTTCGCTGCGTGTCGCGACGAAAGGGAGAATGAACATGCCACGTACCGCGCACTGGACCCGCAGGGCCCTGCTCGCCCTGCTGATCACCGCGACGTCGGCATGCAGCCAGACACCCGCGCCGCGCGCAGGCGTGGCGCCCGCACCGGCCCCCGTCACGGCGCAGCGCCCCAATGTCCTCCTGATCCTTATCGACGATCTCAAGCCCGCGCTCGGCACCTATGGCGACCGGACGGCGATCACCCCGAACATGGATCGCCTCGCGGCGCGCGGGGTGCGTTTCGACCTCGCCTACGCCAATCAGGCCGTCTGCGCGCCGAGCCGAATCAATCTGATGAGCGGGGCGCGCTCGACGAGCAGCGGCATCTATAATTTCGGGATGAACCTGCGCGATTATATGCCGGACGCGGTGACGCTGCCGCAATATTTCATGCGCGCGGGTTATCACACCGAAAGCATGGGCAAGGTCTATCACATCGGCCACGGCACCGTCGGCGACACCGCCGGCTGGTCGGTCCCGCACCACAAGGAAAAGGTGATCGAATATGTCGATCCCGCGAGCACCGGCGGCAAGCCGACACAGGAAGAGGCTCTGTTCGAGGAAGTTCCGGTGCCCGAGGGCAACCCCTTCGCCTATGCCCGCACGCTCGCGCGCGGCGCCGCGTGGGAAATGCCCGATGTCGCCGACGACGCCTATGCCGACGGCCGCACCGCCAAGCGCGCCGGGGAACGGCTGAAGGCGCTGAAGAACAGCAAGCAGCCCTTCTTCCTCGCCGTCGGCTTCGCGCGTCCGCACCTGCCCTTCTCGGTTCCGAAGCGCTATTGGGACATGTATGATCCGGCAAAGCTGCCGATGCCCGAATTCGAACAGCTGCCCGCAGGCGCGCCCGCCTATACCGACAAGCAGGGCGGCGAGATCAACGCCTATCGCGAGCCGCCGCGGAACGTCCGCGGCGACCAGTTTCCGCCTGAACTCAAACGCCAGCTGCTGCACGGCTATTATGCTGGCGTCTCCTACGTCGATGTCCAGATCGGCAAGGTGCTCGAGGCGCTCGAACGCGAAGGGCTTGCCGACAACACCGTCGTCGTCCTGTGGGGCGATCATGGCTATCATCTCGGCGACCATGGCATCTGGACCAAGCACACCAATATGGAGCAGGCGACGCACATCCCGCTGATCTTTGCGGGGCCGGGCATCGTCAAGGGACGCTCGACCGACCAGCTCGCCGAGACGGTCGACATCTATCCGACGCTTGCCGCGCTCGCAGCCCTGCCCGCCCCCACCGGCCCGCAACCGATCGACGGCACCTCATTGGCGCCGGTGCTGCACGACCCGGCGGCGCGCGTGCGCGGCTATGCCTATCACACCTATCCGCGCCCGGGGCGGCTGGGGCAGGCGATCCGCACCGAGCGTTATCGCCTCGTCCGCTGGACGCAGGAAAAGACCGGCGCGCGCGACTATGAACTTTATGATCTGGTCGCCGACCCCCAGGAGACGCGCAACCAGGCGAACGCTTTGCCCAAGGTGCGCGCCGAACTCGACGCGATCCTCGACAGCCAGCCGGCGGCGCAGCCGATCAATGGCAAGCCTCGCAGGAACTGAGGAGGTTTCGAAGACAAAGAAAAGGCCGCGGAACTCCGCGGCCTTTTCTTTATGCGCTACGAACTGAGCGGTCAGCGCCCGCGCGAGGGCACCGGAAGCGGCGTGTCGCTGGCGACCGGCTCGCCGAACTCGGGCCAGCCCGCCTCGCTCCACCCGAAACGCTGGATATGCGGCGCGCGCGCGGACGTGCATTTCATGCCCGGCCCCGGATTGGCGTGATAGATGATCCAGCTTTCCTTGCTGTCGGGCGAAGTGAAAAAGCCGTTGTGCCCCGTTGCAAAGACGCCGTTCGCGCTCTTGAAGACCGGCTGGGCGGTCTTGGTCCAGGCCTTGGGATCGAGCATATCCGATCCTGCGGACGCATGCAGCAGACCGAGCGCATAATCGTCGGACCAGCAGGCGCTCGCCGAATAGGTCAGGAACAGGTCGCCCTTCGGCCCTCGCAAGAATTCGGGACCTTCGAGAATCTGGCGCCCGCCCTGCTTTTCCCAGACTTTGTCGGGCATCGCGATCACGCTTTCGGGCCCGGTAAGCGTCCAGGGATTGGCCATTTCCGCGATCGCCAAACCGCTGTCGGCACCGATATAGGGCGAATAAGCGAAATAGCGTTTGCCGCCATGCTCGAAGACGGTCCCGTCGATCCCGGCATGTGCGGTATTGACGCGTCCCCTGTCGACCCATTCGCCCTGCATCGGATCGGCGCCGCTGTTCTCGAGGACGAAGACCGCGCGGTGCTTGTCGTCCTTGAAGCCGCTCGCGGTCGCCGAATAATAGAGATACCATTTTCCGTCGAGGCGATGGAGTTCGGGCGCCCAGATGCTGTGCGCGTTGGGCCCCTTCGCGGGCGGCGTCCAAACGACGCGCTTCTCCGCTTTCGCAAGGTCGGCGATATTATCGGTCCGCCAGAGCATCAGGCGGTCGCCGAGTGTATGCGTGTAATAATAGACGCCGCCTACCTGCGTGATCCACGGATCTGGGCCCGAGATGAGCAAGGGGTTGGTGAAGGTCGCCGCCGGCGCTTCCGCTCCGCCTGCCGGAGCGGCCATGCCGACGAGAAGCGCTGCCGCTAGCAGCGCGACCGACCGCCGGATGCGTCCCTCATGCGGCTTGCCGAGGCGACGGATCGAACCCGCCGCCCCTTTTTTGCAGGCGTCATTCATTTGATTTCCTTGTCAGTTCAGAATTTTACCCGGGCGCCGATGCTGTAGACCGTCTCATCGCCTTGCAGCGCGAACACGACCCGCTTGTCGCCCCAATAGGTCGATGTCTTGTTGCGCAGGATGTTGGTGCCGCCGATGTCGAGCCGCAGTGCGTCGGTCACGTCATAGCCGATGCTGAAGTCGAGACGGCCGGCGGGGCGGACATAGGACAGGAACACCGGGAGATAGGGATCGTTGACCGGCCGGCTCTCGTCATAAGGCCGCACCGCGACGCCGCCGGTGTTGTCGCCGTTGATATATTTGGAGCGGAAGGTCCAGATCAGGCGGCCGCTCAAGCCCTTTTTGTCATAGAGCAGCCCGGCGGTGTAATTATATTTGGAGACGCCGACCAGCGGGTTGCCGGCGAGCGGATCGTCGCCCTTGACCTTCGAATCCGCCAGCGTGAACGCCCCCTGCACGCCGAAGCCCGAAAGCGCGCCTGGCAGGAAGTCGAAGAAATATTGCGCGCTGACCTCGATGCCTTTGAGGTCGACCGATCCGACGTTGCGCGGGGTGGAGATCAGGTAATTTTCGCCCCCGATCTCCTCCTGCCGGTTCGCCGTGACGACGCGGTCCTTGATCGAGCGATAATAGCCGGTGACCGCGACATAGCCGCTGTCGAAATAATATTCGGCGGTCAGATCGATGCTGTCCGATTTTTGCGGGCGCAGGTCTGGATTGCCGCGCGTGCCGTTGTTGATCAGAAACACATTGCCAACGACGGTCAGTGATTCCGCCGGATTGAGCGAACCGAAATCGGGGCGCCGCATCGACCGCGAATAGGTCAGGCGGGTCTGGAACGAGCCGGGGAATTTCAGACGTGCGGTCGCCGAAGGCAGGATATCGACGTCGGACCGCTTGGCGACGATCGGGCTGAAGGTGTCGCTGTCCCCGACGCGCTCGAAGCCCGAGATGGTGCGGTCGGTCTTGACGACGCGGGTGCCGACCACGCCGTCGAGGGTGAGCGCACCGATCGGGATTTCATAGCTGCCTTCCATATAGGCTGCATAAGTCGCCTCGCTGGCGTTGAATTCCTTGGTCGGATCATAAGCCGGCGCCGCGAGCGGCAGGCCGAACAGATCGCGAAGCTCGTTACGCCCGCGTTCGGACCGCAGATAGGCGGGGTTCACGCCGAGAAACGCCTGCCCGCCGTTGAGCCGCGGCGCGACGCCGATAACGCCCAGAAAATCGGGCGATAGCGGCAGGCTGGAAATCAGCCGCGCATTCGCCTCCGACGGCGTGCCGATATTGCCGAAACCGATCGACTGCACGGTATTGGTCTGGCGCACTTGCTGGAACAGCGCCTCGCGCTTGGCATAGCGCAGGCCGCCGCGAAGCTTGGTCAGGATGCCGTCGAATTCATATTCGCTGTCGAGCCGCGCCTGAAACAGACTGCCTTCGCCCGCCGAGAAGTTCTGGTTGATCGAATTGCGCAGCGAGACATTTTCAGAACTGAGCGGGATCGACGGGTCGATCGTGAAGGACGGACCATCGTTATCGTCGAATTCGACGAAGACGGTCGGCACGCGCTGCCCCACCTCGGCGTTGAAATTCTCGGTCACCGAGCGCGACGTCTGATAAGCGACGTCGACCTTGAGCACGCCGCGATCCTGTTCGAAAATCAGGCCGCCGGCGATCATCTTGTTCCGCTGCGTCACCTCTTCGGACGAGCTGTTCTGGTTGACCACGACATTGTCGAAGCGCGCGCTCGTGGGCTCGCACATGGTTTTGACGTCCACCGGCTGAAGCGTTTGCTTCACTTCCCCGGTATCCGGATCGACATTGGTGACGATCTGCGGATTCGTCCCGGCGCCGTTGACGCGCGCGTCGATGCAGTAATCGCTGAGGGTCACCTCCGAAATCTGCGAACCATTGGTGAAAGGCTGGGGGTTGAAGCCGGCGAAACCCGTGGTGCTGTTGAAATAGGTATAAAGGCCGTCGGCATAGAATTGCAGCGACGGGGTCGCCTGCCATTGCAGCGCGGCATTTGCCTGGAAACGCTTGATGTCACCGACGTCGGGCATGTTGCGCAGCACCTGCGGCATCATGATGTCGGCGGTGCCGAAAGGCGCGCCGGAAACGAAGCGGCGCTCGCCGAGATTGGTCACGCTGCGGATATTCTCGGCCTGCGACCAGGTCACATTGACCAGCGCGCCGATCTCGCCGATCGAGGAATCTGTCTTCGCTGCGGCGAGCGCGCCCAACTGCGGATTGCTCGCGTCGGCGATCGTCGCGTAATTCTGGCGCGCGGTCAGGACGAAGGTCGGATCGCGAAAGTCGAAGGGACGGTTGAGCCGCAGGTCGAGCGCGCCGGCGACGCCGCCCTCGATCTGGTCGGCGGTCTGCGACTTGAACGCGTCGATCCGCGCGAGCGCCTCGGCGGGCACATCCTGCAGGTCGAAGCCGCGCCCCGTCGTGGTCACCACTTCGCGCCCGTTCACCGTCGTCAAAATGTCGGTGAGGCCGCGGATGCGGACGGTCGAAAGTTCGTTATTGCGGTCGTTCTGAACCTGAATGCCGGGAACGCGCTGCAGCGCCGCAGCAACGGTCGGGTCGGGCAATTTGCCGATGTCGGTCGCGACGATCGAATCGACGACCTGCGTCGCGTTGCGCTTGACCTCCGCCGCGCGTTCGAGCGACTGGCGCACGCCGGTGACGACGATATCCCCGTCGGTGCTTTCGGCTTGCGGGGCCGGATCCTGCGCCGCCGGCGGCGGTGCATCCTGCGCGACAGCCGGCATCGAAACAAACACAGCCGTCGCCGATGCGGCGCCCAACAAAGTCTTACGCATAATCCTCTCCCTGTTCGACGCGTTGCGCGCGCTCGTCACCAACCCCGATCTAGGGCGACTCTTAGAGGATAAATAATATAAAACGGAGAATAGATCAACGCGCGATAGCGACATGCAGCACGTGATCGATAAAAAATGCGCCGGAGCCAGGCCCCGGCGCATTATCTCACAGGTTCGAACCGTGGCCGCGAATCAATCGCCCTCGCCGCTCATGGCCCCGCGTTCGAAGCGAGGTTTGACGGCGACCGATCCGCTATCGCCCTGCGATTTTCGCCAAGCTGCAAGGCGACCACGAAGATCGGCCAATTGCTTGGCATAACGCGGATCGCCCGCAAGGTTCACCTTTTCATCAGGGTCCGCCTTCAAGTCATAGAGTTCCTCGGCGGGCCGCTTGTAATAGCTGTCGACGATCGCCTTGGCGGCGGGATCCTTGTCGGCCGCCTCACGCCACGACGGGAAATAGGCGCCCGAATCGGTGCGCATCACCTTCAGGTCGATGTGCGTCGTATAGGTCCAGTCGGGATGCAGATTCTGGATATATTTCCAGCGGTCGGTGCGAATGCTGCGCATCGGATAGACGTTGACGCGGCCGTCATTGTTGTGGGTCGTGAAGATCTCCTTGCGGCCCGTCGCCTCCTTACCGGCCCCGAAGAGGCCAGCAAAGGAAAGGCCGTCGATGCCTTCGGGCTTCTTGCCGCCGGCCAGTTCGACCAGCGTCGGCAGCACATCGACCCAGCTCACCATCGCATCGGTCCGCGTTCCCGCCTTCACGTGACCGTTCCAGCGCACGACCATCGGCACGCGGGTGCCGGTGTCATAGAGGTTCCACTTGCCGAAGGGCCACTGCGTGCCATGGTCGGTCGAATAGAGGACGAACGTATCCTTACCCAGCACCGCGTCGACCGCGTCCATCGTCGATGCGAGATCCTGATCCATCCGCGTCACCGCGGCATAGAAACGCGCGCGCGCATCGCGGGTGATCGGCGTATCGACCGTCTTCGGCGGCAGCTTCATCGCGGCGGGGTCATAGCCCTCGGTCGTCCGCGGCCACGGCACATGCGGCCAGTTCGTGCCGACGAACAGCGCGAGCGGGCGCTTGTCCTTGCGCGCCTTCAGCCATTCGGCGGCGGCGGGGATGCCCTTGTGATCGTGGAAGGTATCGTTGGCATAATAATCGAACCCATAGGTTCCGGTGTGCTGGTAATGCGCGACCTTGCCGAAGGCGACGACCTCATACCCCTGTTCCTGCAGATAGGAGGGCAGCTTGCGGATCGCCGCATTGGCGCGGTCGTGGTTCGCCTCGGCCCCATTGCGCGCGGGCATCATTCCGGTCAGCAGTGCGGCGCGGCTGGGGGCGCACGCCGGCGAGGCGACGAAGGCGCGGTCGAACGACATGCCTTCGGACGCGAGGCGTTGCAGCGCCGGCGTCCGGACATTCGCATCGCCGCCGAGCGGAACGTCGGCATAGCTCAGATCGTCGGCGAGGAAGATCACGATATTGGGCTTTTTGGCCTGTTTCGCACCACGATCCTGCGCATAGCCAGGCGCAGCGGACGCGAACGAAAAGGCGATGATGCTCGATGCGAGCACCAGGCTGCGCCGGCTGAATTTAGACATCGGATATCTCCCGGATTACAAGATTCTTATCGGCCGAGCGCCGCAACGAAGGCGCGCGCGCGGTCGCCGACTTCGCTCGCCGCCATGCCCGGCCGGTAGAGCGCCGAGCCGAGCCCGAAACCCGCCGCGCCGGCGGCGAGCCATGGCGCCATGGTCTCGGGCGCGATGCCGCCGACGGGCAGCAGGCGCGTCCCCGCGGGAACCACCGCGCGCATCGCCTTGAGCACCGCCGGGCTGGCGGCTTCGGCCGGAAAGAGCTTGAGCGCCGTCGCACCCGCCGCCAGCGCGGCAAAGGCCTCGCTCGGCGTCGCGAAGCCCGGCAGCGACACGAGACCCGCTCCGGCGGCCGCAGCGACGACATCGATATTGGTGTTTGGCGAAATGATCATCGTCCCACCGGCGTCGGCGACGGCGGCGACATCGGCGGTCGTCAGCACCGTCCCGGCGCCGACGACCGCGCGTCCTTTCAGCCCGCCGGCAAGGCGGCCGATGCTGTCCAGCGGATCGGGTGAGTTCAGCGGCACCTCGATCAGCGTGAAGCCGGCCTCGACCAGCGTTTCCCCGATCGTCTCGACCTCGCCCGGCTTCACCCCGCGCAGGATCGCGATCAGCGGGCAGCGCGCAAAGGCGGCGTCGAAGGCGGCTACATGGGTCACAGGGCTTTTTCTCCGATGGCGAGAATGCCGCGCGCGAAGGCGCTATGGCTGTCGACGATGACCGGCTCGCGGCCGGTCGCCGCGACGGCGGCGGCGTAAAGATTGCCGAGCTGGGGATCGGCGAGAATATGGATCTGCTCGAACGGACAATCGTCCATGCGCGCGGCGACGTCGCTGCCGATCAGCACCCCGCTCGCGAAGGACGCCGCATCGGCGTCATTGCGAAGGCCGAGCACCGAAGCGGCGCGGATGCCGAAGAGCGATGCGGCGAGGTCGCGCCGCGCGCCCTCGGCAAGACCTTCGCGGAAGGCATCGCCGTCGGTCACGTCGGCGGTCAGCGTCCCCGCGAGCAGGCTGTGTCCGCGCAGCAGCGCGAACAATTCGCCGGTCATCGCGGTCGTAAAGCCGCTAATCCGGCCATCCGCCATCGTCGCCCACTTGCAATGGGTTCCGGGCTGCGCGAGCAGCGCGTCGGGCGGAACCATCCAGCCCGCGACCGCGCCGAGCAACTGCACTTCCTCGCCGCGCATCACATCAGCGCGGCCGTCCTTGGCACAGGACACCCCCGGCACGATCGCGGTGCGGTCATCGATCCAGTCGAGCCCGGCCACGAGTTGGTCGATCCCCGCCGGCGCCGTGACATAAGGGACGACACGCCAGCCGACGGTCGAGCCGACCATGCCCGCGAGCAGCATCGGCAGGTCGCCGAAGCGATCGCGGATCGCCGCGACCTCGCCCGCGAAGTCGGTGACCGACGCGGCGCCCCGGTCGTCGCGCTCGGTATGCGCGACCGCGCCGTTCTCGAAACGGAACACGCGCCGGTTGGTCGTGCCCCAGTCGACGGCGAGAAAGGCGGACGGCGCGCTCACCACCAGGTCGCGTAGAGCGCGATGAGGATCAGGATCACGCCGACGCCCGCGACGTTGAAGGTCGTCGGGGTGGCAAAGCTGACGCCCTGCATCGTGATGCGGTTCGCGTCGCCGCGCCCCTTGAACATCAGGCTGATTCCCACCGCCAGCGCGAAGCTGATCAGGAAGACGAGGCCCATGCGGTTCATGAAGGGGAAATCGGGCATCCCGACCTTGAAGGCATAGGACAGCACGACCGACGCGATGGCAGCGGCGATGGCGCCCGCTTCGCTCGCCTTTTTCCAGAACAGGCCGAGCAGGAAGATCACGGTGATGCCCGGCGTAAAGAAGCCCGAGAATTCCTGGATGAACTGGAAGGCCTGATCCGAATTGCCGAGCAGCGGACGCGCAGTGAGCAGCGCGATGATCACGGCGATCGTGGCCGTGACACGGCCGACGAGCACCAGATGCTTTTCTCGTCCGCCGCGCCGCTCATCCTCGGCCTCGCTCGCAATGCCGCGTGCCTTCGCATAAAGATCGAGCGTGAAGATGGTGGCGATCGAATTGATCTTGCTCGCGGTCGACGCGATGATCGCGGCGATCAACGCGGCGAAGACGAGACCGAGCAGCCCCGGGGGCAGCAGGCGCATCATCGTCGGATAGGCTTCGTCGGGCTTGGCGAGCTCGGGCGCGAGCACGACCGCGGCGATGCCCGGCAGCACGATGATCACGGGCATCAAGAGCTTGAGAAAGGCCGCGAAGATGACGCCCTTCTGCGCCTCACCCAAATCCTTCGCGGCGAGCGCGCGCTGGATGATATATTGGTTGAAACCCCAATAGCTGAGGTTCGCGATCCACATGCCGCCGACGAGCACCGCGATGCCCGGCAGATCCTTGTAGAAGGGATGGTCAGGCGCGAGGATCATGTCGAAATGGCCCGGAACGCGCTCGGTCAGGATCGAGAAGCCGGCGAGCACGCCCTGCCCGTCGCTGATCTCGTTGAGCGTCAGATAGGAGATGATCAGGCCGCCCATGACGAGCAGGGTCACCTGCACGATATCGGTGAGCGCGACCGCCTTGAGCCCGCCATAGAGCTGATAGAGCAGCGCGAAGGCACCGAGCACGATCAGCGCGACATTCTGGTCGACGCCGGCAACCTTGTTGACCGCGATCGAACCCAGCCAGATGATCGAGGTCAGGTTCACGAAGATGTAGAGCGCGAGCCAGAAGACCGCCATGATCACCGGCAGCGTCTTGCCATACCGCTGCTCGAGAAACTGCGGCATCGTGTAGATTTTGTTTTCGAGGAAGATCGGCAGAAAATATTTGCCGACGATCAGCAGCGTCAGCGCCGCCATCCATTCATAGGACGCGATCGCGAGGCCGAGCGCATAGCCCGAACCCGACATGCCGACGATCTGTTCGGCCGAAATGTTCGCCGCGATCAGCGACGCGCCGATCGCCCACCAGGGGAGCGATTTCGAGGCGAGAAAATAGTCCGACGTGTCCTTGGCATGGCCCGCTTTTTCGCGGCTCACCCATTGCGCGAGGCCGAAAATGCCGATGGCATATATGACGATGACGATGATATCGATTTGCGACAGGCCCGACATACGGACTCTCCCCTTGGCTGATTATTGAAATCACATTTATCTGATTTAAACGGCTTGTCTAGCTTCCTGTGCGGAATCAGTGATAAGGCCCGTGAAAATAATGCATGGAGACGAACGTGGCGAACATGTCGGGATTGGGAATAGAGGATGCGGGGCCGCAGCTTGGCCGGAATTTGACCTATGGCATGCTCGATGCGATCGGGCGCGCGATCGTCGTCGGCGATTATGACGGCGCGACCTTTCCAACCGAAGCCGAACTCGCCAAGCAGCATGGCGTCAGCCGCTCGGTGACGCGCGAAGCGGTGAAGATGCTCACCGCCAAAGGGCTGCTCAGCGCCCGTCCCCGCCAGGGGACGACCGTCCAGCCAACGACCTCCTGGAACCTCTTCGACACCGACGTCCTTCGCTGGCTGCTCGAGCGGCAATTCTCGATCGACCTGCTGCGCCAGTTCAACGAGTTGCGCGTCGCGATCGAGCCCGAAGCGGCGGCGCTCGCGGCACGCGTCGCGACGGCGGACGATATCGAGCGGGTGAATGCGGGCCTCAAGCGGATGGAGAGGGCCGAGCGCGGCGAAGACGACACGCTGGAAAGCGACATCGCCTTCCATATCGCGGTGCTTCGCGCGTCGCGGAACCCGTTCTACGCCCAGTTCCGCGACGTCGTCAGCACAGCGCTGCGCACATCGATCCGTTTCACCAACCGCGTCAAGGGCCGGACCGCCAATGTCGCCGACCATGCGGCGGTGCGCGACGCAATCGTCGCCGGCAATTCCGACAAGGCGCGCAAGGCGATGCGCGCGTTGATCAGCGACGTGCTCGAACTGATCGACACGGCCAATCCCGACGGCGCCGCCCCCGGGCGGTGACGGCACCGGCGGCGCCTATTTCTTCGCTTTCGCTCCCGTCGTGAGGCGATAGGTCATGACGTTGCGATAGGTTTCGCCGGGCGCGAGGCGCGCATTCGGGAAATTCTTCTGGTTCGGGGCGTCAGGAAAAATCTGCGGCTCCATGACCAGCGCGTCGCCCATGCGATAGATTTTCTTACTCTTGCCGTGGCTCGTCGCGTCGAAGAAATTGCCCGAATACATCTGCAGTCCCGGCTGGTTCGACCAGAGTTCGAACCCGCGGCCCGATGCCGGATCCTCGACCCGCGCCATCAGATGCTGGTCGGCGGTGACCTTGCGCCCGATCACCCAATTATGATCGTAGCCGCGGCCGAAGACGATCTGCTCGTCGCTGGCGTCGCGGACGCGGTCGCCGATCGCGGTCGGCTTGCGGAAATCGAACACCGTGCCGGCGACCGGGCGATATTCGCCGGTCGGGATCGCGCCCGAATCGGTGGGCAGATAGCTTTCCGCCGGGATCGTCACGACATGCCCCATCGCGCCGTTCGCCGAGCCTTCGCCCGACAGGTTCCAATAGGCATGGTTGGTGATGTTCGCGATCGTCGGCCGGTCGGTAGTCGCGACATATTCGATCCGGAGATCATTATTCTCGTCGAGCGAATAGATCGCATCGACCGTCATCGTCCCGGGATAGCCCTGATCGCCGTCGGGGCTGACATAGCGCAGCGTGACCGACGCGGTCGGCCCGCTCTTGACCGACGTCACTTCCCACAAAACCTTGTCGAAGCCGAGCGTGCCGCCGTGCAGCGCGTTCGCGCCATTGTTGATCGGCGTCTGCCACGTCTTGCCGTCGAGCTTGAAGCGCCCGCCCGCGAGCCGGTTGGCGAAGCGCCCAACCGTCGAGCCGAAATATTGCGGCGTGTCGATATAGTCCGATAGATTGTCGTAACCGAGCGCGACATCGGCCTTCTTGCCGTCGCGATCGGGCATCACGACCGATTGCAGCGTCGCGCCGAGCGCGATGACCTTTGCCGAAATGCCGTTGGCGTTGGTCAGCGTCACCGCGGGCACGCTGCGCCCATCGGGCATCTTGCCAAAGGTCGATTGCGACGCCTCGGCACCCAGCGCCGGCGTTGCCGCAACCAAGGCCGCCGCGGCGGCTCCCCATGCCAGTTTCGTCATCTTCTTCACTCCTCTAACCCTTATATTTCTGCGCCGGCAGCCCGCGGCATCCCGGATCGACTTCGAACAGCGCCCCGCCATGCTCCTCGGTCACGCCATCGGACGCCGAGGTCACGAACATCCTGTCGAGGCCGGGCCCCGCAAAAGTGCAGCTGGTGATTTGCGACGCCGGAAGCGGGATATGCCGATCGGGCGTGCCGTCGGGCGTGAAGCGCATGACGCGCGAGGCGCCCCAGCAAGCGACCCACAAGCCGCCTTCGGCGTCGAAGGTCATTCCGTCGGGATTGCCCCATGCCTCCTCGAATTTGATGAACGGCGCCGCTTCGCCGAGCGAGCCGTCGTCGTGGATATCGAAACGAAAGATCGTCCCGCGCGCGGTGTCGGTATGGAGAAGGAAGCTGTTGTCGGCGGCGATCGCCGGACCATTGGCGATCGTATAGGGGCCATCGACCTGCGCGAGCGTGCCATCGGGATCGAGGCGGTAAAAGGCGCCCGAGGGACGGTCGCAGGTAACGGGCATCGTCCCTGCCCAGATCCGCCCCGCCGCATCGGCCTTGGCATCGTTCAGCCGGTTGCCGGCGTTGCGCGGATCGACCGAAACGATCGGTTCGCGAACATCGGCGTCGAGGTCGATACGGACAATATCGCGGCCGACCCCCGCGACGAAGCCGCCCGCCTCCCGCTCGACGATCCAGGCCGCATAATGGGGCTGCTCAAAGCTGTCGACGCGCCCGTCGGCCAATGCCATACGGTTGATCCGGCGGCCCAAAATGTCGACCCAGAACAGCGCATCGTGCCGCGCCGACCACATCGGCCCCTCGCCCAGCCGATCGCGACGCTCGCGCGCAATCACCCGCACGTCGGACATCAGTGGCTGTCTCGCGGCAAGCCGTGCGCCTGCGCGACGCGCTGATATTTGACCGCCATTTCGAGGACAGCGCCGCTGTCGAACTGGCCGGTCAGCGCGCGGTGGATTTCCTGCCACGGCGTCTGTGCGGGCGGCATATAATCGGGCTCAGCCTTGAGCTCCGCGCGGCGCCGATCGAGTTCGGCGTCGTCGACGAGCATGTTCGCGGTGCGCTTGGCCAAGTCGATACGGATGCGATCCCCCGTCCGCACCAACGCCAGCCCGCCGCCGACGACGGCTTCGGGCGCGGCGTTCAGGATCGACGGGCTGCCGCTCGTCCCCGACTGGCGCCCGTCGCCGATGCACGGCAGCGCGTGCACGCCCGCCTGGATCAGCGCGGCGGGCGGGCGCATGTTCACGACTTCGGCGCCGCCGGGATAGCCGATCGGACCCGCACCGCGCATGATCAGGATCGAATTGGCATCGGCGCCGAGCGCCGGATCGTCGATGCGGCTGTGATAATCCTCAGGCCCGTCGAACACGATCGCAATGCCCTCGAACGCATCGGGGTCGGCCGCATTGCTCAGATAACGCTCGCGAAACTCGGGCGAGATGACGCTGAGCTTCATCACCGCATTGTCGAACAAATTGCCGCGCAGCACGGTGAGCCCCGCCGCGGGCTTCAACGGCGCGTCGAGCGTGCGGATGACGTCGACGTCCTGCGTATCGGCCTCGCCGATATTCGCGGCGACCGTCTGCCCATTGGCGGTCAGCGCCTCGCCCTCGATCAATCCGGCGCGCAGCAATTGCCCCATCACCGCGGGGACCCCGCCGGCGCGATAGAAATCCTCGGCCAGATAGGCGCCCGCCGGCTGCAGATTGACGATCAGCGGCACATCGGCGCCCTGCGCCTCCCAATCTTCCAGCGTAAGTTCGACCCCGATATGGCGCGCGATGGCGTTGAGGTGGATCGGCGCGTTGGTCGACCCGCCGATCGCCGAATTGACGCGGATCGCGTTCAAAAAGGCGGTCCGCGTCAATATGTCGCTCGGCTTGCGGTCGGCGTGAACCATCTCGACGATCTGCATCCCGGTGCGATAGGCGCATTCCTGCCGGTCGCGATAGGGCGCCGGGATCGCCGCCGAGCCCGGCAGTGACATGCCGAGCGCCTCGGTCAGCGAATTCATCGTCGTCGCGGTGCCCATCGTGTTGCACCAGCCGGTCGACGGCGCCGACGAGGCGACGAGTTCGAGGAAGCCCTTATAATCGATCTCGCCCGCCGCGAGCATTTCACGCGCGCGCCAGACGATCGTTCCCGATCCGGTCCGTTCGCCCTTGAACCAGCCGTTGAGCATCGGGCCGACCGATAGCGCGATCGCCGGAATATTCACCGTCGCCGCCGCCATCAGGCACGCCGGCGTCGTCTTGTCGCAGCCGACCGTCAGCACCACGCCGTCGAGCGGATAGCCGTGGATCGCTTCGACGAGGCTCAGATACTGGAGGTTGCGGTCGAGCCCCGCAGTCGGCCGCTTGCCGGTTTCCTGAATCGGGTGCGTCGGAAATTCGATCGCGATGCCGCCCGCGTCGCGAATCCCGTCGCGCACGCGCTTCGCGAGTTCGAGATGGTGGCGGTTGCAAGGGGTCAGGTCGCTGCCGGTCTGGGCGATGCCGATGATCGGGCGGCCCGATTGCAGTTCGTCGATGCTGAAACCATAGTTCAGATAGCGTTCGAGATAGAGCGCCGTCATGTCCGGATTATCCGGGTTATCGAACCAGGCACGCGACCGCAGCCCTTCCTTGCCTTCTGGCCGCGTTTTCGCCCCGTCTCCCATATATATCCTTCTCGATGCACAATTTCAGGCCATGGCCGGAATCGGTTGATAACCTGAACCACGACCGATAGGAAGCATATATATCAGACAAATGAAAATGGGGTGAAGAATAATGATTCGCTTGGGATTGGTCGGAATCGGAAAAATCGCGCGCGACCAGCATCTTCCGGCCATCCGTGCGGACGATCGATACGAGCTTGTCGCCACCGCCAGCCGTCACGCGCAGCTCGACGGGGTGCCGGGACATGCCGACATCGCCGCGATGATCGCGGGCGATCACCGCCTCAACGCCGTGTCGATCTGCACCCCGCCGGTGGGCCGCCACGCGATCGCGGCGGCGGCGATCGACGCGGGACTGCATGTCATGCTCGAAAAACCGCCCGCCGCGACCACGACCGAGATCAGCGCGCTCGCCGATCACGCCCGCGCCCGCGGGGTCACCCTGTTCGCGACCTGGCATTCGCGCGAAGCCGCCGGGGTTGCCGCAGCACGCGAATGGCTGCGCGACAAGCGGATTCGCGCGGCGCATATCCGCTGGAAGGAAGATATCCGCCGCTGGCATCCGGGACAGGAATGGATTCTCGACGCCGGCGGCTTCGGCGTCTTCGATCCCGGCATCAACGCGCTGTCGATCATGACCGCGATCCTCCCCGCCCCGCTGCTGCTCGACGCGGCGCGGATCGACATTCCCGAGGGGCGCAGTTCGCCGATCGCCGCGACGATGACGATGCGGAGCGGCGATGCCGCGGTGACCGCCGACCTCGACTTCCTGCAAACCGGCCCGCAAAGCTGGGATATCGAGGTCGAGACCGACGCGGGCACTTTGCGGCTGTCGATGGGCGGCAGCGTGCTCGAGCTGCCTGACGGCGAGCCGATCACGCGCGAAGACCGCGAATATCCCCGCCTCTACACGCGCTTCGCCGAGCTGGTCGCGGCGGGCAAGAGCGATGTTGATATCCGCCCGCTCCAGCTCGTCGCCGACGCCTTCCTCGTCGCCGAGCGGCGCAGCGTCGCGCCGTTCCAGTTCTGACGACTCCCGGCCCGTCCACTCACGCTGGGCAAAAAAAACCCGCCACCCCGTAAAGGGGTAGCGGGCATCGGGGAGAGCAGAGAAAGCGTGCGCCTAGTCGCGCGCGGCGTCGATCCGCGGAATACCGATCGATTCGGCATCGCCGATGTCGATCGGCACCAACCCGAACTGCATGCGCCACGGCGCGGTCGGGTCGTTGCCGAACATCGTGTACCAGTAACGCCCCTGTTTATCGCGGAACGCCGTCCCATGGCCGCCGTGCGGCGCGCCCATGCGGCGCTGCGTATAGGGCCCGAACAGCTTCTTCGACGTGCCGTACATCATGTCGTAGGTGCCGTGCGTGCGCAGCGGGCCGTGCCATTCGGCGCCGGTCAGGAAATAGACGCCGTTCGCCTTGATCAGCCCGTTGCCTTCATAACCGACATGGTCGCCGTCGGCGTCGACAAGCTGGCGCACCGGTCCCTCGAAACCGCTGCGCGCGGCGTTGAGCTTGGCGATATTACCGCCGCCCCACAGGAAATAGAGACCATCGTCATCCTCGAACGGAAATCCGTCGATGCCTTTGACGAAGAAGCTTTTCGTCACATTCTCATAGGGACCACCCGCCTTTCCGGTCTTTGAGCGATAGAACCAGGTCTTGCCGCCCACGCCCTTTTCCATCACCGAGAAAGCGAGATAATAGGTCTTGTCGCGCGCCGACCACATGATTTCGGGCGCCCAGAGTTCGGCGATATTCTTGCCGAAATCATAGCCCATGCCTTCCCATTTCCAGATGAAGCCGACCTCGTCCCACTGCTTGAGGTCCGACGAGCGCCATAGTTTCACCCCGCCGTCAGGTTTGTGGTAACCATAGCCATCGAGCGTCCCGACGAGATAATAATAACCGTCGCCGCCGAGCGTCACTGACGGGTCGCGCATCGTCTCGCTGGTCACCAGCGCTTGCCGTGCCGCGACCGCGCTGTCCTCGGTGATCACCGATGCGGCCTGCCGCAGCCGGCCGTCGGGCGAACGTTCGAGCGGCACCAGTCCGACCTGCTCGCAGAACATCGCGAAGCTGTCGTCGCATTTCGGGTTATAAGCCGCGGCGAGCTTTCCGCCGTCCAACTGCACGATCGAGCCACGTCCGGCGTGCGGCACCGCGAGCGCGCGCATCGTGAACGGGCCGTAGGGCGTCGGGGCTTCGGCCACGAACAGATCTTCGGTCGCGGTGCGCATTCGTCCCGTAACCTCGCTTGCGGCAAGGACATAGCGCTCGCCGTCGCGAAACATCGTCGCGCCGCGCGTGCCGACGCGCGTGCGCACCGGCCAGTCCTTGCCGACCGGCGGGTGCTTGGCGAACAGCGCCTGATCGGGTTTCAGGAAGCGCGGCGCCTCGGCAAGCTTGGCAAAACCGGATGCGAGCTTCGCGATATAGCCGCCGCCCCATAGAAGATAGCCGGTGCCGTCCTCGTCGACGAACAGCGACACGTCGGACGCGTCCTCGACGATACAGGGCGAAGCCTTGAACGCGCCGCCCGGCTGCGCCGCCCGCCCCGTCGCGACACGCGCGCAGCCTGTCTTGTCGGAGAAAGCGAGATAAAGCTTGTCGTCCGTGACCGTTACCGACGGCGCCAGATAGCGTTCGGACAGGTCACCCTGCGTAATCCCGTTGCCCGAGATCTTGGCCGGTCCGATGCGTGTCCATTTTTTCGCATCGGGCGAGGTCCACAGTTCGACGCTATGGCGCGCGCCGGTGCGCAGCGACGTCCCGGTCAGGATCCATTCGCCGCCCGGCAACCGCGCGATCGATGCGTCGCCGATCGGCCGTTCGGAGAAGATCGGCGCGACGGGCTTCGCGTCGGGCGCGGGCATCACCGTCGCATTCTTGTCCATCGACGGATGGTCGGCGAAAATATCGTCGGCGACGGCGGCTTTCAGTTTCTGCTGCGCGTCGACCGAGGGCGCCATCGACAGCGCAACCAGCGACAGGCCAGCGATCCAGCTTTTCATTTGCACGATCATTTACCCTTCTGGAGTGCCTTGAAATCGTCGAATATCATATAGTTGGGCGCCGCGCTGCCGTCCGCATTCCTGCGGATCGTCGCCGGCGCGAACACGCTGTTGATCAGCCAAGGCGTCTTGTCGGGCCCGAAATTGTTCGACATCGAGCGCCCCTGTTTGAAGCCATAGGTGGCGACCGCGAGACGACCGGTGTCGCGGAACATCTTCATCTGGTTTGCGACATAATGTTTGCGGTTCTCGAACCACGGGCTCATCCGCAGGAAATCGTCCCATTGCTCCTTGGGGAATGGCGTTTCGAGCGCGGCCTTGATGATCTGCCAGTTCTGCGCATTACGCGGGGCCGCATATTTATCGGCAAAGGCGGGCGCCACGACGCCCTTCATATTCGGCTTCCACCACCACACGAGCGAAAATTCGGTGACGATGAATTTCTGCTCGGGCCGCATGCGCGGCAGGATATAGTCGAGGAAGGGCTTCGACGCCTGGATCGCGGGGATATGCGGGTGGATGTTGACGCCGTCGAGTTCGGGCGTCGCCTTCACGAACGCCATCCAGCGCTCGGTCGATGCCGTCCGGTTCTTCTTGAGATCCATCCGGTTGAGCGCGCCCATATAAAGACGCGTCTTGCAGTCATCCGGACACGCCTTGGCGCGATAGGCGATCACGCGCTTCGCCATCGCTTCGTAAAAGGCGTTGAGGTCGAGGTCGCGATCCTTCTCGCGGCTCTCGATATAAGGCTCGTTGCCGACGACGAGGATATCGACCTTGCCGACCACGAGCGGCAGCACCGCATCGACGCGCGCGAGGTCGCGCGCAAATGCCGGGGTGCCTGCCTTCGGAAAATCGCCGCGATTATAAGGAAACTTCAGCGTCAGGATCGTCTTGTAGCCGCGCGTGCGCGCGTCGAGGATCGCCTTGACCGCCCCATGCTCGGCGGCGCCGCGGTCGAGCTGCGGCATCGGCACGAACAGGCGAACCCAACGCGCACCTGCCTTTTCGAGGTCGCGGTAATCGACATCCTCATAATGCTCGTTGAAATTCGCGCCAAGCGCCCCCTGCGCCTGCGCCATCCCGGGCAGGCAGGCGAGCGCCGCAACGGCGGTCAACAGTCCCCGCATCATCCTCTCCTCTTGATTCTGATCATGGCCGGCTGCGGCCGTCCTTTTCGATTTTATCGAGCCGCGCCGCGAGCTTGGCGGTCAGGTCTGGCATCTTCGCGGCGAGATCCTCGCGCTCGCCCGGATCGCGCGCCAGATTGTAAAGCTGGTGCCGTGGCAGCGTGCCGATCGCGTTGCCGTGGAATTCATGCGGCTTCACGCTGCCGCGAATGAATTTCCAGTCGCCGGCGCGCAACGCGAGGATGCGCGCACCGCTACTCGCGACCGTCGACCCCGTTGTGACCATCAGCTTGGTATCCTCGATCACATGATCGCGCCCGCGTTCGCTCCGTCCCATCAGCGGCATCAGCATGTCGAAGCTGTCGACCGCTGCATCGCGCGGGAGCGCCTGTCCCACGAGAGCGGCAAGCGAGGCGACCATATCGACATGGTCGACCAGCGCTTCGGACACATGGCCTTCGCGCACATGCCCCGGCCAGGCGACGATCATCGGCACGCGCGTGCCGCCTTCGTAGATGCTGTATTTTCCGCTGCGGTAGGGGCCCGATGGTTTGTGACCGCCGGCAAGCTCGACCGCGCGATCGTCATAGCCGTCGAACAGGATCGGTCCATTGTCGCTGCTGAGGATCACCAGCGTGTCGTCGGCGATGCCAAGTTCGGCGAGCTTGTCCATCAGCGCACCGACGGTCCAGTCGAACTGGACGATGGTGTCGCCGCGCGGCCCCATGCCCGACGCCCCGACGAAGCGCGGATGCGGCGCGCGCGGAACATGCGGCTCGTTCATCGCGAAATAGAGGAAGAAGGGATTGTTCTTCCGCTCGGTCACGAAATCGATCGCCTTGCCGAGCAGCTGGTCGGTGAGCTCTTCATCCTTCCAGCGTGCCGCCTTGCCACCGGTCATATAACCGATGCGGCTGATGCCGTTGACGATCGTGTTCGAATGTTCGGGATCGCCCTTGAACTTCAGCTGTTCGGGATGGTCGGCGCCGGTCGGCTCGTCGCCGACCTTGGCCTTGTAATCGACGCGGATCGGGTCGGCGGGATCGAGATTCACGACGCGCCGGTTCTCGATCAGCACCGTCGGGACGCGGTCGAGCGTCGCGGGCATGAAATAGCCATAGTCGAAGCCGATATCGAGCGGCCCGGGCGCGATCGCGCCGTTCCAGTCGACTTTGCCGTCGCCGAGGCCCAGATGCCATTTGCCGACTACGCCGGTGGTATAACCCGCCTTCTTCAGCATGAGCGGCAAGGTGAATTGCCCCGGCCGGATCAGCGCGGGTGCGTCTCCCGGCAATATCTGCGTTCCCGACGCGCGCCAGGCATAATCGCCGGTCAGCAAGGCATAACGCGACGGCGTACAGGTCGCCGAGGGCGAGTGCGCATTGACGAAGCGCGTTCCGCGCGACGCGAGGCGATCGACATTGGGCGTCTTGAGCGCCGTCGCACCATAACAGCCGAGGTCACCATAGCCGAGATCGTCAGCATAGATGACGATGATATTCGGCTTGGGTCGTGCCGCGGCGGCCGATGCCGCGACGCGCGGCATGACGGCAGCCCCCGCGCCCGCCAGCAGGAGCGCCCGACGTGACAACGCAAATTTCAACCGCCCCTCCTATCCGCCCGGGTCCATATTCGAACGATTATCCCGATGAAGTAGGATATATCTTATTTATTAGGATCATGCAACGCGGAGGCTATTGCGCCTGCATCCGCCGGAAATCATCGATCCACGCATAGTTGAATGCCGCGCTACCATCGGCATTCGGCCGGATCGTTCGCCCCGCATAGACGCTGTTAAGCAGCCATGGCGTCTTCTTCGGGCCGAAATTGTTCGACATCGAACTGCCCTGCTTGAAACCATAGGTCGCGACCGCGAGCCGCCCCGCGTCGCGGAATATCTTCATCTGGTTGGCGATATAATGTTTGCGGTTTTCGAACCACGGACTCATCCGCAGGAAATCGTCCCACTGTTCCTTCGGGAAAGGCGTCTCGAGCGCGGCCTTGATGATCTGCCAGTTCTGTGCGTTGCGCGGCGCCTGATATTTGTCGGCGAAGGCGGGGGCGACCGGCTTGGTCAGATTTTGCTGCCACCAGCCCACCAGCGAAAATTCGGTGACGATGAATGTCTGCTCGGGACGCATCCGCGGCAGAATATAGTCGAGAAACGCCTTCGACAGTTCGATCCTGGGGACATGGGGGTGGATGTTGACGCCGTCGATCTCTGGTGTTGCTTTCACGAAGGCCAGCCAGCGCTCGGTCGACGCCGTCCGGTTCTTCTTGAGGTCGAGGCGGTTGAGCGCGCCCATATAGAGCTTTGTCTTGCAGTCGCTGCCGCAATTGACCTCGCGATAGGCGATGATACGGCCCGCCATCGCCTCGTAAAAGGCGTTGAGGTCGAGGTCACGGTCCTGCTCGCGCGTTTCGAAATAGGGCTCGTTGCCGATCACCAATATGTCGACCTTGCCCATCACCAGCGGCAGCACGGCATCGAGCCGCGCGAGTTCGCGCACGAACTCCGCGCTCCCCGCCTTGGGGAAATCACGGTCGTTTTGCGGCCATTTCAATGTGAAGATCGTCTTGTAGCCACGCGCGCCAGCCTCCAGCGTGGTGCGGATCGCGCCATGTTCGGCCGCCCCGCGATCGACCTGCGGCATCGGCAGGAACAGGCGAATCCATGTCGCGCCCGCGCTATCGAGTTCGCGATAATCGACATCTTCATAATGCTCGTTGAAATTGGCGCCGAGCGCGCCCTGTGCCATCGCCGCGCCCGGCTGCAGCGCCAACACCGCACCTGCAACTCCGATCCATTTCCTCGACATCTCACCCTCCCGCATTCGACGCAAACTTGACTCATCTGAATTATACGATAATACAGATATAACGAAGGCGCAGACCCGGGCAAGGAGGAATGGATGAAATCGGCGAAGATCGGGCGGCGATGGGCGATCGGGGCGGCAGGGGCCGCCCTTTTTGCAATGCTCGGTGCCGGCATCCTTCCCGCCCATGGCTCCACATCCGCCCCGAGGCCGGAAGAAACGGCCCCGCGCGCGCCGGCGCAGCAACCGAACATCCTGTTCATCCTGATCGACGACATGGGCTATGCCGACCTGTCGCTGACCGGGAACAAGCTGGTCGCGACGCCGAACATCGATGCGCTCGCCCGCGACGGCATGGTGATGACGCAATTCTACGACGCCGCGCCGATCTGTTCGCCGTCGCGCGCCGGCTTCATGACGGGCCGCTTCCCCGCGCGCGACCGCTTCGTTACCTATATCCACGACCGCAAGCGCAATCGTGCCTTCGGCCAGGCCGACTGGCTCGACCCGTCGCTTCCCGTCCTGCCGCGCATGATGCGAAAGGCGGGCTATGCCACCGGCCATTTCGGCAAATGGCACCTGGGCGGCGGACGCGACATCGGCGATGCGCCGCTCCCGTCGGCTTACGGCTTTGACGAAAGCTATACGCAGTGGGAAGGTCTCGGCCCGCGCGTCCTGCCGACCGACCTCACCAACCGGCTTGGGCAGCAGAGCGCCGAACTCGGCAAGGGGCCGGTCGAATGGCTGCCGCGCGCGGAGATCACCCGCCGTTTCGTCGACAAGACGCTCGATTTCGTCGGGCGCAGCAAGGCAAAGCCCTGGTTTGCGCAGCTCTGGCTGACTGACATGCATACGCCGTGGGTTCCGAACGCGGAGCAACTCGCGGCAACCAAAGGCAAAGGCGCCACGCCACGCGAGGATCAGTTCCTTGCCGTGCTCGTCGCAATGGATGCCGAGATCGGCCGCCTCGTCGACGGACTGCGGCGGGCCGGCGAACTCGATGACACGCTGATCGTCTTCACCTCGGACAATGGCCCCACCATCGGCGCCAACACGCCCGGGTCGGCTGCGCCCTATCGCGGCCGGAAAGCAAGCCTGTACGAAGGCGGGGTGCGCCAGCCGCTGATCGTCCGCTGGCCCGACCATATCGCCGGCGGCGGACACGATGCGAAAAGCGTGGTGCAAGCGGTCGACCTGCTGCCCACGCTCGCCGCGATAACCGGCGCGCCGAAACCGGCGGGGATCGATGGCATCGACATGTCCGCGGCATGGCGCGGCAGACCCATCGCCTCGCGTCCCGATATCTACAGCCACATCGCCCGCCCAGGCGGCGAAGCCTTCGGACCGCTCTATTCGATCCGGTCGGGCCCGTGGAAACTGCTGATGAACGCCGACGGTAGCAGCCCCGAACTCTACCATATCGAGCGCGATCCGCAGGAGCGGCAGAATCGGATGGCCGACGAGGCGGCAATCATCAAGACGCTGTCGGCCAAACTCGCGAAATGGATCGCCAGCCTGCCCGCCCCGGCCATGCCGAAACGGCGGCCAAAGTGACGGAAACATAGACGGCCGGCCGGCCGCGCCCAGCGCACTTTATTTTATCATATTAATTCTATATCTGACCGATTTTGAAGGGGGAGATTATCATGCGAAACCGAATAATCCTGGCGTGTACGACATCGGCCTTGGCGATCGTCGCCATGCCGTCGGCGGCGCTGGCGCAGGATCAGGATGGACAGGTCACCGTCGACTCGGCGCCTGAAGATCCGACGACCGATGACGCGATCGTCGTCACCGCGATCCAGCGCAGCCTCCAAACGTCGCAGGCGATCAAGGAGGATTCGGATCAGATCGTCGACTCGATCGTCGCCGAGGATATCGGCAAGCTGCCCGACGTGACCGCGACCGAATCGCTCGCGCGCATCACCGGTGTGCAAGTCGATTACGCGAATGGTACCGCCGCGGGCACGCGCGTCCGCGGCCTTCCCAATATCGCCACCACCTATAATGGCCGCGAACTTTTCACCGGCCAGGGCCCGGCGGTCGCGCTTCAGGACTTTCCGTCGAGCAGCATCGCGCGCATCGACGTCTATAAGTCGGGCAGCGCCAATCTGCTAGAACCCGGCGTTGCGGGTCTGATCGACGTGCGCGCACGCAAACCGCTCGACTTCAAGGGCGATCGTATCGCGGGCGGGGTCAGCGGCGTGCACTGGAAACAGTCGCAAAAGCTGGGCGTCGACGCGAACCTTCTGCTCAGCAAGCGCTGGGAAACCGGCATCGGCGACATCGGCTTCCTGATCGAAGGATCCTACACCGACCTCAAATTCCTCGATTCCTCGCGCAACGTCGCACAGGCGATTCTCAGCCGCAACGTCGCGGGCCTCGGCACGATCCGCTATCCCTCGTTCGTGAACATCAACTATAACACCGCCGACCGCTACCGGCCGTCGGTGGCGACCGCGCTGCAATGGCGCCCGAGCAACGAACTCGAACTCTATGCCGACTTCCTGTTTCAGGGCTATCGGAGCAGCGGGTACGGCAGCAACCTCCAGATCAACTCGGGCGTGCAGGCCAATCTGACCGACATCGAGTTGTTCCCCGGCACCAACAAGGTCAAGAGCATGACCGCAAGCGCCGGCGGCATCCCGACGGGCAACCAGAACATCGTCACCGGCAAGACCGACACCTATCAGGCGGGCACCGGCTTCATCTGGAAGCGCGACGGCCTGAAGATCACCGGCGACGTCGCCTTCACCGATTCGACCTTCACGCGGCAAACGACGCAGTTCAACTATTCGCTCGTCGTGCCGCAGCCGACGCGCACCTATGATTTCGACACCGACATCGGCGCCGGCGGCGGCGGTGTCGTGGTGTCCGATTTCCCGGTCAACGATCCGGCGCGCTATCGCATGGTGGGGCTCGGCGAAAATGGCGAGCGCAACCACGGCCGCGATTGGCAGGGACGGCTCGACCTCGATTACCGCATGGGACCGACGGGAATCACCAACGTCCAGGCGGGTGTCCGCTTCAACACCCGCGATTTCGACTTCGCCAATTATTCGGAAAGCGGCAACGCGCCCGCCGGTCAATTCTATTCGCTGCTGCCGCTCGACTATCAAACCGTCGCGCCCGGCTTCCGCGGCGACAAGGTTCCGATCACGCGCGTCTTCCTGACCCCGACCACCGACAGCATCATGGGGAATCTGGACTTCCTGCGCGATCTCACGGGCGACCGCACCGAAGTACCGCCGTTCGACCGGGTCTATTTCGGGAATGAAAAGGGATATGCGGGCTATGTCCAGGGCCGCTATGCCTTCGACCTCGGCAGCATGACCGTCGATGGTCTCGTCGGCCTGCGCGCCGTACGCACCGAGACCGAGATCAACGGGTTCAACCGCGTGACAACGGGCGGTGTAACCACAGTGACGCCCGTGTCCCAGTCGAAGTCCTATACCGACTTTCTGCCCAACGTCAGCGCGCGTCTGCGCCTGACGCCCAAGCTGCAGCTTCGCCTCGCCTTCACCGAAACGCGCACGCGCCCCGGGTTCGGCGACCTCAACCCGTCGTTGACCATTGGTGCGCCCTCGGCGGTCTGCAACACCGACCCGAACGATCCCGAATGCGTCCGCAACGCTTCGGGCGGCAATGCCGACCTCGACCCGATCAAGTCGCAGAATTACGACGCGTCGCTCGAATGGTATTTCTCGCGCGGCGGTTCGTTCACGCTCGGCCTTTTCCAGCGCGACGTGACCGGTTTCATCTCCGACTTCACCACCGATGTCGAGGATGCCGAATTCGGCCGTTTGCGCGTCACGCGGCCGTTCAACGGCGGCGAAGGCCGACTGCGCGGCATCGAAGCCGCATTCCGCACCTTCCTGCGCTTCCCGCAACTGCCCGAATGGCTGCAGAATTTCGGGGTGCTCGCGAATTATACCTACATCGACCATGGCACCGAATTGCCCGAGGCGCTGGCGGAGACTCTGCCGGGCAAGCAACGGATCGCCGGGGTATCGAACCATATCGCGAACGCATCGGTCTTTTACGAAAACCAGTCTTTCTCGGCGCGGCTTTCGTATAATTACCGGTCGGACTTCGTGGTCGTGTACAACCGCGTGAACGACCCGTCGCTCGGCGCGGCGGTGCTCGGCCCGACGCTGCCGGTAGTCGAAGACGGCCGCGGCAGCCTCGACTTCAACGCCACGCTCGATCCGACCAAGAATGTGACCATCGCATTCAGCGCGACGAACCTGCTCGGCGCGGCGGCGACCAACCGACGGCAATATGACGCCGACGGCAACACCTATCCGTGGCAGACGCGTTTCCTCGAGACGATCTACCGCGTCGGCGTCCGCTTCCGCTTCTGATCCCATCCTCCACGGAATCCATTGGCCCGCAATCGCCAACCGGCGATTGCGGGCTTCTCTTTTTTGGAGCGCACGGAACGCCGTGCGCCTCATTCGCCTGTCGTAGCCTGCGCGGCGCGCTTGCGCTTGCCCTTACCGCGCTTGCCTTTGCCGGGGCCCGGGGCCTTGCCGCCTTCCAGTCGGCCCTTGACCACGCCGCCGTCGATCTTGTTCGGCCAGGGATCGACGAAGCTCGTCGCCGCCCAGTCGTCCCACTGCTTCGCCATGCGCGCGGCGATGTCGGGGTGCGCGGCGGCAAGGTCGCGAGTCTCGGTCCGGTCGGTGCTCATGTCGTAAAGCTGCCAGGGGGCGCCGAACTGGGCGACCAGCTTCCATTTGCCGTCGCGCACCGCCTTGTTGCCTTCATGCTCCCAGAAGATCGGCACGCTGCGCGTCAGCGGCTCGCCCTCGAACGCGCCGGCGAAGCTGCGCCCCGACATCGGACGGATGTCGTGCCCGTCGAAACGTGCGGGATATCTGGCGCCGGCGAGTTCGGCGAGCGTCGGCATGACATCGACGAGATGGCCGGGCTCGCGCACCATCGTGCCGCGAACCTTCGTATCGATCCCGGCGGGCCACGAGGCGATCAGCGGCGTCGCGATTCCGCCTTCCTCGGTATAATGTTTGAAATAGCGGAACGGCGTATTCTGGAGCGTCGCCCAATTGAGCCCGACGAAGACGTTCGAATATTTGCCGCCCCATGGCGCCGCGCCGGTGCGCCCGTCGGGACCGCTCTCTGCGTTGCCGCCATTGTCCGACATGAACAGGATCAGCGTGTTGTCGAACTCGCCGCGCGCCTTCAAATCGGCGACCAGCGTCCCGATCGCCTTGTCCATCCGCGAAACGGCGGCGGCATAGACCGCCATGATCGTGTCGAACCGCTCCTTGTCGGCGGCAGGCACCTTGTCCCAGTCATAGGCCTCGGGCAGCACGCCCGGTAGCTGCGCATCGGCAGCGATCAATCCCATCTTCTTCTGACGCTCAAACCGGTCGCGGCGCAGTTGATCCCAGCCCGCCATATATTTGCCTTTGAACTTCGCGATATCCTCGGCCGGGGCCATCACCGGAAAATGGACCGCGGTGAACGGCAGATAGAGAAAGAAGGGCTTTCCCGCCGCTTTCGCTTCGTCGACGAAGCGCACGGTCCAATCGACCAGCATGTCCGACGCATACCATTCGCCCGTGCCCACCTCAGGCGAGTCGAGCCGCACCTGTCGCCCGTCGATCGTCACGAAGGTCCGCCCCTTACCCGGCTGGTCGGGGAAATAGGTCCCGCCTTTCTGGAACATCGACCGGTCGAAGCCTACCACTTTCGGCGGCGTGCCATGCTGCGCGCCGACATGCCATTTGCCGGCCATTCCGGTGAAATAGCCCGCGGGCTTCAGCACCTCGGCGATCGTCACCGCTCGGTCGGCGATACGGCCCTGCAAGCCGCCGGCGCCGTCGGGGCGGACAACATTGTCGAGATAGCCCACGCCCGCTTCGTGCGGATAGAGACCGGTTAGCAGCGAGGCGCGCGACGGGCTGCAACGCGCGCTATTGTAGAATTGCGTGAAGCGGAGGCCGTTCGCGGCCAGCGCGTCGAGGTTGGGGGTCGGGATCTCGCTTCCATAGGGGCCGATGTCCGAAAATCCCATGTCGTCAACGAGGATGACGATCACATTGGGGCGCTTCGCCTGCTCGGCCGCGGCGGGCGCGGCGGGGGCCGGGGTCTGCGCGGTCGCCGGAAGCGCGCAGGGCCCCGCGAGCAGCGCCAGCGCGGTGGCGGTCGTCGCGGCGCCGCGCAGAGTGCGCTTCATGGACTTCACGATCTTCATACATATTCCCCTAATCGCGATTGAATTGGCCTATTTATCTGACAATGATTGTCGCAGAAGTATGTTAGTCCGTCCGATGACCGAGCCCGTCCCTACGGTTTGGCCCCGCAGGGTGGCGGCCCTGGGCCTGTTCACCCGTCGCCGGACAAGCCGGCGGCCGCCGCCCCATCCCCATAGCCACGAGTTATGGCCTTCCCTCGCCTTTGAAGACGCGCGCGCCGGGGGCTTCGAGCATGATGCCCCCGTCCCCACCTGAGAGGCCTTTCATGATCGCCAGCCCCTATCTCCTCTATCTTGGCCATGTGAACGACGAAGTCGGCATCAAGACCTCGCGCGGCCTTGCGGTTTTCCGGCCCGACGATTGCGTCGGCGAATTTCGCCACGACGATTGCGAGCTGACGCTGGGCCTTCCCCGCATGGGCTTTGCCGAGGCGGTCGCCGCGGGCGCCCGGACGCTCGTCCTCGGCATCGCCAACGCCGGGGGCAAGCTCGGCGACGATCTGGTTCGCGACGCCGTCGCGGCGATCGAGGCCGGGCTCGACGTCGCCTCGGGCCTCCACAACCGGTTGCGCGACGAGCCGGCCCTGGTCGAAGCGGCGAGACGCCACGGCCGCGCGCTCCACGACGTGCGCGACCCGCGCCCCGACATCCCGATCGGCAACGGCAAGCGCCGCGCGGGCAAGCGCCTGCTCGCGGTCGGCACCGACTGTTCGGTCGGCAAAATGTATGCGACCCTCTGCCTCGAACGCGCGATGCGCGCGCGCGGCATGACCGCCGATTTTCGCGCGACGGGGCAGACCGGCATCCTGATCGCGGGCAGCGGCGTGCCGCTCGACGCGGTGATCGCCGATTTCATCTCGGGCGCGATCGAACAACTGTCGCCGCCCCGCGAAGACGATGGCTGGGACCTGATCGAGGGTCAGGGATCGCTCTTCCACCCCTCCTTCGCCGGCGTTTCGACCGGCCTCCTCCACGGCGCGCAGCCCGACGCCCTAGTGCTATGCCACGACCCTGTGCGTCCCCACATGCGCGGGCTACCCCATTATCCGATGCCCGGCCTTCGCGAGACGCTCGACGCGAACCTTCAGGTCGCGCGGCTCACCAACCCCGACGTCCGCGCGGTCGGCGTCGCACTCAACACGTCGAAGCTGCCCGCCGCCGAGGCCGAACGGCTGTGCGCCGAGACCGCCGACGCGCTCGGCCTGCCCTGCACCGACCCCTTTTCCATGGGCGTCGACCCCATCATCGACTGGATCGTCAAATGCTTCGAACCCTCGCCGCGCAAAGCGACGCTTTCCCTCTAGCCCGGCCGTTCCGCATCTCGCGCGGGGTCAAGACCGTCGCGGATGTGGTGACGGTCGAAATCGGGCGCGACGGCGTCACCGGACGCGGCGAAGGCGTGCCCTATCCGCGCTATGGCGAATCGATCGCGGGTGCGCTGGCGGCGATCGAGGCGGCGCGCGGCGCGATCGAAGCGGGCGCGACGCGCGAGGAACTGGCCGAAATCATGCCCGCGGGCGCGGCGCGCAACGCGGTCGACTGCGCGCTGTGGGACCTCGAAGCCAAGGCATCGGGGCAGAGCGTCACCGACCGCCTCGGCCGCCCGCCGCTTGGCGCCACCCCGACCGCGATCACCGTCAGCCTCGACGATCCCGCCGCGATGGGTGCCGCCGCCCGCGCGCTCGCCCGCTCCCCGCTGATCAAGATCAAGGTCGACCGCAGCGATCCCGAAGCGCAGATTCGCACCGTGCGCAATGCAGCACCCGCGCCGCGCGTCATCGTCGACCCCAATGAAAGCTGGACCTTCGCCGAGGTCGAGCGGCTCCAGCCGCTGCTCGCCGAGCTGCGGATCGATCTTCTCGAACAGCCGCTGCCGGCCGAAGACGACGCGGCACTTGCCGGCTTCGTCCCGCTCGTCCCGATCGCCGCCGATGAATCGGCGCATGTCGCGGGCGACGTCGGCGCGCTCGCGGAGAAATATCAGGTCATCAATATCAAGCTCGACAAGACGGGCGGGCTGACCGGCGCGCTCGCGCTCGCCGATGCCGCCACCGCCGCGGGGCTCGGCGTGATGACCGGCAGCATGATTTCCTCGTCCCTGTCGATCGCGCCCGCGTTGATAATCGCGGCGCGATCGGCCTTCGTCGATCTCGACGGCCCGTTGTGGCTGGCGAACGATCGGCCGGGCGGCGTCGGACACGGCACAGGTGTCTTGACGCCGCCCGCACGAGGCTTTTGGGGAACGGCATAAAGTCCTTAGCCATGTAAGTAAAAAAGGGGTGTCGCACATGATCCGTTCTTTGAGGACAACAGCCGCGGTGGCCGCGCTTTTCGCTGCGGGCGGCGCCATGGTATCGCCGGGTGCCGCGCAGTCCGAAGGCGCCGCCGACCTGATCCTGCGCGGCGGCACCATCTATAGCGGCGAGGCCGAACCGTTTCGCGGCGATGTCGCGATCCGCGGCGACCGCATCACCTATGTCGGCCCCAAGGCGCCGGGAACCGCGACGCGAACGATCGACGCCACCGGGCTGATCGTCGCGCCCGGCTTCATCGATCCGCATACCCATGTGGGCGAGGCGCTCGCCTCCTCCGATCCCGCCGCGCGGCTCGTGCTCCCCTTCCTGACGCAGGGCGTCACCACCGCGTTCATCGGCGTCGATGGCGGCGGCGATCCCGACATCGCCCGCACCTTCGGCACCGCAAAGGCGGGCGCGGGCGGCGAAGGCGAAGCGGGCCTCGGCCAGTCGACGCGCGACTTCGGGATCAATTTCGCCGCCTTTGTCGGCCTCGGCGCCGTGCGTTCGAAAGTCATCGGCGCCGCCGACCGCGCGCCGACGCCCGCCGAACTCGGTCAGATGACCGGCCTGGTCGACAAGGCGATGTGCGATGGCGCGCTCGGCCTTTCGACCGGGCTTTTTTACGCTCCGCAAAGCTTCGCCAAGCGCGACGAAGTGGTCGCGCTCGCCAAGGCCGCGGCGGCCAAGGGCGGCATCTACGACAGCCATTTGCGCGACGAATCGAGCTATACGATCGGCCTGACCGCCGCGGTCGACGAAGCCCTGTCGATCGGCCGCGACGCGAACATTCCGGTGCATATCGCGCATATCAAGGCGCTCGGCGTCGATGTCCATGGCCAGGCGCCCGCGATCATCGCGCAGATCGAGAAGGCGCAAAAGGCCGGACAGATCGTCCACGCCGACCAATATCCCTGGTCGGCGTCGGGCACCGGCCTGTCCGCCGCGCTCCTCCCGCGCTGGGCGCAGGACGGCGGGCGCGCGGCGATGCTGAAGCGGTTCGACGACAGCGCGACGATGGCGCGGATGCGGCCCGAGATCGCCGAAAATCTGCGCCGCCGCGGCGGCCCCGCATCGCTCCTGATCACCTCGGGCCCGGCCGGGGTCGAGAACAAGACGCTCGAAGACGTCGCCAAGGAACGCGGCGTCGATCCCGTCGATGCCGCGATCGCGATACTCCGCCAGCGCGAAGCCGGGGTCGCCTCATTCAACCAGACCGAGGCCGACATCGCGGCCTTCATGACCCGCCCGTGGGTCGTCACCAGTTCGGACGCCTCGCGCGGCCACCCGCGTTACTACGCCTCCTACGCGCGCAAATATGCGACCTATGTGAAGGACAAGCGCGTGCTCGACCTCAAGAGCTTCATCGCGCAGAGCACGACGGTCACCGCGCGCCTGTTCGGGCTGGAGGGGCGCGGCGAGCTCAAGGCGGGCGCCTTCGCCGACGTCATCGCCTTCGACCCCGCGACCTTCGCGCCGCGCGCCGACTATGCGCATCCCGCGCTCTTTTCGACCGGGATGCGCTTCGTTCTCGTCAACGGGGTGCTCGCGCTCGAGAACGGCGAGCCGACCGGCGCCGCGGGCGGGACGCCGCTGCCGCGCACGCCGGCGGCGGGAAGCTGCAAATAATCAGGGAAAATGCGCCGGCCGCGCCGGCGAAACGGAGGCGTCCTTCACGCACAATAACAAACAAAACAAAGGGGTAAGACAGATGACCAGATCAACGCCGATCGTATCGACCGCGGCGCTCGCCACCGCGCTGCTCTGGAGCGCACCCGCGCTGGCGCAGGACGCGCCGCCCGCGCCCGCGGCGCCAACCGCCGAGACCTATGCCGACGCCGAAATCACCGTGACCGGCAGCCGCATCCAGCGCGACGGTTTCCGCGCCCCGACCCCGCTCACCGTGCTCAATTCGGAGGATATCGAAAGCTCGGCGCCGGCGAATATCGCCGACTATGTCAACGACATCCCCTCGCTCGTCGGCAGCGTCACGCCGGCCAGCTCGAACCTCAACATCAGCGCGGGCACCGCCGGAGTCAACGCGCTCAACCTGCGCGCGCTCGGCACCGCGCGCACGCTTGTGCTGCTCGACGGCCAGCGTTCGGTCGGATCGACGATGACCGGGCTCGTCGACGTGAACACCTTTCCGCAAGGCCTGATCAAGAGCGTCGAGATCGTCACCGGCGGCGCATCGGCCGCCTATGGCTCCGACGCCGTTTCGGGGGTCGTCAACTTCATCCTCGACAAGGATTATACGGGGATCAAGGGATCGGCCGAATATGGCATCACCACCTATGGCGACGCGCCCAGCTATCGCGCGACGCTGACCGCCGGCACCGCCTTTGCCGGCGGACGCGGGCATTTGCTGCTCAACGGTGAGATCGCGATCAAGGACGGGCTGCACAGCGTGCCGCGCGAATGGAACCAGCAGGGCTGGTACATGATCAACAACCCCGCCTATGCGGAGGGCAACGGCGCCCCCGAACGGCTCGTCGTGTCGGGTGCGGGCCTCAGCCTCGCGACGCCCGGCGGGATCATAACCGATACCGCGCTGCGCGGCACCGTCTTCGGCCCCGGCGGCGCGGTCGGCCAGTTCGATTATGGCACCGTCCGCAACCCGTGGATGATCGGCGGCGACTGGGAATCGACGCAAGTGAACAGCTTCCAGTCGCTCGACCCGGCCGAAAACCGCAAGAGCCTGTTCGGGCGCCTCAGCTTCGAGGTCTCCGACGGGCTCAACCTCTTCGTCCAGGCGTCCTACGCCAAGTCGAAGAATCTCGGCAACCTCGGCATCCAGCTCAACCAGGCGAATGTCACGATCCAGTCGGATAATGCCTTCCTGCCGCAGTCGGTGCGCGACGAGCTGGCGCTGCGGGGTATCGACGAGTTCAAGCTCGGCACCACCAACGCCAATCTGCCGGTCCGCAAGAATGACACGCGGCGCGAATTGCAACGCTATGTCGTCGGCGCCAACGGCGAGTTCGATCTTTTCGGGTCAAGCGCGCGCTGGGACGTCTATTATCAGAAGGGGATCAGCCGCACGCGCGAAATGGCGCGCGACATCAGTAACAATGCGCGCCTCGCGCTCGCGCAGGACGCGGTGTTCGCTCCCGCGGGCAATGCGCTCGGCGTGCCCGAGGGCACGATCGTCTGCCGCTCGTCGCTCACCAGCCCCGACAATGGCTGCGTGCCGTTCAACCGCATCGGCATCGGCACCGCGAGCCAGGAAGGGCTCGATTATGTGATCGGCAACCCGTTCCGCCGCCAGAAATTCCAGCAGGACGTGTTCGCCGCGAACCTGTCGTTCGACGCCTTCGAGCTACCCGCAGGTCCGGTGTCGGTCGCGATCGGCGGCGAGCACCGGCGCGAGAAAGTGTCGGGCGAGGTTGACGAAGAATTTCAGACGGGCTGGTTCGTCGGCAATTTCCTGCCCAGTTTCGGCTCCTATAATGTCAGCGAGGCCTATCTCGAACTCGCGGTTCCGGTGTTCGAAGGCTTCGACCTCAACGGCGCGATCCGCGGCACCGACTATTCGACGTCGGGCTATGTCACGACGTGGAAGGCGGGGCTGACCTGGGAACCCATTCCCGATATCCGCTTCCGCGCGACGCGGTCGCGCGACATCCGCGCGCCCAATCTGGGCGAATTGTTCACCGCGGGATCGACGCGCATCAACGTGCTGATCGACCCGACGCAGAATGATGCGTCGGTGCAATTCGCCGGAACGACGCGCGGCAACCCGCTGCTCGACCCCGAAAAGGCCGACCAATGGGGCGTCGGGGTCGTGCTGCAGCCGCGTTTCATCCCCGGCCTCGCGTTCTCGGCCGACTATTATGACATCAAGATCAACGGCGCGATCGGCACCGTCGCGGCGCAAACGATCGTCGACCGCTGCGCCGAAGGCGTGCAGGCCTTTTGCTCGGCGGTCGTGCGCGGCCCCAATGATTTCGGCAACAATCTGCAGGTCTTCGAAAGCCCGTTCAACTTCGCGGTCCAGCGCGCGACGGGGATCGACTTCGAAGGATCGTATCGCCTGCCCGTGGGCAGCGGCGACCTGACGCTCCGCGCGATGGCGACGCGCTATATCAAGAATTATTTCGACAATGGCATCGACGCGCCGACCGACACGGTGGGGCAGAATGCGCCCGGCGGAACGCCCAAATGGCTGTATCGCATCCAGGCCAATTGGGCGACCGACGACTTCAACTTCAACCTGACGGGGCGCGGCATTTCGAGCGGGGTCTATGACAATAGCTTCGTCGAATGCACCTCGGGCTGCCCTGCCTCGACGGTCACCAACCGGACGATCAACGACAATCACATCGCGGGCGCCTTCTATCTCGACACCTCGCTGACCTTCGACGTCGCGATGGCGGGCAAGGAGCTCGAATTCTATCTCGCGGTGAACAACCTCTTGAACAAGGATCCGGCGATCGTCGCGCCGGGGCCGGCGGGCAGCGCCTATGCGACGCCGGCGACCAACCAGTCGCTCTATGACCTGCTCGGGCGCACCTATCGCGTCGGCATCCGCTTCAAGCTGTGACGAAAGGACGGTCGATGAAACGCCTGACGCTCGCAATCGGCGCATTGCTCACCACCACCGCGCCCGCCCTCGCCCAGCATTATGACGTGCTGATCCGCGGCGGCACGCTCTATGACGGAACGGGCGGTCCCGCCCGCACCGCCGACGTTGCCATCGCGGGCGACCGCATCGCGGCGGTCGGATCGATCCCGGACGGCGCCACCGCGACGACGCTGATCGATGCGGCCGGCCGGATCGTCGCGCCGGGCTTCATCGACCCCCATTCGCACGCGGCGCCGAATATCCAGACGAAGGAACTCGCCGCCGCGCTGCCGATGCTGCACCAGGGGATCACGACGCTGGCGATCAATCCCGACGGCGGCGGGCCGGCCGAACTCGGCCCGCAGATCGCCGACCTCAATACCAACATCCCCGGGGTCAACGTCATCCCGCTGATCGGTCACAACGCGGTGCGGCGCGCGGTGATGGGCGACGTCGCACGGCTCGCGACCGCCGACGAGCAGGCGAAAATGGAAGGGCTCGTCACCGCGGCGATGGCGGCGGGCGCCTATGGCATGTCCGACGGCCCCTTCTACATTCCCGGCAAATATTCGAACACCGCCGAAATCGTCGGGCTCGCGAAGGCCGCGGCGCGCTTCCCCGGCGCCTTCTACATCAGCCATATCCGCGACGAGGGCAATTACGACATCGGCGTCGTCGCCGCGGTCGACGAGGTCATCACCGTCGCGCGCGAGGCGAAAATTCCGGGCGTCGTCACCCATATCAAGGTGCTGGGGCCGCAGGTCTGGGGCAAGTCGGCCGACGTCATCGCCCGCATCGACCAGGCACGCGCCGAGGGGCTTGAAATCTGGGCCGATCAATATCCCTATTCGGCCTCGGGATCGAGCCTGATGGCCTCGCTCGTCCCCGGCTGGGCGCAGGAAGGCGGCGCGGCGGCGCTCGCCAAGCGGCTTCAGGATCCGGCGATGCGCGCGAAGATCCGGGCGGAGATGGTGCCGAACCTCGAACGGCGCGCCGGGCCGCACGCGCTGATGATCCGCAGCTTCGCGCCCGATCCGTCGCTCGAGGGCAAGAGGCTCGACGAGGTCGGGCGGATCAAGGGCATGGACCCGCTCGACGCCGCGATCGAGATGCTGATCGCGGGCGGCGCGCCGACGGTCTCGTTCAACATGAGCGATGCCGATGTCGAAGCTTTCATGCGCCAGCCGTGGACGATGACCTCGACCGACGGCGGGCTGCCGCATTTCGGCAAGACGTCCGAGCATCCGCGCGCCTATGGCGCCTTCCCGCGCAAGCTGCGCAATTATGTGCTCGACAAGCCGGTGATCCCGATGGCGCAGGCGATCCACGCCGCGACCGGTCTGCCCGCGAAAATCCTCGGCGTCCCCGATCGCGGCCTGCTGCGCGAAGGCGCTTTCGCCGACGTGATCGTTTTCGACCCCGAAACCATCCGCGACCTTGCGACCTATGAACGGCCGCACGCCTATTCGGTCGGAGTCGATTACGTCTTCGTCAACGGAAAGGCGGCGCTGGCGGAGGGCAAACCCACCGCCGATCGCCACGGCCGCGTGCTGCTGCGGCCGCGCTGACGCCGGGAGCCCCGCCTTGCCGCGATGCGAAACATCTTGCCGCCGGGCGGGGCGCGGCTAACCATGGCGGGGATGAACCTGCGCCATATCGAGATATTCCACGCGGTCTACACCAACGGGTCGGTCAGCGCCGCCGCGCGCGCGCTCAATATTTCGCAGCCATCGGTGTCGAAGACGCTGCGCCACGCCGAATCGATCCTCGGCTTTCCGCTGTTCGAACGCTCGGCCGGACGCCTTGTCGCGACCGACGACGCGCACGCGCTGTTCGCCGAGGTCAGCGAAATCCAGGACCGCGTCCACGCGCTGCGCGAAGGCGCGCGCAACCTGCGGCGCGGCGCGGGCATGAAGCTGCGCATCTCGGCGCTCCCGTCGCTGGCGCTCGGCGTCCTGCCCGAAGCCGTCGCGCGCTTTCTCACCAGCCATCCCAACGTCAATTTCGACCTGCAGACGGTCCACCACGACGATCTGGTCCGCAAGCTCCACGAGCGCGAAACCGACATCGCGATCGCGGTCGAGGTGCCGCAGAACGCGCCGATCGGCAGCCGCTGGCTCGGCGAGGGCGAACTGGTCGTCCTCTATCGCGAGGCCGACCTGCCCGATGCGCCGCCGCGCCTCGCGCTCGGGAACTTACGCGAACATCGCTTTATCAGCGTCGCGGCGAGCGGACCGATCGGCGAGATATTCGTCGAGGAACAGCGCCGGCTCGGGCTCGAGTTCGACCATGCGATGTCGGCGCGCACCTTTTATATCGCGACCGCGCTCGTTCGCGCGGGGGTCGGGCTGACAGTGGTCGACAGCTTTACCGCGCAGGCCGCGCTGGCGCCGGGCCTCGCGATCCGTCCGCTGACGCCGCCGCTGACCTTCGACCTTTACGCGATGTATTATCACAACCGCCCCCCCACCGCGCTGACGACCGATTTCCTGAAAGTCGTGGCGGAGGTCATCGACGGGATATAGCGACGGGTTATGGATAGAGGCACATATGCTATGCGGTTGGGGCCGCACCTCCGACTAGGCTTGCGGGCCATGATTTGTCTTTCCTCCCACCCCGCCCGACGGACGGCCGGGCGATGATGCGCCGCTGGTTCGCCATCCCGCTGTGGAAGCGCGTGCTCGGCGGCCTTGTCCTCGGATTGCTGCTCGCGCTCGTCTGGCCCGAAGCGGCGCCGAAGGTCGCGGTGTTCGGCGATCTTTTCGTGCGCGCGATCCGGATGCTCGTCGCGCCGATCGTCCTCGTCACCATCGCCGCCGGGATCACCTCGCTCGCCGATCCGAAACGCCTCGGGCCGCTCGGCGGGCGGACGGTCGGGCTGTTCGCGCTGACGACGGCGATCGCGGTATCGGTCGGCATGGCGGTCGCGCTGATCGTCGAGCCCGGCGTCGCCGCCCCCGTCGGCACCGCGGCGCCCAAGGCGCTCGGCGACCCGGTGCCGCTCTATGACCAGCTCGTCGGCATCATCCCGCTCAACATCGTCGACGCCTTGGCGAAAGGCGACATGCTCGCGCTGATCTTCGTCGCGATCCTCGTCGGCGTCGGCACCGTGCTGACCGGCGAGGCGGGCAAGCCCTTTGCCGGCCTGTTGCAGTCGCTGTCTGCGGTGCTGCTGAAGATCGTCGGGCTGGTGATGGAGGCGACCCCGATCGGCGTGTTCGCGCTGATCGCCAACGCCGTCGCCGCCAACGGCGCCGCGGTCTTCGTCAATATCGGCTGGCTAGCGCTCGCCGTCGTCCTCGGCTCGGCGATCCAGATCGTCCTCGTCCACAGCCTCATTCTGCGGCTCCTCGCGCGCCTGCCGGTCCTCACCTTCTTTCGCGGTATCGTCGACGCACTCGTCGTCGCCTTCTCGACCGCCTCCTCATCGGCGACCCTGCCCGTCGCGATGACCGTCGCGGGCAAGAACCTCGGCATATCATCGAGCGTCTATTCGACCGTGCTGCCGCTCGGCGCGAGCATCGGCAAGGACGGCACCGCCATGTATGTCGGGCTGCTCAGCATTTTCAGCCTGCAAGCCTTCGGTGTGCCGATCGACGCGAGCGTGCTCGCGATCGTGCTGCTGACCGGCGCGCTCGCGGCCTTCGGCACCGCCCCCGTGCCGTCGGCGTCGCTCTTCATGCTCGCCGCGGTGCTTTCGGCGGTCGGCGTTCCGCCCGAACAGACCGCGCTGATCGTCGGCTTCGTGCTTCCCTTCGACCGGTTGCTCGACATGACGCGCACGGTGCCGAGCGCCAGCGCCAACCTGACCGTCGCGACCACCGTCGCGCGGTGGGAGGGCGAGCTCGATCAGGCGGTCTATCGCGCGCCGCCCCGGCGCTAGAGGTGGTTGGGTTGGGCTGAAGCATTTGATAAATCCCCGTGTCCCCGCGAAGGCGGGGACCCATCTCCTGCCGGCTCGAAATAGCGCCGGTCGGTGATGGGCTCCCGCCTTCGCGGGAGCACACGGCTTATTTAGTCAAAGATGATGCTCCGCGGTTTGCCCGCCTATTTCCCCGGCGCGACGCGCATCGCGGCGCCGCCGCCCGGGGCTAGCCATAGTTCATAGGTGTCGCCCTTCTTCACCTTGATCGTTTCATAGGCGATGCGGTGCCGCGCGTCGGTCAGATAGGTGGCGCCGTCGCCATCCTTCCAGATCGTCGCCGTATAGGTCTTGCCCGGATCGAGGAAATCGAAGGTCAGCGTCAGCGTGCGCGCGGTCGCGTCGTTGACCCCGCCGACATACCAGTCGGCGCTTTTGCGGTCCTTGCGAGCGAAGATCGCATAATCGCCCACCTCGCCCGCGATCAGCCTGCTTTCGGACCAGTCGGCCGGGACCATCTTGATGAATTCGAGCTCGCGCGGATGCGCTTCGAGATTCTCGATGAAGTCGGCCGCCATCTGGATCGGCGAATAAATGGCGAGATAGAGGCCGAGCTGCTTGGCGAGCGTCGATGCGAAGCGGGCCTTGTTGGAGCCTTCGAGGCTGAGCACCCCCGGCGTATAGTCCATCGGTCCCGAGAGCATGCGCGTGTAGACGAGCGTCGGTTCATGGTCGGGGCCGCTGCCGAAATCGCTCCAGGCATTATATTCCATGCCGCGCGCACCCTCACGCGCAACCCAGTTCGGATAGGTCCGGCGGAGCCCGGTGTCCTTGACCGGTTCGTGCGGGTTGACCGCGACCTTGTACTTCGCGGCGGTCTGGACGACCTTCAGATGGTGTTGCACCTGGCGCTGGCCGTCGTGCCATTCCATGCGCGTTTCGCCCGGTGCGTCGCCCGGCGCGATGATGCCGCCGGCGTCGGCGACATAACCTGTCTTCACCGCCTTGACGCCAAGCTGCCCATAAAGCTTCATCGCATCGTCGAGCTGCGCTTCGTATACCGCGATATTGCCGCCGGTTTCATGATGGCCGATCAGCGTCACGCCCTTCTTTCGCGCGTAATCGGTGACCGCCTTCAGGTCGAAATCGGGATAGGCCTCGGTGAAGCTGAACTCGTCGCCATGGCCGAACCAATTGCCGTTCCAGCCCTTGTTCCAGCCCTCGACGAGCACGCCGCCGAAGCCGTGCTTTGCCGCGAAGTCGATATATTGCTTGGTGCGTTCGGTGGTCGCGCCATGCTGCGGCCCTTCGGCCCAGCTCCATGGGCCGCGGATCATGCCCCACCAGATGCCGATATATTTCATCGGCTTAACCCAGCTGACATCGCCCAGCTTGTTGGGTTCGTTGAGGTTGAGTTCGAGATCGCTTTCGACGAGGCCCGCCGCATTATCGGCAATACGGATCGTCCGCCACGGGGTCGCGAACGGCAGGTCGCGAACGACGCGCGGCCCCTGCGACGACGGCGACAGGGTGGCGCGGAACTTCCGCCCCTCGACGCGCTTGAACCACATGCCCGCATAATCGACGAGCGCAGCTTCATGGAACGCGAGGTGCGTGCCGTCATCGAGGCGCATCGTGATCGGCGTGTGCGCGGTCGACACCGCGTCGATCGGGGTCTGTTGGTAAATCTGTTCGTATCGGTTCCATTCGCCGCCGGTGATCCACCAAGCGGTGCCCTTCGGCACGATGTCGAATTCGGTAATTTCGTCGGCGATCTTCGCGGTCTGGAGCCCCGCCTGCTCGGGCAGTTCATAGCGGAAGCCGATGCCGTCGTCGAACAGGCGGAAGCGCACGTTCATCGCATGCCCGCCCCAGCTTTCATTCTGACGGAAGCGGACGAGCAGTTCATTGTGGCGATCGCGCACGAAGCGCCGCTCGCCCCACGGCTGTTCCCAGCGCGTGTCGCTCTTCGCGCGCTCGACGCTCTCGATCGCGAAACCGCGCTGGAGCGCGATGCCGTCGGTCAGCAGGAAACCGAGTTTCGACGGCGCGATCAGCAGCTTGCCTTTGCGCGACAGCGACCAGGTCGGCCGCTGGTCGTTGTCGGTCGAAACGGTGAGGACGATGCTGCCGTCGGGCGACGCGGCGGTCTGCTCCGGCCGCGTTTCCTGCGCCGCGGCGGGAACCGCGGCGGCGAGCAGCGGGAGGGCGACGAACAGGCTACGCATCATTTTTTCCTTCGAGTTTCAGCCAGAGGGCGCCGCAGGACGGCAGGTGCGCCGGATCGGCGCCGTTCAGTGCGACGATCGGTTCGGCGCCGGCGCCATGGGAGGCGATGTCGATCGCCGTGCCGCCGAGATTGAAGAGGCAGCGGACATGCTCGCCGTCCGCGACGCGATCGAAACCGAGCAGGTCGCCCTCGGCGATCCAGTTCGCGTTGGCGCCCAGCCGCAGCGCCGGGTGCGCCGCGCGCAGCGCGACCAGATGGCGCGTTAGGTTGAGCAGCGAGGCGGGGTCGTCGTGCTGCCGGTCGACCGCGAGGTCGCTATGCGCGGCGCCGACCGGCAGCCACGGGTCGACGCTCGAAAAACCCGCGTGATTTTCGCCCGCCGCCCAGGGCAGCGGCGTCCGCGCGCCGTCGCGCGACAGGGTGAGCGGCCAATTCTTGAGCGCCTCGGGATCCTTCACCAATTCGAACGGAATCTCGACCTGATCGAGCCCGAGCTCCTCGCCATTATAGATGATGATATTGCCGCGCAGCGCGCAGAGCAGCGCCATCTTCATGCGCGCGAAGGCGGCGGGCGCGACGCCTTCGGGGGTCCAGCGCGACAGCGCGCGCGGCGCATCGTGATTTTCGAACGCCCAGCTCGGCCAGCCGATCCCCGCCGCGTCGGGCCAGCCCTCGGCCGCCTCGCGCACGAGCTGCGGCGTCAGCCGGTCGGCATAGAGGAAGTCGAAGCCATAGGCGCTGTTGAGGCGCCGGTTGCCCGCGGTGAACAGCTTCATCTCGCGCGCCGCATCGTCGCCGCCGACCTCGGCGACGGTGAAGCGGCCCGGATATTGATCGGTCAGCGCGCGGATCCGTTCGAGGAACAGCGGAATGTCGGGGTGCGACTGGTTGTAGATTTTCTGCTGGAAATCGAACGGCCGGGTGCGCGGCTTGTTCGACGGCGGTGCCGGCGGATTGTCGCGCAGTTCGGGGTCGTGCATCGAAAAGTTGATCGCATCGATGCGGAAGCCGTCGACCCCGCGGTCGAGCCAGAAGCGCACGACATCGAGCAGCGCGTCCTGCACGTCGGGGTTATGGACGTTGAGCTGCGGCTGGGTGCCGAGGAAATTGTGCAGATAATATTGGCCGCGCCGCGCGTCCCACGTCCAGGCGGGACCGCCGAACACCGACTGCCAGTTGGTCGGCGGCGAGCCGTCGGCCTTGGCATCGGCCCAGACATACCAGTCGGCCTTGTCGCCGTGCTTGCTCGCGCGGCTTTCCGCGAACCAGACGTGGCGGTCGGAGGTGTGCGAGAAGACGAGGTCGGTGGTGACCTTCAACCCGAGCGCATGCGCGCGCGCCACCAGCGCGTCGAAATCAGCGAGCGTGCCGAAGATCGGGTCGACGCCCTGATAATCGGCGATGTCATAGCCGAAATCGTCCATCGGCGAGGGGTAGAAGGGCGACAGCCAGATCGCGTCGACGCCCAATGAGGCGATATAGTCGAGCCGCGCGGTGATGCCGGCGAGGTCGCCGATGCCGTCGCCGTTCGAATCGGCGAAGCTGCGCGGATAGACCTGATAGATCACCGCGCCCTTCCACCATGGCGGGGTCGCCGCGGCGGTCATGGGCTGGTCCTGAACGAGGGGGCTGTTCGTCGTCACGCGTGCTTTCGCTTATTCGCTGGCCTGGCAGATGATCGTGCCGAAGGCGGGGAGAGAAAGATGGAGGCTGCCCGGCGCGGCGGGTGCGGCCGGACAATCGCCGTGGAGTGCGGTAAAGCCCGCACTTTTCATATCGATGGCAATATTCGCCGACAGCGGCGCCGCCGACGTGTTGAAGGCGAGCAGGACTTCGCGCCCGGTGTCGGGGTCGAAGCGCGACACCGCGAGCAGGCCGGGCTTGTCCGAGAAAGCGCGGACCTTGGTGGCGCCGCGAGCGAGCGCGGGGGTCTTGCGCCGGATTTCGGCGAGCACCGCGATATGGCGATAGAGCGGGTGCGCGCGATCGAAATTGGCGGCCGCGGTCGTCGCGTCGCTGCCGATCAGATCGTTGTCGTTATAGGCCGCGACCTGTGAGGCGAACATGTCCTCGCGCGCGAGCTGATCCTTGTCGTCCGAGACGAACCCCTGCTCGTCGCCATAATAGATGGTCGGCACGCCGCGCAGCGTCAGCAGCATCGCATGGCCGAGCATCACGCGCTGGAGCAGTTCGGCCTCGCTCGCCTGAGGGTTCGCGGCCTTCACGAACATCGACAAGCGGCCCATGTCGTGATTGCCGAGGAAGGTCGGCAGGCCGAGCGCGGCGCCGGTCCCGCCCTTGTATAGCGCGTCGCCTTCGAACAGCTTCGCGAACTGATCCGTCCCCGTCGTGCCGCTCACCGCATCGATCGCGGCACGCGCGAAGCCGAAGTCGAGCACCGCGGGCAGCCCCGCCGCGTGCGTGTACCAGGCGAGCGCGCCCGGATCGACCGCGTCGACATAGACTTCGCCGAAGATGTGGAAATTGGGGATGCCGCGCGCCTTCGCCCGTGCCTGCATCGCGGGCACGAACGCCTGCCAGAATTCGGGGTTCACATGCTTGGCGGTGTCGATGCGAAAGCCGTCGATGCCGAACTCGTCGATCCAGCGGCCGTAGATGTCGATGAAGCCTTGGGCGACGCGCGGATGTTCGGTCGCGAGATCGTCGAGCCCCGAAAAGTCGCCGTAGAGCGCGGACTCGCCCGCCCAGTCGCTGTTGCCGCGATTGTGATAATAGATCGGCTCATTGAGCCAGGCGGGGACCTTCACCTTCTCCTCACCCTTCGGGACGACGGGGGTGTAGGCGAAGGCCGGGTCGGTCAGCTTCGTCCAGTTTTCGGCGTCCGGGATATGGTCGCCCGCGAAGCCCGGATTGATCGGCGCGCCGTCCGTCCCGCCCCGGCGCGCGAAGGGATAGTCGGCGAGGCCGCGATAGCGATAGCCGCCCGCCTCGTCCTCCGCATAACGGATCACGTCGGCGGTGTGGTTGGCGATGATGTCCATATAGACCTTCATCCCGCGCGCGTGCGCGGCGTCGACGAAGGCCTTGAATTCTTCATTGGTGCCGAAATGCGGATCGACCTGCGTGAAGTCGGTGACCCAATAGCCGTGATAGCCCGCGCTCTCCTCGCCCTTCGGGCCCTGCACCGGCTTGTTCTTGAAGATCGGCGCGAACCAGATCGCGGTGGCGCCCAGTCCCTCGATATAGTCGAGCCGCTGGGTGAGGCCCGCAAGATCGCCGCCATGAAAGAAGCCCTTGGCCGTGGGGTCGTAGCCCGTCGCGAGCCGATCGCCCTTCAGCCCGCCCTTATCATTCTTCGGATCGCCATTTTCGAAGCGGTCGGGGAGGACGAAATAGATGATTTCCTCCTCGGGCGGGCGCTCGCGGTAATCGGCGGCGGACGCGGCGCCGGCGAGGCTCAGCGCGATCAACGAGGCGAACAGGCTCATGCGGGCACTCCTGCCGCGCAATGCTGCGCGATGAAATCGTCGTGGGTGGGCAGATGCGACGCGGTGCGCGCGACGATCGTTTCGATGTCGGCGAAAAAGCCCGCGAGTTCCTCACGCGTCAGCTGGTCCGCCATCGGATGATAGGTCTTGGGCTCGACATTCTGTCCGGTCAGCACCTGGAACCAGCCGATTTCGACGAACAACTCGTCGGCTTCGCGAACGATCTGGCCCTGACCGCGGAACAGCGCGATCTTGTGCGCGAGCGTTTCGGGCATGCCCATCTCGCGGCAGCGGATCCAGAAGGGCGCGTCGGTGCGCTCGTTCGCGTGATAGTGGAGGATGATGAAGTCGCGGATGCGCTCGTAATCGAAGCGGACCCGGCGGTTATAGGCGTCGATATTGGCGGCATCGAAATCGCGGTCCGGAAAATGCGCGAGCAGCTTGGCGATGCCGTTCTGGATCAGATGGATGCTCGTCGATTCGAGCGGTTCGAGGAAACCCGAAGCGAGCCCGAGCGCGACGACATTGGCGTTCCAGGCCTGCTTGCGCATGCCCGTCTTGAAGCGCAGCGTCCGCGGTTCGGCGAGCGGACGCCCTTCGATATGGGCGAGCAGGATCGCAGTCGCCTCGTCCTCGCTGATGAAGTCGCTGCAAAACACATGGCCGTTGCCGGTTCGATGCTGGAGCGGGATGCGCCATTGCCAGCCGCTCCGGTGCGCGATGGCCTGCGTATAGGGCCGCGCCGGACCGGCGTTTTCGCTCGGCACCGCGATCGCGCGGTCGCACGGAAGCCAGTGCGTCCAGTCCTCGAAGCCCGTTTCGAGCGCCTCCTCGATCAGCAGCGCGCGAAAGCCCGAGCAGTCGATGAAAAGCTCGCCGCCGATTTCCTCGCCATTTTCGAGGACAACGGCTTCGACATGGCCGCTCGCGCCATTGCGTTTGACGCTTTCGATCTTGCCCTCGGTCCGCACGACGCCTGCACCCTCTGCAACCTTGCGCAGATAGGCGGCATAGAGCGCGGCGTCGAAATGAAAGGCATAGGCGATACCGTCGAGGCCCGTGTTCGGGATCTGCGGCAGCCGCGCGAAGCGGCCCTGATGCGCCGCGGTACCGTTCAGAGAATAATCGCCGAGCCGCCCCGCAACACCCTCTGCACGGCCGCGCAGCCAATATTGCGGAAACTGGAGCATGCCGAGGCTGCGTCCGATCTGCCCGAAGGCGTGCATATAAACGTCGCCGATCCGTCCCCAGTCGCGAAATTCGATGCCGAGCTTGAACGTCCCGCGCGTTTCGCGGACGAATTCATCCTCGTCGATGCCAATCAGGGCGTTGAACAGGCGGATCGCCGGGATCGTCGCCTCGCCGACGCCGACGGTGCCGATTTCGTCGCTCTCGACGAGCCGGATCGACAGATTGTCCATCGTCCGCGACAGCGCCGCGGCGGCCATCCAGCCCGCGGTGCCGCCTCCGACGATCACCACCTTCGTGATGCGACTATCGCCCACGCTGTTCCTTCCCTCTCGTCCGACGCCTTCGACAAGCGGGCCGGACGTGCCGGCCCGCGCATCGGATCAGAACTTGTAGGTGACACCGGCCATGAAGTTGCGACCATAATTCTGATAGTCGCGGATCTGGCGCGGATCATTGTTGTAATAGGTCACGAACGGCTCGTTGGTGAGGTTCGACGCCTGGAGCAGGATGCCTAGCCCCTCAAGCGCGCCGCTCTGGAAAGTATAGCCGATCTGCGCATCGACGACCATTTCGCTCTTGGCCGTCACCAGGTCGCGCTTAAGGCTGAGGCCCGACACTTCGGCGAGGAATTTCGAGCGATAACGTCCCGAAATGCGTGCCTGGAAACCGGCCTTTTCAAAATAGGCGGTGCCGTTCACGACCCAGCGCGACAGGCCGGGCATCGCGATCGGGTCGGCGCTGCCTTCGCGGACGCGGCTCTTGGTATAGGAGCCGCTTGCCAGCACGCCGAAGCCGTCGAGCGCCGGGGTGAAGGTCGCGAAGGGCAGCGAGAGCGCGGCTTCAGCGCCATAGACGCGCCCGCCATTGCCGTTGCGCCACTGGTTGGCCAACCCCTGATAGGTCGCGACCGTTCCGCCGTCCGGAATTTCGAAGCCGGTGAAGTCGAACGCGTCGCTTTGGCGGTAGATGTAATTTTCGAGATATTTGTAGAAACCGCCGAGCGACACATAGGCGCCCTGACCGAAATATTTCTCGAGCGAGACGTCGACGGTGTCGGCCATCAGCGGCCGCAGCTTCGCATTGCCGAGATCGAGCGACCAGGGCGACGCTTCGATGTCGGTGTTGTTGCGCTTCGACGCATCGAAATTGACGCCGCCGCCCGGCTTCAGCTGATCCATGCGCGCCCGCGCCAGCATGCGCGCGGCGCCGAAGCGGAGGAAGGTGTTGTCGGCGAATTCGACCGTCAGGTTCAGGCTGGGCAGAAAATCGGTGTAGGTCGCGCCGTCGGTCACCGGCGTCGATTGCACCTGCCCGCCGACGACCTGCGCATAGAAGCTCGACGCCGACTGGTCGCTGTGGACGATCTGGATGCCGACATTGCCGCGAATGGGCGTGCTGCCCGTGTCGGCGTCGAAATTGGCCTGAATGAAGCCCGTCAGCACCTTTTCGCGGACGTTATAGTCGTTGAAGATGCGCCCCGGCGTCCAGCCGGCTTCGTCGGTGAGCACATAGTTGCCGTCGTTGTAGTAGCGCCAGCTGTCGAACGCGACCATGCCGGGAATGCCGATGAAGTCGAGCGACACCGGATCGTAAAGATAATCGGCGGGCACCGCGGTGTTCGCCGGATAATCATTGCCGGTCAGCACGAAGCCGCGATCGTCGAGGCTCTTTTCGCGGTCCGAATAATTGGCGCCGACGCGAATGCTGCTGAGCACGCCGTCCAGTTCCTGCGTCGCCTGCAGGCGCAGCGATTTCAGCTCGTCCTTGATCTTCGGAGTGTTGACGAAGCCGTCCTGACAGTTGGGAACCGCGCCGCCGCAGCTATTCCAGCCCTGCGGATCGGTGATCAGGAAGAGGTTCGGATCGGCATAGTCGAGCGACGGATCGAGGATGATGCCGCCCTTCGGCCGCAGCTGGAACCCGAGCGCGGTTTCGCGCGCGCCGACACCCGCGCCGCGGCCGGTGCCGAGGTAGATTTCCAGATTTTCCTCGGTCTTCTTGAGCCGCGAATAGCCGAGATCGAGTTCGAGCGTCAGCCGGTCGTTGGGCTTGAACTGACTGTTCCAGCCGCCAGCGATGATCGTCGAGGTGCGATGAACAACGTCATTGCGCATCACGGCTTCGGTGCCCGTCCAGACGCCCTCGGTCACCAGACCGTCTTCGACGGTAAAGCCGGGCTGCAGCGTCGAATTACCCCACGCCAGCGGCAGTTCGATACCGCGCAGGCGCTGGTCATCCTTGAATTTCGACCAATAGGCGTCGATCGTCGTGTGGAAACGGTCGCTGGGCTCCCATTCGACGACCGCCATCACGCCGTCGCGCTTGAGCTCGTTCGATTTCACATAGGGCTTGGCGCCGCCGATCAGGAAGGCGGTGTTGGTTCCGTCGGTGACCTCGGGATAGCCCCAGGCGTTGAACCGTTCCTCGGCGGTCGGCGACTGCATGCGCGCATAGCCGATCGCCCAGCCCAGCGTGCCGTCGGCATTCTGGTCGATGTAGGAAATGTTGGCGCGATAGCCCTTGTTCGAAATATCGGGATTGAGCTTGCCGAGGTCGTTGACCTCGAACCGCGCGCCCGCCGCGATCGCGCGGCGGCCATAAGCGAGCGGACGCACCGTCCGCATGTCGATCGTGCCGCCGAGCGCCTGCCCGATCAGCGACGCGTCGGGGGTCTTGTAGACGACCGCACCGTTCAGGAGCTCCGATGGATATTGGTCGAGTTCGACGCCGCGGTTGTTGCCCGCCGAAACCTGTTCGCGGCCGTTGAGCAAAGTCGTGGTGAAGTCGGGGGCGAGACCGCGGATCGAGACGACATTGGCGCGGCCGTCGAGCCGCTGCGTCGCGAGCCCCGGCAGGCGCGACAGCGATTCGGCGATCGACAGGTCGGGCAGCTTGCCGATGTCCTCGGCCGAAATCACTTCGACGATCGAGGTGTTCGCCTTCTTCGCCTGCACCGAATTGTTGATCGCGCCGCGGATGCCGGTGACGACGATGGCGTCCTCGGCCGGTACTTCGCCAACGGGTGCGGTGTCCGCATCCTGCGCCATCGCGGCGCCGGGTACGAAGACGGACAGAGCGAGGCCGAGCGCGATGGCGCTGGCATCCCGGCGAAACTTGGTCGGCATGGTCATATGTGGCTCCCCTGGCACGGACGGGCGGTCTTGACCCGTGCATCGGACCGGGGACGCGAAGCGTCCGTCAGGCTCCTCTCCGATGCGTGGGCTTTCCCATCTTGAGCCTCGCAATTGAAACCAATCGCGGCGTGCCGCCATAGGGTATACGTATACGCATAATATGCAGACGCGCGCACTGTCGCAGAAATGCAACGCTTTCGGCGCCGGAAACCGCGGATGTCGACCCCGTGCAAATTCTTGGCATCGACGGGACCAATCGCTAGTCTCCGCCCGTCAGCGGCCGCCACCGACAAAGGCCGCGGCGCCAGGGAGAGAGACATGGGGCGCCAGCCCTCCGCCAAGCCGACGAGTTTCGACATCGCCTATCTGGCGGGCGTCTCGCAGCCCACCGTGTCGCGCGCGCTGCGCGGCAGCAAGTCGGTGAGCGCCGCGACCCGCGCCAACATCGAGCGCATCGCGCGCGAGCTCAACTACACCGTCGACAAGAACGCCTCGAGCCTGCGCTCGCAGCGCACCCACACGCTCGCTTTGCTCTTTTTCGAGGATCCGACCCCCGACGAATCGATGATCAACCCCTTCTTCCTGTCGATGCTCGGGTCGATCACGCGGCAATGCGCGCTCAAAGGCTATGACCTGCTCATCAGTTTCCAGCAGATGCACAACGACTGGCACGTCGCCTATCAGGACAGCCACCGGTCGGACGGCATCATCCTTTTGGGCTATGGCGACTATCAGCTCTATCGCACCAAGCTCGAACATCTGGTCGAGATGGACACGAAATTCGTGCGCTGGGGATCGGTTTCGGACGACAGCATCGGGCTGACCGTCGGGTCGGACAATGTCGGCGCGGGCGAGCTGGCGGGCGCGCATCTGGTCGAGATCGGGCGGCGGCATATCGCCTTCCTCGGCGACGCGTCGGAGCATGCCCCCGAATTTCAGGACCGCTATGCCGGGCTTTGCCGCGCGATGCGCGCCGCGGGGATCGCCCCCGACCCGGGGCTGCAAGCGGGCGCCGTGTCGTCGGAAGCTTCGGGCTATGCCGCCGCCAAGTCGCTGCTCGCGAGCGGGCGGCGTTTCGACGCGATTTTCGCCGCCAGCGACCTGATCGCGATCGGCGCGATGCGCGCGCTCGCCGAAGCGAACCTCCGCTGCCCGCAGGACGTCGCGCTGATCGGCTTCGACGACATCCCCGCCGCCAGCCAGACCTCGCCGACGCTGACGACGGTGATGCAGGACATGAAGGGCGCCGGCGAACTGCTCGTCGACGCGCTGCTCCGCCGCATCGCCGGCGCCGACGCCGAACGCACGATGCTGCCGGCAAAGCTGATCAAGCGGCAGAGCACGGCGGTGTAAACGGCGACGGCGGATTTGGGGGTGGGAAGCGGAAGTTCCCCAATTCGTCATCCCGGGCTTGACCCGGGACCCGCCTTCCTCCTGCTCCAAGTCGAAAAGACAAGGCAGGCCCCGGGTCAAGCCCGGGGTGACGATAAATGGGACGCCCGCTACCGGTCGAACCCGACCCTTCACGTATTCGTATACGTAGCCGCGCCGTGCTTGCCCTAGTGTGCCGGGGCTGCGACACCCGGGCGCGACGAGAGCCGCGAGCGGCGGACCGACGGGGAGAGACGCGATGGACAAGCCGCGGCAGGGTTTCGCCGGCCTGTGGAATATCAGCTTCGGCTTTTTCGGCATCCAGATCGGCTTCGCGCTGCAGAATGCGAATATGAGCCGCATCTTCCAGTCGCTGGGCGAGGATATCGAGAAGCTGCCGGGCCTGTGGGTCGCCGCGCCGCTGACCGGGCTGCTCGTCCAGCCGATCATCGGCCATATGAGCGACAGGACCTGGCTCGGCCGGCTCGGTCGCCGTCGCCCCTATTTTCTCGCCGGCGCGATCCTTGCCGCCATCGCGCTGTTCGTGATGCCCGAAAGCCCGGCGATCTGGTTCGCGGCGATGATGCTGTGGATCCTCGACGCGTCGCTCAATATTTCGATGGAACCGTTTCGCGCCTTTGTCGGCGACATGCTGGGCAAGGAGCAGCATAGCGTCGGCTATGCCGTGCAGACCGCCTTTATCGGCGCCGGCGCGGTAGTCGGATCGCTGTTCCCCAGCCTGATGGAAGCGATGGGCGTCGCCAATGTCGCGCCGCCGGGGCAAATCCCCGATACGGTGCGCTATGCCTTCTGGTTCGGGGGGCTCGCGCTGTTCCTCGCGGTGCTGTGGACCGTCGTCGCGACGCGCGAATATAGCCCCGAAGAGATGGCGGCCTTCGAACCGCCGGCGGCGGCGAACGCGCCCGCCGTCCGCGCGCTCGCTTCGCGCGGCTATGCGGCGAGTGCCGGCTGGGTCGCCGCGGGGATCGCCGTCGCTTTCGTCCAGATGCGGTTCGCGTTGCTACGCGAGGTGTTGCTGCTCGGCGCGTTGCTCGCCGGATATGGCCTCGCGAGCGCATTGGCGATCGCGCTGGCGCGGCGCGGGAACGACCGGAACATGCTGTCGAGCATCGTCGGCGATTTCGCCGGCATGCCGCTACTGATGAAGCGGCTCGCGCTCGTGCAATTCTTCAGCTGGTCGGCGCTGTTCATCATGTGGATCAACACGACGCCGATCGTCGCCCAATATCATTATGGCGCGACCGACGCCGCGAGCGCCGCCTATCAGGAGGCGAGCAATTGGGTCGGCGAGCTGTTCGCCATTTATAACGGCGTCGCGGCCATCGCCGCGCTGACCTTGCTGCCGTGGCTTTCGCGCCGCTTCGGACAGGCGCGGACGCATATGATCGGGCTCGGCTGCGGCGCGGTCGGCTATGCGAGCTTCTTCCTGCTGCGCGACCCGGCTCATCTGATCGCGAGCGAGATTTTCATCGGCATCTTCTGGGCGTCGGTGCTCGCCATGCCCTATGCGATCCTCGCCTCAAGCCTGCCGCAGGCGAAGCTCGGCATCTATATGGGGCTGTTCAACATGTTCGTCGTGCTGCCGCAATTGCTCGTCGCGACCGTAATGGGTTCGATCATGCAGGCGCTGTTTCCGGGCGAACCGATCTATACGATGGCGTTCGCCGCGGTGACTCTGCTGCTTGCCGTGCTGGCGATGACGCGCGTCGCCAGTGCCGAGGCCGGGATCGCCGGCCCCGCCGTCACGGCCCCGCGTTGAAGTCGGCGACGAGGTCGAAGCGATCGCCGCGAAACAGCTGCCGGACGTGGGTGACGACGCGTCCGGCGCGCCAGGTCGTGCGATCGAGTTCGAGGCAGGCGGCGCTCGCGTTCACGCCCAACAGCCCCGCCTCCTTTCGCGTCGGCGTCACCGCGCGGATGACGTGCCGCGCCTGCGTCCACGGGATATGGCCTAGCAGCCAGGTTCCCGGCGCTTCGGCGGCGAAGTCCGCGCCCAGCGCCTCGGGCACTTCGCCCAGCGCGATGAAGCGCCGTTCGAGCGCGAAAGCTTCGCCCGCCGCCATATGCACGCCCTCGATACGGAGCGCGGGGCCGGGGCACGACGCCTCGCCGACATCGTCGGTATCGGCCGACAGGAGGTCCCAGCGATAGGCTTCGCCCCGCGCGGCGATGAGTTCGGCGAGATCGGGCACCGTCATCACCGCCGAATGAACCGGCGGATGCGCGACGAAGGTCCCGGCCTTGCGCCGCCGCTCGACGAGGCCGGACGCGGCGAGTTCGCCGAGCGCCTTGCTGACCGTCGCGCGCGCGCAGCCGTAGCGCGCGGCGAGTTCCTGCTCGGTCGGCACCCGGTCGCCGGGACGCCACTCGCCCGAACGGATCGCCGCGGCGATCTCGTCGCGGATGCGGCGCGCCGGGTTCATACGAGCAGCCGTTCGATGCAGGTGCGATAAGCGGCACCGATCGCGTCGGCATCGACATGGCGCCCCTTTTCGACCCGCTTCGCGCCCGCGCGCCACACGCTGTCGATCGCACCCGCGCGCACCGCGAAAATCCATCGGTCGAGCAGGGTCGCATCGTCGTTGCCGGCGAAGGACGGGTGATCGAGGTCGAGCGAGACGATGTCGGCGGCATGGCCGACAGCCAGCCCCGCCGGCACGCCGAGCGCCTGCGCCCCGCCCGCGACTGCGCGCGTGAAGAGGTTGGCGCCGACGAAAGGCGATTCCTCGCCCGCCAACAGGGCGCGGGCACGGTGCGCGAGCCGCTGCGAATATTCGAGCGCACGAAGCTCCTGCGCCGCGTCAACGAGGATATTGCTGTCGGTGCCGACGCCGAAACGGCCGTTCGCGGTGAGATAGTCGATCGCGGGGAAAATGCCGTCGCCGAGATTGGCTTCGGTTACGGGACACAGCCCGGCGACCGCGCCGCTCGCGGCGAGCCGCGGCACTTCGCGTTCGTCGAGATGCGTCGAATGGATCATGCACCAGCGCTCGTCGACCCCGGCGTTGTCGAGCAGCCATTCGACCGGCCGCGCGCCGCTCCACGCGACGCAGTCGGCGACCTCCTTCACCTGTTCGGCGGCGTGGATATGCACCGGCCCGGTCGGCGACATTTTGAGCAGCGCGCGAAGCTCTTCGGGCGTCACGGCGCGCAGCGAGTGCGGCGCGACGCCGATATTGGCGTCGTCCGAGAGCTTCGACCGCGACGCATCGAGCAATGCCGCAAAGCCGTCGATATCGTTGAGGAAGCGCCGCTGCCCCGGGCTAGGCGGCGCACCATCGAAATTGCCGTGCGCGTAGAAGACGGGAAGCAGCGTCAGCCCGAGCCCCGTTGCCGCGCTCGCTTCGGCAATCGCCCCCGCCATTTCGGCAACATCGGCGTAGGCAGCGCCCGCCGGGTCGTGATGCAGATAGTGGAACTCGCCGACGCGCGTGAAGCCCGTTTCGAGCATCTCGACATAGGCCTGCGCGGTGATCGCCGCGACATCCTCGGGCGTCAGCCGGTCGAGGAAGCGGTACATGATCTCGCGCCAGCTCCAGAAATTGTCGTCGGGGCGGCTGCGGCGTTCGGACAAACCCGCCATCCCGCGCTGGAAGCCGTGGCTGTGGACATTGCACAGCCCGGGCAGCGCGACGCGGTGGCGTTCGTCCCCGGCCGCTTCCGCGACGCCGGTCTCGATCGCGGCGATCCGGCCGTCGGCGATGCGCAGCCGCACCTCCTTTTCCCAGCGATTGCCGATCCATGCGCGTTCGAACCAGAGCGAAACCATCATCCGTCCTCATATTATGTCTAGACATAATGGCGCATCGAGGCGAGACTGTCCAGATGGAGCAACGCTGGACGAACGCCCGAATCGCAACGATGGCCGGAGACGATCTCGGCCTGATCGACGATGGCGTGGTGGCGGCGCAGGATGGCCGGATCGTCTATGCCGGGCCGGCCGAAGGCGCGCCGACGACCGAAGCGCAGGTGCATGATTGCGAAGGGCGGCTGATCACGCCGGGGCTGATCGACTGCCACACCCACCTGATCCACGGCGGTAACCGCGCGAACGAATGGGCGATGCGGCTCGATGGCGCGAGCTATGAAGAGATCGCGCGCGCCGGCGGCGGCATCGTTTCGACGATGCGCGCGACACGCGAAGCGAGCGAGGAGGAGCTGGTCGAAAGCGCGCTGCCCCGCCTCGACGCGCTGATCGCCGAGGGCGTCACGACGATCGAGGTCAAGTCGGGCTATGGCCTGTCGACCGAAGACGAGCTCAAGATGCTGCGCGCCGCGCGTGCGCTCGCCGGGCACCGCAACATCCTCGTCGAGCCGACCTTCCTCGGCGCGCACGCGCTGCCCCCCGAATATAAGGGCGACAGCGACGCCTATATCGACCTCGTCGTCCGCGAGATGATCCCCGCCGCAGCTTCGCTCGCGACCGCGGTTGACGGTTTTTGCGAGGGCATCGGCTTCTCGCCTGCGCAATGCACGCGCGTGATCGAGGCGGCGAAAGCGCATGGCCTCGCGGTCAAGCTCCACGCCGAACAATTGTCGGCGCTCCACGGCAGCACGCTTGCCGCGATGCACGGCGCGCTGTCGGCCGATCATCTCGAACATGCGACCGAAGACGACGTCCGCGCGATGGCCGCAGCGGGCACGGTCGCGGTGCTGCTGCCCGGCGCCTATTACTTCATGCGCGAGACCAAATTGCCGCCGATCGACGCGATGCGCCGCCACGGCACGCGCATCGCGCTCGCGACCGACAACAACCCCGGCACCTCGCCGACGACCTCGCTGCTGCTGATGCTCAACATGGGTGCGACTTTGTTCGGACTGACGGTGGTCGAGGCGCTGCGCGGCGTCACGGTGAACGCCGCCGCCGCACTCGGCCTGTCGGCCGAGGTCGGCACCCTCGAAGCCGGCAAGGCGTGCGACCTCGCGATCTGGGACGTCACCGATCCCGCCGAGCTCGTCTATCGCATCGGCTTCAACCCGCTTCACCAACGCATCAAGGACGGACAATGATTATCGAGCCCGGGCATATGACGCTCGCCGACTGGCGCGAAATCTATGAGGGCGCGAGCGCCGAACTGAGCGCCGATGCATGGGACGCGATCGACGCGAGCGCCGCCGCGGTCGCGCGCATCGTCGCGAAGGGCGCGCCCGTCTATGGCATCAACACCGGCTTCGGAAAGCTTGCGAGCGTGCGCATCGCCGACGACGAACTGTCGACGCTCCAGCGCAATATCGTGCTCAGCCACGCCGCGGGAACCGGCGCGCCGTCGCCGGTGAAGATCGTCCGGCTGATGATGGCGCTGAAGCTCGCGAGTTTCGGCATGGGCGCGTCGGGCGTCCAGCGCGCGACGGTCGCGATGCTAGAAGCGATGCTCGCCAAGGGCCTGACCCCCGTCGTCCCGTCGCAGGGCTCGGTCGGTGCGAGCGGCGACCTCGCGCCGCTGTCGCATATGGCGGCGGCGATGATCGGCGTCGGCGCGATCGAGGTGGGCGGCCAGACGCTGCCCGCCGCCGACGCGCTGACGCAGGCGAGCCTCGCGCCGCTCGACCTCGGCCCCAAGGAAGGGCTCGCGCTACTCAACGGCACGCAATTTTCGACCGCCAACGCGCTTGCGGGGCTGTTCCGCGCCGAAACCGTTTTCCGTTCGGCGCTGATCACCGGCGCGCTGTCGACCGAGGCCGCCAAGGGCTCGGATGCCCCCTTCGACGCGCGCATCCATGCGCTGCGCGGCCATGCGGGACAGCGCGAAGTTGGCGACGCGCTGCGCGGGTTGATGGCGGGGTCGGCGATCCGCGCTTCGCATGCGGAGGATGATCCGCGCGTGCAGGACCCCTATTGCCTGCGCTGCCAGCCGCAGGTGATGGGTGCCGCGCTCGACCTGCTGCGCCAAGCCGGCACCACGCTCGGCATCGAGGCCAATGGCGTCTCCGACAATCCGCTGATCTTTGCCGATACCGATGAAGCCTTGTCGGGCGGCAATTTCCACGCCGAACCCGTCGCCTTCGCCGCCGACATGATCGCGATGGCGCTCTGCGAGATCGGCTCGATCTCCGAGCGCCGCATCGCGATGCTCGTCGATCCCGCATTGTCGGGCCTCCCCGCTTTCCTCACCCCGCGCCCCGGCCTCAACTCGGGCTTCATGATCCCGCAAGTGACGGCGGCGGCGCTGGTCAGCGAGAACAAGCAGCGCGCCTATCCCGCGAGCGTCGACTCGATCCCGACCTCAGCCAATCAGGAGGATCATGTCTCGATGGCCGCGCACGGCGCGCGCCGCCTGCTCGACATGGCCGATAACGCCAGCGCGGTGATCGGCATCGAATTGCTCGCGGCGTGCCAGGGCATCGATTTCCACGCGCCGCTGAAATCGAGCGATGCGCTGGAGGCGGCGCACAAGCATCTGCGCGCCGCGGTTCCGACGCTCGAGGACGACCGGCATTTCCACCCCGATATGGAGGCCGCGACCGCGCTGATCCGCTCGGGCGGCCTTGCCGCCGCAGTGCCCGCCACCCTGCCGGGCCTCGGCTGATGGACTGGCTGCGCATCCATCGCGGCGACGCGCCGCTCGTCATCGCCTTCCCGCACGGTGGCACCAGCCTCGCGGGCCTCGACGAGCAATATGTTTCGCCCTGGCACGCGCAGATCGACACCGACTGGTGGATCGCGGAGCTTTACGCCTTCGCCGCCGATCTGGGCGCAACGCTCGTCGCCACCGACATTTCGCGCAGCGTGATCGACATGAACCGCGATCCGTCGGGTGCGTCGCTCTACCCCGGGCAGGCGACGACCGAGCTGTGTCCGACGACGACCTTCGACGGCGAGCCGCTCTATCGTTTCGGCGAGCCCGACGAGGCGTCGATCACCCAGCGCCTCAACCTTTACCACCGCCCCTATCACGACACGCTGACCGCCGAACTCGACCGGCTGAAATCCGCGCACGGCAAGGTCGTCCTCTACGACGCGCATTCGATCCGCAGCCATGTCCCGCGCCTCTTCGACGGCGAACTGCCGCAGTTCAACATCGGCACCAACGGCGGCGCGACCTCGGCCCCCGAGCTCGAAACCGTCATCGCGAACATTTGCGCGGCGAGCGGCAAGAGCCATGTCGTCAACGGCCGTTTCAAGGGCGGCTGGACGACGCGCCATTACGGCCGCCCCGAAAGCGGCATCCATGCGATCCAGATGGAGCTCGCGCAGCGCGGCTATATGGCCGAGCCCGATGCGATCACGCACATGAATTGGCCCTCCCCCCTCGACCCGAACCCGGCGATCCGGCCCGTATTGGAGCAAGTGATCGCCGCGGCCCTCGATTTTGCGAAAGGACGACAATGACCGCCCGCCTCGATAACAGCCGCGTGATCCGCCCGGCGACCGGCCCCGAGATCAGCGCAAAGAGCTGGCTCACCGAAGCGCCGATGCGGATGCTGATGAACAACCTCCACCCCGACGTCGCCGAGGCGCCGCACGAGCTGGTCGTCTATGGCGGCATCGGCCGCGCCGCGCGCGACTGGGAAAGCTATGACCGGATCGTCGAGACGCTGAAACGGCTCAACGATGACGAGACGTTGCTGATTCAGTCGGGCAAGCCCGTCGGTGTCTTTCGCACGCACGAAAACGCGCCGCGTGTCCTCCTCGCCAATTCGAACCTCGTCCCCGAATGGGCGAATTGGGAGCATTTCCACGAGCTCGATAAAAAGGGCCTGATGATGTACGGTCAGATGACCGCGGGCAGCTGGATCTACATCGGTAGCCAGGGCATCGTTCAGGGCACCTACGAAACCTTCGTCGAGATGGGCCGCCAGCATTATGGCGGCGACCTTTCGGGCCGCTGGCTGCTGACCGCCGGGCTCGGCGGCATGGGCGGCGCGCAGCCACTGGCGGCAGTGATGGCGGGCGCGAGCTGCCTCGCGATCGAATGCCAGCCGAGCCGCATCGAGATGCGGCTGCGCACCGGCTATCTCGACAAGCAGGCGTCGAGCATCGACGAGGCGATCGCGATGATCGAAGAAGCCCACGCCGAGGGCAAGCCCGTGTCGGTCGGCCTGCTCGGCAACGCCGCCGAAATCCTACCCGAGATGGTTCGCCGCGGCATCCGCCCCGATCTGCTCACCGACCAGACCTCGGCGCACGATCCGGTCAATGGCTATCTCCCCGCGGGCTGGACGCTCGACGAATGGTTCTCGAAGCGCGAGAGCGATCCGGCTACAGTCGCCAAGGCCGCCAAGGCGTCGATGGCGGTGCATGTGCAGGCGATGCTCGACCTGCAAGCGGCGGGCGTGCCGACGACCGACTATGGCAACAACATCCGCCAGATGGCGAAGGACGAAGGTGTCGAGAACGCCTTCGACTTTCCGGGCTTCGTCCCGGCCTATGTCCGCCCGCTCTTCTGCCGCGGCATCGGCCCCTTCCGCTGGGCGGCGCTGTCGGGCGATCCCGAGGATATCTACAAGACCGATGCCAAGGTGAAGGAACTGCTGCCCGACAACGCGCACCTCCACAACTGGCTCGACATGGCGCGCGAGAAGATTCAATTCCAGGGTCTGCCCGCACGCATCTGCTGGGTCGGACTCGGCGACCGCCACCGGCTCGGCCTCGCCTTCAACGAGATGGTCGCGTCGGGCGAACTGAAAGCGCCGGTCGTGATCGGCCGCGATCATCTCGATTCGGGCTCGGTCGCCTCGCCGAACCGCGAGACCGAGGCGATGCGCGACGGTAGCGATGCCGTGTCCGACTGGCCGTTGCTCAATGCGCTGCTCAATACGGCATCGGGCGCGACCTGGGTGTCGCTCCACCACGGCGGCGGGGTCGGCATGGGCTATTCGCAGCATAGCGGCATGGTGATCGTCGCCGACGGCACCCCCGAAGCGGCGAAGCGGCTCGAACGCGTGCTGTGGAACGACCCCGGCACCGGCGTGATGCGCCACGCCGACGCGGGCTACGACATCGCGATCGATTGCGCGCGCGAGAAGGGCCTCGACCTGCCGAGCATCTGACGCTTGTTTCAGTTGCACCGAAACAGCTTCGCATTCTAAGGCTCTCCCCGACGATCAGGGGAGAGCCCAACGCCGATGTCCGAAACCGAGCCGCAGAGCCACCCCGAAATCCGCGAGGCGGTGCGCCGCCTGTGCGCCGATTTTCCCGGCGAATATTGGCAGAGGCTCGACCGCGACCGCATCTATCCGAGCGAGTTCGTGCGCACGCTGACCGACGCGGGTTTCCTCTCGGTCCTGATCCCCGAGGAATATGGCGGGTCGGGGCTCGGCCTCGGCGCCGCGACCGCGGTGCTCGAGGAAATCCACCGTTCGGGCTGCAACGGCGGCGCGTGCCACGCGCAGATGTATACGATGGGCACCTTGCTCAAGCATGGGTCGGAGGCGCAGAAGCAGGAATATCTTCCCGCGATCGCGCGCGGCGAGCTGCGCCTGCAGGCGTTCGGCGTCACCGAGCCGACCGCGGGCACCGACACGACGCGGATCCGCACCTTCGCCAAACGTGTCGGCGACAAATATATCGTCAACGGCCAGAAAATCTGGATTAGCCGCGCCGAACATTCGGACCTGATGGTCCTGCTCTGCCGCACCACCCCGCGCGAGGAGTGCGCGAAGCCCTCCGACGGGATGAGCGTGATGCTCGTCGACATGCGCGAAGCGGTGGGCAAGGGCCTGACGGTGCGCCCAGTCCGCACGATGCTCAACCATGCGACAACCGAGCTTTTCTTCGACGACCTCGAAGTCCCCGCCACCAACCTGGTCGGCGAGGAAGGCAAGGGCTTCCGCTACATATTGTCGGGCATGAATGCCGAGCGCATCCTGATCGCGTCCGAGTGCATCGGCGACGGGCGCTTCTTCGTCGACCGCGCCACTGCTTACGCCAAGGACCGCTCGGTCTTCGGCCGCGCGATCGGCGAGAACCAAGGCGTCCAGTTCCCGATCGCGCGCGCCTATGTCCAGATCACCGCCGCGGCCGGAATGGTCGACAGGGCCACGCAGATGTTCGACGCGGGGCAGGACTGCGGGACCGAAGCGAATATGGCGAAGATGCTGGCGTCCGAGGCGAGCTGGTACGCCGCCGACATGTGCGTGCAGACGCACGGCGGCTTCGGCTTTGCCGAGGAATATGACATCGAGCGCAAGTTCCGCGAGACGCGCCTCTATCAGGTCGCGCCGATCAGCACGAACCTGATCCTGAGCCACGTCGCGACGCACGCGCTCGGCCTGCCAAAGAGTTTCTGAGCGATGGACGATTATTCCGCCTGGGTCGGCCGCAGCGAAACGCGCGAGGATATCGCGACCCAAGCGCCGCTGCGCGGTCTCGCCGCCCTGCTCGACCATGACGCCGTGCCGGATATCGTCCCGCCGCTCGGCCACTGGCTTTATTTCCTGCCGGCCGCACGCCAGTCGGCGATCGGCGAAGACGGTCACCCGCGCCGCGACGGACATGGTCTCCTGCCCCCCGTCCCGCTCCCGCGCCGCATGTGGGCGGGCAGCCGCATCGAATTTCTGTCGCCGATTCGGGTCGGCGCCGCGCTGACCCGCGTCACGACGATCGAGGCGATCAAGCCCAAGCGCGGCGCGAGCGGCGACCTGCTCTTCGTCACCCTGCGCCACGATATCGCGGCGGACGGCGTGCCCGCGATCCGCGAGGAACAGGATATCGTTTTTCGCGAACCCGCCCCGGCATCGCCCGCGCCGCAGGCACCAACTGCCGTCGCGCTCGCCGACCCCGCCGACGCTATCCGCCGCCTCTCGCCCGATCCGGTGCTGCTCTTCCGCTATTCGGCGCTGACGTTCAACGCGCACCGCATCCACTACGATCGTGACTATGCGCGAGGAGTCGAGGGCTATGCCGGGCTGGTCGTGCACGGCCCGCTGATCGCTACGCTGCTGATCGATCATGCCCTGCGCGCCGCACCCGACATCGTCCCGCGCCAATTCGACTTCCGCGCCGAGGCGCCGCTGATCGACGGAACGCCCTTCGATCTTTGCCTCGTCCGCGACGGCAATGGAGCGAAACTGTGGGCGCGCGATGCCGCCGGACATCCGACGATGCGCGCAAAACTCGCCTGAAACCCGGGCCTCATCGGCCGGATTGATCCAAGCAATCCACCCACCGGGATCATCTGGGTATTTCTCCGCCCCCGACATTGCCAATTCGCAAAGCGGCGGAACCAGCCGCGGAGCATCATCGCCTTGTTCGCACCGATGCGGACGGAGTCGGGGAGGATCCGCATCAGCCATGCCATCCGGCATCGCGAGCCGTCCCCATGATTGAGAGGAAGACGTCATGATCAAGAAAGTCATGCTCGCGGTGTCCACGCTTGCGCTGGCAGTCACCGCAGCCCCCGCCATCGCGCAGGGAAGCCAAGACCAGGACAACGACAACACCACGACCGGTGCGTCGGGCAACAACAGCGACAATGATACCGTCGTTGTGAACGACCTGATCGACCTGTTCGTCCAGGACAATGCCGCCGACACCTTCTCGGACGACGACCAGGACAATGACGGCAACGGCTCGTTCAACGGCAACAGCCTGGTCATTGCGAGCCAGACGCTCAGCGCCAACAACACCAACCAGAACCTCGACGAAGTCGTCGACCTGGATGGTGAAGACGGCACCGAAACGGCTGTCGGCTACAACAGCGGCAACAACTCGGTGCGCGGAAGCGCCTTCGCGGCCTATGCCGGCATTCTGAACGCCGCATGGAACACGGGCATCAACGCCAACACCCAGGCTGCAACCAACATCGCGGCGAGCGGCACCGTCAGCTTTGGCGACAGCGCTCCGGCCGGCGGCGGCGGCGGCGGCGGCGACTGATAAGTCCCCCCGGATGGCCGGCCCGGCACCACTGGCGGGCCGGCCATTTCTTCCCGTTTCGCTTTCGAGGAGCGTATCATGAAACCCCCGATCGTCCCGGTTCTGCTGGTCATGGCAGGCTTGTCCGTGCCGGTATCGGCCCAATTGCCCCCGCCCGATGCGGCGGCGCCCGTCGTGGCGGAATCCGCCTCGGCCGAGGTCCTTGCGGCGGCCGCGACCCCGGCGCGACCCGAACGCAAATCGCCGATGCTGAACGATGGCGAACTCGACTCGCAACGCGGCGGCCAATCGCTCGTGATCACCAACCAGACGATGGAATCGCTCGTCGCCGGCAACACACTGAACGGCGATTACACCGCGGGTTCGGTCGCGCTCAGCGATTTCGCCCTGTCGAACTTCAACGGTGTCGGCAATCTGCTGATCAACACCGGCGCGCAGGTCAGCGCCCAGAGCGGCATGAACCTGACCATCAATCTCGGCGACTGACATCGCCATGCGGCCCATGCGAGCCTTGATCGCGGGCGCGCTGTGCGCCCTCGCCGCGACGCCCGCCGCTGCCGAGGTCCGGCTGACCGGACCCGAAACGGGCGGCACTTACCAGCTTCAGGTGATGACCTGGTGGGACATTCCCTTTCGTTCGGTCATCCGCCAGCGCTATGATTTCAGCTGCGGCTCGGCCGCGCTCGCGACGCTGCTCACCTATCATTATGGCGCGCCGACCTCCGAAACGATGCCTTTTCGCGCGATGTGGGAAAAGGGCGACCGCGAGGCGATCCGCAAGGTCGGTTTTTCGATGCTCGACATGAAGACCTATCTCGCCTCGCGCGGCTTTCGCGCCGAGGGTTTCCGGCTCACCGTCGACCAATTGAAGCAGGTGAAGCGCCCGACGATCGTGCTGATGGACCTCAAGGGCTTCAAGCATTTCGTCGTGATCAAGGGCGTTCGCGGCGACCGCGTGCTCACCGGCGATTCGGTGCTCGGCCTCAACGAATATTCGCTCGAGGATTTCGAAAAGCACTGGAACGGCATCGCGCTGGCGATCGTCGACGGGAGCAAGACACGCCCCTTATTCAATCTCGCAGGCGACTGGGGCCCCTGGTCGCAAGCCCCGCTCGAAAAGGACGGCTCGCTCCACGTCTCGGCGGGCGATCTCACCACCCACCTTCCCCCCCAATATCAGCTGACCCCGCAGATTCTGCTCGATGTGCGCGTCGGCACCGTGAAATGAGAAAGACCATGTCCCCACGCATCCTCCTGCTCGCCCTCGCGCCCGTGCTCCTCGCGGCCAGCGAGCCCGAGGATGCCGATCCGCTGGCCGGCGCGCAGACTGTGTCCGACGAGGTGCTCGCGGCCCAGCGCGGCGGATTTGCCTTTCAGGGCATGGTGATCGCCTTCGGCGCCGACATCCGCAGCTATGTGAACGACGAACTCGCGCTGCGCACGATCGTCAGCTGGACGCCCGAGGGACAGACGATCGAACGCTTCGTCTCGCCCTCGCTGACCGCCGTCGATGCGGCGCAGGTTCAGGGCGGCATCCTGACCAGCGGCGGCATCTCGATGCGCGTCGGCGACGAGACGGTGTTCCTTGCCAACAACGGCCAGACGGCGCTGATCCAGAGCACCGACGCGATCCAGAATGTGCTGATCAACACCGCCAGCAACGTCTCGCTGAACCAGCAGGTCGACGCCGTGCTCGACATCAGCGGCTATGAAGGCTTCCGCGACGCGCTCGCGACGACGCGGCTCAGCGACGCGATCGGCGCCGTGATGGGCGCCCAGACCGTCGGAGCACTCGGAAACTAGGGACCATTCCGAACGACCCCCCGCCCCCGTTTCGACAGGGACGGTTCACCTGGCCCCGCCGTGATTGGCGGGGCTTCTTTCCATGCGGGCTTGCGGGCTGGGGCTATTTGCCCCCGAACGGCATGCGCAGCGTGATCGACACGTCGGGCGCATCCTCGGTCACCCCGATTTCGAAACCAAGGTTGAGCACGTCGCGCTGGGTCAGCCGGTACGACATGCCGAAATTGAGCGAGCCGACGTGGATATAGTTGGATTTCTGGTTCGTATCGCCGATTTCGGTCTTCGTCGGGAAGATATAATTGTGGCGATAGCCGAGCGAGAAGGAAAAGCGCGGGTTGAGCGCAAAGCCGAAGCCGATGTTGGCCGACACGGCGTCGCCCGGATCGACCCGCCCGATCAGCGCGTCGCCGACCAATTCGTTCACGTCGCGCGGGATGTGATAGAGATAGGCGGCGCCGCCGTATATCACCGCGGGATCCGACGGCATCAGGAAGTTGAGCCCCGGCTGCACCGCCCAGAATCCCGACCCGGTGGCGAGGCCTGTCGCGACTCCGAATTCGTCATAACCAACCTCGAACGGCCCCTTGCCGGTGTCCGATTTGACGCGCAGCGTTCCGACGAAAATCGGCTTTTGCCCGACCGGCCGGTTGAACTGGTAACGGAGCGAGAATTCGGCGTCGCCGATCCCGTGTTCGCGCAGCGCGATCTGCCGGACGATGCCCTCGTCGCGCTGCTGGACGACCTCGATCCGGTCGTTGCGATACAGATAGGGCAGCCGCACTTCGGCTTCGAGGCGGTCGGTGATCCCGTAACGCAGCGACGCGGTGCCGACGAGCGTGTCGCGATCGGCGTCGGTCGCCTCGATCAAGCCGATCTGGATGCCGGGGATCAGCTCGATCCCGCGGAACACGAGGCGGTTGGTCGACGAGCGCGTATATTCGAACGAGGGTTCGAAGAAGAGCTCGCCGGCGCGGGTCAGCACCCCCTGCCCTTCAGGAACCGCGGCAACGCGCTGCTCGGGCGGCTCGCTAGGCGGCGGCGCTTCGCCCACAGGAGCATCGGGCAGCGCGACCGCGTCGCTGCCCGGGCCGGGAAGCGCGGGTCCGGCGCCAACGCCCTGCCCGCCGACACCTCCCATGCCCGTGCCGCGGAAGATGTCGAGCGGCGCTTCGGCGAGCGCGAAGGAGGACAGCCGGTCGACCTGCGCCTGCTGGGTCACAATCTGTTGCTGCAGCTTCGCGATCTGCTCTCCCTGCTCGGCGATCATGGCGCTCTGCCGGTCGAGCAGCGCGCGCTGCTCGGCGATGATCCGGCGCTGCGCGTCGATCTCGCTTTCAGGGCTCGCGGCGGGATCGCCCGCGGCGGCGCCTGCCGGTGCCATCGCGGCGGCACGCCAGGTCGTCGCGGTATCGAGGAACGGCAGCGTCTCGCACAGGCATTCGAGCGCCGGCGCTTCATGCGCCCGTGCCTGCGCGGGCATGAAGACGGCCGAGAAGCCGGCGGCCGCCACGCCCAAATGGCGCAGCGCGGGTGGGGGCGACACGATGCTCATGCCCCCAACTCCTGCCCGGAGAAGGGTGGCCGCATCCGCATCGCGCCCATCCTGTCGATCGCCACTCCCGCCTCTTCGCCGGCAATGGCGCGCAGCCCGCCCGGATCGAGCAACCGGCACGATTGCGGTCCGTCGAGCTCGATCAGGCCCTGGCGGACGAAGCCCGATATGGTGCGGCTGACCGTGTGGATCGTCAGCCCCAGATGATCGGCGATGTCGCCGCGCGTCATCGGCAGGGGAACGCTGCCGATCGCCGACAACCGCTTCGCCGCGATCAACAGGAACGCCGCGACGCGTTCGTTCGCGTTGCGGCGGCCGAGCAGGAATATACATTGGTTCGCGCTGTCGAGCGCGCGTTCGAGAGCCCGGTTCTGACCCGGCGCGTCGGGCCCGCCGTTCGATGCGGGACGGCGCGCGAGGACGGTGTTCGTCACGGCCTCGGCGGCGGCGTCGCGCGCGCCATATTCGACGCCGAACACGTCGCCCTGATAGAAAAAGCCGGTCAGCTGGCGATGCCCGTCGACGTGGAAATGACAGGTTCGGACGGTGCCGGCGATGACCTCGAACCAGCAATCGCCGGGATCGCCCTGCGAAAATATGATTTCGCCTTTACGAAATTTCAGGATCGTATCTTGCGGAATCGCCCCGCGATGAACTTCTGCCGACAGACCTTGCACGCCACGTCTCCAATCTCGAATTGGTATTTGCGGCGACCCCGTTTGCGAGTCTCATCTGCCTTTGCGGACCCCGAATCCATCCGGGGAAAGACCTAGGAATTCGTGTGTAGGAACGGCCTAGACGAATCACTTACGTATAATTCCTTAGCATTTTCTAGGAATATACATTTGGATTTCAGCATCATAGCTGTATTGGCACAACGAGTGCCGCCATATACTTAATTAGCTTGCGTTAATTGCTAAACAGCTCGCAAAGCGATATGCTCCTCACCAGAGCAGGTGGGTGGCGGCTTTGCCGCGCAAAAGATGCTCGTCGGTCGCAAAGTGTCCACGCCTTGGGTGTCAGGGGATTGCACCGTGCATCGAAATGCTTTGAACGTCGAACCGCATTTGACCTTTCGCGAGCATCAGATATTGGAATTGGTAGCCGTCGGCTGCTCGGCCAAGCAGATCGCGCTCGAGATCAATATCGCGCCGCGCACCGTCGAGCGGCATATTGAAAATGTTCGGCTCAAACTCAATGCCCGCAACCGCGCGCACCTGATTACCCAAGCGATGCACCTGGGCCTGCTAGTCATCGAGACTCCGCCGCCCGACGAGCCGACGCTCTTCGAACTCAAATGATGCTTCGCCCGGCATGAAGCCAATGTCGCGTTTTGCGCCCGACGTGCGCGCGGTTCCCGCCGCCAATGCCGACGTTCCCGAAGGCCCGCCGTCGCTCGCGCCACATAGGGCACATGGCGAAGTATTTATGCGTCCCGAAGCTTCACCAATCGACATGACGACCGTTATCGGTGGCCCACGTCTTCGCGGCCCATCAATAAATGGTGCGTCTTTCAGTTATGGCCGAAAAGCTGTCGGTCAATAAAAGCGATCCGCGAATGCCGGTTCACGCCGATTTGTCAACGCCACCTAGCAGTTGCCTTCAACTCCATCGGCACAATCTGCAGCGGATTCAACGTCTTTTCCTGCACCTTCAACTGTATTGCAAGCAGACAGGATAAACATCGAGCCGCTAATTGCGAAAATTGTCAGAAGCTTTCTCATTCTCTCTCTCCGCCGGCGAGGGTGAACAACCCTTGAGTTGCAATATTTCGACAACGGCGGGTCACAACGATTGTTCCGTTGCATCGGCGTCGCGCTAGCCGAAGCGTTCAAAAAAACCGCTAGTCGGGGGAGAATGAGAACGGCCGATCCTTGCCATCGAGCGGATGCCCATAGCGATGGCCCGATAGCGGCATGGCAGGCGTCCGTTGGGCAATCCTGAACTGACGCGGCGTCGGACGCGTGGAAGTAGCGACCACCAGATCCGGCGTCGGGATCTACGAAGGCACCGGAACATGCAGTTGACCGGACGTCCAACCATACCGCATTTCCCATGCCCATCATCGAACGGGAATGGTGCACCCGACTGGATTCGAACCAGTGGCCCCCAGATTAGGAATCTGATGCTCTATCCTGCTGAGCTACGGGTGCGCCGCCGCTCGTGTAGCGGCGGAGCGCGCGGAGCGTCAATCGGCTTGGGTCAATTGGCCGCCTCGGGCGGCACGATCGGCACCAGCAGGGGCATCGCGGCGATCCCATCGTCGCGAAGCGCCTCCGCTTCCTCGGGGGAGGCCTGGCCGTGGATCATATCCTCGGCCGCGCGTCCTTCGTGCATCGCGCGGGCGGCATCGGCGAAATCGCGGCCGACCCAGCGCGATTGCGGCAGCATTTCGGCCTGTTTTGCCGCAATGCCGGCGAGCAGCTTGCGCACCAATTCAGGGCCGGGTTCGGGCGCCGCCGGCACGGAAACGGGCGCGACCGCCGCCTGATTGGACTTCGCGCCCACCCGCGGAGCCATCACCGCCTTCTTCACCGCGCTGTCGCCGCAGACCGGGCAGGCGATCAGGCCGCGCGCCTGCTGGTCGGCGAAGCTGTCGCTGCTCGCGAACCAGGCCTCGAACCGGTGATCGCCGGCCGCGCAGCAAAGATCGAACACGATCATGGATCAGGCGGTCCCGATCAGCGCGTCGAGCTCGCCCTTCGCATCGAGCGCGGCGAGGTCGTCGCTGCCGCCGACATGTTTTCCGTCGATAAAGACCTGCGGCACGGTGCGGCGTCCGTTCGCGCGCTCGACCATCGCGTCGAACCCCGCGCGGTCCATCGTCACGTCGATTTCACGGAAATCGGCGCCCTTGCCGCCCAGCAGCATCTTCGCGCGGGTGCAATAGGGGCAGAAAGCCTTCGTATAAACTTCGATCTGGGCCATGCGGCTATCCTGTCGTCCTTTCGCTCTGCATATCGGAATCCAACGAAGCAAAGTCAAATATGTTGCCCCCCGCGGCATCGGGGACGACGCGCGCCCAGGTCAGCGCCGACACGCGCGCCGCGCCGCTTCGCCGCAGCACCCGCGCCGCGGCGCGCAGCGTCGCCCCGCTCGCATGCACGTCGTCGACCAGCACCACATGCTTGCCCGCCGCGCGCGCCTTGGCATCGGGCGCCAGCGCAAAGGCGCCGGCGACGATGCGCTCGCGCTCCCCGCGGCCCTTACCGCGCAGCGATGCGGTCGGCTTGACGCGGAGCAGCAGATGATGATCGCGCGGCGCGCCCGTCAGCTGCGCGAGTTCGTCGGCGAGCAGCGCGGCCTGATTGAACCCGCGCGACCAGAGCCGCCAGCGGTGCAAGGGCACCGGAACGAGCAGGACCGCATCGGTCTCGCCCGCCACGACAAGATGGCGCGCCATCAGCCGCGCCATCAGCCGCGCGTGCCCGGTCCGCCGCCCATATTTGAGCCGCAGCGCGACGGTGCGGGCGACCGGACCATAGGCGAGCGCCGCCGGAGCGCCGTCGAACGGCGGCGGCTCGGCAAGGCACGCCCCGCACGCTACCGCCCCGCCGGGTGCGGCCGTCGGTAACGGGATCGAGCAATGCGTGCATCCCGGCCCGCCGAGGAAATCGAGCGACGACCAGCAGGCGAGGCAGAATTGGCGATCGTCGCCGACGATGACGCCGCAACCCGGGCAACGCGGCGGCAGCGCATAATCGACGATCGCGCGCGTCGCGGCGCGCAGGCCGCCGAGCCACGCTCCGGCCGGCGCGTCCGTTTTTTCGGCATCCCCCGTCGCCCTTGCCATAGGCGGGTTGTGAAGCATCGCCGGGAACGGCACAAGCGGCGCATGTCGCAAGCTCCACCTTCGCTTTTTTCGCCCGCCCGCCACCGCGCCCAGCGCGACCGTATGGCGCGCCTGCCCGCGACCGCCAATTTCCTCGCGCCGATCATCGCCGAAACCTTGCTCGACCGGCTGACGATGGTGACGCGCGAATTTCCCCGCACGCTGCTCGTCGGCGCGCACGACGCCGCGCTGACCGATCATCTTCGCGGCACCGGCACCGACCTTATGATCATCGAGGCGGCCCCGCGGCTCGCCGCGCGAACGACGGCGATCGCGGTCGAGGCCGATGCCGTCGACCTGCCATTCGGCAGCTTCGACCTCATCGTCTGGCCGGGCGGGCTCGACAGCGTCAACGACGTGCCGGGCGCACTCGTGCGGCTCCGCGCGCTGCTCGCGCCCGATGGCCTGCTGCTCGGCGCCTTCGTCGGTGACGGCAGCCTGCCGCGCCTCCGCCGCGCGGTGATGGCCGACGGCGTGCGGTCGATCGCGCGGCTGCACCCGCAGATCGACCTGGCCGCGATGGGCAATCTGCTCCAGCGCGTCGGTTTCGCGCTTCCGGTCGTCGACGTCGAGGCGCTGACGGTGCGCTATGGCGACTGGTTCGCGCTCGTGCGCGACCTGCGCGCCACCGGCTTGTCGAGCCGCCTCGACCCCGCACCCCCACCGCTGAGCCGCGACGAGGCGGCGCGGATCGCCGCGGCGTTCGCGGCGCAGGCCGACCCCGACGGCCGTATCGCCGAAAGCTTCCGCATCGTCCATTTCAGCGGCTGGGCGCCGCATCCCGACCAGCCGCAGCCCGCGCGGCGCGGCAGCGGCACCGCCTCGCTCGCCGATGCGCTCAAGCCGAAGGACTAGACCAGCGCCTCGAGAAGGCCGATCAGCGGCTTGTCGGCGGGGGGCATGTCCAGGCCGTGCAGTTCGACCGGGCGCACCCAGCGGAGCGCGCTCGCGTGCTGCGCGACCGGCGTTCCGCGCCATTTGCGGCATACATAAAGCAAGAGCAGCAGATGCCGGTCGCCCAGCATGTCGCTCGCGAAGCAGGCGGGCGCGAGGCAGCTATGGTCCACATCGATCGCCAGTTCCTCGGCGAGCTCGCGAATCAGCGCCTGTTCGGGCGTTTCACCCGGTTCCAGCTTGCCGCCCGGAAACTCCCAGAGTCCCGCCATCGCCAAGCCTTCCGGGCGCTGTTGGACGAGCAGCCGTCCGTCGCGGTCGATCAGGGCCGCGGCGACGACAACCAGCGATGTTTTTGGCAGTTTTCCGGGGGTAAGCGCGGTCAAATTGTTAACCTTCCTGTGCGAATGATGGGACCCTCGGGAACTATATTTCAGTCAGGGGCGGAACAATGCGAAACTTTTACAGGCTGATGCGGTCGACCAGGGCCGCGACGGCCGTCGAATATGGGCTGATCCTCGCCCTCGTCTTTCTGGCAGCCGTCGTGGCGGTCGGCAACGTCGCCAACTCCACCGGCAATATGTGGGGCAAGGTTTCGAACGCTGCCGACGCCAATATGTAGTCGCGGCAACTGTCCCTTTTCGGGCCGAGATTTCGTGCGCTTTGCCCGGCTCCATTAAGATTTTCAAAACCTATCCACCCTAAACCGCAGATGTTGACCCAGACCAGACCGTCAACAGGGTAAGTGAAATCAGGAGACCAGTCATGAAGTTCATCAAGAAGTTCGTTCGCGATACCAAAGCCGCCACCGCCATCGAATATGGCCTGATCGCGGCCCTCATCGCCGTCGCCGGCATCTCGGCCATGGGCCTCGTCGGCAACAGCGTCAGCAACACCTTCAACGAAGTTGCGTCGAACCTCGACTAATCGCCTTGGTTTGCGCGGCTTCGGGCGCGCGGACAAGATCGGAAAGGGCGGTGGGTTACCCACCGCCCTTTTTCGTGCGTTCGGGCCTAGCGGTTCGCGTAGACGACGATCTTGACCTTCTGCCCCGGCGTCAGCCGGCTCGATCCGGTCAGACGATTGAGCACCTGAAAACGTTCGGCCTGGTAATTGCTATAGGCCATCCGCCGCGCCAGGCTGGCGACCGTGTCGCCGCGGCCGACGGTGACGACATCGACCCGCCGCGGCCGGATCGCCGCCGCCTCGGCGGTGCTCAGCCGCCGCACGCTGCTGAACATCGAATTGAAGGCGCTGCCGCGGCCCGCCTGCGTCAGCGCGACGAAGTGAAAGGCCTGCCCACGCGAAAATTCATAGGCGAAGACGGTGACGTCGACCTGACCCGACTGGCTGTTCACGCGCGCGGTCGAATAGGACGCGGGAATGCCGTTCACACTCGTCCGTTGGATCGCGCTCGGGCTGATCGACGCATTGCCGGCGACCGACCGGAAAACGGCCGAGATATAGGCATTCATGTCGCCACTATAGGGTCCGGTCGAAAATTGCGCCTGCCCGCCGTTGCCGCTGATCGATACCGCATCGGTGCCATTCTGCATCCCGTAACCGTTCGGCACGGTGAATCGCAGCCGGAGGTCGGGGTGCAGGAAATCGCGTCCCTCGACGACGCCTTGCGCCGGGTCGTCGCCATAGAGCACGCCGTCGACCGTTGCGAGAAACGCGTCGGCATTCCGGTTGCCGCCGCGCCCGCCGACGCGGTTCGCCAGCGACTGCGCATTGCGCACGCGGGAGGCGGGATCGGGGTGGGTGCTCGCCCATTCGGGCAGCGAGCGTGCATCGCCGCCCGACAGGCGCGCGTCGAGGTTCGTCTGGTTCGCGAGGCTCGCGAGCATCGTCGACAGCGCGAGCGGGTCATAGCCCGCGCTATGCAGATATTGGACGCCCAGCTGGTCGGCCTGCAATTCCTGGCTGCGCGAAAAACCCAGCGTCGCGAGTTGTGCGACGCGCATCGAATTATTCTGGAGCAACCCGCCAAGCCCCCCGAGCAGCCCGCCATTGTCGCCGATCGCGCTGCCGAGCACGGCGCCGAGCACGCCGAGGATCGAATTGCGCGTCGCCGCCGATTGGCGCTTCTTGCTATGCTGCGCGGCGACATGGCCGACTTCGTGCCCCAGCACCCCGGCCAGTTCGGCCTCGTCGTTCATCAGCGCCATCAGTTGGCGGGTGACATAAATATAGCCGCCGGGGATCGCGAAAGCATTGTTCACGGGCGAATTGAGCAGGGTGACGGTGAAATCGCTGGGCGATCGCGACAGGCCCGATTGCACCGCGATATTCTGCCCGACGCGGTTCACGTAGGCCGCCTGGGGCCCCTTGTATGCGCCGCCGAACTCCTGGAGCAATTGCGGATGCGCCTCATCGCCCTGCTTGCGCTCGGCGGGCGAAATATTGGTCTGGGTCTTGATCGCCTTCAACTGCGCATCGGCCGCGCCGGTAAAGGCGATGCCGCCGATCGCCAGCGCCGCCGCCAGTGTCTTTCCGGTCTTCCAGCTCATGCAATGCCTCCCGTTTGTGCCTTGCCGAGGGTAGCTTCGCCGCGCGGCAAGGCAAGCCGCGCCATCGCGCGCGGCTCGTCGATTTCGTAAAAATGGAACGCCAGGACCCGCGATCGGGTTCCGGCGAAGACCCGGCTAAGCGCGCCCCATCGCGAGGAATTTTTCCTCGCGCGCGGCCAGCAGCGTGTCGCGCGGCAGCCCCGTCAGCGCCCCCAGTTCCTGTTCGATCGCATCGCCCAGCGACGCGATCGCGACTTCGGGCGCGCGATGCGCGCCGCCGACGGGTTCGGGAACGATCCGGTCGATGACCTTGAGGCCGAGCAGATCCTGCGCCGACATCTTCATCGCCGTCGCAGCGTCGGCCGCCTTGTCCGACGTGCGCCACAGGATCGAGGCGCAGCCTTCGGGCGAGATCACCGAATAGACCGCATGTTCGAACATCAGCACACGGTTGGCCGCGGCCAAGGCTATCGCCCCGCCCGATCCGCCCTCGCCCACGACCGCCGCGACCATCGGCACGCCGAGCGCGAGGCATTGCTCGGTCGAGCGCGCGATCGCCTCGGCCTGCCCGCGTTCTTCGGCCTGAATGCCGGGAAAGGCGCCCGACGTGTCGACGAGCGTCACCACCGGCAGGCCAAAACGGTCGGCGAGCTGCATCAGGCGGATCGCCTTGCGATAGCCCTCGGGCTTCGCCATCCCGAAATTATGCTTCATGCGCGACGGGATATCGTCGCCCTTTTCATGACCGATCACCATCACCCGGCGGCCGCGAAAACGCGCGAGCCCGCCGAGGATCGCCTGATCGTCGCCGAAGTTGCGATCGCCCGCCAGCGGCATCCAGTCGTCGAACAGCCCCGCGACATAATGTTTGAAATGCGGGCGGTCGGGGTGACGCGCGACCTGCGTTTTTTGCCACGGCGTCAGTTTGGAATAGATTTCGCGCAGCAGTTTCGAGGACTTGTCCTCCAGCCGCGCGATGTCGTTGTCGATATTGAGCGACGGATCGTCACCCATTTCGCGCAGTTCGGCAATCTGCCGATCGAGCGCGGCGACCTGTTTTTCGAAGTCCAGAAAGGCTGTCATGCGAAGTCGCTAGGACGATGATGTGCCGAGGTCAACGCCATCCATGCGGGCAAGCGGGTGGCGCTTGTTGACCAGCTCGACGAGGCGTCGGCTATCGACATGCGTGTAAATTTCGGTGGTTGCGATGTCGGCATGGCCGAGCATCAATTGCAGCGCGCGCAGATCGGCACCGCCCTCCAGCAAATGGGTCGCAAAGGCATGGCGCAGCACATGTGGGCTGATCGCGGTCGGGTCGATCCCGGCACGCGCGGCCAGCTCGCGCAGCATCTGGAACAGCCGCACGCGCGAGATATGCGCCTTGCCCGACGGAAAGAGCCAAGGCGAGCCGTCGGCGAGCAGCGGCAGCCAGCGATCGAATGCCGCGCGTGTGCGCTGCGACAAAGGCACCAGCCGTTCCTTGTCGCCCTTGCCGCGGATGATCAGATATTCGCGTTCGCCCGCCACGGCGCGGCGCGGGAGCGACACGAGTTCGCTCGCGCGGAGCCCCGATCCATAGAGGAGTTCGAGCAATAGCAGCATCCGCACCGCGCTCGCGGGCGGTGCCTCCCCCGAAGCCTCCTCGCCCGCTTGCTCGAACAGCCGCTCGACATCGGCGTGCGTCAGGATGCGCGGCAACGGCCGCCGTGTCGCGGGACGCGCAATGTCGAGCGCGGGATTGTCCGCCCGCTCGCCCTCGTCGAGCAGGAAAGCAAAGAACTGCCTCAGCGCCGACAATTTGCGCGCCGCGCTGCTCGCGGCAAGCGACCGATAATCCGCCATCAAGTTGCGCAATGCCGCAGCATCGGCGTCGCCGAGCGGGCCTTTGACCCACTCGGCCGCCTGTTCCAGATCGCGGCGATAGGCGGCCAGCGTGTTGCGCGACGCCCCGCGCTCGGCCGCCATCATTTCCAGAAAGCGGCCGATTAGCGCCGCGTCAGACACGCACCAATGCTTCGGCGGCGATCATCCGTGCTTCGGATGGGAGGCCCACCTCGCGCAGCGCGCGGACGATATAATAGAGGTGATAGGGCGGCACTTTCGACCATTCGCCCTGCATACCCGTCGCTGCGAGCAGCGCCACCATGCCCGGCTCGCGCCGCTCGGCCGCCGCCATGATCGCGCGCGACCAGCGCGTCTGCCTGCCCAGATCGACGCCGAGGTCGCCCGCGGCCGACGCGGCGGCATTCGCATCGAGACGCCCGAGACCGGCGAGTCCCGCGAGCAGGAATTTCGAGCGGAGCGTGTCGGCGCTGTCGTCATCGTCCGAAAACCGCTCGACCGCGCCCGCGCTCATGCCGCTGAGCGCCCGCGGCGAGCCCACCGCGAGTACGCCCCACGCGCGGCTGCCCACCGACACGGTCGGAACCCAGGCGAGCGCATTCGCGTCATAACCGCCCGCGAGCATCGATCCCAGAAGCTGCCACGGATCGCCGCCGGTGTCGGTGCTGGGCGAAAGTGCAGCGGCCGCGCGCGCGGTCGCGACCATCGCGGCATAGCTTTGCGCCGCGCTACCGCCCGCGCCCCAAAGCTGCTCCATCGCGGCGTAACGCTCGGCGCCGGTGGCAAGGCTAAAGGCGCCGCGAAGCTGATCGGTCTGCGCCGCAAGGGCTTCGGCGGGTTCTTCCTCGCTCGCCGCGGCGCTCAGCAGCGACACATAGGCATCGCTCGACAGCACACCGCGCGCCGCCGCCTCGGGCGCTGCGGTCACGCGGTTCGCCATGCCGGTCATCGGCGCGAGAACCGCCCAGCCCTTCATATAATAAGGCGCCGAGGTCCGTAGCGCCTCGGGAACCTCGATCGCGGTCGCGGTCGCCATGCCGAAGCGCCAGCTCGTCAGCCGGTCGATATTGTCCCATTCGATCGTCGTCGACCGCCGCCCCGCGCCGGTCGCGCCGAGCACGCGTTCGGCGAGCAATATGTCGAAGTTCGAGATTCGGCCGCTCGACCGCACGCGGCTGACGGCCCAGCCGGCGGGTCCGGCCTCGCCCGACAGGCCCGCGCAAATCGCGGCGGACAGGCGCCACGCCTGCTCGTCGCCATGCGCGAGCCCCGCCGGCACATAGGGGCACATGCCCGCCGGATCGGCATTGGCGAGATAGACCTGCTGCGCCGCGGCGACGAGACGCGGGCTCGCGCGGTCATAATCGACCGACTGGACGATCCGGCGCGCGGTGATCGATTCGCCCATGCGGAGCAGCAGCGACGCGCGCTCGGCAGCAAGGTCGGCGCCATTGATCGTCGACGGCGTGTCGATCGCCGAGGCGAGGGCGCGGCGAAGCAATATCTGGCCCCAGCGCGACGCGAACTGGCCGCTCGTCTTGCGCATGATCGCCGCGGCATATTGTCCGCGAACCCCGAACGCATCGGGAGCGAGTCCGCCGGTTTCGGGGGTGAGCGGCCCGATCCGGGTGAGCAGTCGGCGCGCGCCGGGCGGCAGGTCATATTTCAGCCCGCCCGATTCGACCTCTTCCTCGTCCTCTTCATCTGCTGCGCCGACCGTGGTGGTATCGAGCGTCGGCGTAACCGGCGGCGGTACAGCGCCATTCGTCGGCGCCGAACCGGGCGTGGGCGTCGCGGTAGGTGACGGGGACGGCGTCGGTGAGGATTTCGGAGCGGGCGTGTCGGCGGGCGTGCCGAACCCTTCGGGCAATAGCGATTCCTGTGCGATCGCGGGCAGCACCAATATGGCGGCGAGCGCGGTGGCCGACAGGCCCAACGTCAACGCCAGCGTGTTTTTTTTCATCGCGCCGCGCCTTCGGCAATCTTGTCGATCACATTCACCTCAATCATTCCGGCCTGATCGGCCATGACGCCGCAGCCCGCCCTTCGTCCGGTATCGCGCAAAACCATTGTTCCGCGCCGAACGGGCGGTATAGCCGCGCGCACCATGTCGCGAAACCCGAAAAGCCCGGCCGCTGCCATCCCCGCGTCGATCCGCGACCGGTCGATCGTGCTCGTCGGGCTGATGGGCTCGGGAAAGTCGACGATCGGCCGCCGCCTCGCGCAGCGACTGGGCATGCGCTTCGCCGACGCCGACGACGAGATCGAGCGCGCCGCGGGCATGACGATTTCGGACATTTTCGCGCGCTTCGGCGAGGCGCATTTCCGCGACGGCGAGCGCCGCGTGATCGCACGCCTGCTAGCCGGAAGGCCGATGGTGCTCGCGACCGGCGGCGGCGCCTTCGTCAACGAGGAAACGCGCGCGCTGATCCTGAAGGACAGCCTCTGCATCTGGCTCGACGCCGACATCCCCACGCTGGTCGAACGCGTCGGGCGCCGCAGCCACCGTCCGCTGTTGAAGGACCGCGATCCCGGCGAAGTGCTGCGCGAACTGGCGGCGGTCCGCAATCCCATTTACGCCGAGGCGCATCTGCGCGTCAGTTCGGCAAGCACGCCGCACGACCACACGGTGCGCGCGATCCTGGAGGCCCTGTCGAAATGGGAAGATCCGCAATGGAAAAACTAACCGTCGAACTGGGCGCTCGCAGCTATCCGATCCTGATCGGCGACGGGCTGATCCGCGAGATCGGCGGGCATGTCGCGCCGCTCTTGAAGCGCCCGCGCACGATGATCGTCACCGACGCGCATGTCGCCGACCATTATCTGGTCGCGCTCGGCACCTCGCTGGCGATGGAAAATATCTCCTTTTCCTCCTTCGTGCTCGAACCCGGCGAAAGCACGAAGAGCTGGGCGGGGCTCGCGCGCCTGACCGAATGGCTGATCGGCGAAGGCATCGAGCGCGGCGACCATGTCATCGCTCTGGGGGGAGGCGTGATCGGCGATCTCGTCGGTTTCGCGTGCAGCATCGTCAAGCGCGGCTGCCATTTCATCCAGGTCCCGACCACCTTGCTCGCACAGGTCGACAGCAGCGTCGGCGGCAAGACCGCGATCAACGTGCCCGCGGGCAAGAATCTGATCGGCGCCTTTCATCAGCCGGCGATGGTCGTGATCGATCCCACGACGCTCGAAACGCTGCCGCGCCGCGAACTCGGCGCCGGCTATGCCGAGGTCGTCAAATATGGGCTGATCGACGATGCAAGCTTCTTCACCTGGTGCGAAGCGAATGGCGCGGCTTTGCTCGCGGGCGACAGCGCGGCACGGCATAAGGCTATCGCGCACAGCGTCGCGGCCAAGGCGCGCATCGTCGCCGCCGACGAGCGCGAGACGCAGGATATCCGCGCGCTGCTCAACCTCGGTCACAGCTTCGGCCATGCGCTCGAAGCCGAGACGGGCTATTCGGACCGGCTGCTGCACGGCGAGGCGGTCGCGGCGGGCATGGTGCTCGCGCATCAATTTTCGGCCGCGAACGGCCTTTGCCCGGCCGCGGATGCCGACCGCGTGCGCGTGCACCTTGCCAGCGTCGACCTGCCGCACAGCCTGGCGAGCGCCGGCGTCAACACGGGCGGCACCGAACTCGCCGCGCATATGGCGCACGACAAGAAGGTGCGCGGCGGCAAGCTGCCGCTGATCCTGACGCGCGGCATCGGGCAAAGCTTCGTCACCGACGAATTCGGTCTTGATAGGGTGGCGGCATTCCTCGACGGACAGCGCGCCGCATAAAGCGTTTCGACTAACTGTCGGCCTGCAAGCCCATTGCCTCATTTTCTTCGCGTTCTTCGCGCGCCGCTTTCGCCGCCTGCCGCTTGCGGCGGAATTTTTCGAGCACGCTGTCGGCCTCGCGCCCGCCGCCGGGCTTGAAGCGATGGTCCATTCCCGCCGAAATATCGCCTTCGTCGATCTGCGCCTGCAGCCGCGTTTCGTCGAGATGGCGCAAGGTTGCCTCGACATCGTCCATCTCGCTCGGGTCGACATCGAGATGGCGCAGCGCGGTGAGGCCCATCGCGATCGAACTTTCGAAAACCTCGCGAATAACCGCGTCGACTCCGGCCCCGTCAATTGCGAGCAACTGACGGCGGTCGAATACGCGCATTAATATCTTCGCATTCGGAAAAGCCTCGACGATCGGTCTCATCGCTTCGGCGTCGACCGACGCGTCATCCATGCAGAAGATGATAAGCCGCGCTTCCTCGGCCCCCGCCCGCCGCAACAGGTCGATCCGCAGCCCGTCGCCGAAATAGACTTTGGTGTCGAAGCGGCTCGACAGCTCGATCTGGCTCGGCTTCTTGTCGATCAGCGTGACCGAACAGGCGACGCCGTGCAGCATCTGCGACACGATCTGCCCGAACCGCCCATATCCGACGACGATGGCCGATCCGCGCGGCGCATCGGCCGGGTCGTCGAGCGCCGGCTGGTCGGTTTCGGGCGCGAATTCCAGATTGCGTGCGAACAGCATCAGGAAGGGCGTGGAGATCATCGACAAGGTGACGACGGCGCTGAACAGGCTCGCGGCTTCGGGCTGGATGAGCATCGCGTCGGCGGCCTGCGCGAAGAGCAGGAAACCGAACTCGCCGCCCTGGCTCAGGAGCAGGCCAAGGCCGAGCGCCGCTTTCCAGGGCTTGCCGAAGAGGCGGATGATCACGGTGAGGACCGAAAATTTGACGGCGACCAATCCCGCCGCGAGCGCGAGCACGAGCAAGGGACGCTCGATCACCGCGCCGATGTCGAGCACCATGCCGACCGCGAGGAAGAAGAGGCCGAGCAGGATCAGGCGAAAAGGCTCGATGTCCGATTCGATTTCGTGTCGATAGGGTGAATCGGCGAGCATGACGCCCGCGACGAAGGCGCCGAGCGCCGTTGAGACATGCAGGCTGTGCATCAGCGCCGCGCTGGCAAGGACAGTGAGCAAACCGACGACGACGAACAGTTCGCGCTCGCCATAACGTCCGATGATCCGGAGCAACGGATTGACCACGAAACGCCCCGCCAGCACCAGCACGACGATCGCCCACAGCGTGAAAAAGGCCATCTGCCACCCCGGCGGCGCCGACGGATTGGCCGGCGCGCGCGACAGCACCGCGACGATGGTGATCATCGGGACGATCGCGAGATCCTGGAACAGGAGGATCGAAAAGGCTTTTTCGCCGAAGGGCGAATTGATCCGCCCCGAGCTTTTGAGCCCCGGCAGCACCTGCGCGGTCGACGACAGCGCGAGCGGCAGGCCGAGCGCGAGCGAAGCGGCTGGGCTGAACCCCAGCGTCAGGTGGATGAGCGCGGTGAGCACCAGCCCCGTCACGACGACCTGAACCATGCCGAGCCCGAAGATCGCGCGGCGCATCTGCCACAGCCGGCCGGGCGACAATTCGAGCCCGACGAGGAAGAGCAGGAAAGCGATGCCAAGCTCGGCAAAGGCCAGCTTCGATTCGCCGCCGCCGACAAGGCCCAGCCCGTGCGGCCCGACGATCGCACCCGCGATCAGGTAACCGAGCACGGCGCCGAGGCCGAGCCGGCGGAAAATCAGCACGAACAAGGTCGCAACGCCGAGCAGGATCGCGCCTTCGATCAGCGCGGTGTCGGTGGCGGTTTCGGCGAGCTTCTCGGCCGCTTCGGAGGCACCGGCAGCGAGTGCGAGCAGCGTCACGCCGCCGCCGCCTGATCCTCGAGCGCCGCGATCGCGGCATCGAAGGGCAGCAGGATCGCGCCGTGGCGCGCGGGATAATCGCGCGCGGGGGCAAGCAGGTCGAAGCCCGGCCAGTCGGGCCGCTCGCCCTCACCGGCGAACCAGCCCGCGATGCGTTCGCGCGCGGCGCGGATTTCGGCGAGCCCCAACCCCTGCGCATGGCGCGCGAGCAGCGCCGCCGACGCCTGCCCGAGCGCGCACGCTTCGACATGCAGGCCGACCCGCGTCACAAGGCCCGCATCGTCGGTGTCGAGGTCGAGGATGATCGCGCTGCCGCACAGCGGCGCGCGCTTGCTGACACGGTGGCGCGCATCGGCGAGCGGCAGATAGTCGGCGGTCGCGACCGCGAGCGCCAATATGTCGCGATTGTACAGCGGCGCGCTCATGATGCGTCCTCGGTGGCTTGCGCCTCGGCTTCGCGCGCCTCGGCACGCCGCTCGGCAATCACCTTGCTCATCGCGCCGCTCGTCGCGTTGAGCGCCGGATAGGTGCGGCTGTCGGTCATCCACACGGGACGCTGCGCGTTGCCATAGCCGATGTCGTAGAGCAGCGTCACGACCATGAAACCGATCGTCGCGATCAGCAGCCCCTTCACCGCGCCGAAGCCCGCGCCGAGCCCGCGGTCGAACCCGCCGACCAGCGACGCGCGGCTGCGCTGCCCCATCGCGCGCGATCCCCATTTGGCGAGCGCAAAAACGCCGCCAAAAAGCAGCACGAACGCCAGCATCGCCGCACCGCCCTCGGTCCCCACCCATCCCGCGAGCAGGTCCGTCACGAGCGGATGAAAAAAGCGCACCGCCGCGATCGCGAGGACCCACGCGAGCAGCAGCGTCACTTCCTGCACGAGGCCGCGCGAAAAACCGAGCACCGCGCCGCCACCCACGAGCGTCAGCACGATGATATCCAGAGCCGTCAGACTTCCCATTTCCCGGTCGCTAGTCGCGCCCGAGCATCAGGTCAACGAGTTCGCCGAGCCGGCCGAAGCCGGTGACCGAAATCCCGCCGACGCCCTTCATTCCCTGCGGCCCCCAACCGCGCGAGAAACCGAGCTTCGCCGCCTCGCGGAGGCGCAATCCGTCATGCGCGACCTGCCGCACCTCGCCCGACAGCGACAATTCGCCGAAGACGATCGCGTCGGCGGGCACGGGCCGCTCGCTGAACGCCGAAATCAGCGCCGCCGCGACCGCGAGGTCGGCGGCGGGATCGGTAAGGCGATAGCCGCCCGCGATGTTGAGATAGACTTCGGCGGCGCCCATCTGGAGCCCGCAACGCGCTTCGAGCACCGCGAGCACCATCGCGAGCCGCCCGCTGTCCCAGCCGACGACGGCGCGGCGCGGGGTCGCGCCGCTCGCGAGCCGCACGGTCAGCGCCTGCACCTCGACGAGCACCGGGCGCGTGCCCTCCAATGCCGGGAACACCACCGACCCCGGCACGTCGCGCGACCGGTCGGTCAGGAACAGGCTCGACGGGTTGGAAACTTCGCCCAGCCCTTCCTCGCCCATCGCGAACACCCCGATCTCGTCGGTGCCGCCGAAGCGGTTCTTGACCGCGCGGAGGATGCGGTACTGATGGCTGCGCTCGCCCTCGAACGCCAGCACCGTGTCGACCATATGTTCGAGCACGCGGGGTCCCGCAATCGCCCCGTCCTTGGTGACATGGCCGACGAGCACGATCGCGGCGTCGCTGTCCTTGGCATAGCGGATCAGTTCCTGCGCGCTCGCGCGCACCTGACTCACCGTCCCCGGCGCGCTGTCGATCAGGTCGCTGTGCATCGTCTGAATCGAATCGATCACGACGAAATCGGCATCGCGTCCGTCGAGCGTCGCCAATATGTCGCGCACCGACGTCGCGCTCGCGAGCGCGACCGGCGCCTGGCCGAGCCCGAGCCGCTGCGCGCGCAGCCGCACCTGCGCCGCCGCTTCCTCGCCGCTGATATAGACGACCGACTTGCCCGCTTTCGCGAGCCGTCCCGCCGCCTGCAGCAGCAGCGTCGATTTGCCGATCCCCGGATCGCCGCCGATCAGCGTCGCCGATCCCGCGACGAAGCCGCCGCCCAATGCCCGGTCGAATTCGGCGATGCCGCACAGCATCCGCTCGGGCATCCGGCTGTCGGCATCGAGCGTTTCGAGCGCGATCGTGCGCCCCCCGCGGCTGAGGTCGTGCTTCGCCGAAAACACGGTCTCCGCCGCCTCCTCGACCAGCGTGTTCCACTCGCCGCAATCGGCGCATTGCCCCTGCCAGCGATAGGTGGCGGAGCCGCAATTCTGACAGACATATTGACGTTTCGCTTTGGCCATGCGGATCGCATAATGCGAACAAAGATGGAACGCCAGTGGTTTCAAACATCGTCACCCCGGACTTGATCCGGGGTCCATGCGACGACCGCCGAGATGGATGCCGGATCAAGTCCGGCATGACGAAAGAGGCTTGGACAGTTCATATTTCGCACACGTTGCTCTAGGGGAGCAGCAACAGCCGAATCACCTTCCCAAACGAAAGCCCGCGCCATGAAATTCTTCGCCGACACCGCCGAAATCGCCGACATTCAGGAGCTCGCCGCGACCGGCCTGCTCGACGGCGTCACCACCAACCCGTCGCTGATCGCCAAGTCGGGCCGCGACTTCAAGGAAGTCACGAAGGAAATCTGCGCGCTGACCACCGGCCCCGTGTCGGCCGAAGTCGTCGCGCTCGATCACGCGACGATGATGAAAGAGGCCGAAATCCTCCGCAAGATCGCCGACAATGTGTGCATCAAGGTACCGCTGACGATCGACGGGCTCAAGACGTGCAAGGCGCTCACCAGCGACGGCACGATGGTCAACGTCACGCTCTGCTTCTCGGCGACGCAGGCGCTGCTCGCGGCGAAGGCCGGCGCGACCTTCGTCTCGCCGTTCGTCGGTCGTCACGACGACAATGGTTTCGACGGGATGCAGATCATCTCCGACATTCGGCTGATCTATGACAATTACGGCTATGAGACCGAAATCCTCGTCGCGAGCGTGCGTCACGGTATCCATGTGCTCGAAGCCGCCAAGATCGGCGCCGACGTGATGACCGCGCCGCCGTCGGTGATCAAGGGGCTGTTCAAGCATGTCCTGACCGAAAAGGGCATCGAAGGCTTCCTTGCGGACTGGGCGAAGACCGGCCAGTCGATCTGATTTTACGGAATCTGTGATAGCTGTGTGTCCCCGCGAAGGCGGGGACCCATCTCCCGCCGATTCAAAATAGCGCCGACCGGTGATGGGCTCCCGCCTTCGCGGGAGCACAGCGCCTGTTTGAGCACCGCCGCCCTTTACAGTTGACGTAAACGTCAAGTCATCGCGATACTCGCCCGAAAGGGAGAGATTCGCGATGACCGACACCACCATCCTCACGACACGCCGCGGCCACATCCTGATCGTCACGATCAACCGGCCCGAGGCGCGCAACGCGGTCAATGCCGCGGTCCATATCGGCGTCGGCTCCGCGCTCGAAGAGGCCGAGAACGACCCCGAGATCCGCGCCGTCGTCATCACCGGCACGGGCGACAAGAGCTTCTGCGCGGGCGCCGACCTCGTCGCGCTGTCGCGCGGCGAAAGCCTCTATCCCGATGATCCGGCGCAGCAGGCGTGGGGTTTCGCAGGCATGGTGTCGCACCCGATCTCGAAGCCGATCATCGCCGCGGTCAATGGCTTCGCGTTCGGCGGCGGGTGCGAGATCGCGCTGATGAGCGACATCATTATCGCCGCCGATCACGCCCAATTCGGGCTGCCCGAGGTCAAGGTCGGGCTGTTCGCCGCGGCGGGTGGCGCCTTCCGCCTCGCGCAGCAACTGCCGAAGAAGCTCGCGATGGAATATATGCTAACCGGCGACCCGATCCCCGCCGCGCGCGCCGCCGAATTCGGCCTCGTCAACCATGTCGTGCCGCTCGCCGACCTGATGCCCACCGCGCTCGCGCTCGCCGAGAAGATCGTCGGCAACGCGCCGCTGTCGGTGCAGGCGTCGAAGCGCGTCGCGCTCGGCATCGAGCAGGGCCGGATCGCGGCTGACGCGCCCTTCTGGGAGCATAATACGCGCGAAAGGTCGGTCCTGATGCGCAGCGAGGATGCACGCGAAGGCCCGCTCGCCTTTGCGCAAAAGCGCAAGCCCGAATGGAAGGCGCGCTGACATGACGACGACCGATCCCGAGCGCATTCCCGTCATCATCGGCGTCGGGCAGGTCAACGACCGGCCCGAAGACCCCGATCAGGGGCTCGACTCGCTCGGGCTGATGGTCGCGGCGCTGAAGGTCGCGGCCGACGATGCGGGCGTGCCGCTCGCCGAGATCGACAGCCTCGCGATCGTCGACCAGATCAGCTTCCATCATCTGGGCAAGCTCTGCGAACCCCTCGCCGCCGCGATCGGCGCCAATCCGGCGATCAACTACCAGTCGGCCGCACCGCACGGCGACACGCCGGTGCGCCTGCTCAACGAGGCGGCGAACCGCATCGGTGCGGGCGAGGTCAAACTGGCGGCCATTGTCGGCGGCGAGGCGCTGCGCACCGCCGCCGGCCGCGCCGCCAAGGCCGCAAGCGGCGAAGACAAAAGCTATAATGCGGTGCGCAAGGTCGCGACACGGCGCGAACCCAATTACGCGCAGAAGCACGGCCTCGCCGCGCCGGTCGACGTCTATCCGCTCTACGAAAATGCGACGCGTGCCGCGTGGGGCGAAAGCCTCGAGGATGCGCAGTTCGAAAGCGCCGAAATCTGGTCGCGCTTTTCCGAAGTCGCCGCCGCCAACGACGGCGCGTGGATCAGGAAACCCGCGTCGCCCGCCGACATCCTCCGCGTCGACGAGCGCAACCGCCCGATCGCCTTCCCCTATTCGAAGCTGATGGTCGCCAATTCCTCGGTCAATCAGGGGGCGGGCTTCCTCGTCGCAAGCCTCGCCGAAGCATGGCGCCGCGGCATCCCCGAAGATCGCCTGATCCATATCGGCATGGGCGCGGCGGCAAAGGAGCCGCCAAGCATCCTCCACCGCGACCGCTACGACGGTAGCGTCAGCATGGAAACCTCGATCATGCGCACGCTCGAACTGAACGGCATGACCGCCGCGGATTTCGATTTCGTCGAACTCTACAGCTGCTTCCCCTGCGTCCCCAAGATGGCGCGGCGCATCCTCGGCTGGCCCTGGGACCGCCCCGCGAGCGTGTTCGGCGGGCTGACCTTCGGCGGCGGCCCGATCGCCAATTATATGAGCCACGCGATCGTCTCGATGGTCGAGAAACTGCGGCACGAGGGCCGCTATGGCTTCCTCTTCGCCAACGGGGGTTTTGCGACCGACAATCATTGCATCGTGCTGGGAAACCAGCCGATCACGGTCGCGCGCTTCCCGCAGGATTTCGACTATCAGGCCGAAGCCGAAGCAAAGCGTGGCCCGGTGCCCGATCTGGTCGAGGATTATGCGGGGCCGGCGACGATCGAGAGCTATACGGTGTTTTACGGCCGCGACGGCGCGCCGCGGGCGGGCGTCGTGGTGGCACGAATCCCCGACGACAGGCGCACGCTCGCGCACGTCGATGTCGGCGACACCGCGATGTTGGCATTTCTGACCGACGGGGCGAAGGAACCGGTTGGAACCGAAGGGCAAATCGTCGCATTGGACGAAGGCTACGGCTGGCGGGCGTAAGCCTCCCCCCTCCCGCTTGCGGGAGGGGGCGGGGGAGGGCCTGTTTCAAAATCGAGATACGCGAGAGCTACACGCCCTCCCGTAACCCCTCCCGCAAGCGGGAGGGGAACTAAATCTCGAACGAAACGCCCTGCGCCAGCGGCAGCGCATCCGAATAATTCACCGTGTTCGTCGCACGCCGCATATAGGCTTTCCAGCTGTCGGACCCGCTTTCGCGCCCGCCGCCGGTTTCCTTCTCGCCGCCGAACGCGCCGCCGATCTCGGCGCCCGACGTACCGAGATTGACGTTGGCGATCCCGCAATCGCTCGCGGCGAGGAAGCGCTCGGCCTCGCGCATGTCGGTGGTGAAGATCGCCGACGACAGCCCCGCCGCTACATCATTGTGCTCCTCGATCACCGCATCGAGGTCATAATAGCGCATCACATAGAGGATCGGCGCGAAAGTCTCTTCAAGCACCGGCCCGACCTGTCCGGGCATCTCGACGAGCGCGGGTCTCGCATAGAAGCTCGCCCCCTCGCCGACGCGCTCGCCGCCGTGCACGACGCCGCCCGCCGCCTTGGCGGCCGCCAGCGCGTCCTGCATCATGTCATAGGCCGCCCGGTCGATCAGCGGTCCGACGAGCACATCGCTCTCCAACGGATTGCCGACCCCGACGCTGCCATAGGCGGCCTTCAGCCTGGCAACGAAGCCGTCATAGACGCTGTCGTGCAGGAACAAGCGCCGCGTCGTCGTGCAGCGTTGCCCCGCGGTCCCCATCGCCCCGAACGCGACGCCGCGCAGCGCGAGGTCGAGGTCGGCCGACGGCGCGACGATCACGCCATTATTGCCGCCGAGTTCGAGGATCGCGCGCGCGAAACGCTGGGCGAGGCGAGGCGCGGCCGCGCGGCCCATGCGCGTCGAGCCCGTCGCCGACACCAGCGCGACGCGCCGGTCGTCGACCAGCGCCTCGCCCGCCTCGCGCCCGCCGACCAGCAGCTGCGCCAATCCTGCGGGCGCGTCGCCGAAGCGCGCCACCGCGCGCTGGAAGATCGCCTGCGTCGCCAGCGCGGTCAGCGGTGTCTTTTCCGAGGGCTTCCACACCACGCTGTTGCCGCAGACGAGCGCGAGCGCGGCGTTCCACGCCCATACCGCGACGGGAAAGTTGAAGGCCGAGATCACCCCGACCACGCCGAGCGGATGCCAGACCTCCATCATCCGGTGCCCCGGCCGCTCGGTCGAGATGGTGAGGCCGTATAATTGCCGCGAAAGCCCGACCGCGAAATCGCAGATGTCGATCATCTCCTGCACTTCGCCCGCACCCTCGGACGGGATCTTGCCCGCCTCGATCGTGACGAGCTTGGCGAGATCGTCCTTGGCGGCGCGCAATTCCTCGCCCCACAGTCGCACCAGCTCGCCGCGCCGCGGCGCCGGAACGTTGCGCCAGGTGCGGAACGCCGCGCTCGCGCTATCCAGCACCTCGTCGATCGCCGCCGCATCGACGACCTGCACCATGCCGAGCTGTTCGCCGGTCAGCGGCGTCACCGACGGCATCGACCCGTCGCTCCACAGCGCGCGATCGACGCCGAGCCGGTCGAGCAGGCCGCCTACCTCTTGGCCCAGTTGAACCATATTCCGTCCCTTCATTGGCGCGCATGCGCCTTGCAGTTTGTGGCTCGCGGGTTATCGCAGCGGGCGAACAATGCAAACCCGAATGGGAGAGTCGCCTGTGTCCGAGTTGCCGCCGTCAGAGCCCTTTGTCCCCGTTCCCGCCGACGCGGCCGCGAACACGCATTGCAGCGCCGCCGACTACGACCGGCTTTATGCGGCGAGCATCGCCGATCCCGACACCTTCTGGGCCGAACAGGCGGAGCGCATCGACTGGATCAAGGCGCCCACGAAGATTTCGGGCTGGTCCTACGACCCCGTCGAAATCAAATGGTATGAGGACGGCGTCCTCAACCTCTGCCACAACGCGCTCGACCGCCACGTCGCCGCGGGGCACGGCGAGCGCACCGCGATCATCTTCGAACCCGACGCGCCCGACGGCGAGACGCGCCACATCAGCTATGCCGCGCTGCTCGCCGACGTCATCCGCTTCGCGAACACGCTGAAGAAGATGGGCGTCCAGAAGGGCGACCGCGTCACCATCTATATGCCGATGATCCCCGAGGGGGCGGTCGCGATGCTCGCCTGCGCGCGTATCGGCGCGGTCCACAGTGTCGTCTTCGGCGGTTTCTCGCCCGAGGCGATCCACGGCCGCATCGAGGATTGCGGCAGCGACTGGGTGATCTGCGCGGATGAAGGCCTGCGCGGCGGCAAGACCGTTCCGCTGAAAGCCAATGTCGACAAGGCGCTCGATCGCGTCGAGGTGAAGGCGGTGCTCGTCATCGCGCACACCGGCGGCGACGTCGCGATGAAGGAAGGCCGCGACCATTGGTACGACGCGCTCTCGGCCGACGTCGATGCCGACTGTCCGTGCGAGCCGATGGGTGCCGAGGACCCGCTCTTCATCCTCTACACCTCGGGCTCGACCGGAAAACCCAAGGGCGTGCTCCACACCGTCGGCGGCTACAGCGTCTGGACCGCGAGTACCTTCTTCTACGGCTTCGACTATCGCCCCGGCGAAATCTTCTGGTGCAGCGCCGACATCGGCTGGGTCACCGGCCACAGCTATGTCGTCTATGGTCCCTTGCAGAACGGCGCGACGACGCTGATGTTCGAGGGCGTGCCCAACTATCCCGATCACGACCGCTTCTGGCAGGTCGTCTACAAGCATCGGGTCAACATCCTCTACACCGCGCCGACCGCGATCCGCGCACTGATGCGCGAGGGCGACGATTATGTGACGCGCCACGACCTGTCGTCGATCCGCCTGCTCGGCAGCGTCGGCGAGCCGATCAATCCCGAGGCGTGGCGCTGGTATCACGATGTCGTCGGCAAGGGCCGCGTGCCGATCGTCGACACCTGGTGGCAGACCGAGACCGGCGGCATCATGATCACCACCCTGCCCGGCGCGCATCCGATGCAGCCGGGGAGCGCGGGGCGTCCCTTTTTCGGCATCCGCCCGCAGCTCGTCGATGCCGAGGGCGGCGTCCTGGTCGACGAACAGAGCGGCGGCGCGGCCGAGGGCAATCTTTGCATCACCCACAGCTGGCCGGGGCAGGCGCGCACGCTTTACGGCGACCACGACCGCTTCGTGTCGACCTATTTTTCGACCTATAAGGGCAAATATTTCACCGGCGACGGCTGTCGCCGCGATGCCGACGGTTACTGGCGCATCACCGGCCGCGTCGACGATGTCATCAACGTCTCGGGCCACCGCATGGGCACCGCCGAGGTCGAAAGCGCGCTCGTCCTCCACGACCTTGTCGCCGAGGCCGCGGTCGTTGGCTTCCCGCACGACATCAAGGGTCAGGGCATCTACGCCTATGTGACGCTCAACGCCGGGGTCGAGCCGACCGAAGAGGTCGCGGCACAGCTCAAGCAGCAGGTCCGCAAGGAAATCGGCCCGATCGCGACCCCCGACCATATCCATCTGACCCCCGCGCTTCCCAAGACGCGTTCGGGCAAGATCATGCGCCGCATCCTGCGCAAGATCGCCGAGAATGACTTTGGGTCGCTGGGCGATACGTCGACCCTTGCCGATCCGAGCCTGGTCGACGGGTTGATCGAGGGGCGGAAGAACAAATAGCCCCAATCGTCATCCCGGACTTGATCCGGGATCCATTGCGACGGCGCGTCCTTGGACCCCGGATCAAGTCCGGGGTGACGAGAAAGTCGGACTACTTTGCCAGCGCCTCGCACAGCCCGTCGGTCGCGAGCGCAATACGCGATTCCGCCGTTTCGCGATTGGCGGCGCTGTTCTCTACCCCCCGCGTTTCGGTGTTGAACGCCAGCAGGCTGCCGACGCGCTGGTCAGGACAGAGGCTCAGATAGGCGCGAAAGCCGTTCTGGTCGCCATTGTGCCCGACGAAGCGCACCCCCGCGCTGCGGTCGATGAAGAAAGACAGGCCGCTCTGCGTCGTCTTTGCCATACGGCCCTGCGTGAAGTCCTCGCCCGCCGCGATTTGCGGCACCCACATTTCCTTGAGCGACGAGCGCTTCAGCACCAGATCATAGTCGGCTTGGCGCGCCGGATCGCCGAGCAGGAAGGCGACATATTTCGCCATGTCGGGCATCGGCGCGTTGAGCCCGCCGTTCGACACCGTCACCCCGGTATCGACGTCGAACGGCGCCGCGACGCGCTGGCCGTCCCTGACATAATAGCTGTGCGACCGGTGCGGCAGCAAATGCGGCGGCGTGCGGTCGAAATAGCTGTCGTGCATGCCAAGCGGCTTCAGGACGTTTTTGTCGACATAGACTTCATAATCCTCGCCCGACAATCGCTCGATCACCTGCCCCAGATAGACGATGCCGGGGTTCGAATAGCCGAAGCGGCTGCCCGGTTTGAACTCGACCTGCGTGTAAGGCAGCATCGCCGCCAGCTGCGCCCAGCCCTTTGGCTCGAACGGCTGCCAGTCATGGTTACGCCAACGCCAGGTGCCGCTGCGGAACCCCGCGCTGTGGCTCATCAGCTGGCGCAGCGTGATCGCGCCCGTGTCTCCATAAGGATTATGGATCGCCGCGAGCTCGGGCACATATTTGACGACGGGATCGTCAAGCGACAGCAGCCCGCGATCGCGGAGCTGCATGATCGCGATCCCCGTCATTGTCTTGGTGATCGAGGCCCAATGGTAGATCGTCCGCGCATCGACCGGAACATGCGCCTCGGCGTCCTGCTCGCCCAGATGATCGGCGGCGACGGTCTGCCCGTCCCGCACGACGTAGAAGCTGCTCCCCGCGATGTTCGCCTTGCGCATTTCGGTGCGGTGCAGCGCGCGGAAATCGCCTAGCGCCTTGTCGAAACCCGCCTCTTCGGCAACCGCCGGTCCGGCGGTCAGGACAAGCGCGACGGCAATCCAGCGCAACATGGCAATCCTTCCCCTCTTCGTCGTCGGAGGGGAAGGTGGCCGAAGCCGATCAGAAATGAAAGTCGGGAAGCTCCGCCAGCGCGATTCCCAGCGCCTCGGCCCAGCCGTTCGCGACGCTTTCGAAATAGGGGTCGCCCCGCTCGAAGCGACGCTCGCGCACCGTGGTGAAATCGTCGCGCTCATGGATTTTCAGGTCGATCGGCAGGTCGACGCCGGCATTCGCCCGGATCGTCGAATCGAACGAGACGCAGAGCAGTTTCACCGAATCCTCGAACGACATCGTCGGATCATAGGATCGCACGATAATCGGCCGGCCATATTTGGTCTCGCCGATCTGGAAGAAGGGATTATCCTCTCCCGCCTCGATGAAATTCCCTTCGGGATAGATCAGGAACAGCCGGGGTTCGGCGCCCTTGATCTGCCCGCCGACGATAAGCGAAGCGCGGAACAGCGATTCGGCGGCCGGGCCTTCGTCATTGTGGCGCATCACGATGCTACGCAGCGTCTCGCCGACGATCGAAGCGACCGCGAACATCGACGGCGCCGCGAGGATCGACGGGTGGCGCTCTTCGGGCGCCTTGGTGCGTTCGTCGAGCAGGCTGACGACCGCCTGCGTCGTCGCGAGATTGCCCGCCGACATCAGCGTGATCACGCGCTCGCCCGGCATGTGCCAGCTGCGCATCTTGCGGACCTGCGAGATGTCGTCGACGCCCGCGTTGGTGCGGGTGTCCGACATGAACACCAGCCCCTTGTTCAAACGCATGCCAACGCAATAAGTCATCGAATTCTGTATTCCCCGCCCCGATTGTCCTCAGGTTCCCGGTCCGCTTATTGCTGGACCTGCAATTGGACAACCAGATTTTCCTGCGCAGCGCCATAGCGCATCCCGCGAACCGGGGCAGCGTCGCGATAATCGAGCCCCGTCGCGACGCGGATATAACGCCGGTCGGGCGAATGGCCGTTGCTCACGTCGAAGCCGATCCAGCCGATATGGTCGAAATGCGCCTCGGCCCAGCCGTGCGTCGCGTCCTGGTGCGTCCGGTCGTTCATCATCAGATAGCCCGAGACATAACGCGCCGGATGCCCCAGATGGCGCATCGCGGCGATGAAGATATGCGCATGGTCCTGGCACACGCCGCCCTCGCCCGCGAGCGCCTGCTCGGCGGTCGTATCGGCGCCGGTGAGCCCGATCCGGTAAGGCAGCTTGTCGAGAATCAGCGCCGACAGCGCATGCGCCCGCTCGATGTCGTTCGCGAAATCACGGCCGAGCTCGGCGGTCAGCGAACGCACTCCGCGTCCCGCGCGCGTCAGCGGGGTCGGCCGCAGAAAGGTCCATAGCGGCATCGCGCCGCGGTGCGGGCCGATCACGCCGTCCCACGTCACCAGTTCGACTTCGCCGGTGCAGCGGATGACGAGCTCGCTCGTTCCGCCGTCGACCGCGATCAGATCGACGCCATTGCCGTGATGGTCGGTATAGTGAAGCTGCTGCACGCCGCCGTCGACCGCGATCGTCCAGCCGTGGATCAGCTGCTGTCCCGGCCGCTCCTTCGGCGTCAGCTTCACCTGCTGCAGCGCATAGCGGACCGGGCTGTCGTATTGATAATGGGTGATATGTTCGACGCGCAGTCTCATAGTTATTCCACAAAGCGGTAATCGCGCTCGATCTGCCGCGCGAGCGCGGCATTGGCGCGGAGGAAGTCGGTGATGAATTCGTGGAGCCCGCCGTCGAAGATCGACTGGATCGGGCGCGACAGCCGGTCGCGGTCGATCGCGGCGCCCAACCGGATCGCCTCGGTCTCCTCGCCATAACTGCGCTGGAGCAGCCCGAGATTGTCGTTCATCTGATCGCAGCAGAAAGCGAGGCTGCGCGGCATCTGTTTGTAGAGGATCAGAAATTCGGCGATTTTCAGCGCGCTGATTTCGGTTCCGTAGAGCCAGTGATAGGCGCGGTGCGCCGACACCGAGCGCAGGATCGTCTCCCACTGCACATTGTCGATCGAGCTGCCGATATGCGCAACCGACGGCAGCAGCAGATAATATTTGACGTCGAGGATGCGCGCGGTGTTGTCGGCGCGCTCGAGAAAGGTGCCGAGCCGCGCAAAATTATAGCCGTCGTTGCGCAGCATCGTGCCCGAAAAAGTCCCGCCGACCTGCGCGCTCTGCCGCCGGATCGCCGCGAGCACGTCGGGCAAATCATCCTCGCGCACCTGCCGCTTGAGCAGCGCGCCGAGCGTCATCCAGCTCGTGTTGACCGCCTCCCACACCTCGCGGGTCATATAGGTGCGCGCGGTGCGCGCATTGTCGCGTGCGCGCTTGACCACCGACAGGATGCTCGACGGATTGGCGGGATCACGCAGCAGAAAATCGACGACGCGCTGCGAGGTATAATCCTCGCCATGCGCCTGCCGGAACGCGAGATCCTGCCCCGCGGTGACGAGCACCGACCGCCATTCCGACCGCGCGGTGCTCGACCGCGTCAGCGCGATGCGAAACCCCGCGTCGATCAATCGCGCGTTGTTTTCGCTCCGTTCGAGATAGCGCGCCATCCAATAGAGGCTGCCGGCTGTTTTCCCCAGCATCGCCGTCAGTCCTCCAGGACCCAGGTGTCTTTGGTGCCGCCGCCCTGGCTCGAATTGACGACCAGCGACCCCTTGCGCATCGCGACGCGCGTCAGCCCCCCCGGAGTAATCCGGATCCCCTGCGGCGACATCAGGACGAAAGGCCGCAAGTCGACGTGGCGCGGCGCGAGCCCCGCCTTGGTGAAGATCGGCACGGTCGAGAGCGATAAGGTCGGCTGCGCGATATAATTGCGCGGGTTCGCCTCCAGCTTGGCGCGGAACGCCGCAATCTCCTTCTTGCTCGCCGCCGGGCCGACGAGCATCCCGTATCCACCCGATCCGTGGACCTCCTTCACCACCAGTTCGGGCAGCCGGTCGAGCACCTCGCGCAGATGCTCGGGCTCCGAACAGCGCCAGGTCGGCACATTGGGCAGCAACGCCTTCTCGCCCGTGTAGAATTCGATGATGTCGGGCATATAGCTATAAAGCGCCTTGTCGTCGGCGATACCGGTGCCGGGCGCGTTGGCGATGGTGATCGCGCCCGCGCGATAGGCGTCCCAGATCCCCGGTACCCCGAGCACCGAATCCGGCCGGAAGTTCAGCGGATCGAGGAAATCGTCGTCGACGCGGCGATAGAGGACGTCGATCGGCGTATAGCCCTGCGTCGTGCGCATCGCGACGCGGCCATCGACGACGCGCAAATCATGCCCCTCGACCAGCTCGGCGCCCATCTGGTCGGCGAGGAAGCTGTGCTCGAAATAGGCGCTGTTGTGGATGCCCGGGGTGAGCACTGCGACGGTCGGCGTGCCGTTGCAGGCGGGCGGCGCGCATGCCGCGAGCGACTTCAGGAGGTTGAGCGGATAGTCACCGACCTCGCGCACCGCAATCTTCGCGAACAGCTCGGGAAACATCTGGAGCATCGTCTCGCGATTCTCGAGCATGTAGGAGACGCCCGACGGCGTGCGCGCATTATCTTCGAGTACATAATATTCGTCGGCGCCGGTGCGCACGATGTCGATGCCGCTGATGTGCGTATAGACGCCGCCCGGCGGGTCCATGCCCATCATCATCGGCAGGAAGGCCTCGTTGCGCGAAATCAGCTCGACCGGCACACGGCCCGCGCGCAAAATCTCCTGCCGGTGATAGATGTCGTGGAGGAAGGCGTTCAATGCGCGCACGCGCTGTTCGATCCCGCGCGACAGGCGCCGCCATTCGCTCGCCGCGATGATCCGCGGCACGACGTCGAAGGGGATCAGCCGCTCGTCGGCTTCATCCTCGCCATAGACGTTGAAGGTGATGCCGGTGGTGCGGAAAAAGGCCTCGGCCTGCTGCGTCTTACGCTGGATGCGCGCCGCATCCTCGCGTCCGAACCAGTCCGAATATTCGCGATAGGGCGACCGGACCTCGCCTCCCTGTCCGGTCATCTCGTCGAAAAAATGAATGCGCCAGCCCTTTCCACGCAACACGCCACCGGTCCGGCCGCGATGCTTCGGGCGTGCGCGGCCCCTTAGTTCCTGCCTGCTGCGTCGCTTGTCTGGCTACGCGGCCGTCAAGCTTATGAAGGCGATGCTAATCGCGCCCGCTCACCTTGGCAAGCGGGCTTGTGGGGCCGATTGATACGGTAACATCAAGGGCTTGCCGCGCGCCCGAGAGCGCGCGGCGGACAGCAGATCAGATCGCCCCGTGGCAATGCTTGTACTTGCGCCCCGAACCACAGGGGCACGGCGCGTTGCGGCTGATTTCCAGCGCAGCATAGGGATTTTCGCCCTCGGGCATGTCGGGTTTGGGCACCTGCATCGGCGGCAGCGTATTCGCGATCACGCCGAGCGCCCCCGCGTCGATGTCGCCGCTGTTGTCCTCGCCGGTGAACGGGTCGATATGCGTCGTCAGGAAATCGGGCAGATCGGGAAGCGGCATCGGCTCGGGCTCTTCGAAGCGCAGGTCGATCCGCGCCACGGTGCGCGTCACATCCTCGCGGATGTTCGACAACATGCGCTCGAACAGCGCGAAGGCTTCCTGCTTATATTCGTTGATCGGCTGCTTCTGCGCATAGGCGCGCAGGAACACGACCTGGCGCAGCGCGTCGAGGGTCGAGAGATGCTCTTTCCAGTGATGGTCGAGCGTCTGGAGCAGGATCGACTTTTCGATCCCCTTCCACGTCTCGGCATCGACGAGGCCCGCCTTCTCGGCGGCGACCGCGTCGGCCGCCTGCTGGATGCGCTCCTCGAAGATTTCGGCGTCGACCGCATCTTCCTGCATCCAGTCGTCGATCGGCGGGGCGAGGTCGAGGATGTTGGCGACGCGCTCCTTCATCGCCTCGACGTCCCATTGTTCGGGATAGCTGCCCGGGGGGCACGCGTCGGCGACGATCGAGTTGACCGTCTCGGCGCGCATCGCCGTCATCACCTCGTCGACGGTCTCGCTATCGATGATCTCGCCGCGCTGTTCGTAGATCACCTTGCGCTGGTCGTTCATGACGTTGTCATATTCGACGACCTGCTTGCGGATGTCGTAGTTGCGCGCCTCGACCTTCTTCTGCGCGGTCTCGATCGCCTTCGACAGCCACTTCGACCCGATCGCCTCGCCATCCTCCAGATTCTTGTTCATCATCTTGGAAAACAGCGTGTCGGGGCCGAAGATGCGCAAAAGGTCGTCGTCGAGGCAGAGGTAGAATTTCGACAGGCCGGGGTCGCCCTGACGCCCCGAGCGGCCGCGCAGCTGGTTGTCGATGCGGCGGCTTTCGTGGCGCTCGGTCGCGAGCACGAACAGCCCGCCCGCGGCCTTCACCGCTTCGCGCTCGGCGGCGACTTCGGCCTGAATGCGCGCGATCGCGGCGTCGCGCTCGGGGCCTTCGGGCAGATCCTTCAGCTCATCGTCGATGCGGAATTCCTCGTTGCCGCCGAGTTTGATGTCGGTGCCGCGGCCCGCCATGTTGGTCGCGATGGTGACCGCGCCGGTGCGGCCCGCCTGCGCGACGATATGCGCTTCGCTCTCGTGGAAGCGCGCGTTCAAAACACTGTGCGGCACGCCTTCCTTTTCGAGGTAAGACGACAAAAGCTCCGACTTTTCGATCGACACGGTGCCGACGAGCACCGGCTGACCGCGCTCGTTCGCCTCGCGGATCGTCTTGGCGATCGCGCCAAACTTGTCGGTGATATTCTTGTAAAACTCGTCTTCGTCGTCCACGCGCGCGATCGGGCGGTTGGTCGGAATGTTTACGACATTCATCTTGTAGATATCGAAGAATTCGGCCGCTTCGGTCGCCGCGGTGCCGGTCATGCCCGACAGCTTCGGATACATGCGGAAATAATTCTGGAAGGTGATCGACGCGAGAGTCTGGTTCTCGGGCTCGATCTGCACGCCCTCCTTCGCCTCGACCGCCTGGTGCAGGCCGTCGGACCAGCGGCGCCCGTCCATCATGCGGCCGGTGAACTCGTCGATGATCACGACCTTGCCGTCCTTGACGATATAGTCGGTGTCGATCCGGAACATCTGGATCGCCTTCAGCGCCTGGTTGACGTGATGGACGACCTGGGTGTTTTCGATGTCGTAGAGATTGTTGCCCTGAAGCAGCCCCGCGGCCTCCAGTAACCGCTCCACATGCTCGGTGCCGTCTTCGGTCAGGCTGATCGACTTGGACTTTTCGTCCTTCTCATAATCCTCTTCGCCGAGTTGGAGGACGACCTCGTTGACGCGGATATAAAGCTCGGACTTGTCGTCGGTCGGGCCCGAGATGATCAGCGGGGTGCGCGCTTCGTCGATCAGGATCGAGTCGACCTCGTCGACGATGCCGAAATTGAATTCGCGGTGGACCATCTGCGCGCGATCGAACTTCATATTGTCGCGGAGGTAATCGAAGCCGAGCTCGTTGTTCGTCGCATAGGTGATGTCGCTGTTATAGGCGTCGCGGCGCTGCGTCTCGTTGAGGTTCGGGACGATGATCCCGGTCGTCAGGCCGAGGAAGCCGTAGACGGTGCCCATCCATTCGGCGTCGCGGCGCGCGAGATAGTCGTTGACGGTGACGACATGGACCCCCTTGCCCTCGAGCGCATTGAGATAGCAGGGCAGCGTCGCCATCAGCGTCTTGCCCTCGCCCGTCGCCATTTCGGCGATCTCGCCGCGATGAAGGACGACGCCGCCGACCATCTGCACATCGAAATGGCGCATCCCAAGCGTGCGGACCGCGGCCTCGCGCACCGTGGCAAAGGCTTCGGGCAGAATATCGTCGAGCGTTTCGCCGGCCGCGAGCTGGTCGCGGAACTTCTGCGTCTGCGCCTGCAGCCCGGCATCGTCGAGCGCCTGCATCGCGGGTTCGAAGGCGTTGATTTTGTCGACGATCTTGCGGATCGAGGTGACATAGCGGTCGTTGGACGAGCCGAACAGGCTCTTGGCAAGGCCAGAAAACATCGAATTTTCCTTGGAAATGAGAATGAAGTGGCGGCATTTTCGAGCCGCGAATATTATGAAACAGGGCCCCATCGCGGGGCGGCGCGCTCAAAAAGGCGCGAAGGAGCCGGCGCTATTCGAGCGCGCGGTCGCTTCCGGTCAACAGGCCGGGAAGATGCGGCGGAGCCGCCTTGCGCGGCTTGCCGCTGCCGCTCGAGGTGCGGCGGGGCGGTGTATTGGTGGTCGGGCGGCGCTCGCTGTCGCTCGCTTCGGTCTTGCCCGTCGTTTCGGCCAGCAGGACCAGCGCCCCCATCGCCGCCGGAACGGCAGGCGCGGCAACGGCCCGGTCGGCGGTCGCCAGGCCGGTCAGCAATGCCAAAAGGGTCAAAAACAACCGCAAGAATCGCCCCTCTTTACGTCCGGAGCGTGGAATATTGCGCCCCGTTCCCTGAACATAGGGTGAAAGTGGCGCCGCGTCCAGCGTTCCCGCTATTCGGCCGCGGCGGGCGCATCCTCGATCGTCAGGTCGCTGCGCATGATCACGCGCTTCGCGACCGGCTTGCCGTCGGCGCCGGTGAAAGGCGAATAGCGCGTCTGCCGCCCGATCATGTCACATGGGGTCAAACCGTTCGGCGCGGCGCCGAATTTGCCCGTGTTCGAATAGCGGCAATCCTGAACGCGACCGTCGGCCCCGACCAATATCGTCATCGTCGCGCTGCCCGGCTCGCCCATCGGAAAGCCCGGATCGGGCGCCATCGATACGCCGTCGCCGCCTTCCCGCGCCTCGCCCGGCAGCGACCAACGGAATTTTGCCGCGAGCACGCCTCTGGTCGGCTTGCCGTCGCTGTCGAGCGCCGGCGAGAATTTGCCCTCGCTGCGCATCAAGGCGCACGCCGCATCGTCGAGCGCGGCCGACAGGCTGCTTTCGTTGACCTTGCACCCCGAAACCCGCCCGGCGCTGTCGACGGTCAGCTCCATATGGACGGTGCCCTGTTCGCGCGCGGCGAGCGCGGCGGGCGGATAATGGGCGGCGGGATCGATCCGTGTGAAAGCATCGTCGGGGATCGCGCCGCGCGGCCAGCTTTCCAGCGCCGGATCGAGCCCGAAGCCAGCGACCTCCACCGCATGGCCGCCGCCCTCTGGGATCTGCCAGCGGATCCGGTTGCTATAGGTTCCGCCCGCCGCCTCGCCGCGCGCGCCCCGCCCCGGCGTGAAGCGCGCGCGCTCCATGATCAATCGGCAGGTTTCGGCGTCGAGGTCGGCATGCCCGCTCGGCGCGGTGATTTCGCAGCCGGTGGGCAGGCCGTCGGTCCCGATCGTCAGTTTGAACCCAGTCGTCCCTTCGCGCTCCTCGCGCATCGCGCTCGCCGGATAATCATCGCTCGTAACCCAGCTTCCCGGATTGGTCGCCGGCGCGAGCCCCGTTTCGGCGCCCCCCTCTTGGGCCGGCGCGCCCTGCATCGCCAGCAACAACATCATCGTCAGCATCGTGCCCCCCTATTCAAGCCCCGGATTCAGCCCCTTTACCTCTATAAGAAAGCTCTTGGGCTTCTTGAACAATTTGCTCTTGCGATTGACCTGCAAGCCCACGACTTCGGCCAACTCCATCACGAAATGGACGCAATTGCGCTTGTTCAGGCTGTAGCTCGGCTGCTCGCGGTCGCGCCATTCGGCGACCTTCGCCAAAATCCGGCCATAGGTCGCATCGTCGACCGTCACGTCGAACTGGCGGTCGCTCTTTTCGATATAGTCGGGTTTCGACGATTCGACCTTGCCCTTAACCGACCCGAACAGGATCGCGGGGCTGACCGAAACCGCCGTGAAGCCGTAATTGGCGTCGACCACCTCGCCCGTCGCATCGAGCGTGCCCTTCATCACGATGAAACCGTGCGGAAAGCGATCGCCGAAATCATGGCTGTAAAAGCTCACGACCACTTCGGCGCGCGCCGGGGTCGTGAAACCCGCGCACAGCATCAGCAGCGACAGGAGGATCAAGCGAAGGCCGCGGGTCATCCCCGCCCTCTTAGCCAGCACCCCCCGATCTTGCCAAGCCGCGATTGCCGCTTGACCGCGGCGCCGACTTCGCATCATGTCTCATTGACATCAATGTAAGGAGGGAGCGGATGGCACGGAAGGCGATTTTCATCACCGGGGGCGGATCGGGCATCGGCCGCGCGGTCGCGCGCCATTTCGCCGGGCAGGGCTGGTTCGTCGGCATCGCCGATGTCAACCGCACCGGGATCGACGAGACCGCGGCGCTGCTCCCCGAAGGCGCCTCCTCGCGCCATGTGATGGACGTGCGCGACCGCGACCAGTGGAAGGCCGCGCTCGACGAATTCGCCACGGCGAGCGGCGGCCGCCTCGACGTTCTCTTCAACAACGCCGGCATCGGATCGGGCGGGCAGTTCATGGAGATGGCGCCGGACGAGGCCGACCGGCTGATCGCGATCAATTTCGGCGGGGTCGTCAACGGCATCTATATGGCGCTGCCGCTGCTCAAGGCGACGCCGGGGTCGGCGATCCTCAACACCGGATCGGCGTCGGGCTTCTATGGCGTCGCGGGCCTCGCGGTCTATTCGGCGACCAAATTCGCGGTACGCGGGCTGACCGAGGCGCTCGAGATCGAATTCGCCAAGCACGGCATCAAGGTGCGATCGCTGATGCCCGGCTTCATCGATACGCCGCTGCTCGATCAGGTCAGCGCCGACAGCAACGAACCCGCGCGCACCCGCCTGTCGGCGAGCGGGTTCGAGATCTCGCCGGTCGAGGATGTCGCACGCGCGGCATGGGACGCGGTGCACGGCGACCGCGTGCATATGCCCGTCGGCAAGATGGCCAGGCGGCTGTCGCGCATCGCGCGCTGGTTCCCGGGATTGATCGTGCGCCAGTCGAAGAAGATCGACGGGCTGGGCACCGCGGGGCATTGAGGCGCGGCGGCGGTTTTGGGGTGTGGTAAGCGGACGGTCCAAATATTCGTCATTCCCGCGAAAGCGGGAACCCAGTCTGGGATCAGCCTACGCACGCTCTGGGTCCCCGCTTTCGCGGGGATGACGAAGTAAAGAGGCAAGCGGCCGCTCCCGGTCGAAAGTCGCCCGAGCCTATTTCCCCGACCCGCAGGTCACCGATCCGCTGCCGACATTGCGCACCGTGCACACCGGCCGCCCGAGCACGACGACCTTGCCGATCCCGCGCGCGGTGACCGCGGCGCTCTTGACCGCGTGGAGGATGTGATCGCCCGCGCCTTCGCTGTCGCTGATCAGTTCGCCCACCTCCAGCGCGCCGGCATCGACCATCCCCGCGCCCGACAGGGTCATGCGCGCGGTCTTGGCGGCGCCGCCGAGCGTCATCGTGCCGTTGCCGATCATCGCCACCTGCAGCCGGTCGGCCGCTATCGCGCCGACGGTCAATTGCCCGGGACCGCGCAGGCCGACCATCGCGCGCTGCCCCTTGAGCGTGTCGATGCGGAGCGAGCCGGCGCCGGCGAGCGTCGCGCTGTTCAGATGGGCGGCGTTGACGCGAACCGTCACCGGCCCGTGCGGCCGCCGCCGCTTTTCATCGCCCGCGAACTGGCGCTGGCTGATCACCAGCCGGCCGTCGCGGCTTTCGAGGCTCAGCCGGTCGAGCGCGTCCTGCGGCCCCGTCGCCACCGCGCTGACGGGCGCGCGCGTCACCACCTCGACCGCGACGTCGGCATTGACCTCGATCGTCTCGAAACTGGTGAGACCGAACCGCTTCTCGGCCGCCGACGCCGGGCCGGCGGCCAGAAGCAGGGCGGCGAGGACGGGGGTCGCGCGCGCGGCGCATCGCAAGGCGTGGGTCATACCCGCCGTCTTAGCGTTGCGCCGCCGCCGCCGCCAGCCCGGCGTCAGTTGCAGGTCGCGGTGCCCGAACCGAGCTTGCGCGTCGTGCAAGCCGCGCCGCCGGTCAGCGTGACGTCGCCCGAACCGAGGATGCGGATGCCGGCCTTGCCGGTCGCCTGCGTGTCGACATTGCCCGACCCGGTGATCGAGACGTCGAGGTCGCGCGCGACGAGCGCTTCGGCATCGACGTCGCCCGATCCGGTGACGCTGATATCGCCCGACTCGATGTTGCCGCCGCCGATCTCGATATCGCCCGATCCCGAAACCTCGATCTCGGCGCTCTTGCCCGTCAGCTTCGCGATCTTGAGGTCGCCCGATCCCGTCACCGCGGCTTCGACCGCGTCGCCATCGACGCTGTCGGCGTCGATCGACGCCGATCCGGTCAGGCGGAGCTTGTCGAGCCGGGGCATGGTGATCGCGATATCGAGATCGTCGTCGCGGAGCGAAAGATAGGAGCCGTCACGCTTGCGGCCGATCGACAATTGCGAGCCGTCGACCTTGATCTCGAGCCGGTCGAGCACTTCCTGGCGCCCGCGTGCGACGATCGAGAAACTGTCACCCCGACGCACGGTGACGTCGTCGGGGCCCGTAACCTCGACCCCGGTGAAGCCGGTCAGATCGAAACTCTGCGTGGTGATCGGGCCGACGCTGGCGGGCGGGCCATCCCGCTCGGCTTGCCGCTCGGCCTGCTGCTCGTCCTTCGGTGCCGTGCCGTTGCATCCCGTCACGAGCGCCAGCGGCAGGATCGCCATCGTCCAGTTACGCATCGAAAATCTCCTTCGTGTGTTATGCACGTAACACACACTCGGCCCGGCTGTCCAGTGCAAGCCGCCATCTTGTCGCCACCTTCGTGGCCCAGAGGCGCAAATCCTTCAGGAAAGAGACGATGAGCGTAGCCTTTCGCCGCGAGAGCGACGACGAACATAAAGAACCCGCGTTCGAACTCCCGATTCCGGTCGGGCCGAACCTCGTCACCCCGCGCGGGCTCCGCCTGCTCGGCGAGGAGGTCGTGCGCATCGAGGCCGCGATCGCCGCCGAAACCGACGAGGAGGCGCGCAAGAAATTGCAGCGCCGGCTGCGCTATTTCCACACGCGCCAAGCGACCGCCGAGGTGCAGGCGCCCCCCGCGGGCGGCAACACCGGCATCGGCAGCCGCGTGACCTATCGGCTGAACAAGGTCGAAAAGACGATTACCATCGTCGGCGGGGACGAGGCCGACCCGGCGCTGGGCACCATCGCCTTTTTCGCCCCGCTCGCCCGCGCGCTGATGGGGGCAGAGGCAGGCGAGAGCGTCGAATATCAGGATCGCGAGGATGCGATCTTTATCCTTTCCGTCGAAACCGATCCGGAGACGCAGGCATGAAAGACAAGTTCGAGCGTCACAAGCAGCCGTGGACCGCGGCCGAGATCGACAAGCTCCACACGCTCGCGAAAAAGGGCATGGCGCTGAAAGCGATCGCCAAGGCGCTGACGCGCAGCGAGGAATCGGTGAAGGTCCGCGCCAAGGCCGACGGCCTTTCGATCGCGAAGCTGCACTAGGCCTTTCATGACCGTCCCCGATTATGACGCCATCGTGCTGGGTGCCGGCGCGGCCGGGCTGATGTGCGCCGCGGTCGCGGGGCAAAGGGGGCGGCGCGTCCTGCTGCTCGATCATGCCGAGCAGGTGGGCAAGAAAATCCTGATCTCGGGCGGCGGACGGTGCAATTTCACCAACATCCACGCCGCGCCCGACCGCTTCCTCTCGGCGAACCCGCATTTCGCCAAGTCGGCGCTCGCGCGCTATACCGCCGCCGATTTCATCGATCTGGTGAACGCTTACGGGATCGCGCATCACGAAAAGACGCTCGGCCAGCTTTTCTGCGACGGATCGGCGAAACAGATCGTCGCGATGCTGCTCGACGAATGCGCAAAGGGCGGCGTCGACGTCCGCTGCGGCCAGCCGGTGCGCGAGGTGGCGCATGGCGACGGCGGTTTCCGCGTGCAATTTGGCGACCAGTGCTTCGCCGCCGCCAACCTCGTCATCGCGACCGGCGGGCCGTCGATTCCGAAAATGGGCGCGAGCGGCTTCGCCTATGACCTCGCGCGCCAGTTCGGGCTGAAGGTCGTCGAGCCGCGCCCCGCGCTCGTCCCGCTGACGCTCGGCGGCGACGATGTGCTGTTCCGCGACCTGTCGGGGGTTGCGACCCCGGTCGAAGCGCGCGCGGGCAAGGCCGCTTTCCGTGAGGCCGCGCTCTTCACGCACAAGGGCCTTTCGGGGCCCGCGATCCTTCAGGTCAGCAGCTATTGGCGGCACGGCGAGCCGGTGACGATCGACTTCCTTCCCGATGCGGCGCCGGACTGGCTGCTCGAAGCCAAGCGCGCGCGGCCGCGGGCGACGCTGGCGTCGGTGCTCGCACTTCCCGACCGCCTCGCCCAGACGCTCGCCGACCGCCTCGCGCTGGCCGGCGAACTCGGCGCGCAGACCGACCGCAAGCTCGCCGAGGCCGGCGCGCGCCTCAAGCGCTGGTCGTTCCACCCCAATGGCACCGAGGGCTTCGCCAAGGCCGAGGTCACCGTCGGGGGAATTTCGACCGCAAATCTGTCGTCGCAAACAATGATGGCCAAAAGCGTTCCCGGCCTGTATGCGGTCGGCGAAGCCGTGGACGTCACCGGGTGGCTGGGCGGCTATAATTTTCAATGGGCCTGGGCCAGCGGATACGCGGCGGGTCAGGCCCTTTAGGAAAAACCCACATATTTCCTCGTCATGCTGAACCGGTTTCAGCATCCACGACCCAATTGCCGGACTCGGGCGATAGACCCGAGCCGAATCCCGGGCGGCGAAGAAGCAAACTACGGCGCCTTTGCCGTCCAGGATAAGAAGAACAAAATGCCTTTCGAACATCTCTCGCCCGTCCTTGCGGACGCCCTCACCGCGCGCGGCTATGAAGCGCTCACCCCCGTTCAGACGCAGGTCACCGAGGCCGAAGCCAAAGGCCGCGATCTGCTCGTTTCGGCGCAGACCGGCTCGGGCAAGACCGTCGCCTTCGGCCTCGCGATGGCCGATGAGTTGATCGAGGGCGAGCGCCTGCCCTTTGCCACCTCGCCGCTCGCGCTGATCGTCGCGCCGACCCGCGAACTCGCGCTGCAGGTCAGCCGCGAACTCGGCTGGCTCTATGCCAAGGCCGGCGCCCGCATCGCGACCTGCGTCGGCGGCATGGATGCCAGCAAGGAACGCCGCGCGCTCGGGCAAGGCGTGCAGATCGTCGTCGGCACGCCGGGGCGCCTGCGCGATCACCTCGAACGCGGCGCGCTCGACCTCACCGCGCTGCGCGTCGCCGTGCTCGACGAGGCCGACGAAATGCTCGACATGGGCTTTCGCGACGACCTCGAGGAAATTCTCGACGGAACTCCCGCAACGCGCCGCACGCTTCTCTTCTCGGCGACGCTTCCCAAGCCGATCGTCCAGCTCGCCAAGCGTTACCAGCAGGATGCGCTGCGCATCTCGACCGTCGGCGAGGACCGCGGCCATGGCGACATCGCCTATCAGGCGGTGACCGTTGCGCCCGCCGACATCGAGGGCGCGGTCGTCAACCTGCTCCGACTGCACGATGCCGAAACCGCGATGCTGTTCTGCGCGACGCGCGACAATGTCCGCCGCCTCCACGCCAGCCTTGTCGAGCGCGGTTTCGCCGCGGTCGCCTTGTCGGGCGAGCATAGCCAGAATGAGCGCAACGCCGCGCTGCAGGCGCTGCGCGACCGCCGCGCCAAGGTCTGCGTCGCGACCGACGTCGCCGCGCGCGGCATCGATCTGCCAACGCTCAGCCTCGTCATCCACGTCGAAATCCCGCGCGACGCCGAGGCGCTCCAGCACCGTTCGGGCCGCACCGGCCGCGCGGGCAAAAAGGGCACCGCGGTCATCATCGTCCCCTATCCGCGCCGCCGCCGCGTCGACGGCATGCTGCGCGGCGCGCGCATCAACGCCGAATGGATGGACGCACCGACCGCCGCCGATGTGCGGGCGCGCGATCAGGAACGGCTGATGGAGAAATTGCTCACCCCCGTCGAGCATGAGCCTGAGGATCTGGAACTCGCGCAGCGCCTGATGGCCGAGCGCGCACCCGAAGACATTGCCGCATCGCTCGTCCAGGCGCACCGCGCGCTGATGCCGCCGCCCGAGGATCTGCTCGACAACGGCCCGCGCGGCCGCGAGCGTCCCGAACGCGGCGAGCGCGGCGAGCGGTTCGAACGCCCTGAACGCGGCGGCGGCGAGCGCCGCGACGGCTTCGAGGACAGCGTCTGGTTCCGCCTCAACATCGGCCGCCACCAGAATGCCGATCCGCGCTGGATCCTGCCCTTGCTCTGCCGCCGCGGCCATGTGAGCAAGAACGAGATCGGCGCGATCCGCATCGGGCCGAAGGAAACGATGTTCAATATCCCGCGCGCGATCGCCGACCGCTTCGCCGAAGCCGTGGTGCGCACCGCGAACCAGGACGGCGAGGACGACAGCGGCGTGTCGATCACGCCCGCGCCCGACGGCCCCACCTATCCGCCGCGCCGCGACAAAGGCCCGCGCGATGGCGCTCCGCGCGGCGCGCCGGGCGGCCATCGTGCAGGTCCACGCGGGCCGCGTGGCTCGGGCGGTCCCGGCGGCAACACCGAACGCTACAAGCCCAAGCCATACGGCCAGCGCAGCCCGCGTCGCCCCAAATGAGTTGATCCCCTCCCCTTTGCGGGAGGGGCTTTCATCGCACCGCCCTTGCGCTCTCTGCTCCGGCCCACCAGATGGACCGGACAGCAGGAGAGCGGCGCATGCAGGCGATTGAGGCTTTCATCGAAAAGCAGGGCGGTCCCGAGGTCATCGACTGGCGGACCGTGACGCTCGCCGATCCCGACCCCGGACAGGTGCTCGTGCGCCAGACCGCGGTCGGGCTCAACTATATCGACACCTATCACCGCGACGGCACCTATCCGGTCGAGCTTCCGGGCGGGCTCGGCGTCGAGGCGGCGGGCGAGGTGATCGCGATCGGCGCCGACGTCCACGGCCTCCGGCCCGGCGACCGCGTCGCGACCTTCGGGCCGCAGCGGAGCGCCTATGCGTCGGCGCGGCTCGTTCCCGCGTCCTCGCTGTTCAAGCTGCCGCCCGGGATCGACGACGAAACCGCCGCCGCCGCGCTGCTCAAGGCGTGCACCGTCGAAGCGCTCGTCGAACGCTGCGCCAAGGTCGAAGCGGGCGCGACCGTGCTCGTCCATGCCGCCGCCGGCGGGGTCGGGCTGATCCTCGTCCAATGGCTGAAGGCGATCGGCGCGACCGTCATCGGCACCGTCAGCACCGAAGCCAAGGAGCATGCTGCGCGCGAAGCCGGCGCCGACCATGTCATCCGCTACAAACAGGATGACGTCGCCGCGCACGTCCGCGAAATCACCGACGGCCAAGGCGTTCCCGTCACCTTCGACGGCATCGGCATGGCGACCTGGGCGACCTCGCTGAAGGCGACCGCGCGGCGCGGGCTGATCGTCAGCTATGGCAATGCCGGTGGTCCGGTGACCGGCGTCAACCTCGGCATCCTCGCGCAGCACGGGTCGCAGTTCGTGACGCGCCCGACGCTTTTCGATTATTATCACCTGCCCGGCGAACGCGCCGCGGGCGCCGCGCGCGTGTTCGAGATGATCGAAAGCGGCGCGGTGAAGATCACCGTCGGGCAGCGTTATTCGCTGGAGGATGCGGCCAGGGCGCACGCCGATCTGGAGGCGGGGCGCACGACGGGATCGACGCTGCTGATTCCGGAGCACGCCTAATTGTCGCCCCCGCGCAGGCGGGGGCCGCTGGCAGCATAGCGTAAGGTCGATAGCGGCCCCCGCTTGCGCGGGGGCGACGATCAAGCCTTCAACCGCTCCGCGTGCCACGCGACATGCTCGGCCATGAAGGTCGAGATGAAATAATAGCTGTGGTCATAGCCCGGCTGCATCCGGATTTCGGCCTTCTGCCCCGCGCGTTCGCACGCGCCGACGAGGAGGTCGGTCCTGAGCTGCTCGGCGAGAAAATTATCGGCCTCGCCCTGATCGATGAGCAGGTCGGGCACGCGCAGCCCCTGATCGAGCAGCGCGCACGCGTCATAGGCGTGCCAATCCTCGCGGTCGTCGCCGAGATAGCCGCCCAGCGCCTTCTCGCCCCACGGGCACTGCGACGGCGCAACGATCGGCGAAAAGGCCGACACCGAGCGGAAGCGGTCCTGCCCGCGCAGCCCGATCGTCAGCGCGCCATGCCCGCCCATCGAATGGCCGGTGATCCCCTGCCGCGTCAGGTCGGCGCTCGCGAAATTGCGCAGCACCAGCGACGGCAGCTCGTCCTCGATGTACGAGCGCATCCGGTAATGTTTCGCCCAGGGTTCGGCGGTCGCGTCGACATAAAAGCCCGCGCCGAGCCCGAAATCATAGGCCGCATCGGGGTCGTCCGGCACGTCTTCGCCGCGCGGGCTGGTATCGGGCGCGATGAAGATCACGCCCTGCTCGGCACAGGCGGCGCGATATTCGCCCTTCTCCATCACATTGGCGTGGGTGCAGGTCAGCCCCGACAGATACCAGAGCACGGGGAGCTTCGCGCCGCCGTCATGGTCGGGGACATAGACCGCGAAGGTCATGTCGGTGCCGGTAGTCGTGCTCGCATGCTTGTAGACGCCTTGCGTGCCGCCATGGCTGCGAACGGTGGAAAGGGTTTCGATGGTCATGCGGGGTCCTGAACGGGGATGGGTGCGACGAGCGGCCGATGTCCCCAATGACGCAAGAGGTCGAGGATCGTTCCGCCCGAAAGGCCCAACGTGCCGGTATTGCGGAGCGGATGGACGTTCACCGTCTCCGCCGCGGCGAGCCCCTCGTCGAGCACGACGGTAAGGCTTCCCGGCGGAGCGTTGATCGCCGCCAGAGGCGTCACCGATCCCGGCGAAATGCCGAGCAACCGCTCCATATCCCCGGCCTTGCCGAAGCTCACCCGCTTGCTGCCGATCGCGGCGGGCAAGGCCTTCAGGTCAACGCGCGCCTCCGACGGCACGGTGACGAGCCAATAAGCGCCGCCATTGTCCTTGAGGAACAGATTTTTGGTATGCGCGCCCGGAATGGCGGCGTTCACCGCGTCGCTCTCGGCGACGGTGAACACCGCTTCATGCTCATGTGCGGCGAAGGGGATGGCGAGCGCGCCAAGGTCCGCCAGCAATCCCGCTTCGCCACGCATGATTATTCCTCAGACGACGCGGTGAAGCGCGCAAAGCTTGTTGCCCGACGGATCGCGCAGATAGGCGAGATACATCGCGCCGAAGCCGCCTTCGCGAATGCCCGGCGGGTCTTCGATCGAGGTGCCGCCATTTTCGACGCCCGCCTTGTGCCATGCGTCGGCCTGTTCGGGGCCGTCCATCGCAAAGCCGATCGTGCAGCCGTTGCCGATGGTCGCGGGCTGACCGTCGATAGGCTCGCCGACGAGGAACAGCCCACCGTTGTGAATATAGATCAGGCGTCCCTTGTCGTCGGTGATCGCGGGCTTGCCGCCGATCGCCTGAAAGGTCGCGTCATAGAATTTCTTCGACGCCTCGATGTCGTTCGATCCGACCATATTGTGACTGTACACGGCTTTGGCTCCTCCTGATTCTGGTTGCGAATCGATACCTACTCCGCCCGCCGGTGCAGGACCAGCCACGATAACGGCCCTTGTTCACCGAAAATGACGAACTAGCGAAATACCACCGTCTTGCGGCCGTCGATCAGCACGCGCTGCTCGGCGACCCAGCGCACCGCGCGCGCGAGCACCTGCGCTTCGGTATCGCGGCCGATGCGGATCAGTTCGTCGACGCCGTCGCGGTGATCGACGCGCTCGACCGCCTGTTCGATGATCGGCCCCTCGTCGAGATCGCTCGTCACGAAATGCGCGGTCGCGCCGATCAGCTTGACCCCGCGCTCGTGCGCACGGTGATAGGGTTTCGCGCCCTTGAAGCCCGGCAGGAAGCTGTGATGGATGTTGATGCAGCGGCCCGCGAGCTTTGCCGACAAATCCTGCGACAGCACCTGCATATAGCGTGCGAGGACGAGATATTCCGCCCCGCCGCGCGCCATCACGTCGAGGATCGCAGCTTCCTGTTCGGCGCGATTGTCGTTGCTCACCGGCAGATAGTGGAAGGGCACGCCGTGCCATTCGGAAAGCCGTCGCTGCGCCTCGTGATTCGACACGACACCGACCACGTCGATCGCGAGATTGCCCGTCGACCAGCGGTGGAGCAGGTCGTTGAGGCAATGGCTGCCCTGCGACACCGCGATCACGAAGCGCGGCTTGGCGGCGGTATCGCTGATCCGCGCATCCATCGCGAAGCGCGCGATGACCGGCGCGAAAGCGTCCTGCACGCCCGCCAGTCCCGCGGGAAAGCGCGGCCCTTCGCCGCGAAACTCGACGCGCATGAAAAAGCGCCCCGAATCGAGATCGGCATATTGCTGGCTGTCGAGGATGAAGCCGTCGCGCTCCGCGAGCAGCCCCGTCACCGCCGCGACGATCCCGACCGCGTCGGCGCAGCTGAAGGTCAGCACATAGGCGGGGCCATTCTCGCCGGTCATGTCAGCCCGAAATCTTGTGCGTGGCGCAGAGCTTGTTGCCGGCGGGATCGCGCAGATAGGCGAGGTAGACGACACGCCCTTCGGTCGCTTGGCGGACGCCCGGCGGGTCTTCCGCCGTCGTGCCGCCGTTCGCGACCCCCGCGGCGTGCCAGGCATCGACCGCGTCGGTCGACGGCGCGAGGAAGCCCAAAGTATGTCCGTTTCCGCAGGCGGCGGTTTCGCCGTTCACCGGATGGGTGACGATCAGCCGCCCGCCGTCGTGCATGTAAATCAGCCGTCCGCGCTCGTCGATCACGCCCGCAGGCGCGCCGAATATGCCCAGAACCGCGTCGTAGAACCGCTTGCTCGCCGCGATGTCATCCGACCCCAGCGCCACATGACTGAACATGACGTGCCTTCCTCAGTAAACGACGACGCTGCGGATGCTCTCGCCCGCATGCATCAGGTCGAAGCCCTTGTTGATCTCCTCGAGCCCCATGACGTGGGTGATCATCGGGTCGATCTCGATCTTGCCCTGCATATACATGTCGACGATCTTCGGCACGTCGGTGCGGCCCTTGGCGCCGCCGAACGCGGTGCCGCGCCAGTTGCGCCCGGTGACCAACTGAAAGGGACGCGTCGCGATTTCCTTGCCCGCCTCGGCGACGCCGATGATGATCGAGGTGCCCCAGCCGCGGTGGCACGCTTCCAAGGCAATGCGCATCACTTCGGTGTTGCCGGTCGCATCGAACGTATAGTCGGCGCCGCCGTCGGTCATCTGGACGATCGCCGCGACGACATCCTCGCGGCTCATGCCCTTGGAGTTGAGGAACTCGGTCATGCCGAACTTGCGGCCCCATGCCTCGCGATCGGGGTTGATATCGACGCCGATGATCCGGTTCGCACCCGCGAGCCGCGCGCCCTGGATCACGTTGAGCCCGATGCCGCCGAGCCCGAAGACAACGACATTGTCGCCGACCTGCACTTTTGCCGTGTTGATGACCGCGCCGACGCCGGTGGTGACGCCGCAGCCGATGTAGCAGCTCGACTGGAACGGCGCGTCCTCGCGGATCTTCGCGACCGCGATCTCGGGCAGCACGGTGAAGTTGGAGAAGGTCGAGCAGCCCATATAATGGAAGATCGGCTGGCCCTTATAGCTGAACCGCGTCGTGCCGTCGGGCATCAGCCCCTTGCCCTGCGTGGCGCGGATCGCGGTGCAGAGGTTGGTCTTGCCGCTGAGGCAGCTTTTGCACTGGCGGCATTCGGGGGTGTAGAGCGGGATCACATGATCGCCGGGCTTCACGCTGGCGACGCCCGCGCCGACCTCGCGCACAACGCCCGCGCCCTCATGCCCCAGCACGCTCGGAAAGATGCCCTCGCTGTCGAAACCGTCGAGCGTGTAAGCGTCGGTATGGCAGATGCCGGTCGCCATGATTTCGACCAGCACCTCGCCCGCCTTCGGGCCTTCGAGGTCGAGTTCGACGATTTCGAGCGGCTTCTTCGCTTCGAACGCAACGGCGGCGCGGGTCTTCATGGGCGGTCTCCTTCTCGGCGCTCCCAATCAGACAAACAGGGCGGCAATGCAAGATGCGAGCGTCTAATCCTCGTCATCCCGGACTTGATCCGGGATCCATTCACGCGACGTTTGGAAGAATGGATCCCGGATCAAGTCCGGGATGACGATTAAAGAAACGTCGCGCTCAACATTCCACCACGCTGACCGCCAGCCCGCCCTTCGACGTTTCTTTATATTTGTCGCGCATGTCGCGGCCGGTCTGCAGCATCGTTGCGATCACCGTGTCGAGGCTCACGACATGCGTGCCGTCGCCGATCATCGCGATGCGGCTGGCGTCGATCGCCTTGATCGCGCCCATCGCGTTGCGCTCGATGCACGGAATCTGCACCAGCCCGCCGATCGGGTCGCAGGTGAGGCCGAGATTATGCTCCATGCCGATCTCGGCGGCATTCTCGACCTGCGCGTTGGTGCCGCCGAGCGCCGCGGTCAGCCCCGCCGCGGCCATCGAGCAAGCGACGCCGACTTCGCCCTGGCAGCCGACCTCGGCGCCCGAAATGCTGGCGTTGCGCTTGTAGAGCGCGCCGACCGCGCCCGCGGCGAGCAGGAAGGTGCGCACGCCCTTGGCGTCGCCGCGATAGCTGCGCCGATAATAGCGGATCACGGCCGGGATGATCCCCGCCGCGCCATTGGTCGGCGCGGTGACGACCTTGCCGCCCGCGGCATTTTCCTCGTTCACCGCCATCGCCCACAGGTTGATCCAGTCCATCATCGCCATCGGATCGGACAGATTCTGCTCGTGGCGGCTGCGAATGTCGGCGGCGATCTGCGGCGCGCGGCGCTTGACCTTGAGCCCGCCGGGAAGGACGCCCGTGCTCGAGCAGCCCGCGTCGATCGACGCGTCCATCGCCTCAGCAACAGCGTCGAGCCCCGCCTCGACCTCCGCAAGGCTGCGGTGCGCGAGTTCATTCTCGAGCATCATTTCGGCGAAGCTCTTGCCCGACGCCGCGCCCATGCTCAGCAGGTCGGCGCCCGAGGTGAAGGCGAAGGGCAGTTCGACCTCGTCCTCGGCGCCGCGGCTGTTGCGCCCCGCCTCGTCCTCGTCGACGACGAAGCCGCCGCCGATCGAGAAATACATGCGCTTGGCGAGAATCTCGCCGTCACCGTCGCGCGCGGTGAAGCTCAGGGCATTGCTGTGAAACGGCTGGCGCTGCTTCATCTGGAAATGAAGGTCGGTCGCCGGCTGGAAGCGCACGCGCTGGCGGCCGAGCAGATAGAGGAAGCCTTCGCTCGTCGCGCGGTCCCAATGCGCCTTGATCGCGGCAAGGCTGGTCGAGGCGGGGATTTCGCCCGCGAGCCCCGCGACGACCGCGGTGTCGGCGGCGTGGCCCTTCCCCGTCAGCGCGAGCGAGCCGTAAAGGTCGGCTTCGACATGCACGGTCTTCGCGAGCAGGCCCTGCCCGTCGAGCCAGACGGTGAAACGGCGCGCCGCGACCATCGGGCCCACCGTATGCGAGCTCGAGGGACCGACACCGATTTTGAAAAGTTCGAACAGGCTGATCGTCATGGCGGCGCTATAGGAGCATCGCGATCATCGGGATAGGCCCGCGCGGGCCAATTTTCGTTACGGCAAAGAGGAAAATCCTCCCCATGCCTTCAGCACAGGGAGGATCAACAGATTACGCCGGATAGGTCCAGGTCGACTCGCGCGCGAAATTCTCCGCGGCGAAATCCCAGTTGAGCAGCTCGTCGACCACCGCGTCGACATAGGCCGGGCGCAGATTCTTGCGGTCGATGTAATAGGCATGCTCCCACACGTCGATCACGAGCAAAGGCTTGATGCCCGCAACGAGCTCGGTGCCCGCATCGTGGGTGTCGGTGACCGACAGCGTGCCGTCGCGCGAGACGAGCCACGCCCAGCCCGACGCGAAATGGTTGACCGCGGTTTCCTTGAGCTTCTTTTTCAGATCGTCGAGCGAACCGAAATCGCGCTCGATCGCGGCGAGGAGGTCGCCAGCGGGCTCGGTCTTCGACGGGCTCAGGCTTTCCCAATAGAAAGCGTGATTCCACGCCTGCGCGGCGTTGTTGAACAGGCCCTTGTTGCCCGACCCTTCGGCGTGATGGACGATTTCCTCGAGCGGCTTCGAGGCAAGGTCGGTGCCCTCGATCGCGGCGTTGGTCTTATCGACATAGGCCTTGTGGTGCTTGCCATGGTGCGTCGCCAGCGTGTCGGCCGAGATATGCGGTTCCAGCGCGTCCTGGGCGTACGGCAGGGGAGGATGGGCGATCGTCATGGCAGTCTCCTTTTTGTGTTCGGGGGTCTAACTCGGTATCTTGCCCGCGAGTTGCAACCCCGTGACCGCAATTTTTAGGGCTAAATTTCAGGTCACCATCGCCTGCAAGGTCGCGATCCGGTCGGCTTCCTCGGCGGGTTTGTCGCGGCGGATGCGCGATATGCGCGGGAAGCGCATCGCGAGTCCCGACTTGTGGCGCTTGCTGCCATGGATCGAATCGAAGGCGACTTCGAGCACCAGCGACTTTTCGACCTCGCGCACCGGTCCGAAGCGGTTGAGCGTGTTATCGCGCACGAACTTGTCGAGCCATTTCAGCTCCTCGTCGGTGAAGCCCGAATAGGCCTTCCCCACGGGGAGCAACTCACCCGCGTCGGACCAGCAGCCGAAGGTATAGTCCGAATAGAAGCTCGCGCGGCGGCCGTTGCCGCGCTGCGCGTACATCATCACGCAGTCGGCGGTGAGCGGATCGCGCTTCCATTTATACCAGAGCCCGGCGCGGCGTCCCGCGACATAAGGAGCATCGCGGCGCTTGAGCATCACGCCTTCGATCGCCGCATCGCGCGCGCCGGCGCGGCGTGCGGCGAGATCGTCGAAGTCGGTCGCATCAATGACTTGCGAAAGGTCGAAATGGCTGTCCGCGAGGCGCGGGACGAAGGCTTCCAGTTGCCGCCGCCGCTCGCTCCACGGCAGGCCGCGCAAGTCGTTGCCGTCGACGCCAAGCAGATCGTAGACGCGCACAAAGGCCGGATAATCGGCAAGCATCTTCTTCGAGACGACCTTCCGCCCAAGCCGCTGCTGCAGCGCGTTGAAGCTCGCCGCTTCACCCCCCTGCACATCGCCGCGCACGAGGAGTTCGCCGTCGATCACCGCATCCTGATCGAACGCCGCGACCAGTTCGGGGAAGGCGGCGCTGATCTCTTCGCCGCCGCGGCTGTAGATGCGCGTCTCGCTGCCGCCATGAACGATCTGGACGCGGATGCCGTCCCATTTCCATTCGGCGGCATAGTCGGCGAGGTCGATGCTCTCTGCTTCGAGCGGATGTGCGAGCATGAAGGGGCGGAAGAAGGCGACGTCGGCGAGGTCGGGGCGCTCCGCCCTGCCCTCGCCCCATGCGAACAGCGGCGCATAGGGCGGCGGGATCGCGTGCCATAGTTCCTCGACATCGTCGACGGGCACGTCGAATGCTTGCGCAAACGCCTGTTTGGCGAGCCGCGCCGACACCCCGACGCGCATGCCGCCGAGCGCGAGCTTGAGCAAGGCATAGCGCCCGTCGGCGTCGAGCCGGTCGAGCAGCGACGCGACGACCGCGGGGGCATCGCTGCGCGTGGCGGCGGCGAGGACATCGACCGCTTCGGAAACGCTGAGGTCGGCCTTCTTTCCCGGCGCGTCGGGCCACAACAGCGCCGCGGTCTCGGCGGTGTCGCCGACGAAGTGCCGCGAGAGCCGGAACAATTCCTCATCGACCCGCGAAGCCAGCAACGCGCGCACCGTCCCCGCCTTCACCGCCGGAAAATCGAGGCTTTCGGTCAGCGCGGCGATCGCCCAGCCGCGATCGGGATCGGGGGTGTGGCGGAGGTAATCGACGATCAGTGCGAGCTTCGTATTGCGCGAGCGCGTGTAGATCAGCCGGTCGATCAGGGCCGCGAAGCGCTTCACGCTTCCTCCTCCTCCAGATCGCGGCCCACCAGATGCAGCGCGCGCGCCTTGCGCTGCGTCAGTTCGCACCAGCGCAGCAGGCCGTCCTCGCTACCGTGGGTGATCCAGCTTTCCTTCGGGTTCACCTCCTCGATTGTCGCGGTGAGTTCGTCCCAGTCGGCATGATCCGAAATGACGAGCGGCAGTTCGACCATTCGCTGGCGCGCGCGCTGGCGGACGCGCATCCAGCCCGACGCCATCGCGGTCACCGGATCGGGCAGCCGCCGCGACCAGCGGTCGTTGAGCGCCGACGGCGGCGCGAGGATGATCTGTCCCGCCATCTCGGCCTTGTCGGTCTCGCTAACCAGCCGCAGTTCGCCGAGGTCGACGCCGTGGATCGCGTAGAGCTGGCACATCTTCTCGAGCGCGCCATGAATATAGATCGGTGCGTCCCACCCCGCGCCGCGCAATTCGGCGATCACGCGCTGCGCCTTGCCGAGCGCATAGGCGCCGACGAGCACCGAGCGATCGGGTTCGGCACGCACCGCGCCGATCAGCTTGGCGATCTCGTCCCCGGTCGGGGGATGGCGGAACACCGGCAGGCCGAAAGTCGCCTCGGTGATGAAAATATCGCATGGCACGACCTCGAAGCGCGCGCAGGTCGGGTCGGCGCGGCGCTTGTAATCGCCGGTGACGACGATCCGCTCGCCCGCATATTCCATCAAGATCTGCGCGCTGCCGAGCACATGTCCCGCGGGGTGGAAGCTGAAACGCACCCCGCCGCGCTCGAACCCGTCGCCGTAGACGAAGGCCTGATTATGGCTCGCCTCGGCATCGACGCCGTAGCGCAGCGCCATGATCGCGAGCGTCTCGGGGGTCGCGAACACCGCGCCATGGCCGCTGCGCGCATGGTCGGCGTGGCCGTGCGTAACCGCGGCGCGCTCGACCGGGCGCGACGGGTCGATCCACAAATCGGCGGGCTTCACATAGATGCCGCCCGGATGCGGCTCGATCCAATGCTTCGCCTTCGCCATCAGGCGGCGAGCTTCCGAGCGCGGATCAGGTCGGCGACGAACGCCTTTCGCTCCTCCGCCGCCCGCGCGCGATCGGGCATGCGGAGCAGGAAGGACGGATGGATCGTCGCGATCAGCTTCGTCCCCCCTTCGAGTTCGTGCGCGGCACCGCGCATCGACTTGATGCTCGCGCTCTTGCCCGTCACCCCGCGCAGCGCGCTCGCACCCAAGGTGACGATCAGGTAGGGCTGGACCAACGCGCGTTCCTTGTCGAGCCACCAGCGGCAGATGTCGATCTCACCGGTCGTCGGATTTTGATGCAGCCGCCTTTTGCCGCGCGGCTCGAACTTGAAATGCTTGACCGCGTTGGTGAGGAACAGCCGCCGCCGGTCGAGTCCGGCTTCGTCGAGCGCCTCGTTCAGCACCTGCCCCGCGGGGCCGACGAAAGGGCGCCCCTGCAAATCCTCCTGATCGCCCGGCTGCTCGCCGACGAGCATAATGCGCGCCGCCTTCGGCCCCTCGCCCGCGACGCCTTGCGTGGCGTTGCAATAGAGCGGACAGCGCGTGCAGCGGTCGACCGCGCGCGCGAGGTCGTCGAGCGTTTTCACATCGTCATCGAGGGCCAATTCTTGCGCCACGCGCGTCCGCCATTTTTCGGTCAGAGGGTTCGCCATGGAAACGGCCGCTTCGCGCATGCGTTCCACCCGCGCCTCGGCGCCCGCGAGCAGCGGCGCGATATCCTGCGCCTCGGGCAGGTTCTTCCAGTATTTCTTCGGCATCTCGGCGCGCATCGCGTCGATCTTCACCCGCGCGGGGTTGAAGATCGCGCCATAATAAGTGCGCCACTGATCCTCAACGACGTCGCTGTCCGGAACTTCATCCTTGGTCCCGCCAAGGCCGTAGACGAGCGTCTCGCCCTGCCAGATCGCGCGCGCATCGGGGGTGACGATCGCCCAGTCCATCCCGGTGAAGCGCCGCTGAAAGAAGGGCGCGGTCAGCCGGACGATGCGGTGCGACGGCTCGAACCAGGCGGCGAACCGCTCGCGCGCCGCGTCTTCGCCCAAACGCCGGAAGCGGACGAAAGCGTGCATCTTGTGGACGTCGCGACGGATCGCCTTGTCGGCCCCCCGAAGCCAGTCGACATCCGCGTCGGTCGTCCGCGCCAGAAGAAGGCGGTCGCGCGCCGCGCGCCAGATCACGCGATAGAGCCGCGCGGGGACCTCGGCGCCGCGATGGCAGATCACGCGTTCGGCGATTTCGAGCAGTTCGCGCGGCAGCGCCACCGCGCCGGCGCGCGCCGGAGCGGCCGCCTCGCCGAACAGCGATGCCCCCGCCGCGCTGTCGCACCAGCTCACTTCCTCGGGTGCCACCCCGTCCGCGAGCAGCCCGCGTGCGGCGCTCCGCCATTCGGCGAAATCGCCCGGCACCGAGAGGACGACCTCCCTCACAGCGCCAGTGCCAATTGCTCGGCCGGTGGCGCGAAACGCGTGCGCAGATCGGCGCTGTCGGTGAGCTTGCCCGGCCGCCAGTCGGGGGTGACGATGAAGGGCAGCAATTTCTTTACCGACGCGGTGAGCTTCGCGAGATCGCCGAGCCCGAGCTTGCCCAATCGCCGCGCCGCGACAATGCGCTCGACCGCGCGCGTGCCGAGCCCCGGCACCCGCAGCAGCAATTCGCGCGGCGCGCGGTTGATGTCGACCGGAAACGCCTCGCGCCGCTGGAGCGCCCAGGCGAGCTTGGGATCGATGGCGAGGTCGAGCATGCCCCCGCGCGCCCCCTCCATGATCTCGGCGCGCTCGAAGCCATAGAAGCGCAGCAGCCAGTCGGCCTGATAGAGCCGGTGCTCGCGCATCAGCGGCGGGCGGACCGGCGGCAGGTCGCGGCTCGCGTCGGGGATCGGGCTGTACGCCGAATAATAGACGCGGCGGAGCTGGTAGCCCGAATAGAGGTTGCTCGCGGTCTTCAATATATCGTCGTCGCGCGCGGCGTCGGCGCCGACGATCATCTGCGTCGATTGCCCCGCCGGCGCGAAGCGCGGCGGCTTCGCCTTGCCGATCAGCCGGCTCTTCGCCGCCTCGATCGCATCGGCCTCGCCGACGCGCACCGACGCCATTGTCTTGCGGATCGTCGCCGGTTTCTTCTCCGGCGCGAAACTCCACAGCCCTTCTTCGGTCGGCAATTCGACGTTGGTCGAGAGGCGATCGGCATAAAGCCCCGCGAGCGCGATCAATCCCGGGTCGGCGCCGGCGATCGTCTTCAGATGGATATAGCCGGCAAAGCGATGCTCCTCGCGCAGGATGCGCGCGACCTCGACCAGCTGCTCCATCGTATAATCTTCGGAGCGGATGATGCCCGATGAGAGGAACAGCCCCTCGATATAGTTGCGCTTGTAGAAATCGAGCGTCAGCCGCACGACCTCCTGCGGGCTGAAGCGCGCGCGCTCGACATTGCTCGACGCGCGGTTGATGCAGAAACGGCAGTCGTAAATGCAGAAGTTGGTGAGCAGGATCTTGAGCAGCGAAATGCACCGCCCGTCGGGCGCATAGCTGTGGCAGATCCCCATGCCCTCGGTCGATCCGATGCCCTTTGTCTCAATGGAATCGCGCTTGACCGTCCCCGACGAGGCGCACGACGCGTCATATTTCGCCGCGTCGGCGAGCACGGCCAGCTTTTCGAGAATCGCTTTGGCGGACATGCTCCATGATTAGCATGGGAACATAGAGAGAACAAATAATCCAGATTAAGTTCGGTTACGCCTCGCGCCACCGCGCGGGGAGCGTGATGTCGACGATCAGCCCGCCGGGTTCCCACCGCCGTTCGATCGTGCCGCCAAGGTTGTTCTTGACGCTGCGCTCCATCAGCAGCGTGCCGAAGCTGGTGCGCTCGGGCGCGGCGACTTTGCGGTCGCCGCCGCTTTCGGCCCAGGTCAGGCGGAACCTGCGGTCGTCGCTGCCCTCGGCCTCCTGTGTCCAGCTCACCTCGACCTGGCCGTTCGCGCCGGTCAGCGCGCCATGCTTCGCGGCATTGGTCGCGAGCTCGTTGAAAAAGAGCGCCATCGCGACGAGCGCGTTTTCGGGAAGCAGCAGGTCGGGCCCCGACCAGCGGATGCGCGGAAAGGCCGCCTCGACCTCGCGCATCAGCGCGTGCATCGATCCCGTCATGAAATTGGCGCCGAGCAGGACGTTCTGTGCGCGGTTGAGCGCGTCGAGCCGGCTGCTGATCCGCTCGACATAATCGTCGACATCGCGCGCCGCGTGGCGGGTGAGCGAGATGATCGCGCCGACCGTCGCGAACAGGTTGCGCATCCGGTGGTGCAGTTCGCGCATCAGCAGATTGGCATTTTCCTGCCGGCTTTTCTGTTCGGTGATATCGATGCTGACCCCGGTCAGGATCGCGTCGTCGGTCCTGACATCCCAGTCGGCGTGGACCGCGATCCAGCGCACGCCGCGTTCGGGGTGCTGGATCCGATATTCGGTCGCATAATGCGCGCCATGCGCCACCGAATCGCCGAGCACGCCGCGGACCGTTTCGCGGTCGTCGGGATGGAGGCGGTCGAAGAAGTCATCGACATGCCCAAGCGCGGTCGCATAGTCGGCGCCCCAGAGCTCGGCGGCCGCGCCGCTCCATTGAATCGTGCCCGCACGGGCATCGTAGCGCCAGGTCGCGATCCCCGAAAAATCGAGCGCGCGCTCGAGCGTTCGCTTCGCTTCGTCGCGTTCGCCGACGATGCGGCGCAGGTCGGCTTCGGCCATGATAATCCCGGCAAAATCCTCCAGCCGCTCGAGTTCGGTAGCGGTCAACGGCGCCCGCTCCTCGCGGTCGATCAGGCACAGCGTCCCGAGGATCGCGCCATTATAGGCGCGGAGCGGCACCCCGGCATAGAAACGAATATGGAGGTCGCCGGTGACGAGCGGATTGTCGCGAAAACGCGGATCGTCCAACACGTCGGTCACCACGACGGGCCGCCCTTCGGCAACGACATATTGGCAGAAGCTGATTTCGCGCGGCGTTTCCGTCGCATCGAGCCCGTGGGCCGATTTGAACCACTGGCGGCACTCGTCGAGGAGCGACACCAGCGCGATCGGCACATCGTACAGGTCGGCGACCATCTTGGTCACGCGATCGAACGCCGCCTCGGGCGGGGTATCCATGATGCGATATTCGCGAAGCGTGTCGAGGCGCAGCCGTTCGGCCCGTTTCGCCTCATCGCTGCTTCCGTCCGCCACTTCCCGTCCCCCGCCGCCGTGCGATGCCGCCCCATCGCCATATTCCCCGGGCCGCCGCTCTGCCATGAATAAGGTCCCTACAAAAGCATCCTTGCCGCGCAATAAGAAAGTGGCTGTATTCCACCAGCTTACGTCGCGACCCTCTGGCGTCCCGGCTAAATCTACGCTTTAGTGCGCGACAAGTTGCAGTCGGGCGCATCGCTTTTTCGGCGTCCGCCAAGGGAACCGACCCGCACGCGCACGCGTATGACTGCTCTCAAGAGGGAGGTGTTTTGATGACATTGGGTGAGGAAATTCGAGGCCATCTGCCCTATCTGCGCCGCTACGCGCGCGCGCTGACGGGCAGCCAGCAGCATGGCGACAATTTCGTCCACACCACCCTCGAAGTCATCGTCGCCGCCCCCGATGAATTTCACAGCGGCGACGGCACGCGGATCGATCTCTACCGCAATTTTCACCGCATCTGGGAAAGCGCCTATATCGACGATGGCGAAGGCCGCGACGACGAAGAGCATCCGCTCGTCCGCGCCGCGCACCAACGCCTCGTGCAGCTCACCCCGCTCGGCCGCCAGATCCTGCTGCTCACCGCGCTCGAGGGTTTTTCGGTCGAGGAGGCGGGGCTGATCACCGGCACCGACCAGCCGACGGTCGAGGTGCTGCTGGCCGACGCGGTCGGCGAACTCGACCGCGAATCGCGCACCTCGGTGCTGATCATCGAGGACGAACCGCTGATCGCGATGGAACTCGAACAGATCGTTCGCGACCTCGGCCACCGCGTCGCGGGGATCGCGACAACGCATGAGGACGCGGTCGCGGCGTTCGAGGAAACCGACGCCGGCCTCGTCCTCGCCGACATCCAGCTTGCCGACGGATCGTCGGGCATCGATGCGGTGCAGGACATCCTCGCGATCGCGCCTGTGCCGGCGATCTTCATCACCGCCTTTCCCGAACGGCTGCTCACCGGCGGTCGGGTCGAACCGACCTTCCTGATCTCCAAGCCGTTCCGCGAGAATACGGTGCGCGCGGCGATCAGTCAGAGCCTGCTCTTTACGCCGCAGCTTGCGGCGTAACGCATAAGGGCGACACCCGCCTGCTCCCGCCCGAAAACGACGGGGAGCGGACAGGTGCCGTTTTCGACGTCAGCCGGAAAAATGACTCAATCGGGCGAAGGTCCGCCACCGGTCAGATGGTCGACATTGTCCATGATCGACCGGAACACCTCGCTCGACGGCATCGCGTCGGTGCTGCGCCGCGGCATTTCGCCGCTTTCGAGGATCGCCTGCAGTGCGGCGCGGCCGCGCGACACGCGGCTCTTCATCGTCCCGACCGCGCAGCCACAGATCGCCGCGCCTTCCTCATAGGATAATTGCCCCGCGCCGATCAGCACCAGCGCCTCGCGCTGGTCGACGGGCAGCAACAGCAGCGCGCGCTGCACGTCGGCGAGGTGCAGGCTGTCGTCCTGATCGTCGGGCGCGACGAGCAACCGCTCGGCCGCCATCTCGTCATATTCGGCGGTGAATTTCTTGCGCCGCATTTGCGACAGGAAGCAGTTGCGCAGGATGACGAAGGCCCAGCTCTTCATGCTGGCGGGCCCCGGAATATATTGCGCGCGCGCCTTCCAAGCCTTCAGCATCGTTTCCTGCACCAGGTCGTCGGCAAGGTCGGCGTTGCCCGTCAGGCTGCGGCCGAACGCGCGCAGATGCGGAAGCATCGCGGCCAATTCACGCTTGAAGCTGGCATCGTCGAGCGGTTGAGGCGTTACGTCGTTGATAAAAAAACCTTTGCGTGACGATGTCGGGTCATATCATGAACGGCTTAGCGGGTTGGGGTGGCATTGCAAGCACCCGCCCCGGTCACGCGACACGCGGGCGGCGTCCCAGCGCGATGAAATTGGCGAACATCCGCTCGTCCTGCAAATCGATCCTGCCGTTGGCGGCGAGGCGCGCCAAGCCATTGTCCTGCCATTCGAAACGTGGATCGTAAAGCATCGCCCATTCACCGAAATCACGCATCTCGACGGCGCGGCGCCGCACTTCGACCATGCCGCTGTGACGCGGATCGGCCCTGATGACAGCGAGACATGCCTCTACCCGGTCGTCCGGCCCCTCGAGAAGCTGGAGGAAATTATGGCCGTTATAGACGAGCGCCCCGGTCAATTCGTCGCGCGCATTGTTTCGACGCGCCGAAACGAGGATCGCAGCAATATCCTCATCGCTGATCAACGGATCGGCGACACTCACATATGTGACGGAAAGCAACTGGTCATCTCCCGAAGGCCGGACAGGGGCCGGCCAAGTGTGACCCCTCACATCCCTTCGCTTAAGGCCGGTGTGGTTTCTTGGCAACGCGTTCGTCGCAAAAAACAGAAGTCGTGGAACTAGCGGCGCCTTTCCTCGTTGCTCTCGCATGGCTACGCAAGGCAATGATAGGATGAACGGAAAGGGCACTCTCCCGCCCGGCGCCGACGCGCCCCGCCGCGCACAGGGGAGCTTCCCCGGAACGCACGGCGACCAGTGGCACCGCACCCTGACCGGGCGGCAGGCGCCCGAGCCGGTGAGCGCCAAGTTGCGCATGATCTATGGCAATATCGTTTCCGAACAATTGCCCGACAACATGCTCGACCTTCTGTCTCAGCTCGATCAGAAAAGCCCGAAGCAATAATGACCGGAAACCCCGCCGCTGCATCGCAGCCGCAGGCCGACACCCTGTCGGACAGCGAATTCAAGGCACTGCTCGCCGGCGTCATTCCGCATCTGCGCGCCTATGGCCGCAGCCTGTCGGGCAACCCCGACCTTGCCGACGACCTGACGCAGGACACGATGGTCAAGGCGTGGGCCTCGCGCGAGCGGTTCGAGCGCGGGACGTCGATCAAGGCGTGGACCTTCGTCATCCTGCGCAACACCTTCCTGTCGCAGATGCGCCGCAACAAGTTCGTCGGCGAATATGACGAGACCGCGGTCGAGCGCACCATGTCGACCCCGGCGAACCAGGAAGACAGCGGCGAGATGGCCGACCTGCAGCGCGGGCTGATGGAATTGCCGCAGGATCAGCGCGAGGCATTGATCCTCGTCGGCGCCGGCGGCCTGTCCTATGAGGAAGCCGCGAGCATCTGCGACTGCGCGCTCGGCACGATGAAGAGCCGCGTATCGCGCGCGCGCGCCGCGCTCGAGGAGATCATGAACAGCGGTCAGTTCTCGCAAAAGCGCGCCGACGCGCCGCCATCGAGCGAGGCGGTCGACGCGATCATGGACAGCGTCGAGACGATTACCGCGCGGCGCGAGGCAGCGAACCGCTAATAGGCTGATCATAGCCCTTAATTACGTTTGTGCTGAGCTTGTCGAAGCACCGTCCTTCTTCTCGACCTCGTAAAAAAGAGCAGCCCTTCGACAAGCTCAGGGCAAACGGCGTGTGAGCACTCGACATCGAGCATCGGTCGCGTCAAAACGATACCTCTTCCCCAGCAAAGCGAGCTCCTCCGATGAAGAATCTACCGCCCCTCGCCTTGATCGCCGCGCTGGCCGTCGCCGCCTGCTCGGCGCCCGCCGCCACCGAAGCGGCGCCAGCCGACACCGCCAAGCTCGACGCGTCGGGCGATCATCCCGCGACGCCGCTCGCCGATGCGCCCTTCACGGTCAAGGAGATCGCGAGCTTCAACGAACCCTGGGCGATGACCTTCATCCCCGGCACCCGCGCCGCGCTGATCACCGAGAAATCGGGCAAGCTCAAACTCTGGCAGGAAAATGGCGCGACGCAGGATGTCGCGGGCGTGCCCCCGGTCGCCTATGGTGGGCAGGGCGGCTTCGGCGACGTGATCGTCGCGCCCGATTTCGCCGCGACCGGCACCATCTATCTGAGCTGGGTCGAGGCCGGGACGGGCAATACCGCCGGCGCCGTCGTCGGCAAGGCGAAGCTCGTCCAGGGCGCCGCGCCGCGGATAGAGGGTCTTCAGATCATCTGGAAACAGGATCCGAAGGTGACGGGCCGCGGCCATTATTCGCACCGCCTCATCTTCTCGCCCGACGGCAAATATCTCTTCATCGGATCGGGCGAGCGGCAGAAATTCGATCCCGCGCAGGACATGAAGGCCAATCTCGGCAAGATCGTCCGCCTCAACCCCGACGGCAGCGTTCCGGCCGACAATCCTTTTTCCAGCGAAGGCGGCGTGACCGCGCAAATCTGGTCGCTCGGCCACCGCAACATCCTTGGCCTCGCCTTCGACGGCACCGGCAGGTTCTGGAACCAGGAAATGGGGCCGAAGGGCGGCGACGAAGTCAACCTCGTCGCGGCGAAGGCCAATTACGGCTATCCGATCGTGTCGAACGGCGATCATTATGACGGCAAGGATATTCCCGACCATCCGACCCGCCCCGAATTCGCCGCGCCGAAACTGTGGTGGAATCCCGCCGTTTCGCCCGCCGGCCTCGCCTTCTATGGCGGCGACCTCTATCCCGGCTGGAAGAACAGCCTGCTGATGGGGGCGCTGTCGGGCGAGGGCCTCATCCGCATGGACATCGACGGCGAGACGCTGCACAAGTCGGACCGCTGGGACTTCGGCCGGCGCATCCGCGAGGTCGAGGTGCGCGACGACGGCTCGGTCTGGCTGCTAACCGACGGCGAGGACGGCAAGCTGGTGAAGCTGGTGCCGAAGAAGTAGCGGCGGTCCGGCTTTCGCCGCGGGGCAAGCATCCCTATATCGCTCCCATGATCCGCGGATTCCTCACCCGGCGCGCCGAATGGCCCGCGCGCGTCCCCGATCCCGACGCGCCGCCGCCGCTGACCTTGCTGTGGCGCGAGGTCGGGTCGCTCGCGCGCGCGATCGGCGGACGGATCCGCCCGCTGCCGCCCGAGCCCAACCCCGACAGCGAGCATCCGCCGGTGATGGTGCTGCCGGGCTTCCTCTCGGGCGACTGGGCGACCAAGGCGCTGCGCGCCGACCTCCGCCGCGCGGGCTTTCGCTGCTATGCTTGGGGTCTCGGCTTCAACCGCGGCGCGACCGCCGACATCATCGAGCGCATCGACACCCGCGTCCAGTGGATCATCGACCGCACGGGCTACGCCCCGGCGCTGGTGGGATGGTCGCTCGGCGGCATCTATGCGCGCGAATATGCGAAGCATCACCCGGACAAGGTCGCGCGCGTCGTCACCTTGGGCTCGCCCTTTTCGGGCAGCCGCCGCGCCAACCGCGCGTGGCGCCTCTACCACCTGATCGCGCGCCATCCGGTCGACAATCCGCCGATCGACTTCCACCCCGCGCCGCGTCCCGAAATGCCGACCTTCGCGCTCTGGTCGAAGCACGACGGCGTCGTCGCGGTGAACAGCGCGCGCGGGCTTCCGCACGAAAGCGATCGCGAGGTCGAGGTCGACTGCAGCCATATGGGCTTCGCCTATGCGCCGACCTCGGTCGCGGCGATCGTCAAGGCGCTGACCGAGGAGGTCGGCGCCGAAGCGGACGTGCCCAATCAGCAGACATCGATGCGATAGGCCGGCGCCGCGCGCCACGCCATCAGCATCCGGCCCGGACGTTTCCCCGCCCGCCCCGTCGACACGAAGCCGATCCGGCGCAGCAGTGCGCGCGATCGTTCGTTGTCGGGATGGCATTCGGCGACGATCGAAGCACCCGGCCGCGACGCGGCGAGCGCCTCGACCACCGCGCGCACCGCCTCGGTCGCGATCCCCCTGCCGCGCACGCGCGCCGCGAACCAGTAACCGATCTCATATTCGCCGCCCGGCCGGCGATGGACGCCGATCACGCCGTTGAGGTCGAGGCCGCTTTCGTCGCGCACCGCATGGAACACGTCGCCGCCGCCCGATCCGGCGATCAGCGCACGCGCGTCGGCTTCGGTGAAGGGGGCGGGCAGAAAATGCACGCGCGAGGTCACCGTCTCGTCGGTGATCGCGGCGAGCGCGCGCGCATCGTCGGCCAGCAGCGGCGTGATGCGGCAATTCTCGGTCGACAGGGCAAGCAGGGTATCGGTCATGTCGCGTCTTCTTCCAAAAGCGCGCGCCGCGACCGGGGGTTAAGTGGTGTGATGATGTGATGACAACCATTCGCCTTCCGGACACGGCGGCGATGGTCATAGGGTGATGCCATGCCGCTCCTATGTAAAGGAGCGCCAATACGCCTTGAATCGGGTGGATCGGTCGTTGGTCATCGCCGCTGTGGCTAATCGCTGCGGCGGCGCCGGTCAATCCCGCGTCTTGACGGTCGCGTTTCATGCACTATTTAAAGTTACATGAAACGCGACAGCCGACTCTCGGGCGTGCTCCACGTCCTCCTCCACATGGCCGAAGCGGGCACGCCGATGACCTCGGAGCAGCTCGCCAAGGCGATGCAGACGCACGCTGTCGTGATCCGCCGCATCCTCGGCGGCCTCCGCGATGCGGGCTTCGTCCACAGCGAAAAGGGCCATGGCGGCGGCTGGACGATCGCGAAGCCCCTCGCCGACATCACGATGCGCGACGTCTATGACGCGATCGGCCGGCCCAGCCTGATGGCGATGGGCAACCGCACTGAGGCGCCCGGCTGCCTCGTCGAACAGGCGGTCAACGCCGCGCTCGACACAAGTTTTCAGGAGGCCGAAGCGCTGCTGCTCGCACGTTTCGGGGAGGTGACGCTTGCTGAACTCGCCGCCGATTTCCACGCGCGCATGGCCGCGCGATCGACTTCCCCCACCGCACAGGAGCAATTCCATGGCTGAAGGCGCCCAGCATTTCCTAGACAGCTTTAAGGATCCCGAAGCGGTCGCACGCTACACCGAAGGGCCGCGGCGCTTCGTCCCCGGCCTCGACGGGCTCCACCGCATGACCGGGCTCCTGCTTACCGAACGCGTTCCGGGCGACGCGCATATCCTCGTCCTCGGCGCGGGCGGCGGCAGCGAGATGAAGGCGATGGCCGAGGCGCATCCCGGCTGGCGCTTCACCGGCGTCGATCCCGCGGGGCCAATGCTCGACCTTGCCGCCAGGGTCATGGGTCCGAACGCGCATCGCGCCGATCTGGTCGAAGGCTATATCGACGACGCCCCCGCTGGGCCGTTCGATGGCGCGACCTGCCTGCTCACGCTCCATTTCCTCGATACCGAAGAACGCATCCGCACCGCCGCAGAAATCCGCCGCCGCCTCAAACCCGGCGCGCCCTTCGTCGCCGCGCACGGCAGCTTCCCGCAAGGCGCCGGCGAGCGCGACCGCTGGCTCGATCGTTATGCCGCCTATGCCATCGCCTCGGGCGGCGATCCCGACCAGGTCGCCAAGGGCCGCGAGGCGGTCGCCACCCATGTCGCGATGCTCAGCCCCGAAGCCGACGAGGAAGTGCTCCGCGCCGCGGGTTTCTCCGGCGTCGAACAATTCTACGCCGCCTTCACCTGGCGCGGCTGGGTGGGCTATGCTTGAGCCTCGGGTTCGACGAACGATATTGTAGCGGCGGCGCGGCGCGCTAATATCGGGCGATGACACAGGATCTGCCGATCGGCCGGGCGCTCCGCCGCTTCCGCCGCCTCAACGCCATCAAGCAGGGCCATTTCGCGGAGCTGCTCGGCGTCGCGCAGGCGAGCGTCTCGCGCTGGGAAAGCGGCGCGCACGAGCCCGACGCGGCTCACCGCGAGAAAATCGCCGCGCTCATCGCCGCGCAGACGGGGAGCGACGCCGACGCCGCGCTCAAACGGCTGGTCGAGACCTCGACGCAGGCGGTCCACCTCGTCTGCGACGCGACGCACCGCTTGCTCGCGGCGTCGCCCGCGCGCGCGGCGTCGTGGAATGCCGATGCCCGCGCCTATGTCGGCATGTCGTTGTGGCGCTTCGCGACGCGCGAAATCATCCTCGCCGAGGCGGGGCTTGCGGCGGCGGGCTGGTTCGAGCGCCCGTTCCAGACCCTCGACGTCCGGACCGGCGCCAACGGCAGTCGCGAAATCCCCGTTAGCCCCGGATGGATGCGCTGGGAAACCATTCCGCTTTCGGGCGGGCGCACCGGACGTCTGACGACGACGCTTGGCTGACGCGCATATTTTTTTCGTGTCCGCGCTCGCGGCGCATTCCTATGGCGATACCCATAAAGCGTCGCTGTGAAGGACCGCCCGATGGAACAGGCCATTCAGACAGATCCCGCCCGGCTTGAGGCGATTCTCACCTTCGTCCAGGCGGCCGAGAAGCTGAAGGATACACTGCGCAGCGGCATCACGTCGCAGGGCCGCGCCGAGAGCACTGCCGAACATAGCTGGCGGCTCTGCCTGATGGCTATGCTGTTCGACCGCGAACTCGGCGAGTTCGACCGGCTCAAACTGCTCAAGCTATGTATCGTCCACGATCTCGGCGAAGCAATTTCAGGCGACGTCCCGGCGACGCAGCAGGTCGCGGGCGACGGGCGCGCCGCGCAGGAACGCGCCGACCTTGTAGCGCTATGCGAACCGTTGCCCGGCGACCTTCGCCAGGAAATCGTCGCGCTCTGGGACGAATATAGCTCCGCCGCCTCGCCCGAAGCGATCCTCGCCAAGGGCTTCGACAAGCTCAAGACGATGCTCCAGCACCTCGTCGGCAAAAACGGCCCCGGCTTCGACTACCGGTTCAACCTTGCCTATGGCGCGAAGCATACCGCGCGCCATCCGCTGCTCGCGCAATTGCGCGTCCTCGTCGATCGGGAAACGCAAAAGCGCGTGGCGATGATGGCGCCGGCCGGGGCGACTAGAAGCTGATCTCCACCGATGGCGCGCTCCGCTGGTGTTCGCCGTGATAGACCGCCTCGATATTGTTGCCGTCGGGATCGAGCAGGAAGGCGGCATAATAGCCCGGATGATAGGGCCGCTCGCCCGGCGCGCCATTGTCGCGCCCGCCCGCCGCCAGTCCGGCGTTGTGGAAGGCGTCGACCATCGCGCGATCCGCCGCCTGAAAGGCGAGATGATGCCGGCCGGTAAGCTCGCCGAGTGCCGCTTCGCTGTCCCTGGTCGATACGAACAATTCGTCGAACCAGAAATCATCCCCGATCTCGCCGCCGAGCGGAATGCCGAGCACGCCGAAGACCGCGTCGTAGAATGTGCGGCTGGCCCTGATGTCGGCGACGACCAGCTGGATATGATCGATCAGCCGGCCGCGATACAGCAATTGCGTTTCCATCGTCTCTCTCCCGTTGTTCCGGACCGGCAGAGATACGGCCGCGCCGTTCCGAAGGTTCCCCAAGAGGAACAGGAGGTCAGAGCGTCCGGAACATCACCAGCGCGTCGACGAAGCTCTCGGTCGGATGCGCGAACGCCCCCGGCAGCCGGCCGACGACCGCGAACCCCAGCGACTGCCACAGCCCGATCGCGCGGACATTGCTGCTGACGACGAAGTTGAACTGCATCGCGCGAAAGCCGCGCGCCTTCGCGCGCTCGATCGAGTGCATGCACATCGCGCGCGCGACTCCGCGCCCGGTCGCCGCCGCGCCCGTCATATAGCCCGCGTTGCAGACATGCGCGCCGCCGCCCGCCTGGTTGGCGCGCAGATAAGAGGTGCCGAGGATCGCGCCGTCGGCCTCGGCAACGAACACCTCATTGTCCGCGCCGAACCAGTATGCGAGCGCGTCATCGCGGCTCATCGCGCGGTCGAGCGTATAGGTCTCGCCGGCGCGGATCACGGGCTCGAGGATCGCCCAGACCGCGGCGGCGTCGGCTTGCGTGGCGGGCCGGACGATCATTGAAACGGCGCGAGTATCGCGTCGGTCACGCGCAGCGGCCGCCCGCTCGCCTTGTCGAGCAGCGCCCACACCGTCCGCGCCCGCACATGGGCTTTGCCGTCCGCGCCGGTGAACTCCATAAAGCGGTCGAATTTCGCGCCCTGCGGCCTGTCGGCGACCCAGGTCCGCGCGGTCACCGTCTCGCCGGGGCCGAGCGCACGGAGATAGTCGATCTCGTGGCGCACCACGACCCAGATATAGGCGTCCTTGTGCGCCTCAGGCGCCGCGGCGTCCCAATGGCCGATGGCGACCTGCTGGATCCACTGGACCCAGACCGCATTGTTGACATGGCCGAGCTCGTCGATGCTCTCGGGCGTCGCGGTGAGTTGGAGGGTGAATTCTTTCATCGGCCGCCCAGACTATGTCGAGATTCAGTTCGTGGTGGAGCGAGAATGGCTGGCTCCGAGAACCGGAGCGCAGCGTACTTCAGTACGTGAGCACCGGAAGCGGAGGAGACGGCCGTTCGCAGCCCGCCACGGGCTGAATATCGGCATAGTCTATGCCAGTTCGACCGTGGTCACCATATAACCCGCATCGCGCAGCGAGGCGACGAGGCTGTCGAGATGCTCGCGGTCGCGCGCTTCGCATTCGATGTCGGTGATCAGCCCCTTGGCCGGCAAGGTGGTGAAGATGCGCTGGTGATAGATTTCGATGATGTTGACCTGTTTCTCGTCGAACAGCTTCATCACCTTGAACAGCGCGCCCGGCCGGTCCTGCAGGCGGATGCGCAGCCGCGCGATGCGGCCCGAGCGCGCGAGGTCGCGCAGCAGCACATTGGCGAGCAGCCGCGTGTCGATATTGCCGCCGGTGAGCACCAGCCCGACCTTGCGCCCTGCAAATTCTTCGGGATGCGCGAGCATCGCCGCCAGCCCCGCAGCGCCCGCGCCCTCGACGACCGTCTTTTCGATCTGGAGCAGCAGGCTGACCGCGCGTTCGAGATGCCGTTCGGCGACGAGCACGATATCGTCGTTGAGTTCGGCGACGATCCGCCGCGTGTAAGCGCCCGGTTCCTTGACCGCGATGCCCTCGGCGAGCGTGTCGCCCTCGCACGCCATGTCGACGCCGTTGAGTTCGGCATACATCGACGGATAGAGTTCGGCCTGCACGCCGATCAGCCGCATATCGTTCTTCACCCCCCGCGCCGCGGTGCCCATGCCGGTGAGCAGCCCGCCGCCGCCGATCGGCACGATCATCGTGTCGAGTTCGGGCACATCCTCCAGCATTTCGAGCGCGACGGTCCCCTGCCCCGCGGCGATATGCGGATGGTCGAACGGATGGACGAAGGTCAGCCCGCGTTCCTTTTCGAGCACGCGCGCGTGCGCCGAGGCGTCGTCGAACTTCTCGCCGAACAGCACGATTTCGGCGCCGTGGCTCGCGGTCTGCGACACCTTCACCTGCGGCGTCGTCTTGGGCATCACGATCGTGACGGGCACGCCGAGGCGCTTGCCATGATAGGCGAGCCCTTGCGCATGATTGCCCGCCGACGCCGCGATCACGCCGCGCGCCTTGGCTTCGTCGCTCAGCAGCAGGAGCGCGTTCAAGGCGCCGCGTTCCTTATACGCCGCGGTGAACTGCAGATTCTCGAACTTCAGCCACACCTCGGCGCCGACCATTTCGGACAGCGTCTGCGAATGCAGCGTCGGCGTGCGCACCACCGCACCGTTAATTCGTCCCGCCGCCGCGCGCACATCGTCCAATGTGATCGCCGGAAAATCGGCGGCGGGGGTCAGGGTGAGTTGATCGGTCATAGGCGAAGCGCCCTAGCCCATCTGGCGCCCGAAGCAAACAATGCTATGGACTGCGCATGAGCGAACGAAAATTGCGTATCAGCTTCATCGGTACCGGCGTCATGGGCGGACCGATGGCAGGCCACCTCGTCAAGGCGGGCCATAACCTCACCGTCTATAATCGCACCCGCCCCAAGGCCGACGCCTGGGCGGAACAGCATGGCGGCACGGCGGCAGCGACCCCCGCCGAGGCCGCGAAGGACGCCGACGTCGTCCTGACCTGCGTCGGCAACGACGACGATCTCGCGCAGGTTACGCTCGGACGCGATGGCGCTTTCAAGGCGATGAAGAAGGGCGCGCTCTTCGTCGACCACACCACCGTCTCGGCGCGCATCGCGCGCCAGCTTTCGGTCGAGGCCGACGGCCTCGGCCTGCTCTGCCTCGACGCCCCCGTCTCGGGCGGCGAGGCCGGCGCGCAGAACGGCACGCTCTCGATCATGTGCGGCGGCACCAAGGCCGCGTTCGAGGCGGCGGCGCCGGTGATGCAGGCCTATGCCGCGCGCATGGTGCATATCGGCGGCCCCGGCGCGGGGCAGACGACCAAGATGGTCAACCAGATCGCGATCGCCGGGGTGGTCCAGGGCCTCTCCGAAGCGCTGCGTTTCGCGCAGGCGTCGAAGCTCGACACCGACAAGGTGTTCGAAGCCGTGTCGGGCGGCGCCGCGGCAAGCTGGCAGATGCTCAACCGCTGGGGCACGATGGCGAAGGACGAGTTCGACTTCGGCTTCGCGGTCGACTGGATGCGCAAGGACCTCGGCCTCGCGATCGACGAAGCACGCGTCAACGGCGCGACGCTCCCCGTCGCCAGCCTCGTCGACCAATTCTACGCCGATGTGCAAAAGGCCGGCGGCGGGCGCAGGGATACGAGCTCGCTCGTGACGCGGTTGCCGAAATGAAGCGCCTCCTGCTGGCCGCTTTGGCCCTCACCCTCGCCGCCCCCGCGCACGCCGACACGCTGATCGACAACGTCAACGGCATCACCCTCGACAAGGACGGCAAGCTCGTCCGCTTCACCGGCCTCGTCATCGATACCGAGGGCAAGGTGAAGCAGCTGCTCGACCGCAAGGACAAGCGCCCCGAACGCCCCGATTTCAAGCAGGACGGCAGGGGCCGCACGCTGATCCCCGGGCTGATCGACGCGCACGGCCATGTCATGGGTCTGGGCTTCAAATTGATGCTGCTCGACCTCTCGGGCACCGGCAGCCTCACCGAAGCGCAGGCGGCGATCCGCAAATATGCCGCCGAAAATCCCGAAATGCCGTGGATCATCGGAACGGGCTGGAATCAGGAGAAGTGGGGCCTCGGCCGCTTCCCGACCGCCGCCGATCTCGACGCCGCGGTGCCGAACCGCCCCGTCTGGCTCGAACGCGTCGATGGCCACGCCGGCTGGGCGAATACGGCCGCGATGGCGGCGGCGAAGATCACCCCCGCGAGCAAGTCGCCCGAGGGCGGCCGCATCGAAATGGCGGGCGGCAAGCCGAGCGGCGTCTTCGTCGACGCCGCGATGAGCCTGATCGACGGCGCCAAGCCCAAGCCGCTCGCGCGCGACCTCGACCGCGCGCTGTATCTCGCACAGCAGAAGCTGCTCGAACAAGGCGTCACGACTATCGCCGACATGGGCACGAAGATCGAGGAATGGCAGGCCTATCGCCGCGCGGGCGACAAGAAACAGCTCGCGGTGCGCATCCTCTCCTATGGCGGGGACATCGACAATATGGCGATCATCGCCGGGTCCGAGCCGACCCCGTGGCTCTATGACGACCGCCTCCGCATGGTCGGGGTGAAGCTCTATCTCGACGGCGCCCTCGGCTCGCGCGGCGCCTGGCTGAAGGCGCCGTATAGCGACGCGCCGGAGCAAAAGGGCCTCCCCCTCCTCACCCCCGCGCAGCTCCGCAACAAGATGGTGCGCGCGTCGATGGACAAGTTCCAGGTCGCGATCCACGCCATTGGGGATGCGGCGAATGCCGAGGCGCTCGCAGCCATCGCCGACCTCACCGCCGACCTGCCGGGCGAGCGCCGCTGGCGTATCGAACATGCGCAGATCATCGACCCCGCCGACATCGCGCGCTTCGCCCAACTCAAGGTCATCGCCTCGATGCAGCCGATCCACCAGCCGAGCGACCGCGTGATGGCCGAAGCGCGCCTTGGCCCCGACCGTCTCAAGGGCGCCTATGCGTGGCGCAGCCTCCAGAACGCGGGCGTCCGCCTCGCCTTCGGCTCCGACGTGCCGGTCGAAAGCGCCAACCCCTTCCCCGGCATCGCCGCCGCCATCTCGCGCACCGATGCGAAGGGCGAGCCCTTCGGCGGCTGGCACCCCGAGGAAGCGGTCAGCCGCGAGACCGCGCTCGACGGCTTTACCCGCACCGCGGCCTATGCGGCCTTTGCCGAGGACCGCATTGGCACGCTGATGCCGGGGATGCGCGCCGACTTCCTGATCGTCGACGCCGACCCGATGCTCGCGAGCCCCGACGAGATCCGCCGCATGGCGCCGCTCGAAACCTGGGTCGGCGGCTATCGCTATTACAAGCAGAAGGAAGGCGCGACCGTTGGCCGATAGTCCTTCGCGCCGCGCGCTGCTGACCGGCCTCGCGGCGCTGCCGGTCGCGGCGAGCGCGGCGGCGGCCCAGCGCAAGGAGCGCCGCTCGAAAAAACGCAAGCCCGCCAAACCCAAAATCCAGCATGTCGACGTCGCGATCATCGGCGCGGGGGTGTTCGGGGCGTGGACCGCGTGGCACCTCTTGCGCGCGGGCAAGTCGGTGCGGTTGTTCGACGCCTATGGCGCGGGCAACGCGCGCAGTTCGTCGGGCGGGGCGAGCCGCGTCATCCGCATGGGCTATGGCGCCGACGCGCTTTATTCGGAGATGGCGCGCGAATCGCTCACATATTGGAAGGAGCTTTCCGACACCGCAAGCGCACCGATCTTTCACAATAGCGGCGTGCTCTGGTTCGCGCCGCAGGGCGAAAGCTACACCGCGCAGTCGCTCGCCTGGCTGCAGGCGAACCGCGTCGGCCACGAGCATGGCGACGTCAGCTGGCTGCAGAATAAATATCGCCAGATTCAATTCTATCAGGGCGAGACGGGCATCCTCGAGACCGAAGCGGGCGCGCTGATCGCGGCGCGCGGCGTGCAGGAGGTGATCGCCGACGCCCAGATCGAGGTCGAGCGCGTCGTCATGCCCGCGCCGCTCTTCTCGAAGCGGATCAAGAAGCACCGGCTTCCCGACGGCGGGACCGCCGACCATCTCGTCTATTGCGCGGGTCCGTGGCTCGCCGAGCTTTTTCCGCAGCAGCTGATGCACAAAATCGTCGCGACGCGGCAGGAAGTCTATCATTTCGGCGCGCCGCAGGGCGACAGCCGCTTCGCCCCCCCCGAGCTGCCCGTCTGGGCCGACTTCAACAACGGCCGCATCGTTTACGGCATCCCCGACCTCGAAGGCGCGGGGTTCAAGATCGCGTTCGACACGCACGGCCCGGTGATCGACCCCGACACGCTCGAACGCCAGCTCACTCCGGCCGGCATCGCCGAAGCGCGCGCCTATATGACGCGACGCTTCCCCGGCCTCGCCAATGCCCCGCTGCTCGGCGGGCGCGTCTGCCAATATGAGAATAGCTCGAACGGCGATTATCTGATCGACCGCTTCCCGGGACAGGAACGCGTCTGGCTCGTCGGCGGCGGGTCGGGGCACGGTTTCAAGAACGGCCCCGCAGTGGGGAAACGCGTCGCCGCACATATCCTCGACGAGGATCTCGCGGTCGAACCGCGCTTCGCCTTCGCGACCAAGGGCACGGTCGCGGCGCGGACGGTGTTCTGAGCCGGAGCGCGCGCCGTTAATTCCGAAACCGTTCGCCCTGAGCTTGTCGAAGGGCCGTTCTTTCCTTCATAGGCAGCGCAGAAGGACAGTCCTTCGACAAGCTCGGGACAAACGGGGGTGATGAGCGTGCGCCTGACCGACTGCCACAATATCGACGATTTCCGAGGGCTCGCGAAGCGGCGCCTGCCCTGGCCGGTGTTCGACTATATCGACGGCGCCGCCGACGACGAGGTCACCCGCCGCCGCAACCGCGAAGCGTTCGACGGCTGCGACCTCATCCCGCGCGTGCTCGCCGGCGTTGAAAGCGTGGACATGCGCACGACGCTCTTCGGGCGCGAGATCGCGATGCCGCTCTTCCTCGCGCCGACCGCGCTCCAGCGCCTCTTCCACTGGCAGGGCGAGCGCGCGGTGCTTCGCGCCGCCGCGAATGCTGGCACCGTCGCGGGCATTTCGAGCCTCGCGACGATCGGCCTCGCCGAAGCCGGCGCGCTGACGGGCGGCCCCAAGCTGTTCCAGCTCTATGTCCATCATGACGAAGGGCTCAACCGGGCGATGCTCGACGCCGCGCGCGAGGCGAAGTTCGACGCGGTCGCGCTCACCGTTGATACGATCGTCGGCGGCAACCGCGAACGCTGCCTGCGCTCGGGCTTCACCTCGCCGCCGCGCTTCACCGCGTCGAACATGCTCTCCTATGCGATCAAGCCCGGCTGGGGGCTGAACTACGTCCTCCGCGAGAAGTTCAGCCTGCCCAACCTCGCGACGCATGTGTCCGAAGGGTCGAGCGTTCCCAAATCGGTGGCCGAATATTTCACCTCGATGCTCGACCAGAGCCTCGACTGGAAACGCGCCGAGGCGATCCGCAAGCAGTGGGACGGCCCCTTCTGCCTGAAGGGCATCGTCGCGGTCGAGGACGCACGGCGCGCCGCCGATATCGGCGCCACCGCGATCATGGTGTCGAACCATGGCGGGCGGCAACTCGACGGCAGCATCGCGCCCTTCGACGCGCTCGCCGCCATCGTCGATGCGGTCGGCGACAAGGTCGAGGTGATCTGCGACGGCGGCATCACGCGCGGCACGCATGTGCTGAAAGCGCTGTCGATCGGCGCGAAGGCCTGCTCGGGCGGCCGCCTCTATCTCTACGCGCTCGCCGCGGCGGGCGAGCAGGGCGTCGCGCGCGCGATCGCGCAGCTCCGCGCCGAAATCGAGCGCGGCATGAAATTGATGGGGGCCAAGACCCTCGCGGACCTCGGCCCCCATAATCTGCGCTGGCGATAAAAAATCCTCCCTGTCGCGCAGCGATGGGGAGGGGGACCACCGAAGGTGGTGGAGGGGCGGCGACGTCGCAGCCCCTCCGTCAGCCCTGTGGGCTGCCACCTCCCCATCGCTACGCGACAGGGAGGATCGTACGACTTACGCCGCCCCGTCAGGCGATCAGAAAGATGCGCCCAGCGTGAAGACCACGGTCGGATCGTAAAGCGTGTCGACGGCCTTGACCCCCGTCTTCTTGACGTCGGTGTCGATATATTGCGCCGAGAAGGTCAGCGGGCCGGCGGCGAAGGACGCGCCGAGCGACCAGTCGACATATTGGCCGTCGGGCGAGACGAGACCGAGCGACCCGTCGTTATAGCCGATCCCCGCGGTCAGCGTGACCGGCGTGCCGGGAATGCCGTATCCGGCGCCGAGGTTCAGATAGATATTGTCCTGGTCGCCGAGCGAATCCTGCTTGGGCGCATAGGCGACCATGCCGGTGACCGAAACGGGACCGATGTCGTGCGACAGCTTGCCGATGCCTTCGAAATAGTCGGTCGGCGCGCCGCCGTCGTCGCTGCCCGGATAGGTGTACCAGGTCACGCCGATGTCGGCGGTCGTCCCGGGCGCGATTTCGGTGTTGAAGCCGCCATAGACGTCGAGTTCGAACTTGCCATAGGCGGGGCTGTCGGGAAGCGACGAGCCCCAGACCCCGGCATAGAAGCCGCTTTCGTGGCTGACGGTCAGCGTCGGCTGCACCGCGACCTTTTCGTTCGACAGCGAAATGCCGCGGAAACGATAGTCGCTCGTCACCGCGATGCCGCCCGACAGCGTGAGCGGGCCGGCGGCTTCTTCTTCCTGGGCAAAGGCCGGGGTGGACATCGCCGTCGCGGCGACAAGCGCACCAAGGCACGCGCGTACGAGAATTTTCATGGACAGATCCCTGTTAGTTGGTGGATCGTCCCTGCCTGCCGCACGGCTGCCGGCCTCTTTTCGGGTCTGGTCCCGTCGTGCGTGCGTCGATCTTCACCAGATTGGTGCGACGCACAAACGAAAAAGCAGCATCCGCCACGTTAAGAGGGCACAATGCGACTTTTGTGCAACAGTTGATTATGAATCGATGCGCAGCGCGAAATTATATTATACGAAATCGAGTCTCTGCGCGCGATCAGAAGGCAAGCCCGAGCTTGAATACCACCGTCGGGTCGTAAAGCGTGTCGATCGCCTTCACCCCCGTCTTCGCAATATCGGTGTCGATGTAGCGCGCCGAGAGCGTCGCCGGACCGACGACATAGGATGCGCCGAGCGACCAGTCGACATAATCGCCCGGGGGCGCGGTCAGCGCGAGCGAGCCGTCGGAATAGCCGACCCCGGCGTGGACCGTGACCGGCGTATTGGGGATGCCTGAGGAGACGCCGAGATTATAATACCAGCTGTCGCCCATCGATCGCTGCGCGGGCGCATAGGCAACGGTCCCGGTCGCCGACAGCGGACCGATGTCGTGCGACAGCTTGCCGCTGAACTCGACATAATCGGCGGGCCCGGCCCAGCTCCGGTTGCCGGGATAGCCGTACCAGATCACCCCGACATCGACCGAGGTGCCGGGCGCGATCTCGGTCGCATAGCCGCCATAGAGGTCGAGCTCGAACTTTCCCGACAGCGGACTGTCGGGCATCGTCGATCCCCAGACGCCGGCGTAAAGCCCGCTTTCATGGGCAAGCGTCAGCGTCGGTTGCAGCGCGATTTCCTCGTCCGACAGCGAAAGGCCGCGGAAACGATAGTCGCTGACGACCGCGACCTCGCCCGACAGCGAAAGCGGGCCGCCGCCGCCGGTAATCGGATCATCCTGGGCAAAAGCGGGGACCGGCATGGTCGCGGCCGCGAGCAACAGGCCGGTGCCGGCCGTGTCGAAAAAACGCATCAATACTCTTTCATTCTCGGGCGGAAACCGCCGATCGCGCCGCATCGGCACGACCGGAACCTCCGCCCCGTACCGGCGCAGCATAGGGCCGCCAATCTTCGCCCACAAGCCGCCCGCCGTCGCTTGGCTTTGCCAAGCCGCCCCGGCGCGGCTAAAGAGCGACGCATATCTCCCCATCTGTCGAGCCACTAGCGATGAGCGATCACAATCCCGGCCTGCGCCCCTGGCGCGATATTGCACGGCGGACAAGCCGCCAGATCATGGTCGGCACCGTCCCGGTCGGCGGCGGCGCGCCGATCAGCGTCCAGACGATGACCAATACGCTGACCAGCGATCCGGTCGCGACGATCGACCAGATCCGCCGCTGCGAGGAAGCGGGCGCCGACCTGATCCGCGTCTCCTGCCCCGACAGTGATTCGACCGCGGCACTCGGCAAGATCGTGCGCGCGGCGCGCATCCCGATCATCGCCGACATCCATTTCCACTATAAGCGCGCACTCGAGGCCGCCGACGCGGGCGCCGCGTGCCTGCGCATCAACCCCGGCAACATCGGCTCGTCGGAGCGCGTCGGCGAGGTCGTGCGCGCCGCGAAAGCCAACGGCTGCGCGATCCGCATCGGCGTCAACGCCGGCAGCCTCGAAAAGGATCTGCTCGAAAAATATGGCGAGCCCTGCCCCGAGGCGCTCGTCGAAAGCGCGCTCGATCATATCAAGCTGCTCCAGGATCACGACTTCCACGAATATAAGGTCGCGGTGAAGGCAAGCGACGTCTTCCTCGCGGTCGCCGCCTATGCGCAGCTCGCCGACGCGGTCGACTGTCCGCTCCACCTCGGCATCACTGAGGCGGGCGGGTTGATCGGCGGCACGGTCAAATCGGCGCTCGGCATCGGCAACCTCCTCTGGGCCGGCATCGGCGACACGATCCGCGTCAGCCTCTCGGCCGAGCCCGAAGAGGAAGTGCGCGTCGGTTACGAAATATTGAAGTCGCTGGGGCTCCGCACCCGCGGCGTCCGCGTCGTCTCCTGCCCCAGCTGCGCGCGGCAGGGCTTCGACGTCATCCGCACCGTCCAGGCGCTCGAAGAAGCACTCCAGCACATCAAGACCCCGATGTCGCTCTCGGTATTGGGCTGCGTCGTCAACGGCCCCGGCGAAGCGCGCGAAACCGACATCGGCATCACCGGCGGCGGCAACGGCAAGCATATGGTCTTCCTCTCGGGGGTCACCGACCATCATGTCGCCGACGCCGACATGATCCAGCACATCGTCGGGCTCGTCGAAGCGAAGGCCGCCGAGATCGAGGCGGGCAGCGCGGTGAGCATGGACGTGACGCACGGCAAGGCGGCCTAGGCGCGATTCCGCTTTGGGGTGGAGAGCGGACGTTGCTACCCCAACCTTCGTCATCCCGGACTTGATCCGGGATCCATTGCGTCGCCGAAGTCATGGACCCCGGATCAAGTCCGGGGTGACGATGCAATAAAGGTCGGCCTTCAGCCGAAACCGGCCGCTCACCCCACACCGCATTTACATCTCTGTCAGTAACAACTAACCTCGCATCCCCAGCAGGAGCAAGCCGCCATGCCCGCCAAGCCCGACACCCTCGACCGCCTCGTCCAGCTGCTGTTGCTTGTCGCCGCGGTCACGACGATCGCCAACGGCCTCTTCATGGTGGCGAAGCCGCTCGACTGGTATGTGTTCGTGCCCACCGTCGTCACCACCGGCCCGCCCAACGCGCATTTCATCCGCGACATCGGGCTCGCCTATCTGGGTTCGGGGCTGATCCTGCTCTATGCGACCGCCGGTCCCGCCCGCCGCTGGCGCGCGGCGTTCGTCGGCGGGCTGTGGCTGACCTTGCACGGGCTGCTCCACATCTATGAAGTCGCCGCCGGGATTTGCGGCCCCGCGACCTTCTGGGCCGATGCGCCGGCGGTGCTCGGCCAGCCCGCGCTCGTCATCGCGGCGCTCGCGATCCTGAAAGCGCGATCGCGCATTTGACAGCGTGCGTGCGCGCCGACACAGCAGCGCCATGACGCTATCGATCCGCTCCGCCACGCCAGCCGACCTGCCGCTGATCGCCGGGTTCATCCGCGACCTCGCCGAATATGAAAAGCTGTCGCACGAAGTCCGCTTCGACGAAGCCAGGCTCGGCGAAAATCTGTTCGGCGCGCGCCCCTATGCCGAGGTCGTGATCGGCGAAATCGATGGCGCGCCGCAGGGCTTCGCGCTCTTCTTCCACAATTTCTCGACCTTCGAGGGGCGCCCCGGCATCTATCTCGAGGATCTGTTCGTGCGCCCCGAAGCGCGCGGCTCGGGGCTCGGCAAGGCGCTGCTCGCGCATCTCGCCAAGCTTTGCGTCGAGCGCGACTATGCGCGCCTCGAATGGTGGGTGCTCGACTGGAACGCCCCGTCGATCGGGTTTTACTTGGGGCTAGGCGCCAAGCCGATGGACGAATGGACCGTGATGCGCGTCGATGGCGAGGCGCTGACGCGCTTGGCTTCCCAATAACATCGTCACCCCGGACTTGATCCGGGGTCCAAGCCACCGCCGTAGCATGGATGCCGGATCAAGTCCGGCATGACGAAAGAGGGAAATTAACGCGCGCCGCGCGGCCTCCGCCGTTCCATCGGCCAGCTCGGCATATGCGCGTCGGACAGACGCTTCGCCTCGGCGGGCGCGACGCCGAGCTCGGTCAGCGCGCGCGCCAATGCTTCCGCCGGCGGCGCCGCGATATCGGGCAAAACCCCCTCGCCTTCCCAATCCTTGCCCGTCACCGGATCATAGGTGCGCCCGACCGGAATGAAGGCCCCGTAACCGCCGCCCAATTGCTCGCCGCGCCCGAAATGATTGGCGCCCGCGGTCGGCGCGCCAACCAGCACCCCGCGTCCCGTGTGCTTCATCGCCAGCGCGAAATGCTCGGCCGCCGACGCGCTCGCGCCGGAGGTCAGCACATAGACTTTCGCGTCGCGCAACCGCCTATCCTCGTTCGGCGTCGCCCAATGCTCGCGCGCTACCATGCCCGCGTCGCCCTTCACCATGCGCATCGAGGCGATGCCGGCGATCGGCGATCCGCCCTCGGCATCGACCGACGCGCGCGTCGCCATCGTCACCAGCCGCGTTTCCTTGTCGAACAGCCAGGGAAAGATCGCGTCCATCTGGTCGAGCCCGCCGCCATTGTGCGTGCGGATGTCGAAAATGATCGCCTTCGCATCGGCATGATCGGCCATGAACTTCGCGGCCTCGGCGGTCACCGCATCGTCCATCGGAAAGACGTTGAAGCGAACGAAAGCGATCCCCGGAGCGATCCAGCCCGCCTGCTCGACCGGCACCTTGGGCGACCGGCGCACCGGTGCCGCACCGCCTGGAGCAGGCGCCGCTGCGTCCGCGGCAGCCTCGGGCACGCGCAGCCGCAGATGGCCGTCGGGCGCAACCGCGTTTACATCGCTGTCAACCGCCGCGCCCAGCGCCTCACCGCTCAGCCCCTTGTAGCGCCCCGCCGCGATCGCCGCGCGGATCGCGTCGGCGTAGCGTTTGCCCGTCTCCGAATAGAGATAGTCGCGTTCGAGCAGCGCCGCATATTTTTCGGCGATCGTCTCGGTATCGACCTCGTCGGCCGCCATCGCGGGCGGCGGCGCGAAAATCGGGCCGGCGGCGATGGCAGTCGCTACCAGCAGAGCGGGCAATAGGCGCGATGAACGAATCATATCTGTCTCCCATCCGGCCCCGGCCGCACGGAGGTGTATCATATCTGCAATACAGATCAACTACATTTGTAGTCAATCCCTATCGCTTCCGCGCGAACCAGACCAGCACCACGCCGACGACCATGAGGATGACGCCATTGCGCGTCCATGTCGTGTCGCCGAGCATGAAGCTGCTCGCCGGCCAGCGGACGATGTCGAGCCCCTGCAGCGCCCACAAACCGCCGACGAGGATCATCGCCACCCCGACGATCGCCAATATGCCCTTCAAAGCGCCCATCACATCCTCCCCGCTTTTCGCTGCAATCCGATCAGCGGTCGCAGCCAGCCGATGCTGCGCCCGATCGCATAGAAAAGCCAGCACCCGATCACCGTTGCCGCGATAAGGATCAGGAAGGAGGGCAAGGCCGCGACGCGAGCCTGAAGCAGCCACCAGCCCACGACGACGATGATCGTCTGATGGACAATGTAAAAGGGGAACACCGCCTCGGCGAGCATCGCGCGCTGCGGATGGTCGCGGTTCCACCAGCGGTCGGCGATCCCGACGAGCGCGACGATCGTCGCCCACCCCTGCACCTGCCGCGCGACATGGAACAGGATGATCGGCCAGTGCGGCGCGCGCGTATCGCCGGGCCATGTCCATTCGACCCATGCGACCGGCACGAAGGCGAGCAGCGCCAGCAGCGCCGCCGCCTTCCAGCAGCGCGCGACACTTTCGAACAGGATCGGCCGCACGCGCAACAGCCAGCCGGCCGCGAACGCCATCAAATAATGAAGATGCGACGGCCCATCGTCGAACAGCGCGTGCGTCTCCTCATGCCCGGGAAACGCCGCATAGACGGCAAGCCACCAGAGCATCGGGACGATCAGCAGCCCCCAGCCCGACAGCAGCCGCGCCGCACCGTCGGCGATCCGCGCGCGCGCCGCCGCGGGCAGTGCTGCCAGGAGCAGCGCCGCGAGCATCGTATAGACCCACAGATAGACGACGAACCACAGATGCTGCCAGGTCGGCAGAATGATCCCGCCGAGCGAGCCGAAGCGGAAATAGTCATGCGCCCAGAAATGCGGGAAGCCATGATCATAGCCATGCTGGCCGACCAGCTCGATCCACGGCTGCGGCGGGATGACGATCAGGATCCCGAAGGCGAGTGGAACCAGCAGCCGCGCGCTCCGCGAGCGCGCGAAGGCCCCCGCCCCGCCGAGCTTCGCCGCCAGCGCGGCGCTCGCATAGCCCGAGACGAGGAACAGCAAAGGCAGCCGCCAGCCGTTCGTCGCGAACATCGGGATCGCGACCCAGTCGATCACCGGGTCGATCTTCACATGCCAGCCCCACGGCACGAAAAACATGCCGATATGATAGAGGATCAGCAGCGCGAAGGCGCCGATCCGCAGCCAGTCCATTCCGTAATGCCGCGCCGCTTGCATCTGCCCAAATCTCCTTTGCCGGGACTTGCCGCAGCCGCTAATCGGAAAAGCGGACGGCGGGCGATCCCGGCGGGACGAACAGCGGGGCCGATGTGACGGAGAAAGACAGGGCCGGGACGAATGGCGGCGGAGCCGGGACGAGCGGGCTGAGCGCGCGCGCGCTGACCGCGCTGCTGCTCATGGCGATCTTCCTCTTCGGGCTCATCCGCATCACGGCCAATGTCTATTCCTATATCGCCGACCGGCAGGGCGCGGGCCTTGCGACGTCGCCGACGATCGCCTGGATGCTCGAAGGCAGCAGTCTCGCCGCCTGGGTGGTGATGATGATCCCCTGCTGGTTCACGGTCCGGCGCATCCGCCCGCCGCGCTTCTCGCTGCCCGCCACGATCGCGATCCACGCGCTGCTCGCGATCCCCGTCTCGCTCGGCCATATCGCGCTGATGGTCGCCTTTCGCACCGCGCTCTGGTGGACGATGGGGATCGGCTATGATTTCACCTCGCCCGATGGATCACCGATCCTCTATGAATTCCGCAAGGATCTCTCGGCCTATGCCGAACTCGTCTTCATCCTCTTCCTCGTCCAGTGGCTCGTCGCCCGCTACGCCGCGCCGCCCGCGCCGGCGCCCGAACGCAGGACGCTCGCGATCGGCGACGGGGCGGTCACGCATCACCTGCCGGTCGACGAGATCGAGCATGTCGGCGCGGCGGGAAATTATGTCGAGGTCGCCTGGCGCGGCGAGCGCCTGCTCCACCGCGCGACGCTGACCGCGATCGAGGCCGAACTCGCCGGCGCGGGTTTCGAGCGCATCCACCGCGGCCGCCTCGTCCGCCGCAATGCGGTGCGGCGCGTGGTCACCCACAAGAGCGGCGATTTCGACGTCGAAATGGCAAGCGGCGAGACGCTACGCGGCAGCCGGCGGTTTCGCGAGAATCTGGAAGGATGACCGGCACCCAACCATCCGTCATCCCGGACTTGATCCGGGATCCAGGCGACGTAGCGAGAATGTATCCCGGATCAAGTCCGGGATGACGACTGTGGGTGACTTACCCCACCACCCGCCACGCCAGTTCGGCAAACTCGCAGAGCAGCGGCCGCGTATCGCGCGGGTCGATGATATCCTCGACCCCGAATTTCTCCGCGGTGCGGAACGGCGAGCGGACGCGGTTCAATCGCTCGCGGATCGCCTCGAGATGCGCCGCCGGATCCTCGGCCGCCTCCAACTCGCTCTTGTATGCGACCTCGACCCCGCCCTCGATCGGCAGGCTGCCCCAGTCGCCCGACGGCCAGGCGAAACGATATTGGAAACGCTCGGCATTCGACATCGCGCTGCCCGCGATCCCGTATGCGCGGCGCACCACGACCGACGCGAGCGGCACCGTCGCGCGGTAGATCGCGTTCATCGCCTGCACGCCGTAGCGGATCGTCCCCGTCCGCTCGGCCTCGCCGCCGATCATGAAGCCCGGATTGTCGACAAGGTGGACGATCGGCAGCCGGAACTGATCGGCCATCTTGACGAAACGCTCGGCCTTCTCGCTCGTCTTCGCATCCCACGATCCGCCGAGGTACGACGGATCGCTCGCCAGCACCGCGACCGGATAGCCGTCGAGCCGCGCGAAGGCGGTGATCACCGCGCGCCCCCAGCGCGCACCCATTTCGAAGAAACTGCCCTGATCGAATACCGCGCCGGTGATGCGCCGCATCGAATAGACCTGTTTCGCCTCGCGCGGTACGACCGACAGCAAGCTCTCGTCGCGCCGGTCGACCGGATCGCTGCATATGGTGCGGTGCGCCCGGTCGTGGATTGACGACGGCAGGTACGACAGGAACCGCCGCGCCGCCGCGAACGCCTCGGCCTCGCTCGCCACCTCGTCGTCGACCACCCCGTTGCGCGTATGGACGTCGCTGCCGCCGAGTTCCTCGCGGTCGAGTGTGTCGCCGATCGCCGCCGCGACCGCCGGCCCCGCCGCGAACAGCTGCGACAGCCCGCGCACCATCACGCTGTAATGGCTCGCGACGACGCGCGCCGCGCCGAGCCCCGCGGTCGGCCCGAGCGCGAGCGCGACGACCGGCACCGTGTCGAGGTTCGCGATGATCTCGTCCCAGCCGGGCACGTGCGGGATATAGGTATAGCCCATATCCTCCAATGTCTTGACCGACCCGCCGCCGCCGGTGCCGTCGATCATCCGGATCAGCGGCAGGCGATATTCATGCGCCATCGCCTCGCACTGGACGAACTTCCTGTGCAGCGCCGCATCGGCCGCGCCGCCGCGCACGGTGAAATCATCGGCCGAGGCGACCACCGGCCGGCCGTCGATATTCGCGCGCCCGAAGATGAAATTGCTCGCGGCGAGGTCTTCGAGTTCGCCGTCGGCGTCATAGCGCCCGCGCCCCGCGATCTTGCCGATCTCGCGAAAACTGCCCGCATCGACGATGCCCGCGAGCCGCGCCCGTGCGTCCATCTTGCCGCGCCCATGCTGGCGCGCGACCTTTTCCTCGCCGCCCATCTTCTCGGCCATCGCGCGGCGCTGTCCGAGTTCGCCCACTTCTTTTTTCCAGCTCATGGAGGCGAGGCTATCTTACGTTGACGGAAACGTCATGCAAAACCTATCGTCACCCCATGCACCGCCCGATCGCCCTCGCCCTCACCGCCGCGCTGCTCGCGTTCGCACCCGCGACCGCCGGCGAAAAGCGCACGCTCCCGGGCATCGAGGATGCCTATAAGACCGGCGCCTTCGTCGCCGATCCGATGCCCGCGATCGATGCCGCGCTCGCCAAAGCGAGGCAGTCGGGCCAACCCGTCCTCCTCGTCATGGGCGCGAACGAATGCCACGACAGCGCGTGGCTCGCCAACCTCCTCGCCACCGACCGCTTCGCCCCCGTCCGCGCCCGCTACGCGATCGTCTACGCCGACATCGGCATGCCGCATGTGAAGGGCTTGGGCCGCAATCCCGACGTGCCCAAGCGCTTCGGCTTCCGCATCAAGGGCACGCCGACGGTGGCGATCCTCGACGCCGAAGGCCGCGTGCTCAACCGCAAGGCCGCGCCCAAATGGCGCAACGCCGCGAGCCGCAGCGACGACGACATCTACAATGAACTGATGCGATAGGGAGAGACGATGACCGACATGAACCTTGCGGGGCGCGTCGCGCTTGTCACCGGCGCCTCGCGCGGCATCGGCCGCGGCATCGCGATCGGCCTTGCCGAAGCGGGCGCCGATGTCGCGGTGAACTACACCCGCGGCGAGGAGGCCGCCGGCGAAACCGTCGCCGCGATCGAGGCGCTGGGCCGCAAGGCCAAAGCCTATCAGGCGTCGGTCACCGACGAAGCCGCGTGCGCCGCGATGGTCGCCGCCATCGAGGCCGACTTCGGCTCCATGTCGATCCTGATCAACAACGCCGGCATCGCAAGCCGCGGGCTCGCGGTCGCCGACACGAGCCCCGAAGAAGTCGACAGGCTCTTCGCCGTCCACGCCGCCGGCCCGCACCGCCTCAGCCGCCTTGCGCTGCCCCAGCTTCGCACCCACGAGCGCAGCGACATCATCGTCATCTCGAGCATCGCGACCTATACCCATTCGCCGAACGGCGCGCCCTATACGATGGCGAAGGCGGCGGGCGAAGCCCTCGCCTATGCGCTCGCCAAGGAAGAGCTGGTCAACGGCGTCCGCGTCAACATCGTCGCCCCCGCGCTCACCGTCAGCGACATGGGCGAAAAACTCTCGCGCGCGATCACCGGCAACACCGACATCCACCATCTCGACGCCAAAATGCCCTTCGGCCGCGTCGCCGTCCCCGCCGACGTCGCGGCGGCGGTGGTGTGGTTCGTCTCGGCCGCGAACCCCTATTGCTCGGGACAGAAACTCAATATCGACGGCGCGGGACAGGCGACCTTTCGCTAAAGGCGCTTCCATGCGCCCCGATTCGCCCTCGCCCGTCATCCCCTTCCTGATCGCCTGCGCGGGGATCGCGACCTATTCGGCGATGGACGTGCTGATGAAGGGGCTGTCGATCGACATCGGCGCCTATAACGCCGTGCTCTGGCGCACCGGCGCCGGCACGCTGCTGAGCGGCCTTCTCTATTTCGCGAGCCGCCCCAAATGGCCCGGTCGGGCGACGCTGCGGATCCACGCGTGGCGCTCGCTGTTCGTCGCGGGGATGGCGCTCTGCTTCTTCTGGGCGCTCGCGCGGCTGCCGATCGCCGAGGCGATCGCGCTCGCCTTCGTCGCGCCGCTGATGGCGCTCTACATGGCGGCGATCTTCCTCGGCGAGAAGATCGGCCCGCGTTCGATCGCGGCGTCGCTGCTCGGGCTCGCGGGGGTGATCGTCATCGTCGCGGGCAAGCTCGGCGGCGATTATTCGGACGAAGCGCTGTGGGCGGTCGGCGCGGTGTTCCTGTCGGCGATCTTTTACGCCTATAACCTCATCCTCGCGCGGCGGCAGGCGAAGATGGCCGAGCCGATGGAGATCGCCTTCTTCCAGAATTTCTTCGTCGCCGCGATCCTCGCGCTGGGGGCGCCATGGTTCCTCGCGGTTCCCGACGCGGGGCAGGCCCCGAACATCGTCGGCGCCGCCGTGCTCGCGACCAGCTCGCTGCTGCTTTTGAGCTGGGCCTATGCCCGCGCCGAGACGCAGATTCTCGCGACGACCGAATATACCGGCTTCCTCTGGGCGATGCTCTTCGGCTGGCTCTTCTTCGACGAAGCGGTGACGCTGCCGACGCTCACCGGCGCGGTGCTGATCGTCGCGGCCTGCCTGATCGTCGCGCGCAAGGCGCCGCACGGCGATCCGATCGAACCGGCGGCGGCTTGACCTTCTCCCCTCCCGCTTGCGGGAGGGGTCGGGGGAGGGCATGTCGTTCTTGGGAGATACCGAAACAGGCCCTCCCCTAACCCCTCCCCTAAATGGGAGGGGGACTTAAACCGCCGCCCGGCTCAACCGGTCGTTGATCGCCGCGCCCAGTCCGTCGGCCGGAATCGCCGCCACCGCGATCCTCGGCTTGGCACTTGCCGCTCCGGCATGCAGCGCGTCGAACAGCCTTGCCGCCGCCTCGGTCAAATCTCCGCGCGCGCTCAGGTCGTAATCGCCCGCGACCGCGCCGAACCCGATCCCGAACTCGTCGTCCGCGAACGCCGTCGCCCCCAGCCGCACCGGCTTCCCCGGCGCATAATGGCTCGCGAGCATGCCCGGCGCGACGATCTCCGCCCCCTTAACGCCCGCCACCACCAGCCCGCTCGCCGCCGCCAGCATATCCGCGGTCACCGGACCCGGCCGCAGTATTTCGACCGCACCGTCCTTCACCCGCGCGATCGTCGATTCGACCCCCGCGCTCGTCGCCCCGTCGTCGATCACCAACGCGATCCGTCCGTCGAGGCTGGCGAGGACATGCTCGGCCTTCGTCGGACTCACCCGCCCGCTCGCATTGGCGCTCGGCGCCGCGAGCGGTGCGCCGCTCTCCGCCAGCAGCGCCTGCATCGCGCGGTGCCCAGGCACCCTGAGCGCGATCGTGTCGAGCCCCGCTGTCGCGATGCTCGCGACCGGGCATCCGGGCGTGCGCGGCACCACCAGGGTCAGCGGCCCCGGCCAGAAGCGCGTCGCAAGCGCGCGTTCGGCGGCGCCGAACTCGCCCAGCGTCTCGGCCGCCGCGAGCGTCGGCACATGGACGATCAGCGGATTGAAATCGGGTCGCCCCTTCGCGGCATAGATGCGCGCGACCGCGTCGGCGCTCCGCGCGTCGGCGGCGAGGCCGTACACCGTCTCGGTCGGCACTGCGACCGGCTGCCCTGACGCGATCAGCGCCGCCGCTTCGGCGATAGACGCGCTATCGAAGGCGCGAACAATAGAGGGCTTTGAGGCTTCGGCCATGCCGCGCTATAGCGCCCGCGCAACGATATTCACCAGCAAAGTGGCCAATCCATGACCTATACGCCGCCCACCACCGAACAGCTCTTCGTCCTTAACCATATCGCGCGCATCGACGCGATGGCGCAGCACGAACGTTTCGCCGCTGCGACCCCCGATATGGTCGAGGCGATCGTCACCGGCATCGGCGAGTTCGCCGCCGACGTCTATGCGCCGCTCAACCGCGTCGGCGACACGACAAACCCCAAATGGGACAACGGTAACGTCACCATGCCCCCGGGCTTCAGGGAAGCGTATAAACAGTTCGTCGAGGCCGGCTGGGGCAGCATCGACGGGCCCGGCGACTATGGCGGGCAGGACCTGCCCTTCACCCTCGCGACCGTGGTGATCGAGGCGCTCGGCAGCGCGAACATGGGCTTTTCGCTGTGCAGCATCCTGACCCCCGGCGCGATCCACGCGCTGATGGCCTATGGCACCGAGGAGCAGCGCCAGACCTGGCTGCCCAAGCTGGTCACCGGCGAGTGGAACGGCACGATGAACCTGACCGAGCCCGCCGCGGGCAGCGACGTCGGCGCGCTGCGCTCGACCGCGGAGAAGGTCACCGAAGGCCCGAACGCCGGCCTCTACAGGATCAAGGGGCAAAAGATCTTCATCACCTTCGGCGAGCATGATCTCACCGACAATATCGTCCATCTCGTGCTCGCGCGCACCCCCGGCGCGCCCGAGGGAACGCGCGGCATCTCGCTCTTCCTCGTCCCCAAATACCGCCTCGACGAGGGCGGCAAGCCGACGATTTCAAACGGCGTCCACTGCGCCTCGATCGAGCACAAGCTCGGCATCCACGGCTCGCCGACCGCGGTGATGGTCTATGGCGAGGACGAGGATTGCCTCGGCGAGATCGTCGGCGGCGAAATGGGCGGCATGCGCGCGATGTTCGTGATGATGAACAACGCCCGCCTGATGATCGGCTGTCAGGGCATCCAGATCGGCGAGCGCGCGACGCAGCAGGCGCAGCGCTTCGCCGCCGAGCGGGTCCAGTCGGCGCTCGCGGGCGCGCCCGACCGCACCCCCGTCACCATCGACCAGCACCCCGACGTCCGCCGCATGCTGTGGCGGATGCGCGCGCAGACCGAGGCCGCGCGCGCGCTCACTTACTATGCCGCGGCGCAGATCGACTTCGGCAAGCTCGGCGACGAGGGCGCCGCGATGCGCGCCGAAGTGCTGATCCCGCTGGTCAAGGCGCACGCGACCGACATCGGCTGCGAGGTCGCCAGCCTCGGCGTGCAGGTGCATGGCGGCATGGGCTTCATCGAGGAAACCGGCGCCGCGCAGCATTATCGCGACGCGCGCATCGCGCCGATCTACGAAGGCACCAACGGCATCCAGGCCGCCGATCTGGTGGGCCGCAAGCTCGGCATGGCGGGCGGCGATCTCGTCCGCGGCCTGATCGACGACATTGCGGCGGGCGCCGCCGATTCCCCCGAATTGCAGCAGCTCGTCGACGCGTGCCGCGCGGTCACCGACTGGATGGTGAACGCGAACACCGCCGACCGGCTCGCGGGCAGCTATCCCTATCTCACCATGCTCGCGACGGCGACGTGCGGCTGGCTGATGGCGATCCAGCACAAGGCCGCGCGCGCCGCGCTCGACGAGGGGCACGGCGACCGCGCCTTCCTCGAGGCCAAGATCGCCTCGACGCGCTTCTACCTTCAGCAGATCGTCCCCGCGGCGACCGGGCTGGCGGCATCGGCGCTCGCCGGCGACGCCGCGCTCGAACCGCTGCCCGCGATCGCCTGAATCTGCCGGAATCCTGTGCTTTGCGTTCCGTCGCACGGCACGGGATTTCATTCATAATTAACGCGATGATAACCATCTGGGGCTAGACGCGACCGGCAATTGCTGGAGACGTGCGTGCCCTTCCCGGTCAAAAGTCTGATCATCAGCTGGCGAACGATCGCGCTGTCGTTGCTGCTCAGCGTGGTCGTGGGGCTGGCGGCGGTCAGCGAGCCGATCGATCGCGTGATCGAGGCTGCGATCGGCCGTGTTGCGTGGCGACCGGTGTCGGACGACATCGTCGTGGTGGCGCTCGACGACCGGACACTCGACGAAGTTGCCGGTCGCGATTTTTCGATGACCCGGCACGCGCAGCTGGTCGATGCGATCGACCGGGCCGGTGCGAAACGCCTGTTTATCGACTTCACTTATGACCGGCGCGAAAGCGATTCCGATTTTCGCTTGCTGACGGCGGCGGTGAAGAAAATGGGCGACCGCGCCATCCTTGCCGTCGCGGCGAAATCGGCACGCAGCGGCGATTCCGAATTGGCGCGCTTCCCCAGCCCCGCCTTCGGCACCGCGGCCCGGATCGCATGCATCGGCTGGGAATATGAACTCTGGCAGGTCTGGCGGATACCGATCACGCTGGACGTCAACGGACGGGCCATTCCAAGCTTCTCGTCATTGCTCGCGAACCGGCGATCGAACGAAGCCGGGGTTTATGCTCTCGACTATTCCTACAAGACGAGTTCGATTACCGAATATAGCGCAAGCGACGTCCTGTCGGGCAAGGTCGCGCGCGAACTTGCCGGGCGCGACGTAATCTTCGCGCCGACGGCGGCGGAGTTTCAAGACAATCATTATCTTCCCGGGCACGACCGCGTGCCAGGGGCCTATGTACATGTGATCGGTGCCGAAACGTTGAAACGCGGCATGCCTGTCGACATCGGCTGGTTTCCGCATCTCGCATTGACCGCGATTCTCCTGCTTGGCGCCGCCGCCTTTCGCCGCGCACGCTGGTTCAACATCATCGCTGCGGCGCTCGCCATCGTGCTGATCGTCAGCAAAATCTATCTGATGACGATGCTGGTCAGCAGTTCGATCGGGGCCGCCCTGTTCCTTGCCGCCGTGATCGGCGCAAACGTCTCGCGTACCAGCCGCCGCCGCCTGGCGCAGCGTGAAAACCCCCTGTCGGGCCTCCCCAATTTCGAAGCCTTGCGCTCGCAGCCGTCGTTCGGCAGCGCCACCGTCATCGCCGCCAAGGTCGTCAATTTCGAAGATCTCGCCGCCTTCATCCCGGGCGACGGCATCGGCAAGCTCGTCGAACAGGTCACCCGCCGGCTCCAGCTCGCGTCGCAGGGTACTGCGCTCCACCATGATCTCGACGGCACCTTCGCCTGGCTGGTGCCCTATTATCAGCACAGCCAGATCGAGGGGCAGCTCGCGGGCCTCGCCGCGCTGTTCAACGCGCCGTTGACGATCGGCGAGCTGCGTGTCGACGTCGCGATCGCCTTCGGCGTCAACGACGAGTTCGAAGGCTCGAACGCGCAGCGTCTCGCCGCCGCGCTCGTCGCCGCCGAACGCGCGATCCGCACCCGGTCGCTCTGGACCAAATATACCTCGCGCCAAAAGGAGGACGCGGGCTGGCAGCTGAGCTTCCACTCGCAGCTCGAAGACGCGCTCACCGGCGGCGACATCTGGGTCGCTTTCCAGCCGCAATATGAAATCGCGTCGAAAAAGCTCGTCGGGGTCGAGGCGCTCGCGCGCTGGACGCACCCGACGCGCGGGCCGATCCCGCCCGACGAGTTCATCGTCCAGGCCGAAAAGAGCCAGGATATCTATCGCCTCACGCTGTTCGTGATGGATCAGGCGATCCGGTCGGCGGCGCAGCTGCGCGAGCGCGGCATCCACATCAACATGTCGGTTAACCTGTCGGCGAGCCTGCTCGACCACAGCGACCTTGTCGGCACGATCCGCGTGATGCTGACCGCGCATCACCTGCCCCCCGAGACGCTGACGATCGAGATCACCGAAACCGCGCAGATCGAAAACAGCCGCCAGGCGCGCCAGACGCTCGCACAGCTGCGCCGGACGGGCATCCGCCTGTCGATCGACGATTATGGCACCGGCCAGTCGAACCTCGAATATCTGACCGAGATCGAGGCCGACGAGATCAAGATCGACAAGCGATTCGTGATGACGATGCGCGATTCGCAGCGGAACCTCGAAGTGGTCAAATCGACGATCGATCTCGCGCACCGCCTCGGCGCCGTCGCGGTCGCCGAAGGCATCGAGGACGGCGAAACCATGGCCCTGCTCGCCGGCCTCGGCTGCGATGTCGGCCAAGGCTATCATCTTGGAAAACCACAATTGTTTTCCGAACTGACCGCGACTCTCACGGCGCTTCCCCATAACCGCATCGCATAACTGCCAGATTGGCTATAATGCTTATAGTTAAGACTCGATTTACCTTACTAATTAAGGTATACGCCCTGTTAACTGTTCCGCATGGGCAGTGCCAACAGGAGATCTGAAATGGGTTGGTTTTGGAAATTTCTGGGTGGCGGCGGCACCGGCAACGGTGGCGGCCAGGCCTAACTCGGAAACAAATTAAAAGGAGAGGGCTCCGGCATCGCCGGGGCCCTTTCTTTTTGCCCAACGCCGATCCTGTGCGGGCGCCAGGCGAGACCGCCCCTCTGGCCGTCGCCGCGTCGCGCTTCGGGTAATGGCGCCGCGTCGCGGCAAGCCCTTCTTCGCGACCGAAAAAATTTTGGTCCCGCACCCGTATCCGCCCCTTCGCGCGCAAAGCCGCGGAAACGCTGGCGCGACGCCTTTTGTTCGTGCATCGGAGGCGACGAGACGAATCAAATTATCGACGAGTTGAGTCTTCAACCTGTCATTTACCGTCTTGCATCGTCGCGCCGACGTGGCACTATAGGTGGTGGGTCAACCACGGGGGCACCCCAATAAATAGTATTCGGCTGCAAGTGGCGGATTTCCGTCGTCCATCGCATATGGACCCGGAAAAACCCTTGCTGCGCCCAAAAAAAGTGCCCCGTGGACGGGTTTAGATGCTAGGATCGGGGCTTCGCCCTGAGTCGAACAAGACAGGAACAAAGCGCACCCATGTGCGCGCTGAGATCGGGGGCGAATGCGATGGATTTTCGGGAAAGCGAACGGGTGGAGACGAGCGACGTGGCGACGATGGAACTGGCGAAGAATGACGCTCCGGCGGCATCCGAAGCGAAGCGCGAATCGAAGAATGATTCGGCGCCCGAGCCGAAGCCCGCGGCCAAGCTCAACGACGGCAGCGAGCCCAAGGTTCACGCGCGCCGCTTCGACATCGCGACCGATGCGAGCCGCGACGCGCTGCTCACCGATTTCGGCAAGGAAACGCTGCAGGACCGCTATCTCCTGCCCGGCGAATCATACCAGGATCTCTTCGCGCGCGTCGCCGACGCCTATGCCGACGATCAGGATCATGCGCAGCGCCTCTACGACTATATCTCGAAACTGTGGTTCATGCCCGCGACCCCCGTTCTGTCGAACGGCGGCACCGGCCGCGGCCTGCCGATCTCCTGCTACCTCAACTCGGTCGACGACAGCCTCGAGGGCATCGTCGGCACGTGGAACGAGAATGTCTGGCTCGCGAGCCGCGGCGGCGGCATCGGCACCTATTGGGGCGCGGTGCGCGGCATCGGCGAACCCGTCGGTTTGAACGGCAAGACCAGCGGCATCATTCCCTTCGTCCGCGTGATGGACAGCCTCACCCTCGCGATCAGCCAAGGCTCGCTCCGCCGCGGTTCGGCCGCCTGCTACCTCGACATCTCGCACCCCGAGATCGAGGAGTTTCTCGAGGTCCGCAAACCCTCGGGCGACTTCAACCGCAAGGCGCTCAACCTCCACCACGGCGTGCTGATCACCGACGAGTTCATGGAGGCCGTCCGCGACGGCGCCGAATTCAACCTGCGCAGCCCCAAGGACCAGAGCGTCCGCGGCACCGTCGATGCGCGCGGGCTGTTCCAGAAGCTCGTTGAAACGCGCCTCGCGACCGGCGAGCCCTACATCATCTTCATCGACCAGGTGAACCGCATGATGCCGAAGCATCATCGCGACCTCGGGCTCAAGGTCACCACCTCGAACCTCTGCAGCGAAATCACGCTACCGACGGGGCGCGACCATCTCGGCAACGATCGCACCGCGGTCTGCTGCCTCTCGTCGCTCAACCTCGAAACCTGGGACGAGTGGAACGGCGACAAAAGCTTCATCGAGGATGTCATGCGCATGCTCGACAATGTCCTTCAGGACTATATCGACCGCGCCCCGCCCGAAATGGCGCGCGCCAAATATAGCGCCAGCCGCGAACGCTCGGTCGGCCTCGGCGTCATGGGCTTCCACAGCTTCCTGCAGGCGCGCGGCCTGCCGTTCGAAGGGGCGATGGCGAAATCGTCGAACCTGCGCGTCTTCAAGCATATCCGCGCGCAGGTCGACGCCGCCTCGATGCTGCTCGCCAACGAGCGCGGCCCCTGCCCCGACGCCGCCGATCAGGGCGTGATGGAACGCTTCAGCTGCAAGATGGCGATCGCGCCGACCGCGTCGATCTCGATCATCTGCGGCGGCACCAGCGCGTGCATCGAGCCGATTCCCGCGAACATCTACACGCACAAGACGCTCTCGGGCAGCTTCTCGATCCGCAACCCGCACCTCGAGGCGCTCCTCGTCGACAAGGCGAAGAACAGCGACGCGATCTGGAACTCGATCCTCGAACGCGGCGGCAGCGTCCAGCACCTCGACTTCCTGACGCAGGACGAGAAGGACTGCTACAAGACCAGCTTCGAGATCGACCAGCGCTGGCTGCTCGAACTCGCCGCCGATCGCACGCCCTACATCGATCAGGCGGCGTCGCTGAACCTGTTCATCCCCGCCGACGTCGAGAAATGGGATCTGCTCATGCTCCACTATCGCGCGTGGGAACTCGGGATCAAATCGCTCTATTATCTCCGTTCGAAATCGGTGCAGCGCGCCGGCTTCGCGGGCGGGGTCGAGGCCGACAATACGCCCGAGGCCGCGAAGTTCGAACTGGCCGGCAGCACCGACTACGACGAGTGCCTGGCCTGTCAGTGAGCCTTCGCCCCTCCCTCGTCACCCCGGACTTGATCCGGGGTCCACGCGAAGGAGCGCAAACCATCGATGGATTCCGGCTTTCGCCGGAATGACGAACAAGATCTGATCCAAGGATAAGCCGATGCCCCTTCTCGAAGCCCGCAAGACCTACAAGCCCTTCGAATATCCGTGGGCGTTCGATTTCTGGAAGCGCCAGCAGCAGATCCACTGGGTGCCCGAGGAAGTGCCGCTGGGCGAGGATTGCCGCGACTGGGCGCAGAAGATTTCGGACCACGAACGCAATCTGCTCACGCAGATTTTCCGCTTCTTCACGCAGGCCGATATCGAGGTGCAGGATTGCTACCACGAAAAATATGGCAGCGTGTTCAAGCCGACCGAGATCAAGATGATGCTGACCGCGTTCAGCAACATGGAAACGGTGCATATCGCGGCATACAGCCATTTGCTCGACACGATCGGTATGCCCGAGAGCGAATATGGCATGTTCCTCGAATATGACGAGATGCGCGCCAAGCACGACTATATGGGCACCTTCGGGGTCGAGAGCGACGAGGATATCGCGCGCACGCTCGCGATGTTCGGCGGCTTTACCGAAGGCTTGCAGCTCTTCGCCAGCTTCGCGATGCTGATGAACTTCCCGCGCTTCAACAAGATGAAGGGCATGGGCCAGATCGTCAGCTGGTCGATCCGCGACGAAAGCCTCCACTGCGAAGGCATCATCAAGCTGTTCCACACCTTCACCAAGGAACGCGGCTGCCTGACCAAGGCGGTGAAGGAAGACATCATCGACACCTGCCAGAAAACGGTGCGGCTCGAGGATGCGTTCATCGACCTCGCGTTCGAACAGGGCCCCGTCCCCGGCATGACGCCCAAGGAGATCAAGCGCTACATCCGCTACATCGCCGACTGGCGCTTGGGCCAGCTCGGCTTCCAGCCGATCTACATGATCGACGAACACCCGCTCCCCTGGCTCGCCCCGCTCCTCAACGGCGTCGAGCACGCGAACTTCTTCGAAACGCGCGCGACCGAATACAGCAAGGGCGCGACGCGCGGCGACTGGAACACCGTGTGGTCGAGCTTCGACAACCGCAAGAAGGCGAAAGCCAACGACGACGGCACGACGGCCGGCGAAGCGGGCGACGACGGCGAAGACATGTTCGCCAAGGCCGGCATCGCCGCGGAATAGTTTATATCCCCTCCCGCAAGCGGGAGGGGCAGCGAGACTTGCGGGCAGAGCCCGCTAGTCGCAGCGGGGTGGGCACCAAAGCCCACCTGCCGCACCAGACAAGAAGAAGCCCGAGGCCAAAAATGACCGAAAAGAAAAAAGAAAAACTCCTGATCCTCAGCCAGCCCCAGCGCGCGACCCTCGAAGGCCTCTCGAACCGCCGCCCCCAACTCCCCACCGACCCCGTCCGCGACGAACTCGTCACGCTGGGCCTCGTCGTCAAACAGGGCGCCAAATGGGCGCTGACCCCGACAGGCAAGAAGGTGCTGGCGGCGGGATCGAACCGGCGGAATGCCGGGGGGTTTTCGGTTTAAAAAGCCGCAACGCAACTGCCAACTAGTGCAGGACGAGCTTTGATTTGCACATCTTCATCGACGAATCTGGCACTTTCGCGATACCTGCTGCTGGGCAAACAAGCCCTTGTATAGTCGGCGCGCTCATTGTCCCTGACTATACGATTGGTCGCCTTTTTCAGAAGTACGAGCGACTGCGTCAACATCTGCCCAAGGAGGGCGGTGAGGTAAAAGGGCGGAGGCTTAACGAAACACAAGTCGATTCCGTCATGACATGGCTCCGGCGAAATCACTGTCTTTTCGAAGCTATCGTGATCGAAATGGGGCGAGAATCTGCGGCGGATCTTGCAGAGCATCAACTAAAAGCAGCCGAAGCGCTGACTGCCAATCTAACCGACGAACATCATCCAGAGCTTGTCGCAGGCGTGAAGAAGCTCAAGTCTCGCCTCGAAGCGATGGCCCTGCCGCTCTATGTGCAAGCCGCGCTAATGAACGTGCTACTCGCTCGAATCATACGGGAGCTTCCAGCCTATTGGATTCAGCGACAACCAAAGGAAATTCTCAATTTTCATTGGGTGGTTGATGGCAAGGGGATCGATAGCGAGACGAGCTCGGAAAACTGGTGGTCGACAACCAAGGCAGGCTTCCTCCAATCGGCGTTAGCTCGCGAACCCGTGATTATGCTGGACTGGTTGGATTATACTGCGTTCGATAACAAATATCTGATGCCGATGCCCGATTATCTGAAAGAAACGATACTTCCTTACGAGCACGGATATAATCTCAAGTTGCTTTTGGAAGAAGATTTCCAGTTCAACTCGGGCGTCGATTATGGTCTCGAATTGGCAGACATCGTGACCAACGCTACACGGCGCGCACTCAAAGGAAATCTTAGTTCGGAAGGCTGGCGACAGATTCCTGCACTGATGATCGCGCGCGAACAGGCACTCCACTTTTGCTCGCTGAGCAAGGCAGTCGATAGTTCTCATCTCCCTTATCGCAATATCGTGACGAAAGCGTTCCGACACGGAGGCCGGGATATGCTCACGGCGGCAAGCCGTCGCTAAATACGCATGGATGCCGGATCAAGTCCGGCATGACGACCCGAAGAGAAGCCTCCAATCCGACCTAATCTCGTCACCCCGGACTTGATCCGGGGTCCATCGCCGCCTTAGCCTCCACCCCATGCACGCCGACTTCCAGCCCTGCGCCTATATCATGGCCGGCGCGCCGCACGGCACGCTCTACACCGGCGTCACCTCGCACCTGATCCAGCGCGTCTGCCAGCATCGCGACGGCAGCTTCGGCGGCTTCACCAAACGCTACGGCGTCAAGACGCTCGTCTGGTTCGAACTCGCCGGGACGATGCACACCGCGATCACCCGCGAAAAGTAGATCAAGAACTGGCAGCGCCAGTGGAAGATCGAGCTGATCGAGGCGGCGAATCCTGATTGGCGCGACCTCGCCGAAGAACTCGGGTTGCCGCCGCTCGGCACGTGACGCCGACCCTCCGCGCTTCCCCCTCTTTCGTCATGCCGGACTTGATCCGGCATCCATTCCAGCGCCGGCGTCATGGACCCCGGATCAAGTCCGGGGTGACGAAAGGGGGGAGCGCGCCGTGTCTTGGTGACTTTGCGCCTTCGCGCGAGACCAAACCTCGCCCACGCCGCACCCCGCCCCCCCAAATCCTATTTCGCACACCCCACTCCCGAAACCCCCTTTCCTACATTATCCGGCTATGCTCCAAACTGGCGGATGAGCCACATCGCCCCCATCCCCTCGCCCGGCGCGGCCCCCGTTGCCGCGGCCGATGTCACCCCCGCGCTCGACGCGCACGGCCACGACCCCGCCGCCTATGATTGGGTGCCGGTGCTGAAAAAGCGCCGCAAGGACGGCTGGTCGCCCGACAAGCAGCGCGCCTTTATCGAGGCGCTGGCCGACAGCGGGTCGGTCGTCACCGCGGCGCAGCGCGTCGGCATGTCCGAATCCTCCGCCTATCGCCTGCGCCGGTCGCCGGGGGCCGAGGCGTTCGACCGCGCCTGGGGCGCGGCGATCGATGCGGCGTCGAAGAAATTGCTCGACGCCGCCTTCGAACGCGCGCTCGTCGGCACCGACGAGCCGGTGTTCGACCGCGACGGCAACCGCGTCGGACGCCGCCTGCGCCAGAGCGACCGGTTGCTGATGTTCCTGCTGCGTGCCTATGGCCCCGACTGTTTCCGCGATGCCGCGGCCCGCGGCACCGCCCCCGCACCGGCGGTCACGCCGGTGGCCGAGGCTTTGGTCCATCTGCACCCCGCGCCGCCCGCCGCGCCCGAAGCGCTGATGGCGCCGGGCGATCTCGTGGTGGCGCTGGAGGTGGCCGATATGGGCGACGGGGCGCTGCCGCGCTGGCACCGCGACGATGCGGACGATGCCGCCGCGGTGCCCACCGAACCGCCGCGCGCGTCGGCGCGCGACGAGGCTGACCTTTCGTGACCTTTGGCGGCGGGGTGCGTAGGGTCGCCGTCCCCTCAGTTCATCGCCGACCCCGCCGGAAACCCGCGCACGCCCGCGACCGCGAACATCACCCCGCCGCGCACCGCCTCGGGCGAATCCTCGAGCAGGTAGAGCTTCACCAATTCGCGCGTGACCTCGCTGTCGTCGTCGACGACCAGCCGCAGCGACGCGATGCCGAGCTCGCCCTTCGAGATCACCACATCGCGGATCAGCGGCAGCGGCCAGCTTTCCGAGGTGCCGCGATGGAGCCGCGCGCCGTCGTGCCAGATGAAAGCATCGCGCCGCCGCCACGCGCGAAAAAAGGCGACAAAGCCGAGCAGCGCCGCGGCGATCGCCGCCGTGACCAGCAGATTGCCGAACAGCAGCATGCGCAGCACCGCGTCGGCGCCGTCGCCCCACGCCCCGCTCGCCTGCCGCACGATCAGCGCCGCCGCGGCAAGCCCGCACAGCAATTGCCCCGCCAGCAGCGGCTTCGCCTTCAGCCGGCCGATCACAATCTGTCTGGAGAACCCGCCTGTCATCGTGCGTTTACATAGGAAGCACGGCGACGCCGCGCCAGTCCGTGCTTGCGCAGCTCCTGCGTTTGCTCGTTATGCAGACTTTGGGGTGGGGAGCGGACATACCCGATTCCGTCATCCCGGCGAAGGCCGGGATCTCACCGGTGCGTAAAACTGCTAGGGTGAGATCCCGGCCTTCGCCGGGATGACGACGGAATATGGGTCCTCAACCAGCCGAAAGCCGTCACGCCCCCCGCGAAACTCAATGCACCATGTCGGCCGATCCGTCCGCCGGCACTTCAGCCGGCCGCGACAGCACCCACCAGCTACCGACCATCAGCAGCACGGTCAGCGCCTCGATGATCATCGCCTGCACGATTCCCGAATTGACCGGATCGCCGCTCGCCGCGCCGAACAGCCGGCCCGCGAGCGCGGTGCCGTAAAGCGCGGCGGGGACGAGCAAAGCCCGCACCCAGCCCGGAACCAGCGCGCCGATCGCGGCGGCACCCGCCGCGACAAGGAAGAAAGCCGAGAGGTCGGCGCGGATCGTGTTCGTCGCCGCGCCCTCGACCAAAATGCCGAAGGTCTCGCCATAGCTCGCGGGGTCGAACAGCCCGCGCGCGCCGACGATGAAAAAGAACAGCGCCCACAAGAGGACGGCGCCGCGCAAGACCCAATTGACCATGACCTTCTCCCTGTTTCCGGCGAAACTGCGCCATCGGGGAGAAAAGTTCAATCTATTCCGGGTGAAGGATCGTGGGCCGCGAACGTCTCTTCGATCCACCCGCCGCCGAGCACGCGCGAAGTGTCGGCGGCGTCGTAGAGCACCGCCGCCTGCCCCGGCGCGACGCCATATTCGGGCGCGGCGAAGATCAGCCGGTCGCCCGCGACCCGCGCCGGCACCGGCTTCGCCATGCTGCGCACCTTCGCGAGGACATCGCGCCCCTCGACCGCGCCGAGCCAGTTCGCCTCGCCCAGCCGTGCGCCCGAAACGGCAAGCGCGCGCCGCGGCCCGACCACGACCTCTTTCTTCTCCGCGTCGAGGCGCACCACATAGAGCGGCTCGGCCTGACCGCCGATCTCGATCCCGCGCCGCTGGCCGACGGTATAATGAATCAGCCCCTTGTGCGCGCCGAGCACGCTGCCGTCGACATGGACGATCGCGCCCCGATCGTCCGCCTCGGGGCGCAGCTTGCGGACCAGCGTCGCATAATCGCCGTCGGGGACGAAGCAGATGTCCTGGCTGTCGGGCTTGCCCGCGACGCCGAGCCCCAGTTCGCGCGCGATCTCGCGCACGACGCTCTTCTCGAGCCCGCCCAAGGGGAAACGCAGGAAATCGAGCTGGTCCTGCGTCGTCGCGAAGAGGAAATAACTCTGGTCGCGCGCCGGATCGACCGCGCGGTGCAGCTCGGCGCCCGTGGGCCCCATCACGCGGCGGACATAATGGCCGGTCGCGAGGCAGTCGGCGCCCAATTCCCTGGCGAGCGCGAACAGGTCGGTGAACTTCACCCCCATGTTGCAGCGCACGCACGGGATCGGCGTCCTTCCGCTAAGATATTCGTCGGCGAACTGGTCGATCACCGTGTCGCGAAAGCGGCTTTCATGGTCGTAGACATGATGCGCGAAGCCCAGCCGGTCGGCGACCGCGCGCGCGTCGCGAATGTCCTGCCCCGCGCAGCAGGCGCCGACGCGCTTCGCCTTGGCGCCATGATCATAGAGCTGCAGCGTCACGCCGATCACCTCGGCGCCCGACCGCGCGGCGAGCGCGGCGACGACGCTCGAGTCGACTCCGCCCGACATGGCGACGACGATTCGCCTGTCTTTCAGCGGCATCGGCAGCTGAAAATCGGCCTGGGCGAGCCCGGCGGGGGAGGAAATCGTCTCGATCATGGTCGGCGCCATCTAGGGATGGAGGCGGCAAAATACCAGCTTTTCCGCCGTGCCTGTCAAGATATTGACGGGGGTTAAGCTTCGCTAACAGGGGCTGAAACAGGCATTTACGGGACCTTAGCTCCTCTCGCGTAGACGAGTCGCATGAACCTCGATCCGTCCGATCTTCCGCGCATCGCCGGTGCGGCCAGACTGTCGAAGCCCGGCTTCGACATCATCCTGGCCGTGTCCAGCGCGCGCCAGGCGGCGCTGCCGACGGTGCGGCAATTGCGGGCGCGGGCGCAGCGCGATCGCCATGCGGCAAAGCTTAACGCGCTGCGCGGCATCCTCTGCGGCACGCACGGTTCGACGGAACAACAAGCTCCGCGCATCGTCCGCTTCCTCGATCTGTCCGAGGATGGGAACGCCCTGCCCGAAACTATGAATAACCTGTTTACCAGAGGGTTTCAGCCGATGTTGAATCCCTCTGATGTAGAGCATGAAGCGTCGGACACACCCCCCTCCGACGTTGCAAATATGGAATGAGCATGATCGAGAATCAGAAAATCCGTCCCGCACAGGTCATCGGCCCCTTGGGCGAACCGCTGACGCTGGACTCGCTGCCCCCGTCGACGACGACCCGCTGGGTCGTTCGCCGCAAGGCGGAAGTCGTTGCGGCCGTCAACGGCGGGCTCCTGTCCGTCGACGAAGCGTGCGAACGCTATGGGCTGACCCTCGAGGAATTTGCCGGCTGGCAACGGTCGATCGACCGCAGCGGCATGCCCGGATTGCGCGTCACGCGCATTCAGCACTACCGCGACCTGTACGAGCGCCAACAGCGTTTCTAAGGGCCGCGGGACCGGACCAGGCATGAAGAGGGCGCTTCGGGCGCCCTCTTTTTTTGTGCCTCCGACTGGACAGCGACAGGGGCATCCCGCTAGCGGCGCGCCATGGGTATCACCGCTACGATCATGAACACCGCCACCGGCCAGCCGATCCAGAAGATGAGCTTTGGCCGCATGCCCAAACCTTGGGCCAGCTTCAATCTCGCGACGGGCGAACTCGTCACCGCCGAGCGCATCGACGTCACGCCGCCCGCGCCGGGCAAGTTCGCCGCGACGGTGCAGGTGTGGGTGAAAGTCAAATCGGACGGCTGACGCCGCGCCTCACGCTATCAAAGAAAATCGGCGTGATTTCAATAATATGACGATTTTGTTGCAACCCTATTGTTCATCCCGCGTTAAGCCCCCGAGTCAACTTTGGGAGTCACTCAATATGCGCAAGATGTTCATCACCCTCGCTGCCACCTCGGCCCTCGCACTCGGCGCCTGCCAGAGCCCGCAGGCCGACAAGGTCGAGGACCAGGCCGAAGCCCAGGCCGAAGCGATCGACGATCAGGCCGATGCAATGCCGGAAGGCCCCGCACAGGACGCCATGGAAAACAAGGCTGACGTCGTCGAGGAAATGGGCGAAGAAAAGGCCAACGCGATGGACGACAATGGCGAAATCGCCCCGTCCGAAACCGGCGTCGGCGACACGCAGAAGAAATAAGGGCTGCCTTCCCTAAAGGGCAGGGCGAAGGGTGCCGGTCGATTCCGGCGCCCTTTGTTTTGCTCGCCGCATTTTCGGCGCCCGCTGTGATCGGCATCACCGCCGCGCTCCGCGATCACGGTTAACACCGCGTTCGGGACGGGCACACGCTTTCAGCGACCGCTAACGGACCACCCTTCCGCCGCCCCCAGCGACCCAGGGCGGCGGGAGGGACTATTCCTCCCTTTCCCCTTCGAGCGTGCGCAGCACATCCTGCACCCCCGGCGCGTCGGTGTCGGCGCGCAGCGCCTCGATCGCCGCCGCGACGTCGAGCTTGTAGTCGGCGACCCCCGCCGTCTCGCCCGCCCATGCCGCGCCGAGCGATTTGACCAGCCGCCGCGCCGCGGCATTTTCCGACAGCATATGGACGTCGAGCACGCCGAGCCCCTCGGCATGGCAATGGACGAGCAGCGCCGCGGTCATCATCCGCGCGAGCCCGCGCCCCTGAAATTCGTCGAGCACCGCGATCGAAAATTCGCCCACCGGGCCGTCGTGCCGGTACCGCACCGCATGCACCGCGCCGATCGGCGGACGCCCCGGGCATTCGGTGCAGATGGCGCCCCACGCGATATGATCGTGCCCGTCGACATCGGCGAGTTTTTGCACCACCGCATCGGGCAGCGCCGGCGCGGGCGAGAAAAAGCGCAGATAGCGCGATTCCGCCGACAATTTGGCGATTCCGTCGCGGATCAGCGGGGCGTCGTCGGGAGTGATCGTGCGCAAGGATACCGCGGTGCCGTCGTTCAGCGCGCTGTGGACCGCGATATCCTCGATCCGCGCGCCCTTTTTCGCCGCCTGCCGCCTGTCCGCACCGGTCATCGCCGTCTCCCGATGCCCGACGATAGGCAATGCCCGACGTTGTCGCAATCATCGCACGATCAAACCCTAAGCAATTTCTCCGGTCGCGATCGGTGAAATGTCGGAAGCGAACCACGCTTAACTTTGGTAAATGTTGCACCTTCGAGTCCGAAAGGTTGCACGTCAGTGATCCCTGCTCATCCGGACAGTAACACGCGCTACGACACGCGCCATGAAGTGCTCGGCGACCGCCTCGCGCGGCTGCGCCGGGGCCGGGGGCTGAGCAAGACCGATCTCGCCGGCCGCCTCGGCGTCACCGTCACCTCGATCTGCTATTGGGAACAGGGCCGCTCGCGCCCGCGGCTCGCGCGGCTTCAGGCACTCGCCGACCTCCTCGGCACCTCGCCGACCGAGCTTTTGAGCCGCGACAGCGCGCCCGGCGGCGACCATCTCGCCGATCTGGTCGGGCGAATGCGCGCCGAAATCGCCCATGCCGCGGGCACCACTCCGTCGAAGGTGCGAATCATGATCGAGATGTAGGCCGCGTCTAGCGCCTACAGCCGGTCCATGCGCAGCCAGCGCCGGTCGCCGAGCCACGCCTTCGACAAGGCCTTCCCCGCCGCCGCCGCCTCGAGCTTTTTTCCCTGCATCGCCTCGCTACGCTGGAGGCCATAGAGCGCCCAGCCATTGTTCGGCGTCTGCGCCAGCGCGCCGCGGAACGCCTCGCTCGCCTCGGCATAGCGGCGCTGCTCGAACAGCGCGGCGCCGAGCGACTGCTTGACCGGGAAATACCAATAGGACGGCTCCTGATAGGGCAACCTGCCCTCAAGTCCGATCGCCTGCCGATAAAGATCGGTCGCCGCGTCATAGCGCCGCTCGGCCGCGGCAAAACGCCCGCGCGCGACCGTTTCGGCGAGCAGCACGAGGTCGGGACCCGGCACCCCCTGATCGACCATCGCCTTGAACGCGTCCGACGTCCGAAGCTTCGCCATCGCCGCCAGCTCGCCCTCGAACCCCTTGCGATCCCGCAGCCGCGCAAAGGCGATGCTCCGCGCATAATGGCGCATCGCGCGGGGATAGGGCAGCCGCGCGTCGGGCGCGGGCATCGCGAGGATCGCCTTCGGCTCGGCGAACTGCGCCATCGCAAAGTAAGGCGCCACGTCGATCGACTGGATCCACGCGATCGACGCCGAGGTGTCGGGGTCGAGCAGCGCCCGCAACCGCCGCGCCTCCTCGATCGCGGTGTCCAGATCGCCCGCCATCTGCGCCGAGGTCACGATGAAATGGACATTGTGCGGATAATAGCCATAGCGCACGAGCCCCCGATCGCCCGCATCGCGGATATAGGCCTCGTCGGCGCGCGCCGCGGCGACATTGACGCGGATCGCATCGGCGTGCCGCCCGCGCAGCTGATAGATATGCCCCGGCATGTGCACGAGATGCGCCGCGCTCGGCGCCAGCGGGTTCGCCAGCCGATCGGCGGCGGCCTCGGCGCGCGCCGGGTCGGTCGATTCGACGAGGTGGATATAGAGGTGGTTCGCCTGCACATGGTCGGGATTGCGCGCGAGCACCCCCTCGACCAGCCGCACCGCCGCGCCGCTCCGCCCGACCGGCGTCCGCTTATCCGCCTCCCAATAATTCCACGGCGTCGTGTTCATCGCCGCCTCGGCCGCGAGCACGGCGACATCGTCGTCGCCCGGAAAGCGCCGCGCGACATCGAGCATCGCGTCGGCATAGGCGGCGTCGAGCGCCGCGCGGTCCTGACCCGCATCGCGCGAATAGCGCCGCGCCACCGCCTCGATCAGCGCGCGCTCCATCGGCGTCGCCCCTTCGCGCAATGCCATCGCGCGGTCCATCGCAGCCAGCGCCGCCTCCCGGTCGCGATCGTCCATCGGCGCGTTGATGTTCGGCCCGAGCGCCGCCGCCTCGCCCCACCAGCACATCGCGCAATTCGGATCGGCGCGCTGCGCCTCGCGGAACGACCGCACCGCCCCCGCATGGTTGAAGCCATAGCTCAGCAGCAGGCCCTGGCTGAAATAGCGCCGCGCCCGCTCGTCGCGCGTCGACACCGGAAAGGGCGATTTGGCGAGATCGGGATAGAGCGGGATCGTCCGCCCCGCGCTCGCCGGCGCCGCGACCGCCGCCGCGATCAGCAGCTCGTTCGCCAGCATCGCCCCCGCGCGCCGCGCGCCGCACGACAGGCTGGCGAGCCGGCTCGGGTCGAGCGCATCGAGCGCCGCCGACGAAAAGCCCGCGGGCGGCGCGAAGCTCGCGGCCGACAGCCCGATACCGAGAGCCGCCACAATCCGGAAATGATGACGCATGACAATTCCCCTTCCCCAAGGCGAACCGAAGCAGCGCCTTTCCCTACCATGAAAGGCGGGGCGCCCAAAGCCCGGGCTTTTCCCCATTTCGGCGCGAGTCCCCATGAGCGCCCGTCTCTCCGCCTCCCTCAAAAAACCGCTTTCCTACATTGTTCCTATATGGTTCGCTTTTGAAAATCCCTAAACCAAGGAGCCGAACCCATGCCGCAGGAAATCCTCCCGCCCCTCCCCGCCGTCGTCGAGCCCGGCGCCAATTTCGCGCCCGACCCCGCTATCGACCCCGAAGACCTTCCGCCCGAACTCGCCTTCACCCCCGCCCCGCAACGCAGTAAGCGCTGGACCGGCATCACCGCGGCCAAGCAGCGCGCGTTCATTGCGCATCTCGCCGCGACCGGCGCGGTGACGATGGCGGCAAAGGCGATCGGGCACAGCGGCTCGGCGCTCTATCAGCTGCGCAAGCGCGCCGGCGCCGAAAGCTTCGCCGCCGCGTGGGACAAGGCGGTCGAGATGGGTGCGCGCCGCGTGCTCGACATGCTGCTCGAACATGCGATCCATGGCGTGCCCGAAACGCTCAGCAAGGACGGCCAGGTCATTCTCGAACGCCGCAAGTTCAACACGCGCGCGATGATGTGGATCGTCCAGCAACGCTTTCCCGAACAATATGGCGGCAGCCTCGAAAGCTATGGTTCGGCGCCGCACAGCCTGCCCGACGGCCTCAGAAAGCTCCGCGACCGCTGGCGGCGGGAGTGGGAGGAGGAGCAGGGCGAGGCCGCCGCCGAAGCCGAAGCCCGCGACCCCGGCCCGCGCGACGCCGTGCTCGGCATCGTCGCGCGGATCGCGGCGATCCGCCGCGCCTTTCTCGAGGGCATCGTGCCCGACCCGGTCAAGCGCGCCGCGTGGGAGTTGCTCGTCGGCCCCGCCGACTGGCCCGCGATCGCCGCCGCCGCCGCGGGCGAGGCACCATGGGACGAACCGCAACGCTCGATGCACGACCCCGCGATGATCGTCTCCCTCGCCGCCCCCGATCCGTATGACGAAGATGGCGACGAAGACGGGGCGCCCATCGCCGCCGCGCTCGCCGAAACCGAGCCCGAGCGCCGCGCCGCCTTCGAAGCCGCGCTCGACGGCCCCCGCCCCGTCTTCCAGCGCCCCCACGGCTTCCTCGCCCGCAACACGATCAGCGGCGGCCCCACCGCCATGGACCGCCTCGCCGCCCGCCACCGCGCCGAACGCGCGATCGACGAGCTCGAACGCCAATGGAACGCCGCCTACAGCGAAGAAACCTGGGCGGCATGGAAGGCGGGCGGCCACGCGTCACCGCACGGCGCCGAAGGGTCGGGAGCCGCCCGATGAGCCGGCCCGACGACCTGCACGCAAGCCGCCCGCGCCAAGCCCGCCCCGCCCGCTTCGGCCGCACCGTCCTCATCGAATGGATCCAGCCGCGCGAACCCTATGGCGGCTGGAGCCATTATGCGTTTTTCGAACCCGAGGAAGTCCAGACCTGCCTCTCGACCGGCCACCTGATCCACGACGACGATAATGTGAAGGTGCTGGCCGGCTCGGCGATGATCGTCGGCGACGACGAACGCGTGATGCTGAGCGGGATTATCGAGATTCCGGCGCGCTGCGTGGTGCGGATTGTGCGGTTGGAGGAGGTCTCGGACTAACCATCGCGCTCACCCGACCCCGACTTGTTAAAAACCGTGAAACTCTCGATGCCACGTAATGAATGCTGGATGGGGTCGATGAGCGGCAAGTTGTGGCGAGACAAGCTTGCCGGTGGCGTTAACTATCGACGCCACACCTTCTCGGTCATTGACCTTGCGGTGAATAATTATGTCCAAGTCATCGCTAAAACCAATTAATCCCCGATCAAACATCCAATGCGCCGTGCCGGAAAGCGCGAGTCCGTTTCTGACACTGTCGGGTCCGCCATGTTCGACCGGCCGAATATGGGCCGCTTGAGCTTCCAATCGTCCGCCACCATTGACGAGCCTCCATCCGGTTACAGCGCAGCGCCCGTCATAGGCTTGCATCACAGCGCGGCGAAAAGCGCGCTCTCGAAATGGCTTTGAAACAAGGGATTGGACCAAAGGGCGTTCGATTTGGAACGGAATCTGCTCTTCACGAAAGCGATCTATTGGTTCGGGATCACCGTCGCGGGGCAAATATTCCTCGTCGGGCAGCCCCAGCGCAACAATGCGTGCGAAATCGGAACGGGAAAGCGGACGCACGGCCCATTGCGGATTAGGGCAATTCCGTTCGACAAGTTCGCCATCCACTCGCCGTGGCACGGTAGGCGAAAACGGTAGATAGCTACCCGGTTCAATTAACGCACGAAATCGACCTCCAACTTCCGGATCGGGAATGATCTCCGCAACTTTGGCCACCGCGAAATACCCTTTAGAGTTCGGCTCCTTTGTCGGTTCGAGATAGACGATCCAATCTCCCAAAGAAGCCTCTGCGCGCGAGAGATAGGCCTTAGGAAACTGGTAATGCACTTCCGGAATGTCGTCGTAGATCGACCCATCCTTGTGCATGAAAACGCCGAAGGTCACCGTTTCCTACCGCTAGAAATCTTCGTCACTCCACTCTTCGTCAAGCGCATCAGGGGGCGGAAGGTGGCCATAGAACGCCTGTCTATGAAGATGGATGTTGACCCTTGCTGCATACATCTTTGGCATTGTGTCGATGGCAAAATTTTGCCCCTGCGCCGTGCCTTCGATCAGCTGTTCACCCCAGATGCCAAGATTGCCGGTCCACCCCGCGCATCCTACTATTCTTTGCGCTGCCTCAAAAAAGCTAATCTGCTCGCCATTGTTTCTCGCAAAAAACCACGACCCATCCGCCGGAAAATCGATCCGGTTCTTCGGTTGACTGGCATGCCCGTAGCTGCGCGGCCTCGTTGACCCCCAATCACCGTAAATTATTCGAGGATGGTTCGTCACTTGCCGGACTTGAGAAATAAGCTGCCGATTCGTAAACGGCTGCTCTACCGTTCCATCAAAAATTGTAAAATCATTGGGGAAAGACGTACACGACACTGCGATTGGAACTTCGGGAGGGACGACTGAGAAAAAAGTGTTCGCATACCCGCTAGCCAGTGCGGCAACGACTAAGGCGTCATTCACCCATCCGAATTCAAACACGACGGCGTAATCATTTGCGCCTTCCTGCGCCAAATCAGCGACAAGTTCTGGCATCCATATCGGAATTCCTGACCCGCCTTCAGCCAGATTCATCCGTATACAGAAATTTCGATGATGTTCTCGTGCCCAAGTAATCTGCTGTCGAACGCTATCAATTGATTGTTCAGCCATCAGCAAACACGGATTGGCTTCCGGATATTCAGAAATAAGCTCCCACCATGCGTCCAAGTTTGCAGGCTTCTGAGCCAATTGGGCCCAGAGCGCTTTAGCTTCATTCCCATTTTCGTTGACCTGATAGTATGTATCGACGTCTACGAAGTAAGGCCTGGAGGGGTAAGCCTCTTCGAGCTTTTCGAGGGCACGTGACAGCGGCGTTGTCGCAAGCCAAGGAGCTAGAAGCACTAATGGCGTTAGCCGATCTTTTGTCGACCCCGGCAATTCCTTGAGTCCCCTGAGCTCAGCAGGGCGAATCCCGATAGTAACAAGATAATCCTGTACATCCATGCCACTTCCCGCGTTCAAGTCATTTGCAGCTTGATTTCCATTGCAGTTGTAGAGACCCCAAACCGACGCGCAAGATCTTCAATAATTTCGTCCGTCACTGGGCCAGAATAATCCTTTACCGCCTCCGCCAGCAGCGCGGATGGAATGACAAGATCAGAAGCTAAGCGGTTTGCTTCATATTCGATCTGTGCTGGCTGGCCGGAACGCAAAAGCACATTCTCAGACCACCCACCATCGGCAACGACTTTCTCTCTATGAAGCAAAAAATGAGCAATTTCATGAGCCAAAGTAAAGCGCTGACGATGCTTTGCTTCATGACGGTTCACGCGAATAACGAATTCACCGTCTTCCTGACCTATCTGTCCCGAAGTTCCACGGGGAAGTGTCGATAGAAGAACCTTAACCCCAAGAGCGCTAGCGATGGCCCCCAGTTTAACCGGGTAATCCGACAAATACTCATCTATCTTCCCGCGGACTTCTACGTTCAGATTTAGAAATTCATTCGAGGGAGACCTTACCTCCCAGCTGGCTGCGTGTTTCATCTCCATACTTCCGATCATGTCGCCCCCTAACCCTGTTTAGCTTACTAGCCTTCCGGATCTTCCGCTCCTTCTTCTTCCGACTCTGGCTCTCCACCTTGCATCCGATTTGCTACGCGCTCTAGCACCTCATCGAGTTCCCCTCGCTGAGCCATTTCTCGAAGAATTTTATGACCCAGATCATCGTCGACCAGAGCTGCTTGAAGCGCCGACGGTAATGTCGCCCCAAGCTTCGCAGCAGCAGCAGCCTTTGCCTCAGATGCTGCCTCGTCCTTTATTTCCCTGAGAGTTTTCAGAGCGACGAGGCCGATGACTAATGCTCCAATAGTCACTGCTAAGCCAATCGCTGCCAGAAGAACCGTGACGAGCATCAGCAAAAAATCGACGTAGTCGGCGCGACCGACATCGGCAAAGGGGGCATTCCCGACCGACGATCCCCAGCCAAAGAACCACACCAAAGCGATCGCAGCGGCAAACCCGCCGACAATCGCCCCAAGGATTGTTGCGCTAATCTTCCCCATAAAAGAGACCGACGCCCTCCTAGCCTAATCCGCATATAGGAACATGTAAGGAACAAATCAAGATTCTACGTAGCATTGTGAAAGCGATCGCTAAGCATCATCCCCCATCCGCAGCGCGGCGATGAACGCCTCCTGCGGAATGTTCACATTGCCATATTCGCGCATCCGCTTCTTGCCTTCTTTTTGTTTCTCCAGCAGCTTCTTCTTGCGGGTCGCGTCGCCGCCGTAGCATTTGGCGGTAACGTCCTTGCGCAGCGCGGCGATGGTTTCGCGGGCGATCACCTTGCCGCCGATCGCGGCCTGGATCGGGATCTTGAACATGTGGCGCGGGATCAGGTCTTTCAGCCGCTCGCACATGCCGCGGCCGCGGCTTTCGGCCGAGCCGCGGTGGACGATCATGCTGAGCGCGTCGACCGGCTCGTTGTTGACAAGGATGCTCATCTTGACGAGGTCGCCGGCGCGGTGGCCGATCTGGTGATAGTCGAACGACGCATAACCGCGGCTGATGCTCTTCAGCCGGTCGTAGAAATCGAACACCACTTCGTTGAGCGGCAGTTCATAGGTGATCTGCGCGCGGCCGCCCACATAAGTCAGGTTCTTCTGCACGCCGCGGCGGTCCTGGCATAGCTTCAGGATCGGGCCGAGATATTCGTCGGGGACGTAAATGACGGCCTCGATCCACGGCTCCTCGATCTCGTCGATGCGGTTGGGGTCGGGCATGTCGGCGGGATTGTGGAGCTCGATCTCCTTCGCCGCCTCATTCTTGGTGTGGCTGAGCTTGAGCTTGTAGACCACCGACGGCGCGGTGGTGATCAGGTCGAGGTCATACTCGCGCGTCAGCCGCTCCTGAATGATCTCGAGGTGCAGGAGCCCCAAAAAGCCGCAGCGGAAGCCGAAGCCGAGCGCCGCCGAGCTTTCCATCTCGAACGAGAAGCTTGCATCGTTGAGCCGCAGCTTCTGGATGCTCTCGCGCAATTTCTCGAAATCGTTCGCGTCGGTCGGGAACAGCCCGCAGAAGACGACCGGCTGGACTTCCTTGAACCCCGGAAGCGGCGCCGCGGCGGGCTTCTTCGCGTCGGTGACGGTGTCGCCGACGCGCGCCTGCGCGACGTCCTTGATCTGCGCGGTGATGAAACCGATCTCGCCGGCGCCGATCTCGGTCAGTTCCTCGCGCTTGGGCGTGAAGCAGCCGACGCGGTCGATCAGGTGGGTGGTGCCCGCCTGCATGAACTTGATCTGCTGGCCTTTTTTCAAGGTCCCGTCGACGACGCGGACGAGGATGACGACGCCCAGATAGGGGTCGTACCAGCTGTCGACGAGCATCGCGAGCAAGGGCGCGCTCGCGTCGCCCTTCGGGGGCGGGATCTTGGTGACGATCGCTTCGAGCGCCTCCTCGATGCCGATCCCGGCCTTGGCGCTGGCGAGCACCGCGTCGTCGGCGGGCAGGCCGATGATGTCCTCGATCTCGGCCTTCACCTTGTCGACGTCGGCGGCGGGCAGGTCGATCTTGTTGATCACCGGCACGATCTCGTGATCATGTTCGATCGACTGATAGACGTTGGCGAGCGTCTGCGCCTCGACCCCCTGCGCCGCATCGACGACGAGCAGCGCGCCCTCGCACGCCGCGAGCGACCGCGACACCTCATAGGCGAAGTCGACGTGGCCGGGCGTGTCCATGAGGTTCAGCTCATAGGTCTCGCCGTCCTTGGCGGTATATTTCAGGCGCACCGTCTGCGCCTTGATCGTGATCCCGCGCTCCTTCTCGATCTCCATATTATCAAGGACTTGCGCCGACATCTCGCGCGCCGTGAGCCCGCCGGTGAACTGGATCAGCCGGTCGGCGAGCGTCGACTTGCCATGGTCGATGTGCGCGATGATCGAAAAATTGCGGATATGCGAAAGGGGAGTGGTCATCGGGCGCCGTTAGCAGCGGAAAGCCGCGCTGTCAGCAGGATTGACTAAGCGCCAGCCAACGCGCGCAATCGTCGCGGACGCGGGCATCGGCATCGGCCATCCCGCGTTCGAGAACAGCCCCCGGATCGACGGCCACCGCTGCCATCGCCGCGATCGCGTTGGCGCGCACTCGCGGCACCGGATGCGCCTTCGCAAATTGCTCGGCGATGTCCTTGCCGTTCTCGGTCAGATGCACCGCGCAGCGCAGCAGCATTTCGCCGCTGGTTAGTGTCGGGCGCTTGGCGATCGTGCCCGCTTCGAGGTCGACGATATATTGGTCGCGCCAGGGGACGTGGTCGCCTTCGTCCATGATGTTGAGGCTGATCGAGAGCCGCTCGGGCGGGAGCTGGCTGTGGATGTCGCGGTGGGCGCGGTAGAGCATCAGCTTGCCTTCGGCGAGCTGGCTGCGCCCGGCGAAGCTGAGGTTCAGCGGTTCGCCGAGACGGCCGTCGACGGCTTCCGGGTCGTAATCATAATAGTCGCTGACATAGCCGGGGCCGAAATAGCCCGCGGTCAGAAAGCTGAAATTATGGTCGTGCGGGACGCCGTAGGAGAAGGCCGCCGCACCGCTCGCGGCGGTGACGGCGTCGGTCGCGGCGGGCCAGAGGTTGGCGCGGAGATAAAAGCCGCGCGCGCCGCGGTGGAGGAGGAAGACCTGCGCCGAATAACGGTTGATTTCGAGCTGGTCGGCGTAGCTTGCCTTGAGCGCGGCGATGACGCGGTCGGCGAGAAAGTCGCGGTTGCGCTGGAGACCGGCGAGGAGGGCGGCGCAATGCGCGATGCTCGCTTCGTCGGCGAGGTCGACGCCGCTTTCGTCGAGGCGCGCGGCGACTTCGGCGAGGTCGAGCGCGGGGCCGGCGGGCGGGTCGATCAGGCGGGGCATCGCCGCGCATCCGTGCCGCGATATGGGGTGGAGGGCGCCGGGCATGTGCAAGGCCCCGTCCCTCCACCCCCTTCCCGCCCCGTCTCACCGGAAGGCGGGAAGATGAGCGCCGACGTCGCCGCGGCGGCGCAGCGCACTTCGGGGTGCGGGTCGGTGACCGCCATCGCCGCGAGATGCGGGTGCGCGGCGGCCGGGTCGAGCGCCACCAGTTCGCGCATCGCGTGCCAGCGTGCGGCGAAATCCGCGACTTTGGCCTCGGCAGCGAAAAGCGGCGCGGCGTCGGTGCGGCCGAGGTGGCGAAGCAGGGTCAGCGCCATCGCGCGGAAGCTGCTGTCGCGGCGCGAGGCGCTGACGTGGATCAGCCGGCCGCTCGCGACGTCATAGGCGCGGATCGGGAGCGGCGACGGCGGCTGCACCGCGAGTTCGAGCAGCAGCACGTCGCGGCGCGCATCGGCGAGCGACCAGCTTTGGCGCGCGGTATCGAGGCGGAGCAGCTCGCCGGCACGGAGCGCGCGCGGCGGCTGGCTGCGGCATGGGGAGGCGGCGGAGGCGGTGAAGCCACCCGCTTCCTCGGCGGCGCCGACCGCGACTTCGTGCGCGACGAGCGAGCCGCCGCCGCCCGCGAGGACGCGGATCGCGGCGCGGCCGGGGACGAAGACGGCGGTCGCGGGCGGCGCGATGCAACTGCCCGCGGGGCGGACGAGGAGCGTGAGGCGGACGATGCCGCGATCGGCGAGGACGAGCCCGCCGGGGCCGCCCCCCGCCCCGCTATCGCCGCCGCCGACGAGCCGCAGCGGCGGGCGCGCGAAGGGGTCGGCGGCGAGGAGCGCGAGCGCGGCGTCGAGCCGGGCCTGCAGCCACGACGTGTCGTCGAGCCAGGGGAGGAGGCGCGACACTGCGACGTCGGGCGCGGTGCCCTGGGCCGCGTCGATCGCGGCAAGCAAACCGCCGGGCGCGCTATCGGCGGCGCGCCATGCTGCACCGGCGGCGGCGACCGCCTCCCGAATACGCCGGCAACGCGCGCTGTCTTCGCGAGGAAAATGGTCGTGGCGCGAGCGGGCAGCGGTCATGCGAAAAGCGCGGGGCGAGCGGCGGACGCCGCCGCCCGTCCCCGCCCGCGATCAGTCGTGGACGATCAGCGCGATCGTGACCGCGATCTCGAAGACCGACGGCCCCGACGTGACGCTTTCGCCCATCAGCGACCCGAACAGCCCGACCGCGGTGTCGAGCAACGGCAGCGCGGCGATATCGATCGATGGCAGCTCCATATTCCCCCTCCTGTCCTGACCGGCGGCGCGACCTGCCGCCGAGGACAGGGCTAGGTGCGTCGGCGCCGATCGCCGAGTTAACTTTACGTAATTTACGCATGTCACCGGTCGAAGCGCGGTTGCCGCAGCGCGCCAGCGGGATAGGATGCGCCATCACAACCGGGAGATCGCTCATGCGCCGCGCCGTCCTCGCCGCCCTTTCAGCTGTCCTTCTCGCCGCCCCGGCCGCCGCCGAAACGCTGCTCGTCGGCAACAAGGGCGAGGACACGCTCAGCGTCATCGCGCTCGACAGCGGCGCCGAACTCGCGCGGCTGCCGACGGGCAAGATGCCGCACGAGATCGCGATCTCGCCCGATGGCAAGCAGGCGGCGGTCGTCGCCTATGGCGGGACGACGATCGATGTGTTCGACGTCGCGAAGCGCACCAAGCTCAGGACGATCGACATTAGTCCCAACCAGCGGCCGCACGGGCTGCTCTGGCTATCCGACGGCCGGCTCGTCGCGACCGCCGAGGGCAGCGAGTCGGTCGCGGTGGTCGCGCCGGACGGCACGCTGACGTCGATCGCGACCGGGCAGAAGGGCACGCATATGATCACCGTCGCGCCCGACGGTCGCACCGCCTACACCGCCAATATCGGGTCGGGGACGGTGAGCGTGCTCGACCTGAAGGACGCAAAGAAGCTGCGCGATCTGACGATCGGCGGCAAGCCCGAGGGGCTGGCGCTGACGAAGGGCGGACGCGAGCTGTGGGTCGGTGACCTCGACGCGCCGCGCGTGTCGATCTGGGATACCAAATCGGGCGAGAAGATCGCCGAACTGCCGGTCGATCCGGTCGCGATCCGCGTGCTCGCGAGCTCCGACGGCAAGCGCGTCGCGACGAGCAATATCGCGTCGGGGACGATCAACCTGTTCGACGCCGAAACCCGCGCGCCGCTGAAGACGATCACGGTGTCGGGCGACGCGGCGAAGGGACAGGTGACCTTGCTGTTCAGCGCCGATTCGAAGCGGCTCTATGCCGCCGAGACCGGGCACGACGAGGTCGCCGAGATCGACGTCGCGAGCGGCGAAGTCCTGCGCCGGATCGCGACGGGGAAACAGGGCGACGGGCTGGCGATCGCGCCCTGAACCCATCGAGGACTCCGGAACGGAGGGCATCGCCGGGCGTTTTTCGGGCAACCCACGAAAGGAGACCTCATGGAAATGCTCGACACCGCCGACGATGTGCTGGCCGTCAGAATATCGCACCGGATCACGGGAGACGATCTCGACCGGGTCATGGACCGGCTCGACGAAGCGATGGCGCGGCACGAGAAGGTCCATGTCTTTGTCGAGACGCAGGCGATCGACGGGATCGAGCTTCAGGGCCTTGGTGCCTATATGGCGCGCGCGATGCCGCTGCTGGGCAAACTGAACCGCTTCGGCCGCGTCGCGGTGGTCGCCGATCAGGCGTGGATTCGCGCCGCGACGCGCGTCGAAAGCGCGATACTGCCCTTCATCAGCTACGAAGTGTTCGAACCGCAGGATCGCGACCGCGCCCTCGCCTGGGTCACCGGCGCGGACGCCTGACGCCAGCGGGCGCGATCAGGGCTCCAGCCAGAGCGACAGGCCCGGCGGCGGTTCGGCGGGCGCAGAGTCCGCGACGTGGCGCACCGCGTCGGCGCGCGCACGGTCGAGGATCGCCGGCGCGACGGTCGCGGGATGGAAGATATGATCGGCCTCGCCCAGCAGGCGCGCGGCGCGCAGCGTCAGGTCGTCGGGATCGGCGCTTGTTAGACGGATCGTTTCGAGGCGCGATGGCGAAACGGGAGCGTGGCCCGCGAGCCAGCCATCGACCTTGTCGACCGCATCGCCGTCGAGCGGATCGAGCGCGCCGCCTTGTGCGAGCGCGGCGTCGATCGCGCGGCGGCGACCGGCGGCGTCGGGCCAGCGCGCCTTCATCGCATTCCGCGCGGCATGGAGCGCGGATGCGAGCGCGCCCAGCCGCGCGGGCAGCAAAGCTTCGATGCGCTGCCGGATCGCTTTCGCGAGCCCCGCCGACGCGCCGCCGGTGCCGATCGCGATCGTCACCGGCGCGCGGTCGACGATCGCGGGGGTGGTGAAGTCGCAAAGGTCGGGGCGGTCGACGACGTTGACGAGAAGCCCGCGCGCGCGAAGTCCTTCGGCGGCGGCGCGCGCCTCGGCTTCGTCATCGAGCGCGACGAAAGCGACCGTCGCGCACTCTTCCCATGCCGCGACGATCCGTCCGCCGGCGCGGGTGATCAACCGCGCCTTGGCGTCGGCGGCTTCCCCCTCCCCGACCAGCACGACCGTGCGGCCGGCGAGGTTCAGGAAGACGGGAAGCTGCTCCATAGTCAGTCGATCCAGTCGGGCACACGCTCGGCGGCCATGATCGTGCCGGCGGCGATGCGGTCGGCGACGACGACATAGCGATCGCCGTCGACGAGCACCTCGGGAACGAGGCTGCGGCTGTTATAGGTCGACGCCATCGTCGCGCCATAGGCGCCCGCGCTGCGGAAGATCGCGAGGTCGCCCGACTCGACCTTGTCGATCAGCCGGTCGCGCGCGAAGGTGTCGCCGGTTTCGCAGACCGGGCCGACGATCGAGGCGGTCATCGTCTCGCCCGAGGGCTTCACCGCGGCGAAATCATGCCAGGCATCATAGAGTGCGGGCCGTGCCAGATCGTTCATCGCCGCATCGACGATCACAAAGGGGTGGGTTGCACCGGGCTTGACCCACAAAACTTCCGTCAGCAAAACCCCCGAATTGCCCGCGATAACGCGGCCGGGTTCGAACATCAGCGTGACGTCCCAATCGCGGGTGACCCGTGCAACCATGGCGCCATAGTCGGCGGGCGACGGCGGAAGGATATTGTCGCCCGCGCGATAGGGCACACCGAGCCCGCCGCCCAGATCGACATGGGTGATGCTGTGTCCCGCGGCGCGAAGATCGGCGACGAGCTGGCCGACGCGCTTGAACGCCGCCTCGAACGGGGCGAGGCTGGTGAGCTGAGAACCGATATGGACCGCGATGCCGCGCAGATTGAGCCCCGGCAGCCCCGACAGGCGGCCGAAGATCTCGGGTGCGGCGTCGATGCCGACGCCGAACTTGTTTTCGGCCTTGCCGGTCGAAATCTTCGCATGCGTGCCCGCATCGACGTCGGGATTGACGCGCAGCACCGCGGGCGCGGTCGTCTCCTTGGCGAGCGCGATTTCGGCGAGCGCGATGCCCTCGGGCTCATGCTCGATGTTGAACTGACCGATCCCGCGGTCGAGCCCGAGCGCCAGTTCGGCGCGCGTCTTGCCGACGCCCGAAAAGACGATGTCTTCGGCCGCCATGCCCGCCGCGAGCGCGCGTTCGAGCTCGCCGCCCGAGACGACGTCGGCGCCATAACCCTGCCGCGCGAGCACGCGCAGCACGCCGAGGTTGGGATTGCTCTTGATCGCGAAAGCGAGGTGCTTCCTGGGCACATCCTTCAACCCGTCGCGGAACGCCTGCGCATGGCGTTCGAGCGTCGCGCGCGAATAGACATAGACGGGGGTGCCGATTTCCGCGGCGATACGCGGCAGCGGAATATCTTCGGCGTGCATCACGCCGTCACGAAGTTCAAAATGGTCCATCGAAGGAAGTCCTAATCGTCAAAAACCGTTCGCCCTGAGCTCGTCGAAGGGCCGCCCTTCTTTTCCCGCGTTCAGAAAATGCGGTGCTTCGACAAGCTCAGCACGAACGGAAAAGAGAAGGCCCTGTGACTCAGCCCGGAGGCGGCAAGTCGAAATCGTCGGGTTCGCGTTGTTCGGACCGTTTGAGAAGTTCGTCGCTGCGCGCGGGCCGGGCCTGCGCGTCAGGCGTCGTAAGCTCCTCCGTAGTCGGGGCGCGGGTCGCGCCGACGGGAACGACCGGGGCAGGCTGGCCCGCCACCGGCTTCAGATCTTGCTTGCTGCCACACGCGCCGAGCAGCGCGGTTGCAGCCAATATCGCCATGACGAGGTGGTTCTTCACCGTATATTCGTCCCTTCGAGCGCCGCGCGGGCCGCGGCGACGGCCTGCCTTACCCGTTCGGGCGCCGTGCCGCCATAGCTCATGCGACTGGCGACCGACGCTTCTACGGTCAGCGCGGCGAGCACGTCGGGCGTGACCGCCGCATGGATCGCGGCGGCGTCGGCCGCAGGCAGCGCCGAGAGTTCGACGCCGAGTTCCTCGGCGCGCTTCACACAGGCGCCGACGACATGGTGCGCCTCGCGGAACGGCAGGCCGTTCTCACGCACCAGCCAGTCGGCGAGGTCGGTCGCGGTCGAATAGCCCGACGCGGCGAGCGCGCGCATCCGGTCGGTGCGGAAGCTCAGCGTTTCGACCATGCCGGTCATCGCCGCGAGCGACAGCGCGAGCGCGTCGAAGGCGCCGAACACCGTCTCCTTATCGTCCTGCAGATCCTTCGAATAAGTGAGCGGCAGCCCCTTCACGATCACCGACAGGCGCTGGAATGCGCCGAGCAGCAGCCCCGCCCGCCCGCGCACGAGTTCGGCGGCGTCGGGGTTGCGCTTTTGCGGCATGATCGAACTACCCGTCGACCAGGCGTCGGGCAAAGCGACGAAACCGAAAGGCTGGCTGGCCCAGATCACCACTTCCTCGGCAAGCCGCGACAGGTGGATCGCGGCGATCGACGCCGAGGCGCAGAATTCGAGCGCGAAGTCGCGGTCCGAGACCGCGTCGATGCTGTTCGCCATCGGACGGTCGAAGCCGAGCGCCGATGCGGTCGCATCGCGATCGAGCGGGAAGCTGGTGCCCGCGAGCGCCGCGGCGCCGAGCGGCGATTCGTTGAGGCGCGCCCGCGCGTCGGCGAAGCGCGAGCGGTCGCGGCCGAACATTTCGACATAGGCGAGCAGGTGATGGCCGAGCGTCACCGGCTGCGCGACCTGCAGGTGCGTGAAGCCCGGCATGATGCTGCCCGCGTGCTCGTCGGCGCGCGCGAGCAACGCCGCCTGAATCGCCTGCAGCCCCGCATCGATGCGTTCGCACGCGGTGCGCGTCCACAGGCGGAAATCGGTCGCGACCTGATCGTTGCGCGAGCGCGCGGTGTGGAGCCGCCCGGCGGCTTCGCCGACCAGCTCCTTCAGCCGCGATTCCACGGTCATATGGATGTCTTCGAGCGCAAGGTCGACCGGCACGCCGTTGGCGGCGAACTCACCGGCGATCTGTGCAAGGCCGCGGTCGATCACGACGGCGTCCTCGGCGGCGATGATTCCGGTCGCGCCGAGCATCGCGGCATGCGCGCGGCTGGCGGTAATATCTTCTTCCCACAGGCGCTTGTCGACGGGGATCGATGCGTTAATCTCTTGCATGATCGCCGCGGGTCCGCCACCGAAGCGGCCGCCCCACATGCTGTTGCTGTCAGGAGTATTCGCCATCCGCCGCGTTCCGAATCCGTCCCTTGCGATCCTTGGCCTGTTGCTGGCCGGATCAATCGCGGGCTGCGATAGGGAAAAGCCCGGCGGGGAGCAAGCGGGGCAAGGCCAAGCAAATGTTTCGGCGGGCCAAGCGAAGGGCGTCGACGCGTTCGAATATATCGTCGACCGCAGCCACAAGGGAACGGCGGCGCCCACCGCGACGTTTCGCGGCCCCGACGACGAGCCGGTGACGATCGCGTCGTTCCGCGGGCGCCCCTTGCTCGTCAACCTGTGGGCGACCTGGTGCGCGCCGTGCGTCGCCGAAATGCCGACGCTCGACGCGCTCGCGGCGAAGAATGGCGAACGGATGCATGTGATCGCGGTCGCGCAGGATCTGAAGGGCGCCGAGGTCGTCGACCCCTGGTTCCAGAAAGCGGGGCTGAAAGCTCTCCAGCCCTATATCGATCCCGAGAACGGCCTGCTCGACGCCGCCAACAGCGCGCTGCCGACGAGCATCTATTACGACGCCGAGGGCCGCGAGATCTGGCGCGTGATCGGCGCGATCGACTGGCAGGGCAAGGAAGCGGCGGCGTTGCTCAAAGAAGGCTGATCCTCCCTGTCGCGTAGCGATGGGGAGGATGATGCCGAACTATGACGCAAAGAAAGGGCGGGTGCCCCATGACACCCGCCCTTCCCTGCGACCCGAGCAGGGCTCGGGGAAATCCAGGACGTTAGCCGCCGACCGTCACGCGGCCGCTGCGATAGCCCTTCTTGCGCATTTCCTTCACATAATCCTTGTCGGCATCGACGACCTCGGTCGTCCATTCGTCCCACGCGTCCCATCGGTCTTCGCGGTCGGTCGCGTGGCGAAGGTCGCTGCTGAGCTCCTTCTCCGCCTCGAGAATGTCGGCCTGATAATTGTACCAATATTGGTTCACGATGCCGGCGATCGGTTCGGCGCGAATCTGCGGCGCTTCGAAGCCCGGGGGCATCGCATGATAGGGAACGGCGGCGACCGCGGCCGTGGCGGGGAGAGCTGCAAGCATCGCCAGAGTGGTCCATTTTTTCATTTTTCGTCTCCTTCTGGATCCTGTTGGACAGGAGAAGAAACGAAGCAGCGGCGCGATTTATTCCCAACTCGACGATGATTCGGCACGGCTCGCGGTAGAATCGCCGAAATGCACGGTTTTCAGCCGGGATGCGCTTCGTCGCCGACGCTCGATTTGAGGAGCCCGCGGAACACCTCCATCGCGCTGCGCCGGCCCTGCGTCACGTCGAACACGTCGCGCGCGATCGGCATCTCGAGACCATGCTGGTCGGCGAGCGCCATCACCGTCGGCGCGCTCTTCACACCCTCCGCCACCATGTTCATCCCCGCGATGATCTCGTCGATCGGGCGCCCCTTGCCGAGTTCGACCCCGACGTGGCGGTTGCGCGACAAGGGGCTGGTGCAGGTCGCGATCAGGTCGCCCATGCCGGTGAGCCCCGCGAAGGTTTCGGGGCGTCCGCCCATCGCGACGCCGAGCCGCGTGATCTCGGCGAGCCCGCGCGTCATCAGCCCGGCGCGCGTATTGTCGCCCGCGCCGAGCCCGTCGCCCATGCCGACCGCGATCGCGATGATATTCTTGAGCACCCCGCCGAGTTCGCAGCCCAAGAGGTCGGTGTTGGTGTAGACGCGGAACAGCCCCGAGTGGAATATCGGCTGGAGCGCGCGGACGACGATTTCGTCCTCCATCGACAGCACGCTCGCCGCCGCCTGCCCGGTCATTATCTCGCGCGCCAGATTCGGCCCGGTGAGCACGCCGATGGGATGGCCGGGGAGCACCTCCTCGATCAGCTCGGTCATGCGTTTGCCCGACGCGAGTTCGAGCCCCTTGGTCAGGCTGATCACCGGCACCCACGGGCGGAGATGGTTCCGCGCTTCCTCGAGAACGCTTCGGAAGCTGTGCGAGGGCACCCCCATGACGAGCACATCGGCGCCCGCGACCACCTCGGCCATGTCGTTCGTCGCGCGAAGCGCCGAAGGCAGCTTGATGCCGGGCAGATATTTGCGGTTCTCGCCCGAGCCGTTGATGCTCTCGACCGTCTCGGCATCGCGCGCCCAGAGCGTGATCGGCGCGTTGCGCGATACCACCGCCGCGACCGTCGTTCCCCAACTGCCCCCGCCGAGCAGCCCCACCTTCAACCGCATCGCGCTCTCCCGCTATTTTGGAGCGAGAGTGACGGCAGTTTCAGTGATTGGCAAGGAAGGCGCGCTGGATCTCCGCCGTCGCTTTCGGATCCTCGATCATCGGGACGTGCGCGACATGGTCGAAGATGTGGCTGCGGCTGCCCGCGATCCCTGCTTCGAGCACCGCGACGCAGCTGACATCGATCAGCTTGTCGTGGCGGCCCCAGAGGATCAGCGTCGGCACCTTCACCTTGCCGAGCTCGTCGTTGAGCGGCTTTTGCTCCATCTCGTCGGCGATGATCCAGAAAATCTTGTCGAGCAGGTCGCGGTGCCGGAGCGCGTCGGCGTAGATCACGGGCTTCAGCCGCGCGGGAACGCGCGCCGGCTTGCGCACGACGAAGGCGATCAGGCGATCGGCATCCTCGAGATTGGCGAGCACGAGCGGATTATAGTCGCGGTCGGCCGCGAGCCTCTGGAGTTCGCTTTCGTTCGTGCCGACGACGCCGGCATTGTTCATCAGCGTCAGCGTGCGCAGCGCGCCCGGATAATCGATCGCAAAGCGCAGCGCGATCCAGCCGCCCATGCTGTTGCCGCCGAGATGCGGGCGTTCGATCTCGAGCGCGTCGAGAAAACCCTTGAGCCGCGCCGCCTGGCTCGCGACGTCGAACGGCAGCTCGCCGTCGCGGTCATTCTCGCCGAACCCCGGCAGGTCGGGCGCGATCAGCCGGTAATCCTTCGTCAGCCATGGCGCGTAGAAGGTCCAGTGATCCTTGTCGGCGCCGAAACCGTGAACCATCACCAGCACCGGCTTCGCCGGATCGCCGCCCTCCAGATAGGGCCAGCGGCGGCCGTCGACGGTGACCGTTTTGCGCACCACTCGCGCGCGGCGACGCATCGCCCAGCGCATCAGCTGCACAAGCTGTTCGGGGAAAAGGAAATAGAAGAGCGCGAGCGTGATGAGCGGCGCGAAGATCAGGACGAGGAGGATTTTCATGCGCGCTTTGCCTCCGCCACATGCGCGTCGAACCAGCCGACAAGATCGTCGAGCACGGCACCCTGCTCGGGCTCGTTGTAGATTTCGTGGAATAGCCCGGGGTAGATTTCGAGCCGTTTGTCCTGCGACGCGACGTTAGCGAACAGATAGCGCGATCCCGCCGGCGCCGTCAGCCGGTCGGCCTCGCCGTGCTGGATCAGGATCGGCAGGCGGATCTTCGGCGCGTCGGCCTGCGCCACCGCCATCGCGTCCATGAACTCCTTGCCCAATCGCGCGCCGATCTTGCCTTCATAGACGAGCGGGTCGGCGCGATAGGCCTCGACAACCGCCGGATCGCGGCTCACGCCATTGGCATCCAATGACAGCACGCCGAGACGCGGGAAGAAGCGCGACAGGAAGCGGCTGATCCAGATTGTGACGCGCGACGGCGGCTCGGCGGGCAGGATCGCTGCGCCCGACAGCGCCGCCGCGACGAACGCCTGCTGCCGCTCGACCAGGAACAAGGTCGCGATCAGCCCGCCCATGCTGTGGCCGAGTAGCAGGCGCGGCGTATCGCCATGGTTGATCTCGACCAACGTCAGCAGCTCGGCCATGCCGTCGAGGAAGGCCGAGAAGCGCGGGACATAGCCGCCCTCGCCATCCGAAGCGCCATGCCCCCAATGATCGACGGCATAGATCGCATAGCCGGCGTCGGTCAGCCGTTTGGCGACATGGGCGTAGCGTCCGGCATGTTCGGCGTAGCCGTGCGCGAGCAGGACGACGGCGCGCGGGCGCCCTTCGGGAAGCCAGTGCGTGACGTGGAGCTTCGCCCCCGCCCCGGCCGATTCGGCGGGCAGGATCACCGCGCCGCTCGCCATGGTCAGCGCACCGCTTTCTTGAGCGCCGCGCTGCGATGGCCGGGGCCGTCGTCCCCCGCCTTATCTATCTTCGCCAATATCGCTTCGAGCGCGCGGCTGATCGCCGTCTGCGTCCGCACCATCTCGACCTTCGGCCACGCGGTCCGCTCGCCGGTGTCGATCAACTCGTCGATATCTTCCTGTCCGAGATCGGAGAGGATTTTGGTTGGTGACCAGAATTTGGGCGGACGGATGATGTTGATGTCGCCGGTATATTCCTGATTGATCACCGATCGTGCCATGTTGGCGATGCTGTTCAAGGGCGGGATCAACTCGAGCGGCTTCTGGAAGATCACCATATTGGCGTTGAGCCACGCCTTGAAGGTCGTCATCGACGCATGTTGAATGGCCTCGATCGGCGCCATCTGCTTGCGCGTGTCGGTGGCGAAAGGCAGCGCGATCGGGTTCGCCTGGCTGACGATATGATGGTTGACCCCGTAGAGGCGTTCGAGCCTTTTGGTCGGGATGTCGTGCGTCACCGATCCGTCGACCCAGCGCCGGTCGGGTTGATAGGGAATGCGCGCGCCGTCGTCGTCGCGGGCCATCAGCATCACCGGCGGGAAGACCCCCGGCACCGCGCACGATGCAAGCACCGCCTCGCGGATCAGCACATTGGGCGCGGTGATCGCGTTGAGCAGCCGGCCGTTCTGATGCTTTTCGGCGGGGGCGACCGAGACGTTGAGGTGGCGCCCGCTGACCTCATAGGCTTCCTGAAAGGTGAGGTCGGGGATGAGTTCGGCGAGGCGTTCGCGGACCTCGTCGGGCGCGAGGCGGCGCCCCTCGGGATCGCGGTCGGGGTTCGCGAGTCGCTCGCTTTCGAGAAAGGCGCCGATGTCGGCATTTTTGCGCGTGCAGACAATCGCGGCGACGATCGACCCGCCGCTCGCGCCCGACATGATCGCGGGCAGCACGCCTTCTTCCCACAAAGCCTTCACCACGCCGATATGGAAGAAGAGGAAGCTTCCCGAGCCCGAAAGCAGCAGCGCCGAGCGGCCGTAGCAATGCTGCGCGCGGCGGAAGAAGTCGCGCTTCTCGTCGCGGCCGATGCTGCGCGCGGCGGCGATCTTGTCCAATGAAGCGACGACCTCGGCGACATAATCCTCGACCAGCTTTTTCGTGCCGAAGCGCGCCTTCTGATAGAGCCGCTCGTGCCCCATGCCGTCGATATTGCCGTGGATGCCTTCGTTGAGAACGAAGAGCAGCCCTTTGACGTCGCCCGCCGCCGAAAGCTTGCGCAATTTTTCGAGGCGCGCGCGGATCGACCGGTAATCGAAATGCCTGCTTTCGTCGGCGTCGCGCCATGTCTGCAACCCCGACTTCCGGTCATGTTCGCGCGCCGCTTTGGACCATGCGGCGTAATCGGGTGCGGTCACAAGATCGCGGTCGGCGCTGAGCGTCGGGGTGAAAAGCATTCGGTAATCCTGCGAGAGCATCGTTATTTTTTCGGATTCTTGCCGGTTGCGTTCTTTTTAGCAACCGGTTTCGCCCTGTTCTTCGCGGCAGGTTTCGGAGCGGCTTTTGCCTTGGCCTTAGGCTTCGGCGCCGCTTTCGGTGTTGCCGTAGCGGCTTTCGCTTTCTCCGCCTTCGGCGTCGCCGCCATTAGGTCGGCGAAACTTTCGTCGATGCACTCGCGAAAGAAGGCGATGTCGGGCATGATCGAGCGTTCGCAGACGATCGAAAAGGCGATGCGCCCGTTATAGCTCGGCGTCGCGACGAACAGCCCCATATTGTTCGCGAGCGGCGCCATGCCGTGCTGCTGCACCAACTGCGCGCCCGCGAGATAGAGCGGCACCTGCGCCCCCGGCACGTTCGAGATGAAGAGGTTGGTGCCGCGCACCGCAAACCGCTCGCTGGTGACGAGCCGTGCGACCGCTGCCATCGTCGCGCCCGGAATATGCTGCGACAGGTCGGTCATGATCCGCGCGCTGACCCCCGCCTTCGCCTCCTTCGCCTCGACCGTATAATCGCGGATCGCCGCGAGGCGTTCGAGCGGACCCGCGATGTCGGTGCGGACCGGCACGCTCATCGCCGACACCTGATTGCCCGGCGTGCTGGCCTTGCCGCCCTTGCCGCGCAGATTGATCGGCGCGACCGCGACGAGGCTCTCCTTCGGCAGTTCCTTGTGCTTCGCGAGATATTTGCGCAGCGCGCCGCCGACGGTGGTGAGCACGACATCGTTGACCGTCGCGCCGGGGACCTTCCCCCGGATTTCGGCGACGTCGGCGAGCGCGACGGTGGTCGCGTCGAACATCTTGTGCGGGCCGACGGGCACGTTGAAGCGCGTTTCGGGAACGCCCGCGGTCATGCCGCCATCGGCGATCGATTTGCGCGCCGACGCGACGATCGCGGGCGACATCTTCATCAGCGCGTTCATGAACTTGACCGGCGACTGCATCGACGCCGACCAGGCGCGCGAGAGCGTTTCGGCGCTCGACGGCGCCTTGCCCAACTCCTCGACCGGCGGCGGCTCGGCGATTGCGGGCGTGCCGTTCGCATCGATGTCGCTCATCGCGATAAAGGCATGCGCGCCCGACGCGCCATCGACCGCGGCGTGGTGAACGCGGTGGAGCATCGCGAAACTGCCCTTGGGGATGCCCGGAATCCGGTCGAGTCCCTCGATGATATAGATGTCCCAGAGCGGGCGGTTCATATCCATCGGTTTCGAGAACCAGCGCGCGACCGCGATGCAGAATTGTCGCCAGTCGCCGGGCTCGGGCAGCCGCGCGTGGCTCATATGCGCCTCGATATCGAAATGCTCGTCCTCGACCCAATAGGGATGGTCCATGTCGAACGGCAGGCGGTGGAGGCGGCGCTTGAACAAGGGCGAGGTGTCGACGCGGCTTTCGACGTGGCGGATGATGTCCTTGAAGCGCACGAAACCGCCCGGCGCGGTTGCGGGATCGTAGATATAGACCCCCATGATGTGCGTCAGATTGTTCGCGGTCTGCGTGTAGAGGAACTGGGCGTCCTGCGCGCTGAGCTGTTTGAGCATCCTATCCTCCTGAACCCGGCAAGCGGTCGGCGAGCGCGACGGTCGAAAGCCGCATCGTTTCCATGACGTTGGCGAGGCCGCGCAGTTCCATCAGCAGCGCGCGGCGCGCGGCTAGATTGACCGGCGTCGCTTCCTCGGCGAGCCCCATATGGCGCATCAGCGACAGGCCGTTGGCGAAAAGCAATTTGCCGATTGCCGCCTCGCTGCTGATCCGGCGCAGCAGATAGGCCTGTCGCCCCTCGACGAGCGCCGCGTCGAGCAACGCCTTTTCATCGACCGCATCGGCGGGCCGCGCGCGCGCGAGCAGTTCGGCGACGACCGAATAAGCCTCGGCGAAGGGCAGCAATATCGCATGACCGACGACGGGCTGACAGCGGCGGAGTAGCTGGGCGATACCGCGGTCGCCGCTCGCGAAGCGGCGGTCCCACACGGGATCGATGCGCGTCAGCTCGGCCTCGATCGCCGCGCGATGCTCCTCGCGCGGCGGATAGAAGAATTCGAATTTGAACAGGTCGCGGAGGCGGTCGATCCTGGCCCAGAAAGCGGCGGTCGCATCGCCCTTGTCGGCGTCGCGCAACTCGAACAGCGCGAGTTCGATCATCGCGCGATCGAGGAAATGATGCGCGATGATGTTGCGATAATAGCTCGCCATCGGATGCCTGGCGGGGTCGATCGAATAGACATTTTCGCTGCCCGCCTCGTAGCGCGTCAAGAGGCCGCTTTCGACCAGTGTGTCGACGGTCGCCGAAAGCGCGGCATCGTCGCCGCTTTCGAGTTCGCTGCTGAGCCGGATGCCGCGCGCCCGCGCCCAGCCGGTCACCGCGCCGATCGCGCCGAGCAGTTCGGCTGAGGTCGCGCCGCGCGGCGCCATGCCGAGCAGGATCAGGCACATCACCGAGGTGACGGTGAGCGGCGTCACGCGATTCGCCTCGACCGCGACCGCGAAGGCGATTTTTTCGAGCGCGCGCCGGTCGTCGGGTTCCGGCGCGGTTTCGATCACGACCGGCTCGCCGATGTCGAGGCGGATGCGGCCGGAGGGTTCCTTCAGGCTCTTCATATAGCCGATGAACCACGACAGGCTCTCGGGCTTCTTGTTCCGCCCCGTCTGTTCGGCGGCATATTCCTCGACATCGCGAATGAGATCGAAACTGGTGACGAAGGGCACGAAATGGACGCCGCGCGTTCCGGTCGCGTGCGCCGCGTCGAGCACATATTTCATCAGGCCGTATTTCGGCGGCATCAGCTTGCCGAGCCGCGAACGCGTCCCCTCGAACGCCCAGCTCAAGGGAAAGCGTTTCGCCAGCAGCCAGGCGATATAATGGCGCAGCACCAGCTTGTAGACCGGCTGGTCCTGAAAGCTCCGCCGGAGGAAAATCATCCCCGATCGCCGGAAGAATTCGCCCATCACCGCGAAATCGAGGTTCGCACCGCCGAAGCTGTGCAGCATCGGCAGGTCGTTCTCGTAAGCGAGCCGGCTCGGTGTCGCGCCGTCGATATAGGTTTTGTGGGTGAACAGGATCGCGGTGGGGTGCTCGCGCAAAATTCCACGCAATTTCAATAGCTCGGCGGCATCGACCTCCATCTCGGGCGCATAGCCGCCGAACATCATGCGATCGAGACGTGCGCGAAGATCGAGAAAAAGCGCCGACGGCCGCGCGATAACCTCCTTCATCAGCGGCCGCGCCTCGCGGAACAGGTCGGCGACCGGACGCCCCGTCTTCTCCGCCAGTTCGGCAAGCGCGGCGCGGAATTTGGGGCTGGTGCGCAGGCCATCGGCAACGAAGCGCGGCACCTTGTATCGCGTTCCCCGGATGCCGCGTTCGGCGACGTCGAGCGCGAGCGCCGCCTGCCGCGCGACGAAGCCCGCGAATTCGGGGCTGTCCGCCCCCTCGCCGTCGCCCCCGCCGGTCTGCGCGCAAAAGCGGTCGCGAAGCGCGTCGAGCGTCGCCGCCTCGCCGACCAATATCTGCGCGCGCCGCCGGTCGCGAAGCAGGATCAGCCGCGAACGCAGCGGCCCCGGATGGCGCGGGTCGCCAAAGATCAGGTGACGGAATTTGAGCGCGCGGCCCTTGTCGAAACCCGGGATGCGCCATGCGACGCGCAGCGGCACGACCTGCCGCGATGCCGCGCCGCCGAGCCGCGCCTGCAGCACGTCGACGGGCAGCGCATGATCGCCATCCTCAATGTCGAGGCTCGCCCAGGCGGGCTCGTCATCGCCGCTCGTCGAATGGATCCAGTCGAGCAAGATGCGCCGCTCGACGCCATGCCGCGCGTCGATGATATAAAGCCGGTCGGCCGCCTGCTCCGCCACGATCGGGTTGCGGGGCGTTCCGTCGGCCACCGCTTAGCCGGTCTTTCCCTTACGCGCGGCGGGCTTTTTGGCGGGCGCCTTCTTCTTGGCCACGGGCTTCTTTTCAGCCGCCTTTTTCGGCTTCGCCTTCTCGACCTTTTCCTTCGGCGGCGCGGCCTCCGCCGCCACCGACTCCGCGACGCTCTCCTCCGCCTGCCCCAGCGTGCGCAGGAACATGTTCCGGACGTCGCGGACGTGCGAATTGATCGTCCTGACGCTCCACCCCGACGTATCGACCGGCGGCAGCACCGTGACGCGCACCGTCGCGGGGCGCATCACAAACTCGTTCTTGGGCGCGACGTCGGTCGCGTTATGGATCACGATCGGGACGATCGGAACCCCCGCCTGCATCGCCAGATGGAACGCGCCCTTCTTGAAGGGTTCGAGCTTCGGCGTCAGGCTGCGCGTTCCTTCGGGCGCGATGCAGATCGACTTGCCTTCCTTTTGAATCGCGTCGACGAGCGGCTCCATCGCCTTGATCGCGCTCTTGCCGTCGGCGCGGTCGACGAAGACGGTGCCGCCCCATTCCATCAGCTTGCCGAGGATGGGGATGTCCTTGATCTCCTTCTTCCCCACCCCGCCCATGTCGCGGCGGATGAGCTTGGCGAGGATCATCACGTCCGCCTTGCTCTGGTGGTTGAAGATGAAGATGCAGGGGCGCGACGACCAGAGGTGGCGCTCGTCCTCGACCTCGAGCTCGACGCCGGTGATCGCGGTCGCGAAGTCGCCGAACAGCCCCATCGAGAAATTGACCGCCTCGCGCTGCGAACGGGTCAGCGCCCAGATCGGCAGCCCCGCGGCGAAGGCGCCGACGAGCGAGCCGGTGGCGTAGATGGTGCGCGTATAGTCGATCCACGACGGGGTGCCGCGGCTCGCGAAGCGCTGCACCGGCCAATTGCGTTCGTCGGCGATGCCCTTGAGCTTGAGGTTCGGGTTGAGCGGGCGCGGCTTGCCGACGCGTTCGAGCAGTTCGAGATCGTCGTCGCTGTCCGAGTAGAAAAAGCTCTGATCGAGATCGAGGCCATATTCGGCGGCGAGTTCCTCGGCCGCGAGCACCTTGCCCTCGCCGAAGCAGAGCGGCCGGATGATCTCGCCGGTGAAGACGCCGTCCTCGATCTCGTAGGACGAGCATTTGATATCGGTTATGCCGAGGTCGCGCGCGGTCGGTTCGATCTGGTAGATCGTTGCCGACGAGATGATCGCGACGCGGTGGCCCTTTGCCTGATGCGCCTCGATGATCGCGCGCGTCTCGGGATAGATTTTGCGCGCGATATGCTTCCTGTAGAGCTCCTCGCCGAATTCGACGAAGCTTTGCTCGTCGACGCCCTTCATGAATTTGGCGGCGGCGGTCATCAGCCCCGAAAAGCCGATGCTGCCGAGGCTGTGCTGCGCGAGGACGTTCGCGGTTTCGGCGATTTCCTCGACCGACATTTCGCGGCGCTGGAATTTCTCGCGCAGCATCGCGGTCGCGGAATAGCCCGAGATGATCGTCCCGTCGAAATCGAAGAGCGCGGCGATATGCGATCCGGGTTCGGACGCCAGGACTTCTTCCAAATGCGGCTGCGGCCTCGGCACGCAATTCTCCCCACCAACGGCTTATTGCCGCCTTATCCCTGCACGATGACAGGTAAAATGGGGTTAATCAATGGCCCGAAAGTGCGGATGCCTCGCGCGCCAGGGCCTCGATCTTCACCGTGTCGAGCGGCCCCGACGGGACGACCCAGCTGCCGCCGACGCAGAGCACCGGACCCAGCGCGAGCCACTCGGGCGCGGTCGCGGCGCTGATCCCGCCGGTCGGGCAGAAATTGACCCCGCCGAACGGACCCGCGAGCGCCTTCAGCGCCGGGATGCCGCCGCTCGTCGCCGCGGGGAAGAATTTGAAGCTGTCGAGGCCGAGGTCGAGCCCCGCCATGATGTTCGACGCATTGGCGACGCCAGGCAGGAAGGGAATGCTACTCGCCACCGCCGCTTCGCCCAGAGTGTCGGTAAGGCCCGGCGAGACGATGAATTCGGAGCCCGCGTCGAGCGCGGCGTTCAGCATCCGCGGATTGAGCACCGTCCCCGCACCGACGACGGCGCCCGGGACCTTCTTCATCACGGCAATCGCTTCGAGCGCGGCGGGGGTGCGCATCGTCACCTCGAGCACCCTGAGTCCGCCCGCGACGAGCGCCTCGGCCATCGGCACCGCATCCTCGACGCGGTCGATGACGATCACCGGGATGACCGGCGCGAGGCGCATGATCTGTTCGATACCGCTATTGGACATATTCACTCCATTCCCAAAATTCGTCGCCCCCGCGAAGGCGGGGGCCGTTATCGGTGTTGCACAAGGTTGCCAGCGGCCCCCGCCTTCGCGGGGGCGACGGCTAGATTACTTGCTCCATCGCCGCGAGCACTGCTGAGCCGCCCTTCTCCGCCTCGTCGGCATGATGGCGGAACAGCGCGAAGAGTTCGCGGCCGACGCCGACGGCGGGGGGCGGTGCGGCGGCGGGCTGGCGCGCCGCCCATTCGGCTTCGTCGACCAGCGCGGTCGCTTCGCCCTTCACCGCGCAGACGCGCACGATGTCGCCGTCCTGAAGGTAAGCGAGCGGGCCGCTGACCCCGTCGGGGCCGGGTAAGGCTTCGGGCGACAGGTGGATCACCGCGGGCACCTTGCCGCTCGCGCCCGACATGCGGCCGTCGGTAAGCAAGGCGACGCGAAAGCCCTTGTCCTGCAGCACGCCGAGCGCCGGGGTCAGCTTGTGCAGTTCGGGCATGCCGTTGGCGCGCGGTCCCTGAAAGCGGACGACGACGACGACGTCGCGCTCGAGCTCGCCCGCCTTGAACGCGGTCAGCACCTGATTCTGATCGTCGAAGATCCGGCACGGCGCCTCGATCGTCCAGCGATCCTCGGCGACCGCGCTCGTCTTGATGATCGCGCGGCCGAGATTGCCCGCGAGCAGGCGCATCCCGCCGTCGGGCGAGAAAGGCGCCGCGACGGGGCGCAGCATCGTGTCGTCGCGGCTCTCGGCGGGCGCGGCCTGCCAGTGGAGTTCGTCGTTCACCAGCACGGGCTCGGCGGCATAGTCGGCCATCGTGCCGCCGACGGTCAGCACGTCGCCGTGGAGCAGCCCGGCGCCGAGCAATTCCTTGACGACATAGCCGATCCCGCCCGCCGCGTGGAAATTGTTCACGTCGCCCGCGCCGTTCGGGTAGACGCGCGCGAGCAGCGGCACGACGTGGCTCAGCTCGTCGAAATCCTGCCAGTCGATGATGATCCCCGCCGCACGCGCGATCGCGGGCAGGTGGATCGCATGGTTGGTCGAACCGCCGGTCGCGAGCAGACCGATCGCGGCATTGACGATCGCCTTCTCGTCGATGCAGCGGCCAAGCGGGCGATAATCGTCGCCGTCCCAGCCGATCTCGGCGATCCGGTGCGTTGCGGCGCGTGTCAGTTCCTGTCGCAGCTTGGTGCCGGGGTTGGTGAAGGCGCTGCCGGGGATGTGCAGCCCCATCAGCTCCATCATCATCTGGTTCGAGTTCGCGGTGCCGTAGAAGGTGCAGGTGCCCGCGCCATGATAGGAGGCGGCCTCGGCCTCGAGCAGTTCGTCGCGGCTCGCCTTGCCCTCGGCATAAAGCTGGCGGACGCGCTGCTTTTCCTTGTTCGCGAGCCCCGAGGGCATCGGCCCGGCGGGGATCAATATCTGCGGCAGATGTCCGAAGCGCAGCGCGCCGATGAGCAGGCCGGGAACGATCTTGTCGCAGATGCCGAGCAAGAGCGCGCCCTCGAACATCGCATGGCTCAGCGCGATCACGGTACCCTGCGCGATATTGTCGCGGCTGAACAGCGACAGGTCCATCCCCGCCTGCCCCTGCGTCACGCCGTCGCACATCGCGGGGACGCCGCCCGCGACCTGCGCGGTTGCGCCGGCTTCGCGCGCGAAGAGTTTGATCTGCTCGGGATAGCGGCCGTAGGGCTGATGCGCCGAAAGCATGTCGTTGTAGCTGGTGACGATGCCGATGTTCATCGCTGCGCCGGTGCGGATGACCGGCTTGTCTTCGCCCGACGCCGCGAAGCCGTGCGCGAGGTTGCCGCACGACAGGTTGCCGCGGTTGGTGCCGGCATCGCGCTGGCGGTCCATGAGGTCGAGATAAGCGGCGCGGCGCGGGGCGCTGCGCTGGGTGATGCGGTCGGTGACCGCGGCGATTACTGGATTCAGATCAGTCATATTACTTCCTCGTCGCCCCCGCGAAGGCGGGGGCCGCTATCGGCCTCGCGCTATGTTGCCAGCGGCCCCCGCCTTCGCGGGGGCGACGTCTTTCTTCCTCAATCATGCCAGCTCGCTCCGTCGCGCTCGATCAGCGCGATTGCGCTCGACGGGCCCCAGCTTCCCGCGGTGTAATTTTGCGGCGCCATATCGACCGCCGCCCAGGCGTCGCGGATCGAATCGATCCACTGCCACTGTGCCTCGACCTCGTCGCGCCGCACGAACAAAGTCTGGTCGCCCTCGATGAAATCGAGCAGCAGCCGCTCGTAGGCGATGCGGCGGCGCTCGCCGGCAAAGCTGTGCGAGAGCGAGACGTCCATCGTCACTTCCTTGAGCTTCACGCCCTCGCGGTCGAGCCCGGGCTGCTTCGCCATCACCTTGACCCGGATATTCTCTTCGGGCTGCAGGTTGATGATCATGCTGTTGGCGTTGAGCTTGCCCGCGCCGACGCGCGCGAAGATATTGTGCGGCACCGGCTTGAACTGGATCAGCACTTCGGACTTCCGCTGCGGCATCCGCTTGCCGGTGCGCAGGTAAAAGGGCACGCCCTTCCACCGCCAATTGTCGATATAGGCCTTCAAGGCGACGAAGGTTTCGGTGTTCGACGGATCGCCGAGCTCGTCGGCATAACCCGCGACCGCGCCGCCGTTCACCGCCCCGCTGGTATATTGCCCCTTGACGCTGTGCGCCTTCACATCCTCGGCGGTCATTTTGCGAAGCGAGCGGAGCAGCTTGACCTTCTCGTCGCGCACCGCGGTCGAAGAGACGCTCGACGGCGGCTCCATCGCGATGATCGCGAGCAGCTGGAGCATATGGTTCTGCACCATGTCCTTGAGCGCGCCGACGCCGTCATAATAGGACACACGGCCTTCGAGCCCGACGGTTTCGGCGACGGTGATCTGGACATGGTCGATCGCCTGCGCGTTCCACAAAGGCTCGAAGAGCATGTTCGCGAAGCGCAGCGCGAGGAGGTTCTGGACGGTTTCCTTGCCGAGATAATGGTCGATGCGAAAGACGCGGTCCTCGGCAAAGGCGTCGCCGACCTGTGCATTGACGTCGCGCGACGAGGCGAGATCGTGGCCGATCGGCTTTTCCATCGCGATGCGGCATTCGGCGCACGCGATGTTCGCGGCCTTCAGCCCCTGCGCGATCGGGCCGAACATTGACGGCGGGGTCGAAAGATAGGCGCCGATCGGGCGGCCGAGGCGATCGCCGAGCTGCGCCGCGAGTTCGTCATAGCCGGTGCCCGCGCCCGCATCGACCGCACAATAATCGATGCGGCCCAGGAAGCCGGCGATCTGCCCATCATCGAGCCGGTCGTCGGCCAGATGGTCGGCGAGCGCCTCGCGCACCATCGCATGGCAGCCGTCGCGGTCCATTTTCGACCGCCCCGACGCGACGATCGTCAGCGCATCTTCGAGCAGCCCGTCGACATGAAGATTGTAGAGCGAGGGGAAGAGCATGCGCTGGGCAAGGTCGCCCGTTGCGCCGAACAGGATCAGGGTTTCGACTTTCACGCTCACTATAGTCCCCTTGGATGGTCTTTCAGAATTGGAGGATGCACCCCGCGAATGCAACGCGCATACGTAAGCCGCATACGATGTCTTCCCCTTGGCAAATTCGTCGCACTTGCCATAGGGAACGGCCATGCCCGACGCAGCCAGTCCCTATGATGTCATCGTGGTCGGCGGCGGTGTCAATGGCGCCGGCGTTGCGCGCGACGCCGCCGGGCGCGGCGCACGAGTGCTGCTGCTCGAAGCGGGCGACCTGGCGGAGGGCACCTCGTCGAAGTCGACCAAGCTGATCCACGGCGGGCTGCGCTATCTCGAACATTATGAATTCGGCCTGGTGCGCGAGGCGCTCAAGGAACGCGAGCGGCTGTGGGGCATCGCGCCGCATATCATCCACCCGATGCGCTTCGTCCTGCCCTATCGCGACGGGCTGCGCCCGCGCTGGCTGCTGCGGCTCGGGCTGTTTCTCTACGATCATATCGGCGGGCGCAAGAAACTGCCCGCGACGCGGTCGGTCGATCTCCGCCGCCATGTCGCGGGCGGACCGCTCCAGCCGCAATATATTCGCGGGTTCGAATATTCGGACGGCTGGGTCGACGATGCCCGGCTCGTCGCGCTCAACGCACGCGATGCCGCCGACCGCGGCGCACGGGTGCGAACGCGCACGCGCGCCGAAATGCTGCGCTGCGAGGATGGGCTGTGGATCGTCGACGCGGTGGGCGATCAGGGGCAGCACTATCGCTTTACGGGGCGCAGCGTCGTCAACGCCGCCGGGCCCGCGGTGCTCGATCTGCTACGGCGCGCCGATGCCGAACCCGATCACCGGATGCGCCTCGTCCGCGGCTCGCACATCGTCGTGCGCAAGCTGTTCGAGCATGATTATGCCTATTTCTTCCAGCTGCCCGACGGGCGCATCTTTTTCGCCATTCCCTATGAACGCGATTTCACGCTGATCGGGACGACCGACCAGGACCATGATGGCCCGGCGAGCGAGGCGGAAGCGAGCGACGAAGAGATCGCCTATCTCTGCGAAGGCGCGAGCCTCTATTTCCGCAGCGCAGTGACGCCCGCCGACGTCGTGTGGACCTATTCGGGTGTGCGGCCGCTGATCGAGGACGGATCGGGGCGCCCCGAAGCCGCGACGCGCGGATACCGGATCGACCTCGACATGGACGAGGGCGCGCCGCTGCTCACCATCTATGGCGGCAAGATCACCAGCTATCGCCATGTTGCCGAACATGCGGTCGACACCCTCGCGGAGCATGTTCCCGCGCTGACGCGCAAACATTGGACCGCGCGGGCGCCGCTGCCGGGCGGCGATTTTCCGGTCGACGGCGCCGCGGCGCTCCGCGCCGAATATAAGCTCGCGCATCCCTTCCTGCCCGCCGCGACGGTCGATCGCATCGTCAGGGCCTATGGCATCGATGCGCGCCGCTGGCTGGCGGACGCGGGCGACTGGGACGCGCTCGGCGGCGAGATTGCGCATGGCCTCAGCGTCGCCGAGCTGCGCTGGATGGCGATGCGCGAATGGGCACGCACGGCCGACGATATTCTCTGGCGGCGGAGCAAGCTGGGGCTGCTTTTCACCGCGGCCGAAACCGAGCGCCTCGCCGGCCAGATGGAGCGCATCGCCGCCGAAGCGCGGCAGATCGACGCCGAATTTTTCGAGGACGAGCGAACGCGCTAATCGGCGCCGAATTGCTCGGCGAGCTTGGCGCGCCGGACTTTCCAGGTGTCGGCGAGCGCGGGCACGTCGCGCAGCGCGGTGAGGTCGGCGAGCCGCGACTTCGCCTCGCCCCCGATCAGCAGGCCGAAAAGCGACGCGAGCGGCCAGTCGGGATACGGCCGTTCGACAAGCTCGAGATCGTCGCCCGCGCGCACAACCCCGGGTTCGAGCACGCGGTAATACCAGCCCGACCGCCGCGACTTGACGACCCCGGCCATCACACCCTTCGTTTCGAAGCGATGGTCGAGCTTCCAGCACGGCTGGCGCGCCTGCGTCACCTCGACGAGCGCACTGCCGAGGCGGAAGCGGTCGCCGAGGAAGACGCTGTTTTCGTCGAGGCCGGTCGTCGAGATATTCTCGCCGAACGCGCCCGCCGCATCGAGCAGCGGCACGGCGCCGAGCTGGCCGCGCCACCAGTCATAATGGTCGGCGGGATAGTGATGGATCGCCTTGTCGATGCCGCCATGGACGCTGCGGTCGGCCTGTTCGTCGCCGGCGAGCCCCATCGCGTCGACTGCAACGGCCTCCGCGACCGGCAGCTTGCCGATCGCGCTCGGTTCGTCGCCGCGAAAGGGGCGCGCCTTGCCCGTCAGGACGGCGAGAATCTCGGTCTTCATGCCCGCGATTGCATAGACCGAGCGGCGCAAATGGCAATCGTCAGGCTTGCGCAAGCGACGCGGCAGGGCGCGTCCGCGTCGCGAGCACGATCGCCAAACCGCCGAGCGCCATCGCCGCCCCCGCGAACGACACCGCGGGATAGCCGAGCCCGAGCCCGATCACCCCGCCCCCGACCGCGGCGCCGACGGCGTTGCCGAGGTTGAAGGCGCCGATGTTGACCGCCGAGGCCAGATTGGGGGCATCGGACGCGGCCTCCATCACGCGCATCTGGAGCGGCGGGACGATCGCGAAGGTCGCGACGCCCCATGCGAAGATGGTGACGGCCGCCGCGAGCGGCTGGAACATAGCGCCCGCGAAGACGATAAGCGTCGCGGCGAGCCCGACGAGCGAGACGATCAACGTGCGGTCGATCGACTTGTCGGCGAAGACGCCGCCGAGCCAGTTTCCGGCGGTGAGGCCGAGGCCGTAGATCACCAGCATCGTGGTCACGAACAAAGTCCCCGCCCCCGCCGCGTCGCGCAGGATCGGTGCGATATAGGTGAAGACCGTGAACATCGCGGATGAGCCGATCGCGGTCAGCGCGAGCGCGATCAGCACCTCGCGGCGCTTGAGCACGCCAAGTTCGGCGAGCATATTGCCGCCCTCGGCACGCGTAATGTCGGGGAGCGCAAAGCGCAGCGCCGCCATCGTGATCAACCCCCAGACGGCGATCGCGCCGAAGGCGGTGCGCCAGCCGAACGTTTCGCCGATCCATGGCGCGAGCGGCACGCCGATGACATTAGCGAGCGTCAGCCCCATGAACATCGCCGCGACCGCACTCGCGCGCTTTTCGGGCGGCACGAGGCTCGCCGCGACGACCGACCCGACGCCGAAGAAGGCGCCGTGATTGAGCGAGGTAATCACGCGCGCGACCATCAGCGTCGCATAGTCGCCCGCGACCGCCGACAGGAAATTGCCGAGCGTGAAGATCGCCATCAGGCCGATGAGCAGGGTGCGCCGGTTCATCCGCGCGGTGGCGAGCGTCATCAGCGGCGCGCCGAGCATGACGCCGAGCGCATAGGCCGAGACGAGCAGCCCGGCAGCGGGGATCGACACGCCCAGCCCTTCGGCCATGTCGGGAAGCAAGCCCATCGGGGCGAATTCGGTGATGCCGATGCCGAAGGCGCCCGTCGCGAGCGCGAGCAGCGGAAGGTTGATTTTCATGGGCTTGGTTCCTGTCAGACCAGCGGCGGGTTCAGGCGGGCGAAGCCCTCCTGCTGCCGATAGGGGGTATGCGGATAGGCCGGCAGGACATCGCTCGCCGCGTCGAGCGCCGCCACTTGCTCTGCGGTCAACGCCCAGCCGACCGCGCCGAGATTCTGACGGAGCTGCTCCTCGTTTCGCGCGCCGATGATCACCGACGACACGGTCGGACGCCGGAGCAGCCAGTTGATCGCGACCTGCGGCACCGTCTTGCCGGTTTCGGCGGCAACGGCTTCGAGCGCGTCGACCACGCGGTAGAGCAGCTCCTCAGTCACCGGCGGCGCAAACTGTTCGGTCTCGTGGAGGCGGCTGCCCGCAGGGAGCGGGCGCCCGCGCCCGATCTTGCCGGTGAGGCGCCCCCAGCCGAGCGGGCTCCACACGAGCGCGCCGATCCCCTGATCGGCGGCAAGCGGCATCAAATCGGCCTCATAGGCGCGCCCGATCAGCGAATAATAGACCTGGTGCGCGACGAAGCGCGGCGCGCCGAGCCGGTCGGCGGCCGCCTGCGCCTTCATCAATTGCCAGCCGGGATAGTTGGAGACGCCGGCGTAACGCAGCTTGCCGGCGGCGATCAGGATAGCGAGCGTGCCCATCAGCTCGTCTACCGGGGTCGAAGCGTCGAAGGCGTGGAGCTGGAGCAGGTCGATATGGTCGGTGCCGAGCCGGCGCAGCGCATCCTCGACCGCGCGGATCAGGCGGCTGCGCGAGGCACCCCAGTCCTGCGGGCCGTCGCCCATCGGCAGGCCGGTTTTGGTCGAGATCAGCACCGCATCGCGGCGCCCCTTGATCGCTTCGCCCAAAATCTCCTCGGACGCGCCGTTCGAATAGACGTCGGCAGTGTCGAACAAAGTCACCCCCGCGTCGAGGCTGATGTCGATCAGCCGCCGCGCCTCGGCGGCGTCGCTCGTACCCCACGCGCTGAACAAAGGCCCCTGCCCGCCAAAGGTGCCGGTTCCGAAGCTCAAGGCGGGAACGCGAAGCCCCGACGATCCCAATTGACGATATTCCATGGTCGACCCTTTCGATTGCGTTGAACGCATAGATGGACTCGGAGCCCTTGCCGGAGTAGTGCCGGGACAGGCGAAGGATTTTTGAAATGAACGCAAAGATGGATAGCGGCGGCGACCGTGCGCGATCGATGGAGGTCTTTGCGGCGACCGTCGCGGAGGGCAGTTTTTCGGCCGCTGGCCGCTGCCTCGGGCTCACCCCCTCGGCGGTGAGCCGCACGATCGACCGGATCGAGGCGCGACTGGGCGTGCGGCTGCTGCTCCGCTCGACCCGCGCGCTGGCGCTCACCGCCGAAGGCGAGGCCTATCTGCGCGCGGCGCGGCGCATCCTCGCCGACCTCGGCGACGCCGAGCAGGCGATCGCCGATCAGGGCGCGCCGCGCGGGCGGCTCCGTGTCAGCGCGGCGCAGGCGCACGGCCGGCTGACCATCGTGCCGCTGCTCGGCGAGTTCGTGACGCTCTATCCGCATATCCTCGTCGACATCAGCCTCGCCGACCGGCTCGTCGACATCGCCGCCGGGCAGGCCGATGTCGCGATCCGCTTCGGCCCGCTCGCCGACAGCCCGCTCACCGCGCGCAAGCTAGGCGAAAGCCGCCGCGTCATCGTCGCTTCGCCCGCCTATCTCGCGACGCATGGCACGCCGCGCCTGCCCGAGGATCTGCACGATCATAATTGCCTGAACTTCAACTTCCGCCGCGCCGAGCCGGTGTGGCCGTTCCGCGACGGCGAGCGAGAGTACGCCCTTTCGGTGCAGGGCAATATCGAGGCGAACAATGGCGAGACGCTGGGGCAGCTCGCCGCCGCCGGGGTCGGCATCGCGCGCGTCGGTGCGTTCAGCATCGCCGACCAGATCGAAAGTGGCGCGCTCGTCCCGATCCTCGAAGAGTATAATCCCGGCGATATCGAGGCGATCCACGCGGTGTTCGCGGGCGGCGCGAACACCCCGGCGCGGGTGCGCGTCTTCGTCGATTTCCTCGCCGAGCGGATCGGCCGCGTGGGCTGAGACATAGGTCTGCTGCCGAGAGCCGGGCAACTGCCATGACCACTTTCGACCGATTGCAGATGTCTGCGACGTGGTGCATGTATTGTTTTGATAACAGACACGTGAGAGCGCCAATGAATGTATCAATTCGGAAGTTGGGCACCAGACAGTTCTGGAGGCCTATCATTCAAGGCCTCTTCCTTATGGCCACGGGTGCTTGGTTACTCATCTTATATATCGCAGCGCGCGTGCCATCGACGGATCTACTGCGAAATCTGCACAGCACCCTCCAAGTTGGATGGTGGATCCTATTTATCGCATGGTGCGCTACGGCTCCGAGTAACAAGGACACCTACAAAGATTTAAGCCCCGCCCGCAGCGGTACCGCCGTAGTCGTGGCTTGCGGCATCACAGCAGCGATGTTCCTTTCGTGGGATGCGGATTGGCCTGAAGGTCTTATCGTTCCGGGACTGATTCTGCTTGGCACCGCCGTTGTTGCGACATTCGTCTATCGGTTCGCGTCGAACCATGCTTCGGAGATCGGCGAGGCACGCTTTAACACCGTGGCGACATCACGGACTCAAGACACCGTTCACCCCTGAGCCGCAACGCAGAAGCGACCGTTCGCAGACGAAGGTCTGTGAAGCGCCATCATGCGCCCGGTTGAGACAAGTCCGTGCCGATGGGCTATCGTGCAAGGATGAATAGCGAAACGATCGACCTTCCCGTCCGACGCCTTGGCCTTGCCGAAGAGGGCGACGCGGCGCTGATACGCAGCATCGCCATCGAAGCGCCGGTATCGGTCGAGGTTGGCGGTATCGGCTATGCGGTGATGATGGCGACGCCTGCGGACCTCGAGGATTATGCGGTGGGCTTCGCGCTGAACGAAGGGCTGGTCGAAACCGCCGGGCAGATCGGCCGCGTCGACGCGCACGCCATCGAGGGCGGATGGGCGCTGCGCATCTGGCTGCCGCCCGAACGCAATCGGATCGCGATAGACCGCGCGCGCAAGCGGGTGAGCGAGAGCAGTTGCGGCCTCTGCGGGATCGAGAATATCGAAGAGGTGCTGCGTCCGCTTCCCGCCGTCACCGCGCGGATCGCGACCGACCGCGAGGCGATCGCCGCGGCGCTGGCGGCGCTGCCCGATCACCAGCCGCTCGGCCGTGCAACGGGGGCAGTGCATGCCGCCGCCTTCTGCTCGCCCGCGGGCGACATCCGGCTCGTGCGCGAGGATGTCGGGCGGCACAATGCGCTCGACAAGCTGGTCGGCGCGATGGCGCGTGCGGACATCGACCCCGCCACCGGCTTCATCCTGCTCTCGGCGCGGTGCAGTTACGAACTGGTCGAAAAGACGGTGCGCGCGGGCTGTCCGATGCTCGTCACCATATCGGCGCCCACCAGCCTTGCCGCCGAGCGCGCGGCGGCTGCGGGGCTCACGCTCGTCGCGCTGGCGCGTCCCGATGCGGCGCTGATCGTCGGCGATCCGCACGGGATGATCGCATGAAGACGCTGGGCGCGGTGCTCGCCGGCGGGCGGTCGAGCCGCTTCGGGTCGGACAAGGCGCTCGCGATGCTCAATGGGCGGACGTTGCTCGACCATGCGCAGGCGGCGCTCGCGCCGCATTGCGACGCGCTCGTCATCGTCGGCCGCGACGGCGGGATCGCCGACTGGCCGCGTCCCGGCGTGGGGCCGCTCGGCGCGATCGCCGGGGCACTCGATCATGCGGCCGCCCACGGCTTCGGCCAATTACTAACCGCGCCGGTCGATTGCGTCCGCCTGCCCGACCATCTTCACGCCCTGCTACAGCCCGCGCCCGCCTTCCTGACCAGCCAGCCGGTGATCGGCCTGTGGCCCGTCGCGGCGCTCGGCGCACTGCGGGCGATGCTCGACGCGGACGACGACCTTGCGGTCCGCGCCTTTGCGCGGCGGATCGGTGCGCGCGCGGTCGAAAGCGACTTCGTGCCGCCCAATGTCAACAGCGTCGCCGATCTCGACCGGCTGGCGAGCGGCCTTTCCTAGCGCATCGCGGCGACGCGCACCGGAATCGACTTCGCCGCCGGGCAACCGCTGGTCTTGTCGTAAAAGGCGAGCGGCAGGAGCGGGTTGAGTTCGGGATAATAGCCCGCAACCGAGCCGCGCGACATCGGAAAGTCGATGATCGTGAGCCCCTCGACGCGCCGCGCGATACCGTCGGCGCCGATCGTTTCGAGCACGACCTTCGCCCCCGCCTCGAATCCCCGATCGGCGATGTCGTCGGCGTTCATGAACAGGATCATGCGGTCGTTATACACGCCGCGATAGCGGTCATTATAGCTGTAGATCGTGGTGTTGAACTGGTCGTGCGAACGTACGGTGGCGAGCCGCAACATGCCGGGATCGTCGACGGGCGCGTTGGCCGCGAGCCCCGGCAGGACGAGGAAATTCGCCTTGCCGTTCGGGGTCGCCCACGCGCGGCGGCGCGGAGGGATGTCGAGGTGGAAGCCCAGCGGCGCCTTGATGCGCTCCGAGAAACCCTCGTAGAGCGCGGGATAGACTTCTGCGATCTTGTCGCGGATCAGGCTATAATCGTCGATATAGCCTGCCCAATCGGTCTTGCTTCCGGGCAGCGCCGCCATCGCCATGCGGCAGACGATCTCGGTCTCGGGCAACAGATACTCGCTCGCGGGATCGAGCACGCCGCGCGAGGCGGTGACGTTCGACATCGAATCCTCGATCGTGACGAACTGTTCGCCCGCCGCGGTCTCGATGCGTTCGGAACGCGCGACGACGGGCAGGATCAGCGCGTCCTTACCATGGACAAGGTGCCCGCGATTGAGCTTGGTCGCGATCCCGACGGTGAGGTCGAGCCCCCGCATCGCGGCATAGGAGCGGTCGGTGTCGGGCACCGCGCGGACGAAATTGCCGCCGAGGCCGATGAAGACCTTTGCGGTGCCCGCGAGCATCGCCTCGACCGACTCGACGGTGTGATGGCCGTGCGCGCGCGGCGGGTCGAACCCGAACACATCGCGCACCCGGTCGAGATAGGCCTGACCCGGTTTCTCATCGATCCCGACGGTGCGATCGCCCTGCACGTTCGAATGGCCGCGGATCGGCGAGATGCCCGCGCCGGGCTTGCCGAAATTGCCCTTGAGGAGGAGCAGGTTCGCGATCTGCTGGACGAGCTCAGACCCCCGCTGATGCTGGGTGATCCCCATGCCATAGCAGATGAGCGTCGCGTTCGAGCGGATATAGATTTCGGCGCAGCGGCGGATCTGCGCCTCGTCGATCCCCGACGCCGCGACGAGATCGGGCCACGCCTGCGCCTCGATATCTGCCTTCAGCGCCGCGAAGCCCGACGTGTGCTCGGCGATGAAATCATGATCGAGCACCGGCTCGCCCGCCGCCTCGCGCTCGAACAAGACCTTCATCATGCCCTTCAAGAGCGCGAGGTCGCCGCCGACCTTGATATGGACGAACTCGCTGCTGATCTCGCTCGAGCCGAAGGTCGCCATCTGGACGATGTCCTGCGGTTCGGTGAATTTGATCAGCGCGCGTTCGGGCATCGGATTGACCGCGACGATGGGAATCCCGCGTTTGCGCGCCTCGACGAGCGGCGTCATCATTCGCGGTGCGTTGGTCCCGGCATTGTGGCCGATCAGGAAGATCGCTTGCGCATGTTCGAAATCGTCGAGGATCACCGTGCCCTTGCCGATGCCGATCGAATGCGGCAGCCCGCGGCTCGTCGGTTCGTGGCACATGTTCGAACAGTCGGGAAAATTGTTGGTCCCATATTCGCGCACGAAGATCGAATAGAGAAAGGCCGTCTCGTTCGCGGTGCGGCCCGAGGTGTAGAATTCGGCCTGGTTGGGGTCTTCGAGCGCGCGGAGATGGCGGCCGATCAGCGCGAAAGCATCGTCCCAGCTGACCGGCACATAATGGTCGCTCGCCGCGTCGTAACGCATCGGTTCGGTGAGCCGCCCCTGCATTTCGAGCCAGTAATCCGACCGCTCCATCAGCTCGGAGACGCTGTGCTGCGCAAAAAATTCGCGCGTGACGCGAAACTTCGTCGCTTCGTGCGCGAGTGCCTTCGCGCCATTTTCGCAGAATTCGAGCTTTTTGGTGCAGGTCGCGTCGGGGAAAGCGCAGCTCGGGCATTTGAAGCCGCCGGGCTGGTTCATCGCCAGCAGCGCGCGCGATCCCTTGGTCACGACGCTCTGCTCCATCAGCACCTTCGCGGTCGCCGCCGCGGCGCCCCAACCGCCGGCGGGGCTGTCATAGGTCTTGTACCGGGGTTTGCGCTCAGCCATCGCGTCCCGAATAAAGCATATCGGCGGAGGCTAATCCACGAGTCTTTGGCGCTCGAGCGGGCTTCTGTTGAGGAACCATTGCTCGCCCGCGCGGCGGCGGCGCTGCATGATTTCCTCCTGCAATTCGAACATGCCCGGCAGCATATCGCGCTCGGCCGCGGGACGGGCGCCGAACCGCATGAAATTCTCCGCCTCGCCGTAGGCCGGCCACGCTGGCGCACCGTCGGCCGAGGGGATGCCGTGCGCGGCGAAGGCCGCCCAATAGCCGATCATCTGCCGCGCCAGCGCGCGATCCTCTTCGCCGGCCGGCATCGGCCAGTTTGGCAGGCCAAGCGGGCGCCCCGCAACCCCGAAGGCGAAGGGCAGCTCGCTGGCGTGAAAGGCGCAGAGGCCCCGCGCCCGCGCCGCAGCGTAGCAATGGTCGAAAAGATAGAGATAGGCGGACTGTCCGGCGCGCGCCTGTTGCCGCACAAGCCGCTCGGTCGCCCAGCCATAAACCGCGTCGCGCGTCGCCGCGACCGGGCTTTCATCCATGTCGGACGAGGGATAGAGCCGCAGGAAAGCGGGCGCGAGATCGCCGAAGCGCCGCGCGATTTCGGCCTCATAGGTCGCCGCGTCGGCGGGTGTCGGCGGAACCAGCGCGCGCTGGCTGCGGACCTCGCCGCTGTTGAAGCCCGCAAGCACCGGAATTTTCGCCTGATCGCCGCGATCAAAAATATCGACCAGCTGACCAGGCACGACCGCCCCGTCGACCACCGGCTGCGCGATGAAGCGCGCGCGCTGTCCAGCGGCGACCAGCGCCTTCGGATCGGCGCGCCGGAGCGCCGCGAGGTCGGCGGCGCCCATACTGCTGGCAAACGCGGCGCCGGTCGCCTCGGCGGACGGCATGCCGAAGGCCGCGCCGCGGAGATGCGGCACGGCGCGCATGTTGGGGCTCTGGACGATCGCCTTCGCGAACACCCCCTTCGCGCGCGGGCTGGCGAGCAGATAGGTGATGCTGAGCGCGCCCGCCGATTCGCCCATGACCGTGACATTCGCTGGATCGCCGCCGAACACGCCGATATTGCGCCGCACCCATCGCAGCGCCGCGATCTGGTCGAGCAAGCCGTAATTGCCCGACACGCCGTCGGCCGATTCGACGCTGAGCGCGGGATGCGCGAACCAGCCGAGGACGCCGAGCCGGTAGTTGATCGACACGAAGACAACACCACGCTTCGCAAATTGGGCGCCGTCGTACATCGGGCTGGCGCTGGAGCCGAATTGCAGCGCGCCGCCGTGGATCCAGACAATCACCGGCGCGCCATCGGCGCGTTCGGGCGCCCAGACGTTGAGCGTCAGGCAATCCTCGCTCATCGGGCGCGGCGGCTCGAAATAGACGCTGGCGGCGGGATAGGAAGGTTGGACGCAATCGGGGCCGAAGGTGCGCGCCTCGTGGACGCCCTCCCATTTCACGGCGGGCGCGGGCGGGCGCCAGCGGCGTTCGCCGACCGGCGGCGCGGCATAGGGGATGCCGCGGAAGACGCGCAGCCCCTTTTCCCAAGCGCCCGCGACGCGGCCTTCGGCGATCGTCGCGGTCGGCGCTTCGGCGGCGAAGACGGGGCCACTCGCCGCAGTCGCGACCAGCAAAAGGGCCAGAGCAAATAGACGGCGCTGCGCCGCGATGTCCTTCATCAACATGGCTCTCCCTTCGGCGATGCTTGCCATCGTCCCGCACCCGACTTACGCTCACACGCGAGTGAATATCAAGCGCCGGCAGCGCGCGACCGAAGCAATGCGGGAGAGGCGAGATGACGGAACCCACGCGGCGCGGCTTTCTGGCCGGGACGACAGCGCTGCCACTCGCGGCTGCAATGAACGCGCAGGTTGCGGCCGCCACGCCGGACGCCATCGCCGCCGATCTCGCGACCTATATCGGCTTCGGCAGCAAGCAGTCGGGCGGCGCGGGCGACAGTGCCTGCGGCGATTGGCTCGCGGCCGAGCTCGACCGTGCGGGCTTCGCGGTCGAGAAACTGCCGATCTCCGTCCCTTGGTTCGAAGGAGAAGGCTGCGAAATCGTGGCGGGCGAAACGCGCGCGCCGCTGCATCCGCAGCCGATCGTCACCCCGACGCCGGACGGCGGCGTGACCGGGCCGCTCGTCCGCGTCGATGCGCATGGCAAGGCCGACGCGCCACTCGCGGGTGCGATCGCGCTCGTCGACCTGCCCTATGGCCGCTGGTCGTCGGCGCTCGCCAAGCCGGTCCGCGCGCCGGTCGATGCCGCCTTCGCGGGCGGTGCCCAAGCGGTCGTGATCGTCACCAACGGGCCGACCGGACAAGTGATCGCGCTCAACGCCGACGGCCGCGCGCCGATATTCGCGGGGCCGGTCGGATTGCTCGCGCCAGCCGAAGCGGCGCCCTTCTTCGCTGCCGCAATGCGGCGCGAGGCGGCGCGCGTGACGCTGGCGGGTCGCGGCGGGCGACGTGCGGCGTTCAACCTGATCGGCCGGCTCGACCGCAGCAAGGGCCGGTGGATCACCGTGTCGACGCCGCGGTCGGGCTGGTTCGGCTGCGCGGGCGAGCGCGGCGGCGGTATCGCGGCCTGGCTCGATCTCGCGCGCGCGGTGGCCGAACTGCTGCCCGATCACGACCTCTGCTTCCTGTGCAACAGCGGCCATGAATATGAAAATCTGGGCGCCGAGGAGGCTTTGAAGGCGGCCGCGCCCAAACCCGCCGAAACGCATTTCTGGCTCCACCTCGGCGCGAATGTCGCGGCGCGCGACTGGCACGAGGGATTGTTCGGGCTCGCCCCGCTAGCCGGCAGCGATTCGCAGCGATATCTGGTGGTGAGCCCGCCGCTGCTGCCCGCCGCGCGGCGATTGTTCGCCGGGCTTGCGGGGCTCGAATCGCCCTATCCGAGCGATCGACTGTCGGCAGGCGAACTCACGGCGATCATTGCCGCGGGCTATCCATCGGTTGCCGGCGTCTTCGGGGTCCACCGCTATCACCATGTCGCGGACGACGATGCGCGCTGCGTCGATCCCGTAGCAGTGGCGGCGGCGACGGCGGCGCTGAGGCAATTGCTCGTCACCGCCGCCGCGTAATTCTCCTTAAGCTTCAATGTCGCGCTTGTAGGTTTCGGGCAGGAACAGGATGCCGACCACCGCGGTCACCGCCGCGATCACCACCGCATACCACAGCCCCTGATAGATATTGCCCGTCGCCGCGACCATCGCGAAACCGATCGTCGGCATGAAGCCGCCGATCCAGCCGTTGCCGATATGATAGGGCAAGGACAGCGAGCTGTAGCGGATGCGCGCCGGGAACAGTTCGACGAGCAAGGCGGCGAGCGGGCCATAGACCATCGTTGCGAGGATACCGAAGACGCAGAGGATGCCGATGACCTTGAGCTTGTTCACGGCCGCCGGGTCGGCCTTGTCGGGATAGCCGGCGGCATCGAGCCCCGCTTTCGCCGCGGCGCCGAACGCGGCGACCGCCGCGCCGCGCGCCGCATCGTCCAGCCCCGCCGGATCGGGCACCGCGATCGTCCGCTCGCCGATGCGCACCGACGCGGTCGTCCCCTCGGACGCCTCGACATTGGCGTAGTTGACGCCATTCTTCGCGAGATAGGATTTGGCGATGTCGCAGCTCGTCCGGTCGAACGTGTTTTTGCCGACCGGATCGAACTGGAACGAACATTCGCCGCCGTGCGCGATCACGCGCACCGGCGCGCGTTCGACCGCCGCCGCCATCGCGGGGTTCGCCGCCGTGACCAGCGCCTTGTAGGCCGGGAAATAGACGAAGACCGCGATGACGCACGCGGTCATCATGATCGGCTTGCGGCCGATCCTGTCGCTGAGCCAGCCGAAGAAGACGAAGCTCGGAATGATCAGCAAAAGCGCGGTGGCGACGAGGAAATTGGCGGTCGCACCATCGACCTTCGCGACCCGTTCGAGGTAGAAGAGCGGATAGAGATGCGCAGCGAAGCCGATCACCGCCTGTCCCGCGACCGCGCCGAACAGCGCGATCAGCACGATCTTCAAATTGCGCCATTCGCCGAACGCTTCCTTGAGCGGCGCCTTCGACGTCGCTCCCGCTGCCTTCATGCGCTGAAAGACCGGGCTCTCTTCAAGCTGGAGCCGGATCCAGAGCGTCACGCCGAGCAGCAGGATCGAGAAGATGAACGGAAGCCGCCAGCCCCAGGCATTGAAGGTGTCGGCATCCATGAAGGTGCGCAAACCGACGACGAAGGACGAGGCGAGGATGAGCCCGAGCATCGCGGTCGTCTGGATGAAGCTGGTATAGAAGCCGCGCTTTCCGGGCGGCGCATGTTCGGCGATATAGACCGCCGCGCCGCCATATTCGCCGCCGATCGCCAGCCCCTGAAGCAGACGCAGTATCATCAGAATGATCGGCGCCGCGATGCCGATCGTGTCGTAACCGGGCAGAAAACCGACCGCAAAGGTCGACAGCCCCATGATCGCCATGGTGACGAGGAAGGTGTTCTTGCGCCCGACGATGTCGCCGACGCGCCCGAAGACGAGCGCGCCGAAGGGACGCACCGCGAAGCCCGCGGCAAAGGCCATCAGCGCGAGGATGAAGCCCGTGGTTTCATTGACCCCGGCAAAGAAATGGTGCGACAGCGCCGTGGCGAGCAGCCCGTAGAGGTAGAAATCATACCATTCGAACACCGTCCCCAGCGACGAGGCGGTGATGACCAGCGCCTCATTCTGCTTCTTGTCCCCGCCGGCCGGCAAGGCTTCCGCGTCGGTAGCCATCTTCCTTCTCCCATTTGTCCGGGCGATCGTGGCGGGTTTTTGTCCCGTCCGCGTGTGCGCCCGGGGATTATCCGTGTGCGGCAGCGATCGCCGGCGCGTCGAAACCGGCGCTCGCCAGTTCGCGTTCGGCCTGCGTGAAGCCATAAGCGGGGACGATCGCGCCGCCGCGATCCGACACGCGGTCCCATTCGGCGGCGACGCGCTGCGCCGCGCCGTCGCCCTGCCCGACATAAAGGCCTTCGGTCAGCGTCACATGCGCCGCCGCGAAATGCCCCGCGCCGGCGCACAGAATCGCGCGCGTCGGCGCATCCTCGCCTACCAGCGCCAGCAGCCCCGGGCTCACCGCCTCGGGCGCAAGCTGCGCCAGCGCGTCGGGCGCGAGCACACCATCGGTCATCGCCGTCGCGGCGGTCGGCGCGAGACAGTTGACGCGGACATTATATTTATCGCCCTCTATACCGAGCGTCTGCATCAGTCCGACGAGCGCCATCTTTGCCGCGCCGTAATTGGCCTGCCCGAAATTGCCGTAGAGGCCCGACGAGGAGGTCGTCATCACGATGCGGCCGAAACGGCGTTCGCGCATCTGGTCCCATACCGCCTTCGAAGCGATCGCCGCGCCCATCAGATGGACGTCGACGACGAGGCGGAAGTCGGCGAGGTCCATCTTGGCGAAGCTTTTGTCGCGCAGGATGCCGGCGTTGTTGATCAGGATATCGATGCCGCCCCAGGCGCGCGTCGCCGCATCGACCATCGCCGCGACCTCGGCCTCGTCGGTCACCGAGGCGGCGACCGCCATCGCGCGGCCGCCGGTTTCGGCGATCTCGGCCGCGACGCGCGCGGCGGCGTCGCCGTCGCGATCGTTAACCACAACGCGCGCGCCGTGCCGCGCGAGCATCAGCGCATGCGAGCGGCCGAGCCCGCCGCCCGCCCCGGTCACGATCGCCACCCTGTCCTTCAGCTCGTTCGTCATGCCATTTCCCTTGTCATATCATAACTCACTTGTGAGTGAATATTATCAGCGCAAAAAGGCCGATGCGTATCGTTCCCCGCCCGGTCGCCTAAACCCTGTCCTGTTTGCGCTGGTCGCAGATTTCCCGGAAGCCCGCCGCCATGAAGCGCGCCATGCGCGCCTTGACCGCTTCATAATCGTCCGAGTGGCAAAGGCCGTGCGATAATTTGTCGATGCGCCCGGTGCGCGCGAGCGTCAGCATCAGTGCGCCGGTGACGAAATGATAGCCCCAGAAAATATCTTCCTCGGCTGCTTCGGGCAGCGCCTTTTTCAATATCTCGATCAGGCGGAGCACGACGGGGTCGAAATATTTATCCATGAACTCCGCGCCCTCGGGGCTGTTCGACGCCTGCGCGCCGAATGCGCCGTAATTCTTCCAGCCTTCGCCGCCCTGGATATAGAGGTCGAGGTCGGTGTCGAGGAAGGCGTGCAGCGCGCCTTCGAGCGTCGGCTTCCCCGCGGCGGCGCGCTCATAATCGTCGAGCGCCTGCATCCGTTTGTCGATGGTGACGACGGCGCGCCGCGCGAACACCGCATCGAACAGCGTCCTTTTGTCGTCGAAATAATAGTTGAGCAAAGTATGGTGGACCCCGACCTGCTTCGCGACGTCCTTCAGCGTCACGCCGTGGAAGCCGTGCTTCGAAAACAGGAGTTCGGCGGTGTCGAGGATCTGCTCCATCATTTCGGCGCGCTGTTCCGCCTTCGACGGGCGTTTCACCGCACTCTTTGCCTTCGACGCCAAATTCCTGTCCTTCCGCACTTCAGCCATATTTCGTCATGCCGCCGCGACCCGGTGGGCCTACACCTGTCCGTAATCGGCCCGCAATTGCATTTTGTCGATCTTGCCCGTCGGCGCGAGCGGCATCGCGTCGAGCCGCACGATCGCATCGGGAATCCACCAGGAGGCGACACGTTCGCGCAGCGGCGCGAGCAGGTCGTCGTCGCTGACCGGCGCACCGTTGGTCTCGACCAAGAGGATCGGCCGCTCGCCCCATTTGGGATCGCTGCGCCCGATGACCGCTGCGAGCGACACCTGCGGCAGCGCGCCGACCAGCGCCTCGATCTCTGCCGGGTTGATCCATTCGCCGCCCGATTTGATCAGATCCTTCGACCGCCCGGTGATCGTCAGATTGCCGGCGCTGTCGAGCCGCGCGAGGTCGCCGGTATCGAACCAGCCGTCGGCGTCGGTCGCCGGCGCATCCTGCCCGAAATAGCGTTCGACGACGCTCGGCCCGCGGACGCGCAAATGCCCCTCGGCACCGCGCTGTTCGGCGAGCGCGCGCCCTTCGGCGTCGGTCAGCAGCAGGTCGACGCCGATCGCGGGTTTTCCCGACACGCCGGCGGTGCGCCCGGGATCGCCCGGAACCGCGGCGGTGCCGAGCGGCGACAGCTCGGTCATTCCCCAGCTCGTCTGCACCTCCGCGCCCAGCCGCCGCTCGATCCGCTCCATCAGCGCCGGCGGCATCGGCGCGCCGCCGACGAGGATGCGCTCGAGCGTCGGCACTTCGCCCCCCTCGCGTTCGAGATGCTCGACCAGCCCGAGCCACACGGTCGGCACGCCGACCCCGGCGGTCACGCCCTCGCCGCGGATCAGCGCCGCAAGATGCGCGCCGTCGCTGTGACGACCCGGCAGCACGAGCTTGCCGCCAGCGGCGGGCACCGAAAAGGGCAGCCCCCAGGCGTTGGCGTGGAACATCGGCACCACCGCGAGCACCGCGTCGCGTGCGCGCACGCCCATCACATCGGCCTGCAACTGGCGCATCGTGTGAAGATAACAGCCGCGATGGGTGTAAGTGACGCCCTTCGGCGCGCCCGTGGTGCCCGAGGTGAAGCAGAGCCCCGAGGGGCTGTTTTCGTCGAATTGCCCCCATGCGACGTCGGTCGAGGCGGCCGCAAGCGCGGGTTCGAGCGCGCCGACCGCGACGCGGCCATCCGCCTCGCCCGCATCACTTTCGGTCGCGTCGAGCAGCAGTATCCGCCGCACTGTCCCGACATTGCGCGTCGCGGCTTCGGCGAGCGGCAGCAGGTCGGGGCTGACAAGCAATATGCCCGCTTCCGACTGCACGAGCATCGCGCCGATCTGCGCCGCGGTCAGCCGCGGGTTCAGCGTGTGGCACACCGCGCCCATGCCGATGATCCCGTACCAGCTTTCCAGATGCCCCCGCGTATTCCACGCGAGCGTCGCGACGCGGTGCCCCGCGCGCACACCCATCGCATGGAGCGCGCCGGATACCGCGCGCGCGCGCTCGTAAAGCGCGGCATAGCCGATCCGCGCGACGCTTCCGTCCGCCCCGGCCGACACGGTTTCGGCATCGGGATGCCATTTGGCGGCGTGGGAAAGGAATTTGTCGAGCGTCAGGCCATGGGATTGCATCGAACCGTCGATCATTGGCACCCCGCAGCTTTCGGCGGCAGCGGCGGCGAAATGACGCCGATGTTCCAGTTCCACGGCGTATCGCCCGCCGCGCGGCGGCGGCACATCACCGCCTCGTGCAGCGCCGCGGTACCGGGGAGCAGATTGTGCCCGGCCTTCGGCGCCTCGGCGATATGGAGAAAACCGGCGTTGTCCGAATAGTCGGGCCAGTCGGGCTGGCCCTTCGCCTGCGGCCGGCCGCTGCGCGCGAAGCTCGCCCAATAGTCGCCCATCGCGCCGGCCAGCTTGCGCTCGGTCAGATCGTCGGGGATTTTCGGCCACAGCGGCGGCGTCTTGCCCGCGGTGCCGAAGATATAGGGCAGTTCGGCCGCGTGAAAGGCGTGGAGATTCCACTGGGCCGTCGCCGGATAGCCATGGTCGAAATAATAGAGATAGGCGCCCTGCCCCAGCGCCGCCTGGTTCGAGACCAGCCGTTCGGAAGTCCAGCCATACATCGCGTCGCGCGTCGCCGCGAGCATGCTTTCCTCGATCACCTTCGCCGGATAGCGCGCCAGGAAGGCGTCGGCGAACTCGCCGTAATTGGCGCGGATCGCGGCTTCATAGGCGGCGGCATCGGCGGGCGGCTTGGGCAGCAGAAAGCGCAGCGAGCGGATTTCGCCCGCGTTGAAGCCAGCGAGGATCGGCACCGGTGCCTGCTCGTTCCGGTCGAAGCTGTCAACGAGCTGGCGCGGCACGATCTTGCCGTCGACGGCGGGGAACGGGAAATAGCCCGTCGCCGGCGCCTTTTCGGCGATGTCCTTCGCGGGCATCGCGCGCAGCGCCGCGAGGTCGGCGGCGCCGAGCTTGGCGGCGAGGTCGGAGCCCTGCGCCTCGGCCGGGACCATGCCGTTCAATTTGTCGCGCAGCCCCGGCGCCGAGACCATATAGGCGCTCTGCGCGATCGCCTTGTGGAACAGGCCGCGCGCCGCCGGCGCGGTCATCAGATACATGACGCTGAGCGCGCCCGCCGACTCGCCCGCAATCGTCACATTGGCGGCGCTGCCGCCGAAAGCGCCGATGTTGCGCTGAACCCATTCGAGCGCCGCGATCTGGTCGAGCAGCCCGTAATTGCCCGACACACCGTCGGCCGATTCGGCGCTGAGCTGCGGATGCGCGAGCCAGCCGAGCGCGCCGAGCCGGTAGTTGATCGACACGACGACGATGCCGCGTTCGGCAAGTGCGCTGCCGTCGTAGATCGGATCGCCGCCCGAGCCGCCGGTCAGCGCGCCGCCGTGGATCCAGACGAAGACCGGCGCATTCTTCGCATCCTGCGGCGTCCAGATGTTGAGCGACAGGCAATCCTCGCTCATCGCCGGCAGGTCCCAGGCATAGATGCTCGGGCCGCGCGGCCCCGGCTGCAGGCACGCCGGACCGAAGCGCGTCGCGTCGCGCGCGCCGTCCCAGCTCTCCGCAGGCTGCGGCGGCGCCCAGCGCAGCTTGCCGACCGGCGGCGCGGCATAAGGAATGCCCTTGAAGGCGCGAATGCCCTTCGCCTCGCTGCCCTCGACCTGGCCCGCGGGCGCGTCGACCACCGGCCCCGCCGCCGCTGCCGGCGCCGCGGAGAGCGCGGCGACGGCGAGCGCGACGTGCGACAGGCGGCGGATCATCGGACCGTTCATTTCCCGGTCCCGATCAGAAGCGGTAATTGGCGCGGACGCCGATCGTCCGCGGACGCATGCGGGCGTAGCGGCCGTCGAGGAACGCCTCGGGATGGACATAGGTGATCTTGCTGTCGTCGAGGAGATTTTCGACATAGGCGCCAAGGTCGATCGCCCCCAGCTTCGCCCCGACGTAAAGGTTCACATTGGTCCACGCCTCGGTGAAGTCATAGGTCGGGCTGACCGCATTGGGATTGCCCGGCACATTGGGGAACTGGTTCGGGAACGCCCCCGCGTGCGACACATTGACCGCGGCATAGGCGGTGTCGGCGCCGCCGATCGGGAAGTCGTAGCGCAGCGTTCCCGACCCCTGGAAGCGCGGCGAGGCCAGACGCGTGCCGAGCTCGGCGCCCGAAATCGCCGCTTCGCCCGGGGTCAGATCGGTCACCTTCGCGCGGTTGAACGAACCGTTGAGCGCGAGGCTCAATCCCTGAACCGGCCGCGCGATGAACTCGAATTCGAGGCCGTAGCTTTCGGCGCCGCCGATGTTGGTCGCGAACTGGATCGAGTCCGACACGCGGTTCGCCTGAACCTGAATATCCTTCCAGTCGATATAATAGGCGGCGATATTGGCGACGAGGTCGCCGCCGAGCCAGCGGCCCTTCAGCCCGACCTCGTAATTGGTGACGCTGTCCGATTTCGCGCCGTCGGGAATGATCAGGTCATCGGGATCGATCGCGCTGACCAGCCCGGCGCGCGCGTTGACCACCGGCGTGCGGAACCCCGTCGACACGGTGGCATAGGTGGTCAGGCTGTCGACCGGCTTCCACGACACGCTCGCCTTCCACGACAGGCGATCGTCCTTGACCTTCAGCCCTTCGGCATAGGCGATCGGGGTGACGGTGAGCGGGATATTCTCCAGACCGAGGAAAGCGGCGGTCAGATAATTGCTGTTATATCCGCCGCCGCGCGTGAAGCTCTGCACTTCGGTGCTGCCGTAGCGCAGGCCGCCGGTGACCCAGAAACTGTCGCTGAAGCGCCCGGTCACTTCGCCGAAGCCCGCGATCTCCTTTTGGTCGGTATAGCTGTTGAAGCGCTGATAATATTCGTTGGGCAGCCCGGTCAGATTATTCTCGGTCAGATATTCGAGGCTCGACCGATAGGCGAAATCGACGGTGCGGCGCTTGTCATAATAAAAGAAGCCCGCGACCCATTCGATCGGCCCGTCGTGGCGCGACACGAGCCGCGTTTCCTGAACGAACAGATCGTCAAAGCCATAAGCGTCGAGCGCGAAGGGAAAGGCCTGCGCAAAGGTGCCCGCGAGGTCGACATAGAAGGAGGCGTCATAGTCCGACAGCGTCGTCGAGCTGATCAGCTCGGCGAAATCGAACTCGTAATTGATCGTCAGATTATAGTTGGTGAGCTTGCCCTGAAACAGGTCGGGGCGGTCCGAATTGCGCACGAACTTGCCGAGCAGCGGGTTGGTCAGCCCCGAATCGGCGGGTTTGCTGTTCTCGTACGACGCGAGCAGCTTGACCTTCATCCGGTCGCTCGGTTGCAGGAGCAGGATCGCGCGGCCGCCGAACGCTTCGAGGCTGTTCGCATCCTCGACGCCGGTGCCGATATTGTCGACCCAGCCATCCTCGTTGCGATAATAGCCGGTGACGCGCAGCCCGATTTCGTCCTTCATGATCGGCAGATTGACCATCGCATTATAGCGCTGGCGTACCGAGCTCGACCCGGTGAGGCCGAGGTCGACGCTCGCCGAGGCCTCGAAATCGTCGAGGTCGGGGCTCTTGGTGATGATCCGCATCGCGCCCGCGAGCGAATTCGACCCGAAGAGGGTGCCTTGCGGCCCGCGCAGGAATTCGACGCGCTCGACGTCGTAGAGATTGGGATCGAGGATCGTCGAATTGCCGTTCGCCGAAATCGGCAGTTCGTCGACATATATGGCGACCGCGCTCTGCAGGCCGGCCGAATAGCCGTTGGTGTTGATCCCGCGTGCCGTGAAATTGTTGAAATTCTGCGTCGGCCGGTTGACCACGATGCCCGGCGTATTCTGGGCGATCCCCTCGAACCCCACGATGCCAAGGTCGTCGAGTTCCTCCTGCCCGAATGCCGTGACGCTGAGCGGCACGTCCTGCAAGCGAGCGGTGCGACGGGTCGCGGTGACGATGATGTCGTTGTCGTCGCGCTGTTGAGCCGATGCCGCCGCGTCGGCGGGCGGCGCCTCGACCTCCTGAGCCATGACGGCAACGGGCGACGCGAACAGCGCGGCCGCCGATGCGGACGCAAAAAGCTGAGCCTTCATATCAAACTCTCCCTCCCGTCAGCGGTCGTTGCCGCCGATCTGGGCCCAGCTTATCGGCAAGATTCTCGCACGAGTCAATATTCACTATCGAGTGTGTGAATAAAAAGAAGGAAGCGCGAAAGGACCTTGTTCTGGAGTGTGATTTGAGGCGAATCCTCTCGCGATTACGGGCTGGGCGGCTCCATTATGTCGCGATCCGCGCCAGCCCGTCCATTACCGCGGTCAGCGCGAGCGCATTCTCGCGCTCCATCGCGCTATGCCCCGCGTTGGTCATGACGTAAGTGGCGGGCTCCGCGCCCGCGCCGCGCAGCGCCGCGACCAGCCGCGAAGCCTGCGTCAGCGGGCAAACCTCGTCGAAGCGACCGTGGACGATATGGATGGGGATACCGGCGAGCGTGGCGATATTGTCGAAGAAATGCCCGGCGGGAAGGAACAGCGCATTGGCGAAATAATGCGCCTCGATTTGCGCGAAACAGAGCGCGAAATCGGCCTCGCCAAACTTGCCCGTGTCCGCCGTCTCGGGAATCATGTTCGAGATGACGCCCTCCCACAAGGACCAGGTCAGCGCCGCGTTGAGCTGGCGATCCTTCTCGGCCGCGTTCGCGGGAACCATGTCGAAGATCGCCTTGTAGGATTTCATCACGTCGCCGCGCTCTTCGGGGGTCAGCACCGACAGCAGGTCGGCCCATTCGCCCGGATATTTGATATAGGCGCCGGGTTCGGTGAGGCCGTAGGGATCGGCTTCCCATGTCGCGGCATTGCCCTGATAGAGATAGAGCAGATCCTCGGGCGCGCCGAGGAAGATGCCACGCAGGATCAGGCTCGCGCAATGGCCGGGGTGTGCGATGGCATAGGCCATCGCGAGCGTGCTGCCCCAGCTGCCGCCGAAGACGTGCATCGGTCCCGCGATCTCCAGCTTCTCGCGCAATTTCTCGATATCGCCGATCAGGTCGGCGGTGCTGTTCTTCGTCAGCGCCACCGCCGGTCCCGCCGAGGCGACATTGGGCTCGCTCTTGCCGCAGCCGCGCTGGTCGAACAGGATGACGCGATAGCGTTTCGGATCGAAAAAACGCGCCATCGCGGGGGCGCAGGCGCCGCCGGGGCCGCCATGGAGGAACATCACCGGCTCGCCCGCCGGATTGCCATATTCTTCCCAATAGATGCGGTGCGCGGGATCGCGATCGACCTCGAGCCAGCCGAAATTCAGACAGGGCGGCTGCGGATAGACCCAGTCGTCGCCGATCTTGCTCGATTCCTGCAATCGCGAAAAATCCATGTCTTTTCCTTCGCTTGTGATCGGACCGCACGGCCGGCTTAGCGATGTGCATCGCCATGTCCACCGCCTCCGCCGGGACGCCGGGAACTTATGGCGCAGATCATCGTTCAAAAACCACCCCTGATCGCGGGATAGTCGGCGCATATTTGGTCGTCCGCATGGCTCAAATCCCGGGGTTGGGCGCTCGCGCCGGAAAGCGATTTCCGGCGGCATCAAAAGGAGTGGTCTCATGCGTTTCCAACCCATCTTGATAAGCGCGCTCGGCGCGCTCGCACTCTCCGCCTGTTCGCAGCAGGAAGAAATCGCCGCCGCGCCGCCGCCCCCGCCCCCGGGCGCGGTTCCGGGCAGTATCGCCGCCGATCGTGACGGCGATGGCATCATCGACGGCTATTACACCGCCGACGGTATCTACCATCCGAACTACACCCCGCCGCCGCCCCCGCCGCCGCCCGCCCCGACGCAGGTGGGAGAACGCGGCTGATGACGTCCGTTCGGGGAGCGCGGCATCGCTGCGCTCCCTTTTTCCTGACCTTTCTGGCGCTCGGCGGCACGCTTGCGCCGCCCGCGCTTGCCGCCCCCGCTGATCAAGGTTTCGCCGCCCCGCTCGCGAACGCGATCCGCGAAGAGGCCGGCGGCGACATCAAACGCTTTTACGCCGACCGCGGCTACCAGCCGTTGTGGGTTGACGGAGGCAAGGTCGGTCCCGAAGCCGCGATGCTGCTCGGCTATCTTTCGACCGCGCGCTTCGACGGCCTCAAGCCCGCGTCGCGCGACGTGCGCGATCTCGAAGAGGTGATCGCCCGTTCTCGCGGCGGCGATGCCCGCGCCCTTGCGCGCGCCGAGGTCGAGTTGTCGGCCGCCTTCGCGCGCTATGTCCGCGACATGCGGCGGCCGGGCGATGCGGAGATGGAATATGCCGACAAGTCGCTGAGGCCGAAGAAGGCAGACACCGAAACCATCCTCCGCGCCGCGGCCTTTCCGAAGGATTTCGGCGCCTATATGAAAAATATGGGCTGGATGAGCGAACATTATGTCCGCCTCCGCGCCCTCATGCGCCGCGCGCAGGGCGGCGGCGTGTCCGAGGAGGCGATGGACCGCCTTCGCCTCAACCTCGACCGCGCGCGAATCCTGCCGGGCCCCTACACGCATCATGTCGTCGTCGACGCCTCGTCGGGTCAGCTCTGGTATTATGGCGCGGGCAAGCGCGTGGGAATGATGAAGGTCGTCGTCGGCGCCCCCGAAACGCAGACGCCGATGCTCGCGGGCAAGCTGCAATGGGCGATCCTCAATCCCTATTGGAACGTCCCCGATTATCTCGCGCAGAAAAGCATCGCGCCCAAGGTGCTCGCGGGCCGCAGCCTCGCGTCGCTGCGCATGGAGGCGCTCTCCGACTGGGGGCCCAACCCGCGCACGCTCAAATCGTCCGAGATCGACTGGCCCGCGGTCGCCTCGGGCGATCGGCTGCTCCGCCTCCGCGAACTGCCCGGGCGCAGCAATTCGATGGGCAAGGTCAAATTCCTCTTCCCCAACGACGAAGGCATCTATCTGCACGACACCCCCGACCGGGCGCTGCTCGGCAAGCCCGACCGCCATTTCTCGAACGGCTGCATCCGCCTCGAAAATGCGGCCAAGCTCGGCCAGTGGCTGCTCCACCGCTCGATCAACACCAAGTCGAAGACTCCCGAACAGGCGGTGCCGCTGCCGGTCGAGGTTCCCGTCTACCTCACCTATATCACCGCGATGGCGACCGAGCGCGGCATCGCCTTCCGCAACGACGTCTACGGCAGGGACGGATAGCGTCCTGTCGTCAGGCGGTTGACCCGCATCCCCAAAAGATACAGACCACCCCCAATTAAAAAAGGGGAAGTATTTCATGCGCAAACTGGCCTTGTTCGGGGCGAGCCTTCTCGCCCTCACCTCGCAGATCACGCTTGCGCAGGAGGAACAGCCACCCGCCACCCCGCCCGCCGAAACCGCCGCGCCGTCCGAAACGCCCGCCGCCATGTCGGGCTCCGCGGTCGGCAGCGCCAGGCTGGCTCCCAACCGCCGCTTCACCGGCGCCGATCTTTTCGACCTCGCGATCGCCGCCGATCCGCAGATCAGCCCCGACGGCCGCCACATCGCCTATGTCCGCCGCGCGAACGACATCATGAGCGACCGCGCGGTCAGCTCGATCTGGCTGATCGACACCCAGACCGGCGCGGAAACGCCGGTCGCCGGCCGGCAGGGCGGTGCCTTTTCGCCGCGCTGGTCACCCGACGGCAAACGCCTCGCCTTCGCCTCGACCGAGGGCGGCAGCGCGCAGCTCTGGGTGCGCTGGATGGCGAGCGGCGAGGCGGTTCGCCTCACCGGCCTTCCGACGAGCCCGTCGAGCATCGCCTGGTCACCCGACGGCCGCTCGATCGCCTACACGATGCTCGTCAAGGACGAGGGGCCGAAATTCGGCAGCGCCCCCGCGAACAAGCCCGAAGGCGCGAAATGGGCCGAACCGCTCGAGATCCGCGACCTCCTCACCTATCGCGCCGATGGCGAGGGCTATCTCGAACCCGGCTTCGAAAAAATCTTCCTCGTCCCCGCCACCGGCGGCGCGCCGCGCCAGCTGACCTTCGGCCCCTATCACGATGGCGGCCCCCTGAGCTGGTCGCGCGACGGCCGCACGCTCTATTTCGCCGCCAACCGCCGCCCCGACTGGGAGCGCGATCCGGTCGAAAGCGAGGTCTATGCGCTCGACGTGGCAAGCGGGGGAGTCACCGCACTCACCGACCGCAACGGTCCCGACGCCAACCCGCTCGTCTCGTCCGACGGCGGCAAGATCGCATGGCTCGGCTTCGACGACAATTTGCGCGCCTATGAGAACAGCCAGCTCTACGTCATGAACCGCGATGGCTCGGGTAAACGCAGCCTGACCGCCGATTGGGACTATGGCATCGACGCGATCGAGTGGGCCGGTGACGGCAAGTCGGTCTATGCGCAGTATGACGACCATGGCGAAACGAAGGTCGCACGCATCGGCCTCGACGGAGGCGTGCGCACCGCCGCGACCGGCCTGTCGGGTGGCGGGCTCGACCGCCCCTATACCGGCGGCAGCTTCAGCGTTTCCGACGGCGGCGCGATCGCCTTCACCGGCGGCACCGCGACGCGCCCCGCCGAGGTGCAGCTGATGCGCGGCGGCAACGCGCGCATCCTCACCGACCTCAACCGCTCGCTTCGCGAAGTGAAGTCGCTCGGCGAAGTCCGCAAGATCACGGTCGCCTCCAGCCATGACGGCAAGACGATCGAGGGCTGGCTGACGCTGCCGCCCGGCCATGTCGAAGGCCAGCGCGTGCCGCTGATCCTCGAAATCCATGGCGGGCCGTTCGCGGCCTATGGCCCGCATTTCGCAACCGACAACCAGCTTTATGCCGCCGCGGGCTATGCCGTGCTCTCGGCCAATCCGCGTGGCTCGACCAGCTATGGCGCGGCCTTCGCGAACGAGATCGACAAGGCCTATCCCGGCAACGACTATTTCGACCTGATCAGCATCGTCGACCGCGCGATCGAGCTTGGCGTCGCCGACCCGAACGCGCTGTTCGTCACCGGCGGCTCGGGCGGCGGCGTGCTGACCAGCTGGATCGTCGGCAAGACCAACCGCTTCAAGGCCGCGGTCACGCAAAAGCCGGTGATCAACTGGACGACACAGGCGCTCACCGCCGACGGTCCCGGCTTCTTCGGCCCCTATTGGCTCGGCGCCGAGCCGTGGGAAAAGCCCGAACTCTTCTGGGCGCGCTCGCCGCTGTCGCTCGTCGGCAATGTCGAAACCCCGACGATGGTGGTCGTCGGCGCCGAGGATTACCGTACCCCGGTCAGCGAATCCGAACAATATTACACCGCGCTCCGCCTCCGCGGCGTGCCCACCGCGCTCGTCAAGGTGCCCGGCGCCAGCCACGGCGGCATCGCCGCGCGCCCGTCGCAATCGGCCGCCAAGGCCTCGGCGATCCTCGCCTGGTTCGAGAAGTATCGGAAGGGCTGGACGCGCCCGGCGGCGGACACCGCGGGGCAATAGCCGGGCAATCGATCAGGGCTGCTTAGGGGTGGATTGCTGCCCTAAGTTCCTCCCTGTCGCGCGGCGATGGGGAGGTGGCAGCGCGAAGCGCTGACGGAGGGGCTAATGGCGCACCGTCGCTGCCCCTCCACCACGCCCTACTGGCGCGGTCCCCCTCCCCATGCCTTCGGCACAGGGAGGATTAAATGGCGGCTACTCGGCCATTAGCCGCCGTTACCCTCGCCCTTTCGACCCGTCCCGCGCCCCTCACGCCGCGTCGTGGAAGATCACGCCGAGCGTGTGCCGCCGCCCCGACCCGATGGCGCTCACCCCGTGGCGCATCGCCACGCGATAGTCGCCGCGGCTCCCGCGGACCGGCCGCGCGTTCACCGCGAAGACCACCGCGTCGCCCTTCGCCAGCGGCACGACCGCGACCCTCGATTGCATCCGCGGGCGCTGTTCGGTCAGCACGAACTCACCGCCGGTGAAATCCTCGCCGGGCGCCGACAGCAGCACCGCGACCTGCAACGGAAAGACATGTTCGCCATAGAGATCCTGGTGCAGGCAATTATAATCGCCCGCGCCATATTGCAGCAGCAGGGGCGTCGGCCGGCGCTGTCCCGCATCGCGGCACCGCGCGAGGAATTCGGCATGATCGGCCGGAAAGCGCACCGCCATTCCCATCCGTTCGTGCCAGCGGTTCGCGATCGGCGCGAGCCGCGCATAGAGCATCCCGCGCAGGGCCTCGACCAGCGGCGGCAGCGGATAGGCGAAATAGCGATATTCGCCGCGCCCGAAGCCGTGCCGCGCCATGTGAACATGGCTGCGAAATCCCGCAGGCGCGTCATAGAGCGCGGCGAGGCCGTCGCACGCCGCTGTATCGATCAGCCCCGGCAGCACCGCCCATCCCTCGCGGTCGAGCGTTTCGCCAAGCCCGTCGGTCGCCGCCGGCGCGCACTTGATGTTTCGGTCTGTCGTCATACCGCGATCATGGCGCCGCGGCGCGATCGCCGCGCTCCGTTTCTTGCGCTCAAACGCGCCTATGTGCTTCTATCGCCATCGGAAAGCCCCTAGGCTGCCCGCGATATCAGATGAAAGCGCCCCATGAGCCTCTCCACCCTGCCCGTCCTATTCCTGCTCGTCGCAACGCAACCGGCCGAGGCTGCCGACCCGCCGTGGAGCGGCCAGATGCAATGCGCTGTGACATGGACCGATCCCGCCGACGCCGAGCGTAGCTGGATGTTCGCGGTCGCGAGCGACACGTCCAACATGAAACTCGCCATTTCGGACCGCGCCCGGGCCGGCGACCCCAAGCCGCTCGAAAAGGACGAAAGCCGCGAGCTCAAACCGCGCAAGGCAAGGCTTGCGGTCACCGGCATCGGCGATGGCGAGGTCGAAGTGACGAGCTACCCGATCGGCGAAGACCGCATGTGGCACGATGTCGCGCTGGGCCATGTCGAAAATCTGGACAAATTCCCCGCCCAGTTCACCCTCGCGCTGACCGTGGAAAAAGCCGCACCGATGAAGATGGAAATGCGCGACTTCGACGGCGCACGCGCCTATCTCAAACGCTGCCTCGATCGCTGACAAACCGGAAAGCCTCATGAAAACGCACCTTGCCGCCGCCCTCCTTCTCTCGACCGCCTTCGCCGCGCCGGCCTCGGCGCAAACGGGGATCGACGCCGCCAACCTAACCGAAACCGTGCGCACGCTCGCGTCCAACCAGTTTCAGGGCCGCGCCCCAGGCACGGTTGGCGAAGAACGCACGATCGGCTATCTGATCGGGCGGCTGGAGGCGATGGGGCTCGAACCCGCGGGCGTCGACGGCGGCTGGACTCAGCCGGTGCCGCTGCTCCACACGCGCCTCGGCACGCCCGAAACGCTCGCCTTCGACCGCAAGGGCGTCGCGACGCCGTTGACCTTCGGCACGGACATCTACGTCTCGACGCTCCAGCCCAAGGACCGTGCGGTCGTCGCGAACGCGCCGATGGTCTTCGTCGGTTACGGCGTCAGCGCCCCCGAACGCGGCTGGGACGACTTCAAGGGGCAGGATCTCAAGGACAAGGTCGCGGTCTTCCTGATCAACGACCCCGATTTCGTCGCGGCGAAGGGCGAGGTTGCGTTCGGCAAGTTCGGAGGGCGGACGATGACCTATTACGGCCGCTGGACCTACAAGTTCGAGGAAGCCGCCCGCCGCGGCGCGATCGCGGCGCTGATCGTCCACGATACCGAGGGCGTCGGCTATGGATGGAATGTCGTCAAAAGCGCCGGCGGCGAAAATTACGGCCTCGTCGTCCCGCCCGAAAAGGTGACGAGCCTCGCGCTGCAGGGCTGGATCTCGGGCGAGACGGCGGCGAAATTGTTCGCCGATGCCGGGCAGGATCTGGAGAAACTGCGCGTCGCGGCACGCCGCAAGGATTTCAAGCCGATCGACCTCGGCACCGGCTTCGACGCCGCGATCCCCGTGACGCAGGAGGTGGTGCAGAGCCAGAATGTGTTGGCGAAGATTTCAGGCGCCAAGCGGCCCGACGAGGTCGTCATCTATGGCGCGCACTGGGACGCCTATGGCGAGGGTCCGCCCGACGCGCAGGGCCGCATCTATCGCGCGGGGGCCAATGACGACGCGCTCGGCGTCGCGGGGCTGTTCGAGATCGCGCGGCTGTTCAAGGCGGCGCCGCCGCCCGATCGCACGATCGCCTTCGCTTTCTGGACCGCCGAGGAACGCGGCCTGCTCGGGTCCGAAGCCTATGCCGAAAAACCCATCTTCCCGCTCGAGAAGACCGTCGCCAACCTTGGCCTCGACATTCTCCAGACCGCCGGCCGCGCCAAGGACGTCGTCCTCGTCGGCAAGGGACAGGGCACGCTCGAAGACGATCTCGCACGCTTTGCGGCGGCGCAGGGGCGCAGCGTGACACCCGAGAGCCTTCCCGAACGCGGCCTCTTCTATCGCGCCGATCATTTCAGCCTTGCCAAGCGCGGCGTTCCCGTCCTGTTGATGATGGGCATCGCGGGCGCGTCCGATCTGGTCGAGGGCGGCAAGCAAGCGGGCCAGAAGTGGGTCGATGCCTATACGGGCAAATGCTATCATCAGGCATGCGACGCCTGGGGGCCCGACTGGAACCTCCACGGCGCGGTGCAGGACATCGATATTTTCTACCAGATCGGTGACGAACTCGCGCGCTCGGCGCGCTGGCCCGGCTGGAAGGCGGGCAGCGAATTCAAGGCGATCCGCGACAAGAGTGCGGCGGCGCGGAAATAGGACGGAAAGAGTTGAGGGCGGCTGACGGCCGGAAGTTGCCAATCCTCCCTGTGGCCGCAGGCCATGGGGAGGGGGACCGCCGCCGCAGGCGGTGGTGGAGGGGCCGCGACGGGTGCGCCATAGGCCCCTCCGTCAGCACTTCGCGCTGCCACCTCCCCATGCCTTCGGCACAGGGAGGATGTTTCTTTCATCGTCACTCCGGACTTGATCCGGGGTCCATGACTTCAATGTTGCGGTGGATCCCGGATCAAGTCCGGGGTGACGAACGTCTGAAAACCACGCCAAAGCCGCCGCGTCTTGCGGCCTCCCGCCCGGAGGATTAATCCGCAGCTCATGACCGCCGAGAAAATCTTCATCAGCGCGAACGATCTGCTCGCCGACTCGCTGCGCCTCGGCATGCAGGTGGTGGACAGCGGCTTCAAGCCGACGCACCTCGTGGGCATCTGGCGCGGCGGGGCGCCGGTCGGGATCGCGGTGCAGGAATTGCTCGACTATCACGGCCATCACTGCGACCATATCGCGATCCGCACCTCCTCCTACAAAGGCATCGACCAGCAGGATCCGCAGGTAAAGGTCTTCGCCCTCGGCTATCTGATCGACACGCTGAACCCCGACGACCGGCTGCTCATCATCGACGATGTGTTCGACAGCGGCCGCAGCATTCGCGCCTTCATCGCCGAGCTCAAGGCGCGCTGCCGCCACAATATGCCGCGCGACATCCGCATCGCGACCGTGTGGTTCAAGCCGGGGCGCAACGTCACCGACCTCCGTCCCGATTTCTTCGTCCACGAAACCGACCGGTGGCTGATCTTCCCGCACGAGATCGATGGGCTGACGGTCGAGGAAATCCGCCGCCACAAGCCCGAGGCGGCGATCATCCTCGGGCAAGCGTAGGTGCCGGGTGGCTGACGGCTTCGCCTCACGCGCGGAACGCGCCGCCTTCATCGCCCGGCTGCCCAAGGCCGAGCTTCACCTCCATATCGAAGGCTCGCTCGAACCCGAGCTCATGTTCGAACTCGCGCAGCGCAACCAGGTCGCCATCCCCTTCGCCAGCGTCGAGGAAGTGCGCGCGGCCTATGCTTTTTCGAACCTTCAGGATTTTCTCGATATCTATTATCAGGGCATGGGCGTGCTCCACCGCGAGCAGGATTTTTATGACCTGACCGCCGCCTATCTCGCGCGCGCCAACGCCGACAATGTCCGGCACGTCGAGATTTTCTTCGATCCGCAGGGACACACGGAGCGGGGCGTCGCCTTCGGGACCGTTATCGCGGGCATCGTGCGTGCGCTCGACGACGCGGCCGCCAGTTACGGCATGACGTCGAAACTCATCATGTGCTTCCTCCGTCATTTGAGCGAAGCCGAAGCCGAAGCAACCCTCGACGCGGCGCTGCCGTATCTCGACCGCATCGACGGCGTCGGGCTCGATTCGTCCGAAGTCGGCCATCCGCCGTCCAAATTCGAACGCGTCTTCGTTCGTGCGAAGGGACTGGGGCTCAAGATCGTCGCGCACGCCGGCGAGGAGGGTCCGCCCGACTATGTCCGTGAGGCGCTCGACCTCCTGAAGGTCGACCGCATCGACCATGGCAACCGCAGCCTTGAGGACCCCGCGCTCGTCGCGCGCCTCGCGGCCGAAGGTGTCACGCTCACCGTCTGCCCGCTCTCGAACCTCAAGCTCTGCGTCGTCGATGACATCGCCGACCATCCGCTGAGGGCCATGCTCGACGCGGGCCTCAAAGCCACGGTGAACAGCGACGATCCCAGCTATTTCTGCGGCTATGTGAACGCCAATTACCACGCGGTCGCCGACGCGCTCGATCTGTCGAAGGCCGAACTCGTCACGCTCGCGCGCAACAGCTTTACCGGCTCGTTCCTCGATGACGCCGAAAAGGCGAAGCACCTCGCCGCGATCGACGCCTGCGCCTGACCGGAACTAAGCCGCGATCAGCACGCCGTGATAGGTGCGGTCCTCGAACGCGCGCCCCGCGCCCATCGCAACGCAGATCAGCGCGTCGTCGGCGACCACGACGGGCAGGCCGGTCGCGCGCGCGATAGCTTCGTCCATGCGGCGCAGCAACGCACCGCCGCCGGTCAGCGTGATGCCTTCGTCGATGATGTCGGCCGACAGTTCGGGCGGCGTCTGTTCGAGCGCCGCGCGCACCGCGCCGACGATCTGCCCTACCGGCTCGGCGAGCGCTTCGGCGATTTCGGCTTCGGTCACCCGCACCTCGGCCGGGCGCCCGGTCACCAGGTCGCGACCCTTGACCCCCATCACCAGGCCGTCGCCCGTGGGCGGGGTCGCGCAGCCGATCGTCAGCTTGACGCGCTCGGCGGTCATTTCGCCCACCATCAGATTATGCTTGCGGCGGATGAACGACGAAATCATGTCGTCCATCTTGTCGCCGCCGACGCGCACCGAATTGCTGTAGGCGATGCCGCTCAGCGACAGCACCGCGACCTCGGTCGTGCCGCCGCCGATGTCGACGACCATCGCGCCCCGCGGCTCGGCGACCTGCAGGCCGGCGCCGATCGCGGCGGCGAGCGATTCCTCGATCAGTTGCACCGATGCCGCGCCCGCATTGCTCGCCGCGTCGCGGATCGCGCGGCGTTCGACCATCGTCGATCCCGACGGCACGCAGATCACGACATGGCTGCGCTGGACGAAGCGGCTCGCGCCGCCCTGCGCCTTGTCCATGAAATGTTTGAGCATCTGTTCGGCGACGTCGATGTCGGCGATCACTCCGTCGCGCAAGGGGCGGATCGCCTGGATATTGTCGGGGGTCTTGCCCATCATCGGCTTGGCCTCGTTGCCGACGACCTTGACCCGGCGGACGCCGTCGCGCGTTTCCAGCGCAACGACCGACGGTTCGTTGAGGACGATGCCCTTGTCGCGCACATAGACGACGGTATTCACGGTACCCAGGTCGATGGCCATATTGTGCGCGGCCGACGCAAACCGATTAAAAAACTTCATATGCGGGGCAAATGCCTTCGGGAATGAATGGAAGAATCAGGCGTGCTGGCCCTTCGGCGCCCTCAACGTCTGGTCCGATGATCGACTGCGTCGAAGCCGCCGACGCGTCAACGAAAGCCGCCCCCAATACTGCCAGAACGGTTGTTTCTCAGGCTCGGTTGATCGAACGGTTCAAAATTCGGGGCCAGCCGAGCCCGGAACGAGCAATTTGAGGCCCTGCAGCCTGACGATCCGATCGCCCTCGCACACCGGGGCCGCGATCAGCCGCATCCAGCGGCGCGGCTCCCGCGCGGGGCAGATTTCGACGTCGAGCGTGAAGCCGCGCCGATGCTTGATCGCATAGGCGCGGAGCTTCTCCATCACCGCGCGCGACCCCTCGGCATAAAGCGCCACCGCTTCGGCGCGCGCGACAGCCGTTCCGCGCGGGATGCCGAAAATGTCATAGACCTCGTCCGACCAGCTCAGCCGGTCGTTGTCGGTGAGGTCGCATTCCCATTGCCCGACGCGGACGCGCCCGGGCGCCAGCCGCGCCGCGACATCGACGACGTCGGGAATCGGGTCGAGCGTTTCGCACCGGTGCAGCTGTCCCAATTCGAAAAAGCGCGCGCGTTCGTACAGCGGCCAGCTGTGGTGAACGGGCAAGGGATGGGTCGGCTTCAACGCGATCGGCTTCCTTTAAGTCCGCCAAGGATAGGCGCGCGTCGCTTAACAACTGGTTTGGGCGTTGGACAGCCTTTCTGGGCGCTACCGTCCGCTCGCCAGCGCGATCCCCGCGAGATTCTGCGTCCGTTTGATATGGCGCACCGTGGGCATCGGCCCGTCGCCGGCCAGCGCCCGAAAAGCGGCGAGATGCTCGGCCGCTTCGCCGCGCGCGCGAACGACACCGTTCGCCTGCTCGATCACCGCCGCGGCATCGCCGAGCAGGATATAATGGGCGAGCTCCATGTCCTGCGCCATCCGCAGCGCCGCGATCAGCGCCAGCCATTCGGCGTCCTGGCTGCTGCCGATCCCCGCGTCGCGCACGACGACGGCCGCGCCGCCGGTGACGACGGCGGTTTCCATCTTTCCCGGATTGGGCCGGCATCCGCCGTCGAAATAGATTTTGATGCGGCGCGTCGTCACCGAGACCTCCTAACGCCTCAGAACGTCCCGCGCACCGAAAAGGCGAAGATCGGTCCGATCAGCCGGTCGCGCTGTTCGATGAAGGAAATCGGGCTGTCGCCGCGCACCCCGGTATAGACGGTGCGGTCGCGCTTCGACCGCGCATTGACCATGTTCGCAATCTCGGCACGGACGGTGAGGCCGAACACATCTTTGTTCTCGACGAACAGCGACGCCCACACCGGCCCTTCCCAGACCTTGTCGGTCTGGTTGCGGCGGTAATTGGGCTGGTAATGCGAATATTCGAGGTCGCCGCCCCACGCCCAGTCGCTCGCGGGAATATCGTGGCGCAGGCCCAGTTCGACGACGGTGTCGGTAAAGCCGCTCCATTGCCGCTTCTCGCCGGTGAAGGGATCGCGCAGCGAGCTTTTCTGGAGCAGCACGCGCGTGTTGAGCCGCACCCCCTTCAGCCCCGCCGGGTCGAGATTGATCGTCGAGGTCCAGTCGATCGCGCCGGCCTTGGCCTTTGCGATATTGCCGACCGCCTCGCCGGTTTCGCCGATCGGAATCACGTCGACCCGGTCCTCGACGTCGCGGTAGATGAAGATCAGCTTCGTCGACCCCCATGCGCCGAACTTCTTGTTGATCTCGCCCTCATAGGTCCAGTCCTGCTGGGGGCGCAGATCGTTGTTGCTCGCATTCTGGTTGCCGTCGTTGAGGAAGGCGCGCGCGAGAAAGTCGTAGAAGGAAAGCTGCAGCACCCGGCGCCGGAGCTTGACCGAGATGTCGAAATCGGCCGAGGGCGCCCAGGCGAGCGAAATCGACCCCTTGGGCCGGAAGAAGCTACGCGTCAGGCCATTGACGCCGGTCTGGGTGATCGTCGAATGCTCGGCGCCCGCGATGATCTGAAAATTGAGCTTGTCGGTCAGCTTGCGGCCGAAGCTCAGCAAGCCTTCATAACGATCCTCGCTCACCCCGCCGGTGCCGCCCTCGAACGGAATATCGACGAAGTCGCCCGAGGGATCGAGCACCGCGAGCGACGCCACATTGTCGAGCGTGTTGAACGCCGCCTCGCCCGACAGCTGCCAGTCGCCGCCGAACATCTTCCACTGATATTCGCCGCGCCCGATCGTCTCGCCGAGGTCGCCGGTCTGCATGAAACGGTCGCCCGTCGCGACGCCACCGTCGGGCGTCGTCACGATTTCCTGGCTATAGGGTTCGTGACTGAAGCGACGGAGCCCGATCAGCTTCAGCTTCCCCGGCCCCAGCCCGAACTGGTAATCGCCGCCGATCTCGTAATTCCAGCTGTCGGAATTTTCGCGCACGGTGCGGATGCTGTCGGGCAGCCCCGGACCGCTGCGGACGCCATCCTCATAATAGCGGTCGTACTTGCGCTGATAATGGCCGCCGAGATTGGCGACGGTGTCGCCGGCGGGGTCCCATGTAATGCGCCCCGACAGCTTCGGCGTGTCATAATGGGTGTGCCAGATGTCCTTGCGCCGCTCGATGACATTGCCCGCGCCGTCATAGATCAAAGTCGGGCCGCCAGCGCCGCTCCGCGCCGAATCGTCGTTGTTGAGCGACGCCTCATATTCGATCTCGCCCGACCGCCCGCGCACCGACACATCGCCGCGGGTGAACAGCGGGTCGGTATAATGCGGGCGAAACTGCGGCTTCCACGAGAATTGCCCCGAAATGCCGTCGGCGCGATAGACGATATTGGCGACCTGCCCCGACAGTCCGGGTATGTCGAGCGTCGCGCCATCGACGATCTCGATCCGCTCGACATTGCCCGCAGGGATGCGCGACAGCTGGGTATACATATCGTCGGCCTTGTTCGACGGCCGTTTGCCGTTGAACAGCACATTGCCGGTCGCCTGTCCCAGCCCGCGCAGTTCCTCGCTGTCGCGGATCTGGAAGCCCGGCACCTGAACCAGCATGTCATAGGCGTTGACCGGCGCGTAGCGCGCGAAATCGGCGGGGGTATAGAGCTGCCGTGCCGCGGTCGTCGCAGTGGGCGCGACCTCGGTCGCGGCGGGCGGCGGCGTGTCGCCGCTCGGCACGGGCGTTTCCTGCGCCAGCGCCGGCGTCGAAAGCGCGGCGGCGATCGCCGCGAGACTGGTCCATCGTTTCACTTCGCTTTTCCCCCCGCCGCGCGGTTCATCGCTTGCGCATATTCGCCCGTCACGCCCATCGCCTTCATGCCGACGACCTCGTCGGCGCTCAATTTCCGGTACCCCGCCGCGGCGAGCCCGCGCACATAAGCGCCGTCGACGCCAAGCGCCTTGCACGCGATGGCATCCTCGACATCGGTCAGCACAAGCGCCTCGGACTTGAGGTCGCGCACATATTCGGGCCGCACCTCGAGCGCGGCGGCCGCGATCAGGTCGTCGGCGTCCTTCGGCCGCACGCCCTCGCGCGTCAGCCCGTCGGCCAGCTCGATCGAGGCATCGACGAGGAGCATCGCGAGCAGCGACGAACGCTGGCCGGGTGCGAGGCCGCGCTCGCCGAGGGCCCTCTCGAACGCGGGATCGGAGGTAAAGCGGCACGCGCCTTGCCCTTCGAAGGACCCTGTCAGTGTGCCGGTGCACGACAGCGTGCCCGCGTCGTGCGCGATCTGAAAGCTGACGGGTCCGGGTGTCTTGCGGCGCAGCGCCGCCTCGGCATTGGCGAAATAGGGTCGCGATCCGTCGAAGCTCTGGTCGCTGCTCGACTTGCGGTGCTGGATGCGGATGCGCGGCGCGCTTTTCTTGCCGCCCGCGGGCTCGGCGATCCAGCGCACGTCGGTCAGCACCAGCGGGTTGGCGGCGGCGGTCGGCGCCGAACAGGCGAGGATCGACAACAGCGCGGTAACGCCAGCAAAATTCAGGGCCTTCATGTGGTGCACTCCTCCCTCCGTGCGCCAGGCGAGCGTCATCGCTCGCCGCCGCAGCGGCGTTTTTCAAACAAGGTTTCGATCAATCGTCGGTGCGTTCGGACGAACGTCCGGGCGTCAGTCGTCGGGGCCCGTCGGCGGTGCGGGGGGCTCGGGCGTTGCGGGTATTTCGATGCGGGCGGTGCGGCCATCGGCGCGGCGCGCTTCGATCACGCCGCGTTCCATGTCGATGACGGCGACATCGCCGCCGCGCACCGCCTTCGCGGCAGGCCGTGGCGGCGCTGCCGGGCGAGGCTTCGCCGCGGGCCGGAACGCGCCGACCGCGCGCAGTTCGATCGCATCGTCGGCGTCGCGCATCCTGACGCCCGACCTTTTCATCTCGGTGACGAAATCGCGGTCGACCCCCACCGCCTTCAGCGCGATCAGATCGTCGATTCCCACGGAGGGGAAGTGCGAGCGCATTTCGCGGGCAAAGGCCGCATCGACCCCGACGTGGCGCGCGCCAACCAGATCATCGAAATCGGCGCCCGGAATGACGCCGCGCATCTGCCGGATATAGGCGGGATCGATCCCGCTCGCCTTGGCCGAGATGATGTCGTCGGCATCCATCGATCCGCCGTTCTCGCGCAATTTCTCGACATATTCGGGAGTCACGCCGACCGCGCGCATGCCCACGAGCTGCTCGGCGGTGAGCGGCTTCGCGTTGGCCGTCGCTGCCCCCTCGACCACAGCATCCTTGGTCGCGGCTGCCGACCGCGACGTCACAGTCGTCGCCGTCTTGGAGGTCGAGGCGGCGACAGGGTGGACGCCCGCCGCCGCCTCGGGCTTGGCCGTCGCCGAAAAGGCGGCGAGCGGGGCGGTGACGCCGGCGAGCACGACAAGGCTCATCAGCATCCAGCTCGCGCTCGCCGGGCCGCGCCGCAGGCTGCCGTCGAGCACGCGGGTGATCCGGCGCTTCAGGCTGTCCTTGCCCGGCGCGACGCCATGCGCCGCAAGCAGCGTGCCCTGATTGTCGTGGCGCGCCGCGCCCACGAGGAGCGTCGCATAGTCGGGGCCGTCGATGTCGGCCATCAGCACCGCGTCGTCGGCGGCTTCCTCGCGCAATTGATGGCTTTCGCGCGCCAGCACCCACACCAGGGGATTGAACCAGAAGACCGCGCAGGCGACCCGTGCACCAAGCAGCTTCGCCCAGTCGAGCCGCGCCACATGTGCCAGTTCGTGCGCGATGATCGCCTCCGCCTCGCCCGCCGCCGCGACGGCCTTCGGGCTCAGGACGATCGTCGGGCGCAGCACCCCCCAGCTGATCGGCGAACGCAGTTCCTTGCTGACCAAGAGCGCGGTGCCATGCTTGAACCCCATGCGCCGCTGCGCTTCGGCAAGCGCCGAGAGCCACGATCCCTCGATCAGGATTTCGGCGCGCCCGCGCATCGCGAACAGCCGCACCACCGCCAGCGCCATCACTCCACACAGCAAGACGAGCGGGACAAGATAGAGAAAGGGCGCAAGCGCGCTCCAGTCGAGAATGATCGACGTCGATCCGGCGCCTTCCACCACGACAGGGACTGAAGTCGCGGCGGCGGCCGGATCGATCGCCGATCCCCCGGTTGCCCCTGTTTCGAGAGCGGGCGCCGCGAACCAGCTCGCGGGGAGCGGCGCCCATTGCGGCAGCAGCAGGATCGCGGCGGGCAGCGCGAGCAGCGCGGCGAGCCCCGCGTGCGCGATCATCGACCGCTCGCCCGCCGAGCGCGCCCGCGCGAGGCGGAGCAGCGCGAGCGTCAGCGCCGCGACGACGAGTGATTTCCAGGCAAGGCCCAGCAGCATGGCGGCAGTCAGCATCACCCTCTCCCCTCGCGTGCCTTGGCGATCATTTTTTCTAGCTCGTCGAGCTCGTCACCCGTCATCTCGTCCTGCATCCCGAGCAGCGCCGCCGCGGCGCTCGTCGCCGATCCGTTGAAGAAGACGCGCACGACTTGGCTCAGCGCGGACTTGCGCGCGGTCTTGTCCGACACGCTCGGCGCATAGACGAAGCCGCGTTCGGATCCCTCACGCACGACGAAGCCCTTGGTCTCGAGCCGCTTCAGCATCGCGCGGATCGCCGAGCCCGACAGCGGATCGGCCAGCGCGTCGCCGATCTCGGTGACCGTCGACGCGCCGCGCTCGTACAATATATCGACGATTTCGCGTTCGCGGGGGGGCAGACTGGACAGCATTCGAATCACCTCATGCGCTACATTTGTAGCGTGCTACATTTGTAGCGCATGCTTGGCAAGGGGTTTTATTCGAATAATGCACGCACGTCGGTCGAACGGCGGTTCGGAGCGCCCAAAAAAGGAAGAGCCCGGCGGATCGCTCCGCCGGGCTCGTTGATGTCGTCCGTGTCCGGTCCGCTTATTCGCGGCTGCCCAGGAGGTTGAGCAGGAAGGTGAACATGTTGACGAAGTCGAGATAGAGCGTCAGCGCGCCCATGATCACCGACTTGCCGACAAAGTCGGTCCCGCGGACATAGAAATACATGCTCTTGATCTTCTGCGTGTCATAGGCGGTGAGGCCCGCGAAGAGCAGCACGCCGATGACGCTGATCGCGAGGCTGAGCGCGCTCGACTGCACGAACATGTTGATCACCATCGCGACGAGGATGCCGACGACGCCCATGATCAGGAAGGTGCCGAAGCCCGACAGGTCCTTCTTGGTCGTATAGCCATAGAGGCTGAGACCGAGGAAGGCCGCAGCGGTCGCGAAGAAGGTCGTCGCGATCGAGGTCGTGGTGAAGGCAAGGAAGATCGTCGACATCGACAGACCCATCACCGCGGCATAGACCCAGAACAGCGCCTGTGCGGCGCCGGTCGAGAGCTTGTTGATGCCGAAGCTGAGCACCAGCACGAAGGCCAGCGGCGCGAGCATCACCACCCACATCAGCGGGCTGCCGATCAGCGAAGCGGTAAAGCCGCTGTTGAAGGCCAGCATCGCGACGATGCCGGTCAGCAGCACGCCCGAACCCATATAGTTGTAAACCGACAGCATGTACGACCGCAGACCGGCATCGACGGCCTGGTCCATTGCGTTCGCGCCGGCCCCGAAACCGGAAGCCGCCATATTGGGGTCGTTCCAATTCGCCATTTTGCATCTCCATAACTGGCCAGCCCATACCGGCCGTATCGACAATATCGGGGGTTTGCCCGCGCGTTTCAAGCGAAACCGGACATCAGCAATATTCCAGCAATATTATTGTCCCGCGTGCGAACAGGGGTCGCGGCCCGGAACATCGCCGCTTATGTTGCGAGCATGTCCACGCACCGCCTGTTCGTCGCGCTGCGCCCGCCGCGCGCCATCCGCGAAACGCTGATCGCCGCGATGCACGGCGTTTCGGGCGCGCGCTGGCAAAGTGACGAGCAGCTTCACCTGACGCTGCGCTTCATCGGCGAGGTCGATCGCCACCGCGCCGAAGATATCGCGGCGGCGCTGGGCGCAATTTACGCGCCCGCGGTCACGGCGCGGCTCGCCGGCGTCGACCTGTTCGAACGGCAGGGGCGGCCGCATATGCTGTGGGCGGGAGTGGAGCCGCACGAGCCGCTTGGCGCACTGCACCGCAAGGTCGACCAGTTGCTCGCGCGCGTCGGGGTTGCACCCGAAACACGCGCCTTCATGCCGCATGTCACGCTGGCACGGCTGAACCGCGGATCGGGGCCGGTCGCACCCTTTCTTGCGCTGAACAGCGATCTGGCGAGCCCGCCGTTCGAATTCGGCCATGTCACGCTGTACGAAAGCGAGATGGGCCATGGCGGCTCGCGCTATCATCCGGTGGCGCGTTACCCCTTGGGCGAAAATTCGGCGACGAGCGCCGACGCGATCGCATCGACATCCTCCCACGTCGATGCGAAGCCGTCATCCTTCCCGTAATAGGGATCGGTCACGCCCTGCCCTTTGCGATCGGGGATGAGGTCGAGCATCAGCCGGAGGTCGGCGGTCGCATCGGCCGGGCGGATCGCCCGCGCATCGCGCAGGTTCGTCTCGTCGGCGGCGAGGATCAGGTCGAAATTATAGAAGTCATCGGGCGCCAATTGGCGCGCGCGCAGCTTCGAAATGTCGATGCCGCGGCGGCGTGCTTCGGCCTGCGCGCGGCGGTCGGGGGCGTGGCCGACATGCCAGTCGCCGGTGCCCGCCGAATCGAGCGTGGCGTCGATGCCGGCGCGGGCGAAAGCGGCGCGCGCAGCACCTTCGGCGAGCGGCGAGCGGCAGATGTTGCCGAGGCAGAGGAAGAGGATCGCGGGTTTCGCAATTTCACCATCTTCACGCATATTCGATTTGCCTCCGTATAAAGTTGAACCGACTTTCAACTTGCGCCCGCGTCCGGCTCTGCTAGCCATGGGCGACAAAAGAGATAATGGGTGAGGGAGAGGGTTGCCAGATGGCCGATACCGCCAGCGAAAACGACATGCCGGGCGCGCCCGCCGCCGCCGAGCCGAAAGCCACCGGTTACAGCTGGTACGTCCTGTCGGTGCTCGTCGTCGTCTATATCCTCAATTTCATCGACCGGCAGATCATCAGTATCCTCGCGGTCGATATCAAGGCCGACCTCGGCCTCTCCGATGGCGACATGGGCTTCCTCGGCGGCGCCGCCTTCGCGGTATTCTATGCGCTGTTCGGCATTCCGCTCGGCCGGCTCGCCGACAATTGGAACCGCGTCAAGCTGCTGTCGATCGGGCTGACCTTGTGGTCGGCGATGACCGCCTTTTCGGGCCTCGCCTATAACCAGTTCACCCTGACGCTCGCGCGCATGGGGGTCGGCGTCGGCGAGGCGACCGCGAGCCCGACCGCCTATTCGCTGATCTCCGACTATTTCCCCAAACGGCAAAAGGCGACCGCGCTCGCCATCTATTCGTCGGGGCTTTATCTCGGCGGCGGCGTGTCGCTGTTCATCGGCGCGCTGATCGTCGAGGCGTGGAACAATGCCTATCCCGCCGGCGGGCCGATCGGCCTTGTCGGCTGGCAGGCGGCCTTCCTCGCGGTCGGCATCCCCGGCCTGCTGCTTGCGCTGTGGGTCGCGAGCCTGCGCGAACCGGTGCGCGGGGCGATGGACGGGACCCCGAGCCCGAGTTCGCCGGCCCCGTTCCGCGAATTCGGCAAGGACCTGTCGATGATCGTGCCGCCGCTGACGCTGGTCGGCGCCGCGAAGCGCGGCCCCGCGGCGCTGGCGATCAACCTCGGCTTCGCCGCCGCAATCGGCGCCTTCGCCTGGTGGATGATCGAACTGACCGGCAATTTCCCGCAATGGTCGGCGGTCGGGGTCGGCTATTATGCGGTGTTTTCCTGGGCCTGCACGCTGCGCGCGCACGACCCCGCGACCTTCCGGCTGATCTGGGGCACCCCGGCCTTCCTCTGCACGACTTTGGGCTATGGCCTCGTCGCGCTCGCGGCCTATGCGCTCGCCTTCTGGTCGGCGCCCTATGCCGAGATCGTGCTCGGGCTGCCCAAGCAGGAACTCGCTTTCATCCTCGGCGCGAACGGCGCGGTCGCGGGCTTCGTCGGGGTGATCATCGGCGGCCGCGTCGCCGATCATCTGCGCGCGAAAAACCCGGCGGGACGCATCCTGATGGTCCTGTTCGGCGTCGTCGCGCCGATCATCCCGATCTGGATCGGCTATACGACCGCAAATTCGACGCTCTTCTATGTCATGAACTTCCTCGCCGGCATGCTCGGCGCGGCAGCGCTCGGCGCGGCCGCGGCGACGACGCAAGATCTGGTGCTGCCGCGAATGCGCGGCACCGCGACCGCCGCCTTCTTCCTCGGCACCACGCTCGTCGGCCTGTCGTTCGGCCCCTATATGGTCGGGCAGATTTCGGACCTTGCCGGCACGATGGTGGACGGCAAGCCCGTCGGCGACCTGCGCACGGGCATCTTGTCACTGATCGGCGTCGCGCCGGTCGCGGTCGCGCTCTTGCTCTATGCCTATCGCGCGGTGCCGCAGGCCGAAGCGACGATCGCCGAGCGCGCCGCCGCGGCGGGCGCGCCAGCCTAGGGTCCTGACCCTAGGGCCGGCGCGCGGGCGGCGGCGTTACTCGCCGTCGCCGCGGACGATCACGCCGCACGCGACGCGGCCGCCGCTGTTGCCGCTGGGGTCGGTCTTGTAATCGTCGGGCCCGGCGTGGATGACGAAGGCCGCGCCATCGGCATCGAGCAGCCCGCCGTCGCCCTCGAAGCGCGATCCGACGAGGTGCAGCGTCGCGCGGCCGATCTGGTCGGTTTCAACGACGAGATTGGGCAGGTCGCCATGGTGCGCGCCCATCGGATTTTCGCGGCCGTGCTGCGCGCCGGTCGGGTTCCAGTGCGGACCCGCGCTCGCGAAGTCGGGCGGCGTGCACTGGCCGACCGCATGGACGTGCATGCCATAGGTGCCGGGGCCGAAGCCGCGCGCGACGAGTTCGACGCGCAGGCCGCTGCCATCGCGGTAAATGTCGGCGCGGCCGCGGTCGGCGCCTTTCGAATCGGTAAGCTGGGCATAGGCGTCGGCGGGCGGCAGCGTGCTCGTCGTTTTCCCGCCCATCCCGGCGCAGCCCGCGAGCGCCAGCGCCCCGGCGAGGACAAGGCCCCCGGCGATGAAATGCTTATGGTGCGAACGCGTCGTCATCTTGCTGCTCCCTGTCTTGACCTTCGGAATCGGAACGCCAGGTCGGCGCGTTTCGATCCGTCCCGCCGACGATGCCCGTATTTGCCGCCGGTTCCAAGGGCATAGTCGGATTTTTGGGGAGGAGAGGTGGCAGCTGGTTGCGAATTGGCGGAATGGGGTGGAAAGCCGCCATCGCGCTGATATGGCTATTGTCCAGGGAGGCCCGGCACAATGAGCGCCAAGAAGACGCGGATAATGTATATCGAAGACAAATCGGCAGGCCTCAATGGGCCGGCAAGAATCGGTCGCGTAACTTATTCAAAAACTGGCCAGTCAATCTACTACGGAGCGCGCACGTTTCAGCGACTGGGTGGCCAAGGTTTCAAGGCCAACTATTTTGACGCCGAGACAGGCGACCAGTTTTGGATCTCCGGTCCCCGAAAAGATGGCCAAGACCGGCTGTATCCATCAAGTTCTATGCCGGTGGAAATCGACGCCGACGTCCACGACGAATATTGGAACGACATTCGAGGCTGCCCCGCGACGCAATGATCGCAACCGGTCGTTTTCTGCCATCGCGGCCCGAACTTCGCCGGACGGCGAAAACGGGGTGGGAAGCGGATCTACTAGCTCTTCTGGCTTGCGTCGTTTTGATCGCGCCTGCGGATCAGATGTCCGCACAGCAAAAACAGAGCGGCAAGAAGAGATGGCGATACGTTCCACCAAGACGCATCGAAAAAGGCGATCAAAATTATAGCGCCAACTGTCAGACCTATGGCTCCCGACAATGATTTCGGCAGCGCACGTCCCCACAAAAGTTTGCTGGTCAAAACGTACGTGAAGAGAACCCCCAAGATTAGCGTTGCGACCACAAGGGAAAATTGCATGCGACTATTCCTTTGCGCGTCGCGAAGCGGGCATCATGACGGACACCTTAATCAGGTTTGATACGTCCGCAATCGGTCGTTTCCTGTCATTTCATCCGGATCGGGACCGATTGGCTAGAATGGGGTGGGAAGCTGACGTCTCCTACCTTCGTCATCCCGCACTTGATCCGGAATTCATTCCTTCCACGCTGCGTAAATGGACCCCGGATCAAGTCCGGGGTGACGAAAGATAGGTCGGCTTTCGCCCACACCCGGCTGGTCAGCGTCCCGCCTTGTCGCTCACCGCCCTGATCACCAGCGCCTTGTCGTCGACGAGGTAGCGGCGCGCGAGCGTCTGCAGCTCGGCGGGCGTCGCCGCCTCGACCTCGGCGATCCCGTTGCGGCTGCGGTCGAGGCGGTCGGCATGGGTCGCGGCTTCGGCGACATAGTTCAGCCAATAGCTGTTCTCGCGCCGCGCCTTCACCATCGCCTCGACCAGCGGCCGCCGCGCGCGGTCGAGCAGGTCGGCGTCGACGGGCTTGTCGCGCAGCTCCTTCGCGATCGCAAAGATCGCCGCGCGCGTCGTCGCGAGATCCTTGTAATCGACATTGCTCGCGGCGAAGAGATGGCCATAGCCCGGAAACTCGTCGGACAGGCTCGCCGCGGCGCGCGGGCTGTAGCTTTCGCCGAGCCGCTCGCGCAGTTCCTCGGTCAGCATTAGCTGCATCACGCGCGTCAGCAGGTTGAGCTGCATCGACTCGGCGAGATCGCTGTCGTCGCGCGCCGGCCAATAGACGCGGAGTTCCGCCTGCTCGGCCGGGCCCTTGTGGATCAGCGTGCGGTCGCTGCGGTCGGCCTGATATTGGCGCGCGCGCGCGTCGGCGCGCGGGTCGAAGGCGGCGCGGCGTTCGGGCAAGGCGCCGAAGGTCGCCGCGATCGCATCGATCGCCGACTGCTCGCCGATGTCGCCGACGACGCCGATCTCGATCGCGCCGTGCGCGAAGCTGTCGGCGACGGCCGATTCGAGCTGCGTCCAGTCGAGCGCCATCACGCTTTCCAGCGGCGGGGTTTGCGAGCGCGGATCGTCGTTCGCGAGAATGCCCCCCGCATCGCGGCCGAGCACCGCCGCCGGGGTCGCGTCGTTCGCGGCATATTGTTGCGGCAGCACGCGGCGGATGAGCGCGAGGCCGTCGGCGCGGTAGCCGGGATGCGTGAGGTAAGCCGCCATCAGCTTCGCCTGCAGCGCGAAATCCTCGGGCGAGGTGACCGCGCTGCCACCGAAGCTGTCGGTGGCGTTGCCGAAGACCGGACTGATCGTCTTGCCCGCGAGGATCGAGCGTAGCTCGTCATAGCTGTGCGCCTCGAGCCCGCCGAGCATCAGCGAACCCGCGAGCGCCACCCGGGTCGGATCGTCCTTCGTCGCGAGCAGGTTGCCGCCATCGACGCGCAGCGACAGCATGACCTTGTCCTTCTGGAAATCGGTCGTCTTGATATTGAGCATCACATTGTTGGCGAAGCGGATGCGGCGGATGCCGAGATCGTCGACGCGTTCGTCGCTGGCGATTTTGCCGGGCGTACCGAAATCATCATAGGCGAAGGCCGCGTTCGCGGCCTCGGTCGGCGGCGCGACCGCAACCTTGGCCGAGGCCTGCAGATCGGCGAGGATCGCGGCCGTCCCGCCCTCGATCGGCTTTTTCGTCGTCACGCGCGCGAGCGGCGGGCTCATCCCCTCCATGCGCGCCCGAAAGGCGGCGGTGGCCGCGGCGGCATCGAGCGACGGCGCCGCCGCCTCGAACAGCGCCTGCGAGGTTTCGGGGCGCGTGAAGACGAAATCGCCCTCGGCCGCCGTGACCAGCGCGTCGGCGAGCGTCTCGCTGCGCCGCGTCGTCGCCCCCGCGACGGCATTGCGAAAGGCGGTGCGGCGGATCGCGAGCTGCTCGTCGACCTCGGCCTGGGTGAAGCCATGCTCCACCGCGCGGCGCTGTTCCTGCTCGACGAGCGCCAGCGCCTCTTTCCACGCGCCTTCCTTGGCGACCGCGCCGACGGTGACCTGGTCGAATTTCTTCCAGCCCGACGCGTCGCTGAAATAGCCGGTGAGGATCGGCGACTCCTCGGTGAGCGCGATCTTCGCGAGCCGGCGGCTGACGATCGCCTCGCCGACATCCTCGGCGAGTTTGCGCGCGCGTTTCGCCTTGGTGTCGGGCTCGTCCACCCAGGGCTTGAAGCGCGCGATCGTCACCGAATCCTGGATCGCGGGGTCGACGAAATCGTCGGCGGCGGCGGCGCGTTCATAGTCGACATCGCCGATGTCGGGATCGGCACCTGCTGGGCCGCGCCCCCGCCAGTCCGCAAAGCGCGCCTTGATCTTCGCCTCGACCGCCGCGGGATCGAAATCGCCGACCATCACCAGCGTCGCGCGTTCGGGACGGTAATAGCGTTCGTAGAGGTCGCGGATGCGCGACGCTGGCGCGGTTTTGATCACCTCTTCGGTGCCCACGGGGATGCGGCTTGCCACCATCATCCCCTGCATCTGGAAGTCGAGCTGGTCGATCAGGCTGCGCAGCTGATAGGTGTCGCGCGCGCGGCGTTCGGAGAGGATGATGCCGCGCTCGCGGTCGACCGCGGCGGGATCGATCATCAGCTCGCTCGCGGTCTCGCGCATCAGCATCAATCCGGTATCGATCAGGTCGTCCGAGGCGTTCGGCAGGTCGAGCTTGTAGACCGTCTCGTCGAAGCCGGTCGAGGCGTTGGTGTCGGCACCGAACGCCAGCCCCTTGCGTTCGAGCAGCTTGATCATCTCGCCCTCGGGCACATTGGTCGATCCGTTGAACGCCATATGTTCGAGGAAATGGGCGAGGCCGCGCTGGTCGTCGGCTTCGGCGAAGCTGCCGACGTCGAAGCGCATGCGGAGCACCACGCTGTCCTTGGGCGTGCTGTTTTTGAGCAGCGCATATTTCATCCCGTTGGGGAGCACGCCGAAGACGATGTTGGGGTCGACCGGAATGTCGCTGGCGGCGAAATTCCATGCCTTTGCCACCGCGCCCTGCGGATTGACCGTCGCGGGCGCCGCCGCCTTCGCGGGTATTTCCCTGGCATGGACCGGCGCGGTGCTGGCGATGAGGAGAACAAGGGGCGACAGCGCGGTTGCGGCGCGCCGGACGAGGGTTTTGGTCATGGGCCCGATGTGGCGACCACCCCGCGGGCGGTCAAGCCGTCGTCATGCGACCCGGCCGACGCTTTCGACAGACGACGTCAGGGGGCGATTGGCGGCTTTTGCGGCGTAGAGCGCGCGGTCGGCAACCTCGAGCAATTGACGGGCGCTGTCGCCATGTTCGGGCCAATAGGCGGTGCCGATGCCCGCGCCGACACCGATCGGCCGGCCGTCGATGCGAAACGGCGCCGCGAGCGCGGCGAGGATATGATCGGCGAGCGCGGTGCCCAGCAACGGCGAGCCGGCGGGCACGAGGATGGCGAATTCGTCGCCGCCCTGGCGCGCGACGATCGCGTGGTTGCCGCAGGCGCGGCGCAGGCGGTCGGCGAGCTCGCACAGCACGCCGTCGCCGATCGCGTGGCCGTGCTGGTCGTTGATCGGCTTGAACCCGTTGAGGTCGAGCAGCGCGATCGCGAAGCGGCCGGCGCCGTCGGCCCTGGCGATCTCCTCGTCGAGCCTGAGGTCGAATTCGCGGCGGTTGGCGAGGCCGGTGAGCGGGTCGGTATGCGCCAGCTCGCGCATCTGGCGCTGCAGTTCGAGCAGGTCGATCACCTGGCCGTGCTGCTGGACGACCATCCGCAGCAGGAACAGGGTCGCGATGACGAGGCTGGTGCCCGCGGCGATTTCGGGCGGATTGCCCGAGGTCAGCATCAGCGCCGACACGGGCGCGAGTCCGACGCCGAGGTTGAGGAAGGTCGCGAAACGGATCGACGACAGGCAATAGGCGGTCGCGAGCGACCCCATCGCCATGATCATCGCATAATAGCTGTGCGTTTCGGGCGGCGCCGCGAGCCAGTTGGTCACCGTCCACAGGCTGCACATCGCGCCGGTGATCCCCGATACCCAGCTCGCTTCGCGGATGATGCGGCGCGCGCGGCGCGGGCTCATCCGGCGGCCGCGATTGTGGCGCAGGAACAGAAAGCCGAGCACGCCGACGATCGCGAGGATGACCGGAAAGCCGATGCGGATGAACGGATGCACCGTTTCGACCCCACCATAGATGGCGGTGGGCGTCGTCGCCGCGAGCATCAGGAACAGCATCGGGGTCAGCGTCTCGACGCGATTGGCGCGCAGCAAGGCGACGTCGTCCCGAATCGCATCCGGAATCGGCGGAAAGAAGCGCGCCTGCAGCGTGTGATAGACCCCCGTCATGGGGGCGGGATAGCAAGGCCGGGTAAAGCAGGGGTTAAGGAATGAAAGTCCGTCTTATCACCGGACTAGACGCTTTCGCGCACGCGATGGCTTGCGAAATATTAACCATGTTCGCCGATACGCGCGGCCTTGTGTTTCGCGCCCGACAGGAGCCACGCCATGTCCTATCCGATACCGCAGCTTGCCCCGTCCAGCCCCGCGCCGGCGACGCCGATGCCGTCCGCCCACCCGACGCTGCCGCAGGACGACACGCCGGCCGGACAGGCGGCGCGCGCGGCGCAGCTGACCGCGACGCGGGCCATTTATACATGGACGACCGACGTCCCGACGCTGCCCGGCGTGCCGCTGGCGACAAACGTGCCCAAGAATGACGAGCCGACGATCGCGTGGTTCGTGATCCTGATCGGTGTCGGGCTGGACATCGTGCGCAACGCGCTGACGGTGAAGCTCGGCGGCGTCGATAAGGGCGAACTCAACAGCCCGCGCGCCGAATACGAGGCCGCGCTCGCCGAATGCGACGCGATCGAGGCGTCGGCCGCGAAGATCGCGGCCGAGCACGGCGTCCACAGCGGCGGCAATATCTTTGAGCGCATCGTCGGCGACGTCGAAAACGCGGTCGCCGCCGCTGAGCGCGACGCGCATGTCGCGCTGCTCAAGGGCTATAAGGACCGGCTCGAGGATCTGATGAAGGTCGAGGAAGCCGTCGGCCTGGGCAGCAAGACGGTGCGCAGCCTCGAGGCCTATCGCGCGCTGTTTGCTACGCTGCCGGTTCCGGGCATCAGCTATATGTTCCAGGACGACAGCGCGTTCGCGCGGCTGCGCGTGCAGGGGCCGAACTGCATGCTGATCGCCGCGGTCGAGAATGCCCTGCCCGCCAATTTCCCGCTCAGCGCCGCCCAATATGCCGCGGTGGTGAACGGCGACACGCTGGCGGCGGCGCTCGCCGACGGGCGGCTGTTCCTGCTCGATTACAAGCCGCTCGAAGTCCTCGATCCCGGTACTTATGGCAGCCTCGCCAAATATGCCTGGCAGCCGATGGCGCTGTTCGCGGTGCCGCCGGGCGGATCGTCGCTCGTGCCGGTGGCGATCCAGTGCGGGCAGGATCCCGCCGACGGGCCGATCTTCACCCCCTCCCCCGCCGCCGACAAGCTATGGGGCTGGGAAATGGCGAAACTCGTCGTCGAGGTCGCCGACGGCAATTATCACGAGCTGTTCACACATCTGGCGCGCACGCATCTGGTGATCGAGGCGTTCGCGGTCGCGACGCACCGCCATCTCGCCGAGGCGCATCCGATCTGGGCGCTGCTCCTGCCCCATTTCGAGGGCACGCTGTTCATCAACGAAGCGGCGGCGACCTCGCTGATAGCCGCGAACGGCCCGATCGACCATATTTTCGCGGGCACGATCGCATCGAGCCAGCTTGCGGCGGTCGACGCGCGGCTGGCGTTCGACTTCCAAGGCAAGATGCCGCGCGCCGATTTCGCCGCGCGCGGGGTGGGCGTCGATTCGGCGCTCGCCGACTATCCCTACCGCGACGACGCGCTGCTCGTGTGGGACGCACTCCACGAATGGGCGCGGCAATATGTCGATCTTTATTATGCGCACGACGCCGATGTCGTCGCCGACACCGAGCTCAGCGCATGGTCGACGTGCCTTGCCGGCGAAGCGAAGATCAGGGGCTTCGCCCCCGTGACGACGCGGGGGCAGCTCGCCGACGTGTGCGCGATGGTGATGTTCACCGCGAGCGCGCAGCACGCCGCGGTCAATTTCCCGCAAAAGGACATCATGGCCTTTGCCCCCGCGGTCACCGGCGCGGGCTGGCAGGCGGCGCCGAACGGCCAGCGTGGGCACGACAAGGCCGGCTGGCTCGCGATGATGCCGCCGATGGCGCTCGCGCTCGAACAATTGAACGTGCTCGAACTGTTGGGCTCGGTGCATTACCGCCCGCTCGGCGATTACCGCAGCAACGCCTTCCCCTATCCGGCATGGTTCCAGGACCCGCGCGTGACCGCGGTCGAGGGCCCGCTGGCGTGGTTTCAGGCGGCGCTCAAGGGTGTCGAGGCGGAGATCGCGCAACGCAATGCCGAGCGGATGCAACCCTATCCGTATCTGCAGCCGAGCTTGATTCCGACGAGCATCAATATTTGAGGGAAACGAAAACCCCTCCTCTTCAGAGGAGGGGCAGCGAGATTTGCGGGCGTGCCCGCTAGTCGCAGCGGGGTGGTGGCGCCAGCGCCGTGCGAGGCCGCTTTCACCACCCCAAACCCCTCCTCTGAAGAGGAGGGGCTTAGATGCCTCAGCTGCCCTTTTTCTTCCGGTGGCTTTCGAGGTCGAGCACGGCATTTTCGCCGCCCTCGGGCATCAGGCCCAATCGGCGCGCGACTTCCTGATAGGCTTCGACTTCGCCGCCGAGGTCGCGGCGGAAGCGGTCCTTGTCGAGCTTTTCGTTCGTCGTCATGTCCCACAGACGGCAGCCGTCGGGGCTGATCTCGTCGGCGAGGATGATGCGGCTGAAATCGCCTTCGTAAAGGCGCCCGAATTCGAGCTTGAAGTCGACGAGGCGAATGCCGACCGCGGCGAACATGCCCGACATGAAGTCGTTGATGCGGATCGCCATGTCCTGGATGTCGTGAAGCTCGTCCTGGCTGCACCAGTTGAAGCAGGCGATATGTTCCTCGGCGACGAGCGGATCGCCGAGCGCGTCGTCCTTGTAGCAATATTCGATCAGCGTGCGGGGCAGCTGCGTCCCCTCCTCGATCCCGAGACGCTTCGACAGCGTGCCCGCGGCGACGTTGCGCACGATCACCTCGATCGGCACGATCTCGACCTGACGGATCAGCTGCTCGCGCATGTTGAGGCGGCGGATAAAGTGCGTCGGCACGCCGATATTGCCGAGCAGAGTGAAGACATGCTCCGAAATCCGGTTGTTGAGCACGCCCTTGCCGTTGATCGTTCCGCGTTTCTGCGCGTTGAACGCGGTCGCGTCGTCCTTGAAATACTGGATCAGCGTGCCCGGTTCGGGGCCTTCGTAAAGGATCTTGGCTTTGCCTTCGTAGATCTGGCGGCGGCGGGCCATGGGCAGGACTTTCTGTCGGAACCAAATGAATGACCCCGGCGGAAACGACTCATGGACGAGGCGCGGCACCGGGGCGACGGGGGCGCCTATAGCGGCAAAGGAACCGGGCGTCATCCCCGATCCCAAAACCGTCGCCCCCGCGAAGGCGGGGCCGTTGTCGGCCTTACTCCATCTCTCCAGCGGCCTCCGCCTTCGCGGGGGCGACGATTAGATTTACGTTTACGTAAAGTGCTTGCACTCGCCCGCCCCGCTTGCAACCATAATCGCAAACCAAGGAGAGAGATGGATGAGCTTCGACCAGATTCGCCTCGACCGCCACGAAGGCATCGCGCTGCTGACATTGCATCGCCCCGACCGGATGAACGCCTTCACCACCGAAATGATGCTCGAAATCGTCGCCGCGCTCGACGAGTGCGACGCCGACGACGCCGTGCGCGCGGTGATCTTCACCGGTGCGGGCGACCGCGCCTATTGCGCCGGCGCCGATCTGGGACAGGGCGCCGCGACCTTCGATTACGACAAGCGCACCGACAAGCAGGCGATCCTGCCCGACGGCATGTCGGCGAGCCCCGTCGCCGAGGACGGCACGATCGACTGGTCGCACCCGCTGATCCGCGATTCGGGCGGGCGCGTGTCGATGCGCATCTTCGACTGCAAGAAGCCCGTCCTCGGCGCGATCAACGGCGCCGCGGTCGGCATCGGCGCGACGATGACGCTGTCGATGGACGCGCGGCTCGCGAGCGATACCGCGCGCTACGGCTTCGTCTTCGCGCGGCGCGGGATCGTCCCCGAAGCCGCGTCGAGCTGGTTCCTGCCGCGCCTCGTCGGCATCCAGAATGCCGTCGACTGGTGCTATTCGGGGCGGCTGATCGCCGCGCAGGAAGCGCATGAAAAAGGCCTCGTCCAGTCGGTTCACGCCCCCGGCGAGCTGGTCGACGCCGCGATCGCCAAGGCGCGCGAGCTGACCGAGCATAGCGCGCCGGTGTCGGTCGCGCTGACGCGGCATATGCTGTGGCGGATGCTCGGCGCGCCGCATCCGATGAGCGCGCACCGCTGGGACAGCCGCGCGATCTTCGCGCGCGGGCGCAGCGCCGACGCCGCCGAAGGGGTGTCGAGCTTCCTCGAAAAACGCGACGCGAACTTCACCGTCAGCGTCGCGAACGACTATCCCTGGTTCGCCGAGTTCGAGGATACGCCGCCCTATGGCTGAGGGCACATCCTTCCTTTTTGCTGACGTCATCCCGGCGCAGGCCGGGATCTCTCCGGTGCGTCATTCCGATAGGGTGAGATCCCGGCCTTCGCCGGGATGACGATTCACGCGATGTTCGCGCCGCCGCGCTTCCGGAAATAGGGCCGGAAGAACATGTAGAGGCCCGAAAACATCAGCAGGAAGAGCGGCGGCAGCGGCAGATAATAGATCCATTGGGCCGGCTCGTGCCCCGCGCCGAGCATCACGAAAATGGCGAGCACGATCGCGGTGAAGATAATCGATACCCAGCGGTGAAACTGCCGGATCCAGAGGCTCCAGTTCATAACTCTCTCCCTGCTTGAAATTCAGTCGAGACCCGCGACAACCTTCTCGAGATTTTCGAGATGGATGCGCCAGCCGCTTTTGGCGCCACCGAACGCCTGCTTCTGGTCGGGGCGGAAGCCGACCTGTTCCATGCGCAGCAGCGTTCCCATCGCCGTCGGTTCGAGCGTGAAGGTGACTTTGCTGTCGAGCCGGTAAGCCGGATCGTCGTGCGCGTAATTCCACGTATAGGAGAGGCTCCGTTCGGGCTCGACGTCGAGAATCTCGCAGTCGACATGGCCCCAGTCGCCGCGCAGCTGGAAACGGTGGCCGAGGTCGAGGCCGAAGTCGTTCTTCATCAGCCATTCCTCGATCAGATGCTGCGTCGTCAGCGCGCGCCAGATTTTTTCGGGCGGATGCGGAATCTCGCGCTCCACGGTCACGCTACGCACGTCGGTATCGGTCATTGATCCATCCTTTTGAGTAAATCTTCGAGATCGTCGAACCGCGCTTCCCAGAAGCGGTTCATGCGCCCGGTCCAGTCGACCAGCGGCGCGAGCGCGCGTTGCTGCGCGCTGTAATGCGTCTGGCGGCCTTCGTGCCGATCGTGCACGAGCCCCGCCTGTTTGAGCACGCCGAGATGTTTGGACACCGCGGGCTGCGAAATTCCGGCTTCGGCGGTGAGCGCGCCGACCGTCTGCTCGCCTTCGAGACAAAGCCGCTCGAACAGCGCGCGGCGCGTCGGGTCGGCGAGCGCCCGGAACAAGAGGTCGGGTGACGACGTCATTTAATCCATAACTCCTTGGTTATGGATTTCTCATAACCATCGAGTTATGAATGTGTCAAGCGTCGTATTTCCTGTGCCCGCGCGTCGCGGTCATGCTGTGCGTGCCTTTGAGCCCCGGCCTATGACTGCGGATCGTTTCGACGCTGTGCCAGTTCGCGGTCACCCGCTCGCGGGTCAGTTGCACCGTCACATAGCCGCGATCCGCGGTATTCGCCCATTGGAGCTGCGGCGACGCGGCGCGCAGCGCCGCCACGCGCGTGGCGTCCGAAATGCCAGGCGTATAGGCCTCGAACCCCGGCGAGGTGACGCTGTGGCCCGCGATCTCGATCCCGGCGGGGCGGTGGTCGTGCGTCAGGTCGAACGCCCAGGCGTTGTGGCTGTCGCCCGACAGCGTGACCAGATCGGCGCCGGCGCGCTGCGATGCCGCGAGCAGGCGGGCGCGCGCCGCGGGATAGCCGTCCCAGCTGTCCATGTTGAGCGGCAGGCCGGCGCGCGCCGCGACCTGCGCCGTCTCGACGCGGCGCCGGACATAGTCGGGCTGGTCGGCCCCGAACCAGCCCCGCGATTCGGGAGGGGTGAACAGGCTGCCCATCACGATCTGCTGCGCGCAGACCTGCCAGCGCGTGCCGCTCTTCACCGATTGCGCCAATCCGTCGAACAGCCATCGTTCCTGATCGGCGCCCATCAATTGCCGCGCCGGGTCGCGATAATCGCTTTCGGCAAATTGCTTCAGCGCCGCCGCGGGGTCGGCCTTGCCTTCCAGTATCTCGCCCAGCTGAAAGGGGCGGTCGCGGGCGGTGATGCGCGTTTCGGGCAGGAAGATCGTCGCGAGATCGCCGGCCTGATAATGGCGCCAGCGCGTGTCGCCGACGGGCATCCATTCGCGATACGCGCGCTCGGCGGCCGCTTCGCGAACGCGCCAGTCGCCCTCGCCTTCATTATGATTTTCGGCGCCGCCCTTCCACACGTCGTTGGCGAATTCATGATCATCCCACTGCGCGATCATCGGGAACAGCGCATGGAGGCGCTGGAGATCGGGGTCGGCGCGATAGGCGGCATAGCGCAGCCGATAATCGGCAAGGCTCACCATCTCGTGCGTCGGCTGAATCTCGCGGCCGGGCAGCGCATCCTTCAGCGACGGATATTCGCCGACCCGATATTCGTAGAGATAGTCGCCGACATGCGCGACGAGGTCGACGTCGCTGCGCGCCGCGGCGTGGGCATAGGCGTTGAACCAGCCAAAGGGGAGGTTCGCGCAGGAAAAGAGCGCGATGGTGAAGGCGCGCGTCGGTCCGGCGGGTAGCGTGCGCGTACGGCCGGTGACCGACTTCGTCCCGTCGGGCGCGACGAAGCGGTAGAAATACCAGCGGCCGGGATCGAGCCCGTCGATGGCGATTTTCGCGCTATGGTCGTTCTCGCCCTTCGCGGTGACGCTGCCGCCCGCCGCGATGCGCGCGAAATCGGTGGTGTCGGACAGTTCGACCGTCAGCGCCGTGTCGTTCGCCGCGGCATAGCGCGTCCACAGCAGCACCGAATGGGCGCCCGGCTCGCCGCTCGCGACGCCGTGGGTGAAGCCCTGCGCCATCGCCGCCTTCGCCGCGCCGGGCAGCGACAGCGCCGCGAGCCCCGCGGTGCCGAGCTTGATGAGCAGACGGCGATCGATCTCGTGCCACAATGGATGCACTGCATATCCTCCCGCATCGCCGGGTTTGTGGCCGGTCTTTGTTACAGCTTCACCTCTATCCGCTGATCCCGAGCGCCAGCAGCAGCAGCATGAACCAGATCACCGCGAACAGGCTGAAAAAGAGCAGCAGATTCGCGCGCACGAACGCGCCGAACCGCGACGAACGATAGGCGCCGCGCAGCTGGCGATACATGTGAAAGGGCACATAGAGCATCGCGAAAAAGATCGCGAGATCGCCGAAGATCGTCAGGTTCAAAAGCCGCACGACGACGAACAGCAGCAGCATGAACGAAATCGAGTAGGTGACGAAGACGAAATGGTCATAGGTGTGGAAGCGCCGGCTGAACGGAAACAGCAGCCACATGAACGGCAGCGATAGCGGGATCAGCGCCCAGGCGAATTTATAGGCGTTCGCCTGGATCTTGTAGAGCAGCAGCCCGGGGTTCGCGATCGCCTTCGCGGCGGCTTCGTCTATGACGGGAATGCCCGTATCGACCTTTGTCCGCGTCACGAAATCGACGCTGGTCATCACCTGCTCCGCGGGATCTTCCAGCACGGGCGGCCCCTTCTCGCGTTCCTCCCGCGTCATGCGCCGTTCGACGCCGAGATAGTCGGCGCTTTTCAGGAGCGTTTCGCGTTCCCGCTTCAGTTGCTCTCGTTCCGCCGAGGGCAAGTCTTTCAGCGCCAACCGCGCATCGACCCGATCGACTTCCTGCTCGAAACTGACCTTGAGCGCATTGGATTGTGTTTGCGCGGCGGCTTCCTTCGCTATCACCTCGCCGACGCCGCCGCCGCTGCCGACCATCGCAAGCACCGCATAGGTCAGGAAGACGGCGAACAGGAACAGCGCGAGCGGTGAAATGAAGCGGGCGCGCTCGCCGTGGATATAGCGGCGCGTCAGGTCGCCCGGACGCCATGCCAGCAAGGGGAGCGTGTTCCAGATCTTGCCTTCGAAGTGGAAGATCGCGTGGACGAGGTCGTGCCCGATCGCGCCGAAGCTGCGGTGGACGTCGGCGCGCTGTCCGCAATGGTGGCAATGCGAGCCCGTCAGGCTGGTGCCGCAGTTGAGGCAGCGCAGCGGTGCATGGCCGTGCGCCGCGCCTCCATGGCGCGGCTCGACCGCGCGCGCCGCGAGGCCCGCGGTCACCGCGCTGCCGATACCCTCGATATCCCCTGTCATGGCGCCCTGCCTAATGATGCCGGGCGCGGCGCGCAACGGGGCTTTCGAGAGTCGGGCGAAACATGATAGGGGCCGCGCCATGAACGCCGAAGCCCTGACCGCCCCGCCGCTGCCCGGCGATGCCGCCGCCCTGATCGCCGAGATGGGCGCGCGCGCGCGCGTCGCGGCGAAACGGCTGGCGCTGACGCCGACCGCCGACAAGGCGGCGGCGCTGCGCGCGGCGGCGGCGGAGATCCGCGCACGCGCGGCCGACATCCTCGCCGCCAATGCAGAGGATATGGCGGCCGGACGGAAAAGCGGCCTGTCGGGCGCGATGCTCGACCGGTTGCGGCTCGATGAGGCGCGGCTCGGCGGCATCGCCGACGCGATCGACGCGGTCGCGGCGCTGCCCGACCCGGCGGGAGCCGAAATCGACCGGGTGACGCGCCCCAACGGGCTGGTGCTGAGCCGCGTGCGCGTGCCGCTCGGCGTCGTCGGCATCATCTATGAAAGCCGGCCCAATGTCACCGCCGACGCGGCCGCGCTCGGGCTGATGTCGGGCAATGCCGTGATCCTGCGCGGCGGCAGCGAGGCGGTGCATTCGAACCGCGCGCTGCATGCCGCGTTTGCGGCGGGGCTGGTCGAGGCGGGCTTCTCCGCCGACGCAGTGCAGCTCGTCCCGACGCAGGACCGCGCCGCGGTCGGCGCGATGCTGCGCGCGCAGGGGCTGATCGACATCATCATCCCGCGCGGCGGCAAGGGGCTGGTCGCGCGCGTGCAGGATGAGGCGCGGGTGCCCGTGCTCGCGCATCTCGACGGCATCAACCACCTCTATATCGACGCCGCCGCCGACCCGGCGAAAGCGGTGGATCTGGCGGTCAACGCCAAGATGCGCCGCACCGGCGTCTGCGGCGCGACCGAGACGATCCTGATCGACCGGGCCTATGGCGCGCCGCTCGCCATCGTCGACGCGCTGATCGCATCGGGCTGCGAGGTGCGCGGCGACAAGGGCGTCGCGGCGCTGAGTCCACATGTCGAACCCGCAAGCGCAGGCGATTGGGACTGCGAATATCTCGACGCGATCGTGTCGGTCGCCATGGTCGACGGCCTCGCGGGCGCGCTCGCGCATATCGACGCGCATTCGAGCCGCCACACCGACGCGATCGTCACCGAGGACGCCGCGGCGGCCGACCGCTTCCTGGCCGGCGTCGACAGCGCAATCGTGATGCACAACGCCTCGACGCAGTTCGCCGATGGCGGCGAATTCGGCCTCGGCGCCGAAATCGGCATCGCGACGGGGCGGCTGCACGCGCGCGGCCCGGTCGCGCTCGAAGGGCTCACCACCTATAAATGGCTGGTGCGCGGCACGGGGCAGGTCCGGCCCTGAACCGGAAAATCCCCACCGGCCTCCTCGGCGGCAGCTTCAATCCCGCGCATGGCGGGCATCGTGCGATCAGCCTCAATGCGATCGACGCGCTGGGACTCGATGAATTGTGGTGGCTGGTGTCGCCGGGCAATCCCTTGAAGCCCAAAGCGGGTATGGCGCCGCTTCCCGCGCGGCTCGGTTCGGCGCAGCGCATGGCGCGGCGCGCGCCGATCCGCGCGACCGCGATCGAGGCCGAACTCGGCACGCGCTATACGATCGACACGCTCAAAAAGCTCGTCCGCCTTTACCCGGACCGGCGGTTCATCTGGATCATGGGCGCCGACAATCTGGTCCAGTTGCCCCAATGGCGCGACTGGCGGGAGATCGCGCGATTGATGCCGATTGCGGTCGTCGCGCGTCCGGGCTATAACGACCGGGCCCATGCAAGACGTGCGATGGGATGGCTGCGGCGCTTTGTCCGGCCCGCAGACCAGAAAAGCCGTTGGACAGACTGGAGACCGCCCGCCCTCGTGTTCTTGCGATTTTCGCCCGATGTGCGATCCGCGACTGCGATACGGCAGGCCAACCCCCGCTGGTTCGAACGCTATGAAGGCCGCGCAATGCGCGACCCGCTGACGCGTTCATGGCTGGTGGAACCGACCGAGAAAGGACGCATTTGATCTCCGCTGACAAGGGTACCGCGCCCGGCGCCGCACCCGCCCCGACGTCTTCGGACGACAGCGTGGATTCGCTCCACGCGCTGATCCTCCACCAGCTGGACGAGGATCAGGCCCAGGAAACCATCTCCATCCCGCTTGCCGGCAAGAGCAGCATCGCCGACCATATGGTGATCGCGAGCGGCCGCTCGACGCGCCATGTCTCGGCGATCGCCGAGAAGCTGGCGCAGCGGATCAAGCAGGAAGCGGGCCGCAGCGTTCGCGTCGAAGGCTTGCCCAATGCCGATTGGGTGCTGATCGACGCGGGCGACGTGATCGTCCACCTGTTCCGTCCCGAGGTGCGCAGCTTCTACAACCTCGAACGCATGTGGTCATTCGGCGACGCACCGCCGGTCGCCGCCGCAAATTGACCTGAATCCGTGAGCGCCGGTGAAGCGACGCCCATGGACACGCGTTCAGCCTTGACGCCCGAAGAATTCGAGGAGCGGGCCAGCTATGTCGATTCCGGCTGGTGGCTGACCGGCGAAGGCCTGATCCATACGCCATCGGTGATGAATGTCCCTGGCTGGAATCTCTACGGCCATCCCGGCAATGAACAGCTGACCGAGGCTCAGCGTGTGCTGATGATGTGGTCGGATATGGTCGGCCAGGTCGCAAACGGTGGTTTCGAGCAGTTCATATCCAATTATGAGAAAACGCTGGCACTGGCGTATCGGCTCATCGCAAAACTGGACTGGCCGGAGCTGTTCGAACGCTTCGATCCTGCTTTCCGCGAGCAGGCTGGCGATCCGGCGAACCCCCAGTCCGTTGCTGCGAAGCTATGGGAGTGGGACGACGACGATGCGGGAGCCAATCGAACCCATATGCTGGACAGCCTCGCGCGCAGCAAAACGCGGTGGCGGCCGTGGGCGCGGCGGGGCGAGAGGGCCCGGTTCGATCAACTGTCGGACACAATTTTGCAGACCCTGTACAATATGGCGGTGTCGAACGGCGAAATACAGCCTGTCGAAAAGCATCAGGTAGAATATGAGCCACCGCCCTGTGTGGCAGCGGACGCTTTCGACACATGGTTCTACCTCGACAGCACGCGTCAGGAATCGCAGCATTATGTCGGCTCCTATATTCGCACGCACCGCGATCAATTGTGCCGAATAGAGGGCTGACATGCTCCTGCACATCATCGCGCGCGGGCGCATCGGGCGCGGGCCCGAGGCCGAGCTGGTCGAGCGCTATATGAAGCGCGTGACCTGGGCGCAGAAGATTTCGGAACTTCCCGACACCGGCGGGCGGATGCCCGCCGCGACCGACAACAGCCGCACGATCCTGCTCGACGAGGGGGGCGAGCAGATGTCGTCGCTCGAATTCGCGCGGCTCCTCGAAAAATGGCGCGACGGCGGGGTGCGCGAGGCGCGCTTCTGCCTCGGTGCCGCTGACGGCTTCACCCCCGAAGAGCGCGAGGGCGCCGACAAGGTCATCGCCTTCGGCCGCGCGACCTGGCCGCATTTGATGGCGCGCGCGATGCTCGCCGAGCAATTGTGGCGGGCGACGAGCATTGTCGCGGGTCACCCCTATCACCGCGAAGGCCGGCAATGAGGCGCGCCTTCGCCGCCCTTGCGACGACCGCCGTCTTCGCGGGCGGCGCGCTCGCGCTGGCGCAGGGCGATATTTTCGACCCCACGGCGATCGCCGCGCACGAGCGCGAACAGCTGATCGACGCGAAGCAACAGTCGGCGGCGGCGATGGCGCGGAGCGCGCTGCTCGAAAAACAGGCGGAAGCCGCGAGCAACGAGGCCGACCGCCTCAAGAAGCGCAGCGCCGCGCTCGCCGCGCGCATCCAGTCGGCCGAGGCCGACATCAGCGCGGGCGAAGCGCGCGTCGCGCTCGTCAACCGCCGTCTCGCGGGCCAGCGTGCGCGGCTCGCCGAACAGCAGCAACCCTTGCTCGAACTCGCCGCGTCGCTCCAGCAATTGAGCCGTCAGCCGCCGGTCAGCGTGCTCGCGCAGCCGGGCTCGCTCTCCGACATGGTCCATGCGCGCGCGGTGATCGACGCCGCGATGCCGGTGATCGAACGCCGCACCGTCGGCGTACGCCGCGAACTGACCGCGCTCGACACGACGCGGCGGCAACAGGCGATCGCGCTGAAGGCGCTGTCGACGAGCAAGGCGCAGCTCGCGCATCGCCGCGATGCGCTCACCCGGCTCGAAAACGAGGGCCGGCTGCGCTCGCGCGAGCTGATGAGCAGCGCGCAGCTCGAGGCCGACCGGGCGCTCGGGCTCGGCGAGAAGGCGCGCGACATCGTCGAACTGATGGATTCGCTCGAGGCCGACGGCGCGGTGCGCGCGCAGCTCGCCGAGCTCGCGGGGCCGATCCCGCGCCCGCGCAATCCCGAAGCGAGCGTGACCCGAAGCGCCGCACCGCCCGCCGCCGCAGAGGCCGAGCTGACCCGCGGCGCCTATCGCCTGCCCGTCGTCGGGCGCATCGTCGCCGGGCTGGGCGAGGTCAATGAAAGCGGCGTGCGATCGCGCGGCATCACGATCGCGGCGCGTCCCGGCGGACAGGTCGTCGCCCCCGCGCCCGGCCGCGTCGGCTTCGCCGGCGATTATCGCGGCTATGGCAAGATCGTCATCATCGACCATGGCGGCGGCTGGGTCTCGCTGCTCACCGGCATGATCGCGCTGTCGGTCGGGGTCGGCGACACGATCGATGCCGGCGCGCCGGTCGGTCGCGCGGGATCGGACGACAGCCGCATCACGGTCGAACTTCGCCGCGCCGGGCGCCCGGTCGACGTCGTCGCGATGATCGGTTAATCGCGCGTTCGACTATCGTCCCGCATGGGGATGCCCCGCTTGACCCGTGCAGATTTGCATAGGATGATGGCGTGCCGGGGTTTATAAGACGGGATGGCTCTCGCCCGCGTGAAAGACTGACATGACCGACTCGACCAAGACCGCCGCTTCTCCGAAACGCCGCTTCGCCTTGTGGCAGGGCGCCGCCGCGCTTTCGACGCTGGCGCTCGTCCCGCTCGCGACCGGCGCGATGGCTAGCGTCGATTCGAAGACGCAGGAAGAAATCGCGCGCTTCATGGATGTCTATCTCGAAGTGAAGTCGAATTATGTCGAACCGGTCGAGGATTCGAAGCTGATCGAAGGCGCGATCAACGGCATGCTCGCCAGCCTCGACCCGCATTCGGGCTATCTCGACGCGCGCGGCTTTTCGAACCTGCGCACCCAGACCGACGGCGAATATGGCGGGCTGGGCCTGTCGGTGACGATGGAAGACGGCGTCGTCAAGGTGATCGCGCCGACCGCCGACACCCCGGCCGACAAGGCGGGGATCAAGGCGGGCGATTATATCACCCACATCAACAAGGAACTGATCTTCGGCATGACGCTCGACGAAGCGGTCGAGCAGATGCGCGGCCGCCCCGGCACGCCGATCGGGATCACGATCGTCCGCGAAGGCCAGGACAAGCCGATCGAGATGACGCTGACGCGCGAGATCATCGACCTGAAACCCGTGAAATGGGAAGTCAGCGGCGACGTCGGCGTGCTCACCGTCGCCAGCTTCTCGGCCGACGCGACCGCCGACCTCAAGGCCGCGATGACGGCGGTCGAAAAATCGCTGGGCAAGGCACCGCGCGGCTGGATCCTCGACCTGCGCTCGAACCCCGGCGGGCTGCTCGACGAAGCCGTCGGGATCAGCGACCTGTTCCTCGAACGCGGCGAAATCGTCTCGCAGCGCGGGCGCAAGAAGGGCGACATCGAACGCTATTTCGCCGAACCGGGCGACGCGGCGGGTGGCGCGCCGGTGATCGTGTTGATCGATTCGGGATCGGCCTCGGCTTCCGAGATCGTCGCGGGCGCGCTGCAGGACCAGCACCGCGCGGTCGTGATGGGCGAACGCAGCTTCGGCAAGGGATCGGTGCAGACGGTGCTGCCGCTGACCGACACCACCGCGCTCCGCCTGACCACCGCGCGTTATTACACGCCCTCGGGCCGCAGCGTGCAGGAAGGCGGGATCGACCCCGACATCCAGGTACCGCAGCTCAGCGATCCCGATTACGCCTCGCGGCCCAAATTCCGCGAAAGCGACCTGCGCCGTCACCTGATCAACGAGAAGAAGGTCGACGACGGCCTGCTCGAAAAGGACGAGAAGGCCGACCCACGCTTCACCGCGACCGCGGCCGAGCTCAAGGAAAAGGGCATCGAGGATTTCCAGCTCCACTATGCGCTGCAGACGATCGGGCGGATCGGCCCGGGAACGGCGCGCATGGCGCAGGCCGGAAAAGCCGGCGCCAAACCCGCGCGCCGTAACTGAGGGCGCTTCGGACATGCTGACATCGCGCCTTGCCGCGCCGCTCGTCGCATTCGCGGCGCCGCTCCTGCTCTATGGCGGCGCCCTCGTGTCGCAATATGGCTTTGGCCTTCATCCATGCGAGATGTGCTATTGGCAGCGCTGGCCGCATCAGGCGGCGATCCTGCTGGCGCTGCTGGCGCTGCTGCTGCGCCGGAACGACAAGGCGATGCGCGCGCTCACGCTGCTCGCCGCCGTCGCCATTGCGGTTAGCGGCGCGATCGGCGTCTTTCATGCCGGGGTCGAATATGGCTTTTGGGAAGGCGTCACGACCTGCGCGACCGGCGCCGCGGGCCCGGTCACGCTCGATTCGATCATGAACGCGCCGCTGATCCGCTGCGACGCGGTGCAATGGTCGCTGTTCGGCATCTCGCTCGCGGGGTTCAACGCGATCTTCTCCTTCGCCGCCGCCGCGCTCGTCTTGACCTTGCTGCGCAGGGGGCGCACATCGGCGGCATGACCGACGCCCCGGAAAAGAGCAATCGGCGCACCGCATCGATGATCCGCGTCGACCAGGCGGGCGAATATGGCGCGACGCGCATCTACGCGGGCCAGCTCGCGGTGATGGGCGACCGCCACCCGATGGCGCGCGAGATCGCGCATATGGCCGAACAGGAAGAGCGGCACCGCAAGTTCTTCGACGCGATGATCGCAAAACGCGGCGTGCGCCCGACCGCGCTCCAGCCGATCTGGAACGTCGCGGGCTTCGCGCTCGGCGCGGTGACCGCCGCGATGGGCCCGCGTGCCGCGATGGCGTGCACCGCCGCGGTCGAGACCGAGATCGACCGCCATTATCAGCATCAGCTCAACGAACTCGGCGACCGCGACCCCGAACTCAGCGCCGCGGTCGAGGATTTCCGCGCCGAGGAGCTCGAGCATAAGGAAGCCGCGCTGAAGGCGGGCGCCGAAAGCGCGCCGGGCTACCCGATCCTCAGCCTGGCGATTCGCGCGGGTTGCCGTGCAGCCATCGCGCTGTCGAAACGTATCTGATAGACTAGGGCGTGAACCCATAAAGTCCCGCGTCGTTCATGACCGATGCAGGGTCGCGGTGCCACGCCGCGTCAAATTGACAAAGGAAGATCCGATGACCCGCCTCCCCCTGTTCGCGCTGATCCTCGCTGGCAGCGCCGCCGCCCTGCCCGCCGCCGCACAGGAAGCCACGGTCGAGGCCGAAAAGATCAATCAGGTCATCGTCTACGGCGACGACAAGTGCGAACAGTCGAGCCCCGACGAGATCGTCGTGTGTAACCGCCTGCCCGAAACCGAACGTTATCGCGTGCCCGAGATGCTGCGCGGCGACCCGCTCGATCCGCGCAACGAAGCCTGGGCGAACAAGGTCGTCGCGCTCGAACGCGTCGGCCGCTTCGGCACCGACAGCTGCTCGCCGACCGGCCTCGGCGGCTTTACCGGCTGTACGCAGGCGCTGCTCGCGGGCGCGCGTGCCGAACGGCGCGCCGCCGACAAGACCGACTGGCAGGCGATGATCGCCGACGAGCGCGCCAAACGCCTCGCGGGCATCGACGCCGCGGCCGAGGAGGTCGAAGCCGCGGTCGTCGCCGAAGAGCGCGCGCTCGCCGAACGGCAGAAGGCGGCCGAGGATCTCGAGCGCCAGGCCAATGGCGAGCCCCCCGCCGCACCGACCGCGCCCGACGAAGCCGACGCCGAGCCGCTGCCGATGCCGCCGCAGCCCTGATCGGCAGCCTCTCCTAAACCCCAAGCTTGCTCGCCCGAACGACGGCGCATGTCGCCAATATTGTAGCGTTTTTTCGATCCGGCGCGGTTTGGTTGCGAATCCGCGCCGAATCGAGTGCAAAAATTAACGAATCGCTGGCAAGCTGTCTTGACTTGGGAATTTTTGGGGCAAAACGTGCGGTTCTGGGAATCGCCAGCCTAGGGGGCTGTAACATGGCATCAGCATTCGGACCGCGCCTGTGGAGGCGCACGGCAGTCAGCGTGCCGCCGGCACGAAGCCTCGGTCGCCGAATGACGTGGCATGCCGCCGCCGCCCTCCTCGCTTTCGCCGCGCTGCAGATCTGGCTCGTGATGAGCGCCGTCGCCGCCGGAGCGCCGTCCGCCTTCATCGTCGTCGCGCTGGTCATGCTGCTCGCGCTCGCGCTTCCGGTCGCGCGCTCGACCGAACGCCACTGGTATCGGCTGAGCCGCCAGGCGCTCGCGAGCTGGGGCCTGCACGCGCGCTTCCGCCGCGACGTGCGCCGCCTGTGGTTCGCCGCGCTGACGCTGCCCTTCCTGTGGATCAGCGGCGCGATCGCCGCGACCGACGCGATCGCGGCGATCACCGGCTGATACAACTTCGTCATCCCGGACTTGATCCGGAATCCATTCCAACAGCGACGTCATGGACCCCGGATCAAGCCCGGGGTGACGACGATTGAAGACTTTATTTTGACCCCCGCCCGCGCGCCGTATAGGGCGCGGCAATGCTGACCGTTTCCGAAGCCCTCGATCGCGCGCGCATGCTCTGCGACGCTGCGGCCAAAGCCGGCGCCGACGCCGCCGACGCCCTCTATTATTGCAATGCCGCGACCTCGGTCTCGATGCGGCTCGGCGCGCTCGAGGATGTCGAGCGGTCGGAGGGGCAGGATATTTCGCTGCGCGTCTTCGTCGGCCGGCGCAGCGCGAGCGTGTCGACCGCCGACATGGATGCGGGCGAACTCGCGAAACTGGTCACCCGCTGCGTTGCGATGGCGCGCGAGGCGCCCGAGGACCCCTATGCCGGCCTCGCGCCCGAAGAAATGCTGTTCAAGGACCCCGTTCCCGACCTCGACCTCGACGACGGCAGCGAAGCCGACCCGCAGGCGCTGCGCGAAGCGGCGCTGGCGGTCGAGGAGGCGGCGCGCGCCGTCGCCGGGGTCACCAACAGCGAAGGCGGCAGCGCGAGCCACAGCCGCACGCGCTTCGCGCTCGCGACCAGCCACGGCTTCGCCGGCGGCTATGGATCGAGCGGCCACAGCCTGTCGGCGAGCGTCATCGCCGGCGAAGGCGCGGCGATGCAGCGCGATTACGGCTGGCACAGCGCGCATTATCTCGCCGACCTCGAAAGCACCGCCGACATCGGTGCCCGCGCCGGCACGCGCGCCGTTGCGCGGCTGAATCCGGGCAAGGCGCCGACGGGCAAGCTTCCGGTGCTGCTCGACCCGCGGATCAGCAGCAGCATCGTCGGCCATCTGCTCGGCGCGATCGCCGGCCCCGCGATCGCGCGCGGCACGAGCTTCCTGCTCGGCAAGGAAGAGCGCATGCTGTTCGACAGCGGCATCGTCATCCGCGACGAACCGCACCGCCCGCGCGGCCTTCGCAGCCGCGCTTTCGACGGCGAGGGCTTGCCGACCGCGGCGCGCGACATCGTCGCGGAGGGCCGGATCACCGGCTGGCTGCTCGACACCGCCTCGGCGAAGCAGCTCGGCCTGACGCCGACCGGCCATGCTAGCCGCGGCGGCGGCGCGTCGGGGGTCGGCGCGAGCAACCTGCACCTCGCCGCGGGCGACGCGACGCCGGCGGCGCTGATGGAAGGTATAGCCGAGGGCGTCTATATCACCGAACTGATCGGCCAGGGCGTCAACCCCGTGACCGGCGACTACAGCCGCGGCGCTTCGGGTTTCCTGATCCGCGATGGCCAGGTCGCGGGGCCGATCGCCGAATTCACGATCGCGGGCAATCTGATCGACATGTTCGCCGCGCTGATCCCCGCGAACGACCTCGAATTCCGCCACGGCACCAACGCACCGACGCTGCGCATCGACGGCATGACCGTCGCCGGCAGCTAGGACCGTCCGCCGATGCCCGCGCGCAACCTCGAAGCGATGATCGCCGCGACCCGCGAGGTCGGCGACATGGCGATGGCGCGCTGGCGGGGCGAGGGCAAGGCGGTCGACGTGTGGCACAAGTCACACGACAATCCGGTGAGCGACGTCGACCTCGCGGTCGATGCGCGGCTGAAGGCCGTGCTCGGCGCGATGGTGCCCGAGGCGGGGTGGCTGTCCGAGGAAACCGCCGACAATGAAAATCGTCTGTCGTGCCGCGCGATGTGGTGCGTCGATCCGATCGACGGCACGCGCGATTTCATCCGCGGCCGTCCGGGCTGGTGCGTGTCGGTCGCGCTGGTCATCGACGGCGCCCCCGAGCTCGGCGTGCTCTATGCCCCCGCGCTCGACGAGCTGTGGGTCGCGCAAAAGGGCAAGGGCGCGACGCTCAACGGCGAGGCGCTGCGCGCCAGCCGCCGCATGATCTTCGACGGCGCGCGCGTTCCCGCCGACAGCCTGCCCAAGGTCGACCGCGACCTGATCATGGTGACCAAGCCGAACAGCATAGCGCTGCGCATGGCGCTCGTCGCCGACGACCGCGCCGACCTCGTCGCGACGCTGCGCTGGGGTTTCGAGTGGGACGTCGCCGCCGCGGCGCTGATCGCGGCCGAGGCGGGCGCGACCGTCACCGATGCGTTCGGCGAGCCTTTGCGCTTCAATACGCCGCGCGCGCAAGCGTTTGGCGTCATCGCCTGTGCGCCGGGAATCCACCGGGCCGTCGTCGGTCGCTTGCACGATCGCGCCGTCGCTCTTACATCTCATCCGTGATCACGCGTTCGAACAAGCCATTCACCGCAGTCTGCTTGACTTTCGGGGCGACTCACCCTAACTGCGCGGACATTCCGACAGCCTGACCGGACGGCGAAGCGTTTTCGTGCGCATCGTGGTCCGTTTTTTGCGTTGGAAATTCAGACGCTTTGAGATGGGGCCGATTGCCAGCGCGCCCTGTGGAGCAGGAGAAAGTACCCAATGGCACGTATCGCGGGCGTCAATCTGCCCACCAACAAGCGCGTGATCATCGCGCTCACCTACATCCACGGCATCGGTCGCAAGACCGCCGTCGACATCGCCGACAAGCTGGGCATCGACCACAGCCGCCGCGTTCAGGACCTGTCGGACGCCGAAGTCCTCCAGATCCGCGAAACGCTGGACGCCGACCACACGGTCGAGGGCGACCTGCGCCGCAACACGGCGATGAACATCAAGCGCCTGATGGACCTCGCCTGCTATCGCGGCCTGCGTCATCGCAAGGGCCTTCCCGTCCGCGGCCAGCGCACGCACACCAATGCGCGCACCCGCAAGGGCAAGGCGAAGCCGATCGCCGGCAAGAAGAAGTAAGGTCGAGCGCGCTCTGAAGGGCGCGCTTCCTTGTTTCTTTCCCTGCCGGAGAGCGGCGATCCGTCCGCCACCGGCCATTCAGGATACAGGTTAGGATTTCATCATGGCTCGTGAACCGCAGCGCCTTCGCCGGCGCGAACGCAAGAATATCTCGTCGGGTGTGGCCCACGTCAACGCGACCTTCAACAACACGATGATCACCATCACCGACGCGCAGGGCAATGCGATTGCCTGGTCGAGCGCCGGCATGATGGGCTTCAAGGGCAGCCGCAAGTCGACCCCTTACGCGGCGCAGGTCTGCGCCGAAGACGCGGGCAAAAAGGCCGCCGAACATGGCGTCCGCACGCTCGAAGTCGAAGTCAAGGGCCCCGGCGCCGGCCGTGAATCGGCGCTCCGCGCCCTGCAGGCGGTCGGTTTCCACATCACGTCGATCCGCGACGTGACGCCGATCCCGCACAATGGCGTCCGCCCGGCCAAGCGCCGCCGCGTCTGACGTCTTTTCGGGCGCGCCCCACCGCCGGGGCGCCGCCCGCACCAAATCCTCGCTGGACAGGCAAGCCGACCCCTGCCCGTCCCGCCCAAAGCAAAGGGAAGTCCATGACTGTCAATATCCGGAACTGGCAGGAATTGAAGAAGCCCAGCAACCTGGAAATCAAGGCTGGCAGCGACGGCAAGCGCAAGGCGACCTTCGTTGCCGAGCCGCTCGAGCGCGGCTTTGGCCTGACGCTCGGCAACGCATTGCGCCGCGTGCTGCTCTCGTCGCTCCAGGGTGCGGCGATCACGTCGATCAAGATCGAGAATGTTCTCCACGAATTCTCGAGCCTCGCCGGCGTGCGTGAAGACGTCACCGACATCGTGCTCAACGTGAAGCAGATCGCGCTGAAGATGGAAGGCGAGGGCCCGAAGCGGCTCCAGCTTTCGGCGACCGGTCCCGCGACCGTCAAGGCCGGCGACATCATGGTGTCGGGCGACATCAAGGTGATGAACCCGAACCATGTCATCTGCCACCTCGACGACGGCGCGACGCTGAACATGGAACTCGTCGCCGACACCGGCAAGGGTTACGTCCCCGCGACCGCCAATCGTCCGGTCGACGCGCCGATCGGCCTGATCCCGGTCGACTCGCTCTACTCGCCCGTGCGCCAGGTCGCCTACAAGGTCGACAATGCCCGCATCGGCCAGGAACTGGACTATGACAAGCTGAACCTCACCGTCGAAACCGACGGCACGGTCACCCCCGAGGACGCCGTCGCTTACGCCGCGCGCATCCTTCAGGACCAGCTCCAGGTCTTCGTCCACTTCGAAGAAGCGATGAACGACAGCGGCCTCATCGGCATGGCGGCTTCGCCGACCACCGCCGACGAGTCGGACGTCAACCAGCTCAACCGCTTCCTTTTGAAGAAGGTCGACGAGCTCGAACTGTCGGTCCGTTCGGCGAACTGCCTCAAGAACGACAATATCATCTATATCGGTGACCTCGTTCAGAAGACCGAAGCCGAAATGCTCCGCACGCCGAACTTCGGCCGCAAGTCCTTGAACGAAATCAAGGAAGTGCTGTCGTCGATGGGCCTGCGCCTCGGCATGGACATCCCCGGCTGGCCGCCCGAGAATATCGAGGAAATGGCCAAGAAGCTCGAACAGGAGCTGCTGGGTTAAAGCACGTCGCCCCCGCGAAGGCGGGGGCCGCTTGCAACCTTACGCGATGCCTCCAGCGGCCCCCGCCTTCGCGGGGGCGACGGGGCGGGGAATGGGTCGGCCCTTTAACCGACCTGGCTTGGGGTACCTCGCACGGCCCCTCTGACAAACGAAGGAAGAAATCATGCGTCATAAATCGGGTGGCCGGAAGCTGCAGCGCACCAGCGCGCACCGCACGGCCCTGTTCCGCAACATGTCGGCCTCGCTCATCAAGCATGAGCAGATCACGACGACCGTCGCCAAGGCGAAGGAACTGCGTCCCTATATCGAAAAGCTCGTCACGCTGGCGAAGCGCGGTGGCCTCGCCAACCGTCGCCTCGCGATGAGCCGCCTGATGGACGACACGCAGCTCACCAAGCTGTTCGACGTCCTCGCCGAGCGTTACAAGGACCGCAACGGCGGCTACACCCGCGTCATCAAGGCCGGCATCCGCGCCTCCGACGCGGCGCCGATCGCGGTCATCGAATTCGTCGACCGCGACGTCGACGCGAAGGGCCAGGATTCGGGTCCGGTCGAACAATATGACGAGGATATGGCCGAAGCCTGAGCTTCACCGCTTCGTTGAACGATCAAGGGCGGCGTCCGAAAGGACGGCCGCCCTTTTTCTCTGGCTGCGGCTTCGCGGTGGTGAGCGGACCTAAGCTCCTCCCTGTCGCGCAGCGATGGGGAGGTGGCAGCGCGAAGCACTGACGGAGGGGCTAATGGCGCACCGTCGCTGCCCCACCACCACGCCCTGCGGGCGCGGTCCCCCTCCCCATGCCCTTCGGCACAGGGAGGATTAAATGGCCGCTTCCCGGCCGAAAACCGCCTATCGCTCCGCCCAATAGTCGAACACCGCCCGCTGCTGCTCGCGGATGAAGCGCGCCGCGGCGGCGCCTTCCCACGGCCCGTCATAGCCGAGCAGCAGCGCCGTGCCGCCGACCCACCAGCCCTGTCCCGGCAAGCGGTCCGATTCGCGCACGACCAGCACCGCGAGGTCGGGTTCACCGTCCGCCGCGCTCAGCCGGTCGACCTCTTCGAGCGTTCGGCAGACCGCGCGCATCTTGGGCCGGGTGAAACGGAAGCCGAGGTCACCGAGCAGTTCGGAGTAGCTGACGCTGCGCCCCGCGCGCGCCGCCTCGATCAGGATCGCGCGGATGCGCGGCGCGTCGCCGAGCGCCGAGACGTCGGCGGGGCTTTCATCGCTGCCTAACCCTTGGTCTTTGGCGGCCATGGAACGAAACCCGAGGTGCGCTTTACATAGTCGGCGTAAGCGGGCCGCGTCTTGTGCAGCCCCTTTTCGAGCAAGGCCTTGCCCGACCATCTGGTGAGGGTGAAGGTCAGGAAGACCGGCCCGATGACGCTCGCGAGCGCGGCTCCCCAACCGAGGTCGAGCACGACGAGCCAGATGCCCCACCAGGTCAGCGCATCGCCGAAATAATTGGGATGACGCGTATAGCGCCACAGGCCGGTGTCGAGCACCCTGCCCTTGTTCGCCGGATTCTTGCGGAAGGCGTCGAGCTGGGCGTCGCCGATGCTTTCGAACGCGATGCCGGCGAGCGCCGCGGCGGCGCCAAGCCATCCGATAAGGCCGATGTCCTGCGCGGCGCCCGCGCCCGCCCAGATGCCGATCTGGGCGGGCAGGCAAGTGACGAACAGCAAGGGTGCCTGCGTCAGAAAGACGGCGAGCAGCGCGGTCTTCGCCCAGCTCCACTTCCGCTTCTCGATCCGGTTAGTGAGCATTTTCCGGTAACGCGGATCCTCGCCGTCGCGCGCCCAGCGGATCAGGAGGTGGATCGCCAGCCTGAGCCCCCACAGTGTCACGAGGCCGACGAGCAGCTTCGCATGCGTCGCATGCGGCGCCGCGATACCGGTCTGCCACGCCGTCCCCCACGCGAGCAGCACCATGCCGAAAGCCCAGAAGGCATCGATGAAGGAGACGTCGCGGATCAGCGTCGCGACGCCCCACAACAGCAGGATCACGCCAAGCAATCCCGCGAAATTGACGCCCAGCAGCAAAAGGACGTCACTCATGCGCGCGTGTCCGGTTTCTCATCGACGCCGACTATATCATCGATCGACCGGACCGCACGTTCGGGGAATCTGGGAACGCAGTTTTTATAGCTTTCCAGCACCTTCATCATATCGGCGCGAAAATCGCCGCTCGGCCAGATCAGCGGGCCGAGCCCCCCGGTTCGGGTGCCATAATCCATCAGCCCGACGACCATCGGCACCTTGGCCGCGAGCGCGATCTGATAGAAGCCGGTACGCCATTTCTTCGCCCGGCCGCGCGTGCCCTCGGGCGCGACGGTCAGCATGAACTCGCTCCGCCGCGCAAATTCCGCGACCATCTGTTCGACGACATTGCTGCCGCCGCGGCGGTCGACGGGGACGCCGCCCATCTGCCGGATGAAGCCGCCGAGCGGCCAGCGGAACAGCGACAGCTTCGCCATGAAATGCGGGCGAATGTCGAGGTCTGCGGTCAGGCCGAGGAAATTGACGAAATCCCAATTGCTGGTGTGGGGCGCCGCGATCAGGATGAAGCGCCGCGGCTCGGGCACCGCGCCCGCAGCTTTCCATCCACGCATCCGGTACAGCAAAAGCAGCAGACGGCGCACCGTGCGCGCCACCGGCCCCGGTGGATCGTCATCTATCGGTGTCACGCCTGCTCCCCTTCCTCGACACCGATTGCGCGAAAGCCACGCGCCGCGCAAGCGCGAGGAAGGTGGCGCCGGATCAGCCGACGAAGGCGCGCTCGATCACGAAATCGCCGGGTGCGGCGTTCGAGCCTTCCTGGAAACCCAGTTCCTCGAAGCGCGCCTGAAGGTCGCGGATCATCGCCATGCTGCCGCACATCATGACGCGGTCGGTCGCGGGGTCGAAGGCGGTCGGGCCGGTCAGCGGGTGACCGAAGAGCGACCCGTCCTCGATCAGCGCGTCGATGCGGCCCGTGGTGCGGAAGGGCTGGCGCGTCACCGTCGGCAGGTAATGGAACTGGAGCAGCGCCTGATCCTGCACCAGCGGATCGCCCGCGAGCTGGCTTTCGAGCTCCTCGCGGAAAGCGAGGTCGCTGACCTGGCGCACGCAATGGACGATGACGATCTGGTTGAAGCGGTCGTAGATGTCGGGGTCGCGAGCGAGGCTGAGGAAGGGTGCGAGCCCGGTGCCGGTCGAGAGCATGAACAGCCGCCGCCCGGGGGTCAGCGCGTCGGCGACGAGCGTTCCGGTCGGCTTGCGGCCGAGGTAGACGGGGTCGCCCGGCTGGATCTTTTGCAGCCGCGAGGTCAGCGGACCGTCGGGCACCTTGATCGAGAGGAATTCGAGTTCGTCGGCATAGGCGGGGCTGGCGATCGAATAGGCGCGCAGCAACGGGCGCCCTTCGCCCGGCAGGCCGATCATCACGAACTCGCCCGAGCGAAAGCGGAAGCTCGGCGGACGGGTGATGGTGAAGCTGAACAGATGCTCGTTCCAGTGGCGCACCGAGCGCACTTCCTCGACGGTCAGCGAGGCGGAGGGGGCCAGCTTGGCGGCTTCGGCAATACGGTCACTCATCACTTTGGACTTTCCTGATGTGTCATGGTGCCGGCCGCGAGGGCCGGCATATCGAAACCCGCCGCGAGCAACCGGCCGATCGCTGCGCCCATCGCCTTTGCGATCGGGCCGACGCTGTCTCCCTCGGCCAGCAAGGCCAGCGTCGCACGGGCATTTGCGATGCTCTCAAGCGAAATATCGCGCCAGAGTCCAAGCAGAATTGCTTCATCCTCTGAAATCTGGAGGCACGGCAACGGCGCGAGGACGAGCGTTTCGACCGCGTCGCCGCCGAGCAACGCCATCGCGACATGGAAATCGGGCAGCGCGTCCGCCGCATTCACGGCCGCAAATCCGCGGTGCAGCATCTGCGGCGGGCATCGCCCGCGCTCGGCCGCGGAGACCCACCCCCGCATCGCCCAGAGCAGGAAACGCCCACTGTTGCAGAGGCTTTCCACCGGCCGGTCGACGAAGGCGTACATCGATTCCCTTTCCAACGCGCAGGGTGCGGCGTCGGCGGGCTTATATGTTATTGCGAGTCATTTGCAATTTATAATTTGTGGTTAGTGTGTCTTGTGCGGTTCCAGGGATCCGTCGGGCTGGTTTCGGGCGATACCCGCCGTCGCCCCCGCGAAGGCGGGGGCCGGTAGCGGCCTAATTCAGTGGCGTTGCGCAAACCGAGGATGGCCCCCGCCTTCGCGGGGGCGACAGTTATAGCTCCACGACCGCCCTCTCGACCGGCCCCTTCAGATCGGCCCTATTTGATCTTGTCGCGGTTCACATAGAGCAGCGCGGCGATCACCGCCGCCGAGCCGATGCCGAGACCCGCCGCGGCGGCGGTCTTCCAGCCGCGCTTGCCCTTGGCCGCTTCCTGGTCGGCCGCCTCGGCGGCGTCGGCCGCTTCCTTTTGCTGCTGCCGCTCGCGCGCGGCGCGCAGCACTTCATTTTCTTCCTGCTCGTCGTCGTGCAGTGGCGGGGGAGGCGGCACTTGGTCGGTCATCGTCTTGCTATGTCCTTCACGGTCCTGTCAGGCGAGCGCCTGTTCGACAGGCACATAATCGGTTCCGATCGCTTCGGCTACGGCCTCGAACGTCACCTTACCGTTCCAAACGTTCAAACCCTGCGCAAGATGCACGTCGCGTTTCAAAGCGTCCTTCCAGCCGAGATCGGCGATGCGCAGCGCGTGCGGCAGCGTGACGTTGTTGAGCGCATAGGTGCTGGTGCGCGCGACCGCGCCGGGCATGTTCGCGACCGCATAATGGACGATGCCGTCGACCACATAGGTCGGCTCGGCATGCGTCGTCGCATGGCTCGTCTCGAAGCAGCCGCCCTGGTCGATCGCGACGTCGACGAGCACCGAACCGGGGCGCATCGTGCCGAGCATCTCGCGCGTGACGAGCTTGGGCGCCTCGGCACCCGGGATCAGCACCGCGCCGATCACAAGGTCGGCCTCGGCGACGCATTCGGCGAGGTTGGCGCGGTTCGAGAAGCGCGTCTTGGCGCGCGCTTCGAAGAAGGTGCCGACGCGCTCAAGCACTTCGGGATCGCGGTCGAGGATCGTGACGTCGGCGCCGAGCCCCGCCGCCATCTGCGCCGCGTTGAAGCCGACGACGCCGCCGCCGATCACGCAGATCTTGCCCGGCGCGACGCCCGGCACGCCGCCGAGGAGCACGCCGCGGCCGCCATGCGCCTTTTCGAGCGCGGTCGCGCCCGCCTGGATCGACATGCGGCCCGCGACCTGGCTCATCGGCTTCAGGAGCGGCAGGCCGCCGTGCGGGCTGGTGACGGTTTCATAGGCGATACAGACCGCGCCAGACTTCATCAGGTCGCGGGTCTGGTCGGGATCGGGCGCGAGGTGGAGATAGGTGTAGAGGATCTGGCCTTCACGCAGCATCGCGCGTTCGACCAGCTGGGGTTCCTTGACCTTCACGACCATTTCGCAGGTCGCGAAGATTTCTTCGGCGGTCTGGACGATCTCCGCCCCCGCCTGTTCGTAGAAGCGGTCGTGCGCGCCGATGCCTTCGCCCGCGCCGGTCTGGACGAGGACGCGGTGGCCATGGACGACGAGTTCGCGCGCGCTTTCGGGGGTCAGCCCGACGCGATATTCGTGATTCTTGATTTCCTTGGGGGTGCCGATGATCATGGTCGCTCTCCGAATAAAGATGTCATCGGCGATCGTTCTGCGCCGCCGAAAACTTGTCGGCGCTTTTAACAGAAAAGGGCCGCGAGGTGCTTGCATATGCTGGCCGGATTCGCGAGGAGTGCGCACAGATTATGCGTGAAATGGCCTGAGGACGCACAATGATCGACCGGATCGACGCAAAGCTGCTCGACTTGCTGCAACGCACCGGCCCGCGTCCGGCGGCCGAGCTCGGTGACATCGTCGGACTTTCGGCCTCGGCGTGCCACCGCCGCATTCGCGCGCTCGAGGCGGCGGGTATCATCACCGGCTATACCGCAAGGCTCGACCCCGAGAGCATCGGGCTGGGCCTCGACGTCTTCGTCGATATCAGCCTGACGTCGCAGAGCGAGGAGGCGCTGACCGCGTTCGAGAGCGCTGTCAAAAGCTTCGACGAGATATTGGAGTGCCAGCTGCTTTCGGGCGCGTCGGATTACCGGCTGCGCGTCGCGGCGCGGAGCGTGACCGATTTCGACCGGCTGCACCGCCATTGCCTGTCGCGCCTGCCCGGCGTCGCGGCGATGCACAGCGCCTTTGCGCTGCGCACGATCAAGGCGTTCGAGGGCTATCCGATCCCCGCAGCCGGTTAACACCGCCTTTACCACTTCTATCGCATATCCTGTTCACCAGTTTCGCGGGATGCGTTGCGAGCGGCAGACTCGCGCGTTCGGGATCGATCAGGAAGCCAAGATCATGGTGAAGGAAAATCCGATTCATAAGCAGCAGATCGATCCGATTTTGATGTCGGAACGTTTTCCCTTTTACGATCTCGACGGTCAGCTCGCCGCGTGCGGGGCAGAAATCCACACGATCATCGCCGGCCGCGAGGACGCGGTCGCGCGCGCCTATTGGGACGCGTTCAACAAGCTGCCGAGCGTCGATCGCACGGTCGAGGGCGAACTTTACGAGAGCTATATCCGCGGCAGCGCGCGCCACACGACGGTCAAATATGCCGACGCCGCGGGCCAGGAGGTCGCGACGATCGCGTGCCAGAACACGCATATGGCGCGTCGCGTCAAGCTGCCGCTCGCCTCGGTCATGTCGTGCATCGCCGAGAGCCATCGCCTGACGATCGAATATGTCGTCGAGGCGTGCGTCGGCGATTCCGAGCGGCTGGCGCGGTTGACGAGCGCGATCAACCGGCTCGCGCTGCTCGAATTCGACATCATGCAGCGTTACGCGGCGAAGCTTGACCGCGCGGTGTTTTCTAGCGAGCGGCAGACGCTCGCGGGCGATTTCGACCGTTCGATCGCCTCGCTGGTGCAGGATACCGACGGGGTGCGCGAACAGCTCGCGCGGCAGGCGGCCTCGGCCGACCAGGCGGCGAAGGGCATGATCGCGAAGACGAGCGAAGTCGCCGCCGCGTCCGAACAGTCGGCGATGGCGATGCGCGAGGCCGCGTCGACCGCCGCCGGGCTGATCCGCGCGATCGAGGATGCACGCAGCGAAGTCGAAGCGTCGGCGAGCGTCGCGACGCGCGCGTCCGAACAGGCGGGCGAAGCCGTCGCCATGTCCGAAACGCTGTCGCACCACGCCGAATCGATCGAGTCCATTTTGGGCCTGATCCGCGAAATCGCGGGGCAGACCAATCTTCTCGCGCTCAACGCCACGATCGAGGCGGCGCGCGCGGGCGAATCGGGCCGCGGCTTTGCCGTCGTGGCGCAGGAGGTGAAGAGCCTCGCCAACGAAACCGCCCGCGCGACCGACGACATCGCGGGCAAGATCACCGCGATCCAGCAGGCGACGCGCGGATCGGTGAGCGCGAACCAGTCGATCCAGCAGACGATCGTCGAGGTGCAGACCTCGGCGCAGCGCATCCGCGACGCGATGGACGCGCAGGCGCAGACGGTGACCTCGATCACCGCCGCGGTCGACGAAACCGCGCTCGCCGCCGATTCGATGTCGTCGACGATCGCGAGCATCCGCAACGATTCGGGCATGGTCGCGAACGAGATCAGCGTGCTGAGCGAGGAATTCGCCAGGATGGGCGGGCGGCTGCAGCAGCTCGAACAGGCCGCGAGCGAATTCAGCCGCCGGGTGGCGTAAACACGCGCTCCTCTTTTCTTGGCAAGCCCTGCCCCGCTGCCTAAGGCGGGGCATGAGCACGCATATCCTGATCACCGGCGCGAGCCGCGGCATCGGTGCCGCGATCGCCGACGCCCTCACCACGGACGCGACTAAGGTCGTCGCGCTGTCGAGCGCCGACGGCGACCTGTCCGACCCCGCAGTGCCCGACCGGCTGTGGCAGGCGAGCCTCGACAAACTCGACGGCCGCATCGATGTGCTCGTCAACAATGCCGGCGTGTTCGAGGGCAATCCGCTGGGCGGCGCCAACGCCGACTGGCTCGCGAACTGGAACCGCACGATGCAGGTCAATCTGACCGCAGCTGCGCAATTGTGCCGCCATGCGGTGCTGCACTGGCACGAACGCGGCGCTCCCGGCCGCATCGTCAATATCGCGAGCCGCGCCGCCTATCGCGGCGACAGCCCCGCGCATTGGCATTATGCGGCGTCGAAATCGGGCATGGTCGCGATGACCAAGACGATCGCGCGCGCCTATGCGAAGGACGGCATCCTCGCCTTTGCGATCTGCCCCGGCTTCACGATGACGGGCATGGCGGAGGATTATCTCGCGAGCCGCGGCGGCGACAAGTTGCTCGCCGACATTCCGCTGGGGCGTGTCGCGATGCCCGACGAGGTCGCCGAGATGGCGCGCTGGTGCGCGATCGATGCGCCCGCCTCGATGACCGGCGCGGTGCTCGACGTGAACGGCGCGAGCTATGTGCGCTAGATGAGCTGGATCGTCTCCCTCCCCTGCACGCGCGCCGAAGCCGAGGCGCTGTCGGGCGAGATTCCCGAACTCGACGCGATGCCGGAGGCGCCCGTCGTCGTGACGCGCGAAATCGACGAGGATGCGGGGCTGTGGCAGCTCGACGCCTATATGGACAGCAAACCCGGCGGGGCGCTGTTGAAACTGCTGCAGTCGTTCGTGCCAAGCGCGAAGGGTCAGCGGCCGGTCGTCGCGGAACTGCCCGAAGAGGATTGGGTCACGCTGTCGCAGCAGGGGCTCGAGCCGGTGCGGGCGGGACGCTTTTTCGTCCACACGAGCAGCTACGCCGACCGCGTTCCGCCGGGAACGACATCCTTCCTGATCGACGCGAGCCAGGCGTTCGGCACCGGCGGACACGATACGACGGCGGGCTGTCTTGCCATGCTCGACCGGCTGGCGCGGCAAGGCGCGAGCCCGCGCAACATCGCCGACATCGGCACCGGGACCGGGCTGCTCGCGTTCGCGGCGATGGCCTTGTGGCCGCGCGCGAAGGTCATCGCGTCGGACATCGACCCCGCGAGCATCTTCGTGACCCGCGACAATGCTGGGATCAACGGCGTGCCATTGGGCCGCGGTGGCGGCCGGCTGGCGCTCGCGGTGGCGCCGGGGACCGATCATCCCGCGATCCGCCACCGCGCGCCCTATGATCTCGTCATCGCCAATATCCTCGCCGGGCCGCTGATCACCCTCGCCCCCGATATCGCCGCCGCGACCGCGCCCGGCGGCCATGCGATCCTCGCGGGACTGATCGCGCGCCAGATGGATCCAGTGCTCGCCGCCTGGCGCGCGCAGGGCTTTCGCCTCGCCGCGCGCGGCGGCAGCGCCGAATGGCCGTGCCTGCTGCTCGTCAAGCGTCGCCGTTACGGCTGGCGGCGCAGGGAACGCGCGCTGCACCGCGCCAGCCCGTCAGACGCCAGTTTCGGGAGCTGGTAGCCAAATAGTTGAGTTTTACCGATGATTTGCTAGCTTTTGGCACGTAGTCGGGAGAATCGGTCATGAGCCTGTTTGCCGCCCTCGCCCTGTTCGCCGCCGCACCCGCCGCCGGCGAGGACCCCAATTCGATCATCGTGACCGGCACCCCCGACGCCGAACGCGAAAAGCGAAAACGCGCCGCCGAATTCGTGCGCCGCGCCGGGGTGGCCGAATTGCGGCCGATCGCGCGCTGGATCGACCCCGTCTGTCCCCGTGCGATGGAAGTCGACGATGCGGTGGCGGAGATCGTCGAGGAGCGGGTCCGCGAGGTCGCTGCGGCAGCGGGCGCGCGCGTCGCGGCGCCTGGCTGTTCGACCAATATCGCGATTGTGTTTACCGCCGACGGCAGCGGCCTGGCCGACACGATGCTCAAGAAATCGCCGCAGCGTTTTGCCGAACTGTCGCCCGCAGCGCGCGAGCGGACGGTGGACGGCGACGATGCGATCCGCTGGTGGTACAGCACCCGGCTGCAAAGCCGCGACGCCGTGTCGGCGACCACCGCGCCGATGCCGTGGATCGGCGGCTATAGCGAGGGTGGGGGCTCGCCGGTGCGCAGCACCGGGGCGCCGATGCTGTCGCATAACGGATCGACCCTGATCGGAACGCAGGCCGTGCGCGCGCTGAGGGCCGCGACCGTCATTATCGACGTGGAAAAGGCGAACGGCTATCCGCTCGACGCGGTCGCCGCCTTTGCGGCGATGGTGGCTATGGCCGAAATGGACAGCGACCCGCCGCCGCCCGAAAACTCCATTCTTGCGCTGTTCGACGGCGAGGAGGATCGACGCATGCTGTCCGAGGAAGACGCGGCGCTGCTGCAAGCCATTTATCGCCTGCCGCCCGATCGCGAAGCGCATCAGCATCGCCGCCAGCTGGTTACGGCGATCGCGAAACCCCTGGACGAGGATTGATCCGGTCATGAGCCTGTTTGCCGCCATCGCCCTGCTCGCCGCCGCACCCGCCGCCGGCGACGACCCCAATTCGATCATCGTGACCGGCACCCCCGAAGCCAAGCGCGAAGAAAAAAAGCGCGCCGCCGAATTCGTCCGCCGCACAGGCGTCGCCACGCTGAACCCCGTCGCGCGCTGGATCGCACCCGTCTGTCCCCGCACGATCGGCGTCGATGCCAAGATTGCCGGGATCGTCGACGAGCGGATTCGCGACGTCGCGGAAGCGGCGGGAGCGCCGATTGCGCCGCAGCCATGCACGCCGAATATCGCGGTGATCTTCACCGACGATGGCAATGGCCTGACCCGCGCGATCTTCGACAAATCGCCGCGACAGGTCGCCGCCCTGTCGCCGACCGAGCGCGAACGGCTGGTGCAGGGCGACGGGCCGATCCGCTGGTGGTACGGCACGCGCGAAGAAAGTCGCGACGGCATGCCGACCAACAGCGGCGTGCTCAAGCAATATAATAGCAGCATCGTCAGCACGCAGGTGGTGCGCGCGCTGCGCTCGGCGACGGTGATCGTCGATGCCGAGCAGGCGGACGGCACGTTGCTCGATTCGGTCGCGTCCTATACGGCGATGGTCGCGCTCGCCGAACTCAACGGCGATCCGCCGCCGCCCAAGGACTCGATCATGGGGCTGTTCGGCGACGAGCCGGAACATCGCGATCTGTCGGGCAAGGATATGGCGCTGCTACGCGGCATATACAGCCTGCCGCCCGACCGAGAAGCCTACCAACACCGAAACCGGTTGGTGGGGGCCGTTCGCCGGGGCGAGGATTGACGGTCAGCCGCTCTTGGCCAAGGCATAGTCCTGCGTGCCGCGGGTGATCACCGCGTCGCCGGGCAGGATATCGGCGATCGGGATCGGCGGCAGCGCGGCGTTCGCCGCATAGAGCGGCGCAAAGTCCGTATTGACCGTCGTGCTCAGCAGCTGATCGAGGCTGTCGATAACGAAATAATTCTGCTGGAAATCGTCGATCCGGTAATCGGTGCGCATCACCCGCGCGAGGTCGAAGCCGATGCGGTTCGGGCTGTCCGAATCGAGTGCGAAGACGCTTTCGGCAAAGGATGAGACGATACCCGCGCCATAGATGCGCAGGGCTCCCGCCTCGCGGATCAGTCCGAATTCGACCGTATACCAGTAAAGCCGCGCGAGCTGTTTCAGCGCGTCGAACTTCAGGCTGCGCAGGCCGCCTTCGCCATAGGCGACCATATAATCGGCGAAGACCGGGTCGGCGAGCATCGGGACATGGCCGAAGACGTCGTGAAAGACGTCGGGTTCCTCAAGGTAATCGAGCTGCTCGGGCGTGCGGATGAAATTGCCCGCGGGGAAGCGCCGGTTCGCGAGATGGTCGAAAAATACCTCGTCGGGGACGAGCCCGGGCACCGCGACGACCTGCCACCCCGTTGCCGCCGTCAGCCGCGCGTTGAGCTCGCGATAATCGGGAATGCCGGGCTTTTCGAGACGCAGCACGTCGATGCCGCGCAGAAAGGCCTCGGACGCGCGGCCGGGCAGCATCTCCGACTGGCGCGCGAAGAGGCGATCCCACATCGCATGTTCGTCGGCGGTGAAGGCGTCCCAATCTTGCGAAATCGTCCAGTCGGCCGCGGCACCCGGCGGCGGCGTGTCATGGACGTGGGTAAACTGGCTTTCCATATGACAGCTTCTATCATCAAAATGGTTTCAAGTGAAACTTTATTCTCCGATCTCGACGATCTGCGTCGCGAGGCGATCGACCTCGGCGCGGTCGTGGCTAACGTAGAGGATCGGCAGTTCAAGTTCGTCGCGAATCCGCTCGATCACCGCCATGATATCGCCGCGCCGCGCCGCGTCGAGCGAGGACAAGGGTTCGTCCATCAGCAGGATTTCGGGACCCGCGAGCAGCGCGCGGCCGATCGCAACGCGTTGCGCCTCGCCGCCCGACAGGCTTTCCGGCCAACGCCCCAGCAGATGCCCGATGCCGAGAAAGCGTGCGGCTTCGTCGAGGCTCATCCAGCGGTTCGCGGGCGGCGAGAGGTCGAGACCATAGACGAGGTTCGCGCGGACGCGGCGATGCGGGAAGAGCCGGCCGTCCTGAAAGACATAGCCGACGCGGCGCGCCTCGGGCGGCAGGTCGGTCGCACCGTCGAACAGGGTGCGGTCGCCGATGCGGATATGCCCGCGATCGGGCTTCAGCAGCCCCGCGACCATGTTGAGGACGCTCGTCTTGCCGGCGCCCGACGGGCCGAACAGCGCGGTCAGCCCCGGTCCGGCGGTGAAACGCGCGGCGATGACCCGGTCGCCGAGGCGGCGCGATACGTCGATATCAATCGCCACGGCGCTGCCTTTCGCCATGGGTGCGGCGGACGAGCCATTCGGAGAGGATCAGCGCGCCGAGCGAGAGCACAACCGAGAGCAGCGCGAGCCGCGTCACCATCGCCTCGCCGCCCGGCACCTGCAGCGCCGAATAGATGGCGAGCGGCAAGGTGCGCGTCTCGCCCGGGATGTTCGAGACGAAGGTGATCGTCGCGCCGAATTCACCGATCGAGCGCGCGAAGCCGAGCACGAGCGCGGCGAGGATGCCGGGGAGCGCGAGCGGCAGGCTGATCGTGCGGAAGGCGTGCCAGCGCCCCGCGCCCAATGTGCGCGCCGCGCCCTCGAGCCGCCGGTCGATGCCCTCGATCGACAGCCGCATCGCGCGCACCATCAGCGGCAGCGCCATGATCGCCGCGGCGAGCGCGGCGCCGGTCCAGCGGAACATCAGGGTCATACCGAACCAGCTTTCGAGCCAGCGGCCGGCGGGGCCGAGCGGGCCGAAGGCGATGAGCAGCAGCCAGCCGGTGACGACGGGTGGCAGGACGAGCGGCAAATGGACGAGCCCGTCGAGGATCACCCGCCCCGGGAAACGATAGCGCGCGAGCAGCCACGCGAGACCGAAGGCGACAGGAAGCGTCGCGAGCACCGCGACGCCGCCGACCTTCAGCGACAGCGCGACGATCCCCCACTCTTCGGGCGACAGCATCAAGAGGCCGAGAAGCCGTGGCGGGCGAAGATGGCGCGGCCCTGTTTCGAGAAGAGGAAGGCGCGGAAGGCGGCCGCATCCTTGTGCCGCGATGCCTTGAGCAGCGCGACCGGGTAGCGGATCGGCGGATGGCTCGACGCGGGAAAAACACCGACGACGCGTACCGCTTTCGACGCGCGTGCGTCAGTCGCGTAAACGATGCCGAGCGGCGCGGCGCCGCGCTCGACGAGCGCCATCGCGGCGCGGACATTCTCGGCGGGCGCGAGCCTGTCCGCGACGCCGGACCAGACGCCGAGACGCGTGAGCGCGGCCTTCGCATATTTTCCCGCGGGGACGGCGTCGGGATCGGCGAGCGCGAGGCGGCCGGCGCCGAGCGCTCTTGCGAGCGGGAAGCCGCGCGCGATCGTCAGTCTCGCGCGGCTTCCCGCGGGCGCGATCAGCACGAGGCGGTTGCCGAGCAATGTCGCGCGCGTGCCCGCGCGCAGCATGTCCGCTTTCGCCACCGCATCCATCCACGGTTCGTCCGCCGACAGGAAGAGGTCAGCGGGGGCGCCCGCGATCACCTGCCGCGCGAGCGCCGAGGAGGCGGCGAAGGACAGCACCGGTTTGGCGTGCCCCTTCGCCGCCCAGGCGTTCGCCGCTTCGCTGAGCGATTCCTGCAGGCTCGCCGCCGCGAGCACCACCGGCCCGCGCTCCTGCGCGATGGCAGGCGGAGCGAACAGGAGGAGCGTCAGGAGGAAGCCGATACGGCGGAGGATCGCGATCATGCGACCCGCTATAACCCGGTCAGCCGCGCGGCGAAAGCGACCCGCAAAGACGAATGTGGCGATAGCCGCGCTCGACCAAGCCCCGCCGCGCCAGCTCACCGAGCGCGGCGCCCAAGGTGACGCGCGATACCCCCATCAGGTCGGCGAGCTGTTGCTGCGTCGCGCGGACGATATCGCCGGTCGCGCTGTCCTGTGCCATCACGCCGAGCAGCTGCGCCAGCCGGTCGACCGTGCTCAGCCGCCGTTCGGCATCGATCAGGTCGAGTGCGCCCGCCAGCTGGCGCGAGAGGCTGCGCAGCAACAGCTCGGCCCAGCCGACATCGGCGGCCATCATCCGGCGGAGCAGCGGCCGGTCGATCGCGATGAGCCGCGCATCGCCGCTGGCGATGGCGTCGACCTGCCGCGGCACCCCGGTGAAAAAGGCGAGTTCGCCGAACAGGTCGCCCGCTGCGAGCACCGCGAACAGCGTGAAGCCGCCGTCTTCGGCATAGCGTCCGACCGCGACATGCCCGTCGACGACGGCCCAGAAAGCATCGCCGGGGTCGCCCCGATGCTGGACGAACTGGCCGTCGGCGAAGGACTGCGGCCGTTTCTGCGCCGCGAGCTCATCGAGCTCGCGCGCCGACAGCCGCGACCGCTCGGCCATGGCGAATTGATAACTTCTTTGCATTTCGATTCGCGACGCTGTGGCATCACGCCGGCAAAGGCAAGCGGCGAACGACCGCTCAATTGGCTGGGAGACGGCATATGTATCTGACCACCGCGCAATCGAGCCTGCTCGTCGCGAGCATCTACCTCGGCTTCTGCCTGCTCGAACTCGCCCGTACCCGGCTGTTCGCGAAGGGCGAGCAGACGCGCAACGACGGCATCATCGAAATCGTCAGCACCTTCACCCTGCTGATCGCGACGCAGCCGCTGATCCTGTTCGCGGTCGGCACGCTCGGCCACCGCTTCTTCCCCGATTATGAAGGCGCGCTCGCGGGCATCCCCTTCATCGCCGCGCTCGCGCTGTTCCTCGTCTTTGAGGATATGATGCAATATTGGTGGCACCGCGCGTCGCACAGCTTCGCCTGGCTCTACAATCTCCACCGCGCGCATCACAACGCGCGCTATATGAGCGTGCGCCTCGTCTACCGGAACAACATCATCTATTATGCGATGATGCCGAGCATCTGGTTCGCGGGCGTGCTCGTCTATCTCGGGCTCGGCTGGTTCTATGCGGGTTATCTGGTGGTGAAGATGCTGGTGATCATCGGCGCGCACAGCGATGTCGCGTGGGATGCCCCGCTCTACCGGATCAAGGCGCTGTCGCCGATCATGTGGGTGGTCGAACGCACGATCAGCACGCCGGCGACGCACCACGCGCATCACGGCCGCCACGCCGACGATCCGGCGGTGAATTACAAGGGCAATTTCGGAAACCTGCTCTTCTTCTGGGACGTCTTGTTCGGCACCGCGAAGATCACGCGGCATTATCCGCAAAGCTATGGCGTCGAAAACCTGCCGCCCGCGACGCTGGGGCAGCAATTGCTGTGGCCGATCTTTCCCGAGAACAGGGATATGGACGCCCACATCGCCGGCGCCGCGCCGGCGGCGCCCAAGGCGGTCCCACTGACCTAGCCCGCCCCGCGCGCCGCGCCGAGCCAGCGCGCGGCGCGCGGCAGGCGCGGCAGCAGCAGCCGCTCGGCGATCCAGAGCAGGATCAGCGAGGCGGCGAGCAGCGGCAGGAGCGCGGCGAGGATCAATATGATCGCGGCGACGCCGCGGAGCCGCGCCGGATCGCGCACCGCCGGCGGCGCGCCGAGCGCGCCCTCGGGCTTGCGGCGGCGCCACATCAGGAAGCCCGAGACCGCGAGCGTGAACAGCGCGAGCGCGGTCAGAACGCCGATCAGCTGGTTGATGCGGCCGAACAGCTGGCCTTCGTGCCAGGCGATGCCGATGTTCACGGCGCGGTCGATGACATGCTTGTCGGCGAAGCCGCTGCGCGCGACCTCGGCGCCGGTCATGGGATCATAGCTGATCTTGCGCACCTGCGGCCGGTTCTGCGTCTGCGTCGTCAGCGTCCATGTGGCGCCGTTCGGCGGACCGAAGAAATTGGGCGCGCCCGGCGGCTGGACGATCGCGGGGGCGGGCATATGCTCGGCGCGCGCGCGTTCGACAATCCGCGCGAGCGGCACTGTGGGCACCGCGTGCGCCGCATGATCGGCCATCGCCATCGCTTGATGGTCGTGCGCGGCGTGCGGGTCTGCGCCGCCCTTCCAGTCCTGCACCCCCGACACCCAGCCCATTTCGGCGCGAACGGCGCGAAAGCCGCTCGCCCAGACGTCGGTCCATGGCAGCGCGGTGAAAAGCAGGACGAGCGCAAGGCCCGACACCCAGAAGCCGGTGACGGCGTGGAGATCGCGAAGCGCGGTGCGTGCACCCAGCGACAGACGCGGCCAGACCACCCCCGCGAACCCGCGCCCGCGCGGCCACCAGAGATAGAGGCCGGTCAGGATCATCACGATCGCCCAGCTCGCCGCGAGTTCGACCAGCAGGTTGCCCGCGCGGCCGATCAGCAGGCTGCCGTGGATCGCCGACAGCCACGCCGAAATGCGCTGCTCGGGATCGGCCGAGCCGATCACGCGTCCCTGCGGCGAAACCGCAACGTCGCGCATCGTGCCGTTCGACAGGCCGAGGTGGACGACCGCGGCGTCGCCGGGGACTTCGGCTATGCGATAATAATGAAAGCTCGCGCCCGGAAAATCGGCGAGCGCGGCGGCGACCTGCGCGTCGGCGTCGACCGCGGCCGCGGTCGGCAGCCCGCGCCATGCGCGCTCCTCCCACCGGTCGAGATCGGGCTTGAACAGATAGGCGGCGCCCGTCGCCGATAGAATGAGGATGAAGGGGATGACGAACAGCCCGGCATAAAAATGCCAGCGCCAGATCGTGCGATAGAGCGGAACCCGGTTTCTGTCGGTCATCCCCTGCCCCTCAGAAGCGCGCGCGGATGCCGGCGGAGACCGCGCGGCGTTCGACGGGATAATAGATCGCCGACGTGGGCGTCACCGCGATCGCCGTGCTGATGTCGCCGATCGCCTTTTTGCCGGTGATGTTGCGGACATCGACGAAGGCGTCGATGCCCTCGGCGATCGTCGCGCCGCCGGTCACGCCGATCAGCGCATAGCCCGGGGTCGACACGCGGTTGCGGTAATCGGCGAAGGGACCGTCGGGCACCCATTCGAGGTTCGGCGCGATGTGCAGCGCGTCGCTGCCGATCCGCAGCTCGGCGCGGTAGACATGCCTGGGCACGACCGGCAGGCGGTTGTCGCCGAATTGGGCGTCATCGCGGAAACGGAAGTTGCTGTAGGTGTAGACTTGGCGCAGCTTCAGCCACTCGGCCGCCTGCACCTCGAGCGCCGCTTCGACGCCTTCGTGCAGCGTGCGGCCGGCGTTGAAGGTCGACGCCGGTATGTCGGGACCGATGTCGAATTGCAGCAATTCGCCTTTGATCGTCGACCTGTAATAGGTGATGTCCCAGTTCAGCACCCCCCTCTTGCCGCGCGTCCCGATCTCGGCCGTCCATGCACGCTGCGCGTCGAGCGGCACAAAAGCGGCGACCTGCCCCAATTCGATGAAGCCCGGAAATTCGACCGACCGGCTGTAGTTGGCGTAAATCTGCGCCCCCGCCATGGGTTCGAACAGCAGGCCGATCTTGGGCGAGAAGGCATCGAAATCGGCGCGGCCGACCGTGCCGTTCTGTGTCGGATCGGAGGCGTTGAAATTCATCACCTGCCGCCGCTTTCCATCGGCATAGATACCGCCCGCGATCAGCGTGAGCATCGGCGCCGGACGCACGCGGACCTCGCCATAGAGCGATGCCGCGCGCGCATGCTGGTCGGCATTCACGCGTAGCGCGCCGCGCTTGCCGCCCCGATTGACGAAACGCTTTGCCCGGATGTCGCCGACGCGCAGTTCGCCCCCCAGCGTCGCCTCGACCCAGTCGCTCGCATAGCCGAGGCGGAAATAGCCGCCGCGGTCGAGCCCCTCCTGATCGACCAGCTCGAAGATCGGGTGGTAGAGCGACTTGGCGTTGACGAAGGCGCCGACGTCGAGCTTCACCCCGCCCCAGTCGAAGCGCGTGCGGCTCTGGATGCGGATCGAATCGATGTCGCGGCCATGGTCGCCCGCGAGCGTTCCCGCGGTCGCGAGGCGCGGCGTGGTCAGCGCCTGTTCCATCGTCAGCGCGCTCGGGATCTGCTGTTCGATGCTGTTGACGCTGACATAGAGGCGGTTCGACACGATTTCGCTCAACCGCATGCCGACATTGCCGTTGAAGCGGAAACTGCGGCGCGTCGCATGATCGCGGTCGCCGTCCGACGTGTCGGCGCTGATCGCGCCCCATGCGTCGACCGCGCCGCTCGCGACGCCCGCCGAGACGAGCCCGCGCAGGCTATCGAAGCTGCCGGCGTCGGCGCGCAGATAAAGGCCCTCGGCGGTACGCCCCGTCGGGGTCACGCCGTTGATCGCGCCGCCCAGCGTGCCCGAACCGAAGCGCAGCGCATTGGCGCCGCGATAGACCTCGAGATGGTCGAAGAAGATCGGTTCGAGTTCCTGGAAATCGCCGTTATCGTCGGCGAGATTGATCGGCACGCCGTCCTGCAACAGCGTCAGCCCGCGCATATGATAGCCGCGCGACAGGCCCGAGCCGCGGATCGAGATGCGCACCTCCTGCCCGTAGCGCGGCTGGAGATAGACGCCGGGTGAAAAGGCGAGCGTATCGCGCAAGGACATGATCGACTTGTCGGCATAATCCTTATGGCCGACGACGTCGGTGCCGCCGGCGGTCTTCGCCGCGCGCTCTTCGGCTTCGTTGGTGAGTTGCGGCGCGGTGACGATGATCGTCGAATCGGCCTCTTCGGCATGGGCAGGAGTGGCGGCAATACAGGTTGCGAGCGCCAGCAAGGGCGCCGCTTGGCAAGCATATTTTGTCATTGGAATTTCTTCCCCGGAAACAGGCATGGCGCCGCCGCGCTTGGCGCGGGCGGCAATTCAGGCTGGATCAGGCGAAGGAGGGTGGTCCGGTACTCGGCGGAAGCGGCGAGGCGATGCCCGGCGCATAGCCGAGCGAGCGCACCGCGACCGGGACGGGCTCGATAGCCAGCGGTGCGGCGGCGAGGACCGCCAGATCGGGAACGATCGGCGCATTGGCGAGCGCGCCCCACGGGCAATGCTGCTGCGCTTCGCCCGCGTCGTGGCTGCCCGCCTTCTCAAGCGGGATCGTCATCGTGCCGCCGGGGTTGGCGGGGTCCGAACAGATGCGCACGGTGATCGACCCGCCGGCATCGCTCTCGATCATCCAGCCCGGCGCGACGAGCACCCGCGCGGCGAGCGCAAGGAGCAGCGGCAGGAGCAGCAGGATGCCGGAACGGCGGAAGGCGGCGAGCAGGCCCACGCTGCGCGCCTTATGGCGCGCGCGCGATGCTGGCAAGCGGACAGATTGCCCTACTTCGGCCCCCGCTATTCGGCGGGCGTCTCGTCGGTCTTCTTGCCCGTGCGCGTCCAAGGGTAGAGAAACTGGCCCCAATAATGTTTCGGGACGTCCTCGGGGATGCCGTAATTTTGCGGCCAGCGGTCCTTGGGCAGATGGAAGGTTCCGAAGAGCTTGTCGATCCACGGGAAATGGATCGCGAAATTGACGTCGAACGCCTCGCGCTCGAGCCCATGGTGCCAGTGGTGGAAACGCGGGGTCGCGATCCAGTGGCCGAGCCGGTTGAAATTGCCGCCGACATTGGCGTGGAGCAGCGACGACCAGACATAGACGAAGCCGATATAGGCCTGCATCACCGACGGCGCGAAACCGAGCGTGAAGAGCGGCAGCGAGGTGATCGAGCGCAAGAGGATGATCTCGACGAAATGCATCCGCGATCCCGCGAGCCAGTCCATCGATTTCGCGCTGTGGTGCACCGCGTGGAAACCCCAGAGGAAGGGGTAGCGGTGGAAGCTGCGGTGGAAGAAATATTGCGCCACGTCCGAGGCGACGAGCACGATGACGAACTGGACGATCCACGGCAGCGAAGCAACACCGGCGCGGAACGCCTCCCAGCTCGACGTATTCGCGTTGATGATCGTCGAGGGCGCGAGCGCGAGGAAGCCGAGCACCTGCACGAACATCGTGCTGACGAGATAATAGAAAAGATCCTCGCGCCATTCGGTGCGGAACAATCTTTGGCTGCGCCGGTGCGGAAAGGCGCGTTCGAGCGGCGCGAACATGAAGCCGGTGACGAGCAGGTTCACGACGAAGAAGTCGAGCCCGAAGAAAATGCCCCAGTCGCGCGTTTCCTGCGGCTGGACGTTCGCGCCGCCGACGAGGATCGCGGCGAGCCCGATCATCAACGCGGTGAGGCCGAGCACTTTCCGGGGGCGAAGCAGCAGGCTGAGGAGCGAGAGACCGTAGCTGATCAATAATGTCGCGTGGACGAACCCGCGAAAACCGCCCCAATTCTTGACGATCTCGAGCTCGGGGGTCGCGAACCAGTCGGGGAAACGCAGCGCGATCACCATGAAGAAGCCGGCGATCGCGAAAAGCAGCCCGAAAAAGCCCGACAGCCAGCCGCTGCCGAACCGCCGCACCTCGGTGTGCGATTCGAGATCGCGCATCAGATTCTGAAGATAGTCACGCTTTGCCATGGGGGCCCTTCACAGCATTTCCGCCGCGCCGTCTGTGATGACGCGCACGGTTTACTATCGCGCTAACCTGCCGCGGCGACAATCTCTGCCCATCCGGCCTCGTCGATCACACGGATGCCGAGCGCGGCTGCCTGCTTGAGCTTCGATCCCGCGCCGGGGCCCGCGACGACGAGATCGGTCTTGGCGCTGACGCTCCCCGCGGCCTTGGCGCCGAGTGCTTCGGCCTGCGCCTTCGCTTCGTCGCGGCTCATCGTCTCGAGCTTGCCGGTGAAGACGACGGTCATCCCCGACACCTCGCTCGCACGCGTCTCGACGACGTAAAGCGGCGGCGCGACTTCGGAGAGGAGGTCATCCCACAACGCGCGATTGTGCGGTTCGTGGAAGAAATCGGCGAGCGCCTCGCCGACCGCGATGCCGATGCCGTCGGCGCGCACTTCGAGGATCGCCTTGAACGCCTCGACGCGGCGCGCCGTATATTTGCCGTCGGACTCACCCTCGCCCTGCGGGTTGGCTTCGAGATAAGCATGGATTTCGGCGGCCTTTTCGGGGAGCCGCCGAATGTCGGCCAAACCCTTGAGCAGGTCGCGCGCGGTCACCGCGCCGACATGGCGGATGCCGAGCCCGAAGAGCAGCCGCGCGGCGTCGGGTTGGCGCTTCGATTCGATCGCCGCGAAGAGATTGTCGACCGACTTTTCTTTCCACCCCTCGCGACTGAGCAGCTCGGTGCGATGCGCCTTGAGGCGGAAGATGTCGGCGGGCCCCTTGTCGAGCCAGCCGAGTTCCAGAAACTCCGCGATGCTTTTTTCGCCCAGCCCCTCGATGTCGAGCGCACCGCGGCTGACGAAGTGACGCAGCCGCTCGAACTTCTGCGCGTTGCAGATGAGGCCGCCGGTGCAGCGCACGTCGACCTCGCCCTCTTCGGCGACCGCTTCGCTGTCGCAGACGGGGCAATGGTCGGGGAAGGTGAAGGCCGCGCGCTGCTCGTCGCGGGTGAGATTTTCGACCACCTGCGGGATGACGTCGCCGGCGCGCTGGATGACGACGCGGTCGCCGGGGCGCACGCCGAGACGGCCGATCTCGTCGCGATTGTGGAGCGTGACGTTCGACACCACCACGCCGCCGACGGTGACGGGAGTGAGCCGCCCGACGGGGGTGAGCTTGCCGGTGCGGCCGACCTGGATGTCGATGGCTTCCAAGGTCGTCTGCGCACGTTCGGCGGGGAATTTATGCGCGATCGCCCAGCGCGGCGCCTTGGCGACGAAGCCCAGCCGCTGCTGCCAGTCGAGCCGGTCGACCTTGTAGACGACGCCGTCGATGTCATAATCCATCTCGGCGCGGCGGCGCTCGATTTCGGCATAATGCCCGAGGACGTCCGCGACGCCTTCATAGCGTTTGAGCAGCGGCGACACCGGGACGCCCCAGCCCTCGATCGCCTTCATCACGCCATATTGCGTGTCGGCAGGCAGCGCGCTCACCTCGCCCCAGCCGTGCGCGAGGAAGCGCAGCGGGCGCGACGCGGTGACGCTCGCATCCTTCTGACGCAGCGAGCCCGCGGCGGCGTTGCGCGGGTTGGCGAACTGGCGGGCCTTCTCCGGGTCTTCGGCCTCCGCGAGCAAGCGGGCGTTGAGCGCGGTAAAATCATCCTTGGCCATATAGACCTCGCCGCGGATCTCGAAGACATCGGGCGCGGCGCCCTTCAGCTCCTGCGGGATGTCGGCGATGTGGCGGACATTGGCGGTGACATCCTCGCCGACGCTGCCGTCGCCGCGCGTCGCGGCCTGCACGAGCTTGCCCTTTTCATAGCGCAGCGAGCAGGAAAGGCCATCGATCTTGTCCTCGGCGGTCAGCGCGACCGCGGCATCGGCGCCGAGGTTGAGGAAGCGGCGGACGCGCGCAGCGAACTCCTCGACATCCTCGGCAGCGAAGGCATTGTCGAGGCTCATCATGCGCTGCCGGTGCGCGACCTTCGCGAGCGGCGATCCCTCGACCGCGGCGCCGACCTGATTGTTCGGGCTGTCGGCGCGGATCAGCTGCGGAAAGGCGTTCTCGATCTCGTTGTTACGGCGAACGAGCGCGTCATAGTCGGCGTCCGAAATCTCGGGCGCATCCTCGGCATGATAACGCTTGCTGTGATAAGCGATCTGCTTCGCGAGCCGCATCAGTTCATTGGCGGCCGCGGCCTCGGACAGCGATTCGATTTCGGTCATGCACCGGCCTTTGCCACCGGCTTGAATTCGGCGCGAGTGCCAAATCCGGCGATCAGCGGGCGGCCCTTTTTGATCGCCGCCTGCACGGCGGGAAGCTTCAGCGAAGCGGCGTGCGCCTCCTTGCTGTCCCACAGTTCGACGATCCAGATCGCGTCGGGGTTCGCGCTGTCCTCGCCGATCAGATAGGCGATATTACCGGGCATCTGCCCCGTCCCCTCGGCAAGGATCGCGGCCAGTTCGGCGCGCTTGCCGGGCGCGGCCATCATCTGGCCGAGCAGGCCATATTGCGGGTCGGCTTCTTCCATCTTCGCCTCCAGAGCACGGAGTTTCGCCGCGGGGAGCAGCGCCGCGGCCATCGCGAGCATCGCCGCGATATGCTCGCGCCGGTTCATTTCGCGAGCACCAGCACATGCACCTCGCGGCGGATGCGGAAACCGAGAGATTCATAGAGGCCGATCGCCCCCGCATTGTCGGCATAGCTGTGCAGGAAGGGCGTCTCGTCCCGCGCCACCATTTCGCGCATGACGTGGCCGATCAGCGCGCGCGCGAGCCCGCGACCGCGGCAATCGGCCCATGTCGCGACGCCGCTGACCTCGGCCATGCCGGAGACGAGGATGCGCTGCCCCGCCATCGCGAGCAGCCTGCCATCCTCGCGGACTCCGAAAAAGGGACCGTAAAGATGCGTCGTCGGCCCCCAGGGACCGGGCCTGGCATGCTCGGCGAGCGCCGCCATTTCGGCCGCGTCCCCGTCACCGAGCGCGAGGATCGCGGGTTCGCCGTCGCGCCGGGCGGGCGGCGCGCCTTCGGCGACCATCTGCGCGAGCACCGCGCGCTTCACCTCGCGCGTGCCGGCGGGCACCGGCCAGGGTTCGCCCTCGACGATCCAGAGCTCGCCATCTTCGGGCACGAGCGCGGCGAGCGCCGCTTGCGCCGCAGCGCCGATATCGGCGGCCACCCCGAACACGCCATAGCCGCGATCGATCCGCAGCGCCCGCGCGTCCCCTTCGGCAAGATGCGCCTGCCGTCCGGTCAGCATCGACCAGATCGGGCGATCGAGCGGGTGCGCCGTCACGCCGCGACGTCCAGCAGCCGCTCGGCCTGCGCGCGCGCCTCTTCGGTGACTTCGGCGCCCGACAGCATGCGCGCGATTTCCTCGCGGCGGCCGGCGTCGTCGAGCGCGTGGACGCTGGTGCGGGTGACCGTGCCCTCGCTCGATTTGGCGATGATGAAATGGAAGGCGCCTTTCGCCGCGACCTGCGGGCTATGGGTGACGGCGAGCAACTGCTTGCCCGCACCCGAAAGCCGCGCCAGCCGGTCGCCGATCGCGCTCGCGACCGCGCCGCCGACGCCACGGTCGATTTCGTCGAAGATGATCGTGTCGGCGCCGCCCTCTTCGGCGAGCGCGACCTTCAATGCGAGGATGAAGCGCGAGAGTTCGCCGCCCGACGCGATCTTGGCGAGCGGCGCGAAGGGCGCGCCGGGGTTGGTCGAGATGAGAAATTCGACGCGGTCGATCCCCTCGGCGCCCCAGCGTTCGGCGGGCAGGCGTTCGATTGCGGTCTGGAACCGCGCGGCGTCGAGCTTGAGCGGGACGAGTTCGCCCGCGACCGCGCCGTCGAGCCGCTTGGCGGCCTTGGCGCGCTGGTCGGACAAAGCGGTGGCGGCATGGGTATAGGCCGACGCACTTTCGGCGACCGCGGACTCGAGCTTGGCGAGCCCCGCGCTGCCGCCCTCGATCGCGTCGAGCCGCGCCGCCATTTCGCCCGTCAGCTCGGCGAGTTCGTCGGGCTGGACGTTATGTTTGCGCGCCATCGCGCGCAGTTCGAACAGGCGCGTCTCGGTCGCCTCGAGCCGTTCGGGATCATATTCCATCGCGCGCGCGGCGTCGTGCAGCCTCGTCTCGGCCTCGTCGGCCTCGATGATCGCGCGGTCGAGCCCCGCGAGCGCCTCGGCGAGCAGCGGGTGATCGCCCGCGAGCCGGTCGAGCCGCCGCGCGGCGCCGCGCAGCAGCGCCGGGCCGCCCGCGCTGCCGTCGAAGGCCTCGAGGATCGCGCCGAGATCGCCCGCGATCCGTTCGCCCTTTTGCATCGCGGCGCGCGCTTCGGCGAGTTCGGCTTCCTCGCCCGGCTGGGGCGCGAGGATCTGCAATTCGGCGACGCAATGTTCGAGCCATTCGCGGTCGCGTTCGGCTTCGGAGATGGCAGCGCGCGCGGTGGCGAGTTTTTCCTCGGCGGCCCGCCACGCCGCATGCGTCGCCGCGACGGCGCCGGTATCGGCGCGCGCATAGGCGTCGAGCAAGGCGCGGTGCCCGGCGGGCGCGAGCAGGCCGCGATCGTCGTGCTGGCCGTGGATCTCGACCAGATGACCGCCGACTTCGCGCAGCAGCGCCGCCGAGCAGGGCTGATCGTTCAGGAAGGCGCGGCTGCCGCCGTCGGCTTTCAAGCTGCGGCGGATCAGCAGCGGTTCGCCCGGCTCCAGCGCAACCTCGTTCTCGGCGAGCAGCGCCGCGAGCGGCGTATCCGCCGCGGGCGGGGTGAAGCTGGCGGTCACCTGCGCCTTGTCGCTACCCTGCCGCACCAGCGCGCTGTCGGCGCGCGCGCCGAGCGCGAGGCCGAGCGCGTCAAGCAGGATCGACTTGCCCGCCCCCGTTTCGCCGGTGAGCACGCCGAGTCCCGCCTCGAAATCAAGGTCGAGCCGTTCGATGAGAACGATATTGGCGATGGAAAGCGCCGTCAGCATGCCCTGCCCTTACCGCAGAACAAAGGCAGAATCTATTCCCGGCGCGATCACGCGCTCGGGGCGTGCCTCTGCATCAGCTTGTAGGCGCGTTCGTACCATTCATTGCCCGGATAGTTGGCGCCGAGCACCGCCGCCGACTTCTTCGCCTCAGCCGGGATGCCGAGTGCGAGATAGCATTCGGTCAGGCGGTAGAGCGCCTCGGCGGCGTGGCTGGTCGTCTGATATTTGTCGACGACCTCGCGGAAGCGGATCGACGCCGCGAGCCAGTTCGAGCTGCGCTGGTAGAAACGGCCGATTTCCATTTCCTTGCCCGCGAGATGATCCTGCACCAGATCGACCTTCAGCCGCGCGTCGGCGGCATAGCGGGTGTCGGGATAGCGGCGGATCACCTCGCCGAGCGCGGCGCGCGCCTGCTGGGTGATTTTCTGGTCGCGGGTGACGTCGCTGATCTGCTCATAATAGGAAATGCCGATCAGATAATAGGCGTAGGGCGCGTCCTTGTTGCCCGGATGGATCGCGAGGAAGCGCTGCGCGGCTTCGATCGCCGGCGTATATTCGCGGTCCATATAATAGCTGAACGAACTCATCAGCTGCGCGCGGCGCGCCCAGGGCGAATAGGGGTGCTGACGCTCGACCTCGTCGAACAGCGCCGCGGCCAGCCCATATTGTTTGCGGTCGAGCCGGTCCTGCGCCGCGCGGTACAGCGTATTGACGTCGCGCGCGACGTAACGCGTGTCCTTCTTGACCCCGCCGCCGCCGGCGCAAGCCGCCAGCATCGGGGTGATCACAAGTGCGGCGGCGAGCAAGCGCATAGTCGCGCGCGAGGGGGCAAATCGAGTCATGCGCGCGGTATAGCCACAGCGCGCATGAACGCAAAATAAATGATGGGGGTTCGGCGCAGCTTTACGGCGCCTTGACCACGCAGCCCGCCGGCACGTTCGCGGGGGCCGGCACGCGGCGCGCGGTCTTGATCGTCACCTGCGGTTCGAGCATCTGGCCGACCATCACGCCTTCGCCCGCGGTGGGCGAGATCGGGGCGTTGAAGATCGCCTCGGCGACCTCGGCGCCGCCGACGATTTCGCCGAACACCGCGAAACCCGCACCGTCGCCGCCCACCGCATCGGCATCGAAGCCCTTGATATCGGAGAGCAGCAGGAAGAAATCGCTCGTCGCATCGCCCGGATTGAGCCGCGCCATCGACAGCGCGCCCTTGCAGTTGGTGAGGCCGGTCGTCGTCGTCGGCTCGTGCGCGATGGGCGGGAAATTCCGGCGCGCGTCGCCGCGATTGCCCGCCTGGATCAGCTGGTTGGCCGGGCCCCAACTCTTGGTCGAGCGATAGAATTTGAAGCCGTCGAGCCGTTTCGCGTCGACGTAGCGAAGAAAATTGGCGGCGGTGACCGGCGCGCGCTTGTCCTCGATCCGCACTATGATCGTGCCGAGATCGGTGACAAGCGCGACATAGGGCCGCGTGTCGGCTTCGATCGCCGGCGTAACCGGCGCTGGCACCGGCGGCACGGGCGGCGGCATCTGGGTTGCCTGCGGAGGGACGGACGGCGATTGGGCGACGAGCGCGAGCGCGGCGAACAGGGTCAGCATGGGACCGATCATAAACGCAATCGCGCCGCCGATGCGAGCGGTTTCAGATGCGTTGCCGCCGGCGGCGCCACCAGAGCTTGATCCCGCTAAGGCAGAGCCACAGCGTCACGACACCGCCGAGCAGCACCAGCAGCCGCCCGATGAGCCCGAAGGCTTTCCCCGAATGGAGCGGATATTGCCAGGCGAAGAATTCGTCGCCCGCCGTCGTGCCATTGTCGTGGCGCGTGCCGACCACCCGGCCGTCGTCCATCGCGACATAATGCCAGAGCCGCCCCTGATCGTCGCGGTCGCGCGCGTCGAAGGTGCGCACGGCATAGACGCCATGATCGGGGAAGAGGCGGACGCTGTGGACGCGTTCGCCGGCTTCGCCGACGACGCGCGCGATCGCCGTGTCGACATCGACGGCGGGCGCCGATTCGGGCACGTCGGCCATGCTTTCATGCAGGCGGCCGGTGACCGGCGATACGAAGCCCACCGCCTCGCGGCTGTCGTCGGGCCAGCTCAGCGTCACGCCGGTGACCGCGAGGACGAGCGTGACGGGCAGCAGCCAGAGCCCCCACGCGCGGTGCGAATCGAACAGCCGCTTGAGGCTGCCGCGCCGCCCCTCGATCCGGAACGCGCGCAGCCAGTGCATACCCTTCGGAAAGGTCAGCGCCGCGGCGATCGCATGGTCGATCACCCAGAGCAGCGAGACGAGCCCGAAGAACCAGGTCATCCACGGTCCCGCGAGCAGGTCGATATGCAGGCCGTAGATTATGTCCATCGCGTGCCGCCGGTCGAAGACGATCGCGCCGGTCTCGCGCCAACCGAGCACCGATCCGTCGCGCGGGTCCGAAAACAGCTGCACGCGCGTCGGCACGCCGCCCACCGGCGCCCGGCCCATCATCCAGAGCGTATCGCCCTCGTGCCCGGGGATTTCGATCATGTCGGGCGCGAAGCCGGGAAGCGCGCGCCCGGCCGCCGCGACCGCATCGCCGACCGGCGCGGCGCGGGCGGGCGCCGGCACGGTCCGCCAGTCGGCGTTGAGCGCGCTGTCGAGCTCGTCGTAGAAGGTAACGGCGATCCCCGTCGCGGCGAGCAGCGCGAGCCACAACCCGGCAAGAAGGCCGAACCAGCGATGCCACAGCTTCAGCGCGTGGCGCGGCCGCCGCCGGACAGCCGCGCCCGCCATCAGAAGCGGACGGAGGCGGTCAGGCGGACGTTGCGGCCCGGCTCGGGCAGGCCCGACACGATCGCATAGTCGGGCAGGCCGAGCTGGCCGTAGTCGGCGACGCTGGCGTGCGCGATATAGCGCTTGTCGAACAGGTTATAGACGGCCGCCTGCAGTTCGAGCCGGTCGGTCCCGAACGGGCGCCAGCTGCCGAACAGGTCGACCGTCGTATAGCCGGGCTTGTTGATGAAACGCGTGCCGTCGATGAAACCGAGCTGGCTTTCCCGGAACAGCACCTCGATATCGTTCAGATCCTCGACGCGTGTCAGGCTGGCGCGGAAGTTGAAAGTGTCGCTCGGCTGGAATCCCGCGGTCACCGCCCAATTGTGGCCCATCGAATTGCCGAGCGCAATATGCTCATAGCCTTCGATCCGGTTGCCATTGAGGCGCGAATCATAATGGTTGTAATAACCATCGATGCTGAACGGACCGGTGCGGTAACCCGCGCGCAGTTCGACCCCCTTCGATTTGAACTTGCCGACATTCTCGTAATAGACCGCGTCCTGGATCGGCCGCGCGGTGTCGCGGCCGAGCTGATCGAGAATGACGTTCCTGATCGTCATTTCATAATAGACCGCCGACGCAGTGAAGCCGCCGAGGTCGTATTTGACGCCGCCCTCGAGATTGTCGACGCGCTCGGGGCGCAGCGTCGGCGACAGCGACAGGCGGCCGGGGCGCTTTTCGAGCGTGAAGGCGTCGCCGATTTCCTTGCCGCGGAAGGCTTCGGCAAAACCGGCGTTCAGGCTGAGGCCCGGCACGATCTCGAACTCCGCGCCGACGTTGAAGCTGAGCCCGTCGCTCTGTGTGCCGGTGCGATAGGTTTTCTGGTCGAGATCATAGGCGTCGTACCGCGCACCGAAGCTGATCAGCAGCGGGTCGGCGACGCGCCAATGGTCCTGGACATAGACACCCATCAGCGACCCCTTTTCGGTGAAACGGCCGATGTTCGGATCCCATGCCCACGGCTGCCACATCGCCGGGTCGGCCAGATATTCGCTGGTCACGCGGTCGCGGCGATGCTCGGCGCCGATCGTGATGTCGTGGTTCGCGATGGCAAGTTTCGCGCGCACGTCGAAGCCATAAGTCTCGATCTCGGCGCCATACAGGCCCCAGCGGTCGAAACGGTCCTGCGAGAAATTGGTGCGTGTCCAGTAACCCGTCGCCTCGACGCCGACGCCGCTGTCGCCTTCGAAACCATAGTTGAGGATGGCGGTCTGGCGTTTGCCCTTCGCTTCGAACAGCCGGTCGCCTGCGAGCACGGGCCAGTTCGGACGCTGGCCGAAGCGTCCGCTCTCGCGGCGCTGCTCATAGCTCGCCGTGATGCGGTGGCCGCCGCCAAGCTCGCCGCCCACTTTGACAAAGCCGAGATTCTGCTCGGCACCCGTCGCGAGCTGGCGCACGCCGTCGCCATCCTTGTACGGATCGCGGTTCACATGGACGTAGGAAGCGAGAATGCCGATGTCGCCCGCGATGCGGCCATAGAGCGTGCCGCTGAGCTTGTAGCCGTCGTTGCTGAACCAGCCCGCCTTGGCGATGCCGCCGATGTCGCGGCCGTCCTGCAGCATGTCGACGGCGTTGCGGGTGCGGAAGCGGATCGCGCCGCCGACCGCGCCAAAGCCCGCGGTCGCTTCGCCCGGGCCCGCCTGCACGTCGACGGTTTCGAGGATTTCGGGCTCGATCGTCACGCGGCCGATATGATGGAACAGGGTGCCGCGCTGCGGCGCGCCGTCGATCGTGACGTTGAGCAGCGAATCCTCGAGCCCGCGGACATAGATTTTCTGGGCGAGCCCGACGCCGCCGCCGACCGAAACCGACGGAACATTGCGGAACAGGTCGGCAAGGTCGTTCGCCTGCAGGACCTCGATCTCCTCGCGGTCGATCTCGACGTCGGTGAGCGCGCCGACGACGACGATGTCGCCTGCCGAGTCCGTATCGCCTTCTTCGGCGAACGCGGCGTGGCTCGTCAGCGTGAACGCCGCGGCGCAGCTCGACAGGATCGCGGTACGAAATTTCATGAAAAGCCCCCAGCGGTTAAGATGCGTGCGCGCCCTAATCGCTATTGCGAACTAAAGTCAACAAGCGCTGTGATTGAAATTGGGCCGCGAGCCGCGCTAGGCACCGCCGGGGACGAGCAGGAGTTGACCCGATGACCGAGACGCCGAACCGCGAAGCCGCCCCCGATGCCGGGGCGCCGGCGAATGTCGCCGCCGATCTCGGATCGCGTTTGCTGCGCTACCTCCCCCTTATCACCATCGCGCATTTTCTCATCGGCCTGCCCGCGCTGATCGCGTCGCTCGCGCTCGCCTATTTCGCGTTCGTTCAGGCCGACGCGACGCAGAAGATGCAGACCGGCGGCGCAATGCCCTTCGTCACCTTCGGGACGAGCAACGGGGACGAGGATGGCAATCAGGATATAACGCTGTCGCTGACGAACAATGGCGTCGGCCCCGCGATTCTCGGCCCCATCGAAATCCGTTATGAGGGCAAGCCGATCACGACCCCGCTCGACTTGCTCAATGCGTGCTGCACGAAAGCCGGGGCACGCGCCTTGCGCTTTTCCACTTCGCCTTCGACCGGAATCGCCGTGCGGCCCGGCGAAACGATCGAGTTCGTCAGCCTGCCGCGCACCCCCGCGACCGAGGCGGTGTGGCAGACGTTCAACAGGGAGCGGTGGAAGCTGAAGGTCCGCGCCTGCTATTGCTCGATCTTCAACGATTGCTGGGTCACCGAAGGCATGCAGGGATTGCCCAAGGCCGTGAACAAATGCCCCGCCGACTGGTCGCTCTATCGCGAGGACGCGGGAAACCGGATCGCGGGAATCGAAGCGAAATAATTCAACCAATCGGTTGACAATCAAATCCGGGCTGCTCATATTCAACCACATGGTTGAACATGATTCGCATACCCTCGACACGATCTTCCACGCGCTCGGCGACACGACGCGCCGCGCGATGCTGGGCGAGCTTGCCGCCGGCGAACGCACGGTCGGCGAACTTGCCGAGCCTTTCGCCATGTCGCTCGCCGCGGCGTCGAAGCATATCAAGGTGCTCGAAGCCGCCGGACTGGTCCGCCGCGACATCCGCGGCCGCACGCATGTCTGTAGCCTCGATCCCGTGCCGCTGATGCGTGCGGACCAGTGGATCGGCATCTACCGCCGCTTCTGGACCGATCGCCTCGACGTGCTGGAGAAAATCCTCCGCGCCGACGATGCCGCGCCCCCTCCCCCAAGAAACCCCTCCCCGGGAAAGAAGGAGAAACACGATGACGACGATGCTTGACGAAGGCCGCTACGGCCTGCTCACCGAACCCGCGACGCTGACGATCACCCGCCTGCTCCCCGGCCCGGTCGAGCGCCTCTGGGCCTATCTCACCGACGGCGACATGCGCCGCCAATGGCTCGCCGCGGGCGCGATGGAAGAAAAGGCCGGCGCGCCGGTCGACCTCATCTGGCGCAACGACGAACTCACCGATCCGCCGGGCACGCGCCCCGAAGGCTTTGGCGACGAGCACCGGATGGCGTGCGAAATCGTCGCGATCGACCCACCGCGCCTCTTGTCGATCAGCTGGGGCAGCACCGGCGGCGTGACCTTCACGCTCGAGGAGAAGGGCGACGAGGTGCTGCTGACGATCGTCCACAAGCGCGTCGAGGATCCCGCCGTGCTGCTCAATGTCAGCTCCGGCTGGCACGCGCATCTCGACGTGCTCGAAGCGCGCCTGCGCGGGACACAGGCGGAACCGTACTGGGACAATTGGACCCGGCTGCGCAGCGAATATGCCGAGCGGCTGTTCGGCTGACTTTTCCCGATGCGGCTGCCCGCATGGACAGCCGGCCGGCGATCGTGGCATCCTGATGGCACACTCGGCCGAAACGGAATGCCACGATCATGGACGACAGCGAAACATATCTGCGCGAGGCGATCGCACTCGCCTATGCCAACGCCGAAAAGGGCGGCCGCCCGTTCGGCGCGGTGATCGTCCGCGACGGACGGATCATCGCCAGGGGGGTGAACGAGATATTGGCGAGCGGCGATCCTACGTCGCATGCCGAGCTCAACGCGATCCGGGCCGCGAGCAGCGTGCTCGGATCGCCCGATCTGGCCGGCTGCGCGGTCTTCGCGAGCGGCCATCCCTGCCCGATGTGCATGGCGGCGATGCGCCTCGCGGGGATCGCAGCGGTGACCTATGCCTATTCGAACGAGGATGGCGAGCCCTACGGGCTGTCGACCGCGCCGATCTACGACGATCTCGCCAAGCCCTTTGCCGAGCAGACGATGAATATCCGCCATCTGCCGGTTCGCCTCGACGGGAAGTCCAGCCTCTACGCCGACTGGCGGCAGCGGCAGGGTTGATCCCGGGTTCCGGGGGATGTCGGCTTTCGGCCGGTTGCAGACCCATATTCCGTCGTCATCCCGGCGAAAGCCGGGATCTCACCCTAACGGTTTTACGCACCGGGGAGATCCCGGCCTTCGCCGGGATGACGGAATCGGGTATGTCCGCTCCCTACCCAAAGCCGCAAAAAAGGGGCCGCCTTTCGGCAGCCCCTTCTCGTTTCCGGTAGCGGAAGGCCTTAGTCCTTCAGGAAGTCGGGCACATGGCCCTGATCTTCCGGACCTTCGCTGCGCTCGCGACGCGGACCGCGGTCGCCGCGGTCACCGCCGTCACGGCGCGGACCACGGTCGCGGCCGCCGCGGCCACGGTCGCCACCATCACGGCGCGGGCCGCGATCACCGCGGGGTTCGCGCGGCGGGCGGGTGTCTTCGAGTTCCTCGCCGGTTTCCTGGTTCACGACGCGCATCGACAGGCGAACCTTGCCGCGCGGGTCGATCTCGAGGACCTTGACCTTGACTTCCTGACCTTCGCTGAGGACGTCGGCGACCTTCTCGACGCGTTCGTTGGCGATTTCGGACACATGGACGAGACCGTCCTTGCCGCCCATGAAATTCACGAACGCGCCGAAATCGACGAGGTTGACGACCTTACCGTCATAGATCTTGCCGACTTCGGCTTCCTCGACGATTCCGCTGATCCACTTGCGGGCGGCTTCGATCTGGTCGAGATCGCTCGACGAGATCTTGATCAGACCCTCGTCGTCGATGTCGACCTTGGCGCCGGTGGTCGCGACGATCTCGCGGATCACCTTGCCGCCGGTGCCGATGACGTCGCGAATCTTCGACTTGTCGATCTGCATCGTCTCGATGCGCGGCGCGTGCGCCGACAGCTCGGTGCGGGCTTCGCCCAGCGCCTTCGCCATTTCGCCGAGGATGTGCGCGCGGCCTTCCTTCGCCTGGTTCAGCGCGGCTTCGAAGATCTCGCGCGTGATGCCCGCGATCTTGATGTCCATCTGCATCGTGGTGATGCCGTCGGCGGTGCCCGCGACCTTGAAGTCCATGTCGCCGAGGTGATCCTCGTCGCCAAGGATATCCGACAGGATCGCGTAATCCTTGCCTTCGAGGATCAGGCCCATCGCGATGCCCGAGACGGGGCGCTTGATCGGCACGCCGGCGTCCATCATCGCAAGGCTACCGCCACAGACCGACGCCATCGACGACGAGCCGTTCGACTCGGTGATGTCGCTGGTGAGGCGGATCGTGTAGGGGAACTCGTCCTTGGTCGGCAGCACGGGGTGCAGCGCGCGCCATGCGAGCTTGCCATGACCGACTTCGCGGCGGCCCGGGGCGCCGAAGCGGCCGACTTCGCCGACCGAATAGGGCGGGAAGTTATAGTGCAGCATGAAGTTCTGGTACGACAGGCCATTGAGGCCGTCGATCATCTGCTCCGCATCCTTGGTGCCAAGGGTACAGGTCGCGATCGTCTGCGTCTCGCCGCGGGTGAACAGCGCCGAGCCGTGCGCGCGCGGCAGGAAGTGCGTTTCGGCGACGATCGGGCGAATCTGGGTCGTCGTGCGGCCGTCGATGCGCTTGCCGTCCTTCAGGATCGCGCCGCGGACGATTTCGGCTTCGAGCTTTTTGACGAGCTTGATGCCGGCCATGACTTCCTGCGGGCTGAGGCCGTCGGCGGCAAAGCTTTCCTTCGCCTTCGCGCGCGCTTCGTTGAGCGCGTTCGAGCGGGCCGACTTGTCGGTCAGCTTGTAGGCGGCGGTAATGTCCTTGCCGACGAGCTTCTTGAGCTTGTCCTTGATGCCGGCATTGTCGTCCGACGCGGCCATGTCCCAGGGATCCTTGGCCGCCTGTTCGGCGAGCTTGACGATCGCCTTGACGACTTCCTTGCACGCGTCGTGCGCGAAGAGGACGGCGCCGAGCATGACTTCTTCCGAGAGCTCGTTGGCTTCGGATTCGACCATCATCACCGCGTCGTAAGTGGCGGCGACGACGAGATCGAGGTCGCCCTCGGCAACCTGCGCGTCGGTCGGGTTCAGGATATATTCGCCGTCGACATAACCGACGCGCGCGGCGCCGATCGGGCCCATGAAGGGCACGCCCGAAATGGTGAGCGCGGCCGACGCGGCGACCATCGCGAGGATGTCGGGCTCGTTGTGGCCGTCATAGCTCAGCACCTGAGCGATGGCGTTGATCTCGTTGTAGAAACCTTCGGGGAACAGCGGGCGGATCGGACGGTCGATCAGGCGGCTGACCAAAGTTTCCTTTTCGGTCGCGCCGCGCTCGCGCTTGAAGAAGCCGCCCGGAATGCGGCCGGCGGCCGAATATTTTTCCTGATAATGGACGGTGAGCGGGAAGAAATCCTGCCCGTCCTTCACCGACTTGGCGGCGGTCACGGCGCACAGGACGACCGTTTCGCCCAGCGTCGCCATCACGGCGCCGTCGGCCTGGCGGGCAACCTTGCCCGTTTCGAGGGTCAGCGTTTCACCGCCCCACTCGATCGATACTTTTTTCACGTCAAACATGTGGTTTCCTTCGCCCGCCGGGCCCTATGCCGGGCGGGGCCTCTGATTCCGGGCAGTCCGGCCCGGGACGGTTCAGGGCGTCTGTCTGCCCTATGGCGGTCCCGCCGGATGCGGGATCGGCCCTGCGGCCCGGCACGATCGCACGGGACCAATATGACAGCGGCCCCGGAAATCCGGGGCCGCCAGAAATTCTTATTTGCGGAGACCCAGCTTCGCGATCAGCGCCGAATAGCGAGCCTCGTCCTTCTTCTTGAGATAGTCGAGGAGGCTGCGACGCTTGTTGACCATCATGAGGAGGCCGCGGCGGCTGTGGTTGTCCTTGTGGTGCGCCTTGAAATGCTCGGTCAGCGTGTTGATGCGGTCGGTGAGGATCGCAACCTGGACTTCCGGCGAACCGGTGTCGCCCTTTTCGCGGGCATTGTCCTTGATGACTTCGGCTTTGCGCTCGGCGGTAATCGACATAAATATTTTTCCTCGAACATCCTTGCTTACAGATTGAAGCCCCGGACGACTTTCAGCGTTCCCGCCAAAGCCTCGATCAGGGCGACGGGACGCATGTCGCTGTCCCTTCCCCAATAGAGCCCGTCTTCGGTGCACCCCCCGGTCCAGACACGACCCTGACGGATCGCCCCTGCCGCTTCCGGGGAAAGGTTCAGAGCCGGGATGTCGACCAGCCCCGCCTCGAGCGGCAGAATTATTTCTGATTGCGCGGCCCCTTGGCCGAATGCGTTCAATTTGTCCAGCGAAATCGCCTGTGACAGGTCGAACGGCCCGGCCTTGGTGCGGCGCAGCATCGTGACATGGCCGACGGTGCCGACGGCGTGGGCGATGTCGCGTGCGAGGCTGCGAATATAGGTGCCCTTCGAGACATGCGCGGTGAGGGTGATGGCGGTAAGTTGCCCCTCGCCCTCGTCACCCCGGACTTGATCCGGGGTCGAATCGTCGCCCGCCGGAATGGATGCCGGATCAAATCCGGCATGACGAAGAGAGTGGATCGTCACGCTGCGCGCCTTCATTTCCACCGCCTCACCCTTGCGGGCGAGGTCATACGCGCGCTGGCCGTCGATCTTGATCGCCGAATAGGCCGGCGGCACCTGCTCGATCGGCCCGGTGAAGCGCGGCAGCACCGCCTCGATCTCCGCAAGCGTCGGACGCACGTCGCTCGAAGCGACAATCTCGCCCTCGGCATCGAGCCCGGCGGTCTCGGTCCCGAAGGCAATCGTAAAGTCGTAAATCTTGCTCGCGTCGAGCATCCGCCCGCAAAGCTTGGTGGCCTCGCCGAGCGCGATCGGCAGCACCCCCGACGCGAGCGGGTCGAGCGTCCCGCCATGGCCGACCTTGACCTTGCCCAGCCCCGCCTCGCGGCACACGCGCTTGACCGCGCCGACCGCCTGCGTCGAACCGAGCCCCACGGGTTTGTCGAGAATGATCCAGCCGTTCATCGCAGCGCCGCTAGGCGCGCCGGGCGGCAATTGTCAATTTGCCGCGGGCTTTTCGCTCATGATGTCCTTCGACTTGTCGCGCTTCGACGGTGGCGGGGCCGAGGTGACGAAAGAGGTCAGCGGGCAGCGTTCGCCGCGCACGATGATCGACGCGAATTTGTCGAGCCGCCCGGCGCCGCGCGTTTCGACACCAATCGCCTGCGCGAAATCGACGTCGCGGCAGATGCCAATGAACGTGCCATAATACCAGTTGCGCTGGCGGTCCTGAATCCAGATGCCGCGGTCGCGGTCGGCCTTCCAGTTGCGGATCGAGCTGTCGCTGGGAAAGACGATGCTGGCCTCGACGCCCAGCGCGCGCGGTTCTTCGGCGGGCTCGATGGCCGCCGCCGCAGAAAGGGGAAGCAGCAGGACGGCCAGGGAGAGTGCGAGTTTCCGTTTCATAATGACGGGCGCATAGCAGATCGAGTCTGAACCCGTGCTGACCCCGGCGTCATGTCGGGTTCAGCGCCCCCATTCGCCCGCGAGCAACGACCAGAGCCCGGTGTCGCGCACATATCCGGTCCAGGTGATGCGCTCGGACCTCAGCACGCCTTCCTTGGTACAGCCGAGCTTGGCGACCGCCGCCTGACTGCGCTTGTTCCGCTCATCGATGCGGAACTCGATGCGGCGGATTCCGACCGCAAAGGCGTGGTCGATCATCAGTCGCTTGAGCCGCCCGTTCAGGCCCGTGCCGCGCGCGTCGGGGTGGATATAGGAGTTGCCGATCTCGACCGTCTGCGCCGACATGTCGGGACGCAGCCAGGCGGTCATGCCGACGAGCGTGTCGCCGTCGAAGATCGCATAGGGCATGCGGAACTTGCCGCCGATCAGCGTGTCGAAGCTCCGGTCGAAATGCTCCGGATCGAAGCTCGACGAATAGATCGGCCAGACATCGGCATCGGCGGCGCAGGCGGCGCGGAGCGCTTCGCGGTGCGGCTCGGCCAGTTTGACGAGCCGGAGGTCGCCGTCGGCGAGTTCGGAATAGAGACGGTCAAGCATCGGCAAGCTCCTCCGCGGTTTCGCGCCGCTTCGCCATGAAATGGCGCCGGCACATCGCGACATAGCGGTCGTTGCCGCCGATCTCGGTCTGCGCCCCCTCGACCACCGCGCGGCCCTGTTCATCGACGCGCAGGTTCATCGTCGCTTTGCGCCCGCATTCGCACACCGCCTTCAGCTCGACGAGCGCGTCGGCGAGCCCAAGCAGCGCCGCCGATCCGGGAAACAGGTTCGCGGCGAAATCGGTGCGGAGGCCATAACAGAGCACCGGAATATTCGCTTCGTCGGCGAGCCGCGCCAATTGCAAGACCTGTTCGCGCGACAGGAATTGCGCCTCGTCGACGAGCACGCAGGCGAGCGGGCGCTGCCGGTTCTCGCCGTCCACCGCCGCCAACATGTCGCTGTCGGGATCGAATTTATGCGCCTCGGCGAGCAGGCCGATGCGGCTGGTGATCTGCCCGGCGCCGTAACGGTCGTCGAGCGCTGCGGTCCACAGCATCGTTTCCATGCCGCGCTCGCGATAGTTGAAATCCGCCTGCAGCAGCGTCGTCGATTTGCCCGCGTTCATGCTGGCATAATAGAAATAGAGCTTGGCCATGGCGCGGCGATACCGCGTTCACCGGTCGTCGCCAATCCTCCCTGTGGCGAAGCCATGGGGAGGTGGCAGCGCGAAGCGCTGACGGAGGGGCAATGACGCACCGTCGCGGCCCCTCCATCATGCTTCGCATGGTCCCCCTCCCCACCGCTACGCGGCAGGGAGGATTGGGGTTCGCTTGACTCCCCTCCCGCCCCTGTCATGCTGCGCCTCAAAATATGCAGCATGAATAGTGGGGAGAGCTGCCGATGCGGTTGATGCCGGTGACCGACGCGATGTTCCTGTGGGGGGAGAGCCGCGAGATGCCGATGCACATCGGCGGCATCAACCTCTACACGCTGCCCGACGGGGTCGACGAAACCGAGTGGCTGAACGACCAGCTTACGCTGCTCCGCCAGTCGGAGGGCCTGAGGCGGCCGTTCAGCGAAGTGCTGAAACTGACCCCCTTTGGCCAATATGGCCCGATCCGCCTCACTCCCGACCGCGACATCGACATGCATTACCATGTTCGCGCCGCCGCGCTGCCGAAGCCGGGGCGCTATCGCGAGATGTTCGAACTCGCCTCGCGCCTCCATTCGGGGCTGCTCGACCGCACGCGGCCCTTGTGGGAAATCACGCTGATCTCGGGCCTGCCGAACCGGCAGATCGCGACCTTCAAGAAGGTGCATCACGCATTGATGGACGGCGCGGCGAGCATCCATTTCTATAATTCGATGCTGTCGGCCGACCCCGAGGAGCGCCGCGCCGCCTCGCCGCTCTCGGTCGAGGCCTATGAAGCCTATAAGCGCCAGTTCCCGCCGCCGAAGAAACCGGCGCGCCCGAACCTGACCGACATCAAGGCGATCGGCGATTTCCTGAAGGAGCAATGGGGCAACAGCGTCGGCGTCACCAAGGCGATGAACCAGTATCTCGCGGCGATGTTCGGCATCGGCGGCGACGGCCTCGCGACGCCCTTTGCCGGGGTGCCGCGCACCAGTTTCAACCGCAACATCACCGGCGCGCGGCGCTTCGTCGCGCAAAGCTGGTCGCTCGACCGCGTGCGCGCGATGGGCAAGGCCTATGACGGCACGATCAACGACGCCGTGCTCGGCATGTGTGCGGGCGCGATGCGCAAATATCTCCAGTCGCTGAACGAGCTCCCCGACAAACCGCTGAAAGCCATGGCGCCGGTGTCGATCCGGCCGAAGGACGATGTCGATTCGGGCAATTCGGTCGCGTCGGTGACCGCCAATCTCGCGACGCATATCGACGATCCGGCGACGCGCATGGCGATGATCCAGGAATCGATGAATTCGGCGAAGGCGCAGCTGCGCGCGATGACCGCGGCGCAGATCCAGCTCTATACCGCGATCACCAGCTTCCCGATGATGCTGACCGCGCTGACGCGCACCGCAGACAAATTTCCGGCCTATTCGGTGACGATCTCGAACGTCCCAGGCCCGCGCGAGCAGATGTACTGGAACGGCGCGCGCCTCGACGGCATGTATCCCGCAAGCATTCCAGTCGACGGCATGGCGATGAACATCACGCAGGTGTCGAATTTCAGGAATATCGATTTCGGCATCACCGCGTGCCGCCGCAGCGTGCCGCACGCGCAGCGGATGATCGACTATCTGGAGGAAGCGCTGGTCGAGCTCGAAGCGGCGGCGGGGATCAAAACACCGAAAGCGAAATAGACATACCCCATACCCCGTTCGCGCTGAGCTTGTCGAAGCGCCGCTCTTTCTTTTGACCTTGAAGAAGGACGGTCCTTCGACAAGCTCAGGACGAACGGACTGGGGAATCAGCTCTGTTCCGCTTCCCCGCCCTCCAAATCCCGCATCACCTTCGGATCGCGCAGCAATTTATCGATATGGCTCGCCTCATCGAAGCTTTCGTCCGACAGGAATTTGAGCTTCGCGGCATATTTCATGCTCATTTTCTCGGCGACGCTCTTTTGCAGCCAGGCCGTGTTGGTGCGGAGCGCCTTCAGAACCGCTTCTTCATCCTTGCCGAGCAAGGATTTCACGAAGACGGTTGCGTGGCGGAGGTCGGGCGACATGCGGACTTCGGTGATGCTCACCGGGTGCGTCGCGAGCACATCGTCATGGACATCGCCGCGCGCGAGGATTTCGGAGAGGAGGTGGCGCACCTGTTCGCCGACGCGCAGCACGCGGACGGAGGGCCCACTATCCCTTTTCCGGTCCTTGTCGGGTTTCATGGGCGTGCTTTCTCCAACTGGTCGAGCTTGTCGACGATCCGGGCGATCGAGCGCATGTTGCGCGCCGTGCCCTTATGTTCCAACCGGCGCTCGATCAGACGCCCGGTCAATTTGCTGTCGGCCACGCCGTCGCCATAATCGATATAGAGCGCGCGGTCGCCGAGCGCGAGACGCTCGTTCGGCTTGATCCATTTGTCGCCCGCCAGCGCGTCGAACTGCGCGGCGGTCGGCTGCCCGTCAAGGAACATGGTGTGGACGAACTTGTCCTCGTTCGTGCCCGCGAACGGATTGTCGGCAATCGCCGCCGCAAGCTCGTCGCGGCTCCGCACGAGCGCGGCGCTCCTCATATCGAAGCGGTCGTCGACCATCAGCGTCAATTTCTCCTCGAGCCCGCGCGTCGGCCGCGCGGGGTGCGAGAAGATGACATTGCCGCTGGCGACGACGGTTTCGACGTCGCTGAAGCCCTCTGCCTCGAACGCCGAACGCAGATCGACCATCTTCAGCCGGTTGCCACCGACGTTGATGCTGCCGAATAGGGCCACATAGCGAGCCATGCCGGCACCTCCTGATCCGCGCGGAGCGGACGCCTGTTACAGCGTCCGTTCGCGCAGTTCGACCTCGAAGACTTCGAGATGGTCGCCCGGCTTGATGTCGTTGGTATCGGCCAGCACGACACCGCATTCGAGGCCGGCGCGCACTTCGGCGACGTCGTCCTTGAAACGGCGGAGCGAAGAGATCGTCGTCGCCGAGACGATGACGTCCTCGCGCGTGAGACGCGCGTGAAGCCCCTTGCGGATCGAACCTTCGAGCACGAGCAGACCCGCGGCCTTGTCGCGCTTGCCTGCCGGGAAGACTTCCTTGACCTCGGCGCGGCCGACGACGGTTTCGACGCGTTCCGGACCCAGCTCGCCCGCCATTTCCTTCCTGACTTCGTCGGTCAGGTGATAGATGACGTCATGATACATGAAGCGCACTTTTTCGCGCTTCGCGATCTCGCGCGCCTTGGCATTCGGGCGGACGTTGAAGCCGATGATCGGCGCATTGCTCGCCGCCGCCAGCGTCACGTCGCTTTCGGTGATCGCCCCGGCGCCCGACTGGAGCACGCGGACCTTGATCTCGTCGGTCGATATCTTGTTGAGCGCGTTGACGATCGCCTCGACGCTGCCCTGAACATCGCCCTTGATGACCACGGGGAACTGGATGACGTTGGCCTTGTCGGCGAGCGCCTCGAACATGCCTTCGAGGCTGACGGGCGCCTGCGCCGTCCGCTTGCGAAGCGCCTGTTCCTGGCGATAGGCAGCGACCTCGCGGGCCCGGGCCTCATTCTCGACCACCGTCAGCGTGTCGCCCGCCATCGGCACCCCGCCGAGGCCGAGCACTTCGACCGGCATCGACGGTCCGGCGGTCTTGATCTGCTTGCCATGATCGTCGATGAGCGCGCGGACACGGCCGCTTTCGGCGCCGCAGACGAAGATGTCGCCGACCTTCAGCGTGCCGCGGCGCACGAGGATCGTCGCGACGGGGCCGCGACCCTTGTCGAGTTTCGCCTCGATCACCGTGCCTTCGGCGGCGCGGTCGGGATTGGCCTTGAGCTCCATGATCTCGGCCTGCACCGCGATCGCGTCGAGCAGCTTGTCGAGGCCGGTTTTCTTGAGCGCCGACACTTCGACATTCTGGACGTCGCCGCCCATTTCCTCGACCACCAGCTCATGTTCGAGCAGGCGTTCGCGGACGCGCTGCGGATTGGCGCCATCCTTGTCGACCTTGTTGATCGCGACGATGATCGGCACGCCCGCCGCCTTTGCATGCTGGATCGCCTCGATCGACTGCGGCTTGAGGCCGTCGTCGGCCGCCACCACCAGGATGACGATGTCGGTGACGTTCGCCCCGCGCTGGCGCATCTCGGTAAAGGCTTCGTGACCCGGCGTATCGAGGAAGGTGACTTCGCTCCCGTCGGGGGTTTTCACCTGATAGGCGCCGATATGCTGAGTGATGCCGCCGGCTTCGCCCGACACCACATTGGCGCCGCGCAGCGCGTCGAGCAGGCTGGTCTTGCCGTGGTCGACATGGCCCATGATCGTCACGACCGGCGCGCGCGGCTTCAATGCCGCGGTGTCGTCGACATCCTCATCGTGGCGGATGTCGATATCGGCGTCGCTCACGCGCTTGATCTCGTGCCCGAATTCGGTGACGAGCAGCTCGGCGGTGTCCTGGTCGATCGTCTGGTTGACGGTGACCGGCATGCCCATCTTGAACAGCGCCTTGACCAGATCGGCGCCCTTTTCGGCCATGCGGTTGGCGAGTTCCTGCACCGTGATGCTGTCGGGCACGACGACTTCGCGGACCTGCTTCTCACGCGGCCCCGACGAGGCGGTGTGCGAACGCTTTTCCTTTTCGCGGGCGCGCTTCAGCGCGGCGAGGCTGCGCGCGCGGGCGCCCTCATCCTCGTTGAGCGCGCGCGTGACGGTCAGCTTGCCCGACTGGCGGCGATTGTCGGCGCCGCGATTCGCCTTGGGCTCGGGGCGCTTGGGTTCGGGGCGCTTCGGCGCCTCGACCGGAGTGAAGCGGCGCGGCGCGGGGGCGGCGCTCGCCGTCGTAGCCGGGCGCGGCGTTACTGCGGCCTCGCCTTCGGGCGCGGCGGTCGCAGCGGGCGCTTCGGCGGCGGGTTCGGACGCGGCCGGGGCCGGGGCGGGCTCGGCGGCCTTCGCGGCCGCCTGTTCCTGGCGCGCCTCGGCGCGGGCCTTTTCTTCCTCGGCGGCGCGCGCGCGCGCGGCTTCGTCGCGGCGGCGATTTTCCTCGAGCGCATTCATGCGCGCTTCCTCGGCCTCACGCAGCAGCTGCGCCTGACGCTCCTGACGCGTCATCAGGCTGTCGGGCGCGGGCTTCGGCGCGGCGGGCTTGGGAGCCGGCGCAGGCGCGGGGGCGGGGGCGGGCGCAGGCGCCGGAGCGGCCTGAACCTCTTCGGCCTCGGGTGCCGGGGCGGCTTCGCCCGGACGGCCAAGCACGCGGCGGCGCTTCACCTCGACCACCACCGTATTGCGGCGGCCGTGGCTGAATTGCTGCTGCACCTGTCCGGCCTCGACCGTCCGCTTCAGCCCGAGCGGCTTGCGGCTAAGGGTCGGCTTGTCCTGTTCGTCACTCATCGAAAACCATCATTCCTTCAAAACGCGTCCGAAACGGCGGAAGCCGCGGACGTATCCCCTGTTCCCGGCATGCGGGAATCCCTATTCGAAACGCGATCGGCCGCGTCCCTACTCCATCCGGTGAAAAACTGCCAGCGGCTCAAATGCGCCAGCACCCGGTCGGCGGCGCGGGCGTCGACAATCGCCAGATGCACCGCATTCTCGCGCCCCAATGCCATAGATAGGGTGCCGCGGTCCACCGGCAAGACCAGACCTTCGCGGCCCGAGCCTTCGTCGTCCTCGCCGACGCGCCACGCCTGCGCCAGTTTCTTACGGCCGTCCTCGCCCGCGTCGCTCGTGTGGAGGAGCAGGCGAACCTGCCCGCGGCGCGCCGCCTGCTCGATCTTGTCGTTGCCGCTGATCAGCGTGCCCGCGCGCGATTCGAGGCCGAGCCGGTCGAGCGTCGCGCGCGCAAGCTGCGCCTCGATCCGCGCGCCGAGATCGTCAGGGACCGCGATATTGCCTTCGTGCAGCGCGCGCGCGAGCCCGCCCTTGAGCTTGCCCTTGGCCTGGCTCGCTTCGAGCGTCATGCGATCGACGCCGATCCACGCGCCGCGCCCCGGCGCCTTGCCATGAACGTCGGGGGCGATGCTGCCGTCGGGGCCGAGCGCCAGGCGCACGAGCTGCTCCGCCGGCGAAACCTCACCGGTTACGACGCAGCGCCGCTCGGGCACATGCTGGCCGCGCCCCTTTGCGCGGTCGGTTTCGGTCAGCTGATCATTGCGCGGGGTCCGCATCGGCGGCCTCCCCGGTTGCCGGCTCGCTCGACTCTTCGTCGTCGAACCAGTGCGCACGCGCCGCCATGATGATCTCGTTGCCCTGCTCTTCGCTCAGGCCATATTCGCCCAGCACGCCGCCCTTGTCCTCGGCGCGCTCGCTACGCGGCGGGCCGCGGCGGTTGTCGGTGCGCTTCTTGGCAATGAGTTCGTCGGTCGCGAGGTCGGCGAGGTCGTCGAGCGTCTTGATCCCGGCCTTGCCGAGCACGACGAGCATCGCTTCGGTCAGGTGCGGAATATCGGCCAGATCGTCCTCGACGCCGAGTTCGCGGCGTTCGGCGCGCGAGGCTTCCTCGCGGCGCTCGAGCCCTTCGGCGGCGCGGCTCTGCAGTTCCTGCGCCAGTTCTTCGTCGAAGCCTTCGATGCTCGCCAGTTCGTCGAGCGGAACATAGGCGACTTCTTCGAGCTCGCCGAAGCCCTCGGCGACGAGAAGCTGCGCGAGCGTTTCATCGACGTCGAGTTCTTCCTGGAACATCGTCGAACGCTCGACGAATTCGCGCTGGCGCTTCTCGCTCGCATCGGCCTCGGTCATGATGTCGATCTGGCTGCCGGTGAGCTGGCTGGCGAGACGGACGTTCTGGCCGCGGCGGCCGATGGCGAGGCTGAGCTGGTCGTCGGGAACGACGACTTCGATGCGGCTGTCATCCTCGTCGATGACGACGCGCTGCACCGTCGCGGGCTGGAGCGCGTTGACGACGAAGGTCGCGGTGTCTTCGGACCAGGGGATGATGTCGATCTTTTCGCCCTGCATTTCCTGGACGACCGCCTGGACGCGGCTGCCCTTCATGCCGACGCAGGCGCCGACCGGGTCGATGCTGCCGTCATAGCTGATAACGCCGATCTTCGCGCGCGAACCCGGGTCGCGCGCGGCGGCCTTGATCTCGATGATGCCGTCGTAGATTTCGGGGACTTCCTGCGCGAACAGCTTCTTCATGAAGTCGGGGTGCGCGCGCGACAGGAAAATCTGCGGACCGCGATTTTCGCGGCGCACCGACAGGATGAGCGCGCGGACGCGGTCGCCGACGCGCATCAATTCGCGCGGGATCTGCTGGTCGCGGCGGATCACGCCTTCGGCGCGGCCGAGGTTGACGACGATGTGGCCGAATTCAACCGATTTCACGACGCCGGTGATGATCTCGCTCGCGCGGTCCTTGAATTCTTCATACTGGCGCTCGCGGTCGGCTTCGCGGACCTTCTGGAAGATCACCTGCTTCGCCGACTGCGCGTCGATGCGGCCGAGATCGACCGCGGGCAGCGGATCGACGATGAAGTCGCCGATCTTGGCGTCCTTCTGCAGCTTCTGGCCGGCCGCCAGATCGACCTGCTTGAAATAATCCTCGACCTGCTCGACGACCTCGACGACGCGCCACAGGCGCAGATCGCCGGTCTGCGCGTCGAGCTTGGCGCGGATGTCGTTCTCGGCGCCATAGCGTGCGCGCGCGGCGCGCTGGATCGCTTCCTCGATCGCCTCGATGACGATGCCCTTGTCGATCATCTTCTCGCTGGCGACGCTGTTGGCAATCGCGAGCAGCTCGGCCTTGTTGGCGGAAATGGCAGTGGCCATCAGTCCTGTCCTTCTTCTTCCATTTCGTCGGCGCCCTCGATCGAGAGCGGAACGGTTGCGGCAATCAGTTTGTCGGTGAGGACGAGCTTCGCCGTGTCGATCGCGTCGAACGGCAGCTTGTGCTCCACCCCTTCCTTGTCGAAAATCGTGACGGTGTCGCCCTCGATCCCGGCGAGTTCGCCGTTGAAGCGCTGACGCCCGTCGCGCTTTTCCTTCAGCGCGATCTTCGCCTCGTGCCCCGCCCAGTCGGCGAAGTCGGCGCGGCGGGTCAGCGGCCGGTCGATGCCGGGCGACGAGACCTCGAGCCGGTAGGCGGCGTCGATCGGGTCCTTGCCCGCTTCCTCGAGCGCGTCGAGCCGGTCCGAGATGCGGCGCGACAGGTCGGCGCAATCGTCGATCGTCAGTTGGCGCGTCTCGGGCCGCTCGGCCATCACCTGCAAGGTCGGGTCGCTGTCGCCGCCGAAAAAGGCGACGCGCACGAGCGCAAGGCCCATCGCCTCGGCTTCGGGCGCGATGATCGCATTGAGGGCGTCGAAATCGACCAAGTCCGTCTTTCCAATTCGGATGACCGGAAAGCCATGCAGCTATGGCCGCCGCGGCCCGCGGCCCCGACGTCCCAACTGGCTAACCATGTCAAGAAGTAGGCCGCATATAGGCGCGTGGGGGTGAGTCGGCAAGGGGGAATGGGCGCCAAACTCCCGATCGGGACGCGCCGCTTGCGAAATCGCCATCGTGCCGGCATGGCCGCTGCCATGGTCCGCTCGTTGCAATCTTCGTTCGGCGTCGTGCTGCTCTTGCTCGGCGCGCTCGGAATCTGGTCCGCCGCGCTCACCCTCTCTCCCTATGCGGTCGATCGATTTCCGCGTTCGGAGCGATGGGCTTTTGCGGTCATCGTCGCGGTGTCGGCGCCGCTGCTCGTCGCGCTGGTTCATCGCATTGCAAACGGCCCGGCCGGTGCGCGGCGCACGGGCTCTTTTCGCTCCTTCGCCTTCGGCGCCCTCTGCTTCGCCATTCCTTTCGCGCTCGCGCTCGGTGCGGGGCTCGCGTCGGGGATGGTGTCGCTCCGCACCGATGCGGCACTTTCGACTATCCTGCTCAACGGCGCCGCGGCCGTCGCCCTCGTCTTCCTTGCCGAAGCCTTCCCCGAGGAATTGATCTTTCGCGGCGCAATCCAATCCCTGCTACGCGCCCAAATGCCTAGCTGGCCCGCCATCATCCTCCAGGCGTTGCTCTTCACCCTCTTTGCCTGGACGATCGGCGTCGCGCCGACATGGCTGGACGCAAGCTTTCTCTTCTTCTTCGGCTTCGTTCTCGGCATATTGCGCAGCGCCAACGCCGTGCCGGCGGCGATCGGCTTTCACCTCGCCTTTATGAGCACGCAGCAATTCCTCGGGCCGGCGTGGGGATTGTTCGAGGTCGGCAACCCAGACCTGATGCGCATGGCAGGCGCCATAGTGCCGTTTAGCGCGACCATCATCTTCCTTCACGGTCGCGTCAGATAGGACCGCGCCTGCGCTGCGGTAATCGTTACCCTGTCGTATGAATCGACAGTGAAACATTTTATTGGCGTTTCAGGGTATAAGTGCCGACTGGCCCCGTTCATGCGAATCGCGTGACCGGCGCAATGGAATTTGAAACGCGCATGAAGCCCGAACTGTCCCTGACCGCCCGCTCGACGTGGCGCGACCCGATGCCGGAAAAACCGGCCGGGCCGGGGCGTGTCTTTTGGGCGGCGATCATCGGAGTGGTTGCGGTCGCCTGCCTCGCCTTCCTGCTGTCGAGCGGTCAGATGCGCGCACCCGCGGTCTTCGGACCGTATAACGTGTCGGTGCCGATCGACTTCAAACCCTATGACCCCGAACGCTGGGCGATCATGAATGCCGAGGATTATCAGGCGGCGCTGAAGATCGACCCGACATTGCCCGATCCGGCGAGCGTGGGTTACAGCGATGCGACCGCGCTGCCCCCCGCCGATCCCGCGCTGCTGCGCGAGGAAGCGTTCGTCGGGCCGGCCGCCAAACCCTATGTCTTTCGCGGGGTCACCGCGCTCGACCGCGAGCGCGCGCATTATTGCCTGACCGCCGCGCTCTATTACGAGGCGGCGTCCGAGACGGACGACGGAATGCGCGGGGTCGCGCAGACGGTGATCAACCGCGTCCGCCACCCGAGCTTTCCCAACACCGTGTGCGGCGTCGTCTTCCAGGGATCGCAGCGCGCGGGCGTGTGCCAGTTCACCTTCAGCTGCGACGGCGCGATGGCGCGCGCGCCCGAACGGCGGAACTGGCTGCGCGCGAGCCGTATCGCGTCGGCCGCGCTCGGCGGATATGTCTTCCCCAAGGTCGGACTCGCGACGCATTATCATACGCAAGCGATCTGGCCGCGCTGGGGCAAGAGCCTGGTCATGACCAACATCGTCGGCGCGCATATCTTTCACCGCTGGCGCGGCCGCTGGGGAATGCCCGATGCGTTTCGCGCGCCTTATCTCGGCCGCGAGCCGGTGCCCGGTCCCTATCTGCCGCTCGCGCAGCAGCTGGCGATCCTGAAGGGTCAGGGCGTCGCTCCCGGCGCCGGTCCCGCACCGATGCTCGCAGGTCCCGCCGCGCCGCTGCCCGAGGTCGCGCCGGCGCCGCTGCCCGGCGCGATGACGCCGCCGGCAACGACCGCACCGCCGCCCGCCGCGGCGCCGACCTATACCGATCCGCGGCTCAACCAGTCGGGCCAGATCCGCGAGGAATTCCGCAAGAGCGGGGAGTGGAAAGGCTGAGGCTTTCGGCTCGGACTGAACGCAGCGCCCGGCGTTTCGCAGGGCGGATGAAGAAACTTACCGCCCCTGGCTGCGCCACCGCTTGACGACGCGTTCGAGGATTTCCGCCTCGCCGCCGGTTTCGCGCCACAGTTTCGAGAAGAGCGGATCGCTCGACGCCGGCCGCTTTTCCTCTTCGAGCGTGTCGAGGTGGACGCGGATCGGGATCGAGACGCCTTCGCCGCAGATGATGCATTCGCGGTTGCGCAGCGCCGGGATCGAATCGATGAAGCCGCGCGCGCCTTCGGGCATCGCCGCCTTCACGAAATGCTGGTCGCGTTCGTTGTTGAGGCGCATCGAGATGATCGTGCCGCACTGCGACAGCACGCCTTCGGCAAGGTCGGAGGGGCGCTGGGTGATCAGGCCCAGCGATACGCCATATTTACGGCCTTCCTTGGCGATGCGTTCGAGGATCTTGCGCACCGCCTGCCCGGTCCCGACGTCCTTCGCCGGGATATAGCGGTGCGCTTCCTCGCAGACGAGCAGGATCGGGCGCTGCGGCTCGCCGCGCGACCAGATCGCATAGTCGAAGGTCAGCCGCGACAGCACCGCGACGACCACCCCGGTGATGTCCGACGGCACGCCCGACACGTCGATGATCGAAATCGGCCGCCCGTCCGACGGCAGGCGGAAGATCTTGCCGAGGAAATTGGCCATCGTGTCGGCGACGAGCATGCCCGAGAACATGAAATTATAGCGCGGGTCGGCGCGCATTTCCTCGATCTTGCCCTTGATGCGCATGAAGGGCGCCGACGAAGTCGCCTTGTCGAGCTTACCCATCTCGTTCGTGAGGATGCTGAGAAGGTCGGAGAGGAGGTAGGGGATCGGCGAGTCGACCGTGATCTTGGTCATGCCCTCGGCCAGCCGGTTCTTGGTCCGCGCCTGCAGCAGGCAGCGCGCGAGCACGTCGCAGTCGGCCTGACGGTCGCGCCCTTCGGCGGTGACGAAGACCTCACAATGTTCCTCGAAATTCATCAGCCAATAGGGCATCGCGAGATTGTCGACGTCGAACAGCGCGCCGGTGCCCTTGAAGGCCGCCGAATATTCGCCGTGCGGATCGATCATCACGATATGGCCCTGCGGCGCGAGCTCGCAAATCTTGTGGAGGATCAGCGCGGCGCTCGTCGACTTGCCCGTACCGGTCGAGCCGAGGAGCGCGAAATGCTTGCCGAGCATCGCATCGACATAAAGCGAGCCGCGAATATCCTTGGTGGGATAGACGGTGCCGATCTCGACATGCGCGCGCTCGTCGGCGGCGTAAATCTGCTTGAGGTCGGCGCTGGTCGCCGCGAACACCTGGCTGCCCGGGATCGGGTAGCGCGTGACGCCGCGGCGGAAATTATGGATGCGGCCGGTGATCTTTTCCTCTTCGCCTTCGCCGAGGAAATCGATCGTCGCGATAATCAGCCCTTCGCCGCGTTCGTGCAGTTGCTGGTCGCGGATACTCGCGATCAGCCAGACAGTGCCGACGCGGACCTTTACCTGCGCCCCGACCTGTCCCGCCATCGCCACCGCCGCATCGCTCGACGACGCCAATTTTCCAATGACCGCGGAATCGAGCAGGATGCGCGAGGCCGAACCCGAAATATCGACGACTTCACCGATCATCAGATCGTCGCGATGATGGCTCGCTACCGGTACGACCGGCGCCGCCACGCCGCCGCCGGTCAGGCGCACATGTTGTGCCGCCGTCAAATCCCCGGCGCCGAATCCGCCACCCTGCATGTCCATATATCCGCCCCGCCTATTGTGGTCCCGGCCCCAGCTATCGCAGACGAGGGTAAATAGGCGGTGAACTTAGGACTAGAAGCTTGTGTTCGGGCAGGCTCTAGCGGCGGCGGAAAATCGCCGACGCGCCATAGCCGAGCACGAGCGACAGGAGGACCGCGGAGAGGCCATAGAGGAAGCCGTGGCGCTCCGCCGCGAGCGCGACGAACCGTTCAAATCCCGCCTTGCGGATCTGGACGTCGCGCGATGCGACCGCGAGCACGCGGCCGCGGCTGATCAGATAGGTTTCGGCGCGATAGGTTCCCACCGGAACGCGCGCCGGCACGGGAATGCGGGCGCGATAGAGCACGCCCTCCGTAATCTCGACCGAAGCGGGATTTTCGACGAAGAGCCCGGCGCGGCGATAGAGGTCGATGAGCCCAGCTTCGAACCGTTCGAGCGTCTTCGCTTCCGGAAATCCGGTCGGCGACATCGACAGATTGGCAAGGCCGAGCTCGAAGATCGCCGCGGTCCGTTCGTCGACCAGCTTATCGATCGGGCGCGACGATCCGATCGCATAGAAGCCGGGCGAGGTGCGCAGCCGGATGCTGTTAGCATTGACCCATATCCCCGCGACGCGGCGTTTTTCGCGCAGCACGATCGGCCGCACCGGCCCCTTCAACACGACGACGATGTCGGCGCGGTCGTCGGGCAGGCGCTGGCCGGGATAGAGGATCGCGCCGAACAGCAGCAGTTCCTCGCCGGTGAAGCTGTACTGGATGTCGATCGCGCGGCTCGACACGTCGGGAACCAGCCGCGGGTCGGCGGCGTGCGCCGCGGTCGCGGGAAGCAGCGCCAGCGCGGCCGCGAGGATCAAGGCGCGCAGCTTGGTCATTGCACCGTGTAGATTTCGTCGGGGCGGATGAAGAGGTCGACCGCCATGCGCGCCGCGACGAGCAGCACGATGACCGCGAGCGCCATGCGCAGATATTCGGGCTTCACCCGCTGGGCGAAGCGCGCGCCGATCTGCGCCCCGGTGACGCTGCCGAGCAGCAGCAGCCCGGCGAGCACGATGTCGACCGCACCCGTCGTCATCGCGTGGACCATCGTCGTCGCGATCGTCACGAACAAGATCTGGAACAGCGAGGTCCCGACGACCACCTGCGTGCCCATGCCGAGCAGGAAGATCATCGCGGGCACCATGATGAAGCCCCCGCCGACGCCGAGCAGCATCGTCAATATGCCGACCGCCATGCCGAGAATCAGCGGCGCGAGCGGCGAGATATAGAGGCCCGAGCGATAGAAACGCCAGCGCAGCGGCAGGTTGGCGACCATCGGGTGGTGGCGCCGCTTGCGCGCCGGCGCGGGAAGCCCGGCGCGCATGTTGCGCAGCGCGCCCAGCGCCTCGCGCGCCATGATCCCGCCGACCGAGCCGAGCAGGACGACATAGAGGATGTTGATTACCGTATCGATCTGGCCCCAGGCGGTGAGCAGTTCGAACAGCCCGGCGCCGATCAGCGAGCCGACGAGGCCGCCGGCGACGAGCACCGTCCCCATGCGCAGGTCGACCCCGCCGCGCTCGAGATGCGCGAGCGCGCCCGACACGCTGGCGCCCGTGACCTGCGTCGCCGCCGAAGCGGCCGCGACCGTCGGCGGGATGCCATAGAAGATCAGCAGCGGGGTGGTGAGAAAGCCGCCGCCGACGCCGAACATGCCCGACAGAAAGCCCACCCCGCCGCCGAGCAGGATGATGACCAGCGCATTGACCGACAGATTGGCGACTGGAAGGTAGAGATCCATGGGTCCCGTTGATGCTCGCCGGCGCGCGAAACTGCGCCGAGTCCCGCGACCCTAGAGGATTTTTCCCGAGCGGGGAATCGGCTGCGGCGGCTATTTTTTCCCGCGATCAGAAGTCCGCGGCGAGGGTCAGCGCCAAGCCGCTTTCGGGGCGCGCGTCGCCCGCGACGCGCTGGCGCCAGTCGAGCGCGATCCGGCTGCCTTCGCCCACCTCGGGAAGGCGCAGCGTCAGCCGCGGCCCGACATCGACGCGCGCCGCGCCGGGCTGCACCGCCCCCGCCGCGAGCGCGCCGAGCCGCAGCGACGTCTCGCGGGCGCCGAGACGGCGGTCGACGACCACCGCCCCGTCGGCGAAACCGTCGCGCCGCCGCGCACCGACGATGCCGGCCTGCGCATAGGCATCGAGCCGGAAGCCGGCGGGCAGCGCGACGTCCGAGACACCACCGCTGGCCATGACGGCGAGCGCGGTGCGGCCTTCGGGGCCCGCGGCAACGCGCTGTTCGATCGCGAGATCGACCGGCAATTGCGCCATCGGAGCGAAGGCGAGACCGAAGGCCAGTTCGCGCTGGCGCGGCCGCTGCAGCGCGATCGTCGCGCGGCCATAAGCGCGCACGCGGCCGGTGTCTCCGAAACCATAAGCGAGCCGAAGGCCCGCCTGGCTGCCGCCGAGCTGGCCGGCACCGCCGATGGTTTCGGGCGCATCCCCCGACCCTTGGCGCAGATAGACCCAGCTTCCGAGCGACCAGCTCGAAAGCTGGCGCCGGATCCAGAAGGGGGCGCCCTGTCCCGGCGCGGCCTTCGCGGCCGGTGGAAACCATAACGGCCCGCTCCCGCCCACTGCCGAGCGCGCCGCCTCTCCCGGCCGCGACGGTAACAGCCGCGCCATCATGGCAAGACGAAGGCTGTGGCGGTCGGCGCCAAAGCCGCCGGAATGCGCATGAGCCTCGATGGGGGGAGACGCATATGAGAGGTCCGGCCGCGGCGCCGCCAAAACGCGAAGCGGGCCTGCGCCTTGCACCGATATGGCCTTCGCCGGTACGCGATGAGCAAAGGACCGGCTGTCCGCAAGGCCGCTTTCGGTCACAAAGGATGACGGCGGCGCCCACGGCATCGCCGGGACATCGGGCGGCACCGACATGGCGGGATTCCACGTCATCATGATGCGCAGTGCGATCCAGCCGCCGATGCACAGCAACAGGAAGCGCAGCGCCGGGGCATCGCGGCGCGCGCCGATGCGCCGCGCCATCATCGCGCGATCCTCCGGACAAAGGCATCCTGATGGACCGGCTCGCTTTGGCAATGGTCGGTCTTGTCCCACACCACTTCGCCCGATCGCAGCATTCGCCAGTAAAGGGTGACCGCGCGGCGCGCCGCGAGGATCGCGATGATGTTCGCGACGAAGGCGCGCGGCACCGAAACCAGCGCCTCGCCAAGACCATACCAGCGCGCCGTGAAATGGCCGCGCATCCCCATTCGCCAGCAGAGCAGCAACAGATTGACGGCGAGGAGCAGCCGCATGCCCTCGCCAAGAACGACCGCATTCCAGCCGAGAAGCAACTCCCCCGCCAGGCCCAGTCCGGTCAGGATCGCCCCGGCATAGGCGGCGAGGAGGATGAGGGCGGCGAGCGGCGCACGGCGATCGCGCCACAGCATCCAGCGCGCGAGCCAGGCGCGGTTCGCCGAGACACCCGCGTCGCCCTGCCGCGAACCCGGCCAGCCCAGATGATCCCATCCCGCAAGCGAGATTCCCGCGATCCAGCGCGATTTTTGCCGCACCGCCTTTTCAACCTCGCCGGGAAAAGCGCCGCGCGACACGATCCGGTCGCCGGCGGGCCCGACCGTGTCGATGAAGCGCGTGCCAAGGCCATAGGCGCCGATCAGCATCCCGATCTCATAATCTTCGGTCAGGCTGTCGCAGCAAAAGGGCTCGCCGCCGCGCTCGATCGCCAGCAGCGCGAGGGTGCTCCGCGTCAGCGCGCAACCGACACCCGCCGAGGGCAACGGCAGGCCAAGGCGCGAGCGCACGACCAGTTCCTTGCCGTGCGCCTCGGCAAATTCGTCGCCATAGTGCCCGCCAACCCATCGCTCCTCGCGCTTGATCAGCGGCACGACGGGAATTTGCACCATCGCATCGTCGCCGAGATGGCGGCGATAAAGCGCGAGCTCCTCGCGGTGGACGTGATCCTCCGCATCGTGAAGAACGATCGCGGCAAAACGCATGCCTTCGGCGCGCTCATCCTCGCCCAGCGCCGCCCACAGCCGGTTGAGATTGTCGCCCTTGGTGGTCGGTCCTTCATGGCCCCCAATCACCAGCCGCAGCCGCCGGTCGCGCGCGACCAGCGGCGACACGGCGAACAGCGTCGCGGCGTCGTTCGGGTAGCAGCCGACATAAAGCCGGAAATCCTCCCCCTGCCACGCCGCGAGCGTCCGGCGCAGCATCGCCGGAAGCACTTCGGCTTCGTCCCAAGCGGGCACGAACACCGCGAAGCGCCCCTCGATCGGCGGCGTATCCGGAACCGGCGCCGGATCGCGGCCGCGCGTCGCCAGCCACAAGGCGTCGAACAGCAGATCGTCGAGCCCGATCAGCAATATTCCAACCGATGCGAACAGCATCAGTTCATGACCGGCTCCCAGCACCAGCCATTCCAGCCATGCGGTCGACAGCCCCAATATGCTAGCCCCGCGCCCCTCGATGACCTAATGTCACCTCCATCTAAGTGCTAGTGAACAGGTCCGATTTGTAAAGTCTGGCCCAAATAGCGGCCCAATCGTCAAATTTGCTGACAAACTAAGGAAATTACTAATCCATGGCCCGCAGTTTTCCGCCTCGATCCGCCTTGCGCGATTTTCTTGAAAGCGAGAGCGCCGGCGGCATGCTGCTCATTTTTGCAGCCATTTTGGCAATGATTGTCGCCAATTCGGCCTTCGCCGAGACCTATGAGCACGCGATTCACGCGGTGACCGGCCCCGTTCTCACCGACAAGCTCGGTCCGATGACCGTCCATCTGTGGATCAACGACGGGCTGATGGCGATATTCTTCCTGCTCGTCGGGCTCGAGATCAAACGCGAGTTCGTCGATGGCCGGCTCGCGAGCTGGGACCGGCGGCGGCTGCCCTTCATCGCCGCGGCGGCGGGTATGGCGGTGCCGGCGGCGCTCTATATGGTCTTCGCCGGGAAAGAACCGGGGCTCGCACAGGGCTGGGCGATCCCGGCGGCGACCGATATCGCCTTTGCGATGGGCGTTCTCGCGCTGCTCGGCAAGCGCGCGCCGACGTCGCTCAAGCTGTTCCTCGTCACCGTCGCGATCGTCGACGACATGGGCGCGGTGGCGATCATCGCGCTCTTCTACACCGCCAAGATCAATGTCATGGCGCTCGGTGCGGCCGCCGCGATCCTCGCCCTCATGTTCGTGATGAACCGCGCGGGGGTTAAAAGCCTCCTCCTCTACCTGCTGATGTTCCTCCTGCTCTGGTATGCGATGCTGCTTTCGGGGGTCCACGCGACGATCGCCGGCGTCCTCGCCGCAATGACGATCCCGTTCGAGCGTACACCCGGCGCACCCGACAGCCAGACCTCGCCGCTGCACCGGCTCGAACATGCGCTGCATCCCTGGGTCGCCTTCGCGATCGTGCCGCTGTTCGGTTTCGCCAACGCCGGCGTCGATGTCCGCGGCCTCGGGATCGACCAGATTTTCGCGCCGCTGCCGCTCGGGATCGCCGCCGGGCTGTTCCTCGGCAAGCAGATCGGCATTTTCGGCAGCGTCTGGCTCGCCGTCAAACTCGGTATCGCGGGCCGGCTGCGCGGCGCGACCTGGCTCCAGGTCTATGGCGTCGCGATGCTGTGCGGGATCGGCTTCACGATGAGCCTGTTCATCGGCGGGCTCGCCTTCCCTGGCGATGCCCTGCTCGTCGAGGAAGCGAAGATCGGCATCTTGATGGGCTCGCTTGCCGCGGCGCTCGCCGGCTTTGCCGTGCTGCGCTTCGCCCCGCCGCACCCGCAGCATGAGGCCGTAGAGCAGGCCTCGAACGGCGAAATCACCACCGACGGCGATGTGCGTGACACCTCCGAAGCCCACGGCTAAGCAGCCGGACATGACCAAGCTGATTTCATTGTCGCTGATCGCCGCCGCGACCCTCGCGGGCTGCGCTTCCACCGGGCCGAAAAGCGCAGCCCCCGAGCCCGGCGTGGCGGCACTCGACGTGCGCCGCACCGCCGCCTCGACCAAGGCGCTCGACGAAATCGCCGCCGCCTATCTGCGGCTGAGCCTCGAAATCGGAACGCACGAGCCGGGCTATATCGACGCCTATTACGGCCCGTCCGAGCTCAAAAAGTCGGCCGAAGCGGCGCCGCGCGACAAGCCCGCACTGCTCGCGGCGACGCGCGAGCTGATGGCGCAGGTCGACCTTGCCGCGCGGCGCATCTCCGACCCGCTCGCCAAGCGCCGCGCCGCCTTCCTTCGCGCGCAGCTTCGCGCCGCCGAGACGCGGCTGATGATGATGCAGGGCACGCGTTTCGCCTTCGCCGACGAAGCCGAGCGATTGTTCGGCGTGCGGCCTCGCCTCAAGCCGCTCGCAAGCTACGACGCCGAACTCGCGAAGATCGAAAGGCTGGTGCCGGGCGAGGGCGCGCTCTGGGCTCGCGTCGAGGCCTATCTCGATGCCTTCACCATCCCCAAGGACCGGCTGCAAAAGACCTTCGACGCCGCGATCGCGCGCTGCCGCGGGCGCAGCATGGCACATATTCCGATGCCCGAGGGCGAGAGCTTCCGCCTCGAATTCGTCACCGGTAAAAGCTGGAGCGGCTACAACTATTACCAAGGCGGCTACCATAGCCTGATCCAGGTCAACACCGACCTGCCGATCCGCCTGTCGCGCGCGCTCGATCTCGGCTGCCACGAGGGTTATCCGGGGCACCATCTCCTCAACATGAAGCTCGAGGAAAAGCTGGTGAAGGAGCGCGGCTGGAGCGAGTTCAGCGTCTATCCGCTCTACAGCCCGCAGAGCTTGATCGCTGAGGGCAGCGCCAATTACGGCATCGACCTCGCCTTCCCCGAAAGCAGCAAGGCCGATACCGAACGCGACATATTGATGCCGATCGCCGAGATCGCGGTGCCGTCCGACGACCGCTATTGGCAGCTTCTGAAAGCGATCAAGCGCGCGTCGGGCGCGCGGCTGACGATCGCGCAGCAATATCTCGACGGCGAGATCGACCGGAAGGCCGCGATCGCGCTCACGCAGAAATATCTGCTCGTCTCGCCCCAGCGCGCCGAACAATCGATCGGCTTCACCGACCAGTATCGCAGTTATGTGATCAACTATGGCCTCGGCGAAACGATGGTGCGCGCTTATGTCGAGCGGGGCCGGCCCTCGCGCGACGAAATGTGGCGGCGCATGGCGAAAATCGTCAGCGAACCGACCCTGCCGTCGGATCTGCTGGCGCGGTGACGCGCGCGGCGGCGGATTACTCCGCCGCCATCGCCATTTCTACGCGTTGCGGGCCGCGGATCACGCCGCCGGGCGTGGGCCCCTGCATTTCGCCGTCCTTGAACGTCACCACACCCGACTTGACCGTCGCGACATAGCCGTCGGCCTTTTGCAGCAGCCGCTTGCCGCCCGCGGGCAGGTCGAAGGCGAGCCACGGTTTGCCGAGCTTCAGCGCCTCCATATCGATGACGTTGAGATCGGCGAGATAGCCCGGCGCGAGCACGCCGCGGTCTTCGAGGCCATAGAGCAAAGCCGTGTCGCGGCACTGGCGCTTCACCGCATGCTCGAGCGCGATGCGATGGCCTTTGCGGTCGCGCACCCAGTGCTGGAGCATGAAGGTCGGCGAGGCGGCGTCGCAGATCGTCCCGCAATGCGCGCCGCCGTCGGAGAGGCTGTTCACCGTGTCGTCCGACGCCTGCAAATCCTCGAGGAAATCGAGGTTGCCGTCGCGGTAGTTGAGGATCGGGAAATAGATGAAGCCCTTGCCATCGTCCTTCATCAAGAGGTCATAGGCATATTCGGCCGGCGGGATACCCGCCGCCGCGGCGCGCGCCATAATGCTTTCGTCCATCCGGGGCTCGTAGTTGAAGTCGGGGTCCATTTCGAACTGCACCGGCCAACCCAGCGCGACGACCTTGAGGAAGTCGATGATGTCGCTTTCGGGCCAGATATTTTCTTCTTCGATCATCCGCGTCTTGAACGCCGGATCTTTCAATTTCGCGAGCTGCTCGTCCCACGAAAGGTCGATGATTTCGTTCCACGCGGGCTTGAAGCGGAAGGGATGGACGGTGCCCTGCCATGCCATGATCACGCCGTTGCCGCGCAGCGCGATCTGCGCGACGATATTCGCGCCGCTCGCATTCTGGCGCCGCATCTCCTCGATCTGTTCCTCGAGCGGCAGTTCCTTTGCGATCGACTGGAGCGCGGCGAAGGTCACCGGCAGCCCGGTTTCGCGGCTGAGATCGCCCATCCACTGAAACTCGTTCCACTCGCGCTTCAAATCGCTCGCCATTTCGAACACGCCGTAACCGACGCGGCCCATCGCGCGGCCGATCGCGATCAGCTCTTCGGCGGTCGCGGTGGTGCCGGGGACGAGTTCGCCGTCGACCGACTTGTGGAGCACGGTGCGGCTGGTCGAGAAACCGAGCGCGCCCGCGCGCACGCCTTCCTCGACGATGCGCGACATTTCGGCGATGTCCGCCTCGGTCGGGATCGCTCCGGGCTTTTCGCGGTCGCCGAGCACATAGGCGCGCACCGCGCCGTGCGGGACGTGGCACGCGACATCGACCGTGCGCGGCAGCCGTTCGAGCGCGTCCATATATTCGGGGAAAGTCTCCCAATCCCACGACATGCCTTCGGCGAGCGCGGTGCCGGGGATGTCCTCGACGCCTTCCATCAGCGAAATCAGCCAGTCGTGGCGATCGGGCTTGGCGGGGGCAAAGCCGACGCCGCAATTGCCCATCACGACGGTGGTGACGCCGTGCCAGCTCGACGGCGCCATTTCGGCATCCCACGTCGCCTGCCCGTCATAATGGGTGTGGACGTCGACGAAGCCGGGCGTGACGATCTTGCCGCTGGCGTCGATTTCCTGCGCGCCCGCGCCCAGATTTTCGCCGACCGCGACGATCCGGTCGCCGTCGATCGCGACGTCCGCGATAAAGGGCGCGCCGCCCGAACCATCGACGACGGTGCCGCCGCGAATCACCAGATCATGCATGTCCGTCTCCCGATTTTTAGTTTCACACAAAAACCTATCATCAAAATCGCGAGATGCAAATAAGCGCGCCGCCTTCGCGGCAAGGCGCTATGGTGGCGCGACCATATGAAGGGAGTCGATGCCATGATCCGTCCGCTTGCCCTCGCCCTTATGATCGCCGTTTCGGCGACCCCGCTCGCCGCCAAAGAAACATCCGCCGCCAGTTACAAGACCGCGCTCGCCGATCCCGCGCGCCCCGCCGCCGACCGCGAGCGGGATGCCGCGCGCAAACCCGCCGATCTGCTCGCCTTCGCGCAGATCGCGCCGGGCGAAAAGGTTGGCGATTTCGTCATGGGCGGCGGTTATGTCACCCGCCTGCTCGCCGCCGCGGTCGGACCGACGGGCAAGGTCTATGCCTTCCAGCCCGCCGAGTTCATCGCCTTCAAGAAGCAATATGGCGACGACCAGGCCGCGGTCGATGCCGCCTATCCGAATGTCGACGCGGTGGCGGGCCCTTTCGCGGCGCCTGCATTCACGACACCGCTCGACACGATCATCACGGTGCAGAATTTCCACGACCTCTACCTCAAACCCTTTCCCGAAGGCACGAGCGACAAGGCGAGCGCCGCGCTGTTCGCGGCACTGAAACCCGGCGGCACGCTCGTCGTCGTCGATCATAGCGCCGCCGACGGCAGCGGCACGACGCTGTCCGACAGCCTGCACCGCATCGACAAGGCGGCCGTGGTCGCCGCGCTCACCAAGGCCGGCTTCAAGCTCGAGGCGGAAAGCGATCTCTACAAGCGCGCCGACGACCCGCGTACGGCGAATGTGTTCGACAAGGAAATCCGCGGCAAGACCGACCAGTTCGCGTTGCGTTTCCGCAAACCGGGATAAAAGAATGACCAGTGACGATGAAGATTATGTCTATGACGAAGCGAGCGGAGAATGGCTGTCCGCGAGCGATGCGCGCGACCGCGCCGCCGCCGCGGCGGCGGGCCCTGAAGTGCGCGATGCGGTCGGAAACCGGCTGGCCGACGGCGACTCGGTCGTGCTGGTCAAGGACCTGATGGTGAAGGGCGCGGGGCAGACGCTGAAGGTCGGCACCGTCATCAAGTCGATCCGCCTGACCGGTGACGATCAGGAAATCGACTGCCGGCACGAGGGGATCAGGGGGCTGGTGCTGCGCGCCGAGTTCGTGCGGAAACGGTAATCCTCCCTGTTGCGGAGCGATGGGGAGGCGGCAGCGGCGTAACCGCTGACGAAGTGGCGATAACGCGAGTTGCGCCCCACTACCCTTCGGGCGACCCCTCTCTCCACGGCTACGCCCCAGGGAGGATTTGAACCTATCCCAATGTTCCCTTCCTTGGCCCGATATATCCGAAGAGGAAGGCTGCGACTTTGCGCATTTGTATTTCTTCGGCGCCTTCGGTGATGCGATAGCGGCGGTGGTGTCGGTAGATATGTTCGAAGGGTTTATGGCGCGAGTAGCCGATGCCGCCATGGACCTGCATCGCGCGGTCGGCGGCTTCGCAGACGAGGCGGTTCGCCCAGTAGTTG
>NZ_DASRYZ010000003.1:0-867500 GCF_035686825.1 Sphingopyxis sp. | reverse complement strand
GGATATCGTCGAGCGTCCGCCGGTTGCGCATCATCGCGAGCCGCGACCAATCGCCGAAATCGGCGAAATAGCCGCCGGGGATCTCGAGAATCTTGTCGAATGAGCGGTAATGGCTGCCCTTGCCGAGCAATGGCAGCACGAGCCGGTCGACGATGCGATAGTCGAACCGGTCGCCCGCGATCCCGATCCCCGATGAGGCGAGCGGAACGCAGCGGCGCGGCGCACCCGGTTCGGCAACGCGCACAATCGAGAAGTCGGTGGTGCCGCCGCCGAAGTCGGCGACGAGGATCGTCGCGGGCTCGGTCAGCCGCGAGGCATAGCTGTGCGCGGCGCCGAGCGGCTCGTGGACATAATATATTTCGGTGCCGAACGCCGCGAGCATCGCGTCGTAACGCCTCCGCGCGAGTTCGGGATCGGGCCGCGCACCGGCATATTCGACCGGGCGCCCGACGACGATCCGCCGCGGCCGTTCGTCGAGCGCGCCGTCTGCATGCGCGATCAGGCGCTGGAGGAACAACCGCCCCAGATCCTCGAAACGGAACGGCTTGTTGAAAATCATCGCGCGCTCGAACAGCGGACTCGCGGCAACGCTCTTGAACGACTGGATGAAGCGGCTGTCGAGCGGCGACTGGAGATATTCCTCGATCGCCCACGGCCCCGCCTCGTGCGCGACGCCGTTCCAGCCGCGCTCCTCTTCCCAGAAGCAGAGCGCCGAGCGGAATACCGCATCGCCCGCGTCGCCGAACGCCACGAGCCCGGTCCCGCCGCGTCCGTCGGCGAGCGCGACGACGCTGTTCGTCGTGCCGAAATCGAGGCCGAGCGCGCTCGCGGCCGCCTTGTCCATGACATGCTCCTGTGGCGATGGGGATCCCTTGCGGGGCGGCGCCTATTGCACAGCGCGGACCGTCGAGCAAGTCAGGCGTCGGGCCGCCACGCGCGATGGAAGGCATCGACCGCCGCGTCGACATCGTCCTGCAGGCGGGCGAGGTCGCGGCTTTCGGGCAGGTTGAGCATCGCGAACTGATAAAGGCCCGACTGGCAAAGTCCGGTGAATTGCTGCACCGCGCGCATCGGGTCGCCCATCCTCAGTTCGCCGCGCACCATTTTTTCGCCGACCCACACCGCCGCGCGCGCCTTGCCGCGGCGCGGACCGCGTTCGTAGAAGGTTTCGGCGAGGTGCGGGAAACGCTCGGCCTCGCCGACGACGAGGCGAAAGAGCGACAGGATCGGCGTCGCGGTCAGCTTGGTCATCAGCAAATTGCCGAAGGTGCGCAAAACATCGGGCACCGGCTCGTCGAGCGGCAGCTCGATCGCGAGCGCATCGCCATATTGCGCGACGATATCGTCGACCACTGCCGCGAACAACTCCTCCTTCGACGGGAAATAGGTCCACAGCGTCGTCTTCGACCCGCCGACCTTGCTCGCGATCGACGACATCGTCGTCCCCGCATAGCCGTTCGCGAAAAACAGCTCGCGCGCCGCGTCGACGAACGCCTTGCGCCGCACCGCGGCCGCATCGTCGAGAGCAGGCGTACTATCTGGTATCATTTCGATTGACAACGCAGTCTCCAAAGGTCATTTGCGCATGATACCAGCTAGTATCGTTGGAAGCCATGCCCCGATCATTTTTTCTCACAACCGCGCTTTTCGGCCTTCTGGCCGGTTGCGCAAGCGTTCCCGACCTCGGCCCGAAACCCGTTCCGGCCTCCGCCGATTCGTTCGAGTCGGCCGCGAGCTTCGCCGATGCGAACGGCGAATGGCCGGTCGAAGGCTGGTGGCAGGGATTCGGCGACGCGCAGCTCGATACGCTGATCGCCGAGGGGCTCGCGGGTTCGCCCGACCTCGCGATCGCCGCCGCGCGCGTGCGCGCCGCCGAGGCGATGGCGCGGCAGGCGGGCGCGGCGCTGCTGCCGCGCGTCGGTGCCGAGGCGAGCGCGGGCGGTGTCCAGCAGAGCAAGAATATGGGCATCCCGCCCCAGTTCGTTCCCGACGGCATCCAGGATACGGGGCATATCGCCGCGACCTTCGGCTTCGATCTCGACCTGTGGGGCAAGAATCGCGCCGCGCTCGCCGCGGCGACGTCGGAGGCCGAGGCCGCGCGCGTCGACGCGGCGCAGGCGCGGCTGATGCTCACCACCGGGATCGCCGCCGCTTATGTGGATCTCGCGGGCTATTATCAGGCGCTCGACGTCGCCAATGAGGCGGTGCGCGTCCGCACCGCGAGCGCCGACCTGTCGGGCGAGCGCGCCCGCGCCGGCATCGAAAATCAGGCGAGCCAGCGCCAGGCCGAAAGCCGCGCCGCCTCATCGCGCGCCGATGTCGTCGCGCTCGAGGAAGCGATCACGACGACGCGCAACCGCATTGCCGCGCTGCTCGGCGCCGGACCCGATCGCGGGCGTGCGATCGACCGTCCGCGGCTGACGCGACCCGCGCTCGGCCTTCCCCCCGCGGCGGGAATCGACCTCATCGGCCGCCGCCCCGACATCGTCGCGGCACGGCTACGCAGCGAAGCGGCGGCGAAGCGCATCGATGTCGCGCGCGCCGATTTCTATCCGAACATCAGCCTGTCGGCGCTCGTCGGTCTCCAGTCGCTCGGCCTGTCGAACCTGTTCAACGCGGGGTCCGAATATGGCAATGGCGGCGCCGCGATCAGCCTGCCGATCTTCGAAGGCGGGCGGCTGCAAGGTCGCTATCGCGGGTCACGCGCCGACTATGACGCGGCGGTCGCAACCTATGATCGCACGCTGGTTGGCGCGCTGCGCGATGTCGCCGACATCGTCGCCAGCCGCGCCGCGACGGCACGCCAGCTCGCCGGGCGGCGCGAGGCGCTGACCGCTGCCGCCGAAGCGTCGAAACTCGCCGGGCTGCGCTATCGCGCCGGCCTGTCGAACCAGATCGTCCAGCTCACCGCGGAGGACAGCATGGTCGCGCTCGACCGCGCGGTCGCCGAGCTCAAGGCGCGCCAGCTTTCCCTCGATATCGCCCTGATCCGCGCGCTTGGCGGCGGTTATCGCACGCTAAACTCAACAGGAGACGAATGATGGCCGACGAAACGGCTGCGACCGAAACCGGCGCTCCCCAAACCTCCCCCGAAACGACCGACACCGGGCCCAACGGCGCGAAGCGCAAGAAGCTGCTCGGCATCCTCGTGATCGTCGTGGTGACGATCGCGGTCCTGTGGGCGCTCTGGTATTTCCTCACCCAAGCCGGGCGCGTCCACACCGACAACGCCTATGTCGGCGCCGATTCGGCGCAAGTGACCGCGCTCGTCTCGGGCCCGGTCAAGGAAGTCCGCGTCGCCGGCACGCAGGCGGTGAAGAAGGGCGACATCCTCGTCATCCTCGACGACGCCGACCAGCGGATCGCGGTCGCCGACGCCGAAGCGGCGCTGCGCCTTGCGCGTCAGCGTTACGGCCAGGCCGACGCCAACGCCGACGCCGCGCGCGCGCGCGTCGCGGCACGCGGCGCCGAAATCGCACAGGCCAAAGCGCGGCTGCGCGATGCCAATGCGACGGTCGAACGCGCGCGCGCCGAACTTGCGCGGCGCGAGAGCATCGCCGGCACGGGCGCGGTATCGGGCGAAGAACTGACCGCCGCGCGCGCGGCGCTGGCTTCGGCGAGCGCGGCGCGCGACCTCGCCGCCGCCGGCATCGCCTCGGCCGAAGCGACGCGCGGCTCGGCAAGCGGCGATCTCGGCGCCGCCGAAGCGATCGTGCGCGGCACGACGATCGACACCGCCCCCGACGTCGCCGCGGCCGAAGCGCGGCTCGAAAAGGCGCGGCTCGACCTCGCGCGCACCGTTCTGCGCGCGCCGGTCGACGGCATCGTCACCAACCGGGCGGTGCAGGTCGGCCAGCGGATCGCCGCGGGCGCGCCGATCATGGTCATCGTTCCGGTCGCGACCGCCTATGTCGACGCCAATTTCAAGGAAAGCCAGTTCGGCGATATCCGCATCGGCCAGCCGGTCGAGCTGGTATCGGACTATTATGGCGGCGACGTCGTCTATCGCGGCAAGGTGATCGGCATCGCCGGCGGCACCGGCGCGGCCTTCTCGCTGATCCCGGCGCAGAATGCCACCGGCAACTGGGTGAAGGTCGTCCAGCGCCTGCCGGTGCGCATCGCGCTCGATCCGAAGCAGCTGAAAGAACATCCGCTGCGCGTCGGGCTGTCGATGGAAGCCACGATCGACACGCGCGGGAACTGACATCATGGCCAGCGCCGCCGCCCTTGCATCTATGATCCCCGCCGAGCCGCAACCGCTCAGCGGCGTGCGGCTGCTCCTCGCCGCCTTCGCGCTCGCGCTCGCCAATTTCGTCGTCGTGCTCGACACGACGATCGCCAATGTGTCGGTGCCACATATCGCGGGCGGTCTCGCGGTGTCGCCGACGCAGGGCACATGGGTGATCACCAGCTATGCGGTCGCCGACGCGATCAGCGTACCGCTCACCGGCTGGCTCGCGATGCGGTTCGGCACCGTGCGCTGGTTCCTCTTCTCTATCATCGGTTTCGGCATCTTCTCGGTGCTGTGCGGGGTGTCGCAGACCCTGGACGCGCTCGTCATCTTCCGCATCCTGCAGGGTCTTTCGGGCGGTCCGCTGATGCCGCTGTCGCAGATCCTGCTGCTGCGCATCTTTCCCCGGGAAAAGGCGGGCATCGCGCTCGCGATCTGGGCGATGACGACGACGACCGCGCCGATTCTCGGGCCGATTCTCGGCGGGCTGATCAGCGACAACTGGAGCTGGCACTGGATATTCTTCATCAATATTCCCGTCGTCGCGATCTGCTTCTTCGGTGTCGCGAGCCTGCTCCGGCCGTTCGAGACCAAGCGCGCCAAGGCGCCGATCGACATGATCGGGCTGATCCTGCTCATCCTCTCGGTCGGCGCCTTCCAGTTGATGCTCGACACGGGGCGCGAGCATGACTGGTTCGAATCGGGCTGGATCGTGACGCTGGCGATCGTCTCCGCGATCGCCTTCGCCGCCTTCGTCATCTGGGAACTGACCGACGCCAATCCCGTCGTCGACCTTCGCGTCTTCCGTTTCAGGGGATTCAGCTTCGCGACCGTCGCGATCTCGTTGGGTTTCGGGGCCTTCTTCTCGCAGGTTGTGCTGACGCCTTTGTGGTTGCAGCAGGTCGCGGGCTATACCGCGACCGAGACGGGCTATATCGTCGCGTGGATCGGCGTGTTCGCCGTGCTGCTCTCGCCCGTCGCGGCCGGGCTGATCGGCAAGATCGACATCCGCATCTCGATCAGCGCCGGTATCCTGTGGATGGCGTTCGTCTCGATCCTCCGCGCGAGCTGGAACGCTGACGTCGATTACTGGACGCTGGCGCTGCCGCACCTCCTGCAAGGGATGGGCATGCCCTTTTTCTTCGTCGGGCTGACCGCGCTCGCACTGTCGAGCGTGCCGGCAAAGGATCAGACGTCGGCGGCGGGGCTGATGAGCTTTCTGCGCACCCTTTCGGGCGCGATCGGTACCGCGGTCGCGACGAGCGCGTGGGATAGCCAGAACCGCGTCGCGCGATCCGAAATCGTGTCGGGCATGAACGATACGGCGGGGGCGATGGACCTGCTCCAGCGCGCCGGGCTCACGCTCGAACAGGCGCGCGCCGCGATCGAGCGGATGGTCGAGGTGCAGGCCTCTACCATCGGCGTGCTCCACCTGTTTCTGGCCGCCGGCGTCGTCTTCGTGATCGCCGCCATTTCGGTGTGGTGCGCGCCGCTGCCCAAGCAGGTCTCGATGGGCGCGTCGCACTAGGACCGATCGACACCCGCGTGCCGCGCACGCTATCGGGCGAAAAGCTGCCCCGGATCGGCGAAGGCCTTGAACTCGAGCGCATTGCCCGCGGGGTCGTGAAAGAACATCGTCGACTGCTCGCCCGGCTGGCCAGCAAAGCGCGTGTGCGGTTCGATCACGAACGCGGTGCCCGCCGCCTTCAGCCGCTCGGCGAGCGCCTGCCATTCGGCGGGCGGCAGCACGACGCCGAAATGCGGCACCGGCACCGCATGCCCGTCGACCGGGTTATGCGCGGGCCGCGCGCGCGGCGTATCGACGCGGTGCGCGACGATCTGGTGGCCGTAAAGATTGAAGTCGATCCAGTCGGCATCGCTCCGCCCTTCGGGACAGCCGAGCACGCCGCCATAGAAACGCCGCGCGGCGTCGAGATCGTCGACCGGAAAGGCGATGTGAAAGGGAGCGAGGTCGGCCATTTTCCCTCTTTGCCGCACATGCACCGCGAATGCCAGCGCGGGACTTGGGCAGCGGCGCCGAACATGCTAGGCGCGCGCGCATGCTGACGATCAATGGCCTCACCGTGCGCCTCGGCGGGCGCACCATCCTCGACCGCGCGGCCGCGAGCCTGCCGGGCAAAAGCCGCACGGGCCTGATCGGCCGCAACGGCGCGGGCAAGTCGACCCTGATGAAAGTGATGATCGGCCAGCTCGAAGCCGACGAGGGCGGCATCGAAATGCCGCGCAAGACGCGCGTCGGCTATATCGCGCAGGAAGCGCCGAGCGGCAGCGCGACCCCGTTCGAAACCGTGCTCGCCGCCGATACCGAACGCGCGCAGCTGCTCGCGGCGTCGGAGACCGAGCAGGACGCGCACAAGCTCGGCGACATCCACGAACGGCTGATCGCGATCGACGCCTATGCCGCGCCCGCGCGCGCCGCGCGCATCCTGATCGGCCTCGGCTTCGACGAGGAAATGCAGGGCCAGCCGCTCGACAGTTTCTCGGGCGGGTGGAAGATGCGTGTCGCGCTCGCGGCGCTGCTCTTCTCGAACCCCGACCTGCTGCTCCTCGACGAACCGTCGAACCACCTCGACCTCGAAGCGACGATGTGGCTCGAAAACTTCCTGCGCGCCTATCCCGGCCAGCTTGTCGTGATCAGCCACGAACGCGACCTTTTGAACAATGTCGTCGACCATATCCTGCACCTCGAGGGCGGCAAGGTGACGCTCTATCCCGGCGGCTATAATGATTTCGAACGCCAGCGCGCCGAGCGGATCGCACAGCTTGCCGCCGCCAAGGCGGCGCAGGATGCGCAGCGCGCCAAGCTGCAGGACTATGTCGCACGCAACAGCGCGCGCGCCTCGACCGCGAAACAGGCGCAGTCGCGCGCCAAGCAGCTCGCGAAGATGCAGCCGATCGCGGCGGTCGCCGAGGATCCGAGCCTCGTCTTCGACTTCCCGAGCCCCGACGAGCTGAAGCCGCCGCTGATCACGCTTGACCTCGCGAGCGTCGGCTATACGCCGGGCGAGCCGATCCTGACGCGCCTCAACCTGCGCATCGACCCCGACGACCGCATCGCGCTCCTCGGCCGCAACGGCAACGGCAAGACGACGCTCGCGCGCCTGCTCGCGGCGCAGCTCGCGCCGATGGACGGCGCGATGGCGGCGTCGGGCAAGATGCGCGTCGGCTATTTCACCCAATATCAGGTCGAAGAACTCGACGGCGCCGACACGCCGCTTGGCCATATGACGCGCGTGATGACGGGCAAGACGCCGGGCGCGGTGCGTGCGCAACTGGGGCGCTTCGGCTTCACCGGCAACAAGGCGACGACTGAAGTCGGCAAGCTGTCGGGCGGCGAACGCGCGCGGCTCGCGCTCGCGCTGATCACGCGCGACGCGCCGCACCTCCTCATCCTCGACGAACCGACCAACCACCTCGACGTCGATGCGCGCGAGGCGCTGGTGCAGGCGTTGAACGGCTTCGACGGCGCGGTGCTGATCGTCAGCCACGACCGCCACATGCTCGAACTCACCGCCGACCGGCTCGTGCTCGTCGACAATGGCACCGCGCGCGATTTCGACGGCAGCATGGACGATTATGTCGCCTTCATTCTCGGCAAGGGTGCGGCGAACGACGATGCCAAGGGCGCGCCGGCGAAATCGAGGGATGCGAAGTCGGCGCGGCAGGAAGCCGCGAAGGCGCGCGAGGCGCAGGCGGCGCTGCGCAAAAGCGCCAAGGATCACGAAGCGCAGGCCGAGAAACTGAACAGGCAGATTTCGGCAATCGACCGCGCGATGTTCGATCCCGCGAGCGCCGAGCCCGCGCTGGCGAAGCTGACGATGGGCGACCTCGCGCAGCGCCGCGGCAAGGTGGCGGGCGAACTGGAGCGCGTCGAGGCGGCGTGGATGGAAGCGCTCGAGGCGATCGAGGAAGCCGCGGCTTAGCCGAGAGATAGCGTCGCCCCCGCGAAGGCGGGGGCCGCTGTCGTCCTTACCTTTCCTAGCTGCGTAAACCTCCGGCGGCCCCCGCCTGCGCGGGGGCGACGCGCATGTGAGGCGTCTCGCCGCTCGCACATTGACTCTCACCCCCCAATCCATCATACTAGTTTCAATTGAAACTATATGGGGAATGCATCCATGGCCGATCTGTTCGACAATCCGCTGGGTCTCGACGGCTTCGAATTCGTCGAATTTTCGGCGCCCGAGAAGGGTGTTCTCGAACCCGTTTTCGAACGCATGGGCTTCACCCGCATCGCACGCCACCGGTCGAAGCAGGTCGAATTGTGGCGGCAGGGCGGGATCAACCTGATCGCCAATTACGAGCCCAAATCGCCCGCCGCCTATTTCGCCGCCGAGCACGGCCCGTCGGCGTGCGGCATGGGCTGGCGCGTGCGCGACGCCGCAAAGGCCTATGCCGAAGCGATCGCGCGCGGCGCCGAGCCGGTCGAGGTCAAGACCGGTCCGATGGAGCTGCGCCTGCCCGCGATCCGCGGCATCGGCGGCTCGATCATCTATCTGATCGACCGTTACGGCGATGACCTCAGCATCTACGACATCGATTTCGTCTATGAGGAAGGCGTCGACCGCCACCCCGTCGGCGCGGGGCTGCAGATCATCGATCACCTGACGCACAATGTCTACGGCGGCCGCATGGCGCATTGGGCCGCCTTCTACGAGCGTATCGCGGGCTTCCGCGAGATCCGCTATTTCGACATCAAGGGCGAATATACCGGCCTCACGTCGAAGGCGATGACCGCGCCCGACGGCAAGATCCGCATTCCGCTCAACGAAGAGGGCGCCGGCGGCGGCGGCCAGATCGAGGAATATCTGCGCGCCTATAATGGCGAGGGCATCCAGCATATCGCCTTCGCGTGCGACGATCTCTACGCCGCGTGGGACAAGCTCAAGGATTATGGCAATCCCTTCGCGCCGGCACCGCCCGAAACCTATTACGAGCTGCTCGCCGAGCGTCTTCCCGGGCACGGCGAACCCGTCGACGAGCTGAAGTCGCGCGGTCTGCTGCTCGACGGCTCGACAACCGAGGGCGACCCGCGCCTCTTGCTCCAGATCTTCGGCCAGACCGTGATCGGCCCCGTCTTCTTCGAATTCATCCAGCGCAAGAAGGATGAGGGCTTCGGCGAGGGTAATTTCACCGCGCTGTTCAAGTCGATGGAACTCGACCAGATCCGCCGCGGCGCGCTCAATGTCGAGGAACCCGCCGAATGACGAGCCCGATCAAATTGGGCGGCGTCCACCACGCCGCCTATCGCTGCCGCGACGCGAAGGAGACGGTCGACTGGTACGAGCGCATGCTCGGCATGACCTACACGACCGCCTTCGCCGAGGATCATGTTCCCTCGACCGGCGAGTACGACCCCTATATGCACGTCTTCCTCGACGCGGGGAACGGCAACATCCTCGCCTTTTTCGAGCTGCCCAACCAGCCCGACATGGGCCGCGACGAAAATACGCCGCAATGGGTCCAGCATCTCGCGTTCAAGGTCGGCAGCTATGACGAGCTAGTGCAGGCGAAAGAGCATCTGACCGCGAACGGCGTCGATGTGCTTGGCCCGACGCATCACGGCATCTTCAAGTCGATCTATTTCTTCGACCCCAACGGCCACCGCGTCGAGCTCGCGTGCGACATCGGCACCGACGAGCAATATGCCGAGCTCAAACGTGTCGCGCCGCTGATGCTCGAGGAATGGAGCCAGACGAAAAAGGCCCCACGCCACGCCGATTGGCTGCACCAGGCGGCGAACGAGTAAGCCGCGGGGAAGCAATCCTCCCATCGTCACCCCGGACTTGATCCGGGGTCCATCCACGCTGCGCCGAGCCAATGGATCCCGGATCAAGTCCGGGATGACGAGAAAGAGGCGCGCGCCTGGTCAGTTCACGCCCGATCGAGCCCGATACTCTCCAGCGTCGCGCCGCTGCATTTGTCGGCCGCCTTCGCCTCGCCATCGCCCGACAGCGCGCCGATCGCGAGGAAGCCCGCGACCACCGCGACCAGAAATGCGCCGGTGACCCAGATCAGATATTTGTCGATAAACGCCTTGATCGGCGCCCCGAACAGCCGGAACAAAATCCCGACGAGCATGAAGGAAAAGGCCCGGCTGGCGAGGCTCGCCCACAGGAAGGTCCAGAAGCTCATGTGGATGAAGCCGGCGGTGATCGTCAGCAGCTTGAACGGGATCGGCGTCGCGCCTTTGATCAGGATGATCTCGGCGCCATATTCGCGCAAATAGCAGGCGGCCGGCGGAAAGGCATCGGTCAGCCCGAGCGCGCCGAGCAACGCCAGCCCGACGCTTTCATAGAGGAAAAAGCCGATCAGATAGCCGAGCATCCCGCCCGCGACCGAGGCGAGCGTGCAGATGATCGCATAGCGCACCGCCCTTTGCGGATTGGCGAGGCACATCAGCCCGAGCATCGGATGCGGCGGAATCGGAAAGAAGCTCGCCTCGATGAAGGAGACCAGCGCCAGCCAGACCTCGGCATGCGGATGCGCGGATTTCTCCATGGTCCAGTTGTAGAGATTCTGGATCATGGACTTGTTGCGGGGCGTTCGGGTCATGCGGGTCCTTGTCGGCGCGGGGTCGCCCCCTATGCCGCCCGCATCCCCCGAAGTCGAGCCGAAGCCTGCGGTGCCGAAACCGAAAACGCCGGGACCGTCGGCGAACGGGCCCGGCGCTGCTCCCGCCAGTGACGGGAGCAAAGGACATCGCCCGCGCCCGCGCCACCGGCGCGGACGCGGAAAGGATCAGGGCCGCGCGATCATGATCGCGCTGGCGACGGCCATCGGCGCGCCGGTTTTCGCGGCGGCAATGATGTCGCGGCTGGCATCGCGGCCGCGCGACAGGGCGCTGCGGAAACAACGGTTGGTGGCCATTTCGCGCAGCGTCGTTTCGACTTCGGGCCGAACGTCGCACACCGACCGCGCCGCGGCGCGCAGACGGCTGTCGAGACGCGCCAGGCCGCTTTCGCTGTCGAGGTTGAGGTCGCCATAGCCGACTTTCACCACCTTGATTTCGCCCGCGGGGGCGGTCGCCACGATGGGCTGCGAAAATGCGGGTGCCGGGCCGAGCAGCAACAGGGGCAGAGCCATAAGGATACGCATCGAATCACTCCCTTCATTCGATCCCAGCCGAAAGGCAGGCTGCGGATAGGGCGGGAGTAGCGGGGCGACATGCCGGTCGACGTGAGAGGATCGTCAATTCCGTATTAAAAATGCGTCAAAATCCATAACATTGAAATTTACCGTTCGTTTGCTCGTCAAAAACATGGTATTTCGGTCTTCGGGAAAAACATACGGCCGCATCCCTCGACTCAGGAGGTCGCGCCGTGAATTCTGCATGCGCCGAAAATGAGCGGTATGCCCCCGCCGCTACGCCTATATTGCGGCTCCTCGGCGATTTCGCCGTCGAGCCGGCCGACCTGTCCCCCACCGGCCGCAAGGCGCGTGCGCTCCTCGCACGGCTCGCGCTTGCCGACGCCCCGCTCGCGCGCGACCGCCTCAGCGCGCTTCTCTGGAGCCGCCGTCCCGATGCCCAGGCGCATGCCAGCCTGCGCCAATGCCTGGTCGAACTGAAGTGCTGGACGCGGGCGTCGCCGCCGCTGCTGCACGCCGATCGCGAGACCCTCGCCATCGATCATACACAGGTCGCCGACGATATTTCGCTGCTTCGCGCCGCGTGCGCGGCGGATGATGTTGCCGAGGTCCTGAACCGGTTGCCCGCGCACGATGTCGGATTGCTTGCCGATCTCGACGGCGTCGACGAGGCGTGGGACGACTGGTTGGCGGTCGAACGGGCGCGGCAGGGCGAAGCGATCGTTCGCGAGATACTCGCGATGGCCGATCGGCGGCTGCAGGCAGGCGATGTCGAGCGGACGCTCGCGGTGGCGGACAAGGTCACGCGGTTCGACCCGTGCAGCGAACATGCCGCGCGGCTGGTGATGAGCGCATGCTGGGCGGCGGGAGACAGCGACGGTCTGCGCCACGCCTGGCAGCGGATCGAAGATGCGCTCGCGCGCGGAATCGATGCCAGGCCTTCGGTGGAAACGGCGGAATTGTATCGGAACCTGTCCGGGCGGCCACGCCCGCCCGCCCCTCCGGCCGCGCCCCCGCAGCGATTGACGGTCAGTCCCCGCGCCAGCCCGTCACCGCGCAGCGCGCTTTGGCTCGGTGCGGTGGCATTGACCTTGGCGCTGGTGGGTGCCGATGTGCCGCGGACCGGGGCACCCGCGGCGGCGCTCGCCGCGACCGCGGTGCGCGTCGAGCCGATCGAGGCGCGCGGGCGTGACGCGATCGAGGACCGGTTCGCCGACGCGCTGGCGGGCGATTTCGCCCGCTTTGCGAAGGCGTCGGGCGGGGCGGTTCGCGTTCTCGATGGACAGGCGCCCGGCCAAGTCGGCGATTTCGTCGTCCGCGTCGCGATCGAGCGCGACGGCGATCAGTTCGCCAGCGAGCCGCGCGTCGTCGATCCGCTGAACGGGGCGATCCTGTGGTCGAGCCGCCTGACCGCGCCGGTCGGCGATCTCAGCCGCCTGCGCGAACGAACCGCCCTTGCCGTCGCCGGGCTGGTCAATTGCGCGCTGACGCTGAACGGCCGGGGGCAACCGCTCTCTACCGATGCCGATCGTCGATCGCTCATTTTCGCGATCTGCGACGCCAACACCGCCCACGACGGCCCGCGCACGATCCGCTTGATGGAACAGTTCGTCGATCGCTGGCCGGACAACGCCGATGCGCTCGGAATGCTGGCGCAGGTCCGCATCAAGCATTCTTCGGAGGACAGCGATTCCGCGAGCGTCGGCGCGGAAAGGGCGCTGGCGATCGATGCGGCGCGACGCGCGCTGGCGATCGATCCCCGCAATGCGGCCGCGCTGACGGCGCTGTCGCAGACGGGCTCGAGCGAATTATCCATGGTCGAGGCGTTGCCGCTCGTCGATCGCGCGCTGGCGATGGACCCCGAATATCCGGCGGCGCTGATGAGCAGCGCGGTGGGTCTGTTCATGGCCGGCTATGTCCGTGCCGGGGTGGAGCCGGCGGCGCGCGCCGCACGCGCCGATCCGACGTCGATCTACAAGGCGCTGGGGGTGGTGCGCCGTTATGCCGCCGCCGGCTATATGACCGAGGCGAGCGAGCAGTTCGCCGCCGTGGAGGCGATCTGGCCGGGGCATCCCGATCTGACCGAACATCGCCGCCGCCTCGCGGTCGAACGCGGCCGGATCGAGGCGGCCAGGGTCTATCGCGCCGCCACCGCGGAAGAGCGGCGCTCGTTCGAGATGTTGCTCATCCGCCAATTTATCGATCCGTCGAGCGGATCGCGCGAGGTCGAAGCGGCCGCACAAGCCGAATTCGCCCAATATGCGCCGACCGCTTACGCGCTCGCCGCGCATTATACGCAGCTCGGCGACATGCCGAAGGCTCTGGCCTGGCTGGCCCGCGCGCCGGTGCGCAAGACCGACGGCCAATGGTCGCTTCTCTATTGGCCCTCGGTCGCGCCGCTGCGGCGCGATCCGCGCTTCTTTTACCAGATGGCGCGGATCGGGCTGGTCGACTTCTGGCGGCGGCACGATCGCTGGCCCGACTTCTGCAAGGAGCCCGGATTGCGCTACGATTGCCAAGACGAAACCGAGCGGCTGGTGCGCCTCGGCCGCGCCGTCAGTGGCGGAAGTGCCGCATCCCGGTGAACAGCATCGCAAGACCCGCTTCGTTCGCCGCCGCGATCACCTCATCGTCGCGGATCGAGCCGCCCGGCTGGATCACGCAGGTCGCGCCCGCCTCTACCGCCGCCAGCAAGCCGTCGGCGAAGGGGAAGAAGGCGTCGCTCGCGACCGCGCTGCCGACGGTGCGGGCTTCGGCCCAGCCGTGGCTTGTCGCCGCTTCGCGTGCCTTCACCGCGGCGATGCGCGCGCTGTCGCGGCGGTTCATCTGCCCGGCGCCGATGCCGGCGGTCGACCCGCCCTTGGCATAGACGATCGCGTTCGACTTCACATGCTTGGCGATCGTCCATGCGAACAGCGCGTCGGTCAGTTCCTCGTCGGTCGGCGCGCGATCGGTGACGACCTTGAGGTCTGACACGCCGATGCGACCGTTATCGCGGCTCTGTGCGAGCCAGCCGCCCGCGATCGTCTTGAGCATCAGCCCGCCGCGCGCCGGATCGGGCAGCTCGCCCGTCAGCAGCAGGCGAAGGTTCTTTTTCTTCGCGAACACCGCGCGCGCGTCGGCGTCGGCGTCGGGGGCGCAGACGACTTCGGTAAAGATGCCGCTGATCGCCTCCGCCGTCGCGCCGTCGAGCGGCCGGTTGACCGCGATGATGCCGCCGAACGCCGAAACATCGTCGCATTTCAGCGCCGCGTCATAGGCCTCGGCGATCGTCGCGGCGGTCGCGACGCCGCACGGGTTCGCGTGCTTGACGATGACGCAGGTCGGGTCGGCCTCGCGGAATTCGGCGACCAGTTCGAGCGCCGCATCGGCGTCGTTGATATTGTTATAGCTGAGTTCCTTGCCCTGCACCTGTTCGGCCTGCGCAATGCCGCGCGCGGCGGGGCCGGCGGGCAGGTAGAGCGCCGCCTTCTGGTGCGGGTTCTCGCCATAGCGCAGCTCGCTCGCGAGCTTCGCGGTCAGCGGCAGCGTGTCGGGGAACATCTTGCCCTGATCGGCAAAGGCGAACCATTGCGCGATCATGCTGTCATAGGTCGCGGTGTGGGCAAAGGCGGTCGCGGCGAGGCGCTTGCGAAGGGCGAGGGTGGTCGCGCCGCCGTTCGCGTCCATCTCGGCGATTAGCGCCGCATAATCTTCGGGCTCGGTGACGATGCCCACGAAGGCGTGGTTCTTCGCCGACGAGCGCACCATCGCGGGGCCGCCGATGTCGATATTCTCGATCACCTCGTCGCGCGCCGCGCCCTTGGCGACAGTCGCGGCAAAGGGGTAGAGGTTGACGACCACCAGGTCGATCGCGCCGATCCCATGTTCGTCCATCGAGGCGACATGCGCCGCATCGTCGCGCACCGCGAGGATGCCGCCATGGACCGTCGGGTGCAGCGTCTTCACGCGGCCGTCCATCATCTCGGGAAAGCCGGTGAGGTCCGACACGTCGAGAACGTCGTGGCCGGCCTCGCGCAGCGCCTTCGCGGTGCCGCCGGTCGAAACCAGCTCGACGCCGTGACGGACGAGCGCGGCGGCAAGCTCGGCGAGCCCCGCCTTGTCGCTGACGGACAAGAGAGCGCGGCGGACGGGAATCAGGTCGGACATGGGGAGCGTGGCTTTCGCAAAGGAATAAGACGCGCCGCCCCTAGGCGTTTGCCCCCTTTTGCGCAACCGCGGACCCGACGGGTTATTGCAGGATGCGGATCGACTGCGTGGTCGGTTTGTCCTTCGACAGCTTTTGCAGATTGATCAACTGTTGGGTCAGCGCCACGATTTGCGACGTCCGGCTCTGTTCGAGTTCGGGGTCGAGCGGAACATACCAATTCTCCCCGCGAAACCGCGCCTGCACGAAGGTTTCCGCGGGACGCTGCTTCTTGATCGACAGCAGCGGTATGCCGTCGATTGCGGGCATATAATTCCCCTCGCGCAACGTCTCGCCCAGATAATAGATGATGCCCTCGGCCGAGCGAAGGGTGATCTGGAAGGTGCCGTTCACGCAGCCCGTGCCGTCGGTTTTCACCCCTTGGGCAAATATCGCATGATCGGATGGCCCGCTTTTCATTTCGGTCGAAAAGAGCTTGTAATTGGGGGCGGTATCCGCCGGTTGGCGGTCGTCGGGCGGCGCGGACGTGTCTGTTTCCTTGGCCGGAGGCTTGGCGTCGGTTGCGGCGGGGCATCCCGCCACGCCATCCGCCGCCTTGTCGAGCGACTTCACCACGACGTCGTCGCCGCCGCCCGACATCCTGACCAACCAGCGTTCGGTCTTATTCCCGCCGATCTTGCGGTCGGCGATCGTGAAACGCCTGCCGTCGAGTTGCAGGAAATCGGCCAGCTTCGATCCCGAAAAGTCGCTGACCGGCGCGACATAGTCGGTCTTTTCCTCCCTTACGCCCAGATCGATGGGATATTGCGCGACAAAATCGGTGAAGCGCTTCATCGCGGCATGATCGTCCGGATCATTTTTCCACGCGATGTCGATCACCGGCGACCCGCCCGCCGCCGGCACGAATTCGACCGATTCGATCATCAGATACATCAGCAGTTCGGGCGGCCATCCCTGATGGAGATAATGCGCGACCTGCGACGAGGTCAGCGACGTCGTGATCCCCTGATAAAATTCCTGCGTATCGAAGACCGCGATATCGAGGTTCGATCCAGTAACGATCGAGGCTTCGAGCGCGGGCGTGAAAACCTCGACGCCCGGGGTCGTGGCGGTGCTCGTCAGGTCTCCTGTCGGACCCGTGGTCTCCACCGCCGTAGCACCCTTGATGGCGACATTGCCGCTCGCCTTCCCGCTCAACGTCGCGCTGCCCGTCGCTTTGGCGATCGAGGTGAAATGCAGCGGTTCGCGATTGCGCGCGCGCAATATGTTCACGACCATCAATTCGTTCGCCGTATCGGCGATCATCGCATTCTGATCGATCGCGACGCGCTGCATCTGCGGTCCGAAAGCGCACCCGGCGAGCGCAAAGGCGATCCCCGCAACACCGGCATATCTGATGACTGCCATACCGAATCCCCCATCCGTTATGATGGCGGGCAGCTTAACCGGGACAGCCGTCCGATCAACGCGCTAATAGAGCCAATTCGGCGCCACTATTCCTATGCGCCGGGCGAGGGCGGGCGCCGGGTTACAGCCCGAGGGCCGCCGCGATCTGATCCCAGCGCACCAGCTTGAAATTCTGCGCCTTGGGTGCGTTGTCGCCATCCTGCGCGAGGAAGAGGCCATCGGGATAGGCGTCGCCGAAATTGCCCGCGACCGCCTCGATCCCGTCGGTCTCGCTCGTCGCGCCGAACGCGCCCGCCGCGACCGCGAAGCGCCCGATATAATCCACGCCCGGCAGACGAAGGACCGCATAGGCGTTATCGCCCTGGGATGAGGCGATCAGATAGCGCTGGCCCTTGTGGTCGATCGTCGCGAGGCCTTCGACGTCGGCGACGAGGCGCTGGTTGTCGACGGGGGCGACCAAACGCGCGGTCGCGGCGTTGCCGTTGGGCTTCAATTCCCAGATGCCGCCGACCTCCTCGCCGACATAGAGCGTGTCGCCGTCGAAGACGCAGCCTTCGGACTGGCTCGCGATCTTGTGCTCCCACTCGACAGCAAAGCTCGGCGCCGCACTCTCGGCCAGGGTCAGCGTGCCGACGCGCACCGTCCCGTCCTTGACGATCAGCGCCGCGGTGATCGGCTGCCCGGGCGCGCTTTTCTTGAGGCAGAGGCCATAGGCTTCGCCCGTGCCCGCCGCGGCGCGGCCGAGCGGCACGATCGCGGGCTTGCCCGCGTCGAGGCGGAACACCGCGAGATGCGCATTCACCCCGTCGTTGCGGTCGCTCGCGACGATGATGTCGCCCGCGACATCGACATTGTTGACGAGGCCCGCCTGCGTGAAAGCGATGTCCTTGCCGGTCAGGTCATAGACGTGCAGCCCCGCCTTCTTGTCGGTCGCGACGATCAGCGCGCGGTTGGGGTTGGCGGGATCGACCCAGATCGCCGGATCGTCGGCGGCATCGGCGCGGTTCGTGCCGACGGGCTGCGTCTCGCCGCTCGCGGTCACCTGAACCGGCGGCAGCCCGCTGATCATCGGCGCGCTCGCAGCGCAGCCGGCGAGCATGGCGGCGAGCGCCGCGGCGGTGAGCGGTTTCGTCATACGGATCATCCTCTTCCCCCTATCTTATTTGCCGCGGGCGACGCAGCGGCCGCCATCGGGGCCGGTTTCGCCCGAACAGCTACGCGCGGCGATCGTCGGTTCGGCGATTTCGTGCAGGCGGTTGCCGGCCCCGGTGCGTTCGAGGTCGAAGCCGTCATAGAGCCTGCCCGACGCCGTATAGGTGCGGAACTTCAGCCACTGCGGCTCGACATCGACGATCTGATATAGTTCGGTCGCCTCGGCGATCTTGTCGGGCTGTCGGCCCGCGCGGTCGTTGAGCCGGTACATTTTCGACCCCGTTACCGACACGAGATAGACGGGCCCCTGGACGCTGCCGTCGGCGCGCGCCTTGGCGCTCGCCTCGCGCCCGGCTTCCGACGTCAGCCGGCTGTAACAATGGTCGTGGCCCTGCAGCACCAGGTCGACCTTGCGCTTTTCGAACACCGGCTTCCACGCCGCCTTGATTTCCTTGGTGTCGTTCGGCCGCGCGCAGGTGAAGACGGGCTGGTGGAACAGCACGACGTTCCAGTTCGCCTTCGACGAGGCGAGCGTGGCATCGAGCCAGTCGGTCTGCGCCTGCATGGTGCCGAGGTCGATCGCCGCGGTGCCGTCGAGGATGATGAAACGCACCCCCTGATAATCGACGTAATAGGTCGTCGCCTTGACCGGATCGGCGCCGTTCGCGGGCAACGCGAATTGCGCGGACCAATAGGGGCCGAGCTTGCGGCTTTCGCTCCCGTCCGCCTTCAGCACATCGACATATTCATGATTGCCCGTCGCGGGCAGCTGCGGGACGATCGCATAATTATAGCCGCCCGCCGCGTTCCACTCGCCCCATTCGTCGTCATGGTCGAGGTCGTCGCGCTGGCCGACGAGGTCGCCGGCGTGGACGGTCAGGCGGATGTCGCCATGCGCGTGAAAGGCCTGACGGATCACGCGGCTGGCATAGGTCAATATGCCGTTCTGGACGTCGCCGAGATAAAGGAAGCGAAAGGGCTTCGCCTCGGCGGCGGCGGTACGGAACTGATACCATTCGCTCCACCCTGCCGCGCCCTTGACGCGATAGGCATAGACGGTGTCGGGGGTGAGGCCGGTGAAGCGGACCTGGTGATAAAGCGACGGGCCATAGCTGCTGTCGACCGGCATCGCCTCGCCCGTGACCAGCGCCGCCTTGTCCTCCAGCGTCGGCCCATCGACCGACACCGCGAGCTGGGCCTGGGACTCGGCCTGCGCGGTGTCGGTGCGATAGGCGATCGCCATCTCGCGCGCCGGGTCGGCCCCGGGCGAAAGGACGATGCGGTCGGGAAGGTTTTTCGGCGCGTAGGGAAGGCCGGGCGAACGCGGAAGCGAACCGCCCGCCTCCTGTGCGTCCGCGACGAGCATGCCCGAAAGGGCCAGCCCTGCCGCCAGCGGCAGCAGGGCGATCCGGTAACGCATCAGAATTTCACCCGCGCGCCGAACTTCATCGTCCATTTATACTGCTCGAACTGGAGCAGATTCTGGCGGGCGCCGACATTGTTATAGGCGTAATATTTCGCGTTGTTGATGTTTACCCACTCGTAAAATACCTGGACCTGCTCGGTCACCTGATATTTGGCCGACAGGTCGAGCTGGAAATGATTGTCGATGATCCGGTCTTCCGCGGCCGTATCGCCCAGCTCGTCGAGATATTTCGACCGATAGGTGCCGGCGAGGCGCAGCGAGACCGGGCCTTTTTCATAACCCAGCGCGGCGTTGAACGTATGTTTCGACGCGGCCGGAAGGTTGATCTTGCGCAGATCGGTGATGTCGCCGTCGGTCGGTACGGTGCCGGTCGCGTCGGTATAGGTGTAGTTTGCGTTCACGAGGAACCCGTCGAGCGGCGCCGGCAGGAAACGCAGGGCTTGCGTATAGCTCAGTTCAAGCCCCCAGATCTCGGCGCTGTCGCCGTTGATCGGGATCGTCGCCTCGTCGAACGGGATGCCATTATATTCGCCCGCGTCCTCGAGGTTGGTGTCGACGATGAAATTCTTGATGTCCTTGTAAAAGACGCCAGCCGACAGCGCGCCGTTGTTCGGCAGATAATATTCGACCCCCGCGTCGAAATTCCACGCTTGATAAGGCTTGAGGTCGGGGTTGCCGAATTCGCCCTCGCGCTCATTGTCGTCATTCTGTTCGATGGTGAAGCGCGGCGCCAGCTTCGACAGCTTGGGCCGGACGAGGCTCTTCGACGCCGCAGCGCGCAGCACGAGGTTCTGCTGCGGTTCCCAGCGGATGGTCAGGCTGGGCAACCAGTCGCCATAGCTGCGCTTGAACTGGTTGGGCACGCTGATGACGGTATCGTCGTCGGCCTCCGACCCATCGGGCAACTCGCCGCCTTCCTCGACCAACGTCACCGTGTTGGCGCGGATGTCGTTCTTCGTGTGCTCATAGCGAACGCCGCCGATCACACGCAGCGTGTCGCTGTCCCACCGGCCGAGCAGATAGCCGGCTGCCACATCCTCGCTCACCGAATAATCCTCGACCGACGAATCGAACAGCGAGTCGAGTTCGTTCAGTTCGAAATCGTCGCGGTTGGCGTTGAAGAACTGGCGCGCGCCGCGCTTGTCCAGCACCGGCGAGATATCGGTGATGCGATAGGTCTGGTCGCCGACCAGGTCGGCCATATTCAGCCCGTCCATTTCCCAATAGCGGGTTTCGAGATTATAGCTCTTGTCGCGCCAGCGGCCCTTGGCGCCCGCCTGGACGGTGAAGGTGCCGTTGCTCATCGCGAATTCGCGGGCGAGGTCGAGCTTGGCGCCCCATTCCTCGTCGCGCGAGTCGGAGAGATCGGTGACCTGTATGCTATCAAGCTCGTAGGATCCCGGATTCGAGAAATTGGCGACCGCGTCGGCGTCGCCGCCGACGGTGTAGCGCGGCCGCCGCGGATCGGCGAAATCGAGCCCGAGCAGCAGGCCGTTGTCCTCGAAGCTCTGTTCGAAATTCGCGGGGTCGATCGATCCGTTCTCGCGCTCGGTCGACTTGGCGTAGCTGACCGAATATTTCGCGTGCCAGCCGTCGCTGTCGGTCTCGCCGCCCAGCGTGATGCTGCGGATACGCTGGCGCTCGAAACGGTCCTTCAGTGAACGCTGAACCTGAAGCTCTCCGTCGGCGTCGCTATAGACGAGATCGGCACCGCTGCCCGTGACTTCGCCCGCATCCTCGAGCTTGAGGCTTGTTTCGCGGCGATATTCCTGATCGTCGAACTGGCTGTAGATGCCGCGGGCGTAGAGCTTGGTCGATGATCCCAGGCGAAAGTCGAAGTTCAGGTTCGCCGACAGGCGCTTCCGCTCGACGTCATAGTCGCGATAATTGACTTCTTCGGTCGTGATCTGGCCGTCGTCGTTCACATTCCAGCCGTCCGACTCGACATTGTCAGTCTCGAACTTGCGTTGATAGTAGGAGATGCCGCCCGACACGCCGAAACTGTCCGAAACGCGCTGCGCGAAATCGATGCTGCCCTTGGGCGTCAGCTTTTCCGAATAATCATTATAGCTGCCCTCGACCTTCGCGGTGAGCAGGTTCTTGCGGCGCTCGAAGGCGCTCGTCGTGTGGATTTCGATCGACGCGCCGATCGTGTCGGCGTCCATGTCAGGGGTCAGCGACTTCTTGACCTCGATCGATTCGATGCTGTCGCTCGAAATCACGTCGAGCGCGACCGAGCGGACGTCGCTTTCGGGGGCGGGCAGGCGTACGCCGTTGACCGAGGTCGCGTTGAGTTCGGGGTCGAGCCCGCGGACCGAGACGAAGCGGCCTTCGCCCTGATCATTGAGGATGTTCACACCGGGCAGACGGCGCAGCGCTTCGGCGACATTCTGGTCGGGGAACTGGCCCACCGCGTCTCGGGTCAGCACGCTTTCGACGCCGTCGGCGGCTTTCTGCCGCGACAGCGCGCTCGCCTGGTTCGCCGACTGGCCGAGGACGAGGATCGATCCGTCGGTGCCGAGGACGATCTTCGCCGTGGCGTTGCCCGACTCGGGAACCTCGACGGTGATCGTCCGCGTTTCGGCGCCCACGTAAGTCGCCTCGATCGTATAGGTGCCCGCTGGGATGTTACTGAAGCGGAAGCTCCCGTCGCGGTCGGCTTCGGCGACGCGGCCCAGTTCGACGATGCGCAGCTGCGCGCCCTGCAGCGCGCGAGTGTCGGTGGCGTCGGTCACGCTGCCGGTGACGTCCCCGGCGAAGGCGGGAGCGGGAAGCGCGGCGGCGAGCGAGAGGCAGGTGCCGAGCAGGATGCGCGAACGGACGGTGCGAAGCTTGTGCATGGAGATCCCCCGAAGAGTGAGAAGATCGCCGGTTCCTTTTGGCTCCCGGCGAGTCGAGGGCGCCACTGACAGGGCTCTATGACCGCTGTGTTACACGGGTGTCACACTGTTGAAACACAAGGAGGCCGGTAATGCCAAGTGCAGGAGAATGCGCCGGAAATTGCCTTCGCAAAATTTCCGGCGGCGCGGATCGCCGTCAGCCGATATGCTTGAAGATCCATCCCACGCTGACGCCGCCCGCCGGCGCATTGCCGGTGACGACGAGCTGTTCGGTCGGGTGCGGGCGGCCCTCGCCGTCGACCCACAGGCTCTGCTCGATATCGAGCGTGCCTTCGGAGGTGCGGAATTGCCAGAGCGGCCCGCCGCCCACGCGCAGCAGTGCGCCCAGCTTGTCGGCGGTCAGGCTCGCCGAAATATTGCGCCCGAGGTGAAAGCGCATCGTGAAGCCCTTGTCGCCCTTGCGCCGCGTGCGCGGGGCGGGGAGCAGCATGTCTTCGCCGCGCAGCTCGCGCCCGTTGGGCGAGAGGATCAGCAGGCGGCGGTGGATCAGCCCGTGGCGCCGCGCATAGCCGTCGTGGCTCATCTCGACTCGACTGCCCTGCGGCGTCTCGCGCCGGTCGAGCTCGACCTCGGTCACCCCCTTGCCGAGCGAGCCATTGGCGAGGATCGCGGTCGAATTGCTGTCGCCCAGCGTCAGCGTCGAATGCGCCGCGGTGGTGCGGAGGCCGCGCGCGAGGTCGGCGGGGATCGTCGCGCCGGTCAGCGCCGCGCCGCCGCAATTGACGACGATGCGCTCGTCGCCGTCGCTGAGCTCGAAGGCGAGCGTCGAGGCGCAGCCCGCCTCGGTGACGCGGGCGATCGGCGGCGGCGCCGCGTCGGCGAGCAGCACGACCTTGTTCGCGACGAGCCGCTGATAGCCCCAGTCGCGCGCCTGCTTGAGCGGGCGCGTGCGCACGCCGCTGGCATTGACGATGGCCTGCACAGTGGCGGCGGAGGTCGCGCCGCTGCCCTGCCAGCTGCCCATGCCGCCATCGCTGTGGACGAGGCCGAGCAGCGCGGGAACCGCGCGTGCGAGCACTTCCTGGACGAAGGGCGGCACTTCGATGCGGCGCATGTCATATATCTTCGCGAGCATCGACAGCGCCATGATCGCGTCGAGCTGCGCCTGCGGCGAGCGCGAGATATTGCCGCCGTCGGCGTAGAAGCTCGTTTCGAGCACCTTGCGCAGCCCCGCCTCGCCGAACACCTGCCGCGGCTCGCCGCCGGGCATCAGCAGCGACGCGGCGACGATGCCGACCCACGCGACCATCTGCCCCGTGCCCGGCCGCGTCTTGTCGGCGACGCGGTCGAGATGGCGCGCCGCGCGCGCGAGATGGTTGAGCACCGCCGAGCGATAGACAAGGTCGCTCGACGACAGGATCAACGGCGCGTGTGCGGCCCAGAACAGGATGCGCCACGCGGTGTTGTCGGCCTTCCACGCGGGCTCGCTCACCGTCTCGCCATGCGTGCCGAGCCAGTGGCGCACGACGGCTTCGGCGATCGGGACGCCGTCGGCGCGCGTGCCCGTCGCGGCCAGATCGCGCAGCCAGGCGAAGCTGTGGAGATAGTCGGCGAAGGTCGGCGCGACATTGAGCGCCGCGAAATCGAGCTCGCCGAGCGGCAGTTTCAGCCCGCGGTGCAGGAAATGCCCGGCGCGGATCGCGGTGCCCGCACGCGTGTCGCCCGGCACCGGATCGGCGGGCACGCCGAGCAGCTTGAGCGGAAAACGTCCCTTCAGCCGGAAGGCATGCAGCGGCGTGCGCCAGGTCAGCCGCGTGATCGCATTGGCGACGCGGTCGCCGAGCGACAGGCCCTTGTCGGCGGGCAGGCGGATCAGCCGCTTGCCGGGCTCGATCGTGTCGTCGAGCGGCGCGGCGTCGGCACCGGATTCGAGCGGCGGGTCGGCGGGGGCGGTGGTCAGCGGTCTCCCCTCCATCGATCAGGCTCCGCGCAGGCGCCGGATATTGTCGGCGTAAGCGTCGGGCCCGCCCTTGAAGGTCGCGGTGCCCGCGACGAGCACATCGGCGCCCGCGTCGATCGCGAGCGGCGCGGTGCCCGCATCGATGCCGCCGTCGACTTCGAGCCGGATGTCGCGGCCCGAATTCTCGATCATCTTTTTGACCGCCTCGATCTTCCTGAGCTGGCTCGAAATGAAGCTCTGCCCGCCGAAGCCCGGATTGACGCTCATGATCAGGACGAGGTCGATGTCGTCGATCAGATAGTCGAGCATCTTCGCCGGAGTCCCAGGATTGAGCGACACACCCGCCTGCTTGCCGAGCGACTTGATGTGCTGGACGGTGCGGTGGATGTGCGGCCCCGCTTCGGGATGCACGGTGATGATGTCGGCGCCCGCCGCGGCGAAGGCGTCGAGGAAATGATCGACGGGGCTGATCATCAAATGAACGTCGAAGGGCAGCGCCGAATGCGGGCGCAGCGCCTTCACGACCATCGGCCCGATCGTCAGGTTGGGGACGTAATGGCCGTCCATCACGTCGATATGGACCCAGTCGGCCCCCGCCGTTTCGATCGCGCGCACTTCTTCGCCGAGCTTCGCGAAATCGGCGCTCAGGATCGACGGGGCGATACGGACGGGGGTGGTGGAGCCGGTCATGGACCGGCCTTAACCATCTAGCGAGTCGGGAGCAAGCGGGCCCGAGGCGCTATCGACAGCTATCCCCAAGAAAAGTGGCGCCGCGCCTCTCGCCAGCGCCAGCCGCCTTCGGTGCGGGCGCGATAGATCGGCATGGGAGCGAGCGCCGCGAGCAGGATCGCGATCGTCATCAGCACCGGCCGCTCGCGGAACAGTACCGCCAGCCCCGCGATCAGCGCGATATGGAGTGCGAGAAAGAGCCAGCCCTGCCAGGCGATCGGCAGCCCGGTGCCATAGCCATGAGTTTTGGCGCGGAACCAGGGGCGCTTGTCGAGCAAAAGATGCAGCATGTCAGGTCCCTTCCTTGGGCGGGCGGCCCCGTTTCGGGGCCTCCGATCGCTTGACGCTCACCCCGCGCCGTCCCAGCGCCTCGCGCAGCAATATCTCGATCTCGGCATTGGCGCTGCGCAATTCGGCGGCGGCCAGCCGCTCGACCGCGGCGTAGAGCGACGGGTCGAGACGGAGGGCAAAGGCTTTTTTGGCGGACGCGGGCATCGGAACAACTCAGTAGAGCGAACCGGTGTTGACGACGGGCTGGGTGTCGCGTTCGCCGCACAGCACCACCATCAGGTTCGACACCATCGCCGCCTTGCGTTCGTCGTCGAGGTCAACGACATTCTTCTCCGACAGGTGGGTGAGCGCCATTTCGACCATCGTCACTGCGCCCTCGACCAGCTTCTTGCGCGCCGCGATCACCGCTTCGGCCTGCTGGCGGCGGAGCATCGCGCCCGCGATTTCCTGCGCATAGGCAAGGTGGGTCAGCCCGCATTCGTCGACGGTGATGCCGGCGACCTCGAGCCGCTCGATCAACGCCTTCCTGAGTTCGACCCCGACCTCGTCATGATTGCCGCGCAGCGTGATTTCCTGATGCTCGATATCGTCATAGGGATAGCGCGAGCCGATCGCGCGCACCGCCGCCTCGATCTGCGCCATCACGAATTCCTTGTAATCGTCGACGTCGAACAATGCCTGCGCGGTGTCGGTGACGCGCCACACGACCTGCGCCGCCATCTCGATCGGGTTGCCGCGCAGGTCGTTGACCTTGATCTTGTCCGAAATCACGTTGTTCGCGCGCACCGCGATCTTCTTGCGCGTCAGCCAGGGCAGCACCCAACGCAGTCCTTCCTGGCGATCGGTGCCCTTATAGGCGCCGAACAGCTGGATCGCGGCGGCTTCGTTGGGATTGATCAGGTAAAAGCCGCAAAGGATCAGCGTGCCGACGATGCCCGCGCCCACCACCAGCGCCCATTTCCACCCGACCATGACCTCCGAATTGGCGTTGCTGATCCCCGCCCAGGCGGCCAACCCGAGCAGCGCCAACCAGATGAACAGCATCAGATAGCCGCTCTGCGTATTCGCACGTGCCTCGCGACTGCGGTTCAGTGCGGGCGTCCCTGTTTCGACCATGTTTCCCTCCGAATCACTCGATATAATGATGATATCATATTTATATCGAATCGTGCGGAGGTCAATCGGGATTCGAGCCAGCAGACGCGCACGCAGGTTTTCGCGGGGCAAGCTGGCGCAATGGCCGAAGTCGGGTTCGATCGTGTCTAGACTGGGGTGTGTGACAATCGGTGTGGTTGTCCATGGCGGCTGCCTGCGGCAGCATCGAAACATATTCGAGTTCGGACTTCCAACACGGACGCGCTCGCGTGCGAAGGAGGACAGATGATCCAGGGCAAAAAACTGGTTCAATCCATGTTGGCACAGCGTGGCTACAGGATTGTAAAGTCGGACTCGGGCGTTCGGTATCGGCCGACGTCTGCCGACGCGCGCAACTCTGCCAGCTTGCTCCAGGAGATAGTTCCTGTGGTGCAGCACAACGCGCTGACCGGAGAATGGCCGACACCTGAATTTCTCGAGAACTACTTCGATGCAGGCCGTCTTGCGATGGCGCGCCTTCTGCTTGATCAATGCGATGCCGAAGACGTCGAAATCGCGGGCAGGCGCGTTCTGGACATCGGGTGCCACGCGGGCAGCCTCCTGCGCCTCATGCACGCAAGATACCCGGGAAGCTCGCTCTTCGGATGCGACATCAGCGACGTGAAACTCGCGATGGCCAAGCGGGCCTGTCCCGACGCCGAACTATTCTTCAGCGCGCTCTCGGATATTCCCCGGTCATCGCGTTACGACGTGGTGTTTCTGATGGAAGTGCTCGAACATACGGTCGATCCCGAGGCGGTTGTCCGGCGTCTGCTGGATATTGTGTCCGCTTCCGGTACGCTCGTGTTGACGGTTCCCGATGGGCGGAGAGATCAGTTTCCCGCCAAGGAATATCACGCGGAGTTCGATTCCTACGCGGGCCACATCAACTTCTGGAGCCCGGAGAGCTGGCACTATTTCCTTACGCGGATCGCTCCCGAGCGGAAACTTCGTACAGGAACGCTGTCAACCGGACATTTGTTCGCAACGCTCGGCATGAAAGCGACCTGAGATAAACAAAGGGGGCGAAATCGCCCCCTTTGCCGCGTTGATGTCGTTCGCCTCACTCGGTCGGAAAACCGCGCTTCGCGAGCAGTGCCTTCACATCGGGGTCGCGGCCGCGGAAGGCGCGATAGGCCTCGGCGCGGTCGGTCTCGTTGCCCGTCATCAGCAGGATGGTGCGGAACTTGTCGGCCACGCTGCGGTCCCACGGACCGCCCGCTTCGGTGAACGCCGCCCAGGTGTCGGCGTCCATCGTTTCCGACCAGAGGTAGCTGTAATAGCCCGCCGAATAGGCGTCCGAGCTGAACAGATGCCCGAACTGCGGCAGGCGGTGCCGCATGACGATTTCATTCGGCATGCCGATCTCGGCAAGCGTCTCGCGCTCGAACTTGTCGACGTCAGCCGGCGGCGTCTTGCGGTCGTGCAGCTTCATGTCGACGATCGCGCTCGCCAGATATTCGACCGTGGTGAACCCCTGGTTGAACTTGTCGGAGGCGAGGATCTTGTCGACCAGCGCCTGCGGCATCGGCTCGCCCGTCTTATAGTGCGTCGCATATTTCGACAGCACTTCGGGGGTCATCAGCCAATTCTCGTTCACCTGGCTCGGATATTCGACGAAGTCGCGCGGCACCCCGGCGAGCGCAGGATAGGTGACCTGCTGCAGCAGATAATGGATGCCGTGGCCGAATTCGTGGAACAAAGTCTGCGCATCGTCGAGGCTGATCAGCGTCGGCTCGCCCTTCGCCGCTTCGGTGAAATTATTGTTGTTCGACGCGAGGACGTTGCGCTCGCCGCCCAGCGTTTGCTGGCTGCGATAGGTCGTCATCCACGCGCCCGAGCGTTTGCCGTCGCGCGCGAAATTGTCGAGGTAGAAGACCCCGACATTCTCGTTCGTCTTGAGGTTATAGACCTCGAAGGTGCGCACCTTGGGATCGAACACCGGGATCGTGCCGGTATTTTCCTTGAAGCCGAGGTCGTAAAGCTGCCCCGCCGCCCAGAACATGCCCTGGGTCAGCTTGTCGAGCTGGAGGTAAGGCTTCACTTCGCTTTCATCGAGGTCGTATTTCGCCTTGCGGACCTTCTCGGCGTAGAAGCGGTAATCCCACGGCTCGATGGTGATCTTCGGCGTCTTGTTCGCCTTCGCCTCGGCATCGGCGATCGCCTGCATGTCGGCGACCTCTTCCTTGACGCGCGCGACCGCGGCGGGCCAGACTTTCATCATCAGCCCCATCGCGGCTTCGGGGGTCTTCGCCATCGTGTCGGCCATGCGGTAATGCGCGTGGGTCGGGAAACCGAGCAATTCGGCGCGCTGCTGGCGCAGCTTCAATATCTCGGCGATCGTCGCATTGGTGTCGTTCGCGTCGCCATTGTCGCCGCGGTTCACGAACGCCTTATAGACTTTTTCGCGAAGTGCGCGGTTGGTGGCGTTCTGCAGCACCGGCTGCGCCGACGAGCGGGTGTTCTTGATCGCCCACTGGCCGGGCTTGCCATTGGCTTCGGCGGCGGCGGCGAGCGAAGCCACGAAGCCGGGTTCGAGGCCCGCGAGCTCGGCCTTATCGGTGACGAAGCTATAGAGCTTCTCGTCGCCGAGCAGCTTCGACGAGAAGGCCGAGAACAGACCTTCGAGCTTCGAGTTCATCTCGACCAGCTTTGTCTTGTCGGCGGGCGACAGGTTCGCGCCGTCGCGGACCATCTCGTCATAGCTGCGCTCGACGATGCGGATCTGCTGCGCGTCGAGCCCGCTCGAATTGCGCTTCTCGTAAACCGCCTTGTACCGCGCGAAGAGCTTGGGATCGAGGAACAGCTCGGTGTAGAATTTGGTGAGTTTGGGGCTCCATTCGGCGTCGATGTCCTCGACGCGGTCGCTCGACTTGTTCGACGTCTGCACGCCCCACATCGCGAAGATGCGCTCCATCGTGTCGCCCGCCAGCATCATCGGCACATGGGTGTTCTCAAAGGTCGGCGCTTCGGGATTGTCGATCACCGCCTGCACCTGCGCCTTGGTCTCGGCCATGCCCTTGGTGAAGGCGTCGGGGAACAGTTCGGGGTCGAGCTTGTCCCACGGCGGCACCCCTTCATAGGGGCCGGTCCAGGGCTGGAGCAGCGGGTTCGCGCCCGCGGGGGCGGGGGCCGGCGTGGCGGCGGCGGTCGGTTCGGCGGCGGTTGCGATGCTCATCTGGCTATAACCCGCCATCATCGCGGTGGATGCAAGCAGGATCGACAAAGGACGGACGAATGGCTGCGCGGTGCGCGGCATAAGCATATCTCCCCGGAGAATAAGGTTTCGGACGAAACCATGTCGAGGGCCGTCTTAACCGGAGATGACAGGGGGGTGCAAGGTGCCTAGGCGCCAAATTCCTGCTGAATCAGGCCGGGGACGTCGACGCCGAAGGTAAAGACGCCGCCCGCATGCGGCTGCGCCTTTCGCTCCTCGTCGGTCAGATTCTTGCCTGCGCTGGTGACGAAGGCGGTCTGGAGGTCGGGTCCGCCGAACGCGATCATCGTCGGGCGCTGCACCGGCAGCTCCACCGTCCGGATCAGCTCGCCCGCGGGTGAGAAGCGCACGACGCGCCAGCCGTCCCACAACGCTGACCAGTAACAGCCCTCGGCATCGACCGCGCCGCCGTCGGGCCGGCCGTTGCCGAACTCGAACTGGTGAAAGACGCGGCCGCCCGCCAGCGTGCCCGCCGCCGCATCGACGTCATAGGCGCGGATCGCGTGGCTCGGCGTGTCGGCGTGATAGAAGGTGCCGCCGTCGGGGCTGAACGCCGCGCCGTTGCTCGTCGTCAGCCCATGCAGGATTTCGGTCAGCGACCCGTCGGGGTCGAGGCGATAGAGCGTCGCGGCGGGGTTCGCCTTGTCGCTCGTCAGGCTGCCGACCCACAGGCGGCCGAGCGCATCGACGCGGCCGTCGTTGAAACGCTGCTCGGGCTTGTCGGCGAGCACCGCTGCGCCGAAGGGGCGCGGCGCCGCGCCCCAGCCGTCGATCAGCGCGCAGCCGTTTTCGAGCGCCGCGACCAGCCCGCCGCCCGCGCGCGGCGCGATGCACCCGACCTGCTCGGCCAGTTCCATGACCTCGTCGGCGCCGCTCGCGGGATCGGTGCGATGGATTTTGCGGCCGTCGATATCGACCCAGTAAAGGCGCGATTCGGCGGCGTGCCACACAGGCGATTCGCCGAGCAGCGCGCCGGCGTCGAGGAGCAATTCTACCATGCGCCGGGTCTTAGCGCGGGCGGCCCTGACTGCCCAGCGGCTGCAAACCTATTCGAAGAGATGCGAAACGGCGCCTCACCCCCTTCGTCACCCCGGACTTGATCCGGGGTCCATTTGCCGCGCCCGAAGGAATGGATCCCGGATCAAGCCTGTCCTGAGCCGGTCGAAGGGTCGGGATGACGATAAAAGGGCAGGGCGACGAAAGAGTCTCGTGCCGTAGCGTCTTTCTACTTGACGTGGACGTAAACGTAAGGTCTCTTGGCCGGGAAGATGCGGCCGACTCCCCGCTTGCGTTCGGCCGTCCTCAGGGAAAGGAAAACCAATGTCGCTCGATAGTCTCTCGCGCTCCGCCTATAATGACGACCATGAGGCGTTCCGCGCGACGGTGCGCCAGTTCCTCGAAAAGGAAGTCGCGCCGAACGCGGCGCAATGGGCCGAGGACAAGATCGTCCCCAAGTCGATCTGGCCGAAGGCGGGCGAGATCGGCATGCTGTGCCCGACGGTCCCCGAGGAATATGGCGGGCTCGGCCTCGACTTCGGCTATAATGCGATCGTCGACGAGGAAAGCGCCTATTACGGCCGCGCGACGACCGGCTTCTCGCTCCAGTCGGACATCGTCACCAGCTACATCGTCAAATATGGCAGCGAGGAGCAGAAGAAGCACTGGCTGCCCCGGATGGTGTCGGGCGAGACGATCACCGCGATCGCGATGACCGAACCGGGCACCGGCTCCGACCTTCAGGGGATGCGCACGACCGCCAAGAAGGATGGCAATCATTATGTCATCAACGGGTCGAAGACCTTCATCACCAACGGCCAGAACGCCGATCTGATCCTCGTCTGCGTCAAGACCGATACGGAGGTCGAGCCGGCGTGGAAGGGCGTGTCGATCGTGCTCGTCGAGGCCGACCGCGAGGGTTTCCAGCGCGGCCGCAACCTCGACAAGATCGGGCAGGACGAAGCCGACACGTCGGAGCTCTTCTTCAACGACGTCCGCGTGCCGATCACCAACTGCCTCGGCGAAGAGGGGCAGGGCTTCATCTATCTGATGAGCGAACTGCCGCAGGAACGCCTGTCGATCGCGGTCAGCGCGCAGGCCTCGGCGCAGCGCGCCTTCGACGACACGGTCGAATATACGCGCGAGCGCAAGGCGTTCGGCAAGCCGATCCTCGATTTCCAGAACAGCCGCTTCGTGCTCGCCGATTTGAAGGCCAAGCTACAGGTCGGCTGGGCGCACCTCGACTGGGCGCTCGCGCGCCACATGAAGAAGGAACTGACCCCCGAAGAGGGCGCGGCGGCAAAGCTCTGGCACACCGACCTCCAGTGGGAGGTGATGGACAAATGCCTCCAGCTGTTCGGCGGGTCGGGCTATATGAACGAATATCCGATCGCCCGCGCCTGGCGCGCCGCGCGCGTGACGCGCATCTTCGGCGGCACGAACGAGATCATGAAGGAACTGATCGGGCGGAAACTTTAAGCCCGTCGCCCCCGCGAAGGCGGGGGCCGCTGGCGTCCTGACCCGGCGTCGCCCGGCGCCTCCAACGGCCCCCGCCTTCGCGGGGGCGACGATTACCCAGAAAGGAATTCTCCCATGGCCACAGCCTATATCGTCGACGCCGTCCGCACTGCGGGCGGCAAGCGCGGCGGCCGCCTCGCGGGCGTCCACCCCGTCGACCTCGGCGCCGCGGTGTTCGACGCGATCGCCAACCGCAACGATTTCGACACCAAGGCGATCGACGACGTCATCACCGGCTGCGTCAGCCAAGGCGGCCAGCAGACGATGGACGTCGGCCGCAACGCGGTGCTCGCTTCGAAGCTCCCCGACTCGATCCCCGCCGTAACGATCGACCGCCAGTGCGGCTCGTCGCAGCAGGCGATCCAGTTCGCCGCGCAGGCGGTGATGTCGGGCACGCAGGACATCGTGCTCGCGAGCGGCATCGAAAGCATGACGCGCGTGCCGATGGGCAGCGTCGCGACCCTGTTCATGAAAGAGGGGCTCGGCCACTACAAGTCCGAGCGGCTCGAGGAAAAATATCCCGGCATCATGTTCAGCCAGTTCATGGGCGCCGAGATGATCGTCAAGAAGCACGGCCTCACCAAGGCCGATCTCGACGCCTATGCGCTTGAAAGCCACCGCCGCGGCGCCGCCGCGACCGAAGCGGGCCATTTCAAGCGCGAGATCGTCGGGGTCGAGATCGACACCCCCGAAGGCCGCGAAACGCACCTGATCGACGAAGGCATCCGCTTCGACGCGACGCTCGAAGGCATCGCCGGGGTCAAGCTGCTCCAGGAAGGCGGCGCGATCACCGCGGCGTCGGCCAGCCAGATCTGCGACGGCGCAAGCGCCGCGCTCGTCGTCTCCGAACAGGCCCTCAAGGACCACAATCTCACCCCGCGCGCGCGCATCCACCATATTTCGGTGACCGCGGGCGACCCGGTGATCATGCTCGAAGAACCTTTGTTCGCGACCGAACGCGCGCTCAAAAAAGCGGGCATGAAGATCGGCGACATCGACGCCTATGAGGTCAATGAGGCCTTCGCGCCCGTGCCGCTCGCCTGGCTCAAATATCTCGGCGCCGACCCTGCGCGGATCAACCAGCATGGCGGCGCGATCGCGCTCGGCCACCCGCTCGGCGCTTCGGGCACCAAGCTGATGGCGACTTTGCTCGGTGTGCTCGATGCGACCGGCGGCAAATATGGTCTCCAGACCATGTGCGAAGGCGGCGGCCAGGCCAACGTCACGATCATCGAGCGGCTGTAACAACATCCAGAAATCGGCGTCGCCCCCGCGAAGGCGGGGGCCGCCACCGGCCTTGCGCAAGGCTGCTTACGGCCCCCGCCTTCGCGGGGGCGACGAATAAGGGAGACAAATAATGAAACTCGATTCCACCGTATCCGCCGTCGTCACCGGCGGCGCCTCGGGCCTCGGCGCCGCGACCGCGCGCCTGCTCGCTTCGAAGGGCGTCAAGGTCGCGATCTTCGACCTGCAGGAAGAAAAGGGCAAGGCGATCGCGGCCGAACTCGGCGGCGTCTTCTGCGAATGCAACGTCACCGACGACGCGTCGGTCGACGCCGCCTTCGCCAAGGCGCGCGAAGCGCATGGGCAGGAACGCATCCTCGTCAACTGCGCGGGCACCGGCAACGCGATCAAGACCGCGAGCCGCAGCAAGGAAGACGGCAGCATCAAGCATTTCCCGCTCGATGCCTTCAACTGGATCATCCAGATCAACCTCGTCGGCACCTTCCGCTGCATCGCCAAGTCGGCGGCGGGCATGCTGACGCTCGACCCGATGGCGGACGGCGAGCGCGGCGCGATCGTCAACACCGCATCGGTCGCCGCCGAAGACGGCCAGATCGGTCAGGCGGCTTATTCAGCGTCGAAGGGCGGCGTCGTCGGCATGACGCTCCCGATCGCGCGCGATCTCGGTAACGAGAATATCCGCGTCAACACGATCCTGCCGGGCATTTTCGACACCCCGCTGCTCGCGGGCGCGCCGCAGAATGTCCGCGACGCGCTCGGTGCCTCGGTGCTCAACCCGAAGCGCCTCGGCAACCCCGACGAATATGCCAATCTCGCGCTCTGCATGATCGAGAACGGCTATTTCAACGGCGAGGACGTCCGCCTTGACGGCGGCATCCGCATGGCGCCGCGCTGATATGGCGAAACCGGAAAGCTGGCGGCTCGACGCCGCCAGCTACCCCGTCTGCATCGAACTGCAGACGCGCTTTCAGGACATGGACATCAACGGGCACCTCAACAATGTGGCCTTCGCCGCCTTGTTCGAAAGCGGCCGCGTCCTCCTCAACCGCGACGTGCGTCCGCTCGGCGAGCGCCCCTCGAACGAGCGCACGATGGTCGCCGCGGTCGAGATCAACTATCTGGCCGAGGGCAATTTCCCCGATCCCGTACAGATCGCGACCGGCATCGGCCGCCTCGGCACCTCGAGCTGGACGATCGTCCAGGCGATGTTTCAGAACGGCCGTGCCATTGCGACCTGCGATACGGTGGTGGTGTGCCGCACCGACGGGCAGGCGAAACCGCTGCGCGCGGCGATGGTGGCGGAACTCGAAGAGAAGCTGGCGAGGCCGGTTTAGCTAACCCTCATTTCGTCATCCCGGACTTGATCCGGGATCCACTCGCGCAACGCCGGAATGATGGATCCCGGATCAAGTCCGGGATGACGATGGAGAGGGGATGGAGCCGGCGCTTGGGGGCTAAAACAAACCATCGCTCCCCTTTCCTCGGGCGACGACCGACCTCCTAGAGCTTCTTGTCCGCATCGGGCACCGACCGGATCAAATCGCGCGCAAAGCCGATCAGCCCGATCTGCCGCCGCCGCTTGAGCCGCTCGGCGCGCAGGATCGCGCGGACCTCGTCGAAACAGCCTTCGACATTGTCGTTGATCAGCACATAATCATAGCCGTCCCAGTGGCTGATCTCGTTCGCCGCGCGTTCCATGCGCGCCGCGATCACCTCGTCGCTGTCGGTGTTGCGTGCGCGCAGCCGCCGTTCGAGCTCCTCCATCGTCGGCGGCAGCACGAAGACGCGCACGACGTCGGGGCCCGCTTCCTGATAGAGTTGCTGCGCGCCCTGCCAGTCGATGTCGAACAGCACATCCTTGCCCGCCTCGAGCAGTTCGTCGACGCGCGCGCGCGGGGTGCCGTAACGATGGCCGAAGACATGCGCCCATTCGAGAAATTCGCCGTCGGCCGCCATCTTCTTGAAGGTTTCGACATCGACGAAATGATAATGGACCCCGTCGATCTCGCCGGGGCGCGGCGGGCGCGTCGTTGCGGAGATCGACAGCGCGATATCCTTGTCGGCCTCGAGCATCATGCGCGAGATGGTGGTCTTGCCCGCGCCCGAGGGCGAAGAGAGGACGAACAACACGCCGCGGCGGTTCAGGTGGACGCTTTCAGCCATGGGCGCTAATTGCGCGAGACACGGGCGCGGTCAAGCGGGAAGGGGCGGCTATGATCCTGGGAGTTTCAAGACGGGGCTGGCTGGTCGCCGCCGCGCTGCTCGCGGCCTTCGCCGCCATCCTCTTCGCGATGGAGCGCCCGCCGGTCTGCCCGTGCGGGACGATCAGCCTGTGGCACGGCACCGTCCAGTCGAACCAGAACAGCCAGCAGATTTCGGACTGGTACAGCTTCAGCCATGTCATCCACGGCTTCATCTTCTTCGGCCTGTCGCGCTGGCTGATCCCGCGCCAGCCCTTGTGGGTCGCGCTCGCGCTCGCGATCGGGATCGAGGCGGCGTGGGAAATCCTCGAAAATTCGCCCGTCATCATCGACCGCTATCGCGAAGTCACGATGGCCTATGGTTATTCGGGCGATTCGATCCTCAATTCGGTGAGCGACGCGCTCTTCATGGTGATCGGCTTCCTCGCGGCGAGCCGGATGCGCTGGTGGGCGACGGTGGTTATCGCGATTGCGTTCGAACTCTTCACGCTGTGGACGATCCGCGACAATCTGACGCTCAACGTGCTGATGCTGGTGTCGCCGGTCGAGGCGATCAAAGAGTGGCAGGCCGGCGGCTAGAGTGCCAGGGCGCTGCGCGAAGCCAGCGCCAGCTTCTCGATCAGTTCATCGGGGATCGGCCGGTTCGCCGAAAAGGTGACGCCGGTCTTGGTCGCCTTGAGTTTCGACGCGGCAATCTCGTCGGCGTGCGCGGCGATCGCGCCCGGATCGACATAGAGGCCGCATTGCTTGGCGAAGGCGGCATAGCCGGCGATCGTCCTGCCCGCGATCTCGAACCCGGGCATGTCATATTTCATGACCTCTTGGGCCTCGGGCAGCGCCCGCGCCAGTTGCGTGTGCAAGTTCGCCAGCATCGCGCGAAACGGCTCGGGTGCCGCGGCGATATAGGCGTCGTGGCCGGCTGTCTTCGTCATGCGACGAGGGAGATTCAGTGGATCGCCGGCCGTTTGCCGTCGGCGTCGAGCGGGATCGCGGGCGGCAGCGCGTCACCCATCGTCTCGCCATCGGTCGGCACCTTCGCGGTGCCCGCATAGGTGTCGACCACGCCGGCGCGCGCCAGTTCGGGGTCGAGCGCATGCGCTTCCGCCGCCGCCTTGCGCGCCTCGGCGCGCTCGGCCCATTTCTTGGTAATATAGCCCGCGGCGACCGTGGCCGCGAGCACCGCATAGCGCTGCGGGAACAGGCGCCGTGCCGCGAACAATGTGCCGGCGCCGATCACCGCGCCCGCGACGGGGTGATTGCCCTTGTTACGTCCGATGGCGCTGCCCAGAACGCCGCCTACGATGCGACCGATCATGCTCATCTCTCCTTCCCCTCATCAATGCCCCGAGACGCGCTAGGGTTCCGAACCCAGCATCGTTCGCGGATCGACCACGCGGTCGAAGGTCGCGGCATCGACAAAGCCCAGATCGAGCGCGGCTTCCTTCAGCGTGCCGCCCGTTTCATGCGCATGTTTCGCGATCTTCGCCGCCTTGTCGTAACCGATTTCGGGCGCGAGCGCGGTGACGAGCATCAACGAGCGATCGACCAACTCGGCAATACGCGCGCGGTTGGGTTCGATCCCGGCAACGCAGCGTTCGGCGAAGGCCGTCATGCCGGTGCTCAGCAAATCGATCGAACGCAGCACATTGGCGCCGATCAGCGGCTTGAAGACATTGAGTTCGAGATGGCCCTGCAGGCCCCCGACGGTCACCGCCTGATGATTGCCGATCACTTGGGCTGCGACCATCGTCAGCATCTCGCACTGCGTCGGATTGACCTTGCCCGGCATGATCGAGCTGCCCGGCTCGTTCGCGGGCAGGTCGAGCTCGCCGAGCCCCGCGCGCGGGCCCGATCCCAGAAGGCGGATGTCGTTCGCGATCTTGGTCAGCGAGACGGCGACAACATTGAGGGCGCCCGAAAGTTCGACCAGTGCGTCATTGGTTGCCAGTGCCTCGAATTTATTGGCGGCGCTGGAAAATTCGACTCCCGCAAGCGCGCTGATCTCGTGCGCGATGTCCTCGCCGAATGCGGCGGGTGCGTTCAAGCCGGTCCCGACGGCGGTTCCGCCTTGCGCCAAATGGAATATGTCCGTGGAGGCGCTGGTAATGCGGACGCTCGCCTTTGCAAGCTGCACGGCATAGCCCGAAAACTCCTGCCCCAGCGTCAGTGGGGTTGCATCCTGAAGATGCGTGCGGCCGATCTTGATAATATCCGACCAATTCTCCGCCTTCTCTTCGAGTTCGCCGCAAAGCTGGAGGATGGCGGGCTGCAGGCGGGTGCGGAGCGCGAGGGCGGCCGCCACATGCAACGCAGTCGGAAAACTGTCGTTCGACGACTGGCTCATGTTCACATGATCGTTCGGATGCACCGGGGACTTGCCGCCGCGAGTGCCCGCCAGCCGTTCGTTGGCGATCCCCGCGATCACCTCGTTGACGTTCATGTTGCTTTGGGTGCCGCTGCCCGTCTGCCAGATGACCAGCGGGAACTGATCGTCGAATTGACCCGCAGCGACGTCGGCTGCTGCCGCTTCGATGGCGTCGGCCAGCGCCGGATCGAGCCCGTGGTTCCGATTCACGCGCGCTGCGGCCTGTTTGACGAGCGCGAGCGCGTGGACGATCTCGATCGGCATTCGCTCGCGCGCGCCGAAAGGAAAATTTTCGATCGAACGCTGCGTCTGCGCGCCCCAATAGGCGTCCGCCGGAACCGCGACCTCGCCGATGCTGTCGCTCTCGATCCGGGTGTCGCTCATAAGATCAGCATCCTTGTCACCAGAACCGCGCCCGCCCAGATCATCGCGACAAGGCCGAGCAATTGCCAATAGCCGCCCTCGCCAACGCGGCGGCGCAGCCATGCGGCGACGAGCCAGACGAGCACGAGCGCGGGGGTCAGTACCAGCAAGCTGAAGCGCAGCAGTCCGTCGGCGATCTGGCTGCGCGCATAGCCGCCCTCGAACAGCGCATAACCCTCGACACCCCACCAGAAGGCGCCGGTCAGGACGAGCATTCCCGCGAGCGCCCAATATTGCCAGAAACGGCTGGGAGGCCAGGCGGGGCCCGGCACGCTATCTCTTCTTGCCGAAATCCACCGTCACGACGTTCGACCCGTCCTCGCTCGTTACGTCGGGACGGTCGTTGTCGGCTTCGTCGTGCGGCTCGGGCTGCGCGGCCTCGTCGTCGCTGACCTGGAACTGCAGCCCGAAATCGACCGACGGATCGACGAAGGCGGTGATCGCGGCATAGGGGATCGTCAGCATCGACGGCGTCTGGTTGAACGACAGGCCGACAGCGAAATGATCCTCCTCGACGCTCAGGTCCCAGAAACGGTTCTGCAGCACGATCGTCATTTCGTCGGGGAATTTGGCGATCAGATGCGCGGGGATGTCGACCCCGGGGGCCTGCGTCTTGAAGGTGATGTAGAAATGATGTTCGCCGGGCAGGCTGTCGTAACCCTCGATCTGGCTCAGCACGCGGCCGACCACGGCGCGCAGCGCGTCCTGCACGATTTCGTCATAGGGAATCAGGCTGTCGCGAACGTCATCACTCATGACGCGAGGGGATGAACGCGCACCGCACGTCGGTCAAGGGGGGAGAATCGCCTTGCAACGCGAAACAGACGCTCTAAGGGGTCGCCCATGCGAACCGCCACCGTCCAGCGCACGACCAAGGAAACGGATATCGCGATCACCGTCAATCTCGACGGAACGGGCGATTATTCGGTGTCCACCGGCATCGGTTTCCTCGACCATATGGTCGAGCAATTGTCGCGCCACTCGCTGATCGACATTTCGATGCAGGTGAAGGGCGACCTTCATATCGACCAGCATCACACGGTCGAGGATAGCGCGCTCGCGCTCGGCGAAGCGGTCGCCAAGGCGCTCGGCGACAAGCGCGGCATCGCGCGCTATGGCGAGGCGCACGCGCCGATGGACGAAACGCTGACGCGCTGCGTGCTCGACATTTCGGGGCGCCCGCACTGCGTCTATAAATCCTCCTTCTCGCAGCCGCGGCTCGGTGAGATGGACACCGAGATGTTCCCGCACTGGTTCCACAGCTTCGCGCAGACCGCGGGGATCACGCTGCACATCGAGATGCTCTACGGCGAGAACAATCATCACATCGCCGAAAGCATGTACAAGGCGCTCGCGCGCGCGTTGCGCCAGGCCGTCGAAATCGACCCGCGCAAGGGCGACGCCATCCCCTCGACCAAGGGCGTTCTCTAGGACCAGCCGATGAGCGTCATTGCCCTGATCGACTATGGCGCGGGCAATCTTCGCTCGGTGCACAACGCGCTCGTCGCGGCGGGCGCCGACAATGTCGCGGTCACCGCCGATCCCGATGTCGTCGCCAGCGCCGACCGCATCGTCCTGCCCGGCGTCGGTGCTTTCGCCGCGTGCATGAACGGGCTTTCGGCGATCGACGGGCTGATCGATGCGATGGAGCAGCGCGTGCGTGGGCAAGGCGCGCCCTTCCTCGGCATCTGCGTCGGCATGCAATTGCTCGCCGACGCGGGCGAGGAGCATGGGACGCACAAGGGGCTCGGCTGGATCGGCGGCACCGTGCGCGCCTTCGACCCCGCACCCGGCCTCCGCATCCCGCACATGGGCTGGAACGACGTCGTGCCCACCGTGGCGCATCCGGTGATTGCGGCGGGCGAGGCCTATTATCTCCACGGCTATCATTTCGCCGATGCCGCGCATGTCGCCGCGACCAGCAGCCACGGCGCGACCTTCACCGCCGCGGTGGCGAAGGACAATATCGTTGGCGTCCAGTTCCATCCCGAAAAAAGCCAGGCCTACGGCCTCGCGACACTAGAGAGATTCCTCGCATGGCGTCCGTAGATTCTGGCCTGACCATCTTCCCCGCGATCGACCTCAAAGGCGGGCAGGTGGTGCGGCTCGCCGAGGGCGATATGGCGCGCGCGACCGTCTATGGCGACGATCCGGCGGCGCAGGCGCGCCTCTTCGCCGATGCGGGCGCGTCGCACCTCCACGTCGTCGATCTCGACGGCGCCTTCGCGGGCGCCAGCGTCAACGGCGCTGCGGTCGAAAGTATCATCGCCGCCTTCCAGGGCAAGGTGCAGGTCGGCGGCGGCATCCGCGACCGCGCGGGGGTCGACCGCTGGCTCGCGCTCGGCGTCAGCCGCGTGATCATCGGCACCGCGGCGCTGAAAAATCCCGAATTCGTCAAATCGGCCGCGCGCGACCTTCCCGGCCGGATCGTCGTTGGGGTCGATGCCCGCGACGGCATGGTCGCGACCGAGGGCTGGGCCGACGTCTCCGACGTCCGCGTCGAGGATCTTGCGCGCCGCTTCGAGGATGCCGGCGTCGCCGCCCTGCTCTTCACCGACGTCGGCCGCGACGGGCTGCTCAAGGGATGCAATGTCGAGGCGACCGTCGCGCTCGCGCAAGCGGTCGCTATCCCGGTGATCGCCAGCGGCGGCGTCGCCGACATCGGCGACATCGATGCGCTGCGCCCCCACGTCGCCGACGGCATCGAAGGCGTCATCACCGGCCGTGCGCTCTACGACGGCCGCCTCGACCTCGCCGAGGCGATCGCGGCGGGGGCGGCGTGACCGTCCGCGTCCGCGTCATCCCCTGCCTCGACGTCGCCGACGGGCGCGTCGTCAAGGGCGTCAATTTCATCGACCTGCGCGACGCGGGCGACCCGGTCGAAGCCGCGCGCGCCTATGACGCCGCGGGCGCCGACGAGCTTTGCTTCCTCGATATCAGCGCCAGCCATCAGGGCCGCGGCACCCTGCTCGACATGGTCGCGCGCACCGCCGAAGTCTGCTTCATGCCGCTCACCGTCGGCGGCGGGGTGCGCAGCGCCGACGATGCGCGCGCGCTGCTCCTCGCGGGCGCCGACAAGGTCGCGGTGAACAGCGCCGCGGTCGCGCGCCCCGAACTCGTCGCCGACATCGCGGGCCGCTTCGGCAGCCAGTGCGCGGTCGGCAGCATCGACGCGCGCCGCGTTGCGGATGGCCGATGGGAAATCTTCACCCACGGCGGCCGCAAGCCGACCGGCATCGACGCGCTCGAACATGCTGTTCGGCTTGCCGAACTCGGCGCGGGCGAGCTGCTCGTCACCAGCATGGACCGCGACGGCACAAAGGACGGCTACGACCTCGCGCTCACCCGCACGATCGCCGATGCGGTCAGCGTCCCGGTGATCGCGAGCGGCGGCGTCGGCAATCTCGACCATCTCGCCCAGGGCGTGATCGAAGGCGGCGCCAGCGCGGTGCTCGCCGCCAGCATCTTCCACTTCGGCGAAGCGACGATCGCCGAGGCCCACGCCCGGCTCGCCGCGGCCGGATTGCCGGTTCGCGCACATTAATTGCGCCGTCGGGGGTAGCCACGCCGGAAAGTGGCTGCAATAGAAGCCCGATGACCGCCAAACTCCGCCTCGCCGACCGCACCAACGACCTCTTCCCGATCCTCGGCTTCCTCGCCGCGATGGCGAGCCTCGCGATGCCGCTCAATGCTTGGGCGGTCGCGATCATCCTCGCGGGCGCGGTCGTCGCGGCGGTCCATCATGCCGAGGTGATCGCGCACCGCGTCGGCGAGCCCTTCGGCACGCTGATCCTCGCGCTCGCGGTGACGGTGATCGAGGTCGGGCTGATCCTGACGCTGATGCAGGCCGAGCCCGAAAAGGCGCTGACGCTCGCGCGCGACACGGTGTTCGCGGCGGTGATGGTGATCCTCAACCTGCTGATGGGTCTTTGCCTGCTTGCCGGCAGCATCCGCCATCACGAACAGCGTTTCCAGCGCACCGGCATCGGCGCCGCGCTCGCGACGCTCACCGTGCTCACCGTCGTGACGCTCGTGCTCCCCAATTTCACCTCGAGCGTGCCGGGCCCCTTCTATTCGGCGACCCAGCTCGGTTTCGTCGCCGTGGTGTCGCTGATCCTCTATGGCACCTTTGCGTTGGTGCAGACGGTTCGCCACCGCGACTATTTCCTTCCCGACGGCGATGCCGACGGCGACGGCGTGCCCGACGCGCACGCCGCGCCGCCGACCATCCAGCGCACCGCGATTTCGGGCGCGCTGCTCCTCGCCAGCCTCGTCGCGGTCGTGCTGCTCGCGAAGAATCTCTCGCCGGTGATGGGCGCGCTGCTCGCCGACTGGGGCGCGCCGCCCGCGGTGCTCGGCGTGCTGATCGCGGCGCTGATCCTCGCCCCCGAAGGGCTCGCGGCGGTGCGCGCGGCGAAGGCCGACCGCCTCCAGACCAGCCTCAACCTCGCGCTTGGCTCGGCGCTCGCCACCATCGGCCTCACCATTCCGGCGGTCGCGATCCTCTCGATCGTCGCCGACATGCCGATCAGCCTCGGGCTCGACGCCAAATCGACGGTACTGCTCTTCCTGTCGCTGATCGTGTCGGTGCAGACGCTCGCGAACGGCCGCACCACGGTGCTGCAGGGGGTGATCCACCTGATGCTGTTCGCGATCTACCTGTTCACGACGTTTGTGCCGTAACGCATCGGTCCTGCTTGGCCGTGCGTCCCCGCGAAGGCGGGGACCCATCTCCTGCCGGTTCAAAATGTCGCCCACGGGAGATGGACCCCCGCCTTCGCGGGGGTACGCAACGTGGTTTTAAGACTTCCGAACGAACACCGTCCCGGCGCTATACCCCGCCCCGAACGAACAGATCAGCCCGGTATCGCCCGCGACCATATCCGCATGGTTCAGGTGAAAGGCGATGATCGATCCCGCGCTCGACGTATTGCCATAGGTGTCGAGCACCGTCGGGCTCTCGTCCTCGCTCGCCTCATGCCCCAGCACCCGCTGCGCGATCAGCCGGTTCATATTGGTGTTCGCCTGGTGCAGCCACAGCCGCCGCATGTCGCCGCCTTCAAGGCCCAGCAGTTCCATCTGCTCGACGATCATGTTCGCGACCATCGGCACGACTTCCTTGAACACCTTGCGGCCTTCCTGGACGAAAAGCTTGTCGCTCTTCGGCCCCGACTGGTCGATCCCGCCATGGCCGCGGTTCAAAAAGCCGAAATTGTTGCGGATATTGTTCGAGAAGACGGTCTTCAGCTTGGTGCCGAGGATGTCCCAATGCCCCGCGGGCGCGATGTCCTTCTGCTCGACGAGGATCGCGGTCGCGACGTCGCCAAAGATGAAATGGCTGTCGCGGTCGCGCCAGTTGAGGTGCCCCGAACAGATTTCGGGGTTCACGACGAGCACGCTCTTCGCATGGCCGGCGCGGATATAGTCGGCGGCGGTCTGGATGCCGAAGGTCGCCGACGAGCAGGCGACATTCATGTCGAAGCCAAAGCCGTCGATGCCGAGTTCGTCCTGAATCTCGACCGCCATCGCCGGATAGGGACGCTGCATGTTCGACGCGGCGCACAGCACGGCGTCGACGTCGCCCGCGTCGCGGCCCGCGCGCGCCAGCGCGTCCTTCGCCGCCGCGACGCCGATTTCGGCGAGGATCGACAGCTCGTCGTTGCCGCGTTCGGCGATGCGTGGCGCCATGTGCGTGGGATCGAGAATGCCCGCCTTGTCGACGACGAAACGCGATCCGATCCCGCTTGCCTTCTCGATGAATTCGACACTCGATTCAGTCAGTTCGGGTGCCTCGCCCGCCGCGATCGCCGCCGCATTTTCTCTATTGTGCAGCGCAACATAGGCGTTAAAACTGGCGACAAGTTCTTCGTTGGAGATCGCTTCGGCGGGGGTGAAAAGGCCGGTTGCGGAAATGACCGGCTGCGGTGCGTTGGACATGGTGGACCTGCGTGTGTCTTATGGTTTCAAGACACGCTGATTAGGGCCCGCCGCGGCATCGCGCAACGCCCCGTGACTTGCTGAACGAGTCCCGACGTCATGGTTAACCTGCCACTAACCAATATGGTGGCAGACTGTTTGATGCAGGCCTCCGGGGGGATGGCTCCCCGGGCGCCGAGCGGGAGCATGACCATGGCGACGCGTTCAGGACCGGCCGCAGGCGACCTGTCCCTTTCCGAGATCAAGGAATTTGCGGGCTTTCCCGCGGCGACCCAGCGCTACATCCGCCGTTCGCTCGACATCGGGCTCGAACGCGACGATGCGATCGCGCGCTGGTCGCGCGACATGGTCGAAGAAACCGCGATCCGCGTCCAGGCGCGTGTCTATCAGCGGCTCGTCGAGATTCGTGCGCATGTGCCCGACGACAGCGGGCTCGATGCGCTCGAACATTTCATGGCGCCGCTGATCGCGGTGTCGGCGTTCGACCTCGGGCAGGACCGCCTGCCGGGCTTCGCGTCCTATCGCTTCCTCTACGAACGGCTGCTCGGCGCGCACGCGCGGCCGTGGCTTCCCGGCGCCTTCTGCGCCGCCGCGTCGCTGCCGCACCTCCATCCCGACAAGCGCAAGATCCTGCTCCAGTCGATCAGCGAAGCCGCCGCCACCGCCCCCGGCTGGTCGGCGCGCGAGCCGAGCTTCTTCCCCGAATGGGTCGACAAGATCGACGAGACGCGACCGGCGAATTGATCGGCGGTTTCGGGGTGAGAGCGGCTGGTCCGCTTTCGAGTTTGCAGATCGGGTTAGCGGCCACGAGGCTTGGCCCTCTGATACAGCCAGCCCTCCGCCAGTCTGTGCGTCTAAAAACGGGGAGGAAGTCCCTCGATCCGACAACCAGAGAATCCCCTATGCGCTAAGCCGGATCGTCACTACACCGTCACCGCGAGCAGCGGAATTTGAGGAGTGCGTGATGCGTCATTGGACTTTGTCTGCGGCGATCGGAGCTTTCATCTTGAGCTCTAGCTCAGGCTCCGCGAGCCCGGTGCAAGGTGTGGTTTCAGGCATCTATGTTCTGGACGAGGAACGGAGCGACAACGCCTTTCAAGCGATCGAGAGCGCTATTGCAGGCCTTTCCAGCGCCAAGCGCCCTCTCGCTCGCATGAGGCTGCGCAAGTCCATTGCGGTAACTAGAATTAGAATCTCGAGTTCTGGAAGTCGATTGGGGATCGCGTATGATGCCAAAACACCTATCGTCGTTTGGCTCGGCGGAGAGCCGGTTAAGTGGAAACTCATAGAAGAGCTTGTTTTTGACGTGTCGGCAAAAGCCGATGGTGAAGCCATTTCTCTGACATTCCGTGGCGATGACAGCGAGCGGACCACAACCTATCGTAGTGTTGGTCAGGACTTGGTGGAGGACACCACGATTATCAGTCCACTTCTCTCTAAACCGATTGTCTATAAGCAAGTCTATAGTCGAACGCACTGACGAGATTTACGAGGAAAGCTTTCTGGTGAGAAGCCGTTGAACGGTCTTCGTCTCGTAGATGCGGATGCCGGTCAAGATGGTCTCTCCACCGTCTGTTCGAAGGCGCGCTACGACCGTGAACGAACGGCAGCAATCGGTCGAACCCGCCATCACCTCGCTAGCCCACAAGTGCCTTGTAAAGCCCGAACGCACTCGTCGCGGTCAGCACGGTGCCGACCAGCATCAGCATGACCTTGGGCGAGAAGCGTTTCGCCATCATCGCGCCGATCGGTGCGGCGACGACGCCGCCGATGATCAGCCCCAGTGTCGGGCCGAGGATATCTTCGATGCCGAGGTGCCAGATGAAGGCGAGCGAGACCGCGACCGCGAGAAAGAATTCGACGCTGTTGACGGTGCCGACGACCTTGCGCGGTTCGCCGCCCTGGACGAGCAGGTTCGAGGTGACGACCGGGCCCCAGCCGCCGCCGCCCGCGGCGTCGAGAAAGCCGCCGACCACCGCGAGCGGCGCGACGACCTTGGGCTTCGAGAATTTGGGCGGATACAGCACGCCGCGGATCAGCAACCAGATGCCGATCAGCACGAGATAGCCGAGCACGAAGGGCTTCACGACCTCGGCGTGCAGCGACGACAGCACATAGGCGCCGATCACCCCGCCGATCACCCCTGGGACGAGCAGGCGAAAGAACAGCGGCCAGTCGATATTGCGGTGGAACACATGGCTCAGCCCCGACACGCCGGTGGTGAAAATCTCGACGACATGGATGCGCGCCGACGCGGTCGCGGGCGGGACGCCGAGCACCGCGACGAGCAAGGTGTTACAGATCACGCCGAACGCCATACCGAGCGCGCCGTCGACGAGCTGCGCCGCAAAGCCGATCAGGATGAACGGCAGGAGCGCGGTAAAGTCGATGGCCGCAAGATCGATCATATTTCATCCCAACTCATTTAGTTGACAACTTGCTGCCGGGATTCGCCGCCGCGCGCCAGCCCAATTTTTCTGCTGACGGCAAAGGGATTTGTTTCCGCGCCGGGCCGAACCGCTTCACCGCGTCATGCGGTGATCTCGTCGGGCAGATATTCGCGCACATACTCGATGAAGGCGCGCAGCTTGGGCATGACCTGCTTGCGGCCGGGATAATAGAGAAAGAGCCCCGAGGTCGCCGACGCATAGTCGGTGAGCACCAGTTCGAGCTCGCCGTTTTCCACCATCGCTTTCGCCATCGGTTCGGCCATCATGCCCATCGCGACGCCGGCGCGGATCGCGACGAGCGCGGCGATCCAGTCGTTGACGATCACCGGCCCGGTGACGCTGACGTCATATTCGCGGTTTCCCTTCTCGAACGTCCACGGCATCAGCGCCCCGGTGGCGAGGCGAAAGCGGATGCAGCGATGGTCGCGCAATTCCTCGGGCGTTTCGGGGCGGCCGTGCTTCGCCAGATAGGCGGGCGCCGCCGCGACGACGAAACGGAACGGACCGGTCAGGCGGACGGCGATGACGTCGGCATCGAGCGATTCGCCCATCCGCACCCCGGCGTCGAAGCCCCCGGCGCTCAGGTCGGCCAGCGCGTCGTCGGCATAAATCTCGAGCTCGATATCGGGATAGGTTTCGCAAAAGCCCGCGATGATCGGTTCGAACAGCGGCTGGACCGCGCCGCGCATCAAATTGATCCGCAGCCGCCCCGCGGGCCGGTTGCCGAGGTTGCGCGCCGCCTCATAGGCGTCGGCGAGCCCGGTATAGGCGGGCGCCGCGCGCTCGAGGAACATCTCGCCCGCCTGGGTGAGACCCACGCTGCGTGTCGTGCGCATGAACAAAGGCGCGCCGACGCGCGCTTCGAGCGCCTTGACCGTCTGGCTGATCGCGGAGGGGGAGACGCCGAGGTCGGCGGCCGCGGCGGAAAAGCTGCGCCTTTCCGCGACACGCAGGAAGGCTTCGATCCCGTCGAGCGCCCCTTGGGGGATTGTTAAATCCTGCTTCAAAGCACTTGCAGATTATAGAGGATTATCTAAGTGCGCAACCGCGCCTATAAAGGTTGCACAACGAAACGAAAGGAACCTCTCCCATGTCCTATCAGCTCTCCTCTTTCCGCCGCTTTCCCACCGCCTTTGCCGTCGTCGCCGCTTCGGCGCTCGCCTTCACCGGCCTGATGGCATCGACGGCCCCCGCTTATGCCCAGTCGGGCGGCGATTATCGCTGCGCCGGTCTCGCCGAACAGGCGCATGTCGCCGCGAGCGGCGTCGAAGGCAGCAAGCAGTCGAGCGCCAAGCGCTTCGTTTCGACCGGCAAGAAGCTGTGCGAAGCGGGTAACGAACGCGCCGCCGCCAAGCAGTTCCGCGCCGCGCTCAAGATCGCCGGCGTCGCCGAAGTCGAAACCGACAGCCAGATGGCCTCCCGTTAATTTGGGGCGCTAAGACAGCCTGACACACCAATCTCCGGAACCGTCCTCTCCCTCTCCCCGACGGATCCAAAACACTGGGGTGGCACTCGACACGAGGCCGCCCCATTTGTTTATGCGCGCCGCGCGCGCTATGATGGCCGACGCCATGCCCGCGAAGAAACCCCGCCGTAAAACGCCGCCCGATCGTTCGACGGCGAAGCCGGCCGTGCCGCTGTGTCGGTATGAGGAACTGGCGATGCGTGAAAATCGTCTGCGGCAAGCGGCCGACAGGCGCGAACCGGACGACTAGATCCGCCGGTAGCGGAAATACCAGACCTCATGCCCCTGCGCGCGCGCCTTGGCCTCATAGCGCGTCTCGGGCCAGCCACCGGGGCGCTGTTGGAAGTCGCGCGCCTCCTTCGCCAGCCATTCATACTGGTGGCGGTGGCGGCGCATCACCATCAGCGCGTGCTGCAGATAGATGGGGTGATCGGTGCCGAACCGGAACTCGCCGCCGGGCTTCAGCTTCGCCGCGATCAGGTCGAGCGGACCGTCGTTCATCATCCGCCGCTTCGCGTGGCGCGCCTTGGGCCAGGGGTCGGGGTGGAGCAGATAGGCGAAGGCGAGGGCGCCGTCGGGAATCCGCCGCAGCACTTCCAATGCATCGCCATGATGGATGCGGACATTGCCGAGCGGCAGCCGCTCGCCATGATCGCCCGCGACATGCACCAGCGCCTGCGCCACACCGTTGACGAACGGCTCGGCGCCGATGAAACCATGGTCGGGCAGCATGTCGGCGCGCCCCGCCATATGCTCGCCGCCGCCAAAACCGATTTCAAAATGCAACGGACATGCCTGCCCGAACAGACGCTCCGCGGAAACTTCGCCAACTTCGGGCACCGCGATCTGCGGCAACAAGGTGTCGACCAGATCCTGCTGCCCCGCGCGCAGCGGCTTGCCCTTCGATCGGCCGTAAAGGCGGTTCAGGGTCGTCGGATCGCCGGGTTTATGCGCAGTCATGCCGCGCCCGTTAGCGCGGCGAGGCGGGGGCGGCAAGCGCCGTAGATCCGTGGGCGGGGGCGGCAAGCGCCCCCGCGCCGTGTCAGGCGGCAAGCGCGGCCTTGAGCTTGTCGACGAGGTCGGTGCGCTCCCACGGGAAGGCGTCGCCCTCGGCGGTGCGGCCGAAATGGCCATAGGCGGCGGTCTGCCGATAGATCGGCTTGTTGAGCCCCAAGTGCGTGCGGATGCCCTTGGGCGTCAGGCGCACGAGCTGCGGGATCGCGGCCTCGATGCGGCCTTCCTCGACCGTGCCGGTGCCGTGCAGGTCGACATAGATCGACAGCGGCTCGGCGACGCCGATCGCATAGCTCAATTGGATCGTGCAGCGGCGCGCGAGGCCCGCGGCGACGATATTCTTCGCCAGATAGCGGGTGATATAGGCCGCCGAGCGGTCGACCTTGGTCGGATCCTTGCCGCTGAACGCGCCGCCGCCGTGCGGGCTCGCGCCGCCATAGGTGTCGACGATGATCTTGCGCCCGGTCAGCCCCGCGTCGCCGTCGGGCCCGCCGATCTCGAAGCGGCCGGTCGGGTTGATGTGATAGACGGTGTTCGCGGTGAGCAGCTCGGCGGGCAGCACGTCGGCGATCACGCCAAGGACGTACTTGCGCAGCTCGGTATATTTCGCCTCGTCGCCTTCGCCGTTGTGGAAATAATAGCCCGGCGCATGCTGGGTCGACACGACGATCGCGGTCGCCTCGACCGGACGCTCGTTGGCGTAGCGCAGCGTGACCTGGCTCTTGGTGTCGGGTTCGAGGAAGGGCGCGGTGCCCGCCTTGCGGTCGGCGGCCATGCGCTCGAGGATTTTGTGGCTGTAATCGAGCGTCGCGGGCATCAGGTCGGGGGTTTCGTCCGACGCATAGCCGAACATGATCCCCTGGTCGCCCGCGCCCTCGTCCTTGTCGCCGCTCTCATCGACGCCCTGCGCGATATGCGCCGACTGGCCGTGGAGGTTGTTCTCGAAGCGAAAGCTCTGCCAGTGAAAGCCCGACTGCTCATAGCCGATCTCGCGCACCGTGTTGCGAACGGTCGCCTCGATCTCGTCGAGCGCGCCCGGCGCCCAGGCGTCATTCTCGAACACGCCTTTGCAGCGAATCTCGCCCGCGAGCACGACGAGCTGCGTCGTCGTCAGCGTTTCGCACGCGACGCGCGCCTCGGGATCCTTCGACAGGAACAGGTCGACGATCGAATCCGAAATCTGGTCGGCGACCTTGTCGGGATGGCCCTCCGACACGCTTTCGGAGGTGAAAAGGAAGCTGTTGCGCATGGGGAAGCCTTCTCGGAATCGAATATAAAGGATGCTTTATGTCCGCGCGCTGTTAGCGCCCCGAGCGCCGGAACGCAATGGCCAGCGCGAGCAACAGCAAGGCGAAACCGACGGGCAGACTATTGCCGAAGCGCGCAAAGAGCGTCGGCGCGCGCGCCAGTGGCACCGTCGTATCGATACGCCCCGCCTTGTGCATGGGCAGCGATTCGACGATGCGCCCGTCGGCGTCGATCACCGCGCTGATTCCGGTGGGAGTCGCACGGATCACCGGCAAGCCTTCCTCGATCGCGCGGAGGCGGGCCTGTGCAAGATGCTGCGGCGGACCCCAGCTGCCGAACCAGGCGTCGTTCGACGGGTTGAAGATGAAGTCGGGGCGGTGGTCGCGATCGACGACCTGGCCCGAAAAGATGATCTCGTAACAGATTTGCAGTCCCACGCGGCCGAAGGCGCCGAGGTCGAGCGTGCGCGGGCCGGGTCCGGGCCAGAAATCGATGTCGCCGGGCGCGAGGCGCGACAGGCCGATCGCCGACAGGATCGGCCGCATCGGTAGATATTCGCCATAGGGCACCAGATGCGCCTTGTCGTAGCGCGGCCCGAGCGTGCCGTCGGCATGCACCGTCATCACCGCGTTGCGCGCGCCGACGACATCGCCCGCCCGATCGAGTTCGAGCTTGAGCGCGCCGAGCAGCATGATGTCGTTCGGGTTCATCAACCGGACGATCCGCGCGCGCGCTTCGGCGGGCGAACGGTCGTAATAGACCGACGGATAGCCGCGTTCGAGATAGTCGGGCACGGCGGCTTCGGGCCACAGGATCAGCCGCGGTGTGTCGTCCTTGGGCGTCGTCAGCCGTGCGAGCTTGGCGAAATTGGCGTCGGCCTTGCTGCCCTCCCACTTGTCCTCCTGCCCGACATTGGGCTGGACGACGGTGATCGGTATCCGGGCGATGCCCTTGGATCGGACGGCGGCGTCGGCGCTGCTGCCCATTTGCGAAACGAAGGCGGCGCCCCAGAAGGCCATCAGGCTGCCGAACAGCGCGGCCGCGGCGACGCGGCGCCGAAACCACGCCAGTATCAGAACCCCCGCGAGCAGGAAGACGATCCCGCTCATGCCATAGGTCCCGATCCAGCGCGCGGGCATGGCGGCGTGCGGGACGGCGATCACGCCGAGCGGATTCCACGCAAAGCCGGTAAAGATCCAGCTGCGAAGCCACTCGGTGAGAATCCAGAGCCCGCCGAACGCCAGCAGATAGGACGGCGCGGCAAAATGCGTATCGCCCCTGGGCTTTACCAACCACGCACCCCAGGCCGTCAGCGCCGGATAGACCGCCAGATACAGCGACAGCAGTATGACCGCGATCCATCCCAGCCATGCGGGCATCGCCGCCTGATAGGTGAAAGCGGTCGCGATCCAGTTCAGGCCGACGACGAAATGACCGACCCCAAACGCCCAGCCGATGCCGAGCGCGCGCGAACCCTTGGCGCTGCGCGCGACGAGCGCCATCCAGCCCGCGAGCGCCAGCAGGGTCAGCGGCCACAGGTGGAGCGGGGCGAATCCCGTCGCCGAAACGGCACCGAGCAACAGGGCGAGGAGCTTTGGCCGGCGGTCGGCGAAAGCGGCGATGCGGAGGGAAAGCGCGGTCACGCGCGTTGCTTTAGCCGCGCGGCGGGGCTGCGACAATGACGATAGCGGCGGTTAGCTCAGCCCGGCTGCCTCAATTGCCGCCAGCGCCTTTTCGACCCGCGCATCGCCTTCGCCCGCGACCCACGCCCATGGCAGCCGCCGCCGGTCGAGTTCGCCGATCGCGACCTCCATGAACTGCGCCCGCGCGAGTTCGCTGCCGAACAGCCGCGTGCCATCCTCCTGCCACGGCAGGTCCATCGCGGGAACGAGATAGAGGTCGGCGACCGCGTCCCACAGGTCGATTTCGGGCAGGCGGCGGCCGAGCAGCATGATCGCCCACGCCTGCGTCATCAACGGATCGGTGTCCGATACGAGCCATTCGGGTTTCTGCGCGAGCGCGGCCTCGGTCGCCGCGCGATGTCCGTCGAAGATCGCGAGCAGGTCGACCTCGTCGAGGTCGGTGCCGTTGGCCTCGGCATAGGTGCGGCCATATTCGGGGACGACGAGGCCGCCGAGCCGCAGCGCGAGGCGCGGGGCGAGCGTCGATTTGCCGGTGCTTTCGGCGCCGTGCAGGCAGATATGGCGCGTCACCGCGCCACCCTGCCCGTCGCGGCGGCGCGGCGCCACTGGATCAGCCCGTCGATCGACAGGCCGAGCAGGACGACATAGACCGCGCTCGTCGCGTAGAGCCCGCGCGAGGCGAAGAGCGGTACCGCGATCAGGTCGACGATTATCCACAGGATCCAGCTTTCGACGCGGCGCCGCGCGAGCAGCCATTGCGCGGTGATGCTGAGCATCGCGATCGCGCCGTCGATCCATGGCGCGGCCGCGTCGGTATATCGGTCCATCGCAAAGCTCCAGCCCGCCCACGCGGCGATCGTCGCCAGCCCCCAGCCGCGGCGGGCGCGATCGGTCATCCAGCGCACCGGAACGCCGCTCTCATCGCGCGCGCGCATCCAAGCCGCCCAGCCATAAAGGTTGAGCGCGAAGAAAAAGGCCTGGAGCAGCATGTCGCTGTACAGCTTCGCTTCGAAGAAGACGAAGGCGTAGAGCGTCACCGCGACGAGCGCGAAGGGATAGTTCCACACGCTGCGCAGCGCGACGAGCGCGACGTTGATCAGCACGAGCGCCGCGGCGATCGCTTCGAGATAGCTCATGCCCCGGCGCGGCCGGCCGGGTCGGTGGGCCGCGGACGCGTCCACAGCCCGTCGCGGCTGATCCGCCGCTGCGGCGGGCGGCGCAGCACCGACCAGCCGGCGCGCGCGATCCAGCCGAGCTTGGCGAACAGGCTCGATGACGCGCGATGATCCCAGGCATGGTCGCCGCGGCGCCGCACCTCGCGTGCGATGTCGCCATAAATGCCCGCAGCCGCGAGCACCGCCCAGCGGCTGCGCGGGGGCAGTCGTCGCGCGCCCCAGCGGCCCGACGCCTCATATTCCCCGGCCATCTCGGCCAGCCATTTGGCCATCACCGACAGGCGTCCGCGAAAAGCGGGATGCATGTGCTGCCCCGGCGGGATGTCGAGTTCGACCATCCATTCGACCGGCAGATAGCAGCGGTCGGCGGCGGCATCTTCGGCGACGTCGCGCGCGATATTGGCGAGCTGGAAGGCGATGCCGAGGTCCGATGCGCGGTCGAGCGTCGTTTCGTCTTGCGCGTCGATCCCCATCACCAGCGCCATCGCGACCCCGACCGCGCCCGCGACATGATAGGCGTAGCGCAGCAGGTCGTCCTCGCTGCGCGGGCGCCAGTCCTTTGCGTCGAGTTCGAACCCCGCAATGATGTCTTCGATCACGGCGCGCGGAATATCGACCTCGGTAAGCAGGAAGCCGAGCGCGTCGAAGGCCATGTCGCCGGTCGGCTCGCCGGCAAAGGCCTTGTCGGTCTGCGCGCGGATATGCGCGACGGCGGCTGCGGGGTCATGGTCCGGCTTCATCGTGCCGCCATGATCCTGTCCGTCGGTCAGGTCGTCGGCGGCGCGGCACCAGGCATAAAGCAGCCACACGCGCTCGCGTGTTTCGCGGTCAAAGAGCTGGCTGGCGAGCGCAAAGCTTTTCGATCCGCGCGCGATGCTGTCGTGCGCGAAACCGTGGAGGGCATGCGCGTCATAGGCCCCCTCCTCGATCATCAGAGATCGTCGGCCTTCATCGCGAAGATCGTTTTGTGCGGGACATAAGCCGCCATCTTGTCGAGCAGTTCGTCGAGCCCGGCGTCGACGATCATGATCCCGGCGTGCGCGGGGCGGATGAAGCCGACCTCGATCATGTTGCGGTTGAACGCGATCAGGTCGTTATAGAAGCCCGCGGCGTTGAGCAGCCCGACGGGCTTCGCATGATAACCGAGCTGCGCCCAGCTGATCGCTTCCCACAGTTCGTCCATCGTCCCGACGCCGCCGGGGATGGTGAGGAAGCCGTCGGAGAGGTCGGTGAACATCTTCTTGCGCTCGTGCATGCCCGACACGACGTGCAATTCGGTACAACCACGATGCGCGACCTCGGCGCCGACGAGCGCGTCGGGAATGATCCCGATCACCTCGCCGCCGGCTTCCAATGCGCTGTCGGCGACCGCGCCCATCAGCCCGAGCCGGCCGCCGCCATAGACGACGCCGATCCCCCGCTCGGCCAAGGTGCGACCGACGTGGCGTGCGGTTTCGATATAGATCGGATCTTCGGGGGTCGCGGACCCGCAATAGACGGCAAGGCGTTTCATATATCTTCCAACATCAATCGGGCGGTCGCCTTGGCACTGCCGACGACCCCGGGGATTCCCGCGCCCGGATGCGTCCCCGCGCCGACGAAGTAAAGATTCGAAATCGCGTCATCGCGATTGTGCGCGCGGAAATATGCGCTTTGCCGCAGCAGCGGCTCGAGGCTGAACGCGCTGCCGAGATGCGCCGAAAGGTCGCGGCCGAAATCGGCGGGCGTATAGTGGAAGCGCGTGACGAGATTGGCGCGAAGACCCGGCGCGACGCGGCGCTCGACCTCTTCGAGGATCGCGGCGGCGAAGCGCTGGCCGAAGTCGCCGTCCCAGTCGGCCTGCGCCTTGCCGAGATGCGCGACGGGCGCGAGCGCATAGAAGGTCGAGTGCCCCGGCGGCGCCATGCCGGGATCGGTGATGCTCGGATGGTGGAGGTAGAGCGAGAAATCATCCGGAACGACGCCGCCGTAGATGTCGTCGAGCAGCCCCTTGTAGCGCGGTCCGAACAAGATGCTGTGATGCGCGATGTCGGGATAGCTTCCCTTCACCCCGAAATGGACGACGAAGAGCGAGGGCGACCAGCGTTTGCGCGCCAGGCGCTTGGCCGTGCTGGTCCCGCGCCGATGACCGCCGAGCAAGTCGCGGTAGCTGTGCATCAAGTCGGCATTGGTCGCGACCATGTCAGCCTCGCCATGCCAGCCGCTTTGCGTCGTCACGCCGGTCGCGCGGTCGCCCGCCGTGTCGATCCGCGCCACCGGATCGCCGAGGCGCAGCACCCCCCCGAGCCGCTCGAACAGGCGCACCATGCCGCGCACCAGCGCATTGGTGCCGCCACGCGCGAACCAGACGCCGCCTTCTTTTTCGATCGTGTGGATCAGCGCATAGATCGCGCTCGTCGTCATCGGATTGCCGCCAACGAGCAAAGTGTGGAACGACAGCGCCTGCCGCAGCCGCTCGTCCTTCACATAGGAAGACACGACGCCATAGACGCTGCGCCAAGCGCGATATTTCATCAGCGCCGGCGCCGCCCGGACCATGGCGGCGAAGTCGAGAAAGGCGACCGCGCCGAGCTTCACATAGCCCTCTTCATAGACGCCCTTCGAATATTCGAGGAAGCGGTCGTAGCCTGCGACATCGGCGGGATGGAGCTTCGCGACCTCCTCGCGCAGCGCCGCCTCGTCGTTCGAATAATCGAAATTCGTGCCGTCGGGCCAGTTGAGCCGATAGAAAGGCATGACGGGGACGAGGTCGACGTCCTGCGCCATATCCTGCCCGCTCAGCGACCAAAGTTCTTCAAGGCACGGCGGATCAGTGATGACCGTCGGTCCCGCGTCGAAGGTGAAACCCTCGCGCCTCCAGTGATAGGCCCGCCCGCCGGGCGTGTCGCGCGCCTCGACGATCGTCGTCGCGACGCCCGCCGATTGCAGCCGGATCGCGAGCGCGAGCCCGCCGAACCCCGCGCCGATCACGATCGCGCGGCGCGTCATCGCCAGTCGAGCTTCGCCAGCGCGGCGATCGCGCGGCCGATCGCGACCGGCGGCTTGCCGACGAGCAGCCGCAGCTTGTCCGCCGTCGTCGATCGCCCGGCATAGAAACGCGCGATCAGCCGCGGCGACAGGCGGTAGAAGCGCTCGAAGATGCGGAAACGCGCATCGGGTTCCGCCGCCCGGAACAGCATCGCGCCGAGCATCCGGTAGAAACGTTGGCGACGCCACGCCGCCGCCGCGCGGCCGCGAAGCACGGCGGCAAGATCGGACCGGTCGACGAGCGCGGGCAGCGCCGACGCGGTGCGCACCGCGTCGGGGAGCGAATAGCCCGTCGTCGCGTGGAACAGGCCGGCGCGCACGCCGATCCGCGCGGTGCGGTCGGACGCGGGCCACAGCCGCTCGAAATCGCCCGCCATCACCACCGGCAGCACGCCGTTTTCCTCGCGCGTCGTCGCCTTGACCTTCCAGCCTTGCGCCGCAGCGTAGGCGGCGATCCGTTCGCGCACCACCGCGGCGTCGAGGTCGGCGTCGTCGCTGTAATAAGTGTCCTCGACGAATAGAGTCTCGGCGTCGAAGGGGAGGAGATAGACGAAGCGATAGCCGTCCAGTTGCTCGACCTTGGCGTCCATCACCACCGGATATTCGATCCCATGCCCGCCTTTTACCGTCAGCGCCTGCCCGACGAACTTCTGCCAGCCGCAGTCGAGCCCCGCGAATTTGCCCGCGCCGCGTGCGTCGATGACATGCTTCGCCGACAGCCGACCTCCGCGCGCCAGCAGCAGATGGTCGGGCGCGACATGCTTCGCCTTGTCGGCGATGATATGCCCTGCGGGTAGCGCCGCCGCGACCGCTTCGGCGAGCGCCTCGCCGGTGATGCTCTTATATCCCATGCGCAGCTGTCGCGCGTGAGCAGGAAAGCGGACATCGTAGCGCGGCCAGTGATGGCGCACGAGCGGCGCGACGAGCCAGCGATCCTTCTTCGCGATGTCGCTGTCGAAAAAGGACCAGATATGATTGCCGCCGACCGGTCCCGGTTCGACCAGCCGCACGTCGAGATCGGGCCGCTTCGCAGCCAGTGCGAGCGCCGCGAGCCCGCCGGCGAGCCCGCCGCCGACGATCGCGATGTCGCATTTATCGATCCTCTGCCCCGCCATCCTTCCGCCTTAGCCACCCGAACGCGCGGGCGCAAAGCCATTGCAACGCGGCGGCGAGCGTTTAGCCTCGCGCCATGACCGGCTGGGCGATCCTTTTCTCCGCGCTCGCGATGACCGCGATCGTCGGCGTGCGCTATCTGCTCACCAGTGGCGCCTTCGCCGTCGCGACGAAGTGGAAGCACCCTGGCCTCTACCGCGGGCTCGAACCGCAGATGAAGCGCGAGATCGGCTGGAGCCTCGCGAGCGCCGCCATTTACGGGGTCCCGGCGGGCATCGTCGCCTGGGGCTGGCAGGAACATGGCTGGACGCGCATCTATACCGACGTCGACGCCTTTCCGCTCTGGTATCTGCCCGTCAGCTTCTTCGCCTATCTGCTGCTCCACGATAGCTGGTTCTATTGGACGCACCGCTGGATGCACCGCCCGGCGCTGTTCCGCGCCGCGCATGCGGTCCATCATGCGAGCCGCCCGCCGACCGCCTGGGCGGCGATGAGCTTTCATCCGCTGGAGGCGGTCACCGGGGCGGTCGTCATCCCCGCGCTCGTCTTTCTGCTTCCCATCCATGTGGGGGTGCTCGGCCTCGTGCTCGCGATCATGACGGTGATGGGGGTCGGCAATCATATGGGGTGGGAGATGTTTCCGCGCGCACTCGTTCATGGACCCGCAGGGCGATGGCTGATAACCGCAACGCATCATCAGGCGCATCATGCGGCTTACCGGGGGAATTATGGTCTCTATTTCCGCTTTTGGGACAAGGCGTGCGGCACGGATATCGGGCTTGGCACTTTTGCCGATGCTGCTGGCCGCCGCAAGTCCGCCGCCGCCGACGGTTGAGGTCAGCGTCACGGGGCTACGCAGCGCGAAGGGGCAGGTCCTCGTCTGCCTGACCCCGAACCGCAAGGCCTTTCCCGATTGCAGCAAGGATGCGGGATCGGTGCGCATGGCGGTGAAGGCGGTCGACGCGGCAAATTTCGCCGTCCACGCGCCCGCCGCAGGAACCTATGCGATCGCGGTCGTGCATGACGAGAATGGCAACAACAAGCTCGATACGGCGATCTTCCTGCCGACAGAAGGCTTCGGCTTTTCGCGTAACCCCACGATCACCGTCGGGCCGCCGAGTTTCAAATCGGCCAGCTTCGCGGTCGCGGGCGACATGCGCCAGTCGATCCGGATGAAATATATGCTGTAGGGTTACGCGGCGGCTTTGGGGTGGATTTTGCCATTCCCAACATTCGTCATTCCCGCGAAAGCGGGAACCCAGGGTGGGGTCAGGCGATGCGCGCTCTGGGTTCCCGCTTTCGCGGGAATGACGAGTTAATGAGATACCAAGCGTCGCCTTTCGGTCGGTTTCAATCTTTCGTCATCCCGGACTTGATCCGGGATCCATAGCAGCGTCGAAGTCATGGACCCCGGATCAAGTCCGGGGTGACGATGATTGATAGGGCAACTCTCGGCCGCTTTCAGGCCTTCCTTACCCCCAATTCACCCGGCGTGGGCATCCCGCAGTTCGCGCTTCAGCACCTTGCCGATCGGGCTGCGCGGCAATTCATCAACCACCGTAATTGCGCTCAGCCGCTGCGTCTTGCCGACCTTCGCGTTGCAATCGGCGCGCACGTTTTCGGGGTCGGCGCCTTCTGTCAGCACCACGAACGCCACCGGCGTCTCGCCCCATTCCTCGCTCGGCATGCCCACGACCGCCGCCTCGACGACGCGATCGTCGGCGATCAAAATCGCTTCGAGGTCGCTCGGGAAGATGTTGAAGCCGCCCGAAATGATCATGTCCTTCGCGCGGTCCATCAACGTCAGGAAACCGTCTTCGTCGATCCGTCCGATGTCGCCGTGGCGATAGAAGAGATTTCCGTCGCCATCATACCAGTGCATTGCCTTGGTCGCGTCGGGGCGATTGTTGTATCCGGTCATCATCGCGGGGCTGCGGCCGACGACTTCGCCGACCGATCCTTGCGGCAGTTCCTTGCCCTCCTCGTCGATCACCTTGGCGATATGCCCGGGCGCTGGCTTGCCGACGGTGTGCAGCTTGTCGGGAAATTGATGCGCCTCAAGGATGAACGCCGCGCCGCCTTCGGTCATGCCGTAAATCTCGACCAGCCCGCCCGGCCAACGCTCCAGCACATCGGCCTTCAGCGCCGCGGGGAAGGGCGCCGAGGTGCAATATTTCATCACGAAGCTGGAAAGGTCGAAGCTGCCGAAATCGTCGAGCGCCATGATGCGGCGATATTGGACGGGCACCAGCATACAGTTCGTCGCGCGTTCCCGTTCGGCAAGTTCGAGGAAACCGCGCGCGTCGAATTTCTTCATCAACACGACTTGCCCGCCCGACCCGACCGTCGGCATGAAGCTCGCCATCGTTGTGTTCGAATAGAGCGGGGTCGACAGGATCGTCACGGCCTTGGGCCCATAAGCGGGCGCACCACGGACGATATGCTGCCAGCGCATCGCATGGCTGTGGACGATGCCCTTGGGCGTGCCCGTCGTCCCCGACGAATAGATGATGTTGAACCCGTCCTCGGGCCGGATGTCGACCGGGGCGGGTTTGGCGCCCGCTAGTGACAGCCAGGAGTCGAGGGGCGTTCCCGCGTGGCTGCCGTCCATCGCGATCAGGTCGCTTGCGGCGCTGACCTGCCCGTCGAGGCTCGATTTCGCGGCGCTGTCGAGGAACAGGTGGCGCGCGCCGGTGTCGGCGATCATCGCCGCCATCTGCTCGCCGGTCGCGCTGTTGGTGACGAGCCCCGCGACGCCGCCGGCGCGTAAGGTGCCGAGGATCACCGCCATCTGCTCGACGCTGTTGAGCCCGGCGACCGCCGTGCGGTCGCCCTTTGCGAATCCGTCCTGTTGCAATCGCGCCGCGATTCGGTCGGTCAATTGATCCAGTTCGGACCAGCTCAGCCGCCGGAACGGGTCGGCAGCCGCTACGGCATCGGGACGCTCCGCGGCATGGGCACGGACAAGGTCGGGAAGGGTGGCGAAGTCACCGTCAAGCATTTCGATACTGGTCATGCCCGAGGACTAGCACAGCCGAAAAGCGGTGCAATGCCGGGCGGGGCGGCAGGCGACAGTATGTTACGGCAAGGGCGGGGTCGGGGATGGCATCATCGGGTATGGAAGAGGGAGGCGACAGGAAGTTGCTCGTCGCCGTCTATCATCCGCAGCCGGATCGGGCCCATGCGCTGATGGCGGCGATCGGTGCCGCCGGCCTTGCTGTGCAACTGCTACCGCAGCATGTCGACGGTCTGCGCGCATGGGTCGACAGCTGTTTCGACCTGCTGATCGTCAATCCGTTCCTCGACTGGCAGGAGCCGTTCGAATTTGTCCGGCTGGCGCGGTCGATCGCGGGGCGGCGGCCGCTGCTCGTCATCTCGGACCGCGACGCGCTCGGCGACCGGATGAAGGCGCTGGGTGCGGGCGCGGACGATGCCGTCGGCTGGACCGACAATCTCCCCGAAGTGCTGGCGCGGATCGCGAGCCTGCTCCGCCGCAGCCGTATCGCCGCGGGCCAGCTCGGCGAGGGCGAGCTTCGCATCGACCTGATCGATCGCCGCGTCGAGCGCGCGGGGCGACTCATCCGCCTGCCGCTGCGCGAGTTCGACCTGCTCGCCAATCTCGCACGCGTCCCCGACCGCCCAGTGTCGCGCGATGCGTTGCTCCGTGCGGTGTGGCGGATCGATTTCGATCCCGGCACCAACCGGGTCGAGGTGCATATGTCGCGGCTGCGCGCCAAGGTCGATCGCGGCTTCGACTGGCCGATGCTGCATACGGTGAAAGGGCGGGGCTATACGCTGCGCTCGCGGCCGGAGTAGCGCGGTCTCCCCAAGGGAGGGATTTGTCGCACCCCCCTGTCACGAGCCCCAGCTTGCTTGACCAAAAGTTTCAGGTTGCTACTCATCTTCGACATAAAGAAACCAGTGATTCCGGAGATGATGCCCGATGCACCCCTCAGTCCATGCCCGCGCCAACCCCGACAAGCCCGCGATCATCGTCGCCGAAACGGGCGAGGCGATCAGCTATGGCGAACTCGACGCAGCCTCGAACCGCGCCGCGCAGCTCTTTCGGTCGCACGGGCTGGGGCACGAGGATGTCGTCGCCTTCATGCTCGACAACACGCCGCATTATTACGGTCTCACCTGGGGCGCGCAGCGCGCGGGCCTCCGCTATGTCTGCATCTCGTCGCGGCTGACGCAGGACGAGACCGACTATATCCTCGAAAACTCGGGCGCGCAGATCCTCGTCGTGTCGGCGAGCCTCGCGGGTGCGGCGCAGCAGCTCACCACCGGGATCAAGCGGTTCGCGATGGGCGGCGCCATTCCGAGCTATGAAAGCTGGGAGGATGCCGTCGCGGCGATGCCCGCGACCCCCGTCGCCGACGAGCGCGCCGGGGTCGACATGCTCTATTCGTCGGGCACCACCGGCCGGCCCAAGGGTGTGCGCGTGCCGCTGCCCGAGGACCCGGCGATCGACGCGGTCAACAGCCTCGTCATGCTCGCCTCGGCGGTGTTCCAGATCAATTCGGACAGCGTCTATCTCTCGCCCGCGCCGCTCTATCACGCCGCGCCTTTGCGCTGGTCGATGACGATCCACCGCCTCGGCGGCACCGTCGTCCTGATGAAGAAATTCGACCCCGAAGCGGCGTTGTCGCACATCGAGACTTATCGTGTGAATTCGAGCCAGTGGGTCCCGACGCATTTCGTGCGGATGCTCAAGCTCCCCGACGACGTCCGCACCCGCTACGACACCGCGTCATTGAAGGTCGCGATCCACGCCGCGGCGCCGTGCCCGGTGCCGGTAAAGCAGGCGATGATCGACTGGTGGGGCCCGGTGCTCTTCGAATATTATGCGGGGTCCGAAGGCAATGGCATGACCTTCATCTCCAGCGCCGACTGGCTGACGCACCGGGGCAGCGTCGGCCGCCCGATCCTCGGTACCGTCCATATCATGAGCGAGGACAACGAGACCGAACTCGGCCCCGACGAGGAAGGCGCGGTTTTCTTTGAAAGCGAAAATGTCTTCGAATATCATGGGGATAATGAGAAGACGGCTTCGAGCCGCAACTCGAAGGGCTGGTCGACTTTGGGCGATGTGGGTAAAGTTGATGAAGAAGGCTTCCTCTATCTCACCGACCGCAAGAGCTTCATGATCATCTCGGGCGGGGTGAATATCTATCCGCAGGAAATCGAGAATCATCTCGTCACCCACCCCAAGGTCGCCGACGTCGCGGTCGTCGGCGGGCCGCACGACGAAATGGGCGAGGAAGTGATCGCGGTGATCCAGCCCGCGAATATGGCGGATGCGACCGAGGAATTGCGCGATGAGCTGATCGCCTATGCCCGCGAGAAATTGTCGGGGGTTAAGATCCCCCGCCGGATCGACTTCCTCGAAGCGCTGCCGCGCCACGACACAGGCAAGCTCTACAAGCGTCTGCTGCGCGACCAATATTGGGAAAAGGCGAAGGCCGAGGCCTGAGCATGACCGCACGCGTCGAATTCTTCTTCGATCTGTCGTCGCCGTGGACCTGCCTTGCGTTCCACAATCTGCCCGGCGTGCTCGAACGCACGGGTGCGGCCGCGGTATACCGGCCGATCCTCGTCGGCGGGGTGTTCAACGCGGTGAATCCCGCCGTCTATGCGGCGCGCGAGCAGGTCGACAACCGGCGGCTGACGCACAGCTGGAAGATATTGAAAGATTGGGCGCGGCTCGCGGGCGTGCCGATGAATTTCCCGTCGCAGTGGCATCCGGCCAAAAGCATCGCCGCGATGCGCTTCTGCTGCGCGCTCGAGGATGATCAGGCGGCGCTCGTCCGTTTCGCGCGCGCGGCCTTCGCCAGCTATTTCGGCCGGCAGGAGAATCTCGACGACCCCGCGGTGCTCGCGGCGGTCGCCGATGCCGAGGGGCTCGACGGCGCCGCGCTCGCCGCGGCCGCAGGCAGCGACGCGATCAAGGCGCGGCTGCGCGCGAATACCGATGAAGTCATCGCGCGCGGCGGCTATGGTTCGCCGACGATCTTCGTTGACAGGGACGATATGTATTTCGGCAACGACCAGCTTCCGCTCGTCGAAGCCGCATTGGAACGCTGAAAAGGATTCTCGCGTGAAAGACCGTATTTCGATCACCATGCTCGATGGCGGGATCGCCGACGTCCGGCTGATCCGCGCCGACAAGATGAACGCGCTCGATCCCGCGATGTGGGATGCGCTTGCCCAAGCGGTCGATGAATTGAAGGCGACCGCGGGCCTCCGCGTTGTCGTGCTATCGGGCGAGGGGCGCGCTTTCTGCGCGGGACTCGATCTCTCCAGTCTCAGCAACGATCGCGATCCGGGGGCGAGCAGCGCGGGCGGCGGCCTTGCCGACCGGACCAAGGGCATCGCGAACAATGCCCAATATGCGGCGTGGGGTTGGCGCGAACTGCCGGTGCCGGTGATCGCGGCGGTGCATGGCGTCGCGTTCGGCGCGGGCAGCCAGATCATGGCCGCGGCCGACATCCGCATCGTTCACCCCGACACGCGCATCGCGATCATGGAAATGCGCTGGGGCCTTGTCCCCGACGTCGCGGGCATGGCGCTGTGGCGCACGCAGGTCGCCGACGATGTGCTGCGCGAGCTGATCTATACCAACCGCGAATTCAACGGGTCGGAAGCGAAGCTGCTCGGTTTCGCGACGCATGTTTCCGACGATCCGCTGGCGAAGGCAATGGAGCTCGCCGAGGTGATCGCCGACAAGAATCCGCATGCGATCCGCGGGGCGAAGCGGCTCTGCAACATGCTCGGCCATGCGAGCGACGCCGCAATCCTGCAGGCCGAGAGCGACGAACAGGTGAAGGTCATCCGCACGCCCAACCAGATGGAAGCGGTGATGGCGGGGATGCAGAAGCGCAAGCCGAATTTCGTCGATTAGAGCAGGGTCAAAAACCGCGCGGCATTGTCCCAGTCGCGTTTGTTGCCGGCGCGCGCTTTCTGCGCTTCGCTGTCGATGCCCCAGCGGCGTTCCTGATACAGCTCGTCGAGGCTGACCGCATCCCAAAGCGCGTCGGCGCCGAACGCCCTCTCGACGAGCGCGAGGCCCGCGACGAGCGAGCCGCCGATCGTCACCAGCGGCGTCAGCGCGGTGATGCGCCATTGGTCCTGCGCGAATGCCGCGTCCTGCAGTGCCGCGACCGTCGCTTCGGGCTGGTCGACCGGCAGTACGCCCTGCGTCAGCGCGAATTCGACGCCGTACCGCGCCTCGGCCCACGCGAGCAGCGGGTTCCACGCCGCCGCCTGTTCGGCCTGCAGCGCCGCGTCGCGCGCGTCGCGGTAGCAGAAGAGGTCGCTTTCCGCATAAGCGGCGACCGGCGCGGCGAAGGCGGAGAGATCGGGCGCGGCGAGGTCGATCGCGGCGTTGGTGAGCCCCGTCATCGGCATCGCCGCGGGGGCGATCGTTTCGCCGACATCGCGCCATTCGGCGGCGATGGCCTCGGCGAGCGCCGCGCTCGCGACCGCCAGCGGCGCGCGCTGCGGCGTGCGCACCGCCCGCCCGTCGAGCGCGATGCCCCAGCCGTCGCCCTCGGCGACGACGGCGACCTCTTTCCAGAAACGCTTCACAGGTCTTTGGGCGAACGCCAGCGGCGCGCGAGGAGCATCGGCATCACCGCGAAATCGAACGCGCCGACCAGTACGATCGCGACGCCGATCCAGCGGTCGGCCGGTTGTCCCGCGAATGCAAAGCCGCCGCCGATCAGGATGAAACCGATCGCCACGAAGGCGGCGCCCATCAGCCGCATGAGGGTGATCGCGAAAAAACGCTTCTTGGCGAGTGCGTCGTCGGTCTGGCTCATGCGCCCTCCCTATCGCCGCCGAGGTGGCGCATCAACTCCGCGAGCGCACCGTGGCCGGTCGCCTCGACCCCGGCTATGACGCGCGCGCGTTCGTCGGCGGACTTGTTCTGCGACAGCTTGATCGTCGGGCGCCATGCGGTGATCCGCATCTCGAAGCCGGTGATCGCGCCGGTCATCTTGCCGAAGATCGCGGGATTCATCTTGGCGCGCGTCCACGGCGGGTTCGCCCCGACGCGCGCTTCATGCTGTGCCGAGAGGGTGTCGAGCTGCGCGACCAGCGCGCTGTCGTCGAGCCTGCGGGCGACACCTTCCATCTCGATCGCGACATAATTCCACGTCGGCACCTGGTCGGCCGCGGCATACCAGCTCGCGCTGACATAGGCGTCGGGGCCCTGCACGACCGCGAGCGCGTTCGCGCCGCCCAGATGACGGGTGAGCGCATTGCCGCGCGCCAGATGGAATTGCAGCGTCGTCCGGTCGTCGCTCAGCACCACCGGAGCGTGCGCGACGCGCGGGCCGTCGGGGGTGCCCGCAAAGATCGCGGCAAAGCCGATCTCGCGCACGAGCAGTTCGGCGAGGTCGTCCTGTCTGGGCCGGAAGGCGCTGTTCGGGTGCATCAGCTCGGACGGGCAGGGCGCGACGGATGCTTTTTCGCGCCCGGCCTTTTGCCTGCGGGTTTCCCCGGCGCTGCCTTGCCCGGTTTCGTCTTTGCCTTGGGTTTTGCCTTGCCGACAAAATCTGTCGGTTTGCTGTCGGCGGTGCGTCCGCGCCGCTCGCCGCGTCGCGCCTTGCGAATTTGCTTGCTGTGCGCTTTCGCAGCGGCTTTTGCCGCGGCCTTCGGCGGCGGGCCCTTGGCGACATCGTCGATCCCGACCTCGCCGAGCAGCAGGTCGAAACCGAGCGCATCGAGGCTGGCGGCGAAATGCTCGGGCACCTCCGCGCTGATATCGATCGCGCCGCCGTCGGGGTGGTCGATGCGCAGCCGCCGGCTGTGGAGGTGCATCTTGCGGCTGATCGTACCGGTGAGGAAGGCGCCCTTGCCGCCATATTTGCCGTCGCCGACGATTGGATGGCCGATCGCCGCCATATGGACGCGTAGCTGGTGCGTGCGCCCGGTCAGCGGCTGGAGCTCGACCCACGCCGCGCTGTTCCCCGCGCGCTCGATGACGCGGTAGCGCGTTTTCGACGCGAGGCCGCTATCGTGGACGTGCATCTTCTCGCCGCCCGACCCCGGCTGCTTGGCGAGCGGCAGGTCGATTTCGCCCTGCGCGATGTCGGGAACGCCGACGACGATCGCCCAATAGGTCTTCCTGGCGCTGCGGTTTGAAAAGCTCTTTGCGAAATAGGCGGCCGCTTTGGGCGTGCGCGCGATCAGCAGCGCCCCCGACGTATCCTTGTCGAGCCGGTGGACGAGCTTGGGCCGCACCGGCGCGTCATATTTGAGCGCGTCGAGCAGGCCGTCGACGTGGCTCTCGGTCTTGGTGCCGCCCTGCGTCGCGAGCCCGGGCAGCTTGTTGAGCACGAGCGCGCTCGCGTCGCGGTGGATCAGCATCGACGTCGCGAGTTCGATGTCGGCTTCGGTGAGCGGACGACCCTTGCGCGCCGGGCGCGCTTCGATCTCGGCGGGCGGGGTCGGCATGACGAGCCTCTGCCCCGTTTCGATGCGGTCCGACACGTCGGCCTTTTTGCCGTCGAGCGTCAGCTGCCCCGAGCGCGCCCAGCGCGCGAGCAAGGCGTGCGGCGTCCCCGGCCGGTGGCGCTTGAACCAGCGGTCGAGCCGGATGCCGTCATCCTCCTCGGCGATCGTCGCGCCGTCGAATTTGGTGTCCCGCGCGCTCATGCCGGTATCTGCCGCATGACGAACAGACCGACCCCGCAGGCGAGGATGGCGCCGATCACCGACGCGAGCATATAGGCGGCCGCCTGAGCGATCTGACCGCGTTCGAAAAGCATCCAGAATTCCATGCTGAAGGAGGAAAAGGTGGTGAAGCCGCCGAGGATTCCGACGCCGACAAAAAGGCGCGCGGTTTCGCCGCCGTCGCTGCCCCGCGCCAGCGCGCCGATCAACAGGCCCATGAGGAGGCTGCCGGCGATGTTGATCGACAGCGTCCACCAGGGAAAGCCCGGGCCAAGCCGCGCGAGCATCGCTTGCCCGGCGAGATGGCGCGCGCCGGCGCCGATCGCGCCGCCGATCATGACAGGAAACAGGCTGTTCATGTCGCTCGCCCTAGCCGGAAACGGCGGCGAGGCATAGCGGGCGCGTCATGCTGCGCCTGATACTAGCTGTCGGGCGGCGCGAGCGCATTCGCGGGGCGTTCGTGCGCCGCGCGCCAGTCGGCGGGCCGGACAAAATCGCCTTGCCAGATTCCCCGCCGCTTCGCCTGCGCCTCGGCCTCTTCGACCATATAGGCGTCGCTGGTCGCGATCGCGCCGCCCAGCCGGACCATCTCGGCGCCGAGGTCGATCCCGTCGGGAAGCGGCCGGGTGCGGCAAGCGGCGAGGGTGCGGTCGTAATGATCCTTCGCCGCGATTTCGCAATGGAGCGGCCCGCGCCCGGCGAGCTTTACGAGCATCGCGCGCGCCTCGCGGCCGCAGGGCCACCGGCTTGCATTGGCGCGCGCGCAATCCTGCCGATATTCGGCTGCGTCGATCCCGGTCAGGCGAATCGTCAGCGTGCTGTCGTCATGCCGCACCGTCAGGCTGTCGCCGTCGATGATATGGACAAGCGGCACCGTCGCGACCGGTGCCGGCAACCAAACCCACGCCGCCAGCGCCAAACCCGCGAGCAACAGCAATGCGATGAGCGAACGCAGCCGCCGCCGCCATCGCAAACGAGTGAGGGGAGACGGAGCGCGGATCATGGCCCCCGAGTGCGCCCGCGGCTGCCGGGTTGGCAAGTCCGAATAAGATATTGACGAGGAGAACAAATCATGTCCAAAATGGACCATTCCGTTCCGGCCGACCTACCGGCGACTCATGCTAATCGCGCGCTTGGGTCCGGATTGGCGGCAAACAGGAACGAACAAAAGGTGAATGACGCCGGAATGACGACATAGTTACGCCAAGGTGGAGCGATGGAAACGGGGGCTGCAGCATGATGGACCAGAGGACGCAAATCGACTTCGACACGTCGGTTCTTCCGGATCGCGGTTTTCATTCGGGTGAGGTCTGGGCAGGGACGCAATCCAGGGGTTCGATCCCCCAGGCTGTCGCGTCGCCGCTGTTGTTCGTCGGAACCCGCGCGGATTTGCCCGATATTGCCGACCTCTCCGACATACGGGTGGCCGGAACGGTCGCGGCATCGGAGGCGGCGAGCCATATCCGGCGGACCGATACGCTCGACATCATCTGGCTGGCGGCATCGGACGCGGTGGAGAGCGAGATGCTGGCCGATATTTGCGCGGCAGCGGGCGAGCAGGGATGCAACCTGATTTGCGAAACCGCTTTGTCGGCGCTCGACCGAATTGTCGCGGCCATTCCCGCATCGATCGAGGTCCAGCTACTCGTCGACGCCGATGCGGCCGACAAGCTCGTCGCGCTCGCGGCGGCGCGGCGCACGCGGTACGGGGCGGTCCACGATATCGCCCGCGACGACGCGATGGAACGGATTGACCGGCTGCAAGAGGAAGTCGCGCGCATTTCCCGCCTTCTCGGCGACCTTGCGGGACAGCGGAGCGGTCTTCCCGGCACGCCGACCGGCTTCGTGCCATGGGACGCGGATTCGGCAGCGTCAGAGCAGGTTCGCGCGCCAACGCGCGACTATGCGGCCATGCCGCGCAGCTTCATTCCCGAAGACCGAACGCTCGACCGGCAGCGCGCGAAAGCGGTGCGGCGGATGCTGCGCCAGCGGCGGATGCGCGAGCAATATTTCCCCGCCGACCTGTTCGCCGATCCGGCGTGGGACATGTTGCTCGACCTGTATGCCGCGCGGCTCGAGCGCCAGCCGGTGTCGGTGTCGAGCCTGTGCATCGCGGCCGCTGTTCCCGCGACGACGGCGCTGCGCTGGATCAAGACGATGACCGACGCGGGCCTCTTCGTTCGCGAGGCCGATCCGCACGACGGCCGCCGCATCTTCATCGCGCTGGCCGAGGGAGCCCATGATGCGCTTTCCCGCTATTTCGAGGCGCTCGACGAATAGCGATGGCCCGGCTCCGAACGGCGCGCTAGCCTCGCCCGATGAAGAACGAAGCCGAAGTGGTTGTGAACGACCGGATGCAGAGGGGCTACCGTTACACGCGCGCGGCGCCAATGGGGCGGGCGTTCGATCCCGATTTCGAACCCGAACTCACCCCCGCGGAAATGCTGAAACTGGGCGTGTTCTGCGGGAAATATATGACCGACTGTGCGGCCGAATTCCCCGCGAGCTGGTTCGAGGAAGGGAAGCTTGCGCCACAATCTCCCGATTGTTCGCTGAACTATTTCGGCGTTCGGGCGAGCGTGCCGCTCCGCATCTGGATCGAAAAGGGCTGGATCCATCCCGACGATCCGCGGGGCTGGTTCCAATGGTATTGCCGCTATTATTCGGGGCGGCGGATGCCGGACGAAGATCGCCGGCAGATTGCGCGATGGCGCGCGTTCCGGCGTCATGCGGCGCAAGTGCGCAAGCACTGCGAGCCCGGCGATCCCTTTTGCCGCCCGAAGCAACGCCAGGCGCTGCTCCAATGGGCGTACGACAGCCGGGATATCTAGTCGGGTTTAAGAGGTGATTTCCCTTGCCGCTCCCGCACACTATGTAGGCGCCGCACGCAAGGGAGTTTCCACCGAATGCCGATCATGGCCGCCCGCCTCTATCATGACGGCAAGCTCGTCCGCGACCTCGGCCCGGACGAGGCGATCCCGGAGGATTGCGACACCGGCGATTTCTTCTGGCTTGGCCTCTACGAGCCGACCCCGGAAGAGCTTGCCGGCATCGCCAAGCGGTTCGGCCTGCATCCGCTGGCGGTCGAGGACGCGCTGAAGGCGAACCAGTTGCCCAAGGTCGAAACCTATGGCGACCAGCTGTTCATCATCACCCGAACCGCCAATCTCGACGGCGATACGATCCAGCCGGGCGAAACCGCCTTTTTTATCGGCCCGCATTTCTTCGTCAGTGTCCGCCACGGATCGGCGCGAACGCACACCGATGTTCGGGCGCGGCTCGAAAGCCTGCCGGCGAAACTCGCGCACGGCCCCGATTATGTTCTCTATGCCGTGCTCGATTTCATCGTCGATGGCTATTTCCCGGTGATCGATGCGATCGAGGAACGGATGTTGGCGGTCGAGGACAGCGTGATGGACACCCCGCTTGATGCCGCTGAAATCCGCCACCTTTACAAGCAACGGCATGAGATCATCCGCTTCCAGCGGCCGGTCGGGATGATGAAAGAGGTCGCCGGCCGCCTGACCACGGACGATGATCTACCCAATATCGACCCCGCGGTGCGTCCCTTCTATCGCGACGTCTGGGACCATGTGCAGCGCGCCGAATATCGCCTCAACGGGCTGCGCGACATTGCCGCGTCGGTCATCGAGACCAACGGCATGCTCGAACAGCAGCGTCAGGGCGTGATCACCCGCCAACTCGCCGCCTGGGCCGCGATCCTCGCGGTTCCGACCGCGATCGCGGGCATTTACGGCATGAATTTCGAGTTCATGCCCGAACTCGGCTGGGTCTTTGGCTATCCGCTGATCGTCGGCGCGATGGGCGCGATCTGCCTCACGCTCTATTGGCGCTTCAAACATATCGGCTGGCTCTGACCGCGGGCGACCCATCGCTTGCCAGCGACGACGGCTTGTGGCAGGGCGCGCACCTCCCTGATGGCGACATCTTTGGGGGCGCTTAGCTCAGTTGGTAGAGCATCTCGTTTACACCGAGAGGGTCGGCGGTTCGAGCCCGTCAGCGCCCACCACGAACCTTCCTTTCGATCGCGCGTTGGCGCTAGCGGGCCCTTGATCGCGCGAAAGGAACATTCATGCCGACCAAACTCGACGGCTCGTGCCGGTGCGGCGCGGTGCGCTTTTCGGTGATGAGCCATACGCCGGTTCCGTATCAGCTGTGCTATTGTTCGATCTGCCGCAAGCAGCAGGGCGGCGGCGGCTATGCGATCAACCTCGGCGCCGACGCGACGAGCCTGACGATCGAGGGCGAGGAGCATCTGGGCCTTTATCGCGCGCGGATCGAGGATGACGAACATTCGGCATGCAAGCTGTCCAGCGGCGAGCGGCGTTTCTGCCGTGGGTGCGGATCGGCACTGTGGCTTTACGACCCGAACTGGCCCGATCTCGTCCATCCCTTCGCGAGCGCGATCGATTCGGAGCTTCCGACGGCGCCGTCGCGTGTGCATCTGATGCTCAAATATAAGGCGAGCTGGGTCGAACCCGCCATTGGACCCGGCGATGCGGCGTTCGACCTTTACCCTGAAAAATCGATCGAAGAATGGCACAAGGCCGAGGGTGTCTGGGTCGCTTGATCTCGCGTCCGACGAGGTTAAGGGGAAAGTTATCGGAAAGGTCGCCCCATGAAAAAACTGTTCCTCACATTCGCCCCGGCGCTGCTCGCTTTTGCTCCGTCCGCGCTGGCCGCACCGAAGCAGGGCGATGTAATCATCCGTCATGTCTCGATCGTCGATGTCGAAGCGGCGAAGACGATCGCCGGGCAGGCGGTGGTGCTGAAAGGCGACGATATCGTCGCGGTGGGCGCCGATGGCGCGATTGCAAAAGACTGGCACGCGGCGCGAACGATCGAGGGCAAGAAGCGCTATCTGATCCCCGGCCTTTGGGACATGCACGTCCATTTCGGCGGCGGGCCCGACCTGATCGAAGAGAATAAGGCGCTGCTGCCGCTCTATGTCGCGAACGGCATCACCACGATCCGCGACTGTTCGGGAGATATGCCCGAGCAGGTGCTCGCCTGGCGCGGCGAGATTGCGAGCGGCAGCCTGTTCGGCCCGCGCTTGCTGACATCGGGGGCAAAGATCGAGGGGATCGCGCCGGTGTGGAAGGGCACGATCGAGGTCGGCAGCGAGGCCGATGTCGATGCGGCGCTCGACCGTTTGAAGAACCGCGACAAGGTCGATTTCGTCAAGATCACCGACAGCACGCTGAAACCCGAACTCTTCCTTTATGCGCTGCGGCAGGCGAAGATTCTCGGCCTCAAGACGTCGGGGCACATCCCGATGGCGCTGACCGTCGATCAGGCGGTCGACGCGGGGATCAGTTCGATCGAGCATCTCGACTATGCCTATAATGCCGGCGCGAAGGACGAAGCCGCGATCGCCGCCGATTTCGCCGCCGGGCGCATCGACCGCGCGGAAGCGAACCGCCGGCTGGACGCGGGGTTCGACCGCGACACCGCGATGGCGGCGTATCGCCGCTTTGCCGCCAAGGGCGTGTTCGTGACGCCGACGCTCAACGGCAGCCGCATCATCGCCTATCTCGACCGCGACGATCATTCGAAGGACGAAGGGCTTGCCTATATCGGGCCGAAGCTGCGCAAGACCTATGATTGGCGGATCGAGCGTGCGGCCAAGGCCGATGCGGCGGCGATCGTGGCACGGCACAAGCAGATCGAGGATGTGGCGACGATCCTGCCGATGCTCGCCGAAGCGGGGGTACCGATCATCGCGGGGACCGATGCCGGCTTCCTCAACAGCTTCAACTATCCCGGGTTCGGGCTGCACGACGAGATCGAGCTTTTCACGGCGAAAGGCCTGACACTCGCGCAGGCGCTCGCTTCGGCGACGCGTGCGGGACCGGCATGGTTCGGGCAGCTCGATCGTTATGGGGCGATCAAACCTGGAATGGCGGCCGACCTCGTGCTGCTCACCAAGAATCCGCTCGAGGACAGCGCCGCCACGCGCGCTATCGATACGGTGGTGCTGCGCGGAATGGTCCAGGATCGCGCGACGCTCGACAAGATGCTCGCCGATACGCGGGCGAAGGTCGCGGCGTGGAACGCCGAGGGGGCGGCGCGTTAAGGGATTACGGCGCGCGACGCTTGCCGTGCGCGCCAGACGCTCCAAAGCGTGAACAGGCCCATCCCGGCCCATATGACGTTGAGCACGGCCGAGGGCAGCGCGCCGTTGTAGCCCGAATTGACGATGAAGCCCCCGGCGCCGATCACATTCATCCACTGATAGAAATAACTGCGCCCCTCGAGCTTGCCGAGCGACAGCAGGATATAGGCGGCGAGGATGATCGCGGCGGCGGTCCAGCCGATCACTTCGATGACGATGACCTCCGCGTCCATGCGGCCCTTCTCCAAATGAAAACGCCCGCCCCGGTGAGGGGGCGGGCGCTCATAGCATCAGCGGTGCGCGGCGTCAGGCCGCGAGTTTGCGCAGCACATAGTGCAGGATGCCGCCGTTCATATAATATTCGACCTCGTTCGCGGTATCGATGCGGCAGAGCGTGTCGAAGGCGAAGGTCGAGCCGTCGGCGCGGGTGACGTTCACCGCCACCGTCTGGCGCGGCTTCAGGTCCGCGACGCCGGTGATCGTGAACTGGTCGTCGCCGGTCAGGCCCAGCGTCTCGCGGCTCTGGCCTTCGAGGAACTGCAGCGGCAGCACGCCCATGCCGACGAGATTCGAGCGGTGGATGCGCTCGAAGCTTTCGACGATCACCGCGCGGACGCCGAGCAGGTTGGTGCCCTTCGCCGCCCAGTCGCGCGATGAGCCGGTGCCATATTCCTTGCCGGCGATGACAACGAGCGGCGTGCCGTCGGCCTTGTGGCGCATCGCGGCGTCGTAGATCGGCATGACCTCGGCGCCATAGCGCGACATGCCGCCCTCGATGCCGGGGACCATTTCATTCTTGATGCGGATGTTGGCGAAGGTGCCGCGCATCATGACGTCGTGGTGGCCGCGGCGGGCGCCGTAGCTGTTGAAGTCGGCCTTGCTAACCTGATGTTCCATAAGCCATTTTCCGGCCGGCGAGTCCGCCTTGATGCTGCCGGCGGGGGAAATATGGTCGGTGGTGATGCTGTCGCCGAGGATCGCGAGTGGTTTGGCGTCGATGATGTCGGCGACCGGCGCCGGGGTCATCGACATGCCCTCGAAATAGGGCGGGTTCGCCACGTAAGTCGAGCCCGCGCGCCACTGATAGGTGTCACTGCCCTCGACCGAAATCTTCTGCCAATGCTCGTCGCCCTTGTAGACATGGGCGTAGCGCGCCTCGAACATGTCGCGGTCGACCGCGCCCTGCACCGTCTCGGCGACTTCCTGGTTGGTCGGCCAGATGTCCTTGAGGAACACGTCGTTGCCCGACTGGTCCTGCCCGATCGGCGTGGTGGTGAAATCCTCGATCACCGTGCCCTTCAGCGCATAGGCGACGACGAGCGGCGGCGAGGCGAGGAAGTTGGCGCGCACGTCGGGCGATACGCGGCCTTCGAAGTTGCGGTTGCCCGAGATCACCGCCGCGGCGACGAGGCCATTCTCGTTGATCGCCTTCGAAATCGGCTCGGCGAGCGGGCCCGAGTTGCCGATGCAGGTCGTGCAGCCATAGCCGACGAGGTTGAAGCCGATATTGTCGAGATGCTTTTGCAGCCCGGCCTTTTCGAGATAGTCGGTGACCACCTGCGACCCCGGGGCGAGCGAGGTCTTGACCCACGGCTTGGGCTTCAGCCCCAGCGCGTCGGCCTTTTTCGCGACGAGCCCCGCGGCGACGAGCACGCCGGGGTTCGAGGTGTTGGTGCAGCTGGTGATCGCGGCGATGGTGACGTCGCCGTCGCCGATGTCGAAATCCTTGCCCTCGACCGGCACGCGCGCCTGCGCCTTGTTGTATACCTTCGCCATGTCGGCGTTGAACACATCGTCGACCTCGGGAAGCGAGACGCGGTCCTGCGGACGCTTCGGCCCCGCGAGCGACGGGACGACGGTGCCAAGGTCGAGTTCGAGCGTGTCGGTGAACACCGGGTCGGCGGCACCCTCGACGATCCACAGCCCCTGCGCCTTGGCATAGGCCTCGACCAGCGCGATATTCTCTTCGCTGCGGCCGGTCAGGCGCATATAATCGAGCGTCTTGTCGTCGACGCCGAAGAAGCCGCAGGTCGCGCCATATTCGGGCGCCATGTTGGCGAGCGTCGCGCGGTCGGCGAGGCTCAGCGAGGCGAGGCCGGGGCCGAAATATTCGACGAAGCGGCCGACGACGCCGCGCTCGCGCAGCATCTGCGTCGCGGTGAGCACGAGGTCGGTCGCGGTGACGCCCTCTTTCAGCTTGCCGGTGAATTTGAAGCCGACGACTTCGGGGATCAGCATCGACACGGGCTGGCCGAGCATCGCGGCCTCGGCCTCGATCCCGCCGACGCCCCAGCCGAGCACGCCGAGCCCGTTGATCATCGTCGTGTGGCTGTCGGTGCCGACGCAGGTGTCGGGATAGGCGACGGTTTCACCCGACGCGTCTTCGCTCGACCACACCGCCTGCGCGATATGCTCGAGGTTGACCTGGTGGCAGATGCCGGTGCCCGGGGGCACCGCCTTGAAATTGTCGAGGCTCTTCGATCCCCATTTCAGGAAGTCGTAACGTTCGCCGTTGCGATAATATTCGATCTCGACATTCTGTTCGAACGCCTTGGGGTGGCCGAATTCGTCGACCATCACACTGTGGTCGATGACGAGGTGAACGGGAACGAGCGGGTTGATTTTCGACGTGTCGCCGCCGAGCGTCGCGATCGCGTCGCGCATCGCGGCGAGGTCGACGACGCAGGGAACGCCGGTGAAATCCTGCAGCAGCACGCGCGCCGGGCGATACTGGATCTCGCGGTTCGAATGCGGGTCCTTCTGCCAGTCGACGAGCGCCTGCACGTCATCCTTCGACACGGTGAAGCCGCCATCCTCGAAGCGCAGCAGATTTTCGAGCAGCACCTTCATCGAAAAGGGCAGGCGCGAAACGTCGCCGAGCTTGGCCGCGGCCTTGTCGAGCGAATAGTACGCGTACTTCTTATCGCCGACGTCGAGCGTCGAGCGGGTTCCCAGCGTGTCGTGGCCGGTGGTGGTCATAGGATTGCAGTCCCCATGTTGGCGCGGCGGGGAATGACGGCCGGTGCCCGTTCGGGAGAGCGGAGCTAAGCGGAGTCGCACGCGCAGGTTTATGTTGGCGCCGCCTTACGCCGAGGGTGGGGAAATGCAAGGGGGTGGGGGGGAGATGATGTTCCCTCACCCCCTTTGCGAGCGTCCAATATTCAGTCCGGCAAAGGCCGCACCGCGCGGGGCCTTCGGTCGGGGCCGACCGCGACGAAGATGAAGACCGCCTGCGTGACCTTGTGCGCTTCGTCGGCATGGCGGTCGCGCGCCCAGGTTTCGACCTCGACGTGCATCGAGGTGCGTCCGACCTTGACGAGGCGGCCGAAGACCGAGACCTCGTCGCCGACGAAGACGGGGCGGTGGAAGGACATGCCCTCCACCGAGATCGTCACCGCGCGGCCGCGCGCGTGGAGCGACGCGACCGACGAGGCGGCGAGGTCCATCTGCGCCATCAGCCAGCCGCCGAAAATATCGCCATAGACATTGGCGTTGGCGGGCATGGCGGTGACGCGGACGGCGGGAAGGGCGCCCGGCATCGCTTCGGGAGCGGCGTCACTTGGCAAGATAGGCCTCCTTCACGCGCGCGCGGGCGCGCATCGATTTCGCGGCGGCGACCATCGCGATCAGCGCGGGGCGCACCTCGTTCCATCTGCGCGTCTTGAGCCCGCAGTCGGGATTCACCCATAGCTGTGCGGGCGGGACATGCTTTGCGGCGAGGGTGAGGAGGTCGGTCATCTCGCGTTCCGCGGGGATGCGTGGGCTGTGGATGTCGTAGACGCCGGGACCGACCTCGTTCGGATAGGCATAGCTGGCGAAGGCGTCGAGCAGCTCCATCTGCGATCTTGCGGTTTCGATCGAGATGACGTCGGCGTCCATCGCGCCGATCGCACGGATGATGTCGTTGAATTCCGAATAGCACATATGTGTGTGGATCTGCGTGTCGTCGCGGACGCCCGCGGCGGCGATGCGGAAGCTTTCAACCGCCCAGTCGAGGTAGTGCTGCCATTCGGAGCGGCGGAGCGGCAGGCCTTCGCGCAAGGCCGCCTCGTCGATCTGGATGATCGGGGCGCCGGCGGCTTCGAGGTCCGCCACCTCGTCGCGGATCGCGAGCGCGATCTGGCGGCAGCTTGCCGCGCGTGGTTGGTCATCGCGGACGAAGGACCAGTTGAGGATGGTGACGGGGCCGGTGAGCATGGCCTTCATCGGCAAGCCGGTCTGTTCCTGCGCAAAGCGCCACCAGTCGACGGTCATGGGTTCGGGGCGCGAGACGTCGCCGTAGAGGATCGGCGGGCGGACGCAGCGTGAGCCATAGCTTTGCACCCAGCCGGCGCGGGTGAAGGCGAAGCCGGCGAGTTGCTCGCCGAAATATTGCACCATGTCGTTGCGCTCGAACTCGCCGTGGACGAGGACGTCGAGGCCGATTTCCTCCTGCCACTTGACCGCGGCGCGCGTTTCGACGCGGAGATATTGGGCGTAAGCCGCGTCGTCGATCTCGCGCCGGATATGCGCGGCGCGCGCCTTGCGGACCTCGGGGGTCTGCGGGAAGCTGCCGATCGTGGTGGTAGGGTATGCGGGGAGGTTGAGCCGTCGCTGTTGCGCTTCGCGGCGCGCGGCGAAGGGGGAGGCGCGGTGCGTGGCGCTTTCGTCGAGCGCGGCAAGGCGGGCGGCGACGGCGGGGTCGTGGATTTTCGGTGAGGTCGACCGCGCGACCGCGGCGATGCGCGAGGCGGAGAAGGCGGCGAAGCTTGCGTCCTCGCCCTCGTTGAGCGCTTTCGCAAGCGCGGCGAGTTCCTCGACCTTTTGCGCGGCGAAGGCGAGCCACTGGGCGATTTCGGGGTCGAGCGCGGTTTCGAGCGCGAGGTCGACGGGGACGTGGAGGAGCGAGCAGGAGGGCGCGAGGATGAGGTCGCGCTTTCCGGCGAGGGTCTTGAGGCGCCAGTAGAGATTGGGGAGGTTGGCGCGCCAGATATTGCGGCCGTCGATCACGCCGAGCGACAGCAAGACGTGCGGCTGGAGCTTTGCCAGCACGGGTTCGAGCTGATCGGGCGCGCGGACGAGGTCGAGGTGGAGGCCGTGGACGGGCAGCTCGGCGACGAGATCGAGATTGTCGCCGAGGCCGCCAAAGTAGGTGGTGAGCATCAGCTTGGGCCCGCGCGTCGCGAGGCTGGCATAGGCGCGCTCGAAGGCGGTGCGCTGGTCGCCCGTCAGGTCGAGCACGAGGCAGGGTTCGTCGATCTGCACCCACTCGGCGCCGAACGCGGCGAGGCGGGCGAGGATTTCGGCGTAGGTTTCGAGTAGCTGGGGCAGCAGCGCGAGCGGTTCGACCGCTTTGCCCTTGGCGAGCATCAGATAGCTGACGGGGCCGAGGAGGACGGGGCGCGTCGCATAGCCGAGCGCCTTCGCTTCTTCAAATTCGTCGAAGATCTTGGTCGAGGCGATGCGGAAGCTCTGGCCGGCGGTGAGTTCGGGGACGAGGAAATGATAGTTGGTGTCGAACCATTTGGTCATTTCCATCGCGGTCGTGTCGCCGCCGTGGGTATGGCCGCAAGCGGCGGGCGCCTGCGCGCCGCGCGCCATCGCGAAATAGAGGTCGGGATCGACGGTCGCGCCGCTCCAGTCGTAGCGCGACGGGACCGCGCCGACGAGCGCGCTTGTGTCGAGGACATGGTCGTAGAGCGAGAAGTCGTTCGAAGGCAGGATGTCGGCGCCGAGCGCCTTCTGCCGCGCCCAGCCCACCGCGCGAAGGCCCGTGGCGGCGATCTGCAATTCGGCGAGCGAGGATTTGCCCGCCCAGTAATTTTCGAGCGCGAATTTGAGCTCGCGGCGGAGGCCGATGCGGGGGAAGCCGAGGGTGGCGACGCTGACAGTCATGTTTCAAGCACCTTGCGATGGGCAAGGCGCCGGGCAGACGCGTAGGCACGGGGACCCGCACCCGCGAGGCAAGGTCGGGCGCAGCCATGCTTGCGGCCTGACCGGACACCCCGCCGGAGGACGTATCTGACGAGGCAGGTCTCCTGGCTCGCGGGTCCATGCTGCGGTCGGGCCTTCCCGGTTCCTTGCCGAACCAGTGACACATGATGACCGCCGCTCGCCGCTTACAGTTGCGGGGGCAGCGCCGGATTCGTCCCTGTCGGGACCCACCGGCTTCCCGTCTTAGCTTCGTGCCGCACGGGCGACGCGAAGAACCTCGACAGCTTTCAGGATATTCCTTTCGTGCAGCTTGTCAATCATCATATAAAGAATTCTTTATATCAAACTTCATGGTCCAAATTTCTTCTTTCCTACATTATCCAAATAGGTTCAAAATAATTCAGATTCATTCCAAGTGATTCGGGAGATGGAGCTATGGGGCGTAAGGTGGCGCGGGGTTCGCGGGGGAAATCGGGAGAAAACGGTGGGGGCGGGAATGGTGCTCACCCCGCTGCGACTAGCCAGCGAGCTGGCAAGTCTCGCACCCCCTCCCGCAAGCGGGAGGGGATTCAGGGGGGCGCCGAGGGGGCCAAGAAGGAAAATCCCTTCATGCCCGGGCTGCGCATTCGCGAGGATGGGTGGACCGTGGCGCGGACGCGGACGTTTCTTGCCGTGCTGGCGCAGTCGGGGTGCGTCACCGATGCGGCGCGGGTGGCGGGGATCAGCCGCAAGTCGGTCAATGACGCGCGCCGTCGCTTTGACGCGTTTGATCGCGCCTGTTCGACCGCGCTGGCGCGCGCGCTGCGCGGATTGCAGGCGGTCGCCTATGAACGCGCGGTGGTGGGGCGCGAGATGGTGGTGATCCGGGGCGGCAAGGAGGTCGAGCGGCGGATCGTGCCGTCGGACGCGATGCTCGGGCTGCTGCTGAAGCGCGGCGAGCTGGGAGAGGGCGGCGCGGCGGGGACAAGGTACCGGCGCTATGACGGCGATGCGGCGATCAGCGCCGAGGAGCATCTGGCGGGCTGGCGCTTCGACGGCGGGGGGATCAAATATTTCCATCCGGGCAGCGCGACAGAGAAGCTGCTCGGCAAGCTCGACCGGATGCGCGCGGCGCACGCCGCCGAGAAGGCCGGGGAGGAGGCCGCGACGGGCTTGTGCATGCGCTGCGGCCAGTTGGCGGCGGGCGAGGCGCTCGCGCGGCTCGCGGCCGAGCGCGCGCGCGAGGCGGGCGGCGCCGATCCGGGCGGGGGCGATGCGGGCGGCGGCGACCGGGGCGGGCGCGACGCCGCTAGCGGTTGAGCGCGTCGTTGATCGTGGTGAAGATGCCCGCGAGGCTGAGCCCGAGCATCTGGAAGGCGATGAGGCAGGCGAGCGAAATCAGCGCGGCGATCAGGCCATATTCGATGGCGGTCGCGCCCTTCTGGTCCTTGATCAACCCCGTTCGCGGCATGGCCCGCATATCCCTGTCCCCCGTTCCGTCGCTTCGGTCGCGGTGCGGGAATAGCGCGGCGGGGTCGCGATTTTGCTGCGGAACAGGCTTAACGCGCGGATAAGCCGGTATTAATCGAAGGCTCAGCCGCCCGCCATGCTGCGCACCGGCTTGGGGGCGAAGGCGCGGACGCGGTTGCGGCCGCTACGCTTGGCTTCGTAGAGCGCCTGATCGGCCTGTTGCATCAGCGCCGACAGGCCGGCGGCGGGGGCGCCGATCGCGATGCCGAAGCTCGCGGTGGGGCAGAGGCTGGCGGGGATGCGGCCGGCGCAGGCGGCGGCGAGGCCGGTGCGGACCGCCTCGGCGAGCTGGCGCGCCGCCTCGACCCCCGCGCCGGGGACAAGCAGCGCGAACTCTTCGCCGCCGATGCGCCCCGCGACCATTTCGGCGGGGCCGATCAGCCGGACGTGCGCGCCGAAGGCGGCGATGATCGCGTCGCCGACCGCGTGGCCGTGATTGTCGTTGACCGATTTGAAGCGGTCGAGGTCGGCGATGATCAGCGCGACGGGCGCGCGCTCTTCGAGGCAGCGGCGGAGCGCGGCCGCCGCCTGCGCCTCGAACCCGCGGCGGTTGAGCAGGCCCGAGAGATCGTCGGCGTCGACCTCGCGGCGGAGTTCGGCGATCTGGTCGAGCGCGACCGCGACCATCAGGCTGATCGCCGCGACGATCGACACCATCGCCTGGCTGAACTGGACGGTGGTCCAATAGACCGACTGCTGGAAGCCGACATAATCGTCGAAGCCGCCGTGGAGCGAGAGCAGGACGACGGGGCGGACGATGAGGTTGAGCGCCGAGATCGCCGCGACCCAGAAGAGCACGCGGTCGATGAGGTGGCGCTTTTCGAGCGGCCAGAGCGCGGCGACGACCATGATCGCGATGATCCCGGCGCCGATGCTGATCGACAGGATGCGCGCGGCGATGCTCGGGCTGCCGATCAGGAACCAGAGGAAAACCGCGGTCGCGACGCCGGTGGTCGCGGCCATCGCGCGCCACGGCACGGGGAGCGCATAGCGTTTGATGATCGCGGCGGCGAAGAGCACGCCGGTCATCAGGAAGAGGAAATTGGCGGGGAGCCGCTGCAGCTCCATCGGCAGGACCGGGCCGACGTCCTGGATCAGGAAGGCGAGCGCGGTGGCGGTATAGGCGCCGGCGGCATAGGCGACATAAGGCTCGCGCCGGTTCAGCCACAGCAGGAAAAAGGCGACCGCGAACAGGAGGCCGATGCCCGGATTGAGCAGCGAGATGAAAAATTGTCCGTTCACACTACCGCTTTCTGCCCCCGCCCCCCGGGGGTAGCAGGACATGGATAACAAGTGGTTACTTTTCGGGGAGTTAAGTCACGGTTACGCGGTGCCGCGCACGACGAGGTGGACGGGGATGCGGGTGCCGCTGCGCGTGCGTTCGTCGTCCTCGAGCGCCATCGCGACGAGCGCCTCGCCCGCGGCGTCGAGGTCGGGCTCGAGCGTGGTGAGCGCGGGGTCGGCGAGGGTGCCGGCGCGGATGCCGTCGAAGCCGATCAGCGCGACGTCCTGCGGCACGCGGCGGCCGGCGTCCTTGAGGCCCTGGAGCACGCCCAAGGCGAGCATGTCGCTGGCGGCGAAGATCGCGTCGGTTTCAGGATGCGCTTCGAGGAGGGCCTGCACCGCGGCGACGCCCTGCGCGTGGCGGTCGGCGGCGGCGGGGGGCTCGGCGACGACGGGGGTGAGGCCGTGGAGGCCGAGCGCGGCGGTGAAGCCGTCGCGGCGCTCGTCGAACTGGCGCTGCGGCGACTGCTGCGGCCCGACGAAGGCGATGTGGCGGCGGCCGGTGGCGATAAAATGCTCGGCGGCGAGCTGGCCGCCGATGTCATTCTCGCTGCGCATCCAGTGGAAGGGGCTGCCCGGACTGCCCCAGCAGACGAAGTCGAGGCCTGACGATTGTGCGGCGGCGAAATAGTCCCACGCCGGACGGTTGCTGGTCGTGCCGATGACGATCATCGCGTCGGCGAGCCCCGAGGCGACGAAATCGGCGCGGAAATTGTCGGCATTTTCCTGGAACGAAACGAGCAGGTTGAAGCCGCGCGCCGAGGTCGCGGCGGCGATGCTGCCGAGCAGTGCGAAATAGAAGGGGTTGATCGCGCTGCGATCCTCGCCCGGACGGCAGATGGTGACGAGCGCGATCGTCTCGCTGCTTTTCAGGCGCAGCGACGAGGCGTGGCGGTCGACGACATAACCGAGCTCTCGCGCGGCGGCGGAGACGCGCGCGCGCGTCTCGGCGTTGACGCCGGGGCTGTTGCGCAAAGCGCGCGAGACGGTCGATTGCGACACGCCGGCGCGCTCGGCGACGTCGAACGATGTGGGACGCAGCATCTTTCCGTTCACCTCTCGCCTCTCCCCCCTTGCGCCGTCTGTTGCCGCGAGCGCGTGGGTTGTCAATCGGCGAGGCCATCCAGTGCAAGCAGCGCGAAGCTCGCGAGCCAATGCTCGCCCATATAGTCGCCGGTGACGTGCGGGAGCGCGGCGGCGAGGTGGCGCTCGGCCGCGGCGGTGGCGACCGGGCTGGCGGGGTGAGCGGGGCCCAGCGCGGCGGCGATGGCGCGCCAGCTCCACGCGCGGCTGAGGTTGAGGCCGTCGAGATGCGCGATCTTGCCGTCGCTGCGGTCGGAGACGGTCGCGGGGGTGAAGAGCGTCGCGGGTTGCTGCGTGGCGGCACGCGGGAGGAAGGCGTCGAACCAGCGGGGGAAATCGCCGCCGAGGACGGCCGCCATCAGATGCGCTTCGGTGAGCGCCGAGGAAAGGAATTCGTCGCCGCCGGGCTCCCACGCCTGGCAGTCGCGGTCGGCACCGAACCATTCGTCGGCGCGGGCGTCGATGAGGGTGACGAGCGCGGGATCGCGGGTTTCGGCCCAGTGGCGCGCGAGGAGCAAGGCGAAGGCGATGTTGAAATGGGTGCCGACGCGCAAGGGATAGGTGAGTTTGGGCAGGAAGGTATGGAAGCGTTCGGCGAAGGCGAGGGCGAGCGGTTCGAGCGCGGCGGCCCAGGGGGCGTCGTGGCGTGCGGCCTCGGCGTGGAGCGCGAGGAGCCACGCCCAGCCGTAGGGGCGCTCGAAGGCGGCCGAATAAGGGCGATCGAGGAAGGCGCGTTCGCCCGCGACCTTTTCGGGGACGAGCATTTCGCCGGCGCGCGCGCGGATTTGGGCGGCGACGGGCAGGTCGGGAAAACGGCGCGCGAGGCGGAGGATCTGCCACCAGCCGTGGACGCAGCTGTGCCAGTCGAAGCTGCCGTGGAAGATCGGATGATGCTCGCGCGGGGGCTTGGCGTCCTCGGGGCCGACGAGGACGAGGTCCATCTTGTACGGATATTCGCGGCCGAGGTGCGCGAGGGTGGCGGTGGCGAAGCGGGTGGCGTGAGTGGCGGTGAGGTGCATTCCGTCGTCCTAGTCGAGATGATCCTCCCTGTCGCGCAGCGATGGGGAGGTGGCAGCGCGAAGCGCTGACGGAGGGGCAGTAACGCGGCCCCTCCACCGCTCGCTTCGCGAGCGGTCCCCCTCCCCACGGCTTCGCCGCAGGGAGGATCTTTAGAAAGCGAAGAGCCAGATGAAGACGATGTTCACCGCGAGCAAAGGCACCGCCGTCCCGATCTGCGCCTTGATCACACCATAGGGGTTTTTGAGTTCGAGCAGCGCCGCTGGGACCAAATTGAAGTTCGCCGCCATCGGGGTCATCAGCGTGCCGCAGAAGCCCGCGAGCATGCCGATCGCCGCGACGACCGCGGGGTCGCCGTCATATTGCTCGATCAGCAGCGGCATGCCGACCGCGGCGAGCATCACCGGGAAGGCGGCGAAGGCGTTGCCCATCACCATGGTGAACAGCGCCATGCCGAGCCCGAAGGCGAGCGTCGCGCCGAACAGGCTGCCTTCGGGGATTGTCGTGCCGATGAGGTCGCCGACCACCTCGCCGACCCCGGCGAGCGCGAAGACCGCGCCGAGGCTCGCGAGCATCTGCGGCAGGATCGCGGCCCAGCCGACCGCGTCGAGCAGGCGGCGGCCCTGCTCGAGCGGAAGCAAAGGCGGCGGTTTGAGGCGCGCCATGCCGACGCCAAGCGCGATCAGCACGCCGATACCGAGCGAGATGAGCGTCGCCTGCTTGGGGTCGGCGAGGCCGGGGACCCATTTGAACAGGAAGGTGCCCGCGAGCGCGACCGCGGGGATGATCAGCGCGACGAGGAGCAGGAAATTGCCGTGGCGCGCGGCGCGTTCCGCCTGAACGTCGGCGGGGACATCGCCGCCCGGCGCGCGGCCGATCTGGCCGGTGCCGGCTATGGCGACGAGGGCGAGGACGAGCAGGCCGTTGCCGAAATCGCCGAGGCGGTCGCCCGCGAGCATCGACAGCGCGAGCAGGCCCCAGAAGGCGGCGTTGCCGAAGCGTTTCGGGTTGCTGCGGTCGAGAAGGCCGAGCGTGGCGAAGAGTGCGAAGGTGACCCCCGCGAGGATATAGACGAAGCCGAGCGTGATCATGCGCCCGCCTCCTGCTTCTTCATTCGCCGTTCGAGGCGGCGGAGGCGGAGGCCGTGGATGATGAAGGCGGCGATCGCGGTCGGGATCGCCCAGAGCGAGAAGTGCAGCGGCTCGATGATATAGCCATAGCCTTCGAGTACGCCCTTCATCAGCAGGATCGAGCCGATCGCGAGGAAGATATCCTCGCCGAAAAAGAGGCCGACATTGTCGGTCGCGGCGGCGAAGGCCTTGACCTCCTCGCGCTGGTCTTCGGTGAGCGCGTCGTTCTTCGCCTCGGCGGCGGCTTCGGCCATCGGCGCGACGAGCGGGCGGACGGTCTGCGGATGCCCCGCGACCGAGGTGAGGCCGACCGCCGCCATCGCCTGCCGGAGAAGCAGATAGGAGGTGAGCAGGCGGCCGAGCGTTGCGCCCTTCATGCGGCCGATCAGGCTGCGCGCATGTTGTTGCAGGCCATAAGCTTCGAGCAGGCCGATGACGGGGAGGACGATCCAGACGATGCTGACATAGCGCGTGTCGTTGAACGCCTTGCCGAAGGCGGCGATGATCGCGGTGACGTCGAGCCCCGCGGCGAGCCCGGTCGCGAGCGCCGAGGCCATGATCACGAGCAAAGGATTGAAGCGGAGCAGGAAGCCCGCGATGATGATGAGGATGCCGATCAGGACGAGCATGATTGCACCCCTCTTTCGTCATTCCCGCGAAAGCCGGAGCCCAGCGAGCCAGCGCCGCAACTCGGTTCCCGCTTTCGCGGGAATGACGAAGTTTTAGGTGGCGCAAATCTCAATCTATTCTCCCCCCGCTTTCCCATAGCCCCCGCCGCCGGGCGTTTCGATCACGAACGCGTCGCCTGCCGCTAGTTCGGCGCTGCCCGTCGCCGCCAGCATCTCGACCGAGCCGTCGGCGCGTTCGACCCAGTTGCGGCCGGGTGCGGCGTCGGCGCCGCCCGCGAGGCCCTTTGGCGCGATCTTGCGGCGATTGGCGAGGATGTTCGCGGCCATCGGTTCGCGGAAGCGGATGCGGCGGGTGGCGCCGTCGCCGCCGTGCCATTGTCCCGCGCCGCCCGAGCCTTTGCGGATCGAGAACTCCTCGACGATCACCGGGAAGCGCGTTTCCATCACTTCGGGATCGGTCATGCGGCTGTTGGTCATATGCGTCTGGATCACGCTGGTGCCGTCGAAGCCGGGGCCGGCGCCCGAGCCGCCGGCGATCGTCTCATAATATTGGTGAGCGTCGTTGCCGAAGGTGAAATTGTTCATCGTCCCCTGCGCGGGCGCCATCGCGCCGAAGGCGGCGAACAGCGCGTCGGTGATGACCTGGCTCGTCTCGACATTGCCCGCGACGACCGCGGCGGGATAGCTTGGGGAAAGCATCGAATCGTCGGGAACGGTCAGCGTGACGGGGGCGAGGCAGCCCTCGTTCATCGGGATCGGGTCGTCGAGCATGGTGCGCAGCACATAGAGGACGGCGGCGCGGACGACGGGCATCGGGGCGTTGAAATTGTCGGGGAGGGTGGCGCTGGAGCCGGTGAAGTCGATCGTGACGTCGCGCGCTTCGCGGTCGACTGTGACGGCGACCGCGACCACGGCGCCATTGTCCATCGCGTAGCCGAACTGGCCGTCGTCGAGGCGGGCGATCAGCTGGCGCACCGCGACTTCGGCCTGGCGCTGGCCGTGCGCCATATAGGCGGCGACGGTCGCGGCGCCGTGCGCGGCGCTGAGGTCGGCGAGCGCGCTCGCGCCGCGCTGGCAGGCGGCGACCTGCGCCTTCAAATCGGCGATGTTGAGCGCGGGGTTGCGTGCGGGCCAGTCGCCCGACGTGAGGTGCGTATGGACATCGGCGTCGAGGAAATTTCCGTCGTCGACGATCAGCCTGTTGTCGAAGAGGATGCCTTCGTCGGCGATGCTCTTGCTGTCGGGGGGCATCGAGCCGGGGGCGATGCCGCCGAGGTCGGCGTGGTGGCCGCGCGCGGCGACGAAGAAGCTCGGGGTTTCGCCCTCTACGAACACCGGCATGATGACGGTGATGTCGGGAAGGTGGGTGCCGCCGTCATAGGGCGCGTTGAGTGCATAGGCGTCGCCGGGGCGGATACCGCGGCCGTCGATCGTCCTTTGCCGAAGGATGGTGCGGACGCTTTCGCCCATCGAGCCGAGATGGACGGGCATATGGGGCGCGTTGGCGACGAGGCTGCCGCTGCCGTCGAAGATCGCGCAGGAGAAGTCGAGCCGTTCGCGGATGTTGATCGACGAGGCGCTGTGCTGAAGCGCGCCGCCCATCTCCTCGGCGATCGCCATGAACAGGCTGTTGAAGATTTCGAGGCGGATCGGGTCGGGGGTCGCGAGGTCGTCGTGGGCGATTGCCGCGACCTCGGCCGAGCGGGTGCGCGCGAGGAGGAGGGTGCCTTCGGGCTGGACCTCAGCGCGCCAGCCCGGTTCGACCACCGTCGTCGACAGCGCATCGATGATGATCGCGGGGCCGGCAATGCTGCGGCCGGGGGCGAGGGCGCCGCGCTGATGGAGCGGGACGGCGTGCGCCGCGCCCGCGAGCCACGCGGTGACGGTCTCGGGTTCGGCCTCGGCGGCCGGCGCGGGAGGGGGCAGGGCGGCGGGCGCATCGCCCGCCTCGGTCAGCTCGACGCGGATGCGGTCGACGACCAGATTGGCGTGCGGGGCGTAGCCGAAACGCTGGCGGAAGGCGGCGGCGAAAGCCTGCCTGACCTCGGCGGGCGGAGCCAGCGCGAGTTCGATCGCATTGTCGCTGTCGGCGAGGCGGACGAAGAGCAGCGTTTCGCGGGTAGTCTCGGCTTCCGGGGAGAGCTCGGCGCGGGCCTGTTCGGCGAGCTCGGCTTCGGCGGTGGCGAGGGCGGCGGCACACTCTTTGTCGAGTGTCAGCGCCAGCGTGCGCTCGCGGATCGCCGAGGGCTGCGCGAGGCCCATGCCATAGGCCGAGAGCACGCCCGCGAGCGGGTGGAGCAAAATCTCGTCGACGCCGAGCGCGTCGGCGACGAGGCAGACATGCTGGCCCGCGGCGCCGCCGAACCCGACGAGGCTGTAGCCTTGCGTGACGTCGTGGCCGCGCGCGATAGTGATGCGCTTGATCGCGTTCGCCATCTGCTGGACCGCGATGGCGAGCAAGCCTTCGGCGAGCGCTTCGGGGGTGATATTACCGACCTCGGCGGCCATCGCGGCGAATTTCCGCACCACGACCTCGCGGTCGAGCGGCTGGTCGCCGTTCGGACCGAAGAGTTTGGGGAAGTGACCCGGCTGAATCTTGCCGAGCAGGACGTTGCAGTCGGTGACGGTGAGCGGGCCTCCGTTGCCATAGGCGGCGGGACCGGGATTGGCGCCGGCGCTTTCGGGGCCGACGAGCAGGCGCGCGCCGTCCCAGCGGCAGATCGAGCCGCCGCCCGCCGCCGCGGTGTGGATGCGCAGCATCGGGGCGCGGATGCGCGTGCCCGCGACTACGCCCTCGTTATCGCGTTCGAGGCGCCCGGCATAATGGCTGACGTCGGTCGAGGTGCCGCCCATGTCGAAGCCGATCAGCCGGTGCTTGCCGAGCGGCGCGGCGCTGCCGACCATGCCGACGATGCCGCCCGCCGGGCCCGAGAGGATCGCGTCGCGGCCGTGGAAGGCCGACGCGGCGGCGAGGCCGCCCGAGCTCTTCATGAATTGCGGGTCGACGCCGTCGCCGAGCTGGGCGACGAACTGGCGGACATAATGGTGGAGGACGGGCGAGAGATAGGCGTCGGCGAGCGTCGTGTCGCCGCGGCCAACGAGCTTGATCAGCGCGCTGACGTCGTGGCTGGTCGAGATTTGCTTGAAGCCGAGGTCGGCGGCGATGGCGGCGAGGCGCCGTTCGTGATCGGGGTAGCGGTAGCCGTGCATCAACACGATCGCGATGCTCGAAAGGCCGCGGTCGCGCGCGGCTTGCAGGGATGCGCGCGCGGCTTCCTCGTCGAGCGGGGTCGGGATGGTGCCGTCGGGGGCGACGCGCTCGGCGATCTCGGCGACCTCGGCATGCGGCGGCGGCGTACGGTCGAGCCGGCGCGCGAACAGCTCGGGGCGGTCCTGATAGCCGATCGTCAGCGCGTCGCCGAAGCCGCGCGTGATCGCGAGCAAAGTCGGCTCGCCCTTGCGTTCGAGCAGCGCGTTGGTCGCGACGGTCGAGCCCATGCGGATCGCGAGCGGGGGGAGCGCGCCGCTGCCGGCGCCGGTGAGGTCGCGGATCGCATTGACCGCGGCGTCGCCGGGACGCGCGGGGTCCTCGGAGAGATATTTGGTCGTGACGACGGCACCGTCGGGACGCCGCGCGACGACATCGGTGAAGGTGCCGCCGCGGTCGATCCAGATATGCCAGCGGTCGTCAGTCGGGGGTGCCATTGTCGGGCCAGCGAATGACGATGGCGAGGCGCTTGTCAACCGCGGTGCGGCTCCAGCTGCCCTTCAATTGCCGCTCGATCAGGGTGCGGATGAACTGGGTGCCGAAGCTTTCGCTTTCGATATCGGGGGTTTCGGCGAGGTCGCTTTCGGTCCAGTCGAGTTCGATGTCGCCATCGTCGCGGTGCCAGCCGACCGTGAGATGTCCCTGGCCCGCGAGCGCGCCATATTTGATGCTGTTGGTAACGAATTCGTGGATCGCGAGCGAGATCGCTTGCGCCCCCTCGTCGTCCAGGCGAACGTGGGGCCCCGAAATGCCCGCCAGCTGCTGTTCCGACACCCCGGCGAGATCGAGTTCGCGGTGGATGATCTGGCCGAGCTCGACGCTGCCGACCGCGCCGGTGACGAGCATCTGCTTGGCGTCGGACAACGCGCGCATGCGGCCGTCGAAGCGCGCCTCGAAATCCTCGAGGCTTGTCGATTCGCGCAGCGTGATGCGCGCGAGCGCGCCGATGCGCGCGAAGGCGTTCTTCATCCGGTGCGCCATCTCGCCGATCATCAGCTCGCGGTCGGCGGCGTGGCGCGCCTGTTCGTCGGCGAGCGCCTGGAAGGCGCCGACGCGGCGTTGCTGGAGGCGGTGGAGCTGCATCGCGAGCAGCATGATCGCGAAGCCGAAGAGGAAGATGCCGAAGGGCCGGCCAATCCGTTCGAGCAGCCGGCCGTAGGAGATGCGCATCGTCCATTGCCGGTCGCCGACGCGGAGTTTCTGTTCGTGGGTATCCCAACCCATTTTGCCGTGGCTGAAGACGAGCGGCGCCGACGGGCCTTCGCCCGCAAAGATTTCCAGCCCCCCGATCGTGTCGAGCTGCGACCCGAGCGCCGCGGTCATCAGGTCGTGGATCCGGAAGGGGGCGTAGACGAAGGCCTCGATCGGCCGTGCGTTCGGTGCGGTGGCGAAGGCGGCCGAAGGGGACGCGTCGCCGGAGGGTGCGGCCGGGCCGGACGCGGCGCGGCCCGCATAGATGGGGACGTAGATCAGGAAACCGGGTTGCCGCTTGGCGACGCCCTTTTCCTGGACGAGCTGGACGATGCCGCTCGCCGCGGGCTGGCCGGTCTGCCACGCGCGGCGCATCGCCTCGCGCCGGATGCGCTCGCTGTACATGTCATAGCCGAGCGCCTGGTCGCGGCGCGGCGTATAGGGTTCGACGAGGACGATCGGAAAGCCGATCGGCTGGCTGGTCGCGGGCCAGACGCGAATGTCGCGCCCGTAATTCTGGCGCAGCATCGCTTCGGCCGCCGCGGGCGTTCCCTGCCGCATCGCCACCGCGATACCGATGCCTTCCATCCCCGGCGCGTGGACCTGCGGCCGCAGCGACGCGAGATAGGCGCGGATGCCCGGACCGCTCGACTGGCTGTCCGATTGATAGAGGGCGCGCACGCCTTCGAGCACCGCGATATGATCGCGCAGCCGCATATTGACCTGCATCGCGACGCGGTCGGCGCGATCGGCCTCTTCGCCGCGGTTGTAGAGGAAGCTCGCCCCCGCAGCGAGCAGCGTGGCGACCAATATGACAAGACCCACGAAGCGGGCGGAGAACGCCAGCAGCCGATCGGCCCATGAAGAAGGGCGCATTAATTCATCCTGCCTGATGGCTGCCTTGGCAGCGCCCCCCTCCACCACCCGATGTTCCATGCCGCGCCGCCGATGGCAAGTTTATTTCGTGCCGATGCGGCTGCGATGGACGGGTTGCGATCCGCAACCCTTCGCTTATGGTAATCCGGGAAAAAGGAGAAGCGCGATGATCATTTACGGGTCGGTGGTGTCGCCGTTCGTGCGCAAGCTGCTCGGTTATCTGGGCGAGAAGGGGATCGAGTTCGAGCTGAAGGGCGTCGGCATCGGCGACCCCGACCCGGGGTTCCGCGCCGCCTCGCCGCTCGGCAAGATGCCCGCGATGGACGATGGTGGCTTCCTGCTCGCCGATTCGAGCGCGATCATCCAATATGTCGAGGCGAAATATCCCGAGCCGGCGCTGATCCCCGCCGACCCCGAGGATCGCGGTCGCGTGATCTGGTGGGAGGAATTCGGCGACACGGTGTTCGCGGCGTGCAGCGGCAAGATGTTCTTCAATCGGATCGTCGCGCCCAAATTCCTCGGCCGCGAGGGCGACCTCGCGGCGGCGGCGCAGGCCGAGAGCGAAGAATTGCCGAAGCTGCTCGCCTATCTGGAAAGCGCGATCCCGGAATCGGGTTATCTGGTCGGCGACCGGCTGACGCTCGCCGATCTGGCGGTCGCGTCGCCGCTGATGAATTTCCGCCATTGCGGCGCGCGCATCGACGCGGCGGTGCACCCGAAGATCGCGGCGTGGAGCGAGGAGATATTGTCGCGGCCGAGCATGGCGCCGTGGATCGCCAAGGAAGAGCGGCTGATCGAGCGCGTGCTGGCGAGCTGAGGCGGGGGGTGCCGGATAGCTGAGATATCCCCTCCCATCGCCGCGCGACACGACCGGTTTCGGCCGAAATCGGCCGTCGCCCCCGCGAAGGCGGGGGCCGCTAGCGGCCTTACTCAGCGGCGTTGCGTTAAACCGACAGCGGCCCCCGCCTTCGCGGGGGCGACGGTTATTGGGTATGTCCGCTCCCACCCCAAAACCGATGCCCCGGAATCGGCGGATTTCCGGCGTTGCTTGTCTTTTTAACCTTTTTGTGAGTTACTGTGCGCCGGGTCGCTTTTCCGTTTTCCTTTGTGGTGGGGAGGAAGCATATGGCGAGCGATGAGGAGAAGAGGGCGCGTTCGGACCGGCGGTCGGGTGACCGTCGTGCGGGCGATGACCCGAATTACAACGGGCCGGATCGTCGCAAGGGCGACCGGCGAACGGGCAAGGATCGCCGCTCCGACTGAGCGCGGCGGCACGCGCCGACGGGAGACAGGCTTTGACCGAACCGCGCGTGCCGCGCCTGAGCGTCGACATCGTGTCCGACGTGATGTGCCCCTGGTGCATCATCGGCTGGCTGAAGTTCCGCAAGGTCATGGATCACTTCGCGGGCCGGCTGGACTTTCGCGTCCAGTGGCATCCGTTCGAACTCAATCCCGACATGCCGCCCGAGGGCGAGGATGCCGCCGCGCATGTGATGCGCAAATATGGCATCAGCGCCGAGCAGAGCCGCGCCAATACGGGGCGGCTCGCAAGCATCGCGGACGAGCTCGGTTTCGCCTTCAACCGCGGCCCCGCTTTCCGGATGCGCAACAGTTTCGACGCGCACCGTCTGCTGACCTGGGCGGGGGCGATCGAGGAGCCCGATCAGGACGGCCCTACGGGTGTGCAGACCGAGCTGAAGCTCGCCTTGTTCAAGGCGCATTTTACCGACAATCGCGATGTTGGCGACACGCAAGTGCTCGCCGATGTCGCGGCATCGGTCGGGCTCGACCGCGACCGGGCGGCGGCGATCCTCGGCACGGGTGAGTTTGGCGACATGGTGCGCACCGAGGAAGCCTATTGGGCCGACCGGAATATCACCGGCGTGCCCGCTTTCATCCTCGACGGCCGGATGCTGGTTCCCGGCGCGCAGGACCCCGAGGTGTTCATCCGCGTGATCGAGAATAAGGTGCTGTCCGCGGCCGCCTGAGGAACGCCGGTCCGGCTCCGCGCGTTTTCGGGTTTCCCCCTGAAAGGAACCGGCCATGATCGACGATCCCCGCAAACCCGAAGCCGATGCCCCCGAGGCGCGCAACCGCGAGCAGGACGATGAGGCGGCGCAGGCGCAGAGCGTCGCCGAGGCGGCGCGGCGCGAGGCGCGGCTCGAGGACAGCGACAAGAAGCCGAACGGCGACGCGAGCGACGATGTGCAGGATCTGGTCGATCATATGCGCCAGATGGAGCGGTCGGGCCGCATCGACATGGACGCCTATCGCGGCGAGCGAAGCGACGATGACGAGGATGACGAGCTGGGCCCCGGCGGGGTCGAGGATGACGAACCGCGTGGCGCGCCCTGATCGGCCCTGAAGCAGTCTGCAATGGCGCCGCATCGGGCGCGATCGATGCTGTTTGCTCACCATAGCGGATGCGCCTCGTTGAGATTTCGCTAAGCCTCCGCCGGTAGACTCGCCGGCATGTCGGGACCCGATTTTCACCCTCCGCGCCGCCATGCCGTTCGTCGCCGCAGGCCGGTGCGCGGACGGCGGCGCCCTATCGGATCGAACCTGTGGCTGACGCCGGTGATGGCGGTGGCCTTTGTTGCCGCGCTTGCCACTTTTCAGCACTTCCCGGCCGGTTTTGAAGCCGTGCCCGCCCCTGTCGCCGCACTCTTCGCGGCGGAAGGAGCGGGGACGCGCGATGCGCTATCGGCGCGCTTCGGCTTTTGCCACAGCGGCGGCGGGCGCGATTGCGTCGTCGACGGCGACACCTTCTGGTTCGCGGGCGAGAAATATCGCGTCGCCGACATCGACACGCCCGAAACGCATCCCGCGCGCTGCGCCGAAGAGGCGGCGCTCGGCGAGGCCGCGACCGGGCGGCTCCGCGACTGGCTGAATGCCGGGTCGTTCAGTCTCGAAAGCACCGGTCGCGATACCGATCGCTATGGGCGCAAGCTGCGCATCGTCACGCGCGACGGCGGGAGCGTCGGGTCGGCGCTGGTCGCCGAGGGGTTGGCGCGGCCGTGGGAAGGCGCGCGGCGCCCCTGGTGCTAATCCTCCCCCGGGGTTCCCCATAGCGCCTCGTGCACCGTGCCGCGGCCGAGCGACGGTTTGAAGATGAAGGCGAAAAGATAGATGCCGAGCGCGAGGCTGATCACCACCAGCCCGGCGACGGGATTGGCGAGCCCGATGATCGCGCCCGCCGCGGCCGAGAGCGACAGCAAGGTCAGGCGTTGGTGCGCCTTGAGGTCGTGGCTGCGCCGGTCGGTCGCGCGCCCGACGATCGACAGCGCGACGCGCGCGATCGGCGGCAGCGCGAAGGCGAGCGCCATCCACAGCCAGTGATCGGCATCGTTGCCCGCGTCGAACAGGCGGCCGACGAGCCCGGTCGGCGCGCCGCCGAACACCCCGATCGCCGCCATGATCGCCGCCATCGCGAGCGTTTCGGCGAGGTCGACCGCGGCCTCGGGCGCGCCGTAGCGCCGCACGCCGTCGGCGCCGGGGAAGGCTGCGATAGCGCCCTCGCCATATTGCGCGCCGAAATAGAGGAGCATCAGCAGCGCCGCCCAGACGTGCAGCGCGTCGGGGAAGGGGGCGGTGAGCGAGCCGTAAAGAAAGCTGCCGAGGAAGCCGGGGTAGATCAGGCTGTAGACATAGGTCGGCAGCCGCATCGGCGTCAGGTTTCGGGGCCGGAAGGGTCGAGTTCGGGCGCCGCGTCGGCGGCGTCGGCAGCGGCGTCGGCCGCGCTGTCCGCCGCCGCGTCGTCGGGCGGGGGCAGCTCATCCCTGAGTGGCGCGTTCGGGCCTGCGAGCTGGCGGCCGATGTCCGCCGCGATCAGCTGCGCGACGGGATCATCGTCGATCGCGGCGAGTTCTTCGCGGCGCGCGGCCAGCGCGGCGGCGCGCTCCTCCTCGGGCAGCTTCGCGACCGCGACATAGAAGCGCACCGCCTGCAGCCATGGCGCGTCGTCGGTCAGCACATCCTCGGCCCAGCGGCTGAACGGCCCGCCCGATACCTGCCAGCCGCCGTCCTGCCGGTCGAGGAAGAAGAGCACGCGCGACCCGCGCGGGAAGATATAGCGGACGCAGGCGCCGGCGAGGCTCTGCGGATGCGCCTCTTCGAGTTCATAGGGATTGCTGAGCTGGACCGCACCGTCGGTCGCGATCATCGCGGGGAGGGCGATCGGCGCCGACGGCATCGCGCCCTTGAGCGCCTCGACGGGCTCGATCGCGATCATCTGCTGTTCGGTGCCGTCGGGTTCGAAATTGCCGCCCGTCACGGTGCCGAGCAGGATGAGGTCCGCGTCCTCGACAAGTTCCATATTGGTCGGCACGCGATAACCCGCCGCGACCGAGCAGGCGTATGCGCTCAGCGGCGTGGCGACGAGCGCGAGTGCGGCGGCGGAGAGGAGATGGCGCATGAGCGGAGGCTAGCGTCGCGAGCGCCTTTTGGAAAGCCGGCGCGGCTTTCGGGCGTCCCGTCCTGGCCTATGGAGCCGACTCGCTTTCCATGCGTATCATCGCCAGGCTCCCTCCCCCGGAGCGGCAAGGAGAATGACCATGGCAGAGCATGACCATAGCGCGATCAAGGAAGACATGACCGTCGTCGGCGCCGACGGCGTCCATGTCGGCACGGTCGACCATCTCGAAGGCGAACGCATCAAGCTGACCAGGGCCGACAGCGGCGACGGCAAGCATCATTACCTGCCCGCCGGCCTGGTCGCCGCGGTCGAGGGCGACACGGTGCGCCTGTCGGCGAACGCGGCCAATGCGGTCGACCTGTTCGAAGAGGCCGAGTAGTCGATCCAGCGAACAATAGAGGGCCGGGCGCGCAATCGGGCGCGCCGGCACCGAACTGGCCCGCCCTTTCCCCTGGGGCGGGCCGTTTTCATATGCAGGGCGGCTTGGTGATCAGCGAGGTCGCTGGGACCGCCGGGCCGAGATTTCCGGGGCACCGAAACGGCGAAAGGGAGCCGGCATTCCGGCTCCCTCCCCGATCGCGGACGCGATGCGGTCTCTCTATTCGGTCGGGCGGGGAGCCAGGTGCACCCGGCTCCCCCAGCGCGCGGCAACGTCTCTCCATGCGGGAGGTCGCCGCGGCTTGTTCGATATCAGCGCGATTCGACCTCGGCGGTCGTGCGCGCCTGAATCTCGGCGCTCGACAGCTTGGTGACGAGACCGTGGGTCGCGCCCACCGCGCCATGATAGATTTCGGCGAGCGGCACATTGTAGAGCTTGCCGCCGCGCACGACGACTGCGACGTCACCCTCGACGCTCTGCACCGTGCCGACGCTGCTGCCGTCGGTGCCGTAAAGTTCGGCGCCGGCGCGCACCTGTTCGCGCGTCGCCAGAGTGAGGTTCGCCGTATCGACGCTTTTCTGGGCGGCGCCATCGACCTGATCGACCGCCTCGCCGACAGGGGTGGCCGCGTCCTGAACCGCGGCGTTGCCATTAAGGCCGACCTTTCCGACGAGATTTACGTTGGCGACGCCGTCGCTGCCCACGGTGGCCGCGGGCGAAGCGACTTGCGCGAACGCGGGGGTTGCGGCGAGAAGGGCGGGGGCGGTTGCCAGAAGGGCCAGCGCGCCAAGAGCGGGGGGCTTGCGCATCTCTCTCTCCATGATTTGGTCGGCATCGACGCCGCCCCCGGGGGGGGGGGTGAGGGGCGGCGTCGATGCCTTCGCCGGAGAAACCGGCGCGATGTCCGCTCGTTGCATCGCGGGGCGCCCGGATGCGACGGACGGTCGCATCCGGGCGACGAGTGGCGGGCGTCAGTGCGCGCGCGGGCGCGGCGGCGCGGCAATCAGCTTGTTGAGTGTCGCGATGCGGCGGCGTGCGGCGGTCCAGTCGCGCTCGGGATGCGCCTGAATCTGGTCGAGGAGGTTGCGCACCTCCTTGCGGCGGTCGCCTTCGGTTACGGCCTGCATGGGCTTTCTCCTTTCGCGGGCATCATAGCATCGCGGCGCTGCGCCGGGGAGCGTTTCGCCGCGCCGCCGGGGCGGTTAACCCCGGCGGCTGCGCGGTGTGCGGTCTCAGGCCAGTCCATCGGCCGCCTCGCGCCAGATAGCGGACCTACGCTTCGCGCGGCGCGGGCAGCCTAGCCAGCAGCGCCACGAGCTGCGCCTGGCTGGTCGCGCCGGTCTTGCGGAAAATGCCCTTCAAAAGGAAGCGCACCGCGTTGAGGCTGACGGCGCGCAGCGCGGCATAATCCTGCAGCGTGTCGCCCGCGGCGAGCGCGACGGCGAGGCGGGCCTCGGCCGGGGTCAGGCCGAACCATTGCGCGACGCGGTCGATCTCGACCACCGGGGTTTCGCCCGGCGAACTGCCGAGCGTGACGATGAGCGAGGCGCCGAGGCGGACGCCGCCGAGTTGCTGTGCCGATTGTCGCGTCACGCGCGCGACGAGCACCGGACACTCGCGGTCGACATCGCCGATCGTCTGGAAAGCGAGGCCGGCGGGATCGGGGCTCTTGACGAGATCGAGCAGCCGTTTCTGGCTCGGCGGATGGGTGAAGGCGAAGCGGTCCTGCGCGGTGCGGATGAAGCCTGCGCGTTCGTAACGCGCGGCGCGGGCGTTGGCGGCAAGGATATTGAGCTGATCGTCGAGGCTGAAGATCGCGAAGGGCGCGGCGTCGGCGGCGGCGCGCGCGGCGCCCGCGGCAAGGTCGAGCGTCGCGATGCGGTCGCTGATCCGCATCGCGCGCTGCATATGCGGGGCGAGGACGCGCAGGCCGCGCTTCAGCCGTTCGACGTCGCGGTCGCCCGGCCCGGGGAGCATCAGCCCGAGCCGGTCGCCGTCGCGGCGGTCGAGCAGCACCCCGACCAGCCGGTCGATGCCATAGGGTTTGAGGAAATTGCGGAAGAATTCGGTTTCGTAGAATTCCTCGCGCGTCATGATGTCGAAGCTGTCGACGACGCTGCCGTTGCCATAGCGCTGGAACTTGCGCGACCAGGGGTGGTTACCGGCGTAGACTGCGGTGTAGATTTCCTGGATTCCCGCGGCGAGGCCAGTCGCCGCGACGAAGCGCGCGCTCGGCGGATTGCTGCTTTCCCAGAGGATGAAGGCGGCCTCCCAGCTCAAGGGACAGAGCGCGCCGGTGATGCGGGCGAGGGTTTCGTTCCAGCTTTCGGGATGCAGGACGGAATCGTATATTTCGCCGATCAGCGCGTTGAGCACCTCCCATTCGGCCGGCGCATTATGGCCGGCGGTTATGGCGCGTCGCGGGTCGCTCTGCATGCACTTCTCCCCACAGAAGATACGCAGCCCGGGCATTTGACGGGAGCGGAAGGACGATAGCAAGCGCAATGCGATAAAATGAAAAAAATCGGCGCCCTACCCAGGTGGGTAGCGAAACAAGGGGGCGAATCGGCCATGAATGGCCTGCGACCCGAGGAAGGTGGAACCAAGGCCATCTTGCTCTCTTGAAGTCCGTCGGCTTGCCGGCGGACTTCATTTTTGGGCGCGGATGAACTGGCCGGTTCGATCGGATTTTTGAACCTCCACTCCCACCCCAACGCCGACTTCGCGCCGGATCATTCCGGGCCGAGCGCGATTTTTCGGTTCACGCCGATCGCGTCCAGAAACGCCGCATCGTGGCTGACGACGAGCAGCGCGCCGTCATAGGCGGCGAGGCCGGTTTCGATGGCGGTGAGCGATTCGATGTCGAGATGGTTTCCGGGCTCGTCGAGGATCAGCAATTGCGGCGGGCGCGGCGCGCCGAGGACGCAGGCGAGACCGGCGCGGAGCATCTGCCCGCCGCTCAATGTCCCGGCGATACGGTCGGCGGCGTCGGCGCGAAAGCGGAAGCGCGCGAGCGCGGCGCGGCACTGGTTGTTCGTCGTCCCGGGATTGAGGCCGAGGAAATTGTCGGCGATCGAGCGCGCGGGATCGAGCAGGCCGACTCGCTGGTCGAACAGCGCGAACGGGACGCCGACGCGCACCTCGCCCGACCAGGGGGCGAGCGTCCCGGCGACCAGCGCGAGGAGGGTCGATTTGCCCGAACCATTGGGGCCGGTGATCGCGACGCGCTCGGGGCCGGTGAGGGTGAGCGACAGGCCTTCGATGACCGGCCGATCCGGGGCGTAGCCCGCGCTGACCCGGTCGAGCGCGAGCACGGTGCGCGAGGCGGGGAGCCCGGTCGAGGGCAGCGCGACGGCGAGCGGATCGACGACCTCGATCTTGCCGCGCGCGGCGTCGCGCGCCTGCTCGGCCTCGGCGCGCTGGCGTTCGGCGAGGCGCCGGTTCGCGCCGACGCTTTCTTCGGCGCGCCGCTTGAGCGTTCCGAGCAGGATCGCGGGCTCGTCGCCGCGCGCCGCCTTGCGCCTGCCGCCCGCGTCGCGGCGCGCCTGCCGCTCGGCGGTGACTTGCGCCTGGCGCCGCACGCGGCCGAGTTCTTTTTCGGCGCCCGCGAGCGCGGCTTCGATCGCTTCCTGCTCGATATCCTTGCGCGCGCGATAGGCGCTCCAGCCGCCACCGTAGCGCGCCGCGCCGAGGCCGGTCAGTTCGACGATCGCGTCCATCTCCTCGAGCAGTTCGCGGTCGTGGCTGACGACGATCGCGCCGCCGCGCCAGCCGGCGAGCAGATCGCGCACGGCTTCGCGGCCCTCGCGGTCGAGATTGTTGGTGGGTTCGTCGAGGAGCAGGAAATCGGGCGCGGCGAACATCGCGCCGGCGAGCGCGGCGCGGGTGCGCTGACCGCCCGAAAGCGCCGCGAGCGGCGTGTCGGCGGGGAGCGGCAGGCCGACGCCCGCGAGCGCCTCGTCGATCCGCGCGTCGAGCGTCCAGTCGGCCTCACCGATTTCCTCGACGCTCGCCGCGCCGGCTTCGGCCTTGCGCAGCAGCGCGAGCGCGGCGCGCGCGCCGAACAGGTCGGCGATGCTTTCGTGCGCCGCGACCTGTACCGTCTGGCGCAGCATCGCGATGCTGCCGTTGATGGCGATGCTGCCGCTAGCGGGCGAAAGCTCGCCGGTCAGCAGGCGTAGCAGCGTCGATTTGCCGACGCCGTTGCGGCCGACGACGCCGACCCGCTCGCGCTGGAAATGGAGATCGAGGTCCGAAAGGACGGCGCGGCCGTCAGGCGCGGACCAGCCGAGGTTGGCGATGGTGATCGAGGGAGAAACGGGAGACATGAACAAGGACTTTCCTGGCGGCAAGGCGGGGCGGCGTTGCGGTCAGATTGTCGTTCATGGCGAAAGTCTCCGGTGCGATTGAGGGAGCAATGTAGGGAGGCGGGGGGACGGATGCAAATTTGTCTTCGTGGAACATCCGGTTTCGACCGGGAGCGGACGTTCCTTCATCGTCATCCTGGACTTGATCCGGGATCCATAGCTGCGCCGTCGTCGTGGATCCCGGATCAAGTCCGGGATGACGAAGCGAGGGTAGTTTGCCGTCCGCTCCCCACCCCAAAACCGCCGATCACACCGGTCGCGGGGCGCGGGCGCGGATGAAGTTTTCGAGGGCGACGAACAGCATTTCGCGCGCGTCGCTGCCGAGCATTTCGGCGGTCAGCCAGTCGAACTGGACGCGATCACGGCGCGCGGCGGCGCCGACGATCGCGGCGAGCAGCGCCTCGTCGAAGCTCACGCGCGGGCAGCAAGGCGGGGCGACGGCGAAGGGTTCGGGCCAGACATGGCCGATCGCCTCGACGACGAGGCGATAGCGGCGCGCCGCGAGGATATTGCCCCAGCGGCGTTCGAGTTCGGGCATCGGGTCGCGCTCGCTGCGGCGGCAGAGAATGCAGTAGCGCAGCGCGAGGACGGCCTGCGCCGCTTCGACCGAAAGGTCGCGCACCAGCGGCTGTTCGGTGAGTTGGCGGATCAGCTCGCTGCTTTGCATGAGGTTCGTTTCTCCCGGCCCGTGCAGTCCCTCGGTCCGCTTCGCCCCGTTCGGAAAAAGATGCCGGCCGCTTTGGGGCAACTTGAAGTTGCAGCGGCCGGCAGGAGGGGACTGCCCCACCTTGCTATTGAGAATTATTCGCAAATACAAGCAAAAAAAGAGGCGCCCGAAAGCGCCCCTGAAAACGACGTGAATCCGCAGGTTCACGTCGCCCCCGCGTAGGCGGGGGCCGCTAGCGATTTATCCAGCAGCGCTGGAATAGGCCGACAGCGGCCCCCGCCTGCGCGGGGGCGACGATTGATTCTTAGATGATTCTCAGTCGTCGCCGGCGGGCTTCGACTGGAGCTGGATATAATTTTCGATGCCCATGCGCTCGATCATCTCGAACTGCTTTTCGAGCTCGTCGACATGATGTTCCTCGCTTTCGAGGATGTCGGCGAAGAGGTCGCGGCTGACATAGTCGCGCACGCCTTCACAATGGGCGATCGCGTCCTTGAGCAGCGGGATCGCCTCTTCCTCGACCGCAAGGTCGGCCTTGAGGATTTCCTCGACCGTTTCGCCGACGCGCAGGCGGCCGAGCAGCTGGAAGTTGGGGAGGCCGCCAAGGAAGAGAATGCGATCGGCGAGCTTGTCGGCGTGCTTCATCTCGTCGATCGACTCTTCGCGCTCGAACGCGGCGAGGCGCGCGACGCCCCAATTGTCGAGCATGCGATAGTGCAGCCAGTACTGGTTGATCGCGGTCAGCTCGTTCTTGAGCGCCTCGTTGAGGAAATCGATGACTTTTTCGTCGCCCTTCATGGTGTCTATCCTGTCATTTCGTCTTGGGAATGGAGTGGGCGCATTATAGGCGCCCCGGCCCCATCAGGCCAAGGTCAAAAATGGCGGAAAACCAAGAAAAATCAGGCGGTGGCGGCGGCGTCGCTGATGATATTGCGAGCGAATGACAGGCATTGTCCGCACTTGGGTTTGCGACCCAATTGCGCATAGGCCGCCTTGGCGCACCGCAATTGGCCACTCCGCGCGACATCGCGCAGCTGGCTTTCCCTTATTGCGTTGCAGACACAGACGACCATGTGCGAATCCTTCTCAACAATGCTGATTTAGGGATAGTGCGAGAGATTCGCAACAACAAAGATGCGATTGGTTCGCAATCCGGACAGCCGCATTTTTGGCGTCGCGATCGCCGCCCACCCCTTGCCCCCGAAGTGATTCGCGGGCATAGGCGCGCCCATCTTCCCGCCCTTCCCAGCAAAGGTCCGCCCCGATGAAAGTGAATGTCTATGTGACGCTCAAGCCGGGGGTGCTCGACCCGCAGGGCAAGGCGATCCATCATGCGCTCGAAGGGCTGGGTTTCGGCGGCGTATCGGACGTGCGCGCCGGCCGTTTCATCGAGCTCGACGTCGCCGACGGGACGAGCGACGCCGATCTCGACGCGATGTGCGCCAGGCTGCTCGCCAATACGGTGATCGAAAACTATCGCATCGAACGGCCGTAAAGGAGCCAAGGCCATGAAGACCGCCGTCATCGTCTTTCCGGGTTCGAACTGCGACCGCGACATGGCGGTCGCGCTCGAGGCTGTAACGGGCAAGGCGCCCGCGATGGTGTGGCACCGCGAAAGCGCGCTTCCGGACGGGACCGACTTCATCGCGCTCCCCGGCGGCTTTTCCTATGGCGATTATCTGCGTTCGGGCGCGATGGCGGCGCGGTCGCCGATCCTGCGCGCGGTCTCGGACGCCGCGGGGCGCGGCGTGCCGGTGCTCGGCGTGTGCAACGGCTTTCAGGTCCTGACCGAGGCGCAGCTGCTCCCGGGCGCGTTGATGCGCAACGCGGGCCTCAATTTCGTGTGCCGCACCGTGCCGCTGACGGTCGAGAACAGCCAGTCGCTGTTCACCGCTGGCTATCAGGCGGGCGAGACGCTCGACATCCCCGTCGCGCATCATGACGGCAATTATTTCGCCGACGCGGCGACGCTCGACCGGATCGAGGGCGAAGGGCGCGTCGCCTTCCGCTATGCGGATGGAGTCAACGGATCGGCGCGAGGCATCGCGGGCGTGCTCAACGATGCGGGCAATGTGCTCGGTATGATGCCGCACCCCGAACGCGCGATCGACCGCGCGCATGGCGGCACCGACGGGCTACGCCTGTTCGAGGCGGCGCTCGGCGTCCTCGCCTAGGACCCGATCGCGATCGGAGGCGTCCGGCGCGTCGCGCTGCGGTTGCAGCCAGCGGCCGACGAGCAGCAGCACCGTCGGCCAGAACATCGTGTTCCAGATGTCGTGCCAATGCTCGGCGTCGGGCTGGACCGTCGCATTGCTATATTCGATGGTCAGGTCGAGCCATTCGCCGCCGCAGGCCATCGCGAGCACCGCGAGCCACGCCGCGACCCAGCCGCCGCGACCGCGCCACGCGAAGCGCACCGCCAGAAACAGCGCCATGCCGAAATAGATGTGCAGCGCATCCTTGCCCAAGCCGGTCGCTTCGATCACCGACAGTTTGCGGGCCTCGAACAGCGAGGCGATTTCGATCAGGGTCATTCGCGATCAGACCTTGGCGCCAAAAGGGTTGAAATCGGTGCCTTCGTCGAACACGTCGACACCTTCGCGGCGCTTCAACGCGCCGACGACGACATAGGTTGCCGGGGTCAGCGCCGCCTCCCACGCGACCTTCATCGCCCAATTGGTCGTGAGGACCAGAAACACCTGTTCGGTTTCCCAGATGCCGAGAAAGGCGATGGGATAGAAGATCAGGCTGTCGATGCCTTGCCCGAAAATCGTCGAGCCGATCGTGCGCATCCACAGGTGGCGTCCCTCGGTCGCGAGCTTCATGCGCGCGAGGACATAGGAGTTGACGAACTCGCCGGCCCAGAAAGCCGCCATCGATGCGAGCACGATGCGCCAGGCGGCGCCGAACACGCTTTCATAGGTTTGCTGGCAGACCGCGCCGGGGCCCGCCGCGTCGGCGCCCGATTTCAGCGTCAGCGTCTCGGTCCCGCTGCACCACCAGTCCTGCGCCGGCGGCATCGCGAGCACGATCCAGCTCATCACCGCCATGAACATGAGGGCCGCGAACCCGGTCCAGATCACCCGCCGCGCGCGCGCATAACCATAGACCTCGGTCAGCACGTCGCCGATGACATAGCTGATCGGAAAGAAGAGGATACCCGCGCCGAAGGTCAGCCCGCCGACCATCGACAGCTTCGACGCGCCGATGATGTTCGACAGCAGCAGCACCGCGACGAAAGCGGCCATGACGAGGTCGTAATAGCGAAAGTGCCGGATGCTTCCGGCGCTGACGGGCGCGGGTTTGGCGGGGGTCGCGTCGGAATCGGTCATCGGCCGCTGCTTAACCTGCTTTGCGGCGGACGCAAACCGCGCTATTCGCGCCCGGCACAGCCGTGCCGCGCGCCCGTAGCTCAGCTGGATAGAGCACCCGCCTTCTAAGCGGGTGGTCGCAGGTTCGAATCCTGCCGGGCGCACCACTTCGGAACAAAGCTGGGCACTGCGCCCGGCTTTGTTTCGGCGGCTCCCGCGATCAGTGCTTGCAGCAGATTACTCTTTGAGCCGAGAATCCGAACCTCATCGGTATCCACTTCGACCCGCTGTGCCAGCGCGCGGAGATGATCACGGCGATAGCCGCCATTCTCATTTCGCATCCGCTCACGCGCGGCGCTGGCGAACTTCGCTAGCATCTCGGGCGCGACCGCTTTCCGCCCTTCAGCACTGAGCGAGGTTCTGACGCGCTCGGCGTCGGCCTTTGCCTGATCGCGCGTTGCCTTGAGGGTCGCTATGCGCTCCTTGAGGTCGGCGTCGTCGACCTCGGCAATTCCGTTTTCGATGGCATCGTAAAGCCGCTTTAGTCGCAGCTCGGCTTCGGTAGCTCGCTTGTTGAGTTCTGCGACATGGGCGCGCTTGCGCGTCGTCTGCTCTTGCCGCCGATCCAAAACCGCAGACAGGATGGTTTCCAGCCGGTCGGGTAGGAGAAGCTCGTCCTCCAGATGCTTTGCGACCAGATCGTCCAGCTTCTCCATCGGCACCGTCATGCCGGAGCAGGCCATCGGCCCCTGCCGTGCTTTGGTCGAGCAGGTGTAATAGCGATAGCGGCCACCCTTGCCGGTGCGGATGGTCATGGCACCGCCGCACGTTGCACAATGGATCAGCCCTGTAAGCAGCGTGGGGCCGCTTACGACGCGCGGCGGCACTTTCTTGGGGTTGCGGGCCTGCAAGTGCGCCTGCACCGCGTCAAACGCCCCCTGATCGATGATCGGGGGCACATTGACCAACACGGCCTCCGACTTCGGCTTGAGCTTCCTGTCCTTGCCCCGGCGATTGAACTCGTGGCGCCCGGTGTAGGTCGTGCGGGTGAGTATCTGATGGACCGCGCCAAGGCCCCAGCGCCCGCCATCGCGGGTGCGGATTGACCTCTCGTTGAGCCAAGCGGCAATAGCCTTGACCCCCATCGATCCCGAGCCGCCGTCGCCCTGCAATGCGAGCCGGAAGATGGTCCGCACCGTCTCGGCATGGAAGGGGTCAATCTCCAGCCGCTTCTTGATCTTCGCGCCGCGCTGTTCGGCCGCGACGACGCGGTAGCCGATTGGCGGCAGCGACCCATTCCAGAAGCCTTGCCGTGCGTTCTCGCGCATTGCGCGCAGCACATGCTTGGCGGTCTCCTTCGACTGATACTCGTCGAACAGCGCCATAATTTGGCGCATCATGACGTGCATCGGATCGTCGCCCATCTCCTGCGTGATGGAGACGAGCTTCACGCCATTCTTAGCGAGCTTGCGGACATAGAACTCTAGTTCGAAATGATCGCGAAAGAAGCGCGAGAAGCTGTGGACGACCACGATGTCGAACGGGGCAGGCTTGGACGTCCCGGCCTCGATAAGTTGCTGGAAAACGGGGCGGCGGTCGTTCGTCGCCGTGGCGCCGGGTTCGACATATGTTTCGACGATCTTGAACCCGCGCGCGGCGCACCAGTCCTCGCCCTGTCGCCGCTGGTCGGGGATCGACACATTATGTTCGGCCTGCCTCGCGGTCGAGACACGAAGATAGAGGGCTGCGCGCGCCCCCGTGATGGTGTGCGGCGCAGTCATGGCAATCTCCGTAAGGGCAGCTCAAATGGATGGGGAAAACAACTCGTCGAAAAGATCGCCAAACCAGCGCTCGAACGCTTCGACTTCCGCCAACGTGACCGGAACGGGATCGGGCCAGTCGTTGATGACGCGCCATGTCGAGAGGTCATGCTTGGGAGGCCGACCGGGAAACGGCCAAGGCTTGCCGAGCAGCGCTTCAAGCTGCTCCGATGCGCTTGGCGCTCGCTCGGGGGAGGGGCGGGCCATGATGCAACGGTCGCGCAGTTCGTGGCGCGATGAAACAACAATCCGCCATTCCGGGCCGCTCGTTGTACGGTGGGGTAGAAAAACAATCGATGGCGCAGATGGGATGCTGGCGCCGTTGCGGCTTTCGGGTCTGGGTCTGGCCTCGCGTCGCGAATCACTGCCATCGGCGACCTTGCCAGAAGGCTATTTGGGAAGCTCGCGGGCATGATCTTTCCTAGCCTTGCGAATAGCCAGCAACGCCCTGACCATCTCCCGCTCGACCGCCTTTTCGCTGATACCCAGCCGGTGCGCGATACGGTCGTAACCCAGATCGTCGAAGCGGTGCATCATGAACACCTCGCGGGTGCGCTTTGGCAAGCGAGCAATGGCTTGCTCAACCCGCCTGATCTCCGGATCAACATTTTCGTCGCAGCTCGGAACGACCGGCAGCGGGACGAGCAGGTTACGGATCGTGCGCGCGAAGCGAACGGCCATGTTGTCGTCAGCCATGAGCTTTCCTCCGCCGGGGGTGGGGGTGACCCGTCACACCCCGCACATGATCGAGTAAGTCCCGGAGCAGGGGCGGAATGTCCGGCAGCGATGCGGGGGGCGGGGGCCGTGATCCATTCAGGTCCGGATTGCGCCAGACGCTGTAGGGCGACAGGACAGGGGTCAGCCGCTCCAGTTCGGGGGATCGACAATTGAGGCCGGTCGCATTGGCATATGCCAGCGACTTACCGATGTGCAGGCCGATGTTCCGGGCGCACCATCGATCATCAAAACCCACGTCCATGAGATGCGAGCTTAGCGCCATCTGGACCACGATGCCGGTGTGGTAGAGTAGGTCGCTCGTATTGCCGAAGCGCAATTCTGCAATTGCGACATAGAAACTCTCGCCGTTTCGGTAGCGAGCTTCGCTCAACACCCGGCCTGCGCGTGATCTCACGAGTTCGGGGAATGCGGTCGGCTGCTCGCCAAAGGACGGCGTAATCGGGGTGGCTAGCTGTGTGCCTCTCCTGACCGACTTCGATCGGGCGCTATGGGCATTGTGGATCATGTCGCCTCCGTCGCTTGTGTGATTCGACCTCAGTTCATCGTCCGCCGAAAAACCAAGGCTTGTTTACGCTATCGTTTATATCATAAACGGTAGCGTATATGCAAATAAACGATGTCATTAACGCGATTCTCTTTGAGATTGAGCGAGAGGCCGATAGCGACGACGGCATGGGACGCCCGCCGCTCGGAATGAAAGCAACGACCATCCGGCTATCGGTGGACACAATCCGTCGAATTGAAGCGCAGGTCGGAAACCGGCAGCTTGCGAAGTTTATTCGCGAGGCCGTCGAGCGGGAGCTTCGACGGCGAGAAGAAGAGCAGAAACCCTAAGCGGCCGATTCGCCGCTCGCGCGTTTTTCGTCCGCCGAGTTCGCGTCCGAACAGAGTGCGATGCGCACCCTCGAAACTTCGCAGAAAACCGTCACTTTGAACAAACGGGGCGGCTGTGTAGTCGGATTAGCCTCTCAAAAAGTGGCGGAAAAGCGTTATGCACCCGTGCGTGAGGTGTGTGACTGTAAATTGTGGGTCCGATGCGAAGCATCGAGGCCCGGCAACATCGCATTTTGGGCGCGGCGTTTCTGCCATCGCTGCACGCTCGGCAGGCGCAACAGGTTGCATATCGGCAGACCCCGCCAAATTATTTTTCAGGGTTGGCCCCCTAATTCCGAATCCGGCGTTCGGGTCTGCCGCTCCCGCTATGGGGAGTTAATTTCCGCTAGGCCATTGCCAATAGGCGTACGCTTTCGGGGCGAAGGGTTAAATTCGCTGCCATTCTTCCACATAGCCAACATGACAGATGACAGCTTTCGCGCGACGGCAACCCGGGCCTTGCCCCAACCTCGACGCTCGCGCAAACCAAGGCCCCATTTTTTCAATTCAGACTCTTTGGTCGTCGCCCTCAGAATGACCATAGCGGCACCCACAAGATGTTGCCGCGTCATGGTGTTTCCGGTTTTGCTGATACGAAAGCGCGCGACCGTGCCGCCGGATTGGCGAACACGGGGGACAAGTCCGAGATATGGGCCGGCGTCTGCGCTTCTCCGGAAGCGCTCGGGGTCGTCAACGGCGCTATAGAATGAGAGTGCGGTGATTGGCCCAACGCCAGGAATGCCCATAAATCGCTGGCACACTTCGTTTTCGCTGGCCATTGCTGCAAGGGATTGATCAAGGTTTTCAATCTGAGCGCGTAGGCGCCCACATAAGTCGAGAATTGGCTCGATATCTTCCTTAAGATCAACCCTTTCGTCCCTCTGGAGTCGAGCAATCTCAGTTAGTGTGTTCCGTCTCAGCACCGCTGTTGAAGTGCTCCTTGGTAACTTGCCACCGTATAGGTGGAACAACGCATTTATTCCGGCCTCACCGCCAACCCGCATTCTGAGGAGATGCTGCCGAGTGACCAGCATTGACCGGATGCGTTGAGAGGCGAGGCTCTTGATTGCCACTTCTGAAACTGTGCCGCGTCCCAACCGCGCCACTTCTGCGATGCCCCGAGCGTCATTGCGATCTGTTTTGTTCTTCCTGATGCCGAGGTAGGCGCTGACTTGTCGGCATTCAAATACGGCGACCTGATATTCGAGACGACGGAGGCCGCGAGCGAGATGGATGCTCGTCGATCCCGCTTCCATGCCAATCACACCCATTTTGTCGCAGCACAAGGGGCGCAGTATCGCGTCCACAGTCGCCACGGACGTGGCAAAGTCCTGCTCAAGCATCGTTTCCCCGGCAGAGTTGAGCACGCAAGCCGAGGTCATATGAACACCGACATCGAGGCCGACCCAAAGTCGCTCGCCCACCTGACTATCTCCCAATCAGGACGACCCGGCGCCGCACTCGATACAAGGTCTGGGCCTTATTCAAACTCACGGCGTCCGAGTCTCGCAGACGATGCTGAGCCATCATAATTAACAGTGGATTTCGGGATATGGCGAGGCTGGCGGAAGGGATGATCGAGGGACGCGTATCCGCAGCGTTCGATAGCGGGCGGGCCGTTTCACATTGCAGGACAGCGAAAATGGGAGGCGGTGTGGAAGGCAAGATAAAAGCGGTGCCAGCTCCGGGAGTATTGTGGTTACTTTTCAACGGCTTACTGTAAGGTTATAGGCAGTTCGAGCTATACAGCGATCAATTTTCCAGCAAGTTTCAATGGCTTACCATGAGGCTAAAAGATGCGGCGGCTTCCGTCACCCATATCCTCGAGCTTGCCTTGGTGACCATCCAGTTCGGGAAGACCATCCTTGGGGAGGGGCAACGAGGCGCTAGGACAACGAGCATTCTCTGGCTAAAGAACAAAAAAATAATGCTTTACAGGGGTGATTCATATGGCTCGGGGGCGACCCAAAAAGGTTCGAATTGAGCCAAAAAATGCTTCAGCTACGCGCTCGTTCGAGGCGCCGCTGTGGGCCGCCGCCGATAAGCTTCGCGGAAATATGGACGCGGCGGAATACAAGCACGTCGCTCTGGGGCTTATTTTCCTCAAATATATTTCTGACCGCTTCAATGAGCGGCGCAATGAGATTGCGTCGGATCAGACCATCCCTGACGTGCTCCGGGATGAGCTGCTTGAAGAGAAAGATTCCTACACTGCTGAAAGCGTGTTCTGGGTGCCGGAACATGCACGGTGGGAATATCTCAAGGAAAACGCCACCAGCACCAAGCCGACCATCGGCGAGCTTATAGACGCGGCGATGCTGGCGATAGAGGCTGAGAACCCCACGCTGAAAGGCGTGCTGACCAAGAACTATGCCCGGCCCGAGCTGGACCAGACCAAGCTGGCCGAGGTGGTCAAGCTTTTCTCCGATCTAGCGTTCCGCGACGAGCATCACGGGCAAGACGTGCTGGGCCGCGTCTACGAATATTTCCTTGGCCAGTTCGCCATCGCCGAAGGCAAGCGCGGCGGACAGTATTACACCGCCGGGTGCGTCGTGAGGCTGCTGGTGGCGATGATCGAGCCCTTCAAGGGCCGAGTATATGACCCCTGCTGCGGGTCAGGCGGCATGTTCGTGCAATCCGAACAGTTCATCGAAGCGCACGAGGGCGGGCGCAACGACATTTCGATCTACGGGCAGGAATCCAACCCCACGACATGGCGGTTGGCCAAGATGAACCTCGCCATCCGAGGCATAGAGGCAAACCTTGGGAGCAAGTGGGCCGACACCTTCCACGAGGATATGCACCCTAGCATCAAGGCGGAATATATCCTCGCCAACCCGCCGTTCAACGCCAGCGACTGGGGGCAGGAGAAATTGCAGGGCGATGCGCGCTGGCAGTTCGGCACGCCACCATCGGGCAACGCCAATTTCGCGTGGGTCCAGCATATTTATTACCATCTGGCGCCACACGGTATAGCCGGCTTTGTGCTGGCCAACGGCTCGCTGTCCAGCCAGCAATCCGGCGAAGGCGAAATTCGCCAGCGGCTGATTGAAAAGGACGTGATCGACTGCATTGTCTCGCTCCCCGGTCAGCTCTTTTCGACCACGCAGATTCCGGTGTGCCTGTGGTTTGTCGCCCGCGACAAATCGAACGGCATAGTGAAGGATAAGAAGCTGCGTGACCGGCGCGGCGAGGTGCTGTTCATTGACGCGCGCAACATGGGCACGATGGTTACGCGGACGCTGAAAGAGCTGACCGAAACAGACGTGGCGACCATTTCCGATACCTATCACGCGTGGCGGGAAAAGAACGGCAAGTATGCGGATGTGCCCGGCTTCGCCAAATCAGTGAAAATTGAGGGCATTGCCGCCAAGCGTTTCGTTCTCACCCCCGGCATGTATGTGGAGCAGGCAGCGCAGGCCGAAGATGACGAGCTCTTCAAGGACAAGATGGCCCGCCTGAACGCGACGCTGAAGACACAGATGGAGCGCGGGAATGTGCTTGATATGGAAATTCGCAACCAACTGAAAAGGGTTGGTTATGGCTGGTGATGCGCCAGCATCGCAGTTGCCGGACAATTGGGCGAAACTGAAAGTTTCTCAGCTTATTGGCAACGGCTGGCTTGAGATTGGCGACGGCTATCGTGCGAAAAATTCGGAAATGGCTGATACCGGACTACCTTTTGTTAGGGCCGGCGATGTCAACGGGCGTGTGAATACGACAGGTGTTGACCTACTTGGTGAAGCGTCGCTTGCATCAGTCGGCAACAAACGGTCTCAGCCAGGCGACGCTGTGATAACGACGAAGGGCACGATCGGTCGAATGGCGCTAGTGCGTCCCGATGATCCAGCCTTCATTTATTCTCCGCAGCTTTGCTTTTGGCGGTCATTGAACCCTCGCAGGATTGACCCGAGTTGGCTGTATTATGCCCTTCATTCAGAAGAGATGCGGCACCAGATGAGTTGGTCCGCTGCACAAACTGACATGGCACCTTACATCTCGCTCACCGACCAAAGAACAGTGTTCGAGATCACATTGCCTCCAATTGACGATCAGATTTCAATCGGTGGCGTCCTGCTAGGCCTCGACATGAAGATCGACCTCAACCGCCAGATGGCCATGACGCTGGAGGAAATAGCGCGGGCGCTATTTAAGAGCTGGTTTGTCGATTTCGACCCTGTTCACGCCAAAGCCGAAGGCCGCGACACTGCCCTGCCTGCCGACATCGCCGCGTTGTTCCCCGATGGCTTTGACGATGATGGCTTGCCGAAGGGGTGGCTTTGGAAGCGCGCCGACGAAATTGCCGGGTCTGTTCGATCAACGGCAGACCCGAAGGCTCTGCCGCCCGAAACACCCTATGTCGGACTTGAGCACATGCCACGCAAATCGCTTGGCATGGACAGCCACGGCTACGCCAGTGACGTTGAAAGCGGAAAGCTGTATTTCAAGGCAGGTGATTTGCTGTTCGGCAAGCTGAGGCCATATTTTCACAAAGTGTCGGTCATGTCGTTTGAGGGCATCGCTTCGTCCGACATATTTGTGTTTCGGGCCAAATCCGAGAAATACCGGGCGCTCATGTATTTTGGCTTCAGCGAAGAAAAGTTTGTTGCCTCTGCATCTGGCGCATCAACAGGAACGCGGATGCCAAGGGCGGATTGGTCATATATGTCCGAACAACAATTTGCTTCGGATGATGGCAAAGTGCTTGAGGCCTTCAACGAAATTGCTCTTTCTCACATAGCGCAGATTGGCAAACGTCTTGCCGAATGCCAGAATCTGGAGCAGCTTCGTGATGCGCTTCTCCCTAAACTCTTGTCTGGCGAGCTTCGCGTGGATGACGCGGCAAATTCGATTGCCGCCGCATAGGGGAATGCATGGCCTATCAGCTCCAGCTCCTGCGAAATCTGATCGAGCGACACCCGGAGCGGGCTGGCAACCTTGAATTGCATGTTGCCGCGCTGGAACAGAGCATTGAGCAACTGCCGCTAACGTGCCTTTCCAATGTGCGCGCAATGTTCGAAGCAATGCAGCATAGCGTACATGGCGTCCTTCGGATCACCTATGGGGATGACGATGATTTCCCCAAGCGCACCAGCTTGGTCATCAAGGCACTTGACCTGTCCTTGGGCAACCATCCGCAAAAGGACAAGATTGAACACCATCTCAAGAAACTGCTTGGCAGCATAAACGGGGCGGCATCGTCGTTGGCCGCATTGAGCAATATTCCCAATCTGCGGCATGGTGGCGCACTCGATTGGCCCACGCTTGAGCGCCAGCATGCCTACATGCTGGGCGGCCTTTGCGACGCGCTGGTGTCTTTCTTGCTCGATGTCGCATGGAGTCGCCCTGCCGAAGAGGTGGAGGAGCCGTCCGGCCCATCATACGAAATGGAAGGAGAGTTCAACGACAGCATCGATAGCGAGTATGAGCTGGTGGAAATCGCGGGGTCCAGTTTTGAGGCCAGCCGCATTCTCTTTACCCTTGATCGAACCCAATACGAGGCGGCGCTTGTCGAATGGCGGCTTACCAACCCCGCCGATGCCGAAGAGGAAGCCGCCGCATGAACTGGTCCACCGGCGGCCACTCCACCCCCAATCGCTTCAACGAGGGCGCGGTTGAACTGGCGGCCATGAGTTGGCTTGATCTTTCCGGCTGGAGGGTGCTGCCCGGCGATTATCTTGCCCCCGATGGCCCGATGACCGCCCGCACCGACTATCGGCAAACGGTGCTGGAAGGGCAGCTTCGCGATGCGCTCGCCACGCTCAACCCCGATGCGACCTCAAGCATGGTGGAAACGGCCATCCGCGCTGTGCTGGCTGCGCCGACGCAGAACCTGCTGGAAAACAATCGCGCCTTCCACAAAATGCTGATCGAGGGCGTTCCGGCAGAATTTAACGAGAATGGCGAAAGCCGGACTGTCCGCCTGCGCCTGATCGACCAGAAGAAGCCGGACAACAACAGCTTCATCGCCGCCAACCAGTTCGTCGTGCAAAACGAGCGGCACACGATCAGGCCCGACATAGTGCTGTTCGTCAACGGTCTGCCGCTGGCGGTGCTGGAACTGAAAAACCCCGCCGATGAAAACGCCACGATAGACCGGGCGCACGAGCAGCTTCAAAACTACAAGAACAAGACACCTGAACTGTTCCGCTTCAACACGGCGCTGGTCATCAGCGACGGGATGGAAGCGCGCATCGGCTCGCTGACTGCCGGGCTTGATCGCTTCCAACCGTGGCGGACCATCGACGGCGATAAGCACGATGACTTTGGCCGCGCAGAGCTGGAAGTGCTCATCAAGGGTGCCTTCGATCCGGCGCGACTGCTTGACTTGGCGTTCGACTATACCGCCTTTGAAATGGCCGATGGCGTGGTCAAATCGAAGAAGCTGGCTGGCTATCACCAGTTTCACGCTGTGCGGCGGGCGCTGGCCTCAACGACCAAGGCAGCGGGTGAAGGCGGGCACCGCAAGGGCGGTGTAGTCTGGCATACGCAAGGCAGTGGCAAGTCGCTGACCATGCTGTTCTATGTCCGCCAGCTCCAACTGGCGAAGAAGCTGAAAAACCCGACAATCGTTGTCGTCACTGATCGCAACGATCTGGACGATCAGCTTTTCAAGACCTTCACCGCGCACGGCAGCGCCATCCGTGGCGAGCCACGCAACGCTGAAACCGTGGCGGCGGTGCGGGAACTGCTCAAGGTCGATATTGGTGGGTTGGTGTTCACCACCATCCAGCGGTTTCGTGGCGATGAAGGCGAGCACCCGCTGCTGACCAACCGAAGCAATGTGATCGTGATCGCAGATGAGGCGCACCGTTCGCAATATGGCCTCAATCGCCGGTTTGTTACGCGCGGCGATGAGGTGCGCGAGGAAGTCGGCTTTGCCGAGTATTTGAGGCAGGCGCTTCCCAACGCCACATTCATCGGCTTCACCGGCACGCCGATTGACGAGCGGGATCGTAGCACCGCCGCGGTCTTTGGAGATGTAATCGACACTTACGACATGACCCAATCGGTCATCGACAGGGCGACGGTGCCGATTCATTATTCCGCCCGGCTCGCCAAGTTGATGTTGCGGTTGGACGAAGGGCAACGCGAAGAACTGGATGCACTGGCGGAAGAGCTGACCGAGGGCAGCGACATTCGCGCCGCAGAACAGTTGAAAGCGAAGTTCAGCCGGTTTGAGGAAATTGTCGGCTCCAAGGAGCGGATTGAGACGATTGCCGCCGACATCGTCGCTCATTTCGAGGAACGCAAAGAAGCGATGGGCGGTGGCAAGGGCATGATCGTGGCGATCAGCCGTCAAGTCGCGGTAGCCCTCTATGATGAGATCGCCCGATTGCGCCCCGCATGGGTAGGCTCCGATTCTTCTGACGATAGCGATGGCATGATGAAGGTCGTCATCACCGGCAACAATGCTGATCCGCAGGCAATGCAACCGCACATCCGCACCAAGTCGCGGCTTGAGGAGCTGGCTGACCGTTTTAAGAATCCAGTATCCGGCTTCGATCTGGTGATCGTGCGCGACATGTGGCTAACGGGCTTCGATGCGCCCTCGCTGCACACCCTCTACATCGACAAACCGATGCGCGGGCATGGCCTCATGCAGGCCATCGCACGGGTCAACCGCGTGTTCGGTGCAAAGCCGGGCGGGCTGATCGTCGACTATCTTGGCATCGGGGCGGAATTGCGGGCTGCACTGGCACAGTATAGCGCCCGCGATCAAGAGCAGGTCAGCTTCAACATGGATGAGGCGGTGCGCCAGCTTCTGACCAAGGTTGAATCCGCGCTGGCATTGCTCGGCAAGGTCAACTGGCAGGCCTTTTTCGATGCTGATCCAGCCGCCCGCCTGACCATCCTCAAACAGTGCCTAGAAGAAATCCTGTCCGGCGATCACCGTGCAGAGTTCATCGACCTTGCCACGCAGGCCGAGGCAGTCTTCGCCATCGCGGCAGGCGATGAGCGCGCATCGGCGAAACGGCAAAAGGTGGCGCTGATCGTCGCCTTGCGGGCCAATCTTATCAAATACACGTCTGGCAAGGGCGGACGCGGCAGGCAGGCAATCGAACAGGAAATCCGCCAACTCTTGTCGCAGGCCGTCATGTCTGATGGTATTCTGGACGTGTTTAAGGATGCCGGTCTTGAGCAGCCCGATCTTGCCATCTTGTCCGACGATTTCCTGATGGAAGTGAAGCAGACCAAGCAGCCAAACTTGGCGGTTGAAACACTGCGGCGGCTTTTGCAGGGCAACATTAAAGCGCGCGAACGGCTGAACATCGTCGAAGCGCGCAAGCTGAGTGAGCGGCTCGCCGATGTTCTGACCCGCTACCACAATCGGGCTGTCGATAGCTTGCAGGTGATCGATGAGCTGATTTCGCTGGCGCGTGAGGTTTCCGCATTGGCCAAGCGCGGCGAGGAGCTAGGCATGGCGCCCGAAGAGTTGGCCTTCTACGATGCGTTGGCTGAAAACGGATCAGCCCGAGACCTGATGGAGCGTGAGACACTCCGCACCCTTGCTCAATTGCTCGTCAAAACAATCCGCAGCACCGTTACTGTCGATTGGACGCAAAAAGAGAGCGTGCGAGCAAAGATGCGGATCGAGGTTCGCAAGCTGCTGGCCCGCTATGGCTATCCGCCTGACCTTCAAAAAGCCGCGGTAGATCTCGTGCTCGAACAAGCGAACGCGATTGCTGTCGATTGGGCGATATAGCTTGCTCGTATTTATGGCGCTAGAAAACTCCGGCCAATCTCAGAGAGCAATAGCAAAAACGTAATTCTCTTCTTCGCCCGTCGTGGCGCGCCAACATTATTGATGATGAGTGTTAGGGTTCCGGATCTATTAGAAGAAAATGTCCGTGCCCTCCTGGGCAGATGGAATGAGATTGCCCCGCTGGAATATTTAGATATTCGCCTGCGCGTACTGTGTGGATCGAGCCATTTATTTCGACCTGCATTTCTCCTTTGATCATGATCAAGCTTTCTGACCATGCGACGTGGGTCTCTTGCTGCAGGCCACCGGGATCCACCTTGAATAGCTTGATTTGGACATCGCCGGCCTTTCCCAGCACCAAACTCTGCCACCCCGCTGGCGGAAGTAATCCTGTTGCCAACGCAAGATTGGTGACTGCATTTTTGGACATAGTGAGACTGGCCTTCGCAAAGGGTGGGAACGGGCTGGAGTTGTCACCGGGTCCGGTCGAACTTCCAGTCGAACTGCGGAGATGCACTAAATGTCCAATATATGCTTCGACAGACCGGACCAAGGCAGCAGAGCCGCGAGGCGCCGCCTCGGGTGGCAGCCTCCGGACGAGGTGGTCGCCAATATCAGGGGCCTCGGGCTTGGCTGAACTCTCGGCAAGCGATCAAAGCATCAGTCCAGCTGAACCCAAAATTGTTATCGGCAGAAAAAGCCAGCCTTGGGGTAGATCGCGGTAGCGGGCACGCATCGCCGGCACCTGTCCAATTCCGGTCAGCGTAAAACCGAACGCGATAGATGTCCCGACGATGGCCAAATCTTGTCGCGATGTGGCGATCGCCAGAACAAATGATGCGAACATGACCGCGAGGGTTGCCGTTACAAAATGCCAGCACATGTAGAGAGTGTCCCGCACCGCGGGATCAAGGCCGGTCGACGCGCGCAATGGCCTCACAACTTCCTTACCCCCTTGAACCAGGTGAAAGACGAGCCAAAGCGCCGATAGAAAACCGGCCAACCCGAGGAGAATTTGCGGCGTCATCAGCTGCTTTCCAGTCCGTTGCGTTGAAAATGACAGAAGGGACTGCGGGAAACGACTATCTTGAAGGTAGGCGAGCACTCCGGACTTGCCATCGAAACTATGCGGTAGGCAGGATACTGCTGCGCTGGCGGTATTCGGCCGGCGTAACGCCTGCGAGGCGCTTGAACAGCCGGCGAAAAAATGTCGGATCCGTATAGCCCACGACAGCGGATATCTCTTCGATTGCCAAATCTTCGGTTTCCAGCATCTGTTTGGCTTCCTCTATCCGCAGAGCCTGCACATAGCCGACGGGCGAATAGCCGGTCGCGGTCGAAAAGCGGCGCTTGAAGCTGCGAACCGGCAGACCCGACCGCTCCGCCATCGCCGACACCGGGTTTGGGGTCGCGTAATTGTCCGCCAGCCATTCCTGAACCGTCGCTATAACGGCGTCGCTGTGCTGGCGAGGTCGAGTCATAGACGCGAAGGGCAACTGTCCATGGCCGCGATCGCCGAGCAGAAAGAGGCGCGCCACGCGGGCGGCCTCCGCTGCGCCGCAGTATCTCGCAATCAAATACAGAGCGAGATCCTGCCACGCCGATGCACCGCCGGTCGTTATCAATCGACCGCCGCGGCCGCTGTTGCACAAAATCCGTTCCGGTCGAAACCGGACGCGTGGATACCGATCCCGGAACATGTCCGCCATGCTCCAATGCGAGGCCGCCTCGGCATCGTCCAGCAAGCCAGCCTCGGCAAGCAATACCGATCCGCTGCACGTCGAGCAGACAAGTGCGCCAGCTTCGATGTGGCGCTGCACCCACGCGATCTCTTCGCTCCACCGCCCCGCCGGGGTTTCGTCCTTGTCGAAATGAATGTCGCAAATGATAGCGACGTCGGCACAATCCGTACTCAACGCTTCTTCGGGAGTTACAGCGAGGCCTGTGCTCGACCGATAGGGGGCCAACTGGCGAGCAACGAGCGTCGGGCGGATCGGACGCGATAACGCGCATCCGTTCCGGGAGGTTTCGCCCAGCACCTCATGCAGCCCGAAAGCGGCCATCGTGCCGCTCTCCGGCAAGACCAGGATCGACACGCGCAGCGGAATGGTCGGCACTGGTCGTATGGGCATCGACATCATATGGCACAAAAGCCCCGAAACAGTCCAGTTTGCCTCTGCCGGATCGGGGCTGAGGCGAGCATTCTTTCCAGCGCCCCCCAACCGAACGCAGGAGTTTGCGATGAGTATTTCCGAGGGAACCGTCGATCTGACGAAAGAATTCGATATACCGGTCGAAAAGGTCTTCGCGGCCTGGTCGGATCAGCAAGCCCAACTCGCATGGAGCGACCCGGGCGAAGGCTGGTCCATGAGCTTCGATGCGTTCCGCTTCGCCGTGGGCGAGTCCGATCTGTGCCGTTTCGGCCCTGATGGCGGCGCGGAATATCTCAACGAGAACCGCTATCTCGTGATCGAGCCCGGCAAGCGGATCATCTATTCAACCTGGCTGATGACCGAAGGCCGGGTCGGGTTCGTCGGCACCGTTGCGGTCACATTCGAGGCGAACGGCGACGGCACGCGCATGCGGCTTATCGAGCAAGGCTTGTATCTGGATGGTCTCGACGACGTGGCGGGGCATCGATCCGGCTGGGAAAGCATGCTCGAGGCGTTGAACAAATTTCTTTGCTACTGACCCCGGCCTTGCGGCGAAGCGCATGGGTCGAGCCGGAGGCGGCGCATCGCAGCCTCCGGCTGGAACCGCGCGGCCCGCCCTCGATCCTGAACCGCGAACAAGTGCGAAGGGCCGTTGCGGCCTTTCGTACAACGGCCCCGGAAACTGCTGCGGCGACAATGGTGCGCGTCTGCTTTCACAGCGGCATCGTCTCGCTCAGCGCATAACCTGCTTCGTTGACTGATTTCCTGCTGCAAGACCTAATCGCCTTCGCGTCGTCATTATCACCCTCGTTGCGTCATCGAACGGAAACCAGAGTTCCGAGCGCAACGACTTCTGGGTTACATTCTGCGGTAATCCGAACACGGTCTGGACGAGCAGGAACGTCATCTGCCCGTATTCGGTGTCCAGGATTACCTTGAGATGGGTGTCGCCCGGCGCGCGTGCGCATTTGCCCGCCGCTCCGTACCTGGCTGTCAGCGACTCTTCAAATCGATCGACACGGGCCTTGAGAGAAGGTCTGGTCAGTTGCTCCAGCCGCAGTTGCCGTAGCAATGCCCGTCCGGTTTCAGCAGCGTTGACGACCTTGGACAATAGGCCCGCCGGGTGGGTGACAGCGGTAATCATGTCAATTTCGCTCGACGGGACGCCGTCATGTTCGAGAAGTCCTGGCATGCCGACGCTGCAAAGCCATTGTCCACCTTCACTCATGGCCCTTACCGTCCAATCGGCATCGAATATGATCCCGGGATAGGGTTCGTGGGCGACCAGCATTTCGCGCAGAGTCCGAATTTCGGCAGATTGACGGCATTCGGCGGGTGCGCTTTCCAGAAGCGCCGGCGAATAGCCCGCACTCACCAAGGCCGCGTTCCGTTCGTCGATCGTCCCGCCAGTCTCGCGCGTCCAACTGAGGATCAAGCTTAAACTGGGCCGGGCACGCCCAAGCTCGACAAAACCGATGTGGCGTTGAGACATGCCGAGGCGAAGCGCCAATTCAAGCTGCGAAATGCCTAGTGCCACGCGCATTTGCCGCAAAATGCTCGCAGTCCTTGGTTCCCCGCGCGTCCTTTCTGCTGCACCGCTCAAAGTTTCAATCCTGGATTGTTCGTTTGTTCGCTTCGTCACATCGGCCGGTACCGAATTGTTCCGGATAGATGCGCTATACCGCTCGCGTCGGCAAAGATATCGCCGGGCAACCAAAAAAACTCGGCTGGGTCGACTACCTTTGAGATAGTGTCGCGTTCGGCTTTCGCGATGCGGATGTCGGGCTTTGAGTAGAGTTCGAAACCGACCGCGCCGCGATCGCCAAATTCGCTGCGGATTACATCGCGGGCGCGGCGCCAACAGCACTCCCCCTCGAACAGCTGATGATCAGGAGATCTGCTTCGCCGCCCACGCATGTCCAAGGAGCCACGCTCGTCAATATATTCATTCATAAATTAATGAACATGTTGACGAGGGTTTGAGGGTGTTGCAGGATGGCCTCGGGATTCTTGATGGGGTGGGCCCTGCCCGGGCATCGATCGGGAAACTGAAACAACGGACGGTCCCCGCGAAAACGCGGAGATCAGATCCGGCCATGGGAGATTGATGATGAGGCATATGCTGTTCGCATTGTTGCTGGGCGCGTCGTTCGCGGTGCCTGCGTTCGCGCAAAGCTCGGTGGCGACCGACACCGGCACGGTCGCCGGTACGGCGGATGCACTGGTCATTTCATTCAAGGGAATTCCTTACGCCGCTCCGCCGGTGGGGCCGCTCCGCTGGAAGGCGCCGGAGCCGGCCCTCGCCTGGAGTGGCGTTCGCGACGCGAAGGCTTATGGCAACGCTTGCCCGCAGCCCGTTCGCACCGAAGCCTGGGCGCAGGTCGGCGCGCAGAGCGAGGATTGCCTGTTCCTCAACGTCTGGCGGCCGAAGAAGCCCGGCAAATATCCAGTGATGGTCTTTCTGCACGGGGGCGGCTTCGTCTTTGGCGCGGCAGGCGTTCCGCTGTACGACGGATCGGGGCTCGCGGCGCGCGGCGCGGTGGTCGTCACGATGAACTATCGCCTCGGCCGGCTTGGCTATTTCGCACATCCGGCGCTGACCCGCGAAGACCCCGACGGCAAACTCGGCAACTTCGGCGTTATGGATCAGATTGCGGCGCTCGAATGGGTGAAGCGCAACATCGCCCAGTTCGGCGGCGATCCCGGCAATGTCATGCTGTTCGGCGAATCGGCCGGGGCAGGGGCGGTGCAGATTTTGATGGGATCCCCGGCCGCCGCGGGCCTGTTCCATAAGGCCGCGTCGCAGTCGGGATCGGGCAACACCGTGTTGGCACCGATCCGCGGCGGCGCGATCAATGCCGAAATGCTCGGCCGGAAATTCACCGACGAACTGGGCTTGAAGGATGCAACCGCCGAGCAACTCCGAAAGATTCCGGTTTCCGAAATCATCAAGGCGCGCGCCTTCCCGTTCATCGACGGCAAGATTGTCACCATGAGCCCGGGTGAGGCCTTCTACAAGAACAAGCAGATGGGCGTCCCGCTGATCATCGGCTCGAACTCCAATGAATCGAGCCTTGGCGGCATGACCGAGGCGACGGCGAAGATGGTCCTGGGGAGCGCGTTTCCCGAACTTCATGCGGGCTATATCGCGCTGAACGGCAAGGACCCCGGCGCCGCTGCCGTCGATTTGGCCGAAGGTCTCGGCTTCGTCCTGCCGTCGATCGCGGTGGCCGATATGCATGCGGCGGGGGGCAACAAGGCCTTCGCCTATTTCTTCGATCAGGTGCCGGTCGACCAGCGCGCGACCGCGGCGGGGACCGACCATGGCGGCGAGCTCGAATATCTGTTCGGCAACAAGGCCGCCGAACATCGCTGGGACACCGAGGATATGAAGGTGTCGAAGCTGATGGGCGATTATTGGGTGCGGTTCGCGACGACGGGCGACCCGAATGGCAAGGATGCGGTGCGCTGGCCCGCGGTGACGACCCCGCCGACCCACTATCTGGTCATCGGCGCCAAGCCGCATGCCGCGCGCCTGGCCCCGGTCGAGGAGAAAGCCAAGGCGGCTTCGATGGCTGCGGCGATCAAGGCCTGGTCGGCGCCTGCCGCTCGCTGAAACCGCGCGGCGAAAAAACACGGGGTTCAGGAGAGGCCATGACCATTGCATCGACCCGGCCGACCCGGCGCCAGATCGTCGCAGGTGCGACGGGACTGGTGGCGGCCATGGCGACGGCGCCCGCGCGCGCTCTGGCCGTGAGGCGAAAAGCGCCCGAGGGTTTCCTCTGGGGCACCGCAATCTCGGCGCACCAGAGCGAGGGAGGCAACACCGCTTCTGACAGCTGGTTGCTCGAGACGAACAAGCCGACCGCATTCGTCGACCCGTCAGGCGATGCCTGCGACAGCTATCATCGCTATGAAGAAGACCTCGACATCGCGGCGAGCCTCGGGCTCAACTGTTACCGCTTCGGCATAGAATGGGCACGGATCGAACCCGCCGAGGGCATGTTCTCGGAAGCCGCGCTCGACCATTATGTCCGCGTGCTCGAAGCATGCCGCGCGCGCGGGCTGATGCCGATGGTCACCTATAACCATTTCACCGTGCCCTTGTGGTTCGCGATGCGCGGCGGATTCGAGGTCGCCGACGGCGCCGACCTGTTCGCGCGTTTCTGCGGCCGCGCGACGGAGAGGCTGGGGCCGCTGATCGGCATGGCGACGACGTTCAACGAAGCGAACATCCTTGGGCTGCGCAAGGTGATTCCGCGCTTTGCGAGCGACGCCGCGGCGGAAAACGCCCGCGCGATGATCGCCGCGGCGGCGCGCCGCACCAACTCGCCGAAATTCTCGTCGATGCTGTTCGGCGATCCCGACAAGATCGACAGGGTCATGCTCGATGCGCATGCCAAGGCCTATGCGGCGATCAAGGCGGCGCGGTCCGACCTGCCCGTCGGCGTGACGCTGTCGATGCAGGAGATTCAGGGCGTCGGCGAAGACCATCGCGGGAAAGAAGCCGAGGAAACGATGTACGGCGGCTGGATCGAGGCGGCGCGCCAGTCCGATTTCGTCGGTGTCCAGACCTATTCGCGGCTGCGCATCGGACCGAAGGGGCTGTTGCCGCCAACGCCGGGCGCCCCGCTGACCGATATGGGGTATGAGAATTATCCGCCCGCGGTCGGTCACACGATCCGCTACGCCGCCCGGCATATCGGCAAGCCGCTCTATCTGACCGAAACCGGGATCGGCACGACCGACGATGCCGCGCGCATCGCGTTCATCAAAGCGACGATGGCCGAGGTCAGCAAGTGCATCGACGACGGTATCGACGTGAAGGCTTATCTCTACTGGTCGTTGCTCGACAATTTCGAGTGGACCTCGGGCTATGCCAAAAAGTTCGGGCTGGTCGAGGTCGACCGCAAAACTTTCAAGCGTACGCTGAAACCCAGCGCACGATATCTCGGCATGCGGGCAAAGGCCAACCGGATATGAAAGGCCGAAACGCGAGTAGCCAGCCGATTTCAGGCGGCCACCCGCGCTTTTTTGGACATGCTACCGGTCGAAGACGGTCGTCCACATATATTCGGCGACGTCGATCGGCGCCACATAGTCGCCCGAGTAACCGAGGCCGACATAGCCGCTGTAAAGGACGTGCGTGCCGCCGACGATCGTCACGAGGCCGGCGCGCGTCCCGCCGCGGCAGTCGCGATACTCCTCGACACGGACGTCGTCCTTCAACTGGATGCGTGTGAGTTCGTCGCTGCATCCATCGAGGCGCTTCCACGCCGCCAGGCTTTCGCGGGCGCCCTGAATTCCCAGCGGCACGCCGAGGAGGGTGGCGGGCAGCGGCCAGACGGGCGAATTGCCGTAATAGTTGATCGTGCCGTCGTCGGTCGCCGCGATCGCCGTCACGCTGACGGGGCGCGCAGGGCGGCACTGGTCGCTATTGAGCGGGAAGGATATCGATACCACGGCGGTAACGACGTCCGCCGCCTCGCACGCCATCCGCTGCGCCATGCCGCCTCCGTTCGAGATGCCCGTCACATATACCCGGTCATCGTCGATATGGGTGCGGCGCTTCATTTCGACGATCACCGAACGCAGGAAGGCGACGTCGTCGACGAGCAGCGCGTTGCCGAGAAAGCAGCAGCCATAAGCGTTCCAGCTCAGCGCCATGCCTTCGGGCCAGACCGCGATAAATCCGCGGCGATCGGATTCGCGGAGCTGTCCCGACCATTGGCGCTCGTCGGCGGCATAACTGCTGAAACCGTGCAAGTCGAGCAACAGCGGGACATCGTCGCGACCGGTGTAGCTCTCGGGAACATGGACAAGAAAGGAGCGGAGGAGCCCGCCCGACCAGATGGCGATACGGTGGTCGCCGGGCTGAAGGCAGTTGCTCGCGCATGGCGCCGCCGAGGCGGGCGCCGACGAGGCCGCCCAAGCGGCGAGCAGTGCGAGCGGGGCGGCGAGCGCCCGGAAAAGCGAACGGGTCATATCCTCTCCTTCTTCATTGACGGCGGGGCGGGGAGGGCAGCGGTATGAGGTCGCCGTCGTCGAGCAACTCGGGCGGTAGCGGCGGGTCGGTGAATGGCTTTTGCGGTGCCATTTCTGTGAGTGGGGGGCGGTTTTCGGGCGTCAGCGGGGCAGGTGGCGCGGGAACGTGCGCGGGCTGCGACGCCTTGCGTTCCGCCTGCGACACGGCGTGAATGACGACCGCGGGGTGCGAGGCGGGATCGGCGTCGGGCCCATCGTCGCAGCCGGCAAGAAGAGCCCACAGCAGCAACGCCGCCTGACGGACGCGTCGCGCAGTCATTTTTCCGTTCGCTGTCGTGGCTGCCCGCCCCGGCAGGGAAGGACCGTCGATCGAGAGGTTCGGAGCGTGTGCGAGGGCTCGCACGCCAGGGCATGTTGGCAAGGCATCTGTCTCTCCCGTCCCGCCATTTTGCGAGTCGGAGGAAGGCTTAACATCGATTCAAGAAATTCACTACGCTATTAATTAGTGAATTATCTTTGATGATATTTTTCCGGATATCGGCATTATGATAAGGATAACGTAACGTAAGACAGGCCGAAATGATATTCATTCGTGTATGAATGATAGTTGACATGGCGCCGTTTTGGGCACAGGTCTCCGGTCGAGGACGCCGCAGAGCGTTTCGCCATTGGGAGAAGATAGGATGAGGAAGCTGCTGCTTTCCGTGTCGGCCATGGCCCTGCTGGGGCCGGTGCCGGTTTTTGCTCAGACAACGACTGCACCTGTCGACGAGGCGGCCGCCGATGCATCGGGCGCCGAGATCGTCGTCACCGCCGAACGCCGCACCACCAGCCTGCAGCGCAGCAGCGTCGCTGCAACGGTGCTCACCGGCGAAGATCTGGTGCGCAAGGGGGTCAACAGCGTCGAGGGGCTACAGTTCGCCTCGCCCTCGCTGACGGTGAACACGACGGGGCAGGGGAACGCCTTCAACATCCGCGGCATCGGCAAGACCGAACAGACGAGCGCGATCGGCGTCGGCGTCATCACCTATCGCGACGGCGTCGCGACCTTGCCCGGCTATTTTCAGAGCGAGCCCTATTACGACATCGCCAGCGTCGAAGTGCTGCGCGGACCGCAAGGGACCTTCGCGGGCGGCAATGCGACCGGCGGCGCGGTGTTCATCACCCAGCAGAACCCGACCTTCGATCGCGTCGGCGGCTATTTCCTCGCCCAATATGGCAATTACGACCATATGAAGCTGCAGAGCGCGCTCAATATCCCGCACAGCGACACGCTCGCGATCCGCTTTGCCGGCAATATGGAGCGGCGCGACACTTTCTACGACATGTCGGGTCCGTGGACCGGCAATCCCGGCAACCGCCGCGATTACAGCGCGCGCGTCAGCATCGCGTGGGAGCCGACGCCCGAACTCACCGTGCTGCTGAAGGGCGATTACAACAATATCGAATATGGCGGCCTGCCCGCGAGCCGCGCCACCGAAACCGGCGATCCGCTCGATGTCGCGAGCGACGCCCATCTCAGCGGCCGCGACGAATTCGGCCGCGTCGTGCTCAACGTCGCATATAAGTTCGACAGCGGCTTGACGCTGCGCTCGATCAGCGGGTTTCAGCGCGGCACGACGCAGATATCCTATGACTCCGACGGCACCGCCACGATCATTCCCGCGCTGTCGTTCCGCGACAATATCAGCGAGGAAATCTGGAGCCAGGAATTCAACATCGTCTCGCCCGACACCGGCCCCTTCACCTGGGTGCTCGGGGGCTATTATCAGCACGACAAGATATTCATCCCCGAAAACGGCGGCTATTATTCGGACGCGACGCCGAATACGCCGACCGCCCTCGATATCGAGATCGTCGGCACCAATCCGAAGACCGCGCTCGCGGCTTTCGGGCAGGTCGGTTACGAACTGGCCGACGGGTTGCAGATCACGGTCGGCGGGCGCTGGTCGCGCACAACGTCGGCCAACGATGCCGAAGCGCGGGCCTATTTCACGGGCATTCCCGGCCCGATCCTTGTGCTCCCGCAGGTCGACCGGACCGTCAACAAAAAGGTCAATGGCAAGGTCGCGCTGAACTGGACCGTCGATCCGAACCATTTCCTCTATGCCTTCGTCGCCACCGGCAGCAAGGCCGGCGGCCTCAATGGTCCGAATATCCTCGGCCGGACGCCGTTGGCGTTCGATGCAGAGGATGTCACTGATTTCGAGCTTGGCTGGAAAGGCACCTTCTTCGACGGCCATCTGCGGACGCAGCTTGGCGGCTACTACAACCTCTACAAGAATTTCCAGGTCAGCATCGTCGACCCGGTTTCCCCGAGCATCTCGTCGATCTTCAACGTGCCTGGCACGACCAAGCTCTATGGCGTCGAATTTTCGGCGCAGGGAAGCTTCGACCGCTTTTCGCTCGATCTCGCGGGATCGGTGTCCAATTCCAAGCTCGGCACCTTCTTCGCGGCCGATCCGCGGCTCGGCGGCGCACCCGCCCCGTGCAGCCCCGAAAACGGTCCGGCGACGCCGCGTTGCCTCGACCTGACCGGGAACGAACAGGCCTATGCGCCCAAGCTGACGCTCAGCGCAGGCGCCCAATATGCCATCCCGCTCGGCGGTGATGCCACACTGACGCCGCGCGTCGACTTCGCGCATATCGCGGCGAGTTGGGGCAGCCTGTTCCAGAACCGGCTGTTCGGCGACCGGCTGGAGGCGCGCAATATCCTCAACGCCCAGTTGACGCTGACCACCGGCGACTGGTCGATCGCGGCCTATGGCACCAACCTGACCGACCAGCATTATGTCGCCGCGATCAACGGCGCGCGCCGCCTTGCGGGGGCGCCGCGCCAATATGGCCTGCGCGTCAGCCGCAATTTCTGATCCTCCCTCGCGGACATGGCCACGTCCTGGCCATGTCCGCCTCTTTTTTCCGGGAAATAACGCGCAATGCCGGCAGCTTCGTCCCCGTCTGTTTCTCCTGCCGGCCGGCAGGGCGATCGCTATGGCTGGTTCGTCCTTGCGGCGCTGTGCTTCGTCTACGTCCTCAACTTTCTCGATCGGCAACTGCTGTCGATCCTCGCCAAGCCGATCCAGGACGACCTCGGCATCACCGACGGCGAACTCGGGCTGCTCGGCGGGCTCTATTTCGCGATATTCTATTGCGTCCTCGGCATCCCCGTCGCGTGGCTCGCCGACCGCACCAATCGCGTGCGCGTGCTTTCGGTCGCCTGCGCGCTGTGGAGCGCCGCGACGATCGCGTGCGGCATGTCGACGACCTATGTTCAGCTTGCCGCCGCGCGCATGGGGGTCGGCGTCGGCGAGGCGGGCGGCGTACCGCCCTCCTATTCGATCATCTCCGACTATTTTCCGCCCGAACGGCGGGGGCTCGCGCTCGGCCTGTTCAATCTCGGCCCGCCGCTCGGGCAGGCGCTGGGCGTGGCGTTCGGGGCGAAGGTCGCTGCCGCCTATGACTGGCGACTGGCTTTCCTGCTGCTCGGCATTGCGGGGCTGATCGCCGCGGCGGGCGTCTGGGCTTTCGTCCGCGAACCGCGACGCGGGGCGACCGACGTCGTGCGGACGATCGAGCCGGCTGGCGATGCGCCGACCTTTGGCGCGACGATGAAGATGTTCTTCGCGCGCCCCGATCTGACGCTCGTCTCGCTCGCTGCGGGCGCGACCCAGTTCGTGACCTATGCGACGCTCGGCTTCACGACGCTGTTCCTGATGCGTGAAAAGGGCATGACGCTCGACCAGATCGCGATCTGGTACGCGCTCGTCCTCGGCATCGGGGTCAGCGCGGGCATCTATCTTTCGGGCCGCCTCGTCGACCGCTATGCGGCGCAGCGGCCGGAAGCCTACGGGCTGATCCCCGCGATCTCGCTGCTGCTTGCGGTGCCCTTCTTCATCGGGTTCGTCCACACGCCGGCATGGCCGCTCGCGATGCTCTTTCTGCTCGGGCCGACCTTCCTCAACTATTTCTACCTGACCCCGGCGGTGACGTTGGTCCAGAACGCGGTGCCGGCGCGTCAACGGACATTGGCCGGCGCGGTGCTGCTGCTGATCATGAATCTGATCGGGCTTGGCCTCGGTCCGACCTGGCTGGGCGCGGTGAGCGACTGGCTGAAGCCGACGCACCCCGACAACTCGCTCCAGCTCGCCTTCTACAGCCTCGTTCCCTTCTATTTCGTTGCGATCGCGCTGCACCTCGCGCTCGCGCGCGTTCTCAAACGAAAGGCAAGTCGTGAAGCTGCCTGAGGCTCCGCTTCGATAACCGTTCCCGTCGCCCCATATATAGAAGAGACATGCCCGTGATTTCCGGTAATCCGCAACCCTATGCGCTGACGCTCGACAAATTTCTCCGCCATGCCGCGAAATGGCATGGGCAGCGCGAGATCGTCACCGGCGCCGCCCCGGCGCGGACCGACTATGCCGGGCTCTGCGAGCGCAGCAACCATCTGTCGGGGGCGTTCGCGGCGCTCGGGCTTCGCGAAGGCGATCATCTTGCCACCCTCGCGTGGAATACGCAGGCGCATATGGAATGCTGGTACGCTGCGATGGGCGCCGGCATCGTCTGTCACACGCTCAACCCCCGGCTGACCGCCGACCATCTTGCGAAGATGATGCACCGTGCCGGCAACCGCGTGCTCGCCGTCAGCAGCGGGCTCGCGCCGCTCGTGCAGGATCTGGTGGGGCAGTGCCCCGCGATCGAGCATGTCGTGATGATGGACGATGGCCCGGCGAGCGACGTGGTGCCGGTCGTGACCGGTGCGCGGCTCTGGCATCTGGCCGACCTCCTCGCTACGCACGGGGCGCCCACGGCTTGGGGCGGGTTCGATGAAAATGCGCCCGCGGGGCTCTGTTTCACCTCGGGCACCACCGGCGACCCCAAGGGCGTCACCTACACGCACCGCTCGAACTATCTCCACACGACGCATCTGCTGCAGGCCGACGTCATGGGGCTGACGTGCGAAGATTCGGTGCTCGTCGCGGTGCCGATGTTTCACGCCAATGGCTGGGGCTTTCCTTTCGCCGCGCCCGCGGTCGGCGCGAAGCTCGTGCTTCCCGGCCGCGACCAGGATGGCGCGAGCCTTGCGAAGCTGATCGCCGATGAGGAAGTCACCGTCGCGGCGGGCGTCGCGACCGTGTGGCTTGGCCTCGTCGACCATCTCGACGCGGTCGGCGGCGAACTGCCCTCGCTCAAGCGGCTCTTGCTCGGTGGCTCGGCGGTGCCGCAGGCGCTGATGGAGCGGCTGGAACGGCGGCTGGGCGTCACCGTCCAGACGAGCTGGGGCATGACCGAATTGTCCCCGCTCGGCGCGATGATGCCGGCGACCGCGAAAACCCGTGTCGCGGCTAAATCGGGCCGCCCGCCGATGGGCGTCGACCTGTTGCTCACCGACGCGCAGGGCGCGCCGCTGCCCGATCAGCGCGGCGGCGAGGGCCGGCTGTGGGTCAGGGGCGGCAGCGTCGTCGAACGCTATTTCGGCCACGACGAGAAAGCGACCGACGCGAACGGCTGGTTCGACACGGGCGACCTCGCGACGATCGACGCCGACGGCAATCTGTCGATCACCGGGCGCGCCAAGGACCTGATCAAATCGGGCGGCGAATGGATCAATCCTGCCGAAATCGAAGCTATCGTCGGCGGTCTGCCCGAGGTCGCGCTCGTTGCCGTCGTTGGCCGTGCGCACGAGAAATGGGGCGAGCGTCCGGTGCTGATCGTCGAACCGCGCGCCGGCGTCGAGGTCAGCGACGAGACTTTGCTCGATGCGCTGCGGGGACGCGTCGCGAATTGGTGGCTGCCCGATGCGATCGTCCGGCGCACCGCGATGCCGCTGGCGCTCACCGGAAAGATCGACAAAATGCGCTTGCGAGCCGATCATGGCTGAACCAATGACGACGCCTGCCCGCGGGCTTTTGTGACCCGCGGCGAAGGGGATAAAATGACCAAGGCGGTGAAGCAGACGAACCGGAGACGGCCGACCAAGGCCGACCAGCGCGCGGCGACGATGGAGCAGATATATGACGCCGCCGAAGAATTATTCTCGAAGCGTGGGCTCTATGGCGTCACGCTGAAGGAAGTCGCGGCGCAGGTCGGCGTCCACCAGTCGCTGCTCCATTATTATTTCAAGGACAAGAAGGAGCTGTTCGACGCGGTGATCGCGCGCCGGGCTTCGGTCACCGTAGAGCGGCGGATGAAGGCGCTCGATGCCTATGAAGCGGCGGTCGAGGGCCGGCCGTCGGTCGAAGGGGCGTTGCGGGCGTTTCTCGACACCGATCTAGAACTGTTTTCCGAAGGCGGAATCGGCTGGCGCCATTATGGTCAACTCGGCGCGCAGATGAGCAACACCGCCGAATGGGGCGCCGAATTGATGGATACCCATTTCGATCACGTCGTGTTGCGACTGATCGGAATCATCAAACAGGCGATGCCCGATTGCCCCGAGGAGGATCTTTTCTGGGGCTATCATTTCGTGTCGGCGGGGCTGATGCTGACGCTCGGGCGAACCGGGCGCATCGACAAATTGTCGGGCGGGCTTTGCCTGTCGGACGATTTCGAGGCGGTCAAGGAGCGTATGGCGCGTTTCATGGCGGCGGGTTTCATCGCGACCTGCGAGGCGCGCCGCGCGGCGCGTGAGGGCGGCAAGTGATCGCGCCGGCCGAGCGCCAGCCGAACTGGCTGCGCGGCAAGGCCGGCAGAATCCGCAAACGCTGGAAAATCCTGGCGACGATCGTCGCCCTGCTTGCGCTGCTGTCGCAATGTTCGATCACGAAAAGCCTGGTCGAAAGCACGCGCAAACCTGACGCGCCGTTCGCGCAGACGAAGGCGCCGCCCGCACCCGACTATGCACAAAAAGCGGCGTGGTTCGCGCTGCCCGGTGCCAATGGCCTCGAACGTTCGGTACCGCCGGGCTTTACGGCGATCGACGAAGGCGAGGCGCCCGCCGACGTCTTCTTCATCCATCCGACGATGTATTTGAAGAACGACGTGTGGAACGCGCCTTACGACGTCGAGGGTGCCTATAACGGCCCGGTGCTGCTCGCGCAGTTGTCGGCGTTCAATGGCTGCTGCCTGCTCTACGCGCCGCACTATCGGCAAGCCTCGCTCGCCGGGCTTCGCGACGGCGATGCCGTGGCGTTCGCCTATGACGATGTGGCTCGCGCGTTTCGCTATTATGTCGAACATTATAACGGCGGCCGGCCCTTCATCATTGCTTCGCACAGCCAGGGAACGGGGCACGCCGTTCGCCTGCTGCAGGAAGCCATCATCGGGACACCGCTGCAGGACCGGCTCGTCGCGGCTTATACGGTGGGGGCCTATACGCCCGCGAGCTTCGCTTCGCTCGGCCTGCCGACGTGCGACGATGCGCGCCAGACCGGCTGCGTGCTGTCGTGGAACGCCAGTCAGGAAGGCCGCACCGCCGCGTCGATGCTGACCAAGGACGTCGATTTCTGGTGGCAGGGAAAACGCGTCAAAAGCACCGCTCCGGCGATCTGCGTCAATCCGCTGACCTGGAACGAAAAGGGCATAGCGAACGCGGCGTCGAACCCCGGCAGCCTGCCGTTCCCGGAGGCGCCCTATCCCAGGCAGGCGGCCACGCTGGCGCCGCTCGAGAAGGGACTGACGGGCGCGCGGTGCACCGACATGCTTCTCGACGTCGATGTCGCCTGGGGTTCGCCGTTCCGCGATACGCTAAGCTGGCTGTACGGCAGCTATCACCGGAACGACTATGGCCTGTTCTATGCGAGCATCCGCGCCAACGCGATCGACCGCGTCGCAAGCTGGCAGGCGCGCCATCCGGATTAAGACGAAGTGGCAAAGGGGGTTTCCGTGATCCGTTCCATCCTTTTGCTGGCGTCATTCGGCGCTGCCGCGGGTGCCGCCGCCCAGCCGCAGCCACGCGTGGGCATGGTTTCCGATCCCTGTGAGGGGTCGGTGGTCGCGGTTCCGGATACGGTAAGGGCCCATTTCTATGCCCTCGTGACGATGCCGCAAACGCGAACACCGCCGCCGCCCGAGCTTGCCGTTTACCGCTTGGCGAGTGCCGAGGCGCGAAAGAGCGACTGGCCGGACCTCTGCCGTTATCATGCCGATAACGAACGCTTGCGCGCCGGCCCGAAGTCGGAACGGCGGGTCGTCTTTATCGGCGATTCGATCACCGAACTTTGGGTCCTCGGCGATCCGGACCTCTTCAGCAAAGGCATCGTCAACCGGGGGATCGGCGGCCAGACGAGCCCGCAAATTCTGCTTCGTTTTCAGGCCGACGTCGTCGCGCTGCAGCCGGCAATCGTCCACATATTGGCTGGCACCAACGATATTGCAGGCAACACCGGTCCAACCAGCACCGACCAGTATAAGGATAATATCAAGGCTATGGTGTCGCTCGCCAAATCGAACGGGATCGAGGTTATCCTCGGCTCGATTCCGCCAGCCGCACATTTTCCATGGAAGCCGGACCTGAAGCCCGTGCCGCAGATTGCCGCGTTGAACGATTGGCTGAGGAGTTATGCGGAGGCCGAGAAGCTTGAATTCATCGACTATCACGCCGTGCTGACCACTCGCGATGGTGCGACAAACGACGGGTTCAGCTTTGACGGCGTCCATCCCAATCGTCGAGGCTATCGACTGATGACGCGGGCCGTTCGCCGATCCTTGCCGGCCGAAGCTGGCTCCTCTTTGAGGAATGCACCGGTTCCTTGACGGCCGCCGTTCTCCTTCGCTGATGAGCGCACGGTCTGCAATCGCCATACACGCCAATCGAATTTCTTGCGAACCATTCTCAACTGCGCTAGCGGCGCGTTCGAAAAGGGGAAATGAGAATGATTCGCAAGATTGCGCTGGGGCTTTCCGCCGCGGCCGCTGCCATGGCACCGAACGCATTTGCCGAGGAAGCCGCCGACGGCGCGGGAGACGAAATCATCGTCACGGGGCGTGTGTCGAAACTCTATCGCGTCGAAGAGACGGCGAGCGGCAAGATGCCGACGGAGCCCTTGGCCTCATCGCAGTCAATCACGGTGCTCACCGCCGATTTGATCGAGGACCAGGGCGCGCGCGATGCGCAAGATCTTTATCGCAATATCTCTGGCGTCAGCTTCTTTTCCTATGCCGGCGTCACCGCGCGCGGCTTTCGGCAGCAGGAGAATTTCTACGACGGCCTGCGCGGCGATCCATATATCGGCTTTGCGGTGCCGCAGCTTTTCAACATCGAACGTGTCGAGTTCCTTAAGGGGCCGGCGGGTATGCTCTACGGACAGACCGCGCCCGGCGGCCTCTTCAACTATGTGACCAAAAAGCCGTCGCAGACTTTCTCGGCGTCGGCAAAGCTGGTCGCAGGGACCGAGGACCGATACGGCGGGCAGGTCGAGGTGACCGGTCCCGTCAACGATGTCATTTCGCTGCGCGGCGGCGCTTTCTTCGAGGACCGCGACTTGCCACGCAAGTTTGCAGGCAACAAGTCGCTGCTCCTCGACGCAGGTGCGACCTTCGATTTAGGCTTCGCGAAATTGACGACGCAGGCCTGGCGCATCGAGCAGGATCTGGCCGCCAACCGCTTGCGCGGCATCGCGGTCGATGCCGACGGCCATTTCCTTGCCGACCGGCGCTGGAACCATAATGAACCCAGCGACTTTCTCGATCTTCGCTCGACGGCGTTTCAAGCTAAGCTCGAGTTCGAGCCGACCGAGAATTTGAAGATCGACGTCGGCGGCCGCCGCATCGACGCCTCCGAGAAGCAGAAATATCATGAGCCGATCGCTTTGCTCGATCGGAACGCCGATGGCCGTTTCGACGCCGTGGCGCGCCAGTATCGCGACCAGTATCGCGGCACGAAGAGCTGGTCTTTTGGCGGCAACGCGGTGTGGTCGGCGCAGATCGCCGATGGCATTTCGAACCGCATCCTCGCAGGCTTCGACTACAGCACCGAGGACGCCACCTCGACCGCCACGTCGCTGACCGGCGGGGCCACGGCGGTCGCGGGGCGGCCATGCCCGCTCGATTTCGCGAACCCGGTCTATCGTGCCTGCGATCCTGCCGCCTATGACCTCCAGACGCCGACGACGACCTATACCGATACGAAGCGCAACGGCTTCTACCTGCTCAACGAACTCACGATCGGGCGGGTGATCGCGGTCGCGGGCATCCGCACCGACAGCTTCGAGGATGTCAGTATCGCGGCGAACGGCGCACGCACGCGATTCAAGGATCGCGACGAGAGCTACCGCGTCGGCCTTGTCTGGCGCGTGCGCGACGACCTGTCGCTGTTCGGTCAATATGCGACGAGCTTCGAGCCGCAGTCGGCCTCGGCGCAGGACCCGCGCGCCGGCGGGCCGTTTCCGCCGACGACGGGCGACATGTTCGAGGGCGGCGTCAAGACCGCTCTCCTCGGCGGGCGCATCCAAAGCGGCCTGTCGGTCTACCGGATCAAGCGGCAAAATTTGCTGCAGGCGGATCCGCTCGGCGACACGAATACGCCGCCGGACGGGATCAACAACAATATCGCCTTTGGCGAAGTTGTGTCGAAGGGCGTCGATGTCGATATCGCGGCCGATATCACCGACAATTGGGTGCTGACGCTGACCTACGCCTATAATGATACCAAGGTCACCAAATCGACTACCGACACCAATGGCGGCATCGGCAACGTCGTCGCTGGCGGCCGCTTTGCCAATGCCCCGAAAAACAAGCTCGGCTTCTGGACGCGCTACCAAATTCCGAGCACCGGTTTGGCCTTCGCGTTCGGCGGCGATTATGTGTCGAAGCGTATCAGCCTTTCGAACCAGCCGGTGAACCCTTATTTCGTGTTCGACGGATCGGTGACCTGGACCCGCGGTCCGTGGGACGTCCGGCTGCGCGTCGACAACATCTTCGACAAGACCTATGCCGCCTCCGGCTTCAACGATCGCGGCGGGCATTTCCCGGGCGAACCGCGGTCGGCCTTCGTCGAAGTGGGATATAAATTCTGACCGCCGCTGCTGCAGCTCCTCCTGTGAAAAAGAAGGCCAGCGGTCGCAGGCTGTGGTGGGCGGTTCACCAGTGGGTTGGACTGAAGCTCTCGCTATTCCTGGCCTTCATCCTGTTCACCGGGACGCTGGCCGTACTCAGCGCAGAGATCGACTGGCTGTTGCACCCGACGTTGCGCGTCTCCCCGTCCTCGGTCGACGGGCCGCCCCGCTGGGATTTGATCGCCGAAAATTCCGCACGCTATCCCGGCGTCGCGACGATCAATTATATCGCCCGCCCGACCGCGAGAGCGTTCGCTGTGCGCGTGGCGTTCCAGCGCGCCGATGAAAGCCGGGGCTATCTCCATGTCCATCCGACGACGGGGAAAGTGCAGGGCGAACAAAGCTTCGTCGATGCCCAGCGCGTGTTGCGGAATTTGCACCGGCATCTCAATTTGCCGGTCAAATATGGCATCCCGATCGTCTGCTCGCTGGCGATCCTGTTGTTGATCAGTCTCGTCACTTCGTTTGTGGTTTATAGGAAATGGTGGCGTGGCTTCTTCAAGCCGATCCGCTGGCGCGACGTGCGCACGGCGTGGGGTGATTTTCATCGTCTCGCCGGGGTGTGGAGCCTGTGGTTCGTTGCGCTCATCGCGCTTACCGGCCTCTGGTACCTTGTCGAGCAGCTCGGCGGAGAAGCACCCGGCCTCCCCGAGCCGACGAGCGAGGTTGCGGCTTTGCCGTCGGGGGCGGCAGCCACGAGCGCCGCCGACCGGTTAGCCGTCAGTCTTGCTGCAGCGCGTCGCGCCGACCCGACCCTTGTCGTAGAATCCGTCCAGTTTCCCGACGAAAAGTCGGGCGCCTTCGTTTTTCAGGGTCAGCGCAGCGCCTGGCTGGTCCGCCCGCGCGCCAATGCCATATGGGTCGACGGCGCGTCCGCGCGCGTCGTGATGGCCAGCGACGGCGGCGATCTGGGCGTTCATCAGCGCATTTCCGAAATGGCTGATCCGCTGCATTTCGGAACATTCGCTGGCTATTGGACGCGTATTCCCTGGTTCCTGTTTGGCCTCTTGATGACCGGTCTCGCCTTGTCGGGCGCGGCCATTTACTCGCACCGGATTGCGCACAGTGCTCGCGTCGCAGTGGCTCGCAGGCCGATTATGTCCGGAGTCTGGCTGGGTATGGGCGACTGGCGATGGCTCTCTCTAATTCTCGTCATAACCGGCGGGGTGATGATCGGCTGGATGTTCTACAAGGGTTGAAATGCCCGAACGTCCGCTATCGCCGGTCGATGCTCCGGGAGATGCAAATGACCGCTGCACGGCAGCGCGCGCGCGGATCGATGCCTTGCCGCCGCGGCAACGCGAAGTGTTGATCGAATTGGCCGCGGGCAATTTGAACAAGCAGATCGCGCACCGGCTCGGTATATCCGAACGCACCGTAAAAATGCATCGCGCGGCGCTCTTCAAAGCTCTGAAGCTTGAAACGACCGCCGACGCGATCCGGCTTTCGGTGGAGGCGGGATATTAAGTCGGCGGAGGTGAGGACGAGAAATTTGACGATCAATGCCGCGTTCACAGGACGAAATTCGACGCAGTTGTCCCCCAACGCCGATCGTGGTCACCGATACCGCGAGCTCGGGCGCTGCAAGACTGCTTTTGTCCCGTTGGCATATGGACTGTTGGAGTTCACCCTTCCCCGGACATTCATTCGCAATCGATCATCGGCAAAGTAAACGTGGGAAACGCTTGCCCGGCGTCCCTAAGCTGACGAGAGCTTCTCGCTTCTCCGTCCCTTTGCGCTCGTCCCAATATCGGGCGGGGCGCAGCTGGATGCGCTCGAATTCCTTCTCGCCCGTCTACCGTCCGAGGCGAGGGCAAGATCGGGCTTGCCTATATCTATTAGATAAATAATCAGGTGCGACGCTCGCGCAAGCATCATCGGCTGCGGCGCCGGCGAAGAGCTGTTATCCGTCGTGCGGAAGCGGCGGCGCGGAGAGGTGGAAATGCAGGATGACACGAATTTTGCCGGCCGGAACGTTCTCGTGGTCGGCGGATCGAGCGGTATCGGAAACGGGATCGCCCAAGGTTTCCGGATTCGCGGCGCCGAGGTTCATGTCTGGGGGACGCGAGCGGCCGCCTCGGATTATGATCCCGGCGAGGGTTCCGACCTCGCCGGGCTCGGTTATTCCTGCGTCGATGTCGGCGATCCCGCCGCGATAGAAGCCTCGGCGGCCCCGTTCGGAACGCTCGACGCGCTGATCCTTTGCCAGGGAACCGTCGTCTATGGCCGCGGCGAGTTCGAGCAGGACGGCTGGGACCGGGTCATGGCCGTCAACCTCGACAGCCTCATGCATATCGCGCGCAAGTTCCGGGGCCAGCTTGCGCAAGCGGGCGGATCCATCGTCATCGTGAGCTCGGTGTCAGGCTTGCGGGGCAATATCGGAAACCCCGCCTATGCGGCCTCAAAAGCGGGGGCGATAAGCCTTACCAGAAGCCTCGGTCAGGCGTTCGCTTCGGACGGCATTCGCGTCAACGGCCTTGCTCCGGGTCTCGTCGACACCAAGCTGACCAAGGCGACCACGTCGCATCCCGAACGGCTGGAGAAGAGCCTGGCGTCGATCCCCCAGCGCCGGATGGGAACGCCGGGCGACATGGCGGGCGCCGCGGTCTTCCTCGCGTCGCCGCTCGCATCCTATGTGACCGGTCATACCCTGGTCGTCGATGGCGGGCTGACGCTCTGAACCTTCCCTTAGATCGCCAGCACGGGCAAGGTGTCACCCGCAGCGCAGCGGGGAGCTCGCGCCGGGCGGCGCACCAATATCGTCGCCTGCCCGAGCAGATTCTGCGCGGACGATTCCTGACGATCGAAAATGAGCGCCGCCCCGTCCACGATATCGCCGACCAGAAACGCCTCGCGCTCCCCTTGGGCCTCGACCTCCCGAGCCGCGGGTAAATACGTCCATGCGAGCCCGGATCGCGGCTCGCCGCCGCCGAGACCCGTCAAGAGCGGCGCGAGAAAAAGGCGTGCGACGGTCAGTGCCGCGGTGGGGTTGCCGGGCAATCCCAGGACATGCGCGTCGCCGACCTTGCCGTACCAGCTCGGCTTGCCAGGCTTGATCGCGACGTCGGCGAAGAGGAGACGAAGTCCGACCGGAACCAGCGCCGACCGGCCAAAATCGCGGTCGCCGCGCGAGGCGCCGCCGATGATGACGGTCACATCATCTTCCGTGGAGAAGGCGTCGCGAATGGCATCCGGATCGTCGCCCGTACGCGTCTCGCGCACTACGCACCCGCCCCATTGGTTGCCGAGGAGCGCGATCGCCGCCGTCAGACTGTCGGGGATGCGGTCCGCGCGACCGGCCGCCTCGCCGGGCGGGACGAGTTCGTCGCCCGTCGCGACGATGTGAACCCTTGGCCGTCGCCAGACGGTGACGTGCGAAACATCGCCGGCGGCCGCCGCGACGAGCGCGACGGGGGTCAACTCGCGACCCTTGTTCAGCAGCGTCCGCCCGGCCGTGAAGTCGGATCCGCGCCGACGCACATGGGGCTTGCTGCCGGGATCGGCGCGTATCTCGACCGCCCCGGCGATCTTCGCGCAATATTCGATCATGACGACCCGATCCGCGCCTTCGGGCAGGGGCGCGCCGGTCATCACGCGCATCGTCGATCCCCGGGTAACAGCCGTCGGCGCGACATCGCCGGCGACGATTTCGCCGAGCGAGGCGAAGCGCCGCAGCCCGGCGTCCAGATCGCGATTGCGCACCGCATAGCCATCCATCGCCGCGCAATCCCACCGGGGGCCGTCGATCCGCGCCACGACCGGCTCCGCCAGACGGCGACCGGCGGCCGCGCCGAGCGCAACGGACTCGTGTCCGAGCGCATTTGCCGCGTTCGACAGGATCGCGATGGCGTCGTCGAATGCCAGCGAGGCCCGGCACGGGGCCGCGCCCGGTCTGGCTAACTCGATGCGATGGCTCATGCTCCGCTCGCGCGCGATCGCCTACGCATAGGGCGGGGACTCTTCAAACTCGGCAAACCAGGGATAGTTGTTCGCGACGCTCGCGGCGAAGGCCGGGGGGCGCTTTTCCAGAAAGCTCGACACGCCCTCGGCCGCATCGGGGCCGCGGCCGCGCGCGAAGATCACGCGGCTGTCCCAGCGATGCGCGCTCATGGGGTGTGGGGCGCCCATCATGCGCCACAGCATATGGCGGGTGAGCGCGACCGAAACCGGAGCGCTGTCGGCGGTCATCTCGCGCGCCTTGGCGATTGCCGCATCGATCAGCTCGCCGGGCTGATGCACCGCTTGGACGAGGCCCTTGTCCAAAGCCTCGGCCGCCGAAATCAGGCGCCCCGAATAGCAGAGGTCGACCGCGTTCGCGATGCCGACGATGCGCGGCAGAAACCAGCTCGACGCGGCTTCGGGGACGAGCCCGCGCCGCGCGAAAACGAAGCCGAAACGGGCATTGTCGCTCGCGAGCCGCGCGTCCATCGGCAGTGTCATCGTCACGCCGACGCCGACCGCGGCGCCGTTGATCGCGCCGATCACCGGCTTTTTCGCGTCGAAGATCCGCATCGATACGCGGCCCCCGCCATCGCGGACAAGGTCGTGCGACCAGTCGACCGTGCCGTCGGCGGCGACGGGGCCGCCCGCCGCGCCGCCCTGCTTGTCGTAATCGAATGTCGATGCCCCCGCGCTGAGGTCCGCCCCGGCGCAATAAGCCCTGTCACCATGGCCGGTGAAGATCACGGCGCGCACGCCATCGTCGGCGTCGCATTCGTCGATCGCGGCGATGATCTCGTGCATCATCTCGACCGTGAATGCGTTCATCCGCTCGGGCCGGTGCAGGGTCAGCAGTGCTATGCCTTCATGCTTGTCGAGGCGAATCTGATCGTAAGCCATTTTTTCCCTTTCCCTGCACGCCGCAACGTCGCGCGACTCCAATATCTATGCATATTAAATTATGCATTGGACCGCTTGGCGTTTGATGGCAAGGGCGGGCGGTCAGCGCGGCAGCCGATCGCGCAGGATGATGTCGGCGGCGCGCCAGGCCATCGCCATCGTCGGGCCGTTGGTGTTGCCCGACGGGATCACCGGCATCACCGAGGTGTCGATGATCCGCAGGCCCTCGACTCCGCGGACGCGAAGCGCGGGATCGACTACCGAGGTATCGTCCTTTCCCATGCGGCAACTGCCGACGGCGTGATAGCCGCACGTCCCGAACTGGTCATAGGCATCAAGGATGGCCGCGTCGCTGTCGAACGCCGGGCCGGGCATGGTCTCTTCCGCGATCATTTGCGCGAGCGGCGCTTGCGACGCATATTCGCGCATCACGCGCACCGCGCCGACCATCGCGGCGCGGTCCTCGTCGGTCGCGCGATAGTTGGGCTTGAAGCTCGCCGCCACGTCCGGGTCGCGCGTCGCGATGTGGATGCTGCCGCGCGAGGTCGGGCGCAGCGGATAGATGACCGCGTTCATGCCGGGATGTTTTTCGAGCTGGGTGCGCTGGGTCGCCATGTCGAAGCTGAACGGCGCGATGAGCATCTGCGCGTCGGGGCGGTTGAGCCCCGGTCGCGTCTTGAACCACCCGCCGATCTCGTAGGCCGCGGCCGACATCGGCCCATCGCCGGTCAGATAATATTGCAGCGTCGCGAGCAGCAGGCGCCAGCCGCCGAAGACGCGATTTTGCGACAGCGCTTGCCTAGTCAGCTTCCATTGCATGATGATCCCGCGATGTTCGATCAGCCCCTCGCCGACTTCGGAATTATGATGGACGAGCGGGATGCCGAGCCGGGCAAGAAGGCCGGAATCGCCGACGCCCGAACGTTCGAGGATGGCGGGGCTTGCCATGGCGCCGCCGCACAATATCACTTCGTGCGCCGCGTCGATCGTCTCGCGCATATCATTATGAACCACCTCGACCCCGACGGCGCGCGTGCCGTCGAACCGGACGCGGTTGACGGTGCGTTCGGTCAGGACGGTAAGGTTGGGCCTCTTCTCCGCGGGCCGCAAGAAAGCTTGCGCCGCGCTCTGCCGCTTGCCCCTGAAAATCGTGCGCGGTGCATAGCCGATCGCGACCTCGTCGTCGGGCGCGTTGACGTCGGGCTTGTTCGCCCAGCCCATCGCTTCGCCCGCGGCGACCTGCGCTTCGCTGATGGGCAGGCGCTGCGTCGGCATCGAAATTTTGAGCGGTCCCGCATCGCCGCGCGTCTCGGCGCCGCCCAGCTCGTGATTCTCGAGCGCGCGGTAGGCCGCGCCGATATGCGTCCAGCTCCAGTCGTCGCTCGATTTCTCCGCGATGGCGTCGAAGTCGGCGGGCTGGCCGCGCACATACATCATCCCGTTGACCGATGATGAACCGCCGAGCACGCGCCCGCGCACCCAGGCTTCGGACTGGCCGGCGGTCGAGGCCTCGGGTTCGCTCATATGGACCCAGAGATGCTTCGGATCCTGCATGACCTTCGCGAGGCCCTTGGGCATCGAGATGAAGGGATGACGATCGCGCGGCCCCGCCTCGATCAGCGCGACTCTGACGTTCGGATCCTCCGACAATCGATAGGCGAGAACGCAGCCCGCGGCGCCGGCGCCGCAAATGATATAGTCGAAATCCATCCTCATATCCCTTGATTTTGGCCACTTCTGCGGCGCTCTTGCATGGTCCATAAAAAACTATTGTCATTAGGTAAAGCGTCGAATAGGCTGATGCCAACGACAAGGAGAGGATCTGCAAATGAGCGATGTTGCGGAAGTTTCACGGCCGGCACGCAAGGTCACGACGCTCGATGACCTGACGCCGAGCCAGATCGAGGCGATCCGCAAGATCCCCGCCGAGAAGGACGCGGTGGTCGTTCCTTTCGGCGCGACCCGCCCCAATGCCATCTTCACCGGCCGCGAGCGCTTCGACCTCGAACAGGAAAAAATCTTTCGCCGCTATCCGGTGCCGGTCACCGTGTCGGCGTTGCTCGAACCCGGCAGCATCGTGGCGAACGACAGCTACGGCTTTCCGATGCTCGTCTCGCGGACCCGCGACGGCACGATCAAGGCATTCGTCAACGCCTGCCAGCACAAGGGGTCGAAGCTGATCGAGGATTGCGCGGTCCACAAGCAAGGGCGCGTGACGTGCCCCTATCATGCCTGGACCTATGGTATCGACGGCAAGCTGATCGGCGTGTCGCGGAGCGAGGCCTTCGAGGGTTTCGACAAGAGCCAGCGCGGCCTCGCCGAACTCGAAGCGCGCGAATGGGGCGGCATCGTCTATGTCCAGCTCGATCGCGATATTCCTGCGGACTGGTCGCACTTGTCGGACCAGGTCGCCGAGGATTTCGACGCGCTGGGCATCCCGTCGGCGCATGTCTACGGACGCAAGACATTCGACCTCAAAGCCAATTGGAAGGTGGTGCTCGAACCCTTCCTCGAAGGCTATCATGTCCAGCGGCTTCACGCCGCGTCGATCGGCGACAAGTTTCAGGATGCGCCGAACATCGTCGACATGTTCGGGGCGAATATCCGTCAGGTGTCGGGACGCATCGGCTATGTTCCCGAAATGCTCGACGAGGATCCGTCGGCGAACGTCCACAAGCTCGTCACGCACGCCTATACGGCTTTCCCCAACTGCGTCATCGTGACGAGTCAATATTATACCAGCGTGATGCTGCTCATGCCGCGCGACGCCGATCGCACGACGGTCGAATATTTCATGCTGACCCCCGAAGCGGCGGCGACCCCGAAGGCGGAGGAGGTGTTCGCGCGCTCCTACGAGCTTATTCTCGGCGTTTTCGGCGGCGAGGATTTTCGCGCCGCCGAAATCAGCCAGCAGGGTCTGAATGCCGGGGTTCCCGAGGAGACCGTCTATTGCGGGCTCGAGACAAATATCGTGCGTTATTATGAGGCGATCGAAGCGCTTCTTTGATCGGTTGACCGGCAAAAGACCGGATGGAGAGGACTGAATGGCGCAGACTTTGTCCGGCGCGTTAGCCTGGTGGGCGCGGATGCGGCCCGAACAGCCCGCCGTGGTGCTCGGCGGCGACCGGCTGGGTTACGGCGATTACAAGACGTGGTCCGATCGGGTCGCCGCGATGCTCGAGGCCGACGGGCTGCAGCCGGGCGACCGCGTCGCGATCTGCTCGACCAACAGCCTGGCCTATTGCGCGTTGCTTATGGGTATCATCCGTGCCGGGGGGATCGCCAACCCGGTCAATTTCCGCTTCACGCCGCGCGAGATCCGTGAACTGTGCGAGACGAGCGAGCCGCGCTTCACCTTCGTCGCGCCCGATTTCGAGGCGAATGTCATCGCCGCAGGCCTGACCCCGCGCGCGATGGCCGAGATCGAAGCGTTGCGCGATGGCGAGCCGGCGACGGTCCGCCATGACCCCGATCCCGACACGCCGGTCGTCATCATCGCGACGAGCGGTTCGACGGCAAAGCCCAAGGGCGTCGTCTTCACCAACCGCTCGATGACCGCCTATGCCGCCAACTGGGCGGTTGAGGAAACCGCCTCCTCGCCCGGCGCGCGGGTTATCAGCCTCGCGCCGCTCAACACTTCCGCGGGTTTCGTCCAGCTGATGCATTATACGGTTCAGGGCTGCACGATCTTCATGGAGCCGGTCTTCGCGCCCGACGCGATCCTGCAGTTGCTGCAGGACGAACAGATCAATTGCTTCGGCGCGGTCCCGACCTTCTTCGAGGCGATCGCGCGCTGCCCCGGTTTCGCCGATGCCGACCTGTCGTCGATCCGCCTCGCGACGGCGGGCGGCGCGCGCGTAAGCCGCCAGTTGCTCGACGCCTACAAGGCGAAGGGCGTGACGATCCGCCAGATTTACGGCCAGACCGAAATCGGTGGCAACGCGACGATGATGCCCGAACATCTGGCGATGGACGAGCCCGAGAAATGCGGCTGGGGATGCGTGTTCATGGATCTGCGCGTCGTCCGTCCCGACGGCAGCGACTGCGAACCCGGCGAACCCGGCGAAATCGTCATGCGCTCGCCCGGGATGATGCAGGGCTATTGGCGCAATCCCGAGGAGACCGCGAAGGTCATCAGGGACGGCTGGCTCTGGTCGGGCGACATCGGGACGCTCGACGAGCGCGGCCTCCTGACATTCGTCGACCGGATGAAGGATCTGATCATTTCGGGCGGCCTCAATATCTCGGCCGCCGAGGTCGAGCGCGTGGTGTGCGAGTTTCCGGGCGTGGTCGAAGCGCTGGCGATCGCCGCTCCCGACGAGAAGTTCGGCGAGACGCCCTTCGTCGTTTACCACGGCGCGGCTGAGGTCGACGTCCGGGCGCTGATCGACCACTGCAACGTCAACCTCTCCAACTACAAGGTGCCGCGCTACGTCGCCTTTTCGGCCGACCCGCTGCCGCGTCTCGCCACCGGCAAATTGTCCAAACCCGCGGTGCGCGTGCTTTATGCCGGCGCGCACGAGACGATGGAGCGCGTGCGATGAGGAGCAGAAGATGACCGCACTCGGGCTCGCCGCGACGCCGGTGCCGCCGCATGTTCCGGCGCATCTCGTCTTCGATTTCGACATCTATGCCGATCCGCGCATCGGCGAGGATGTGCAGGGCACTTACGCTACGGCATTGTCGGACGCGCCCGATATCTTCTGGACGCGGCTCAACGGCGGGCACTGGATCGTCAAGAGCTTCGACGCGATCAGCCAGGTCGTGCTCGACCCCGAGCATTTCTCGGTGCGCGAGATGCAGATCCCGCGCGTCGAGAACCCGCCTTTCTTCATTCCGCTGAGCCTCGATCCGCCCGAGAACCTGCCCTACCGCCGCGCGATGATGCCGATGTTCGGCCCCGCCGCGATCAAGGCGCTCGAACCGCGCATTCGCGAATGGGCGGTCGAACTGGTCGATGCGATCGCGGACAAGGGCGCGTGCGATTTTCAGGGCGATGTGTCGAAGGTGTTTCCGGTCAGCGTCTTCATGGAACTGATGGGGATGGACCTCGCGCGGCTCCAGGATTTTCGTTCGCTCGCCGAGGCGTTTTTCTCGGCCCAGAATGACGAGGCCGAGATGGGGCGGCTCAGCGCCGCGATTCTCGGCGAGATGAAGGCGCTGATCGAGGCGAAGAAGGCGGCGCCCGACGACAAGCTGATGTCGCATTTCATCACCGTCGATATCGATGGTCGCCGGATGAGTGACGATGAAATTCTCGCGATGAGCTTCGTGCTCTTTCTCGGCGGCATGGACACGGTCACCAACGTCACCGGCTTCGCGTTCCAGCAATTGGCGCAGATGCCCGAGGTGCAGGCCCGGCTCGCGGCCGATCCGTCGCTGATCCCCGCCTTCGCCGACGAGGCGGTGCGGCTCTACGGCGTCGTCAACACGCCGCGGTTGGTGGTTCGGAATCAGGAGATCGGCGAGGCGAAGTTTCGCGAGGGCGAAATGCTCCTCAACATCCTCTGCCTCGGCAGCCGCGACCCGGCGAAGTTCGAGGCCCCGAACCTGTTCGATCTCGATCGCCGGAAGACCGCCCACCTGACTTTCTCGTCGGGGCCGCATCTGTGCGTCGGCCATGTTCTCGGGCGCGCCGAGCTGCGTATCCTGACCGAGGAATGGGTGAAGCGCATCCCGGCGTTCCGGGCGGTTCCCGGCGAAAAGCACGGTTTTCGCATCGGGACGGTGATGGCGCTCGAATCGCTGCCGATCGAATGGGACGTCGCCGGTTGATCTAGCCGATCTGGTCGAGCGGCTTGCCGATCGTTTCGGTCGCCAGCCGCTGGCGGACGCCGACGAGGAACATGCGCAAAGATTCGACGAACAATTCCTCGTCGCCGAAGGGGTTGTCGGCCACCGCCTTGGCAAAGCTCGGATATCTTGCGGCATCGACGGCCGGCATCGGGGGAATGCCGCGTACCTCGGCCGACGCCTGGAAGAGCGCGGTGCCGAAGGTATATTTCTCGATCGCGTCGATTACCGTCAGGTGGATCGCTGTCGGGTAGGGTTCCTCGGCCGCGGCGCGCTCATAGGCGGCGAGCAGGAGGTGGCGCGGAAAATAGCGCAGGATGAGCGGCGCCGCATTGGGATGCTTGAGGAGTGTGCGGCGGGTGACGACGCAGCGCGCGATAATCTGCTCCTCGAACGACTGGGTCGCATCGTTCACGGTCGGCATGCGCACGAGCATCATGCGCGCAACTTCCTGCAGCAGCTCCGACTTGTCCTTGAAATGATGGTAGAGCGAAGGCGGCCGCACGCCGAGTTTGCGTGCGACAAGGCTGAGGCTCAATTCCTCGAGCCCGACTTCGTCGATGACTTCCAGTGCGGCTTCGGCCGCATTGGAGCGCGATATCAGCGGTTTGGACGGTCTTGCCAAATGTCGATCTCTCCTTGCCCGTCGCTCTTGGCAGCGCCGAACGGCGAGGGCCAGCGCAAAAATCGGCCGGGTTCGTGCGGCGCGTTCAATCTATTGACGTTAGATAAGCGCGAAGCCATTGTCGAGAGCGAGGAGAGCCATGCGATGACCAACCGCCTGCAACGCAAAACTTTTGTATCGCCCGACGGGGTCAGACTGGTCGGCGATCACGGCGGCCCGATCGACGCACCATGCGCGGTGCTGATGCACGGCGGCGGGCAGACGCGCCACAGCTGGAGCCGCGCGGTCGAGCGGCTGCTCGACGCCGGACTGCAGGTGATCAATTTCGACGCGCGCGGGCATGGCGACAGCGACTGGTCGCCCGGCGGCGCCTATGCGCTGACCGATCGCGCGGCGGATCTCGCCGCAGTGACGGCGGATCTCCGCGTCCCCTTTATCCTGATCGGCGCCTCGCTCGGCGGGGCAACCTCGATCGAGGCGGTCCATGAGGGATTGCGGCCCGCGGGCGTCGTCCTCGTCGATATCGTGCCCGCGCCCGACCCGCGCGGCATCGAACGCATCGTCGGCTTCATGCACGGGCATCAGGGTGGTTTCGCGAGCGTGGACGAGGCCGCGGCGGCGGTCGCGGCCTATAATCCGCAGCGCGAACGGCCGAGCGACACGCGCGGGCTGATGAAGAATTTGCGTCCGCGCGATGACGGGCGCCTCTATTGGCATTGGGATCCGCGCATCCTAGAGACCGCGCCGGCGATCCACCATGCCGCCGTCGCGCGCGCGGCCGACACGCTCGCGGCCTTGACCGACATTCCGGTTCTGCTCGTGCGCGGCCTGTCGAGCGACGTCGTGAGCGAGGCGGGGGTCGATGCGTTCAGGCGGCAGATGCCGCGGCTCGAAATCCTCGACGTGCTCGGCGCCGGACATATGGTCGCGGGCGACCGCAATGATGCGTTCAATGACGGAGTGATCGCCTTCGCCCGGCGGCTTTTGGCGTCCGATCCTCTCTCGTCATTCACATCTATCAATTTGAAATAAATATCAAAATTACCGTCTCTGCGAAAACCTTATGACGTTAAATTTGCGATTGACTTTAAATCTAATGACTGTAGGTTAATCCTCAAGGCCGCAGATAATGGCCTGATCTTTGGGAGGAGACGGTCATGGATCGCAACGTTACGCGTCCGGCAATTCGCTACGCTTGCCTGGCATCGGTCATAGCCCTCGCAGCGGTAGCGCCGCCCGCCTTCGCCCAGACCGATCCGGCTCCGCCGCCGCCCGCCGACGAGGCCGCGACCGGCAGCATGGCCGATAGCGAGATTATCGTCACCGCCCGCCGCCGCGACGAGCGCCTTATCGACGCGCCGGTGGCGATCACCGCGCTCGGCGGCGCCGCGCTCGACAATTATGCGGTCACCGAATTCAACGATATCGCCCAGCTCGTGCCGACGATGGTGGCGGGCAAGGCGGCATCGGGTTCGTCGGCGAGCATCTTTCTGCGCGGCGTCGGGTCGACCGCGCTCAGCGCCGGTTTCGACCAGTCGGTGTCCTTCGTCGTCGATGGCATGCCGATGAGCCGCGGCCGCGAGATCGGCCTCAGCCAATATGACGTCCAGCGCGTCGAGGTGCTCAAGGGACCGCAGGCGCTCTTCTTTGGCAAGAATGCCACCGCGGGCCTGATCTCGGTCACCACCAACAACCCGCGCGACATATTCGAAGCCGGGCTCAAGGTCGGCTATGGCTTCGAGGCGCAGGAGAAATATGGGGAGGGCTATATTTCGGGGCCGCTCGCCGACGGGCTGCGCGCGCGCCTGGCGTTCCGCATTTCGGACAGCGAGGGCGCCTTCACCAACACGGCCGCGGAAACCTATATCGATCCGTTCGGCCTCGAACGTCATCGCAACAGCAAGAACCGCGGTTATGGGCGGACCTACAGCGGCCGCGCGACGATCGAATGGGACGCGGCCGACAATCTGACCTTTCAGGTCAAGAGCGGCTACACCGATCAGAAGGATGGCGGCCCGACCGACATCATCGAACGCATCTGCGGCGGCGGCCGCACCGTGCCCTTCGCCGCGAACGGCATCCCGCCGAGCCCCAACGCCGATTGCGTCATCGACGGCCGCTCGGACAGCTCGACGATCCCGATCGAGGTGGCGCAGCTCGATTATCGCTATGCCGGCGACGGGCGCATGTATTCACGGCTGAAATCGGGCTTCGGCATCCTGACCGCGACGCTGACCAGCGACGTGTTCGACGTCACCTCGATCACCTCCTATTATCGCTTCAAGCAGAACGACCTCAACAATGTGTCGGGCGAGGCCTATCCGGCCACCTTCTCGCAGCTCGCCGACTATCGTCAGACGTCGGAGGAACTGCGGTTCCAGTCGAAGTGGGACGGGCCGGTCAATGCGCTGTTCGGGCTGTTCGTCTCGAGCAACAAGTTCATCTTCAACACCGACGCCTATATCTTCCCCTTGCCGGCCGTCGCGGCGGGCACGACCTATGTGACCTTCAAGCGCGACAACGGCTTTTCGGGCAGTTCGATGTCGGCCTTCGGCGAAGTGACGGCGAATCTGACCGACAGTCTTGAACTCGCAGGGGGCGCGCGCTGGAGTTACGAATCGCGCGACAGCTTCCAGGAGTCGCTTGCGGCCAATCCGGCCTTTGCAGCAGCCTTTCCGGGCGGACTGCGCCTCGACGATCGCTATCGCGAAACCGATGTGTCGCCGCAGGTGACGCTGCGTTACAAGCCGTCGCGCGACCTGACTTTCTATGCCGCCTACAAGGAAGGCTTCAAGTCGGGCGGGTTCAATATCTCGCAAACGCTGACCCCCGCCGCGACGGTCGCGGCCGGCGAGTTCGGCGCCGAGCGCGCCCGCGGCGGCGAAGTCGGCGCGCGCGCGATCCTGATGGGCGGCGCGCTGTCGCTCAATGCCACGGCCTATTATTATGATTATCTCGACCTGCAGGTGCAGAATTTCGATCCCGTGACGATCGGACAGGTGGTGGCGAACGCGGGCACGCTGCGGGTCAAGGGCATCGAGGGCGATTTCAACTGGCGCTCGGGCGGCTTCTCGCTTCGCGGCGCGGCGGCCTATAATGATGCGACCTACAAGGATTATGTCGGCCAATGCTATGGCGGTCAGACGATCGCGCTGGGTTGTAACCTGCTCGCGCCGGCACCCGGAGCGGCCTTTACCAGCCAGGATTATGACGGGCTGACGCCGCCCAAGGCGCCGCGCTTCGCCGGCCGCCTCGGCGCAAGCTATGAGGTCGAGCTGTCGGGATCGGGCCTGCGGCTCGAGGCGAGCGGCGACATGAGCTATTCGTCGAAGTATAATTTCTCGGACACGCTGCGTCCCGACGCGGTCCAGCCGAGCTTCACCAAGTTCGACGCCTCGCTGCGGCTGAAGGGCCCCGAGGATCGCTGGACCCTGGCGCTGATCGGCCGCAACCTCAGCAACAAATATGTCGTGACCGGCGGGTCGGAAATCCCGTTCACCGGGGGGACCGGCACGGGGACCGCTGGGCCGGGCGTGCTCAGCGACCTGTCGGCCTTCGTCGACAATCCGCGCGAGTTCTACATCGAAGCGTCCGTGAAATTCTGATGGGCGGTCGCGTTTCGCGCGGCACCGTCACCATGCGTTTCGGGGCAGTGCTGGCCTTGTCCGGCATCGTCGCGGGGCCGGCGACCGGCGCGCCATCCGATGTCGGCGACGGAGGCGTTCCGGCCTTTTATGCATGGCCGGGGGCGCTACCCGGCGAGGCCGGCGTCGTGCTGACCGAGGCGCCGCTGCCCGACGCATTTTCCGTCCCGGCGGCCGGAAAGGCGGTGCGCATCCTCTATACCGCGCGCGACGGCGTCGACGACAAGGGCGTCGTGCCGGTGTCGGCGGCGGTCTTCCTGCCGCGCGGCGCGCCGCCGGCGGGCGGCTGGCCGGTGATGGCCTGGGCGCACGGCACCACCGGCATCGCCGACATCTGCGCGCCGTCGGCCCGCCCGCGCGGCGAGCGCGACAGCCGTTATATTACAAGCTGGCTCGAAGCGGGTTTTGCAGTGGTCGCGAGCGACTATCAGGGGCTGGGTACGCCGGGCATCCACCCCTATTCCAACTATCGCGCCAGTTCGTACAGCGTCCTCGACAGCGCCCGCGCGGTCATCGGCGATGCGCGCTATGGCGCGGCGAATGCGGTCGTTCTGGCCGGTCAGTCGCAGGGAGCGGGCGTGGTCGTTGCGGCGGCGGGTTATGCCCCCACCTACGCGCCAGAACTGAAATTGCGCGGCGTCGTCGCGACCGGCGCGCCAAATCTGTCGCGCGAAGCAATCGAGAGCGGGCTCGCGTCGAGCGCGACCGATGTGATGGTCACCGGCGCCTATGCGATGATCGGTTACGAACTGACGCGCACGCACGCCGAACTCGACGCCGATACGGTGTTCACCGAAGCTGGGCTGGAGATCGAAGCGATGGTCGGCTCGGCGTGCCTGCCCGATCTCATGAAAGCGGCGGCGGCGCGGGAGCTCGATCCGCCGAAAGCCTTCCGGCCGGGGATGCTGAAGCGGCTCTGGGATACCGACGTCGATCTGCGCTCCTTCCCGACGCTCGACCTTGCGGCACCGGTATTTTTCGGGATCGGCGCAACGGACACGGCCGCGCTGCCGATGACGACGCTGACCCTCGTCAACGACCTCTGCAGCCGCGGCAATGTCGTCGAGGCGCATATCTACAAGGACAAGGACCATTCGGGCGTCGTGAATGCCGCCGCGCCCGACGCGATCCGTTTTGCCAAGGCGGTGCTCGAAGGCCGGCCCATTTCGGCGACCTGCAGGCCCTAGCCGGATCAGCGCCCCTCGTTCGCGACACGGCGGTGCGCGGTCATCGCGAGCAGGATCAGCCCGACGGTCAGTGGCAGCATGACGAGCGCGAGCACCGAAAGGCTCTGGCGCAGCGCGTCGTCGCCGGTGAACACCGCATCGGACATCCACGCCGACAGCGCCGGGCCGCAGGTCAGTCCGACGAGATTGCCGACGAGGACGTAGAGCGAGGTGATCTTGGCGCGCATGCGCGGCGGGGCGATGTGCTGGATGATCAGCACCGCGAGGCCGCCGGCGGCGCCATAGCCGAAGGTGGCGATGGCGATGACCGCGATCGCGCCGTTGACGTCCCCGGTCAGAAGGAAGGCGGCGACCGCCGCATGGCCGATGCCGAGACCGACGGCGAGTGCGAGAACGGCCAGTTCGGCACGGTCGCGCTTCGTCGCCCAGGCGCTGATCGCAGGCCAGAAAAAGGCGGCGATGGCGGCCGCGACGACCCCGACGAAGCCGAAGATCGCGCCGGCATCGGCGACGCTCTGCCCATAGCTGCGCGTCAGCATCGTCGCTGTCCACGCGATGAAGCTGTAGCTGGCGAGCGCCGATACCCCGAAGCTGAGATAGAAGGGCAGGTAGAAGCGCCAGTGGCGGCGGAGGTAGGCGAAGGCGACCCCGACGCTGGTCTGGTCGGCCTGGCCGGGTTCCTCGACGCGGTCGGGTTCGGCGACGCTCAGCAGCCATAGCGGGCCGAGGATGAGGCCGGGCACGCCGACGATGACGAGCGTCAGCCGCCAGGGGCTGAGCCCGAGATCGGGCGAGAACATGGTCGCCAGTTCGAAGGCCCACGCACCGATCAGGAAGGCGCCCGACGCCATCAACGTCGACACCGCCATGAACAGGCCGATCGGCAATGCGCGCTTCTCGGGCGGGAAGAGGTCGGCGACGATCGACACCGTCGCAGGAACAAGCACCGCCTCGCCGATCGCCACGCCGGCGCGCGTGACGAGCAGTATCTCGAAATTGGGGGCGAAACCCGAGGCGACGGTCGACAGGCTCCAGATGATCACGCCGATGCCGACGATGCGCACGCGCGTCCCGCGGTCGATCAGATAGGCGACGGGAACGCCCGACAGCGCATAGAGCAGCCCGAAGCCGAGCCCGATCAGCAGCCCGATCGCGGTCGCATCGATGCCCATATCCTTGATGATCGGATCGGCAAGCAGCGCGATGATATAGCGGTCGAGATAGGACAAAGCCGCGATCAGGCAGAGTAGCCCGGCGACATACCAGGCGCGGCGCAGCGACGGCCATGGCGTGGCCGTCATGCCGCGGAAATCTCGACCGGGAAACCTTCGAGCCAGCTCATGCCCGATACCTGTTCGGCCTGGTCGGGCGTCGCGGGGGTGATGGAGTTGAGGTTCGCGCCCGGCTTCGCGTTGGCGATCCGCCAGGCGCCGCGATGCCCCCAGCCGTGCGGATAGGCGACGCATCCCGCGCGCACTTCGTCGGTCACTTCGGCCACGACCTCGATCGCGCCCCATTGGCTCGAAAGCCTGACCGCCATCCCGTCGTCGATCTGCCGCGCCGCCGCATCCGACGGGTTGATCAGCAGGCGCGGTTCGTCGGACCGGACGAGTTTGTCGACATTGTGCATCCAGCTGTTGATCGATCGCAGCTTGCGCAGGTTGATGAGCCGCAGCGCGTTCGGATCGGGTGCGGGCTCGGCGCGAAGCCGGAGGGCCTCTTCGCCCGCAATATCGTCCCACAGGTGGATCTTGCCGTCGGGATGGCCGATCCTTTTCTCGAAGTCGAACGCCCAGCGGCCGCGCTCGATCATTACGCCGTGCGGATTTTCCTTGAGCTTCGCGAGCGAAAGGCCATCCCGCCCCTCGATCCCCGCTTGCAGCGCCCCGTCGGCCATCTCGAACGGAGTCATGTTGCCGAAGGCATCGGCGCGTCCCATGCGCGCCGCGAGGTCGCGCAATATCTCATATTCGCCGCGCGCCTCGCCCGTCGGCGCGATGACTGCGGGGGCGTATTGCGCGAAGGGGCGCACCATATGGTTCATAAAGAACTGGTTGATGTCCTCGCGCTCGAGCGCGGTGGTTGCGGGCAGGATATAATGGGCGTGGCGTGACGTCTCGGTCATATAGAGGTCGACCGACACCATCAGGTCGAGTGTCGCGAAACCTTCGGGCAGGCGCGGACCGCCGGGCATCGACAGCACCGGATTGGCACCGACGGTCAGCAGCGTCCTGATCCGGCCCTCGCCCGGCGTCGTCATTTCCTCGAGGAAAGTCAGGCTCGATTGGGTGCCCCAGACCGAGGCCTGGCCGCTGACGCGCGAGCTGTGGCGCTTGTGCCGCGCCTGACCAGGACCCTTTGACTGGGCGTCGGTCGCGGTGCCGCCATGGCCCCAGCCGACCCCGCCGGGCTTGTGGAACTTGCCGCCGACGACGTTGAGCAGATGGAGGAAATAGTTGGTCAGCGTCGAATAGCTCGCGCGGCAGATGCCGATGCGCCCCATCGCGGCGGCGCGCGGCGCGGCGACGAAATCGCGCGCGAGCGTGCGAATGTCGCCGGCTTCGATGCCGCAGCGCGGGGCGGCGCGTTCGGGGGTGATCCAGTCGATCGCGGCCCGAAGCTCGGCAAAGCCGGTGCAATGGCGTTCGATGAAGTCCGTGTCGGCCAGCCCTTCGGCGAGGACGGTCTGCACCATCGCGCCGAGCAGCCAGACGTCGCCGGCGGGGATGATCGAGACATGTTCGAACTTGCGCGCGGTCTCGCTGCGGCGCGGGTCGACGACGATCACCCGGCCGCGCTCGGCGATCTCGACCAGATCTTCCTTGAAGCGCGGGGCGATGAGCAGCGAGCCGTGACTGACGAGGGGGTTCGAGCCGAAGATCAGCAGATGGTCGCACTGTGCGAGGTCGGGGAAGACGAAGCCGTGGGTGCCGAAGATCAGTTCCGTCGCGAGCACGACGGACGTGATGTCCTCCGACGACGGGGTGAACAGCTTGGTGCACTCCATCGCACGGCTGAACAGATAAGTGCCCATCGAACTGGGCCAACCCATGCTCGGCGGGTTGCCGCTGTTCATCGCGAAGCTTTGCGTGCCGTGCTGGACGACCGAAGCGGACAGGCGCGCCGCGATATCGCCCAGTGCTTCGTCCCAGCCGACCGGCACGAACTCGCCGGGTCCGCCAACGCGCTTCAGCGGCGTCGTGACGCGGTCGGGGTCATAGGTAACGTCGGCCAGCGCCGGACCCTTGACGCAGATATGGCCGCGCGAATGCGGATTGTCGCGGTCGGGACGGATCTTGACGATCTTGCCGTCCGCGACCGTCGCGACCATGCCGCACAGCGCCTCGCACACGCGGCAATAGGTCACATGGTCGCCGTCGGCGCCGGGGATGGTGGTAAAGGCCATGTGCCGCTCCCTTCCTTCCTGCTTGTGTCGGTCACCGCGCCTCGGGCGGGGTGATGCGGATATTTACCGTCCGGATCCGGCCGTCGAGCGCGCCCGCTGTCTTGCCGTCGGCGAGCGGCCCCGACCCGCTGTCCTGCCCCAAGTCGAAGGTTTCGCTGGGCGAGAAGGATAGGCGGGGCAAGGCGCCGCGGATCGTGCCGCTGGCGATTTCCACGCCGTCGGCGAGGATGTGAGCGACCGCCTCCCTTTCGCTGCGGCGCTCGAAGCGGAGCAAAATCGTCGCGGGCCCCTGGCGCAGCGCGCGGTCGGCGGCGATCTCGGTCAGCTTGAGGTCGAGGCTGCGGTAGGTGAAGACCGGGCGGCCCTTGCGCAGATGCAGCGCGAAGCCGCCGTGGCGACCGCCGATCGCGGCGACGGTGCCGCCGGCCCCGGCGTCGAGATCGAGCTTCGCCTCGATGGTGAAGCTGGTCGAGGGGACGGGCGGTGCGAGCGCTTCGGGAATGCGCGCCGTCGCTCCGTGATAGGTCCAGAGGAAATTGCGCCGCGCCATGTCGGCCGCGAGCTGCTTGCGGACGAAGCCCCAGGCTTCGCTGGTGTTGGTCAGCGGATAGACATTGTTCGCCTTCGCCTCGCGATCGAACAGCGCCTTCATTTGGGCGAGCTTGCGCGGGTTGGCCGCCGCGACATTGCGCTGTTCGCCGGGGTCGGTCGCGAGATTGTAGAGCTCCCACTTGTCTCCGCTAAACACCGGCCGGTTCATGAAATCCCACACGTCGAGCCGGTGCGGGACGACCGCCTTCCAGCCGTTCGCATAGATCGACCGGTTGCCGTACATTTCATAATATTGCGCCGGGTGCCGCGTCGGCGCGGCGGGGGCAGCGAAGCTGTATTTCATGCTGACGCCGTCGAACGCCATCTGCCGCTCGCCGTTGACCATCGCCGCGGGGGCGATGCCCGCCGCGTCGAGGATCGTCGGGGTGATGTCGGTGACATGCTGATACTGGCCGCGCGTTTCGCCGCGCGCCGCGATGCCGCTGGGCCACGACAGGATCAGCGGCACGCGCGTCCCGCCTTCATAGGCCGTCTGCTTGTAATAGCGGAACGGGGTGTTGCCCACGACCGCCCAGCCATTGGCATAATGCGGATAGGTCGAGGGGCCGCCCCAATCGTCATAGTGCCGGAGATTCTCGTCGAGCGTCGCGAAATAGGCGTTGGCGAAATAATGTTCGCTGAAAGTGCCCTGCGGCGCGCCCTCCGCGCTGGCACCATTGTCGGCGGTGATCAGGACGACGGTGTTGTCGAGTTCGCCGCGCGTTTCGAGTGCATCGAGGATGCGGCCGAACTGCTCGTCTGCGTGGCTGAGCTGCGCCGCGAAGGCTTCCATCTGGCGCGCGAACATCCGCTGCTCGTCGCGGCTGAGGTCGGCCCAATGCTTGACCCCGGCGGGCAGCGGCGGGAGCGCCATGTCGGCGGGGACGAGCCCGAGCTTCTTCTGCCGGTCGAGGATCTGCTGCGCCGCGGCGTCCCAGCCCGCATCGAAACGGCCCTTGTAGTGGTCGAGCCAGCGTCGCGGCGCGTGATGCGGCGCGTGCACCGCGCCGGTCGCCCAATACATCATAAAGGGGCGGTGCGGGTCGGTCGCGTCGCGCGCGCCGATCCAGCCGATCGCCTTTTCGGCCATGTCGGCGCTGAGATGATAGTCGGGGCGCGGCGACAGGCTGACCGGCTGATGGTCCGTCCACAAGGTCGGGTCGAAATTGTCGGCGTCGAAGGCGAGGAAGCCATAATAGCGATCGAAGCCCTGTCCGCTCGGCCAATAGGTGAAGGGACCCGCGGCCGACGCATCGGCCTGCGGCAGATGATCCCACTTGCCGATCGCATAGGTGAGATAGCCCGACTGGCGAAGATTTTCGGCGACGGTGCCCGCGCTCCGCGGGACGAGCGCATCCTGTCCGGGGAAGCCGACCGCGATCGCCGAATGGCCGCCGATATGGACGCGATGCGAATTGCGGCCGGTGAGCAGCGCGGCGCGGCTCGCCGAGCAGATCGGCGTCGTGTGATAATTGGTGTAGCGCAGTCCGCGTTGCGCGACGCGGTCGATGTTCGGGGTTTCAATGAGCCCGCCATAGCTGCCGAGCTGGCCAAAGCCCATGTCGTCGATCACCCAGACGAGGATGTTGGGTGCGCCCGCGGGGGCGGTTGTGCGGTTGATCGGCCCGGGAACCGAATCGGCGAAGGTCTTGCCGATCCGGGGCTGGTCGCCAGCGGCGGCGGATGCTGTCTGCGCGATCGCTGCGGCGCCCAGACAGGCGGCCGCGATACCGAAAAACCGATACTTCCTCATTCCCGCACACCTCGTGTCTATCAATCGCCGGATGCTTGACGATGTACTATAGATGAATTACAATCTTCGTAAAGTGTAAACATCGAGATGGCGAGGGACAGCATATGAAAATCGAACTGGATGCGATCTATCGCCGCATTGTCGACCATCTGGAAAATGGCACCACCGATATGGCGGCGGATTCGATTGAAGTGCCTGCGGCCCACTTCACCGACGCCGATCATCTCGCCCGCGAGCTCGAGGTCTTCCGCCGCCAGCCGCTCGCCGCGGCGACGAGCATGGAGATTCCCGAACCGGGCAGCTTCGTGACGCGCGACATATTGGGCGTGCCCTTGCTGATCGTGCGGCAGAAGGACGGCAGCGTCGGGGTCTTTCGCAATATGTGCCGCCACCGCGGCGGCAAGGTCGAGCAGGCCGATAAGGGCAAGAAGCCCTTTTTCGTCTGCGCCTATCATGGCTGGAGCTTCAAGGGTGACGGCAGTTTGCGCGGCGTGCCCTTCGAAGAGCAATATGGCACGCTCGACAAAGGGTGCCGCAACCTCTTCGCGGTCGAGGCCGAGGAACGCCACGGGCTGATCTGGATCAAGCTGCCGCAGGCGCCGCAGGACCCGGGCGTTGCCGACTATCTGGGCGACGCCGACGAGCGGCTCGCGGCTTATGACATCGACCGGCTCGTCGTGTTCATGGACCAGAAGATCGACCTCGACATCAACTGGAAGCTGGTGATGGACGGCGCGATCGATGTGCTTCACCCGCAATTCCTGCACGCCGAAGGCGTCGGCAAGCTGATCCAGACGGGCGCCGCCGTCTGGCTCGATCTCGGGCGGCACGGCCAGTCCTATTCGGCGCGCAAGCGCCTCGCGCGCAAGCTCAAGGCGGGCGAACCGATCGACAAGGGTTTCCGCTATCTGACCGGCAACCTCATGATCTTTCCAAACATGAGCGTGATCCCGACGCCCGACCATATCGAGCATTGGACGGTGTGGCCGCACCTGACCGACCCCGGCAAATGCCATGTCCATATCCGCTTCCTGACCGATCCCGCCAAGCTGACCGACGAGGTCGCGGCGCGGATCAACCGCAGCTGGGATATCTTGCGGCAGGCGGCGACCGAGGAGGATTTCCCGATGGAGGAAATGATCCAGGCCAATGCCGCGGCGTTGCCGACGACCGACTTCCTTTATGGCGCCAACGAAGTGCCGACGCAGCACCTGCACCTGCAGATGGCGCGCGAGTTCGAAGCGCTGGCCTGACGCGCGCCTTACGGATGATGTAAACAGGGACGGCCGGCCAACGAGCCGGAACCGTCTCGGGAGAGACTGCATGAATATCGCCGAACTTGTTCGTTACTGGGCGCGCTGGAGACCCGATCACACCGCCGTCATCGCCGACGACGTCCGCACGAGCTGGGCCGAGTTCGACGCGCGCAGTGACGCGATCGCGCGCGGCCTGCGCGCCGCGGGGGTGAGCAAGGGCGACCGCGTCGGCATGCATCTCGACAACCGGATCGAGGCGCCGCTGCTGACCGTCGCGTGCCTGAAGCTCGGCGCGATGATCGTTCCGCTCAATTTCAAGCTGACCGGCGGCGAAATCCTGCCGCTGCTTGAGGACGCCGATTGCAAGATCGTCGTCAGCCAGGCGAAGCATCTCGACCGGCTTGAAATAGCCGCGGCGAAGCTGCCTTTCGCCATCCACAGCCTCGACGGCAGCGATGTGCCGAGCTTTGCATCGCTCTGCGTCGAAACCGGTGCGGTGCCGACCGAAGCGATCGGTCTCAATGACGCGGGGTTCCTTTGCTACACGTCGGGAACGACGGGACGCCAGAAGGGCGCTCTGCTGACGCATGGCAGCGCGATGTATCCCGGCCTTGCGAAAAATATCGCCGAGGGGCTGACCTGGCGTGATTCGATCATGGTCGCGGTGCCCTTTGTCTTCACCGGCGCGATTGTTTCCTGTTTCATCCAGTTCACAGTCAACGCCGGCGGCACGATGGTGCTCGAATCCGATTTCGACATCGACCGCTATCTCGACGTCATCCAGCGCCACCGGGTCAGCGCCGCGACCACGGTGCCGGTGGTATGGGAACGGCTGATGCGTTCGCCGGGGTTCGAGAGCGCCGATCTGTCGAGCATGATCTCGGCCGCCGCGGGCGGCGCGCCGGTCAGCATCGACCTGATCGAGGCCTATCGCGCCAAGGGCATTTCGCTGATCCAGTCCTATGGCCTGACCGAAGCCTCGGGGCTTGCCGCGACGATGCACGGCGAGGATGCGATCAAGCACATCGGCTGGGCGGGGCGCCCGATCGTTGGCAGCGAGATGAAGATCGGCGATGCCGACGGCAATGCGCTCGCCAACGGCGAGGTCGGCGAGATCATGGTGCGCGGCCCGCATGTCATGCGCGAATATTGGCGCAATCCCGAAGCCACGGCGGCGACCTTCGCGGGCGACTGGCTTCGTACCGGCGACACCGGGATGATGAACGACGAAGGTTTCGTGAAGGTGGTCGACCGGTCGAAGGACATGATCATTTCGGGGGGCATCAACGTCTACCCGGCCGAGATCGAGAAGATCCTGTCGGCGAACCCGCATATCGCCGAACTCGCGGTGATCGGCGTGCCCGACAGCGACTGGGGCGAAGTGCCGATGATCGTCGCGAGCGGGGTGAGAGACCAGGCGGCCGCGATGTCGGCGTTCGAATGCGACGGGTCGGCGCAGCTCGCGCCGTTCAAGCGGCCGCGCCGCGTCGTCTTTATCGACGAACCGCTGCCGCGCACCTTGTCGGGCAAGGTTTCCAAGCCGACGCTGCGCGGGCTTTTCCCGGCGGTTCCCGAACAGGCGAAGCCGTTGTTCGGGAAATAGGGCGGGCGACCGTAGCAACATTCCTTTTCCCTCGCTTCGAGGGAAGGGACGCCAGCCTGTCAACGATAGCCGCGATCGGTTCAGCTCTTCCTACCGCTTCATTGTCCCGGTGCAGCGCCAATTGCGCGCGTCGTTGATGTCGCTCCCCGGATTGCCGCTGAACTGCGCGACGGTTGGGAAAGCGCAGATGCGGAAGGTTCGCGGCGGCGCGGGTGCCGGGCCGCCGGCGGGCTTTTCGGTGCTCATGCCCGACACATATAAGGAGGTGTTCGACGTCGAGTTGACCTCGATCTCGCGCGGCGTGTTCGACATCACCAACTCGCTTGGCCGTTCCCCGGCTTCCACCCAGCGTTGCATCGCCTCGAGCATCGTGCGCGTGCTGTCGGTGGGCGATCCTTCGCCGCCGCGACAGTGGAACATGCCCGGGACAAAGAAGCTCTGGAAGAAGTCGGCGCTGTCGGCGCCGAATATTGCGCGCACGCCCTTGCTGTAGTTGGCGGTATAGGCGGGCGGTATCGCCTCGTCGGATGCGCCGGTCCACAGGATCAGCTTGCTATCCGACCGGCTAAGACCTCGAAGGTTCGACGGGGCATAGCCATAGCCGCCGACGCGATCCCAGAGCAGCTTTTCTTCGGCGAGCTGGCGCGCGTCGGTGAAGTCCATCTGCGTCAGCGCGTCATAGCCTTCGCCGCGCAACGCCTTCATGCTCAGCACAGTCGAACCGAACAAGGGCGGGCGCGTCGCCTCGTTCCACGGCGGCGCCGCGGTGCCGAGCCCGATCGGTCCGAGCAACGACGGATTCGCCATCCAGAAGCCGGGCGCCGTAACCTCTGATCCCGCGACTTCGGGCAGGCCGCCGGCCAGCACTTCGAGTGTCGAATATTGTGCGTCGGTAAGAAAGGGAAAGAGTGACTGCGTCAGCGCGATCTGCGTCGGGTCCCAGATCAGCCCGTCGCGCGCGCCGTCGGATTCGTCGTAGCGCGCCATGATCGCCTGTCCGACGCGCGACATCTCGGCGGGCGAAATCCAGCGCGCGGGATCGCGCGCGACATGCTGCGCGGCAAAAGCCCAGAAGGTCTGGACATAGGCATTGGTGGGCGCTCCGGCGGCGATGAAGCCGTCGGCATCGCCGGGATATTTTTCTGCTTCCATCAGCGTGCTCACGCCGCCGCCCGAGCAGCCCATGATGTAACGCGGCATCCGCTCGCGCGCATAGTAGCCGCGCGCAATCGCCTGCGTCGCGATCGCCGCGACATGGGTACCGCGATGTGCATAATCTTCGGATTTTCCGGGATCGGCGCGGAACGACATGTCCAGCGCGCCGCCCGAATGCGATCCCTTGTCGGTGGTCGCGACGGCATAGCCCGCGGTGATATGCTCGCGCGACGGGTTGACGATATAGCCTGCCGATCCGCCGGGGATGACCATCAGATAGCGGCCGTTCCAGCTTTGCGGCAGCGCGATCATGAAACCGACCGTATTGGGTCCGGGATTGTCGGTTCGCACGATGCCGTCGACCCGGCAATAGGGCGTGGGCTTGGCCAGCCAGCGGACCGACCGGATCGTGACATCCTTGCCCGCCCAGCCGATGGCTTCCGGTGAACAGGCCGCCGCTGCCGCGCCGGGCACGGCAACCGGCCGCGAATCCTGCGCGGTTGCGGGGGGGATCGTCAGGAAGAGTGTCAGCGCGGCGCTGAGCGATGATGTCCGATACTGCATGCCGTTGGTCCTCTACGCGTCGGAAATTGATGCAGGCATCAAATAACAAAAAATGGAAAATGTAAATATTCATGCTATGAAGGGGCGTAGCTTGCAGGCCGCGCCGGGCTTCGGTGGCGCTTCGGCTGGTCAACGACCCGGCGCACAGCCGGGCAACCGGAAGGACGAAAAGGGTTTGGACGTTTCGGAAAGTCGCCAGGATGGAGCCATACGCGACATCGGGAAGACCGGCGCGAAAATCGTCGACGGCGCGCGGCGCTGTTTCGAGCGATACGGGATAGAGAAGACGACGATCGAGGATATCGCCAAGGCGGCCGGCGTCTCGCGGCCGACCGTGTATAAATTCTTCGCGGGCAAGATGGACATCGTCGACCACATCGGTTTCGGCGAACTCGACAAGATCCAGGAGCTCGTCCGCGCGCGCATCAAGCCCGATCTTGGCTTCGCCGATATGACGACCGAGGCGATCGTGGCGTCGGTGCTCGTCGCCAGCGGGAATCCCTATATCCGTCGCTTCGTCGAGGATCTCGAAGTGTCGGCGCAGAGCCAGCTCCCCACCAGCCCCTATCAGCAACAGGCGCGGCGCCGGTGGGAATCGGTGATGAAGCGCGCGCAGGCCAGCGGCGAACTTGCCGCCGACCTCGATCCGGCGGAGGTCGTGAGCTGGCTCTCGCGCAATCAGGTGATGTTGCTTCGCGTCCTCGACCAGTTCGGCGGCGACGAGGAAAAGCTGCGTCATATGGTCCGCCGCTTTGTTGTCGAGCCGCTGCTTGTCAATCGATCAACGCCGTCAAGCTGAATGGTGGAGCGGCCGGGACGGCGATTCGCGAATCGCCCTTCACGGACCGCAAACGTCCCATCCCTGCCAAGTGGCAAGTTTGGGCTGTCGTGCCAAGATTTATGAGGCTTTTTAGATAGTAAACTACATCATATAGATTGACCCCCATTTCCCGCGCTCTCCGCACTGCGAGCGGAGTTGACATTTTATTGATTTTGTTGTCTGTAATCTTTCGGGAGAGATGCAAGGCTAAAAGGCTGGTCAAGGCGGTCGGTATGATCGCCGGAACAGCGCACCTCCCACGGTGAAGGACTGCGCGGCGCCACCCTCAAAGAAGGGTGGGGCGCCGCAAATGGGAGGATGTTATGCGCTCTGCTTACAAGCTCGCCACTTGCTCGATGGCGATTGCGGTTTCGGCTGTTTCTACTGCAGCGATGGCCCAGGAGGCCGAGGCCGATAGCGCCGGAGCGAATGAAATCGTCGTCACGGCGCAGAAGCGCGACGAACGACTGCAGGACGTGCCGATCGCGGTTTCCGCCTTCACGCCCGAGCAGCTTCAGAACAGCGGCATTTCCGACGTGCTCGATCTGGCCGCGGTGACGCCGTCGCTGCTCATCACCGAAGGGTCGAGCCAGGCGCAGCCCTATATCCGCGGTGTCGGCGGCCGGAACATCACGCCGGGGAACGAGGCGACGACGGCGGTCTATGTCGACGGCGTCTACCAGACCGACAAGACCGGCATCATGCTTCAGAGCTTTCCCGACGTGCAGTCGGTGCAGGTTCTGCGCGGGCCGCAGGGCACGCTGTTCGGCCGCAACGCGACGTCGGGCGCGATCCTTGTCACGACGCTGCAGCCCGATCAGGATTTTGGCGCGATGTTCGAGGGGACCTATGGCACCGACGAGGAAGGCGCGCGCGGTTTCGTGACGACCGGCCTCGGGCCCAATCTGGCGATCGGCGTCAGCGGCTTCTATCGTAACGAGCGCCCCTATGTCCGCAATCGCTCTCAGGCGATCAACGGCGCAGACAAATATGTCGGCGGCGACAAGAGCTATGGTGTGCGCGGACAGCTGCGCTGGGAGGCGACCCCCGATTTCTCGGCCACGGTGGCGGGCTATTATTCGAAGGGCGAAACCAACAACGTCGTTGCGCTTCAGCCGATCCTCGGGGAAACGACCACCGTCGGTCAGGTGGCGTCGGGCATCGACATCAGCCGGCCGCAGCGTTCCTATTACGGCGAGATTGATCCCGAAGTCCGCTTTGAGGGCTATGGCGCGTCGCTGACCCTCGACGCCGATGTCGGCCCGGTCAATATCAAGTCGATCTCGGGCTACAGCCACAGCACCTCGGGCGTCGAATATGATCTCGACGGCTCGCCAGCGCCAGTTTTCTGGTTCGATACCGGCCTGAAAAGCCGAACCTGGCAGCAGGAAATCGACATCACGTCGATGAATGACGGGCCGTTCCAGTGGATCCTCGGCGGCTTCTACCTCAACTATCGCGACGGTTACGAGCAGCTCGATCAATATGTCGGGCTGCCGGTTCCGGCGACGTTGCGGCCACACACGGTGCCGCAGGCGCTGCTCGATGCCTCGGCGGCAGGCGCCGGCCCGACTTCGGGGCTTGCTTATATCGACCAGCAGGCGTTCGTGACGGTGAAGTCGCTCGGCGTGTTCGGCGAAGCTTCGTATGCGTTCAGCGAGGCGGCCAAGCTGACGCTCGGCCTTCGTTACACCGACGAGAAGCATACGCTCGACAAGGATAATGCCGGGACGACCTATGTCCCGGACGGGACGGGCGGGGTGATCGCGATACCGCGCAATTCGGCTGCGATCTGCGCCGCCAATCCGGCGTGCGATGGCCTGTCGACGCCCTTCTCCGAACTCACCTATCGCGCCGTTTTCGACTATAAGTTCACCGACGATTTCATGGCCTATGCAAGCTACAACCGGGGCTTCAAGAGCGGCGTTTACAATATTTCGTCGATCCCCAATGTGATCGCGACCGAGCCGGAAACGATCGACGCGTTCGAGGTCGGATTCAAATCGAAGCTTTTCGACCGCCAGGTGACGTTCAACGCCGCGGCCTATTACTACAAATATGACAATCTGCAGGTGCCGGTTGTCGATCCGGTCACCAATACCCAGCAGTCGATCAACGCCGCCAAGGCGACGATTTCGGGCATGGAAGTCGAGCTGGCCTATAATCCCAGCGACCGCTTCTCGCTCTCGGCAGGTTTCGCGACCTTCTTCAAGTCCGAGTATGACAGCTTCAAAAACTGCGCGATTTATCGTCGCGCGGCTTCAGGTCTCGCAGTGCCGCCGAACGCGGACTGCTCGGGCTTCGACCTGCCGGGCACGCCCGATATCAGCTTCAACATCCAGTCGACCTACAATGTTCCGCTGGCCAACGGCGGCAAGCTCGAGCTCAACGGCCTGTTCAGCTATGTCGATCAATTCGACCATGCGACCTATGGCGCCTATCCGGCGGGCGGGACCGGCGCCGGTGCCTATCCGGCGGGTATCGGCCGCGCGCCCTTCCAGAAGGCGACCGAGACGCTGAACATGTCGGTCACCTTCCATGCGCCCGACGATGCTTTCTACGTATCGGTGTGGGGCAAGGATCTGTTCAACCAGAACGACATCTTCCGCAACGTTTCGACGACCTCCTTCGGCTATTATTCGATGCTTTCGCGCGGGACGACGGCAGGGGTCACGATCGGGACGAAGTTCGGATCGCAGCGGTAGGAAAAAGGGGGCACGGCCGCCGGCACGGGCACTGCCGGCGGCCGCGTTTTTTTGAGGAGAGCGACGTGGCCACTTCCCCGGGCGCCGACGGCGGGATGTTGCCGCCCGATCTTTCGGCGCATTGGTATAATGCGGACGATTTTGCGCCCGGCGAGCCGTGGAGGGCGTTCGATCCCGCTCGCACCGCGCTGGTCCTCGTCGACCTGATCAACTGGCAGGTCGACCCCTCCGGACCCTCGATCGCCGCGATCCGCGCGGCGGGGCATCCCGAGCGCGCCGATTATCTTTTGGCGCGCTTCGCCGACACCATCGGACCCAATCTCGAACGGTTGTTACCCGCCGCGCGCCGCGCGGGCGTGCGGGTCGTCCATGCGCGGCTGGCGAGCCGCCATCCGGACTATGCCGATATCGTTCCCGCGCTGCGTCCCTATGTGAAGGCGGCGGGGGCACGCGACGGATCGCTCGCTGCGATGCCGATCGCCGAGGTCGGCGACGAACCGCGCGATCTTTCGGTCGTCAAATCCGGGTCGGGGGCTTTCGGGGGAACCGAACTCGACTTCCTGCTCCGGCGCGAAGGGATCGACACGATCCTTTACGCCGGGGTGGTGACGACCGCCTGCGTGCTGCTTAGCGTTGCCGCGGGGTTCGACCTTGGATACCGGCAATATCTGGTCGCCGACTGCACCGGCACGCTGTCGGCGCGCGACCAAGAGGATGCCGAGCGGCTGATCGGCAATTATCTCGCCGAGATCGTGACCGCCGCCGATGCCGTCGCGGCGATGGAGAAACAGTTCCATGCCCTATGACTTCCTGACCGACCTGCTGGTTCTCGAAGTTTCGCATTTCGGCCCCGACGCGCTGGGCGGCCGGCTCGCCGACATGGGCGCGCGGGTGATCAAGGTCGAGGATCCCGACGGCGGCGATCCGGTCCGCCGCGCGGGGCCGTGGTCGGTGGGGGAGGAGAATGGCTTTTCCTATCTCCACCTGCGCTGGAATCGTGGCAAGGAAAGCGTGATCATCGACCTCGCGAGCGAGCAGGGCAGGGCCGATTTCCTGATGCTGGCGGAAAAAGCCGATGTCGTGATCGAAGGGATGCGCGCGGGCGTGATGGCGCGGCTCGGGCTGGGGTATGCGGCGCTGAAGGCGGTCAATCCGGCGATCGTCTTCTGCTCCTTGTCGGGACTGGGCGAAAGCGGACCTTATGCGAAGCTGGCCTCGCACGGCCCGTCGTTCGACGCCTATGGCGGGCTCGGCATGCCGGTCGGGGAAAGCATTTCGCGCTATGACGGGCCGCAGGCGCCGTCGATCGGCATGTACGCCTATGGGCTCGAGGCGGCTTTCGCCGTCGTCGCGGCGGTGCTTCGCGCGCGCCGGACGGGCGAGGGCGCGGCGATTGAGGTTGCCGCGGCGGACTGTTCGGCGCACTGGATGCCCGAGGCGCTCGATCCGTTGCTCAATCCCGATACGACCTTCGCGCGGCCGGGATTCCTCGATGCCAGCGGCAAGATGCGTTTCTGGGCGCGGATGGAAAATTACCGCTGCGCCGACGGCAAGCTGATCTTTTTGATGACCTTCACAGCGAAGAGCTGGCAGGCGCTGCTGGGACTGATCGGCCGGCCCGATCTCGATGAGATCTACACGCGCGAGCCGCAGACCGGGACGGAGGATGCGGAGGTCAACGCCGCGCTGATCCCGATCTTCGCTTCGCGCCCGCGCGCCGACTGGCTCGCCGATTTCGCGCGCGACAATGTGGCGGCGATGCCGGTGAACAGCTTCGCCGACGTCATTGCCGACCCGCATTTCCGCGCGCGCGAAAATACCTATCGGGTCGCGCTGCAAGACGGCCGTGACGTCACGCTGACCTCGTCGGCGATCCATGTCGGCGGACAGGATTTCGCGATGCCGCTAGCCCCCGAACTGGGCGAGCATAACGACGCCATCCGCGACGAATTCGGGCTGGGCGACGGTTGACGGTTGCCAGTGGGCCGGCTCGGTCGGTCCTTCGCGATCCTTGTAGTGCATCAGTTAGCCAATCGATTGACGAACGCTGGCGGATGCGCGACCTTTTGGTCGGGTAAGGCGAGGCCGCCACCGCCCGGATCGCTAATGGCGAGGAAAAACGATGCATCTGGCGACGCTGTCCGCGGTTAAGTTGCCCAACCATAGCATCAAGCTGATGGCGATCATGCTCGGCGAACTGGGCGCCGACGTCGAACAGGCGTTGCGGCAGGTAGGGTTGACGGCCGGCGATATCGAGGACCCCGCCGCGCTGGTCACGGGATTGCAGGAGGTCGAGTTCCAGCGGGCGTTCATGCAGCAGACGCCCGACCAGCCCGAGGTCTGGGTGGAACTCGGATCGCGATACAGGCTGCTGACGCACGCCCACACCGATTATGGCCTGTTGATGTCGACCGCGCCGACGGTCGATGCGGCAATCAAGATCGGCTTCATTTACGGCGACCTTTACTACATGTTGGCCGATGCCGAAGGCATCTTCGCCGAGGACGGCCGGCAGATCGGTTTTCGCTCGCTGCCGGTCGAATTGCCACGCGATATGCGGCGCTTTTCGGCGCTGCGCGACGTTGGCGTCAATTGCACGGTCTTTTCCGAACTGTGGGGAGAGCCCTTCCCGTTCGATACCGTCGAATTGCCGGTGCCGGCGCGGGATGAGCCGTTCGTGCGCCGCTTTCTTCCCGATGCCGACCTTCATTTCGACAGCGAGTTCAATCGCTGGCGTTGGTCGGTGCGCCTCGACAAGCGGCGCCCGCCGCACAGCGATCCGGTGCTCCATGATTATTATCGCAGCGCCTGTGACCGGCTGTTGGCCGCGGCCCATCGGGAAGGCGACCTCGTCGACCGCGTGCTGACCCTGCTCGACGAGAGTAAAGGGCAGGACAGTGTCGACTATGCGGCGCGAAAACTGGCGCTATCGACGCGCAGCTTGCAGCGCAAGCTGGGCGACCGGGGTTTTTCCTATCGGGAGCTGGCCGCGCTTGCGCGCCACAGACACGCTTGCCGCTTGTTGCTTACGACCCGCCATCCCGTGAGCCGTGTTGCGCTCGACACGGGCTATGACAATGTCTCGGCCTTCAACAACGCCTTCCGTCGCCTGTCCGGAGTCACGCCCAGCCAGTATCGCAACGGCATGGCCGTAGCCTGAAACAACCCGCCTTCGTTGGGACTGGCTGGCGCAAAATGTGAAGATTTTGGCGCGCCCGCGCATCGCGTACCTCTTGTCCGGTGACTAATGAAAGGTCGGCCGCAGACGTTCCGCGCGAACCCGTGACAGAGAATGCCGCGGCCGACGACCAGCCTCTACGCCGGGCAAAGTCCCGGCCGGGCTAGGTGCTTAGGGAGAGGCAGATGCGTTCCAGGAATCGCCACAGCATGTCGTGCCGCGCGTTGGTCGCGGGGCTCGCGATCCAGCCGTTCTTATGGGTCAGCCCCGCATCCGCACAGACGCAGGAAGTGGCGGAGGATACCGCCGCCGATAGCGACGATATCGTCGTCACCGCGCAGCGCCGCTCCGAAAGGGCGACCGACGTTCCGATCTCCATCACCGCGCTCGGCGCCGATACGCTCGAGGCGGCCGGCGTGCTGACCACCGGCGATCTGGGCAAGGTGACCCCGGGGCTGTCGATGGACCGCGCGGGTCCCTTTTCGCAGCCGACGATCCGCGGGATCGGGTCGTCGGTGACCGGTCCCGGTATCAACACGAGCGTGGCGACCTATATCGACGGCTATTATCAGCCGAGCACCGTTTCCAGCGATTTCAGCCTTGCCGACGTGGCCTCCGTCCAAGTGCTGAAGGGGCCGCAGGGAACGCTTTTCGGACGCAATTCGACGGGCGGCGCGATATTGGTGACGACACTCGCGCCGAGTTTCGATCCGATGGCGCGCGCACGGATCAGCTATGCGAGCTATGACGACATCACCGCGACGGCTGTGGTGTCGACCGGGCTCACCGACAAGATCGCCGTGCTGCTGTCGGGCCTCTATCGACATGATCGCGGCTATGCCCGCGATATTGTGACCAACGCGCCGCTCCAGAAGGCGAGAGAATATGTGGTCCGCGGGAAAGTCCTGTTCCAGCCTTCGGACGATGTCAGCTTCACCCTCGCCTATACCCACGGCGACATCGATGATCCGTGGGGCGTCGCCCAGGTTGCCTATCGCGGCGTGTCGGCAGCGGCAGGGATTCCGGGCGTGGTTGTGCCGGACCGGCCTAAGGAGGTCGCCGCGACCTTGCCGCCCGAATCCAGGGTCAACTATGATGCGGTGACATTCACCGCCGACGTCGATCTCGGCGGCGTGAACATCAAAAGCTACACCGGCTATCGCGACGAGCGCGATTATGTGCAGCTCGACAGCGACAAGACCGCCTTCGCTTTTCAGTACATCGATTTTCGTCCGGTCGACGAGACCTTCACGCAGGAAATCGACATTTCCTCGACCGGGAGCGGGCCGCTGCAATGGGTCGCCGGGCTTTATTATTATCATGACAAGGCGGGCTATCTCGACCTTGGCGTGACGCAGGGCGGGCCGCGTTTCACCTTCCTCAACGCGCGGCTTGAGTCGAAGGCCTATGCCGCTTTCGCCGATGTCACTTACGAGGTATCGCCGGGCCTCTACCTGACCGGCGGGATGCGCTACAACAACGAGAAGGTGACGGAGACGTTCGATTCGATCCTGTCGAATTATGTTCCCGCATCCTTTTCCAAAACATTCGAAAATCTGAGCCCGCGTGCGGTCATCCGCTTCGAACCCACCGCGAGCAGCAGCCTGTATCTGTCCTACAATCAGGGGTACAAGGCGGGGACTTTCAACCCGACCGGTCTCAGCCCAGTACCGGTGCGGCCCGAAAAGATCGACGCCTTCGAGGCGGGATACAAGATGCGGTCGGGCGGCACCCTGTTCGAGGTCGCGGGCTATTATTATGACTACAAGGATCTGCAGTTCGTCAGCTATGTCGGGGCGACCGCGCAACTCACCAATGCGGCGAAGGCGCGAATCTATGGCGCCGAGGTCAATCTGGAACAGGATGTTGGCGACTATCTGACATTGTCGGCGAACGCCGCTTGGACCGATGCCAAATATCGCGACTTCACCGGCGCCAACCATTATGAATATCTGGGCAACGGCGTGATCGTGAACGGCCCCGATGACGCGTCGGGTAACCCGATGGTTCGGACGCCCAAGTTTGCGGCGCGCGGCGCGATCGAATTTCATGCCCCGCTTGCCGGCGGCGAATTCCGGGCCAATGCCGCGGTCAAATACCAGAGCCGGATTCGGTTCGATCCGTTCGGGGAAACCCGGCAGGGTCAATATACGCTCGTCGATGCGCGCCTGGCGTGGACCGACCCGTCCGGGCATGTGACGATCGCGGCGTTCGGGACCAATCTGACCAACAAGGATTATTACGCGGTCGTCACCCAACAATCGGAAAGTTGGCCCGCCAACTATGGCCATCCGCGCCGTTTGGGCGTCGAACTGTCCTTCCGGTACTGACGGCTGGTGAAGGTCCGCACGATGCCAGCCTTTTCCGACGGCGAGGTCATATTGGTCACCGGCGCCACGCGCGGCGTGGGCGAGGCGGTCGCGCGTCGATGCGCGAGGGCCGGAGCGCGGGTCGTCGTCACCGGGCGCAACGTCGAAAGGGGAGAGGCGGTGTGCGCCGCCATCGCTTCCGACGGCGGCGACGCGCGGTTCGTGCCGATCGACGTGACCGACGAGGCGGCCGTCGCGCGCGCTTTTGACCAATGCCTCCAGCATTGGGGGCGGCTCGACGGCTGTGTCGCCAACGCCGCCGATCTGAGCCTGGGCGCGCTCGACGGGCCGGTCACCGAAATCACGCTGGACGGCTGGAACCGGCTGATCGCCGCCGATCTGACGTCGGTTTTTCTGACCGCGAAGCATGCAACAAGGGCTATGCTGAAGGGAGGGCGCGGCGGTGCGCTGCTGACGATCGGCTCGCTCGCGGGCGTGCGCGGTAACATCGGTCATGATGCCTATAGTGCCGCAAAGGGCGGTATCGTCGCGCTGACGCGCTCGATCGCCGCCTATTATGCGCGCTACGACATTCGCTGCAACTGCCTGAATCTCGGCTTTGTCGATTCGGGATCCGACCGGATCGAAACGGTTCTCGGCCATCCGGGCTTTCGTCAGCAATTGCTCGATTTTCATCTCGGCGCCTGGGGCAAAGCTGACGATATCGGCGGTATCGCGGCGTTGCTCCTTTCGGGCGAGGGCCGATACATCAACGGCGCGAGCATCCCCGTCGACGGCGGCGCCTATGCCGCCAGCCACATGCCGCGACCGACGGTGACGGCGATGATCCCCGGCTTTCCTCCCCTCCGCTCCACCCCCGACAAGGATTGATCATGCACAAGGTCACAATCGAAGACTGCCGTCGCCATCAGCCGGACGGCGATCCGCGCTGGCAGGAAAGCTTTTACGTCGGCTGGGTCGATCTTGAGAATCGGGCTTGCGGCGCCAATCACATCAGCCTCGCGCCCGTCGGCCACCGCGACACCCATGTGTGGAGCTGGACCATGGTCGACGGGGAGGTCATCGGCCGATCGCAGGCGCATGGGATGCCGATGCCCGACAGCGATTATGACGATATGAAGATCGGCGCCCTGCACGTCCGGTCGAGCGACGATCCGCGGCGGCTGGCGCTGGGCGTCGACTATGCGAACGGCGTCATGCTCGATCTGAACTTCGCGGCCAGTTGCGATCCCGTCGAGCTGTCGCTCGATCGCGGCGACGTGGTGCTCGGCGACCGGCATTATGAATTGATGGGGCAGGTGTCGGGGACGCTGCGGACGCCATCGCGCTCGATCGCCCTCCAGGCGTCGGGCTGGTCGGATCATAGCTGGGGCGCGCGCGATTTTTCGACCAATATCTCGCACCGCTGGCTTTGGGCGTCCTTCGGTGTGGATTTCGCGATCAGCGTGTTCGGATTCGTTAGCAACGACGGCTATTTCCCCTTTGGCTGGGTGTGGGACGGCGGCGAGATCCACCTGGTGACGGCGGTGCGTTTCGACGCGGTGGTCGCCGACGACGGCATCACCCCGCGCGGATGCGATGCGCGGATCGCGACAGCATCCGGCCGCCGCTACCACGTCAAGGGCCGTGTCCGCGATGCGGCGCTGATGGGGGGCGTCGGCTGGCACGCGATGAACGGGCTGACCGAATATGAATGCGGCGGCCGCATCGGCGAGGGCTTTCTGGAAGTCAATGAGCTGAAGGTCCTGACCGCCGCGATGAAGGCGGAGCTGGCGCTCTGATGTTGGCCGCCAGCGTACCCGCGACAATTGCGGATATCTCTGCCGACTGGATCGGACGCTCGCTCGCCGGCCGCTTCCCCGGCGCGCGCGTCGCGGCGGCGCGCATGGAAGGGTTTGTCGACGGTACGGCCCAAAAATGCCGTTTTGAACTGGACTATGACGTCGGCGCCCCCAGCGGCCCGCCGTCGCTGTGGGTCAAGGGTGGGTTCGATCCGAAGGGAGCCAGTCAGGGGAATGCCTTTTCCAATGAAGTGCTATTTTACCGCGACCTTGCACCGTTGCTCGATATCAGCCTGCCCGACAGCTTTTACGGCGCGATCGACAAGGCGACGAACAACGGCGTCGTCGTGCTGGAAGACCTGTTGCTGCGTGGTGCGCGCTTCGGGCGGGCGACCGAGCCGCTGACCCCCGACATGGCGGCCCGGGTTCTGACGATACAGGCGCGGCTCCACGCGCGATTCTGGAGCGGCCGCGATACGGCGCATCTCGATTGGCTCGTCCCTGGCGGAGCGATCGCCGGCGCGGGCGTGGTCGATCAGTATTTCGGTCTGTGGGACAATGCTCAGCGACTGCCGCGTTTCGCTTTCCTTACCGCCGAACAGACCGACAGGCCGCGGATGCAAGCGGCGCTAAACCGGCTGATCGATCATTTGCGCGATCATCCGCTGTGCGTGCTCCATGGGGATTCGCAGGGCGGAAACCTGTTTTTCATCGACGATGCGCCGGGCTATCTCGACTGGCAGCATTCGATGATCGGCCATTGGGCCTTCGATCTTGCCGGATTCATGATGACCTCGCTGACGGTCGAGGACCGGCGGCTCCATGAGCGCGCGCTGCTGCGGCACTATCTGTCGGCACTGACCGATGCCGGGGTCGCCGCGCCAGCTTTCGGCGCGGCATGGGATGATTATGCGCGTTATGCCATGTGGGCCTTCATGTGGGTGATGTGCCCCGTGGAGGCGCATCCCGAAGCGGTGTGTTCGGCGAACAGCGAACGCGCCTGTGCGGCGATTTCGGACCTCAAGACACTCGCCAAGCTTGGCGTGTAGCGAAAGGCGAGGAAAGCTTCGTCAGCCGCGTACGGCGCGCGTCTGCATCGGCACCACGGCCGGTCCCGCCATCACCCGGTCGTAGCTGCGGTGAAACTGCTGGTTGATGACTTCGTTGTGCGCGAGCAGCATCGTGCCGGTATTGGGCATATTCGCCGAGTGCTGGATGCTGTCGCCGACCGGCACGTCCTCATTCAGGATCGCGGCCTCGGCGATGTCCCAATTCTTGGCGAGGACGGCCTGACCCTTTTCGTCATAGTCGCCGGGCGCCTTGGGTGTGAGGAAGCGTAAGTGGACGCGCGAGCGGCCGGGATTATGGACGTCCTGATACATCGTCCAGAATTCGGCATGATGCGGGTGCAGCTGGATGCTGACGTTCGGGAAGACCATATTGCCGTAAACGACATAGGGGTCGAGGTCGTGTTCGCCCGGTTCGCTCCCCAATATCTCGTCGATCTTGCGCCGCGGCGTCGTCGTCACCGCATGGTCGCCGGTGCCCTCGACCCGCGCCATCATATTCATGTAGAAATAGGGCCGGATCGTCGGGCCATGGACCCACTGGACATGATAGCCGTCGGTCAGCCCGTCGACCATGATCTTCCAGTTCTGGTCGAACTCGAAAAAGGCCTCGCGATAGAAATATTGGCGGTCGAGGCCGTAATTGGCGAGCACGCCGTCCATCACCGGGCCGAGGTGCGCGGCGACGTCGATCGACCCTTCGGGATTTTCGACGATCCAGACGAAGCCGTGACGCTCCTCGCACGGCAAAGCGATCAGATTGCGCTCGCGGCACGGCAGGCTGAGCCCCAGCGTCTGTTTGAAGGTCAGGCCGATCAGCTCGCCCTCGTTGGTGTAGGTCCAGCCGTGATAGGGGCAGGAGAAGCGGCCTTGCTTGCCCTCGGCCTGCGTCACCAGCGTCGCGCCGCGATGGCGGCACATGTTGAGGAAGGCGCGGACTTGGCCGTCCTTGCCGCGTGTGACGAGAGCCTCGCTGCGGTTGAGTTTCACGGTCACATAGCTGCCCGATTCGGGCAGCTGGCTGCTGTGCAGCGCCATCATCGGATAATGTTCGAAGATTTTCTCGCGTTCGGCGACGGCGATGTCGGGGTCCGAATAGACCGAAAGCGGATATTCGTAGGTTTCCTCGATCATGTCGGTGCTGTTGTCGCGGATATGCCGGAACAGCTTTTCCGCCACCTGACGGTTATGTTCGGGGCTCAGATACATTCGACTCTCCGCATTTTCTGATCGGACAGCAACGGCTCGGCGCGATATGTGGAGCAATTGCCTTTACATATATGTAGCATTGTAAATAGCAAAAACCTATATAAAAAGGGCTTTGTGGAAAATGCGACTTTACGCGCCGGTGTTCCGGCAAAGCGAAGCGCGGGGAGAGATATGGTCGACACGCTGAATATGCCCTCGGTCCCGGTGCTGATCCGCGAACGTGCGGCGCGCGATCCGTCGGCGCCGTTGATCACCGACGTGGCGGGCGGCACGATGAACGGCGGCGAGTTCCACGACGCCGCGCTCCGTGTTGCCGACGCGATGGCCGCGCTGGGTATCGAACCCGGCGAGTGCGTCGCGACGATGCTCGATCCGTGCCTTGCGGCCTATTGCGCGTGGATCGGGCTTGGTTGGCGCGGTGCGCTCGAGGTGCCGATCAATCCCGAATATAAGGGCAATCTGCTGGCCTATGCGCTGAACGACTGCCGCGCGCGGGTGCTGATCACCAGCAACGCCTGCGTCGATCAGGTCAATGCGGTCCGCGACCGGCTCGAAACGCTCGAGCGGATCATCACGATCGACGATGAGGTCTGCGCCAGTGCCATATCGATCGCGACGCTGGCGTCGGTCGAGGCGGACGCGCCGCGCATCGATCACGCCGAACCCACGCTCGCCGACACCAACGCCGTCATCTACACCTCGGGCACCACCGGCCCCTCCAAAGGCGTGCTGCAGGCCTGGGGTTCGATCCAGCAGGTGCAGCATAATTTCAGCGGTGAGGTGATCGATCCGGATCAGGTGCCGGTCTATTATTCGCCCTGGCCGACCTTCCATTCGTCGGGGCGCGTCGGCTTCGTTTTCGCGGCGGTGCGCGGCGGGCATATGGTGTTCCGCAGCCGGTTTTCGGTCCGCCATTATTGGGCCGATGTACGCGAACATGGCTGCACGCACACGCAGCTGATGGGGATCGCCGGTTTCCTGATGAACGTCGAACGGCGAGTCGATGATGCCGACAATCCGCTGCAAGGGGTGCTGATGAACCCGGTGCTGCCCGACTATCGCGATTTCGAGACGCGCTTCGGGGTCCGGGTCTGCACAGGCTGGGGGATGACCGAAATCGGCTTTCCGCTGAACGCGTCGAACCTGCCGAACGCGCAGACCTGCGGCAAATTGTCGCCGCTTTACGAGGTGCGCATCGTCGATGCCGAGGGCCGCGATCTACCCGACGGGCAGGCGGGCGAACTGCTGATCCGTGGCAAGGCGCCGTTCCTGATCACGAGGGGCTATCTCAATAAGCCCGAGGCGAACCGGAAAGCGTGGCGCGACGGCTGGTATGCGACGGGCGATATCCTGCGCCGCGATCCCGACGGCTATTTCTACTTCCTCGACCGTGCCAACGATTATCTGCGCGTGCGCGGCAACAATGTCTCCTCATTGGAACTGGAAGGCGAGGTGCGCGCGCATCCGGCGGTCGCCGAAGCCGCGGCGATCGGAGTGAAGGCGGCCGATGTCCCCGCGCTTCCGGGCAATGCGCGGGCCGACGAGGACGAGATCAAGATCGCGGTGAAACTCAACGGTTCGGCGCCGCTCGGCGAGGGCGAGCTTGTCGATTATCTCGCCGAGCGGTTGCCGCGCTATATGGTGCCGCGCTTCGTCGAGTTCGTCGACGACCTGCCGCGCACCCCGACGGGCAAGATTCGCAAGGCGGGGCTCCGCGAAAGCCCGGTGAACGCGGCGACGTGGGACCGGCTCAGCCGATCCGTTCCCGCCGCAACCTGATCCCCGCCGCCTCGCGGTCCCAGGTGTCGGCGGTAATGCCGTCGTCGCGCAGCGCATATTTCTGGATCTTCTGCGTCGGGGTGCGCGGCAGGTCGGGCATCAGCCGGAAGTAGCGCGGCACCATATAATGCGGCAGGCGGGTGGCGAGGAAATCGGTCAGTGTCTTGAGGTCGACCTCGGCGCCTTCGGCGGGCATGATGCACGCCATCACTTCATCCTCGGTCTTGTCGCTCGCGACCCCGATCACCGCGGCTTCCTTGACGCCGGCAAAGGCGCGGATTTCCTGTTCGACCTCATAGGCGGAGATATTCTCGCCGCGGCGGCGGATCGCGTCCTTGCGGCGGTCGACGAAGAAATAATCGCCGTCGGCGTCGCGGCGCAGCAGGTCGCCGGTGTGCAGCCAGCCGTTGCGCCAGGTTTCGGCGGTGGCCTCGGGATTCTTGTAATATTCGGTGAACATCGTCCAGGGCTGGTCGCAGCGCAGGATCGCCTCGCCGACCGCGCCTTCGGGCACCTCGATATCATGTTCGTCGACCAGCCGGATATGCTGCCCCGCGCGCAGCCGCCCGGCGACGCCGATCTTGTCGGGATTGAGCGGACTCTGCACCGGATTGGCGAGTTCGGTCATGCTGTAGGCGGCGAAGGCGCCGACCCCGAAGCGCGCGGTGAACGCCTTGACGTCGGCGGTGTAGGGAACCGCGCTCACCGATTTGAGGCTGTGGTTCCTGTCGTCGTCCGACGGCGGGGTGCTGAGCAGGAAGGGGATCATTGCCCCGAGCAGCGTCGTCGTATTCGCCCCATGCTCGCGGACGATCTGCCAGAACTGGTCGGTCTTGAACGATTCGACGAGCACCACCGAGCCGGCGTTCGAGAGCTGTCCGTAAAGGCAGCCGAAGCCGCCCGAATGGAAGATCGGCAGATGTGCGAGATGGCGATATTCGCGTCCGATCATCGCCGGCATCGCCGCATGGTAGAAGGTCCACATATGGGCATAGGAACACATCACCGCCTTCGACGGGCCGGTGGTGCCCGAGGTGAAGATGATCGCCATATTGTCCCACGGCGCGAGCGGCCGGGCGAGGTCGCCCGCGCTGCCCGGCGCGGTCAAAATATCCTCGCCGTGGAGTGTGAGGCCGTCGACGGGATCGGCGTCGCCGCCGATAACGATCACCTGTTCGAGCATGCCGCGCTCGACATCGGCAAGACGGGGCATGAGGTCGCGGTGGACCAGCCCGACCTTCGCGTCGGCGAGCCACAGCACGTGGCGGAGCAGGCTGCCGCGATAGGCGAGATTGGCGGGCACGAAAACGCCGCCGAGCATATGCGTACCGAGCCATGCGCGCACGGCCGCCTTGCCGTTGGGCAACCAGTTAAACACATGGTCGCCTTGGCCGACGCCCAGTTTCTGCAAGGCGGCTGCGGCGCGATGCGCCTGATCGAGCGCCTCGGCGAAACTCCATTCGCTGCCGTCCTGAAAGCGCATGTAGAGATCGTCGGGATGCTCGCGCGCCTGTCGTTCGAGCAGATGGCGGGTGATCGCCTGTTCGGCAGTGGGGAAGGGCATATCGGACATCGGTTCTTCCTGCAGCAGTCAGGCGAAGGGGAAGCGGGCGGCATCCTCGCGGCGGAGGCCGGGGCGTGCATTGGCGAGGCGGAGCGAGGTCGCATAGCGTTCGGGCTGCGAGCCGAAACAGGCGGCGGGCGATGGGCCCGACAAGGCGCCCGCGCGTCCATAATATTGCGTGATGTCCATGCGTTGCCCGCGTCCGACGAAGGCGCCGCGCTGGATCAGGAATAGGCGTTCGAACTCCTCTGCCGACAGCCGTTCGGTCGCCCAGCGCGCGAAGCCTGCGAGCAAGGGGGCGCCAGCATAGAGCGAGGGCGCGGTGATCCGGAATTCGGCGTCGATTTCGATTTCCAGCACGGGCGCGCCATCCTGAAGGAGGCGGACCGGCTGCTTGTCGGCATTGGCGTCGGGCAGGATGACGTCATAACGCCGATCGTCGCGGTCTTGCGCGATATGCGCGGCGGCGAGGCGCAGCGTGTCGAACATATGGGTGCATTGCAGCGCCGGTTCGGTCTGCAGCCAGCGCGTGCGCAAATCCGCGATCAGCGGTAGGCCGGCAAGGCCGGACAGCGCGCGCTCGGCACCCGCGCAGCTGGTTAGCGGATGGCGTTCCCAGCGGCTCGCCACGGCGGTCAGCGCGCGATCGTCGTGATGGATCGACAGCGCCAACGCGTGGAAAGGATCCTCCATTACCGCCTCGACCCGATCGGGAGCGCGGCGGCGAAACACCGTCGACCGGACGAAATAGCCGTCACCATATCGGGGATTGGCGGGCATCGGGCCCGCCAGATCGTCGGTCATCGGTCGCAGATCTCCCATGCCCGCGGCTTGGTCGCCCGGCTACTTAATCAATTGATTAAATATCTGTGTCAGCTTGGCGAGGGGCCGTCAAGTCGGTGATGGAGGCGTTATCGTATTTCGCTGCCGGCGAGCAGGGGCTGGACGATGAAGCGCCGGATGAAACGACGCTTTTCGGCATCGTCGATCTGCGGCGAGGCGACCTGAAGCATCAGCATCGCTTGCGCGCGGGCGAGCCAATAGATAATCTCGTCGATCTCGAGGTCGGCCGCGATTTCGCCGCGCGCGCGCGCCTGTTCGAACAGGTTCGTCCACCAGGTGCGCTGCAACTGCTGCATCAGGCTGCTCGGCGAAATCACCGACTCCTGAAACTCGATGCTTTCGACCATGCGGCGGATATAGATATTCTCGTTGGCCAGTCGGATGACGAGCAGCAGCGTATCGGTCAGGAAATCGGCAAAATCGTCTGAGCGCACCAGCCGCCGCCGCACTTCGCTGTTGACGCGCCACGTCTCGCGCACCGAAATCTCGTCGAGGATCGCATCCTTGCTCGGATAATATTTATAGACGGTCGGCCGCGACACCTTGGCGCGGCTCGCGATATTCTCGATCGTCGTCTTTGCAATCCCATATTGCTCGAAACAATCATAGGCGGCGCGCAGGATGCGCTCCTGTGTCGAATTATCGTCCGTCCGGGCTGCCGCCGGGCCGCTGTCCATTGCCGATCTCCTGCTCCCGACCGGGAATGCTGCATCGCGACGTCGTTAGCAAGGCTGGCAATGCGAACAAGTCGCAAAATCGCGGCGCGGCGCCGGCCGCTCCTCTCAGGCGGCGGTTGTTTCAGCGATGGTAGCCAGTTTCCGGATCGATACTTCGAGCCCGTCCATGATCGTCGTACCCGAAATCGCTTCGACCGCTTGCTCGCCGATCGGTAGCAGCCAGTTGATGTTGCTGCCGCCCTGCGCATTGGCGTGCCGCCAGCCGCCATGATGGCCCCATCCGTGCGGATAGCTGACGGTGCCGGGGCGCATATCCTCGGTAATTGCGATGCGGACGGTGACGGTGGCGGTGCCGGTGGACAGCTCGACGGCCTCGCCATCGGCAAGGTCGAGCCGCGCGGCATCGCCCGGATGCATCAGCAGATCGGGATGCTGGCTGCGGACGAGGCGCGGGACATTGTGCAGCCAGCTGTTGAGCGAGCGGATGTCGCGGTGCGTGATCAGGCGCAGCGTGTCGGACGGCGCGGGCATCAGGCGCGCGAATTCGGCGGCGATCATCTCGTGCCACAGCAGCGCGCGGCCATCGGGCCACACAATCCTCGGCCAAGGGTCATAGGGATCGGGCAGGTCGACCATCACGCCATGCGGGACCTCGCGCAGCGTGTCGAAGCTCCAGCCGTCGCTCGCGCCCATTTGGTCGCCGGCGGGGCCGAGGCGGAAGGCCTTGTCGAGATCGTCCATCGGCCGGCCATGCGTCGGCTTGCCCATGCGGGTCAGGATCGCATTGAAAATCTCCCATTCGGAGCGCGCCTCGCCCACCGGCGGGATGACCGCATCGGTCACTTGCACAAACGGGCGGATCATCGATCCGAGCCCCGCCATCGGGTAATCGTCGCGCTCGAAGAAGGTCGGTACCGGCAGGATATAGTCGGCATAGCGGTTGCTCTCGGTCTGATAGAGATCGAGCGCGACGATCAGGTCGAGCTGTTGCAGCGCATCGATCAGCGCCTGCCCGCCCGGCGCCGACATCACCATATTGCCGCCGGTCAGGATCATCGCGCGCACCTGCCCCTCGCCCGGCTCCAATATGTCCGCCGGCAGCATCGCCGAGGCGAGGAATTGCGCGACGCTTGGGAAATCGCCGACGCGGCTGCGCGTATCGCCATAACCGCCGGTCAGCACCTTTTGCGCCCCGCCGAGGATCGTGCGGCTGAAGATCGCGCCGCCCTTTCGTCCCAATTTGCCGCCGAGCAGGTTGAGCGCGATCAGCAGGAAATTCTCGAGCGTCGCGTGCGGTCCGCGGCAGACGCCGAGGCGGCCATAAGCGACGGCGCGCGGCGTTGCGGCGAAGCTGCGTGCGAGTTCGGTGATGGTGTCGGCATCGACGCCGGCGCGCTCGGCGCAGTCGGTCAGCGCATATTGCGTCACCGCGCCGGCGAGATCGGTAAAGCCATTGCTATGCGCGTCGATATAGGCGGCATCGTACAATTCTTCGTCGATCAAGACGCGGAGCAGCCCGAGCAGCAGCCAGACGTCGCCGTTCGCGCGCACCGCGACATGCTGGTAGCGGCGCGCGGTCTCGGTGCGGCGCGGATCGACCACGACGACGCGCCCGCGTTCCGCAATCGCGTCGAGATCGTGGCGCACGCGCGGCGACCAGACCATCGATCCGTTCGAGACCAGCGGGTTGGCACCGAACATCAGCAGCATGTCGTTATGCGGCAGATCGGGAATTTCATAGGTCACCGCCGACCCGAAGGCGATGTAGCAGGCGGTCAGCCGTGCATTGGTGTCCTGCGACCCCGCGCCATAATATTTGGTGATGCCCAGCGTCCCCAGGAACGCCTTGAGGCTGAACGACACGTCGATGCCGAAGGCGATCGGATTGCCCTTGTACGACGCGACCGCGTCGGGGCCGTGCGTATCGATCACGGCGCCCAGCCGCGCGGCGATGTCGTCCAGCGCTTCGTCCCAGCCTACGGACACGAATTCGCCCGGGCCGCCGACACGCTTCATCGGTGTCAGGATGCGGTCGGGATCGTAAGTGACATTGTGGAAGGTAATCCCCTTCAGACAGACATGCCCCTGCGAATGAGGATTCGCCTTGTCGGGCTGGACGTCGGTGATGCGCCCGTGCTCGACCTTTGCCGCAAGCCCGCAATGCGCTTCGCACAAACGGCAGAAGGTGAAATGCACGCCGTCCTCACCGGGCCGCAGCCGCGTCGCCGGACTCTCGTTCATCGCCTTCTCCTCATAAATATCACTCATTATCTAATAGTATTTGATTATCCGGGCAAATGGTGCAAACCGGTTTGGAAAAGCTGGATTTCCGATCAGGCAGGGCGAGGGAAAAATGGACTTCACCAACGATTATACGCTGACCATCGATGGCGCCGCGGTCGACACAGCCGCGCGCGTCGATGTGATCAACCCGGCGACCGGAAAGGCTTTCGCGTCGGCGCCTTGTGCCGGGCAGGCCGAGCTCGATCTGGCGGTTGCCGCGGCGAAGCGCGCGCTGCCCGCGTGGAAGGCGCTCGGCTGGGAAGGGCGGCGCGACCTGCTGGTCAAGGCGGCGAAGGCGATCGAGCCGCATCTCGACCAGTTCACCGCCCTGTTCGTCGCCGAGCAGGGGCGGCCGACGGCGCTCGCGAAGGGCGAAGTGCAGATGGGCGCCTGGTGGCTGAAATCGGTCGCGCGGCAGGAACTCGCCAATGAGATCGTCGAGGATAGCGAGACGCGGCAGGTGATCGTCAAGCACGAGCCGCTCGGTGTCGTCGCGGCGATCGTGCCGTGGAATTTTCCGTTCCTGCTGGCGATGTGGAAGATCGCGCCGGCGCTGCTCGCGGGCAATACGATGGTGCTGAAGCCGTCGCCCTACACCCCGCTCTGTTCGCTGAAGCTCGCCGAACTGTGGCGCGATATCCTGCCGCCCGGCGTTTATAACGTCATCTCGGGCGACGATGCGCTCGGGCCGTTGATGACCGCGCATCCGGGCTTTGCCAAGATCAGCTTCACCGGATCGACCGCGACGGGCAAACGGGTGATGGAGGCGGCGTCGCGCGACCTCAAGCGCATCACGCTCGAACTCGGCGGCAACGACGCCGCGATCGTACTGCCCGATGTCGATGTGGAAGAGGTCGCGCCGAAGCTGTTCTTCGGCTCCTTCTACAACACCGCGCAGGTCTGCATCGCCACCAAGCGCATGTATATCCACGACGACATCTATGACGAGATGCTGGAGGCCTTTCACCGGCTGGCGAAGGAAGCCGTGGTCGGCGACGGGGCGCAGCAGGGCGTTCAATATGGCCCGGTGCAGAACCGGGCGCAGTACGACCGGGTCCGCACGCTGATCGACGGCGCGCGCGCCGAGGGGCTGAGCTTGCTGCAGGGCGCTGAGGTGCCCGAGGGCGATGGCTATTTCATTCCGCTGACGCTTGTAGACAACCCGCCCGAGGATGCGGCGGTGGTGACCGAGGAGGCGTTCGGCCCAGTGCTGCCTTTGCTGCGCTTTTCTAGCATCGACGATGTCGTCGCGCGCGCGAACAATTGCGACTACGGCCTTGCGGGCGCGGTGTGGTCGAAGGATATCGACGCGGCGGTCGCGGTTGCGGACCGGATCGAGACGGGAACGGTGTGGATCAACGACAATTTCCAGAATGGCCCGCATATCCCCTTTGCGGGCGCCAAACAGTCGGGATTCGGCGTCGAAAATGGTGCCGATGGCCTGCGCGAATTCACCTTTCCCAAGGTGATCTTCGTGCCCAAGAAGTCGGCCTGACGGGCGGTAAAGGGCGCGCTGCTCCGGCATGCGCGTCCGGCCCTAGAGCCCGGCGATCCGGGCGAGGTGCCAGTCGGCGTCGGCCCACAACACCTCGATCGCCATCGCGCGCTTGACATAGTGACCGATCGGCAGCTCGTCGGTCATCCCCATCCCGCCGTGGAGCTGGATCGCCTGCTGGCCGACGAAGCGGCAGGCGCGGGCGATATTGACCATCGCGCTCGACACCGCGCGGCCGCGTCCGGGGGCTTCTTGGTCGAGAGCTTCCACCGCCAGCCAAGCCGAAGAACGCGCCAGCTCGCATTCGAGATACATGTCGACCATCCGGTGCTGCAGCGCCTGAAAGCCGGCGATCGGCTGGCCGAACTGACGCCGCTGACCGGTGTAGGCGACCGTCTGTTCGAGCAGGCTGTCGAGCAGCCCCACCGCCTCCGCGGCGAGCAGCGCTAGCGCGCGGTCGCGCGCTTCTTCGAGCAGGTCGCTGGCCCCGCCTTCGGGACCAATCAATGCGTCGGCGGGGAGAGCATGATTCTCGAATGACAGGTCGGCGGCGGGGTGGCTGTCGATCATGCGATAGGTTGAGAGGCTGAGGCCTGCGGCCTTGGCGGGATCGATCCGGAAGAGTGACAGGCTGTCGTCGCCGGTACGCGCGGTGATGAGAATCGTATCGGCCTCGGCCGCCCAGCCGGCGACCGACTTTGTTCCGTTGAGCCGCCAGCCGCCGCCTTCGCGGCGCGCGGTCGCGGCGATTCCGGCAAAGTCGTAGCGCAGGCCGGGCTCGGCCCAGGCGAGCGTCGCGATCGCCGTGGCGGGCGGGGCGGGAGCGCCGCAGCGGTCGAGCAGCCAGGTCGTCGTCGCCACCTCCGCAAAAGGCAGAGGCGCTCGCGCTCGCCCGATCTCTTCGGCGATGATCGCGCCCTGCCGCGCGTCGAGCAGCGCCGCGCCGATGCCGAGACGGTCCGCGAAATCGGCCCAACTGGGCTTGCTGTCCCTAGCGAGGTAAGCGCGCACCGCATCGCGCAGCATCGCCTGTTCGGCTTCGGATGCGCCGCTCATCGCGCCATCCCCGCGAGCGCACGCCAGATGATATTCTTCTGCACTTCGGTCGATCCGCCGTAGATGGTCTGCGCGCGCTCGAAGAGATAGGATTGGACGGCCGCCGGGCCGAAGGGCGAAGTCGCGGGCGCCGTCGCCGCCCAATCGGCGCGATCGCGGTCGAGCATCGGCAGCCGGCTGCGGCCGGCAAGGTCGATGCCGAGTTCGGTGATCGCCTGCGCGCATTCGGTGCAGGCGCTCTTGAGCGCCGCCGCGGTCGCCATCGAAATCTCGCCGCGCAGCGCGCGCAGGATCGACGCCTCGATTGCCGCGAGCCGCGCTTCGACGCGGGCATGGGCAAGGCGGAAGGCCGGGTCGCGGTTCATCGTGCCGCCGCCGTTCGCGGGCAGTCGCGTCGCTTCCTTGAGCAGCTGCGCCAGATCGCGCTTCTTGGCCCCGATATGCGCGTAGGACAGGCGCTCGTTCTTGAGCAGGACGTTGGCATAGTGCCACGCCTGCCCCTCCTCGCCGATGCGGTTGGCGACGGGAACGCGGACATTGTCGAACTCGATGCGGTTGAGTTCGTCCGAGCCGTCGATCAGGCGGATCGGGTGGATGCTGATGCCTGGAAGGTCGAGCGGGGCGCAGATCAGCGAAATGCCCTGCTGCTTGCGCTCTTCACGGCTGGTGCGCGCGAGGCAGAAGATCCAGTCGGCCCACTGCGCGCCCGAGGTCCAGATCTTGGTGCCGTTCAGGATATAATCCTCGCCGTCGCGCACCGCCGAAAAGCGCAGCGAAGCGAGGTCCGACCCGGCTTCGGGCTCCGAATAGCCCTGTGCCCAGAAGCTGCGCGATTCGAGGATTGCGGGCAGCCATTCGGCCTTTTGCTGATCCGATCCGAAGGCGGCGATAATCGGCCCGATATAGATCACCGCCATCGGAATGATCGCCGCGGCGTGCGCCAGTTCGAGCTCCTGATCGAAGATATAGCGTTCGGTTGGCGTCCAGCCCGTACCCCCGACCTCGCGCGGCCAGCCGACGCCGAGCCAGCCACGCGCGTGAAGCGCGCGCTGCGCGTCGATATGATCCTGCTTGGTCAGCCGCTGCCCCGCCCCGTTCTTCGCGATGACATGTGCGGGATAATCGCGCGCGAAAAAGGCGCGCACTTCGCCCTGAAAGGCGGTTTCTTCAGCGGTCAGCTTCAGCACATCATGATCCTGTTGATGGGGCGGAACGCGGGTTGCGGTCCACCCTATAGGATGGTCAGGATGCGCGGAAGGTGACCGGCAATGTCTTCAGCACCCGCGACTCGCCGACCGCGAAAGCGGGCTGAAAATCCGGCTGGATCCGAAGGTCCGGCAGGCGGTCGAATATTGCACGGATGAGTGTTTCCATCAGCGTCTTGGCGAAATGCTGCCCGATGCAGATATGCGCTCCGCCGCCGAAGCCGAGATGGTCATGTTCGTTTCCGATCGGTCGGTCGAAGCGAACCTGGTCGGGGTCCGGAAATTTGCCGGGATCGTGGTTGGCGGCGCCGTTCATCGCCATGACATAGTCCCCGGCCTTCAGCGGGCAGCCTTCGAGTTCGGTGTCGCGCGTGACGGTTCGCCGCAGCCCCTGGATCGGGGAGGTGTAGCGGACGAATTCGTGCAGTGCGCTCGGGAAATCCACCTCGCCCCCCAGCAGGCGGGCGCGGTCGTCGGGGTGTTCGATCAGATACCAGAGCGCCATGCCGACGACGGCGCTGGTCGTGTCGAGGCCGCCGAACAGGACGAGCGTCGCGATGCCGACGATTTCCTCGTCGGTCAGCGCCTCGTCGTTGATTCGCGCATCGATCAATATCTGCATCAGATCGTCTTCGGGCGGCGTGCCGCGCCGCCGCGTCGCAAATTCATAGAGATAGTCGCTGAGCTCGACGCCATATTTCGCGCAGGTTTCGGGATCCTCGACCCGCATCCGGGTCAGGAAGTCCAGCTTGTGCGCCAGCATCTCCCAATCGTCTCTCGGCACGCCAAGGAAGGGCATGATGACCGTGGCGAGCGTGGGCCGGACAAGCTGCTCCTGCAGTTCGGCCTCACCCTTGGGCGCAATCTCGTCCAGAAGTTCGGTGATGATCGCCTCGAAGCGCGGGCGATATTTCTGAATCGCGTCGGGCAGGAAGATGGGGTTCAGCAGCTTGCGCATCCGCGTCTGTTGCGGCGGGTCGAGGTCGATCGGATAGAGCGGCAACGGCTGTTTGGGAAGCGCGGTGCCGTCGGCCGAGCTGAAGGTGCGGAAATCGTCGTAGACACGCCGCGTCGCGGCATAGTTTGTCGTGTACCAGAAGCCTCCGAGCTGCTCCGACCGCGCGACCGGGCAGCCGGTCTCGCGCACCTTGTCGTAGAAATCATAGGGGCGCTGCATCAGTGCGCGGTCGTGCTGGCTGAACTCTTCCACCGCATAATCTTTGACGTCCGCCATCGCTCGATCCTCTCGCCTGTGCGCCCATAAGTCTTTTCGCGAGGCAATTTCGATCAAATGGCGAGTCGTGTCAACCAATCGATTAACTGTTATATAGCTCCGCATGAGAGAAATCGGCGCCTTATGGTGATTTCTATGCCGTTGGGTTGGCTTTACATTCACGGAAATCTGGACAGTCGGCGAAAAGAATGAAAGGTTCTAATCGATCAATTAACCGGAGCGAATCATGCGGCCAGCAACGGGCGAGGACGGCGACCATGTGACCTTCTGCCGCATCTGCACCGCGGTGTGCGGGCTGGTGGCGACGGTCGAGGATGGCAAGGTCGTGCGGGCGCGGCCCGACCCCGACAATCCGTCGTCGCAGGGGCATGCCTGCGTCAAGGGGATCGCCTATCATGGCGTGACGCACGATCCCGACCGGGTAACACGGCCGATGAAGCGCGTCGCGCCGGGGCGCTTCGAGCCGGTGAGCTGGGACGAGGCGCTGGACGATATCGCGGCGCGGCTGTCGGCGATCATCGCCGAACATGGCCCCGATGCGGTCGCGAGCTATCAGGGCAATCCGCCCGCCTATGCGACCGACGGCATGACGGGGTTCCGCATGTTCCTGAAGGCGCTGGGCACGACGAAGATTTATGGCGCGGGATCGCAGGACACCAATGCCCGCTTCACCGCCAACTGGATCCTCTACGGCAGCCCGCTGACGATCGACGTGCCCGACGTTAACAACGCCGACTTCATGCTGATCTTCGGGGCCAATCCGCTGATCTCGCACGGATCGCTGATCTTCACCCCGCGCGTCCGACACCAGCTCGACGCGGTCGCGGCGCGCGGCGGGGTCGTCGTTGTCGATCCGCGGCGCAGCGAGACCGCGGCGCGCTACGAACATGTCGCGATCGAGCCCAATTCGGACTGCTGGCTGATGCTGGCGATGCTCAAGACGCTCGCCGACGAGGGGCTGGCCGACGAGGCGTTTCTGGCGGAACGCTGCGCGGGCTGGCCCGAGCTTCGGGCAGCGCTCGCGGGAATCGATTATGACGATGCGGCGCGGCGCACAGGCATGGCGGTCGAGACGATCAAGTCCCTCGCGCGCCGGCTCACCGCCAGCCCGAAATCGGTGTGCTACGGCCGTGTCGGCATCTGCCGCGGGCCGCATGCGACGCTTGCCAATTTCCTGCTCTCGGCGCTCAACATGGTCGGCGGCACCTTCGGCCATGAAGGCGGCAGCACCTTTGCGACCCCGGTGCTCGCGGGCAGCGACCGCGCCACGACCGGCGGCTATGACGAGGTGCGCAGCCGCGTCGGAAATTTCCCGAGCGTGACGCAATTCCTGCCCTCGGCGGTGATGCCCGACGACATCCTCGAACCCGGCCCCGGCAAGGTTCGCGCGCTGTTGTCGCTCGGCGGCAATGTGCTGCTCGCGGCGCCGGGCGGCGACCGGCTGCGGCGCGGGCTCGAGCAGCTCGAGCTGTCGGTCTCGTTCGACCTCTATATCAACGAGGCGGGGTCCTACGCCGATTATGTGCTGCCGGGCCTGACCTTTTACGAGCGAGCCGACCTGCCGATGGTGCCGTTCATGAGCATGGTGCAACCCTTCCTGCAATATACCGAGCCCGTGATCGCGCCGGTCGGGGAAGCGCGGAGCGAGTTCGACACCTTCTGCGACATATTGGCGCGGATGAGGCTGCGCATGCCCGCCGCTTCGCCCGACGAGGTCGCGGCGCAGGCGGCGGGCGGCCAGATGCGCCCGCTCGAGGTGCTCGACGGCGCGATCCGGCAGGGGCCGGCGGGCGTGCATGGCGACTGGTCGATCGACAAGCTGCGCGACCATCCGCATGGCGTGATGCTCGACATCCCGATCCCCTGGGGCAATCAGGAGAAGATCGCGCACGCCGACGGCAGGATTCACCTGTGGGACGATATGGTTGGCGCCGAACTCGACCGGCTGTTCGCGGCGGCGCCGGTCGACGGTCTTAAACTGCTTTCAAGACGCGACATGCGCTCTCACAATGGCTGGCTCCACAATGTCGACCGGCTGATCCGCTCGCAAAAGCCGACGCTGCATATCCATTCCGACGATGCCGCCGAACGCGGCCTCTCAGACGGCGACCGCGCGACGCTGTCGAACCGGTTCGGGGCGATCGAGGTCGAGGTCGAGATCAATGACGACCACCGGCGCGGCACCGTCTCCTATCCGCATTGCTTCGGTCACGGCACCGGCGGTTGGCAGCGTGCCAACCGCGCTGGCGGCGCGAATGTGAACATCCTGCTCGGCCACGGCCCCGACGTGGTCGAGGCGGTGTCGGGGACGACGCTGATGGACGGGATCGCGGTCGAACTGACGGCGCTACACCCGGCGTGATGTCAGGGTGCGAGGCCGCGCAGATAGATGTCGCAGACCAGTTCGGCATATTTCTGCTTGATGCCGTCGTCGAGCCGGTCGACGCCGAGCGTCGACGGCACCGAATAGCCCGCGTGGAAAATATGGTCCGCCGCACCGACGAGGCAATAATAGAGCAGGCCGGGGTCGACCTCCTTCAGCACGCCTTCGCGCACCCCCTGCGCGACGATGTCGCGATAGACGTCGATCATCGGCTCGATGAAGATCTGCGCGACGCGCTTGCTCGCCGCGGGGCTTCCGGACTCGACCATATAGTGGATCAGCCGATTGATGTAGGGCGAGCGATAATAGGCGTTGATGATGCCGTTGATGTGGATCTTCAGCTTCTTTTGCGCCGGAATTTCCATTTCGCTCAAGGCCTTGAGCGCGGTCATCGCGGTCTCGGCATCGCGTTCGAGAAGCGCGAGCAACAGCCCTTCCTTGTTGCCGAAATAATATTTGATCATCGCCGAATTGACCGACGCGCGCTGCGAAATCTCGTTCAGCGAAACGTCGATCGTCGTTGCCTCGGACAGAAGCTGCGCCGTCGCGTTCAAAAGCGCCTCGGCCGATGCCGACCGTTCCTCGCGCCGCGCCGCCTTGATCGTCAAGCCGCTCTCTCCGTCCATTCCCCTGGCCATTCCCATGTCCGATATGTTCGCCCAGCCTATCGTTGGGACTCGGGCAGGAAGACTGTCAAGCCCTCCAGTTCGTCGGTCATCGCGATCTGGCAAGAAAGGCGGCTGTTCGGGCGCGGGTCATTGACACAGTCGAGCATCTCGCTCTCGTCGGCGCCAGCGGGGCCGACGCGCTCCAGCCATTCGGGGGCGACATAGATGTGGCAGGTCGCGCAGGCGCAGACGCCGCCGCAATCGGCCTCGATCCCCTCGACCATATTGTCGCGCGCACCGCGCATGACCGAGTTTCCGGCCGCGATTTCGACGGTCTCGACGCTGCCGTCGGCATTATGGAAATTGACGCTCGGCATATGGTTTTTCCTGTCCCGGTCGCTGTGGATCAACCCACTTTCAATTGATCAATTAATATTGCATGGTGACCGTGTCAACGAACGCGCCTATGGAGCGTAAAATTAATTAGTCGATTGATGGAGAGTGCATGTTGGGCGAGGAGGCGGACTATATCGTCGTGGGCGGGGGAAGCGCGGGCTGCGTGCTGGCGGCACGGCTGAGCGAAAATCCCGCGGTCCGCGTCGCGCTGGTCGAGGCGGGCGGCGAATCGACCGGGCTGATGGTTCAGATGCCCGTCGGCTTCGCGAAAATGCTCGTCGACGACCGTTACGACTGGAAATATTGGCAGCTACCCGACGAATCGATCAACGGGCGGCGCTTCATCTGGTCCGGTGGGCGCATGCTCGGCGGCGGCAGTTCGATCAACGGTCAGGTCTATATCCGCGGCACCCGCGCCGACTTCGACGCGTGGGAGCGGCTGGGCGCGACGGGTTGGAACTTCGACAGCGTCTTTCCCTATTTCCTGCGCAGCGAAAGCTGGGCGGGAGCGCCGAACCAGAACCACGGGTTGCAGGGGCCGCTGTCGGTGTCACCGATGCGCGACCCGCACCCGCTGTGCGACTTGTTCCTTCGCGCTTGCGAGCAATATGGCCTGGCGCGGCTCGACGATTATAATGGCGGGCAGATGGAGGGGGCGTATCTTACGCAGGCGACCCAGCGCGACGGCTGGCGGTGCAGCACCGAGAAGGCTTATCTGCGCGAGGCGCGGAAGCGTCCGAACCTGATGACGATCACCAATGCGCATGTCGAAACGATCCTGATCGAGAATGGCGAGGCGGTCGGCATCCGCTACCGGCAAGGCGGCGATGCGAAGATTCTTCGCGCCCGCCGCGAGGTGATCGTCGCTGCGGGGGCGATGGGTTCGCCAGCCTTGCTGCTCCGCTCCGGCATCGGCGCGGGCGATTATCTGCAGGCACGCGGGATAGCGGTGCAGGCGGACCGGCGCGAGGTCGGCCATAATCTGCAGGAGCATCCCGGCATCACCCAGAACAAGTTCGTCAGCGTGCCGACGCTCAACAGCCAGGTCGGGCCGCTCGACATGGTCCGGCATCTCGCCAAATTCTTCTGGAACAAGTCCGGCCCGATGGGAGCGCCCGCGGTGCAGGCGATGGGACTTGCGCGGACGCGCGAGCGCCTCGAAGAACCCGACGTCCAGCTCCACTTCATGCCGCTCGCCTACAATGTCGAGCCCGATACGGTGTCGTCGGCCGAGGCGGTGATGCCCAAGGAGCCATGCGTCAGCATCAATGTGTCGCTGACGCGGCCGAAGTCGCGCGGCCGGGTCGAACTCGGCGACGCGCTTGAGCCGGTGATCAATCATAAATTGCTCGGCGAGCGCGCCGACGTCGACACGCTGATCGGCGCGATGAAGCTGGTCGACAAGCTGTTCGCGATGCCCGCATTGAGTGCCATCACGCTCGGCGACCGGTCGCCCGACCCGGTGCCGCGCGACGACGCGGGCTGGGAGGAATATGTCCGCGCCAAGGCGATGATCACCTATCACCCGGTCGGCAGCTGCCGCATGGGATCGGACGCGGGCTCGGTCGTCGATCCCCAATGCCGCGTCCGCGGCGTCGGGCGACTGCGCGTCGCCGACGCCTCGATCATGCCGCAGATCACCAGCGGCAACACCAATGCGGCGACGATCATGATCGGCGAGAAGGCGGCCGAAATGATCCGCACCGCCGCATGAGCGAAGCCGCCGCCTATGATTTTCAGCATATCACGGCCGAGCGCCCGATGCCGGGCGTCGTCCTGCTGACGCTGAACCGCCCCGAGCGGATGAATGCGACGAACGACGCGCTGCACAGCGAACTCGCCCGGCTGCCCGCGCTGATCGACGCCGATCCCGAGGCGCGCGCCGCGGTGGTGACGGGGGCGGGGCGGGCCTTTTGCGTCGGCGGCGACTGGGCCGATATCGCGGGCGACGGCAATGATTATGCCAACAAGATAAGGATGATGCGCGAGACGTCGCAGATCCTGACCGCGCTGATCGAGATGCGTAAACCGCTCGTATCGGCGATCAACGGGCCCGCCGCGGGGATCGGCCTTGCGCTCGGGCTGATCGCCGATATTTCGGTGGTGAACGAAGCGGCGAACCTCTCCGACGGGCATCTCCGCATCGGCCTCGCCGCGGGCGATCATGCCGCGATGGTCTGGCCCTTGCTTTGCTCGATGGCGAAGGCGAAGCGTTACCTGCTCACCGGCGACAAGCTCAGCGGACGCGAGGCCGAGCGGATCGGGCTGGTGTCCGACGCCGTGCCGCCCGCCGAGGTGCTGCCGCTTGCCTTGCGCTATGCCGCGACGCTCGCCGAACGGTCGCCGCTCGCGGTCGAGCTCAGCAAGCGCGCGCTCAACCATTGGCTGCGCAGCGCGATGCCGATTTTCGAAGCGTCGCTGGGCTATGAAATGGTGACTGCCTTCGACCCCGATCAGGCGGCGCATATGCCGTCCAAAAGTTGAGGATCCGCCGATGACGACCGAACCGACGCTGATCGTCGAGGCCCCCGCTCCGGGCGTACTGCACCTGATTTTCAACCGGCCCGAGGTGCATAACGCCTATGATACGCCGACCTTCTTGGCCTTCGCCGAGCAGCTCGACCGGGCCGCAGCCGACCCCGATATCCGGGCGATCGTGATCGGCGCGCGCGGCGGCAAGGCGTTCAGCGCGGGCTTCGATATCCATGAAATGGCGGGGTTCGACGCCGCAGCGATGCGCCGCGCGTTCGAGGCGCGCGACCCGGTGTTCGGCCGCGTCGCCGCGCATCCACTGCCGGTCATCGCCGCGATCGACGGCATCTGTTTCGGCGCCGGCGCGCTGCTCGCGCTTGCCTGTGACATGCGCATCGCGACCCCCGGCTTTCGCTTCAAGGTGACGGCGGTCGGCTATGGCGGCGCCAACGCCACATGGTCGCTGCCGCGGGCGGTCGGGGCGCCACGCGCCAAGGCGATCTTGATGACGGGGCAGGTCGTCGGCGCGGGAGAAGCGGAACGCATCGGGCTGGTGAACGAAATCGTCGAGGCTTCTGAACTCGAGGCGCGCGCGCTCGCGCTCGCCTCCGCCATCGCCGCCAATCCGCCGCAGGGTATCGCAGGCATCAAGTCGCTCGTCGACGCTAGCCTGACGCGCTCACCGCTCGCGGGCTGGCAGGCCGAATATGACTGGATGATCGCGAGCATGACCGATGCGCCCGGCGGGGGCGAGACCTTCGGCACATTCCTGTCCGAGCACGACGACCACAAACGCTGAATATGACATCAGGAGAGTAGAATGATCGGCCAAGCCAACGCGCAAGTGGCGCATCCCGACAAGCTGTTCATCGGCGGGCGATGGATCCCCGTCGAGGGCAGCGGCCGCTTTACGGTGATCAATCCGGCGACCGAAGAGGCGTTCGGCGAGGTCGTCGCGGCGGGCGCGCCCGAGGTCGAGCGCGCGGTCGCGGCGGCGCGCAAGGCATTCGACGAGGGGCCGTGGCCGCGTCTGTCGGCGGCCGAACGCGCGACCTATATGCGCGCGCTGTCGCAGGCGCTGCAGCGGCGCGGCGCGGCGCTCGACAGCGCGTGGATCGCGCAGGTCGGGGTGCCGATCGGGATGGCGCAGGGATCGGGCGCGGGCACCGCGGGGCTGCTCGACTATTATGCCGGGCTCGCCGAAGCCTATCCGTTCGAGGATGTGCGTCCTTCGAACGGCATGATGTCGAAGGTCGCAGTGGTGGTGCGCGAGCCCGTCGGTGTCGTCGCAGCGATCGCGCCGTGGAACGGTCCGCTCGCTTCGCTGCTCATCAAGCTGGCGCCCGCGCTTGCGACCGGATGCACCGTGATCCTGAAACCCGCGCCCGAAACCCCGCTCGAGGCCTTCATGCTCGCCGAAGCCGCCGAAGAGGCGGGTTTCCCCGAGGGCGTGATCAATTTGCTGCCCGCCGACCGCGAGGCGTCGGACCTGCTTGTCCGCCACCCGGGCGTCGACAAGGTCGCCTTCACCGGTTCGACCGAGGTCGGGCTGCATATCGCGCAGGTCTGCGCCGGCCGCATGGCGCGCTTTACGATGGAACTGGGCGGCAAGTCGGCGGCGATCGTTCTCGACGATTTCGAGCCCGAGGCGATGGGACCCGCGCTGGCGCCGATGATCACCCTGCTCTGCGGGCAGGTGTGCATCAATTTCAGCCGCGTCCTCGTCCCGCGCGCGCGCAAGGATGCTTATGTCGAAAGCCTCGCCGCGGCGATGGCGGCGACCAGCGTCGGCGACCCGCTCGATGCGGCGACGGCGATGGGGCCGCTCGCGATGGCGCGGCACCATGCGAAAGTGTCGAGCTATTTCGACAAGGGCGTCGCCGAGGGCGCGCGGATCGCGACCGGCGGCCGCCGCCCGCCGTCGCTGAACAGCGGCTATTATGTCGAGCCGACGGTCTTCGCCGACGCGACCAACGCTATGAGCATCGCGCAGGAGGAAATCTTCGGTCCGGTCACCGCGGTGATCCCCTATGACAGCGTCGAGGAGGCGATCGCGATCGCCAACGACAGCCAGTTCGGCCTGTCGGGCGGCGTCTATACGCACGACACCGATCGCGCCTACGGCGTCGCGCGACGCATCCGCACCGGCCATTTCACCCAGAATGGCCGCGACTTCGACCTGACCAATCCCTTTGGCGGCTTCAAGAAATCGGGCGTCGGCCGCGAAGGCGGGCCCGAGGGCATCGAGCCCTTCACCGAGGTCAAGACCGTGTTCCTGCCGCAGGCTCCCGGCGCGCTCGCATGAGCGCAGATTACATCGCCGGGCTGTTCGACGTCGCGGGCAAGCGCGCGCTGGTGACCGGCGCAACCTCGGGTATCGGCCGGATGATCGCGCGCGGGCTGGCGCAGGCGGGCGTCGAGGTGTGGGTGGTCGCGCGCGGCGCGGGCGATGTCGAGGCGATCGTCGCCGAACTCGGGGGCCATGCGCAAGGCGTCGCAGCCGACGTCGCGACCGAGGAAGGGATCGCGCGCGTTGCGGAGGCGCTTGGCGACCGGCCGCTCCATATCCTGGTCAACAACGCTGGAACCGATCGTCCGACGCCGCTCGATGCCGATGGGCGCGAGGATTTCGACGCCGTGCTGAGCCTCAACTTGACCGCGCCCTTCCTGCTCACGCGCAAATTGCTGCCAAGCCTCGAAAGCGGCGCTGCGGTTGGCGACCCCGCGCGCGTGATCAACATCGCGTCGATCGCCGCGCTCAATCCGGGCCATCTCGAAAATTTCGCCTATGCCTCGAGCAAGTCGGGGGTCGCGATGATGTCGCGCCACCTCGGCCGCCATCTTGCCAAGCGCAACATCAGTTGCAACGCCATCGCGCCCGGGCTCTTCCCCTCGCGGTTGACCGAAAAATTTCTCGGCATGAGCGCGGGCGACGCGGTGCCCAAGAGCTTCGTCACGCCGCTCGGCGCGCGGGCGGGCGAGATGGACGATATCGCGGGCGCGGTGATCTACCTGTCTTCGCGCGCCGGGGCATGGGTGACGGGCGTGCTGCTGCCGGTTAGCGGCGGCATCTACACCGTCACCTGATCAATCGACCCCGAAGATCGCCGAACTGATCGTCGGCGCGCCCGGCCCGCCCGCGAGCAGGCAGGTGCGCGCGCCGGGGACGGGGTTCGGGCTTTCGCCGCGCAGGCAGCGCACGGCTTCGACCGCGGTCACGAAGCCGTGGACGAACCCATGCGCCAGATTGCCGCCCGACGTATTGACGGGCAGCTTGCCGCCGGGCGCGATCAGATTTTCGAAACGGACCAGATCGGCGACATTTTCATAAGTGCAGAAGCCGTGATCGATCAGCGACGCGATGCCCTGCGCGCTGAAATTCTCGTAGAGCTGGACGATGTCGATATCGGCCGGGGTCAGTCCCGCGGTGCCGAAGAGCCGGTCGCGGATCGCGCGAAAACCCGCCGTCGGATAAAGCTCGGTCGCGTCATTTTCGAGCAGGTCGCCATAACCCGCCTCGGTCCCCTGCGCGACCGACAGCAGTTTGACCGGCTTTTTCTTCAGGTCGCGCGCCATCTCGGTCGACACGAGCAGGATCGCGCCCGCGCCGTCATTTTCGCGGCTGCAATCGAACAGGTGAAAGGGCTCGGCGATGATCCGCGACCCGCGATATTCCTCATGGTCGAAGTCTTTGCCATAGGCGACCGCATCGGGGTTGCGGCTACCATGATAGTAGGAGGCGCGAACCAGTTCCTCGCAAAGCTCATAGGGCACGCCATGATATTCGAACATGCGCTGCGCGCGCATCGCGCAGACCTGCGCAGGCGCGAGGATGCCCGATGCCACCATATGATCGTTGAGGTGATGCGCCATCACCGCCGCCGACAGCCGCCCGCTGTTCCCCTCGACCAGCGCGCGGAACACGACCACGGCGCGTGCCTGTCCGGTCAGGATTGCCGACGCGGCGATGCCGAACGCCCCGGCGATCCCGCCGCCGCCGCCGCCCCACACCTGCGCCGACCAGTTGATCGCCTTGGTGCCGAGGTCGGGCATCAGCCGCACGGGCTCGTTCTTGTCGTCGCCATAGGAGACGAAGCCATCGACATCGGCCGGATCGAAGCCCGCATCCTCGCACGCATCGACGATGGCGCGAACGAGGACGCCGCGTTCGGGAAGCGGCGCGGTGCCGCGCTTATACTGATGATAACCGACGCCGGCGGCCGCCGTCAGGCCGGACAGATTGATGCTCATGCGAGGCTCCAGCGCAGCGCGGGGATTTGGGCGTCGCCGAACGCGGTGCGCGCGATCGTTCCGGTGACCGGGGCGCCGATCCTGAGTCCCGTCTCGTCGCCTTCGAGCACACCGACGAGGCGGATCGGAACCGACTTCAGCGTGACGACCAGCGTCGAAAAGGGCTTTGTGAAGGCCTCGGCTCCGCCGAACGGATGGTGCGTGCGGGTATAGGTGAAGACCTCGCCCTTGATCGGCTGTTCGACCCACTCATGATCCCAGCCGCCGCAGGCGCCACACCGCCACACGGCGGGCCAGTGCCATTGCCCGCATCCCGTGCAACGCGGCAGTTCCAGCCGTCCCTCCTGAAGCGCGTCCCAGTAGCGCCCTTCGGCGCCGATCGGGCCCGTTGCCGATTGATAGCTCATTCGCCCCGTCATCCTTTCCCGCCACGCCGCTCGCGCGCCCGTTGCATCTTTTATCTACTATATATAGATTTAAGGAAAGGGTGCAATGACGAAGTGGCGCGCTAGGCGCGCCGATGCGCCGAGCAATGGAGAAAAGCGAATGCTGCGAGTGACTTTCTGCCTCAAACGACTGCCGGACCTGACGCGCGAGGCGTTCCAGGACTATTGGCGCAACCGGCACGCGCCGCTGGTTCGCGCGCACGCCGCGGCGCTCGGCATCCGCAAATATGTCCAGTCGCACAGCCTGACCTTGCCCGGTGCCTTTCCGCTCGCCGACGTTCGCGGCTCGGCGGGGCTCGATTTCGACGGCGTCGCGCAGCTCTGGTGGGACGATATGAAAAGCTTTGCCGCCGCCGGCGCGACCGAGGCGGGACGGGAGGCGGGCGCATTGCTGCTCGCGGACGAGAGGAAGTTCATCGACCTGCCCAATTCGCCGATCTTCCTCTCGGAAGATTATCGAGTTATCGGCTAAGCGGCCGGTCTATTTCCAGCGGTTGGTGGCGGTCGCGGGTTCGCGGCTTGCCATATGGTCTTCGGCCTGTCGGCGCGTCGTTTCGGCGAGCGGTTCGAGGATCGCGGCCTCGGTCAAACCTTCGATGGCCGCTTCGTCGAAGCCGAGCCATTCGGCGATGACCTCGCCGCTCTGCTCGCCGCTCAGCGGGGCGGGGCGCTGCGGCGGGGCGGGCAGGTCGGTGGTCTTTGCGAGATAGGCGTCGCCGACCACATCCTCCTGCAACCACGGATGATCCTCGATGCGATAGAAGCCGCGCTCGCGATAATAGGGAAAGTCGGGGAGTTCGGCGAGGCGCAGCATCGGGGCGGCGGCGATGCCCGCCGCCTGCAACGCTACCGCAGCCTCGCGGGGAGATCTGTCCGCGAGCCACGCCCCGATCCGCGCGTCGATGGCTTCGCGCGCCGCGAGGCGCTGGGCCGCCGTATCGAACGCCAGTCCTTCGGCGTAGCCGATTGCATCGCACAGGCGCGCCCAGTCGGCGTCCGAGGTGATGGTGATGACGCACCATTCGTCTTCGCCCGCGGCGCGGAACACGCCCCACGGCCAGTCGGCGGGTGCGCCGCCCGCTGGCGTGCCGCGCGCGACGTCGGCGGCGAAATGGCCGATCATCACTTCGGACTGCGCGACCTTGGCGACACCGCCGCGCCCCGTGCGCAGCCGCCGGATCAGCAGCGCGGCAACCCCGATCGCGCAGATCCGGCCCGCGACATGGTCGGGATAGACGGTGATCGAATCGCTGAAGCTCTGCGGGTCGTCGGGATAGCGCCAGGCGAGCGTCAACCCGGTCGAGGCGCGAACGAGCGGGCCATAGCCCATCCGTCCGCTCCACGGGCCGGTGTCGCCGAAGGCCGAGCTTTCGGAAACGACGATTCGCGGATTGACGGCGCGCAGTTCGGCTTCGCCGAGCCCCAGTTTCTCCATCGTGCCCGGCTTGAAGTTGGAGCAGACGACGTCGGCCCGCTTCACAAGATCGAGGAAGAGCCGGCGCCCCTCGTCGCTGCGCAGGTCGATGCCCAGGCTACGCTTGTTGCGGTGGCCGGCGGCGAAGCTGACCGACATGCCGTGGTCCAGATAGGATTGGCGGCTACCGTCGGGAAAGGCCTGGCTCTCGATCTTGACAACATCGGCGCCGAGGTCGCCGAGCAGGCGCGCGCCTTCCGCACCGACGACGATGACGCCGAGGTCGAGGACCTTGAGGCCGCCGAAGGGGGCGAGGGGCGCATCGGTGCGAAGCTCGGGAAACGTCGTGTCTTCCGGAGCGGGCAGCGGCCCCATGCGCTCGCCGTCGATAGTCAGGAACCCGTTGGGCAGCCGCGTGCCGTCCGGGAGAGTGGTGACGGCGCTGCGCGCCGCTGCATGCTCGCTGTCCAGAAATTCGCCCAGCGTCAGCACCGACGCGATCGGGACGCCATGCTCCTGTCCCTCGCGCTCGAGGTCGACGCGGCACCGGTCGGTGAAGAAGCCGGCGATATAGGGCAGCAATTCCGCCGAAGCGTAGCGGTGCGACGTCCGGTCGAAGTCGGGCGAGGCGAATTGTTCGGGCTCGCCCATCCAGCGGAACATACCGCGCCACTGGCGCTTGGCGAGCAGGCAGATGCGCACATAGCCGTCGGCGCAGCGCAGAATCGGATATTGGAAACCCGCGCGCGGGCGGTCGCGCAGCAACAGCCCCACGGGCTTGCCCATCGTCGCGCTGCCGTTGATGCCGAAGCCGGGGTCGAGCCCCTGCACCGCGCCGTCGAGCGCCGCGAAATCGAAATGCGCGCCGTCGCCGCCGCCGAGCACGCGATAGAGCGCCCCCAGCAGCGCGAATACCGCCTGCGGCGCAGCGCATTGATAGGCGAGGTCGCCGGGCGGGAGCAGCGGTTCGCGGCTGCGGATGCCGGACCGCGACAGGACGGCCGACAGCGCATGGAGCACCGGTCCGGTCGCGCGCCAGTCCGAAAGCGGGCCGCTTTCGCCGAAATCGCTGACCGTCATCGTGACGAGGCGGGGGCGCGTGCGGCGAAGCGAAGCGAGGTCGATACCCGCCGCCGGACCGGCAAGAACGATATGCGCCCGTTCGATCGCCTTCGCGGCGGCCGCGCTCGCCAAATCCCCGGCGTGGTGTCGTTTCCCGGCGTTGGCGACGATCGCTTCGGCGCTATCGTCCTCCTCCGCCGGCACGAAGCGGTCGATTTCGGCGCCGAGGTCGGCCAGATATCGCCCGATCATCGCCAGCGGTCCCCGTACGCCGTCGACAACGCGAATGCCGGAAAGCGGCCGGTTGGACATATTCACACCTTTCCGCTTTGCAGCGCTTGTCCGCTCGCCGCCGTCCCGGATGAGGGCGGTTCGGGCAGACCCGCCGCTTGCCATATCTAAGGGCAGAAGAAAAGTTAATTAATCGACTAATTCTTTTTGCGGCAGCGAGACATCTATGTTAGCGGGCATCTCACGGAGAGGTGCCGATGGACTTCAGCTTTACCGATGATCAGCACCAGCTGCGCGATGCGCTGCGGGGCTATCTCGAACGCGAAAACGGCTTTTCGGCGCGCACGGCGAGCGCCCGCAGCGCGTCGGGCTGGAGCGAATCGCTGTGGCGCGGGCTCGCCGAAGACCTCGGCATATTGGGCGTTGGTGTCGCCGAAACGGCGGGCGGGGCCGGCGGCAACGCGATCGATATGATGGTCGTGTCCGAGGAACTCGGCGCGAATCTGCTCGTCGAACCGTTTCTGGAAACGTCGGTCATCGGGGCAGCCGCACTCGGCGCCGCAGGCGGACGCGAAGCCGAACTGGCGGCGATCGTGTCGGGCGCTATGCGATGCGCTTTCGCCTGGGCCGAAGCGGAAAGCCGCTTCGATCCGGCAGCGCCCGCAACCGCCGCAACCGGGACGGGGGCGGGTTGGCGCATCGACGGGCGCAAGGTCGTCGTCACGGCGGCGCCCTATGTCACGCACCTGCTCGTCACCGCCCGCGACAGTGACGAACCCGTGCTCTTGCTCGTCGAGGCCGACGCTGCGGGCCTGTCGCTGCAAAACTATCCGACGATCGACGGCCGGCGCGCCGCCGATGTCCTGTTCGATGCGGTATCGCTTCCAGAAGCAGCACTTCTCCTGCGCGGTGAAGAGGCGATCGAGCGGCTTTGCGATATCGCGACGGCGATGCTCGGCGCCGAGGCGCTGGGCGTTATGCGCGTGATGCTCGACGACACTATCGCCTTCACGAAGGAGCGCCGCCAGTTCGGCCAACCGATCGCGAGCTTCCAGGTGCTGCAGCACCGGATGGTCGACATGTATATGCAGACCGAGCTGGCGACCTCGGCGGTCTATCGCGCCGTGCTCAGCCTCGATGCCGCGCCGGCGGAGCGCGCCCGCGCCGTATCGGCGATGAAGGTAACGGTTGCGGGCGCCTGCCGCTTCGTCGGGCAGAATGCGATTCAGCTCCACGGCGGCATGGGCATGACCGACGAGGTCCGGGTGAGCCATTATTTCCGCCGCGCCACCGTCATCGAAAGCGAATTCGGTTCGGCCGACTATCATCGCCGCCGCTTCGCGGCGCTGTCGCGCGCGGACTGAGGAGAGCGTGATGGAAATCGCCTGGAGCGCCGAAGAGATCGCCTTCCGTGACGAAGTGCGCGCCTTTCTCACCGAAAAACTTACCGACGAATTGCGCGCGAGCGGCGCGCATATGACAAGCGTCTATGCCGATCCCGGCCATGCCCGCGCCTGGCAGGCGATCCTGCACGAAAAGGGCTGGGTCGCACCCGCATGGCCGGTCGAACATGGCGGCACCGGCTGGAGCCTTGCGCAACGCTATATCTGGCAGCGCGAACGCATCGCGGCGGGCGCGCCGCCGGTGTCGCCGATGGGGGTGCAGATGTGCGGGCCCGCGATCATCGGCCATGGTAGCGATGCGCAGAAAGCCTTCTTCCTGCCGCGCATGCTGTCGGGTGAGCATTTCTGGTGCCAGGGCTATTCCGAAACCGGATCGGGATCCGATCTCGCCAGCCTGAAATGCCGCGCCGAGGATGATGGCGATCACCTCGTCGTCACGGGGCAGAAATTGTGGAGCACCCATGCGCACGCCGCCAACTGGGGCTTCTTCCTGGTGCGCACCGCGACGCTCGACCGGCCGCAGCAAGGGATCACCTTCCTGCTCATCGACATGGCGAGCCCAGGGGTCACCGTCGTTCCGACCGTGTCGCCGGCGGGCGAGAATATCCAGAACGAGATTTTTCTCGACGCCGTGCGCGTGCCCAAGTCCAACGTCGTCGGCGCGATCGGCGATGGCTGGACCGTCGCCAAATATCTGCTCGAATTCGAACGCGGCGGATCGGCCTATGCGCCGGGGCTTCAGATCGACCTCGACGAAATCGAGCAATTCGCGGGCGAGGTGCGCGGCGACGATGGCGGCCGCCTGATCGACGATGCCGCCTTTGCCGACGCGATCGCACAGGCGCGGATCGACGTGCTCGCGCTCGAGGTTTTCGAATTCCGCGCGATGAGCGACGCCAGCGCGGGGCGCTACCCGCACGCCATCCCGTCGCTGATGAAGATCCGCGGCACCGAGCTTCAGCAGCGCATCACCGAACTCCGCCTGCTCGCCGCGGGCCGCTACGGCATGGCTTATCAACCCCAAGCCGGGGTCTCGGCGGGCCCTGTCCATTTCCCGCATGCCGACGATGGCTTCGTCGGGCCGCGCGAGGCCGCGATCGCACCGATGCGCTACGTCAGCGAGCGCGCGGCGTCGATCTATGCGGGGACCAACGAGATTCAGCGCAACATCATCGCCAAGATAATGGGCCTTTAGTCGCCCGAGTTCGGAGAAAGAAGATGACCGACACGCCACCCCCAGCGGTGCTCGCCGAACGCCGGGGCCATGTGCTGATCCTGACGATCAACCGGCCCGAAGCGCGCAACGCGGTCAATGCCGCGGTGCATGTCGGGCTCGGCGAAGGGCTCGAACAGGCAGATACCGATCCGGATATCCGTGTCGTGATCGTCACGGGCGCCGGCGATCAGGCTTTTTGCGCGGGCGCCGACCTCAAGGCCGTCGCGCGCGGCGAGCGGCTGGAGCCCGAGGACAAGGCGCAGCGGGCATGGGGCTTCGCGGGCTTCGTGCGCCACCCGATCAGCAAGCCGATCATCGCCGCGGTCAACGGCTTCGCGCTCGGTGGGGGAACGGAGCTTGCGCTGGCTTCGGACATCGTCATCGCGGCCGACACGGCCCAGTTCGGGCTGCCCGAAGTGAAGCGCGGGATCATCGCCGCGGCGGGCGGCGCGTTCCGTATCGCGCAGCAACTGCCCGAGAAAGTGGCGATGGAGATTCTGCTGACCGGCGAGCCGATCACCGCGCAGCGGGCGCTCGATCTCGGCTTTGTGAACCGCGTCGTATCGCAAAGCGAACTGATGGACGCGGCGATCGACTTTGCGGGCCGTATCGCCATCAATGCGCCGCTCGCCGTCCAGGCGAGCAAACGCATCGCGAAGGGCATCGCCGAAGGCCGGATCGCAACCGACGATGCGTTCTGGGAGGCGAACAAGCAGGAAACGCGTCTTGTCTTCACTTCGGCGGACGCGCGCGAGGGGCCGCGGGCTTTCGCCGAGAAGCGCGAGCCGGTCTGGCAGGCGCGCTGAGGATATCGGTATGACGGAAGAAAAGACCCCGATCATCGTCGGCGTTGGCCAGATCAACGACCGGCCGGAGATTCCCGCCGAGGGGCGCAGCCCGATCGAACTGATGGCGGCGGCGCTGCGGATCGCGGAGAAGGATGCGGGCCAGGCCCTGCTGGCGGACGCGGATTTTCTCGGCATCGTTCAGCAGATCTCGTTCCGCGAAATCCGCGACGCGCAGGGTCCGCTGGCGGCGGAACTCGGGATCGCGCCTGCGACGATGCTGCAGACCGACGGCCCGAACGGCGACAGCCCGGTCATGCTGCTGAACGAAGCGGCGAATCGCGTCGGTGCGGGCGAGTGCCGGATCGCGCTCGTGTGCGGCGCCGAGGCACTGCGGACGGCCGCCGCGCGCGCCGCGGCGCAGGAGCCGGGACGCCGCGTCGATGCGACGCGCGAGGCGGCCGCGCGGCGCGAGCCGAGCTATGCGCAGCAATATGGGCTGGTCGCGCCGGTCGATGTCTATCCGCTCTACGAAAATGCGTTGCGCGCTTCGCTGGGGCAGAGCCTCGCCGAAGCGCAGGATGAAAGCGGCCGGATATGGTCGCTTTTTTCGGAAGTTGCCGCCACCAACCCGCACGCGTGGATTCGCAAGGGTGTCAGCGCCGCCGAGGTGACGACCGCTTCCGAGAGCAACCGGCCGATCGCCTTTCCATACAACAAGCTGATGGTCGCTAACGCTTCGGTCAATCAGGGCGCCGCTTTCATCGTCACCAGCGTGGCCGAGGCGCGCCGGCGCGGGATCGCCGAGGATCGATGGATTTACATCGGCAATGGGGCGGCGGCGCACGAGCCGAACAGCCCGCTCCAGCGCGACCGTTACGATCATAGCGCGAGCATGGCGGTATCGATCCGCCGGACGCTGACGCTGAATGCGGTCGATCCGGGCGATCTCGACGTCGTCGAACTCTATAGCTGCTTCCCTTGCATTCCCAAGCTTGCGCGGCGGCTGATCGACTGGCCCGTCGACCGGCCGGCGACGGTTTTCGGCGGCCTCACCTTCGGCGGCGGCCCGATCGGCAATTATATGGGCCATGCGATCGCGAGCATGACCGACCGGCTGCGCAAGACGGGGGGGAATGGGCTTTTGTTCGCCAACGGCGGCTATGCGACGCACAATCACAGCATCGTGATCAGCAGCGCACCGATCCCGGCCGCGTCCTTTCCCCGCAGCTACGACTTTCAAGCGGAGGCTGATGCAATGCGTGACGATATTCCGGCGCTGGCGCGCGACCATCTTGGTGACGCGACCATCGAAAGCTACACGGTCCTCTACCGACGCGACGGCTCGCCCAAGGCGGGCGTTGTCGTGGCCCGGACACCCGATAATGCGCGGACGCTCGCCCATGTGCCGCCCGGCGACAATGATACGCTACGACGGCTGGTCGATCCCGACGCCGACCCCGTCGGCGCGGCCGGGAGGATCGTGGCGAGCGAAACGCTGCGCGAATGGCGCTTCGCGTGATCGCACGGAGCGGTTTTGAGCGCGCCAGGAGAAGGAAAGGCGGCTTTTACTGTTCAAAGCGGCGCAGGGATGGCATCTATTGGCCTAACGCCAATAGGAAAGGAATGCTTTTGCCGTCCAGCCAAGCGAAGCGAAGGCAGGGGCCGGGGAGGCCGCTGACCCCGCTGATCACGCGCGAGATTGCGGTCCGCACCTCGATCGAGCTTCTCGATCGCAAGGGTCTCGACGCACTTTCGGTGCAGGCCGTGGCGCGCGAACTCAACGTCCAGGCGCCGTCGCTCTATTATCATTTCAAGAACCGCGACGAGCTGCTTCACATGATCGCGAAGACATTGCTGGTTGAGGTGGGACGCGGTGAAAAGCCGGGTTCGTCCTGGGAAGAGCGCGTCGTCGACCTTGCCGTTGCGACGCGGCGCGTGATGCTGTGCCACGCCCATGCCGGACCGCTGATGCTGCGCTTCTTCCCGCGCGAACTGATGCTTGGCGCCTATGAACGCGGCCTTTCGGACTGTCCCTATGCGCCGGAGCACCACCTCGCCATTCTCGAGGCGCTCGAAAAGCTGACCTATGGCAAAGCACTTTTCGACGCGGCGGCGAAGGCGCATCATCACGCGGCGATGCCGGCGGTCGATGAAGCGCGATATCCCCGTCTCGCCGAAGCGCTCTCGAAGTCGCCGGTTTCCGACGAGGCCTTGTTCGTCGAGACGCTCGATATCCTGCTCGACGGTTTCCGGTTCCGTTATGGCAAGAAGGATCGAACGCAGTGATCGAAGGCGGGTGCAATTGCGGCGCGGTGCGATATCGCGCCGAGGGCGATCCGATGGTGGTGGCGCAGTGCCATTGCATCAATTGCCGTCGGCAATCGGGCAGCGCCTTTTCGGTCAACCTGCTCTTCAAAGGGGCAGCGGTCAGCCATGAAGGCGACCTCGCGGTCTATGAAGACAGGGACACTTTCTCCGGCAATGCGGTGCTGCGCAAATTCTGCGGTCGCTGCGGCTCGCCGATCTTCTCGGAGCCCACCGACGGCAAGGGGCTTTTGATCGTCAAGGCGGGAACGCTCGACGATCCCGCGCCGTTCGTGCCGACGGTCAGCGTCTGGACCTCGACCGCGCTGCCGTGGGTGAGCCTGCCCGAGGGGCAATATGCGTTCGAGAGGAACGCCTGACCTCGAAACCATAAGGCGCCGGTCGCGTCAGTCCATATCCTCCAGCGAGCGATTGCCTTTCGCAAAAGCGGAGAGCCTGTGACGGATTTCGCGGGACCCTCCGACCAGTTCGCCGAAACGAATCATGGACCGCTCGATCGCGCTGTCGTCATCCTCGGTGGCGGCAAGTTCCATGATCGCCGCGACGGCCGCCGGATGGCGGCCCGTAAATATGGTCGCCAAATCGATCGCGCGCCCGACGGGATCCGCCGCCAGTTCGTCGATCAACCCCAATTCGGCGGCCGCCCCGGCATTTACGATCGCACCCTCGAGCGCGAAACGGCGCGCACGGTGCGCGCCGATCAGCCGCGCCAAGCGGGCGATCCCGCCCGCACCGGGGAAAATTCCGATCCGGATCTCGGGCAGACCGATCGGATAGTTCGGGGAGGAAGCCGCGATCCGCAAGGTGCAGGCCAGCGCGATTTCGAGACCGCCGCCCATGCAGACGCCGTTGATCGCGGCAATCACGGGCTTTTCCGACGCGTCGAGCATATGGCCGATGCGGGCGAAAGGCGAGGCGGCGAAATCTTCGGGTCGTATCGTCCCGCTCGCGACGGCGTCGCCGGCGCGCCTGATCTGCGACACGTCGGCGTGCCGGATGAACACGCCTTCCTCGCCGCCGGTCAGGACCAGACATCGCGTCGCCTCGCGCGCCAGTTCATGGCCGATCCTGTCGGCCAGAAGCGTGGCGCCCTTGTTCGAGATAAGGCCCGACGGCGCATTGGCATAGCGGATGACGGCGACCGCCCCCTCGTGGTCGACCGTGACCGTTGGGGCATCGCTCACGCCGTATAGCCCCCGTCGACGACGATCTGCGTCCCCGTCACGAAGCTGCTTTCGTCCGAAAGCAGGTACAGCATCGCTCCCACGCTCTCGTCCGGCTGCGCCACCCGCCCGAGCGGGGTCAGCTGCGCACCGCGTTCCAGCGCCTGGCTATTCGTCGTCTCGGTGAGGAGGCGCGTGGCGAAGAAGCCCGGAATCATCGTGTTCACCCGGATGCCGTGCGGCGCAAGTTCCTTCGCGGCGGCGCGCGACATTCCGATCACCGCCGCCTTCGCGGCCGAATAGGCGACGAGCATCGAATGCGCCTTGGTTCCCGCGGGCGACGCGACGTTGACGATCGACCCGCCGCCCGTTTCCAGCATCGCGCGCGCGCCCTCGCGCATTCCGAAGAAGACGCCGGTCTGATTGACCGCGATGATGTCCGCCCATGCTTCGTCGCTGATCTCGGTCAGAGCGTGGGTGGCACCCACGCCCGCATTGTTGACGAGCCCGTCGACCCGGCCGAACCGGCTGACGGCAGAGTCGATGATGGCTTTCCAGTCGTCCGCGCTTGTGACGTCGAGCGGCCGATAGTGCGCGCCGCCGCCAAGATCGGCTTCGATCGCCGCCCCCGCCGCTCTGTCCCGCCCGCCGAAAATAACCTGCGCGCCCTCGCGAACCATCCCGCGGACCTGCGCCTCGCCCATTCCGCGGGTGCCGCCCGAAAGGACGATGATCTTTTTGTCTAACCGGCCCGCCATCTGCCTCTCCCTTTTCGGCCCGGCCGGGCCGTCATTCTGCAGGCTTTGCATTATCTATATACTATAGTTAAACGCCCTTCCATGCAATCTACGGAAGCCGCGAAGTTTCCAGGATCGCTTGTCGAAACACGGCTTGTCAGAAAGGGGTGAGCAGGACAGAAACTTGGCGAGAACCGGCCGGGTGCGGCCTTCGGGAGGATGGAAATGAGCAAGGGATTGTTTGATCTTGCGGGAAAGGTCGCTCTGGTGACCGGCGGCAATGGCGGGATCGGGCTCGGCATGGCGAAGGGCCTTGCGATGCACGGCGCGAGCGTCGTGATCTGGGGCAACAAGGCTGAAAAGAACGAGCGCGCCGTCGCCGAGCTCGAGGCGTTCGGCGGGGCGGTTCGCTGCGCGCAGGTCGACGTCGCCGACGAAGCGGCGGTGAAGGCCGGCATCGCCGCGATCGTCGAGGAGTTCGGCCGAATCGATCAGGCGATCGCCAATGCCGGCATCGGCATTCCCCGCCGTGACATGTTCGAGATCAGCCAGGCCGATTTCGAAAAGCTGCAATCGATCAACGTATATGGGGTTTTCTACACGCTGCGCGAGGCGGCCGCCCATATGATCGAACGCGGCAAGTCGGGCGACCGCGGCGGATCGCTGGTTTCGATCGCCTCGACGGCATCGATTCACGGCGCCGCCCGCAACGAGCATTATGGTGCGACCAAGGGCGCGGTCCTGTCGCTCAGCCGTGCGATGGCCGTCGAGCTCGCGCCGCATGCTATCCGCGTCAACAGCATCCTGCCCGGCTGGACGCGGTCCGACATGACCGAGCGCCTGCAGGGTTGGGACAAGTTCAACGAGAATGTGATCAGCCGCGCGCCCGTCGGTCGCTGGGGCGACGGCGACGATTTTTCTGCCATCGCCGTCTATCTCGCGAGCAAGCACTCCAGCTTTCACCTTGGCGATGCGATCGTGATTGACGGAGGATACACGATCTATTGAGCCGGTTGCCGATCGGCTTGGCGTGATCGATCGCGCCGCCGCTTCGTGATTCCGGCTTTCAGGCTGCGTTTTGCGATCCTATCGGAATGGCGCCATTTCCCGTTCGACCGGCGCGTTCAGGCCCTGAAAAATCCCGCGCAGGAAGGCGAAATGCCTCGCGCATTGTTGCGGTCACCCGGCTTCTTATTCGCCACAAGGGTGAACAGTGTAGTTACGATGGCGCGCTTTATCGCCATCGAGGGTCGGTTATCGTCCCGCTCCGTAATCGGGCCAAACAGGAAGAAGCCCGGATATGGGCGGCCACAAAGAGCCGCGGTTGGAGAGGGAGGAATTATGGCATTCCGCAAAGCTGCCCTTTGGGCGGTCATGGCCGCGACGGCGCTCAATTCATCGGTGGTGATGGCGCAGGTGGCGTCCGAAGCCGAAGCGGCGGACAGTTCCGCGCCAGCCGAGGGCGATATCGTCGTCACCGCGCAGCGCCGCGAGGAGCGGCTTGTCGACGTGCCGATTTCGGTCTCCGCGGTCAGCAGCGCCGCGATCGACCGCGCGCAGGTTCGCACCGTGTCGGACATCGCGACGGTCGTCCCGAACATCCAGATCAACGAAACGATCGGCAACAGCTATGGTCCGCTGATCACGATCCGCGGCCTGTCGCCGTCGGCCGATACCAGCCTTGCCCGCGACCAGCCGGTGGGGCTCTATATCGACGGCGTACCGATCGGGAAGTCGACCGGTGCCGCCTTCGACACCGTCGACCTCGAGCGCGTCGAGGTGCTGCGCGGGCCGCAGGGCACCTTGTACGGCAAGAACACGATCGGCGGCGCGGTCAATCTGATCACGCGCAAGCCGAGCGGCGAGTTCGGCGGGCAATTTCTGGCGGGTGCGGGCAGTTGGGGGCAGTTCAACCAGCGCATTTCGGTCGACCTGCCCGAGGTCGCGGGGTTCAGCGCCAAGGTCGGCCTGATCACCAAGCTCGACGGCGGCTATTATCGCAATTCGGCGACGGGGAAGAATTTCGGCGAGGAAGAATTATGGGCGGCGCGCGCCGACCTTCTGTGGCGGCCGTCGGACAGCTTCAGCGCGCTCTACAGCTATGACATTTCGGACAGCAAGGGCACGCCGAACCAGCTCGCCGCGACCGCGGTCACCGGGTCGGGCGCGACCGCTTTCGTCAACGCGCTGATGGCGCCTTATGTCGTCGATGGACGGACGCGCGAGATCGGGGCGCAGAGCGCGCTTCGCAGCGACTATCGCACCAACGGGCATGCGCTGACGCTCGAATGGGAGCCGGGGCTCGGCGATCTGACGCTGAAGTCGATCACTGCGCGGCGCACCGCGATAACGCGGTCGGCGAGCGACTTCGACGGCAGCCCGCTCGACCTTTTGCGCATCATCCTCGACAATGATTACAAGCAGTTCACGCAGGAATTGCAGGCGATCGGGACCGCGGGCGATTTCAAATACACGCTCGGCTTCTTCTATCTGAACGACGATTATGACGTCTATAATCCGCGCTGGAACTTCCAGTTCGGGGGCAACGCCTTCGACATCAGCGAACGCGGCGGCGGGTCCAAATCCTATGCGGGCTATGGCCAGCTCGCCTGGACGCCGCAGGCGCTCGAAGAGAAGCTGACCGCGTCGGTCGGGCTGCGCTACACGCGCGAATCGAAGCATGCCTACGAGCTTCTGCTGTCCAATTCGGCCTATCGTGCCAATCCGGCGGCGCCCGGATCGGGCGTGTTCGAGCGCGACGCGAACGGCAATCCGGTCACCCGCAGCGGCGAACCCGCCGCCGGCGCGCGGCCGGGGGCGGGCGGGATCGGCTATACCGACCTCATCCCGCTCGAAAATTCGGGGGTGTGGAAACGCTTCAACCCCGAATTCAACATCCTCTATAAATTCCAGCCCGATTTTTCGGTCTACGGCCGCTTCGCGACCGGGTTCAAGAGCGGGGGCATCAACGATACCGCCGCGACCAACACGGCCTTCATGACGGCCTATAATCCCGAAAAGCTGACCTCGTTCGAACTCGGCATGAAATATGCGGGGCTCGGCAACGCGCTCAACCTCAACGCCGCAGTCTATCATTCGGTCTACAAGGATTTCCAGGCCGGGGTGTTCGTGCCCTCGCTGGTGACGACGAACATCATCAACGCGGGCAAGGCGAAATTCACCGGCTTCGAGGTCGAGGGGACGCTGCGTCCGGTCGACGGCTTCACGATCAATTTCGGCGGCGGTTATGTCGATGCGCGCTACACCGATTTCATCCTGCCCGACGGCACCGACGTCACCGACACCTATGTCCTGTCGCGCGTGCCCAAGTGGAATTACCAGATCGGCGCGCTCTATCGCCACGATGTGGGCGCCGGGCGGATCGAGGCGGGGCTGAATTACAGCTGGCGCAGCAGCCAATATTCGTCGATCACCCCCGACCCGCTCTCGAAGATGCCGTCCTATGGATTGCTCGACGGGCGCATCGCGCTCACCGATATCGAACTCGGCGGCGGCACCACGGCCGAGGTCGCGCTGTGGGGCAAGAATCTGACCGACAAGGAATATCTGGTCAGCGCGATCAATCTCGGCGTGCTGACGCTCAGCCAGTTCGGCGATCCGCGCAGCTTCGGCGGAGAGCTGCGCATCCGCTTCTGATCGGGGCCATCCGATGCCGGCCTTTCTCTCCCCGTCCTCGGCGGGGTCGCGATGGGTGCTGCCCTTTCTGGGGGCGGTGACCTTTCTGACGGCGATCGGCAACATCGGCCTCGTGTCGGTGATGCCGGCGATCGGCCGCATGCTGCGTATCCCCGATTTCCTCGTCGCCGGCATCTTTTCGGTGTCGGCGCTGACCTGGGCGGTCAGCTCGCCCTTCTGGGTGGCGCGGATCGGGCGCGCCGGGCCGACATTCTATATTCGGGCCGGGCTGGTCGGCTTCATCCTGTCGATGGGCGGCTGCGCGCTGTCGGTCGAGCTCGGGCTGCTCGCGATCCTGCCGCCGCTCGCGACCTTCGGCTGCTTTGCCCTGCTGCGCTCCATCTATGGCCTGCTCGGTTCGGCGGCGGCGACCGCGACGCAGGCGCTGGTCGCGGCGCGGACCGAGGGGGCGGAGCGGACGCACGCGATCACCGGGCTTGCCGGCGCGCTCAGCCTCGGCACGATCGTCGGGCCCGCGATCGCCCCCGCGATGATGATCGAACCTTTGGGCCCCTTGGGACCGATGCTCGGCTTCGCCTTGCTGGGCGCGCTGGCGCTGGCGGGATCGTGGCGGCTGCTTCCGAAGGCGCCGCCCGCGGCGGCGGCGGTCTCATCCGACCGCGACGCGCCGTCGCTCACCGATGTGTGGCGGCGCAAGGCGATCGGGCGGCACCTCAATTTCGGGCTGCTGCTGTGCTCGGCGCAGGCGATCAACCTCTATACGATCGGCTTCGTGATCATCGACCGCGCGCGCGGCGGCGCCATGACCGCGCAGCAGATGATCGGCATCGCGATGACGGCGGGAGCCGTCGCCGCGCTGCTCGCCCAATGGGGACTCGTGCGGCTGCTCACGCTTTCGCCCCTGTCGATGATGCGCTGGGGCGTCGCGCTCGCCGTCGCCGGCAATGCCGCGGCGGCGCTCGATAGCGGCATCGCGGCGGCGGTGCTGGGGTTCGTGCTCGCCAGTTTCGGCTATGGTCTGGCGCGGCCGGGCTTCAGCGCCGCCGCGTCGCTCGCCGGCTCGGCGAGGGAGCAGGTCGGCATCGCCTCGGCGACGACGTTGATCGCGGGTGCGTCGATCACCTTGCCGCCGATCCTGGCCTCGATGGCCTATCAATGGTGGCAGCCCGCGCCCTTCGCCATCGCGGTGGCGATCGGCGCGCTGCTGCTGCTCGACCATCTGATCCGGCCCCATGACCCGGCTCCCTTGCCCGGCCATTGTCCATGACGAGCGATAGTGCGTTGCCGCCGGGCCGCTTTTTCCCGCGCGCGAAGCGCATAGTGTCGGGTCATGGCGATGCGCCCGTCCGGCTTGAGCGGGGCGGGGCGCGCATCTGGAAAAATGAAGCGGAGAGGAAATATGGACCGTTATCTTGTCATTTCGTCGGACGGCCACGTCGGCCTCCCGCCCGAGCGCTATCGCGACTATCTCGAATCGAAATATCATCAGCAATTCGACGAGACCGTCCAGCTCGAGATCAAGGCGCGCGAAGAGCATGAGAAGCGCTTCCTGATCGACGATTTCAACACCAAGTGGCGCGCGCGCGTCGGCGACGGCCTCGAAGGCGCGTGGGACGGCACGATCCGCAACCGCGTGCTCAATCAGGACGGCGTCGCGGCCGAAGTGCTCTTCCCTGACGGCATCACCGAACGCAACGCGCCGCCCTTCGGCGCCGACATCGGGTTGAAGCCGTCGCCCGCGCGTGCCGAGCTGCAATGGGCGGGCGCGCGCGCGCACAACCGCTGGCTCGCCGAATTCTGCCAGGACGATCCGCACCGCCGCATCGGCCTCGCCGTGATCCCCGCGCTCTACGATCTCGACGAAACCGCGAAGGAGATCGAATGGGCGCGCAAGAACGGGCTGAAGGGCGTCTTCTTCCCGGCGCTGACCGAGGGGTATGACCTTTACAACCACACCAAATATCACCGGATCTGGGCGATGCTGCAGGACTATAACATGCCGCTGCATTTCCATTCGGGGGCGTCGCCGGGCTATGACACGACGCAGCCAGGCTGGATCGGCACCTATCTCTGCGAATTCGCCTTCTGGATGACGCGGCCCTTGTGGTCGATGACCTTCGGCGGGGTGTTCGAGGAGTATCCCGAGCTCAAGGTCTGTTTCACCGAGGCGGGCGGCGAATTCTGGTTCCCGTGGGTGATGCAGCTGATGGACATCCGCGCCTCGGCCAAGCACACGAGCGGCAAGCTCGGTGATTATTATGCCAATATGAGCATGAAACCGAGCGAGTATTTCGCGCGCAACGTGTGGGTCGGCTGTTCGGCGCTGCCCGACGAGGAAACGACGCAGGCCTATTACGACATCGGCGTCGACCGTATCTTGTGGGGCACCGACTATCCGCACCCCGAAGGCACCTGGCCGAGCACGCTCGAGAAGATGACGGTCAGCCTCGGCGGCCTGCCCGACGACGACATCCAGGCGATGCTCGGGATCAACGCGCTCGATGTTTACGACGTCGATGCCGACGCGCTGTGGAAGGTCGCGAGCGAAATTGGCCCGCGCCGCGAACTCTTCGTCAAGCAGGCGGCGGAGTGACGAACCGCGCCCCTTCCCTTCGGGGGAGGGGCCGATAGCCGATTGCATTCGGGCGCCTGCTTGATAGAGCATCCCGGCCTTTTGGGATGGGACGATGTCGAGCTGGCGTGGAATCGAGGAATTTCTGGCGGTTGTCGAGCAGGGCAGTTTCACTGCCGCGGGCGATCATCTGGGGGTTTCCAAATCCTATATCAGCAAGACGGTGCACGAACTGGAGGAGCGGTTGGGCGTCCAGCTGCTCGTCCGCACCACCCGCCGCCTGTCGCTGACCGGCGCGGGCGAAAGCTTCCACCGCGAATGCGCCGAACTGCAGATGCGCCTCAGCGAAGTCGAAAAGCAGGTCGGGCGTTACAGCACCGAACCCGTCGGGCGCCTGCGCGTGGGGCTCAGCGACATCTTCGGGTCGGATTTCATGTCGGCGCTGCTGGCCGAATTCAGCACCGACCATCCCGGCATCGTGATCGAGCCGATCGCCTATCTCAACGAGAATGAAATCGTGCAGGAGCGGTTCGACGTCGTTATCCGTTACGGTGTCTTGCCCAATTCGAACCTGCGCGCGCGCACCTTCGGCTACCTCTCCTATTGTCTGTGCGCCGCGCCCCAATATGTCGCCGCGCGCGGCTGGCCCGAAACGCCGCAGGATTTGATCGAGCACGACTGCCTGACCGACCTCAGCGCGACGATGAGTTTCAACGACGAGATCAGCGTCAAGGTGGGTCCGCGCTGGATGAGCAACAGCGGCATCGCGCTGCGCAGCGCGGCGCGCAAGGGGCTCGGCATCGCGAGCCTGCCGGTCAGCATCGTTCGCCAGGACCTCGCGAGCGGCGGGATGCTCGCGCTCGATGCCGAATGGTCCTTTTACGACCGCAAATGCTGGGTCGTCTATTCGCCCGGCATCATGTCGGTCGCGACGCGCGCCTTCATCGACTATCTGGTTCGCCAATTCTCGCGCGTGAAGGTCCGCCCGTCGATGGCGGCATCGCTCGCGGCGCGATATTAGGGGCACTTCAGTTACCGACGAGCCGGAACCGTATATTGCCTGACGAGAGGGAGAGAGCCATGGTGAACGCGTCGCTGACGTATATCGTGGGCGCGCTTGCCCTAGCCGTCTCGGTTCCCTGCTGCGCCACACCAGCCTTCGCCCAGGATGAATCGCCAAGCGTAGCGCAGCCGCGCGACGGAAGCCGCGATTTCGATTGGGAAATCGGAAGCTGGACGACGCAGCTGCGCTATCTGCCGGAGCCCTTGGCCGGATCGACGCGCTGGGTCGAATATCGCGGCACAAGCGAGGTTCGGGCTATTATGGGCGCCCGCGCCAATCTGGTTGAGCTTTCGGTCGAAGGGCCAGCGGGCAAGATCGAGGGTGTTTCGCTTCGGCTCTATAATCCCAAAGCCCGCCAATGGACGCTCAACTTCGCGAATGTCCGCAGCGGACTCCTCACGTCGCCGGTGACCGGCGCGTTCGATGGCGAGGGGCGGGGGGTCTTCTATGGCGTGGATAGCGTCGGCGATCGGACCGTGCTCGTTCGCTTCCTGATCCTGGACGTCGGGTCGAACTCCGCGCGCTTTGAACAGGCGTTTTCGGCCGACGGCGGGGCGAACTGGGAAACCAACTGGGTTGCGGTGGACAGCCGGCGCTGACGCGCAAGCTTTGCCAAAGCTTCGCCGGCCTGGCCAAAGGCTGTTGCCCCGACAGATCGCCATTGTTCGTCACGACGCACAAACTGTGCGCCATTTGGGTCTTACCTCGGGCGCGGCAATCGATACACTCGCCTCACAAGAGCCGCCCGGCAAGGACGGCCATCCGGGAGACTGACGTTGCCAAAGGTTGAACGCTTTCCGATGCCCATCCCCTATGGCTGGTTCGGGGTCGGTTATGGTGCAGAGCTGAAAGTCGGTGACGTCCGGCCTGTCCATTATTTCGGGCGCGACCTCGTGCTCTTCCGCAACGAAAGCGGCGAGGCCGGGCTGCTCGACGCCTATTGCCCGCATCTCGGCGCGCATATGGGGCATGGCGGGCAGGTCGAGGGCGACAGCCTGCGCTGCCCCTTCCACCATTGGGCATTCCGTCCCGACGGCTTCTGCAGCAAGATTCCCTATGCCAAGGCTTTCCCGCCACGCGCCAAGCGCGAGCCGCTGGCGAAGTCATACCCCGTGATCGAAAGCAGCGGCGTGATCTGGGCCTGGTATCACCCCGACGACGCGGCGCCGATGTTCGACGTCATCGGTTATCCCGAATTCACCGACCCGGCCTTTGCCGAACCGACGAAGCGCGAATGGCGTTTCGCCAGCAACCCGCAGGAAATTGCCGAAAATGGCGTCGACGTCGCGCATTTCGCCTATGTCCACGCGATGGACGCGGTGCCCGAGGGCGAGACCGATTATGACGGCGTCCGCCGGCGCAGCGTCGCGCGGGGCCACCGCACGATCGACCTGCCGACGGGCGAGCGCAAGCAGCTCCCTTACTCGGTCGAGACGGTCCAGAACGGCGCGGGGCAGAAGTTCACGCGGCTGAGCGGGCTCGTCGAGCTGTCGCTGCTCGTCATCGCGACCCCGGTCGAGGCCGACGATGTCGAGCTCCGTTTCTGCTTCACCCATCCGAAGGTCGAGCCCGGATCGCCGCAGGAAAAGGCGATCGAGGCGGCGATCGAAAATACCTGCGGACAGAAGGGCGTCGAGGGCGACATTCCGATCTGGCACAACAAGATCCATCGCGCGCGGCCGTATCTGTGCGACGGCGACGGCCCGATCCTGCGCTTCCGCCGCTATTTCGAGCAATTTTACGCCGACGGGCCCGACGGAAGCCGCCTCGTCGAAGCGGCCGAATAGCAACCCATTTCTGTTCCATGCGGATCGATCCGCTCACCGCGCCCGCGGGCGCCATCGGGAGAATTGCGATGTCCAGACTGCGTTATGTTCAGGGGCCCGTCGAAACGCGCGCGCCAGGAATGCTCAAAAACACCGTCTACGGAATCCGCGCCACCTATGAAACCGATCCCGAGGTGATCGCGGCGCTGTTGCCGCAGCCGCTGGTGGCGATCGAGCGGCCCGAAATCTGGCTCCAGATGGTCCATGTCGCGATGCACGTCACCGAGACCGACACCGTCGAGATCGGCGCGCTGACCGTCGGGGTCAACTGCACCCACGAGGGCGCACCGGGCGCCTATTGCTTCCACATGGCGATGGAGGGCGAAACCGTCGTGACCTCGGGCCGCGAACGTTTCGGCGAGCCCAAGAAGATCGCCGAGACGAATTTCGAACGCAACGGCGACCATCTGCGCGCGACCTGCTCGCGCCACGGCGTCGCCTATTTCGAGATCGAGGGGGTGATCGGCGAGGCGATCGACGCGCCGCTGACCTTCGAGGAGCATCTTTTCTGTTACAAGGGCATGCCGTCGATCGACACCCCGGGCGCGTTCGACGGCGACGTCTTCCTCACTCGCCTCAACTGGCAGCGCAATTACAACGGCCGCCGCGCCATGACGGGGACGATCACCTTGCGCGAATCGCCGTATGACCCGCTCGCCGACATCCCCGTCCGCCGCCTAATCGACATGGAATATGTCGAGGGCGGCACCGCGACCGGCGGCACTTTGCTGCGCAAGGTGCCCGGCGAATGGATCGCGCCGCACTGGGTCGGGCGTCATGACGACCCGCGCAACACCGGTCTCGAACTCGGCGCGCGGAAGGCCGCCTGATGCGGGATTTTTCGGGCCGGGTGGCGGTCGTCACCGGCGGAGCGAGCGGGGTCGGCAAATGTCTGTGCGCCGACCTCGCGCGCGCCGGGGCGCATGTCGTGATCGCCGACATCGATCCTTCGCGGCTCGAAGCGGTGCGCGCCGAGATCGACGCGCTGGGTGACGGCGAGGTGCTGGCGATCGCGTGCGACGTGACGAAAGAGGCGTCGGTGCGCGCTCTCGCCGACCGGGTGTTCGAGCGGTTCGGCACGGTGCATCTGCTCTTCAACAATGCCGGGGTCGGCCTCGGCGAGGCGCAGCGCAAGATCTGGACGCTGCCGCTCAGCGACTGGCGCTGGGGGATCGACGTCAATGTCCTTGGCGTCGTCCACGGCATCGCCGCCTTTGTGCCGCGCATGATCGAGGCGGGCGAAGAGGGCGTCGTGATCAACACCAGCTCGACCAACGGCGGGCTGCGCTCGCTGCCCAACACGCCGATCTATGCCGCGACCAAGGCCGCGGTGACCAGCATCTCCGAAGTGCTGCATCAGCAGCTTTTGCGCGAGGGCGGCAAGCTGCGCGCCGCTGTCCTCTTCCCCGGCCCGCACACGGTGAACACCGCGATCATGGCGTCGGGCGAAGTGCGGCCGGCCGACTATGTCGAGAATGAAGCGCAGACGAAGGTCGCCTATCGCACGATGGAGGATCTGGTGCGCACCACCGGGCTCCAGCTCAAACTGACCGAGCCCGACGAGGTTTCGGCGTTCGCGCTTGACGGGGTGCGCGCGGGGCGCTTCTGGCTGCTGCCCGAGAGCGGGGAGAATGATGTGCTGATTGCTGCGCGGACCGAACAGATACTGGCGCGGCGGGATCCGCCCTCGGCATGGTGACCGCGGCAGCGGCAGCCGACGAGCCGGCGACAGGCGCCGCACCCTCTCGCGGCGTCTATCGCTGGCTTGTCGTCGCTATCCTCTTCGTCGGCTATTGCTTCAGCGCGATCGACGCGCGCGTGCTGACGCTGATGGTCGAGCCGATCCAGAAAGACCTCGGCCTCAGCGATTTCGAGATCAGCCTGCTCCAGGGCTTCGCCTTTTCCTTGCTCTACAGCATCGCCGCGCTGCCCATCGGCCGCTTTGTCGACCGCACCAAAAGGCGCGCGACGCTGATCGTCTGGGGGGTGCTGTTCTGGTCCGCGATGACCGCCGCCTGCGGCTTTACCAGCAGCTTTATCGGTCTCTTCCTCGCGCGCGTTGGCGTTGGGGTCGGCGAAGCGACGCTCAGCCCGACCGCCTATTCGCTGATCAGCGACTATTTCGAGCGGCGGCGGCGGGCGCTGGCGATCAGTTTCTATGCGATCGGCTATCCGATCGGCGGCGGCCTCGCGCTTTTGATCGGCGGCTGGCTGCTCGCGCGGTTCACAAAAGCCGGCGGTGCGACATTGCCATGGCTCGGCAGTTTCGAACCGTGGCAGATGGTGTTCCTGTGCGTTGCGGCGCCCGGATTGATCGTCGCCGCGCTGATGATGATGATTCGCGAGCCGGCGCGACAGGAACTCGCGGCGAACCTGTCGGTGCAAAGCAGCCTGCGCGAAGGGTTCGACTATATTTCCGAGCGTTGGGCGCTGTTCGGTTCGCTGATCGGCTCGCTCGCCCTGATTGCACTTCTGGCGATCGGCACGGCGCTGTGGTTTCCGACCTTCCTGATCCGCAGCTATGGCATGAGCCCCGCCGAAGTCGGGATGTCTTACGGGATGATCATGCTGACCTGCGGCACGATCGGCACGCTGTCGGGCGGCTGGTTCGCGGGGCGGCTGATGCAGAGCGGGCGCGCCGACGCGAACATGCGCGTCGTGCTGATCGCCACGATCCTGAAAGGCCTGCCGCTGATCGCCGCGCCGCTGATGCCGACGGCCTTCCTGTCGCTGACGATGATGGCGATCGGCACGCTGATCGGACAGGCGTCGCAGGGGGTGATGCTGACCGCGATCCAGGATGTCACGCCGAACCAACTGCGCGGGCAGGTCACCGCGATCTCGCTGCTCTGCGTCAACCTGATCGGCACCGGGCTCGGCGCGAGCGTCATCGCCGCGATCACCGATTTCGGTTTCGGCGACCAGGCGGCGCTCGGCTATTCGATCGCGATCGCCGGCGCGGTCGTGCTGCCGTTGATCGTCGCGCTGCTGCTCGTCGCGCTGCCGCACTACCGGCGCGCGGTCGAAGGCTGACACGGCCGTACGATATCGTCCGTTTGAGTGATGTCGGGCCCGGAAGGGCTGCCTAGGGAAGGAGGAATAGCGAAACAATCAAGCGGAGTGGACAGCGTGCAGCGCAATCTGGATTTGCGATATGTCGTCATCGGGGCGGGCATGTCGGGCATATTGGCGAGCATAAGGCTCCGCGAGGCGGGCCATCGTAACGTCACTCTGCTCGAAAAGGCGCATACCGTCGGCGGCACCTGGCGCGAAAACCGTTATCCGGGGCTCAATTGCGACGTTCCCGCGCACGCCTATACCTACAGCTTCGCGCCGAACGCCGAATGGAGCAGCTATCTGGCGCCCGGACCCGAAATCCAGGATTATTTCGAGGACGTCACCGACCGCTTCGACCTGCGCGAAATCGCGCATTTTGGGCAGGAGGTCGACAGCTGCACCTATGCGGGCGGCGTCTGGACGGTCACGACCAAGGCCGGGATGACCGTCGAGGCCGATGTCGTGATCACCGCGACGGGCGTGCTCCATCACCCGCGCATGCCAGAGATCGAGGGGCTCGAGAGTTTCGCCGGCACCGTCGCGCACAGCGCACGCTGGGACGAAAATATTCCGCTCGACGGGCAGCGCATCGGCGTCGTCGGCAGCGGCTCGACGGGGGTGCAGCTCGTCTCGGCGCTCGCGGGCCGTGCGGGCAAGCTCGGTCATTTCCAGCGCTCGCCGCAATGGATCATGCCGATGCCGAACATTCCCTATAGCGAGGAGCAGCGCGCGGCGTTCCGCGAGGACCCGGCGTTGATCGATGCGATCCGCTACGACCCCGACTATCTCGCCAATGTGTTCCGCTTCACCGAAGGCATCATCAAGCCCGACAGCGAGGAAATGCACATCATCGAGACGATCGTGCGCGACAATCTGGAGCAGGGGGTCGCCGACCCGGTGCTTCGCGAAAAGCTGCGTCCCGATTACCGCGCGGCGTGCAAGCGGCTCATTTTCTCGCCCGACTATTATCAGCTCGTGCAGCAGCATGACGTCGATGTCGTGATCGAGGGGATCGAGCGGATCGAGCCCGCGGGCATCCGCACCCGCGACGGGGTGCTCCACGAACTCGATCTCATCATCCTCGCGACGGGCTTCCACGCCGACCGCTTTATCCGCCCCGCGGTGGTGACCGGGCGCGGCGGCGCGTCGCTCGACGCCATGTGGAGTAGCCATGCGGCCGCCTATAATGCGATCTCGCTCCCCGATTTCCCCAACTTCTTCTTTTTGAACGGGCCGACGGGGCCGGTCGGCAATTTCTCGCTGATCGACGTCGCCGAGCGCCAATGGGGTTATATCGAGCAGCTTCTCGACCGGGTTACGAGCGGCGATTGCGCCGAAATCTGCGTCACCGCCGATGCGATGGCGCGCTATGACGAAGCGCGCACCGAGGCCGCCAGAGGCACGATCTTCGCGTCGGGCTGTTCGAGTTGGTATCTCGGCAAGGACGGCGTGCCGATGACCTGGCCATGGAGCTATGGCCGCTTCGCCGAAGTGATGGCGGCGCCCGATTTTGCCGATTTCGAGATGGTGGACGCAAGGCTTCCGGCCTGACGGGCCGCGCATTCGAGGAGACGCATATGACGAATCCGGCAGTCGCCGTCGTGACGGGCGCCAGCCGCGGCGCGGGCAAGGGCATCGCGATCGGGCTCGGCGAAAAAGGGATGACGGTCTTCGTCACCGGGCGCAGCGTCGGCCATAGCCATGCGGTCGGCTGGGACGGCAAACCGCTTGCGGGGACGATCCACGAAACCGCGGCGGCGGTGACCGCGGCGGGGGGCAAGGGGATCGCGGTCGCCTGCGACCATGGCAACGACGCGCAGATCGCGGCGCTGTTCGACCGCGTGCGTGCCGAGGCGGGGCGGATCGACATTCTCGTCAACAATGCGACGCATATCCATCATCAGCTGATCGAGCAGGCGCCCTTTTGGGAGAAGGAACTGGCGGCGGTCGGGATTATCGATGTCGGGCTGCGCTCGGCCTATGTCGCGAGTTGGCACGCGGCGAAGATGATGGTCGAGCAGGGGGAGGGGCTGATCGCCTTCACCTCCTCCTTCGGAGCGAGCTGCTATATGCACGGCCCCGCCTATGGCGCGCAGAAGGCCGGCGTCGACAAGCTCGCGCACGACATGGCGGTCGACTTCCGCCCGCACGGAGTGCGCGCCGTGTCGATCTGGCTGGGGCCGCAGATAACCGAGCGGGCGCTGAATGCTGCCGAGGTCCACAAGGAGCAATATGAGGGCTTCATGGCGATGGCCGAGATGCCGCAGTTCACCGGGCATATCATCCACGCGATCGCCAGCGATCCCAAGGGCGACGAGCTTTCGGGGCACACGCTGATCGGCGCCGAGATCGCGGGGCGTTACGGCATCACCGACCGCGGCAAGACGCCGCCATCGCACCGCGAGATGCTCGGCAGCCCGCGCGAGCCCAATCCGGCGGTGGTATACTAGCCAGCGCCCGCCGCTTGCCGCCCCGCCATGCGCCCGAAAAAGGTGCAGTCGGCGAGGCTGAGGCCCGAGCTATAGCCATGCCCCCAGCGCGGCAGGCCCGACGTGGCGCGGCCCGCAGCATATAGGCCGGGGACGGGTTTGCCGGTGCGGTCGAGCACCTCGCCTGACGGCCGCGTGTTGAGCCCGCCCAGCGTGAAGAAGGAAAAGAAGCTCGTGCGGATATTGAGTTCCAGCGCCGCGAACGGGCCTTCGTCCAGCACCTTCAGCCATTCGGGCGCCTTTCGGAATACGGGATCATGACCTTCGACCGCATAGCGGTTGAAGGTCTGGACGGTCGCCGCGAGCGTCGCTTCGGGCATCCCCAGTTCACGTTCGACCTCTTCCCAGCTGTCGCCCACTGCGGCAATCTCGATCTGCGCAAGGTCGAGCGGCCGCGCGAAAATCGCGTTGTCGACGAGCAGGAAGACACGGTCGCCGGGCTGGTCGAGCATCGTCCGGCTGACGCGGCCGTGATAGCAATCCTCGTTGATGAAGCGCTGCCCGCGTTCGTTGACGAAAATGCCCTTCACGAGGCTTTCGGGCATGATCCACGGGCACGTCGTGAAAAACTCGTCCATGTGGATCGCGTCGCCGCCGACGCCCATGCCCATCAAGATACCCGAACCATTGTCGTTCTCGCCGATCGGGTTCGCGAGGCGCAGCGTCTGCGGTGCGTGGCGGCGGAGCATGTCGTCGTTCATGCAGAAACCGCCGGTCGCGAGCACCACGCCCCCCCGCGCGCGAATATATCGCGGCTGGCCGTCGATACGGACGACCAGACCGGTGACGCGGCCGTACATGTCGGCGACGAGCGACAGCACGCGGGCGTCGCATTGAACGTTGACGCCGAGCGCGCGAACCCGCGTCTCGAATATGTCCATCAGCTTGCGCCCGCCGCCCCAGCCCATGAACTGGATCGTGTGTCCGCGCGGCGCCGGCGTCGCGGTTTCGGAAAAGGGCCAGGCCGCCTCGCTGCCCGACCAGATGAGCGTGTCGTCATCGGCGGGCTCGATGATCTTGCCGGGAAGGAAGCTCCCCTTGTACGGAATCCCCTGATCCTTGAGCCACTGATAATGGCCGAGGCTTTCGCGCGCATAGAGCGCGACCTTTGCGGCATCGGCATCGGGGCCGCCCGCCATCATCAGATAGGCTTCGAGCGCTTCGGTGGTGTCGGTAAAGCCCGCGGCGCGCTGGGCATCGGTGCCGCCGCCGCCGCCGAGATAGATTTCGCCGCCTGACAAGGCCGAAGCGCCGCCGCTGCCCGACGCCGCCTCGAACAGCATCACCGCGGCGCCGGTTTCCGCCGCCTCGATCGCCGCGCAGGCGCCCGCGGCACCGAAGCCGACGATCGCGACATCGGTTTCGGCGTCCCAGCGCTCGACCTGTTCGTGAGAAAAGGGGCGAGCGGCGGAGAAGCCCGTCATGCGGCGGTCTCGCGCGCCTTCAGCATGTCGAGCGCGACGTCGACGATCATATCCTCCTGCCCGCCGACCATCTTGCGGCGGCCGAGTTCGACGAGGATCGTGCGCGTGTCGAGGCCATAGGTTTCGGCCGCTTTTTCGGCGTGACGCAGGAAGGAGGAATAGACGCCCGCATAGCCGAGCGCGAGCGTTTCGCGATCGACGCGGACCGGGCGATCCTGCAGCGGACGCACCAGATCCTCCGCCGCGTCCATCAGCCTGTTGACGTCGCAGCCGTGGTTCCAGCCCTTGCGGTCGACGGCGGCGATGAAGACTTCGAGCGGCGCGTTGCCCGCGCCCGCGCCCATGCCGGTAAGCGACGCGTCGATGCGCACCGCGCCTTGCTGCGCCGCGACGATGCTGTTGGCGACGCCGAGCGACAGATTATGGTGCGCGTGGATGCCGCGCTGCGTTTCGGGCCCCAGCACGCGGTCATAGGCTTCGAGCCGCGCTTTCACCCCGTCCATGTCGAGCGCGCCGCCGCTGTCGGTGACATAGACGCACTGGGCGCCATAGCTTTCCATGAGGACCGCCTGCGCTGCGAGCGCCTCGGCGTCGATCATATGGCTCATCATCAGGAAGCCCGCGACGTCCATGCCGAGGTCGCGCGCGATGCCGATATGCTGCTTCGAGACGTCGGCCTCGGTGCAATGCGTCGCGACGCGCACCGAGCGGACGCCGAGGTCATAGGCGCGGCGAAGTTCCTCGACGGTGCCGACGCCGGGCAGGATCAGCGTCGTGAGTACCGATTTCGTCAGCACCGAAGCGACCGCCTCCAGCCATTCCCAGTCGGTGTGTGCGCCGAAGCCATAGTTGAAGCTCGCGCCATTGAGGCCATCGCCGTGCGCGACCTCGATCGCGTCGACCCCCGCTTCGTCGAGCGCCTTGGCGATCGCCTGCACATGGTCGATGCCGTACATGTGGCGGATCGCGTGCATCCCGTCGCGGAGCGTGACGTCCTGAATATAGAGCTTGTCGCCCGCTTCGACGTTGAACTTCACGCTCATGCCGTCACCTTCTTTCCATCGCGGATGCGTTCCGCCAATAGCTCGCCCGTCGCCTTCGCCGCCGCGGTCATGATGTCGAGATTGCCCGAATAGGGGGGCAGATAATCGCCCGCGCCCTCGACCTCGAGCAGGATCATCGTCTTGATGCCGGTGAACTCGCCGCGCCCGGGAATCTTGAGTTTGTTGTTGTCGCCGAAGCGCTCGAACTGCACCTCCTGCTTCAAGCGGTAGCCGGGCACATAGGCTTGCACCTTTTTGACCATCGCTTCGACCGACGCGCGGATGGTGTCCTCGTCGGCGCCTTCGGACAAGGTGAACACGGTGTCGCGCATGATCATCGGCGGTTCGGCGGGATTGAGGATGATGATCGCCTTGCCTTGCGCGGCGCCGCCGACCTTTTCGATGGCTCCGGCCGTCGTGCGGGTAAACTCGTCGATATTGGCGCGCGTGCCGGGGCCCGCCGAGCGCGACGAGACCGATGCGACGATCTCGGCATAATGGACGGTGGCGACTTGGGAGACTGCGGCGACCATCGGGATCGTCGCCTGCCCGCCGCACGTCACCATATTGACGTTGCCGGCGTCGAGGTTGGCGTCGCCGTTGACGGTCGGGATCGTATAGGGGCCGATCGCCGCCGGAGTCAGGTCGACGACCTGCTTGCCGTCGGCGCGCAGCGCGGCGTCGTGGACCTTGTGCGCATAGGCGCTGGTCGCGTCGAAGACGATGCCGATCTCGGGATAGACGTCCATCGCCTTCAGCCCGCCCAGCCCCTCATGCGTCGTCGCGACGCCGCGTTCGCGCGCCATCGCGAGGCCCTCGGACTTCTCGTCGATGCCGACGACCGCGACCAGCTCCATATTCTGCGGATATTTGATCATCTTGATCATCAGGTCGGTGCCGATATTACCCGAACCGATGATCGCTGCCTTCACGCGGGTCATGGGTCTTCCTTATACAAAGCGCGCGACGCAGTGGCCAAGCGTGCGGCGGCCGTCGCCGAGGATCATTTCGAAAATGTCGCCCTTCACCGCGGGCGCGAGCGGGACGAGGCTGCCCGACAGGATGATGTCGCCGGCATCGAGCGTGACGCCATGCGCGCCAAGCGTATTGGCGAGCCAGGCGACCGCCTGCGCAGGGTCGCCCTGCACCGCGTGACCATAGCCTTCGGAGAGCGGCGTGCCGTTCTTTGCCACCGCGACATGAAGGTTCGGCAGATCGAGCCTGCGCGGATCGATCCGTTCCTTACCGAGTATAAAGACCCCGCACGAGGCGTTGTCGGCAACGGTGTCAACGATACTTATTTTCCAGTCGTCGATCCGGCTGTCGACGATTTCGAAGCAGGGCGCGATGCTTTCGGTCGCCGCGATGACGTCGGCGGCGGTGACGCCGGGGCCGTTGAGGGCGTCCCTCAGGATGAAGGCGATCTCGGCCTCGGCGCGCGGCGCGATCAGCGCCTTCGCATCGACGTCGATGTCGCCCTCGACATGCATCCAGTCGGTGAGAAAGCCGAAATCGGGCTGGTGGACGCCGAGCATGTCCTGCACCGCCTTCGACGTCACGCCGATCTTCTTGCCGACGACGCGCTCGCCGTCCGCCAGCCGCCGCGACAGGAAGTCGAGGCTGATCGCATAGGCGTCGTCGATCGTCAGCGCCGCGTCGCGCGCGATCAGCGGCGCGACCGTGCGGCGCGCCCGCAGCGCGTCGTAAAGCTCACGTCCGTAAGTTTCAGCGATGCTCATCGAGGAACTCTATCGCATAGCGGTTGAACTCGTTCGCGCGCTCGACCTGCACCCAGTGGCCGACCTTGTTGAAGGTCACGCAGCGCACATCGTCGCAGGCCTCGAAGAAATACTGGATGCCCGATAGCGGCATGAAGCGTTCGTTCTGGCCCCAGAAAAGCAGGATGGGAACCTTGATCTCGCCAAGCCGCGGGCGGACATTGTGCGTCCGCATCCGCGTGATCACTTCCTTGGGCTGTTTGCTCGCGACCGCGAAGCGCTCCTCGACCAGCGCCTCGGTGATGTGCTTCGGGTCATGGACCAGGCTTTCGCCGAGGCGGCGCTGCGCGGCGAGGTCGAAATCGGGGCTGCCGAAGGAAGAGCGCATGTCGGCGATGCCGGGCATCGCGAAATAGACGTCAAGCTCCTCGATACAGCCGGGCGCCATCAGGATCAGCCGCTCGACGAATTCGGGATGGTCGGCGGTCATCTGGATCGCGACGCCGCCGCCCAGCGAATTGCCGATCAGCGTCGCGTGCTCGATCCCGTGCGCCTTCAGCGCCTCATAGAGCGTGTCGGTGAACAGCGTCAGCGTATAATCGATGTCGGCGGGCTGCGACGAGGCGCCATAGCCGATCATGTCGGGCAGGATGACGCGGTATCCGGCGGCGACGAACGCATCGACATTCTGGCGAAAGTTCGACAGCCCCGACGCGCCGGGGCCGCTGCCGTGGACGAACACCAGCGCGGGACCTTCGCCGGCTTCCTTGATGTGGATGTCATATCCGCCCGCGACGCGGTGGGTCGCTTCCGTCATCTCTCCCATGATCGTTTCCTCGCTTACATGAATGTGAAGGCGGGCGGTTCGCCGAGCATCGTCATCACGACGTCGGTGGTGCGATTGCCGGGGTCGTTGGCGACGTGCGCGCGCGCGGCGTTGAGGTCGAGCCACGGCTGGATGATCGCGCTCGACATATAGATCGCGCGGCCGCCGAGAAGCTGGACCATGCCGTCGACCAGCTCGGCGAGCCGCCGCACGACGGTCGAGCTTTGATAGGCATAAAGCGCGCGTTCCTCGAGCGTGATCGGCTCGCCGCTCTCGCTCTTCGCCATCAGCCGGTCGAAGGTCGCCTGATGCGTCAGCTCCATCTCGAGGATCTGCGCATGCGCCTTGGCGATCGCGCCGTGGAGCAGCGGGTCGGCCTTCGACGCCTTGCCCGTGTTGGTCGAGATGCGGCCCTGCATGATCTCCATCGCGGCGTTTACCGCCGCGCGGGCGCCGCCGAATGCCGCGGTCGATACCGAGCGGACGAAGACCTGCGCCCAGGGCAGGCGATAGAGCGGGCCGTCATTCTCGGCCTGCCCGGGGTTGGTGCAGGCGAAGCCGTCGCTCGCCCGGTGCGTGCGGTGCTCGGGGACGAAGACGCGCTCGACGAGAATGTCGAAGCTGCCGGTGCCCTGCAATCCGAAGACGTCCCACGTCCCCTCGATGACCTGATAGTCGCCGCGCGGGAGCAGGAAGGTGCGCATATCGGGCGGGCCGCCATCGGTATCGAAGTTGAGCGCGCCGAGCAGCACCCAGCCGCAATGCGTCGAGCCCGAGGAAAAGCCCCAGCGGCCCGACAGGTAAAAGCCGCCCTCGGCCTTCTCGACCTTGCCCACCGGCTGATAGGTCGACGAGACGAGCATCGCGCCGCCATTGTCGCCCCACACCTCGCGCTGCGCCTCGTCGTGGAAGAGCGCGAGTTCATAGGGATGGCACCCAAGCACGCCATAGATCCAGCCCGTCGACATGCAGCCTTCGGCGAGCGCCTTCTGCACCTCGAAAAAGACATTGGGGTGCATTTCATAGCCGCCCCAGCGCTTCGGCTGCAGGATGCGGAAGAATCCCGCCTCCTGCATCTCGGCGACGGTTGCTGCGGACACGTTGCCGTCGAGCGTGGTCTGGCGCGCGCGCGCCTTGAGCGTCGGGATCATCGCGCGGGCGCGTTCGACCAGCGCTGAGGGGGTGGGCAGCGCGGTGTCGGCGGCTTGCTTCGGGGCGGTGGCCATATGCTCTCCTCGGGTATTTTGTGCGCTTGCGGTCGCCCGCATGAGTCTATTGCTTCAATATTCGTAGTGAATGATGCATTTTTCTACGCAAGCTGTCAATCGACTTTCTGTGCAAAATGGCGAGGAGGGCGGTTTGAAGGGCCGGGCTGCGTAGCGTGGCTGCGGCCGCGATACGCAAAGCATCGCTTGCCGTAGCGGCGGTTGCGCGCCGGAGCGATCGCACCCGGATGACGACGCGCATTTGAATATACGGTTTGCGTAGATTTTAATGCAAATCTCTACGTATTACACTTGATAAGGCTAGATTTCGCTTGTAGCTTCCGCTCAAATTGGTGCGCCGGATGCGCATATGGATGTAGGGGATTGAGCGAATGGCAATCAGGTCACTGGCCTATGTCGTGGTCGATACGGCCGACGTCGAAGCATGGCGCGCCTACGGCGAGAATGTGCTGGGAATGCAGGCGATCGATCATGACGGCGGGCTGCGCCTGCGCATGGACGAGCGGCCGTTCCGCATGTTGATTCGCAAGCGCGACGGCGAAAGCTTCCACGCCGCGGGGCTCGTCTATCCCGACAAGGCCGCGTATGATCGCGGCATCGCGGGGCTGCGCGATGCGGGGGTCGCGGTCGAGCCCGCGTCGGCCGACGAGGCGAAGGATCGCCATGTCGTCGAATTCGTCCGCTGCGCCGATCCGTCGGGCAACCGGCTCGAAATCGGCTGGGGCCGCGTCGTCGACGGCGACCCCTTCGTCTCGCCCGCGGGCGTGTCCGAATTCGTCACCGGCGAGATGGGGATGGGGCATGTCGTGCTGCCCGCGGCGAAGCTCGCCGAGACGCGCGCTTTCTATATCGAGCTGCTCGGCTTCGGCGATACCGACGAGATGCGCGTCTATATGCAGGGCGGCGGTCCCGACGATCCGGGGCTCGGCCTTCATTTCCTCCATTGCGACAATCCGCGCCATCATAGCGTCGCGCTCGCCGAATTCCCGGTGCCGAGCGGGCTCGTCCACATGATGGTCGAGGTGCCGGGGCTCGACGATGTCGGCCGCGCGCTCGACCGCGCCAAGGCGGCGGGTGTCCATATCTCGTCGAGCCTCGGCAAGCATATGAACGACAAGATGGTCAGCTTCTACATGCGCAGCCCCGGCGGCTTCGACATCGAATATGGCTTCGGCGGCATCCAGCCCGACTGGAACAGCTTCACCCCGACGATCAGCATCAAGGAAGACGAATGGGGTCACCAATGGGACTTCGGCGGCTGACGCCGCGCTGACCTTTGCCCCAATCTATCGGAGAATAATATCATGCCCAGTCACGAGGAAATGGTCCGCGCCGTCGAGCGCTATGTCGAAGCGTTCGACAAGGGTGACGCCGGCATGGCGGCCGATATCTACGCCGCCGACGCGACGGTCGAGGATCCGATCGGCACCCCGATCCACCAGGGTCGCGACGCGATCCACGCTTTTTATTCGATGTCGATGCAGGCGAAGGCGAAGCTGCGCCTCGACGGCCCGGTCCGCACCGGCGGCGACTATGCCGCCTTCGCCTTCACCGTGCTCGTCGACTTCGACGGGCCGAAGGAGATCGAGGTGATCGATACCTTCAAATTCGATGCCGACGGCAAGGTGACCGAGATGCGCGCCTATTGGAGCCCCGCCAACATGCGCGCGGTCGAGGGCTGAGATGGTGCGCGAAGCAGCGATTGTTTCGACCGCGCGCACCGGCGTCGGCAAGGCCTATCGCGGTGCGTTCAACGACACCGAGGCGCCGGTGCTCGCCGCGCATGTCGTCAACGCTGCGATCGAACGCGCCGGGATCGATCCGGCGCGCGTCGACGACGTCTATCTGGGCGTCGGCAACCACTGGAACACGCAAAGCTATAATCTCGGCCGGCTCGCGGTGCATGGTTCGGTGCTGCCCGACAGCACCGGTGGCTTCACGCTCGATCGCAAATGCTCGTCGGGGCTCAACGCGCTCGCGCTCGCCGCGCGCGGGATCATGTGCGACGAGATCGACGTCGCGGTCGCGGGCGGGATGGAGAACATCTCGCTCACGCTCAACAAACACGCGCCGCAGTTCCGCAACCGCTCCGAATTCGTCAAGGCCGCCGATCCCCACGCCTATATGGCGATGATCGAGACGGCGGAGATCGTCGCCGATCGCTATGGCATCAGCCGCGAGGCGCAGGACGAGTTTTCGGCCATAAGCCAGCAGCGCGCGGGCGCGGCACAGGCCGCGGGCCGTTTCGCGCAAGAGATCGTGCCGATCACCGTCGAGAAGGCTTTGTTCGACAAGGAAGGCAATGAGACGGGCAAGGAAGAAGTGACGCTGGCGCGCGACGAGGGCGTGCGCGGCGACACCACCGCCGAAAAGCTTGCGGGGCTCAAGCCAGTGTTCAAGGACGGGCTGGTCGTCAAGGAAGGCCGTTATGTCACCGCGGGCAACGCGAGCCAGCTCTCCGATGGCGCCTCGGCGCAGGTCGTGATGGACCGCGCGATGGCCGAGAAGGAAGGTCTCCCGGTCCTCGGCATCTATCGCGGCTTTCAGGTCGCGGGCTGCAAGGCCGAGGAAATGGGCATCGGTCCGGTCTTCGCGATTCCCAAGCTGCTCGACCGCGCGGGGCTCAAGGTCGACGATATCGGCCTCTGGGAAATCAACGAGGCGTTCGCCAGCCAGGCGCTCTATTGCCGCGACAAGCTCGGCATCGATCCCGACAAGCTCAACGTCAACGGCGGCGGCATCGCGATCGGCCATCCGTTCGGGATGACGGGCTCGCGCCTCGTCGGGCATGCGCTGATCGAGGGCAAGCGCCGCGGCGTCCGCTATGCGGTCGTCTCGATGTGCGTCGCGGGCGGCATGGGCGCCGCGGGCCTGTTCGAAATCGTCTGAAGCAAAAGGAGGCGGCGATGGCGCTGTTGTTCGAAGGAAAAACGGCTTTCGTCACCGGCGGGGGCAGCGGCATCGGCCGCGCCGCGGCGCTGGCTTTTGCCGCCGAGGGGGCGAAGGTCGCGATCGGTGATCTCAACGCCGACGGCGCCGCCGAAACCGCCGCGCTGATCCGCGCCGACGGCGGCGAGGCGCATCATGGCGCGCTCGATGTCACCGATGCGAGTGCGGTCGATGCCTTTGTCGACGATGTCGCCGCGCGCTGGGGACGGCTCGATTGCGCCTTCAACAATGCCGGCGTCGCGCTCGAAGGCATGGAAACCCCTTGGGGCGACCTCGACGCCTATGACCGCAGCATCGCGGTCAACCAGCGCGGGCTACTGCTCTGCATGACGGCCGAGCTTCGCCATATGGAAAAGGCGGGGCGCGGGGCGATCGTCAACACGGCGTCGATCGCGGGCATGGCGGGCGCCGGCGGCGCCGGGTACTGCGGGTCGAAGCATGCGGTCGTCGGGCTCACGCGCTCGGCGGCGATGCGCTATGCCGCGCAGGGCATCCGCATCAACGCGGTCTGCCCCGGCGCGATCCGCACCCCGATGGTCGATGCGGTGGTGAAGGAAGAAGCCGCGGCGCGCTTCGTCGCCGAAATGCACCCGATGAACCGCATCGGCGAAGCGCAGGAGATCGCCGACGCGGTGATCTTCCTCTGTTCGGACAAGGCGAGCTTCATCACGGGCCACCCGCTCGCGGTCGACGGCGGCTATCTGGCGCGCTGAGGGGGCACCCTCTCACTCCGGGCTGGGAGTGGGGAGCTACCCTAAGATCCTCCCTGTCGCGAAGCGATGGGGAGGGGGACCGCTCGCGAAGCGAGTGGTGGAGGGGCAGCGACGCTGCGTCATTAGCCCCTCCGTCAGCCCTACGGGCTGCCACCTCCCCATGGCTTTGCCACAGGGAGGATTTTCTGTCCGCTTCCGGCGGTTCCCGACGTTGACGTTATTGATTCACCCGCATCGCGTGGCGCGCGGCGAGCCAGCCGAAGGTCATCGCCGGACCCAGCGTCGCGCCCGCGCCCGGATAGGTCCGCCCCATCGCCGCCGCCGAGGCGTTGCCGATCGCATAGAGCCCGCCGAGCGGCTTGCCATCCTCGCCGAGCACCTGACCATTGTCGTTGGCGAGCAGTCCGCCGTTGGTGCCGAGATCGCACGGATAGATCGGGATCGCATAGAAGGGCGCTTCGGCGATCGGCGCGAGCGTCGGGTTCGGCGTCACCGAGGCATCGCCATAATGCCGGTCATAGGCGGACGCGCCGCGTCCGAAATCGGGATCCTCGCCCTTGAGCGCATTGGCGTTGAAGCGCGCGATTTCCTTCGACAGCACCGCGGCGTCGACGCCGATCTCCTTGGCGAGCCCGGCGATCGTCGCGGATTTCTTCAATATCTTGCGCATCGCCTCGGGGATGCGGCCGTCGGCCGACGGCTTGCCCGCCATCATCGGCCCGAGCATATATTTGCCGCGATAGCGCGCGTCGAACACGAACCACGACGGCGCGGTGGGCGCTTCGGGGGTGTTGCGGCGGTGCATCTCGCCCCCCGCGACATGATAGGATGCCGCCTCGTTCATGTAACGTTTGCCCGCCTGGTTGACGATGATCGAGGATGGCAGCGCGCGTTCGACGAACAGGATTCGCGCGCGATCCTCGCCTTCGAGCAGGAAGCCGGGCCCCCACCATGCCGAATCCATCAGCGCGGTCGCGGCGCCGACGGCGAGCCCGGCCTTCAGCCCATCGCCGGTGTTGCTCGGCACCCCGGCGCTCCAGTCGGCCGAGGTCGGTTGCGGCAGATATTTCGCGCGCAGCGCGGCATCATGGTCGAAGCCGCCGCTCGCGATGATCACGCCGCGGCGCGCGCGGACCTCGATCCGTTCGCCGTCGCGCTCGACGATCGCGCCGGTGATGCCTTTGCTGTTGCTAACCAACTCGACCATCGGCGCGTTCAGCCAGATCGGCACGCCCTTTTCGTCGATCGACAGCTTGAGCCGCCCGATCAGCGCATTGCCGCCGGTCAGCCGTCGCGAGCGCTTGGTTTTGAAGCGCCAGGGCAGGTCGAACATATATTTGAGCATCAGCTTGAAGAGCAGAGGCTTGGCGCCGGGGCTCATGGTCAGGAGCAGTTTGGCTTCCTCCATCGTCCAGGTGAAGCGGCCGAAAGTCAGCGTAAGCGTGTGCGGCGGTTCCATGCGCTCGAAATCGGCACCCAGCCGGTCGGCCATCAGCGGGATCGGATCGTGCGTCCGCCAGCCGTCGCGCGCGCCGGCAACGTCCATATGATAGTCCGAATAGGCATAGGCGGTATAGTGGACGTGCGAACGCTCCTCGAGATAGGCGAGCATCCGGTGCGCATTGTCGACATAGGCCGCGAGCTTGGTTTCGGGCACATCGTCGCCGATCAGCGTCTTGATATAGCCGAGCGCTTCCTGCGGATCGTCGGCATGGCCCCTGGCGCGCGCGTCGTCGCTGTTCGGAATCCAGATGCCGCCGCCCGAGGTCGCCGAAGTCCCGCCGTAACGCGCGCTTTTCTCGACAACCAGCACCTCGGCGCCCGCGTCGGCGGCGGTGAACGCCGCGGTCAGGGCGCCCGCGCCCGATCCGATCACCAATATGTCGACTTCGTGAACGGCCACCCTTATTGCTCCTGCCTCGGAAAACTCGCTATTTCCGGTCTATATGTCGTTCTACATAATGATTGCGTTTTTGAAAGGAAAAATCTTTACGCAAACTGTTATATATCCGGCGTCGCGGTCGATGAATGTTGACAGTGGCGCGGCGATGCGGTCTGTGGAAGCCCTGATCGATCGCACCGGCGCGCCGCCGCACGGGGCGCGGGTTCAACAGGGGAGAACGGGCGTTGCGTACGGCAACCAAGGCCGGGAAAAGGACGCGGGGCAAGGCCGCGAACGCGAGCCAAGGCGACGCGATGCTCGCGCTCGACGATGTCGACGAGCAGATCATCGCCGCGCTTCGCAAGAACGGCCGGATCGCGAACCGCGACATCGCGCGCGAAATGGGGCTGAACGAAGCGACCGTGCGCACCCGCCTGCGCCGGCTGGAGGATGCCCGGATGGTGCGTGTCGTCGCGATGCGCGACCTCGCGGCGATGGGTTTCGGCTATCTCGCGCCCGTCGGCGTGCAGGTGAAGGGGCGGTCCGCGGGCGACGTCGGCGCCGAAATCGCAGAGCTGGAGCGGGTGATCACCGTCAATGTCGCGATCGGCACGCATGACCTCGAAATCCAGGTCGTCGCCGAAACGCTCGAGGAGATGCAGCATCTCCTGACCGGCGTGATTGCCAAGATCGACGGAGTCGAGCGGATATTCCCCAGCCTCGCGCTCAAAGTATTCAAATATAATCCGGAGTGGGCCCCGCTATGAGCACGAGGATCAGCCTCGACGACCTCGATCACAAGATCATCGAACGCCTCGGCCATGACGCGCGGGTTTCGAACCGCGAGATCGGCCGCGAATTCGACCTCACCGAAGGCACGATCCGCTCGCGGCTGAAGCGCCTCCTCGACAACCGGGTGATCCGCGTCGCCGCGGTCACCAACGCCAACCGGCTCCGCAACCCGATCCTCGCCTATCTGTGGGTCGAGGCGGACAGCGCCGCCGATATCGAGCGAGTGGCCGAGAGCCTGGCGAGCCTGCCCGAGATCGGCTTTGTCGCGACGACGCTCGGCCGCGCCGACGTGCTGGCGATGACGCTGGTCGAAAACGGCAATGAACTGACCGATTTCCTCCATCAGACGATCGACAAAATCCCCGGCGTCCGGCGGGTGCGCTACAGCCTCGGGCAGAATTTCATCAAGCACGACTATCGCTGGTGCGCGCTCGTCGATTGAGCATTAGCCGGCGATCCAACTCGCCCTGATCCCGTCCTTCGCCAATACGCCGTCGACGATCGCGCGCGGTTCGGACCGCGTGTAGCAGATCCGCCAGCCGTCGGGGGTGCGGCGATAGCGGTCGTGGTAGAAATTGGCGAGCAACCGGAAAGTCCCCGCGCGCGGGTCATAGGTCGCATAGCCGAGGTTCCAGCGCGCGCTTGCCGCGTCGTCCGTCACCTCGATCTCGGCATTATGCCCCTGATGCACGTCGGTGATCGGCGTCGTCGCCGCCATCTGCGTGAACACGTCGATCAGCCCGTCGAGGCCGAATTCGCCGATCGGCGGAAAATCGATCACCGCGTCCTCGGTGAAGCAGGCGCGGATCGCATCGACATCCTTGGCATCGCAGGCGTTCAGGTAGCGCGCCTTCAGGCGGCGGATATCGCTTTCGGCTTCGAGCCGCGCGATGCGGGATTCAAGGTCGGTCATCGATGCGGATCACCTTCGTTTCGGGGATGGGATGCTCGGTGGCGCCGATCCAGCGCAGCAGCATCGTGCCCTGATGGTGCCCCGCGGTATCGATCCAGTTGCCGAAGCCCGGATCGCGCGTGCCGACGATCAGCGTGAGCGTGCCGTCGTCGTTCAGCCGCGCGCTGCGCCCGTTCACATGGATGCGGTGGTAGCGATAATCGAGCGATTCCATCCAGACATTGTCGAGCTGGAAATTCCAGAAGCTGCACGCGGGGATGCGCGTGTCGATGCGCAGCGCCTCGCCGGGTTCGAGCTGCCACCAGCCGTGGAGATAGAAGATCGTCGGATCGCCGCCGGCGCGGAAAAAGCGCGTCTGGTCGATCGTCGCCAGCCGGTTCATCTGGCTCGCGCGGAAATCCTCGGCCCACTGGACGAAGGTCTGCGCGGTGCCGGCGACGAAGGCGGTGGTGCGTTCGAGCGCCGCCGCGAGCGCGTCGGCGGAAAGCGGCGCGGGGTAAGCGGGGCCGTCGATCGCCTCGATCGTCACCGCCGCGGGCACTTCGGTCCGGCGGTCGAGAAAGGTCTGGCGCACGATCGCCATCGAGCTGTCGTCGGCCAGTGGCAGCCAGTTGCCCTCGGCCTTGTCGCGGCTGACGATGATCTCGAACGATCCGTCGGGGGCGACCGCCATGTCGGCCGAATCGAGCTCGCCGGTCGAGGCCATCGTCCCATCGACGGCATAGCGATTGGCCTTCGTCCCGAAACTCAGGATCGGCACGCTGCCGCGTTTGCCCCGGATGCGATAGCGCCGCGCGCCCGACACGGTCGCGTTCATATAGATGTTGTCGGGATTGTCGGCGCCGATCTTCGCCGTTTCGTGCGACGCGGCGTAGAAACTCGGAAAATCGGGGTCGGCATGCTCGAGCTGCATGTCGAGCGCGATGCGGAGCAGCCGGGTGAGGTAGCGATAGCCCTCGGCGCGGTCGAGCGGGTTTGCGGCGGATTCCAGACCCGTCACGATCTCGCCCGCGGCCTCGAGCCGCCGGCAGAAGGCGCGCCAGACATCGGGCGACAGGATAGGGCCCTCGGTCATCGTCAGGGCGCCATATACTGGCCGCCGTTGACGTCGAGCGTCGCGCCGGTGACCATTTTCGCATAATCGGAGAGGAAGAACAGCACGCTCTTCGCGCAATCCTCCTCGGGCGGAATGACGCCGAGCGGGATGCGCCCGGTGATCTCGCCGACCACGGCGTCGCGATCGGCGCCGTCCGCGACCGCGCGGTCGATATAATCATGGACGGGCCTGCCGCCGATCCAGCCCATCCGCGTCGCGTTGACCCGGATGTTGAAGCGGCCAAGATCCTTGGCCATGTGCCTGGTCATCGTGGTCAGCCCGCCTTTCCCGGTGGCATAGCCGCCCTCGCCGGGGAAGGGGTTGACCTGCGACATGGTGGCGACGTTGACCACCGCGCCGCCGCCCGCCGCCTTCATCGCGGGGAGCACCGCCTGCGTCATCCGGAGCGCGCCGAGGCAATTAACGTCGAACACCTTCGCCCAATCCTCGGGATCGGCCTCGTCCACCGTCACCCATTCGCCGTGGATATAGGCGGTGTTGACCAGCCCGTCGATCCGTCCGAACGCGTCGGCGGTCGCGTTCGCCAGCGCCGCGCACGCGTCCGCATTGCCAACATCGGTCGGCACCGCGACCGCCTCGCCGCCGCCCGCGCGTATCTCTTTGGCAACGGCTTCGATGAAATCCTTGTTGCGCGCGCCGATCCCGACTTTCGCGCCCTCGGCGGCGGCGATCCGCGCCATCGCCTGTCCCATGCCGGGGCCGACTCCGCTGATGACGACGACCTTCTTCTCAAGCAGGTTCGGCATATTCTTCTCCCGCAAATATATCCTTGAGTCCGGGGTCGAGCGCGTTGCCGACCTCGGGGCAATGCGTTCCCGACGGGCCGTACATCGCGGCGACGCAGCGGTTGCACGCGGTGCAGCCCGATATGTCGGTGGTCCCGCTCTGCCATTTTCCGATCAATGCGGGGTCGTGGATCAGCGCGCGGGCCAGCGCGATCGCATCGAACCCTTCGGCCACCGCGCGCCGCGCCCCGGCGAGCGACTGGACGCCGCCGAGATAGGCGAGCTTCATCGGCGAGGGACCCAGCGCCGCCTTCAGCTTCAGCGCCGATTCCATCAGGTAATTTTCGCGGAACGGCGGCAGCTTCGGCACGCTGCGTTTCAGGATCGCGAATTGCAGTTTCGCCAGCCACCCGCCCTGCATCGCGGCCAGATCGTCATAGGGCAGCGCGCTGCCGAACATCGCCCAGGTGCTTTCGATATTGCGCCCCGCCGACAGCACCAGCATGTCGGCGCCCGCCGCTTCGAGCGCGCGCGCGGTGACGATCGCATCGTCGACGGTCGCACCTCTCGGCACCGCATCGGTCAGGTTGATCTTGGCGAGGATCGCGAGCCGCCCGCCCGTGGCCCGCTTGACCGCCGCCAGCACCTCGGCGGGAAAACGCGCGCGGTTCGCCGCCGATCCGCCATAGCCATCCTTGCGGAAGTTGGAGAGCGGCGAGATGAACTGGTTGAGCAGATAACCATGCCCCATATGGATTTCGAGCGCATCGAAACCCGCTTCTTCGGCCAGCTCGGCGGCGTGCTCGAACTCGCCCGTCACCATCGCCATGTCGGCGCGCGTCATCGCGCGCTGGAAAAAGCGGCCCTTCAAGACTCCCATCTTGTCGATCCCGCCCGACGCCGACATCGCGCGCGGCGTCGACAGGTCGTCGATCTGGCAAAAGCTGCCGCCATGGGTGATCTGCGCCGACGCCTTCGCACCCCCGGCATGGATCGCGTCCGTGACCGCGCGATAATGCGGCACACTCTCGGCGCTCAACATTCCCTGTCCGGGCAGTGTCCGTCCGTCGGGCGAGACCGCAAGATAGGCGAGCGTCGTCATCCCCACGCCGCCGCGCGCATAGGCGCGGTGGAAGTCGAGGAGCGCGCGGGTGGGGAGGGTCGCCTTGCTCATCATCTCGTTCGCGCCCGAACGGATGAAGCGGTTACGCAAGGTGATCGGCCCGATCCGCACCGGGTCGAAGGGGTCGGCGATACCCACGGCCGTTTGCATCGCCGCGCCCCCGTCAGCCGAAATCGACGCGGATCACGGCTGCCCCATCAGGCTTGCCGGCGCGCCGGGAAGGAAGGGCTGGTAATAGCCCGCCGACCAGCCGCCATCGACCGCCAACTCGGCGCCGCTGATATAGCTCGCATCGTCGGAGGCGATAAACAGGCTGGCGCGCGCGATTTCCTCGGGCTCGCCGATGCGCTGGAGCGGCACGCGCTCGTAACCGACATTGACCGCGTCGCCGGTGAGCCCCGTCGGGTTGCCCATTTGCGTGTTCACGCCGCCGGGGTGGACGGTGCAGACGCGAATGCCGCGCGGGCCCAGTTCAAAGGCGAGCGATTTCGACAGCCCGCGCACCGCCCATTTGCTCGCGGTATAGGCCGACAGCCCGTTGCAGCCGCGAAGGCCGTCGACCGACGAGATGTTGACGATGACGCCGCGCCCGGCCTTGGTCATTTCGCGCGCGGCATATTTGGCGCCGAGCATCGTTCCCATCACATTGATCGCGAGGACGCGTTCGATATCCCCGGCGGGCATCGCCTCGATCGGGCTGAAATGGACGACCGCGGCATTGTTGATCAAGATGTCGAGCTGGCCGAAGCGCTGGACCGTCGCGGCGACGACGCGGTCCCAGTCGGCCTCCGAGCGCACGTCGAGCTTTTCGAAGACGGCACTCTCGCCGATTTCGGCCGCGGTTTCCTGTCCCTTGTCCTCGACGACGTCGCACAGCACCACTTTGGCGCCCTCGGCCGCGAAGAGCCGCGCGGTCGCGGCGCCCATTCCCTGTGCCGCACCCGTTACAATCGCAACCTTACCTGCGAGTCTTGCCACGCAATTTCTCCTGTTTTCTGTTTATGGTGCCGCCGGTCAGGCGACCTTTTGTTCGAACGGTGCCGACAAGGTGCCGCGGGTGACGTGGGTGCCGTTGACGCGCTTCTGAAACTCTTCGGCGCGCGCGCGGGGGTTGTAGAACTGGCGATACCAGATGCGCAGCTTGCCGATCGGGCCGTCGCCCTGCACCGCCATCGGGTTGACGCACGGCTTCTTGTTCGACCAGATTTCGAAATCCTGCGCGAAGGCGGCGCAGGCGGCCGCCTGATAGGCGCGCGCCATCGCGACATCGTCGGCGTTGGGCTCGGCATTGGGCACCTTGACCAGCAGCGCGTGCCACACCTTGACCACGCCGTCGTCGACGGGGGTGTGCGCGATCATGATGATCGAGGGGAATTGTCCCGACATGCGCGACTGCAATATGCCCGGTCCGGTATACCAGGTGTCGGTTTCGAGCGGCGCGTCGCCCTGCAGCGTGCGGTGCCCCGCGCGCAGCCGCTGGACGACGCGGTGGCCGTCGAAATCATTCTCGAACAGGTCGACGGCGTCATTGCCGTGGACGGGTTCGAAATGGGCGCGGTCGGCCATATTGTCGAGGATCTCGACCGGATGGCTGGCGAGTTCGCCCAGCCGGTCGAGCTCCCACTTCACCCAATGCGGCTGATCATATTCCTCGAACGACGGCAGCTCATATTCGGGTTCGAGCCCTTCGGGATCGTGCCACATCCAGATGCAGCCCGCGCGTTCGATCACCGGCCAATTCTCGAGCCTGGCCGCCGCGGGGATCCGCTGCGGCGAATAGGGGATCTGGTTGCATTTGCCGTCGGGGCCGAAGCGCCAGCCATGATAGGGGCAGCGGATCGAGTCGCCCTGCACATGCTCATCGTCGCGGATCACGAAGCTCGTTTCGTTCTTCGCCAGATGCGCGCCCATGTGCGGGCAATAGGCATCGACCAGATAGACCTGCCCCGACTCGCCGCGATAGAGCACCCGGTCGCGGCCGAAAAAGCGGACGGCGAGGGGTTTCGTGCCTTCGAGTTCGGCGGCGGCGGCGATCATGAACCAGCCGCGCGGAAAGACCTGTTCGCCCAGTCCATAGTCTGCGGTTGTCGCCATTGAAAATCTCCCATCATGCCCGGTTTCGGATCAGGCATTGTCTCTATGCGTTTTGAAAACTTGCGATGCCATCGCATTTCGATAACATATCTCACTATTACCAACATTATGCAATATTCTGCGGGTCAAGGAGGGTGAATATGGGTGAAGTTCGTCAATTTCCCGAAGGCGCGACGCTGATTTTCGGCGCGACCGGCGGCATCGGCGCCGCGGTCGCGGGCGAATTTGCCGCGGCGGGGAGCGATGTCGCGATCGCGTGGCGCTCGAAACGGGCGGAGGCCGAGGCGCTGGCCGCGCGCATCGAGGCATCGGGGCGCAAGGCGAGCCTGCACCAGTGCGACGTCACCGACGATACCGGCCTGGTCGCCGCCATCGCCGATGCCGTCGCCGCGCACGGGCGCATCCACACTTTGCTGTGGGGCGCGGGCCCGCTCGTCGCGCAGGTCCACCTCGCCGACACGACCCCCGAACAATGGCGCCGCGCGATCGATGTCGAAGTCCACGGCTTCTTCAACGCCGCGCACCATGTCATTCCGCACATGCGCGCGAAGGGTGGCGGTTCGTTCGTGCATCTGGGGTCGGCGGGCGACCTGCGCTGGCCCGACAAGGACGGCCTCTCGGTCGCGCCCAAGGCCGCGAACGAGGCGCTGGTCAAAGGCATCGCGCGCGAGGAGGGGAAGCATGGCATTCGCGCCAACTCCATCCTCGTCGGCGTGATCGAGGCCGGCATGTTTCTCGAGCTTTCGAAACAGGGCGTGTTCGACGACGCCTGGACCGCCGAGGTGCACAAGAATCTGTCGCTCAAGCGTTGGGGGCGTCCCGAGGAAATCGGTCATGCCGCTGTCTTCCTTGCCTCGTCCAAAGCCGCCTACATAACCGGGCAGCAGATTGCGGTTGCGGGCGGTTACGGGGGCTGAACCGGACGGTGCAGACCCCCGCCGCGCGATTACGCCGTCACGGCGTCCATCTTGAAAGCGGTCCGGAGGCCGCGGGCCGCGGTGCCCACCGCGATGTCGGCTTGCGGCAGCATGCCGAGCATGCTCGCAAAGCCGTGGATCACGCCAGGCACCTGGCTGTGCGTCACCGCGACTCCCTCGGCGGCAAGCCGCTCGGCAAAGGCGTTGCCCTCGTCGCGCAGCGGGTCATATTCGGCGGTGATCACGGTCGCCGACGGCAGGCCGGCGAGGCTCGCGGCGCGGATTGGCGCCGCCAGAGCTTCGGGCGTCCGTTCCGCGTCGCCCAGATATTGCCCCCAGAACCATTGCATCATCGCGCTGCTGAGGAGGTAGCCCGAGGCATTTTCGCTGTGCGACGCGCGGCTGAAATCATTGTCGATGACGGGGTAGAGGAGCAGCTGGTGCGCGATCGCGGGACCGCCCTTGTCGCGCGCGTCGAGGCAGAGCGCGGCGGACAGATTGCCGCCGGCGCTGTCGCCGCCGACCGCGATGCGCGCGGGATCGATGTCGAGCGTATCGGCCTGATCGACCGCCGCGGCGAGCGCCGCGCGCATCGTGTCGAGCGCGACCGGATAGCGATGCTCGGGCGCCAGCGGATATTCGAGCGACAGCACGGCAACCTCGGCCGCCGACGCGAGCGCGCGGCACAGCGGATCGTGCGTCTCGATCGTGCCGAACACCCAGCCGCCGCCGTGCATGAAGAAAAGCAGCGGCAGCGCGGTGCCGGGCGCGGGGTGGTAAAGGCGCGCGCGAACCGGACCGGCGGCGGTGTCGAGCGTCAGGTCGCGAACTTCGGCGACATCGGCCTTGAACGCCGGCATCGGCTGTTCATCGCCCAGCCGGAACGCCGCCGCATCGAACGGCGGGTTCATGTGCGGCAGGTTGTTGATCATATCGAGGAGCGGCACGAGGGCGGGATCAACGGGCATGGCAAAGCTCTCCTGTTTGTGGGATGGAATGGATGGAAATGAGGAAATGGCGGTGAGAACGGACGGGATGAACGCGGCGTTTTCCGGCCTGCTGTCCGATTTGTTCGGCGGCCTGCTGGCCGAGACGCCGTGGGAAGATTTTCTCCGCAGCCTCGCGCTCTGTCTCGACGCGAGCTATGCGACGCTGATCCTGACGATGCCGGGCGCGAGCCGGCCGGGGACGCTGGTGACGCCGGGCGGCGATCCGCAGACCGCCGAGGATTATATCGAAAGCTTTTTCGTCGACGACCCGTTCAAGGGGCTGCCCGAAGGCAAGGTGACCGCGTTCACCGACTTCGTGCAGGGCGACACGCGGATGAGCGATTTCTGGCGCGACTTCCTCGAGGCGGCGGGCGGCGACCAGATCCTTGGCGTCGACCTGCGTTTCGACAGCGGGTTCGAGGCGCGGCTGCGCGTGACGCGCGACAACAGCCGCAGCGATTTCGCGGTCGCCGAGCGCGAGGCGCTGCAGGATATCGTGCCGCACCTGCACAACGCGATCCGCCTGTTCGAACGGCTGCAGGCATCGGGCGCCGAACATGGCGTCTATCGCGGCGTCGTCGAGCAAATGGGGGTCGCGGCGATCATCCTCGACCATGACGGCAAGGTGGTCCGCGCCAATGCCGTCGCCGAGCGGCTGCTCGCCGAGGCCGATGGCGTCGTTGTCGCGGGTGGAAAACTGCGGCTCGCGGCCGCCGACGCGCACCGCGCGCTCGAAAAGCTGCTCAAGATGCTGCGCTCGGAGGCAGATCCGGTCGCGGCGCCGCCGCAGCGCTTCCGCATCGAGCGGCCGTCGGGCGGGCGCGACCTCGGCGTCGTCGCCAAGGCGGTGACGACCCCGGCGTTCATGCGCGGCGGCAAGGGCGCGGCGCTCGCGCTGTTCGTCAGTGATCCGGGGCAGGAGGCGGCGCCCGATCCCGAAGCGATCCGCGACCTGTTCCAATTGACGCGTATGGAGGCGATGCTGGCTGCGGCGCTTGCCGGCGGCGGCTCGCTGGTCGAGGCGGCCGACCGGCTCGGCATCGCGCACAATACGGCGCGCTCGCACCTGCGCTCGATCTTTGCGAAAACCGGCGCGCGCCGCCAGTCGCAGCTCGTCCATCTGCTCCATGCCGGAATGCCCGAACGCGGCAGCCCTTGACCTTTGTATGCTATTTTGCGTAGATGATACGTCATTTATATACGAATATCGTATTTGGATTGGCAAAGTATCTACGTAATGCGGAAGGTTTACGGGATGGGAGAGATGGTTGGCCGAGTGCCGGATCGCGCGACGCTGGTGGCGCGCGCATGCGAGCAGACGGGGCTTTCGGATTTCGGCGACACGTGGTTTTTCGCCAATATCGACGCGCTGATTCCCGCGCTGAACGACGAGGCGCGATTGAGCGAAGCGGGCGTCGGCAGCGCGGCGGCGATGATCGTGAGCGGCCTGGTCAACCGGCTGCGCCACGTCGATCTGATCAAGCGCCATCCCGAAATTCTGGACGAGACGGTCGAGGTTGCCGCGGTGGTCGTCGGACTGCCGCGCACGGGCAGCACGATGCTCCACCGCATGCTCGCGTCGGCGCCCGGGATGACCGGCACGCGCTGGTTCGAGACGCAGAATTATGCGCCTTTCCCGGGCGAGGAACGCGGCGATCCCGAACCGCGGCGTGAGGCGGCGCGCGGTTTCCTCGACTATATGCTCGCGACGATCCCCGATCTGATGTCGATCCATCCGATGAGCATCGACCAGCCCGACGAGGAACTGATCATCCTCGGCCAGCTCTATTCGAGCACGATGATCGAGGGGACCTATCATGTGCCGGGCTATGCGCGCTGGCTGACCGAGAACGACCGCGTTCAATGCTACCGCGACCTGGGGCAAATCCTCCAGTCGCTGCAATGGCAGGACCAAAGCCGCAAGGGCGCCAAATGGGTGCTCAAGACCCCCGGCCACCTGCTCGCGCTCGACGCGGTGATCGAGGTGTTCCCCGAGGCGAAGATCGTGATGACGCACCGCGATCCGGTCGCGACGGTGCCGAGCTATTGCAGCATGGAACACAGCCTTTACCAGATGGTCTCGGACGATGTGGATCGCGAAAGTGTCGCGGCCTTCTGGGTGCCGCGGCTTGCCGAACTGCTCGAGCGTTTCATGGCGGTGCGCGGTGCGGTCGCAGGGCAGAATTTTATCGACGTCCGCTATGCCGACCTGCTCGGCGACCCGATCGCGCAGGGGACGCGCGTGCTCGAAGCTGCGGGGGTCGCGGTCACCGACGCGGTGCGCGCGGGCATGGCCGAGTGGATCGAGGCGAACAAGCGCGAGGATCGCGCGCCGCACAAATATACGCTTGAAGATTTCGGTCTGGTCCGCTCCGATGTCGAACAGCGTTTCGCGGCCTATCGAGCCGCCTTCCTGGAGGGGAAATAGATCATGACCGAAGCCGTCAACCTCGCCGCGATCGAGGAGATAAGACTGCTCAAGGCGCGCTATCTGCGCGCGCTGGACACCAAGGACTGGCCCTTGCTGCGCAGTCTGCTGACCGACGACATGGTCGGCGATTTCCGCGAAATGCCGGGCGGCGAGCCCGACGAGCAGTTGCTGACCACCGGCGCCGATAATTTTGTGGCGGGAGTCACCGCGGCGCTCGAAGGAGCCGCGACCGTCCACCATGTCCACAGCTTCGAAATCCGCTTCACCGGCGCGCGCGACGCCGAGGGCATCTGGGCGATGGACGACCATTTCTGGGCAGGTGAGGGAAGCGATCTTGCCGGCCGCTCGCGCCATGGCTTCGGGCATTATCATGACTGCTATCGCAAGGCGCGCGGCCGCTGGCTGATCGCGAAGACGCGGCTTAGCCGCATCCGCGTCGAGCGCGACTGACGCCATCCTCGGCTCATTCGGGCATGGGGGGATAGCTGGACAGAAAGCCGGCATCGGCGATCAGCGACTGTCCGTTGATCCCGCCCGAACGCGGGCTGGCGAGGAACAGCGCGATCTCGGCGATATGCTGCGGCAGCAGCACGCCATCGGCACCGGGAAGCGCCAGCGCGTCGGCGGGCTGAATCGGCGCCGATTCGTTTACGCCGAGGATCGCGGTCGCGACCGGCCCGGGGCAGATCGCGTTGACGCGCAGCCCGCGCCGCGCGAAGCTCTGTGCGGCCGAGCGCACCGCGCCGATCACGCCGTGCTTGGCGGCGCTGTAGGCCGCGGCGACGTTGAGGCCGATCATTCCCGAGGTCGAGGCGGTGACCACGGCAGCGCCGCCCGGATTGAGCGCGGGCAGCACCGCCTGCAGGCCGAGAAACGCACCCTTCAGGTTGATCGCGATCATGCTGTCGAACGTCGCAGCGTCGGACTCGTCGAAGCCGGTCTGCGCATAGGCGCCGGCGTTGAGGAAGGCCGCGTCGAGCCGTCCGAAATCCTGCCGCGCGGCGGCGACCATCGCGTCATTGTCCGCGGCGCTGCTGACGTCGCAGCGGATCGCGCGCGCGCGCCCGCCAAGGGTGCGGATCCGATCGGCGATCGCTTCGGCGCCGGCCTCGTTGATGTCGGCAACGACGACCGCGGCGCCCTCTTCGGCGAAGCGAAGCGACGCCGCAACGCCGATCCCCGAAGCCGCGCCGGTCACCAGCGCGACCTTGCCGTCGAACATGCTCATCGCAATTCCTCTTCCTGCCCAATGTCGTGCCTTGCCTAGCATCGGCGGCGCGGCGCGAATTGATCCAATTGGACGAGGAACGGAGCCCTTCCGCCGCCCTATGCACGCCGAAAAGCAGATGGCGGAGAGGATCGCGGGCCATGAAATTCTCGATCATTTACGAAGCGCAGATGGTGGACACCTCGCGCGAGAACGAAGCGCGTTGTTTTCACGAAATTATCGAGCAGGCGGTGCTCGCCGAGGAAATGGGCTTCGACACCGTGTGGGCGGTCGAGCACACTGCGCTCACCCAATATGCGCATATGTCGGCGCCCGAGACCTTTCTCGCCTTCCTCGCCGGCAAGACGACGCGGCTCGGCATCGGGCACGGCGTCGTCTGCCTGCCGCCCGCGATGAACCATCCGGTCAAGGTCGCCGAGCGGATCGCGACGCTCGACATCTTGTCGAACGGCCGCGTCCATTTCGGCATGGGCAAGGGCGGCACCCAGCAGGAAGCGGGCACCTTCGGCTACGACCTCGCCGAACTCCAGCCGATGATCGACGAGAGCATGTATCTGATCCCGAAGATCATGGTCGAGGACGAGATCGAGCATGACGGCACGCATATCCGCATCCCGCGCCGACCGATCCATCCCAAGCCGTATCAGGACCCGCACCCGCCGCTCTATATGGCGTGCACGCGTGCCGACGCGCTGACCACCGCGGGCGCGCGCGGCATCGGCGCGCTGGTGCTGGGCTTCGCCGGACCCGACGACATCGCGAGCAAGAATGCGATCTATCGCGCCGCTTGGGCGAACCGCAAAGCCGAGCACCAGGTCGGTTTCCGGCCGACCGAGCATCTCGCCGCGCTCTGCCCGGCGCTCGTCCTCGACGACCGCGAGAAAGCGCGCAAGATCGGTCTGCGCGGCCAGCGCTTCTTCGTCGAATCGCTCGGTTACTGGTATCAGGGCGGGCCCAAGCCGACCGTCGAGGACCTGTCGGGCGACGAGCAGGCGGCGATCCTGCAGCAGGAAAAGGCGGCGGTCGTCGCCTATCTGTCCGAGGAAAAGATCAGCATCGGGACCGAGCATACCGGCGCCTATGAGGAGGTGCAGGACGCCTATGGCACCGCCGACGACTGCATCCGTTACGTCCAGCGCCTGTTCGACGCGGGCGCCGACGAAATCCTCTTCCTCTTCCAGATGGGCGCGGTGCCGCACGAGGCGATCCTCGAAACGATCCGCAACATCGGAACGCATGTGATCCCGCATTTCCGGGCGCAGGCGGCGAAATAAGGAGGCACCATGCGTGCGATGATCATCGAGAATTTCGGCGGTGCGGACATGCTGCACTGGGGCGATTTGCCGACCCCCGAGCCGACGGCGGGCGAGGTGCTGGTGCGGGTCGTATGCGCCGGGGTAAACCCCGCCGACTGGAAGACGCGCGAGGGAAAGCTGTCGGCCTATATCCAATATTATTTCCCGTTCGTGCTCGGTTTCGACTTCGCCGGTATCGTCGAGGCGGTGGGCGAGGGCGTCGAGGCCTTCGGCCCCGGCGATCGCGTGTTCGGCATGTCGAAACAGGGGCAGGGGCGCGACGGTTCCTATGCGGAATATTGCATCGCCGACGCGGTGTTTCTTGCGCCGTTGCCGCAAGGATGGAGCTTCGCGCAGGCGGCGACGCTGCCGGTTGCGGGGACGACGGCCTATGGCGGGCTTGCCGATGTCGGCGCGTTGAAGGCAGGGCAAGCCGTCCTCATCAACGGCGGCGCGGGCGGGGTCGGCAGCATCGGCATCCAGATCGCCCATGCGCTCGGCGCGCGCGTCGCGGTGACCTGCGGCCCCGACAACATCGCCTATGTCCGGGAGTTCGGCGCGGATCATGCGATCGATTATCGCGCCGGCGATGTCGCAGAGGCGGTGCGCAAATGGGCACCGGGCGGCGTCGATCTGGTGCTCGACGCGGTCGGGCTCGGCAGCCTGCTCCCGTCCGCGGTCGATATCGTCGCGCCGGGCGGCCGCTATGTCGAGATCGCAACGCTGGTATCGCAGGCGAGCGCCGACGAGGTTGCGCATGCCGCGGCGAACGGGGTGAGCATCCTGTCGAACATGAATGCCGTCATGCGCCTTCCGCAGCACCTCAAGGAGCTGGCCGCGCTATGCGATGCGGGCGCGGTCCGGCCGCCCGCGATCGAAATCCTGCCGCTCGGCGAGGCCGCGGAAGCCCACCGCCGCATCGAAGGCCAGCATGTCCGCGGCAAGATCATCCTGGAGGTGACGCCCCATGACGGCTGATGACCCGACCGCCGCCGCGCCGATGGTGCATGCGATCGACGAGATCGTCGCGAAGCCCGGCGAGGGCAAGGCGCTGCTCGACGACTATCTGGCGCGCTATGCGCCCGGCGCGCGGGCGCGGGGGATGGTTCTTGAACAATGTCTCGTCAGCCCGCCGATGTGGCTCGACGATCAGTCCAACACGCTCGTGTTTCGCTGGTCGCTCGCCGGTCCGGGGGCGTGGTGGCAGATGCGTTTCGTCGGCGGCAACAACCCCGATATCGGGGCCTGGTGGGCCGAGGTCGACGCGCGCGCGGTGAGCCGCCGCCGCTTCTTCGCGGCCGCGCCCGACGACATCGAAAGCCTCTGCGATGTTTAAGCTGACCCGTCTCGTCACGCTTGCCGACGCCGCGCGGCTGGCGCCGCTCGCGGACGAACTGCGCGCGCTTGCAAGGACACATACGGCGTATCGCACGCTCGTTGGGCCGACGCTGCCGGGCAGCCATTGCGGCGGCGACCTGCTCGCGCATTTCGCGTTCGACAGCGCCGAACAGCGCGACGCTTTCGGGGCGGCGCTCGCGCCCTTGCTCGCGGGCGATGCGGTCGACGGCGCCGACTATCAGGGTTCGCCGGGCGGCAAGCAGGCGCCCGACCTCGCGGACGGCGTCTACCGCGTCTTGCTGCTCAGCGTCGACGAAGGCACCGATCCCACCATTGTCGAGGGCTTCGAGGCCGAAACGCAGATGATGCCGCATTACATCCCCGCGATCCGCAACTGGCAGCTCAGTCGCGCCGAAGCCGCGGTCGGCGCGCGGCGCTGGACGCATGTGTGGGAACAGGAATATGCCGACGCCGGCGGGCTGATGGGCCCCTATATGATGCACCCCTATCATTGGGCGCGGATCGACCGCTGGTTCGATCCCGAATGCCCCGACCGCATCGTCGATGCGCGGTTGTGCCACAGTTTCTGCGCGCTTGAGGCGTCGATCCTTTAGGGTGATAAGCGCCCGATGACGGCAGCCGAGCCCCTGCACACGCAAAGCGCCTATCTGGTCGAGGCGCTGAAGCGTGTGTTGAAGGAGTGCGGGCTGACCTACGCCGATGTCGCGAGCGCGCTCGGCATCAGCCATGCGAGCGTCCGGCGCACCTTTGCGCAGCAGAGCTTCACGCTCGCGCGGATCGACGAGATCTGCGAGATCGCGGGCATCGACTTCCTCGCGCTCGCGCGCATGGCCGACGAGATGCGGCCCGCGATGCCGGCGACGCTCACCGACGCGCAGGAACAGGCGCTGGTCGACGAGCCGCTCGCGCTTTTCTGTTTTCACCTCGCGCTCGGCGGCTGGACGGTCGAGCGGATCGAAGCCGATTATGGCATCGACCAGACGCAGCTGATCCCCGCGCTGCTCAAGCTCGAGCGGATCGGGCTGATCCAGCTCCTCCCCGGCAATGTCATCCGGCTGATGACCGCGCGCAGCATCGGCTGGCGGCGCGGCGGGCCGATGCGGCGCTTCTTCGACCGGCGGGTCAAGGAGGAGTTCCTGCAATATGATTTCTCCACCCCGGGATCGATATGGGAATTCGAGATCGGCGAGCTGTCCGACGCGTCGCGCGCATTGCTCGAACGCCGGCTCGCGAGCCTGTTCCGCGAGGTTCGCGACCTGATTGCGCGCGACGCGCCGCTGCCGCCCGCGGTCAAGACCAACGTCGGGCTGCTCATCGCCTCGACTCCGATTCCGCTGCCGATGGTCGCGCGCGACGTCGGGTCGGGCTCGCTCGGCACCGAAAGGCGCGCCAAGCGATCCTCTAAGGATTGAAATTCGCTACTTGGACGCCGCGCGCTCGGCGATGCGCCGCCCGCGCGCGATACTCCTTCCCGTCGGCCGCGCAGACGGCGTCGAGAGGAGAATCAGCATGTCGGCAATTGCGATGAAGCCGCCCGCGATGGACGGCGGAATGCCGTTCCTCGGCCACCTCACCAGCTTCTTCAAGGACCCCGTGGGCCTGCTGCGCAAGGGCTATCACGACCATGGCCCGATCTATTCCTTCCGCATGGGCGGGCGGAACATGGTCGTGATGCTGGGCCCCGACAACAATCGCTTCGTCTTTCAGGAAACCGACAAGCTGCTGTCGATCCGCGAATCGATGCCCTTTTTCCACAAGATGTTCTCGCCCGATTTTTATTCCTTCGCCGAGATGGAGGAATATCTGAACCAGCGCGCGGTCATCATGCCGCGCTTCAAGGCGTCGGCGATGAAGCAATATGTGCCGGTGATGGCCGAGGAGGCGATGGCGCTGTGTCACCGGCTCGGTGACAGCGGCGAGTTCGATCTGGTCTCGACGCTCGGCCCGGTGGTGATGGACATTGCGGCGCACAGCTTCATGGGGCGCGATTTCAAGCAGAAGCTCGGCCATGAATTCTTCGATCTGTTCCGCGACTTTTCGGGCGGGATGGAATTCGTCCTGCCGCTCTGGCTCCCGACGAAGAAGATGCGTCGCAGCCAGGCCGCGAAGAAAAAGCTCCACCGCATCCTCGGCGACTGGATCAAGCAGCGGCGCGCGCATCCGGTCGAGCCCGCCGACTTTTTTCAGGACATGGTCGCGTCGACCTATCCCGACGGCCGTCCGATTCCCGACGAACTGATCATCCACATGATCCTGCTGCTCGTCTGGGCCGGGCATGAAACGACCGCCGGACAGGTCAGCTGGGCGATGATCGATATTCTTCAGAACCGCGACTATCAGCAGGTGCTGCGCGAAGAGATCGGGGCGATATTGGGTTCGGCATCGGGCGCCGACCTCAGCTGGGAGCAGGCGATCGCGATGCAGAAGATGGATCTCGCGCTGCGCGAGACCGAGCGCCTGCACCCCGTCGCCTTCACGATGATCCGCAAGGCGGCGGCCGATTTCGAGCGCGACGGATATCAGGTTCGCGAAGGCGACTGGGTCTTGCTCGCGCCGTCGGTCAGCCACCGGATGAGCGAGCTGTTCGACCGGCCCGACGATTATGATCCCGAACGGTTCAACACCGAACGCGCGGATGCCAAGGTCGAATCGAACAGCCTGATCGGCTTTGGCGGCGGCATGCACCGCTGCGCCGGGGTCAATTTCGCGCGGATGGAGATGAAGGCGCTGATCGCCATCCTGCTCCAGCGCTATGGCATGGAGTTGATCGACACGCCGCGCCCGATCGCCGGTGCAGGCACCTATTGGCCCGACCAGCCGTGCCGGGTGCGCTACAAGCGGCGAGTCGCCGCGGCGCATGCGCCGGCCGATCTCGATGCGCTGGCGGCGGCGGCGGGCTGCCCGGCGCACGCGAAGGGCACGAACTGATGGCGCGCGTCACCTATGTTCAGCCCGACGGCAGCGAAAAGACGTGCACCAATTTCGAAGGCATGGCGGTGATGCATCTCGCGATCGGCAATCTCGTCGACGGGATCGACGCGCTATGCGGCGGCGTGCGCCAGTGCGGGACCTGCCACGTCTATGTCGACGACGATTGGGCGGCGCGCGTCGGTCCGCCGGGCGACGACGAGGCCGAGATGCTCGAGGCGCTCGCCGATTTTATCGAGGTCAAGCCGACCAGCCGATTGAGCTGCCAGATCCATATCACCGAGGAGCTCGACGGCCTCCGGGTCCATATCCCGAAAGAACAGCCGGGAATTTGAACGATTTGCCATGGGGAGACTCCTTGGGTGAACTGGGGCGGCTTTGCCGCCCCTTTTTTTCGTCCGCGCGCCTACCACCAAAAGGGGGTAGGGAATTGCCTTCTTGCGTAGTTATATATTGCTTACGTTACGCATGTCGTGATATTCGACCCATAAATTGCGCATCATACGCCGCAATGGACAGAAAGAGGGATGGGACTGATGAAGCATCGCACATATTGCCGCGCGCAAATCGCCGCCATCGCGCTGATCGCGCCCTGGATGACGAGCGCCGCGCACGCGCAAGAGGCCGCGCCCGCCGCGGAAGAGACCACGACCGGAGGTCTCGACGAGATCATCGTCACCGCCCAGAAGCGGTCCGAAAGCCTTCAGGACACGCCGCTCGCGATCAGTGCGATCAACTCCGAAATGATCGAACAGCGCGGTATCACCAGCGTCGCCGCGCTCGGCAGCGCGGCCCCCAATCTGATCATCACCGAAACGCCGTCGGCGACGGCCAACCCCTCGATCTCGATCCGCGGCATCGTCGACAACGACCCGATCCTGACCGCCGACCCCGCGGTCGGGCTCTATGTCGACGGCGTCATCGTCGGCCGGTCGGCGGGCGCATTGTTCGACATGATGGATCTCGAGCGCGTCGAGGTCCTGCGCGGGCCGCAAGGCACGCTTTACGGCCGCAACACGACCGGCGGCGCGGTCAACCTGATCTCGGCCAAGCCGTCGAAGGATTTCGGCGGGCGCCTGCAGGTCGGCTATGGCAGCTTCGACGAATATATGGTGAAGGCGCTGATCGACACCGGCGAACTCGGCGACACCGGGCTCGCGCTCAAGCTCGGCTATTACCACAGTCAGCGCGACGGGACGGTCGACAATCTGCTCGAACCGTCGGACAAGCGCGATCCGGGCGCGCGCAACACCGACGCGGTTCGCGCCGCGGTGCGCTTTGACAAGGGCACCGGCTTTACCGTCGACTATGTCTTCGATGCCAGCGACCGGAACGGCCGCGCCAACGCCTTCCAGTTGCGCGCGATCCGCCCCGACATTCTCGAATATCTGAACTTCTCGCCCGCGTTCGGCGGGACGGCGCCGCAGGTGTCGCAGGACAGGCTTTCGCAAATCCGCCTCGATCGCGACGGCAACGCGCACGACAAGGTGCTGGGCCATGCGCTGACGATCAATTGGGAGATCGGCGACGCGACGCTGCGCTCGATCACCGGCTATCGCAAGTGGGACAACCGGATCGACAGCTCGGATCTTGACGGCAACGGCGGCCTCGTCGGCTTTCTCGTCAGCCCGGCGATCCTCGTGCCGCCCAACGCCTTCATTCCGCAGGGCGTCGGCCCGATCAGCCTGTTCGCCACCCGCAACGAACGGCGCCAGCGGCAGTTTTCGCAGGAGTTCAACCTGATCGGGTCGATCGGCGACGAGTTCGACTATGTGCTGGGCGCCTATTATTTCCGCGAGCGCGCGACCGAGATCAATCCGCAGAGCTTTACGCTCGTCCTCCCGTCGCCGGTGCCGATCCCGATCGCGCCGGGGGTCGATCTGAACAGCTTCGGCGTCAACCTCGAAACGCTGCTGTCCTATCGCCACGTCTCGCGCTCGATGGCAGCATTCAGCCAGCTCACCTGGAAACCCGCCGCGCTCGACAGCCGGCTCAGCATCACCGGCGGGCTGCGCTATACCGAGGACAAGAAGCATCTGATGCAGACCTCGCCCGTGCCGCCGGCACCGCGCGACCTGACGCGCAAGTTCGACCGGATCAACTGGCTCGCGAACATCTCCTACGACTGGAGCGACGACATCATGACCTATGTCCGCGCCAGCACGGGCTACAAGGCGGGCGGCTTCAACGCGCGCGCCGCCGACAACAACGGTTTCAACCCCGAGGATCTCATCTCCTATGAGGTCGGAATCAAGAGCGAGCTGTTCGATCGGCGCTTGCGGCTCAACCTCGCCGCCTTCCACGCGATCTACGACGATCTGCAGGTGCAGCAGTTCCTCGCCGGAACCGGCGGGGCGGCGAGCACGACGGTCAATGCGGCGAAGGCCACTTATACGGGGATCGAGGGCGAGATTCTGGCGCAGATCGCCGACGGCTTCACCGTCGACGCGTCGTTCGGCTATACCGACCGCAAATATAAGAGATTTACCTTCGTCGACCCGATGACCGGCGTGGCCACCGATATTTCCGATGTCGCTAAGTTCCAATATTCGGCGGCGACCACCGCCAATCTCGGCGCGCAATATGAGGCCGAGCTCGGCAATTTCGGCAAGCTGGTTGCGCGCGCCGACTGGACCTATCGCAGCAAGATCTACTGGCACCCGGTCAACCCGTATAACGAGGAAATTTCCGATGGCGGCGTCGGGTTGCTGAACGCCCGGCTGTCGATTTCCGAGATCGCGGTGGGCGGCGCGCGGGCTTCGATCGCGGTGTGGGGCAAGAATCTGACCAAGGAAGATTATCTGCTCTCGGGGATCGACTTCGGTTCGCTGGGCTTCGCCGGCGTCATGTACGGCGATCCGCGCAGCTTCGGCGTCGAGCTGGGGTTCAAATTCTGACCTGATCTTTCCTCTCTGGGGGCACTCAGGAGCAACTAAGCCGGATACCGCCAAGCGGTATCCGGCCTTCTTTTTTGGTCGAGGGCGAGCCGTGCGACGCGCGCGGGCGATGGCTCAGGAAGCGGTCTTGCGTTCGCGGTGCAGGGCTTCGGCGCGCGCCTTGAGCGCGGCGGCGGTGTCGTCGAAGGCGCGCTTCACCCACGGGCCGCAGAAGCGCATGACGTGAATGCCGTTGGGGCCGAGGAAGGCGTCGGTCGAGTGATAGGCGCATGATTCGTCGCCGAGCGTTTCGATGATCTGGTCGCGCCGCGCGGGATAGGGCCAGGCGTCGTCGTGCGGCAGTTCCCACGACAGCAGCCGTTCGGGTTCGAACGCGCAGACATATTCGCAATTGGGAAAGACCGCATCCGGCTCGGTATAGCTTTGGAGCGTCATATGCACCGGCGCGCCCATTTCGAGCGTCGATTCGGCGGCGATGCAAAAGGGATTCCATTCGCCGTAGCGCGGAAGGTCGATCAATATCTCCCAGACGATCGCGGCGGGAGCGGCGATCTCGACGCGGTCCGAGCGGACGATGGCGTCGGGATCGAGCCAGGTCAGCGTTTCATCGACATTACGCATGATCTGTCCTTTCGATTTTCGGGGTTTCAGCGCGCGAAAGGCCGGATATCGAACTGGCTGGTCGGGATGCAGTCGATCCGGTCGAAATCGATGAAGCGCGCGCAGCTTTCCATCATCAGCCGCTGATTTTCGGCCAGCCGCGCGGGGTCGCCCGCTGCGTCGAAATAGACCGCTTCGTCGGTCAGCGCGGCGGCGGGGAAACATTCCTCGACCATCGCGGCATAGGCGGGGGCGCCGTAGCTCAGCGGGCGTATGATCAGATTCTGGACATATTCGAAGTTGCTTTGCGTATCGACCGCCACCGCCGAATGCTGGCGCTGCCATATGTCGCGCCAGCCATCATGGCTCAGCCGCGGCGGCAGGCCGAGAAACACGATCTGGGAAAAGCCCTCGGTGCGCGCGCCGGGCGCGGGCGGGTGCTGCGTATTGGCGATGATGGTCGATTCGCTGACGAGCCAAGCGGCGTGGCGCGGCGCGGCGTCCGCGATGATGGCATCGACGGCGGCGCGCTCGGGATCGTTGGCGCTCGGCAGCCAGAGCTGGATCACGGCGTCCATCTGCGGGCGCGTCGAGGTCATGCGCGGCGAGCTGCCGGCGCTGACGCTGTCGTCCTGCACATTGACGCGCACCGCATGCGCCAGTCCGCCGAGCCGCGCGGCGATATCGCCGATCAGGCGCGCGTTGAAGCGCGCATATTCCTCGGCGGGGTCTTTCCACAGCGCGTAAATGATCTTTTCCATGGAAGCTCCCTCAGGCTGCGAAGTCGAAGATGGTGACCGGATTGCTGCCGTCCCAGTCGCGCGCGGCGGCGGTTCCGGCGGCGAAACCCTCGCGGATCATCGGCGTCGCCTCGATAAGTTCGAGCAGGATCGCGGGTTCGCCGGGCGCCTCGAAATAGGCGACGCGCGTTGCGCCGCCGCCGCTCTCGGCGCTGAAGACGGGGGCGAGGCCGGCGGCCGCGGCATCGGCCGCGGCGGCGGTGATATCGTCGACCAGCCAGGCGACATGGTGCATCCCCACGCGCACGCGGCCATCGTCGTCATGATAGGGTGAGGGACCGGCGCCGTGCGGCGCGATCAGCTCGATCTGGGTCTCGCCCTGATAGGCCAGCCCGACGTCGATGCGGATCGTGGCGGGCGCGCCGCGATAAAGACCGTCAAGGGTGACGTTGCGATAGACGATCCACGGACCGACGCCCGCAAGGAGGCGCCATTGGTCGATCGCGCGATCGAGATCCTCGGTCAGCCATGCGATCTGGCCGATCGGCCCGTGGCCCGCGATTGTCTGTGTCCTCTCCATCCCCGGTGCCGTCCTTCTTTGTTGTGTTTAAGGCGTCCCCGGCGCCGCCCACGGGTCGGGAAGCCCGGGATCGGTGCTGCGGATGACATGCTTGAGCAGATGCTTGAGCAGCGCGGTCTCATTCTCGTCGAAGGCGCCAAGCGCATCCTCCTCGGCCGCCTTGGCCGCGGCGGCGAGTTCGACGAGCGTGCGGCGGCCGGTGTCGGTCAGCCAGAGCCGGTCGGCCGGATCGGTCCGGACGATGCCGCGCGCCGCGAGCGATGTAATGCGATCGGAACTGATGTGGGCGCCGGTATAGCCGATCACGCCGTCGATCTCGGCCGCCGTGCGCCCGTCGTTGATCCCGAGCACGCTCAGGATGAAATGATCGGTGGCGTCGAGATGATGTTCGCTCAGGCTGTCCCGCATCCGCCCATAGAGCTGGAAATGCGCGCGGCCGAGCAGATAGCCGAGGAAGTCCTCGCCAAAGCTGCCGGCGGGCTGCGCGCCGGGGTCGTAGGCGGTGAGCGTCGCGGCCTTGCGCGCGGCCATCGCATAGCGGCCGCCATGGAACAGCAGCGGCGCGCGGTCTTCATGATCGAAGGCGATCACTTCGCCCACGAAGATGATATGGTCGCCGCCCTCATATTGATAGGCGGTGCGGCACTGGAACCGCGCGGTGCAACCGGTCAGCAGCGGCACGTCGCCTTCGCCGCGTTCGACCTCGACGCCCGCGAATTTATCGGCGCCGCGCTTGGCGAAGCCATTGGAGAGCGCCTCCTGATCGGCGGCGAGGATATGCACCGCGAAATGCGGCGCACCCCGAAAAGCCTCCATGTTCTGCGACGTGCGCGCGAGGCTCCACAGCACCATCGGCGGATCGAGCGAGACCGAGTTGAAGCTGTTCGCGGTCAGCCCGCAATCCACACCCGCATCGTCGCGCGTCGTGACGATCGTCACCCCGGTCGCGAACGCGCCGAGCGCGCCGCGGAAGGCAATGGCATCGGGGTTGGCGGCCATGGTCATCTTGCTCCTCATCCGGCCGCGTTGGGTGGGCGGGTATGACAGGAGACTATCGCCCGGTTCCGGCCGCGCATCGCTCAATTGGACTAGATAACGAGGCTCCGGCCCGCGCGCTGTCAGCCGAGAACGGCGACGCTGCGCAGGATCAGGCGGACGAGGTCGGCCTGCCGGCTGACCCCGGTCTTGCTGAGGATCGTCTTGCAATAGCTGCGCACCGTATTTTCGGTCAGCTCCAGCCTGGCGGCCGCCTCGGCGAGGCTGAGCCCGGTCGCGAGCAGCGCCGCCAGATGCGCTTCGGACGGCGTGAGGTCGAAGATCTGGCTGACCAGTCGTTCGACCGGCTGGTTGTTGTCGAGCCCCGAAACATAGACCACCGCGGCGGGTCCCGCCTCGTTGCTGTAGCGCGAGGGGGTTTCGATCGTGCGCACGAGGACCCCCAGATGCCGATCGATGTCGGCCTCGACGCGCAGTCCCTCGGCGAAGCTGCCGCCGTCGCGCCGCGCCGCGATCGCTTTGCCGATCAGCTGCTGAAGCTGGGCATTGCCCGCCTTGCTCGCGAGCACCAGCCGGTCGTCGGCGGCGCGCACCGCGCTGTTCGATTTGACCAGCGCGCGGCCGGCGCTGTTGGTACGCAGGACGCGGCCCGCGCCGTCGAGGATGAAGGTGCAGAGCGTCAGCCGGTCGAGCGTGTCGATCATCACCTGAAGCTCGGTCTCGTCGCGGCGGATGCGCGAGAAGAGCGCGAGCGACTGTTCGAGATGCGGGCGCAGCGCGAGCAGCACCTGTTTGTCGTCGTCGGTGAAATCGTCTTCGTCGGGGCCGTTGGTCAGGCCGACATTGCCCTCCCACCCGCCGGGTTCGGAGATATACATGCCGAGCTGATATTCGATGCCATAGGGCTGCAAAATCTCGCGATAGAAGCGATTGGCGCGAAGATCGTCGGGCGAAATCACCTCGCTCAGCCGGTAGATGTCCCCAGTCTTGGTCAAGGCGTTGCGCAGGGGGTCGAGATCGCCGAGTTCGGCATGGACCGCATGAATGCGGCGCGCTTCGCGCTCGTCGATCATAGGGGGCGGTCCCCAGATGATCAGCGGCGGCGTGCCCTGGCGGCTGAGGCGCAGCGTGATCGCGGCGCTGGCGCAGCGCATCCGCCGGCTCAGCGCTTCGAGGAAGCCCAGCCATGGCGTCGCTTCGAGCGGCCCGCGATAAAGCAGGGTCACCAGTTCGTCGACGTCGGCCAGAGGTTTTCCGATCCGCATTCCGGCTTTTGCTTCCTGTTCGCGTCCCTGCACTGATATTAGGAGAGTCGGCCCCCGGTCGGCAATGAACCGTCCGGGCCGGGGCGGCAAGGGGGGGCGATCCGATCATGCTCCCCCCGAATAGGGGTTGTCGCCGTCCCGCCCGCGCGTAACGCAGCGAGGAGCAATCGACCGGGGCGGATGGACGGTGTCCATGAGCACCCGGCGCAGGAGATGATCTGCCGTGGCCGACGCGAAGTTCACGATACCCCACAGGATATTCGCCGCCGCCCGCACGCATGGCGACGCCGTCGCGATCCGGGGCGAGGACGGAACCGAGGTCCGGTATCGCGACCTCGAACCGCTGGCGCGCGCGGCCGCCAAGGGTTTTATCGCGGCGGGGGTCGCCCAAGGGGACCGGATCGCAATCTGGGCGCCCAATGCGACGGGCTGGATCATCGCCGCCCTCGGCGCGCAGGCGGCGGGCGCCGCGATCGTGCCGCTCAACACGCGGCTGAAAGGGCGCGAGGCGGGCTATATCCTGCGCACCAGCGGCGCCAGGCTGCTGTTCACTGTGTCCGATTTTCTCGGCACCGCCTATCCGCAATTGCTCGCGGGCGAGGATCTGCCCGATCTGCGCGGCATCGTGCTGATCAAGGGCGAGGAGGGCGGCGCGCCCTGGCAGGTCTTCCTCGATCGCGGCTCCGCGCTTTCGGATGCCGCGGTCGACGCGCGCCTGGATGCGCTGGGCGAGGATCAGGTCTGCGACATCCTCTTCACCTCGGGCACCACGGGCAACCCCAAGGGCGCGGTGACGACGCACGGCCAGAATGTCCGGCTCTATCTCGCCTATGGCGAAACGCTGACCTATGGGCCCGGCGACAATTTCCTGATCATCAATCCCTTTTTCCACAGCTTCGGCTACAAGGCGGGCTGGCTGGTCGCGCTGATGCGCGGGGTGACCGTATTACCCCATGCGGTGTTTCAGACCGAGCGGGTGTTCGAACGGATCGAGCGCGAGCGCGTCACATTGCTCCCCGGGCCGCCAACCATCTATCAGAGCCTGCTCGCCGGGCCTTATGAGACGTTCGACATTTCGTCGCTGCGCGTCGCGATCACCGGCGCGGCGTCGGTGCCGGTGACGCTGATCGAGGAGATGCGCAGCAAGCTCGGCATCGATGTCGTGCTCACCGCCTATGGCCTGACCGAAACCTGCGGTGTTGTGACGATGTGCGGCGCGGGCGATGACGCCGCGACGATCGCCAACACCGCCGGCCGGCCGCTGGGCGGGATCGAGGTCAGGCTGGTCGACGAGGTGGGCAAGGCAGTGGCGGAAGGCGAAGCGGGCGAACTGCTCGTGCGCGGGCCCAATGTGATGCGCGGCTATTTCAACGATCCGGCGGCGACCGCGGCGGCGATCGACGGCGAAGGCTGGCTGCGCACCGGCGACATCGCGGTGCAGGACGCGCGCGGCAATGTGAAGATCACCGACCGTGCGAAGGACATCTTCATCGTCGGCGGCTTCAACGCTTATCCGGCGGAGATCGAGGGGCTGCTCGCGGCGTACCCCGCGGTGATGCAGTCGGCGGTGATCGGCGTACCCGACGAACGGCTGGGCGAAGTGCCGATGGCCTTCGTCGTGCTGCGCCCCGGCGCGAGCGCGACGCCCGAGGAGGTCATCTCCTGGTGCCGCGAGAATATGGCGAATTACAAGGTGCCTCGGCGGGTGGAGATTGTCGATGCGCTGCCGATGAACGCGGCGGGCAAGGTGCAGAAGTTTCTTTTGCGGGGATGAAGGGTTTCGGCCGGAAGTTGCCTCTCTTTCATCGTCACCCCGGACTTGATCCGGGGTCCACAGCTACCGTCGCCCTAATGGATCCCGGATCAAGTCCGGGATGACGAAAAAGGTAAGCGACACCTCCACACCCGAAAACCGCCCTTGTTACGTCTCCGGATAAAAGCGGCTGATCGTATCGACGACGCAGGCGGGTTTCGCTTCGCCGTCGATCTCCACCGTCACGTGAACCACCGCCTGGACGCCGCCCTTGGCTTCCTCGGCCTTGACCAGCTCGCCGCGCCCCCGGATTCGGCTGCCCGCGGGGACGGGGCTGAGGAAGCGCAGACTGTCGGTGCCGATGTTGACGCCCATCGCAACGCCGCGCACCTCGACCAGCTCGGGCAGGAAGCGGTTGACGAGGCTCATCGTGAGGTAACCGTGTGCGATCGTGCGCCCGAAGGGGCCGTCCTTCGCGCGCTCGGGGTCGACATGAATCCACTGGTGATCGTCGGTCGCCTGCGCGAACAGGTCGATGCGATCCTGCTCGATCGTCACCCACTCGCTCGGACCGAATTGCTCGCCCACTGCCGCGAGCAGCGCCGCGGGGGTGTCGAAGACGCGGGCGCTCATGCCTGCTGGCTCGACACCGACACGACTTCGCCGGCCATGTAGGAGGAGAGGTCGCTCGCGAGGAAGAGCATGACGTTCGCGACCTCCCATGGCTCGGCATAGCGGCCGAAGGCCTCTTTCTCGGTCAGCTCCTCGAGCAGGCCCGGCGGGGTGACCTTCGACAGCGAGGCGTGCATCGCGAGGCTCGGCGACACGGCATTGATGCGGACGCCTTGCTCGGCCGCCTCGAGCGCCGAGCAGCGCGTGAAGGCCATCACGCCAGCCTTCGCCGCGGCATAATGCGCCTGCAATTTCTGCGCGCGCCAGCCGAGCACCGAGGCGTTGTTGACGATCGCGCCCTTCTGGCGTTCGTACATATGCGGCAGGATCGCGCGCGTCATGCGGAAGACGCTGGTGAGCGTGACGTCGAGCACCTTGTGCCACTGATCGTCGGTCATCTCGACGACGGGCGCGGCGCCGCCGAGCCCGGCGTTGTTGATCAGCACGTCGACATGCCCCATCGCGCCGATCGCGCCCGAAACGAGCGCCTGTACCTGCGCCTCGTCGGTGACGTCGCAGACGCGCGTGCCGGGACGCGCGAAGCCGAGGCCTTCGATCCGGTCGGCGGTCTCGCCGAGGCGCCGCTCGTGCATGTCGGAGAGGAAGAGCGACGCGCCTTCCTCCGCCGCGCGCTGCGCGACCGCGCCGCCGATGCCGCTGCCCGCGGCGGCGGTGATCAGCACGGTCTTGCCTTTCAGAAGGCCGGTCGGGGTCGGATATTCGGGGGCCGGTCGTGCCACGCTTCGTTCCTTTATTTGAGGTCGCCGCGCGGCTCGCGCGGGAGGCCGAGCGCGCGCTCGGCGATGATGTTGCGCTGAATCTCGTTCGTGCCGCCGTAAATCGTGTCGGCGCGGCTGTAGAGATAGAGGTTGGGGAGCGCGGGGAAGGCATAGTCGCGGCCCGCTGTGGTTTCGCCTGCCGGGCCGAGCACGTCCATCGCCAGCTCGCCGAGGTCGCGTCGCCACGTCGCCCACTGGATCTTGTAGGTGAGCGCCGACGCGTCGAGCTTGCCCCCCTCCGCATCGGTGAGCATGCGGAGCGCGCCATAGCGCATCAGCCGGAGGCCGATTTCGGCCTTCGCGATGCGTTGGCGGATCAGCGGGTTCTTCGCCTCGCCATTGGCGCGGGCGGCAACGATCACTGCGTCGAGTTCGTTGCGGAAGCCCATCTGCTGCGCGAGCGTCGAGACGCCGCGCTCGAAGCCCAGCAGTCCCATCGCGACTTTCCAGCCATCGCCGGGCGCGCCGAGGATATTCGCGGCACCGGTGCGCGCGCCGTCGAAGAAGGTTTCGTTGAACTCGGCCTCACCGGTGATCTGGTGGATCGGGCGGACGGTGACGCCGCTCTGGTCGACGGGGACGAGCAGGAAGGAAAGGCCTTTGGGGCCCTTCGATCCCTCCTCGCTGCGCGCGATCACGAAAATCCAGTCGGAAAATTGCGCGAGGCTGGTCCAGACCTTCTGCCCCTCGATCACCCAGTCTTCGCCCTCGCGCCATGCGCGCGTGCGGACATTGGCGAGATCGGAGCCGGCCCCCGGTTCGGAATAGCCCTGGCACCAGATTTCCTCGCCGCGCGCGATCGGCGGCAGGAAGCGCGCCTTTTGCGCGTCGGTGCCGAAGGCGAGGATGGTGGGGCCGGCAAGTTCGATGCCGATATGGTTGAGCCGCGGCGGAGCGCCGGCGCGCGCATATTCCTCGGCGAAGATCACCTGCTCGGCGAGCGTCGCGTCGCGGCCTCCATAGTCGCGGGGCCAGCCGACGCAGCTCCATCCCGCCTCGCCGAGCCGCTTTTCCCAGTCGCGGCGGCGTTCGGGGCTCTCGGTCAGGCTCGTGAGCCCGCGCACGTCGGCGAAAGGCCCGCCGAGTTCGGCCGAAAGCCATGCGGCCGCTTCGGCGCGAAAAGCTTCCTCTTCAGGAGAAAAACCCAGCTTCATGCGGCCTGATCCAATCCGGCGAGCGCGGCGATCCGCTCGCGGTGCCAGTCGGGAGTGCCGAGCAGGTTCGCGTTGCTGCGCGCGCGCTTGAAATAGAGATGCGCGTCATGCTCCCAGGTGAAGCCGATGCCGCCATGGAGCTGGATCATCTCTCCCGCGCAGAGCGAATAGGTGTCGCAGGCAAAGGCCTTGGCGGCATGGACCGCGAACGCTGCCTCCTCCGATCCCTCGTCGATTGCGCATGCCGCCCAATAAAGCGCCGAGCGCGCCTGCTCGACCGCGACCATCATGTCGGCGAGACGGTGCTTGATCGCTTGGAAGCTGCCGATCGCGCGGCCGAACTGGATGCGTTCCTTTGCATAGGCGACCGTGTGGTCGAGGCACGCCTGCGCGCCGCCGAGCGCGTCGGCGGCGATGGCGAGCGCGCCAGTTGCGTGCGCTGCCGCCAGCGCCGCCGCGGGATCGGCGAGCGGTTCGGCCGCGACGCCGCCGAAATCGAGCCGCGCATAGGGGCGCGTCTGGTCCATGCTGGTGCGCGGGGTGATGGTGAGCCCGGGCGCGTCGCGCTCGACGATCACCGCGCCGCCCTCGACCGCGACGATGAACAGATCGGCGCGCGCGCCGTGCGGGACGTGCAGCGCGGCGCCGGTAAGCGTGCCGTCGCTCGATGTTGTGCCCGGCGCAGCCTCGGCGAAACTTGCCACCAGCTCGCCCGCGGCGAGGCGGGGGAGGAGGCGCGCTTTCTGTTCGGAACTGCCACCGGCGAGGATCGCGGGGATGGCGAGGCCGACGCTCGCGAGTAAAGGCAGCGCGGCGACGTGCCGCCCCGCCGCTTCGGCGAGGATCGCGAGTTCGACCATGCCGAGCCCGACGCCGCCCTCGGCCTCGGGGATTGCGACCCCGGCGAGACCGAGTTCGGCGGTGAAGGCCCGCCACAGCGCCTCGTCGGCGCCCGTGCCAGCCATCGCGGCGCGGGTGCGCTCGCTCGTCGCCTGCTCGGCGAAGAACGCCTTCGCCGTTTCGGCGATCATCGCCTGTTCGTCGGTGAAGGCGAAATGCATCTCAGCTGCCCCAGACCTTGCGCGGTTCGCGCCGTTCGGACAGCAGCTTGTCGACCGCGCCGCCGACGTCGACGGGGTTCCATTTTGCCTGACGGTCGACCGTCGGGCCGAGCTTCCAGCCGTCCTCGATCGTAATGCGTCCGCCTTCGAGTTCGAAGACGCAGCCGGTGACATGCTTCGATTGTTCGGAGCCGAGCCACACCACGGTCGGCGCGATATTATCGGGGTCCTGCGCGTCGAACCCGGTTTCGACCGCCGCCATCTTGTCGGCGAAGGCCTGCTCGGTCATCCGCGTACGCGCCGCCGGAGCAAGCGCGTTGGCGGTGATGCCGTAACGGCCAAGCTCGGCCGCCTGCACCAAAGTCAGCGCCGCGATCCCGCCCTTCGCGGTCGAATAGGCCGCCTGCGCGATCGACCCTTGCAAGCCCGCACCGCTCGTCGTGTTGATGATGCGCGCGTCGACAGGGCTGCCTGCTTTCTGCTGCGCGCGCCAATAGTCGACCGCATGGCGGGCGACGCAGAAATGACCGCGCAGATGGACGTGCATCGTGGCGTCCCATTCTTCGGGGGTCGCGGAGACGAACATGCGGTCGCGCACGATGCCGGCATTATTGACGACGACATGCAGGTCGCCGAATTCCGCGACCGCGGCATCGACGATGCGCTTCGCCGCATCCCAGTCGGTGATGTCCTCATAATTGGCGATGGCGTTGCCGCCCGCCGCCTTGATCTCGGCGACGACGCCGTCGGCTGCCGACGTATCGCGGCCTTCGCCCGACAGGCTCGTACCGATGTCATTGACGACGACATTGGCGCCCTCGGCGGCGAAGGCGAGCGCATAGGAGCGCCCGAGCCCGCGCGCAGCGCCGGTGATGATGACGGTCCGTCCGTCGCAGATGCCCATGTCGCTTACAGCCTTTCGATGATGGTGACGTTCGCCTGGCCGCCGCCTTCGCACATCGTCTGGAGGCCATAGCGACCGCCGGTGCGTTCGAGCGCGCCGAGCAGGGTGGTCATCAGGCGCGCGCCCGTCGCACCGATCGGATGGCCGAGCGCGATCGCGCCGCCCTGCACATTGACCTTCTCGTGCGGGACGCCGAGTTCCTGCATCCACGCCATCGGGATGCTGGCGAAGGCCTCGTTGCATTCGAACAGGTCGATGTCGCCCACCGTCATGCCGGCCTTTTCGAGCGCATATTTCGTCGCAGGGATCGGGCCGGTGAGCATCCATACCGGATTGTCGGCGCGCACCGACAGATGATGGATGCGCGCGCGAGGTTTCAGGCCGTGCGCCTTCACCGCCGCCTCGCTGGCGATCAGCAGCGCCGCGGCGCCGTCGCAATTCTGGCTGGCGATGCCTGCGGTGATCACGCCGCCCTCGTTGACGGTGCGGAGTGTCGCGAGCCCTTCGGGGGTCGTCTGGGGGCGGACGGTCTCGTCCTGCTCCAGCCCTTCGAGCGGCGCGATCTCGGCCTTGAACCAGCCGTTATCGATCGCGGCCTGCGCGCGGCGGTGCGATTCGGTGGCGAAGGCCTCCATCGCTTCGCGGCTGATCTGCCACTTGCCCGCGATCATCTCGGCCGATTTGATCTGGTTGATTTCCTCGGTGCCGTAGCGGGCGTTCCAGCCCTTCGAGCCGATGAAGGGGCTGTCGAAGCCATAGGCCTGTCCCGCATACATGGCGGCTGAGATCGGGATCGCGTTCATCGCCTGGCTGCCGCCCGCGACGACGAGGTCCTGCGTGCCGCTCATCACGCCCTGCGCCGCGAAATGCACCGCCTGCTGCGACGATCCGCACTGGCGGTCGATCGTCGTGCCGGGGACATGTTCGGGCAGGCCGGCAACGAGCCACGCGGTGCGGCCGATGTCGCCCGCCTGCGGCCCGATCGTGTCGCAGCAGCCCCAGACGACATCGTCGACCAGCCCTGCGTCGATGCCGGTGCGCTGGACCAGCGCCCTGATCGGGTGCGCGGCGAGGTCGGCGGGGTGGACGGCGGCGAGGCTGCCCTTCTTGCGCCCGATCGGGGTGCGGACGGCGTCGATGATATAGGCTTCAGCCATGTTCTTATCCTTTATGCGAAGCTGTGGCCGGGGCCGATCGGCAGCCCGCCGCCGATGACGGCGGCGTCGATGCGCGCGAAGTGGAAAGCGCGGTCGCCCCATGCGCCGGACAGCGCCCAGGCGCGCTTCATCCAGAAATGCAGGTCGACTTCATAGGTATAGCCCATTGCGCCGTGCGTCTGGATCGCGGTCTCGCTCATCGCCCACGCCGCGTCGGCGGCGGCGAGCTTGGCGTGGCTGACATGGACGGGGGCGCTGGCCGATCCTTCGGCGAGTGCTCCCGCGGCGCGCTGGATCACCGGCTTGGCGAACTCGATCTTGACCACCGCGGTCGCGAGGTGATGCTTGACCGCCTGAAAGCTGCCGATCGGCTGGCCGAACTGGCTGCGGTTCTTCGCATAATCGGTCGCCTGTTCGAGCATCGCATCGGCGACGCCGACAAGCTGCGCGGCGACAATCAGCGCGGCATGGTCGAGCAGCGCGTCGGCCGAGCCGACTTCGACTCCGGAAGGCGGGATGGGCGCATAAAGGCGGCGGAGCGGATCGACGCTGTCGAGGAGGTCGGCGCCGCCGCTATGCTCGGCGAGCAGCAGCGCGCCATCCTTTGCCGACAGGAGATGGCTTGCGTCCTCGAGGTCGGCGACCCACGGGTTGACGGGGTGTTGAAGCGCAATCTTCGCTTCACCGCTGGCGATGGCCGCGAGCAGCGCGTCCTGCCCGCCCGCCTTGGCGAGCAGCGGCGCGGCGACGAGCGCGGTGTCGGCGAGCGGTTCGGCGACGCCGGCGCGGCCGAGTTCGGCGGCGATCAGCACCGCATCGAGCAACGACAGGCCGAGCCCGCCATCGGCCTCGGGAACGAGCAGGCCGGGCAGGCCCATGTCGGTCAGGCCTTGCCAGACGTCGGCCGAGCGGCGGCTGTCGCTGGCATCGAGCGCGCGGAGCAGTTCGGGCGCGTGAACGCCCGCCAGATAGTCGCGCACGCCCTGCGTCAACGTCGCCTGATCTTCGGTGATCGTGAAATCCATGGGGCCCGCTTATCTCGGCAGGCCGAGCAGCCGCTCGGCGATGATGTTGCGCTGGATCTCGTTCGACCCGGCGTAGATCGGACCCGAGAGCGAGAAGATATAGCCTTCGAGCCAGCTATTGAGCGCGCCGCCGTCGAGATGGCGAAGCTCGGCCGACGCGCCCAAGAGCTGCATCGCGGTGCGGTGCGCGGCGCGGTCGAGTTCGGACCAGAAAATCTTGTTGAGGCTCGCCTCGGCGCCGATATGTCCGCCCGCCATGATCTTCGAGGCGACGGCATAGGTGTTATAGGCATAGGCCTGCGCGTCCATCCACGCTTGGCAAACCTGCTCGCGCGCGGCGGGCGCGGCCTTTGCTTCATGTTGGCGGAACAGTTTGACGAGGCGCTCGGCGGCGGCCTGAAAGCGCGCGGGCGAGCGTAGCATCAGCCCGCGCTCGAACCCCGCGGTCGCCATCGCGACGTTCCAGCCTTCGCCTTCGCCCGCGATGCGGTTGTGGGCCGGCACGCGCACTTCGTCGAAGAACAGCTCGGCGAAGCCGGGGTCGCCGTGAAGCTGGCGGATCGGACGGCGCGTGACGCCGGTGGCGTTCAAATCGAACAGGATGAAGCTCAGCCCCTTGTGCCGCTTCGATTCGGGGTCGGTGCGGAACAGGCCGAAACCCCAGTCGGCGAAGCTCGCGCGGCTCGACCAGGTTTTCTGGCCGGTGATGACATAATGGTCGCCGTCACGGATCGCCTTCGACGTGATCGCCGCCATGTCCGAGCCCGCATTGGGTTCGGACCACGCCTGCGCCCAGATGACTTCGCCCCTCGCCATCGGGGTCAGGAAGCGCGCTTTCTGTTCGTCGGTGCCGAATTCCATGACGGTCGGGCCGAGCAGGAAGATGCCGTTCTGGTTGACGCGCAGGGGCGCCCCGGCGCGATAATATTCCTCTTCGAAGATCAGCCACTGGATCAGGTCGAGCCCGCGCCCGCCATAGGCCTCGGGCCATGTCACCATGCCCCAATTGCCGCTCGCGAGCTTGCGCTCCCATTCGACATGCTGGTGATAGCCGTCCTCGCGCTCGAGCGTCACGAGCGGGTCCTTGGGGACGTTCGCTTCCATCCACGCGCGCACTTCGGCGCGGAAATCCTGTTGTTCGGTTGTGTAGGCGAGATCCATCAGAATTCGGCCGCCTTGCCCGTCTCGACAAAGGCGTCGCGCGATTTCTGGCTGTCCTCGTGCATATACATTTCGAGCGTGAAGCCCTGTTCCCAGCGATAGCCGCGATCGACGTCGCGCGCTTCGAGCCCGTTCAGCGCTTCCTTCGCGATCACCAGCGCCTTGCGCGACTTGCCCGCGATAACGGCCGCAAAGGCGCGCGCTTCGTCGACGAGCTGCTCGCGCGGCACGACTTGCTCGACTGCGCCGAGCCGATAGGCCTCCTCGACGGGGATGTTGCCGCCGGTGAAGAAGGCGGCGCGGACCTTGTGCAGCGGCAGCATGCGCGAGAGGTGCGAGGCGCCGCCCATCGCGCCGCGATCGACCTCGGGCAGCGAGAAATAAGCGTCGTCTGCGGCGATGATCGTGTCGCTCGCGCCGCAGATGCCGATGCCGCCGCCGATCACGAATTTATGGACCGCGACGACGACGGGAACTTCGCAATCGCGAACCGCCTTGAAGGTCAGGTAATTGCCGCGGTTGAGCAAAGTGATGCGCTCGGGATGCGCTTGCATTTCCTTGATGTCGACGCCGCCGCAGAAGCCGCGCGCGCTTTCGGCGGCGCGGATCAGCACGACATTGACCTCGGGATTGGCGCCCGCCTCGCTAATGATCGCGGGCAGGCTGTTCCACGTTTCGCTGTCGAACGCGTTGACCGGCGGGACGTCGAACACGATCTCGGCGATGCGGTCCTTGATTTCGGTATGGATCGGCATGGGTCAGACCCCTGTTGGCGAAGAAGAGGAGAGGGCGGCGAGGCGTGCGTGTGCGTCGCGTTCGATGCCGCCAAGAAGCTCGGCGCAGCTTGGCAGATCGTCGAGACGCCCGGCGACGAGGCCCGTCGCCATCAGCCCGTGATCGGGGTCGCCCTCGACCACCGCCCTCTGGATCAGCATCGGCGCCGAGGCGGCCATCATCGCTTGCGGCAAGGTGAGTCCGCCGTGGCTAGTCATGCCCTTTGCGGCGCGGAACAGCTCACCGAACGAAGCGCCCGTCTGGCGCTTCATCTGAAGCCCGCTCTCGACCGCGCGGCGCCAGATGCCGAGGCCGGTCGAACGCTCGATGCGGTCGAGCAGCGCGTTTTTGATCATCCGCTGCGGCATGCCGTCGACCTTCGTCGACACGAGAATATCGTCGGTGCCCGCCTTGACATAACGCGCCTTGGTGAGGTCGGGGATCGGGCTTTCGCGCGTCATCAGGAAGCGCGTGCCCATCGCGATGCCGACCGCGCCGAACGCCAGCGCCGCAGCGAGCCCGCGCCCGTCGCCGAAGCCACCCGCTGCGATCACCGGCACCTTCACTGCGTCGAGCACCTGCGGGAGCAGGATCGTCGAGGCGACCGAGCCGGTATGACCGCCGCCTTCGCCGCCCTGCACCGTCACCATGTCGACGCCGAGCTGCACCATCTTCTGCGCATGTTTGACCGCGCCGACGGTCGGCACGCAGAGGATGCCCGCATCCTTGAAGCGCCCGATCATCTTCGCATCGGGCCCCCGCCCGAAGCTGACTGCGCGCACCTGGTCGCGGTGCTTCAGGATGATCTCGACGATCTCCGCAGCGCCCGGCTGAAACATATGGAAATTGACGCCGAAGGGTTGCTTCGTGCCCGCCTTGACCGCGAGGATCGCGGCTTCGAGTTCGGCGGGCTGCATCACCGCGCCCGCGAGGAAGCCAAAGGCGCCCGCCTCGCTCGACGCGATCACCAGCCCCGGCGTCGCGATCCAGCCCATCGCGGTCTGGATCACCGGCAGCTGGCAGCCGAGCCGCTCGGTGAGCAAGGTGGCGAGCGGGTCGGCCATCAGCCTTCCCCCTGATCCTTTTGGCCGACGTCCTTCTTGTTCGCCGCGGCCATCTTCTTGCCGTCGAAGCCAGCGATATAGTCGCCCTTTACGAGGCTGTTGTTGGCGTGGGCGAAATGATGATAGCCGAACGCCGCGTCGATCCCGGCATTCTTGCCCGCCAGCGTCTCCATATGGTTGCACGCCTGCTTCGCGAGCTGCAGCGCGAGGCGCGGCTGCGTCGCGATCCGCTCGGCGACGCGCTTGACCTCATCGGCGAGGTCGGCGCGCGGCACGACGCGGTTGACCATCCCGGCTTCGCGCGCCCGCTCGGCGCTCATCCGTTCGCCGAGGAACAGGAATTCCTTTGCCAGCCGGACATTGAGTTCATGGCAATGAGCGAAATATTCGAGCCCCGGAAAGCCCATCTGGAGTACCGGGTCCTGAAAGAAGGCGTCGTCGGAGGCGATGATCAGGTCGCACACCCAGGCGAGCATCAGCCCGCCGGCGATGCAGCCGCCATGGACCTGCGCGATCGTGGGCTTGGGAATGTCCCGCCACCTTTTGCACATGCCCAGATATTGTTCATGCTCGCGGGCATAGGCCTTTTCGGCGCCCGCCTTGGTCGAGTGATCGTACCACATCAGCCGGCGGTCGACGCGAGAGTGAAAGTCGCGACCCGGCGTGCCGATGTCGTGCCCGGCGCTGAAATGCTTGGCGTCCGATTTCAGGACGATGACCTTGACCGCATCGTCGTCGACCGCGCGGAAGAGGGCGTCGTCGAGCGCATAGGTCATCTGGCTGTTCTGGACATTGTGATATTGCGGGCGGTTGAGCGTCACCCACGCAATGCCGTCTGCCGCCTCGTAGAGGACCGGCGTATCGGTCTCGTAAACCGGCGCTTCGTCGACCGGCGGGACCAGCCCGTCATTCTGCTCGCTCATCGCTCAGCTCCTCTTGCCCGCAGGGTTGTCCTTGAGCACGCCCGCGCGCAGATTGTGCGGGTCGAGCCGCGCGATGATCGCGAGCTGCTCGGTGGTCGGGGCGGGGGTGGTCTTGATCTCGGCCGCGTCTTCGAGCGCGAAGCCGGTCGCGTTCTGCACTTCGTCGAAAGTGACGCCGGGGTGCAGCATCACGACGCGGATGGCATTATCGGTGCCGCCGAAATCCATCACGCACAGGTCGGTGACGATCAGCCGCAGGTCGACGCGGCTGAAATTGACGCCCGGCGTGCGACGCGCCGGATTATAGCCGACGCTCGACACCATATCGACCTCGCCCTCGACGAAGACGCGCTTCGAATGGGCGGGAATGAACATCGAATTGATATGGCAGATGCTGTTGCCCGGAAAGCCGCGCGCGCCGAGCATCTGCACCTTCGGCTGGTCATAGGTGCCGCCAAGGTAGGAAATATTCGTCTGCCCGAAGCGGTCGATCTGGCTGGGCGTCACCATCGCGTGGCGCTTGCCGGGCCACACCGCGGCATCGAAGAAGCGCGAGAAGGGCAGGTAACCCGCCGCCTTGCGGTCATCATAGCCGCGCGGGCCGAGCGGAACCGGATCCTCGACCAGATACGCCTCACCATCGGTCATCATCAGCTCGGGGGTGTGCGTCAGCTTGGCGAGCGAGGCGGCGAGGCGCGGCGCGGGGCCGATGCCTGTCGCGACGAGCTCGCCATTGCCGCGCCATGCCTCGGACGCGGCAACGATAAGCTGTTCGCAGAAGGTGAAATCGGGTGCGGTGGTCATGGTGTCGGCCGCCTCAGAAAATGGGAAGGGGGAGGGCGGTGACGGCATCCCTGCCGCCGACGCGGTCGAGATAGCCCGCCTCGTCGGCGCCGATCGTGTCGGCGAAATAGGCATCCCAGCCGCCGTCCTCGCGCGCGCTCGCGGCGTAGGATTTGAGATGCTTCATGTCCCAGCCGTACGACGGCGGCATCGAGGTCGGGTGCGCACCAAGCGGGGCTTCGACCACCCCGTGGATGAAGCAGCGCTCGACGATGTTGGCGCGTGCGTCCTCGGGATAGCTGTGGTCCATGCGGTCGACGATCTCTTCGGCCGAAACGAAGGTCTTGTCCGCGGCGCGGGCGAACCATTCGTCATAATAGGTGTCGGGGCCGAGTGCCTGGATGTTGCCGAGCTTGTCGGCGCGGTGGACGTGGAGCAGCGCGGCATCGAGCCGCAGCGCGGGCATGGCGAGCAGCACTTCGCCGTCGTCATACGGCGACTGCACGGTCTTGAACCCGCCGTGCGTCATGATGTCGGTGCCGAGCCCGACATGCGTCGGCAGGAAGGGCAGGCGGAACGCCGCGGCCTTGAGCCCCCATTGCAGCATGCCTTCGTCGAGTTCGAGGATGTCGAGCGTCCTAGCCTCACGCGCCTTGCGGAAATAGGGCTCGAGCGGGATCGCGTCCATCGAGACGAAGCCGAAGATCAGCTTCTTCACCTTGCCGGCGGCGCAGAGCATGCCGACCTCGGGGCCGCCATAGGCGACGATGGTCAGGTCCTTGAGATCCGAGCGCAGGATCGCGCGGACGAGCGCCATCGGCTTGCGGCGCGGCCCCCAGCCGCCGATTCCGACCGTCATCCCGCTTTTCAGCGAAGCGACGAACTGCTCGATGGTCAATTGCTTGTTCAATCCACTCTCCAGCACTCATGCGGCGAACCCGCGCGCCTCCGCCATTGCCTGAAGCGATTAGGGACTGTGGCGGCGGGTTCGATACCGCCATATGGGGGGAGACTTTCGCCGGGCCGGAGCGGAGAGGTTGGCCCAATGATGGAGGCAGATATGGCGGACGGAAATCGGCGCGTGGCGCTCGTTACGGGCGGCGGCAAGGGCATCGGCCGCGCGATTGCCGAGCGCCTGCTCGCCGACGGTTTCGACGTCGTGATTTGCGGACGCAATGCGCCAACCGAGCTACCTTCGCACGAGGGGCACGCTGCCGAATTCGAGGCCTGCGACGTGCGCGACGCCGACGCGGTGCAGGCGATGGTCGAGCGCATCTTCGCGCGCCACGGCCGGCTCGACCTTGTCGTCAACAATGCCGGCGGCTCGCCCGAGGCCGATGCCGCGACCGCGTCGTCGCGCTTCTCAGAACGCGTCCTCGCGCTGAACCTGCTGGGACCGCTGCACGTCGCGCAGGCGGCGAACCGGATCATGCAGGCGCAGGCCGAAGGCGGCGCCATCGTCAACATCGCCAGCGTGTCGGGGGTGCGCCCCTCGCCGGGAACCGCAGTCTATGGTGCGGCGAAGGCGGGCCTTCTCAGCCTGACCGAATCACTCGCGATGGAATGGGGACCGAAGGTCCGCGTCAACGCGGTCGTCGTCGGACTCGTCGCGACCGAAGCGGCGGCCGATCACTATGGCGGCGAAGAGGGCATGAAACGCATCGATGCAATGCTGCCGCTCGGCCGCATGGCGCAGGGCGCCGACATCGCGGGGGTGGTAAGTTTCCTCGCCTCGGACGACGCCGCCTATGTCAGCGGCGCGCGGATCGCGGTGCATGGCGGCGGCGAGCGTCCGGCGTTTCTCGACCTCGCGCGAAAGGCCTGAGCCCCATGATCGGCAGACGAATGCGCTATTCGGCGCTGGCCGCCCTATCGCTGGCATCGGCGGCGGGGGCGCGGGACCGGACGGTGCTGCCCGCGCCCGAACAGCCCTTTGCGGGCACGATCGGCGAGACGTGGAAGGATTCGAAACCCGCGAGGCCGAAGCGGGTCCAGGCTCCGGCGGGCGCCCCGAATGTGCTGTTGATCCTGACCGACGACGTCGGTTTTGCCGCCGCCAGCACCTTCGGCGGACCGGTGCCCACGCCCAATCTCGATCGCCTCGCGCGGCGCGGGCTATTGTACAACCACTTTCACACGACCGCGATGTGTTCGCCGACCCGCGCGGCGCTGCTCACCGGGCGCAACCACCACGCTGTTTCGACCGGGCTGATCACCGACCTTACCACCGGCTATCCGGGCTATTGGGCCGAAATGCCGCGCTCGGCCGCGACGGTCGCCGAAGTGCTGCGCCTCAACGGCTGGAACACCGGCTTTTTCGGCAAGCACCATAATGTTCCGGGCGGGCAGACATCGGCCGCCGGGCCGTTCGACCTGTGGCCGACGGGGCTGGGCTTCGAATATTTCTATGGCTTCATCGGCGGCGACACCAACCAGTGGCGCCCCAACCTCTATCGCGGCATCTCGCCCGTCGAACGCCGTCACCATCCCGAAACGACGCTCGACGCCGACCTCGCCACCGACCTGATCCACTGGCTGCATAACCAGCAGGCGGCGGCGCCCGAAAAACCCTTCTTCGCCTATCTCGCGCCGGGCAGCGCGCACGCGCCGCACCAGGCGCCCGCCGACTGGATCGCGAAGTTCAAGGGCCGGTTCGACGCCGGCTGGGATGCCCTGCGCGAGCAAAGCGTCGCGCGGCAAAAGGCGCTGCGGCTCGTTCCGGCCGACACGATGCTCACGCCGCGCCCCGCCGCCATCCCCGCTTGGGATGCGCTGTCGGACGACGAGCGCCGCGTCCATGCGCGGATGATGGAGGTGTTCGCGGGCATGCTCGCCTATCAGGACGCCGAGATCGGCCGCGTTCTCGACGAACTCGACCGCATGGGCGAAAGCGATAATACGCTGGTTCTGTTCATCGAAGGCGACAATGGCGCGAGCGCCGAGGGCGGCCCCGCCGGCGACAGCAACGAAATCGGCAAACTCGCCAACAATGTGCCCGAGGATACCGGCTGGCTGCTTCGGGCGATGCCCGACATGGGCGGCCCGGACAGCTATCAGATATTCTCGGCGGGCTGGGCTTGGGCGACCAACGCGCCCTTCCCGTGGACCAAGCAGGTCGCGTCGCATCTGGGCGGCATCCGCAACGGGCTGGTCGTCTCCTGGCCCAAGGGGATCGCGGCGCGCGGTGTTCGCAGCCAGTTCACCCATGTCGCCGACATCATGCCGACGATCCTCGAGGCGGCCGGCCTGCCGCTGCCCACGCGTGTCAACGGCGCGGACCAGCAGCGCGTCGATGGCGTCAGCATGGTCTACAGCTTCGCGGACGCCGCCGCACCCGAACGCCATCGCACCCAATATTTCGAGCTGCTCGGCAATCGCGGCATTTATGCCGACGGCTGGTTCGCCAACACGACGCCCAAGCGCGCGCCTTGGGATCCACGTCCGGTGGAGGGTTTGCCGACGGATTATGATTGGGAATTATACGACCTCAGAAAGGATTTCAGCCAGTCGCGCGACGTCGCCGCGGCCAATCCGGCGAAACTGGCCGAGCTTCAGGCGCTCTGGAAGCGCGAGGCGCAGGCGAACAAGGTGCTGCCGCTCGACGATCGTTTCGGCATGGCGCGGGTCATGGCGGGCGGCATCCCGCCGATGCGCGCGAAATCGGTCTTCTGGGGCGCGGGCGTCAGCGTGGCGCAGGCCGCGGCGCCGCCGATCAACGTCCGCTCGTTCAGCATCACCGCCGACATCGTGATCCCCAAGGCCGGCGGCGAGGGCGCTGTCGTCGCGAGCGGCAGCCGGTTCGGCGGCTGGAGTTTCTTCCTCGACCGCGGGCGCCCTGTGGCGGTCCACGCCTTTTCGCAGCAGCCGCAGCATCAATATCGCGTCGCGGCGAAAGACAAACTCCCCGGGGGGCCGGTGCAGCTTCGTTTCGATTTCGACTATGCGCGCGGGCCCGGGCAGGGCGGCACGCTGCGGATCAGCGCCAATGGCCGCGAGATGGCATCGGGCACGGTCGATCGCACCATCCTCGTAGCCGCCGGGCTCGGCGAAACCTTCGACATCGGCCGCGACACCGGGTCGCCGGTGGTCGATTACCAGCGCGGCGACGTCTTCAACGGCACGATATCGAAGGTCGAGGTCCAGCTTCGCTGAGCCGGCGCGACCGGCAACGCCGCCCGTCGGGGCGGCGTTGCCGGGTGTTCACGAGCCGCCGATCAACCCAGCATCTGCTGGCGCAGCCGTTTGATCGCCGCCGCGTCGACCCCGAGTTCGCGGTCTAGATAGGCTTCGACGCTGCCATAGTCCTTGTTGATCTGGTCGAAGGCGGCGTCGAGATAGGCGCGCTCGACCCCGAGGAGCGGCTTGGCGACATCGGGGGGCAGCGCAGTCATCGCCGCCTTCATCCCCGCGTCGGCCTGCAACGCCTCGGCGTCGAGCATCGTGTTGCTCAGGAGATAATCCTCCATGATCGTCTCATAGGGCACGCCGAGTGCGCTCAGCACCAGTGCGACGCCGACGCCGGTGCGGTCCTTGCCCGCGGTGCAATTGACGATCACCGCCTTGTCGGAATTCAGCAGCCGATTGAACAGCACGCGGTAGGATGCGGCTTGTTCCTTGGGGAAGCCGCGATAGCCGTGGATCATCACATCGCGCATCATCGCCGCATCGAGCTTGGCGCCTTTCGCGAACAGCGCGCCCAGATTGCCGCCCGACAGGTCGTAGTCGCGCGTCCAGTAGCCGACCTCCGCTTCCTGCATCCACGGCGTCTTGTCGGCCTGGCGTTCGCGCGTCGAGCGCAGGTCGATGATCGACCCCACCGACAATTTGCGGATCAAGGCCTGATCGTCGGCGGTATAACGCCCGACCGACGCCGAGCGGTAGAGCTTGCCCCACGCCACCGCATGGCCGTCCTTGGTGCGGTAGCCCCCGACGTCGCGGAAATTGTCGCCGCCGGCGAGCGCGATTTCGCGCTTTGCGGGCGCTTCGCTGGTGTCGCGCGCGGCGATGGTTTCGCTCCATGCCATTGCCGGCGCGGGCGCCAGCAGCAGCAGTGCGAGAAATGCCTTTTTCATATCGTTCCTCCAATAATCCGCCCGCCGGGCGGTGTTCTTCAGAACCTCACCCGGGCTTCGAGGCCATAGGTTCGCGGTTCGTTGTACAGCGTTGCGGTCGTCCTCCTGGGAATACGGAAATCGAAGAGATTATAGGTCGCGTTGGTCAGGTTCTTTCCCCACAGCGCCACTTCCAGCGTGCCGCCGCCGAGGTCGATGTCGCCCAGCGTCAGCCGGCCGTTCAGCAGCAGCGCCTTGTCCGCTTTGACGTCGACGGTGCCGTTGGGAATGTAGTTTCCGGCGGTATCGAGGCCGACATAGGCGCGCAGCTGGCCAAAGGAAAAGGCGGGAAAGACATAGTCGGCCGAGAGGCTCGCCGCATGTTTCGGGGTGAAGGCCGAGGAAGTCTGTTCGATCTCGCCGGTAAAGATGTTCCGCACCGGGGTCGGCGGCGCATCGGTGTAGACATAATTGGCCGACAGCGACAGGCCGCGCACCGGAACGAGCGTGATATCGGCCTCGACCCCCTTGATCTTGCGCTTTTCGGGCGCGTTGACCGTTTCGGTGTTCGAAATGAAAGCGGGGTTCAGGAAGTCGACCTGCTGGTTGGACAGGCGGCTCATATAGGCTGCGACGTTGACGCGCAGCCTGCGGTCGAACAAGTCCGCCTTCATCCCGGCTTCCCACGCTGTCAGCTCTTCCTCGCCAAAGGTGCGCAAGATGACCGAGCGCGTGTTGGCGCCGCCGGCGCGATAAGCGCGACTCCACTTCACATAGGCGTTGATGTCCTCGCTGAAGTCATAGGCGATCGTCGCCATCGGATCGATGCGGCTTGAATCGAAGACGAATGTCAGATTCGGATCGACGCCTGCGATAAACAGCAGGCGGCCGTCCTTGTGATCGTCGGTGTAGCGCGCGCCGGCGGTGATATGCAGTCCGCGCAGCGCCTCGGGCGACCAGGTCGCCTGGCCGAACAGCGCCTTGGATTTGACATCGACCAGCGCCGCGCGATCGGGAAGCCGGGAGGCGCCGTCATCGGGCGACGGTTCGGGGAAGAAATTGACCCCCGTCAGCGTCGAATTGAGCGTTCCGAGCGAATAGACGATCGCCTCGTCCTGACCCTTTTCCTTGAAATAATAGGCGCCGAGGACGAATTTCAACTCGCCGACATCGCCGACGAGTTGCACTTCCTGGCTGAACTGGCTCTGCTTCACATTGGCATAGCTCAGGCGGCCGAAGCGGCGGTTCGGGCCCCAGGTCGTGTTCGATCCTTCGTCGGTGTCGAGCTGGGTCGAATCGAGATTCCGCCACGCGGAGATCGAACGGATCGTCAGCGCGTCGCTCACGTCCCATTCGGCGGTGATGCTGTGGCCCTTGGCCTCCTGCGGGTTGCGAAAGACGGGGAAGCCGAAGCGGCCGGTGCGCACGCGGCCGGTATCGAGCGTGATGAAGGATGGCGTGACCGCGGGCGACTGGTCCGACGCGGTGATATAATGATAATAGCCCGTCGATTTGTCGCGCGAGAGATCATAGGCATAGAGCAGCGACAGATTCTCGGCGAGCCGCCCGAGCACCGAGATCTTGAAGCCGTATCGCTTGATCTCGCCATAATCGAGCGCGTCGCCGCCCAGCGGATTCTTCACCAGACCGTCGCGGCCCTCGAACACGCCGTCGACCTTGACGCTGAGCCCTGCAGCCTCAGGCAGGTTGACGTGCGCCGCAAGGGACCGGCCGCGATAATTGCCGATGCCCGCCTTGACGTCGACGCTCGCCTCGCCGGTCGGCCGCTTCGACACCACGCTGATCGCGCCGCCGATCGTGTTGCGGCCGAACAATGTGCCCTGCGGCCCGCGCAGCACCTCGATCCGCTCGATGTCGGCGAGCTCCATGCCGAGCCCCGACACGCGGCCGAGATAGACGCTGTCGATATAGATGCCGACGGTGGGATCGCGGCTGACCTGCGTGGCGTCGACCGGGACCAGACCGCGCATCCCGATGCTGACCGCGGACACGCGGCCGACGAAGGGCGCGATGCGGATCGACGGGACCGCGCCGGTGAACAGGTCGGACAGCGAGCCGATGCCCTTTTCCTCGAGCGTCTCCGAGCTGAGCGCGACCATCGAGATCGGCGTGTCCTGCAGATTCTCTTCGCGCTTCTGGGCGGTCACCACGATGTCGGTCACGCCGATCGTCTCGTCTCCGGTGCTTTCCTGCGCTGCGGCTGGCGTTGCGAGCCAGGTGGCGGCCGACGCCGCGAGCGCGATGCGTAAAAGGTGCAATCCTCCGTTCGACATAGATTTTCCCTCCCATTTTGCGCGGGCTTTTGTCGCCCGCGTCGATTCACCTACTGATGAGTAGACGAATTTGTAACCGGAGAAGGGAGATTTGCAAGCGTCATTCGAATGCGCCAAAAAGGCGCGATGCACATGACCATTCCCATGCCGGCGACGCGCAAGGAGCGCGCCGATGCAACCCGCGAAGCGATCCTCCACGAAGCCGAGCGCGTATTCGCTGCGACGGGTTTCCGGGCAGCGCGGCTGGAGGATATTGCCGATGCCGTCGGCATTCGGCGGCCCTCGCTGCTCCATCATTTCTCGACGAAGAAAATGCTCTACGATGCCGTCGAGCAGCGCATATTCGAAAATATGCACGCGGTCTGCGAGGCGCGCACCGCCGGCGTCGAAGATCCGACGGCCCGGCTGCTTGCGCATCTCGACGCTTGGCTAGACTTCTTCATCGACCGTCCGCCCGCCGCCCGAATCCTTCAGCGCCTTGTCGCCGATACGGCCGTTCGCGGCGACAATCCGGTGGAGTTTTCCTATGTCGCTCTCGAAGATATGGACCGGACGCTGGCCTATGGAATCGCGCGCGGTGCTTTTGTTCCCCTATCCACGATGACGTTCGTCAACGGGGTCGCGGCGGGAATCCTGTTCTTTGTCTGCAACAGCCGCCAGGTTGGCGAGCAGCGGCGTTACGATCCTTCCGATCCGGCGGACAAGGTGGTCTTCCGGACTTTGCTGCACAAGCTTGCGCGCACCGCCGTGCTGCCCTGATCCATGATATGACCCTAGGCCGGAGCGACGGCCGCGCGGGTCAGCAGGTGGAGCAGTTCGCGGAAGCTTTCGAGTTCCTTGGGGTCGGCGGCGTCGTAGCTGCGGTTGGAGCCCAGCTGCTTGCTGTTGCAGACGTAGAAGAGCGAACTCGATCCCACTGCGTTGACGACATGCATCGGCGGCAGCGGACGAAAGTCGCCGGCGGCGACGCCTTCGTTCACCACGGTCTCGACATCGCGCAGCAGCACGTTCGAGAATTGCGTGGGGTCGCCGCCGCGCGGGGTGACGTCGGCGACGAGCCGCTGAATGATGCGGGCGGCAGACGGCCGCGCGACGAGAAAGTCGAGCCACCCGTCGAACAGCGCGAGCAGCTTGTCGATGGGCCGCTCCTGCTGGGCGATGCGGCTGATCGCTTCGCGGTGCATGGCGGCGAAGATGTCTTCCTCGACCGCGTCGTAAAGCTCCTGCTTGTTAGAGAAATAATAGACGATCGAGGGGCGGCGGATGCCGACCGTCGCGGCGACATCCTCGAGCCTTGCCGTGGTGAAGCCGACCTCGGCGAAAACCGTTTCGGCCGCCTCGAGAATTGCCTGGCGCGTTGCTTCGCCGCGCACATGCCTGATGGGCTTCATATTCAATGCTCAAAAACCTTCCGTTTCCGCGCTCTCGCGCAGCGCCCCTTGTGGCGCAATCAAATCGCGCTTGCAATCTACCTTCATGCAGGTAGAAATCTACCTACGCGAAGGTAGAATCGCGAAGCGGAGGCGAAAGCGCGTCTCCGATGTTCATGGAGGGGAAGACGATGAAGAAGGTTTCCGGGCCGCAGGTGCGCCTGCTGCTGAGCACGCTCGCGATCACCGCGGTACAGCCCGCGCTGGCCCAAACGGCCGAAACCGCGACCGACGACAGCCAGGGCCTCGGCGAAATCGTCGTCACCGCGCAGAAGCGGGCCGAATCGCTGCAGGACACCCCGATCTCGATCGCGGCTTTCACCGCCGAAGAGCTCGAAACCAAGGCGATCACCGGGCTCACCGACCTACGCGCCAATGTTCCCAACCTCCAGCTTACGCCGCACCCGAACAGCGCCGCGACGACGCAAATTTTCATGCGCGGCGTCGGGCTCAGCGACGACCAGATCACGCAGGACGGCGGCGTCGCGGTCTATATGGACGGCGTCTATGTCGCGCGCAGCCAGGGGCAGGCGCTCGAAGTCGCCGAACTCGAGCGCGTCGAGGTGCTGCGCGGCCCGCAGGGCACGCTCTATGGCCGCAACGCGACGGGCGGCGCGATCAACTTCATCACCAAAAAGCCCGAGCTTGAGGATTTCGGCTTCAAGGGGCAGGTGACGCTCGGCAATTACAACAATCGCCGGTTCAAGGCGGCGGTGAACGTGCCGGTCGGCAATACGCTCGCCGCGCGCTTTTCCTATGCGAATATCCAGCAGGACGGTTTTGTGAAGAATCTCGGCACCGGGGTGAAGCGCTGGGGCGACAAGGATCGCCAGGCGATGCGCGCCGACGTGCTGTGGCAACCCTCCGACGCCTTCAGCCTGCGCTATGGATACGACCGGTCGGAGATCGAGGACACGCCGATCTATGTCGCCTTTTCGCCGCTCCACCCGCTGAAGGCGCCGCGACCGAAGGCGGGCAGCCCGCTGGTTCGCGACCTGCTGCCCAACGACATCACCTCGCAGGGGCACAGCCTGATCGCCGAATGGAACGCCGCCGACGCGCTGACGGTCCGCTCGATCACCGGTTATCGCAAGCTCAGCAATTTCCAGAACCAGGATTATCTGAGCGGCGTCACCGGTCCCGATCCGCTGCAGAAGAACAGCAGCCTCACCAAGCAGGACCAGTGGAGCCAGGAACTGCAGCTGGTCGGCGACCTCTTCGACCGCCAGCTCGAATATGTCGCCGGCGTCTATTATTTCTCCGAAGACGGCAGCAATTTTTCGAACAGCTACAGCCCGCCTAGGCTGACGCGCAGCTTCACGACGGCGACGATCGCGAACGAAAGCTGGGCCGTGTTCGGTCAGGCGACCTACAGTCCCGAATGGCTCGATCGCCGGCTCCACCTGACCGTCGGTGCGCGTCACAGCTGGGACGAGCGCGAGGCGACGTTGCGGCGCGAAACGCAGGTCAACGCGGGGCCGATCGCGCCGGTGCCGGGGTTCGGCGACGGCAGCCGCAAGTTCACCGATTTCAGCCCCAGTTTCGTGATCGCCTATGACGTCGCGGACGATGTCAATATCTACGCCAAGGCGGTGAAGGGCTATAAGTCGGGGGGCTATAATATTCGCGCGAGCTCGATTCCGCGCTTCAACGAGGGTTTCGGTTCCGAAACTTTGTGGTCATACGAACTCGGGCTGAAGAGCCAGTGGCTCGACGACCGCCTGCGCCTGAACGTCGCGGCCTTCCAGTCAAAATATAAGGACATCCAGATCAACGTTCAGTCGGACCCGACCAACGTCCGGATCACCGACGTGCTCAACGCGGGTAAGGCGACGGTGAAGGGTGTCGAGGTCGACCTGACGCTGGCGCCGACGCGCGACCTGCGCTTCGGCATCCACTACGGCTATCTCGACGCGCAATATGACCAGATCATCGACGCCGCGGGCGACGATATTTCGGCCGACTATCGCTTCACCAACGCGCCGAAGAATACGCTGGCGTTCGACGCCAACTATACATTGCCCGACCTGCCGGTGGGGACGCTGTCGGCCAACGTCAACTATACGATGCAAAGCGACAAATTCACCGGATCGACCATCGCCGGCGGAAAATTCATCACCGGCGATTACGGCCTGCTCAACGCGCGGCTGACGCTCGCCGAAATCCCGGGCGTCGACGGGGTGCGCGTCGGGCTGTGGGGCCGCAACCTCACCGACACCGAATATTATATCATGCAGTTCAACATCGGTCTCCCGGGCGCGCTGTTCGGCGAACCGCGCACCTATGGCGTCGACCTGACGGTCGAGTTCTGAGCCGATGAACAGGGTCAGGATCCCCGCGATCGCGCTCGGCGCGCTCGCCCTCTCGCTGCCCGGCGCCGCATTCGGCGCCGGGCAGGGGGCGAAGGATTATCGTCCCGGCGCCGCCGATGTCGCGCGCACGCAAAAAGATTTTGCGGGCGGTGCGGGCGAGTTCCGCTTCGTCGTCATCGGCGACCGCACCGGCAAGCACCGCCCGGGCGTGTTCGAGGACGCGATGGAGAAGGTCGAACGGCTGCGCCCCGATTTCGTCATCAACATCGGCGACCTGATCGAAGGCAACACCGAGGATTTGGCGCAGCTCGACAAGGAGTGGGCCGAGGTGGGCGCCGCGATCGACCGGCTCAGCGTCCCCTTCTTCTATGTGCCGGGCAATCACGACCTGACCAACGAGGTCCAGCGCACCGAATGGCGCAAGCGGCTGGGCGCCGATTATTATAGCTTCACCTACAAGAACGCACTCTTCCTCGTGCTCAACACCGAGGATCCGCCGCAGCCCAAGATCGCGCGAATGAAGCTGTTCGAGCAATATGGCGGCGAGGCGATGAAGGCGGTGTTCGAGGCGCTTCAGGGCGATCCGGCCAAGGCCGAGGCGCTGTTCGCGGGCGATCCCAAGCTTGCCGAGCTTGCAGCCAAGATCCGCGGTTCGGAAAATGTCGCGTTCAGCGCGGACCAGGTGAAAATGGTGCGCGATGCGCTCGCGAAATATCCCGAGGTGCGCTGGACCTTCGTGCTGATGCACCGGCCGGCGTGGAAGGTCGATTCGCCCGCGTTTCGTGAGATCGAACAAATGTTGAAAGGGCGCCCGCACACCGTTTTGGCGGGGCATTACCATAAATATGCCTATGAGGCGCACGGCGGGACCGACTATATCCAGCTCGGGACGACGGGCGGCATCCCCGGCGGTACGGCCGACGATCCAGCGGTGGTCGATCACGTCATGTGGGTTTCGGTCGCCGAGGACGCGCCGCGTGTCAGCAACCTGAAGCTCGACGGCCTTTTCGGAAAACAGGGGCCCGCCGCGATCGTCCGTCCGGACTGATCCGACCGATCACATGATGGAGATTGTTTCGCAATGAATTCTACCGATCTTTCGCCCGCGCTCGGCGCGCCCCACACCGCCGTGATCGTCACCGGGGGGGCGTCGGGGATCGGGCTCGCCTCCGCGCGCGCGCTCGCCGCGGTCGGCCGGGCGGTCGCGCTCTGGGATATCAACGCCGAGAAGGCCGAGGGCGAAGCCGCCGCGATTGCGCAGGCGTTCGGCGTCAAGGCCGTCGGCTTCGGCATCGACCTCACCGATCTCGACGCCTATCTCGCCGCGATCGCGGCCAGCCGCGATGCGCTCGGCGCGATCGGCGGGCTCGTCCACGCCGCGGGGATCGTCGACACGGCGTCGCTCGAAGGGATCACGCCCGAAAGCTGGGCGGCGGGGATCAACACGCATCTGCGCCCTCTCGCGCTGCTCACGCAGCAACTTCATGGCGACTTCGCCGCAAATCCGGGGTCGGCGATCGTCGCGATCACCTCGATCAACGCGACGCTGGGCAACGCGATGAACCCGGTCTACAGCGCGGCGAAAGGCGGGATGCTTTCGCTCGTCCGTTCGCTCGCCGACCGGCTGGCGCGCGATCATATCCGGATCAATTCACTTTCGCCGGGGCAGATCATGACGCCGATGATGAAGCCCGCGGTCGACAATCTGCCCGAAGGTTTTTTCGAGAAGCGCATCCTGCTCGAACGGATCGGCGTGCCCGAAGAAATCGGCCGCGTCGCCCGCTTCCTGCTGTCGAATGAGGCGAGCTATATCACCGCCGCCGAACTCGTCGTCGACGGCGGCAATATTTCGTCGCAGCGCGGCTGACGCTCGGCAAGCGACCCCGCACGGGTGATTGACCCGAATTGCCTTGCTCGAAGCCGGGTGCTAGGCGTCGCCGCGATGAAATCGGCACCATGTACCACCTCCATCGGGTTCCCGGTCGGCTGACGCGAGGAACATGAGCAGGCGCCTCTGCCGGGCGCCTGGATGGAGGCGATTGCCTTCGCGGCGCGGCACATGAGTGCCCGCCTCTTCTCAGGTACATGGAAATGACGAATTTTTTCGAAAGCCCGTTCAAGGGCATCACGCTCGACAAGCAGGTGAGCCACCCCAATATTCGCGTCGGGCGCTTCAGCTATTATTCGGGATATTATCACGGGCACAGCTTCGACGATTGCGCGCGGTTCCTCCTGCCCGACGACGATGCCGACAAGCTGATCATCGGCAGTTTCTGCTCGATCGGGTCGGGCGCCGCCTTCATCATGGCCGGCAATCAGGGCCATCGGCACGATTGGATCAGCACCTTTCCCTTTTACTGGATGCCGGAGGTTCGCGCATTCGAGGGCGCCCGCAACGGCTTTCAGCCGGCGGGCGACACGGTGGTCGGCAACGATGTGTGGATCGGGTCCGAGGCGATCGTCATGCCCGGTGTGCGGATCGGCGACGGCGCCGTGATCGCGACGCGCGCGGTGGTGACGCGCGACGTCGCGCCCTATTCGATCGTCGGCGGCAACCCCGCCGCGCCGATCCGGACGCGGTTCGACGCGGCGCGCATCGCCTTGCTGCTCGAGATGCGGTGGTGGGACTGGAGCGACGAGCAATTGCACGCGGCGATGCCGCTCCTCACCGGCGGAAAGGTCGAGGCGCTGCACGAACACTGGCTGGCCGGCGGCACGCGATAAGACGGCATGGGGTGGGAGGGCGCGGCCTTCTCACCCCATGTCCCGAATCCGCCCGGCGGGCCTTGCGTCGCGGTCAGCTTCGATCAGGATATTTGATTCTGCCATAAACTTGCGACAAAGTCGTGATGCTCCTGTCCCGCGGCAAACCGGGGCGTCGCGTTGGAAAGCTGTCGACAGGTCGATCCATGCTCGCTTCGCTCCGTTTGATCTTCCTTGCATTTTTCCTCGCCATGACGGGCGTCGCGCCCAGTTCGGCGCAGCCGATGTTTTCGCCGAACGTCGAGGTGGCGCTGGTGCCGATGCATCAGTGGGCAGCGCCGGGGTCGACGGCGATCGTCGCGGTCCGTCAGGATATCGAGCCCGGATGGCACACCTATTGGCGCAATCCGGGGGACTCGGGCGGCGCGACCGAATTGACGTGGACGCTTCCGGCCGGCTTTTCGGCGGGGCCGATCCTGTGGCCGCTCCCCGAACGCCAGCCGGTCAAGGGGCTGATGAACTACGGCTATTCGCGCCAGGTCTATCTGCCGGTGCCGATCGACGTGCCGCGGACGGCAAACGCGGGATCGGTCGTGCCGCTGAGCGTCACGGTCCTCTCGATGGTGTGCAGCGAGGATATGTGCGTTCCCGACGAGCGGACGGTGAAACTCGACCTTGCGATCCGCGACGGGGTGCCGCCGCTGACCGCCGGCGAAGGCGCCGCGATCGAACGCGTCGTCGGTGCCGCGCCCCGGCCCGCCGACATCGATGCACATATCGCGCACGATGGCGCCGATCTGGTGCTCACCCTGCGCGGCGCGGCATTGCGCGGTGTCGACGCAGCGGATGCCTATTTCTTTCCCTTCGACGGGGGCGTCGTCGAGCATCCGGCCGCCCAGCGCGGCGAGCGGAAGGGCGATGACCTCGTCCTCCGGATGAAGGCAGGGGGTGCGGTGCTTGCCAGCGGTCTCGGCAAAGTGGTGGGGGGCGTTGTCGCGACTTCGGGCGGCGCCTGGGAGATTGTCGCCGACGCGGGCGGGGCGCCGTCGGCGCGCACCGATCAAGCGAGCATCCCGCTCTTCGCCCAGGCCGCGCTGTTCGCGCTGATCGGCGGGCTCATCCTCAATCTCATGCCGTGCGTGTTCCCGATCCTCGCGATGAAGGCGGCGTCGCTGTCGGCCTCGGCGCACGATCCGCGCGAAGCACGCCGCGACGGCATCGCTTTCCTGCTCGGCGTGCTGACGACCTTCGTCCTGCTGGCGGGCGCGCTGCTCGCATTGCGCGCGGCGGGCGAGGCGGCGGGCTGGGGTTTCCAGCTCCAGAACCCCGCGGTCACCGCGGCGCTGGCGCTGCTGATGCTTGCGGTCGGCCTCAACCTTTCGGGCGCTTTCGAGGCCGGCCTTTCGGGAAGCGGGGCGGGCGGCGGGCTGACGCGGCTGCCCGGCGGAACCGGCGCTTTTTTCACCGGCGTGCTCGCGGTGGTCGTGGCCGCGCCCTGTACCGCACCCTTCATGGCCTTCGCGCTCGGCGCGGCGCTCGTGATGCCCGCACCGATGGCGCTCGCCGTTTTCGCGATGCTCGGGCTCGGGCTCGCGCTTCCCTATCTGGTCGTCAGCCTGTCGCCGGGTCTGCTCGCGCGTTTCCCGAAGCCCGGACCGTGGATGGACCGCCTGAAATCGATCCTTGCCTTTCCAATGTACGGCGCCGCGCTCTGGCTGGTATGGGTGTTCGCGCGCCAGACGAGCGGCGAAGCGCTCGCGCTGATCCTGGCGGGCGGCCTGTTGCTGGCCTTCGGCCTCACCCTGTGGGGCTGGCGGCAGAGCGCGCGCATGGCGGGACGCAAGACGTTCGGAACGACCGCCGCGTCGATGGCGTCGCTGCTGGCAGCGGTCGCCGTCACGGCGTCGGCGGCGACGCTCGCGCCCGGCCCAGGGCCGGCGGCTACGCAAACGGCCTCGGAAACGCCCTGGTCGCCCGATGCCGTCGCGGCGGCGCGGGCCGAGGGTAAGGTCGTGTTCGTCAATTTTACCGCCGACTGGTGCGTGACCTGCAAGGTCAATGAACGTGCGGCGCTCGCCAATGATGGGACGCGGGCGCTGTTCGCCGGCCCCGACGCGGTCTATATGGTCGCCGACTGGACGCGGCGCGACGACCTGATCGCGCGCGAACTCGATCGCTTCGGCCGATCGGGCGTCCCGCTTTACCTCGTCTATTCGCCGGGCAAGGCCGCGCCGGAAATATTGCCGCAGCTGCTGACCCCGGGCATCGTCGCCGATGCGGTGAAGCGGGCCGGGGAAAAAGAGTTGATATGACGAGGAAGACCGAGAGGAGATTAGCCGTGAAACATGCATTGCTTTCGATCGCCGCCGCGTCGGTGCTGCTGCTCGCCGGTTGCGGACAGCCAGCCGAAAAGACGGCCGACGCCCCCGCCGGGCAGGCGACTGAAACCGCCGGGGCCCAGATGGCGCCCGCCTTCACCCTCGCCAATGCCGATGGTCAGCAAGTCTCGCTGGCCGATTTCCGCGGCAAGACCGTCGTTCTCGAATGGACGAACGAAGGCTGCCCCTATGTGAAGAAACATTATAGCGGTGCGATGCAGGCGTTGCAGAAGGAGGCGGTCGCCGATGGCGTCGTCTGGTTGACGATCATTTCATCGGCGCCCGGGGAGCAGGGCTTCGTCGAGGGCGATAGCGCGAAAAACTGGAAACAGCGCTTCAATGCGGGCTTCACCCATCTGTTGCTCGACCCGACGGGCGCGACGGGTAAGGCTTATGATGCGAAGACGACGCCCGACATGCGGGTGATCGATGGCGAGGGACGGATCATCTACGCCGGCGGCATCGACGACAAGCCGACCAACAAGGTCGAGGATCTGGACGGCGCGAAGAATTTCGTCCGCGCGGCGCTCGACGATCACGCTGCCGGCCGGCCGGTGGCGACGGCCTTCGCGCAGCCCTATGGTTGCGCGATCAAATATGCCGACGCGGCGGAGGCTGCTCCCGCGAAGGGCTGATCGGGCCGGTCAGGCGGCGCGCCGTGCGGGGAGCTTGAGATAGCCGGCGATCAGACGGGTCGCTTCCTCGACCAGTTCGTCCGCGCGTCCTTCCGAGAGCATGTCGGAGCGGTGGATGACCGCGGTGTGGGTGAGGGCTTCGATCGACGTCACGCAGATGAAAGTGGCGAGATCGAGGTCGTCGACGCCGACCTGATCGCGGTGCGCCTCGAGATAGGATTGGAAGAGGCTGTAGGCGCTGCGCTGAAATAGCTCGACGTTCGCAAGGACGCCCGAACGCGGCGTCTGCTCGGCGAGCACGCAGTGGAGCGCCGGCGCGATGCGGTGGGCTTCGATGGCGGCGGCGACCAGAAGCCTGATCCCGGTTTCGACGGGCTCGGTTTCGGCTTGCTGAAATGCGCCGTGGACGATCGCCATCAGCTGTTGGTTGTGCCGCTCGATGACCGCCGCGGTCAGCGCCTCCTTGCACGGGAAATATTGATAGAGCGACCCGATGCTCACGCCGGCTTCTTCGGCGATCCGGTTCGTGCTCGCGCGGTCGAATCCATCGCGCACCAAAATGCGAGCGGTCGCCTCGACGAGCGCGTCGACGGTGTGACGCGCGCGGTCTTGGGTCGCGGTTTTGCGGGGAGTCGTGAGCGGTTTTCGCGCCACCGTCGGTCCTTTTTCCGAAAGCGAGTAGATAAGGTGAGCTATCGCTCATATTATAGCGATAGCGAAGCAAGTTCAACAGATTGGAAGGGACGAACCATGGCCGACTTGCCTTATATTCAGCTTATCGAAGTGAAATGCTGGGCGGATCGCGGCCTTTGCGAAGCGATCGCGGACCATGCCGATCGGCTGGCCCCCGGGGAAATGGCGATCCTGATCCAGATTCTGGATCATTTCCACGCGGTGGACCAGATATTCCAGCATCATTTGCTCGGCCGCGCGCACGGCTTTCGGGCCGCGCGGTCCGATGTGCCGCCGGCCTTCGAGGCGCTCGCCAAGAGCATAGAGGAGGTCGACGACTGGTATCGCGCCTATGCCGGCGGCCTCTCGCCGGACGAATTCGACGAATATGTCGATTTCACCTTCACGAGCGGCAAGGCCGCCCGGATGCGGCGCGGCGATATCCTGCTGCATGTCTGCCTTCACGGCACCTATCATCGCGGCAACGCGGGGGCGGTGCTGCAATTGAAGGGGCTGGCTCCGGGCCGCGATTCGATCACCGATTATCTGGAGGAGGCCGCGTAGACGCCGCCCGAATTCGAGAGAGTGAAGATGATTTTTGAAACGACGGCCGAGGATTATGCGGCCTTGATCGCAGGCCGCGGGCCACGGAACTTCGCGCTCGCCGACACGCCGATCGGCCCGCCGGGCGTGCTCCAGATGCTCGCCGAAGTGGCGGCTGACGTCCGCCGATCCTTCGCGCCCGCATCATGGCTGATCGTCGAGGATGGCGAGGCGGTCGGGCTTTGCTCGATCACCCGTCCGCCCAGCGGCGGCGTGGTCGACATCGGTTATGGCGTCGCTCCAAGCCGCCATGCGCGCGGCATCGCGGGCCGCGCGATCAGCGAGATCGTCGCCTGGGCTATGCGCGAACCCGCGGTCGAGGCGATCACCGCGGAAACGAGCGTCGCGAACCAGCCGTCCGAGCGCGTGCTGCTGCGCAACGGCTTTAGCAAGGTCGGCGAGCGGCTCGACGAACAGGACGGGCCGCTGAACTGCTGGCGCCGCGACGTTGCCTGACTGGAGATTAGTCTGGGCCGCGCTGATCCAGCGCAGCGGACCAATCGCGTGCTGCGGCGCCGAGCGGAACGAGGTGCCGGTAGATGCGCTCGCCGAGCGGTGTCGGAACATATCCGCGCTCCGATCGCGTCACGAATCCGGCCTCCTTCAGCTCGCTGAGGCGCTGGTTCAGCACCGAGGGTGAGATCGTCTCGCACCGGTCCTGAAGCTCCCGGAAAGTCATCGCTCCGCCTTCGCTGAGCGTCCAGAGTACGCCCATGGCCCAGCGGCGACCGAGCAGATCGAACAGCGCCATGATCGGCGCCCCCGAGCGCGATCCGCGAACGGGCTGGCCGGGTTTGGGCAGTTTCGCCATGATGTCTCCTGCGCCGGGCTCGGTCCTGTGCGAGTGCGGACGTTCGTTGCTCCTCTGGTAGCGCGCTAGCATTTTGATAGCTAGCCCGGCTTGGGAAGGCGCGGGGCCTGAAATATCCTTGCTATCGATTCGATAGCGCGCTATGAAATCCGTAGCAACGATTTGGGATATTCGCTATGAAACCGCTTCTCTATTCGGGAACGAAGAACGCCTCGAGCTGGGCCATGCGCGCGTGGCTTGCGCTGCGCGAGGCAGGGGTTGCCTTTGACGAGGAGGTCGTCGACATCCGGCGGCCGCAGCGGTTCGCGAATCTGGAGCGGATCGGGGCCTTCTCGCCCCCCGCCATGGTTCCCGTGCTGGTCGACGACCAAATGATGATCTTCGATTCGGTAGCCATCATGGAATATGCGAACGATATCGCGGACGGAGCGTTGCTCCCCGCCGACCGCGCGACGCGCGCCCGCGCGCGGTCTCTCGTCGCCTGGCAGCATTCGGGGCTGTCCGGCATTTGCACGCGAATCTCGTTCGAAAGCGCTTTCTATCCGCTCAAGCGAACGCTGACCGATGCCGAGCGCACCGAATGCGGACGCCTCTTCGACTACCTCGATCAGGTGCTGGAACTGAGCGGCGGGCCGTATCTGTTCGGGGCGCTGAGCCTTGCGGACCTGATGCTCGTGCCGACGGTGGTGCGCCTGACGCGTCACGACCTCGATTTCGCAAGCTGGTCCCGGTCGCAACGTTGGACCGCGGCGTTGCTCGAACGCGCCTCCGTTGCCGAATGGATGCGCGAGGCGGATGCGCTTCCCCATATCTGGTTCGACGACTATCTGGTGCCCGGCGACGCGATCCGAATGGTTCCCGCAGCGGCCTGAGGCGATAGCGCCCGATCATTGGCGCAATGAATTCAAGAGGAGAACTGATGGTGGCGACCCAGCATGATTTTACGAGCCGTATCGAGTGGACCGGCAATCGCGGCGACGGAACGCGCAGCTATCGCGGCTATGACCGCACGTGGAGCGTGACCACGCCGGGCCAGCCGGTCATTCACTGTTCGAACGATCCGCGGCTGGGCGGGAACCCGGCGCTGCCCAATCCCGAGGATATGCTGCTGTCGGCGCTCGCCGCCTGCCACATGCTCTGGTATCTTCATCTGGCCAGCGAGGCGGGGATCGTCGTGCAATCCTATCAAGACACGCCGATCGGGGCGGGCGAGAGCACGCCGGACGGTGCGGGCCGCTTCGTTCGCGCGATCCTCAAACCGCATATCGTCGTTGAACGCGGCAGCGATCTGGAGCGCGCGGATGCGATTCACCATGAAATTCACAAGGTCTGTTTTATCGCGCGCTCGGTTAACTTCCCCGTGTCCTATGAAGCGAGCTATGCGACCGCCGAATGACGAAAGCGTCTATCGGCCAAATCGCGTCCGCTCGGTCTCCGCGCTCTGTTGCGCCCGGCGCGCCTTGAGCAGGTCCTGCCGCGAGAGGATACCGACGACCTTGCCCGTGTCGCGGTCGACGATCGGGACGCGCGCGACCCCCGTCTCGACGATGAGGTCGGCGATGACGCCGCAGGGGGTTTCGGGATGGGCGATGGTTTGTGAGGCGTCCGAGAGCGTTTCGCCGAGCGTAGCCGCTTCGTCGAACGCGCCCACCTGCCATCTGAGCGCGTCCGATCTGGACGCGAGCCCGACCAGACGGCCATCGGCATCGACCACCGGATAGCTGCGATGCGTCGCCTCCCCGGTGAAAAAGCGCAGCGCCGAGGCGATCGTCATCTCGGCGGGAAGGGTCGCGGGGTTGGGCGTCATCAGCTGGCCGGCCTGCCGCAGATCGAGCGGGTCGACGGTATATTCCTGCAAGATATGCCGGCCCCGGCGGGCGATTTTTTCGGTCAGGATCGACCGCCGCATGGTCAGCACGCTGATCGCATAGGCGAAGCCCGATCCCGCGATCACCGCGGGAAGCGCGTCGAAGCGCCCGGTCAGTTCGGCGGCGAAGAGGATACCCGTGAGCGGCGCGCGCATAGCGCCGCTGATCACGCCCGCCATGCCGACCATCGCCCAGAAGCCCGCCGAGCCCGGAAGCCACAGGCCGGCGATATAGCCGGTCGCTCCGCCGAGAATGAGGAGCGGGGCGAGCACGCCGCCCGAGGTGCCCGAACCGAGCGCCACGAGCCAGACGACGGCCTTCACGACCAGGAGGACGAGCACCGCGCGCAGCGCCATGCTGCCGTCGATCAGCGCTTGAATGTTCGAATAGCCCGCGCCCAGAACGCGCGCGTCGATCAGCCCGCCGACGCCGACGACGACGGCGCCGATCGCCGGCCACCACATCCAGTGGACGGGAAGGCGGTGGAACAGGTCCTCGATCCGGTAGAGGCAGGTGGAGAGGAGCGCGGCCTGAAACCCGACGAGAACGCCGATCGCGGCCGAGACCCCGACAGTCCAGCCGGTTTCGGGCAACGGCCAGGCCGCCGGAAACATGGGGCCATGGCCGATTAGCTCGGGCCGCCACGCCGCGGCGACCAATACGCTGATGACGACGGGCACGAAGCTCCGCGGCTTCCATTCGAACAGGAGAAGCTCGACCGCGAGCAGGATCGCGGCCATCGGCGTGCCGAATATCGCCGTCATGCCCGCCGCGGCACCCGCGACCAGCAGCGTCTTTCGTTCCGCCGCGCTGAGGTGAAAACATTGCGCGAAGAGCGAGCCGACGGCGCCCCCCGTCATGATGATCGGCCCCTCGGCCCCGAACGGCCCGCCGCTTCCGATCGATATGGCGGCCGATATCGGCTTGAGAATCGCGACCTTCAGCGAAAGGCGGCTTTCGCCGAAGAGGATCGTCTCGATCGCCTCCGGAATCCCGTGTCCGCGTATCTTTTCCGACCCGAAGCGCGCCATCAATCCGATGATCAGGCTGCCGATCACGGGGATCGCCACAACGGCGAGGCCGACCGCGGCATCGGAGATTTCGGCTTCGGCCGCCGAAATCCGGCCGAACCAGAAGAGGTTGGTGGCGAGCGCGATCGATTTGATCAATATCCACGCGCCGAACGCGCCGCCCGTCCCGACGATCGGCGCCAGCAGGGCGAGAAGCAGCATTCGGCCGTCGACGCTGTGGTCGGCAAGTTGCTGGCTGTTGTCCGGTCGTGCAGAATGAAGGCGCACCGCGTGGCTCTTTCGATTGTTCAGGGGGGCGGGCGGAGCCATTATATCGTAATACGACATGATTCAACCGAGGCTTTGATGACCGCGAATTCGACCGATATCGACTATGCCGCACTCGCCGAATTCCGCTTTGCACTGCGGCAATTTCAGGTGTTCAGCGAAGCGAGAGCGGCCGAAGCCGGGCTGACGCCGCAACAGCATCAGGCGCTGCTCGCGATCCGTGCCGCCGAACCGGACGAGGCGACCGTCGGATATGTGGCGCAGCGCCTGATCGTGAAGCCGCACTCGGCGTCCGAGTTGATCGATCGGCTCGAAACGCAGGGTCTGGTCCGGCGCGAGCCGACGCGATCGGATCGGCGGCGGGCGCTGCTGCGGCTGACGCCGCAGGCCAGCGAGATTTTGTCGGACCTTTCGGCGGCGCACCGAGAAGAGATTCGTCGCCTTCAGCCGCTGCTCGTCGAGCATCTGACGCGTCTGACATAGGCCCAAGCTCGGCTCGCAGTCCTGTCACGATCTGACTCTATTGCGTCGCAGTTGCAATTAGTCTAGGCGGCCCCGGTTCATTGCAGGGATAGCCGGGGGCATCATGTTTCGTTCGTTTCGTCCAGTCTTCAAATTCGCGCTGCTCGCCGCCAGCGCCCTTTCGGTTCCGGCATTCGCGCAGGAAGCGACCCCGGAACAGGCAGAGGGCGAGGCGAGCGGCCGCAAGGACGACACGATCGTCGTTTATGGCAGCGGCATCGACCGCAACACCGCCGCGACCGGGCTCGACCTGACGCCGCGCGAGACGCCGCAATCGATCACGATCATCACGCGCGAGCAGATCGACGACCAGGGGGCGTCGACGGTCGCCGACGTGCTCGAATATACCACCGGGCTTTCGGTGAAGCGGGTCGATCGCGGGCGCAACCTGCTGTCGGCGCGCGGTTTCGACATCACCGCTTTCCAGCTTGACGGTCTGCCCTTTGCGACGGGCAATGTCGGGCTCGAGGAGACCAGCACCGCCATCTATGACCGGGTCGAGGTCATCCGCGGTGCCACCGGCCTGCTGCAAGGTGCGGGCGAGCCTTCTGCGTCGATCAACATGGTCCGCAAGCGCGCCGACGCCCGCGAGCTGACCGGCGAAGTGAATTTCGAAGCGGGTTCGTGGAATCATGTTTCGGGGCTGATCGACATCGGCGCGCCGCTGACCGCCGACGGCTCGGTGCGCGCGCGCCTCGTCGCCGAGGTCTATTCGCAGGATGCCTTCGTCGACCTCGAAAGCAGCAACGGCTTCACCCTCTATGGCACGATCGCCGCCGATCTCGGCCCGGGCACGCGGCTCCGCGCCGGGGCGAGCTATCAACGCGACGAGCGCGACGGGGTGATGTGGGCGCAGCTGCCCTATTGGTACGCCGACGGCTCGCGTCCCGACTGGTCGCGTTCGAAGACCACCGGCGCCGACTGGAACGAATGGGACACCACCGAAAAGGCGGCGTTCGTGTCGCTCGAGCAGGACCTGGGCGGCAGCTGGCAATTGCGCGGCGACCTCTCCTATTTCGAGCAGGTCGAGGATTCGAAGCTGATCTGGCTGTGGGGCAACCCCGACCGCGAGACGGGGACGGGCATGGAAATATGGCCCTATTGGTATCTTTCCAAGCCGAAGCAATGGAGCGCCAACCTGCAGGTCAAGGGCGACTATCAGCTCTTCGGACGCCAGCACGAGCTGGTGTTCGGCGCGATGTACAGCCACCAGAAGGGCGGCTGGACCAATCGCGATCCCGACCCCGCGAGCGTCGCCCCGGTTGGCGATTTTCACGCATGGGACGGCAGCTATCCCGAGCCTGTTTGGGGTGAGCGTTATCGCATGAGCGGGTTCGGCACGACCGAACAGACCGCCATCTATGGCGCGACGCGCTTCCAGATCCTCGACCGGCTGAAGCTGATCGCCGGCGGGCGGCTGAGTTCGTGGACGCGCGACGAGCAGGAAGCACTCTACACGCCCGAGCCCTATCGGATCGAGCACAAGAATATATTCACCCCCTATGCGGGGCTGATCCTCGACCTGGGTGACTTCCTCTCGGCCTATGTGAGCTATACGAGCATCTTCAATCCGCAGACCGCGCGCGACCGGACCGGCCGCTATCTCGATCCGCTCGAGGGCGACAATTACGAAGCGGGGCTGAAGGCCGACCTGATGAACGGCCGCCTGCGCGCGTCGGCGGCGGTCTTCCGCGTCGAGCAGAGCAATTTTGCCGTTCCCGACATCGACCCCGAAACGGGCGACCCTTATCTGATTCCCGGCACCCCCGACGTCGCTTCACGCCCCGCCAAGGGTGTGGTGTCGAAAGGCTATGAACTCGAAATGCAGGGCGAGCCGCTTCGGGGCTGGGACATCAGCGTCGGGTGGAGCCATTTCAAGGCGAAGGATCCGGATGGCGTCGATGTGCAGGCGCATCAGCCGCGGCGCGTGTTTCGCATGGCGACGAAATATGAATTCGGCGGTGCGCTGGGCGGCTTCAGCCTCGGCGGCTCGCTCCGCTGGGAAAGCCGGCCGCCGCAGACGGCGCCTAATCCTGTGACCGAGCAGAATGAACCGGTTGGGCAAAAGGCCTATGCATTGGTGAACCTGATGAGTGCTTATGACCTGACCGAAGCCGTGTCGCTCCAGGTCAATGTCAACAATGTCTTCGACAAGGTCTATTACAACACCAATAGCTGGTTCGGCGGCTTCATCTATGGCGAGCCGCGCAACGCGCGCGTGACGTTGCGCTATCGGTTTTGATCGCGAAATAGCTGCCGCTTGGCGCAAGGCCCGGCGAAGCCGTCGACGCTGCGCCAGTCGGTCCTAGAGGTGCTTGCGATACCGTCCGCGCATCATGTCACGCCGCCGCGCCCGCTCGCGCCTGAACCGGGCGATGAGATAAATTGCGCCGCCCACCATGATGACGATGATAGCGTAGGCGGCAAGGATTCTCGGTTCCACGGTGGTTACTCCAGCCTAGAATGAGCGAGACCCCGCATCGATACGCCCGCCGTCCCGGTAGGTTCCGTCGCGACGGCCCAGGAAATCGCCGGACGTCCTGTTCACATTATTCGGCAAAAAACCAAATGGGTTAAAATATCTTGACATCGTCACGCTGATATGGCACAAGTGACACATCATGAAGAATTGCGAGTCGGGCCGGCGGCCTTCCGTTTTGCGGGAGGCTTCCGGCCCGGATTTTTTCGGGAGACGGGCGATGGGACGGACCGGTAAGGCGGCGGAAGGCTCCGCAAATACACGCCCCAGCCGGCGGCAGATGGGCGTTTTTCTCGAAGTGCTCGCCGAAACCTCCAACGTGGCCGCTTCGGCGCGCGCGGCAGGGCTTCCGGCCAACGCGATGTACCGCGAGCGGCGCCGCAATCCCGGCTTCGCGGCGCGCTGGCACGAGGCGCTGTGCGAGGGTTTCGCCCGGCTGGAAGCCGAGCTGTTGTCCGAGGCGCTGATCGCGCCGTCGGGCAATGTGAAGGACGCGACGCTGAAATCGCGGGCGCAGAAATACCGGCTCGGCCTTTCGCTGCTCGCGGCACACCGGGCGGCGGTGCGGGGTGCAAGGTTGCCCGTGGGGGCGGCGGCGAACGCAGGCGCGAAGGCGAGGCTCGTCGCGAAGCTCGAAACGATACGGGCGCAGGCGGCAGCGGACGTCGCCGAGCAGGATGGTCCATCTTGACGAGTCTTGCCGAGCTGCGGGACATGCCGCCCGCCGCTTTTGCGGCATGGGTGCGCCGGATCGACGATGACAAGGCTGCACCGCTGCTGACCGACTGGTCCTGGTGGCGCCGCGGCGATCAATGCCCGCCCGCGGGCGACTGGCATGTCTGGATGCTGCTCGCGGGGCGCGGGTTCGGCAAGACGCGGACCGGCGCCGAATGGATACGCGGCTATGCCGAAACCCATCCGGGCGCGCGGATCGCGCTGGTCGCGGCGTCGCTGCACGAAGGGCGGCAGGTGATGATCGAGGGCGAGAGCGGCCTGCTCGCGATCGCGCCCGACCATGACCGCCCCGATTATGAAAGCAGCCTTCGCCGGCTGAGCTGGGCGAACGGGGCGGTGGCGACGCTCTATTCGGCGGCGGAGCCCGAGAGCCTTCGCGGGCCCGAGCATTCGGCCGCCTGGTGCGACGAGATCGCGAAATGGCCGCAGGGCGAGGCCGCGTGGGACAATTTGATGCTGACGATGCGGATCGGCGATAACCCACGCGTCGTCGCGACGACGACGCCGCGCGGGGTACCGCTGGTGCGGCGTTTGATCGACGAGAAGGGTGTTGAAACGACCGGCGGGAGCACGCGGAGCAACAACCACAATCTGTCGCCGCAATGGCTGGCGACGATGGACAGGCTCTATGGCGGCACGCGGCTCGGGCGGCAGGAACTGGGCGGCGAATTGCTCGAGGATGTCGAGGGCGCGCTGTGGACGCGCGCGCTGGTCGAGCGGTGCCGGGTCGATGCCGATGCAGTCGGCAAGCCCGTGCGCGTGGTGATCGGGGTCGATCCGCCGGCGACGGCGAACGGGGATGCTTGCGGAATCGTGGTCGCGGCGCAGCTGCGCGACGGGCGGCTGGCGGTGGTCGAGGATGCAAGCGTCGAGAATCCGCCGCCCGCTATGTGGGCGCAGGCGGTCGCGGCCGCGGCGGCGCGCTGGTGCGCCGAGCGCGTGGTGGCCGAGAGCAATATGGGCGGCGAGATGGTCGAGGGCACGCTGCGCCACGCCGACCTGACGCTGCCGGTGGTGCCGGTGCATGCGAGCGTCGGCAAGGGCCGGCGCGCCGAGCCGGTCGCGATCGCATATGAGCGCGGCGAAGTGGTGCATGCGGGGGTATTCGGAAGCCTCGAGGATCAGCTTTGCGGGTTGCAGGTTGGTGGCGGCTATGCGGGGCCGGGACGCTCGCCGGACCGGGCGGATGCGTGTGTCTGGGCGCTGGCGGCTTTGCTGGACGGGCTGAAGAAGGGGCGGGAGCCGGGGGTGCGGAGAATTTAGCCATCCCCACCGCGCAGGTGGAGCCGCAAGCGGCCCGACGCGGCGGTGTAGCGTAAACGACAGCGGCCCCCGCCTTCGCGGGGGCGACGAGTTGGGGAGACCATGATGAACTGGTTTGGCCGCAAGGCCGCGCAGGTGCCTGCGCGGCCTGCTTTGTCGCGTGTATACGGGACATATGGAATAGTGGGGAGCGCGCCCGCGCCGCTCAGCTGGGAAGCGCAGGTGCGCGAGGGGTATCTGGGCAATGCGATCGTGCAGCGGGCGGTGCGGCTGGTCGCCGAGGCGGCGGGCAGTGCGCCCTTGGTGGCGAGCGATCCGACACTGGCGGCGCTCGTTGCGGCGCCGTCGGGCGGGCGGGGGCTGGTCGAGACTTTGGCCTCGCAGCTGCTGCTGCACGGCAATGGCTATGTGCAAATCCTGACCGACGGCGCGGGGGCGCCGGCCGAGCTGTTTGCGCTGCGGCCCGAGCGGGTGACGGTCGAGGCCGACGCGCGCGGGTGGCCGGTGGCCTATCGTTACAAGGCGGGCGGGTCGGCGGCGGTGCTGCCCGCCGAGGATGGCGCGGGGCGCGTCGCGGTGGTGCATGTGAAGGCGCTGCATCCGCTCGACGATCATTATGGTGCGGGGTGCCTGGGCGCCGCGGCGGGCGCGATCGCGTCGCACAACGCCGCCGCGAAGTGGAACGCGGCGCTGCTCGAGAATGCGGCGCGGCCTTCGGGGGCGCTGGTGCATGATCCGGGCGACAAGGGGATGCCGCTGTCGACCGAGCAGGTCGACCGGCTGCGCGAGGAGCTGGCCGAAAGTTTCGCCGGCGGGGCGAATGCGGGGCGGCCGTTGCTGCTCGAGGGCGGATTGAAATGGCAGACCTTGTCGCTGTCGCCGGCGGAGATGGATTTTCTGGCGCTCAAGGATTCGAGCGCGCGCGAGATCGCGATGGCGTTCGGGGTGCCGCCGATGCTGCTCGGACTGCCAGGGGATGCGACCTATGCTAATTATCGCGAGGCCAATCGGGCGCTGTGGCGGCTGACCGTGCTGCCGCTGTGCGCGAAGATTTTGGGAGCGATTTCGCAAGGTTTGAGTGGGTGGTTCGACGGGGCGGAGCTGCGCGTCGATCTCGATCGGGTGCCGGCGCTGGCCGAGGATCGGATGGCGCTGTGGCGCGAGGTGTCGGCGGCGGACTGGTTGAGCGCGGACGAGAAGAAGGCGCTGTTGGGGATGGGTTAGCTCTCGCGGGCCGCGGCCCACCCCCACCCAGCTTCGCCTAAGCAGCAAGCTGCCAAGGCTGCGCAACCCTCCCCCATCCCCGGGGGAGGGATTTTCATGAGGATATCGACATGGATGAGGAAGAGGCGCTGGCGCGGTTGGTCGCGCTGGCGGGGACGAGTGCGGCCGGCGCTTCCGGTGCGCCCGACGCGGCCTTGCTGCGTGCGGTGGTCGAGGAGGCGAGCGAGCTCGGCGCGCGGCGGGCGCTCGCGCGGCTCGGGCTCGCCGACGAGGCGGCACGCGATGACGTCAGCGATTTGCGGCAACTGCTGGGTGCGTGGCGCGATGCGAAGAAGAGCGTGTGGGCGGCGGTCGTCGACTGGGCGGTGCGCTGCGTGCTCGCGCTCGTCGTCGTTGGGCTGGCGGTGAAGCTTGGGCTGCCGGGGCTGCTGAAGTGAGCCTGCGCTTCGCGGGTTATGCGTCGGTGTTCGACCGCGTCGATCGCGGAGGTGATGTGGTGCGGCGCGGGGCCTTTGCCGCGAGCCTCGCCGCGGGACGCGCGGTGCCGCTGCTTTGGCAGCATCGGCCGGGGGCGCCGATCGGGACGATCGAAACATTGGCGGAGGATGGGCGGGGCCTGCGCGTCGTGGCGCGGGTGACGCATCCGGCGGCGGCGAAGCTGGTCGCCAAGGGCGCGCTGACGGGGCTGAGCTTTGGATATCGGGTGCGCGGCGCGCGGGGAGAAAATCCGCGCGAGCTGACGGCGCTCGATCTTGCGGAGGTCAGCCTGGTGGCGGCGCCGATGCAGCCCTTGGCGCGGGTGATCGCGGTGGATTTGGTGAAGGAGTGACAAGCATGGACGATATGGAAGTGAAGGCGGGCGTGCTCGAGGGGGCGTTCGATGCGGTGCTGGCGGCCGAGGCGGTCGATGAGCTGAAGGCGTCGGTGGCAACGCTACAGCGCCAGGTCGACGCGCAGGCGGTCGCCGCGTCGCGGCTGCCCCTCGACGGGGCGAAGGCGGCCGACCCGGCGCGCGATGCGTTCGTCGAGCGATATTTGCGGCGCGGGATCGATGCCGGGGTCGAGATGAAGAGCCTGTCGGGGGCGTCGGGCGGCGAGGGCGGCTATGCGGTGCCGCGCGAGATCGATGGCTCGATCGGCGCGACGCTGAAGGCGCTGTCGCCGATCCGGTCGATCGCGACGGTGGTGCAGACGGGAACGAGCGGTTATCGCAAGCTGGTCGCGACCGGATCGATGGGCGCGGGCTGGGTCGGCGAGACGGCGTCGCGGCCAGAGACCGCGACGCGCAGCTTTGCCGAGATTGTGCCGCCGTCGGGCGAGCTTTACGCCAATCCGGCGGCGAGCCAGGCGATGCTCGACGATGCGATGTTCAACGTCGAGGACTGGCTGGCCGAGCAACTGGGGCGCGAGTTCGCGGTCGCGGAAGGATCGGCGTTCGTGACCGGCAACGGGACGAACCGGCCGAAGGGTTTCCTGACCTGTGCGACGACGAACGAGCTCGACGGCGTCCGCGCCTTCGGCACGCTGCAGCATCTGGCGACGGGGACCGCCGGCGCCTTTCCGGCGTCGAACCCGCAGGACAAGCTGGTCGAACTGGTGCATTCGCTGAAGGCACCCTATCGTCAAGGCGCGTGTTGGGTGATGAATTCGGACACGCTGGCGCGCATCCGCAAGTTCAAGACCAGCGACGGCGCCTTCATCTGGCAGCCGGGAATGGTCGAGGGGCAGGCGGCGACGCTGCTGGGTTATCCGGTGGTCGAGGCCGAGGACATGCCCGATGTGGCTGCGAACAGCCTGTCGATCGCCTTCGGCAATTTCGGCGCCGGATACCTGATCGCCGACCGCGGCGAGACGCGCTCTGCGCGATCCGTTCAGCAACAAGCCCTTCGTGCATTTCTATGCAACCAAAAGGGTTGGCGGCGCGATCATCGATTCGCAGGCCATCAAGCTGATGAAGTTCGCCGCCAGCTAAACGGCGCTGGTGCGCGAAGGGCGCCCGGCCCGTCCAACCCTTTCGGGGCGGAGCCGGGCGCCAAATGCCGGTTGCCATTCCGTCCATACCGGCCTGCAAATGCCTGCCGCCCGCGCTTCCGGTGCTCACGTACAATAGTACGCTGCGCGCCGGGTCGCGGGCGACAGTCATTTTCGACTCGGTCTGAACGAAATGGCGACCGGCATTTTCTCCATAAATTGCATTGGAAAGGATGGCCCTGCCATGCCGACCCCCTTTTTCGCCGACCTGGTGCGCGAGCTCGCCCAGGAGGGCGGGACCGGGCCGCTGACGCCGACCGGCGCGGTGCCCGGCCATCGCCGCTTTGCCGACGCGGTACAGCCCGGCGCTTCGTTTCACTATGCCGTGGCGGGGATCGCCCGCCCCGAACAATGGGAGGTCGGAACCGGCCGGATCGGCGGCGACGGCCGTTTGCTTCGCGAGATGGTGGCGGCGTCGTCGGCGGATGGCGCGGCGGTCGATTTCGCTGCCGGACTGAAAACGATCGCGTTGACCGTTGGCGCCGGCTGGTTCGCGGCGCACGATACGCAGGCGGCGGCGATGGCGGCCGACGTTACGGCTTGCGGCGCCGAACTGGCAGGGCTGGCGGATGCGGTCGAGGCGAAGCAGCCGCTGTCGACGACGCACGGCAGCGCGGGCGCGGGCGAAGCCACCGACGCAGTGACGGTTCGCCGCGGCGCCGGCTGGGTCAATATCCCGCTGTCGACACTGGCGTTTCGCGATGCGGACGGCCGCTACGCGCTGAACGGCGCGCTGGCGGCGACATCCGGAAATGCCGTGAACGTGCGGCGCGCTTCCGACGGCGACGCGCTCGACATCGGCAAGGATGGCGGGCAGCGCCTGCGCGTTTTCGCAAATGCGGATATAATCGGGTTGTTCAACGTCGCCGGGGCCAGTGCGGGCCGGGACGGTCTTCGTATCCTCGACGGCGGGGTCGCCTTTGACATTGCGGCGAGCGAACGCGGTAGATTCAATGCTGCCGGTCTCGAACTGACCATGCCGAACGCGGGAAAGATGTTCGCCGAGCAGGCCGGTTCGAGCTCGGTCAAGCTACGGTCCTCCGCGACGATGCAATATGACGTCGCGGCGGCGTCGAGCCACCAGTTTCTTGTGAACGGAACACAGGTCGCGCAGATCACCAGCGGCGGAACTTTGCAGCCGGGCGCCGATAATGGTCAAACGTTGGGCTCGGGTTCCTTTCGATGGTCGGTCGTTTACGCCGGGACGGGAACAATCAACACCTCCGACGCGCGCGAAAAGAGCTGGCGCGGCGCGGCAACGGAGGCCGAACTGCGCGCCGCGTGCCGGATCATCGGTGAGTTGGGCTTTTTCCAGTGGAACGACGCGATCGCCGTAAAGGGCGAAGACGGTGCGCGGATGCACTTCGGCGCGCGCGCGCAGGCGGTGTGGGCGATCATGTCCGACGAGGGACTGATCGAGCCGATCACCGACGGCGCTGCGCCGGACAGCCGCTATGCCTTTCTCTGCCACGACGAGTGGGGCGAGGACGCAGCCGGCGAAGACCCGCCCGCGGGCGACCGTTTCGGTGTGCGCACCGACCAGCTGGCGCTGTTCCTGATCGCGGCGCAGGCGGCGCGGCTCGCAGCATTAGAGGCCGCGGCATGACGGACGGATCGGCTTTGGCCGCGCGCGCGATCGGCGATGCCGCGCGGCGCGATCTCGCGAGCGAATGGGCGGGACCCGAGCCGGCGGCGCCGCAGACGGCGCTGCCGCTGGCGCGCGAGGCACCGCGGCGCGTGACGGTGCGCAAGCCCTGACGGGAGGGGAAAGACGATGACGATGATGGTGAAGGATCCGGGCACGCGGATCGATTTCGAGTTCGACTGGGCGGCCGCCTATCCGGGCGGCCAGGCGGTCTTGGCGAGCGACTGGTCGGTCGCGCCGGATGAGGAGGGCGGCGTCATCGTAATCGGTAGCGCGCACGACCTGAAGGAGGTCACCGTCACGCTGGCGGGCGGGATCGCGGGGCGTGTCTATCGCGTCACCAACCGCGTGACGATGAGCGACGGGCAGATCGACGAACGGTCGATGACCTTGCGGGTGGAGGAGCGATGATGGCGGACAGCTTGCTGCCGGGCGGGGCCCCGGTGAGCCTGAACGAAGCGCGCGGCTGGCTGCGGCTGGGCGCGACGACCGACGACGCGGTGATCGCGGGGCTGGTGCGCGCGGCGACCAATATCTGCGAGGCGTTTATCGGCCAGTGGCTGGTGGTGCGCGCGGGCGAGGAGGAGGCGCCGCTGCCGGCGGATGGCATTCCGCTCCGCGTCCGCCCGGTCGTCGCGGTCGACGGCGTGACATTGCTGTTGCCGGACGGCAGTGAACAGCCGCTCGGCGAGGACGCGTATCGGGTGACGATCGCGCGCGACGGCAGCGCCTGCGTCGCCGTGCCCGATCCGGGCGAGGCGGCGCGGGTACGCATCGCTTATCGCGCCGGCATGGCCGAGGGCGCGAACGGCGTTCCCGAAGCGATCCGCCAGGGCATCGTGCGGATGACGCAGCATTTGCACGACGCGCGCGACGGCGCGGGGGCGGGCCCGCCCGCGGTGATCGCGGCGCTGTGGCAGCCGTGGCGGCGGCTGACGCTTGGCGGCGCGCGATGAGCGGCGCCGAGCAGGCGGTGCGCGCGAAGGCGCTCGCGCTGCTGGCGGGCGACGCGGCGCTCGCGGGGCTGGTGCATGGCGTGTTCGATGGCGTGCCGCCGCGGGCGAGCGCGCCCTATGTCTCGGTGGGCGGGACGGAAGGCCGCGACTGGGGCACGAAGGACCGGGCGGGGCGCGAGGTGCAGCTGACGCTGGTGCTGAACGGCGTCGGCGAGAGCGCGGACGGCGGTGCCGCCGCACGGATCGAAGCGGCGGCCGGGGCGTTGCGCGGCGCGGCGGACGGCTGGACGGTCGTCGGCACGCGGGTCGTGCGGACGCGGTTCACCTTCGCGCGCGACGGCGGCTGGCGCCGAGAGACGATCGTGCGGTGTCGCTGCCTGGCGGGATAGGGCGAAGTTTTCGCTATTCGCCGGGCATCGTGTTGGTCGACTTATAGTCCTTGAATTTTTCGGTGAAATTGGCGTGGTAATCCTCGATCTGCAGGTCGGCGTCTTCGGTCGCGACCTGCTCGGAATCGCCGCTCGCGCGGCCGAGCGCGATCACCGCCTTGCGAAAGGCGTCGCGCTCGGTCCCGCAGTTCGATTTCACCTGCATTTCATATTGGACGTCTTCGACCTTGGCCTCGAGCGCCTTCTTCATGTCGTCGCGCAGGCATTTGGTGAAGGCAACGCGCGTCGTGGCGACGGTCGCCGCGGGCGACGACTGCACCATGGCGGCCAAAAGCAATGTCGTGATCAGCATCCTGCGACTCCCCATTCCGCATGACTATATTTTGAGGAGGTTAGACCATGGCTATCGAAAATGGGAGCGATTTTCTGCTCAAGATCGGCGACGGCGAAGCGCCGCCGACCTATCGCACGGTCGCGGGTCTGCGCACCACGCAGATGTCGGTGAACGGCGAGGCGGTGAACGTCACGACGAAGGAGTCGGGCGGCTGGCGCGAGCTGCTGTCGGGGGCCGGCGTCCGGTCGGTTTCGGTGAGCGCGGCGGGCATTTTTACGGGCTCGGAGGCCGAGGTGCGGCTTCGCGGTCATGCCCTGTCGGGGACCATCGACGATTATGAGCTGAGCTTCGAAAGCGGCGAGCGGATGCGCGGGCGTTTCCTCGTCACGCGGCTCGACTATGCCGGCGATTATAATGGCGAGCGCAATTACACGCTGAACCTGGAATCGAGCGGCGCGGTGGTGAGCCTGTGAGCGGGGCCAATGCGCTCCGCGGCGAGGCCGAACTGATGGTCGGCGGGCGGCGGCTGGTGTTGCGGCCGAGCTTTGCGGCGCTGGTCGCCGCCGAGGCCGAGTTGGGGCCGCTATTTGGCCTGGTCGAGCGCGCCGCCGACGGGCGCTTGGGGCTGGGCGAGCTGGCCGGGCTGTTCTGGCATTGCGTCGGCGAGCGGCCCGAGGCGCTGACGCGCGAGGCGGTGGGCGAAGCCGTGGTCGCGCAGGGGCTGGCCGCGGTGACGCCGGCGCTGCGCGTGCTGCTGGGGCAGATATTGCAGGGACGATGAGGTGGCGGACGATCGGCTGGGACCCGCGGCGATCAGGCTCGCGGGGGTGATGGCGCGCGTAGCGGGATGGCGGCCGGGCGAGTTCTGGGCGGCGACGCCGGCCGATGCCCGCGCGGTGCTGGCGGGGTGGGTCGACCCCGGCGAGGCGGCCTGTTTCGACGGTGCGGCGCTGGCGGCGATGATGGAGAGATTTCCCGATGGATGAGGTCGACGAAATGGTCGTCGCGGTGCGCGCCGATACCGGAGCGTTCCGGCGCGACATCGCGGCGCTGCGCGCCGAGCTGGGCGGGCCGCTGGTCGTGGAAGCCGATCGGGCGGGGCGGGCGATCGAGCGGGCGCTGTCGCGCGCGATCGTCAACGGCAAAATGGGGTTCGAGGATCTGAAGCGGCTCGCGCTGTCGGTGATGGCCGATATCGCGCGGGCGGCGATTTCGAACGGCATTGGTGCGGTAGGGGGCGGCTCGGGCGGCGGGGGATTGCTGTCGCTGGGCACGTCGATCGCGATGGCGCTGTTCGGCGCGCCGGGCCGCGCAACCGGCGGGCCGGTGAGCGCCGGGCGCGCCTATCGTGTCGGCGAGCGCGGGCCCGAGCTGTTCGTGCCGACCGCTAGCGGCCGGATCGAGGCGGCGGGCGGCGGCGTGCGCAATATCGCGATCACGGTGAATGTGCGGGGCGAGGCGGGCAGCGAACCGCAGCGGCTGGCGCAGACGGGGCGGCAGCTGGCGCGCGCGGTGCGGCGCGCGGTGGCGCAGGGAGAGGATTAATGGGCTGGGCGCTGGTTTCGGCCGAGCCGCATCATCGGAAAACCTGGCTCAAGCGGTTCGATCCGCGCTTCTGGACGGTGGATTTCGCGCGGCCGATGATGGCGAGCGTGACGAGCGACGCGCCGGGCACGTTGCGGGTCGAGGCGGTCTTTTATCAGAAGCAGGATCTGGCGGGGCTGATCTGGGAGAGCGAGGACCGGTGGGATCATCCTTTGCTCGCCTATGAGACGAAGCGCGATTTCCGGCACACGCAGCTCAAGTTTCGTTGGCGATCGGGCGGGGTGAAGCCGCTCGACGCGCTGCACGGGCCGACGCTGACGATCGAGGGGCGCGACGCGACGGGGAGTCCGCGCGCCTGGTATGTGCGGCTGTGGAATTATGCCGAGGGAACGGCGGAGGATGCCGTCGTCACGCTCGATTTCGGTGCGTTGGCCGGCGGCTTCCTGTTGCCGGGCGAGGCCGACCCGGTGTGGGCGGGCGATATCGACCGGATGTTCATTTCGCTGGTGCCGCCGGACTATGACGGCGGCGATGCCGTGCTGCCGGCGCCGGCGCAGGGCTGGGCCGAGATGAGCGAGATCGCCTGTTCGGGGTCGGGATCGGTGCTTGTGATCGGCGATGTCGTGATGCCCGAGCATGGGCTGGGTATCGCGAGCGGCTATGACGACAGCTATCATCTGACCCCGGTGCGGCTTGTGCGGCAGGTCGTGCAATTGGGCTATCGCGGCGACGTCGTCCATTATGTCGGGATGAGCCATTATATGCGGCTCGGTGCGGCAGGCGGCGCTTTTCATGCGAGTGTGGCGGGCGGGGCGCTCAATGCGCCGTGCGCGGCGTGGCACGCGGGGTTCGCGGCGGCATGCGAAACGGCGGGGCTGGGGGTGATCTGGTCGCTTTCTTACGAGCTGTTCGACGCCTATTGCCCCGAGGAGTGGAAGCAGCGTGCGAGCGACGGGTCGCCCGCGCTGACCGGGTGGGCGCCGCCGTCGACTTTGCTGTCGCCGGCGAATGCGGCGGCGATGGGATATTTGCAGTTGGTCGCGCGCGCGTTCGTCGCGATCGGCGCGGCGGCGGGGCTTGACCTGAAATTCCAGGTCGGCGAGCCGTGGTGGTGGATCGCCAGCGAAGGGCGGATCTGCGCCTATGACGCCGCGACGACGACGGCGCTGGGGAGCGCAAGCGTACCGATCGCCGACGTGCGGGCGGCGCTGGACGCGCCGCAATTGGCGATGCTCGATGAACTCGGCGCGCTCCTCGCCGCATCGACCGCCGCGCTGGTCGCGGCGGCGCAGGGCGAGGCGGACGCGGCGGGGCTGGTGAGCCATCTGCTCGTCTATCTGCCGACTGTGCTCGACCCCGCGGCGCCCGCGGTGCGGCGTGCCAATGTCCCGCTGGGGTGGGCGGCGCCGGCCTTCGATGTGCTGCAGCTCGAGGATTATGACTGGGTGACGGGCGGACGCGGCGCGGAAACGGCGCGCGCGCGGACAGCGATGGTCGTGCGGCTCGGTTATCCGGCCCACGAGCAGCATTATTTTTCGGGCTTTGTGCTGTTGCCCGAACAGCGGGCCGCGTGGGCGGCGATCGCCGGTGCGGCCGACGCGGCCCGGCGCGCCGGGGTGGCGCGGGCCTTTGTCTGGGCGCTGCCGCAGGTGGCGCGCGACGGGTTCGTGGCCTTTGATGGGGAGGATGATGTGCAGGCTTTCGATGCGGTGGATTTTCCGCTCGCGATCGGGCGCGAGGCGGTGGTCGCGACCGAATTTTCAACACAGATCGTGAGCTCGCCGTCGGGGCACGAGCAGCGCGCGAGCGAATGGGCCGAGCCGCGGATGCGCTATGATGCGGGGCCGGGAATCCGGTCCGAGGCCGATGTGCGCGCGCTGACCGATTTCTTTCGCGCGCGGCGGGGTGCGGCGCGGGCGTTTCGTTTTCGCGATCCCTTCGACGGCAGTTCGGCGGCCGATGGCGGCCTTCCGGCGGCGGCCGACCAGCTGCTCGGGCTGGGCGACGGGGAGCGGCGGCAGTTCGCGCTGGTGAAACGCTATGGTGAGGGCGATGCCGAACAGGTCCGTCCGATCCGGCTGCCGGTCGAAGGGAGCGTGCGCGTCTCGGTCGACGGGATCGAGACGGCGTCGTTCCTGATCACCGACGACGGGGAGGTGTCGCTCGATGTCGCCCCGGGAGTGGGGATCGCGGTGCGCGCCGGCTTTCTGTTCGACGTGCCGGTGCGCTTTGCCGAGGACCGGCTGGAAGCGAGCCGCGCAACCTTTCTCGCGGGCGAGTTGGCGAGCGTGCCGCTGATCGAAGTGCGCGCCCCCCGAGGCGATTTCACATGACGTTGATGGTGGCGCCCGGCTGGCTGCGCGAGGAATTGGTGACGCTTGCCTGGTGCTGGCGGCTGGCGCGGCGCGACGGCGTCGCGATCGGCTTCACGTCGCACGACCGCGATCTGGTAATCGGCGGCTTGGCGTATCGCGCGGCGCCGGGGATGAAGCCCTCGGCGATCGAGACGAATGACAGCCTCGACGCCGCGACGATGGACCTGGAGGGCGCGATCGCGAGCGATGCGATGACCGCGCGCGACCTGGAAGCGGGGCGCTGGGACGGGGCGGAACTCGAGCTGTTCGTGACGGACTGGACCGCGCCCGATGCAGCGCCGGTGACGGTTGCGCGCGGATCGTTGGGCGCGATCGAGCAGCGTGGGGCGGCCTTTGCCGCCGAGCTGCAAGGCGTGACGCGGCTGCTCGACCGGCCGGTGTGCCCGGCGACCTCGCCCTCGTGCCGTGCGATGCTTGGCGACCGCGCGTGCCGCGTCGACCTGGCGCCGCGCACGCATGTCCGGCGCGTCGTGGCCGTCGATGGGCGGGTGGTGACGCTGGATGTTGCGGTGGGCAATATGGCTTTCGGCAGCTTGTCGTGGATCGAGGGCGCCAATTGCGGCCTGGAAAGTCCGGTGATTTCGGCCGATGGAGCGAGCCTCCACCTCGCCGAGGCGCCGGCGTTCGAGCCGCCGGGCCCGGTGCGCGTGCGGCTGATCGAGGGATGCGACAAGCAGCTCGCGACGTGCCGCGACCGTTTTGCCAATGCGATCAACTTCCGCGGCGAGGCGCATCTGCCGGGCAATGATTTGCTGACGCGCTATCCCGGTGGCTGATTGCGGCGCGGCCGCCTTTCGCGCGGCGCGCACGATGGTGGGAGCGCGATTCCGCCCGCAAGGGAACGATCCGGCGACGGGGCTCGACTGTGTCGGACTGGTCTGGGCGGCTTATGCGGCGGCGGGGCGGATGCTGGCGCGGCCGCGCGATTATCCACTGCGCGGGTGGCCGCGCGGGCGGGTCGAGGCGGCGCTGGCGGCGGCGAGCTTCGCGCGCGCGGCGGATGCGATGCGCGCGGGCGATGTGGCGTTGATCGCCTGTCCGGCGGGGCAGTTTCATCTCGGGCTGTTGGGGCCGGCGAGCATGGTTCACGCCCATGCGGGGCTGCGGCGGGTGGTGGAGACGCCGCTGGATGACGGATTGCGGGGTGCGGTGCGTTGGCGATTGCCGCTGTGCCCACCCTGCTGCGACTAGGGCGCGAGCGTCCTAGTCGCGCACCCCTTCCGCTTTGGGGAGGGATTATCGGGGAGCAAATCTATGGCGACTTTGGTGCTGACGGTGGTGGGCGGGATTGTCGGAGGCCCGGTGGGTGCAGCGATCGGCGCGGCGGTCGGGCAGCAAGTCGACGCCCAGATATTCAAGCCTAAGGGGCGTGAGGGGCCGCAGCTCGCCGATTTGAAGGTCCAGGCGTCGACCTATGGCCAGCAGATCCCGCAATTGTTCGGGACGATGCGCGTCGCGGGCAGCGTGATCTGGGCAACCGACCTGATCGAGCGGCGGGCCAAGCGCGGTGGCGGCAAGGGGCGGCCGTCGACGAGTGAATATAGCTATGCGGTGTCGCTGGCGATCGCGCTGTCGTCGCGCCCCGTCCGCACGATCGGACGCATCTGGGCCGACGGCAATCTTCTGCGTGGGGCGAGCGGCAGCTTTCGGGAACGCTGCACCTTCCGCTGGTATGACGGGAGCGAGGATCAGGCGGCCGATCCGCTGATCGCGTCGGCGCTGGGGATCGCGTCGGCGAGCGCGTTTCGGGGTCTGTCCTATGTGGTGTTCGAGGAGCTTGAACTGGGCGCGTTCGGCAACCGGATTCCGTCGCTTACCTTCGAGGTCGAAGCCGATACGGGAAGCGTCGATGTCGGGCTGATCGGCAACGCATTGCTCGCTGACGCCGGGCGCTGCCAAGGCGCGTGGCCCTTTTCGGGCTATGCTGCATCGGGCGACCGGGCGCGCGATGCGCTGGCGCCGCTGTTCGACGCCGACGGTGTGCGGCTGGCGAGCGGGCCTGAGAGCTGGCGGTTGACGCCGGCGGAAGGGGCGGGCGAGGTGCCGGCGCTCAGCGATTTCTGCGAGGCTGGGCGGCGCGATGCCCCCGGCGACCGTGCCGAGCGGCGGCGCGCGCCCTTGTCGTCGCTGCCGGGGACGATCCGGCTGCGCCACTATGAACCCGAGCGCGATTTTCAGCTGGGCCAGCAGACGAGCCGGGTCGCGGGCGGCGGCGCGCGCGAGGAACGGATCGACCTGCCCGCGGTCCTGCCCGCGACGTCGGCGCGGGCGCTGGCGCAGCGCCTTGCGTCGGCCACGGCAGACGAGCGCGAGACGGTTATCCGGCACGCCGACCTGGCCGCGCTGGCGCTGACCGTCGGGCAGGTCGTGGTAGGTGCCGACGGGAGCCGCTGGCGGCTGGCGGGACGGACGGTTCGCGGCAACGAAATCTCACTGGAACTGCGGCGTCACCAGCCGCTGCCCGCGATCGAGCTTCCGGCGCCGCCGGGCGTGGCGGTCGGCGCTCCCGACTGGCCCGATGCGGTCGGCGTGGTCCGGCTGTTCGATCTGCCCAATCTCGGCAGTCCTGCCGCGTCGACCCCAAAGATTCTTATCGCCGGAGCGGGCAGCAACGATGGCTGGCGCGGTGCCGATTGCTGGTTCGTTGCGTCGCCGGGAAGCGAACCGATTCCGGTCGGCTCGGTGCGGCCGGCAGCGGCGCTCGGCCTGCTCGCCGAACCGCTGGCGGCGGGGAGCGGCAGCCTGTTCGATCTTTCCAGCACGGCCGTGGTCGAGCTGATCAATCCTTCGATGATGCTTGAATCGGTCGACGACGCCGCGCTGCTAGCCGGCGCGAACCGGGCGATGGTAGGCGGCGAGCTGCTGCAGTTCGGCGAAGCCGAGATCGTCGGGCCAGGGATATGGCGTCTATCGCGTCTGCTTCGCGGGCGTGCCGGAACCGCAAGCGCGATGATCCATCCGGCGGGCGAGCCGTTCGTCCTGCTCGACGATCCGGCGTTGCTGACGCTGCCCGACGACCTCGCTGCGATGACGGTGGGGGGCGGGGCGACGCTTCAATGGGCGCCGCGGAGCGGCACCGCGCTGACCGAGATCGGCATAGCGTCGGCTGGACGAGCGTTGCGACCCCTTTCGCCCGTACATGCGCGGATACGTCCCGACGGGGCGGGCGGCGTGACGGTCGGATGGACAAGGCGAAGCCGCATCGACACGGGCTGGCGCGACCATGTCGACCAGCCGTTGGGCGAAGCCCGCGAAATGTGGCGTGTTTCACTGGTGCCGCCGGTTCCGGGCGTGGGACCGTGGGAGCCGGCGTCGCCTGTGCTGAATATCGGTGCCGACGAACTGGCCGCGCTGGCGCCGGGCCATGCGATAGAAATTCGTCAAACGGGCGATTTCTCGCGGTCTCCACCGCTTTCCCTGGCTTTGACATAAGGACAGATCATGACCGACATGCCGACCACGCCGCGCTTTGCGTTACCGTTACTTGCGGTTGCGCAGGCGCAAAAGGAGGTGACCCACAATGAGGCGCTCATCTTGCTCGATACGCTTGTCCATGCGGCGATCGAAGCGGGCCCGCTTGCGACGCCGCCGGCGAATCCTGCCATTGGACAATGCTGGATCGTCGACGTTGCCGCGACCGGTGTCTGGACCGGCGAAGGGAATGCAATTGCCATCTGGACCTCCGGTGGCTGGAGATTCGCCGCGCCGCGCGCCGGGGTGCAGGTAACTCGTCTCACCGATGGGGCGCGGCTGCGATTCGACGCCGGCGCGTGGACCGCGCCCGCAACGATAGGCGCGCCCGAAGGCGGGACGACGGTCGATTCCGAAGCGCGTAGCGCGATCACGGCATTGATCCTTAACCTCGCCGCGCAGGGTCTTCTGATCTCAGGCTGAATTTCCGTTCGTTGGCGAACAAAGTGCGACTTTTTGGCAACAGATTGACGATTTGTTCACTTGCACGGAACCAAAGCGACGAGTAGGACGTCTGCCGAGACGTATATCTCAAATTGAAAGGGGAATTACTATGAGGAAGCTTGCCGTCGCTGTGGCGTTGGCCTCCACCACCCTGGCGTCGCCGGTTCTGGCGCGCGACAACTCCTGGTATGTTGGTGTTGGTGCTGGCGCAATGCTCGTCGAGGACCTGGACCTCGATATCGGCACCTTCAACAATGCCGGTACGCTCGATCATCGCGCTGGCTACGATGTCGAAGGCACCGTCGGTTACGATTTCGGCGGTTTCCGCGCGGAAGTCGAAGTCGGTTTCCGTGAAGCCGACATCAAGTCGGGCCGCTTCACGACCCCCGGCATTCCGAGCCTGCCCGGTGGCGGCGGTAGCTTTACCGGCAACACCGACCTGAACGGCGATTCGAACGCGCTCAGCTTCATGGTCAACGGCCTGCTCGATTTCGGTGACGACGACGGCCTTCAGGGCTTTGTCGGCGGTGGTGCCGGTGTCGCTCGCGTTTCGGTCGAACCCGTTTTCGCGGGTCCGTTCCTTGACGATTCGGACACGGGCTTTGCCTGGCAGGCGATCGCGGGCGTCCGCGCTCCGCTCAGCGACAACATCGACGTTGGCCTGAAGTATCGCTTCTTCAACGCCGACAACCTCGATCTGGTCGATCAGGCGGGTCGCGACGTTTCGACGCGCTTCCGTTCGCACTCGATTCTCGGCACGCTGACGTTCAACTTCGGTGGCGCTCCGGAACCGGTCGCACCTCCGCCGCCTCCGCCGCCTCCGCCGCCTCCGCCCCCGCCCCCGCCGCCTCCGCCGCCGCCGGTCGTGGAATGCGCACCTGGGCCGTACATCGTGTATTTCGACTGGGATCAGTCGAACATCACGCCGGAAGCGGCTTCGACGCTCGACAACGCGATCAGCGCGTACAACCGTGGTTGCACGGGCACGCAGGTCATGCTCGCCGGTCACGCCGACCGTTCGGGTTCGGCCACATACAACGTCGGCCTGTCGAACCGCCGCAACGACGCGGTTCGCAGCTACCTGACCGCTCGCGGCATCTCGGATGGCTCGATCAGCGCGCAGGGCTTCGGCGAAACCCGCCCGGCCGTTGCGACCGCCGACGGCGTCCGCAACGACCAGAACCGTCGCGTGGAAATCACTTACGGTCCGAACTCGGGCATGTAAGACCGGTTTCCATCCCCGACGGGGACTGGAAGAAAAGAGGGGCGGTACCGCAAGGTGCCGCCCTTTCTTTTGGTATTTGCCTCGCCCGGCCCGTTCGCGCAATACTGCTTGCTCTGTTGGAATAATGATATACCATCACAAATCGGGGCTGAGATAGTTCACGCCCCGCCGAGGGGCGAGCGCCCGAAGCATAGCGGTGCCGCACCTCCCGAACGGGAGAGAGACGATGCGCAACCGCCGTAGCATGTTCCATCGCAGTATTTTTCGCGCCGACCCGAACGGCGATCCCGACATCAACACCACGCCGCTGATCGACGTCATGCTGGTGATGCTCGTGATGTTCATCATCACTATTCCCGCACCGACGCACAGCGTCGACGTAACGCTGCCGACCGGCGATGTTCCGGGAAAGATACTCGATCAAAATCGCGTTACCATCGATACGAGCGACGTGATCCGGTGGAACGACGAAGCGATCGACCTCGCCGAACTGGGCGTTCTGGTAAAGCAGGCGTCGGAGCGTGCAGAGCCGGCGGCAATCCTGCTCGAACCCGATGCGCGGGCGCGTTATCTGCGCGTCGACGAGGCGATCGGAGCGATCCGGCGCAATGGCGGGACCAAGCTCGCCTTTCCAGGTATCGAGAATTACGCCGGGCTGATCTGAGATCGGGCGTCGTTTAGGCGGCGGGCGCCGTTCCAGGGCGGAGGTGGCGCATCATATAGGCGACATAATCAGCCTTGCCGAGCGGGACGCCCATGTGGCGCAATACGGCATAGGCCGCGACGCGGTGGAAGTAGAATTGCGGCTGCGCCCAGTCGAGGACATAGTCCGCGGCGCTGAGGTCGAAGATCATGCCGTTCGGCAGGTCGAAGCCGACCGCCCGCTCCATGTCGTCTCCCAGCGCGGCGCGATCGATCTCGTCGAGGACCGCCAGCGTCGCGGCGATTTGTTCCTGCATTCCGGCGAAATCGGTCGCGTCCTCGGGAAGCTCGGGAATCGCGATGCCTCCGAGCCGGCTTAGGGGCTGCAATGCCTGGATGCAGGTGAACCGGACCTGCGAGGCGAGCGGGAACATGTCGGGCGCAAGCCGCGCGACCGCGAACTGCAACTCGCCGATGCCGTTATCCGTCCCCCATGCACTTGCCTTCGACAACTCGCCGGACAGCGCCTTCAGGCCATTCTGGTAGGCCGGTACGGTCAGGTCGTAGAGCATCGTCATCTTCCTTCGGTCTTGTCATGCAGCGGCGAGATTGTCCTGAAATTGCAGGCGTGCAAGGCGGGCGTAGAGGCCGTCGGCGGCAACGAGTTCGTCGTGCTTGCCCTCTTCGACAATGCGGCCGTCGTCCATCACGACGATGCGGTCGGCGGCTCGCACGGTCGCGAGGCGGTGGGCGATCACGATCGTCGTGCGATCGGCCATCAGCGTTTCGAGCGCATCTTGCACCAGCTTTTCGGATTCGGCGTCGAGCGCCGAGGTCGCTTCGTCGAGCAGCAGCAGCGGCGCACGGCGGAGCAGCGCGCGCGCGATTGCGACGCGCTGGCGCTGGCCCCCCGAGAGACGTGCGCCGCCTTCGCCCATGAAGGTGTCGAGACCTTGCGGCAGCCTTCGGAGGAATTCCTCGGCATTGGCCGCGCGTGCGGCCGCCCAAAGCTCGTCATCGGTCGCGTCCCAGTTGCCGTAGCGCAGGTTGTCGCGCGCCGACGCTGCAAAGATCACCGTTTCCTGCGGGACCATCGCGATGCGCGCGCGAATGTCGGCAGGGTCGGCCTCGGTCAGCGGCACGCCGTCGAGCAGAATCTGCCCCGCCTGCGGATCATAGAAGCGTTCGGCGAGTTGAAAGAGCGTCGACTTGCCGGCGCCCGAGGGGCCGACGATGGCAACCGTCTCGCGCGGATGGATCGCAAGGCTGAAATCGTGGAGCGCGGGAGCGTCGGGGCGCGTCGGGTAGCGAAATTCGACGTCCGCGAATTCGAGCGTGCCGACCGGCGGCTCGGGGAAGGCGCGCGGTGTTGCGGGCGGGGCAATCGTCGCTTCGGCGTGCAGCAGTTCGCTGAGCCGCTCGGCGGCGCCGGCGGCGCGCAGCAGGTCGCCATAGACTTCGGTGAGCGCACCAAACGCGCCCGCGACTAGCCCGCCGGTCAGGACGAAGGCGGCGATCGTGCCGCCGGTGATCGTTCCCTGCGCGACGCCCTCGGCGCCGTACCAGAGCAGGGTGGTAATCGCGCCGAACAGCAGACCGATGACCGTCGCGGTGATGATCGCGCGAAGGCGGATGCGGCGCTTCGCGGTTGCGAAATTGGCCTCGACCGCGGTCGAGAAACGATCGGCTTCGCGCGATTCCTGGCCGAACGCCTGAACGATCTTCATCGCGCCCATCTGTTCGGCGGTGGTCGCGCCGATGTCGGCGACACGGTCCTGGCTGGTCCGCGAGACCTTTTGGAGCCGACGGCCGAGCAGCACGATCGGCAGAATAATGACCGGGATGCCGAGGAGGATGCCCGCGGTGAGCTTTGGCGACAGGCTGAACAGATAGATGATGCCGCCGATGCCCATCACCGCGTTGCGCAGCGCGACCGAAACCGTGGTGCCGACCACCTGCTCGATGATCGCGGTATCTGACGTCATGCGCGAGGCGATTTCGGACGGGCGGTTTTCTTCGAAAAAGCCGGGAGCGAGGCGCAGCAGGTTGCGCTGCACCGCCTGGCGGATGTCGGCGACGGTGCGTTCCCCGAGCCAACTCACGAAATAGAAGCGCAGCGCGGTCGCGAGGGCGAGCGCGACACAGATGGCGTAAAAAAGCCGGAAATGCGGCGCGACGTTGCCGCCGCCAGCGATAAAGCCGCTGTCGATCATTTCCTTGAATTGATAGGGAATCGCGAGCGTTGCGAGCGCGGCGATGCCGAGCGCGATCGCGGCAACGATCAATTGCAGCGGATAGCGGCTGGCATGTTGCCATACCATGCGCAGGCTGCCGAGTTTGCGGCGAGGTTCGGCGGAAGCGTTCGCGGCGGAAAGGTCGGACTGGCTGGCCATTGCACCGGCCCTAGCAGCGGCGCGGGCCGTGCTCAACGATGCAGAATGATGCGGCGCTTCATGCGCTTTGAAGCGGAACGCAAAGGAGCGCGGCGATTGCGCCGCGCTCCCGGTTTTTCAGCGATTGTCGAGCTGTGCCCTGACCGCTCGTAACCCCGCCTGCGTGATGCGGTACGGCGCGCCGCCGTGCGAGCCGATGAAACCGCGTCGCCGCAGCCGGTTGAACAAGGGCAGGCCGGTGCTGGCGAGGATGAAGCCATCGCGGGTGAAGCATAAAGCCTCGACGATATGGCCGCTTTCATCACGCCGATGGCGGATCATGCCGCCCTGCGCCAGCACATGGAGCATGCGCTGCTCCGCTTTCGAGATATTCATGGGATATGTCCGGATTGATAAGCAACAACGGCGCGCGAACTCATGGCCCGCGCGCTGCGCACATCCCGTTTTCGCCGGGATGTTAGCGGTTGCCCGCAATCTCAGACATATTCACTCCGTCGGCGCATCATGCACCTCGCCATGCAGATTATTCGCAATCGCCCTGTCCCGCAATGATTTTGATGCATTGCACAATGAGCCGAACCCCCTAGACTGCTAACCAACAATCAGGTGCCGGAAGAGTGCCGTTCGGGTCACGCAAGGAACGAGTGAATATGCTGTATCATGCCTTTGAAATTCAGAAGAACTGGCTCGCCGGGGCGAGTGCGCTGGCGACCGCGGGCGCGCAGGTGATGCAGCATCCGGCGAATCCGCTCGGCTATTTCGGTGGCAGCCCGATGTTCGCCTCGGCGCTGGAAGTCTTCGCGCATGCGGCCGCGCCCCGCGGCAAGCCGGGGTTCGAACTTTACGAGACCATCGTCGACGGCGAGATGGTGCGCGTGACCGAGGTGGTCGAGGCGCGCAAGCCCTTCGGCCAGCTCAAGCATTTCAAGCACAAGGGCACCAAAGACGCGCCGAAGCTGCTGATCGTCGCGCCGATGTCGGGCCATTATGCGACGCTGCTGCGCGGCACGGTCGAGCGGATGCTGCCGGATCATGACGTGTGGATTACCGACTGGCGCGACGCGCGTAACGTGCCGCTGGAGGCGGGGCGGTTCGATCTCGACGATTATGTCGACTATCTGATTTCGTGGCTTGAGCATATCGGGCCGGGCGCGCATGTGCTGGCGGTGTGCCAGCCGTCGGTGCCAAGCCTCGCCGCCGCGGCGATCATGGCGGCGAACAAGCATAAATGCCGGCCCAGGACGCTGACGATGATGGGCGGACCGATCGACACGCGCAAGGCGCCGACCGCGGTGAACGACCACGCGATGACGCGGCCGCATGCCTGGTTCCAGGAGAATGTGATTGCGACCGTGCCGGCCTATTATCCGGGCGCCGGCCGCCGCGTCTATCCGGGCTTTCTGCAACTCGCCGGCTTCATGTCGATGAACCTCGGCAATCACATGATGAGCCATTGGGAGATGTTCAAACATCTGGTCGACGGCGACGGCGAGAGCGCCGACAAGACCAAGGAATTCTATGACGAATATCGCGCGGTGTGCGACATGACGGCGGAATTCTATCTCCAGACGGTCGACATCGTGTTCCAGCGCCATCTGCTGCCAAAGGGCGAGATGACGCATCGCGGCCAGACGGTCGATGTCGGCGCCATCGAGGATATCGCGATCCTCGCGATCGAGGGCGAGCGCGACGATATTTCGGGGATCGGCCAGACCAAGGCGGCGCTGACGCTCGCGAAGGCGCTACCCGCCGACCGGAAGAAATATCTGATGGCGAAGAGTGTCGGCCATTACGGCATCTTCAACGGCCGCAAATGGCGCGAAGAGATCGCGCCGGTGGTCGAAAAGTGGATTCGGGCGCACGGCGGCTGACGACTGGAAGTGTCGGTCAATGCCAGGGCGAAGTCCGCACACCCCAATAGACGATATAGAGCAGCCCTGCCCAGAGCAGGAGGATGAAGGCCATGCCGGCGCGGCTTGACGGGCGCTCGCTTGCGGTTTCGGCGGCGGCGTGGAGTTCTGTCCATAGCGCAGCGGGGATCAATCGCCGGACGATGAGCAGGCCGAGCGGGACGATGACAAGGTCGTCGAGCCAGCCGAGCACCGGAATGAAGTCGGGGATGAGGTCGATCGGCGACAACGCATAGGCGGCGACCGCGACCGCGAGCGCGCGCGCGAGCATCGGCACGCGCGGGTCGCGCGCGGCGAGCCAGGCGGCGTGCGCCTCGATCGCGAGGCGATGGCCGAGATCGCCGATGCGCTCGGAAAGGGATTTGCCCGAAAGAGGTTTGCCGCTCATCGCTTCCCTCATTACTGTTCCTGCATGGCTATCCAACTGAAAAGCGCGCGCGTCGAACGCTGGGCCGTCGCCGGCGAGTTCGTCATCAGCCGCGGCGCCAAGACGCATGTCGATGTCGTGGTTGCCGAAATCGAGGGGCGGGGCGAGGTCGGGCGCGGCGAAGGTACTCCCATCTATTATCTTGGCGAGGATGCGGCGGGTTGCCGCGATCAGATTCTACTTGCCGCGCCGCATATCGCCGAGATGGGCGCCGCCGAAGCGCGAGCAGCGGTGCAGCTGTTGATGCCGGCTGGTGCGGCGCGCAACGCGCTCGATTGCGCGCTGTGGGATCTGGAAGCGCGGCAACGCGGGCTCCGGCTCTGGCAGCTCGCCGGCTGCGACGGAGCGCCGACGTCGCGGGTCACGGCCTATACCATCTCGCTGGGCACGCCGGGCGCGATGGCTGAACAGGCGGCGACGGCGGCCGCCGACGGCTATCGACTGCTCAAGATCAAACTCACCGGCGAAGGCGACCGGCTGCGCGTCGCGGGGGTCCGCAAGGGGGCACCCGAGGCGCGGCTGATCGTCGATGCGAACGAAAGCTGGGGCGAGATCGATATTTTGAGCGAGGCCGAGGCGCTCGCCGACATGGGGGTCGAAATGATCGAGCAGCCGGTGCCGGTGGGGGCCGATGCGCTGCTCGATCCGATTTACGCGCCGCTGCCCTTCATCGCCGACGAAAGCTGTCAGACCGCGGCCGACGTGGCGCGGATCGGGCCTTTCTATGACGGGGTGAATATAAAGCTCGACAAGGCGGGCGGGCTGACCGAGGCGCTGAGGATCGCCGACGCCGCCGACGCGGCGGGGCTGTCGATCATGGCCGGGTGCATGCTCTCGACCAGCCTCGCGATCGCGCCGGCCTTCGTGCTCGCGCAGCGCGCGAAATGGGTCGACCTCGACGGTCCCGCGTTGCTGGAGCGGGACCGCGAAGGCGGGTTCGAATTTCGCGAGGGGCGGATCGGGCCGCCGGTAATCTGACCCTAAAGCGCGACTTCGGCATGCTTGCCGAGGTCGCCGTCCTTCATCGTCATTCCGGTCGCGAGCTTGAACATTCCCTTGATACCGGGATCGGCGGTCCAGATTTCGGCATCGTCGAGATCGAAACGCAGGAGGACGAGCTTGGGGTCATCCTTGCCGCCCGGATACCAGGCCGCGATGCTGTTGTTCCACAATTTGTCGAGCACCGTGCGATCATTCTCGTGCACCAGCGTTCCCGAAATGCAGGCGAAGAGATCATGACCCTTGGCGGCGAATTGCGCCATCGCGGGTCCGCCGGCCGCCAAGCGGTTGTCGGGCGCGGTGAAGAACCAGAAAGCGCCGTGCGCATCCTTGTCGAGCTGCGCGTTCATCGGGATATGATGTTCGCGTTCGCCGGTTGCGCCGAGCATGACATAGGGGCTGTCGGCCAAGGCTTTCCAAAACTGCTGTTTGATATCGTCGCTCATCGAAAGGCTCCATTTCTGTCCCCCGATGACCGATCAACGCGGCAGCGGTGCACTTGTTGCCCCGTTCAGCGCCGCCGCGGCTCGGCATAGCTGACGACTTCATATTCGATGCCGTCGGGATCGAAGAAATAAAAGCGGCGGCCTGGTTCGTAATCGCCATGGTTGAACGGCGTAAGCCCCACCGCCTTGACCCGCATCTCGATCGTGTCGAGATCGTCGACCTGCACCCCGATATGGTTGAGCGGCTCGCCCTTGGGATAATGCGCATCCGCATGCTGGCCGTCGGGGCCAGTGTAGAGCGCGATATAGGCGGCGTCGCTGCCGAGGTGGATCGTGCGCCCGCCATCGCGGGCGGGGCCGCGCCAGCGTTCGTGCCAGCCGAAGATCGCCGACAGGATGCCGGCGGTGCGGTCGGGATCGCTGACGGTCAGATTCACATGCTCGATGAATGGGTGCGTCACGGGGGAACTCCTGATTCGGGTTGACGCAGCGGCTTATGAAAGCTCAAGTGAGGTTTAGATCAAGCGAAAAGCGAGGAGTGCGGATCATGCACCGGACCGACCTGATCGCCATCGGCGAACTCGCCGCGCGCACCGGCGTCGCGGTGTCGGCGATCCGATTTTACGAAGTGAAGGGGCTGATCGAGGCGTTGCGCACCGGCGGCGGGCAGCGCCGCTTCCTGCGGGCCGATATCCGCCGCGTCTCCTTCATCCTGATCGCGCAGCAGATGGGGTTGAGCCTCGAGGAGATCGGCGACGAGCTTGCCCGATTGCCCGCCGGGCGGACGCCCAATGGCACCGACTGGACGCGGATCAGCACCGGGCTGCGCACGCGCATCGATCAGCAGTTATCGGCGCTCAAGCGCACCCGCGAACTGCTCGACCAGTGTATCGGCTGCGGCTGCCTGTCGCTCAAGAAATGCGGGCTCTACAACCGCGAGGACAAGGCGGCGCAGCGGGGAGCCGGGCCGCGCTATGTGATCGGCGACCGGGCGGGCGAGATTGCCGAGATCGGCTGACGATTTAGGGGTGGAGAGCGGATGCCCCCTTTACCGTCGCCCCCGCGAAGGGGCCGCTAGCGGGCTTACCCAGAGGCGCTGCGTAAACCGACAGCGGCCCCCGCCTTCGCGGGGGCGACGGCTAGTTTCGGTCGATACCCGCCACTCAGGCGGCGCTTAGCGTTTCGATTTCGGGAGCACCCGCGAGGCAGGGACCGAGTTTTGCGCCGAGGGTGCGGAAGTGGTCCGAGGCGCGGTGCGCTTCGACCGCGGCTTCGTCGTCATAACATTCCATGACCTTGTAGACGCCCGCCTCCGCGGTACGGAACAGCTTGTAATAGCTGTTGCCGGCTTCGTTCGCGCGAACGGCGGCGGCGAGTTCGGCGAATACGCCTTCGAAAGCCTCTTCCTTGCCGGGCTGCACGCGCAGGGTCGCGATGATGCCGATGCTGCTCATAAATCTCTCCGTTTTTCTAATCAGACCCGGAGGTCTGGGTCGACGGTCCAGCCGTCCTCCACCTGGATGCCGAAGCTGTTCAATATCATCGAAACCTGGGTGTATTGGCCGACGGTCATGACGAGGTCCATGCGCCCCTTGTCGCCGAGCGGAGCGAGCGCGGCCCAGCTCGTATCGGTCACGAAATGATTGGTCGTCAGTTCGTCGGTCGCACGGAGCATCGCGCGGTCGAGGTCGTTCCAGCCGCCCGTGTCGGGCCCGGCCTTGATGCGCGCGATCTCGTCTTCGGAAAGGCCGCAGTCGAGCCCGATGCGCTTGTGCTGCGTCCATTCGTAACCCGAGCGGCAGTTGTAGCCGGTGCGCAGGATGACGAGTTCGCGATTCCGGTGCGAAAGCGCATTACGCTTCGAGAGGATATAATTGCCCCAACCCAGAAAGGCGGTGAGCGCCTTGGGCGCATGGGCAAGGGTGCGGAAGATGTTGAGGATCTTGCCGCCCCCGACCTTGCCGCCCTGACCATTGGGGCCGGCAGCAAGGAAGGGTTCGAGCGCGGCGCGCTGGTCGGCATCGAGCCGGTCGAGATCGACCGGCTCGATACGCGGTGCGTTCAAACGCAAATCAGAAGACCTCGAACAGGCCCGCCGCGCCCTGTCCGCCGCCGATGCACATGGTGACGACGGCATATTTGACGCCGCGGCGCTTGCCTTCGATCAGCGCATGGCCGACGCAGCGTGCGCCCGTCATCCCGAACGGGTGGCCGATCGAGATCGAGCCGCCGTTGACGTTGAGCAACTCGTTCGGAATGCCGAGCTTGTCGCGGCAGTAGAGCACCTGCACCGCGAAGGCTTCGTTGAGTTCCCAGAGGCCGATGTCGTCCATCTTGAGCTCGAAGCGTTCGAGCAGCTTCGGGATTGCGAAGACGGGGCCGATGCCCATTTCGTCGGGCTCGGTGCCCGCAACCGCCATGCCCACATAGCGCCCCAGCGGCTGGAGGCCGCGCTTTTCGGCGACCTTGGCTTCCATCACGACGCATGCCGACGAGCCGTCGGCGAGCTGGCTGGCGTTGCCCGCGGTGATCGTGTGGCCTTCGCCCATCACGGGTTTCAGGCTCGAAAGCCCTTCGAGCGTCGTGTCGGGGCGGTTGCATTCGTCCTTGTCGGCGACGACGTCCTTGAAGCTGACTTCCTTGGTTTCCTTGTTCACCACCGCCATCGTCGCCTTGCATGCGACGATCTCGTCGTCATATTTGCCGGCCTGCTGCGCGGCGGCGGTGCGCTGCTGCGACTGGAGCGAATATTCGTCCTGCGCTTCGCGGCTGATATTGTAGCGCTTCGCGACGACCTCGGCGGTGCCGATCATCGGCATATAGGTGTCCTTGTGCATCGCGATCAGCTCGGCGTCGGTCTCGATGAACACCTTGCCGCTGCCGCTGACTTTCGAGATCGACTCGATGCCGCCGGCAACCGCGATGTCCTGGCGGTCGACGATGATCTGTTTCGCGGCGGTCGCGATCGTCATCAGGCCCGAGGAGCATTGGCGGTCGATCGACATGCCGGGGACGGTGACGGGCAGGCCGGCGCGCAGCGCGACGAGGCGGCCGATGTTCATCGTCTGCGATCCCTGCTGCATCGCGGCGCCGAAGAGCACGTCGTCGATCTCGCCGCCTTCGAGGCCGGCGCGCTCGACCGCGGCCTTGACCGAGAAGGCGCCGAGCGTCGGGGCGAGGGTATTGTTGAACGAGCCGCGCGCCGCTTTGGTCAGCGGAGTGCGGGCGGTGGAAACGATGACGGCGTCACGCATGATAGGGGTCCTTCTTTCTGAGTCCGGTTATCTTAACGGGGGAGGTCGGCCGGAAAAACCTGTGCTTTAGACGAAGAACTGGCTGATCCATTCGGCGATCAGCGCGGGCTTTTCCTCGCCTTCGATCTCGATCGTCACTTCATTAGTCTGCTGCCACTGGCCGGGGCGCTTCTCTTCGAGTTCGAGCAGCTTCACATGGCTGCGCACGCGCTTGCCCGAGCGGACGGGGGCGAGGAAGCGGACTTTGTTGCCGCCATAATTGACGCCCATTTTGACGCCTTCGATCTTCGGCCCGTCGGTGCGCGCGCCGAGCATCGGGATCAGCGACAGCGTCAGGAAGCCGTGCGCGATCGTGCCGCCGAAGGGCGTGAGCTTCGCCTTTTCCTCGTCGATATGGATGAATTGATGATCGCCCGTCGCATCGGCGAACTTGTTGATCATCTCCTGATCGACGAGCACCCATTCGGACGTGCCCAGATGCTCACCGACCTTGGCTTGCAGATCCTGCGGCGTGATGGTGGCCATATCTCATCCCCTCGAATTGCTGGTTCGGGGCGCGTTCTAGGCCTCTCTTGCCGCATTGCACAAGGGCCAAGCCCCGCAGCCGCGTCGCCGTAGCGTCAGCTCTTGGCGGGCTTCGGCGTCTTCATCGTCACGCTTTCGGCATAGGGTAGAATCATCGTGCCGTCGGGTGCCGCGGTGAAGGTGGTCTGGGTCGGATAGGCGAATTCATAGCCCGCGCCCGCCATCGCTTCGAACAGCCGGATCGCGACATCGGTGCGCGCGGCGGTGACGACGTCATAATCGTCGCTGAACACGTCGAAGAGCAGTTCGAAGTCGAGGCTCGACGGGCCGAAGGTGACGAAGCTCGAGCGGATGAACTCCTGTCCGGCCGCCTTGACCTGTTCCTCGAGCAGTGCGGGCAGGTCGCGCAGCATCGCGGGCGTCGTCTGGTAGATCACGCCGATCATGAAGGTGATGCGGCGGCGATGGAGATGCGCGAAATTGGTGATTTCCTTCGCGAGCAGATTGGTGTTCGAAATGACGAGCAGCTCGCCGTTGACCGAACGCAGCCGCGTGCTCTTGAGGCCGATGCGCTCGACCGTCGCGGTGCTCATGTCATATTTGATCGTCTCGCCGACGCGGAACGGCCGGTCGAAGATGATCGAGAGCGAGGCGAAGAGGTCGGAGAAGATACCCTGCGCGGCAAGGCCGATCGCGATGCCGCCGATGCCGAGCCCGGCGACCAGCCCCGTGACGTTGACGCCCATATTGTCGAGGATGACGATCGCGGCGATCGCGAACAGCGCGACGCTGATGAGCAGGCGGATGATGCCCATGGCGTTGCTGAGCGTTTCGTTGTGGCCCTCGGCGGCGCGGCGCTGGATCAGTCCGAGCACGATCTCGCGGGCCCAGATCGCGACCTGCAGCACCACGGCGACAGTAAAGACGAGCTGGACGATCTGCATGATCACCGAGGGCGGTTGCGCATAGCCCGCGACCAGGCGGATCGCGATGATCGCGAGCACCAGCGACTTGGTCTTGTGGATCACGCGCCCGGCGATGTGGGTCAACGACATCTCGCCTTCGGCCGACTGCGCGTATTTGAGTGCGAAGCGGCGAAGCATCGAGAGGATGAAATAGATGGCGAGGCCGACGCCGATGGCGATGCCGATCTGTAGCCAATGACTGTTCACCCACGCGACGCTCATATCCCAATAGCGTTGCAGATCCTCGACAGGGTTGGTCGCCGGCGTTCGTACGGGCGCGGTTTGCGGGGCGGCGGTGGTCGCGGCGGCGATCAGGGAGAAAGTCACGTCAGGTCCTCTTGAATCGGATCAGGCGGATTGAAGCAGCACCGCGGCGGCGGGCGCCTGCTCCAGATAGGTCAAAAATCCGCGCTCGTAACGCGAAAGATAGCGCGTCGCGCGCGGCAGCGTACCAACGGCTGCCGGGAAGTCCGCGCGCTCATGCGCCGCCGCGATCATCGTCGGATGGACATAGGCCTTGCGCGCGATGGCGGGGGTGTTGCCGAGACGGTCGGCGACATGTTCGAGCATCGCCTTCAGCGTCGGCGGTTCGGGCGCGTCGTAAAGGAAGGCGAAGGCCTCGACGCTGGCAGACCAGGTACGGAAATGCTTGGCGCTGAATTCCTCGCCCATCGCCTGGCGGATATAGGCATTCACATCGTCCGATCCGACCGCGCAGAGGCTGTCGGCATCCTCATATTGGAAAAGCTTCTGCCCCGGCAGATCCTGCAACCGGCGCACCAGTGTGGAAAGGCTGCGGTCGCTGATCGTCACGTCGCGCTTCGCGCCGCCCTTGGCCACATATTGCAGGCGCAATGTTTTGCCCGAAGCCTTCGCATGGCGTTGGCGCAGCGTCGTCGCCCCGAAGCTCTTGTTCGCGGCGACATATTGCTCGTTGCCGATACGCAGCGCGGCGAGGTCGAGGAGGCGCACGACCGCCGCGACTACGCGTTCCGAGCACAAAGTCCGGCGGGCGAGATCGTCGGCGAGGCGCGCGCGGAGCAGCGGCAGCGCATGGCCGAAGGCGGCGCAGCGGTCATATTTGTCGGCCTCGCGCGCCATCCGGAAGTCGGGGTGATAGCGATATTGCTTGCGCCCGCGCGCATCATAGCCGGTCGCCAGAATATGGCCGTTCGGTGCCGGACAGAACCATGCGTCCTCATAAGCCGGGGGCAGCGCGATCGCGTTGAGGCGGTCGATTTCCTCGCGGTCGCGGATGATCTTGCCCTTGGCATCGCGATAGCGCCAACCGACCCCCGAGCGCGCGCGGCTGATCCCGGGCAGGCTGTCGTCGACATGGACAAGGCGGGTTGCGGCCATGCGTCCATAGCGCCCCGCTGCGCCATATGGTTCCGGAAGATCAGCCGGGCGTGGCCACCGGATGCCGCGCCGGAACCTGTGCCGGGCGCGCGGTCAGCGGGCGCCATCCCGCTTCCTGTTCGCGACGGCGCACATAGGTCGACAGTCCCATTTCGAGCGCGAGCATCATGTAGATGAAGGGCTGGAAGGCGATGCCGACGAACAGCGACCCGACCATATAGACGATATGGCCATGCTGGAGCGCGGTCGCGAGCGGCGCGATCCATTGCTCCTCGGCGCGCCGTGTCTTGAGATAGCGGCGGCGGAGTTGCTCCATTCGCAGCAGCCCGACCGCGTGCAGGAGCAGCCATAGTCCCAGCCCCGGATAGCCCTGTTCGCCGAGCATCTCGAAATAGCTCGAATGATAGGCGCGCGAATTTTCCTCATAAACCATCGGTTCGTCATTTTGCGGCGCGTCGGGGTCATAGTCGCTCGCCGCTCTTTCGACGCGGACATGGTTCTGAATATAGGCATTGAAGCCGCCGCCGAACGGATTTTCCTTCGCATATTCCCACGTCCACGCCCACACCGCGACGCGGGTCGATGCCGACTGGTCGGACTTGTGGTCGCGGATCGTCTCCATCCGCTCGGTAAAGCTTTGCGGCAGGAAGGGAATGGCGGCGATCGCGAGCAATCCCGCACCCGCCATGTAGAGGAAACGGTGCTTCACGGCGCGGAGCGACAGGATCGCGAGGATGACGAGGCAGACGAGCCCGGTGCGCGCCTGCGTGCCGACCGGGAGCAGCGCGCAGGCGAAGACGAGCGCGAAACAGAAGATCGACACGCGCCAGTCGGGCGGGAAGATCGTGCCATGGTTGCGATACCAGAGGATCAGCGGGATGATCGAAATGCCCACCGCCGACATGATTGAGCCTTCGTAAAGGCCGTAGTTCTCGTTGAGCAGCAACTGCAGCGAGCCGTATCCACCGCCCCCCGCTGCGGTCTTGATCCCGCCCGCGATCGCGATCGCCGCGGCCGACAGCAGCATGACGAGAACCAGCGATTCGATGCGCAGCTTGGTCCGAAGCGTGAGCGGCAGAAAGATCGCCCAGACGAGCGCCTTCCACACCCAGCTCCATTTATCGGCCGCCTCGACCGGGAAATCGGCCTGGATCGTCGTCATCCAGCAATAGAGAAGCAGCGCGATCAGCAGGAGTTGCCGCCCCGACCATCGCACATCCTTCTTGTCGTCGACCGCGAGCCAGCCGACGATCGCCAGTCCGAAGACAATCAGCGAGATCGGGATCGAATTGATGAGGAAATAGCTGAGGCGTTGCGGCGCGACGATGTCGATATAGCAAAAGCACAGTATGAACAGGAACGGCTTGCGAAAGCCGAGCCCGATGAAAGCGAAGAGAAAGGCGACGAAGGCGATGTCACGCATCGGGGCGGGCATCCGCTTCGGCACGCTCGGCGTCGCGGCGCTGTTGCCACAGCATGCGCGGGCTCACTTCGCGGTCGAGATCGTCGCGATAGAGCAGGCGCCAGAGCGCGATCGCCATCAGCAGATGCGTCAGGCCAATGGAGAAATTGTCGACCATATCGGCTCCCGCTACGCGATCGGGGTTGACGCCGCGTTAAGGCTTGTATGTCAGGGACATCAACGATGACCCGAATATTGCACGTCCTCGACCATAGCCTGCCCGCGCACAGCGGCTACACCTTTCGCACCCGCGCGCTGATGAAGGCGCAAGTCGCGAAGGGGTGGGAGGTCGCGGGGGTGACCGGCGTGCGCCATCCCGAGCCGGGAGCTGCCAAAGGAGATGGCAGCGAGACGGTCGATGGGCTGACCTTTTACCGCACTCCGCCGATCGCGCCGGCACGCTCGCCGATCCGCGAATGGCGCGAAATCGGCGCGCTGGCAAAGCGGGTCCAGGCGCTGGCGAAGGAGTGGAAGCCCGATGTGCTTCACGCCCATTCCCCCGTGCTCGACGGTCTTGCGGCACTGCGCGTCGGCAAGAAGCTCGGCATCCCGGTCATCTATGAAATCCGCGCCTTTTGGGAGGATGCGGCGGTCGGCAACGGCACCGGGCGCGAAGGCAGCCTGCGCTACCGGCTGACCAAAAGGCTCGAAACCCACGCGGTGAAAGCCGCCGATGCCGTTGCGGTGATCTGCGAGGGTCTGCGCGGCGACCTGATCGCGCGCGGCATCGGCGCGGACAAGATCATCGTGTCGCCCAACGGCGTCGACCTCGACCTGTTCGGCGATCCGCCGCCGCGCGACGATGCGCTCGCCGAAACGCTCAGCCTCGCCGTGGACGATGTCGTGATCGGCTATATCGGCAGCTTCTACGATTATGAAGGGATCGACGACCTGATCGCGGCGATGCCCGCGCTCGTCGCCGCGCAGCCGAAGGCGCGGCTGCTGCTGGTCGGCGGCGGCCCGATGGAAATCGCACTCAAGACACAGGCGGCGGCGTCGCCCGTCGCGGCGCAAATCCTCTTCGTCGGCCGCGTGCCGCACGGCGAGGTCGAACGCTATTATTCGCTGATCGACATCCTCGCCTATCCGCGCAAGCAGATGCGGCTGACCGACCTCGTCACGCCGCTGAAACCGCTCGAGGCGATGGCGCAGGGCAAGCTGGTCGCGGCGTCCAACGTGGGCGGCCACCGCGAGTTGATCGAGGACGGCGTGACGGGAACGCTGTTCGCGCCCGACGATCCGGCCGCGATCGCCGATGCGCTCGCCGGCTTGCTGGGCAATCGGGCGATGTGGCCCGAACGCCGGCGAACCGCACGTATTTTTGTCGAAAGCCATCGTAACTGGTCGTCAAACATTTTACGTTACGAGCCGGTTTACCAGCGATTGCTGCGCGGCGCCTGAGGGCGACGCGCTTGATGTGAGGACAGGACGGCCCGGCGGGCCGACGGATTTGGGACGCTATGGAAGAAACCAGCGAGAATCGGGCCAAGGCTATAGCGACCGCGCTGCTGCGCGCGCTCCAGCCCGCGATCCCGGCGGTGATCGGCGCCGCGGCGCTGACCTTCCTGTTCGCCGCGCTGATGCCCTTTTCATGGGTCGCCGCGATCGGCTGGAATCTTTATCTCGACCGCCTTTCCGACTTGTTCGTCCCGCCGATCGGCAATGGCGGACGGCTCGCGCTCGCGCTCGGCATGTCGGCCGTCGCCGCCGCGATTGCGGGGCTCGCCGCGCTGCTGATCGCACGGCCCGAGGCGGCTGGCCTGACCTCGCTGCGCAATGTTTTTCGCCGCGGGGCCGAAGAGGCCGACGATGACGAGCCCGTCCTGACGCGCCGCCGCGTCGATCTGCACCCCGACGATCCCCCGCGGCCGCCGATCCGCGCGGGCCGCGACCTGCCGGCGGGCGGGCTGGGCGCCGTCGGAACCACGAGTGTTTATGAACCTGCCGAATTCGATCCGTGGCTTGGCGGAGCGACGGTCGAGGCGCGCGAAGAAGCCGAAGACGAACTCGTCCTCGCCGACCTTGCCGCCGAAGAGGATTTCGGCGACGAGGCGCCCTGGTTGCAGCCGGCCGAGATGAGCGCGCCGTCACCATTGTCCGATCCCGCCGACAAATCGCTCGGCGCGATGGTCGCGCGGTTCGAAGCGGGGTTGGCGCGCCGACGTCAGGATGCCGCCACGCAGGCGACGGCCCCGGCGGCGACGGACGTCGCCGCCGAACACGAGCCTGAGGTCGACTTTGCGCTCGAAGCCGCGCTCTCCACCTTGCATCGGATGACGCGCCAGTCGGTCGGTTAATCCTCGACCGTCAAGATCTCGATCCGCAAGTCCAACGGGTCGGTTCCGCATTCCACCACGACATCGGCAACGATATGCCCGGGCAGCGTCCATTCGGCCGCCCCCAGTTTTGCCTGCAGCGCGCGCCGCGTCGCGGCCACGTCTCCGGTCGCCAACGCGCAGGGAAAGATGTGGCGCGCGCCCACGAAACTTGCGCTCGCCCAAGGGCGGAAGGTCGACGCTCCGGGCGAGAGGCCGTGCGGCAATTCGCGCGTCAGCAGGTGACGGAGCCGGCGATGCGGGCAGCCGGGACGCGGCGGCAGGGCGGGGGACCAGCGCATCATGCCTTGAACTCCGTGCCGAGACGCCGGAACGCGCGCGTTCGTCGGTCGCCCGAAGGCGCGACATCCCCAATGTGGCGGTCGGCGCGCCATTTGTTCATGAAATGTTCCACACGACATATGATGTCGCGGCCCGGCTCGCGCCCGCTACGCAGATCGCTGATGAGGCGCGGATCGCGCACTGCGGCCCGGCCGAAGACGCTGGGCGGCATGGCCGATTCGTTCAGAAAGGCCTCGATCCGTTGCAAAAAGCTGCGCTCCATCATGTCCTCCTCGACCGCACTTAAAAACCGGGCGACTCACCCGATAGGATATTTCCTATTTGATGTTGAATTTCCTACTTGTCTAGGAAAAATCCTCTTGCTAATACGAAATAGGAAGGACCAGCCCCCAGCGACCTATGGCCGATTTCGTTCACGATCCGCGCGCTGCGCTCGACCGCCTGCTGGCCGACAAGGGCATCGACTATGCGCGTCTGTCGCAGGTGATCGGGCGCAACCCCGCCTATATCCAGCAATATATCAAGCGTGGCTCGCCGCGGCGGCTGGCCGAGCAGGACCGCGCCCGCATCGCCGCCTATCTGGGCGTGTCGGAAGCGATGCTCGGCGGGCCGGTGCAGCGCGTCGCGACCCCCGCGCGCGGGCGCGGACCCGGGATGGTCCTCGTGCCGAAACTGGCGATCGGCGCGTCAGCGGGCGCGGGGGCCAGCGTCGACGGCGAACCGGTCGAGGGCGAGGTCGCCTTCGATTCAAAATGGCTGCGCGACCTTGGCGCCGATCCGCGCGCGCTCAGCATCATTCGCGTCGAAGGCGATTCGATGGCGCCGACGCTTGACGACGGCGACGATATTTTGGTCGACGGCGGCGATGCCGCGGCGCGGCTACGCGACGGCATCTATGTGCTGCGCATGGACGATGTGTTGATGGTGAAGCGTATTGCGCGCGCGCCAGGGCAGGGGCGTATCTCGGTGATCAGCGATAACCCCCATTATCGCAGCTGGGGCGATTTGCCGATGGCGGCGATCCAGCTGATCGGTCGCGTCGTGTGGACGGGGCGGCGGGTGCGGTGATTATCTTCGCCGCCGGTTGGCAGGATTAACGCGGCGCCGCCATCTCGGCTTCGATCTCATGGTCGAGCACTTCGGCGCGCCGGCACTGCTCGTCATTGCCATCGCGGCACTTCTCGGCCGCCTTGTCGCGCTGACGCGATAATTTGCCGATGCGCTCCTCGCGCTTGCGCATCTCGCGGCCGCGGTTGCGGTCGGATTCATCCTGACTGGTCGTCGACCAGTCGGCGACCTGGCCGACGGCTTTTACCGGCGCGGTGACGACCGTCTTGACCGCACTGACGCAGCCGGCGAGCAAGGGCGCCGCCAAAACGGCAACGATCAAAATGCGCATGTCCTTCTCCTCGCCGACTGGATGCCACATCGCATAATCGCCGCGATCTGAACAGGATATTGCGACGGGGCGACGGGGCTTCCAGCTCATGTGTCACATCACTGAAATAAATGGTTAAATTGCTGTTTACCCTCCGGCTCTAGTCGAGGCGCTAACCGGGTCGCAACTTGAAGAGAATCGAATGAACGTCATCGGACATGCCCTAGAGCCAGCGTCGGGCCACGCGTCCGCGATCGGCGCCGACGCGCATATGTCTGCGGTCATCGATCTGTTTCGCAGCGATCCCCAATTGCGCGCGCTCGCGGTGGTCGATGCGGACGATCGCCCCGTCGGCATCATTCGCGAACAGCGCGTGCGCGAATTGCTTTTCTGCCCCTTCTGGTTTTCGCTGATGCAGAATCCGACGATCGGCGGCTCGATCGCCTCGATGATCGAGCCCTGCCCGACCGCCGACGTCGCGCGATCCACGACCGACCTCCTGCGGATCGCCGCGCAGTCGGCGGGGCAGCAGGAACTTATCCTTGTCGATGCGGGCCGGTTCGTCGAGACGCTCGACAGCGGCCAGCTCGCCAAGCTCGCGATGCTGCGCGAGGTCGAACTGGCGCAGGAGCGCGCCGCGCGCGCGGCGCATATCGATGACGCCGGACGGCAGTTCCGGCACGACATTGCCGCGCTCACCGGGACGCTTTCCGAAACCGCGAAAAAGGTCGAGGCGGTTGCCGGCGCGCTGTCCGAACGCGCGCAGCAGACGGGCCGCGACGCGGTGACCGTGGCTGGAGCGACGGCGCAGACGCTAGCGGGGCTGCAGGATCTTGGCGATCGTGGCCATGCGCTGGCCGCGACCATGACCAGGATCGTCGACGACGGATCGAGGGCGCGGGCGGTTCGCGGCGATGCGCATATCAAGATCAAGCAAGCTAGCGAACGCGCGGCGGCGCTGAAGGCGGCGAGCCAGTCGATCGAGCAGATGCTCGCGCTGATCATCGACATGGCGAGCCGCACCAACATGCTCGCGCTTAACGCCGGGATCGAGGCGGCGCGCGCGGGCGATGCCGGCCGCGGTTTCGCCGTGGTCGCCTCCGAAGTGAAGACGCTGGCCAGCCAGACGCGCGTCGCGGCGGGCGACATCACCCAATATATCGACCGGATCCGAGACATCGTCGGGCAGGTTGCCGCGGGCTTCGACGAGGTAGAGAAGGCGATCGACGCGAACAACGGCTTCTCCGACGCGATCGACCGCGCGGTCGATGGCCAGAGCGCGACGACGCTGACGATCGCGAGCTATGTCGAACAAGCCGTGTTCGCGGGGCGCGAGATCGACGCGCGCGTTCGCGAGATCGGCCATGGCGCCACGGCGGTGGGCGATGGCGCCCGGACGCTCGGCCGACTGTCGGCGGGGCTGACCGAGGCCGCGCAGTCGCTGCACCAGCGCGCGCAGCACTTCGTCGCAGCGGTCGCCATCGCCTGATTCCGCGCGGTCGGACAAGGGCTTGCCCGATTCCGCAACATTGATAGGATGGCCCTGCGCCGGAGGCGTCTGAGGCCGTCGGCGGGGAGGAGGGTCATCATGACGAATATCCAAAAGGGCTTGGCCGAATTCATCGGCACGTTCTGGCTTGTGTTCGGCGGCTGCGGTAGCGCGGTTCTGGCTGCCGCATTTCCCGATGTCGGCATCGGATTGCTCGGCGTTTCGCTCGCTTTCGGCCTGACGGTCGTGACCATGGCCTATGCGATCGGCCATATTTCGGGCTGTCACCTCAATCCCGCGGTCACCGTCGGCCTGTGGGCGGGCGGGCGTTTCGACGCGCGCGACATCCCGCTCTATGTGATTGCACAGGTGCTTGGCGCGATCGTCGCGGCGTTCCTGCTTTTCTATATCGCGAGCGGCAGTCCCGTTTATGACCTCGCCACCAACGGCCTGGCGGCGAACGGCTTCGGCGAAGGATCGCCCGGCGGTTACGACATCTGGTCGGGCGTGCTGATCGAGGTTGTGCTGACCGCCTTTTTCGTGTGGATCATCATGGGGTCGACCGACGGGCGCGCGCCCGCGGGTTTCGCGCCCTTGGCGATCGGCCTTGCGCTGGCGCTGATCCACCTCATCTCGATCCCGGTAACCAACACGTCGGTCAACCCGGCGCGCAGCACCGGCCCTGCGCTCGTCGTCGGCGGGCTGGCGCTCCAACAATTGTGGCTGTTCTGGGTCGCGCCGCTGATCGGCGGGGCGATCGGGGGGCTGCTCTACAAGATGCTCGGGGCCGATACCTTCCCCAAGCCGAATATCGAAGGCGAATAATCGCCTTTTCCGGCGGGGGCGCCGCCTCCGCCGGACTATTTCAGCAGGTCGATCGCAAAGGCGCGGACCTCGTCCGCCATATCGGGGCGTTCGAGCGCGACCGCCAGATTGGCCTGGATATAGCCAGCCTTGGACCCGCAATCATAGCGCGCGCCGTCGAAGGTGACGGCGTGGAAGGGCTGGTCGCCGATCATCGTCGCCATCGCGTCGGTGAGCTGGATTTCGCCGCCGGCGCCCTTTTCCTGGCGTTCGAGCACGCGCATCACTTCGGGCTGGAGGATATAGCGGCCCGAGATGATCAGGTTCGAAGGCGCGGCATCGACCGCCGGTTTTTCGACAAGACCGGTCACCTCGGTCAGCGACCCGTCGCGCGCACCGGGAGCGATCACGCCATAGGAGGACACCTGCTCGCGCGGCACTTCGAGCACCGAGATCAGGTTACCGCCGACCCGGGCATAGGCGTCGACCATCTGCTTCATGCAGCCGGGCGAACCGTGCATGAATTCGTCGGGCAGGAAGATCGCGAAGGGCTCGTCGCCGACGATGTCGCGCGCGCACCAGATTGCGTGCCCCAGCCCCAGCGGCTCCTGCTGCCGGACATAGGCGCAATTGCCGGGGCCGAGCCGCGTCGGTTCGAGCACCGACAGATCCTTGCCGCGTTCGGACATCGTCTTTTCGAGTTCGAAGGCGACGTCGAAATGATCCTCGATCGCGCTCTTGCCGCGCCCGGTGACGAAGATCATTTGTTCGATCCCGGCCTCGCGCGCTTCGTCGACGGCATATTGGATCAGCGGCCGGTCGACGACGGGCAACATTTCCTTCGGGATCGCCTTGGTCGCGGGCAGGAAGCGCGTGCCGAGGCCGGCAACGGGAAAGACGGCTTTGCGGATCGGTTTCATGGACGAAGGCCTAGCGGCGAACGCCGGCCAAGGAAAGCCGGCAGGCCGCTCGCCGCGCTATTACGGCGTGACGATCACGACCACGCGGCGGTTGTCCTGCCGACCTTCGGGCGTCGCGTTGCTCGACAAGGGCAGGGTTTCGCCGCGGCCGACGATCTGATCCGCCGTCAACTGCATCCCGCCCGCCTGCATCGGCGTCGCGACCGCCTCCGCGCGCGCTTGCGACAGCCAAAGATTATAGGCCGACGCACCGGTCGAATCGGTGTGCCCTTCGACCCGCGCGGTTGCGATCCCGACCGAGACGAGCTTGGCCGCGATGTCGGTGATCCGCTTTTGCTGATCGGCGGGAATGCTGCTTTGGTCGGAAGGAAAGAGGAGGCGCTCGGGCATGTTCAGTTCCCAGCCGAGCCCGGTGTCGACAAATCCCTCCGATTGCAGCGTCGCGATCTGCGCCGCGCTGAAATCGCCGGCGGGCGGTGCGCTCTGGCACGCCGCGAGCAACGCCGCCAAAACGGCGATCGCGAAGAGGCGGATGGTGCGAGGCAAGGCATAAGTCACGGCGTTTCTCCGTTGGTCATCGGGAACGGTTGGCCAATTTGTCGGCATACATTGCGGCGTCGGCGGCGGTGAGCAACGCGGTCGCGTTGCTGCCGCTGTCGGGGAAGATCGCGACGCCGACGCTGACCGACGCGCGATAGGTCTCTCCGTCCGGCAACGCGATGGGTTGCGACACGCAGGTCCGGATGCGCCCGGCAACTTCCTCGGTGACCGCGTCGACGTCGAAGGGGTCGATGATGACGACGAATTCGTCGCCGCCGATGCGGGCGGCGAAATCATCCTTGCGCAGTGTTTCCTTGATGCAGGCCGAAAGCGCGACGAGCACGGCGTCGCCCGCGGCGTGGCCGAAATTGTCGTTGGCCGCCTTGAAATTGTCGGCATCGATGAACAGCAGCGCAAAGCGGCTGCCACGACTCTCGGCCGCCTCGATGCGCCGCGCGAGCTGTTCGTCGAAGGCAGCGCGGTTAGGCAGCGCGGTCAGCGGGTCGTGCGACGCGCGGTGGGCGAGCATCGCGCGTTCGCTTTCCATATGACCTTGCCAGCCTTGCAATTCGTCGAGCAGGGCGTTGATGTCGCCGCCCAGCCGATCGAGCTCGGCGATGCCTAACGGCTGGACCCGCTTGTCGAAGCGGCGGTGCAGTCGCACATCATGCGCGACGGTCGCGATTTCGTTGAGCGGCTTGACGAGCTCATATTCGAACCGTCGCGCGAGAAAAATCGTGCCGAATGCGGTGATGAGCAGGCAGGTCAGCCCGGCGAGCAGACCGAGCCGGACATAGTCGATCAGCGTCGAACTGTCGCCCCATACCTCGATCGTGCCGATCGCCGATCCGTTGCGCTCGACCGTCACCGCGAAGGGGTGGGGGAAGAAGATACGGCTGAGCGTGGGTGCCGGATCGGCGGTGGGCGACGTCCATTCGGTCACCGGCTGGCCCACGTCGTTGAGCACCCGCAGCCGCGCGATGCCGGGAATACGGGTAAGCGGTTCGAGCCCTTCGCGCGCGGCAACCGGATCATTGAATACCAGCGCCGGCTCGACGCCATAGGCACCCAATTGTGCCGCGAGTTCCATGTTGCGGTCGGCATAGCCACGTAGCGCCGTCACCCCGGCAAGCAGGATCGTCAGCCCGGAGAGTGCGACCGCGAATAGCGTGATGCCGAAATGGAAACGCGACAGCAGCTTTTGCAGCGTCGTGCGCGCGCCGATGCGTTGGGCGGGGCGCGGCAGATCGGATCTGCTCATCATGCGCCTCCCTGACCCGAACCGATGCGCAGCACGCGCGGGTCGATACGCAGCGGCCCGCGGCCGATCGCGTCGAGATTGACCGAGAAGCTGAGGCTGGCGGCGCGGCTGTTGAGGCAGAACATCGCGCCATAGATGCACGCCGCGTCATCGTCGGTGATCGTCAGCACCGGACGGCCGCGCACCCATGCGATCAATTGCCGCCGGTCGGCAACCGGCATCCGGCCGAGGAACAATATGTCGCAATCGGGGGTGACGCCTGCTGCCGAGGTCAGACGGACCGAGATCGAACCCCGGCCTGGCGTGTCCGGCGCCATGTGGGGCGCGAGGCGCGGCGTCCCGACGACGCACATCCGGCGATTGACGGCGGGCGACTCATTGGGCCAGCGAGCATAGCTGGTGATGCCACCGATCATCCGGTTGACCGCCCGCGTCATCCCGCCGGCGCTTTCCTCCACAACCGACTGACCTGCCGCCTGAACCGACATCTGCGGCGTCGTCACCAACGCGCCGATCAGAAACAGTGATGCCAGCACCGAGCCGTGCCCCCCAACTGCGCTTCAGGGTCACCCTAGCCCCAGCGCAGGCGCGTCCGCTAGTCAAAACAATTGGAAAGTCAATGAAAAGTGACGTCATGCGGCCATATTGCAATCTGGCCACCTATGCCGTGACGCTGCTATGCCGTACGCAAACGGTCGCTAAAACCTTTGCGTAATTTGGCCAGTTTCGGGGGAATGACCGCCATGCAATAGGGATTGCGCTGTCCTTCGCCTTCCCAATAGGCCTGATGGTAATCCTCGGCCGGATACCATTCGGACGCGCTTTCGACCGTCGTGACGATCGGCGCGGGCCAATCGGCTGCGGCCCGCGCGATTCCGGCGCGCGCGGCGTCGGCCTGCGCGGCGTCGAGCGGGAAGATCGCGCTGCGATATTGGGTGCCGATGTCATTGCCTTGGCGGTTGAGTTGCGTCGGATCGTGCGTCGCGAAAAAGACGTCGAGCAGATCGGCATAGGAGATGACCGAGGGGTCGAAGCCGATGCGGATCGCTTCGGCATGGCCAGTGTCGCCGCCGCACACCTGCTTGTAGGTCGGGTTCGCGACACCGCCGCCGATATAGCCGCTCTCGACGCCGTCGACGCCTTCGAGCGACTGGAACACGGCTTCGGTGCACCAGAAGCAGCCTCCGGCGAAAATGGCGGTTTCACGGGTCATGGTGTCGATCCTTATGGGGGAATTGGGTCGGGGAGAATGGGATATCCCCAAAATAGTATGTGGCCGATCCTATTCCAAGGGCGGCGGCGCGTCGATCAGCGGCGGGTGCAGCGGCCGGCCGAGCATCCGCGCCGCGGCGATGGTGGCCGCTTCGGCTTCGAGCGCGGCGACGCGGTCGCGCCACGAGGGATGGGTGCTCGCCTGGAACATCGGCCGGCCCTTGCGCTGGCCGAAACGCGACCAGAAGCGCGCCGCTGCGGAGGGATCATAGCCCGCCCCGGCGAGCAGCCACACCGACAGGCGGTCGGCCTCGATCTCCGTCTGTTTGAACATGCGCGCGTTGCGGCCGAATTGCTTCGCGAGGCCGCGATCGACCCCGGCCGCGTCGAGCCGCGCGCGGTGGCGCAGGATATTGTGCGCCAGTTCGTGCGCAATCGCCGCCGCGAGTTCCGCGTCGTCGGGCGAAAAATCGACGAGACCCTGGTTGACGAGTATCATACGGCCGTCGGCGACGGCGCCCGGTTTCTCATTCGCCTCGACGCGAAAGTCGCTGACACACCCGGGCCTGGGCATGACGTCGACCGTCCGCCCCGCGCCGGTATGAAGCGCAAGCATGGCGTCGGCGGGCAGCGCCGCGAGATAGGTTTCGATCGCGGTGATCCGCGCAAAGGGGTGATTGCCCGCGCCGTCGGGGACGGGCGCTTCGCCGATTCCGGTCACCGGGGTGCCGACGCCGATCCCCGCCAATGCGGCCGGCGATGCCGGCGCCAGCGCGGCGATGAAAGCATGAGCCTGATCGTCGGCGCCATAGACGCCGAGCGCTTCGGCGCGCCGGTCCGCGTCATACAGGCGCGGGTCGCCCCAGATCCAGCCGAACTGCGGCTGGCGCACCTTGCACCATGCGGCGTTTTCGGTCGTCAGGCGAAATCCGATCGCCGCCACGCGCGCCTCTGCGGCCGCCAGCGCGGCATAGGGCGATGGCTCGGCGGGCGCCGCCATCGACGGCACGCCTATCGACAGCATCAGGACGGCAAGGATCGATCGGGCGCGGTGCGGCATCGGCCTTTCCCTATCAAGGCGCACCTGTCGCGACCATGAATTTCCCTTTATGGCTGGGTTCCCGGCCTCTTGCCTATCGCCCGGCAAGCGTCGATAGGGCGGGGCGATGACGCAAATCTCCACCTCGCCCGCGCCCGCTGTGCACTCACCCCGTCCCGCCGCGCTGGCGCGCTGGCTCTGGGCCGTCGCGCTGCTCGTGATCATCGTCGTCGGCGTCGGTGGCATCACCCGATTGACCGAATCCGGACTGTCGATCACCGAATGGCGGCCGGTCTCGGGCGTGATTCCGCCGCTGACCGAGGCCGGGTGGGTCGAGGAGTTCGAGAAATACAAGCGGATTCCCGAATATCAGGCGATCAACCTCGGCATGACGCTCGAGGGCTTCAAGGCGATCTTCTTCTGGGAATGGCTGCACCGCATCCTCGGGCGGCTGGTCGGCATGGCGCTCGTCGTCCCGCTGATCTGGTACGCTTGGCGCCGCGCCATCCCGGCGGGTTATGGCTGGCGCCTGTTCGCGCTCGCGGCGCTCGTCGGGCTGCAGGGCGCGATCGGCTGGTGGATGGTGGCCTCGGGTCTCGAATATCGCACCGACGTCAGCCATTTCCGCCTCGCGACGCACTTGTTGACCGCATTGTTCCTGCTCGCAGGCCTCGTGTGGACGGCGCGCGACCTCGGCGTGCTGGCACGCGATCCCGCCGCGCGGCCGGCGCGACTGGCCGGTCCGGCGGTGGCCGTGATCGCGATCCTCTTCGTCCAGTTGTTGCTCGGCGCATGGGTCGCGGGACTCAACGCCGGCTATGTCGCCAGCACTTGGCCGCTGATGAACGATCATTTCGTGCCCGAAGGGATCGACTGGGCAGGGGGCGCGTGGCTCGCGCTGACCAACGATCCTTTCCTCATTCATTTCCTCCATCGCTGGTGGTCGTGGATCGCGGCGCTGGCGTTGCTGCTCCTCGCGCGGACGCTGTCGCGGCGCGGCGCGGCGCGCGAGGCGCGGTTGCTCGTCGTGGTCGTTGCGGCGCAGATGCTGCTCGGCATCTGGACCGTCGTGTCGGGGGTTTCGATGTGGGTCGCCGTATTGCATCAGGTCGTTGGCGCGATCCTTGTCGCCGCGGCGGCGGCATCGCTCCACCGGCTGGGCCGCGACCACGCATGATGCTGGCGGGCGCTCTCGGTGCCTTGCTGCTGCTGACGCCCCCATCGCAGGCGGTGCCCGCGCCGGGCGACGCCTCGCCCGCCGCAGCCGCGCAAGTGCGGTTCGCGCCGCCGATTGGCGTGCCGCTGCGCTATCGCGTCACGACGCGCCGTATCGGCCGCGACGGAAAGCTGATCGATTTCGCGCTCGTCTATGCGCTGGAATGGCAACGGACCGGGCGGGGTTATCGGCTCGACACGGTGCTGCAACGGATCGATTCGGGGGCGGAACCCGGCGTGACGCGGATGCTGACGATGATGCTTGCCCCGCTGGTCGGCGAAGAGATCGCCTATCTGGTCCCGGCCGACGGCAGCCGGATCGATCTGGTCGACCCCGGTCAATTGTGGGATCGGGTGACGGCACGGATGGAGAAGGCGGGCGGGGAAGCGGACCGGCCGGAAGCCCGGCAATTGGCGCAATTGATCGCCGCGCTCCCCGCTGGCGAGCGCGACCGGCTGGCGACGGCCGACATCCGCGCCCTGATCGCGCCGGCGAACGACGCCATTCCCGCCGCCAAGGCATTGTACGACGTCGATATATCGATCCGTCATGACGGTGCGCGGCGGACGATCGCCACGGTCGAGCGCGATTCGGCGCCGATCGCCGGAAAGGCGCAGCCGCTCGAAATCGACAATCTCTGGACCGTCGACACCGATACGGGGCTGGTCATGCGCGAGCGCCGCCAGAGCTGGATCGTCGAATCCGGCGGCGAGGGCCGCAGGCTGATCGAGGAGCGCGTGCGGGCGCTGGAACCGGCGCCTTAAAGCAAAGGGTATCATAATACCCGTCAGCAAAGCCGCGCTATGCTTGACTTTTCGTCGGTCTGGCGTCATTGGCCCGCTCCGAAGCGCCGCTTCGTCCCGATGGGACAGGCGGCGCCCCTGTTTCGGGGCGCTTATGCTCCGGTCCATATCTGTCAAGGAGCGTGCCATGAAGGCGCTGACCAAGACGACCCAGTCGGCGAACGCCGCGACGGTCGAAAAGAAATGGGTGCTGATCGACGCCGAGGGCCTCGTCGTGGGCCGCGTTGCATCGATCATCGCCAACATCCTGCGCGGCAAGCACAAGCCGTCGTTCACCCCGCACGTCGATTGCGGTGACAATGTCATCGTCATCAACGCCGAGAAGGTGGCGTTCACCGGCAAGAAGCTGCAGGACAAGCGTTACTACAAGCACACCGGTTATGCCGGTGGCATCAAGGAAACGAGCCCGGCGAAGATCCTCGAAGGCCGTTTCCCCGAGCGCGTGCTCGAAAAGGCCGTCGAACGCATGATCCCGCGCGGTCCGCTCGGCCGCCAGCAGATGCGCAACCTGCGCATCTTCGCCGGCACCGAACACCCGCATGAAGGGCAGAACCCCGAAGTGATCGACGTCGCGTCGATGAACCGCAAGAACAAGGTGGGTGCATAATGGCTGACGAACAGACCATGACCGATCTCAAGGATCTCGGCGGCGCCGTCGAAGGCACCGTTGCAGCTCCGGTCTCGACCGCGCCGCTGCGCGAAAAGATCGTCGACAAGCAGGGCCGCGCCTATGCGACCGGCCGCCGCAAGGACGCCGTCGCGCGCGTGTGGGTCAAGCCCGGCACGGGCAAGATCACGATCAACGGCCGCGACCAGGAAGTCTATTTCGCGCGTCCGACGCTGCGCCTCGTCATCAACCAGCCGTTCGGCCTGACCGAGCGCGTTGGCCAATATGATGTCGTCGCGACCGTCAAGGGCGGCGGTCTGTCGGGCCAGGCCGGCGCCGTTCTGCACGGCATCGCGCAGGCGCTCACCCGCTTCGAACCGGCGCTGCGCAGCCCGGTCAAGGCGGCGGGCTTCCTGACCCGCGACAGCCGCGCGGTCGAGCGTAAGAAGTATGGCAAGGCCAAGGCCCGCCGCAGCTTCCAGTTCTCGAAGCGCTAAAGTTTTTCCACCGACGGGTGGAGAAGGAAGGGCGGTCCGGCAACGGGCCGCCCTTTTTCGTGTCCGCTTTGCGGAAGGGACAGTCAGCTTTGCGGTAGACATCATTGAACAGCGGACATTCGCGATGCGCATCAGCTGACGTGGATAGGCTCAACGGACCCCTTAGCTAAGCGCCATATTACGTCCTGTGGAACGGGCAAACCGAGTGCGTCATCCTTGCTCAGATTAAGATACGCCCCTCGAATGAGGCGACCGATTAACCCATGGGAAACGGCAAGCACGATACCTTGCGAACTATCCAGCCATTGCTTCACGCGCTCCATAGCAACATCGTAGCTTTCGCCGTCAGGTGATCGGAAAAACCAGTCGAAGGGAGTCGTTTCATCCAATCGCCCCGGCCACCGGGCGTCTATGTCCAGATGCGTCAGGCCGTCCCACGAACCAACCGAAACCTCCGCAATTCGGGGCTCCCACTGCGTCTCAGGGAATTTCCCAAACGATTTAATGATGGATGTGGTTTCGCGTACCCGCCCCAATGGACTTGCTACTAACGTATCTATCTCCGCCGCGATCGCAGCAAGCCGCCTTCCATATGCTTTTGCTTGCGCCACACCTCTTTTGGTCAGTCGTGAATCGAGTTTGCCCTGAAAACGACCAGCGACGTTCCACTCGGTTTCGCCGTGCCGAACCAGATAGATTTCTCCTTGCGAAGGTACAGCCACGGAACAGCCTCCAACATCTGGTTCTGAGACACTATAGCCGCCGCCCTTCCGCCGCTACCGGTCGGCAGTCGCCGTCTGAAATAATTCGCATGGTCTGACGGCCGCAGCGGCCGAACGCCGATATGGCCTAAAGCAGCTCAAGGCTACCAAGCGCCAACGCCTGCCGTGCGGGGCGCTCGGCCATCACTGCGAACATCTCGTCGCCGCGCGTCGTGCGCTCGACGCTCATCGACGCGAAAACCGCCATGAAATAACCGCTGAGCGCGCCGATCCGGTAGTCGGTCCACAGGCCGGCTTCGTCCGGCGCAACGCCCAGCCGCCCGAGCGAGCCGATCCAATGGTCGAATGCCGGCCGGTCGGCTGCCGCGCGCTCGACGGGATCGGCGATGCTGGTGCCGACAAGATAGGCGAGGTCGCTCGCACCGCTGCCGCGGCCCAGCGTCTGCCAGTCGACGAGCCAGCAGCGCTCGTCATCTGGGGCAAAAAGGATGTTGTCGATGCGCAGGTCGCCATGAACGATCGTCCGCGCCGCGGGCACGCGCGCCAGATAGGTGTCGAGCCGCTCGACGATTCTCGCGCCGAGGTCGAGCACTTCGGGATCGAGCCGCGCCGCATAGCGTTCGCGAAAGCCGAGGTAGAATTGCGGAAAGAGGTGGCGGATCAGGTCGCCATTGTCGCGCGACAGCCAAGGCAGAGCCTCGAGCCGCGGATCGTTCCAGAGCAGCGCATGCAGACCCGCCGCGGCTTCGATGCAGGGGCGGAGCCCGGCAAGCCCGGTTCCGGCGAGCTGGTCGCCTTGCCGCGCCGGCGCGAGGTCGGAGAGGATCAACACGAAATCGACGTCGTCGTCCGCGATTTCGGCATGATAGCAGCGGGGCGCAGCGACGCCGCTGTCCGCCGCGAGTTCGCGATACCAGCTGACCTCCTTGACATAGGTGCCGGTCAGCTTGGCGATGTTGCGGCTGGCCTCGTCGTGGCTCGGGCATTTGGCGATGACGCTGGCGGGCGCGTCGACGCCGTCCTCCCAATCGAGCGCGAGGCGGTAGCTGTCGCACATCTGCCCGGTGCCGACCCTGGCAGCAATGAAGCCCCTCAGCCGTCCCGGCTGCCCGAGCACATAGCCGAGCCATGCCGTCGTCATCGCCTCGGGCGAGGTCGGAAAGCTCAAGGCGCGGGGTCCATGAGGCCGGCAAGGCCGGTTGGCTCGTGCCGGCCGACGAACAGTTGCTCGAGCACCCCCGCGCCGCTGCGGGCGCTGCCGCTGTCGTTCAGCGTGGCGGTGACGAGCGCCTGTATGTGCATCGCCAGCGGATTGCCCCAACCGCGCTCGGTTTCGGACAGGCTGTCATAGGCGACCGCGAGTTCCGGCCCATGATCGAAGCCATGGCTCCATGTCGGATGCGTATAGCCAAGCCCGCTCATCGCGAAGACCGGCCCGGTGGGCGTCAGCGTCAATGATCGACCGCTGCCGAGGTCGGCGGTCATCTTCGCGATCCGCCGCGATCCCGCTTGCCATTCGATGTCGAACGTCGCTGCGTCGAAATGCTGCTCGGTCCCGCCGTCGCCCATGAGCACGGCGCGGCGGTTCCACGGCTTTCCCGCACCGTCGTCGTTGCTGTGGAAGAAGAGCGAGTTGCTTTCGAAATTGCACGGCGTCCACAGCCAGAAAAACTGGCTGAAATTGCCTTCGGGCGGCGGCTGCGGTTCGTTCGCGCCCACAGGACGGATGCCCCAGCTGCGGTCGCGTGTCCCCGCCCATCCGGCGCCGGTCTCGATGCGCTCTCCGCCGACCGCCAGCCATCCCGACCAATGGCCGTTTTGCGTCATGCGCGTATAGTCCATGAACAGCCGCGTGCCGTTGCGGCGGATGAAGCGCGGTTCCTCGATCGGGAAGTGGCGGCCGGTGAAGCGCAGTTCGCCCGCAAGCGGCCCGTCACCCGGCGCGATCCGCAGCGTGACGATTTCGAGCGGGACGTCGATTTCGAGCGCAATCGGCCCCACCGACAGTTCGAGCCGCTCGCCGCCCGACCGCCGGCTGGCGCGAAGATTGTGCTGAACTCCGCCGACGATGACGCAGAAACTCGCATCGACGATGCCGAGCTGCGGATAAAAGCCCATCGCCGCGGCGAAGAAGATCGATCCGTCGGGCGAGTAGCCGTTGAAGAAATAGCGGTCGTAGAAGTTGCGGTCGGTCCCCGCGAACGCAATCGGTTCGCTGGTCTGGTGCAACGGAAAATCGTCGCCTTTTGTCAGCATAGTCCTCATCCCGTTTTTTCTTGCAACTTAACGGGCCGCCGGGACGCGTCAATGGGGCAGCGACGTCAATGCACCGGCGGATCGACCGGCGGCACCGCCGCGACGGGGGCGATCGGCTCGCCGGGTTCGCGCGGCGGCAGCGCGTCAGGGGGCACATCGTCGATCTGCATGTCGGGGGTCGGGACATGATCGAGATTGCGCACGCGCAGGTCGATCGCCGCGCCTTCGACGGTCAGGTCGTTGAAACTCGGGGGGGTCGAGCGGATGCGCTGCGACAGAGTGCCCGCCCCGATCATGCGGATCGGGCCCGCGGCGGTCGTCTTTTTCAGGTCGAAGGCGTCGTGGACATGGCCGGTCAGCACCGCCGCCACGCCGCGCTCCGCCAGGCCAGCGAGTGCGCGTTCGCCGCCGCGCGTCAGCGCGCGCCCCTTGGTCCCGGCCTCGACCAGCGGATGATGCGCGGTGACCAGCACCGTCGTGCCGCGCGGCAGTGCGTCGATGGCAGCGAGCGTCTTTTCCAGCGCGTGCCCCGTCACCCACCCCTTCGACCAGTCGAGCCGCCATTGCGCGCGCGCCGTCGTCTTCAGCGGCACCACGGCGACGCCGGGAAGATCGAGTTCGCGCTCGACCAGCCGCTCGATCCCGCGAATGCGGCGATAGGGGAAGAAGAAGCGTTCGACGGGGTTGAAATAGGGCAGGTCGTGATTGCCGACCTCGACCGTCACCGGCACGTCGAGCGCGCCGATCCAGTCGCAGGCCGCAGCGAATTCGCGGCTGCGCGCGCGCATCGTGAGGTCGCCCGTGATCAGCACCGCATCGGGGCGCTCGGTCCGGACGCAATCGGTGAACCAGGCGAGCGCGGCGCGATCCTCGAGCCCGAAATGCAGGTCGCTGATGTGGAAGAGCCGGGTCATGCCGTCGCGACGAAGTCCACCGCGCTCGTCCCCAGCCCGAAGCGCGCGGGAGAGGGCGTTTCGCCGAGCTCGCCGTCATATTCGAGGCTGATCGGCACACCGCTTTCAAGGATGATCGTTTCGCCGCTGATGATTTCCTCGCTCGGCCCGTCGCGAAAATCGCCGCCGACCCAGGCCAAGCCATGACGCAGCACGTCGGCGGTGCCCTCGGTCAATATGCCGTCGGCGCGGATGCCCTGCGCCGTCGGGGTAAGGATGATCGCCGGATAGGCCCGGCCGTGTCCGGCCACCGCGACGCCGGGGGCGTTGATCATCGCGTCGAGCGCGTCGGGCGCCGACCGGCTTGCTTCGATCAACCCGTCCTGCCGCATCGTTTCGCGCACTTCGGCCCATTGTGTCGCGGGGCCGGCGACGATCGTGATGAAGGCGTCGCCGTCGTCGGACCGGATCATGGGCACGGGTTGCCGCCGCGCCTTGCCCTGCAGTGCGTCCGTCAGGATTTCGGTCACTGGCCGGTCGCCGTGCAGTTCCTTCGACAGAAGGTTGAGCGTCCCGCCGGGAAGCGGCAGGATCGCGCCGTCCCAACCCGTCGCCCCGGTCGCCGCGGCGTTGATCGTCCCGTCGCCAGTCCAGACGAGCAGCAGGTCGATGCCTTGCCGGACGAGTTCGCCGGCATCGGGAATCTCGTCGTCGGGCAGCGCGAAGACGGCGACGAGCGGCGCGCCCGCAGCGCGGCAGCTTTCGACGATCTCGGCCAGGACGGCGTCATCATGACTGCCGCTCTGGATGTTGCAGACAAGGGCGGGGCGGGTGAAGTTTCCTGTCGTCATCGCACTTTCCTACGCGCGAGGGCGGAAAAGGTCGCGTGCCTATCGCGCCGCCGGCTTGTTCGCCGGTCCGCTGCCCTGTAGGGCGCGAAGGATGACGCGCCGGTTTCCAAAGGACAGCGATTGATCAAGATTCTCTTCGTGGTCCTGCTGCTCGTGCTGCTGTTCGGCGGCGGCGCCAAGATGATCGTCGCGGGCGGCGCGAAGTCGCTCAACATGGCCGACCGGCTGCTCGGACAGGGCGACGGCGCGCGGCTGTTGCTCGCCGACCAGCCCTATGGCCGGGGACCGCGCCAATCGCTCGACATCTGGGCTCCCGAAAATGCCAAAGAGGGCGACCGGTTGCCCGTGGTCGTCTTTTTCTATGGCGGCGGCTGGGACAGCGGTGAGCGGGGCAGCTACGGTTTCGCCGGACGCGCTCTGGCGCGGCAAGGCTTCGTCGTCGTGATCCCGGACTATCGCCTCGTGCCCAAAGCGCATTGGCCCGACTTTATCGAGGATAGCGCGGCGGCGGTCGCCTGGACGCACGAGCATATCGAAAAACTGGGCGGCGATCCCGAGCGGATCGCGCTGATGGGCCATTCGGCGGGTGCCTATAATGCCGCGATGCTCGCGCTCGACCCGCAATGGCTGCGTGCGGCAAAGAGTGACCCTGCGATCATCCGCGGCGTTGCGGGTCTGGCCGGGCCTTATGATTTCCTCCCGCTCGAAAAGGGCGGGCGCGGGGACAGGGCGATGGGCAAGGTCAAACCGATCGAGAAAACGCAGCCGATCCACTTCGCGCGCGGCGACGCGCCGCCGTTATGGCTCGCGACCGGCGAAGAGGACGGCACGGTGCGCCCGCGCAACAGCCAGAACCTCGCCGCCGCGATCGAAAAGGCGGGGGGATCGGCGACGCTGCGCGTCTATCCGGGCATGGGGCATACCGGCATCGTCATGGCGCTCGCCGCGCCGTTCCAGAACAAGGGACCGGTGCTCGACGAGGCGACCGACTTCCTGCGCGGGGTTACCGGCCGCCGCATCGCGTCCGCGGCAGAGGCCGCGCAGTGAGCGCCCTTATCCCCGCGATCGTCCTCGCGGGCAGCCGCCCCGGCCCGGACCCGCTGCTTTCGGGAAGCGGCGTGTCGACCAAGGCGCTGCTCCCGATCGACGGGCGGCCGATGCTCGTCCATGTCGTGGACGCGCTCCGGAACTCGCCGTTGGTCGGGCCGATCACGATCCTGGCACAGAATAGCGCCGAACTGGCCGCCGAGCCGGACCTCGCGGATTTCGCGGACCTGCATTTCGCGGATTCGGGGCAGGGGATCAGCAGCTCGCTTGCCGCCGCGCTGCCGCCGGGCGACGATCCGCTGCTCGTCACGACCGCCGACAATGTGCTGCTCACGCCCACGATGATCGCCGAGTTTCTCGGCGGCGCGCCGGACAGCGATGTCGCGGTGGCGATGGTCGAGCGCGACGTGCTGCTTGCGCGCTACCCGGAATCCAGGCGCACCTGGCTGAAATTCCGCGGCGGTTGGTGGTCGGGCGCGAACATGTTCCGCCTGCGCGGGCGCCGCGTTCTACCGTTGCTCGACTTCTGGGGCCGCATCGAACGCGACCGCAAGAAAGGGCTCAGGATCGTCGCCGCTTTCGGTCCGTGGCTGCTGATCGGCGCGCTACTTCGCCTCTTCACGATCCAGCGGGGCGTCGCGCGCGCCGGACTTCGTTTCGGGCTCAAGGCACGGGTCGTGCCGATGTCCGAACCCGAAGCGTGCATCGATGCCGACAAGCCCGCCGACATCGAACTGATCGAAGCGATATTTGCCGCGCGGCGGCAAGGCGCTATAGGGCAGCCCCTATGACCATCGACAAAGCCATCATCCTGTCGGCCGGGCAAGGCTCCCGCCTGCTGCCGCTGACCCGCGATATTCCCAAATGCCTGATCGAGTTCAACGGCCGCAGCCTGATCAGCTGGCAGGTCGCGGCGCTCGTTGCGAACGGCATCAAGGATATCGTCGTCGTCACCGGCTTTCGCACCGAGCGTGTCGAGGATCATGCGCTCCAGCTCTACCGCGACACCGGCGCGCGCATCCGCACGCTCTTCAATCCCTTCTTCCAGGTTGCCGACAATCTCGGCACCTGCTGGATCGCGCGCGAGGAGATGGATCGCGACTTCATCATCCTCAACGGCGACACGATCATTTCGGACGAGATCGTCGCGAAGCTGATCGCGGGGGCGAACGAGCCGATCAACGTCACCGTCGATGTGAAAAGCGATTATGACGATGACGACATGAAGGTGAACCGCGACGCCGAGGGGCGGCTGCATCACATCGGCAAGCGGCTGCTGCCGCCCGATACCAATGCCGAATCGATCGGCATGCTCGCCTTCGTCGGCGACGGGCCGTCGATCTTCCGCAATCAGGTCGACCAGATGATGCGCACACCCGATGGCGTGGAGCGCTGGTATCTGCGCGCGATCGACATCATCGCGAAGGGCAACCGCGTCGGCACCGTGTCGATCGAGGGGCTCGAATGGCAGGAAGTCGACTTCCCGCAGGACGTTGAAGCCGCCGACGCGCTTACCGCAAAATGGGCCGAAGAAGGCCGTTATGCGAAATAGGGTTTGAGCCAGTCTGCAAGCGCGGCGACCTGTGCGTCGTCGAGCTTTACCGCCTGCCCGAGGTCGGGCTGCGCCGGCCAGCCTGCGTCCACCACCGTCAGACCCGCACCGCTGCGTTCGCCCTCATAGCGCGGCAGGACGTGGAAATGGACGTGCGGGTCCACCATCATCAGCATCAGATAGTTGATCTTCGCGTAACCGACGGCCTGCGTCAGCGCGGCCTCGATCGCAGCGGTCGCGGTCTTGAGTTCGGCATGCACTTCGGTGGGCAGGTCGCCGAACGCCGTCGCATCCGATTTCGCCGCCAGGACCAGCGCGCCGAGCGTCGGCTGCGCGGGGCGGAGCAGCACGACCCAATGATCATATTCGGCGATCAGCGTCGCGGGGTGGCCGAATTTCTCGATCGTTGCGTTCATGCTTCTTCCATCCAGCTGACGATCGGGCGGCCGGAACGCTTGACGGCATAGGCCTGCGCCAGCCGCACGGCATGGACGACCAGCGAGATGACCGTCCACCAGGCGAGCGCGATCAGGCCGATGTCGGGGCGCCCGGCCAGCGTTGCGAAAAAGAGGATCGCGAAGTTCGGGTTGCGCCGCGCGGTGATCAGGCGGAACTGGCTGTCGAACCTTTGCCAGACATGGATGTCCATGCCGAAGTCCTTGATGAACAACCCCTCGATCACGCGTTGCAGCACATAGCCGGCGACGACCGCGACCATCACCCAGATGAAGGTTTGGGTCGATAGCGCGAGACCCCAGGCGCCGAGGCCGACGCCCCAGAAATACCACCAGAAGGGTGGATGGATCAGGTCGACGCCATGGTCGGCGACATTGCCCCATTTCGACGAGGTGATCGTGCAGCGCGCGAGCTTTCCATCGACGGTGTCGAGCACCATGAAGATGAAACCCGCGAGCATCCCCGTCCAGTAATGGCCATAAGCGAAGAGATATGTCGCATAGACACAGAGCACCGCGCCGATCGCGGTGACCATATTCGGGGTCATGCCGATGCTCGCGGCGCCACGCGTCAGCCACAAAGCGAGCTCGGGCCACAGATATTTGGTCAGCGCGTCGGTGACGCCCTTATACGCGCCGAAATAGCTCTTCCGTTCGATCGCGCGCCGCGTTTCGGGCGTCAGCCGCTGGATGAAGGGGCAGTCGAGCTTGCGGAGCTGGCGGTTGTAGATTTGCGGATTGTCCCGATAGTCGATGATGCTGAGCGCACCGCGATGCTGCGCGATATCCACGGGGGTCATGCCGCCGGTCAGATGCGCCATCACGAGGTCGCCGCCATCCATCACCACGGTGCCGGGCAGCGCGACGATGTGACGCAGCCACACCGGGTCGAAGACATAGTCGAGATTGACGTAAAGCCGTGCTGTCGGCGACGTTTCGGGCAGGCCTTCCGCGCGCGCCAGCCGGCGCAGCCGTTCGGCATTGGTCATGCCCCACAGCGGCGTCGAATTTTCGCTGATCGGGGTCAGGGCGGGGAGGGACTTGGCGTCGGTCATTCGCCGCTCTTATCCTGCCGGGCGTTCTTTGCAAGGAAGCCGAGGATCGCTTCGGCGCCGCGCCGCGCCGCGCCCGCCGGATCGCCGCCGATCGATTCGGCCAGCCTCGCGCTCTGGGCATCGGCATAAAATGGATGGCGAACGGGCGCTTGTTCCAGCGCCTCTGGCAATTCGGCAAGATCGTCGATGACGTCGCCGAGCGTCCAGAAGAGGTAATCGGGATCGCCGGCCCAATCGACATGGTGAGCGTTGAGGAAGACGCACGGGCGCGGGGTCGCGAGAAACTCGTAAACCTGACTGCTCACATCGCCGAGATAGATGTCGGCGCCGCTCGTATAGCTCATGTCGAACAGGCGGTCGGACGCGAGGTCGATCATGACCTTGTCCGACACCGCCAGTTTCGTGACCGCCGCGCGCTCGGCATCGCTCGCTTCGGCGAACAGGCGAACATGCGGCGCGACGACGAGATTGTAGCGATCCTGGCCCGCGAACCAGGCGATGATGTCGCGGCCGAAGCGGTCCCACGACGACAGCTCGCGCTTGAAGTGCGGCGAATAGAGAACCGTCGTCCGGCCGTTGGCGAACAAGGGCTCGCGCGCCGCCTGCAGTCGCGGCATCAGGTCGAGCTTCACATAGCCGTTCACCGCATAATGACCCGGCCGGATCGTCCCGGCATCGAGCATTCGATGTTCGCTCTTTTCGCCGGCCACGAGCGCAAAATCGAAATGCCGGTCGCGTATGTCGAAGGTGATCGCCCGGTCGCCTGCGCCGTGCGGCGTGAAGACAAGGCGCGTCCCCTGCGACAGGAAATGCCGGATCGACGTGGTCGTCCGCTCGGGCACGACGATCGCGTCGAACCGCCGCAGAAAGGGCAGGGCTTCGAGCAGCATCGGCAAGCGCGGATTGCGGAAGAGGCCCCTATCGCGCAGCCAGCGCGACAATCCCTTCTGGCCGAGCATGGCGATGTCCGGCGCGAAGCCCGGATAGGCCAGCGCGACCTGCTCGACCATTCGCAAATGGTCGGCGCTCGCCACCGCGACATCGATGAGCTGCCCCGCGGCCGCCATCTCCGCGGCGATGGGCAGCGCGTGGAACACATGATGCGGCTCGCCGATGAAGAGGAAGAGGATGCGCATCAGCGGACCTCCGTCACCGCGACATCCTCGAAATCGGCGGCGCGCCAGCCATGTTTCGCGGCCAGCCGAATATATTTGTTGCCGCGCCCGATCAGCCAGGCCTCTCCGGCCAGCGCAAAGGTCGGCGCGTCGCTGAGATGATCCGAATAGGCGCGGATATGCGCCGTGCCGTCCGGGGCGTTCGCGGCGAGCCATTCGCTGACGCGCCGCGCCTTTTCCGCTCCGTAACAATTGGCTCCGTCGAGCAGGGGGAGCCAGTTGCCAGCATTGTCGCGCCGGTGGCGCGAGGCCACGATGGCGTCGAAGCCGAGTGCTTCGGCGATCGCGCTTGCGTAGAATTCGGGGGCGGCGGTGGCCATCAGCAGCCGGTATCCCTCGGCCCGGTCGCGCGCGATGCACGCGGCGGCGCCCGGCGGGACGTCGCGCGGAACGCGCCACGCGGCGAAGGCGGCGGCGAGGGCTTCGGCCCGCGCGGGTGCGATGCTTTTGCCGAGCATCAGATGGATGGCGGCGGGCTTGAACCGGTCGCGTCCGTAAAGGCGCAGCGCATGGCCGATCATCAGCGCGGCGAGCGCGGGCAGTAGCAGCAAGCGCCACGGCGCCTCGCGCCACGCCGCCCACAGCAGAAACAGGGTGAAGGTCGGGGTGCGCAGCACGGTCCGGTCGAGATCGTAAATCGCGACGCGGGGGGAGGATGGCGCGTCGGTCATGCGGTTTCGGGCTCGAATAGCCGGAGCTTGCGGCCGGTCTTGCCCAGCGACATGCGATCGGCGAGCGGCAAGGCGAAGCGCAGCGCAAGCCATATCGACGCAGCGGCGATCAGCCCGAGCAGCGGCAGCGAAAGCGCGTCGGGCAACAGGTCGGCGAGCATCGCTGCGGCGCCGGCTACAAGGGTGATCGCGATGCCGCGCAGCGCCAGCATCGGAAATTGCGCGTCGAAAGGATGCAGCTTTTCGGTGATCGCGAGCTGTATCATCGGGATCGCCGCCATTACGACGAGGCCCAATGCGGTCGCCAACGTCACCCCCGTCAGCGGATCGAGATGGCCGACGATGAGCCAGCCGGCGCCGATCGCGACGCCAACACCGAAAATGCTGGCGGTGAGCTGATGCCGGAGGGCGGCGACCACCTGCAGCACCGGCGCCGAAATGCCGAGCACCGCCTCGGCGGCGCGGGCGAAGAGCAGGATGATCAGCGCGGCTTGCGCCGCCTGCGCGCCATGCCCGAACAGGCCGAGCAGCGACGCGCTGCCCGCCGCGAGCACGGCGGCGAGCGGCAGCGCGATCGCCAGAATCAGCCGCGTCGCATAGGCATAGATGTCGGCGACCTGGCGCCGGTCCTCGCGCTCGGCGCTGGCGGCGAGCGGCGCCATCACATAGGTGAAGGCGATACGCACGAGCTGGACGACGCTCGACAGTTTGCGCGCGATCGTGAACAGCCCCGCGGCCGCGGCGCCCGCCGCACCGGGAAGCAGCATATTGAGGATCAGCGCCGGGGCGTCGCCGAACAGCCGCGCGATGATGTTCGAGGGCAGGATCGAAAGCCCCGCCAAAAAGGTGTTGCGCGCGGTCTCTCCCGCCCACGGCCCGCGCCACAGGTCGGTGAAGCTGTAGTGGCGCGCGAGGAGGCGGATGCTCAGTGCCGCGGTGATGCCAAGCGAGCAAAGATGCGCGATGAACAGTCCCTTGAGGCCGAGCCCGCCGGCAAAGAACAGGCCGGCGAAGACCAGCCGCATCACCTGTTCCCACACGATCCGCAGGCGTATCTCGGCCCCGAATAGCATGCGCGCACGCAGCGCCGAGGTCGCGATCTCGACAAAGGCCCAGAGCGGCAGCGCCCAGACGAAGATGCGGATCGCGGGGGTGACAAGCTCGCGGTCCTTCGCCGCGACGTTGAGCAGCGGCGCGAGGTCGGCGGCGAAGACGGCGACGAGCGCCGCGACGAGGATGCACGGTCCCACACCAAAGACCATCGCCGTGCGCAGCGCCGCCGCGGCTTCGGCATTGCTCGCCGATTGCGGCACGGTGCGCTGCATCGCACTCGTCATGCCGAGGTCGAAGATATTCTCGAGCAGGTTCACCGCCGCCCACAGCACCGCGTAGAGGCCGTAGCCCGCGAGGCCGAACATCAGGACGTAGAGCGGCTGCGCGATGATTTCGACCACCGCGCCCAGCCGCGCCAGCACGGTCGTGCCGAGCCCGCGCGCGACGCTGCGGCTGGTAACGGCGGGTTGGGCGACGCTTTCGCTCATCGCAGCGCACCTAAGCAGTATTCATACGAAAGAAAAGCCGTGTGCACCCGCGAAGGCGGGTGCCCATCACCGGATGGCGCAAGCTAGAGCCGGCAGGTGATGGGTCCCCGCCTTCGCGGGGACGCAACTCGAAAATCGAGAGATAAATGTGGCGCCTCACCCTCTTGCCGACTCTGCCCAATCGGTCTAGGCAGCCCGCGATTGCATAGGGAAGACCGCGATATGGCTCAATTTGTCCTGCCCAAGAACAGCCGCCCGCAAAAGACGGGCAAGGTCCACAAGGCCGAGGGCGCTGCGGCGGTGAAGAAATTCAAGGTCTATCGCTACGATCCCGACAAGGGGCAGAATCCGCATTTCGACACGTTCGAGATCGATACCGAAAAATGCGGCCCGATGGTGCTCGACGCGCTCATCAAGATGAAGAGCGAGCAGGATTCGACGCTGACCTTCCGCCGCTCGTGCCGTGAAGGCATTTGCGGCAGCTGTTCGATGAACATGAACGGTAAGAACGGGCTCGCCTGCACGACCGCGATCGAGGATCTGAAGGGCGACATCACGATCACGCCGCTGCCGTCGATGGACGTGATCAAGGACCTCGTCCCCGACTTCACCCATTTCTATGCGCAATATGCGTCGATCGAGCCGTGGCTCAAGACCAAGACGACGACGCCGAGCGGCAAGGAACGGCTCCAGTCGCCCGAGGAACGCGAAAAGCTCGACGGGCTTTACGAGTGCATCCTCTGCGCCTGCTGCTCGACGAGCTGCCCGAGCTATTGGTGGAACAGCGACAAGTTCCTCGGTCCCGCGATCCTGCTTCAGGCCTATCGCTGGCTCGCCGACAGCCGCGACGAGATGACCGGCGAGCGGCTCGACGAGCTGGAGGATCCCTTCCGCCTTTATCGCTGCCACACGATCATGAACTGCGCCAACGCGTGCCCCAAGGGTCTGAGCCCGGCGCGCGCGATCGCCGAGATCAAGAAGCTCGAGGCCGAGCGGCAGGTGTGAACGACGGGATCGAGGAACCGAAGCGTCGCGACCATTTCAGCGCGGAGACGCTGGAGGATGGTTGGGTCAGCTGGAACCTCAAGGATCCCAGCCGCTTCAACGCTTTCATCGAACCGCTGACGGTTCGCGTCGAGCCGCCGACGGCCGACGGCCGGCCCTGCGCGCGGGTACGGATGGTCCCCGAACGCAAGCACAGCAACCTCGGCGACAATGTTCACGGCGCGGTGACGCTGGCGCTCGTCGACATCGCGCTGTTCGCCGCGTCGCACCAGTTCGGTTCGCTCAATGCGGGGCATTCGGTGACGCTCGACCTGTCGACCCAGTTCGTCGGCGCGGGCCGCGTCGGCGAGCCGCTCGACGCCGTGGTCGAGCTGGTGCGCGAAACCGGCCGGCTGATCTTCCTGCGCGGGCTGGTCGTGCAGGGCGAGGATGACGGCCATATCGTGCTGAGCTTCGCCGGAACGATCCGCAAGGCGAGCGCCAAGTGACCACCGTCCTTGCGGCTTATGACGCGCTTGTCGCGGCGGGCGAGCTCCGCCCCGATCCCGAGCAGCGCGCGGCGGCGACGCGGTTGAATCAGCTGCAGGCCGAACTCGAAGCGGTGCCGCGCCGCGGCAGCCTGCTGTGGCGCCTCGCGGGGCGCAAGCCCGATGCGCTGCGCGGCGTCTATCTGTGGGGCGCGGTCGGGCGCGGCAAGTCGATGCTGATGGACCTGTTCTATGATCAGCTCGCCATCCAGCGGAAGCGGCGCGTCCATTTCCACGCCTTCATGCTCGATGTCCACGCGCGGCTGCGCGAAGTGCGCAAGGGCGAGAGCGGCGATCCGATCCCGATCGTCGCCGAGGCGCTCGCCGAAAATACCCGCTGCCTCGCCTTCGACGAGATGGTCGTGAACAACAGCGCCGATGCGATGATCCTCTCGCGCCTGTTCACCGCGCTGCTCGATCATGGCGTGACGATGGTCGCGACGTCGAACCGGCCGCCGAAGGATCTCTACAAGGACGGGCTCAACCGCGAGCATTTCCTGCCCTTCATCGCGCTCGTCGAGGAACGGCTCGACGTCATGGGGCTGAACGGGCCGACCGATTACCGCCGCGACCGGCTCGGCGACGGCGCGCGCTGGTTCGTTCCGGCCGACGATGCCGCGAGCGCGGCGCTGTCGGCCGCCTTCTTTCGCCTCACCGACTATCCGCCCGAGGATCGCGCGCATGTGCCGAGCCTCGACCTCGACGTCGGCGGCGGGCGGAGCTTGCACGTTCCCAAGGCGCTGAAGGGCGTCGCCGTCTTTTCGTTCAAGCGGCTGTGCGGCGAGGCGCGCGGGGCCGCCGACTATCTCGCCGTCGCGCGCCACTTTCACACCGTGATCATCGTCGGCATCCCGCGCATGGGGCCCGAGAACCGCAACGAGGCGGCGCGCTTCGTCACGCTGATCGATGCGCTTTACGAATATAAGGTCAAGCTGCTCGCAAGCGCGGCGGCGATGCCCGACCAGCTGTATGTAGCGGGCGACGGCGCGTTCGAATTCGAGCGCACCGCGAGCCGCCTCGCCGAAATGCAGTCCGACGATTACCTGGCGTTAGGCCACGGACCCGGCGATAGCACGCACGAGGTTTGAAGCGATTTTGCTCAGGGCTAGGAGGCAAGGCGCGGGAATATGTCGATATTTCAAGACTTGCCGACGAAGCCATGGGCAAAATCGGTCAAATCCCGAAGGGACGCCGAAATGGCTTCGATCTCTGGCCTGCGCGGCCTTGCGGGTAGCGATGCTACCCGCGGCGGCCACCCAAACCCGATATCTTCGCCATTTCGACGCCTCGTGCGTGCTATCGCCGGGTCCGTGGCCTAAGCCATGGCCAACAGGATGCCGCCGGCGATCTTCCCCCAGCGTGATGTGTTGGCGGCGACATAGGTGAGGCTGCGGACGTAACGCATTTCGTGGGCGAGATGCCCCGCTGCCTGTTCGGCGGTGCGGCGCAGCGTCCGTAACGGCCGCGGTTCGGGCATCCGGATCGGCCCCGGCCGCGCGGGCGGCAAGGGCAGGTCCGCGAAGCCCCCGTTGGTGACGCGCGGATCGGCGGCGACCGCTTGACACAGCGCCTCCATGCGCGCGATCGCCAGCCGGTTGGCGACCGCGCGGTCGCGGCTCAGAAGTTCGAAGCTGTGGCTGAAGGCCGAGAATTGGATCGCCCCGCTCGCCGCCGTATGATCGAGCGCGTCGCGCATCTCCTCTTCGGACATCGCGCACAGCTGCGCCGGGCGAAAGCTGTCGGCGCGGTCCATCAAGCCGCTGACCGGCACCTCGCAAACGCCGTGGTGCAGGCGCATCCCGATATTGCGGCGGTCGAGCGCAATGTCGCAGCCCTGGCCCACATAAGCACTGTTGAAGCTGCTGTCATAGTCGAAGCCCAGCGTGGCGAGCGCGCGCAGCGTATCGTCGTTGGCGCCGAAATTGCCCGCGCGGAAGGCGACCGGATCGGGGGCGCCCGCGCGCATCAGCATATCCGCCGCGAGCCCGATCAGCTTTTTCTGCGCGCCGAGCGGGAAGTCGCCGATGTTGCGCCCGGTCAGCCGCCCGACCGGGCTGAACCGCGCGAAGGCGAGCCATTCGGTGTGGATGTGCAATTGCACCTCGTGACCGCGCGCGACGATGGGGGCGACGATATCGCGGATGATCGACGATCCGTGAACGAGCGCCGGCATCGGATCGACGAAGAACACGCCCTTGAGGCCGTATTTTTCCAGCATGTCCATCTGGAAATGGATGCCGAAATCGCCGTCGCGGCAGCGGCCGAGGATCGAGCTTTCGAAATTGGCGCGCGCGTCATGGCCCCGTTGATAGAGGCCGGCCGACAATTCGGTGTCAAAGCTGATGATCGCGCGCGTCACCATGTGCGCGTAACAAAGCGGGAATAAGGGAGGGTTAATCGGCCCCGGGGCGATAGCTTATGCGGACGACGCATTTTTGTTCCATTCCACCGCGAACCCGTTGCGATCCTATCCTATCACGCGCCAGCCTGTCTCCGAAATCCAATTTTGACAACACTATTGTTATTGCGAACTATTATCAAAGAAAGGCGGTTTTTCGTCCTTTTGGCGGTTGTTTCGTTAAGGGAATCGGCGTAGGGGCGTCGCCAGTCTTGGGACCGGAGCGGAGCTTTAGCCCGTGCTCCCGCCGGTCTGTGAACCAATTGCCGGGCTTGCCAGGAAGGGAGTGCCGCGCGCCATGGGACGCAAGAAGATCGCTTTGATCGGAGCCGGGAATATCGGCGGAACGCTGGCGCTGCTCGCCGCGCAGAAGGAACTGGGCGACGTCGTCCTGTTCGACGTCGTCGAAGGCGTGCCGCAGGGCAAGGCGCTCGACCTGTCGCAGGTCGGCCCGATCGCGGGCTTCGACGCGAAGATCACCGGCACGAACGATTACAAGGATATCGCCGGCGCCGACGTCATCATCGTCACCGCCGGTGTCGCCCGCAAGCCGGGCATGAGCCGCGACGACCTGCTCGGCATCAATCTGAAAGTGATGAAGGCCGTCGGCGAAGGCATCAAGGCCAACGCCCCCGACGCCTTCGTCATCTGCATCACCAACCCCCTCGACGCCATGGTGTGGGCGCTCCGCGAATTCTCGGGGCTTCCGCACAATAAGGTCGTCGGCATGGCCGGCGTGCTCGACTCGGCGCGCTTCAGCCACTTCATCGCCGACGAGTTCGACGTGTCGGTGAAGGATGTGAACACCTTCGTGCTCGGCGGCCATGGCGACACGATGGTCCCCGTCGTCCGCTATTCGACCATCAACGGCATCCCTGTTCCCGACCTCGTCAAAATGGGCCTGTCGTCGCAGGACAAGATCGACGCGATCGTCAAGCGCACCCGCGGCGGCGGCGGCGAGATCGTCGCGCTGCTCGGCACCGGTTCGGCCTTCTATGCGCCCGCAGCCTCGGGCATCGCGATGGCCGAAGCCTATCTCGGCGACCAGAAGCGCATCCTGCCCTGTGCCGCCTATGTCGACGGCCAGTACGGCGTCGACGGCCTCTATGTCGGCGTGCCGGTCATGATCGGTGCGGGCGGCGTTGAGAAGATCGTCGAGATCGAGCTCGATGACGCCGACAAGGCGGGCCTCCAGGTCTCGGTCGACGCGGTCAAGGAACTGCTCGACGCGTGCAAGGCGCTGGACCCCAGCCTCGCATAAAGGACATTGTGCTCCTGCGAAGGCAGGGGCCCATCACCCGCGCTCTCAAATCAGGGCGGCGGGCGACGCGAAATCAGGAGATGGGCCCCTGCCTCCGCAGGGGCACGAGCAACGGAACGAAATCTATGTCCATTCTCATCGACAAGAATACCAAGGTCATCACGCAAGGGATGACCGGTGCCACCGGCACCTTCCACACCGAACAGGCGCTGGCCTATGGCACGCAGATGGTCGGCGGCGTGACGCCGGGCAAGGGCGGCACGCAGCACATCGGCCTGCCGATGTTCAACACCGTCGAGGAAGCGAAGCATGCGACCGGCGCGACCGCTTCGGTCATCTATGTGCCGCCGCCGTTCGCCGCCGACTCGATCCTCGAGGCGATCGATGCCGAGGTCGAGCTGATCGTCGCGATCACCGAAGGCATTCCGGTGCTCGACATGGTCAAGGTGAAGCGCGCGCTGTCGGGTTCGAAATCGCGCCTGATCGGCCCGAACTGCCCCGGCGTTTTGACCCCCGACGAATGCAAGATCGGCATCATGCCCGGCAACATCTTCAAGAAGGGCAGCGTCGGCGTCGTCTCGCGTTCGGGCACGCTGACCTATGAAGCGGTGTTCCAGACCTCGAACGTCGGCCTCGGCCAGACCACCGCGGTCGGCATCGGCGGCGACCCCGTCAACGGCACCAACTTCATCGACGTGCTCGAACTCTTCCTCGCCGACGATGCGACGAAGAGCATCATCATGATCGGCGAAATCGGCGGCGACGCCGAGGAGCAGGCGGCACAGTTCCTGATCGACGAGGCGAAGCGCGGCCGCAAAAAGCCGATGGCCGGCTTCATCGCGGGCCGCACCGCCCCTCCGGGCCGCCGCATGGGACATGCAGGGGCAATCGTGTCGGGCGGCAAGGGCGACGCCGAAAGCAAGATCGCGGCGATGGAAGCCGCAGGAATCAAGGTGTCGGCGAGCCCGTCGGAACTCGGCACGACGCTCGCCGAAGTGCTCAAGGAACGCGTCTGATTATTGTGCCGCTCTTTCATGCTTGTGCCCCTGCGAAGGCAGGGGCCCATCACCCGAAGCGGTGAATCGTGAAGAGCGGTGCAGTCTATATCATGGCGAACCGCAAAAACGGCGCCATCTATACCGGCTCAACCTCCAAGCTGGTGCAGCGCGTTTATCAGCACCGCGAGGTGGTGATCGAAGGTTTCACGCAGACTCATGGCTGCGTGAAGCTGGTGTGGTTTGAAGTGCACGAGGATTTGCAGGAAGCGCGTGCGCGTGAACTGCAGATCAAGCGTTGGAAACGAAGTTGGAAGGTGCGGATGATCGAAGAGACAAATCCCGATTGGCGGGATTTGTGGTTCGAGATTCAGGGCTGATGAAAATCGGCGCCGTCGGCACCATGTTTAGGCCCCAGGAGATGGGCCCCTGCCTTCGCAGGGGCACTGCGAGTGTGAGATTATGAACCTCGAACGACAAAGCTTCGACATCGACGAGCCGCAGGCCGGCCCGAGCTGGGCGCCGAAGAACTGGCCCCGGATCGACAGCGACGACCTGACCGCCGCGCTCGACCCGCAGCAGATGCAGGTCGCGGTGAAGGCCGCCGCCGCCAAGGCGGGCGCCGCGCTGTCGAGCGCTGAGGTCGAGCGCGCCGCCGACGATTCGATCCGCGCGATGATGCTGATCCGCACCTATCGCGTGCGCGGGCACCTTGCCGCCACGCTCGATCCGCTCGGACTCAGCCAGCGCGAGCTGCCCGCCGACCTGACGCCCGAATATCACGGCTTCGTCGGCGCCGATCAGGACCGGCCGGTGTATATCGGCGGAACGCTGGGTCTCGAAAAGGCGACGATCCGCGAGATCGTCGCGATTCTGCGCGCCAATTATTGCGGCCATGTCGGCCTCGAATATATGCACATCTCCGATGTCGAGGAGCGGCGGTTCCTGCAGGACCGGATGGAGGGCGCCGACAAGAGCGTCGAATTCACCCAGGAAGGCAAGCGCGCGATCCTCAACAAGGTGATCGAAGCCGAGGAATGGGAAAAATTCCTCGCGCGCAAATATGTCGGCACCAAGCGCTTCGGGCTCGACGGCGGCGAATCGATGATCCCCGCGATGGAATCGATCATCAAATATGGCGGCCAATATGGCGTGAAGGAAATCGTCTATGGCATGGCGCACCGCGGGCGGCTCAACATGCTCGCGAACGTCATGGCCAAGCCCTATCAGGTGATCTTCCATGAATTCGCCGGCGGCTCGGCCAACCCCGACGACATCGGCGGCTCGGGCGACGTCAAATATCACCTCGGCACCTCGACCGACCGCGAGTTCGACGGGGTTTCGGTGCATATGTCGCTGGTACCCAACCCCTCGCACCTCGAGGCGGTCGATCCGGTCGTGCTCGGCAAGGTGCGCGCGCAGCAGGTGGTGCGCGACGACCTCGCCGAACATACGCAGGTGCTGCCGGTGCTGATCCACGGCGACGCGGCCTTCGCGGGGCAGGGAATCGTCTGGGAATGCCTCGGCTTCTCGGGGATCCGCGGCTACAACACCGGCGGCTGCATCCACTTCATCGTCAACAACCAGATCGGTTTCACGACCAGCCCGCAGTTCGCGCGCTCGTCCCCCTATCCGTCGGACGTCGCCAAGGGCGTTCAGGCGCCGATCCTGCACGTCAACGGCGACGATCCCGAAGCGGTGACCTTCGCGTGCAAGCTCGCGATCGATTTCCGCCAGCAATTCAAGCGCGACGTCGTGATCGACATGTGGTGCTATCGCCGCTTCGGCCATAACGAAGGCGACGAGCCTTCGTTCACCCAGCCGCTCATGTACGCCAGCATTCGCCAGCATCCGCCGGTGTCGCAGCTTTGCGCTGCAAAGCTCGAAGCCGAAGGCGTGATCGACGCCGGCTGGGCTGACGCGCGCCGCGCCGAATTCACCGCGCGGCTCGAAGGCGACTTCGAGGCGGCGAAGACCTATAAGCCCAACAAGGCCGACTGGTTCGCGGGACGCTGGTCGGGGCTGCACGCCCCCGCCGACCCCGAAAACGCCCGCCGCAACGTCGCGACCGGCGTGTCGGAAAAGCTGTTCGATTCGATCGGCCGCACGCTGACCACCATCCCCGCCGATGTCGAGGTTCACAAGACGCTGCGCCGCGTCATCGACGCGCGCGGCGCGATGTTCGCCGACAAGAAGGACGGCGAAGTGTTCGACTGGGCGACCGCCGAAAGCCTCGCCTTCGGCACGCTGCTCAGCGAGGGCTATCAGGTCCGTCTGTCGGGTCAGGATTCGGGTCGCGGCACGTTCAGCCAGCGTCACGCCGTCTGGGTCGATCAGAAGAGCGAGCAGAAATATGTCCCGCTGACGACCGTGCCGCACGGCCGGTTCGAGGTGCTCGACAGCCCGCTTTCCGAATATGGCGTCCTCGGCTTCGAATATGGCTATGCGATGGCCGATCCGAAGAGCCTCGTGCTCTGGGAAGCGCAGTTCGGCGACTTCGCCAACGGCGCGCAGATCATGATCGACCAGTTCATCGCCGCGGGCGAGGCCAAGTGGCTGCGCGCCAACGGCCTCGTGCTGTTGCTGCCGCACGGTTATGAGGGGCAGGGGCCCGAGCATAGCTCGGCGCGCCTCGAACGCTTCCTCCAGCTTTGCGCAGGAGACAATATCCAGGTGTGCAATATTTCGACCCCGTCGAACTATTTCCACGTCCTGCGGCGCCAGATGCTGCGCTCGTTCCGCAAGCCGCTGATCATCATGACGCCCAAGTCGCTGCTCCGCCACAAGCTGGCGGTGTCGCAGCGGTCGGACTTCATCGGCGATGCGCATTTCCGCCGCATCATGTCCGACCGCACGCCGCCCGCCGACAAGGACATCAAGCGCGTCGTCCTCTGTTCGGGCAAGGTCGGTTACGACCTGATGGAAGCGCGCGACGCCGCGGGCCTGACCGACACGACGGTGATCCGCATCGAGCAGCTCTACCCCTTCCCGGGCGAGGCGCTCGCGGTTCGCCTGAAGCGGATGCCGAAGCTCGAAGATGTCGTCTGGGCGCAGGAAGAACCGCGCAACAATGGCGCATGGTTCTTCGCGGGCGAGCTGATCGAGGAATCGCTGATCGAGGCGGGCCACAAGGGCATGCGTCCGCGCTATGCCGGCCGCGCCGCCGCCGCGTCGCCCGCGACCGGCCTGATGAGCCGCCATCAGACCGAACAATCGGCGCTCGTCGCCGACGCGCTCGGCCTGTCGGTCCGCGCCGAAATCCGCCGCACCAAGAAAAAAGCCTGAGCCCAAAGCCTAAGCCCCCCAAGGAACTGCACCTATGAGCACCGAAGTCAAAGTCCCCACGCTGGGCGAAAGCGTCACCGAAGCGACGATCGGCGAATGGCTGAAGAAGCCCGGCGAAGCCGTGGCGCTCGACGAGCCGATCGCGAGCCTCGAAACCGACAAGGTCGCGGTCGAAGTGCCGTCGCCGGTGGCCGGCGTGATGGGCCAGCAGCTTGTTGCGGTCGGTGACACCGTCAATGTCGGCGCCACGATCGCGACCGTCGAAGCCGGCGGCGCTGCGACCGCTCCGGCCCCCGCCGCTGCTGCTCCCGCACCCGCGCCCGCCAAGGCCGAAGCGGCCGCCCCGGCGCCTGCCGCGACTGCGGCTCCGGCGGGTGAGAGCGTCGACACGGTCACGACCATGTCGCCCGCCGTCCGCCGCCTCGTTCTCGAACATGGCGTCGACCCGACGAAGATCCAGGGCAGCGGCAAGGACGGCCGTCTGACCAAGGAAGATGTGCTCGCCGCCGCCAGCGCGGCGCCCGCCGCCGCTGCCGCGCCCGCTGCCGCGCCGTCGGCGCCTGCCGCCGCTGCGCCGGGCCGCCAGGAAGAACGCGTCAAGATGACGCGCATGCGCCAGACGATCGCCAAGCGGCTCAAGGCGGCGCAGGACACCGCGGCGATGCTGACGACCTTCAACGACGTCGACATGTCGGCGGTGATGGCGACGCGCGAGAAATATCGCGACAGCTTCGAAAAGAAGCATGGCGTGCGCCTCGGCTTCATGAGCTTCTTCACCAAGGCGGTCGCGCTCGCCGCGCATGACATTCCCGCGGTCAACGCGCGGATCGACGGCGACGAGATCGTCTATCACAATTATCTCGACGTCTCGGTCGCGGTCAGCGCGCCGAACGGCCTCGTCGTGCCGGTCGTCCGCAACGCGGACAGCATGAGCTTCGCCGACATCGAAAAGGCGATCGCCGACCTCGGCAAGCGCGCCAAGGACGGCACGCTGACGATGGACGACATGACCGGCGGCACCTTCACCATCTCGAACGGCGGCGTGTTCGGCGGCCTGATGTCGACTCCGATCATCAACCCGCCGCAGTCGGCGGTGCTCGGCCTCCATCGCATCGAGGATCGCCCGGTCGTGCGCGACGGCGAAATCGTGATCCGCCCGATGATGTATCTCGCGATGAGCTATGACCACCGCCTGATCGACGGCCGCGAGGCGGTGACCTTCCTCAAGACGATCAAGGAAGCGATCGAGGATCCGACGCGCCTGCTGATCGATCTCTAAAGATTTCACCCCGTCCCCCGAGGGGTAAAGGAACGAAAAATGCCTGATTACGACTACGACGTCCTTGTCATCGGTGCCGGTCCCGGCGGTTATGTCGCGGCGATCCGCGCGGCGCAGCTGGGCCTGAAGACCGCGTGTGCCGAAGGGCGCGAGACGCTCGGCGGCACCTGCCTCAACGTCGGCTGCATCCCGTCGAAGGCGATGCTCCACGCATCCGAATATTTCGAGGCCGCAGCGGGCGGCGCGATGGCGGCGATGGGTATCAAGGTGAAGCCCGAACTCGACCTCCCCGCGATGCACGGCCAGCGCAAGGATGCGGTCAAGGGCCTGACCGGCGGTATCGAATTCCTGTTCAAGAAGAACAAGATCGACTGGCTGAAGGGCTATGCCCAGTTCACCTCGAAAGATACCGTCGAGGTCGCGGGCAAGACCTATCGCGCCAAGAATATCATCATCGCGACCGGTTCGTCGGTGACCCCGCTTCCGGGTGTCGAAGTCGATAACGACAAGCAGGTCATCGTCGATTCGACCGGCGCGCTCGAACTCGCCAAGGTGCCGGGCCATATGGTCGTGATCGGCGGCGGCGTGATCGGGCTCGAACTCGGTAGCGTGTGGCGCCGCCTTGGCGCCAAGGTCACGGTCGTCGAATTCCTCGACCAGATCCTGCCCGGCATGGACGCCGACGTCCGCAAGGAAGCGAACAAGATCCTCAAGAAGCAGGGCATGGAATTCAAGCTCAAGACCAAGGTCACGTCGGCTGCGGTCAAGGGCAAGAAGGCGGTGCTGACGCTCGAACCCGCGGCGGGCGGCGACGCCGAAACGCTCGAAGCCGATGTCGTGCTCGTCTCGATCGGCCGCCGTCCGAACACCGACGGCCTCGGCCTCGACAAGGCGGGCCTCGCGGTCAACCAGCGCGGTCAGATCGAGACCGATCATGACTTCAGCACGCAGGTCCCCGGTATCTGGGCGATCGGCGACGTCATCCCCGGCCCGATGCTCGCGCACAAGGCCGAGGACGAAGGCATCGCCTGCGCCGAGAATATCGCGGGGCTGACGGGCATCGTGAACCACGATGTCATCCCGTCGGTGGTCTACACCTGGCCCGAAATCGCCGGCGTCGGTCTGACCGAAGAGCAGGCGAAGGAAAAGGGCGAGGTAAAGGTCGGCAAGTTCCCGATGATGGCGAACAGCCGCGCCAAGACCAACCACGAACCCGACGGTTTCGTGAAGGTCATCGCCGATGCGAAGAGCGACCGCGTGCTCGGCGTGTGGTGCATCGCGAGCGTCGCGGGCACGATGATCGCGCAGGCGGCGCAGGCGATGGAATTCGGCGCGACGTCCGAAGACATCGCCTACACCTGCCACGCGCATCCGACGCACAGCGAGGCGATCAAGGAAGCCGCGATGGCGGTGACGGGCAAGCCGATCCACATCTGACACGGATAAAATTGGGGGAGAATATGATGGCGAAGCACGGGCTCTGGGCAGCGGCTTCGCTGCTCCTCTCCCTCACCGCGACCGGCGCGCAGGCGGCGCCCGACCTTACCGCCGCCAACGCGCGGCTGAGCGCGCTGCTCGACAAGAATTACCCGGCGCTCGAAGCGCTCTACAAGGATCTGCACCAGCATCCCGAACTCGGGATGCAGGAGGTCCGCACCGCCGGCATCCTGGCAAAGCATCTGCGCGGCGCGGGCTTTGCCATGACCGAGAAGGTCGGCGGCACCGGCGTCGTCGGTGTGCTCAAGAATGGCGAGGGGCCGACGATCCTCGTGCGCGCCGATATGGACGCGCTGCCGATGGAGGAAAAGACCGGGCTCGCCTGGGCGAGCAAGGCGCGCGCGACCTATGAGGGCAAGGATGTGCCCGTCATGCACGCGTGCGGCCACGACACGCATGTCGCCTATCTGGTCGGCGTCGCGCAGGCCTTGGGCGCGATGCGCGATAGCTGGTCGGGCACGGTGGTGCTGATCGGCCAGCCCGCCGAGGAACCGCTGAGCGGCGCGCGCGCGATGCTCGACGACGGGCTTTTCAAACGCTTTCCCAAGCCCGATTTCGGTTTTGCCGCGCATGTTACCAATCTTCCCGCGGGCGTCGTCGCGATCAAGGCGGGACCGTCCTCGTCGGCTTCGGACAGCTATGCGATCACCTTTCACGGCCGCGGCGGCCACGGCTCGATGCCCGCGGCGACGATCGATCCGATTCCGATCGCCGCACGCTTCGTCACCGATACGCAGGTGGTGATCAGCCGCGAGAAGGATCCGGCGGCGTTCGGCGTGCTGACGATCGGCGCGATCAACGCCGGCAGCGCGCCCAACATCATCCCCGACAGCGCCGAGGTGAAGGTCAATCTGCGTTCTCAGTCGCCCGAGGTGCGCAAGCTGCTTCAGGACGGCACCGCGCGCGTCGCGAAGTCGGCGGCCGCGATGGGCGGCGCGCCCGAACCGACGATCCGCTATATCGGCGGCACCGGCATCATGATGAATGACCCGGCGATGGCCAAGGCCGCGGTTGCGGCCCTGACGCCCGCGTTCGGCAAGGGGCTGGTCTTCGCTCCCGAAAGCGCGACGCCGATGTCGGGGAGCGAGGATTATTCCGAATTTGTCGATGCGGGCGTGCCGTCGCTTTTCTTCGGCATCGGCGGTTACGATCCCGCCGTGCTCGCCGACCTCAAGGCGAAGGGCGAACCCGCGCCGACGAACCACTCGCCTTTCTTCGCGCCCAAGGCCGAACCGGCGATCCGTAATGCCGTGACCGCGATCATGCTGTCGATCATCGGCGGGGTGCGACCGGCGGCGAAATAGGGCTTCAACCCGCCATCATCACCTGCCACCGGCGCCGCGCGTCGGTGGTCCACACGCCTTCGGGCGACGGGTAGAAATCGGGAAAGACTTTCGCATCGGCGGGAAGGACGACCCACGGCTGCTTGCTGCGCGTGAAGATATGCACGTCGGGCGGGTATTGGTCGGGGTCGTCGAGCGTCCCGACGCGGACGAAGGAGGAACGGCGGCCCGAGACAGGGTAGTGGCTCCAAAGCGCGACCCGGCACGTCGGACAGCGGATGATTTCCTGCCCCTGGCCGCTTTCGGAGGGGGTCATCACATGGTCGAGCGCCCCTTCGGCCTTGATCCGGTCGCTCTCGATCACCGCATTGATCACGAAGGCGCTGCCGGTCTCGCGCTGGCACCAACGGCAATGACAGCAATGAACGATCATTGGCGGCGAGGTCATCCGGTAACGAACCGCGCCGCAGGTGCATCGGCCTTCCATGGCTTGCTCCTCTCCATTGTGCGTTTTCGCGCGCGATGATAGCCCCGCGCGCGATGGATACACAAACGCTCGTCCGCCTGCTCGATCTGGTCGGCATCGGCGTCTTCGCGCTGTCGGGCGCGCTGATGGCGGTGCGGCTGCGTCAGACGCTCGTGACCGCCGCCTTCTTTGCGCTGGTGACCGGCGTCGGCGGGGGCAGCGTGCGCGACCTGTTGATCGGAGCGCCGGTGTTCTGGGTGCAGGACGGCGCGATCGCCGCGGTGTGCATCGCGATCGCGCTGATTGTCTGGCTGACCCCCGAACGCTGGTGGCAGGGCCAATTGCTCGAATGGGCCGACGCGGTCGGGCTCGCCGCCTATGCCGTGTTCGGGACGGCGAAGGCGATGGCATGGGGCGTCCCGCCCGCGCCCGCATTGCTGATGGGCGTCATCACGGGATGCGTCGGCGGCACGATCCGCGATATCCTCGCCGGCGTCCCCTCGATCATCGTCCGGCCCGAAATCTATGTCACCGCGGCGGCGCTCGCGTCGGGGCTGTTCCTGATCCTGCTGTGGCTTGGTGCCGGGACGCCGGTCGCGGCGGTGACCGGGGCGGTCGCGGGTTTCATCCTGCGCGGCGCTGCGATCCGCTGGTCACTCGCATTGCCCGCCTATCGCGAACCCTAGGCTTGCCAAATCGCGAATCTGTGGCAGGTTCGCCTTATGAACAATGATGTCAGCATGATCGCCCGCCGGGTGCGGGGCCAGGCCGACGCCTTGCCCGAGCTGTTCGGCCGCTTCGATTTCGACAAGGCGCCCGAGCGCTGGGCGCCCGAGGCCGACGCGGTGAGCGAGCTCAGTCGCGTCCGCAGCATCGACCGCGCGGCCTATCTGGACGATCCCGATCTGCTCGGCCGCATCCGCGAATATACGATGCTCGGCGACCGCACCGGCGACGCCTACGCCGCGCTGATGCCGCGCTATGGCTTCCAGCGCACCGTCGCGATGCTCGTCGACGCATGCGACAAGGGGATCGAGGCGGTCGACGACGCGCCTGCCGAACTCACCGCGCTGATCCGGGAGATGGAGGAGAAGCCCGACTGGCTCGACATGGAGCTGGTCGAGGAGGGCGCCGCTTACGAGCGCAACGCCACCGCGAACCTGTCGCCCTTCCTGATCCGCGGCGCCTTCATCGCGACCTTCCTCAACAAATATTCGGCGCTGCCGATGGCGCTGACCGGCACGCTCGGTCAGGCGACCGCGGCGCGGCGGGTCAAGGAAACCGCGACCTTCTTTGCCACCACCGCGCTTCCCGGCGCGCTCGATCGCTTCGGGGCGGGGTTCAAGGCGGCGGCGATGGTGCGGCTGATGCATTCGATGGTGCGCGTCAACGTGCTGTCGCGGCCGGGCATGTGGGACGCCGACACCTATGGCATGCCGATCCCGCAGCTCGACCAGATGCCCGCGGGGCTGATCCCCGTCTATTTCCTGTCGCAGGAGGTGCTGGCGAAGGGGCGCACGCGCTTTACGCGGCTCGAACGCGGCCGCGTCGAACTCGCGCGCTATCGCTGCTATCTTTTGGGGCTGCCCGAGGATCTGCTCGCGGACACGCCGCAGGAGATCGTCCGCATCTGGCGCACGCGCAGCGCGACCTTGCGTTACGAATATGACGACCAGGTCTGCGGCGGGCTGCTCCGCGCGACGATGGACGCCGAGCTGTCGAAGGACCGCTCGCCCAAGGGGCAGGTCAAGCGCCGGCTAGAATATTCGGTCAGCCGCGTCTTCTTCGTGAAAGCCTTCCTCGCCGGCGATGAGGCACGCGCGGCGACTGTCGGCGTGCCGGTGCGGCGCCGCGATCACCTGATCTATGGCGCGACGATGCTCGGCATCGCGGGGCGCATGGCGGCGTACCGCGTCGCATCGCGCCTGCCGGTGATCCGCCATCTCGCCGACCGCCGCCTCGTTCACCGGATCGAGCGCCAGCTCGCCGAATATGGCCGCGCCGAATTCACCTCCGACGCCGCGCACTATAAGCCCGCGACGGCGAGCTAGGCTTTTCGAACCAAAGGATTTTCATGCAGACCGAACAGGCGACCGTCAACGGCATCAGCATCACCTATGAGGACAAGGGACCGCGGGATGCGCCCGTCATCCTGCTGGTCATGGGCCTCGGCGGGCAATTGACGCTGTGGCCCGACGAGTTCGTCGATGCCCTGAACGCGCGCGGGTTTCGCACCATCCGTTACGACAATCGCGACGTCGGCCTGTCGACACGCTTCGAGGCGGCGGGTGTGCCGAACCTCAAATGGATGTTCGTGAAGGCCGCCATCGGCCTGCCGGTGCGGCCCGCCTATACGCTCGCCGACATGGCCGCCGACGGCATCGGCCTGCTCGACCATCTCGGCATCGACCGCGCGCATGTCGTCGGGGTGTCGATGGGGGGCATGATTTCGCAGCATATCGCCGCGCGCTATCCGCAGCGCGTGCTGTCGCTGACATCGGTGATGTCAACGACGGGCAACCGCCGCCTGCCGCGCGCGCAGAGAGAGGCGATGCGCGTGCTCGCGAACCGGCCGATGAGCGGCGACAAGGAGGCACTGATCGCTTATTCGGTCAATGCCGCGCGGGTGATCGGCAGTCCCGGATATCCCTCCGCCGAGGACCGGCTGCAGCGCCGGGTGCGCGCCGACTTCGAGCGCGGCTGGTATCCGCAGGGCGTCGCGCGCCAGATGGCGGCGATCGTCGCAGACGGCGACCGGCGTCCGATGCTGAAGGACATCAAGGCGCCGACGCTCGTCATCCATGGCGAGGACGACCCGCTCGTGCCGTTGCCGGGCGGGCGCGATACCGCCGACAATATCGCGGGCGCGCGGCTCAAGACGATCCCCGGCATGGGCCACGACCTGCCGCTCGCGCTCGTCGACACGCTGGCCGACGCGATTGCGGAGCACATCGAAGCAACGGCGACCGTCGCGGCGTAACCTCTCCCCTCCTGCAAGCGGGAGGGGAATTACTTCAGCAGCAGCGCCAGCGTCGCGAAGAAGCCCTTCGCTTCGGCCGTTCCCGGCCGCGGGACGGCGGGGAGGTAGGCGCGGCAGTCGAGGCACGACGCCTGCACCGAACCCGTTTGCGTCAGCATCGTCAGATCCTGCATCAGCCGCCGCTCGGTGAGCTGGCGGTTCATCGCCGCGATGCCGAACCAGCCGCGCGGCAGGGCCGCGGTTTCCTCTTCGGCGCCCGACCAGCTGGCGAGCAGCTTCGAAAATTCGCTCGGCTCGTCCTCGAAATATTTGGCGTGGAAATCGCCGTCGATCTTGGCGAGCTTCGCGGCGGCGGCGAGCGCGTCGGGCAGGCCGCCGAACTGGTCGACGAGCCCGATCTGGCGCGCGGTGCCGCCCGCCCAGACGCGTCCTTCAGCGATGGGCAATATCTTGTCGATCGGCTGCTTGCGGCTCTTGGCGACGAGGCCGGTGAAGCGCGCGTAAATGTCCTCGACGCTTGCCTGCGCGAGCGCGTTGAACTCGTCGTTCACCCCGCCGAAGACGTCGGGCTGGCCCGACAGCGGCGTCGTCGCGATGCCGTCGGCGGTGACGCCGATCTTGGCGAGCGCCTGATCGAAGCTCGGCAAGATGCCGAACACGCCGATCGAACCGGTGATCGTCTCGGGCTCGGCGAAGATGCGGTCGGCCGGGGTCGAGACCCAATAGCCGCCCGACGCGGCGACATTCGCCATCGAGACGACGATCGGCAGCTTCTTCGCCTTGGCCGCGAGCAGCGCCTGGCGGATTTCTTCCGACGCGAGCACCGACCCGCCGGGCGAATCGACACGCAGCACGATCGCCTTGATGCTGCTGTCGGCGGCGGCGTCGAGGATGTGCTGCGCGACGGTCTCGCCGCCCGCGACGCCGCTCGGCGCCTCGCCGTCGACGATCTCGCCGACGACGGGGACGACCGCGATCGCGCTGCCCTTCGTGGCGGGCGGATTGGCCGCGACCCAGTTTTCGAGCGGGATCGCATTATATTCCCACGGCTTGCTGTCGTCGGCGGCGCCGCTGATCTCGGCGACGCGGCGGTTGAACGCCATGCGGCTGCCGAGTTTGTCGATCAATCCCGCGTCGAGCGACGCTTTCGACAGATCGTTGCCCGCCGCCTTCACCGCGCCCGCGGTGTCGGCGATGAAGGCATCGAGCTTGGCGGCGGGGCGCGCCTTTTTGACGTCGGTCAGCCAGTTTTCCCAGAGCACTCCGGCATAGGCGAGGTTGGCTTCCTTCGCTTCGGGCGACTGGTCGCTGCGCAGGAAAGGCTCGACCGCGCTTTTGAAGGTGCCGACGCGATAGATATGCGCGGTGACGCCGAGCCGGTCGATCAGCCCCTTGTAATAGAGGCGCGAGCCGCCCGGGCCAGCGATCGCGACGCCGCCGATGCCGTCGGCCCAGATCTCGCTCGCGTGCGACGCGATCTGATAGCTGTCGGTGGTGTAGGCGGTGGCAAAGGCGAGCACGGGCTTTTTCTTCGCGCGCACCTTGTCGATCGCGGCGCCGATTTCGGCGAGCGACACCTGTCCGCCGCCGAGGAAGCGGTCGAGGTCGAGCACGACCGAGGTTACGCGCTGGTCGTCGGCCGCGACTTCGAGCGCATGGACGACGTCGCGGACGCGGACTTCCTTGAGCTGCGCGCCGCCCGACAGCGCCGCGACGGGGTCGACTTCGGCGGGCTGTTCGCTGACGATCCCGTCGAGCTCGATGACGAGCGCGCCCTTGCTGACCGGAAGGCCGGCATTGGGCCGCCCGGCAAGCAGGCCGAACAGCGCAACGAAGAAGAGCAGCAGGAAGATCAGCGCGAGCGCGTCCTTGATGCCGACGAGCAGGTGCCAGACCTTGCGCGGGAAGCTGGTCGTGGATTTGCGCTTGTCGTCGCCGGGCAGCGGGCGGCGGACGGGGATGGCCCAAGGGCCGGCGGGGTCGTTGGGCGTGGGCGCGGTGCTATCGGTCATGCCCGCAAACCTAGGGACGCGCCTCGCCCTTGGCAATGCACGCTTCGACGGGCGAACGGTGCAGCCATACCGGCGACGTCAAAGCCAGCCCTCGCGGCGATACCAGCGCACCGTTTCGGCGAGCGCGTCGTCGGTGTCCAGCTCGGGGCGCCACAGTTCGGCGGGCGGGCATTTTCCCTCGGTCGCGACCCAGTCGGGATGCGCGATATAGCGCGCGCGGTCGGGGGTCAGCTTGGCGCGGCCGCGGCGCACGAGCGTGTCGAGCCGCCCGCCGGCCTTGAGCAGCAGCGCTGGGGTCGCGAGCGTCGACAGGCGCTGGCGTCCGACGGCGCGCGCGACGGCGCGGGCAAAGCCGCGGTGCGACCAGCCCGCCGGCTTGCCGTCGTCGGGCTCGTAAATCTGGCCGATGCTGACGCTGCGGTCGGCGGCGAGCGTGACGAGCAGTCGTGCGAGTTCGTGCACGTAAATCGCCGACATGCGCCCGCTCGGCACCAGCGCGATGCCGCGCCGCGCCATGCGGAACAGGTCGAGCATCTCGGTATCGCCGGGGCCGAAGACCGCGGGCGGGCGCACGATCGTCCAGTCGAGCCCGCTTTCGATGACGGCCGCTTCGGCGCGTTCCTTCGACCAGCCATAGTTGGAGAGGCCGGGTTCGCGCGCCGCGAGCGAGGAGACATGGACGAAGCGCGTCACGCCCGCGTGGCGTGCGGCATCGATGACGTTCGCGGTCGCGGTGGCGTTCCCCGCCTCGAAAGCGGCGCGGGTGGGCACGTTGACGACGCCCGCGATGTGCATGACGGCGTCGGCGCCTTTCGCCATTTCCGCCAGGCTGTCCTTGTCGTCGAGCGCGCCGGCGACCCACGTCACGCCGTCGCGTTCGGGTTGCGGCCGGCGGATGAGCGCGCGGACGTGCCAGCCCGCCGCGACCGCCCGCCGCATCGTAGCGCCGCCGACGAAGCCGGTCGCGCCGGTCATCGCGAGAATGGGCGAGGTCAGAGGAGCACCATATGGTCGCGGTGGACCATCGCGCTTCTGGGGGCATAGCCGAGCGCGGCTTCCTGCGCGTCGCGGCCGAGGCCGACGATGTTCGCGGCGTCGGCGCCCGGATATTCGGAGAGGCCGCGCGCGATGACGCGCCCGTCGGGCCCCGCGATGTCGAGAATGTCGCCGCGCGCGAAGCTGCCGCTGACCGCGGTGACACCCGCCGCGAGCAGGCTCGCGCCGCCCTGCAGCGCCTTGGCGGCGCCCGCGTCGATCTCGACCCGGCCCTTCGCGGTCAGCCCGCCGGCGAGCCACGCCTTGCGCGCGCTCGCGCCGCGCTCGGCGGCGAACAGCGTGTGCCGGGCCTCGGTCGACAGCGGGCGGTCGATCCGCCCCGACGCGATCGCGAGATGCGCGCCCGCGGCATTGGCGATGCGCGCCGCCGCGATCTTCGACACCATGCCGCCCGATCCCATGCCCGATGCCGAGCCCGTGTCGGCCATCGCCTCGATCGCCGTATCGATACGCTCGACGCGCGCGATATGGACGGCGCCTTCCCGAGCCGGATTGCGGTCGTACAGCCCGTCGATATCGGATAGCAGGATCACGCCGCCCGCCGCCGCGGCCTGCGCGACGCGCGCGGCGAGGCGGTCGTTGTCGCCGAAGCGGATTTCCTCGGTTGCGACGCTGTCATTCTCGTTGATGATCGGGACGACGCCGAGGCTGAGCAGCCGGTCGAGCGTCGCCGCGGCGTTGAGATAGCGGCGGCGATGCTCGAGATCGTCGAGCGTCACGAGCATCTGCGCCGCGGTCAGCCCCTCGGCGCCGAGCACCTCGGCCCAGACCTGGCTCAGTGCGATCTGCCCCGTCGCGGCGGCCGCCTGCGCATCCTCGAGCGTTCCGCGCCCGCCTTTTGAAAGCCCCAGCCGCCGCGCCCCGAGCGCGATCGCGCCCGACGACACCACCGCGACCTGCTGGCCCGCCCGCGTCCGCTCGCCGATGTCGGCCGCGACCCCCGCGAGCCAGTCGCGCCGGACCGCGCCCGACGGATCGACGAGCAGCGCCGATCCGATCTTGACGATCAACCGGGGACAGGCGGCGGGCGGAAACAGGCTCATGCCGCCGCCGATAGCGCGTGCCGAAGCTCGCGCCAATCTCTACGTTAGCTACGCTAGAACGTATAGCTGAGCGCGATGCCGCCCGATGGCTGGCTCCGCGAGCCGAGTTGGCGCGTGACGGGCGAGTCGGCGGCATCGCCGACGAGCCGGTCGTAGCGGCCGTAGATGGCGATGCCCCAATTCTTGCCGAGCATGCGGTGATAGCCCGCGGTGACGCCGACCGACTGGACGCCGCCGCCCGGATCATAGGCGGGGAGGCCCGACGTGGCGGCTGCGGCGGGGGTCACGCCGAAATAGGCGCGATGGTATTTGGCGTCACCGAGCGTGACGCGCGGGCCGATCGAAAAGAGCCAGTCGTCGCCCTGCCGCGCGATATAGTCGGCGCTGATTTCGCCGACCCAGCCCTTGTGGCCGCTGAGGCCCCTGCGCCCTTCGGCGCGGACGCGGAGCGAAGGCGTCAGATAGGCCTGCGCGAAACCGCCCGCTTCGACCGTGAAGCCGACCTTGGGCAGGTCGGCGCCGATGTCGGACGCTTTGCGCTTGCCGATAAAGCCGAGCGCGGGACCGAAGGCGAAATCGCCGGTGTGGACGAGCGGCTGGCCGAAGCTTTCGTCGGGCGCCTCATATTCGAACTCGCTGTCGCGGGTGCGCGTGACGTCGATATAGGGGCCAACGCTGAACTTGTCGGCGCCTGGCCATGACGGCGACAGTTGCGGGCCGAGGATGATGCGCGTCCGCTTTTCGGCATTTTCGTCGCCTTCCTGCGCATTCGCCGGGGCGGCCGCCGCGGCGAGCGCAATGAGGAGCAGGGCGGAAAGCGGGTTGCGTTCGGTCATGCGAAATCCTTGTTGTTCCGCATGAAATTCCCTGCGGCGGCATTTCGTTCCCGGAGACAGGGCGCTAAATCGGCGACCAATCAGCCGATTCTTCGCTTTCGTCTTCGCCGGGCTCGGGATGGCCGATCGCCTCGAGCAGCTTGTCGAGCACCGCAGGCACGCCCGAGCCGCTGGCACCCGAGAGCGCCATCACCGGGTGGCCGCTTTCGGCTTCGAGCTCGGCCGAGAGTGCGGCGATCAGCTCGTCGTCGAGCGTGTCGGTCTTGTTGAGCGCGACGATCACCGGCTTGTCGATCAGATCGGCGCCATAGGCTTCGAGTTCGTCGCGGACGATGCGGTAGCTCGTCGCGACATCCTCGTCATTGGCGTCGACGAGGTGGAGGAGGACGCGGCAGCGTTCGATATGGCCGAGGAAGCGGTCGCCCACGCCGGCACCTTCGGCGGCGCCCGCGATCAGCCCTGGAATGTCGGCGATGACGAATTCATGCCCCTTGTGGCTGACGACGCCGAGCTGCGGGCGGAGCGTGGTGAAGGCATAGGCGCCGACCTTGGCCTGCGCATTGGTCACCGCGTTGATGAAGGTCGACTTGCCCGCGTTGGGGAGGCCGACGAGGCCCGCGTCGGCGAGCAGTTTGAGGCGGAGCCATACCCATGCCTCTTCGCCCGGCCAGCCCGGACCGTGCTGGCGCGGCGCGCGGTTGGTCGAGGTCTTGTAGCTGGCATTGCCGCGCCCGCCATCGCCGCCGCGCAGGAAGACGAGTTGTTCGCCCTCTTTGGTCAGGTCGGCGAGCAGGCTGCGCTCCTCGTCGTCGTCGAGGATCTGGGTGCCGATCGGCACCTGGATGACGAGGTCGGGGCCGCCCGCGCCGGTGCGGTCGCGGCCCGCGCCGGGGGTGCCGCGTTTCGCTTTGAAATGCTGGGTGTAGCGAAAGTCGATCAGCGTGTTGAGGCCGGCGACCGCTTCAAAGATGATATCGCCGCCCTTGCCGCCGTTGCCGCCGTCGGGGCCGCCATATTCGATATATTTCTCGCGCCGGAACGACACGGCGCCGGGGCCGCCGTCGCCGGACTTGATGAAAATCTTGGCTTGGTCGAGGAAATGCATGGCGGGGCCTTCAGGGCGTAAACTTGATTACACATCAACTCCCGTTCGTGTCGAGCGAAGTCGAGACACCTCGCAATATGGCGCCAGCCGAGAGGTATCTCGACTTCGCTCGATGCGAGCGGGAGTGGGAAGGCGGCGCCTTAGCGTGTGCGCAATAAAATTGCCAGCGGCTTAGGCGCCCGGCTTTCCGCCATGTTCGGCCCAGAATTTGGCGATGCGTCCGGTGATCAGTTCGGTCGCGAGCACGCGCGAGGTGTCGCGCGGCAGGCCGAGCGCTTCGGCCATCGGGCCGCCGAGCTGCGCGTCGCCCAAGGCCATCAGCACCAGCGCGAGCGTATCTTCGTGCATCAGGCGCTTTTCATGCGCGTCGGGGGCCATGCCGTCGATCAGGCGGTGGATCGCATCGACGATCGGGTCGAGTGCGTCGTCGTTGCCCGTCGCCGCCATCCAGGTCGCGAGCGCGCCGGCGCCGCCTTCGTTGAAGGCGTCGAAGGCGAGGTCGACGATTTCGCGGACATTGCGTTCACCCGGCGGCGATTCGGCCATTTTCCGGCCGATCGTGTCGCATACGGTTTCGGCCTGATAGGCGGCGAGCGCCTTTTGCAGCCCCGCGGCGCTGCCGAAATGGTGGAGCAGATTGGCGTGCGTCCGGTCGATCCGCGCTGCTACGGCCTTCAACGTCACCGCCGCCGGCCCCATTTCGACCAATATCTGGCGCGCGGCCTCGAGCGCCGCCGACCGGCTTTCCTCGGGACTCAAACGCTTCTTCACTATTGACATATATGTAAGTAAACCCTATTTGCTGGCCCCGACAACCCTTTTCGACGGTATGAGCCATATGTCCAGCCTTTCCCGGTCGCCGACCCCTGCCGATCTTTCGATCACCCCGCGCGATATGCGCTTCGGCCGCGACGACCGGCAGGGCCGCTGGTGGCTGAACGGCGATCCGATCGCCTCGGCCTTTCACACCGCGCTGTCGGTGACCTTTCCGCGCGGCGAGGCGATGTTCATCGAGGCGGTGAAGGCGCACCGCGACGGCGTTCCCGACAAGCTGGCGCGCGAAATCCGGGCCTTTACGCAGCAGGAAGTGATCCACAGCCGCGAGCATGTCGTCTTCAACAAAAAGGCGGCGGAGGCGGGTTACGATCTTTCGGAGCTCGAGGACGACGTCAACCAGGTGCTCGACCTGATCAAGACGCGCCCGCAGATCGTCAACCTGATGGCGACGATCGCGCTCGAACATTATACCGCGATGATGGCGGCGGTGATGCTGCGCGAAGACAGCATGTATGCGGGCGCCGAGCCCGAATGGGCCGCCTTGTGGAAATGGCACGCGATCGAGGAGATCGAGCATAAGGGCGTCGCTTACGACACCTGGCTGCACGCGACGAAGGACTGGAGCCGCTTCCGGCGCTGGCGCGCCAAGTCGCTGATGATGCTGCTGGTCACCGCGCGTTTCTGGCCCAAGCGCGTCAAAGGGATGAAGGCGCTGCTCAAACAGGACGGGCTGACCGGCTGGCGCGTCACGGCGCGCATCTGGTGGTATCTGCTCGGCACCCCGGGCGTGCTGCGCAAGAGCTTCTTTCCCTGGCTTTCCTATTTCATGCCGGGTTTCCACCCGTGGAACCACGACGACCGGTCGCTGATCCAGAAATATGAAAGCGACTATGCCGACGCGATCATGCCGGCGCATTCATCGAAACCCGAGCTGGCTGCGGCGGCAGCCTGACCCGCGAAGGCGGGCACCCGGAGCGGTATTCTCTCTCCCCTCTCCGGGAGCCCGCCTTCGCGGCGATAATGTGCCGATCGCGGCTGGACGCCGCGCCGCTCCTCCCATATCGGTCATGGGGTGGGGAGGGGACCATGCGACCACATCTGACCGCTGCCGAGATCGCGCAGATCGAGCTGCAACTTGCGGGGCTGTCTTCGCTGCTCGAATTCGGCTGCGGCGAAGCCACGCTGGTGGCGGCGCGGCAGGTGCGGCGGATCGTCAGCATCGACAGCGATCCCGCTTGGCTCGGCAAGACGCAGGACGAGATCGCGCGCGAAGCGGTCGAATTCACTCCGGTCCGTATCGACATCGGGCCGGTCGGCGAGGGGGGCTATCCCGCTGGCGAAAGCCGCATCCGCGACTGGCCGCGCTATCACAGCCATATCTGGCGCGGCATGGGCGGAAGCCCCGATGCGGTGTCGATCGCCGGGCGTTTCCGCGTCGCCTGCCTGTTGCAGTCGATCATCCACTGCAAGCCCGACTGCGTTTTCCTGTTCCGCGATTTCAACGACGAGCCGCGTTATCATGCGGTGCTGCGCCATGTGGAGGTGCTGACGCGCGTCGACGGGCTGGGCGTGTTGCGCGCGAAGCGGCAGGTCGACGGCACCGCGGTGCTGCACGACCTGTTCGACCATTATCTCGACCCCGATTGACCGCTTCGCCGCGCTTCGGCACACCCGCGCCCATGGCTTCCGAAACCTTCAGCGCCCCGCCCACCATCGAAACCGACCGCCTGCGCCTGCGCCCCGGGCGCCTTGCCGACAAGGATGTTCACATCACCATGTGGGCCGACGAGCGCGTCACGCGCTTCATCGGCGGCGAACCCCGCGCGCCCGACGTCAGCTGGGGCAAGTTCCTGAGCTCGGCGGGGCTGTGGCCGGTGATGGGTTTCGGTTACTGGGTGTTCGCCGACCGCGCGAGCGACGCGCTGATCGGCATGGGCGGGCTCAGCTATTTCTGCCGCGGCATCCCCGAGCTCGAAGGGCGGCCCGAGGCGGGCTGGGCGTTCGACGCCGACCATTGGGGGGCGGGCTATGCCACCGAGGCGATGACCGCGGCGCTGAACTGGGCCGATGCGAATCTCGATGCGAAGGATGTGCGCTGCATCATCGACCTCGGTAACGACGCGTCGGAGCGTGTGGCGGCGAAGCTGGGGTTCCGGCGTATCGGCGAGAGCGACGCGCTCGGGCATGTCGTCGCGATCTATTCGCGGCCGCGCGGGGGTTAGGCTCTTTTCGTCCTCCTCGCCGCGCGCCCGGCGGAGGAACCTTCCTTCGCGGCCGCGCGTATTCGGCCAGAGTTCGACCGGGAGGAATATCATGCGATCGAAGATGTTTACGCTGGCGGGCGCGGCTGCGCTGGCGCTGGGAGCCTGTACGGTTCAGGAGGACAAGGACAAGGCGGCCGCCCCGGAGGTCGCCGAAAGCGGCGGCGTCGCGCGCGAAGCAATGGAGGCCGAGGAGCCGGAGGGGCCGCCGGTGACGCCGATGCCCGCCGCCACCGTGATCCAGTCGCAGCCCGGCCCCGACGGATCGCAGGTCGACCTTCTCTCGGTCAAGGTCACCGGCGACATATTGACCGTCACCCTGCGCTGTTCGAGCCAGGAGAAGCACAATCGCGAATCGCTACGCGTCGCGCAGATCAGCGTGATCGACGATGCCACGTCGCAGCGCATCGGCGTGCTCAAGGACAATGAAGGCGGCGCGATGGTGTCAAACCTCAACCGCAGCAGCAATTCGGACTATGACACGATGGGCGTCGACTGCACCTCCAAACCCGGCGTGATGTGGGCCAAATTCGCGGCGCCGCCGGCGACCAGCAAGACGGTTTCGATCAATTTTCCCAATATCGCACCGTTCGATGGCATAGCCGTCCAGCGATGAGGCGGGCGATCGTCTCGCTTGGCACGCTGGCGCTGCTTGCCGGCTGTTCGGGCAATGTGCCTGCGGATGCGGCCGGCGACGGCGAAAAACAGGCGGCACCGACGGCGGTCGTCAGCGAAACAAAGGCGGTGCCTTCCGCGCCGGGGCTGCGCGCAAAGGTCAGCCCGCTGTCGGGCAAGCTCAGCGGCCTCAATACCCGTGTCACCGACATGGGCACGGTCATCGACCTGCCGTCCGATGCCCTGTTCGAATATGACAAGGCGGTGCTGACCCCCGCCGCCGAGATCGAACTGGGCAAGGCGGCGGCGTTGATCCGCCAGAGCCCGCCCGGCGCGATCCAGATCATCGGCCATACCGACAGCAAGGGCGACGACAGCTATAACCAGACGCTGTCCGAAGCGCGGGCAAGGACGGTTGCGGACTGGTTCGGCCGGCAGATCGGCGTCCGCCAGCGCGAATTCCGCGTGTCGGGCAAGGGCGAGAGCGTCCCGATCGCGCCGAACGAGAATGCAAGCGGTGCCGACGACCCGGCGGGGCGCGCGAAGAACCGGCGGGTCGAGGTGGTGGTGCCGACCGCGGCCGGCTGACCCCGAGCCCGCTCTCTACGTCAGGCGGGTTCGACGACGAGCACGCCGCCGTCGGCGCTGACGACGCGGACCTTCGCGCCCTCGGCGACGTCAGGACCGCGCACCGGCCATTCGCCGTCGCCGACCTTGGCGCGGCCGCGGCCGTCCTCGATTGCTTTCGTTACCGTCAGCACCTCGCCGACAAGGCGGCCGCCGCGCTGGTTGAGGTGCGGGTCGGCGGTCGTGATCGGGTTCGCCTTCAGCCAGCGGCGTCCGCCATAAAGCGCGACGAACGCCAGCACCGCGAAGATGCCGAGCTGGAGCGGGACGCTGAGCGGCACGATCCAGGCGATGATGCCGGTGACGACCGCGGCGGCGCCGACCCAGATGAGGAAGAAGCCCGGCGCGACGATCTCGGCCGCGGCGAGCAGCACGCCCAGCGAGAGCCACGCCCAATGCGGTTCCATATTGGCGAGCCAGTCGGGCATGTCAGGCTCCCGTCTTGCGTTCGAGCGCATCCTTGGCGAGTTCGCCGATGCCGCCCAGGGTGCCGATCAGCTGCGTCGCCTCGACCGGGAAGAGGATGGTCTTGCTGTTCGGGCTCGTCGCGAACTGGCTCACCGCCTCGACATATTTCTGCGCGATGAAATAGTTGATCGCCTGCGCGTTGCCGCCGGCGATCGCGTCCGACACCATCTGCGTCGCCTTCGCCTCGGCCTCGGCCTCGCGCTCGCGCGCCTCGGCGTCGCGGAAGGCAGCTTCGCGGCGGCCCTCGGCCTCGAGGATCTGGCTCTGCTTCTGCCCCTCGGCGCGGAGGATTTCGGACGCGCGGCTGCCCTCGGCTTCGAGGATGTTCGCGCGCTTTTCGCGCTCGGCCTTCATCTGCCGCGCCATCGCGTTCGAAATGTCGGCGGGCGGGCGGATGTCCTTGATCTCGACGCGGGTGATCTTGACCCCCCACGGCGTCGTCGCATCGTCGACGACGTGCAGCAGCCGCGTGTTGATCTCGTCGCGCTTCGACAATGTTTCGTCGAGGTCCATCGACCCCATCACGGTTCTGAGGTTCGTCGTCGTCAGGTTCATGATCGAGAGATAGAGGTCGCTGACCTCATAGGCCGCCTTGGCCGCGTCGAGCACCTGGAAGAAGACGACGCCGTCGACCGCGACCATCGCATTGTCCTTGGTGATGATCTCCTGACCCGGGATATCGAGCACCTGCTCCATCATGTTCACTTTTCGACCGACGCGATCGAAGATCGGCATGATGAAGTTGAGCCCGGGCTGCGCGGTGTGCGTGTAGCGGCCGAAGCGTTCGATCGTATAGGCAAAGCCCTGCCGCACCGGCGTCAGCGCCCAGATCAGGAACACCAGCGCCAGAACCACCAGTGCGAGTGCGAATTCCATCGATCATCCCCTCTTTGCAAATTGCGTCTCTGCAAACCCGCTTCCTTATTGCGGCAAGGGCGGGGTTGCGCCACAGAAAAGCGCATGACCCCAAGCGACTATTCCGCCGACACTCCGCCGCGCTCGCTGCTCTATGTCCCCGGATCGAACGCGCGCGCGCTCGAAAAGGCGGGCGGGCTCGCCGCCGACATGCTGATCATCGATCTGGAGGATGCGGTGCCCGCCGATCGTAAGGCCGAGGCGCGCGCCGCGATGCGCGCGGCGGTGACGGCGGGCTTTCCGGGGAAGCGCGTCGCGGTACGCGTCAATGCGACGGGCAGCGCCGAGCAGGCGGACGACATCGCCGCGCTCGCCGGACTGGCGCTGGATGCCGTGGTGCTGCCGAAGGTCGATGCGCCGTCCGATCTCGACCCCCTGCGCGATCTCGGCCTGCCCATCCTCGCGATGATCGAAACCCCCGCGGCGATCTATGCCGCGCGCGATATCGCCGCCGATCAGGCGGTGGCGGGTCTGATCGCGGGGCTCAACGATCTGGCGCACGAACTGAAGCTGCCCGACGGCATGGACCGCGGCGCGATGAGCCATGCGATCCAGGCGATCATACTCGCCGCGCGCGCGGGCGGGGTCTGGGCTTTCGACGGCGTCTATAATGCGATCGACGACGCCGCGGGTTTCGCGGCCGAGGCGGCGGAAGGACGCCGGCTCGGCTTCGATGGCAAGACGCTGATCCACCCGTCGCAGGTCGACCCGTGCAACACCGCCTTCGCTCCGTCGGAGCACGAGATCGCGGCGGCCGAAGCGCTCGTCGCCGCGGCGACCGGCGGCGCGCAGCGGCACGAAGGGCGGATGATCGAGGATATGCATGTCGCGGCGGCAAGGGCTTTGCTGGAGCGAGCGGGGCGGGGTTGACGCCGTCGTTCGTCGTTCGACGAACCGCCTTGCCGGGATGCCGCGGGCATGCGATGCGGCGCGTCCATGAGACATAGCTCCTTCCGCGCCGCGATCGCGGCTGTCGCCCTGCTTTCCGTCACCCCCGCCGTTTCGGCCGCGCCCGCCAGGGGCGATGCTCCGGTCACCGAGGCCGAGCTCGCCGCGCATATCAAGGTGCTCGCGGACGATGCGTTCGAGGGCCGCGCCCCGGGCACCGAGGGCGAGGATCGCACGATCGCCTATGTCGTCGGCGAATGGGCGAAGGCCGGGCTCGAACCCGTGCCGGGCAGCGCGACGCCGTGGGTCCAGCCGGTGCCTTTTGTCGAGACGCAGGCGCTCGGCGGCACCGCGACGTTCAAAGCGGGCGGCCGCGATGTCGCGCTGGGCGACGACGGAATCGTCGTGACCGGACGCGATGCGTCGGTCGCGCTGGCGGACCTGCCGGTGGTTTTCGTCGGCTATGGCGTCGACGGCGCGGGCAAGCTCAATGCCGACGTCAAGGGCAAGCTCGCGATCATGCTGTTCGACAATGCGCCCTTCGGCGACAAATTGCCGCGCTATCGCGAGCGGCGGCAGATGCTGGCGGATGCGGGGGCGAGCGCGGTGCTCGTGATCGCGACCGATGCGGTGCCGTGGACGACGCTGCGCGAAAGCGCGGGCAGCAAGGCGGTCCGGCTTGCCAGCGCCAAGTCGGGCGCGCCGGTCAGCGGCTTCCTTTCGCCCGAAGCCGCCGACACGCTGCTCAAGGCGGCGGGGCAGGACGGCGCCGCGCTGCGCGAGGCCGCCAAGTCGCCCGATTACAAGGGCGCCGCGCTGCCACTGACGGCGGACTTTACTGCGCAATCGGCCGTCCGTCCCTTTGCCAGCCACAATATCATCGCCAAGCTGCCGGGCGCGAAGCCCGATGGCAAGACGGTGCTGTTCCTCGGCCACTGGGATCATCTCGGCATCTGCGAACCCGAAGGCGCTGCCGATCGCATCTGCAACGGCGCGGTCGACAATGCGAGCGGGATCGCGGTGCTGATCGAGGTCGCCAAGCGGCTGGGCAAGGGCGCGCGGCCCGATCGCGACATTTATTTCATGGCGACGACCGCGGAGGAAAAGGGGTTGCTCGGCGCGCATTATTTCGCCGATCATCCGGTGGTGCCGCTGTCCGACATCACCGTCGCGCTCAACGTCGACACGATCGCGATTTCGCCGCGCGGCACGCCGGTGGCGACGATCGGGCGCGGCAAGCCCGCCTATGACGCGGTGGTGCGCGAGGTAGCGACCAAGCTCGGCCGCAAGCTCGACGAGGATGGCGAGGCCGATGCCTTCATCCAGCGGCAGGACGGCTGGGCGCTCGGCGCCAAGGGGGTGACGTCGCTGATGGTCGGCGGCAGCTTTTCGGACATGAAGCTGCTCGAAGCGTTTCTTGGCAGCGATTATCATCAGGCGGCCGACAATTTCTCGGACAAGATTCCGCTCGGCGGCGCGGCGGAGGATGCCGATTTGCATGTGGCGTTGGGGCGGGCGTTTGCCGATGCCAAGCGGTGGCCGGGTGACGCCAAATAGATAATGCGTGTGTCCCCGCGAAGGCGGGGACCCATCACCGGCTGTTCCGGAATTAGGCGGCGGGAGATGGGCCCCCGCCTTCGCGGGGGCGCACCCAAAAAAATGCTCGGCTTTACGCCGCCTGCTTCGCCCGGTCCGCCATTTCCTGATTGAGCATCTCGGCCAGCAGGAACGCCAACTCCAGCGACTGCCCGGCGTTCAAACGCGGGTCGCAATGCGTGTGATAGCGGTCGGCCAGATCCATCTGCGTCACGTCCATCGCGCCGCCGGTGCATTCGGTGACATTCTGGCCGGTCATCTCGATATGGATGCCGCCGCCATGCGTGCCCTCGGCACGGTGGACGGCGAAGAAGCCGCGCACTTCGGCGAGGATGCGATCGAACGGGCGTGTCTTGTAGCCGTTCGGCGTCTTGATGACATTGCCGTGCATCGGGTCGCACGACCAGACGACGGGATGCCCCGATTCCTTCACCGCGCGCACGAGCTTGGGCAGATGCGCCTCGATCTTGTCGTGGCCGTAGCGCGTGATCAGCGTCATGCGGCCCGCGACATGGTTCGGATTGAGCGTGTCGAGCAGGCGCAGCAGCGCATCGGGCTCGAGGCTCGGGCCGCACTTCATGCCGACCGGATTGCCGATCCCCCGCAGATATTCGATATGCGCCGAGCCCTCGAAGCGGGTGCGGTCGCCGACCCACAGGAAGTGGCCCGACGTGTCGTACCAGCCGCCGGTCAGGCTGTCCTGCCGCGTGAGCGCCTGCTCATAGGGGAGCAGCAGCGCCTCATGGCTGGTGTAGAAGCTGGTGCCCTTGATTTGCGGGACGGTTTCGGGGGTCACGCCGCACGCTTCCATGAAGGCGAGCGCCTCGGAAATGCGCGCCGCGGTTTCCTGATATTTCTTCGCCCACGGGCTGCGGTCCATGAAGTCGTGCGTCCAGGCGTTGACCTGATGCAGATTGGCATAGCCGCCGTTCGCGAAGGCGCGCAGCAGGTTCAGAGTCGCCGCCGACTGGTTGTACGCTTTGACCATGCGCTGCGGGTCGGGCTCTCGGCCCGCTTCCTCGAACGCGATGTCGTTGATGATGTCGCCGCGATAGCTCGGCAGCGAGACGCCATCCACGTCTTCCAGATCGGCCGAGCGCGGCTTGGCGAACTGGCCCGCCATGCGGCCGAGCTTCACCACGGGCATCTTCGAGGCGAAGGTCAGCACGACCGCCATCTGGAGCAGGACGCGGAAGGTGTCGCGGATGTTGTTCGGATGAAATTCGGCAAAGCTTTCGGCGCAGTCGCCGCCCTGAAGCAGAAAGGCCTTCCCCTCGGCAACGCGGCCGAGTTCGCTCGTCAGCTCGCGCGCTTCGCCTGCGAAGACGAGCGGCGGATAATTTGCGAGCTCGCGTTCGGCGGCCGCGAGCGCATCGGCGTCGCGATAGGTAGGAAGCTGGCGGGCCTCGTGCGAACGCCAGCTATGCGGTTGCCAATTTTTCGTCATCTGCTTGTCTTTTCGCTTTCGAATCCTGCGCCCCATGGCGCGGATGCCCGCCCGAAGCAATGTTTCCGGAACGGGCAAACCGGAAAATTAGCATTATCGTGACATTTGCGCACCTATGCTTTTCTTCAGGGCCAGGAACTGATAGTTTATTGCGGACCTTGATGCGGCGATGGGCGCGCGCAGCCAAGGTTTTTGGCTATCGGTAACGTCAACCACCCAGTGACCGAGGCCCCAATGGGCGGGGCGGGTCGGATGCGAGCGATTGGCTGTGGCGAATTTCGATTCCGCGTGGTTTCTCTATGGGGCGCTGCTGCTCCTTTTGGCGACGAGCTTCGTCGTCCGCATCGACTATGCGCGCATCGGCCTTGCCGCCGCCGCCCTCCTCGCGCTGCCGCTGACGCTCTTTCGCGGGACGGACCTCGGCTACAGCCTGCTGGTGCTCGCGATATTGGCGGTCAATATCGGCATATTGTCGCGCCTGTGGTTGCGCGGAACGAATGTCAGCTTTTCGGCCGAGGAAGAGGCGCTGCGCCGCGAGCATTTCAACGGGCTGGGCGCGGCGGCGGCGCGCGACCTGATCGACCAGGGACACTGGATTTCGGCGAAACGCGGCGAGGTGCTCATCCGCGAGAATCAGGCTGCGCCGAGCCTCTTTTATTTGGCCGAAGGGCAGGCGGCGGTCCTGCGCGACGGTATCGAAGTCGGGAAATTGTCCGACGGTGCGTTGATCGGCGAAGCGACCGCGCTCGATGGGACCCATGCGACGGGCACCGTCGTGCTCGGCAGCAACGCGCGGCTATGGTTCGTGCCCGCAGCGGCGCTGCGCGCCTATCTCGCCGCCAATCCCGCAATCGCGGGCGCGCTGCACGAGGGCTTCGCGCGCGCGCTGCGCGGCAAGCTGGCCAGCGCGAACACACGCATCGCGGACCCGCCGCCGATTTCTTGAGCGCGGCTGCTTCGCGGCCTCGAATCTGCAACCGCCGCCTGCTAGTCCTCATCGCATGACGATGATTCTCTATGGCATTTCGAACTGTGACACGGTGAAGAAGGCGCGGCGCTGGCTCGACGAGCAGGGCGTCGCCTATCGCTTTCACGATGTTCGCAAGGACGGGCTCGACGCGGCGCGGCTGCAGGGCTGGATCGACGCGGTGGGCTGGGAAAAGCTGCTCAACAAGGCGGGAACGACCTTTCGCAAGCTGCCCGACGAGCAGAAGCAGGGGATCGATGTGGCTTCGGCCAAGGCACTGATGCTCGAGCAGCCGGCGATGATCCGCCGCCCGGTCGTCGAAAATGGCGGCGAAATCAGCGTCGGCTTTTCGGCCGCGGACTGGCAGGCGCGTTTTGCCGCATGATCCGATCGGCTGTGGTCGTGGCGGCGCTGATGCTGTCCACAGGCTGCACGACTGACGTCGTGACGGCGCAGCCGACCCTCGACGGACAGCCGCCGATCGTGATCGCGCATCGCGGCGCATCGGGCGAACGGCCCGAGCACACGCTGGCGAGCTACCGGCTCGCGATCGAGCAGGGCGCCGACTTTATCGAGCCCGATCTGGTGCTGACCAAGGACGGCATCCTCGTCGCGCGGCACGAGAACGAGATTTCGGAAACCACCGACGTCGCCGACCATCCCGAGTTCGCGGGCCGCAAGATCGAGAAGACGATCGACGGACAAAAGGTCGAGGGCTGGTTTACCGAGGATTTCACGCTCGCCGAACTGAAGACGTTGCGCGCGCGCGAACGCCTGCCGCGGCTGCGCAGCACCGACTATGACGGACAGTTCGAGATTCCGACCTTCGAGGAGATTTTGACGCTGCTCGCCGAGGTGAACAAGGAACGCGAGAAGCCCGTCGGCGTCTATCCCGAAACCAAGCATCCGGGCTATTTCGTCTCGATCGGCCTGCCGCACGAAGCGCCTTTGCTCGCGATGCTGGGCCGCTTCGGCTATCGCGGCCGCACCGCGCCGGTGTTCATCCAGAGCTTCGAGGTCGGCAATCTGATCGACCTGCGCGCGAAGAGCGATCTGCCGCTGATCCAGTTGATGGACGCGGGTGGCGGGCCCGCCGACCGGCCGGGCACCAGCTATGCCGCCATGGCGTCGCCCGCGGGGCTCAAGATGATCGCCGGCTATGCCGACGGTATCGGCCCGAACAAGGCGATGGTGATTCCGCGCGCAACGCTCGGCCGGCTCGGCAAGCCGACCGCGCTGGTGCGCGACGCCCACGCCGCGAGGCTCAAAGTGCATCCCTGGACGTTTCGCCGCGAAAATTACTTCCTGCCACTCGGCGACAAGGGCAGTATCAATCCCGCGGGCCATGGCGACCTGGCGGGTGAGATCGACGCCTATCTCGCCGCCGGCGTCGACGGCCTGTTCAGCGACAACCCGCGCGAGGCGGTGATCGCGGCGAGGAAAGGAAGCGGGCGATGACCGAAAGACCTTTGGGTGCGAGCGGGCTTTCGGTCCGGCCCTTCGTCCTCGGCGGCAATGTGTTCGGCATGACGGCGGGGCGCGAGGCGAGCTTCGCGGTGCTCGACCGCTTCGTCGAGCATGGCGGCGGGATGATCGATACCGCCGACGTCTATTCGGCGTGGGTTCCGGGGCACAAGGGCGGCGAATCCGAAAGCATGATGGGCGCGTGGCTGAAAGAAAGCGGTGCGCGCAACCGGGTGTCGATCGCGACCAAGGTCGGTATGATGCCCGGCGGATTGAAGCCCGAGCGCATTCGCGAGGCGGTGCAGGGCTCGCTCGACCGGCTCGGCACCGACGTCATCGATCTTTATTTCGCGCACAAGGACGATCCCGACGTGCCGCTCGACGAAGTGCTCGGCGCCTTTGCCGAGCTGATCGATGCGGGGGTCGTGCGCGCGATCGGCGCGTCCAACTATTCGGCCGGGCGTTTGGCAGAGGCGCTGCGCGTGGCGGACGACAAGGGCCTGCCGCGCTTCACCGCGATGCAGCCCGAACTCAACCTGCTCGACCGCGATCAGTATGAAGGCGCGCTGCAGAAGCTGTGCATCGCCGAGGGACTCGGCGTCGTCACCTATTTCAGCCTCGCCTCGGGCTATCTATCGGGGAAATATCGCGAACCCGACGATCTCGGGAAGAGCCCGCGCGGGGCACGGGTCAAACCCTATCTCGAAGGAGGGGGCCCGGCGGTGCTCGCGGTGATGGATGGCATCGCCGCCGAAACCGGCGCGACCTTATCGCAGATCGCGCTCGCCTGGGTCGCCGCGCAGCCCGGCGTCACCGCGCCGATCGCCAGCGCGACAACGGCCGCGCAACTCGACGAATTAATGGGCAGCCTCGATCTTCACCTGAACGACCAGCAACTCGCGGCGCTGAGCCAAGCCTGAAGCCCGGACCGGTGCCACCGGGGGGAGGCGCCGGTCCGGGCCCGCGCGGCCGCGCTGTCTCAACCCTCTTCGTCGCTCCACTGGAAGACCGCCTCGAGCGGCTTGTCGAAGACGCGCGCGATGCGGAAGGCGACCTCGAGCGACGGCGAATATTTGCCCTGCTCGATCGCCGCGATCGTCTGCCGCGTGACGCCGACGCGGTCGCCGAGATCGCCCTGCGTCATCTCGCCGGCCAGAAAGCGAAGCGTGCGGATATCGTTGGTGAAAGGCGGTCTAGCCATGCCAGCCCCTCCGGTAGCTCATCAGCACGACGGCGCTGTTCACCAGCTCGGCGGCGACGATCGCGAACAGGCCGGCATTCGCGAGCGGCACCCCGCTCTCGATGAAGGGCATGTAGACCCCGACGATCATCATCCCCACCAGCAGGACATAATAAGCCATTGTCGCGCCGCGCCGACGGATCGCGCGGTCGCGCTCGTCGGCGCGAGCACGCTCCGACTTCGGTGCCTGCGCCGACAGGATGACGGTGCCGACGATGACGGTGACCGCATGCGCCACGGCGATCGATCCGAACAGCCACAGCATCGGAAATATTTCGCGCCCGGCGGGATGTCCGGAGAGGAGGAGCCCGAAATAGAGGCTGTAGGCGGCAACCATCGCGATGACGTTCAGCCAGGCGGTCTTTTCGCGGAAATTCATTTGATGGTCTCCGGCATCTGCGATGAGATGGGCCATGGCTCAATAGCCCCGGCGATAGAGATAGAGCTGGGCGCCGATCCGCACGACTTCGGCCACGACGAGCGTCGCGATCATCACATTGAGCTGCGCCGCCTGCCCGATGCCCGAGAATATCAGGAGGATATTGATCCAGATCCCGACGACGAGCGGATAATAGCCCAAATGGGTGCCGCGCATATGGAAGCTGCGGTCGCGTTCATCCTCGCTAGCGTCGACCTCGCGCGGGCTGCGGATCGCCAGAAAGGCGGTCGCCGCGGTCATCGCCACGATGATCGCGATAGTCACGGGCACCAGCATGCCGGCGGACGCCATCACCCCCGCCGGGCTTCCGACGATCTGCCATGGGTAAACGAGGAAATACCAGCCGAAGGCCAGAATCATCGTCACCAGCGTCGCCCAGTGAATCTTTTCCCGAAAGGACATTCGTCGCGCTCCATGTCATGTGATTCGAACTCTATGTCAGATATTTTTAACATAGAGTCAATTCTAGATAACATGAAGAGGCTTTGCCGCTTTCGCGCCCGACCTTTAGCCGCTAAGTCCCCGCGCCATGTCCACGCTCCCCAAAACGCTCACCCTCGACACATCGACCAGCCGCGCCAATCCGACGCCGCAGCCGATGAAGCGCCTGACCGTGCCGCGCATCCGCCAGCGCAAGGGCGGCGAACCGCTCGTGATGCTGACCGCCTATACGGTGCGCATGGCGCAGCTGCTCGACCCGCATTGCGACATGCTGCTCGTCGGCGATTCGCTCGCGCAGGTGATCTATGGTCTGCCGCACACGGTCGGCGTGACGATGGACATGATGGCGCTGCACGGCGCCGCCGTCGTGCGCGGCAGCTATCATGCCGCGGTGATCGTCGACATGCCGTTCGGCAGCTATGAGGGCAGCCCCGAGCAGGCGTTCGACAATGCCGCGCGGCTGCTCAAGGAAACCGGCGCAGCGGCGGTGAAGGTCGAAGGCGGCAAGGTGCTCGCCCCGACGATCGAATTCCTGACCCAGCGCGGCATCCCGGTGATGGGCCATGTCGGGTTGACGCCGCAGGCGGTCAACATCCTCGGCGGCTATGGCGTGCGCGGCAAGAGCGTGGAGGAAGCGCGCTCGATCGTCGAAGACGCGGTCGCCGTCGCGCAGGCCGGCGCCTTTTCGATCGTCATCGAAGGCGTGCTCGAATCGATCGCGATCGAGATCACCAACAAGGTCGATTGCCCGACGATCGGCATCGGCGCTTCGGCGCAGTGCGACGGCCAGGTGCTCGTCACCGACGACATGCTCGGCATGTTCGAACGCGTCCCGAAATTCGTGAAGCGTTTCGGGAATATGGCCGGCGTCGTCGAAAGCGCGGTCAAGGACTATGCCGACGAAGTCAGGTCCCGTTCATTCCCGACCGAGGATCAGACCTACGCGGGTTGATAGCGCCGGCTGGCGGCGCGGCGACGACCCAAAGTGAAACGCTTGGCCTTTCCCCGTGCCATCGCTAAGGAAGCGGGCCGGCCCAGCGCCGCATTGAGTTTATGGAGGTTTGATTGGCCCTGAGCCCGACGAATGACGCCGCGCTGTTGCAGGAAGTCGACGAAGCCGTCCGCAAGGACCGGCTCGACACGATCATGCAGCGTTACGGCCGGTGGATCATCGGCGGCGTGCTGGCCGCCCTGCTGGCGTTCGGCGGCTATCTCTTCTGGGACCATCGGCAGGACGCCGCGCGCGGCGAACAGGCCGAGGAACTGATCGCGGCGTTCGAAAAGCTCGCCACCAATCAGCCGCGCGCCGCGACCGCCGAACTTGAGAAGATCGCGGCCGAGGGCGGCCCCGCCTATCGCGCGGTCGCGCAGATGCAGGAAGCGAACATCAAGGCGCAGGCCGGCGACCTCAAGGCCGCCGCCGCCCTGATGGCCAAGGTCGCCGCCGACACCAAGCTCGACCAGGCGCTGCGCGACCTCGCGCTGATCCGTCAGACCGCCTTCGAATATGACACGCTGAAGCCCGAGGTGGTGATCGCGCGCATGAAGCCGATGGTCGATGCCAAGGATCCGGCGTCGAGCTGGTTCGCGAGCGCCGCCGAACTGTCGGCGACGGCGCATTATCAGCTCGGTCAGTTCGACCAGGCCGGCGCGCTCTATGGCCGCATCGCCAAATTGCCCGATGTCACGCGGTCGCTGCAATCGCGCTCGGTGCAGATGGCGGGCATGCTCGGCGTCGACGCGGTTACCGACAAGGCAGCGGAAAGCGCCGCCGCCGAAGAGAAAGGCAATGCCGCCCCCAAGGCAGCGGCAGCCGCCAAGACTGAGAAAGCCAATTAATATGCGGCCAGATATTATGCGCAGCGCGCGGTACGGACTTTATGCGACGCTGCTGGCGCTGCCGCTTGCGGCGTGCGGGGTGTTCAAGGGCGACGGTCCGCCGAAGACCCCGACGGTCGGCGAACGCGTGTCGATCCTTTCGAACGACAACAGCATCAAGGTCGACCCGGCCACCGCCGCGATGGCGGTCGTGCTGCCCGAGCCCGCGGTGAACGCCGCCTGGGCACAGTCGGGCGGCAACGCATCGAAATCGATGGGTCATCCGGCGCTCGGCGCGACGCGGGCGAAGCTGTGGGAAGCGAGCATCGCGGGCAGCACCAACAAGCAGCGCCTCGCCTCGTCGCCGGTGATCGCCGACAACCGGCTGTTCGTCGTCGATACCGACGCGGTGGTGACGGCCTTCGCTGCCGACACCGGCGCGAAGCTGTGGAGCGCGGCGATCGGCAGCACCGGCAAGGATTTCAAGGATTCGCTGTTCGGCGGCGGCGCCGCGGTCGACGGCAATGTCGTTTATGCGACGAGCGGCGTCGGCGACGTCGCGGCGCTCAACGCCGCCGACGGCTCGGTGATCTGGAAGGTGAAGCCGACCGGCCCGCTGCGCGGCGCACCGACGATCGCGTTCGGCGGCGTCTATGTGATCAGCCAGGACAACCAGATTTACGCGCTCAATGCCGCCAATGGCGCGGTGCAGTGGCAGGCGACGGCATCGACCGAGGCCGGCAGCGTGTTCGGCGCGGCGTCGCCCGCGGCGGGGCAGGGGACGATCGTCGCCGGCTTCTCGTCGGGCGAGGTGCAAGCCTATCGTTACGAGAATGGCCGCGACCTGTGGGAAGACGCGCTCGCGCGCACCTCGATGGCGCTGTCGGTGTCGACGCTCACCGACGTCGATGCCGATCCGGTCATCGACCGCGGCCATGTCTTCGCGCTCGGCCAGGGCGGCCGCATGGCGAGCTATGAACTCGTTACCGGCCAGCGCAGCTGGGAAATCTCGATCGCGGGCATTTCGACCCCCTATGTGGTCGGCGAGTGGGTCTATGCGATGACCGACGACGGCAAGCTGCTCTGCGTCGCGCGCTCGTCGGGCAAGGTCCGCTGGCTGCAGCAACTTGCGCGTTTCCGCATCGAAACCGAAAAGAAGAAGAAGGATCCGATCCGCTGGACGGGGCCGATCTTGGCCGGCGGGCGGCTGATCGCGGTCAACAGCGAAGGGACGCTGGCCGAATATTCGCCCACCGACGGGTCGCTGCTCGGCTCGACCGAATTCGATTCGTCGCTGTCGCAGTCCCCGGTGGTCGCGAACAACATCTTGTACGTCCTCGCGGACGACGGGAAGATCACCGCCTGGCGCTGATACGGCGTCCGGGCCGAGGCGGCCCGGCTGAATACAGGGAATGAACCGATGTCGCGACACGCGACGATTGCCATTGTCGGCCGACCCAATGTGGGCAAATCGACACTGTTCAACCGGCTCGTCGGCAAGCGCCTCGCGCTCGTCGACGATCAGCCGGGGGTGACGCGCGACCGGCGCGAGGGCGACGCCAAGCTGCTCGGGCTCGAATTCCGGATCGTCGACACCGCGGGGTTCGAGGACCAGGACGCGGCGACACTGCCCGGCCGGATGCGCGTGCAGACCGAAAAGGCGGTGCGCGAGGCCGATGCCGCACTGTTCATGATCGACGGCCGCGCGGGCGTCACCCCGCTCGACGAGGAAATCGCGCGCTGGCTGCGCAGCGAGGACACGCCGATCATCCTCCTCGTCAACAAGGCCGAAGGGAAGCAGGGCGAGAACGGCCTGATGGAATCCTATTCGCTCGGCTTCGACAATCCGATCGCGCTCAGCGCCGAACATGGCGAAGGCGTGGTCGACCTGTTCGACGCGCTCCGCCCGATCGTCGAGGGTCATGATGCCGAGGACGCCGGCGCCCTGCCGCTCGTGGAGGACGACGAGGATGAGGACGCCCCGCTCGGCCCGATGAAGCTCGCGATCGTCGGGCGCCCCAATGCGGGCAAGTCGACGCTGATCAACCGCATGATCGGCGAAGACCGGCTGATCACCGGTCCCGAGGCCGGCATCACCCGCGATTCGATCCGCGTCGACTGGCAATGGGAAAAGGACGGCGAAGTTCACGAGATCCAGCTGTTCGACACCGCCGGCATGCGCAAGCGCGCGAAGGTCGTCGACAAGCTGGAGAAATTGTCGGTCGCCGATGCTTTGCATGCGGTCGATTTCGCCGAGGTCGTCGTGCTGTTGCTCGATGCCACGAAAGGCCTCGAGGCGCAGGATCTGCGCATCGCCGACAAGGTGCTGCAGGAAGGCCGCGCGTTGATCGTCGCGCTCAACAAATGGGATATCGCCGAGGATCCCTCGGCGCTGTTCAACGGCGTCCGCACCGCGCTCGACGACGGGCTCAGCCAGGTCAAGGGCGTCCCGGTGCTCAGCATCTCGGGCGCGACGGGGAAGGGCATCGACACGCTGGTGCGCGTCGCGTTCGAGCAGCGCGAGATCTGGACGAACCGCGTGTCGACCGCGCGACTCAACCGCTGGTTCGAGGGCGCCGTCACCGCGAATCCGCCCCCGGCACCCGGCGGCAAACGCATCAAGCTGCGCTATATCACGCAGGCGCGGACGCGGCCGCCGACCTTCGTGGTCTTCGGCTCGCGCACCGACAGCTTGCCCGGAAGCTATGAACGCTATCTGGTCAACGGCATGCGCAAGGAGCTGGGGTTCCAAGGCGTGCCGGTGCGGCTCAATTTCCGCAACTCGCGCAATCCCTATGACGAGTGATGATGCGTCGCCGGTGACGGTCGACGCGCGCGGGATGCGCTGTCCCTGGCCCGCGCTGCGCCTCGCCCGCGCGATGCGCGACGCGCACGAGGTGCTGCTGATCGCCGACGATCCGCAGGCGGGACGCGAGGTGGCGGCTTTGGCGGACGAACATGGCTGGCTGGTCGAAGGCGATGCGGCTTCGGCCGACGCGGGGCGCTGGCGCGTGCGGCGCGGTTGATCCAAAACGGGGCGGCTTTGGCCGCGAGCGAGCCGTCATTGTAACGTCTTTTTTACCCAAGTTGGGCATGGAACGGCCGGGACCACGGCCGAATATGAACACCAAGGGACTAAGGCATTGGACGAAATTCTGGTCGATTGGGATGAGTTCCGCGCGACGCGGGCCCAGTTGGGCGCCGCTTTCGTACGGATTCTCGGCTATTTTCGCGAGGACGGCACCAAATCGGTGGCCGCGATCGAAGAGGCGATGCGCGCCCGCGACGCGCGGGGTCTCGTCATGCCCGCGCACACGCTGAAGAGCGAAGCGCGCCAGTTCGGCGGCGAGAAGCTCGGCGCGCTGGCCGAGGACATCGAGATGTTCGCGCGGGCCTGCGTCGAAAGCCAGACCAGTCCCGACGAATATCTGCCGCGCGTCGTCGACCTGCGCCGGCTGTTCGAAGAAACGCTGGCCGCGCTCGAGCGCGAAGCCAATCCGCTCGTCCAGCGGCGTCCCTCGGGCTTCGGCCGCGCCGTCAGCAGTTACTGAGCGATCGCGACTTTCTTCATCGGCTGAATGCGCCATCGCGACAGGCTGCGCCACAGCCATTCGAGCGGCCCATAGTGGTAGCGTTCGAGCCACGGCTTCGACCACAGCAGCATCGCGGCCCACATGCCGAAGCAGAAAAGATAGAGCGGCAGGCGGCCGACGCTGCCGAACAGGCCGAGCCCATAGCCATAGAAGATCGTCGTCATGACGATCGAGGTCACGAGATAGTTGGTGAAGGCCATGCGCCCCGTCGCGGCGAGGCGCGCGCGCACGGCGGCGCTGGCGCGGGTCTGGATCAGCAGCATGATCAGCGCCGCCCAGCCGACGGTCATCAGCGTGTCGAACGGGATCGATAGCGCGATCGTCGATCCGAAGATCGCCACCGCGTCATAGCCCGTATTCATCTGGTAAAGAGCAAGGCCCGCCAGCGGCGGAGCCGCGACGAGGAAACAGATCAGCGCCCATTTGCGGTAGCGGGCGGCCTCCCATTCGCCGGTCAGCATGCGCGATTTGAACAGCGCCATGCCGATCAGCATCAGCCCGATCGTTTCCCACGCGAACATGCCGAGGAAGAAGAGCGGGTCGCTTCCCATCTCCCCGGTGCGGTGCGTGACGATGCTCGCATAGCTGCCGAGATGGAGCGCCATTTCCTTCGCATAGGCCGGCGTCGACGGGCCCATGTCGGCGCTCATCTGGGTCAGCGCCTCCTTCATGCTCGCCGCGACCTCGGGCGGCAGCGCGCCCGCCTGCGCCATCGCGAGCGACGCCCAGAAGCTGCCCGGCAAGGCGATGCCGATGAGGAAGAAGGGGATCGACCAGAGCAGCAGCGCCTTCACCGAAAGGTCGCGGAACAGGAAGAGCAGCAGCCCGCACATCGCGTAGAGGAAGAGGATGTCGCCGAACCAGATCAGGTAGAAGTGGAGGAGGCCGAAGATCGCGAGCCAGACCATGCGCGAATAATGCGCACTCGCGGCGCTGCGCCCGGCCGACGCGGCGCTGTCGACGACAAGCAGCGTGCTCGCCCCGAACAGCATCGAGAAAAGCCCGCGCATTTTCGAATCGACGAGCACGAAATTGAAGAACCAGGTCGCAACGTCGGCGCTGTCCGGCGGCCCGCCGGCGGCGGGGTTCGCATAGGCCGGAAAGGGCAGGGCGAAGGCGACGATGTTCATCGCCAATATGCCCATCACCGCAACGCCGCGAATGGCGTCGAGGCTTTCGTAACGCGTCACCGCCGCCTGTCCTTCCATGCCGCTTTCCCCTTCGGCCGAGCGGCGTGGGGTATCGCGGGCGACGAGGAGCGTCGAGCGGTTTCTTGCGCGGGCCGGTGCGCGTTAAAGCATTATTGACATCTGTGTCAGTAATGCTATCTCCGCTGCATCACATGATTCGAGCGAGAACCGCCATGATCCCGACCATCTTCTCCCACCCCGACCGTCAGCCGCAGAAGTTCCGCCCTTTCAAGGCGTTCCAGCACTTCCGTAAGCTGATCAAGGATAAGGAAGATACCGAACAAGTCTTCCACATCTTTGAAAACCTGCCGCGCAAGGGGTTCATGGACGACGCGCGCGCCTTCGTGACAAGCGATTTCGGCCGGAAGCTGATGGAGCGCGAGCCTTATCTGCCCGACCTGCTCGACGATCATGGCTGGATCGACGAATTGCCCGACGGGACGGTCGGCCACGCCTATGTCACCTTCATGCGCCGCGAAGGCCTGTCGGCCGCGGGCCTCGTCGCCGAGAGCGACAAGATGGGCCGCCCGCAATTTGACGATCAGGTGCAATGGTATTCGAACCGGCTGCGCGACACGCACGACCTGTTCCACATCCTCACCGGCTATGGCCGCGACGCGCTCGGCGAACAATGCGTGCTCGGCTTCACCTATGGCCAGACGGGCAATTACGGCAATTTCTTCATCGCCTATGCCGGCGGTTACGAAGTGAAGCGCGGCGTCAAGAGCGACGCCCCGGTGTTCGGCGCGATCCGCCAGGGCCAGCGCCACGGCCAGGCGGCGAAGGCGATCATCGAACAGGACATCCGCGCGTTGCTCGCCGAACCGCTCGAAGCCGCCCGCGCGCGCCTCGGTATCGCCAAGCCGACGCTCTATGAGGAAGCGCACCGTGCGTATCGCAACCGCGGCATCGACCCCTACAACTTCCTCGCGGCGAAGGCCGTCGCCGCCTGAACGTCGCACCCCGCTTCCCGGCAAAAGCCGGGGCGGGGGCAGCGCCTAATATACGCTTTCCGGCCAGACGCGCGGGCTGCGCGGCGTCTCCAGCCGATAATCCGAATAGGATCGGGAAAATATCTCCCGGCCGAGGCGTTCGGCGTCGCCGAGCGGGTTCGCCGGATCGTGGCGCACCTCGCCGCGGCTGTTACCGGCTCCGCGCACCACGCCGACAAAGTCCGAACCGGTGTAGCGGGAAAATTCCTGGATCTGGTGGACGATGCCGAGCGCCACGCCCGGATATGTCTCCTCGGACGCCAGTACCAGGCCGAGGCGTTTGTGCGCCATCGCGGCAAGCGCGTCCTGCGAGCCCGGATAGGAAGCGGCATAATAGCAAAAGCTGCGGTCGAAGAACGCCTTGATCTGGGCGGACACGCCGTACCAATAGATGGGCGAGCAGAAAATCACGCCGCGCGCGGGCAGAAACTCCTCGAAGAACAGCGCGCGATACGGGTCGTCGATGGCGCATTCGCCGTCGGAACGGCGGCATTGGCGGCAATCGCGCAGAAACCCCGAAATATGGTCGTCCAGAAATCGCAGCGTGACATCGCTGCCCGCCGCCTCGGCGCCGCGCCGGACGGCGTCGGCAAGCGTCGCGCTGTTTCCGTTCCGGCGCGGGCTTCCGACAAGAATGAGCAGTTTTTCGGGCATATCGACCGATCCTTTCGCGTTGGATGCGGCATGGCTGCCGCCTCCGGTTGATCGCAAAGGGGGTGGCGTGATACTTTCGATTGATCAACTACCTACTATTTTGTCATATACTCACCTTCATGTAAGAATCGGCGATCATGACGACACGCAATCAACCCTATAATGACGGCCTCGGGCCGGTGTTCGGGATTATCGGCGGGAAGTGGAAGGCCCTGATTCTTTGGGAGCTTCACGATACGCCCGTGCGCTTCGGGGCACTCAAGCGCCGCATCGCCGGGATCAGCGAAAAGATGCTGATCCAGCAATTGCGCGAAATGGAAGCCGATGGCCTTGTCCACCGCGAGATGTTCCATCAGGTCCCGCCGCGCGTCGATTATTCGGTCACCCCGCTGGGGGCGTCGCTCAACGAAGCGCTGACGCCGCTATGCGAATGGGGGAAACATAATCTGCAACCGCCGAGCACCGGCGGTCGGTGAGGTTGGTCAGGCGAGCTTCGCGATCAGCGCCTGCGCGGCGGCCGGGTTGCGGACCTTCGCGCCCGATATGAAGAAGAGATAGACATCGCGGTCGCCCTTGGCCCACTCGCGCGCCTGCTTTGCCCATTTGTCGAGGGCCTTGTCGTCATAGCCGGTTTCGACGTCTTCCTGGCTGCGCTGGAGCCGCGCGTAGGTGAAGTCGGCGGTCTGTTCGTCGATGCACGGGAATTCGTCGCTGTCGGCATAGACGACCGCCATGTTCCGTTCTCGCAGCAGGTCGATGAAGGCCGGATCGCGGAAGCTTTCGTCGCGGACCTCGATCGCGTGACGCAGCTTCAGCCCGTCCTGCGTGTCGGGAAGCAGGTCGAGGAAGCCCGCGAAATCGTCGCGGTCGAACTTCTTCGTCGCCATGAACTGCCAGTGGATCGGGCCGAGCCGGTCGCCGAGCCGCGTCAGCCCCTGCGTCAGAAATTTCTCGATCGACGCCGCGCCCTCGGCCAGCACTTTGCGGTTGGTCGTGAAACGTGACGCCTTGACGCTGAACTTGAAGCCGTCGGGTACCGACGCCGCCCAATTGGCGAAGGTTTCGGGTTTCTGGCTGCCATAATAGGTGCCGTTGATCTCGATGCCTGTCAGGTGCTGCCCGGCATATTCGAGCTCGCGTTTTTGCGGGAGGCCGGCGGGGTAGAAGGGGCCGCGCCACGGTTCGAAGGTCCAGCCGCCGATGCCGATATGGATGCTCATGGGCTTCTCCTCCTCAGCGCCCCAAACCCGTTCGCCCTGAGCTTGTCGAAGCACTGTTCTTCTTTGCAACGGCTAAAGAAAGAACGGCCCTTCGACAAGCTCAGGGCGAACGGGGTTAGAGTGTTCGGCGGGGCTTAGGGACTTACGCCAGCGCCGCGTCGGCTCCCATCAAATTCGGGAAGAAACCCTCATGCGCTTCGCGGAGTTCGGCGAGCGTTACCTGATGGTCGCTGCCTTCCAGTTCGAAGACGATGCGGTCCTTGATCGTGCGGCCGACCGGATCGACCGGCACATCGGCACGGCCCGCGGCGTCGAGGAAGTCGGCGAGGCAGGTGTCGCAGACGGTGACCAGATAGAGCCCCTGATCCTCGCCGAAGAAGCTTTCGGCGACGCCGAACGGCTGTTCTTCGCTGACGAGCACGCCGATGTTCGACTTCAGCGCCATTTCGGCGAGCGTCACTGCCATGCCGCCGTCGGAGACGTCGTGGCAGGCGGTGATCCAGCCCGCGTTGATCGCGCCGCGGATGAAGTCGCCGGTGCGCTTTTCGGCCTTCAAATCGACGGGCGGCGGCGGGCCTTCCTCGCGGCCATGGATTTCGCGCAGCCACACCGACTGGCCGAGATGGCCCGCGCGTTCGCCGACCGCGAGGATGATGTCGCCGGTGCGCTTGAAGCCGATGCCGACGGCTTTGTTCAGATCCTCGATCACGCCGACGCCGCCGATCGCGGGGGTCGGCAGGATCGCGCTGCCGCCGCCGGTAGCCTTCGATTCATTGTAGAGGCTGACGTTGCCCGACACGATCGGATAGTCGAGCGCGCGGCACGCCTGCGCCATGCCGTCGAGACAGCCGGTGATCTGACCCATGATTTCGGGGCGCTGCGGGTTGGCGAAGTTCAGGCAGTTGGTGATCGCCAAGGGCGTGGCCCCGACCGCGCTGATGTTGCGCCAGGTTTCGGCAACCGCCTGCTTGCCGCCCTCGACCGGGTCGGCGTAGCAATAGCGCGGGGTGCAGTCGGTCGACATGGCGAGCGCGCGGTTGGTGCCGTGGATGCGGACGAGCGCGGCGTCGCCGCCGGTCTGCACCGTGTCGGCGCCGACCTGGCTGTCATATTGTTCCCAGATCCAGCGGCGGCTGGCGATGTCGGGGGTGCCCATCAGCGTCCTGAGGTCGGCGGCGACGTCCTTCGTCTCGGGGACGTTCGTCAGCTCGGCCTGCTTCGGGGTCGGAACGTGCGGGCGGTCATAGAGCGGCGCGTCGTCGGCGAGCGGCGCGAGCGGGATGTCGCAGACGATCTCGCCATGGTGTTCGAGCACCATGCGGCCCGTGTCGGTGACGGTGCCGATGACCGCGAAGTCGAGTTCCCATTTGTGGAAGATCGCCTTGGCGAACTCTTCCTTGCCGGGCTTCAGCACCATCAGCATGCGTTCCTGCGATTCGGACAGCATCATTTCGTATGCCGTCATGCCCGTTTCGCGCTGCGGCACGTCGTCCATCTTGAGGTGGAGGCCGACGCCGCCCTTCGACGCCATTTCGACCGACGATGACGTAAGCCCGGCTGCGCCCATGTCCTGAATCGCGACGATCGCGTCCGACGCCATCAGCTCGAGGCATGCCTCGATCAGCAATTTTTCGGTGAAGGGGTCACCGACCTGAACCGTCGGGCGCTTTTCCTCGGCATCCTCGCCGAAGTCCGCACTCGCCATCGTCGCGCCGTGGATGCCGTCGCGGCCGGTCTTCGACCCGACATAGACGATCGGATTGCCGACGCCCGATGCGGCCGAATAGAAGATCTTGTCCTGCTCGGCGACGCCGACGGTCATCGCGTTGACGAGGATATTGCCGTCATAGGCCTTGTGGAAATTGACCTCGCCGCCGACCGTCGGGACGCCGACGCAATTGCCATAGCCGCCGATGCCGTGGACGACGCCCGAGATGAGATGCTTCATCTTCGGATGATCGGGGCGGCCGAAACGCAGCGCGTTGAGGTTCGCGACGGGGCGCGCGCCCATCGTGAAGACGTCGCGGAGGATGCCGCCGACCCCGGTCGCCGCGCCCTGATAGGGTTCGATGTACGAGGGGTGGTTGTGGCTCTCCATCTTGAAGATCGCGGCGAGCTTCTTGCCGTCCGGCCCTTCGCCGATGTCGATGACGCCGGCATTTTCGCCGGGGCCGCAGATCACCCACGGTGCCTCGGTCGGCAGTTTCTTCAAATGGAGGCGCGAGCTTTTATAGCTGCAATGCTCGGACCACATGACCGAGAAGATGCCGAGTTCGACGAGGTTTGGCTCGCGGCCGATCGCATTCAATACGCGATCATATTCCTCGGGAGACAGGCCGTGCTCGGCGACGATTTCGGGGGTGATGGCGGTTGCGGGCTGAGTCATGGCGCGCCTTTAGAGCTTCCCCTTCCGAATTGGAAGCGCCGTGACGGAGTCGATTTTGGCCCAGTGCAAGGCGCGAGGAGGGAGCAATGTTGCTGCATTGTGACCGACGAGTAACGCTGCAATGGGCCAAAATCGGCCCGCCCCTCCGGGGTCGAGCCGGGCCGCCCGCTGGACGGCGTCGCGGCGCTTGCACGGGCTACCAGCCCGCGCGGCGCCCCACTCCTTGCCAGCGAACGGCCCGGCTCGATCACGGCGTTTCCAATTCGGGAGGGGAAGTTCTTGGCACCCGCGCAAAACGAACAGACCCCATGATGCGAAAACATCATGGGGTCTGCGGTCGGAGAGAGGGTTCAGCGCGCGGCGAGGGTGGTCGTCTCGACTTTGAGCGGTTCGACGTCGCGGAGCGAGAAGCTGACCTGCTGCGAGCCGACGGTGCCGCGGACCCGGTGGCTGCCGACGCGGAGCGTGAACGGCTTGCCGGTGCGTTCCTCGACGCCGTGGATCACGCGGGTGTCGCCCACCTTGGTGATCGTGTAGCTGTAGGTCGCGCCTTCATGTTCGAAACGCTTGACCGGTTCGTCCTGAGCGAGCGCGGCGGTCGGCGCCAGCGCGAGCAGGCCGAGGGCAGGGAGAATATAGTTTTTCATGGTGCAAGTCCTTGTCAATGAACAAAACTTGCCTTCGAGCCCCTCTCTTCTTGTGCGGTGCAGCATGGCCGGCGCGGCGGCAGGCTGCAATTGCAAAAAATGGAAACGGGATTGCGCGGGGGCGAATGCCGGGGGACGATCGCCCCATCCCTTCCAAGCCGCCGCAGCCGTGGCAGCGGCAAAGACGATGGAACCGGGCACGGCGCAGGGGCGTAAAACTCGACCGCACTTGACCGGAGGGGGCCGAAGAGGCCAAAGCAGGGCCATGACGGATACCCCCGACAGCGCAGTCGCCGCGGACATCGCCTCGCTCTCTTTCGAAGCCGCGATGGGCGAGCTCGAAACGATTGTGCGGCGGCTCGAAAGCGGCGACGTCAGCCTTGAGGAATCGGTGACGCTCTACGAGCGCGGCCATGCGCTGCGCGGCCATTGCGAAGCGCGGCTCGCCGCGGCGCAGGCGCGGATCGAGCAGGTCAGCCTGGGCGCCGACGGCCGGCCCACGGGAACCACCCCCTTCGGCGAAAGCTGATCTACGATGGCGCTCGCCGACGATCAGCTTTCGCGGGGCACGCAATTGCTGCTGTCGACGCAGGCCGAGGTCGTGGCCGGGATCGACCGGCTGTTCGACCAGTTGCTGCCCGTGCCCGCCGATCCGCGCGGACCGCTCTATGAAGCGATGCGTCACGCGGCGATCGCGGGCGGCAAAAGGCTGCGCCCGCTTCTCGTTCGCGCGGCGGGTGACCTGTTCCACGTCGATCGCGCGCTCAGCTTGCGCGTCGGTGCGGCGGTCGAGGCGATGCACGTCTATTCGCTGATCCACGACGATTTGCCGTGCATGGACGATGACGACCTGCGCCGCGGCAAGCCGACGGTGCACAAAGCGTTCGATGAAGCGACCGCGGTGCTGGCGGGCGATTCGCTCCATGCCCTCGCGTTCGAATGGCTGTGCGACCCGGTAACCAGCGCCGACCCGTTCGTGCGCGCCGAGCTCTGCTGCGAACTCGCGCGCGCTGCCGGTCCGGCGGGAATGGCGGGGGGGCAGATGATGGACCTTGCCGCCGAAACCTCCAATTTCGACCTGCCGACCGTGACGCGGCTCCAGCAATTGAAGACCGGCGCGCTGATCGCCTTCTCGGTCGAGGCGGGCGCGATCCTCGCGCGTATTCCGGCCGAGGGGCGCCGGCCGCTGCGCGGCTATGCCCGCGATATCGGGCTCGCCTTCCAGATCGCCGATGACATCATGGACATCGAGGGCGACGAGGCGCTCGCCGGCAAGGCGCTGCACAAGGACGTGGCGGCGGGCAAGGCGACCTTCGTCACATTGATGGGGATCGAACGCGCGCGCGAACAGGCGGGGCTGCTCGTCGAGCAGGCGATTGCGCATCTCGGCGGCTTCGGCGAAGAGGCGGCGCTGCTGCGCGCGATCGCGCGCTATGTCGTGGAAAGGGACCGTTGATGCGGGTGGGGGTTTATCCGGGCACGTTCGACCCGATCACGCTCGGGCATATGGACATCATCCGGCGCGGGGCGAAGCTGGTCGACCGGCTGGTCATCGGGGTGACGACGAACATCACCAAATCGCCGATGTTCGACGACGACGAACGCATCGCGATGGTGAAGGCCGAGGTCGCGTCGATCGAGGGCGATATCCGCGTCGTCGGCTTCAACTCGCTGCTGATGGACTTTGCGACACGTGAGGGCGCGAGCGTGATCGTGCGCGGGCTGCGCGCGGTGGCCGACTTCGAATATGAATATCAGATGGCGGGGATGAACCAGCAACTCAACGACCGGATCGAGACGGTGTTCCTGATGGCCGACGTCGGTTTGCAGCCGATCGCGTCGCGGCTGGTCAAGGAAATCGCGATCTTCGGCGGCGACATCCATAAATTCGTGACGCCAGCGGTTCGCGATGCGGTCACGACGCGCATCGCCGAACGCGGCCTTCGCCAAGGCGAAGGGTGACACCATCCATTGAGCGTTCAGCTTTTTCCAGCTAGGGCGCGCCGGACGGGGCGCAATTCCGGAATGTTACACAAGGGCCGATCCAGCATGAAATTTTCCTTCCGCCCCATGATTCTCACGGCGATGGTGTTCGGTCTCGCGTCGGCGGCCGTGGCGCAGGACGCGCCGCCCGCGCCCTCGCCGAATCCCGAAACGAGCCAGCCGGCTCCCCCCGTTGATACGCCGCCGCCCGCGCCGGTCGAGGCCCCGCCCGCAGGTGATGCGGCGGAGGACGGAACGCCGGCGGCCGAAGCGCCCGCGGTCCCGGCGATGCCGGCCGAGCAATATATGGGCGTCCCCGAATATATGCTTAACCTCGACCTTTCGACGGGCGGACGCGTGGTGATCCAGCTCTATCCCAATGTCGCGCCGAACCATGTCGAGCGCGTCAAGCAGCTCGCGCGCGCGGGCTTTTACGACGGGATCAAGTTCCACCGCGTGATCGACGGCTTCATGGCGCAGACGGGCGATCCGACCGCGACCGGGCAGGGCGGCTCGCAGCTTCCCGACCTCAAGGCCGAATTCAACCCGACCCCGCATTTGCGCGGCACGCTGTCGATGGCGCGCGCGCAGAGCGAGGACAGCGCGAACAGCCAGTTCTTCATCATGTTCCAGCCGCGCTTCTCGCTCGACCGGCGCTATACCGTGTTCGGCCGCGTCGTGTCGGGGATGCAATATGTCGACGCGATCCATAAGGGCGAGCCGCCCGAAGTGATGTCGCGCATGGTCCAGGTCTCGGTCGCCGCCGACAACAAGCCGGTGCCACCGGCATCGATGCTGACCGAGACGGTGCCCGCACCGGCCGTGGTGCCCACCGTGAGCGTCGACGAGCTCAACGCGCCGATCAGCCAGTAATCCCGGGGAGGCGCGCGAACCCCTATGCGCGTCGACGCCTTCGATTTCGAACTGCCCAATGAGCGCATCGCGCTGCGCCCCGCGCGGCCGCGCGATGCGGCGCGCATGCTCGTCGTCGATGGCGGGGACATTACAGATGCCGGTGCGCGCGATCTGCCGGCGTGGCTACGCTCCGGCGACTGCCTCGTCTTCAACGACACCCGCGTCATTCCCGCCCAACTCGAAGGACGGCGCGGAGACGCGAAAATCGGCGCCACCCTGCACAAGCGCATCGACCTTCGCCGCTGGCAGGCGTTTGTGCGCAACGCCAAGCGGCTGCGCGTCGGCGAGAGCGTCGATTTCGGCGCCGGGGTCGTGGCGGTCGCCGAAGAGCGGCTGGCCGATGGCAGCTTCATCCTCGCCTTCGCCGGCGACGAGCCGGTCGAGCTGCTGCTCGAACGCGCGGGCACGATGCCGCTGCCTCCCTATATCGCGGGCAAGCGCGCGACCGACGCCGACGATCGCAGCGACTATCAGACGATGTTCGCGCGCGAGGATGGTGCGGTCGCGGCGCCGACCGCGGCGCTGCACTTTACGCCCGGACTGTTGGAGGCGCTGGCCGCGGCGGGGATCGCGACCGAGACGCTGACCTTGCACGTCGGCGCGGGCACATTCCTGCCCGTCAAAGCCGACGACACCGAAGACCATGTCATGCACGCCGAATGGGGACGGATCGATGACGACACCGCCGCCCGGCTGAACGCGGTGCGTGCAAATGGGGGGCGCGTGATCGCGGTCGGCACGACCAGCCTGCGCTTGCTCGAAAGCGCCGCCGACGACGACGGCACGATCGCGCCCTTCGCAGGCGACACCGCGATCTTCATCACTCCGGGCTACCGCTTCAAGGCGATCGACGGGCTGATGACCAATTTTCACCTGCCGCGTTCGACCTTGTTCATGCTGGTCAGCGCGCTGATGGGATTGGAGACGATGCAGGCGGCATACGCCCATGCCATCGAAGCCGAATACCGCTTCTACAGCTATGGCGATGCCAGCCTGCTGCTGCCGCGTCAGAGCGACCGGTCGGCATAGATCGCCATCGCCTCCGCGATGAATTCGGGGCAGCCGGGCAACTCCCCGACATCATAGGTGCCGCGGAACTCGGGGTTCTCGACATAATGGCGACCGAGGCCCTTGAACGCCGCGGCGTCGGGGTTCCAGCTGTGCGAGACCCACCGATAGTGGCGGCCGGTCACCACCTGCACTGCGGCGGACGCCGGATCGGCGCCTTCGCGGAACAGGCGCTGGAAGTCGGCGCGGATCACTTCCATTTCGGCCTGGATCGCGGCGACCTGTTCCTTGCTGAACGCGCGCGCCTTTGCCTGTGCTGCCGCGACGGCGTCCTTGCCCCAGAATGCCTCGGCCTCACGCTGCCAGCGCTCGCGCGTCTCGGGTGCGATGCCGGCGTAATAGTCGTTGTCTTCCATATCCTCGTCCTTTTCCAGTGATGCGATCGTGCGATCGATGGTGCGGATGAGGGTGTGGTAGTGGCCGATCCGGTCTTCGAGCGCCGCACGGTGCCGATGCAGCGCCGCGAGCGGGTCGAACGCGGGGTCGTCAAGCACCGCGGCGATCTCCGCGAGCGGCAGGCCGAGCTCGCGATAAAAGAGGATCTGCTGCAGTCGCAGCAACTCCTCCTTGCCATAGTAGCGATAGCCGTTGGCGCCGACATGGCCGGGCTTCAGCAGGCCAATCGCATCATAATGATGCAGCGTCCTGACGCTGATGCCCGCCGCCCTTGCGACCTGCCGAACCGTCCGCATTCACCGTCTCCTCATCGTGGGACGGGTCTATCGGGGATGACGCAGCGTGAGGGTCAAGCCTTTTTGCGCGCGCCTAATATTCGATCGTGATCCGGACCTTGCCGGGCTCTACGCCGGCGAGCATGGCGATTTCTTCGCGGCTCGTCTCGATCAGCGCGTGCAGCCGCTTTGCTCCCCCCGGCGCATCGGCCGAGGCGGGCTCGCCGGCGAGCAGTTCACGTTCGGATAGGCCAAAAACCTCGGCGAGCGCGATCAGGTTGCTGCGCCGCGGCATCGTCTTGCCGCTTTCCCACGCCCAGATGCTTGGCTTGCTGAAACCCGTCCGGTTCGACAGTTCGACGCGGCTGAGACCGCGTTCCTGTCGCAACCGGCGCAGCCGATCGGCCAGCATCTCGTCATTCTCCGCGACGCCGGCGGGATCGACATCCTGCGGGAGCGGATTGCGTAGCTGCGCGGCGCTGAGCGCGGCGCGCGAGAGCGGCCGGTCGAAACGGCAGCCGGCGAGCGCCTCGCTGCGCCACACGATGGTGGCTGTGCAGTCGAGCGCTTCGGGCAGGGTCACCGCGATCCGCTGACCGATGTCGAGGTCGGAGGTGGTTTCGATCAGCATGCCGGTGGCCGACAGATTGTGGATGATGACCGCGGTGCCCTGCCGGCCGCCCAGCGATCCCAAGGTTTCCAGCCGCATGTGCATGCGTGCGGCGCCGCGTGCTCCGGCGTCCTTTTTCTGTTCGATCATAGCGTGAATGGGCATGGGCCAGCCCTATGCGGGGCAATCGGTTGTGGAGTGGTTAAGGCGCGGGGGCGCAGTGCGGAGCCATGCGCCCGGGGATATGGCTCAGCAAGATCGATCCGCCGCCCGCGAGCCGAACCGTGCGCCGATTGCGACCGGTCAACCGCCGTGTTTCCGCAGATTTTCAACGATTTTCGCTTTGTCAGCCCGTCAAAAGTTAACTTATATCGAAAAATAAAGTTAAGATTTTCTAGCGCGTTGTCCCGATTTTGGACGCTGTTGGGTTCGAGGTCGCTGGCGCACGGGTGCAGTTAACCCTCGATAACCGCTAGAATCCAGCATTTCCTTGGAAGTTGAAGGGCATCGGCGTCCGGCGGATTTTCGATCGGCACCATTTTATGGGTGTGAACCGAACTTAATCTCTGTAGTAAGTTTTTCTTAACGGAGGGGGGTGAGTCGGGTCGCGACTCCCCGGGCGTCGGGGGATGCCCAAAGGTCATCCGCAAAGCGGGACCGGAAACCGTTTGGTTTTTTGGGGGGTTGAGTCATGAGGTTCATGCTCTTTGCGCTCGCCGCGGCGGCTGTCGCCGTGCCCGCGAACGCGAAAGAAATCCAGAACGTCCGATCGCTCGACATCGCGGTCAGCGGCGCCATCCGCCAGCATTGCGCGATGGGCAGCGTCCAGGACATGGATTTCGGCAATCTGGAACGCCGTGGTCTCGGTATCGAAACGCGCGTCGCGTTCGATTGCAATGTCCCTTTCACGATGACGATCAAGGGCGCTCGCGGCGGGCTGACCCACACGACGATGCCGAACGGGCAGGGCCCGTACAGCGGCGTTCTCCCCTATAATCTGGCCGTCGAAATGCCGGTGCGATACCCGTCGCGGCAGTTGGTGAGCCGGTCCTTCAACAGTCGTCAGCTTTTGGCCGGCGGCGTCATTTCCAGCAACGGCGGCATCGCCACCGACGGCATGCGTCTGGCGGTCGAACTGGGCGAGCCTTCGGGCGAAGCCGGGCTGCTCGCCGGCGAATATTCGGAGACGATCACGATCACCGTCTCTCCGATTTAGCGAATTCGTCCGCGGGCGACCGCGGACGGTAGCCGGAAGGGCAGGCACCGCTGCTCTCCCGGTCTCCGACCAGACCGGTGCAGGTATTAGGCCGCAATCCGGCAAGTGGGCCGAAGCGGTATAATAGAGGGAAGAAGATTATGAAGAAGATCCTTAGCGGCACCATCGCCGCCATCGCGCTTATCGCGACGCCGGCCGTCGCGCAGACGAACCAGCTTCACTATGCTGGCACGGCGCCGATCCCGTACACGATCACCAACCCGCAGAACGCTCCGTTCCCGCTCAACGTGATCGGCATTGCCGCTGGCCAAGCTGGCGTCGCAGCCGAAGTCGGCACGCGCTACCGCGCCCAGGCCGACGCTCCCGCCGACAGCGAAACGGCGACCCCGACCGTCGACGTCGAATTCGCGCTGAGCGGCACCGTCAACCGTGACTGCTCGTTCTACGCCGGCAACAACTCGAACGCCCGCAACATCGATTTCGGTGTCATCGGCGTTCGCACCGGCGACAATGAAAACGTCAACTCGGCGTTCGAAATGGTCGGCCCGGCCGAAGCCAACATCGACACGCTGACCGCCGGCTGCAACACCAACAATGTCGTCGAAATCAACAAGGACGACATTCGCGGTCTCGTGAACCTGAACCCGGGCGGTTATGACACCGACGAGTTCCAGGCGAACATCCCGTATGAAGTGACCGCTTCGTGGACCGGCGTTGCGCTGAACGCGCAGACCACCGGCACGCCGCAGTCGCTCAACGTTCCGACCACCGGCAACGCCGGCCAGAAGCAGCAGGGCGCATGGCGTTCGCGCATGGACATCGACATTGTCGCTCCGGCCGTGACGAACAAGGGCTTGGTCGCTGGTGACTACACCGGCACGACCACGCTGACGCTTCGCGCTCTCTAAGCGTAGCTGAATAGGGAAAGGGGAAAGAGCGATCTTTCCCCTTTCTTTATGGTTTAATGCGATTATGTCCGCAGATCGGGACAGGGGGATGGGGATCATGACCGCTTTGGCGACGATGAAGCGTCATGCACGCGCGCTGTTGGCCGCGTTTGCGGCGCTGGCATTGATTGTCACCCCGGCGCTGGCGATGCGCGTGTCGCCGATGGTCGTCGAAATGGAATCGCGCGGCACCAACGCGGTGGCGCGGATCGAGGTCCAGAACATCAATCCCGGCAATCTGGCGTTCCAGACGCGCGTTTTCCGAATGGAAATCGACAAGGACGGGAATATCGTCGAAACGCCCGCCGACCAGGATTTCCTCGTTTTCCCGCCGCAGGGCGTGCTGCCGGCCGGCGGTCGTCAGGTCGTCCGCCTGCAATGGGTGGGTGGCGCCGAACTCGCGTCGTCGCAGGCCTATTATGTTTCGGTCGAGCAATTGCCGGTCGCCTTCGAACCCGGCGCCGCCGACGCGATCGGGGCACAGGTGCAAGTGCTCTACAACATGCGCGCGCTGGTGGTCGTGGCACCTCCCGGCGCGAAACCCGACGTGAAGGCGACCACGGTCAAGCAGGTGATGTATCAGCCGCCCGCGCCGCCGGGATCGAAGGAATTGCCGCCGATGCAGGACGGGGTGGAAATCACCCTGCGCAACGACGGCCGCCGTCACGCGATGATGTCGAATTTCGGCTGGCAGCTGGAAGGCACGGGCACCGACGGCAAATGGCTGCGCGTCGATATCTCGCCCGAGGAACTCAATCAGGCGGTCGGTACCGGTTATGTGCCCGCCCAGGGTGAACGGGTCTTTCGCGTGCCGGTTCCCGGCTTTGGCCCCGGCCCGATCAAGCTTTCGTTCAAACAGTGAAAGCCGGATTCGCCCTGTGCTCGGTCGCGCTGTCAGCGCTGTGCGCAAGCACCGCCGCTGCGCAGGTGTCGATTCCGTTGCCGCAGGGTCCGCGATCTTCACCGCCCGCGCAAGACCCCGGCGCACCAACGACCATTCCGTTGCCGGGCACCCAGATTCCGCCGATCCCCGCACCCACGCCCGTGATGCCGCAGCTTCCGATCGGACCTCATGGTCGGCCGGACATCAATCCGTACGACCGCGACATCGAAATGACGGTGCCGCTGACATTTCAGAGCAGCAGCCTGGGCGATATCCCGATGCTGCTCACCGCGGACGACCGCTTTCTGCTCGAATCGGCGACCTTTCTGCGCTTGATGCAGCCGGTGCTGAACGAAGAGGCGCATGCGGAACTGTCGTCGCACCTCGTGTCGCTGCCCAATTTCGGTCCCGATGATCTCGGCAAGACCGGGGTTCAGCTGACATACGACCCCAGCACGCTGGCGGTCGTCGTGGTCGAGGTGTCGGCCGAACAGCGCGCCATCAAGGACATTTTCGCGCCGCCGCGCGAAGACGCAAACGATGTGTCGTTGCAGCCCGCAGGGTTTTCGGCATTCCTTAACCTCAGCGCGATCCAGAGCTATTTGTGGGAGGGTGGTCAGGCCGATCCGCCCACGATCAACTTCGACGGCGCCGTGCGGCTCGGCCGGTTCGTTTTCGAGGGCGACGCCCAGCTGGGGCAACAGTTCGGCGTGACCGGGGACAGCTACAAATTCACGCGCAACTATGCGCGCCTCGTTTACGACGAACCGGAGGATTTCCGGCGCTGGTATCTCGGCGATCTCGATCCCGAAATTCGCGGCCAGCAATCCTTCGTCGAAATGGGCGGCATCGGCGTGCTGCGCCAGCGCCGCCGTTTCAACAGTTTCCGCTCGGCGATCCTTCAGGCCAATCGCCAGCTCATCCTGCAACGCGAATCGACCGTCCGCTTCTTGCGCAACGGGTCGCTCTATCGCGAGGTCCGGCTGCAGCCCGGCCGTTACGATTTCAGTTCGCTGCCGCTGATCGCGGGCAGCAACGACGTCGATATTCAGGTCACCGACAACAGCGGCGCGGTTCAAAACCTTTCGTATCAGCAATATCTCGACCCGATCGATCTCGATCCCGGCGATTATGAATATGGCGCCTTTTTCGGTCCGACCAGCCGGACCTTCGGCGGCGCGCCCGACTATCGCGGCCCGGTCGCTTTCTCCGGCTTCTTTCGCAAGGCCTTTTTCAACCGTCCCGCGATCGGGGTCGGCCTTCAGGCGAGCAAGGATGTTCAGACGCTGACGGGACAGACCCAGTTCGTCCTTCCCAACGGCGGCCGCCTGCTGCTCGATGCCGGCGGCAGCCATTCGAAAACCGCGGGCGAGGGTTTCGCCGGCGGGGTCAGCTATGAACATTTCATCGATCGCGAAGGGCTGTCCGACAGCTTCACGCTGCGCGCCGATTATTTGTCGCCCCGCTTTGCCAACCTGGGCAATATCGACGGGATCAACACCACTTCGGCAACGGTGACGGGACAATATTCGCGGCAGCTTTCCATGCGCCTGACCGCGACGGCATCGGCTTCCTATCTCAAGGGGCGCGGCGACGTCGGCGATAGCTATCGCGTCGGCGCGACGGGCTTTTATCGCCTCGACCGGCGCTGGACTCTCCGCGCCGGAGTCGATTACGCCAAATTCCCGTCGGCCTTCTCGCGCGGCAACGGGGTCAGCTTCAATATCGGCATCGTGTTCCAGCCCGACTATCGCCGCCGCGCCGAGGCTCGATATGAGAGCCGCGACAATCTGAGTGAGATTTCGTACAATCAGAGCGGCCTCAATCAGCTTAACAGCGTCGGCTTCGGCGGGGTCGTCACGCGCGACGACAACAGCGCGCGCGCGCTGGGCTATGCGACCTATTCAGCCAATCGCTTCGATGCGTCGATCAGCCACGCGACATTCGGACCCAGCTTGTCGGACGTCGCCGACCTCAACGTCACGACGGTGCGGGTCGGCACCTCGCTGGCCTTTGCCGACGGAAGCTTCGGCATCGGGCGGCGGATCAACGACAGCTTCATGTTGTTGTCGCCGCACAAGAACCTCGGCAAGCGCAGCGTGGTCGCCGGCCAGTCGCTCGCCGAGAATAATTATATCAGCAAGAGCGGGGCGCTCGGCGCAGCGGTCAACAACTTCCTCGGCTCCTACGCCACCCAGTCGGTGCAATATGACGTCGAAGACCCGCCGACGGGCTATGACACCGGTCCGGGCGTGTTCCGCGTCCATCCGCCGTACAAGAGCGGCTATACTGCGCGCATCGGCACCGATGCGTTCGCCAGCGCGATGGGTACGTTGATTCTGGCGCCGGACAAGCCCGTGTCGCTGATCGGCGGTCGCGTTACCTTGCTCGATGTGCAGTCAACCGAGACGCCGAAGCCGATTCCCTTCTTCACCAATTCGATCGGGCGCTTCGCGATCACCAACCTGCTGCCGGGACGGCGCTATCTGGTGGAAACCTACGGTCCCAATGGTACAATCGACCGGAGCTTCGAATTCACGGTGCCGGCGGACACCGATGGTCTGTTGAACCTCGGTACGGTTCGCCCCGGTACGAAAAATTAGGAGGCATTATGCTGCGCCCAACCCTGTTCCTCGCTGCGGCGGCGATGGCGATGCCGCTTTATGCGCAGGCGCCGACGCCGGGCGCCGCTATTCCCGGTGCCGAATGTCTCGTCCGGATCAATGCGACACCGCAAAGCTGGCTGATCCAGGGGTACGACCCGTTTGACGGAGCCATTCCCGAGGGCACGTTCGGTGTCACCTTCGTAAACGAGGGTACGGGCGAGTGCCGTTTCACGCCGACGTTCGAGCTGGTCCAGCCGCCGTTCGGCCTGTCAAAGGGCAGCGGAAAGCGGATCGGCTACGCGCTACTCAACCTGACCGACACGCAGGATGTGACGCCGCGTGCCGGGCGGACGCAACGCAATCCGTCGCAGCGGATGCTGACGCTGGGAGCGAACGGGTCGCGCACCTTGTTGTACAAGCTTGTCGCCGACGCCGACGATGTGAAGGATTCAGGTGTTTTCACCCAGGATGTGACGATCGAGGCGCAGGACGGCAGCTTCCGTTCGCTCGGTGGCACCCAGCTTGTCCTCGGCATCAATGTCCTGCCCTCGGCGCGGATTGGCCTTGCGGGCGCTTACACGATGAACGACGGGCATGCGGTGGTCGACCTCGGCGAACTGCGGCCGGGTGTCGCGCCGGTGCCGCTCCAGCTTCGCGTCGCCAGTACCGGTTCCTACGATCTCAACGTCACCTCGGCCAATTCGGGCCGCTTGCGGCTCGGCTCGAGCGATTGGTACGTGCCGTACAGCCTTGCGATCGGCAGCAATTCGGTCAATCTGACGGGCGTGCGCACGATATCCGGGCAGACGAATGGCGGGCTGCGCCGCGAAGCGCTGCCGATCCAGTTCCTGATCGGCGACACGTCCGATCGCCGCGCCGGTGTGTATAGCGACGTCGTCTCGATCTCGGTGACCGCGCGCTGACGCAGCCTGCTTCGCCCGTCCTCCATTGTCAATTTTCTGACGCCCCTTAACTGAATGTTAGATTCGCGAGCCTAGATAATCATCCAAAGCTTCGGCCTACTGGCGGAAAGGTTACGGATGATCAGGAAATTCTCGCTCGGCCTTGCGAGTGTCGTGCTCGTTGCGGCACCGACGACCGCCATGGCGGCATCGTACGGTTTCAATCTCCGCCTGACGGTCGCGGTGCAGTGCAACGTGCAGCATCGGGCGACCGGTTTCGGTATCGTCAGCGGCGACGCCGTGTCGCTCGGAACCTTCCGCGAATATTGCAACGCGCCGGCGGGTTACAATCTGGTGATCAACTATGAGCCGGGTTCGCTGGAAGGCGCGCGGATCATCGCGGGGAACGACGAGATCATTCTCAACGGTTCGGGCCAGGCGGTGCTCAGCCGCGCGACCGGACCGCGAGTCAGGGAGCGGCCGATCGCGGCAGTGCCCGGCGAACAGGGTTTCGACACCGATCGTTTCGAATTGCGGATCATTCCGACCTGACGCCGGCCATCTCCTGACGTATCGAAGTCGGGGAGAGCTCTGCCGCCGCGTGGCGGGGCGACTATATCTCGATGGTCAGCTTGATATTGTCGGGAGCGACGCCAGCCGCCTTCGCAATCCGCTCTTTCGCGCGGGCGACAAGATCGCGCAGGTTTTCGGTCTCCTCCAGCCCGAGAAGCTCGTGAATTTCGACGCCGAGCATATCTGCCAATGCTTCGACCCGACCGGCCTTGGGCCGGGCCTTGTCGAGCTCCCAAGCCGAGATCGACGGTTCGCTGACGCCCAGACGCACGGCAAGCTGTCCCTGCGTCAGACCTTGCGCGGTTCGCAGTCGCTGCAGGCGAGCTCCGAAACTTTCGGCGGAGGATGACGGCCGGTTTTGGGCCGCATCGGGCTCGGCTTCGACCACCACGCTGCGAAGCTGCGCGGCGCTGAGCGTCGCGGGCGAGATCGGCATTTCGAACTGGCACCCGGCAAGCCGGCCGCTGGTCCAGATGACCTTCGTCGCCGTTTTTCCGCTGTGCGGCAGGTTGATCTCGATCACCTCGCCGATTTCCAGCGGCGCGGTGCTTTCGACGAGCATTCCCGTCGCCGAAATATTATGGACCAGCGCCTCGATTTCGGCGCCCGCCGCTTTCGACCCGTGCAGCGGCAGCCGCAGTTGCCGTCGCGACGCGCGGCCCTTGCCCGCCGATCGCGGAACATCGTTCAGATATACGGTCATCGCCATGTGGCAATCCATCGCGATGCCAAGATTAAGATTTGACTTCGCGGGAAGGTTAACGGGACAGGACGAACGAAAGTCACGAACGCGCGGGAGGGGTACGATCGCCTTCAAATCCCGTCGATGTTTCGCTTTGGGGCAAAGCCTTGGATATTTACTCTATCGCAATCTCTTGCCGCGCATAGCGGCTGGGCAATGGGGATCAGATAAAGAGTTTGTTGGATGGACGTGCCATCGCGGATCGATTCCGGCGACCGGGGAAAGGGGGATACCGACGAAGCCCAGCGCGGTTTTTTCGGTAAGATCGGTTCCCGCATCGGCAAACAGCGCGGCGAGGCCGCGGCGAATCTGCACACGCACGACGCACTGTTGCTGCTCCGCAATTACGAAGAAAGCGGCCAGGGCTGGTTCTGGTCGACCGATGCCCAGGGGCGGCTGACCTATATCACCGATGCGGTGGCCCGGTTGATGGGGCGAACCGGCGGCGCGCTGCTCGGCACCGCTTTGACCGACCTGTTTCTTCCCGTCGACAGCCAGGGCGAACGCCAGCGCACCTTGCCCTTCCTGCTGACCAAGCAGTCGAAATTCCACGAACTGCCACTGCGCAGCGCGTTCGAAGGCGATGATCGCTGGTGGGCGATCTCGGGCCGGCCGCAGTTCGACGGTTCGGGCAAATTCACCGGTTACCGGGGGAGCGGCACCGACATCACCGAACAGCGCCGCTCCGCCGAGGACGCGTCGCGGCTCGCACTCTATGACTCGCTGACCGGTCTCGCCAACCGCTTCAACATCTCGAAAAAGCTTGACGCGACGCTCGCGGCCTTCGCGCAGCAACAACGCTCGTGCGCGATCATGCTGATCGACCTCGACCGGTTCAAGCAGGTCAACGACACGCTCGGCCATCCGGCGGGCGATGCGCTGCTGAAACAAGTCGCCCAGCGCCTGCTCAAGATCGTCGGCGACCGCGAAATGGTCAGCCGTCTTGGCGGCGACGAATTCCAGATCATCCTTCCCGACATCGAGGATCGCGGCAAATTGGGCGAGATGGCGACCGACATCATCGCCAGCCTGTCGCAGCCCTATTCGGTCGAGGGCAGCCGCTGCATCATCGGCGCGTCGGTCGGCGTCGCGATCGCGCCCTTCGACGGACAGGGCAGCGACGACCTCGTTCGCAACGCCGATCTGGCGCTTTATGCGGCAAAGGGTAACGGGCGCGGCCGCTTTGCTTTCTATTCGAGCGACTTGCATCAGGCGGCCGAGGACCGGCGCGTGCTCGAAGAGGATTTGCGCGACGCGCTGTCGCGCGGCGAGATTACGCTTTGCTATCAGCCCGTCGTCAACGCCAAGTCGAACATGGTGACGGGGGTCGAGGCGCTGATCCGCTGGACCCACCGCGACCGCGGCGTGATCTCGCCGGCGCTGTTCATTCCGATCGCCGAGGAAACCAACCTGATCTGGAAGCTCGGCGAATGGGTGCTCCGCCGGGCGTGCGAGGATGCGGCGAGCTGGCCGGGCGACATGCGCGTCGCGGTCAACGTCTCGCCGATCCAGTTTGCGAACGCCGACCTGCCGAAGGTCATCGCAAAGGCGATCGAGGCGTCGGGCCTTGCGCCCGACCGGCTGGAGCTGGAGATCACCGAAAGCGTGTTCCTGGGCGACACCGCCGAAACCAACCAGATGTTCAAGGCGCTGAAAGATCTCGGCGTCCGCCTTGCGCTCGACGACTTCGGCACCGGATATTCGTCGCTCGGCTATCTGCAATCGGCGCCATTCGACAAGATCAAGATCGACCAGAGCTTCGTTCGCGACGCGACCGTGCCCGGTTCGCGCAACGGCGCGATCATCGCCGCGATCGTCGCGCTGGCCGAGGCGCTTGAGATGGAAACGACCGCCGAGGGCATCGAATCGCTCGACCAACTCGACCTGATCCGCAAGCTCCACGTCAGCCACGTCCAGGGCTATGTTTATAGCAAGCCCGTGCCGCAGGCAGAGCTGATGGAGCATGCCGAAGCGGGATCGTGGACGATCAAGCCGTCGGGCCCCGCGCGCCAGCGCAACGACCGTTTCTCGCTGTTCCGCAAGGTCGGCGCGATCCACGACAATCACCGCTACGCCGTCGTCATCCGCAACCTGTCGACGACCGGCGCCTTTATCGAGGGCATATTGGACGTGCCCGTCGGCACGCGCTTCGTGATCGATTTCGGCGAGGGGCAGCTCGTCACCGCGACCGTGCGCCGCTCGGCGAAGCACCAGCAGGGCATCGAGTTCGAACAGACGATGGTCAGCGACGGCAATGGCGGGCTGTGCACGCGCCACCGCGTGTCGCCCTATCTGATCGCCGCGGCGGCGCAGCAGACGAGCGCGCTGGCGCTGCCGACCTTCACGACCACCAACGACTGGAAAGCGGCCTGACGCCGGAACTCGTCGCGGCCTGCCCCGTTTTGTCTTCGACCCTGATGGACGGAGACATATATGACCGAGACCAAGATTTTCGCGCGGCTGAAGGCCGATCACGACCGCCATCGCGAATTGCTGGAGCGCATCGACGCGACCCATGGCGACAGCGACGAGCGCCGCGCGCTCTTCGAGGCGTTCCGGGTCGAAGTGACCGCGCATGCGGCGTCCGAGGAAATGTCGCTCTATGCGACGATGCTCGCGAATCCCGACCTGCGCGACGAGGCGCAGCACAGCGTCGCCGAGCATAAGGAAATCGAGGATTTCCTCACCGAATTATACGAGATGGATTTTTCGTCGAGCGGTTGGCTGACGCGGTTCCGGACGATGAAGGACCGTTATCTCCACCATATCGACGAGGAAGAGGAGGAGATGTTCCCGGCGGCCGAAAAGGAGCTTTCCGACGCGCGCAAGAAGGAACTGATCAAGATCTTCGAAAAGGAAAAGCCGAAGGAAAAGGCCAAGGCGGCCGAAGAGGAACCGTCGAGCGAAGAGGCGCGCGATTAGTCGCCGCCCTCGACTTTTGGCGCGGCGCTCGCCATAGGCGCGCGCCATGTCCGACAGATTCGCTTTTCAGATCAGCGCAACCGACGGCGCCGCGCGCACGGGCGTGATCGCCATGCATCGCGGCGAGATTCGCACCCCCGCCTTCATGCCCGTCGGCACCGCCGCGACGGTGAAGGCGATGCGCCCCGCCGAAGTGCGCGCCACCGGCGCCGACATCATCCTCGGCAATACCTATCACCTGATGCTGCGCCCGACCGCCGAGCGGATGGCGCGGCTCGGGGGCTTGCACAAATTCATGGGCTGGGACCGGCCGATCCTGACCGACAGCGGCGGCTATCAGGTGATGAGCCTCTCCGCGCTCACCAAGCAGAGCGAAGAGGGTGTCGCGTTCAAGAGCCACCTCGACGGCTCGCGCCACATGCTGACCCCCGAACGATCGATGGAGATTCAGCGCCTGCTCGGCAGCGACATCGTGATGGCGTTCGACGAATGCCCGCCCAGCGGCGTCGATACGAAGCGCGCCGAGGCGAGCATGGAACGCTCGATGCGCTGGGCGGCGCGCAGCCGCGCGGGCTTCGACGCGGGCGGGGATCATGCGGCGCGCTCAGCGCTGTTCGGCATCCAGCAGGGCTCGCTCGACGAAAAGCTGCGCGCCCGCTCGGCCGCGGCGCTCGCCGACATCGGCTTCGACGGCTATGCGATCGGCGGACTTGCCGTCGGGGAAGGACAGGAGGCGATGTTCGGCGTGCTCGATTATGCGCCCGGCCAGCTTCCCGCCGACAAGCCGCGCTATCTGATGGGGGTCGGCAAGCCCGACGATCTTGTGGGCGCGGTCGCGCGCGGGGTCGACATGTTCGATTGCGTGCTGCCGACGCGGTCGGGACGCAACGGACAAGCATTCACCTGGGATGGCCCGATCAATATCCGCAACGCGAAACATGCCGAGGACCAGGCGCCGCTCGACGCGGACTGCCATTGTCCCGTCTGCACGACCTGGTCGCGCGCCTATCTGCATCACCTCGTCCGTTCGGGCGAGATGCTCGGCGCGATGCTGATGACGCAGCATAATCTGCACTTCTATCAGGATTTGATGCAGGGCATGCGCGATGCGATCGCCGCGGGGACATTCGCGGCGTTCCAGCGCGATTTTGACGCGCGTTACCGGCGCTGAAAATCAGTCGAGTTTGCCGAGCAGGTCGAGCAACGACTGCGGAATAACCTCATCCACGGTCGATTCATACGCGCGGCGCAGGGCGCCATTGACGTCCTGCCCCTTGGCGGAAGGTTTTTTATCGGCGTTCTTTCCGGAAGCCTCGTTGCGCGGCGAACCGGTTTTAGACGACATTATCGAAGCATCCGCTGAACATGGGGCCTTTTGCTAACCGCGCATACACCAAAGCGCAATGGCGCGTTTGTTCCTTCGCCATGAAACTATTTTAAGGCTAAATCGTTCCCAAAGGTTGAAATATATCGGATGGTGGCGGGGAGGCATGGGGGATTGTCCCTTTTCCGGACGCGTCCGCCCCGGTTTTTAGGGCTATCAGGAGGTAAAATATGTCATTGGGTCAGTCGGTTGCGCCGCATCTTCCCTATCTGCGGCGTTATGGCCGGTCCATTTCCGGAAGCCAGCGGAATGGCGATGCGCTGGTCGCCCGGCTGCTCGAAACGCTGGTGGCCGATCCGGGCGCGATCGATACCGGCGCCGACTTGCGCATCCAGCTGTACCGGATGGTGCACGACAATTTCGGTTTGATGGCCGAACAGGCGGCGGCGAACGACGCCGGCGCGCTGAGCGACATCGCGATCGCCGACGCGCGCCTCCGCCGTATTCCCTCGCTCGCGCGGCAGGCGTTGCTGCTCACCGCGGTCGAGGGTTTCAGCGCCGAGGACACGGGGCGCATCATCGGCCGCGATGCCGAGGCGGTGCGGTCGCTGATCGCCGAAGCGACCGACGAGATCGATCGCCAGACGCGCGCGCGCATCCTGATCATCGAGGATGAACCGATCATCGCGATGGACATCGAAATGATCGTCCGCGATCTGGGCCATGACGTCGTCGCCGTCGCGACGACGCACCGCGAGGCGGTCGACGAAGCGCAGAAGCACCAGCCCGGTCTCGTGCTCGCCGACATCCAGCTCGCCGACAACAGCTCGGGGATCGAGGCGGTGCAGGAAATCCTGGGCGACCTCAAAGTGCCGGTCATCTTCGTCACCGCCTTTCCCGAACGGCTGCTCACCGGCGACCGGCCCGAACCCGCCTTCCTCCTCACCAAGCCGTATCAGCCCGCGACGCTGCGCGCGGCGATCTCGCAGGTGCTGTTCTTCGACGAAAGCACGATCCCGGCCTGAGCTTTGCCGCCGCCTCGCGAACACGGGGCGGCGGAACCGCCTTGCCTCGCGCCAGATCGCGGGCGATAGCAGCGCGCGATGACCGCATCCGACGCTTCCAGCCGCCAGTCGGCGCTCGACCGGCTTACCGCGCACGCGCCCTTCCTCGCACGGCTCGCCGAGCTCAACCCCGACGATGTGACGCGTTTCCTGACCGATGGTACCGACACGGCGCTCGATCGCGTCACACCGCCGCCGGTCGACGACGATATCATGCGCACGCTCCGCCGATGGCGCGGGCGTATGGCGCTGCTGCTCGCGCTCGGCGACCTGTCGGGCGAGCATGATGTAGCTACGACGACGCGCTTGCTGTCCGGTTTCGCGGACGCGGCCTGCGACGCCGCGCTCGCCGCCGCCTTTGCCGAACGCGTGCCGGATGAGGAGCCGCGCGGGCTCGCCGTGATCGCGCTGGGCAAGCTCGGCAGCCACGAACTCAATTACTCGTCGGACATCGACCCGATCCTGATTTTCGACCCCGAAACGCTGCCGCGCCGTTCGCGCGACGATCCCGACGAGGCGGCGGTCCGGATCGCGCGGCGGATGACCGAAATCCTGTCGGCGCGTACTGGCGACGGCCATGTGCTGCGCGTCGACCTGCGTCTTCGCCCGCATCCCGAGGTGACGCCGATAGTGCTCCCCGAAAGCGCGGCGATCTCCTATTACGAGTCCGAAGCGCTGGCGTGGGAGCAGGCGGCGTTCATCCGCAGCCGCGCTTCGGCCGGCGATCGCGCGCTCGGCGAAGGTTTCCTCGCCGCGATCCAGCCCTTCATCTGGCGCCGCAGCCTCGATTTCCGGCAACTCAAGGAAATCGGCGCGATGAGCGACCGGATTCGCGACCATTTCGCGCAGGGGCAGGCGTTCGGCCCGGGCTTCGATCTGAAGCGCGGTCGCGGCGGGATTCGCGAGATCGAGTTTTTCGCGCAGGTCCACCAGCTCATCTACGGCGGGCGCGACCCGTCGCTGCGCGTGCCGGCGACGGTCGATGCGCTCGCCGCGCTCGCGGCGGCGGGGCGGATCGAACCCGACGTCGCGGTTCGGTTGTCGGACCATTATGCGACGCTTCGCCGCATCGAGCACCGGCTGCAGATGATCGAGGACCAGCAAACGCACAGCCTGCCGACGCAGGTGTCGGCGCTCGATTGCGTCGCGCGGTTCGACGGCGAGACGGACGGCGCGGCGCTGCTCGCGGCGCTCGAGCCCGTCGTCGCCGACGTCGGCAGCTGTTACGACCGACTCGTCGCCGAGCGCGCGGCGACGACGGGCCTCCCCCGCGACGAGGGCGGCCTCGCGGCGGAGCTCGCGGCGGCGGGGTTCGATCCCCCCGATGCGGCGCTGCGCACGATCGCCGAATGGCGCGGCGGCAAGCTGCGCGCGCTGCGCAGCCCGGCGGCACAGGGCGCGCTCGAGACGGTGCTGCCCGAGCTGGTCAAGGCGCTGGGTGCAGCGCCCGATCCGCAAGCGACGCTGCTACGCTTCGACAAGCTCGTCGGAGGGCTGCCTAGCGCGGTGGGCTTTTTTCACCTGCTCGCGGCGCAGCCCGAACTCGCCCGGATCGCGACGCGCACGCTGTCGCTCGCCCCGACGCTGGCCGACGCGCTCGCCGCGCGGGTCGAGCTGATCGAGGGGTTGATCGACAAGCGCGCGTTCGAGGCGCCGGCGACGAAGGCCGACCTGCTCGGCGAATGGGCGCCGGGGCTGGCGGGCCTCGACTATGAGCGGCTGCTCGACCGGGTGCGCGACCGCGTCGGCGAGCGACGCTTCGCTTATGGCGTGCAGCTGATCGCGGGCGCGAACGACCCGCTCGCCATCGCGTGCGGCTATTCCGAACTTGCCGAAGCCGCGCTGCAGGTGCTCGCCGATGCGACGGTCGCCGAATTCATCGCGGCGCATGGCCGCATCGCGGACAGCGAACTCGTCGTCCTCGCGCTCGGGCGGCTCGGGGGCAGGGCGTTGACGCACGCGTCGGACCTCGACCTCATCTATCTCTTCACCGGCGACCATCTCGCCGAATCGGACGGGCCGCGTTCGCTCGGCGCGACGACCTATTACAACCGTCTCGCGCAGCGTCTGACCGCGGCGATGTCGGTGCCCACCGCGGCGGGAAAACTCTATGACGTCGACACGCGGCTGCGGCCGCAGGGGGCGCAGGGGCCGCTCGTCGTTACGCTCGACAGCTTCGAACGCTATCAGCGCGAGGAGGCGTGGACGTGGGAGCATATGGCGCTGCTCCGCGCGCGGCCGGTCTATGGCTCGAACGCGGCGAAGGGCGAGGTCGAGCGCATCGTCGCCGACCTGCTCGCGGCCCCGCGCGACCCCGCGAAACTCGCCGCCGACGCCGCCGAAATGCGCGACAAGATCGCCGCGCACAAACCGCCGAAGGGCGCGCTCGACGTCAAGGGCGGGCCGGGCGGGCTCGTCGATCTCGAATTCGCGATGCAGGTGACGCAGCTTGTCAGCGGCCAATGCCACGACCCGAATATTTCGGCGGCGCTTGCGTGCATGAAGGCGGCGGGGCTGGCGCCGTCCGAGGTGATCGACGCCCACGGACTGCTCGCGCGCATGCTCGTCATGCTGCGCCTCACCGCCCCCGATGGCGAACCCGCGACCGCGGCGGCGCGGGGGCTCGTCGCGGCCGCGTGCGGCGAGCCCGGCTGGCCGCAGCTGCTTGCCGCGCACGATCAGGCGCGGCAGGAGATTGCGAACTGGTGGGCATCGATTCGGCCTGCCGCCCCGGCACAGCAGGAGATTTGAGACATGAGCGCACCCGCGATCGGCGACCCGATTCCCAATGTGAAGCTTCTCGATGCCGACGGCGCGGCGATCGACCTTGCCGCGATGAAGGGCGCGCCTCTGGTCGTCTATTTCTATCCCAAGGCCGACACCCCCGGCTGCACGACCGAGGCGCAGGACTTCACCCGCCTCGCGCCCGAATTCGCGCATCTGGACGCGCAGGTGCTGGCGGTGTCGCGCGACGCGCCGGCGAAGCTCTGCAAGTTCCGCGACAAATATGGCCTGACCGTCCGCCTCGCCTCGGACGAGGACGGCGCGGTGTGCGAGGCGTTCGGGACTTGGGTCGAAAAGCAGAATTACGGCCGCACCTATATGGGGATCGAACGGTCGACCTTTCTGTTCGGCCGCGACGGCAAGCTTGCGAAGGAATGGCGCAAGGTGCGCGTGAAGGGCCATGCCGACGCCGTGCTGGAGGCCGCCAAGGCGCTTTGATGCCGACGCTGGGCGAAGCCGCGCGCGCGGTGCTGTTGACCGCCGACCCGCACGACAAGCGCCGCGCGGCGCGCGGTCTGGCGCGGGCGTGGCGGCGCGGCGAGATCGACCATCGCTGCGACACGGCGATGCCCGACCGGCCTGCGTGGCCAGCCGAGCCCGAGCTGCTCGCGCCGAATCAGATGCCCAAGCGCGGCAAGGGCGGGTCGGAGCGTGGCCGTATCGCGCTGCTCCACGCGCTCGCGCATATCGAATTCGTCGCGATCGACCTCGCGGTCGATCTGGTCGGGCGTTTTGGCGGTGAATTTCCGCGCGCGTTCGTCGACGACTGGATCGGCGTCGCCGCCGACGAGGCGATGCATTTCGCGCTGCTCGACCGGCGGCTGCGCCAGCTCGGCAGCCATTATGGCGCGCTGCCGGCGCACGCCGGATTGTGGGAAGCAGCTGAGGCGACCGCCGACGATGCGCTCGCCCGCCTCGCGATCGTGCCGATGGTGCTCGAAGCGCGCGGGCTCGACGTCACCCCGGCGACGATCGACCGCTTCGAGGCGGCGGGTGATGCGGCCTCCGCGAAGATTTTATCGCGTATTTACAAGGATGAAATCCGGCATGTGACCGCGGGCACCGTCTGGTTCCGGCAAAAGTGCGATGAAATGGGATTCAACGCCGTCGAAACGTGGCACAGCCTAGTAAAATCGCGCTTTCGGGGCAGTTTGAAGCCACCGTTCAACGACTCGGCGCGCACGCGTGCCGGTTTAACGCAAGAATTCTACACCGTTATTGCTTCGTAAGGATTGGAACAGCACACAGGCTTCCGCGGGGGATGAGCAATCATCCAAACCAAGAAACACCGGCGCCAAGGCCTATTTCCGGGCTTTGGCGACATGGCAAATGCGGGGTCGCTGTTTTGACTAACACTCTTCTGGCGCAAAAGTTGCACCAAGTCGCAATTATCTGCGCGGCAGCATGTTTCGGATTGGCCACCCCGGCCGTCCACGCCGCCGATACCAGCGCCGACGCCGGCATTGTCGCTCCCGACGAACCCGATGACGACAGCTTCGACGCTGGCGTTCCCTCGGCAAGCGAAGACAGCGAAGCGCGCGCGATCTTTCAGGCGTGGAAGCGCCTCGACACCGGCCTGACCGCCTCGATCGGCGTTGCGATCCCGTCGCGCCGCCCGATCGACCAGATGTCGCTGTCGTCGTCCTATGGCATGCGCGTCCACCCCGTCACCGGCCGGGTCGCGCGCCACAATGGCATCGACATTCCGGCGCCGCGCGGCACCCCGATCTATGCGACCGCCGACGGCATCGTCGGCCGCGCCCAGCGCCTCGGCGGCTATGGCAATTATGTCGAGGTCGAACATGGCAACGCGATCCAGACGCGTTACGGCCATATGTCCTCCTACATCGTGCGCTCCGGGCAGCAGGTGAAGAAGGGCGACATCCTCGGCTATGTCGGTTCGACCGGCCGTTCGACCGGCAACCACCTCCATTATGAAGTCCGCATCGAAGGCGCGCCGGTCAATCCGATGCCCTTCGTCCGTTCGGACCAGATGGCGATCGCCGCGATCACGGGCAAGAATGTCGCGATGGGCGGTCCCGAATAACAGCTTTCCTGGGTCGGAGAGGAAGGGGCGCCAGGCGGGATACCGTCGAGGCGCCCTTTTTATTTGGGGATAAGGCTCCTATCTAGCGGTCATGGCCACGCAGCTTTCCGATATCACCCTTTCGCCCGCCGCCGCGGCGCGCGTCCGCTGGATCGCCGACCGCAAGGGCGAGGCCGACGCCGCGCTGCGCCTCGCGGTCGACGGCGGGGGCTGCTCGGGCTTCACCTATCGCTTCGGCCTTGCCGAAGAAATCGACGCCGACGACATCGTCACCGAAACCGACGGGGTGAAGCTGGTCGTCGACCCGGTGAGCATCGATCTGGTGCGCGGCTGCGTCGTCGATTTCGTCGATTCGCTGGGCGGATCTTCGTTCAAGGTCGAAAACCCCAACGCCGCCGCGGGCTGCGGCTGCGGGTCGAGCTTCTCGATCTGACGCCTTTCACAGCGGCCGGCTTGCTGCCATAGAAGCGGCCATGAAAATCGCGACCTTCAATATCAACGGGATCAAGGCCCGCCTGCCGCGCCTCGTCGAATGGCTTGAGGAAACGCAGCCCGATATCGCCTGCTTGCAGGAGCTGAAATCGAGCGACGAGACGATGCCGACGAAGGAGATCGAGGCGGCGGGCTATGGCTTCCTCTATCACGGGCAAAAGGGCTTTAACGGCGTCGCGATCCTCGCAAAGGGCACGCAGCCGGTCGAGGTGCAGCGCGGCCTCGCCGGCGAGGCCGAGGACGAGCAGTCGCGCTATCTCGAAGCCGATGTCCACGGCCTGCGCGTCGGGTGCATCTACCTCCCCAACGGCAATCCGCAGCCGGGGCCAAAGTTCGATTATAAACTGCGCTGGATGGCGCGGCTGCGCGAGCGGGCGAAATTTCTTCTCGCCTCTGAAATCCCGACGATCCTGACCGGCGACTATAATGTCATCCCGCACGACGACGATGTGTGGGACCCGCGCGCGATGGCGACCGACGCGCTGATGCAGCCCGATTCGCGCGACGCCTGGTTTCGCCTGCTCGGCGACGGGTGGACCGACGCGATCCGCAGCCGCCACCCGGCGGGCGGCGTCTGGACCTTCTGGGACTATCAGGCGGGCGGCTGGCAGCGCGACCATGGGTTCCGCATCGATCATCTGCTCTTGAGCCCCGCGCTCGCCGATCGGCTGGTCGATGCCGGCGTCGATAAGGATCATCGCGGGCGCGAGAAGGCGAGCGATCACGCGCCGACCTGGGCGGTACTCGACTAAACGTCGGGGTAGAGCGTCGTCATCACGCGCTTGGGATCGAGCGCATAGTGATGCGCGACCGCGCTGGCGATCACGCCCTCCAGGCTGCGCGTCGGCTTGAGATCGCGCCCTTCGTAACGCGCCGCGGCGCCGAGCCCGGGCCAGTCGGCCGAGACCTTGCCACCCGCTTCGAGCCCGCCACCGAGCAGCATCGCGGTCGAGGCGGTGCCATGGTCGGTGCCGCCGGTGCCGTTGACTTCGACGGTGCGACCGAATTCGGTCGCGACGATGACGAGCGTGTCGTTCCACGCAGGACCAAGTCCCGCCTGCAGCGCGCCGATCAACTGATCGAGCCCGCGAAGCTGCGCGGCGAGGCGCCCGCGCTGGCCGCTGTGCGTGTCCCAGCCGCCGGTTTCGACCATCATCACGCGCGCGCCGTCGGCCGGCAGCATCAGCGACGCCGCGAGCTTGCCGAGATCGGCGCCGTTGCGACCGTTGTTGCCGCCGATGTCGCTCGCCAGTTCCTGCGTCTTCACCGCGCTGTCCCACAAAGGGTGGAGCAGCGGGTCGTCGGCATACATCGCGGTCAGCCGCGCGATCAGGTCGGCGTCGGCCTGCGGCAGGCGGCTCGGCGCATAGGTGCCGACCTGCACCGATCCGCGCAGCGCGAGCGGCACCGCGGGGGCGATGGCGATCGCGTCGCGCTCGGCAGCGGGCAGCAAAGTGAGCAGCCGCCCGACCCAGCCATCGTCGCGGCCATAGGGGCGCGACCCGCCGCCCTCGAGCATATTCTGCCCGTCGAAATGCGAGCGGTCGCGATAGGCGGTCGCGACGGCGTGCGCGAAATGCGCCTGCTTGCCGGTGTAAAGACCCGCGGTCTGCGCGAGCGACGGGTGCAGCGTGAACATGCCGTCGAGCTTGGGCCCCCCCGCCGTTTCGTCGGCGATCGCGCGGCGCGCGGCGGCTAAGGCGGGATCGCCCGTCGGTGCGACGGTGGCGAGCCCGTCGGCGGCGCCGCGCTGGATGACGAAGACGAGGCGCTTGGGCGTGCTCGCGGCGGCATAGGCGAAACCGGGGAGAGCGCCCGCCGCGGCGACGGTGATTCCGGACAGGAGGATCGATCGGCGTGAGAGGATCATCATCTATCTCCGCAAAAAGGCCGGGCTCGCGAACAGCATCGCGAGGCCCTGGCCCGGGCTGTCGGCGCGGCTTATCGCCTGGCTCGTTTCGGGCGTGAGCGCGTCGGCGAGCACGAGCGGCGCGAGCGCGCGCGCGTCGGCGCGGTCGCCGATCCGGCCCGCGATGCGGCTCGCCAGTTCGACGCGCTGCATCAGCGCCGCCGACCCGGCCCAGGTCGCGACCATATCGTCATAGCCCTTGGGCGATCCGGGACGCCACACCGGCTGCCCGAGCTGGGTGAACATCGCGGCGATATTCTGCCGTTCGCCAAGCCCCGGCGTCTTCAGCGCGCGCAGCATCGACACCGTCCAGTCCCATGGCGATTTGAACATCGTCGGCGTGGCGGTCCAGGGCTCGGGCGACGCGATGAGCGTGCGATAGAGTGAGGGAAGGTCGCCGCCGGTTTTTTCGAAATCGCCTGCGAGCCGGTCCACGAGCGTTGCGGGCGGCTCGTCGGAGGTGAAATGCCGTGCGAGCTTGGTCGCGACATGGCGCGCGGTGGCGGGATGGACAGCAAGGTCGCGGAGCACCGCCTCGGCCTGTTTCCCACCGGGCTGATCATAGCGTTTTCCGAGGATCGTCAGCGCCCCCGGCTGGTGGAGCCGGTCGACGAACAGCGTCTCACCCCGCCGCGCGTCGGCGGGCATCAGTCGCTGTCCCGCGCCGCGACCGATCCCCGCGACGGTGAGACCCGTGAGCGCCTTGGCGAAATTCGTCACATCGGCCTGCGTATAGCCGGCGCGCACGCCGAGCGTGTGCAATTCCATGATCTCGCGCGCCAGATTTTCGTTGAGCCCCGGCGCCTGCCGCCTGCCGCGATTGCGCACGCGCGTCGCGAACTGGCTGTCGGGGCCGAAACTCTGCGCCTGGTCGAGAAACAGCAGCATCGCGGGATGGTGGACCGCCGCGGTCAGCAGATCGGCGAACTTGCCCATGACGTGCGGCCGGATCGCTTCATTCTCGTAATTGCCCGCAAAGCCGCGGACGGTCTGCTTGTCCGCCGAAATCGCGAAATGATTGGCCCAGAAATGAACGAGGCGTTCGGCGAAGGGGGTCGGCGTCGCGACCGCGGCAGCGAGGCGCGCGCTCGCGGCATCGGCATAATGGCGGCGAAAATCGGCACGCGACCTGCGCCGCATCGCCTCGACCTCCGCGCCTTCGTCGGCGGCATTCTTCGCTTCGCGGCGCATCGCCTGCCGCTCGTCGCGATATTCGGCATAGGCGGTCGCGATCGCTTCGCGCCCCGCCAGCCCCGCGATCGCCGCGGGGGCAGGGTCATATTCGCCGATCTGGCGGATCAGCCAGTCTTTGGGGTCCTCGATAGCCGGTTCGTCGAAGCGGCGGCCGAGCCCGAAGCGATTGGCGGCAAGATACTGGACTGCCATGACAAACCTTTCCGTGCCTTGAAACGCACGATGGCCGCCGTTTGTCGCAAAGCTATCCCAGCGATCAGAGCGTCTTGTCGTAGATCTGATATACGCGGTTGACCTTGGCCTCGATCGCCTCGGCGACCGCATTCATCCCCTGATTATCGTCGAGCACCCAGCCGATGTCACCGCGCTCCGTCCCATAGTCGACCACCGCGTCGCGGCGGATATATTCGATCATCATGAAGGCCAGCGTGCTCGCCATGCGGCTGTTCTGCAATTTCTTGGCGACGCCCATCAACGGCACGCGCAGGATGCGGCTCTTGGGCTTGCGCAGCCACCAGAGCAGCCGCGCCCAGTTGAAGGGCAGCAGCGATCCGTCCATGTCGATCAAGAGCTGGTTGATGTTCGGCAACACGATCATGAAGGCGACCGGTTCGCCGTCGACTTCGGCGACGCGGATCAGATCCTCGAACACGATATCCTTCAGCTTCTTGCCGACATAGGCGATCTCGCTGTCGGTCAGGGGCACGAAACCCCAATTGTCCGACCATGCGTCGTTGAGCAGGCCCATGATCAGCTTCGCTTCGGCATCGAAACGGCGCTTGTCGACCTTGCGAATGCGGATGCGCGCATTCTTGTCGCCCGCCGCGACGATGCGGTTGACGATCGGCGGGAAACCGTCGCGAATCGCAACGTCATAATTCAGAAGCTGCTTCACTGGCCGATAGCCGGCGCCCTCGATCCACCCGCGATAGAGCGGGCTGTTATGTCCCATCATTACCGTCGGCGGGTTATCGAACCCCTCGATCAGCAAGCCCGGCTCGTCCCAGATCGAAATCGACAGCGGGCCGAGCGCGCGCGTCATGCCCTGTGTCCGCAGCCAATCCTCGGCCGCGGCGATCAGCGCCTGCGCGCTTTCTTTGTCCTCGGCCTCGATCAGCCCCCAATTACCGGTGCCGGGCCCCATTCCCTGTTCGGTGGGCTGCGCGAGCGCCAGTTCGTCGATATGCGCTGAAATGCGGCCGATCGTGCGGCCGTCGCGCCGCGCGAGGAAAAATTGCGCTTTGCCATGCTCGAACCACGGATTCTTGCCGGGGGTGAGCAGGCCATAGACCTCGCCCTTCAGCGGGGGCACCCACGCCGGATCGCCGCGGTTGAGGCGATAGGCGAGCTCGACGAACTCGCGCAAATCATTCTTGTCCTTGACCGTATGGATCGTGATCGGGCCGTGCGAATGTCCGCTCATGGGTGGTTTCCTGAAAGGGGCGTCCTATATTTGTGGCGAGGCATTAGGGCATAGATGGGGCGCTGGCGACCCGCTTTCGGCCATTTTGCTGCCATGAAAATATGATGAAGAGCCGCCTATGTTAGCGATGAACACCCTTGTCGACCGCCTGTCGGTGCCCGCCGCGGCGGCGGCCCCGAAGTCCGCGATCGCCGACGATATGGCGATGATCCGCGCGGCGTCGGAGCTGACGCGCGATCTCGTGCAGCCGAGCGCGCGCATCTATTGGACCGACTTCCTCGCCTCGACCTTCATCGGCTATGCGGGCATCGCGGCAGCGATCCTCGCGCCTTCGACGGCGTGGATGCTGGTCGCGGCGGTGATCGCCGTGGTGGCGCTCTATCGCGCCGGCAGCTTCATCCATGAGCTCACGCATATTCGCAAAAATGCGCTGCCGGGCTTCCGCCTCGCGTGGAATATCCTCGTCGGCGTGCCGCTGCTCATTCCCTCCTTCATGTATGAGGGGATCCACAGCCTGCATCACAACCGCACCAAATATGGCACGGTCGAAGATCCCGAATATCTGCCGCTCGCGCTGATGAAGCCGTGGACGGTGCCGCTGTTCGTCGTCGCCGCGGCCTTCGCGCCGCTCGCGCTCGTCTTCCGCTACGGCGTGCTCACCCCGCTCTCATTCCTGATCCCGCCGCTGCGCCGTGTCGTGGTCGAACGCTATTCGGGGATGATCATCAACCCGCTGTTCCGCCGCAAGCCGCCCGAGGGCGAATTCCGCCGCCAGTGGGCGTGGCAGGAAGGCGGCGCCTGGGCGTGGTCGAGCCTGCTGATCGCCGCGGGCGTCTTCGGCTGGGTGCCGCTGCGCGCGCTCGTCATTTTCGGCGCCATCGCGTCGGCGACCTTGGTGCTCAACCAGATCCGCACGCTCGTCGCGCATCTCTGGGAAAATGATGGCGAGGTGCTGACGGTGACCGGCCAGTTCCTCGACAGCGTCAACGTGCCCCCGCCGGGCCTGCTCCCCGAATTGTGGGCGCCGGTCGGGCTGCGCTATCACGCGCTGCACCATTTGCTGCCCGGCGTCCCCTATCATTCGCTCGCCGAGGCGCACCGCCGCCTGAAGGATGCGCTGCCGTCGGACTCGCAATATCATGGCGCGAATTACGACAGCCTGCCCAAACTGGTGATGAATCTGGTTGCGGGGTCGGCGCGGGGTTCGGCGGCCTGATATTGGCTTCGACCGCAAGCGGGACCCCGGATCAAGTCCGGGGTGACGAGAATTGATGGGTCCGCTTCCGACCGAAAGCCGCCCTATTCCTCGGTCCGGATCAAGATCATCTCGCCGATCAGCGCGAACAATATGAACGGCCCCCACGCCGCGAGGAAGGGCGAATAGGCGCCGAGATCGCCCATCGCGAGCGCGAAATTGTCGGCGACGAAATAGGCGAAGCCCAGCCCCATGCCGATGATCGCGCGGATGAACAGCTTGCCCGAGCGTGCGAGGCCGAACGCCGCGACCGCGCCCAGGAGCGGCATCAATATCGCCGACAGCGGCCCTGAAATCTTGTGCCACAACACGCCCTTCAGCGCGCCGACGGGGCGGCCCGCGGCTTCGAGGTCGTCGATCGCCGATTTGAGCTTGAGGAAGGGCAGTTCGTCGCCATCGACCTGCGCCAGCGTGAACTGGTCGGGGCGCACATTTTTCGCCGCGACGATCGTGCCCAAGGGTTCGACGGTGCCCGAGCGACGGATGAAGCGCCGCGCGTTCGTCAGTTCCCAGCCGCCGCCCGCGACCGCGCGCGCGCTGTCGGCCGACAGCATCGACGACAGCACGCCGCCGGTGCGTTCATAGATGGTGATATAGCCGAGGGTGATCGCCGGGCCGCTGGTATCGACCGTTGTCGCGTTGATCAGGTCGTCGCCGTCGCGAACCCAGATATTGGTGCGGATGCCGCTGTCCTTGGGGACCTTTTTATACTCGACCTTCTGCCAGGCGCTGAGCGCGGCGGTCGAGCGCGTGACGATGCGTTCGTTGAACGCGAAGCTGATCCCCGCGACGAGCAGCGCGGCGAGGAACAGCGGCGCGAGCACCTGATGCGCCGACATGCCCGACGCCTTCATCGCGATGACCTCGCTGTTCTGGTTGAGCGTTATCATCGTCAGGATCGTGCCGAGCAGCACCGAAAAAGGCAGGAAGGTCTCGATGATCTGCGGCAGCCGCATCCCGACATAGCGCCACACGTCCGAATCGCTGTTGCCGGCGACGGCGAGGATCTTGCCGCTTTCGCCGAGCAGGTCGAGCGTCTGGAGGATCAGCACCAGCGCGAAAAGGATCGAGAAGGAGCGGACGAGGAACAGGCGGCCGACATAGATCGCCATCGTGCGCGACGGGAAAAAATGAAGCTGGTGCATCAGGTGAGCCGGGCCTTGTCGCGCTGGAACATGCTGAGCAGTCCGCGGATCTTCTGCGCCGCCTTGGCCGCGACGCGCTCGAGTGCGCCGATCGGCTGCCCGCCGGGAACATGCGCGATCGTATAATACATCCAGATCGCGAGCGCCGCGAAGAGCAGATAGGGAACCCACAGCGCGATCAGCGGGTCGATTGTCCCGCGCGCGCCCAGATCCTCGGCATATTGGTTGATCTTGTGCTGGGTGACGAGCAGCACGATCGACAGGAATACGCCGAGTGACGAGGTCGATCTTTTCGGCGGCACCGCGAGCGCGACCGCGATCAGCGGGATCAGGAACATCGACATCACCTCGACGATGCGGAAGTGGAAATTCGCCCGCGATTCAAGCCGCGTCTGTTCGGGCTGGCTGCTGTCCTTGCCCGCGACGAACAGTTCGGGGATCGTCATCTCGCGGTCGGCGCCGCCGCGCAGACGGAACGCCTCGATCTTGGGCAGCGGGATCGGCAGATCGTGATTGTCGAAGGTCAGGACGCGCGGCACCGAGAATTTGGGCGATTCATGGATCAGCACGCCCTGCGACAGCCGCAGGATGATCGTGTTGGGATCGTCGGTCGCAAGGAACTGCCCGCGCGCCGCGGTCGCCGACACGCGCTGCCCGTCGCGCTGGTCGCCGCGCACGAAGATGCCGCGCAAGGCGCGCCCGTCGTTATAGCTTTCCTCGATGCGCAGCGTCATGCGGTCGCCCAATTTGGTGAATTCGCCGACCTTGATCGATGCCCCGAGCGCGCCCGAGCGGAGTTCGAACTGCAACCCTTCATAGGCGTAGCGCGCGACGGGCTGAATGAAGCCGACGATTGCCAGATTGAGCGCCGCGAGCGCGATCGCATAGGCGAAGGGAATGCGCATCAACCGCCCGAAACTCATCCCCACGCCCTTCAGCACGTCGAGCTCGCTCGATGTCGCAAGCCTTCGGAAAGCAAGGAGAATCCCGAGCATCAGGCCGATCGGGATGCCGAGCGAGAGATATTCGGGGATCAGGTTGGCGAGCATGCGCCACACGACGCTGACCGGGCCGCCCTCGGTCGCGACGAAGTCGAACAGGCGCAGCATCTTTTCGAGCACGAGCAGCATCGCCGACAGGACGAGCGTGCCGAGCATCGGGAAGAAGATGAGCCGCGCGATGTAGCGGTCGATGGCAGGAAGCTTATTCAATCTTTCGTCGCCCCATCACCATGATTTGGCCGCAGTTGTTTCCGATATGCCGATTCAAGGGCGACAGGGACCCACGTCGGCGCGCGCTTAGCGTGTGCGGATGTGGCTATAGCCTCTGGAGGTTTTGAGGTCATGTCGAAATTTGTATCCGCGCTGCTTGGCGTTTCCGTGCTGGCTGTCGCCGCGACGGCGCAGGCGGAAGGCCGGGTCATCTCGAACGATCTGTCGCAGTGCAAAAGCGGCCCGTCGACGCTGGTCCGGATCAGTGGCGTCAAGGCGTCGACCGGCAAGATTCGCGTGCAAAGCTATCGCGGCACCGCTGCCGACTGGCTCGAGAAGGGCCGCTGGCTCGCGCGCATCGAAATGCCGGCGCGCGCCGGGTCGATGACCGTCTGCGTGCCGCTGCCCGAAGCCGGCGTCTATGGCATCGCAGTGCGCCACGATGTAAACGGTAATGGCAAGACCGACATCACGCGCGACGGCGGCGGGATGTCGAACAATCCCAGCATCAACATCTTCAACCTCGGCAAGCCGAGCTACAAGAAGACCGCCTTTTCGGTCGGGGATGCGCCCAAGACGATCTCCATCTCGATGAAATATATGTAACGGACATGGCCAGCGTCGCGCTCCTTTCGAATCCACGTTCGACGGGCAACCGTGCCCTGTTGCCGCGGGTTCGCGAATATTGCGCGGCGCACCCCGACATTTTTCATTACGAGGTCGAGGACGTCGACCAGATCGGCGAAGCGATCCGCACGATGGCGATGGTGTCCCCTCGCATCGTAGTCATCAACGGCGGCGACGGCACGGTGCAGGCGGCGCTGACCGAACTTTATTCGGGCGGTCATTTCGGCGGATCTCCGCCGCCGGTCGCGGTGCTTCCGAACGGCAAGACCAATTTGATCGCGCTCGACCTCGGCGCCGAAGGCGATCCGATCAAGGCGCTGCAGCGCGTCGTCGATCTGGTCGGAAGCGGCCGGCTTGAGGATCATGTGATCGAACGCCAGCTGATCTCGCTCGACAGCGGCGACGAATCGCGTCCGGTGCTCGGCATGTTCCTCGGCGGCGCCTATCTCGCCGACGTGATGCTCTATTGCCGCAACCGCATCTATCCGCTCGGTCTACCCAACGGGATCTCGCATTTCCTCGCGGCGATCCTCGGGCTGTTCGCGATCATCTTCGGCGTCGGCGGCGGACGTCTGCCGCCCAAGCCCGAGCCGATGACGGTGTCGTTGATCCGCCAGGGCGAATTCAAGGGCAAATTCTCGCTGCTGATCGTGACGACGCTCGAGAAACTGCTGCTCAGCATCCGCACCAGCGAAGCCTATGGCACGAACGGCAATATGAAGCTGCTCGCGACCGACAGCAGCGTCGGTGCGCTGTTCCGTATGCTCGGCGCGACCTGGCGCGGGACGCTGGGGCAAAAGCAGCTCGAAGGCGTGCATTTCCAGCAGGGTGACGAGATTCGTATCGAGGGCGAGCGTTCGAATGTCATCCTCGACGGCGAAATCTTTCAGGCGAAGAACGGCATGCCGATCATCCTGACCTCGACGCAGCCGGTTCCCTTCCTGCGCCTCGCCGCCTGAGCTCCCTCATGTCCGCGCTGTCCGAACTCGTCCGCGAAGAACTCGCTGGTCCCGTCGACCCGCGCGTCGCCGCGATGGCGGCGGCGATCGCGGCCGACTATCCGGGCAGCGCGCGCGCGGTGCTCTTTTACGGCAGCTGCCTGCGCGAGAGCGAACTCGACGGGCTGATGCTCGATTTCTACCTGATCGTCTCCGATTATGGCGACGCTTATTCCAAAGGCTGGATGGCGGCGGCGAACCGGCTGATCCCCCCCAATGTCTTCCCCTTCCAGCACGGCGGGCTGATCGCCAAATATGCCGTGCTCAGCGAAGCCGACTTCGACCGGCTGAACGGCGCCGAGACGCGCAATGTGTCGGTGTGGGCGCGTTTCGCCCAGCCGTCGCGGCTCGTCTGGGCGGTCGACGATACCGCGGCGCGCCGCGCGGTCGCCGCGGTGGCGCGCGCCGCGCCGACCTTGCTCGCGGCGGCGGGACGGGTCGAGGGCGAAGCCCCGCTCGACTGGTGGCGGCGCGCCTTTTCGCTCACCTATTCGGTCGAGCTGCGCGCCGAACGCACGGGCCGCGCGCAGTCGGTCGTCGATGCCGATGCGGCCCGTTACGAACGGTTCAGCGCTCCCGCGATCGCGGCGATCCCGGCTGGCGCACGCGCGGGCGGCTGGGCGCGACGGCGGCTGGAGGGCAAGCTGCTCAGCGTCGCGCGGCTCGCCAAGGCCAGCCTGACCTATGCCGGCGGAATCGATTATCTGGCGTGGAAGATCAATCGCCACGCGGGAACGAAGATCGAGATCAAGCCCTGGCAGCGCCGCTGGCCGCTCGTCGCCGCGCTGACGCTGGTGCCGCGGTTGATCAGGGGCGGCGCGATCCGCTAGCTCGCCAGCCGCTGGCCGTCGGGCCGCGTTTCGCCGCTCCGCCGGATCGCCCGATCGAGCGCGCTGAGCGTGAAGGGTTTGCGCAGCACGTCATGATCGCCAAAGGCGGCGTCCTCGCTCGCATCGCCGGCATAGCCGGTCACGAACAGCACCGACAGTTCGGGCCAGCGCTGTTTCAACTGCGCGACCATTTCGGGGCCGGTGAGCTTGGGCATCAACACGTCGGACAGGATCAGGTCGAACCCGCCGCGCCCTTCGGCCAGCCGTCCTTCGACCAGCGCCTCGGCCTCGAGCGGGTTGCCGCACCCGACCGCATTATGGCCGAGTTCGCTGACCGCATCGACCGTCGCGGCAAGGACGCGCGCGTCGTCCTCGACCACCAGGATGCTGAGCGCGTCGGCGGGTGCCGCGGGGACTTCGGTATCGTCCGGTGTCGCTTCGTCCGCGTCGCTGATCGGCGGCTTGGCGACGGGCAGCATCATGGCGACGCTCGTGCCTTCGCCCTCGGTCGACGAAATCTGCACCTCGCCGCCCGATTGGCGGCAGAAGGCGAAGACTTGGCTCATGCCGAGGCCGGTTCCCTGGCCGGCGGGTTTGGTGGTGTAAAAAGGATCGAAGACGCGTTCGAGCACCTCGGGCGACATGCCGCAGCCGGTGTCGATCACCTGCACCGCGAGCGCCGCCGCCTTGTTCTCGCCGTCATCGAGCGTGCGGATCGTCAGCGACCCATGGCCGTCCATCGCGTCGCGCGCATTGACCGCGAGGTTGAGCAGCGCGTTTTCGAACTGCTGCCGGTCGACCCAGCAGGCGAGGTCGCCGGCCTGAAGGTCGAGCGTGAGCGCGATCCGGTCGCCGATCGTGCGCTCGATCAGCTGCGCAAAGCTCGCGATGCACTCGTCGACCGGGGTCATTTCGGGGCGCGCGGGCTCCGAGCGGGCGAAGGTCAGCAGGCGCCGCGTCAGGTCGGCGGCGCGATTGGCGCCGTCGAGCGCGTTGGTAAGGTGGCGCTGCGCCTTGTCCGGCGTATCGGGAAGCCAGCGCTGCGCCAGTTCGAGCCCACCGACGACGACCGCCAGCATATTGTTGAAGTCGTGCGCGATGCCGCCGGTCAGCTGGCCGACGGCTTCCATCTTCTGGGCCTGGCGCAGCTGCGCCTCCGCCGCTTCGCGATCGGTCATCTCGCTGCGCAGCGCGGCGTTCGCATGGGCGAGTTCGGCGGTCCGCTCCTCGACCGCCGCCTCGAGCTGCGCCGCACGGTCGCTTTCGACCAGCTGCTCGCGCCGGGCGAGGCGCCGTTCGCCTTCGGCGCGGATCAGCGAGAAGGTCGCGCCGATCGCGATAACCGCCGCGGCGGCGCCGAGCAGCGAAAAGAGCAGGATTGCCTGGTTGAGGCTCGCGCGGTCGGCCGCCGCCAACCGGTTGCGCTCACGCAACAGCGCGCGTTCATTGGCGATGATTTCGTTCAGCAGATTGTCGATCCGGGCCAGCCCGTCGCCCTGACCGGCGGCGTAAAATTTCGAAATGGCGGCGACGGTCTGATTATAATTGGCGCTGAGCGCCGCATCGCCCAGCTGTTCGCCGCGGCTGTCCATCTCGCGCGCCAGCTGTTCGACCAGCGCGACCTGCTTGGGATTGTCGCGCACATTGCGCCCCAGCCGCGTCATGAACTGGCGCGCGCGGCCCCATTGATATTCATAGATGCGCCCGTCTTCTTTTTGCAGCCCGACCGCGAAGCGGCCGAGCGCCGCCTCGGCCCGCGCGATCGCGGCGTCGACCGAGCGGGTCTGCGAGATGACCTCCATGCTCTGCGTCTGCCAGCCGAGCGAACGGTCGTAATTGTCGTTGGCGCGCGCGAGCAGCAGGACCAGCGCCCCGACCACACCGGTCAGGATCGCACCGAGGACGATCGTCGACCAGAAGCGCATACGCTCCCGCCGGCCGTCATTTTCGCTGTCGATATCCCGCTCGAACACGCGCATCTCTTACCGGACAAGCGGTGCGCCGCAAAGCACCGAAGGTCGCGCGGCTTCAATTCGCCGCGAAAAGGAATCCGCTGGTCGGCGTAAGTGCTCGGTTCAGCCGATAATCTGCGTGCGCTTGCCCGCGCGTTCGAAGCGGCCGAGGATTTCGCCGACCTGCTCGCTACTATGCTCGGCGCACAGCGAACAGCGCAGCAGCGTCATGCCCGCGGGGGTCGCCGGCGGACGCGCGAGGTTGACGTAGAGGCCTTCCTCCAGCAGCGCCTCCCACATCATCGCGCCCCTTTCGAGGTCGGGCATGATCACCGCGATGATTGCCGACTGCGGCTCGTCGGTGCCGAGCTGGAAGCCCAGATCCTTGAGCCCCTGGTGGAGCATCTTCGAATTTTCCCACAGATGCGCGCGCTTGTTCGACCCGTGCATCAGCTTGCGGATGCTCGTCGCGGCGGTCGCGACGACGCTCGGCGGCAGCGATGCGGTGAACACGTAAGGGCGGCAGACGAGCCGCAAAATCTCGAACTTCGGATGGTTCGACACGCAGAAACCGCCGACGGTGCCGACGCTTTTGCTGAACGTGCCGATAATGAAGTCGACATCGTCGATCACGCCCTGCGCCTCGGCGACGCCGCGGCCGTGCTCGCCGATGAAACCCATCGAATGCGCCTCGTCGACCAGCACCATCGCGCCGGCTTCCTTCGAGACGCAGATCATCTCTTTCAGCGGCGCAACGTCGCCGAGCATCGAATAGACGCCTTCGAGCACGACGAGCTTGCCGGCGTCGGCGGGCAGGCGCTTCAGGCGCTTCTCGAGCGCTTCGACGTCGTTGTGGCGAAAGGCGACGATTTCGGCGTCGCCCATCTTGCACCCGTCATAGATCGACGCGTGGCTGTCGATGTCGAGAATGACATAGTCGCCCTTGCCGGCGATCGTCGAAATGATGCCGAGGTTCGCCTGATATCCGGTCGAAAACACCATGGCATGATCCATGGCGTAGAACTCTTTCAGCGCGTCCTCGCACTCCTTGTGCCCCTGATAGGTGCCGTTGAGCACGCGGCTGCCGGTGGTGCCGCTGCCGAACTTGTCGAGCGCCTCCTTGCCCGCGGCGATGACGTCCTCGTCGAAGGTCATGCCCATATAATTATAGGTGCCGAGCAGGATCGTCTCGCGCCCGTTACAGATCGCGACGGTCGGCGAGACCACCTTTTCCATCACCAGGCTGAAGGGGTCGGTGACGCCGGTGGCAAGCAGCGCCTCGCGCTGCTGGATCAGCGGGTCGAATTTGGAGAAGAGGTCGGTCATCGCGGTGGTTCAGCCCTGCAGCTTCTCGACCGCGGCGACGAGTTGGCCGACGGTCTCGATCTCGGCTTGCATGTTCATGCTGATGATGATGTCGAACGTGTCCTCGACCTCGGCGACGAAATCCATCACCGTCAGGCTGTCCCATTCGAGATCGCCGGCAAAGGTCGTCGCGTCGCTCAGTTCGACGCCCTTCTTGTTGAAGGGGGCGATCAGGCCGTAAATCTGGTCCTTGATGGCGGTGCTCATATCCTGTGTCCTATAGCGGAATAAAGTTGCGCGCGGGCATGCCGCGAAGGCTTCCGATTGGCAAGCGATTGCGGCGGGAACAGGGCAGCATCTTGCCGCTCGCGGGACTTCATGCCATCCCTGTTGCGGGTCGCCAGCAGGGGCAGCTTGGCATGGATAGCGCAGAATCAGAGGTATCGCGGGACCCGCCGGCGGTCTCCTATCCGCCGAATGCGGTGCATCTCGTGCGCACCAATCAGCAGCTGACGATGCAATTGTCGCAGATGGCGGATCAAAAAGCGTCGATCCTGATGGGCGCGACCTTCGTCGTCTTCACCCTCGCGATCGGACAGGCGCGGTCGGGCGGCGGCGCGCTCGCGATGCCGCTCGCCATACTCGCGACCTTTTCCTTTCTCTCGGCGCTGCTCGCGGTGTCGGCGGTGCTCCCGCGCGTCGGCAAGGGCCCGCCGGTCGTTTACAAGGACGGCAAGGATCACAGCAACATCCTCTTCTTCGGCCGCTTCGCCCAGATGGACGAGGATGAATTCATCGCCGAGGTGAAGAAGCGGCTGCGCAGCGAGGAGGATCTGTACGAGACGATGCTGCGCGACACCTATCAGAACGGCGTCGTGCTCGCGCGGCGCAAATATCGCTATCTCGCTTATGCCTACCGGCTGTTCGTGGTCGGGCTGACGCTGACCTTCGTCGCGTTCGGGGTCGAGATGGCGGGGCTTTGGGGTGGATAAGGTGAAGGGCGACGCGCCTGCTGTTGCCATTCTGCCACCCCGGCCGACAAATCATCCGCCGCCGTCTCGCCGCACTTGAACGGTAACATTCGCGCGCCTATCCGGGCCGGCTATGCTGCAGCGGGCTACCCCTCTGACCGCGGAAACACCGCAGGGTCTTCGCGCCGAATTTCGCGCGACGCTGGCGCTCGCCGTGCCGCTGGCGGCGGCGAATCTGTTGCAGATGCTCGTCCACGCGATCGACGTCATTTTCGTGGCGCGGCTCGGCGACGCGGCGCTCGCCGCCTCGTCGCTCGGCGTCGCGATCTTCGGGCTCCTCTTGTGGACCGGATCGGGTCTCGTCGGCGCCTCCGCGCCGCTGATCGCCGCCGAACTCGGGCGCCGCAAGCACGCGGTGCGCGAGGTGCGGCGTACCGTGCGCATGGCGCTTTGGCTCAGCGCGCTGGTTTCGATCCTGTTCATGGGCATCTGCGCCGCCGGCGGGCCGATCATGGTCGCGACCGGGCAGCCGCCCGAAACATCGGCGCGCGCCGCCGGATTCCTGCTCGTCCTGATGTGGGGCATGTTCCCGATGATCGCGGCGGCGGTGCTGCGCATCTTCGTCTCGGCGCTCGGACGGCCGACCATTGCAACCGCGATCACTTTCGGCGCGCTATTCGTCAACGCGCTCGGCAATTGGGTGCTCGTGTTCGGCCATCTCGGCATGCCCGCGCTCGGCCTCCACGGTTCGGCGATTTCGAGCGTGACGACCAGCTTCCTCATGCTGTTCGCCTATGTCGTCGTCATCCAGACCGACCGGCGGCTGCGGCGCTATCATCTCTTCGGAAACTGGTGGCGGTCCGAATGGACGCGCTTTTTCGAGATGGTGCGCATCGGCACCCCGATCAGCCTGACCATTCTCGCCGAGGCGGGGCTGTTCACCGGCGCCGCCTTCCTGATGGGCCGGATCGGCGAGAGCGAACTCGCCGGGCACACGATCGCGCTCCAGGTCGCCGCGCTCGCGTTCCAGATTCCCTTCGGCGTCGCGCAGGCGGCGACGATCCGCGTCGGCCTGTTCTATGGCGCGCGCGACCACAACGGTATCGCGCACGCGGGGCAGGCGTCGCTGATACTCGGGATCGGTTTCATGGGGCTGACCGCGCTGATCATGTGGCTTTTCCCCTCGCTCGTGCTGTCGATCTATGTCGATGTCGATGCCGCGCGTAACGCCGCGCTTGTCGGTTTCGCGATGCAGTTCCTCGTCGTCGCCGCCGCCTTCCAGCTCTTCGACGGCGCGCAGGCGGTGGCCGCGGGCGTGCTGCGGGGCCTGCAGGATACGCGCACGCCGATGATCATCGCGATCTGCGGCTACTGGATCGCGGGTTATGGCACCGCCATCTACCTCGGCTTCTGGACCCCGCTCGCGGGCGTCGGCGTGTGGATCGGCCTCGCGGTCGGGCTCGTCGTGGTCTCGGCGGTGCTGCTCCTGCGCTGGCGGATGCGCGGTCGTCTCGGTCTCCTCCCGGCCTGACGCAAAAATCTTGCGGCGGCGCTTGACGCCCCCTTGACTCCCACCCATATGCCCGCCTGTTAGCACTCGCGTCCTGTGAGTGCTAAGCGACATCATTTGCACCTCTGGAGGGTTATCCATGCAATTTCGTCCGCTGCACGACCGCGTGCTCGTCCGCCGTATCGAAGCCGAAGAAAAGACGGCCGGCGGCATCATCATCCCCGACACCGCCAAGGAAAAGCCGCAGGAAGGCGAAGTCGTCTCGGTCGGTTCGGGCACCCGCGCCGACGACGGCAAGGTCACCCCGCTCGACGTCAAGGCCGGCGACCGCATCCTGTTCGGCAAATGGTCGGGCACCGAAGTCAAGGTCGACGGCGAAGAGCTGCTGATCATGAAGGAATCGGACATCCTCGGCGTCATCGCCTGAGCGTCTCCATCAAATCACGAGTGAAGTTGCGTAGTTTTCTGCGCCTTTGAAAGGAATGAGCCAATGGCTGCCAAGGACGTTAAATTTTCGCGCGACGCGCGCGAGCGCATCCTGAAGGGTGTCGACATCCTCGCCGACGCCGTCAAGGTCACGCTGGGCCCCAAGGGCCGCAACGTCGTGATCGACAAGAGCTTCGGCGCGCCCCGCATCACCAAGGACGGCGTCAGCGTCGCCAAGGAAATCGAACTCAAGGACAAGTTCGAGAATATGGGTGCGCAGATGCTGCGCGAAGTCGCCTCGAAGGCGAACGACAAGGCCGGTGACGGCACCACCACCGCGACCGTGCTTGCCCAGGCGATCGTTCGCGAAGGCATGAAGTCGGTTGCCGCCGGCATGAACCCGATGGACCTGAAGCGCGGCATCGACCTCGCGGTCGGCAAGGTCGTCGCTGACCTTGCCGCGCGTTCGACCCCGGTCGCCGGCACCTCGGAAATCGCCCAGGTCGGTATCATCTCGGCCAACGGCGACACCGAAGTCGGCGAAAAGATCGCCGAAGCGATGGAAAAGGTCGGCAAGGAAGGCGTGATCACCGTCGAGGAAGCCAAGGGCCTCGAATTCGAACTCGACGTCGTCGAAGGCATGCAGTTCGACCGCGGCTACCTGTCGCCCTACTTCATCACCAACCCCGAAAAGATGATCGTCGAACTCGCCGATCCGTACATCCTGATCTTCGAAAAGAAGCTGTCGAACCTCCAGTCGATGCTTCCGATCCTCGAAGCGGTTGTGCAGTCGGGCCGTCCGCTGCTGATCATCGCCGAGGACATCGAAGGCGAAGCGCTCGCCACCCTCGTCGTGAACCGTCTGCGCGGCGGCCTGAAGGTCGCGGCCGTCAAGGCGCCGGGCTTCGGCGATCGTCGCAAGGCGATGCTGCAGGACATCGCGATCCTGACCGCCGGTGAAATGATCAGCGAAGACCTGGGCATCAAGCTCGAATCGGTCACGCTGAACATGCTCGGCCAGGCGAAGCGCGTCACGATCGACAAGGACAACACCACCATCGTCGATGGTGCTGGCGACCATGATGCGATCAAGGGCCGCGTCGAACAGATCCGCGCGCAGATCGAAACCACGACCAGCGACTATGACCGTGAAAAGCTGCAGGAACGTCTGGCGAAGCTCGCCGGCGGTGTTGCCGTGATCAAGGTCGGCGGCGCGACCGAAGTCGAGGTGAAGGAGCGCAAGGACCGCGTCGACGACGCGCTGCACGCGACCCGCGCCGCGGTCGAGGAAGGCATCGTCCCCGGCGGCGGTACGGCTCTGCTGTACGCCACCAATGCTCTCGAAGGCCTGAAGGGCGCCAACGACGACCAGACCCGCGGCATCGACATCGTCCGCAAGGCGATCGAAGCGCCGCTGCGCCAGATCGCGGCCAACGCCGGCCACGACGGTGCGGTTGTCGCCGGCAACCTGCTGCGCGAAAACAATCAGGAGCAGGGCTTCAACGCCGCGACCGACGTCTATGAAAACCTGAAGGCCGCTGGCGTCATCGACCCGACCAAGGTCGTGCGCACCGCGCTTCAGGACGCTGCGTCGGTGTCGGGCCTGCTGATCACCACCGAAGCGGCGGTCAGCGAACTGCCCGAAGACAAGCCGGCGATGCCCATGGGCGGCGGCGGCATGGGCGGCATGGGCGGCATGGACTTCTAAGTCCGTACCGTTCGGCGCTCAGCCAACGAGAAACGGGGCCGGGGGAGCAATCCTCCGGCCCTTTTTCTATTTGTCACCATGACGAAATAGGAGAGGCGGGACATTGCCAGTTCAGCCCGGGCGACATAGCTAAGCATCGATGATGCTTGTTCTCGCTCTCGCCATGCTCGCTGAACCGCCGGTCGCAGCGCCGCCCGCACCGCCGCGGGTCGAACGCTGCGGCTATCGCATCGTACAAAGCTATCCGCACGACCCGTCCTCTTTCACCCAGGGCCTCTTCTGGCACGACGGGCATCTCTACGAATCCACCGGCCAATATGGCCGGTCGCGGGTCGCTCGCCTCGACCTCGACACCGGCAAGGCGATCGCCGAAACGAAACTTCCATCGAACCAGTTCGGCGAGGGGATCACGCGCTGGGGCGACCAGATCATCGGCGTCACATGGCAGGGCGGCGTGGGCAATCGCTGGTCGGTCAAGGATCTGAAGCCCATCGGCACCTTCCAATATGAAGGCGAGGGTTGGGGCGTGACGATGGTAGGCGACAGTCTGGTGCTGAGCGACGGCACACCCGACCTGCGCTTTTTCGACCCGGCGACGATGAAGGAGAAAAAGCGCGTGACGGTGCGCTTCGCGGGCCGGTCGATCCCGATGCTCAACGAGCTCGAGACGATCGACGGACAGGTCTGGGCGAATGTCTGGATGACCGACTTCATCGTCCGCATCGACCCCGCGACCGGTCATGTCGTATCGCTGCTCGACCTCACGACGCTCAAGGCCGATGCCGGCGCGAGCGGCACCGACAGCGTGCTCAACGGAATTGCGTGGGACGATAAGGGGAAGCGCCTGTTCGTGACCGGCAAGAACTGGCTCAAGCTCTACGAGATCGCGCTCGCCGACTGCCGCTAGCTTCTGAGCGCCGCCTCCATCCGCGCCGCCGCCGCGTCATAGGCGCGCTTTCTCAGCCCGGCCGTCACCGCCGCGGGCGCGCGATCGGGATGACCGCCGGGAAAGGGCGGGGCGGGGTCATATTCGATCGCGAGCTGGATCGCCTGCGCGACGCCATCGCCCTTCAGTCGCGCGATCAGCGTCAGCGCGAAATCGAGCCCCGAGGTCACGCCGCCGCTCGTCACGACTTGACCGTCCTCGACGACCCGGGCGTTTTCATGGCGCGCCCCGACGAGCGGCAGCAGATGTGTATAACCCCAGTGCGTCGTTGCGCGCTTGCCCTGCAGCAATCCGGCGCGGCCGAGCAGGAAGGCGCCTGTGCACACGCTCGTCACCCGCTCGGCGCCTGCCGCCTGCCGCGCGATGAAGTCGATCGTCGCCGCATCGTTCACCGCGTCGGTCACGCCGTGCCCGCCGGGGATGCAGAGGATGTCGGCTTGCGGCGCGCTCGCAAAATCATGCGTGGGCAAAATTGCGAAACCGCTGTCGGTCGCGATCGGATCGAGGCGCGCCGCCGCGCCCGCCAGCACCGCGCCGGGCATCCGGGACAGCGCCTGCGCGGGCGCGGTGAAGTCGAGCTGGGTGATGCCCGGAAAGAGCAGAAATACGATGGTGGTCGTGTCGGTCATGCGGATGGTCCTTCGCTGGCGTGGATCACCCAGGCGCGCGGCTCGCATCGGTCCCGTTCCCCGATGGAACTCCATCTTCAGCGCCAGTCGCGGGACGGCATCAGCCTAACCTTCGCAGCGCGGCGAGGAAAGACTATTCGGCCGTTTCGCTTGCCGATGCTTCGTCCGCTGGCGGCGTGCTGTCGCGGCTTTCGAGCATCTCGGCTGCGTCGTCGAGCGCCTTGGCTTCGCTGACGGTCACGCCGCCGGGGCCCGGCTCATTGTCGGTGCGGCTGCATCCCGTCACGAGCAGGCCGAGCAGGGCAACAGCGGGCACGAGGTTTCGCATCATATGCCTTCCATGAAAAAGGGCCCCACCCGTCCGGATGGAGCCCCTCTTTAACAGCCCAAGGGCGTGCCGACGATTATTGCTTGTCGTTGGCTTCGGCCTTCTTGGTTTCTTCGGCGATCTTGTCGCCGGCCTTGTCGGCGGCTTCGCCCGCGGCGTTCACCGTGCCTTCGACGGCGTTGCCGGCGTTGTCGGCGGCGCCTTCGACGGCGGCACCGGCATCGGCAGCGGCATCGGCGGTCGCATCGGCAGCGTCGGCGGCGCCTTCGGCCATTGCGTCGCCGGCGGCGGCGGCATCGTCAGCCATGGAATCGGCGGTTTCACCGGCGGCATCCTGCGTCTTTTCCGAGCAGGCGGCGAGGCTGAAGGCCGCGGCGGCCATCGAGGCGATGATGATCTTGCGCATGGGTAATCCTTTCGAATGCAATGACCGGGTGGCCGGCCATGGGAAGAGAGTTAACCGGGGATCAGGGGCTTGGCAACCGCGCTGCGAAGCCTGTCCCGAAAAGGAAAGGGGCCGCCGGCAAGCCGTCGACCCCTTCCTGTTTCTTCGGCCCCGAAGAGGCCGGAAAGAAGCTTACTTCTTGGCTTCTTCCATCGCGCCCTTGGCGGCGTCGGCGGCTTCCTGAGCAGCGCCGGCAGCTTCGGCCGCCTTGTCGGTGGCGGTGGCGGCGTCGCCGGCAGCGGCGGCATCGCCAGCAGCATCGGCAGCGGCGCCGGCTTCGCCAGCGGCAGCGGCGGTCGCGTCGGCGGCGCCTTCGGCAGCTTCCATCGCGCCGTCAGCAGCGCCTTCGACGGTCGCGGCTGCGTCTTCGGTCGTGGCGGCCGTGTCGTCGGCAGCCTTTTCGGCGCAAGCAGCGAGGCCCATCGAAGCGGCGAGGACGAGCGACAGAGTGATCGATTTCTTCATGTGGGAATACCCCTCTCAATTTGGACTGATCGACCGGCACAGGAACTGATCGATCCCGAACATTGCCAATCGCGCGCAGAATTACCCACTCGCCAAATGGCGTGCAACCGTCCTTTTGACGATTGGCCCCGCTGTTGCGTCACAATGCCGCGACGACCGCGGCGCGCACGGCGGAAAATCGTGGCACGGCGCTCGGTTGACCAGATATAAAGAAAGCTTTATATGTCTTTTCGTGAGCGAGCTTATCGACATTTTCCGCGCTCTCGCGGATCCGACGCGACTGCGAGTCGTCGCGCTGCTGCGCGAGATGGAGCTTGCGATCGGCGAACTCGCGATCGTGCTCGACCAGAGTCAGCCGCGCGTATCGCGCCATGTCCGCATCCTCGTCGAGGCCGGAATCGTCGAACGGCGGCGCGAGGGAAGCTGGGTTTTCCTGCGCATCGCCGGCGAAGGGCCGGTCGCCGAGATCATCGGTCAGGCCGAGAAATGGCCCTTTTCCGCGCGCGAAACGCGCGTCATTGCGCATGATGCGCGGCGGCTGGCGGCGGTGCGCGACGAGCGCGTCGCGGCGGCCGAACGCTATTTCGCCGAACATGCCGCCGAATGGGACGCGATCCGATCGCGTCATATCGCCGAGAGCGAAGTCGAAGCCGCAATGCTGGCGATGATGCACAACCGCCGGCTCGGCCATCTGCTCGACATCGGCACCGGCACCGGCCGGATGGCGGAGATTTTCGCGCCGACCGCGCGCCGGATCACCGCGCTCGACCGCAGCCCCGAAATGCTGCGCATCGCGCGCACGAAGCTGGAGCGGCAGCCGGTGCCCGTCGATCTGTTGCAAGGCGACTTCCTCGACCTGCCGGTCGCCGATGCCAGCATCGACAGCATCGTCATCCATCAGGCGCTCCATTTCGCGCACGAGCCCGACCGCGTGATCGCCGAAGCGAGCCGCGTGCTGCGCGGCGGCGGCCATCTGCTCGTCGTCGATTTCGCGCCGCACGAGGATGAGGAACTGCGCGCGCTCGCCGCGCACGCGCGCCTCGGCTTTTCGGATGCCCAGATTCGCGGCTGGTTCGCGTCGGCGGGGCTCTTGCTCGAAACCACCCAGACGCTCGAAGGCGGGGAGCTGGCCGTGAAGTTGTGGCTCGGCCGACGTCGCAGCGACGAAGATCAACCTCCCGTCAGTGAAGGCGGACAAAGTAAAAGGCTTGCGGCATGACGTCGAACTTGAACTCGCTGGCGGAGGCGCGCCGCGCCGCGGCGTCGCCGCTCTTTGCCAATCTCGAAGGCGACATCGGCGTCAGCTTCGAATTCTTCCCGCCGAAGACCGAGAAGATGGAAGCGCAGCTGTGGGACACGTTCCGCACGCTTGAGCCGCTGGCGCCCAGCTTCGTCTCGGTAACCTATGGCGCGGGCGGGTCGACGCGCGAGCGCACTCATGCGACCGTCGCGCGCATCGCCGCCGAAAGCCGCGTGCCGCCCGCCGCGCACCTGACCTGCGTCGAAGCCTCGCGCGCCGAGATCGACGAGGTTGCGCGCGCTTATTGGGAAGCGGGCGTGCGGCATATCGTCGCGCTGCGCGGCGACGTCCCCGGCGGGGAGCCCTATCGGCCGCACGCGCAAGGTTACGCCAATGCAATCGAACTGGTCGCCGGGCTGAAGGCGATCGCGCCGTTCGACATTTCGGTCGCCGCCTATCCCGAAACGCATCCCGACGCCGATTGTCCGCAGGCCGACCTCGACAATCTGAAACGGAAGCTCGATGCCGGCGCGACGCGCGCGATCACGCAATTCTTCTTTTCGCCCGACAGCTTCCTGCGCTTTCGCGATGCGGCAGCCGCAGCGGGGATCGATGCGCCGATCATTCCCGGCATTCTGCCTGTGTCGAACGTGTCGCAGACGCGCCGCATGGCCGACATGTGCGGCACCGCGATCCCGGCGTGGATGGTATCGCTGTTCGAGGGGCTCGACGATCATCCCGCCGCGCGCCAACTCGTCGCGGCGACGATCGCCGCCGAAATGTGCCGCCGCCTCTATGCGGGCGGCGTGCGCGATTTCCACTTCTACACCCTCAACCGCGCCGAGCTCAGCTATGCGATCTGCCATCTGCTGGGGCTGCGGCCGGTTTCGACCGCAAAGGATCAGGCAGCATGAGCGCCAGTTTGAAAATGGGGGCACGAGAAGCTCTCGCCGCGGCGGCGAAGGAACGCATCCTGCTGACCGATGGCGGCTGGGGCACGCAGATCCAGCTCAGGAAGCTGGTCGAGTCCGATTACGCCGGATCGCTCGGGCTGTCGCACGACCAGAAGGGCAATAATGATATCCTCGCGCTGACGCGGACCGACGTCGTCACTGCGATCGGCGAGGCCTATCTGGCGGCGGGGTCGGACATCGTGTCGACCAATACGTTCAGTGCCAACCGGATCAGCCAGGCCGATTATGGCGCCGAGCATCTCGTCGCCGACATCAACCACGAAAGCGCGCGGCTCGGCCGCGAAGCCGCCAACAAATATGAGGCGCTCGACGGCCGCCGCCGCTTCATCGCGGGCGCGGTCGGGCCGACGAACAAGACGCTCTCGCTCTCGCCCGACGTCAACAACCCGGGCTATCGCGAGATCGATTTCGACGAATTGAAGGACGTCTATCTCGAACAGGTCGTCGCGCTTGCCGAAGGCGGCGCCGATTTCATCCTGATCGAGACGATCTTCGACACATTGAATGCGAAGGCGGGGATCGCCGCGACGCTGGAGGCCGAGGCGAAGGTCGGTCGCGAATTGCCGCTGATGATCTCGATGACGCTCACCGACCTGTCGGGACGCAATCTGTCGGGGCACACGGTCGAGGCTTTCTGGTATGCCGTGCGCCATGCGAAGCCGCTGACGATCGGGCTCAACTGCTCGTTCGGCGCGTCGCAGCTCCGCCCGCATGTGAAGGTTTTGTCCGAAATCGCCGATGCGCTGGTGATGGTCTATCCGAACGCGGGGCTTCCCAACGAACTCGGCGAATATGACGAGATGCCCGAGACGACGGCCGAGCTGGTGCGCGAATGGGCCGAGCATGGGCAGGTCAACATTCTGGGCGGCTGTTGCGGGTCGACCCCCGCGCATATCGCCGCGATGGCAAAGGCGGTCGCAGGCCTCGCGCCGCGGCATATTCCCGATGTTCCGGTGCGCACGCGGCTGGCGGGGCTGGAGCCTTTTACGATGGCGGCTTAGTCCCCCTCCCGCTTGCGGGAGGGGTTAGGGGAGGGCCTGTCCCTTTCCGACGCGTCGCCCGAGAATTTTAGACAGACCCTCCCCCGACCCCTCCCGCAAGCGGGAGGGGAGAAGAAGATCCCGATGACCGAGAATAGTTCCGCCTCCTCCAGCTTCGTCAATATCGGCGAGCGCACCAACGTCACGGGTTCCGCGGCGTTCAAGAAGCTGATCCTCGCCGACGACTATACCGCGGCGGTCGAGGTCGCGCGCCAGCAGGTCGAAAATGGCGCGCAGGTCATCGACGTCAACATGGACGAGGGCCTGCTCGACGCCGAATATGCGATGACGACCTTCCTGAAGCTCATCGCCGCCGAACCCGATATCGCGCGCATTCCGGTGATGATCGACAGCTCGAAATGGGACGTGATCGAGGCGGGGCTGAAGTGCGTTCCCGGCAAGCCGATCGTCAATTCGATCAGCATGAAGGAAGGCGAGGAACAGTTCCTCGGTCATGCGAGGAAATGCATGGCCTATGGCGCCGCGGTCGTCGTGATGGCGTTCGACGAGGTCGGGCAGGCCGACACCAGGGAGCGCAAGATCGAGATTTGCGAGCGCGCCTACAAGCTGCTCATGACCATCGGCTTCCCGCCTGAAGACATCATCTTCGACCCCAATATTTTCGCGGTCGCGACGGGGCTCGAAGAGCATGACAATTATGCGGTCGACTTCATCGAGGCGGTGAAGGAAATCCGCGTCCGCTGCCCGCACGCGCATTTTTCGGGCGGCCTTTCGAACCTCTCCTTCGGCTTCCGCGGCAACGAGACGGTGCGCCGCGCGATGCACAGCGTATTCCTCTATTATGCGATCCCGGCGGGGCTCGACATGGCGATCGTCAATGCGGGCCAGCTCGACGTCTACGACACGATCGATCCCGAACTGCGTAATGCCTGCGAGGACGTCATCCTCAACCGCAAGGTGGAAGGCGAAGAGCTGAGCCCAACCGAGCGCCTGATCGCGCTCGCCGAACGTTACAAGGGCACGAGCGCGGCACAGGAAAAGGCGGCCGAGGAATGGCGCGGCTGGGCGGTCGAAAAGCGGCTCGAACATGCGCTGGTCAAGGGCATCGACGCCTATATCGTCGGCGATACCGAGGAAATGCGCCTCGCGATGCCGCGCCCGATCGAGGTGATCGAAGGGCCGCTGATGGACGGGATGAACGTCGTCGGCGACCTGTTCGGGTCGGGTAAGATGTTCCTGCCGCAGGTCGTGAAATCGGCGCGCGTGATGAAGAAGGCGGTCGCGCACCTTCTGCCTTTCATCGAAGCGTCGAAGGAACCGGGCGCGAAGGGCAAGGGCAAGGTCGTGATGGCGACCGTGAAGGGCGACGTCCACGACATCGGCAAGAATATCGTCGGGGTCGTGCTTCAGTGCAACGGCTTCGAGATCGTCGACCTCGGCGTGATGGTGCCTTGGTCGAAGATCCTCGAGGCGGCGAACGAGAATGACGCCGACATGATCGGCCTCTCGGGCCTGATCACCCCCTCGCTCGACGAGATGGTGACGGTGGCCGAGGAAATGCAGCGCGCCGGCATGACGATGCCGCTGCTGATCGGCGGCGCGACGACCTCGAAGGTTCACACCGCGCTGCGCATCGACCCGGCGTACAAGGGGCCGGTGCTCCACGTCCTCGACGCGAGCCGCGCGGTCGGAGTTGCGACGGCGCTGGTCAGCGACACCGGGCGCGACGCCTATGTGCAGGGTTACAAGGACGATTATGAGCATGTCCGCGACGTGCGCGCGGGCAAGGGGCAGAGCGTGCTGCACACCCTCGAAGAAGCGCGCGCCAATTATTACGACGCCTATCTCAGCGACAAGCCGGCGCCGCCGTTGCAGCCCGGGCTGCACCGCTTCGACGACTGGTCGCTCGAAGATTTGCGTGAATGCATCGACTGGACGCCCTTCTTCCGCGCGTGGGAGCTGCACGGCACCTACCCGTCGATTCTCGACGACGAGGTCGTTGGCGAGACGGCGCGCGCGCTCAAGGCCGATGCCGATGCGATGCTCGACAAGCTGATTGCCGAGAAATGGCTGACCGCGCGCGGAGTCTGCGCCTTCTGGCCGTGCGCGCGCGACGGCGACAGCGTCACGATCCATCTCGCCGAAGAGGAACGCCATGTGACGCTTCCTTTCCTGCGCCAGCAGATCAAGAAGAGCCGCGACCGCGCCAACATGTGCCTCGCCGACTTCATCGATCCGGCGGGCGACTGGATGGGCGGCTTCGCGGTCGGCCTCCACGGCATCGAGCCGCATTCGGAGCGTTTCCGCGCGGACAAGGACGATTATTCGGACATTTTGCTGAAGGCGCTCGCCGATCGTTTCGCCGAGGCCTTTGCCGAGCGGCTGCACCAGCATGTCCGCACCGAATTATGGGGCTATGCGCCGGGCGAACAGCTGACCAACGAGGCGCTGATCAAGGAAGAATATCGCGGCATCCGCCCTGCCCCCGGCTATCCCGCTTGCCCCGATCATAGTCTGAAGCCGATCCTGTTCGAGCTGCTTCAGGCGGGCGAGAATGCGGGGTTGGTGCTCACCGAAAGCTTCGCGATGCTACCCACCGCGGCGGTCAGCGGCTTTTATTTCGGTCACCCTGAAAGCCAGTATTTCGGCGTCGCGCGGATCGGGAGCGATCAGCTCGAGGATTATGCGGCGCGCCGCGGGGTCGATATCGAAACCGCGACGCGGTGGCTGCGGCCCAACCTCGATTAACGCGCTTGCCGGCGGCTGTCCGATAAGGGGACAGCCGCCGGATTAACCAGCTTCGCCGACGACGGGCGCGCCAAAAGCCGCTATGGGCGGCGCATGTTCACGTCGATCCTTCGCCGGCCCATGCTGCCGCTGCTCGCCCTTCCGCTGCTTCTGGCGCCGGTGCCGCTTCCCGCTCAAACGGGCGGTGCGCCCTACAGTGTCGATGGTCGAGGCTTTTCGCGCTTGCAGGACGCGGTCGATGCGATCGGCGAGGGCGAGGGGACGATCCGTATCGCCCCCGGCTATCACCGCGACTGCGCGGTGCAGACCGCCGGGCGCATCGCCTTCGTCGCCGCCGAGCCGGGCCGGGCGATCTTCGACGGCGTGACTTGCGAGGGCAAGGCGGCGCTCGTGCTGCGCGGCGATGGCGCGCGCATCGACGGCATCGTCTTTCAGAATATGCGCGTCCCCGACGGCAATGGCGCAGGCATCCGGCTCGAAACGAGCGATCTCGACATCGTGAACGCGATGTTCCGCGACAGCGAACAGGGCATCCTCACCGCCGACGATCCCGAAGCAACGCTGACGATCGACCGCTCGACCTTTTCGCGCCTCGGCCGCTGCGACCGCGGATTGAGCTGCGCGCACAGCGTCTACACCGGCATCTACGGCCGCGTCGCCGTCACCCGCTCGCGCTTCGAAAAGGGCAGCGGCGGCCATTATCTGAAGACGCGCGCGGCTGAGGTCGACGTCAACGACAACAGCTTCGACGACACGCAGGGGAAGGCGACCAATTATATGATCGACCTGTCCTCGGGATCGGTCGGGCGGATTTCGAACAACCTGTTCGTGCAGGGGCGCGACAAGGAAAATTATTCGGCGTTTATCGCCGTCGCGGCCGAAGAGCGCAAGAATCCGTCGCGCGGGCTCGTCATCGAGGGCAATCGCGCGAGCCTGCCCGCGGGCATCGATCGCCGGTCGGTATTCGTTGCCGACTGGAGCGGCGAGGCGCTGGCGATCGGGGCGAACGAGCTGGGCACGGGGCTGACGAAGTTCGAGAAGCGGTAACGCACCGCACCCGGGGGGAAGGAGGGGGTTAAGCCTCGCCGCGCGTTTCGATGAGCGACGCCGCGAGCGCCTCGGCCGGGGTCTTGCCGCCCCACAGCACGAACTGGAACACCGGATAGAAGCGTTCGCATTCGTCGATCGCGCTTTCGATCAGCGTCTCGGTCAAGTCGAGCGACAGCGCCGCATCCGCACCGACGAGCATGCCGTGGCGGAAGAGGATCGTGCCGCTGTTCGACCACAGTTCGAAGTGGCCGAGCCAGAGCTGCTCGTTGATCATCGCGAGCGCCTCGTGCGCCACCGCGCGCTTGTCCTCGACGACGCGAATGTCGGGAAAGGCGAGGAGCTGGATCACTCCGTCGTCGGGACGCCACACCGCTCGCAATTCATAGGTCGTCCAGCTGCCCTGCGCGGTCGCGACGATCTCGTCCTCGCCGACCATCTCGTGCGGCCAGTCGTGCGCGGCGAAATAGGACGCCAGCATTTCCATCGGCGCCGCGTCCTGGCCGTCATCGTCGTCGTATAGATCGTCACTCATGCGCGCGCCTTTAGCGGGTTCCGTCCACGCTGGCGAGTCCGGCAACGCCGCCGCCCCGCGAGCGGGGGACGCTGGCAACCTTGCACTAAGCCGATAGCGGCCCCCGCCTGCGCGGAGGGCGACGCTCATTTTTTGGGAGCGGCCTTGATTTTCGCCGCGGGTTTGGCAGCGGGTTTCGCGGCCGGCTTCGCGACGCCTTCGAGCTTGTCGAGGCGCGCCTTCAGCGCTTCGGCTTCGGCGCGCGCGGTGGCGGCCATCTGCTTCACCGCCTCGAATTCTTCGCGGCTGACGAAATCCATGCGGCCGACAAATTCCTTCGCGCGGTCGCGCATCGCGGCTTCGGCTTCGCGGCCGGCGCCCGCGACGGTCCCGGCAATGCCGTTCACCATCTTGGCGAGGTCGTCGAAAAAGCGGTTTTCGCTCTGCATGTCTGATATTCCTTAGTGGGGGCTATCCCCTTGCCATCACCCTATCTGGGTGCTGGCGGCGGCGGGGACAAGGGTTTCGGCGTGGGGATTGCGCTGATCGATCTGGAAATTGAGGATCGCGGCAAAGCTCAGCCACGCCATATAGGGGATGAGCAGCCATGCGGCTGCCTTGCGGATCGGCGCAAAGGCGAAGGCGGTCGCGATCGTGACCATCAGGATGAAGATGATCAGATAGAGCGCCGTCGTCACCTGATGCTGGCCGAAGAAGAGCGGCGACCAGGCGAAATTGGCGACGAGCTGGACGAAGAAGAGCAGCAGCGCGAAGCCGCGTCCCTTCGCGCCGCGCGCATGGAGGATCATCGCGAGCGACAGGCCGAGGCAGATGTAGAGGATCGGCCATACCGTGCCGAACACCCAGCCCGGCGGCGTGATCGAGGGCAGGTCGAGTGCCGCGAACCAGCGATTGCCGTAACCGCTGTTCGATAGCAGCCCCATCAGGCTGCCGATCAGCACGATCGCCGGCACGGTGACGAGCGCCCAGCGTAAATAGGACATGCGAAGCTGGCCCTGTGTCGCGATTTCGGTCATGTCCGCAATATCCCCCAAATGCGAATCCGTTGCATTTGTGTCGCGATTGTGCGGCGCAGCGTCAAGCGGCTCGATTCACCGCCGCGATCAGAAATTCGACATTGCCTTCGGGTCCGGTGATCGGGCTTTCGACAAGATCGGTGACGTCCCAGCCTTCGCCGGTCAGCCAGCCCCGCACCTCGGCACAGACACGCGCATGGACCGCGGCGTCGCGCACGACGCCTTTCTTGCCGACTTCGTGGCGTTCGGCCTCGAACTGCGGCTTGATCAAAGCCACCATGCGGGCGCCGGGTTTCGCGAAGCGCATCGGCACCGGCAGGACTTTCGACAGCGCGATGAAGCTCGCATCGCAGACGATCAGGTCGACGGGTTCGGGGATATGCTCGGGCGTCAGGATGCGCGCGCTCGTCTGTTCGTGGACGATCACGCGCGCGTCCTGCCGCAGCTTCCAGGCGAGCTGGTTGGTCCCCGAATCGACCGCATAGACACGCGCCGCGCCGCGGCTCAGCAACACATCGGTGAAGCCGCCGGTCGACGATCCGACGTCGATCGCGACCGCGCCCGTCACGTCCCAGCCCAGATGAGTCAGCGCATGGTCGAGCTTGATCCCGCCGCGCGACACCCACGGATGATCGCGGCCCTTGACGCTCACTTCCGCATCGTCGGCGATTTGCTGTCCCGCCTTGTCGATCTTGCGGTCGCCGACGAAGGCGAGCCCGGCGAGGATCAGCGCCTGCGCGCGTGTCCGGCTTTCGGCCAGTCCGCGGTCGACGAGCAACTGGTCGGCGCGCTGTTTCGCCATCAACCGCCCGCCTTGTCGGTGAGCAGGCCCGGGGTCAGGATTTGCGGCAGGATTTCCGGCTCGGCGGCGCCGGGGGCATACCAGAGGTAGAGCGGCACGCTGTTGCGGCCATGTTCGGCAAGCGTGCGCGTGATCACGGGATCGCCATTGGTCCAGTCGCCGACGAGCGTCACGACTCCCGCTTTGTCGAAGGCGGTCTGCACCGCTTCGCGATTGATCGCGCCGGCTTCGTTGGCCTTGCACGACAGGCACCAGTCGGCGGTGAAATAGACGAACACGGGCTTGCCCGTGGAGCGCGCTTTGGCGAGCGCATCGAGGGAGAAGGTCGATCCCGAGCCATCGGCGGTGCGTTCCGCTTCGGCAACCTCGACCACCGTGCCCGCGAGGCTGACGACGAGGAGCAGGCCCGACGCGATCAACAGCCACGACCGCCGGTCGCCGCGCTGGATCGCGCCGTAATGCGTCAGAAGGACAAGCGCCATCGCAACGGCGAGGCTGGGCCAGAGAAGCTGCTCGCCGCTGCCGAGTTGTCGCCACAAGAGCCATGTCAGCGCGAGCGTGGTGAGCCCCATCGGCAACGCCATCCATTTGCGGAACCGGTCCATCCACGGGCCGGGCTTAGGCAGGCGGCGCCGCAAGGCGGGGACGAAACCGATCGCGAGGAAGGGCAGCGCGAGACCGAGCCCCAACCCGCCGAAGATCGGCAGCGCCGCCCACGCCGGTAGCACCAGCGTCGCGCCCAATGCCGCGCCGAGCAGCGGCCCGCTGCACGGGGTCGCGACAAACGCCGCGAGCGCGCCGGTCCAGAAGCCGCCCGCCGCGCCGCCCTTTTCGGCGAGTGCCTGTCCGCCGCCGAACGACGGCAATTCATAATATCCGAGCAGGTTGAGCGTGATCGCCAGCGAGAGGATCAGCAGCGCGAGCACGCTCACCGGATGCTGCAATTGAAAGGCCCAGCCGACCTGCCCGCCCGCCGCCCGGAGCGCGAGCAACGCGCCGCCGAGTAGCAGCGCGGTGACGACCGCGCCGCCGGTGTAAGCGAGCGCCTCGACCTTGGCGGTCCTTGCGTCGCCGCCCGACCGCGCGAGGCTGAGCGCCTTGAGGCTGAGGATCGGGAAGACGCACGGCATCAGGTTGAGGATCAGCCCGCCGAGGATCGCACCGCCGAGGGCGGTCCAGAACAGCGTCCCGTCGATCGCGTCCGGCGATCCCGCAATCGCCTCACCCGCGGCCGGCACGGTGCCGGGTTCGAGCGTCAACGACAGGCCGCGCCCGCCGCCCAGCTTCAGCAGCGCCGAAACCGGCCCGGCCTTCTCGCCCTTGGCGCGCGTCTCGACGATGATCTGATTGCCGTTGCGGCTGAAACTCTGGGGCGCGGCATAATCGACCACATCCTGCGTCTCGACGAACAGATGCGGCGCGTCGACTTGGGTGCTGGCGGGCAGCGGAATGGCGAAGCGCACCATCTCGCCGCGCCGCTCCCATACGCCGTGCCGGTCGAGCGGCTGCGGAAGCAGCGCGCGCCAGCCGTCGAAGCGGGTGCGCGCCGCTTCGGGGACGGTTCCGTCGCCGGCTTTGAGGGCGACCGAGATCACCGCCTTTTCGGGAACGCACACCTTGTCGGTGCAGGCCAGCCAGTTGGCGATCCCCGACAACGTCAGGTCGGTGCCGGGCGCGACGTTCTTGTCGACCCGCACCTCGGCGAGCAGCGCATAGGGATGCTCATAGACATGGTTCATCATGCCAAAGAGGATCAGCGCATCGGGAACGGGGTAGCGGAAGGGTGCGATCGTCACGCCCTCGGGCGCGTTCCATTCGACCGACAGGCCGAAGCCCGCGTCGCCGCCATTGACCCAATAGCCATGCCACGTCTTGTCGGGCGCCATGGTCAGCGCCAGCGTCGTCGCGCCGCCGGGCGCGGGAGCTGCCGATTCGGCGACGAGTTTCGGCTGGATATGCGTCGATTGCGCGTGTGCGGGACCGAAAGCGGCGAGGATCAGCGCCAGCACGGCGAGCAGTGCGCGCCCGATGCGTGTCACAAAAGCCTCACTCAGCAAATTCATGGCCCGTCCGCAGCTGTTGGTCGTTCGAAGGCTTGCCATATAGGCGGCTTTCGTCGAGAGGACAGCCCGCGCTTTAGGGGCAAAACCCTGACCCTGTTATGGAGAAACCGTCCATGAAGCTGAAATCCTTGTCCGCCGCCCTTGCCACCGCGCTTTGCCTCGCCGCCGCCGGGACCGGCTTTGCGCAGGATTCGGCGCCGGCGGTGCAAAAACTTGCGGCGGCGACCCCGGCGCCGAAGCTCATCGTGATGATCGCCGTCGACCAGTTTTCAGCCGACCTTTTCGCCGAATATCGCGGCCGTTTCACCGGCGGGCTCGCGCGGCTCGCTTCGGGTGTCGTCTTCCCGGCGGGTTATCAGGCGCACGGCGCGACGGAAACCTGCCCCGGCCATTCGACGATCCTGACCGGCAACCACCCGGCGCACACGGGCATCGTCGCGAACCATTATTTCGACCTGTCGGCCGCGCGCGAGGACAAGCGCATCTATTGCGCCGAGGACGAAAAGGTCGCGGGCACCAGCTCGGGCGGTGGCAAATACGCGCCATCGGTCGATCATCTGCTCGTTCCGACGCTCGGCGATCTGATGAAGGCGCGCGATCCGAAGACGCAGGTCGTCTCGGTATCGGGCAAGGACCGTTCGGCGATCATGATGGGCGGGCGCCAGGCCGACGAGTTGATGTGGCTCGTGCCGACCGGCCTCACCGGATATCGCGGCACTACCCTGTCGCCGACCGCGCAGCAGGCGAGCGCGGCGATCGCCGCCGCGATCGGCCAGGCGCGCCCCGCGCTGACGCTGCCCGCCGATTGCGCGCCGCACGACATCGCGATCCCGCTCGACAAGGGCGGCTCGGTCGGTACCGGCCGGATGGCGCGCGACGCCGGCGACTTCCGCCGCTTCATGGCGTCGCCCGAAGCCGACGGCGCCGTGCTCGCGACCGCCGCGGCGCTGCGTCAGGTGCGCAAGATGGGCGAGGGGGACAGCACCGACCTCCTCATCGTCGGGCTGTCGGCGACCGACTATGTCGGCCACGGCACCGGGACCGAAGGCAGCGAGATGTGCATCCAGATGGCGGGGCTCGACCGCGAGCTCGGCGATTTCTTCGCGCGGCTCGATGCGACAGGCATCGATTACGCCGTCGCGCTGACCGCCGACCATGGCGGCCATGACCTGCCCGAGCGCAACCGCCAGAACGCCTGGCCCGATGCGCAGCGCGTCGACAAGGCGCTCGATCCCGAGGCGATGAGTAAGGTGGTCGCCGAAAAGCTCGGCCTGCCGCAGCCCATCCTCTATGGCGACGGGGGCGACTATTATCTGGCCAAGACGCTGACCGCGGCGCAGCGTAAGGCCGTGCTCGCCGAAATCCTGCCGCGCCTCCGCGCGCATCCGCAGATCGAGGCGGTGGTGACGCGCGAGGAACTCGAAGCGCATCCGATCTCGAAGCGCGCGCCCGACACCTGGACGCTGATGGACAAGCTGCGCGCCTCCTATCATCCGCAGCGTTCGGGCGATTTCATCATCGCGTTGAAGCCGCGCGTCACCCCGATCCCCGAAGCGGGCGTCGGCTATGTCGCGACGCACGGCTCGGTGTGGGACTATGACCGCCGCGTGCCGATCCTATTCTGGCGCAAGGGGCTGGTCGCGTTCGAACAGCCGAACGCCGTGATGACCGTCGACATCATGCCGACGCTGGCCTCGCTGATCGGCTTGACGGTGGATGCAAACAAGATCGACGGCCGCTGCCTCGACCTGATCTCGGGTCCCGAGAGCAGTTGCCGGTAACAAAGAAGAACCAGGGACCATGACGAAGACTTTGAAGGATTTTACCGGCCGGATGCTGCTCGTGGGGTGCGGCAATATGGCGGGCGCGATGCTCGACCGCTGGCTGAAAGCGGGACTTGATCCGGCCGTGGTCACGATCGTCGATCCGTTCGCGGCGCCGCGTGCGGGCATCGCGCAATTCGCGTCGCTCGCCGAATGGCTAGGTGCGGGCGGCGCGGCCGAGTGGATCATGCTCGGCATGAAGCCGCAGCAGCTAGGCGAAGTCGCGGCCGAACTCGCCGAGGTCGTCTCGGGCGAAACGCATTTGCTGTCGATCCTCGCGGGCGTTTCGCTCGCCGACCTCGCGGCGCGCTTCCCGGCGGCGCGGGCGCAGGTCCGCATCCTGCCCAATCTCGCCGCGCGCATCGGCGCCGGCGTGTCGGCGGTCGCGAGCGACGGCAACGCCGACGAGGCGGCGATCGACAATCTGCTCGATCCGCTCGGCACGGTCGTCGCGCTCCCCGACGACTCGACGATGGATCTGGTTACGGCTTTCACCGGCAGCGGCCCGGCGTTCGTCTTTCGCCTGATCGAATCCTATGCGGCCGCCGGAGAGCGCCTCGGCCTGTCGGCCGAGGACGCGCTGAAGCTCGCGACCGCGACCTTCGGCGGCGCGACTGCGCTGCTCGCCGACAGCGGCGAAAAGCCCGGCGTGCTGATCGCGCAGGTCGCGAGCAAGGGCGGCACGACGCAGGCCGGGCTCGACGTGCTCGACAGCGACGGCCAGCTCGCGGCGCTACTCACCAACGTGCTGCGCGCGGCGCGCGATCGCGGGCGCGAACTCGCCGACATCGCGCGCGGCGAGGGCTGATCTAACCCGGCTCCTTCCCGAGCTCCGCGATCCGGCGGCGCTCGCGCGGCGGAACGAGCGCCTCGCTGACCTGCCAGAAGCCGGTCACCGCCTGCTGTCCCGCGTGGGTATAGGCGCGGCTCATCGTATCGCGCAGCGCCGCGAATATCTCGCGTTCGGCCGTGCGGCCGGCGTCGGTCAGGCGCAGCTCCTTGGCGCGCCGGTCGCGGTTGCCTGGCCGCGTCGTCAGATAGTCACGCGCCTCGAGTTCCTTCACCACCCGTCCCAACGACTGCTTGGTGATGCCGAGCAGTGCGAGCAGGTCCGAAATCGTCAGCCCGGGTTGCCGCGCGATGAAATAGAGCGCGCGGTAGTGCGCGCGTCCCAGCTCCTTCTCGGCGAGCCGCGCATCGATCGCGCGCCAGAGCGAGGCGTGGGCGAAAAAGAGGAACTCGATGCCACGACGCACTTCTTCCTCGCGCAAGAAAAGGGCTGAGGCGGCAGGAACTTGTGAAAGAAAATTTTCATCCGGCATAGTCGCTACCGTTGCGCGCGGTGCCGCTCTTTGGCAAGAGGCGCGCTCCCGAAACCAGCAAAGCAAAGGTGTTTTCGCATGTCCGCTCCCGCCTTCACCCATCTGTCGCACCCCAATCCGGCGGCGGAGGATGTACGGGCGGCGGCGATTGCGGACCCGCTTTTCGGGCGCGTCTTCACCGACCATATGGTGTCGATCCGCTATGCCGAGGGGAAGGGTTGGCACGATGCGCAGGTGATGCCGCGCGGGCCGCTGACGCTCGATCCCGCGACCGCAGTGCTCCATTATGCGCAGGAAATCTTCGAGGGGCTGAAGGCCTATCGCCTCGACGACGGGTCGATGGCGCTGTTCCGCGTCGAGGCCAATGCCGCGCGCTTCAACGCGAGCGCGCGCCGGATGGCGATGGCCGAACTTCCCGAGGAGATGTTCATCGCGGCGGTGAAGGAAGCGGTGGCGGCCGACGCCAGCTGGTTCCCGCCCGTCGACGGCGGCGCGCTGTACCTCCGCCCCTTCATGTTCGCGAGCGAAGTGTTTCTGGGGGTCAAACCGGCGTCCGAATATCAGTTCCTCGTCATCACCTCGCCGGTCGGCAATTATTTCAAGTCGGGCGCCCCCGCGATCTCGCTCTGGGTGTCGGAGGATTATACCCGCGCCGCACCCGGCGGCACCGGCGCCGCCAAATGCGGTGGCAATTATGCATCCAGCCTCGTCGCGCAGCGCGAGGCGATCGCCAAGGGGCACGACCAGGTCGTCTTCCTCGACGCCGCCGAGCATCGCTGGATCGAAGAGCTGGGGGGCATGAATATGTTTTTCGTCTTCGACGACGGCAGCATCGTCACGCCGCCGCTGACCGGCACGATCCTGCCCGGCATCACGCGCGACGCGATCATCACGCTGGCGAAGGATGCGGGCCTGACGGTGCGCGAGGAACCCTATGCGATCGACCAGTGGCAAGCCGATGCGGAAAGCGGCAAGCTGACCGAAAGCTTCGCCTGCGGCACCGCCGCGGTGGTCACTCCGGTCGGCAAGGTGACGCGCGGCGAAACCAGCTTCACGATCGGCGCCGGCGGCCCTGGCCAGGTCACCGAAATGCTGAAGGGTAAACTCGTCGACATCCAGCGCGGCCGCGCGGCCGACCCGCACGGCTGGGTCACGCGGCTCTGATCCGACCCGCCTTGCATTAAGCGGCGACGCGCTATAGAGCGCGCGTCGCACCGGCCGTTGGGGCGTCGCCAAGTGGTAAGGCAGCGGCTTTTGATGCCGCCATTCGCAGGTTCGAATCCTGCCGCCCCAGCCAGCCGGTCAATCCGCCTCGCTCAATTCCTCCCGCGTCGGCGCGATATAGCCGGCGCGCCGATATTCGCGGCCGCGCTTCACGGTCATCTCGATCCGTTCGATATTGTCGATGTCGGCAAGCGGGTCGGCGCCCAGCACGACGAAGTTCGCAAGCTTGCCGGGCTCGATCGACCCCATATCCCTGTCCTGCCCGGCCGCGCGGGCGCCGACCAGCGTCGCCGAATGGATGACGGCGAGCGGCGGCATGCCGACATCATCCGCCAGATAGCGCAGCTCGGCATGCACCTCGGGCCAGGGGTTGCTCGCGGGGTCGACGAAGTCGGTGCCGGTCGCGATCGGAATGCCGGCACGCCACGCTTGCTGCGTCAGACGGATCGTCCGCGCGCCGCTGCACCGCAGCGGCTTCGCCTCGACGTCGGCCTTGCGCGCCGCCTCGAACTTCACGAACAGGCTGCCGGTCGCATCGAGGATCGTGCCCTGCTTCGCCATCGCCCGGTAGAGGCCGGCGACGACGGGATCGTCGCCTGTGGGCGCGAAGCGCGTTTCGTCGACCGGCGTGCGGTCCTCATAGGCCGCGAGCATCCGCGGCTGCGCTTCATAACCCAGATAGCAGACATGGCTGATGACATCGGCGCCCGCGGCGATGACGTCGGCGGGACGGGCGGGAAAGACCGCGCTGTGCGCCCAGATCATCATCTTCTGGCGGTGCGCCTCGGCGGTGATCGCCGCGACGCGCTCGGCCGGAAGATCGGCATAGATTTTGATCGCGGTCGCCGACGTCCCGCGCGCCAGCGTCACCGCGGTGCGCAAATCGGTGTCCGCATCGATCGCCTGCATCCACGGCGCCGTTCCCGGCGCAAAGCCGCGGCTGACCGACAGGACGCGCGGGTCGGCGAAGAAAGGCGGGCCCGCCATCAGCGCGGCATAATAGATATCGGGCGCGGCGATCTCGCCCACCAGTGAAGCGCGCGCCAGATCGCCGACGGCGCGCAGATCGTCGGCCATGTCGCGTACCGCGGTGACCCCGCCATAGAGCTGGCGGCGCAGGATCGCCTCGGCGCGTTTCCGGTTCGGCGGCGTCGCGAGATGGACATGACTGTCGATCAACCCCGGGATGACGAAGCGCCCGGACAGGTCGACCCGCCGGGCCGTCCCGGCCCGCGACGCCAGCGCGTCATGCGCGCCGATCGCCACGATCCGCTCGCCCTCGACCAATATGTCCTGATCGGCGCGCGCCGCGCCGCCGGTGCCGTCGATGACCGTCGCGCCGGTATAAAGCGTTGCCTGGGGTGCGTCGGCGGATGCCGCTGTTGTGTGGGATAGCGCCAGACCGAGGGAGGCAAGGGCGGCGAACAGGCCAAAGCGGCGGAAACGGCGTTTTGTCATGCGCAAGTCGCTAGCCGGGCCGTTTCGCATCTGCAATCGCCGAAGGGAGGTCGTCCTGCCATCGACCGGTGCCGTCTGGTAGTGATTGCGCCGACGCAAGCGGTGGCTACAAGCAACGCATTCAACAGGAGAATTTCCATGCGTTTCGCACTTGCCTTGATGTTGGCGCCCATATTGCCGCTCGCCGTCCTCCCCGCCGCGGCGATGGCTGCGGCCGCGCCGGCGACGACGCAGGACGAAGCGCTGCTCGGCTTTCTCGACGACGCCTTCGACGCGCGGATCGCGCTCCAGCCCGAAAGCCAGACGCAGCTCGGGCTCAAGACCAACTACGACCGGCTCGACGATTATACCGACGCCGCGGCGGTGCGCGAGCAGGCGCTGCTCGAGCGCCAGCTCAAGGAAATGCACGCGCGCTTTCGGCCCGAGCAATTGGGCGCGAGCGCGCGCGTCAGTTACCGCTTGTTCGAATATGACGTCGAGCGCCGCCGTGCGTCCTTGCCGTTCCGCAAGCTTCGTTTTCCGGTGACCACCAACGGCAGCCCGGCGGGCGATATTCCGGTGCTGCTGATCAACAATCACAAGGTCGACACGGTCGCCGATGCCGAGGCCTATATCGCGCGCCTGCGCGACACCGACCGCGTGATGCGCGAGGTCGCGGCGACGATGCGCGAGCAAGCGGCCGCCGGCGCCGTGCCCAACAAGGTCAATTTCGCGCCCGCGCGCGCCGATGCGAAGAAAATCCTCGTCGGCGCACCGTTCGACGACGGCGCGGATTCGACATTGCTCGCCGATTTCCGCAAAAAGGTCGGCGCGCTCGATGCGCCCGATGCGGTCAAGGCGAAGCTGATCGCCGATGCGACCGCGGCGCTGACCGGCCCGTTCAAGCACGGTTATGAGGTGCTGATCGCCGCGATCGACGAGATCGAGCCGAAGTCGAAGGGCAATTTCGGCGTGTGGAGCCTGCCCGACGGCGAGGCCTATTACGCAGACCGGCTGAAAAATTCGACCACCACCGACCTCACGGCCGACCAGATCCACGAACTGGGTTTGAAGCAGGTCGCGGCGATCCGCGAAGAGATGGAAGCGATCAAGCGCGAGGTCGGTTTTAAGGGCACCCTCGAACAATTCTTCGACCATATCCGCACCGATCCGAAGTTCAAATATCCGAACACGCAGGCCGGCCGCGAAGCCTATCTGACCGATGCGCGCGCGGTGATCGCGGCGGCGATGGAAGCGGCGCCGCGCTATTTCAGCGTGCTGCCCAAGGCGGCGCTCGAGGTGCGCGCGGTGGAGAAATGGCGCGAGGCGACCGCTTCGACGGCTTTCTATAACCCGCCCTCGGCCGACGGGTCGCGGCCCGGCATCTATTATGTCAATCTCGTCGACATGAACCAGACGCAAAAGGTTCAGGTCGCGGCGATCGCCGCGCACGAGGGCGCACCGGGCCATCATTTCCAGATCGCACGGCAGCAGGAACTGGCCGGCATCCCGAAGTTCCGCAAGTTCGGCGGCTATGGCGCCTATATCGAGGGCTGGGGGCTTTATTCCGAGCGGCTCGCGAACGAAATGGGCATATACAAGACGCCCTACGACCGGTTCGGCATGTTGTCGCTGCAGGTATGGCGCGCGATCCGGCTGGTGCTCGACACCGGCATCCATTCGAAGCGGTGGACGCGCGAACAGGCGATCGCCTATTTCCGCGCCAACAGCTCGGTTTCCGACACCGACATCGCGCGCGAGGTCGACCGCTATTTCAATTGGCCGGGGCAGGCGACGAGCTACATGGTCGGGCAGTTGAAGATCGCCGAACTGCGCGAGCGCGCCGAACGCGAACTCGGCCCGCGCTTCGACATTCGCGAATTTCACGAAGCGGTGCTTGGCGAAGGCGCGCTGCCGCTGAACATCCTTGAGGAACAGGTTGCCGCCTATATCGCGGCAAAACGATGAAATCCTCAACGCAGCCGATTGACAGCGCGGCGTCGCTTCGCTTTATCGAAAATCTAATTATTAAAGCATATATATTTATGGCATGAGTCTGTTTGGCGGGGGGCGCCGGGCATTCGAACCAGCTTGGAGGACAGTCCTGCAATGAGCCTCAACCTTCCGGGTCGCGACCGCCGCCAATCGGCCACGAGCGGCCCCGAGGCGCGCGACGCGCGGCTGACGCTCAGCCTGTCGGGCACCAATCTCGAGCGCGCGGGCGATTATAACCAGCGGATCGTGCTGCAGGCGATCCGCCTGACCGAAGAGACGACGCGCAGCGACCTTGCACGCGTGACCGGCCTCACCCCGCCGACGATCGTGAACATCACAAAGCGGCTGATCGATCTCGGCCTCGTCAAGCCCGCCGGCCGGCTGCAGGGCAAGCGCGGCCAGCCCGCGATGCGGATCGTCATCGATCCCGACGGCGCCTTTGCGATCGGGCTCAACATCGACCGCGATCACATCACGCTGGTGACGCTCGACCTGGCCGGCAAGATCCGCAGCCGCCACACGCGTGAGATCGCTTTTGCGCTTCCCGGAACGGTCGTCGATCATGTGCGCGACATCCTCCCTGGCTTGCTCGAGGAGGGCGGGGTCGATCGGACGCGCATCCTCGGCGTCGGGATCGCGCTCCCCGACGACCTTGGCCGCATCGCGTTGCCGCACCGACCAAAGGAATATGACGCGTGGGACGGGATCGACCTCGGCGCGCTGCTCGGCGAGGTGCTTCCCTGGCCGCTGCACGCCGACAATGACGCGGCCTCGGCGGCGCTCGGCGAAGTGCATCTCGGCGACGGCATCGCGCTACCGAGCTTCTTCTATCTGTTGATCAGTGCGGGGCTGGGCGGGGGGCTCGTCATCGACCGCAGCTATGTTCGCGGCGCCGATTCGCGCTCGGGGGAGATTTGGGCGATGCCCGACCCCGAACGCGGCGACGGCGCCAATGTGCAGGACACCGTGTCGCTGTCGGCGCTTTACGCGCGGCTCGAAGCCGAAGGGCACGACGTCGACGGCCCCGACGCGCTGCTCGGCAGTTCGCCCGATCGCGAAGCGGTGATCCTCAAATGGCTCGACGATGCCGCCGACGCGCTCGTCCAGCCGCTGATCGCGGTCAACTGCCTGATCAACCCCGCCGCCATCCTGATCGGCGGGCGGCTGCCTGGCAAATTGGTCGACGGCCTCGTCGAGCGGCTCAACGCCCGGATGACGGGGCTCCAGCTTCCGGTGGTGGCGCCGGTGCGGCGGGCGGGCGCGGCCGACGACGCCTCGGCGATCGGCGCCGCGATCATCCCCTTCCTCGATCATATCCTGCCGTCGGAATCGATCCTGATGCAGGCGGGGCGCTGACCCTAGTCGATCCGCTGCGCCATCTCGTCGAGATCGACGCCTTTGGTTTCGGGAAAGACCGCTGCGACGACGACGAACTGAACGACCATCGCGGCGGCGAAGATGGCGAAGGGCGCGCCGGGCGACCAGGCGGCAAGCACCGGGAATATCCCGGCGATCAGCGCATTCATCAGCCAGTGCGTGCTGGCACCGAGCGCGCTGCCGCGTGCGCGCACCGGGGTCGGGAAAATCTCCGAAATATAGACCCAGATGACCGCCCCCTGGCTGGTCGCGAAAAAGGCGATGAACCCGATCAGCGCGGGCAGCATCAGCGCGTTGTCCAGAGCGCCGAACAGCACGCCGGCAGCGGCGGCGAGGCACAGCGTCATGCCCGCCGCACCCGCGAGTAGCAGCGTCTTGCGCCCGAGGCGGTCGATCAGCGCCATGCCGGCGAGCGTGAAGACCAGATTGGCGATCCCGATCAGCACCGCCTGGCGATCGGGCGAAAGCGATCCCGCGCGCGCGAAAATATCGTTCAGATAATAGAGGACGGCGTTGATGCCCGCGAGCTGGTTGAACATCGCGATCAGGATGGCGAGCAGCATCGGCCGGCGGTGCCGGCGCCACGACAATTTCTCGCCCGGCGGATCGCGTTCGAGCGCCGCTTCGATCCGGTCGAGTTCGGCGGCCGGCGTGCCGATGCGGACCATCGCCATGCTCGCTTCTTCGCGGCGCCCCTTGGCGAGCAGCCAGCGCGGGCTGTTGGGAATCGCGAAGAGCAGGATGAAGAAGAGCAGGGCCGGAGCGGCGGTTACGCCCAGCTTCCAGCGCCACGCCGCCTCGCCGCCGATCAGCCCCGCGATCGTCGCATTGCTCAGATAGGCGACGAGGATGCCGGTGACGATCATCAGCTGGAACAGGCCGACGAGGAAGCCGCGGTGCCGCGGCGGCGCGATCTCGGCGATGTAGACGGGCGCCAGCACCGACGAGCCGCCGATCGCGAGCCCGCATATGAAGCGGAAGACGAGAAACGCCGTCCAGCTGGGCGCGAGCGCGCAGCCGAGCCCCGCGACGAAATAGAGGACGGCGAGCACGCGCAGGCTGTCGCGGCTGCCGAAGGCGTCGCCGGGCTTGCCCGCGAACAGCGCGCCGACCAGCGTTCCCCAGAGCGCGGCGGACACGGTGACGCCAAGCGTTTCAGGAGTCAGCGCGAACAGGCGGGTCAGGTCGCCGGTCACGCCCGCGATGACCGCGGTATCGAATCCGAACAACAGGCCGGCGAGCGCCGCCGTTCCGATCGCCGCCGCCAAAACGCCGATCCCGGCGCGGCCCCGCGGATCGGGGCCGGAAAGCGCTGCCTTCTCGGGCGTATCGGTCATTTTTCTCTCCCGCGGGATCGGGCGTCGGCGCCGTCCTCTTTGGCAAGGACATGCCATAAACAATCTCCCGATCAAATAAATTAATTTTCATTATTATCTTGACGCCAAGGTCGTGGGCGGGGCAGGCTGTGAAAAATCGGCCGCCGATATGCCTTCGGGTGGCGGCGCTCCCGACCCGGAAAGGCGGGCGGGGCAATGAAGGAGGGGATTGGTGCCAGCGACCTTGCTTGCGACTCACCGGGTGGAAAAGCCCTGGGGACGACGCGAACTGCGAGCGCCGTTCCGCGATTCGCCGCCGGGCGGCGCGCCGGTGGGCGAGATATGGTTCCAGGCGCCCGGCGACGCGGCGCCCGATCTGCTGATCAAATATCTGTTCACCAGCGAAAAACTGTCGGTGCAGGTCCACCCCGACGACGCGCAGGCGCATGCCCGCGGCTTGCCGCGCGGCAAGGACGAATGCTGGCTGATCCTCGGTGCCGAGCCGGGTGCGACCATCGCGCTCGGGACCAGGGCGCCCGTCGACGGGGACAGGCTGCGCGCGGCCGCCCTCGACGGCAGCATCGAGCAATTGCTCGACTGGAAGCCGGTCAAGGCGGGCGATTTCTTCTATGTCCCCTCGGGCACGGTCCATGCGATCGGCGCGGGGCTGACGCTGATCGAGGTGCAGCAGAACAGTGAGACGACCTATCGTCTCTACGATTACGGCCGCCCGCGCGAGCTGCATCTCGATGACGGCATCGCGGTCGCCGACCCGCGGCCCTACGCAGCCTATTCCTCGCCGGGCCGCGTCGCCGACGATCGCGAGATCCTCGTCGACGGCCCGAAATTCGTGCTCGAACGGCTCGCCGGTGGGACGCGGACGATCACGCTCCCCGACGGCGTCACCGCATGGCTGATCCCGGTGGCCGGAAACGGGCTGGCCGACGGCGTCGCTTTCGCAGCGGGCGAATGCGTCGCGCTCACCGGCACGGTGCAGGTCGCGGCCGATGCGGGGGGCGACCTGCTGCTGGCCTATCCGGGGGAGCGGCGCCTGCCATGACTGATAGCCGATCGGGCACGGGCTGGACCTTCGCCTATGTCACCATGCTCTTCTTCGTCTGGGGTGCCGTCACCGCGGTCAACGATATCCTGATCCCCGCGGTGAAGGCGATCTTCGCGCTCAGCGATACCGAAAGCTTCCTCACCCAATTCGCCTTCTTCATGGCCTATAGCGTCGTCTCGCTGCCCGCGGCGGCGCTGATGGGGCGGCTCGGTGCGGCCAATTCGATCATCGTGGCGCTCGCGACGATGATCGTCGGCTGCCTGATCATGCCGCTCGCGACCGTGGTGCGCGAATATGCGATGGTGCTCGTCGGCCTGTTCGTGATCGCCTCGGGCATCACGCTGCTGCAGGTTGCCGCCAATCCGCTGTCGGCGTCGCTCGGCCGCCCCGACCGCTCGCATTTCCGGCTGGTCTTGAGCCAGGCATTCAATTCGCTGGGCACCGTCGTCGCGCCCTATCTCGCCGCGCGCACGCTGCTCCAGGGCGGGTTGTTCGAGGACGGGCCGGTGACCGAGGCGAAGATCGCCTATTCGCTCGGCCGGATCGACGTCGCCTATGTCTTCATCGCGGTGGTGATCGCGGTGCTCGCGGTCTTCCTCTACCGCGTCCGGCACGAGATCACCGCCGCCGCGCCGCCGCCCGAAAAGAGCGCGAGCATCACGAATGCCTTTGCCTCGCCCTGGGCGCTCGCGGGCGCGCTGTCGATCTTCCTCTATGTCGGCGCCGAGGTTGCGATCGGCAGCGCGATGGTCAATTTCCTCGAACAGCCCGACGTGTTCGCGATCAGCGCGGTCGAGGCGGGCAGCTTCGTCAGCCTCTATTGGCTTGGCGCGATGATCGGCCGCTTTATCGGCTCGGGCCTCCTCTACAAGCTCCCCGCGGGGCCGCTCCTCGCGGTGGCGGCCGTCGCCGCGGCGCTGCTCTGCCTGACGATCAGCCAGATCAGCGGGCCCGCGGCGGGCGTGCTCGCGATCTCGGTCGGGCTGTTCAACTCGATCATGTTCCCCGTGATCTTCTCGCTGACGATCGAGCGTTCGACCGCGCCCGCGTCGGCGACCTCGGGGCTGCTCTGCATGGCGATCGTCGGCGGCGCGCTCGTACCGCTCGCCTTCGCGCAGGTCGCCGACGCCAGCGGTAGCCGCTTCCTCGCCTTTCTGGTGCCGATGGCCTGCTACCTCGCCATCGCGCTGTTCGGCTGGATCGCTGCGAAGGCGCCCGCGCGAACCGGCGTGCTGCAAGCCGCACCGCACTGACAAACAATCAACGATAATATTTTCAGGGAAGAGGGTCGCAATGAAAAAGGAAATGGGTTCGAACCGGCTGCAACCTCGGCTGCGAAGGGCGGCGATCGCGCTGGCGTCCTCGGCCGCGATGCTGGCCTTTTCGGCCGCCACCGCGCAGTCGCCGGTCGATCTCGCCAATCCGCTCGTCGGCACCGCGCCGCTCGACGATCCGGCGGTGATCGGCAATGCGCCGCCGCCGGGCGAGCCCGTCTATTCGGGACAGACCTCGCCGGGCGCGCGCCTGCCGCACGGCTCGGTCGAAGCCGCGCCGGTCAACAACAATATCGAGCTGCTCTATCCGAACGGCGTCCCCGTTCCCTATTATTACACCAATCCGACGATGATCGGCTTCACCGGCGGCGGTGGTTCGACCTATGGCGGCGGCGCCGAGCCGATCGTCATGCCGGTGGTGGGCGACTGGTCGCCGCCGCCCGCCTACAGCCAATCCTATTATGACAAGTCGCGCGAAAAGGCCTCGCCGGGCTATTATTCGGTCTATCTCGACACTTTCCGCACGCAGGTCGAACTCACCGCGACGCGCTGGGCGAGCGTGATGCGCTTCACCTTTCCCGCGAGCGAGCGGTCGAACGTCATCGTCAACCTGCCGCGCCACGGCGGGACGGTGGAGGTCGTCGGCGATAGGATCGTTCGCGGGATATCGAAAGACGAGCACAGCGCCGACGGTGCCTATTTCGTCGCCGAATTCTCGAAGCCCTTCGCGGCGCTCGGCACCTTCCGCAAGGCGCCCGGCGACAATATCGGCTGGGGCATCGGCACCAGCGACGTGCAGCCCGGCGCGCGCGACATCGCGGGCAGCTACGCGGGCAGCTATGTGACCTTCAAGACCAAGGCCGGCGAGCAGGTGCTGATGAAGATCGCGCACGGCACCAGCTATGAACAGGCGGCCGAGCGGCTCGCCGCCGAAGTGTCGGGCTGGGATTTCGACGGCGTCCACAAGGCGGCGCGCGACACCTGGGCGCAGCTTTTGAACCGCGTCCGCGTGACGGGCGGCACCGACAAGCAGCGGAAGCTTTTTTACTCGACGCTCTTTCAGTCCTTCGCGTCGCCGCGCCTGATCGCGCAAAAGGGCGAGAAATTTGCCGACACCAACGGCAAGGTCCAGACCGCCACCCACGACCGCTACGGCCCGGTTCCCTTCTGGGACACGGGGCGCAACCAGATCGTTCTCCTCGAGCTGATGGAGCCCGAGGCGGTCAAGAACATCATGGCCTCCGAACTCGCGATGGCGCGCGAGAAGGGCTATATGAACACCTCCTTCCACGGTGATAATGCGGTGTTCCTCTTCCTCGGCGCGTGGGAGCGCGGCATCGAATTCGATTACGAAGCCGCCTACGAATATCTCCGCAAGAATGCGACCGACCCGAAGGGGCCGCGCGGCTACCTCGCCGAATATATGAAGCAGGGCTGGATTTCGGACATCGTGCCCGATCACAATCCCAGCCCGCCCTATGCCGGCGGCAAGGCGGGTGCGGACAAGACGCTCGAATATGCGTGGGACGATTATGCGCTCGCGCTCTATGCGAAGAAGCTCGGCAAGGACGCCGACTACCGGATGTTCCTGAAGCGCGCGGGCAATTACGTCCATGTCTTCGACAAATCGATCGGCTTCATGCGCGGACGCACCGCCGACGGCAAATGGATCGCGCCCTTCGATCCCGCCGAACCCTATTATAATTTCATGATGAAGGAGGCGTCGGGCTGGTCGACCTTGTGGCTCGTCCCGCACGATGTGCAGGGGCTGATCGGCCTCCTCGGCGGGCGCGACGCGTTCAATGCCAAGCTCGACGAGTTTTTCACCAAACCCTATAATCCGACGGGCATCTGCCGCGACTGCACCGGCGTGATCGGCCAATATGTCCACGGCAACCAGCCCGACCAGCAGGCCCCTTATTATTATAATTGGAGCGGTCAGCCGTGGAAGACGCAGGCGCTCGTCCGCAAGATCCTTGAGAAAACCTACGCCAGCGACGCGGCGGGTTACGGCTATCCGGGGATGGACGATCAGGGCGCGACCTCGTCCTGGTATGCGCTGTCGGCGCTCGGCTTCTACCCCGTCGATCCGTCGAGCCAGGATTATATCATCGGCAGCCCGCTGTTCGACGATGCCAGCCTCGACATGGGCAATGGCAAGACGCTTCGCATCGTCGCGAAGAATAATTCGGACACGAACGTCTATATCCAGTCGGCGACGCTCGACGGCAAGCCGTGGAACAAGCCGTGGTTTCGCCACGACGACGTGAAGGACGGCGCGACCTTCGTCTTCACCATGGGTCCCAAACCCAACAAGGCGTGGGGCGCATCGCCCGGTGCCGCGCCGCCATCGATGTCGCGAAAACGCTGACCTACCGAGCCCCTCGCCCCCGTGTCCTCCGCGGGGGCGCGAGCCCGGGATCCGCCTTCCCCCTTGGGTCCCGGGCTCCCCTCTTCAACAGGAGATACCATGCGCAGCCTTCTGATCACCGCATCCCTTCTCGCTCTCGCGCCGCTCGCGGCACAGGCCCAAACCGCTGCATCGCCCGCCACGGCGTCAGGGGGCGACGCCGTCTACACCGGCGAGCTCATGACGCGCTGGGGCAAGGAGGTGACGCCCGAAAACGCGTGGCGCCTCTATCCGCGCCCGCAGATGGTGCGCGAGCGCTGGGTCAATTTGAACGGCCTGTGGGATTATGCGATCGCCCCCAAGGCGGCCGACCGGCCGGCGGCGATGGACGGCAAGATCCTCGTGCCTTTCCCGGTCGAATCGAAGCTGTCGCGCGTCGCGCGCAAGGTCACGCCCGACGACCGCGTCTGGTATCGCCGCAGCTTCACCGTCCCCGCCGACTGGCGCGGCGAGAATGTCATGCTCAACTTCGGCGCGGTCGATTATGAGGCGACGGTGCGCGTCAACGGCTCGGTCGTCGGCTCGCACAAGGGCGGCTTCGACGCCTTCGGCTTCGACATCACCCCCTATCTGAAGGAAGGCGCGAACGAACTCGTCGTTGAAGTCCTCGACCCGACGAGCGCGGGCACCCAGCCGCGCGGCAAGCAGATCCTCGACCCCTCCGGCATCTGGTACACCGCGGTCAGCGGCATCTGGCAGACGGTGTGGCTCGAACCGGTGCCGAAACTCCATATCGCCGAAGTGCGCGCGACGCCCGACATCGACCGCGGCGCCGTCGACGTCGCGGTGGCATTGAGCGGCTGGGCGAACGACACCGACGCGGTGCGTCTGACCGCGAGTGCGGGGGGCAAGACGATCGCCTCGACGATCATCCGCGCCAACCGGCGGGCGACGCTCGCGATCCCGAACGCACATCTCTGGTCGCCCGACGATCCGCATCTCTACGACCTCAAGGCCGAGCTGGTGACGATCGCCGACCCTTATGCGGGCGAAAAGGAGCGCGACCGCAAGGCCTATGACTCGCGCTTCACCGACCATGAAAGCCGCGTCTATGCAAAGGCGCAGGTTCAGGGCGCGCCGCGCGACGGCGTCGCCGCCTATTTCGCGATGCGCAAAGTGTCGATCGGGCCCGGCCGCGTTGCGGGACAGCCCGCGATCCTGCTCAACAACAAGCCGCTCTTCCAGCACGGCACGCTCGATCAGGGCTGGTGGCCCGACGGGCTCTACACGCCGCCGTCGGAGGAGGCGATGAAGAGCGACATCGTCTTCCTGAAGAAGGCGGGGTTCAACATGCTGAGGAAACACATCAAGGTCGAACCCGCGCGCTATTATCACGACGCCGACCGGCTCGGCATGCTGATCTGGCAGGACATGCCCTCGGGCGGCGGCGAGGACCAATATCTCGCCGGCACCAGCCAGTATCAGGCGATCTTCCCGTCCGAAACGCTCGCCGAGCAGCAGAAGCAATTGTCCGAAATGGTCGGCGAACTGCGCGCCTTTCCCTCGATCGTCACCTGGGTGATCAACAACGAAGGGTGGGGCCAATATGATTCGGAAACGCTCGCGCGCTTCGTGAAAGGGCTCGATCCCTCGCGGCTCGTCAACGCCAATTCGGGCTGGGTCGACGTCGCGCCGGGCGTATCGGAAATGCTCGACATCCACACCTATGAGGATGTGCCGAGGACGCCGCCGCTGCAGGCCAACCGCGCGATCGTGCTCGGCGAATATGGCGGCGTCGGCTTCCCCGTGCCGGGTCATATCTGGAAACCCGGCAAGGGCAATTGGAGCTATCAGGTCGCCAAGGACGAGAAGGAATATCTCGTCCGTTTCCGCCGCAAGATGGAGGGCGTGATCCGCCAGGCGAAGGAGAATGGCCTCAGCGCCTCGGTCTATACCCAGACCACCGACGTCGAGGACGAGATCAACGGGCTTTTGACTTATGACCGCGCGGTGCCGAAGGCGCCGGCCGAGGCGCTGGCGGACATCGCCGCGCCGCTGTGGACGACTCCGGCGCCCGACTGACGGGCGACGAGCGAAAAGGCGACAAGAGCCGCCATCCCCGAGTCGGGATGGCGGACGCGGCGCCGTGCGGCTCTGACTCAAGCCATAAGAAATCACGGAAAACTGCGGTTTTTACGCGATTCCGCAACGGTTCATCGCGTCTCGCTCCCGGCTCGAAAAATTTATTTTGACAAATTGTTTTTTATATTCTGATAGAGGCTCAACGGGTCGGACGATCCGCAGCTCGGTGACCTGAGGGCGCCGGATAACAAGCGGGGGCGAACAGCCCCTCGAACAGGGAGGTCGATGTGATGAAGGCAGGACAAATCCATTCAGCGAAGACGAATCGGCGCGCGGCGCTGGTGCGCGAACTGATGCTGAGCGCGGGCGCGATGGTCGCATTGTGCGGTGCGGGGCAGGCGCACGCGCAGACCGCCGAAGCGCCGCCGCCGGCGGACGACGCGGCCGAAGCCCCGGGCGACGCGATCGTCGTCACCGGCTATCGTCAGTCGATCGAACAGAGCCTCGAGCAGAAGCGCGAAGCCAATTCGCTGATCGAGGTCATCACCGCCGAGGATATCGGCAAATTCCCCGACAAGAATGTCGCGGACGCGCTTCAGCGCGTCCCCGGCGTGATCATCACCCGCGACGGCGGCGAGGGCAGCCGCGTCAGCATCCGCGGTCTCCAGTCGGATCTGACGCTGACCCTGCTCAATGGCAATTTCATCGCCGGCGCCGACAGCGGCGACCCGTCGCGCTCGTTCAACTATGTGCTGCTGCCGTCGAACTTCATCGCCAGCACCGAAGTCTATAAATCGTCCGAAGCGCGGCTCGAAGAGGGCGGCGTCGGCGGCACGGTGATCCTCAACACCCGCCGGCCGTTCGACCTGCCGGCCTGGTCGGGCTTCATCTCGGCCGAGGGCACCTATTCGGACACGACAAAGAAATTCGACCCGCAAATCGCCGGGCAGATTTCGTGGAAAGACCCCGAAGAACGGCTCGGCTTCCTCGTCGGCGCGACCTATCAGGAACGTTCGAACCGCGAACTGCGCGGCTCGACCGAAACCTGGCGCTGGTGGAGCGACCGCGACGCGAACGGCGACATCATCACCCCGGCGACCGACGTCAACGGCAATCCGTTCGAAAATGACGACGCGATTTCCTATTGGCCGGGCGAGGGCGTGACCGCGCAGGACGGCACGCATTATTCGGGCCATTGGGCGCCACAGTCGGTCAATGCCGAAGTCTTCTCGCAGCACCGCAAGCGCCTCGGTATCCAGGCGACCGCGCAGATGCGTCCGTTCGACAATCTGACCGTCACCGCCAATTATTTCCGCTTCGACTACAGCAGCAATTTTCAGAGCAATGTGCTGAAAATCCCCGAATGGGGCTATGGCAATTTCTTCACCGGGCCGACCTTCGACGAGAGCGGCACGATCTTCCAATCGGCCAATTTCCAGGTGCCCGCCGCGGGGACCGGCTGCCTCGCCAACGAGACGCCCTGCACGATGGAAACGCCGCAGATCGCGGGCACCTACAGCCGCGAAAAGCAGGTTTCGAACACGTTCGAGACCGAGGTCGCCTACAACACCGACAATTTCGACGCGGTGCTGAAATTCGGCAAGACGAAGGCCACCGGCGGCCCGTCGATGCGTTTCGGCGTCGCCGTGAAGCCGCGCCTGACGATCCCCGGGCAGGAGCAGAACGGCAACTTCCTGAGCGCGTGGGATTTCACCGGCGGCAACCTCAACATGGAATTCTCGCCCGAGCTGCAGGAAAATATCAAGAACGGCATCGCGCAGATTGACGTCGGCTCGACGGGCTCGGGCTTCACCAACAGCGCGATCTCGCAGCGTTATGCGCAGCTCGATCTCGTTCGCCGCTTCGACAGCTTTTTGAGCGCGTTCCGCGTCGGCGGCAAATGGCGCGAGATGAGCATCCACCGCGAAACCGGCCGCAACGAATGGTATGCCGATCCGGCGACCAAGCTGCGCTATCAGGACACGCCCGAAGGCGCGGTCGCCCGGCCCGAATATTTCTATGACAATCCGATTGGCAACATCGCCGGCGGGTTTGATGCGAGCTCGTTCCCCGGCATCAATTTCGAGAATTATCTCGATTATATCAATGACACCTATGGCCCGTCGGTGCGCGTGCCCGAACCGAACAACACCTATGACCTCAAGGAAAAGGTGTTTGCCGGCTATGTGCAGGCTGATTTCGAAAGCGGTCCGCTGCGCGGCAACATCGGCCTGCGCGTCGCGCACACCAAGCAGTCGGGCCTGACGTCGGATCGTCTGCAATTCCTCAACGATTATTGCGTCGACGGTCCGGGCGGACCGTTCGATCCCGACGTGCCGCTCGCTCCCGACGGCAACTGCCAGGTGCGGCCGCTCGACGAGCGCGAGGTGATCGTCAACACGCAGGTCGACCAGTCGAAGAGCTACACCGACTGGCTCCCCAGCCTGAACGTCGTCTATGAAGTCACCCCCGACGTCGTCCTCCGCGGCGCGGTCGCCAAGGTGATCTCGCGTCCGTCTTTCAACGATCTGGGGTCGCAGCGTTCGCTGACCTATCGTTCGGCGGCCTACGCCTTCGACCGCGGCCAGTTCGGCGAATTCGAAGGCTGGTCGGGCAGCGGCGGCAACGCCGATCTCCAGCCCTTCTCGGCGTGGCAGTACGACCTTGGCGTCGAATGGTATTTCAAGCGCGGCTCGGTGTTCGGCGTCGGCCTGTTCCGCAAGGACGTGTCCGACTTCGTCGTCCCGCTCGTGCTCGACGTGACGCGCGAAGTGAATGGCGAACAGGTGCTGATCCAGCCCTATTCGACGGTCGCCAACGGCTCGAACGCGGTGTCGCAGGGCGTCGAAGTCTATGCCCAGCACACGCTCGATTTCGGCCTCGGTGCGCAGGTGAACTTCACCTATAACGACACGTCGGTCGCCGACATCACCCTCGACGGCGAGACGGTCGGCAAGTCGGCGCTCGTCGGCAGCGCCAAGACGCAGGTCAACGCCTCGGTCTTCTATGAAACCGACAAGTTCCTCGTCCGCGCCTCGTACAACCGCCGCGGCGAAGTCGTCGGCGGGCTCGCCTCGGGCCTCAACGTCTACACCGACCCCTATGAACAGGTCGACATCAACGCGTCGTACGAGCTGATGGACGGGCTGATGCTCACCGCGTCGGTCATCAACCTGACCAAGTCGGAAGAGCGCCAGCACCTTGGTAACGACACCAAGGCGCGCTTCGTCCGCAGCAACTATTTCGGCCGCCGCGCTTACGTCGGCGTTTCGTACAAGTTCTGATGGGGCCCATACCCCAGCTCTCCCACTCGGGTGGCTCCGCAAGGAGCCACCCGCCTCTTTCCGGGCGAGCTGGAAAATGCTTCGGTGGTTCGTAACGGGAAAATAGGGGAGGGACGCAAGTGCGTGTCGGGTTGAAATCGCTGCTTCTGGGCATGGCACTGATGACGGGCGGCCCAGCCGCGGCCGAGAATCCGATCGTTCCGGGCTGGTATGCCGATCCCGAAATTCGCGTCTTCGGCGACCGCTACTGGATCTATCCGACCTATTCGGACCATGGCGAGACGCCCGACGTCTCGAAACATTTCAGCGAACGGCAAAAGAAGCTGCGCGAACAAAAGACGGTCCGGCCGTCCTATCATTACCAGACCTTCTTCAACGTCTTTTCATCGCCCGACCTCGTCCACTGGACGAAGCACGACCACGCCCTCGACGTCGAGAACGTGGCCTGGGCCGCCTATGCCGTATGGGCGCCGTCGGCGATCGAGAAGGACGGCAAATATTATCTCTTCTTCGGGGCCAACGACATCCAGTCCGACGACCAGCTCGGCGGCATCGGCGTCGCGGTCAGCGACCGGCCCGAGGGACCGTTCAAGGACGCGATCGGCAAGCCGCTGATCGACGCCTTCCACAATGGCGCGCAGCCGATCGACCAGTTCGTCTTTCGCGACGACGATGGGCAGCATTATCTCTATTATGGTGGCTGGAAGCATTGCAACGTGGTCCGGCTGGGCGACGACCTGACCTCGATCATCCCCTTTCCCGACGGCACGACCTACAAGGAAATCACGCCCCCCGGCTATGTCGAGGGGTCGTTCATGGTGAAGCGGAAGGGCGTCTATTATCTGATGTGGTCGGAAGGCGGCTGGACCGGCCCCGATTATTCGGTCGCCTATGCGATGGGCTCGTCGCCGACCGGCCCGTTCAAGCCGATGGGCAAGATTCTTCAGCAGGATTTCAAGATCGCGCGCGGCGCGGGCCATCATTCGGTGGTCAATGTGCCGGGCACCGACGACTGGTATATCGCCTATCACCGGCGCCCGCTGGGCGAGGACGCCGGCGAGCGCCGCCAGCTCGCGATCGACCGAATGGTCTTCAACGCCGACGGCACGATCGCGCCGGTGAAAATGACGAATGAGGGCGTCGCAGCGCGCCCGCTGCCGGCCCGAACGGCCAACAGGGGAGAGACGAAGTGAAGACGATCCGCAAGATGATGCTGGGCGCCGCCGCGAGCGCGCTGCTGCTCACCAGCGTTGGAACGCCGGCGGCGCTCGCGCAATCGACCGCGAACCAGGTCGCGCTCGTCGATTACGTCAACCCGCTGATGGGCACCGATTCGAGCTATCGCCTGTCCTACGGGAACACCTATCCCGCGGTCGCCGTCCCCTTCGGCATGAACAGCTGGACGCCGGTGACCGGCGAGCCCGGCAGCGGCTGGGGCTATACCTATGACGGCGAGAAGATCAGCGGCATCAAGCAGACGCACCAGCCAAGCCCGTGGATGAACGACTATGCCGCCTTCGCGCTGATGGCCGAAACCGGCCCGGTGAAGGTCAAGCAGGAGGAACGCGGCAGCTGGTTCAGCCACAAGGCCGAGGTCGCGCGCCCCTATTCATACAAAGTCTATCTCGCCGACTATGATGTGACCGCCGAGGTCGCGCCGACGACGCGCGCCGCGCAGTTCCGCTTCACCTTCCCCGAAAGCGACGACGCGCACATCCTCCTCGACGGTCTCGCGGGCGGCTCGATGGTCAAGGTCGACGTCAAGAACCGCCGCATCACCGGCTATGTCCGTAACAATCACGGCGGCGTGCCCGACAATTTCCACAATTATTTCGTCGCCGAATTCGACCGCGACTTCACCCTCGCGCGCACCTGGGCTGGCGATAATGCGCCGGCGAACGAACTCGCGCGCGAAGGCGATCATGTCGGCGCGGTGCTCAGCTTCAAGACCAAGAAGGACGACAAGGTCCACGTCCGCGTCGCCTCCTCGTTCATCAGCCCCGAACAGGCGCTCCGCAACCTGCGCACCGAAATCGGCAACGACAGCTTCGACACGACGAAAGCGAAGGCGAAGGCGGAGTGGGAGAAGGAACTTTCGCGCATCCGCGTGACCGATCCCGACGCCGAAAAGATCCGCACCTTCTATTCGGCGCTCTACCGGATGCTGCAGTTCCCGCGTATCTTCTATGAAAAGGACGCGAACGGAAAGATCGTCCACTACAGCCCGTACGACGGCAAGGTGCACGACGGTTACATGTTCACCGACAATGGCTTCTGGGACACCTGGCGCGCGGTCTTCCCCTTCTTCGCGCTGATGTATCCCGAACGCGACAGCCAGTTCATGCAGGGGCTGGTAAACACCTACAAACAGGGCGGCTGGCTGCCCGAATGGGCGAGCCCCGGCTATCGCAACGTGATGATCGGGTCGAACTCGGCGAATTTGATCGCCGACGCCTATTTCAACGGCGTGCGCGGCTTCGACGTCGAGACGCTCTATGAAGCGATGATCAAGAATGCGACGACGAGCGAGGGCCGCCCGAAGGACAAGGCGGGCAAGGTGATCGCCGCCGTCGGGCGCGAGGGCGCCGAATATTACAACCGGCTCGGCTATGTCCCCTATGATGTGGGCATCAACGAGAATGCCGCGCGCACGCTCGAATATGCGACCGCCGACTTTTCGATCGCACAGCTCGCGAAGCTGCTCGGCAAGGACGCCGATGCGAAGAAATACACCGAACGGGCGCTCAATTACCGCAAGCTCTATGACAAGGAGAGCGGCTGGATCCGCGGCCGCAACCAGGACGGTTCGTGGTCGACGCCGTTCAACCCCTATAAGTGGGGCGACGCCTTCACCGAGGGCAATGCGCTCCACTATAGCTGGGCGGTGATGCAGGACGTCCATGGGCTGATGGACCTGATGGGCGGACGCGAGAAATTCGTCGAGCGGCTCGACGCGATCTTCACCACCCCGCCGATCTTCGACGAAAGCTATTACGGACAGGTGATCCACGAGATCCGCGAGATGCAGATCGTCGACATGGGGCAGTACGCCCATGGCAACCAGCCGATCCAGCATATGCCCTATCTCTATAATTGGGCGGGTGCGCCGTGGAAGACGCAGCATCATGTGCGCGACATCATGGCGAAGCTCTATTCGTCGGCGCCCGACGGCTATCCGGGCGACGAGGATAATGGCCAGACCTCGGCCTGGTATGTCTTCTCGGCCTTGGGCTTCTACCCGGTCGCCTCGGCGACGGGCGAATATGCGATCGGCAGCCCGCTGTTCCAGAAGGCGGAGCTGACGATGCCAAATGGCAAGACGCTGACGATCAACGCGAAGAACAACAGCGACGCGAATATCTACCTTCAATCGGTGGCGCTCGGCGGCAAGCCGCTAAGCAAGACCTATTTCACCCACCGCGCGCTGTCGCAGGGCGGGACGGTCGACTTCGTGATGGGCGCCAAGCCCAACAAGCAATGGGGCACCGCTCCCGCCGACGCGCCCTTCTCGATCAGCGCGCCGTCCAAATGATGTCGGAGATGAACATGACCCAGAGCCGCCGCGAAATCATGGCCGGCGCCGGCGCGCTCGCGCTCGCCGCCGCGATGCCCGCCGCCGCGCGCGCCGCGACCGGCAGCTTCGCCAGCAAGCGCCCAGCGCCCGCCGAGCGGGCCTTCACCAGCCCCGCGATCGAGGCCGAGATTTCGCGGGTGAAGGCGAAGATCGCTGACCCCGAACTCGCCTGGCTGTTCGAGAATTGCTACCCGAACACGCTCGACACCACGGTCCAGACGGGCACGCTCGACGGCCGCCCCGACACTTTCGTCATCACCGGCGATATCGAGGCGATGTGGCTGCGCGACAGTTCGGCGCAGGTGCAGCCCTATATCCACCTCGTCGCCAAGGACGCGAAGCTCAAGCGGCTGTTCCAGGGGCTGATCCAGCGGCAGGCGCGCTGCATCCTGATCGATCCCTATGCCAATGCGTTCGACAAGGATCCGACTGCGCCGTCGAAGCTCGAATGGTCGCAGACCGACAAGACCGAGATGAAGCCCGGCGTGGCCGAGCGCAAATGGGAAATCGACTCGCTCTGCTACGCGATGCGCCTGTCCCACGAATATTGGACGCGCACGAAGGACAAGGCGCCGTTCGACGACACCTGGTCGCGCGCGATGAAGCTTGCGGTCGCAACCTTCCGCGAACAGCAGCGCAAGGATGGGCCCGGACCGTACAAGTTCCAGCGCCCCGCGCTCCAGCCGTCGGACAGTCTGATGCTCGGCGGCTATGGCCGGCCGACGAAGAAGATCGGGCTGATCCATTCGATGTTCCGACCGTCGGACGACGCCTGCCTCTATCCCTTCCTGATCCCGTCGAACCTGTTCGCGGTGTCGGTGCTGCGCAAGATCGCCGCCGTCCACCGCGAAGCGCGCGGCGACAATGCTGCGGCAACCGATGCCGAGGCGCTCGCCGCCGAAGTCGATGCGGCGCTGAAGGCGCACGCGCTGATCGACGACGGCAAGGGCGGTCAGGTCTGGGCCTATGAGATCGACGGCTTCGGCAACTGGGTGTTCATGGACGACGCCAATGTGCCGAGCCTGTCGGGCCTGCCGCTGATCGACGTCGTCGACAAGAAGGACCCGCTTTTTCTTCGCACCGCGGCGCTCGCCTGGTCGGAACGCAACCCCTATTTCTTCAAGGGCACGGCGGCCGAGGGTATCGGCGGGCCGCATATCGGCCTCGACATGATCTGGCCGATGTCGATCATCACCCGCGCGATGAACGCCGACGACGATGCGACGATCCTCCAGTGCCTGCGCTGGCTGAAGACGACGCACGGTGGCACCGGCTTCATGCACGAAAGCTTCCACAAGGATGATCCGAAGAATTTCACGCGCAGCTGGTTCGCCTGGGCCAATGCGTTGTTCGGCCAGTTGATCGTCGAAGTCGCCGACAAGCGCCCGGCGCTGCTGGCGCGGCCGCTGTGAGCGGGGAGGGGACGATGATCACCGCCAGTCGCCGCCAGCTTCTCGCCACCACCGGCCTGCTCGCCCTCGGCGGTGCGATCCCCGCCGGCTGCTCGCGCGTCGCGGGCGGGAACGACGCCGTTGCCGTCGCCAAGGCCAATCTTTTCATCGGCACGGGCGGGCACGGCCACACCTTCCCCGGCGCGTCGCTGCCCTTCGGGATGGCGCAACTCAGCCCCGATACGAACACCCATGGCTGGGACGCCTGCTCGGGCTATCACCAGAAAGACGGCTCGATCATGGGGTTCAGCCACACGCACCTGTCGGGCACCGGCATCGGCGACATGCTCGACGTGCTGGTCGTGCCGACGCGGCGCGAGTTGAAGCTCGAGCCCGGCACGATCGAAAAGCCCGGTGAGGGCTTTCGCCAGCGTTACTCGGACGAACATGCCGAGCCCGGCTATTACCGCGTGAAGCTCGAGACCGGCGTGCTCGCCGAACTCACCGTCACCGAACGCTGCGGGCTGCATCGCTATCGCTTCGGCCAAGGGCCGGGCCATATCCTGATCGATTTCGCGCATGCGATCGAGGATGACTGGGACAAGGGCATCGTCGTCGAAAACGCGTCGCTCGACATCGGCGAGGACGGCATGCTCACGGGCGGGCGGCAGGTCAATCGCTGGGCGAAGGGCCGGCGCATCCATTTCGCGATGCAGATGTCGCGCCGCCCCGACCGGGTGCAGTTCTTCGGCGACGATGGCAAGCCGGCGCCCGACGGCGCGAAATCGATCAAGGGCAACAAGCTCAAGGTCGCCTTCTTCTTCGACGATGCCGGTGGCCCGCCGATCCTGATCAAGACCGGCCTCTCGGCGGTCGACGTAAAAGGCGCGCGCGACGCGCTGGCGCAGGAAGTGCCCGCCTGGGACTTCGACGGCGCGGTCAAGGCCGCGCGCGGCAGCTGGGCCAAGGCGCTCGGCGGCATCCGCGTGTCGGGCGGCACCGAGGCGCAGCGCGTCATCATGACGAGCGCCCTCTATCACGCACAGCTCGCGCCGACGCTCTTCACCGATCGCGACGGCCGCTATGTCGGGCTCGACCGGCAGGTGCATCAGGCCGCGAAGGGCGAGGAAGCGTTCAGCACCTACTCGCTGTGGGACACCTATCGCGCGCTTCATCCGCTGCTGACCTTGATCGATCCCGAGCGCGCCGCGCTGCTCGTGCGCGACATCTGCCGCCAGACCGCGCAGAGCCCCGCCGGTCCGCTCGTCTGGCCGCTACAGGGGGTCGAGACCGCGTGCATGATCGGATGGCACGGCGTGTCGGTGCTCGCCGAGGCGCACGCCAAGGGCATCAAGGCCGACTATGCCGCCGCCTGGCCGAACATCCGCCGCCGCGCCTTCGACCGCGACTACAAGGATATCGACAGCACCTTGGGCCGCGGCTTCTATTACGACCTCGGCTACATCCCGTGCGACGAGGTGTGGGAGTCGGTCAGCCGGACGCAGGAATATGCCTATGACGACTGGGCGATGGCGCACCTCGCCGACGCCGTGGGCGCCAAGGAGGACGCGGCGGCGCTGCGCAAGCGCGCGCAAAATTACCGCGGCGTCATCGACCCCGAAACGCGCTTCGCCCGCCCGCGCTTCAGGGACGGCGGCTGGTGGAAGGATTATGACCCGGTCCAGATCGGTCACAACGTCAAGAAATGGCGCGATTATACCGAAGCGAACGGCTGGCAGGCGACTTTCCTCAACCAGCACGACGTCTATGGCCTGATCGATCATTTCGGCGGCGACGCGGCGTTCGAGAAACAGCTCGACGCGCTGTTCAACGCACCTTCGACCCTGCCCGACAATGCGCCGCCCGACATTTCGGGCCTCGTCGGCCAATATGCCCATGGCAATGAGCCCAATCATCACGTCGCCTACATGTACGCCTATTGCGGCGCGCCCGCGAAGGCGCAGGCGATGGTCCGCCGGCTGCTCGGTGAAATGTACAAGAACGACCCCGACGGGGTGATCGGCAACGACGATTGCGGCCAGATGAGCGCGTGGTTCATCCTCTCGGCATTGGGCTTCTACCCCGTCGACCCGGTCAGCGCCGTCTATGTCTTCGGCTCGCCGCTGTTCGACGTCGCCGAGGTCGCGGTCGGCGCGGGCAAGACGCTCACCGTTCGCGCCGAGGGCAATGGTCCCGATCGTCCTTACGTGCAGTCGGTCACCTGGAACGGCAAGCCGTGGAGCAGGAACTGGATCGCGCACGCCGACCTCGCCGCCGGCGGCGAGCTTGTGTTTGAGATGGGCGCCAAGCCGTCACAGTTCGGTACCGCGAAGGCCGACCGGCCGCCTTCCTTCGGTTCTGCCCCCGCATGACGCAAATTTGCGACAAGTTTTTGGTAGCGAAAAGAAAATGATAAGAACGGAATGTCTCGTGAAATCTCCCCAAAGCCTGCCGCTCGCCGGACCCGGAACGATATTTGCGCCAGCTCGGGCTTCGGCCTTGCGCGGCGGTCCGCTCCCCTCCAAAAACCTGAGCGATCGGGCGAAGGGGTGGCGTTGATGGATGGTCCCGTAACAGACCGCGGCGAAGCGCGCCTGTTCGCCGGCATCGAGCTCGGCGGCACCAAATGCATCTGTACGCTCGCGGCGGGGCCGGGCGACATTCGCGATCAGCGAACGATCGCGACCACCGTGCCGTCCGAAACGCTGCCGGCGATCAAGGCGGTGCTCGACGACTGGGCGCGGTCGCCCGGTTTTTGCAGCATCGGCGTCGCCTCCTTCGGCCCGATCCGGGTCGATCCCGCAAAGGCCGATTATGGCCGCGTCGGCGCGACGAACAAGCCCGATTGGGAAGGCGCCGACCTGCTCGGCCCGCTGAAATCGGCCTTTTCGGTCCCGATCGGTTTCGACACCGACGTCAACGGCGCCGCGCTCGCCGAAATCCGCTGGGGCAGCGGGCGCGGCCTCGAAGATTTCGCCTATGTGACTGTCGGCACCGGGGTCGGCGTCGGGCTGGTCGTCCATGGCAAGCCGACGCGCGGCTTCAGCCACAGCGAGATCGGCCATGTTCTCGTGCCGCGCCTCGCCGGCGACGATATGGTCAGCGTCTGCCGCTTCCACGACGATTGCGTCGAGGGACTCGCCTCGGGCACCGCGCTGAAGGCGCGGCTGGACGGCCGTTCGCTGGCGGACGTGGCGCCCGACGACCCCATCTGGGAACCGATCGTCCACACGCTGGCGACGATGGTGCATGCGCTCGCCTGCACGACCGGGCCGATGCGCGTCGCGATGGGCGGCGGTGTGCTCGCCGGCCAGCCACAATTGCTCCCGCGGATCAACGCACAGCTCGAAAAAAGCCTCGCGGACTATATGCAGATCCCGGGGAATGGCGCTTATGTGATCGCTCCCGAGCTTGGAACGATGGCGGGTCCGCTTGGCGCCATCGCGCTCGCGATGGACGCGGTCGGGGTCGCAGCGTGAGCAGGGCGGGCCGCGCGCTGTTGGACAGGACAGTGCCTTCGCGGCACAAAGGCAGCATGAAACGCCTGACCGCCGCCGCCGCGCTGCTCGCTCTCCTGCCGATCCAGTCTTTCGCCGAGCAACCGGCGTCCGATCCGCTCGCCTTCGTCGATCCGATGATCGGCACCGGCCCCGAAGGCCATACCTTCCCCGGCGCGACCGCGCCCTTCGGCATGGTCCAGCTGTCGCCCGACACCGACGCGACGTGCCAGATCCGCGACTGCTATGACCATGCCGCGGGTTACAGCTACAACGACCCGACGATTCAGGGGTTCAGCCACACCCATTTCTCGGGCGCGGGCCACTCGGACCTCGGCGATATCCTCGTCATGCCGCAGGTCGGAGAGGTGAAGCTCGATCCGGGCGATCCCGCCAAGCCCGGCTCGGGCTATCGCCAGCGTTTCAGCCACGACACCGAAAAAGCCAGCCCCGGCTATTATGCCGTCACGCTGGCCGACAGCGGCATCCGCGCCGAACTCACCGCGGGCACGCGCGTCGGCGTCCACCGCTACAGCTTCCCCGCGGGCAAGCAGGCGCATCTCCTCCTCGACCTCCGCTCTTCGCTCTACGATTATCCGGGCAAGATCCTCTGGTCGGGCCTCCACCTTCGTCCCGACGGCACGCTCACCGGTTTCCGCGAAACGCGCGGCTGGGCCCCGGGGCGCAAGCTCTATTTCGCGATGCGCTTCTCGGCGCCGCTCAAGTCCCACGCCTTCCTCGATCGCGACGAGAAGGTCGCGTACAAGGGTTTTCAGGCGCCGGGCCGCGGCACCGACGCGCTCGCCGAAAAGCTCGGCAAGGCGCTCGAAGCGCGGCTCGATTTCGGCGCGCTGACCGCGCCACTCGAAGTCCGCGTCGCATTGTCGGGCGTTGACGAGGCGGGTGCGATCGCCAACCTCGATGCCGAGGGCGCCGGTTTCGACGCCGTTCGCGCGAACACGGAAAACGAATGGCGCAAGGCGCTCGGCGCGCTCCAGATCGAGGCGCCCGCGCCGATGCGCACCAACCTCTACACCGCGCTCTACCACAGCCTGCTTGCGCCGAGCGTGTGGAGCGACGTCGACGGGCGCTACCGCGGCCCCGACGATCAGGTCCACGCGGCGAAGGATTTCACCTTCCGCTCGACCTTTTCGCTCTGGGATACGTTCCGCGCGCAGCATCCGCTGCTGACGCTTGTCGCGCCCGATAAAACCAACACCGACATCGTCAAATCGCTGATCGCGAGCCGCAAGGCGAGCCCGCACGGCATCCTTCCCGTCTGGCAATTCCACGGCCGCGAGACATGGACGATGATCGGCTATCACGCGGTTCCGGTGATCGCCGACGCCTATCTGAAAGGCGTGGGCGATTTCGACGCCGACGAAGCCTTGGACGCGATGGTCGCGAGCGCCGAATATGCCCCCTATGGCGGGCTCGGCGACTATATGAAGCTCGGCTATGTCGCGATCGACCGCGAGCCCGAGGCGGCGTCGAAGACCGTCGAATATGCCTATGACGACTGGACCATCGCGCGCATGGCGGAGAAGATGGGCCGGGGGGACATCGCCGACCGCTTCTACAAGCGCGCCGGATATTGGCGGAACAGCTTCGACGCGAAGACCGGCTGGCTCCGCGCGCGCAAGGCCGACGGCAGTTTTCGCACCCCCTTCGATCCCACCGCGATCAACTATGGCTCGGACTATACCGAGGGTAATGCCTGGCAATATAGCTGGTTCGTCCCGCAGGATCAGGCCGCGCTCTTTCGCATCCTCGGCGGCGATGCCAAGACGATCGCCAAGCTCGACGCGATGTTCGACTATGACATTTCGAAGCTCGACTATAGCCATGCCGAGGATATCGCCGGGCTGATCGGCCAATATATCCACGGCAACGAGCCGAGCCATCATGTCGCCTATCTCTACGCCTACGCCGGTGCGCCGTGGCGGACGCAGGAGCGGCTGAAGCAGATCGTCGACAGCCAGTACAAGCCGACCCCCGACGGCCTGTCGGGCAACGACGACCTCGGGCAGATGTCGGCGTGGCTCGTCTTTACCAGCCTCGGCTTCTACCCGGTCGCGCCGGGGTCGAACCAATATGTGATCGGGCGCCCCTTCGTCGATCGCGCGGTGCTCAATCTGCCCGGCGGCAAGCGTTTCACGGTCGAGACGGTCGGGCTGTCCGACGCCAACCCCTATGTCGGCAAGGTCGAGCTCAACGGCAAGCCGCTCGCGCGCAGCTGGATTTCGGACGCCGAAATCCGCAGCGGCGGCACGCTCCGCTTCACGATGCAGGCGAAGCCCGATGCCACATGGGGCAAGACTGCGGCGGCGCGTCCCTATTCGCTCTCGACCGCCCGCAGCGCGCCCTGACCGGGTACTGGCAGGCTGGCGCCCCTTGCTCTAAGCCTCGATTCGAACCCGTCTTTCCGCGCGGGTTACGGAGTTGAAATCAGGTAAGGGGACGGGCGATGGCCGCCGAAACAGCACATGCCGCCGAGGCGGCCGCGCACGGGTTCGACCTGCTGCCGATCGTCATCCTGCTCGCCGCCGCCGTCGTCGCGGTACCCTTGTTCAAGCGGCTCGGCCTCGGCTCGGTGCTCGGCTATCTCGCGGCCGGGCTCGCGATCGGTCCCTTCGGGCTGGCGCTCTTCTCCGACGCGCAGACGATCCTCCACGTCGCCGAACTCGGCGTCGTCATGTTCCTCTTCATCATCGGGCTGGAGATGCAGCCGTCGCGGCTGTGGGCGATGCGCGGGGAGATTTTCGGGCTCGGCGCGGCACAGGTCGGCGGTGCGATCGCGCTGCTGATCTGCGTCGGGCTCGCGCTCGGCTATCCGGTGGCGGCAAGCTTCGTCGCGGGCACCGGCTTCGTCCTCACCTCGACCGCGATCGTCATGCAGATGCTCGACGAACGGCGCGAGATGGGTCAGCCCAAGGGGCGGCGGATCATCGCGATCCTGCTGCTCGAGGATCTGGCGATCGTGCCGTTGCTCGCGCTCACCGCCTTTCTCGCGCCGGGGGGCGAGGCGGTGTCGATGACCGACCGGCTGATCGCGGTCGCGATCGGCCTCGGCGCGATCACCGGGCTGATTGTCGCGGGCCGCTATCTGCTCGACCCGATGTTCCGTCTGCTCGGGCGCGCGAAGGCGCGCGAGGTCATGACCGCCGCGGCGCTGCTCGTCGTCCTCGGCGCCGCGCTCACGATGCAGCTCGCGGGGCTCTCGATGGCGATGGGCGCCTTTCTCGCCGGCGTGCTCCTGTCCGAATCCTCCTTTCGTCACCAGCTCGAAGCCGATGTCGAGCCGTTCCGCGGCGTCCTGCTCGGCCTCTTCTTCCTCGGCGTCGGCATGGCGCTCGACCTCAACATCGTCGCCGCCAACGCCGGGCTGATCGCGATCTCGGTCACCGCCTATATGGTGCTGAAGATGATCGTCATCTATGCCGTCGCGCGGCTGTTCAAGAGCGGCCATGCCGAGGCGGTCGAGCGCGCGGTGCTGATGGCGCAGGGCGGCGAATTCGCCTTCGTCCTCTATGCCGCGGCCGCGAGCGTCGGGATCATCGATGCCGAAAGCAATGCGATCCTGACCGCGATCATCATCGTGTCGATGGTGCTGACCCCTATCATGATCATTCTCCACGATCGCTTCATGCCGCACGCTGAGGACACGGCCGAAGATCTCGACGTCGCCGACAACCTCAGCGCCAGCATATTGATGATCGGCTTCGGCCGCTTCGGCCAGATCGTCAGCCAGCCGCTCTTCGCCAACGGCTGCTCGATCTCGCTGATCGACACCGACACGATCGCGATCCGCGAATCCTTGGCGTTCGGTTTCAAGATCTATTACGGCGACGGCACGCGGCTCGACATCCTCCATGCGGCCGGCGCGCAGAAGGCGCGGATGATCATCGTCGCGACCGACGACCGCGAAACGACGCTCAAGATCGTCGAGCTGGTGAAAGCCGAATTTCCGCACACGCCTCTGCTCGCGCGCGCTTTCGACCGCGAACATGCGGTCGAGCTGGTCCACGCCAACGCCGATTTCATGGTCCGCGAAACTTTCGAATCGGCGCTGGTAATGGCGGAAGAGGCGCTGCGCCGGCTCGAAGTCGACGAGGAAGCGATCGGCGACCTCATGGAGGAAACGCGGCGGCGCGATCAGGAGCGGTTCGACATCGAAATCTGCGGCGGCGTCTACGCCAGCCGACATCTGATCCAGGGGAATGTCCCGGTCGAGGACCGCGACCAATATATCGTCAAGCCCGGCGGAGGGCGTTGAGCGGACCTTTATCCCCCGCCCGCCACGCTCGGCAGCCGCGACGGGGATGAGGTTCGTTGTGCACAAGAGGAACATTAAGAGAACAAAATAAATCCGTCAACCCCTTTGCCACGCTTATTCTCCGGTTCTGCCCAGTTGACGTTAACGTCAATCGCGACCAATGCGTAGCAAACGAAGGAAGGGAAGATGATGGCCGAGCAACCGAAGTTCGATCTGACGGGGCGCGTCGCGCTGGTGACCGGGGCGTCGTCGGGGCTCGGCGCGGGCTTTGCCAAGGCGCTTGCCGCCGCGGGGGCCAAGGTGGTGCTCGCCGCACGCCGCGCCGACAAGCTCGCCGAGCAGGTCGCCGCGATCGAAGTGGCGGGCGGGCAGGCGGTGGCGGTCAGCATGGACGTCACCGACGAGGCGTCGACCAAGGCCGCCTATGATGCTGCCGAGGCCGCGTTCGGCACCGTCGATACGATTGTCGCCAATGCCGGCGTCGCGACCGAAAAAATGGCGATGGGGCTCTCGGTCGACGAGGTCGATTTCCTGCTCGCCGCCAATGTCCGCGGCGTCTTCCTGACCGCGACCGAAGGCGCGAAGCGGCTCGACAAGGCGGGCAGCCGCGAAAAGCAGAACGGCCGCATCGTCCTGATCGGATCGATCACGGCCGAGAAGGTCTTTCCCGCAACCTCGGTCTATGGCGCGACCAAGGCGGCGGTGCGCCATCTGGGCAAGGCGCTCGCGCGCGAATGGGCGCGGCGCGGGATCAGCGTCAATGTGATCCAGCCGGGCTATTTCGAATCCGAAATGACCGCCGAACTGTTCGAGAGCGACACCGGCGCTGCGATGGTGAAGAGCTTCCCGCGCCAGCGCATGCGCCCGCCGAGCGACCTTCACGCGCCGCTGCTGCTGCTCTGCTCGGACGCCGCGCTCGGCATCACCGGCAGCGTCATCACGGTCGACGACGGGCAGACCCTGTGAGCGAGCTGCTGGTCGAACGCCGCGGCGCGGTCGAGATCGCGACGCTCAACCGGCCCGAGCGCCTCAATGCGCTGAACGAGGGGCTGGTCGACGAATTGGGCGCCTATTTCGGCGGGCTTGCCGAACGCCCCGACGTGCGCGTCGTCATCCTGCGCGGCGCCGGACGCGGCTTCTGCGCCGGGCTCGACATTCAGGAGGACCGGTCGAGCGATGAAACACTGGTGCTGCGCACGCTGCGCACCCAGACGAGCATCGGCAATATCTATCGCAAGATGCGCGCCTGCCCGCAGCCGATCGTCGCGCTCGGGCACGGCGCGGCGTGCGGCGGCGGGCTGTCGCTGCTGCTCGCCTCCGACGTGCGCTATGCGGCGCCGTCGTTCCGCTGCAACGCCGCCTATATCCGCATCGGCCTCGGCGGCTGCGACATGGCGTCGAGCTATTTCCTGCCGCGCCTCGTCGGCGCGAGCCTTGCGTCCGAAATGATCCTGACCGGCCGCTTCATCGACGCCGAGCGCGCTCTGCGCGCCGGGCTGGTCAGCGAGATCGTCGACGAGGAGGCGCTGCTCGACCGCGGTCTCGCGCTCGCCGACGAAATGCTCGCGACCGCGCCCTATGGCCTTCGCTTGTCGAAACAGGCGCTGAATCTCAACATCGACGCACCGAGCCTCGAAGCCGCGATGGCGATCGAGGATCGGCAGCAGGTGATCCTCTCGGCGACCGAGGATCACCGCGAGGCGCTCGCCGCCTTCCTCGAAAAACGCGCGCCCGACTATCGCGAGCGATAGGGTCCGTACTCCATTACAGCGCTGTCGAGGCGCCCAAATGGCGAACAGCTCGGGCCGAAAGACGCGCCGCGAGGGCTGGTCGCCCTTGCAAGCGGCTTTCGGGTCGAGATGGAAGCCATTTGGGCGTCCCCCAATTAAGCGAGAAGGGGGATTTGATCAAAATGGCCCATTGCTTCGTCGAGAAGTCTGGCAATATCGACATATTCCTGCGCCTTCTCTCCTCGCACTGAGCCATTTTGCTTCAAACCTCGACGGCGCTGTAATGGAGTACGGACCCTAAGGTTAATCGAAGCTGCATCGCCCCATTGACTTGAGAATATATTGACATAGTAAGTGCCATATCCCGAGGGGGTGGGAGTGATGGCAGTACGCTGGAGGACCACTAGGCCGGGTCGCATAGGCGCGTCCCGGTGTGCTGCCATCATCGCAATCGCCGCGCTGATCGGCGCTTCTCCCGTTCAGGCGCAGCTCGCCAAGCCCGCGCCGCGCCATCCGAACATCGTCATCCTGCTCGCCGACGACTGGGGCTTCTCGGACGTCGGCTCCTTCGGCGCCGAATTCGCGACCCCGAACATCGACGCGCTCGCTTATGCGGGGATGCGCTTTTCGAACTTCCATGTCGCGGGGTCCTGCTCGCCGTCGCGCGCGATGCTGCAGACGGGGGTGATGAACCACAGGAACGGCCTCGGCAACATGCCCGAGACGATCCCCGACGAACATCGCGGCAAACCCGGTTACGATACGGTGATGAACCACCGCGTCGTGACGATCGGCGAGCTTTTGAAGGCGGCGGGCTATCGCACCTATCTCACCGGCAAATGGCACCTCGGCAGCGACGCGACGCGGCTGCCGCACGCGCGCGGCTACGACCGCGCCTTCAGCCTCGCCGATGCCGGCGCGGACAATTTCGAACAGCGCCCGATCGAGGGCATGTACGACAAGGCGAACTGGACCGAGAACGGCAAGCCCGCGACCTTGCCAAAAGATTATTATTCGTCGCGCTTCGTCGTCCAGCGGATGATCGACTATATCGAGGCCGATCGGAAAAGCGGCAAACCCTTCCTCGCCTCGATCAACTTTCTCGCCAATCACATCCCGGTGCAGGCGCCCGACAGCGACATCGCGCGCTATTCGGCGATGTATCAGGGCGGCTGGACCGCGCTCCGCGAAGCGCGGGCGAAGCGCGCGGCGGCGCTCGGCATCATGCCCGCAGGCATGCCGATGGTCACCATGCCGACGACGCCCGATTGGAAGAAGCTCGACGCCGACGAACGCGCCGCGGCCATTCGCGTGATGCAGGCCTATGCCGGCATGGCGACCGCGATGGACCGCGAGGTCGGCCGCCTTGTCGCGCATCTGAAGGCGGCCGGCGATTACGACAATACGATCTTCGTCTTCCTGTCGGACAATGGCGCCGAGCCGACCAATCCGTTCAGCAGCCTGCGCAACCGGTTGTTTCTGGGCATGCAATATGACCTCGCGACCGCGAACATCGGCCGCCCCGGCAGCTTTTCGGCGATCGGCCCCGGCTGGGCGAGCGCCGCGGCGTCGCCGCTGTCGGGCTACAAGTTCAGCGCGACCGAAGGCGGCTTGCGCGTCCCGCTGATTATCGCGTGGCCCGGCCATGCGGACATCCGCGCGGGCGGCATCAGCGACGGCCTCGCGCACGTCACCGACATCTTGCCGACGCTGACCGATCTTGCCGGCGTGGCGGGGCATGGCGGACGCTGGCGGGGCAGGGCGGTGGAGCCCGTCACTGGCCGCAGCCTCGTCCCGATGCTGATGGGCGGCGCGGGCAGCGTCCACGGCGACGCGCCGCTCGGCTATGAGCTGTCGGGCAATGCGGCGCTGTTTCGCGGCGACTACAAGCTGGTGCGCAACCTGCCGCCCACCGGCGACGGCGAGTGGCGGCTTTTCAACCTCAAGACCGATCCCGGCGAGACGCGCGACCTCGCCGCCGCCGAGCCCGACCGCTTCAAGACGATGATGGCCGACTATCGCGCCTATGCGAAGGCGAACGGCGTGCTCGACATGCCGGCGGGCTACACCGCCGACGAACAGATCAACCGCTACGCCTTCGAACAGCAAGGCAAGCCCCGCCTGATCCGCTTCGGCCTGTGGGTCGGTGCATTCGTCCTGCTGGTCTCGGGTCTGATCTGGGGGCTCCGCCGCCGTCGCCGCGCGCGCGGATAGGCACTCAGTCGGCGGCGATCACCGCCATCTGCGCCTCTACCATGCGCGCCATCACCGTGCCCGCTTCCTCGGCCGACAGGCTCTGATCGTGGCGTAGCGTGCGCCAGCTGTGAAAGGACAGCGCGGCGCACAGCGCCTCGACGCCGATCCGGTCGGCGCGCACGGCCGCCGGTAGCAGGCGCAGGATCAGCTCGCGTTCGAGCATCACGACGCGGCTATATTGCCCCATCAGGAACGGCGACTGATAGCGTTTGATATTGGCGGCGAGGCGAAAGGGCAGCGTCGTTTCGAACACCCGCACGCGCCGGCCGACGAGCTCGCGGATATTGCTCTGCCACGGCTGGTCGGGATAGGGCGCCATCACGATCGGCATCACCTCCTCGGTGATCGTCGCGGTGATCTCGGCATAAAGCGCGTCCATATCGTCGAAATGGCGGAACACGGTGCGCAGCCCAATGCCCGCCTCCTCGGCGACGCGCGCCGCGCTCGGCGACAGGTCGCCCCCGACGATCAGCTCCATCATCGCCTCGACGATGCGCCGATGGCTCGACCGCCCGCGCTCGCGGCGGCCGTCGACCCGCGATGGTGCGAGTTCTTGCGCGTTCGATTTTCCGGGCTCTGTCGCCATGGCGTCCCTGCTGGCCCGACTTGGCGCCGGGGTCAAACAATCTTGCGTGCCGGCCAATATAGTGGCACATATAGTGTCAATAGTTTTCGGGGCCGTAGACACCGCGATATGGGGGACGATAATGAAGAAAAGATGGATCGCCCTCTGCGCATTGTTGCTCGCCGGCGCCGGCGGATATTGGGCCTTTGAGGCGAATAAATATCGCATTCCCGGCATCCTCCAGGATTGGAACGATCCCGTGCAGCCGAACCGCGCGGTCGCCTGGCAGCAAGGCCCTGCGAAAGCGCCGGAGGGCCAGCGCCCGCCGAACATCATCCTGATCGTCGCCGACGACCTCGGCTATAACGACATCAGCCTCAACGGCGGCGGGGTGGCGGGGGTCGTCAAGACGCCCAACATCGACGCGCTCGCGCGCGAAGGCGTCGATTTCACCACCGCCTATGCCGCGAACGCGACCTGCTCGCCGTCGCGCGCCGCGATGATGACGGGGCGCTATCCGACGCGTTTCGGTTTCGAATATACCGCGGTCCCGGTCGAGTTCGCCGAAAATCTGGCACATGGCGAAGGGGTCGGACCGCACCGCGCGATCTTCCACGACGAACTGATCACCCCCGACATTCCCGCCTATCCCGACATGGGCGTCCCCGCGAGCGAGGTGACGATCGCCGAGGCGGTGAAGGCGGCGGGCTATCACACGCTCCACATAGGCAAATGGCATCTGGGCGAAGCGCCGCGGCTTCAGCCGCAGGCGCAAGGTTTCGACGAAAGCCTGGCGATCCTTGCGGGCGCTGCGATGTTCCTGCCCGAGGGGGACTCGAACGGCGTCGACGCCAAGCTGGCGTGGGACCCGATCGATCGTTTCATCTGGGCGAATCTGCGCCACGCCGTCACCTTCAACGGCAGCCAGCGCTTCCATCCCAAGGGGCATATGACCGACTATTTCGCCGACGAGGCGATCGAGGCGATCGAGGCGAACCGGAACCGTCCCTTCTTCATGTACCTCGCCTTCAACGCACCGCACACGCCGCTGCAGGCGACCAAGGCCGACTACGACCGGCTGCCGCAGATCAAGGATCACAAGACGCGCGTTTACGGCGCGATGATCGCGCAGCTCGACCGCCGCATCGGCGACGTGATGGCAAAGCTGAAAGAAGCCGGAATCGACGACAATACGCTCGTCATCTTCACCAGCGACAATGGCGGCGCCTGGTATAATGGCATGCCCGACCTGAACGCGCCGTTCCGCGGCTGGAAGGCGACCTTCTTCGAGGGCGGCATCCGCACGCCGCTGTTCATGCGCTGGCCGGGCGGGATCGCGGCGGGAACGCAGCGGACCGACGTCACGGGGCACCTCGACATCTTCGCGACGATTGCTGCCGCGGCCGGCGCGAAGCTGCCGCAGGATCGGACGATCGACAGCGAAAATATCCTCGCCGGACCCGCGAAGCGCCCCGCGATGTTCTGGCGCTCGGGCGATTATCGCGCGGTGCGCGCGGGCGACTGGAAATTGCAGGTGACGAAGCGACCCGAAAAGGCGCGCCTCTACAATCTCGCGACCGACCCGACCGAACGCCGCGATCTCGCCGCGCGCGATCCGCAGCGCGTCGCCGAACTGCGCGCGATGATCGAGGCGCAGAACAGGGGCATGGCCAAGCCGATCTGGCCGGGGCTGGTCGAAGGGCCGGTGCGCATCGACGTGCCGCTCGACGCGCCGTGGAAGGACGGACAGGATTATATTTACTGGACCAACTGAGGCGGGGCCGTTCCAGCATCGGAAAAGCCGATCGCGGTGGTCGCGAGGTAATTGGCGGCGCGCATCCTTTGTGGCAGGTCGGGGCATTCCTCCCCTCGCGCACTGGAGACATCATGCGAGCCCTGCTGCTTTCGATCGCCTTGCTTACGCCGTCGCTATCCGCCTTCGCGCAGGACGCCGTCGTCGACACCCATGTTCACCTCCACAAAGGCGAGGCGTCGCTTGCCGAATATCGGGCGCAACTGAAAGCCGCGAACCAGTCGGTCGACGCCTTCGGGGCGATGTGGTTCGGTGGTCCGAATCAGGCGCTCGCGGGCAATCCTGGCGATATAGCCAAACGCAATGACGCGCTGATCGCGCTCGCCGCGAAGAATCCCGATATGATCGCGATCGCGACGGTCCATCCTTATGATGGCGATGCCGCGCTCGCCGAGGTCGACCGCGTCGCCGCGCGCGGGGTCCGCCTGCTCAAGATCCACCCGCATACGCAGAAATTCGACGCCGCCGACCCGCGCGTGCTGACGCTCGTCAAGCACGCGGGCGAGAAGGGCATGATCGTCGTGATGGACAATGCCAGCATCGTTCCCAGCGATAACGAGAAACTCTTCAACCTCGCGCTCGCGGCGCCGAAGACCAGGTTCATTTTCGGCCATATGGGCGGGCTCGGCTTCCGTTTCTGGAATATCCTCGCGCTCGCGCGCACCGCCGAAAATCTCTTCGCCGACAATATCTATTTCGACATTTCGGCGAGCGTGATCCTCGCGGCGGACTCGCCGATCGAGGAGGAATATGTCTGGACGATCCGCAACGTCGGGGTCGACCATGTGCTGATCGCGTCGGATTTTCCGCAGATTTCGCTGCCCAAAACGCTCGAGGCCTTCGCGAAGCTCGACCTCACCGACGAGGAGCGCGCGAAGATCCGCTCGGGCAACGCGCGCAAGCTGCTCGGGCTCTGACCGATGCCGGTCCATCTTCCCGCTCCCGCTCCTGTGGACATCGCCGGGCACGCGGTCGCGCCCATCGCCTGGGGCATGTGGCGCTTCGCCGGCGTCGATCTTGCGACAGCCCGCGCGCGCATCGACGCGGCGTTCGAGGCGGGCGTGACGCTGTTCGACACCGCCGACATCTACGGCTTCGACACGCCCGGCGGCTTCGGTTCGGCCGAGGCCCTGCTCGGCGAGGTCTTCGCCGAAGCCCCCGGGCTTCGCGACGCGATGGTCCTCGCGACCAAGGGCGGGATCATCCCGGGCGTGCCCTATGACAGCAGCGCACCCTATCTGGCGTCGGCGATCGACGCTTCGATCCGCCGTCTGCGCACCGACCGGGTCGAACTATGGCAGATTCACCGTCCCGATCTGCTCGCCCACCCGCAGGAAATCGCCCGCACGCTCGAAGAGGCGCACCGCGACGGCAAGATCGGCGCAATCGGCGTCTCCAACTTCACGCCGGCCCAGACGGCGGCGCTGGCCCGCTTGCTTTCGGTCCCGCTGGTCAGCCATCAAAGCGAATTTTCACCGCTCCATCTCGCCCCGCTCTTCGATGGCCTCTTCGACCAGTCGATGGAGCAGAGCATGGCCTTCCTCGCCTGGTCGCCGCTCGGCGGCGGCCGCCTTGGGGACCCGGCCGACGATCGCGGGCGGTCGGTCGCCGCGTTGCTCGACGCGAAAGCCGCCGAATATGACGTCTCGCGCGCCGCGGCGACCTATAGCTGGGCGATGGCGCATCCCGCGCGTCCGATCCCGATCGTCGGCACGCAGAAGGTCGAACGGATCAGGGAAATCCCGCAGGCGTTCATCCCGCGCTGGACGCGCGCCGAATGGTATGCGGTGCTGCAAGTCGCGATGGGAGAGCGACTGCCATAAGCGCTACGCCCGATGGTTCGCCCCGGACCCGCAATGAGGAGGTTTTTGAAAGAGATGCCCCGCCTCCACATCGAGACGTAGGAGAGCGGGAGGCGGGGCGAGCGCGCTTAAGCAGGGTGCAGCTTGCGGGTCAATGAACGAAGCGGCGATGGCGGGGCGATCGGCGCATCTTGTTTGCTTGCCGTGCGGTGATATGCCTTCGCGCCATGGAACGCACCGCCTCCTGTCACTGCGGCAAGCTCGTCCTCACCTGCACCGGCGATCCGGCGAAGGTATCGCTCTGCCATTGCTTCGATTGCCAGCGGCGGACCGGATCGCTCTTCAGCGTCGCGGCCTTTTTTCCCCGCGAGCGCGTGACATTGCCTGCCGCGGGCGCCAAGTCATTTAAGCGCCCGTCGGCCAGCGGCCGCGACGTATCCTTCCATTTCTGCCCCGATTGCGGATCGTCGCTGTGGTGGGAACCCGATCGGCTCCCGCACCTGATCGGCGTCGCGGCGGGGGCGTTTGCCGATCGCGACTTTCCCATGCCCGAACAGGCGGTCTGGGCCGAGCAGCGCCACGCGTGGCTCGATCTGCCGCTGCCTGAGCATCCGCGCAATCCGGTGAAGGCAGCGCCGGACTGATCGCTCTTAAAGCCGCCGGCCGAGGCTGATACGCTCCTCGACCGCATATCCCAGCGCGCGATAGAATTGGACGACCGCTTCGTTCGCCGCGCGGACCTGCAGGTTGATCTTTTCGCACCCCAGTGCGTGCAGCGCCCGCTCGGCTTCGCGGACGAGCGCCGTTCCCACGCCGCCGCGCTCGCACGCTTGCCGCACCGCCACCGAATAGAGCCAGCCGCGATGCCCGTCATAACCCGCCATCACCGACCCGATCACCGCGCCGCCGTCCAGCGCCACGAAAAACAGCTCGGGTTGGAAAGCGAGCTTGGCCGGGATCGCGACGTCGGCGCGGTTCCACGGCGGATCGTTCGGAAATGCCTCTTCCCAAAGCGCTTCTACGCCGTCGAAGTCGGATGCCGCATAGCGCCGGATTTCCATCGCTAGCTTGCCCAGACCTGCGCATAGAGCGCCGCCATCTCTTCGGCATCGGGCACGCGCGGGTTGTTCGCGGGCGATCCCGACGCTGCCGCCTGCGCGCACATCGTCGGGACCAGCGCTTCCCAGCGCGCCGCGTCGATCCCCCACGCCGCCGGTCCCGGCACCTCGAGTTCGCGGTTGAGCGCGGCGAGCTCATCCAGCAGCCGCGCCACCGCCGACTGGTCGCCCTCGGCTTCGTCGGCGACCCCCATCGCCCGCGCGCAGTCGGCATAGCGGGTGAGCGCGGCGGGCGCCGACCAGGCGGTCACCGCGGGCAGCAGCATCGCGTTCGACAGCCCGTGCGGGACATGGAAATGCGCGCCGATCGGCCGGCTCATCCCGTGGACCAGCGCGACCGAGCTGTTCGAGAAAGCAATCCCCGCCTGCGTCGCGCCCAGCATCATCGCCTCGCGCGCCGCCGCGTCCATCGGGTCGGCACATACGCGACGCAGATTAGGCGCGATCGCGCGCATCGCGAGCAGCGCCATGCCGTCGCTGAACGGGTTCGCGCGCTTCGACACATAGGCCTCGATCGCATGGGTCAGCGAATCGATCCCGGTATCGGCGGTCAGCCGCACCGGCTTCGTAAAGGTCAGCTCATAATCGACCAGCGCCGCGACGGGCAGATAGGCGAGCCCGGGACACAGCATCTTCTCGTCGGTCGCCTCGTCGGTGATGATCGTGAAGCGCGTCGCCTCCGACCCCGTGCCCGCGGTCGTCGGGATCGCGATCACCGGCAGCCCCGGCGCGTCCTGAACATGCGGCGCCTTATAGTCCGCCATCGCCCCGCCATGCAGGCCGAGCAGCGCGATCGCCTTGGCGCTGTCGAGCGGGCTGCCGCCGCCGAAGCCGACGACGCAGTCATGCTCGCCCTCCCTCAGGAACGCGACCCCGGCATCGATCGACGCGACCGTCGGATCGGGCACGGTCTCGGCGAACACGCGCGCGGCGATGCCCGCCACCGCCAGCCCGTCGGTCAACTCGGCGACGCGTCCGCTGCTGACGAGATAGGCGTCGGTCACGATCAGCGGCCGCGACAGCCCGAGACTCGCGAGCACTTCGGGCAGCTGTTTCGACGCGCCGCCGCCGATGCGAAGGATGCGGGGCAGGGCGATGCTGGCGATACTCAACGGACCATCTCCTTGGCGATCTGACGGCGCGCGTCAGGCGCCGCAGGATTCGCGCACAATCAGATGCGTCGGCAAATAATCAAGATATTGTTCGGCGTGCGGGTCCATGACCTGCGACACCAGCCGGCGGCCCGCTTCCAGCGTATCCTGCTGGATCGTCGTCAGCGCGGGGGTGCTGAGTCGCGCGAGCAGCATGTCGTCATAGCCGACGACCGACACGTCCTTGGGCACCGACAGATTGGCCTTGCGCAGCGCGCGGATCGCGCCGAGCGCGATCAGGTCGCTCGACGCGAAGATGGCGTCAGGGCAGCGGCCGCGCGCGAGAAGCTGGCCGAGCGCGCGCTCGGCCGATTCGAAACCGAAATCGACGCGCACGTCGAGCGCGGGGTCGGCGTCGAGCCCGTTCGCCTCGAGCGCTTCGAGATAGCCCTGGCGACGCTGCATCGCCTCGGGATCGCTCGACCCGACGAAAGCGATCGCCTTGCGTCCCAGCCGCGCGAGGTGCAGCGTCGCGCGGCGCCCGCCGAGCACATTGTCCGATCCGACCGAGCGATATTTCTGCCCCGGCATATGCGCGCCCCAGACGACGAAGTTGCTGTTCGCGTCGGCGAGCTGGTTGAACCCGTCGTGGAGCATCGCCTGGCCGAGGAAGATCACGCCATTGGCGCGGCTGCTGTTCATCACCGTCAGCAGATCGTCGACGTCGCGCGGCGCGGTGTGGCTGACGGTGAAGTCGCAATCGCGCGCGCGCGCCGCTTCGCCGATGCTCGCGAGCAGTTCGAGGAAGAAGGGATGCGACAGCGGAAGCGGGCGGCCCTGCATATGCGGGGTGACGACGACGATCGAACCCTCGGCGCCCACGGGCGCGGCGGGCATATAGCTGCGGAACGGATAATTATGCTCGCGCGCGAGCGCCCAGATCTTCTTCTTGGTGGCGAGGCTGATCAGCGGATGGTCGTTGAGCGCGCGCGACACCGTCGAGATCGACACGCCGGCCATCCTTGCCAAGTCTTCCAATCTCGTATTGTTGGTGCTCATAAGCTTGCCATCCATGTTCGACGCCGACATGCGTTAGCACGATTAGGGGGAGGGAATGCAAGATTTGCATGTCGATAACCCGCGAAAGCGTCAGGGGAATGGAGTTCCGCGCGGCGCCCGCCGCGCGAATTTGCACATCTGGAACATGTGCTTTGCATTATTCGGCATCCAGATCGTCTGGGCGCTCCAGAATGCCAACACGACGCGGATTTTCCAGACGCTCGGCGCCGACGTCGCCGCGCTGCCCGCGTTGTGGATCGCGGGGCCGATCACCGGGCTGATCGTCCAGCCCATTGTCGGCCACCTCAGCGATGGCTCGCGATCGCGTTTCGGCCGGCGGCGGCCGTTCCTGATCGCCGGCGGGCTGCTGACGGCGCTCGCGCTGCTGATCATGCCCAATGCCGCGACCCTGTGGGCGTCGGTCGCCGCGCTCTGGCTGCTCACCGCCTCGAACAATATCAGCATGGATCCCGCGCGCGCGCTCGTCGCGGACAATCTTCCCGAGGCGCAGCGCGCCAGGGGCTATGCGATCCAGGTCTTCTTCATCGGCGCGGGCGCGGTCTTCGCCTCGTCGCTGCCGTGGGCGCTCGTCAACTGGTTCGGCGTATCGGGAACCGCGGCGCCAGGCGCTTTGCCCCCCGCCGTGCGCTACGCCTTTTACATCGGCAGCGCCTGCCTGTTGCTTTCGGTCTTCTGGACCGCGGCCTCGACCCACGAACGGCCGGTGAGCCTCGCTGCAGCGCCGCCGGGCGGCCGTCAGCCCGATGCGCCGGTCGATCGCCCCGCGCACCCCGCGAGCGGCCGCTTCCTCGCCCTTGCGGGTGCGGGCTTGCTGCTGGTGGCCATCGTGCTGCGCTGGCGTTGGGAAGTGCTCGTTCTCGGGGCGTCGGCGCTGATGATCGGGGCCGGACAGATGGCGGCGGCATGGCGCCGGGCGCGCGGTGCCGACGCGCTCGGCCTGCTCCAGATCGGCGAGGATTATGCGCATATGCCCGCGGCGCTGAAACGCCTCGCGCTCGTGCAATTCTTCACCTGGTTCGCGCTGTTCACGCTGTGGATCTACGCGGCGCCGACCGTCGCGAGCCGCTATTATGGCAGCAGCGACCCGGCATCCGCCGCCTATTCCGCGGCGGCCGACTGGGTCGGCATCCTGTTCGCGGCCTATAATGGCGTCGCCGCGATCGGCGCCCTCGCGCTGCCTGCGCTGGCGGCGCGGATCGGCGAGCGCCGGGCCTATGCGCTCTGCCTGCTGTGCGGCGCGGCGGGGATGGCGGGCTTTGTGCTCGCGCCCGGCGCGGAGTGGCTGTGGGTCGCCGCGGCGGGCATCGGTATCGCTTGGGCCGCTATCCTGTCGCTGCCCTATGCGATCATCGTCAACGCCGTGCCGGCGGGGAAGGTCGGGGTCTATCTCGGCATCCACAACATCTTCCTCGTCGTGCCCCAGCTCGTCGCGGCGATCTGCCTCGGCGCCGCGGTCCAGCATCTGTTCGGCGGCCAGCCGGCGCCGGCGTTGGCGCTCGCCGCCCTTTTTCTCGGCGCCGCCGCGCTCGCCGCCCTCGCGATTCCCGCCTCGCGATCCTGACCTTCGATCCGTATGCTTCGTCGCTTTATGCAATAATTTGCATAAAAGAAATCGGACGCAAACGTATGCGGTGCTTCGTTCCAAATCGCCTGTTCCACGCCGAAATCGCAGTTAATCATATGATTTAAAGTCATATAGTCTCGATGCCTACCCCTCGCAAAAGGCGCTTGCCATTTGTGCAACAATGCGCAAAATCATGCAAATGCTGAGCGGGAAGCTTACTCGCCGTCGGCAACGGAAGCCTCCGCAAAAGGAGGCGCCATGGGAAGGGGAGAGAGATGAGGCTCAAGGGATTCGCGAATTGTCGGAAGCGCATGCTACGGGGCGCTTCGCTGCCGGTGGTGACCGCCGGCCTGGTGATGGCGTCTCCGGCGCTGGCGCAGGATGCGCCGCCCGCCGACGACAGCGCGGCGGCGAGCGACGAGATCGTCGTCGTCGGCGTCCGCGCGGCGTTGCAGGACGCGCAGGACCGCAAGCGCGACGCGCTGACCGTCGTCGATTCGATCACCGCGACCGACATCGGCGCCTTCCCGGACAATTCGGTGGCGAGCGCGCTTCAGCGCGTTCCCGGCATCACCGTTTCGCGGCTGCAGTCGACCGACGACAGCACCCACCCCTCGGGCGAGCCCGCCGGCGTGCTGATCCGCGGCCTCACCTTCGTGCGCACCGAGATCAACGGCCGCGACAGTTTTTCGGCCGACAGCTATCGCGGGCTCAACTTCAACGACATCTCGCCCGAACTGATGTCGCGCGTCGATGCCTATAAGAACCAGACCGCCGACATGATCGAGGGCGGCATCGCCGGCACCGTCGACCTGCGCACGCGCCTGCCGCTCGACGAGAAGGGGCTGGTCGTCGCGGCGAATGCGAAAGCGACCTATGGCGACCGGTCGGACAAATGGAACGGCGAATTTTCGGTGCTGGTCAGCAAGACCTTCGACACCGACATCGGCCGCTTCGGGCTGATGGCCGACTATGCGCGCAGCCATCTCGTCACGCGGACCGAAAGCGTGATCATGGACAAGATCCGCACCTATTGCTCGGCGGGCGCGGTCGACGCCGAAGGCAACGGGATCGTCAACCCCGATGGCAGCGTCGCCTGCACCGCGAACCCCTTCGGCGGGACCGGCTGGGCCTATCTTCCCGACGGCATCCGCTATTCGCAGGTCGATTACGACCGCACGCGCGAGGGGATCGCGCTCGCGGGACAATATGAAAGCCCGACGGGCGACGTCCGCGCGACGGTGCAGTTCATCAAATCCTCCTACGACAATGCGTGGCTCGAAAATGTCTCGCACGCGAAGCTCGAGGGCACCTATTACGGCACGCCGGCGTTCAACCCCGTCGGATCGTCGATCCTCCGCACGCCGACGGGCAATGCGGGCTTCACCTTCGGCCCCGACGGCATGCTGCGCTCGGCGACGCTCAGCCAGGGCTATGGCAGCTGGCGCGGTAGCTTCGGCAGCGAAGCCGAAATGATCGACACCGGCTCGGCGGTGCCCGGGCTGCCCTTCGTCAACTATTGCGGCCCAGGCTCGGCTTGCGCGGTTCCCGACCGCAACGGCCTCTATTTCGAGAATGAGGCGCGCAATTTCGACCATCGCGAAAGCACGCGCGACCTGTCGGCGAACATCCAGTGGGATGTGACCGACCGGTTCAAGCTGAATTTCGATGCGCAATGGATCAAGGCCAAGACGACGAATGACGATATCCTCGTCGCGACCGCATCGGCCGCCGATTACGAATATAGCGTCAACAAGGACGGCACCCCGAACATCAAGCTGCTGCCCGGCACCAACATCAACTATGCCGACGGCGGCCTCGCCAATCCGCACAATTACTGGATGCCCTTCATCCAGGCGCATCTCGAGGATAATGACGCCGAGGAACTCGCGCTCAAGGCCGACGCCGAATATGATTTCGACGGCAATGACTGGATCGATTCGCTGAAGGTCGGCGTCCGCTATGCCGACCGCAACCAGAATGTCCGCTATTCGACCTTCAACTGGACGCCGATCGCGCAGCCGTGGAACTGCAACGGGCCGGGATTCAACGTCGATAACACCTCGGCGGCGCCCTATCCCGCGGGCTGCGGCGCGCGTCCGGGTTTCAACGGCTATGGCGAGGGGCTGTTCGAACCGGTCAGCCTCGGCGGCGGCTTCTATAACGGCGGCGTCTATGACAATGGCGAACTCGTCTATCTGAGCCGCGATGCGCTGCGCGACCGCGACCGGCTCGTCGAAGGATTGCGCGGCTCGAACGTCAGCCCGCCGATCCTGCCCGGCTGGACGCCGATCTGCGACCGTGCCGAGGCGACGGTCGGTTGCTTCACCCCGTCGGAGGTGATGGAGGTCACCGAAAAGACCAAGGCGGCCTACGCGATGCTGGGCTTTGGCGGCGACAATGCGATGCTCGGCGGGATGAACGTCCGCGGCAATATCGGCGTGCGCGTCGTGCGCACCGACATCGACAGCGTCGGCAATGTCGGCTTCCCGCAATCGTCGATCTTCACCCCGGTGCTCAACCGGCCATGCGGGACGCCGCTGCCGCCGGGCGACGTCGTCAATCCGGCCTGTTTCCTGACGCCCGAGATACTGGCTTTTGCCAATGGCGCGGCCGTGCCGAACAATCTGAAGGCCGACTACACGACGGTCCTGCCCAGCTTCAACGTTCGCTTGGGGCTCGACGACAATAATTTCATCCGCTTCGCCTATTCGCGGGCGATGGCGCGGCCCGATTTCGGTCTGCTCCGGAATTTCGTCGCGATCCAGACGCCGTCGTTCGATGCGAGCGCCGACAGCCCGAACATCGTCCGCGACGGTGCGGGCAACATCACCGGCTATAACTTCACCTTCCGCGCCGAATCGGGCTTTGCCGGACTGAAGCCGATCCTTGCCGACCAGTTCGACCTCACCTTCGAACATTATGCCGGCAGCACCTCGTTCCACGCCGACATTTTCTACAAAAAGCTGCGCAACACCGTGGCTTACGGCGAATTCGAGCGCCTTTTCACCAACAACGGGTCCGAACAGACGGTGCTGATGCGCGGGCCGCGTAACGTGAAGGACGGCGGCGAGCTCTATGGCTTCGAAACGGGTTTCCAGACCTTCTTCGACTTCCTGCCCGGCCTGCTCAGCGGCCTCGGCGCGCAGGCGAACTACACCCACGTCCGGCAGAGCGGGATCAGCAATTCGAACCTGGTGACGCAGGGCGCGCTCGACGGCGGCGGCACCGGCGGCTTCGGTGCCGGGCTCGACGTGTCGGGCGGCCGCGGTGTGGTGATGGATTCGCACCGTCTCGCCGGCATTTCGAAGCACACCTTCAACCTTGTCGGCCTCTATGAAAAGGGACCGGTCGCCTTCCGCGTCGCGTATAATTGGCGCTCGCGCTTCCTGACCAACAATCTCGACTGCTGCATCGGCCTGCCGGTGTTCCAGAAATCGGTCGGCTTCCTCGACGCGTCGCTCCGCATCTCGCCGACGCCGTGGCTCGAGCTGTCGGTCGAGGGCCAGAATCTGCTCAATACGACGACGGTCTATCAGCAGCAGATCTTCGGCGACACGCCGCTGACCCCGGGGGCGAAGCCCGTCTATCGCGATGCCAACTGGGGCCGCGTCGACCGGCGCTTCCAGTTCGGCGCGCGCGTGAAGTTCTGATAGCCCGGCGGAAGCGCGGCCGCTCGTTCGGGCGGCCGCGCTTCCGGCCGGTTCTGCGGGAGCGACGGAACGGCATGGCGGAACCCTATCGCATCGTAATCCTCGGCGGCGGCACCGCGGGCTGGATGTGCGCATCGGGCCTTGCGGGCCTGCTCGCGGCGGCCGATTACGACATCACATTGATCGAGAGCGACGAGATCGGCACCGTCGGCGTCGGCGAAGCGACGCTGCCGCACATCAAGAGCTTCAACGACATGCTCGGTATCGACGAGGCCGAGTTCATGCGCGCGACCCGCGGCACCATCAAGCTCGGCATCGAGTTCGCCGACTGGCTGCGTCCGGGTGCGCGCTATATCCACCCCTTCGGCACCTTCGGCGATCGCTGGGCGAGTGCCGATTTCCAGCACCATTGGGCGCGCGCGCGGCTCGCGGGGACCGACAACCGCTCGCTCCAGGATTATAGCTTCGCGGTCGCCGCGGCGCGCGCCAACGGCTTCGAGCATCCGAACACCGATCCCAAATCGATCCGCTCGACCTACAGCTATGCCTATCATTTCGACGCCGGGCTCTACGCCGCATACTTGCGTGCATGGGCGACGGCGCGCGGCATCCGGCGTCTGGAGGGCAAGGTGGTCGATGTAAGGCGCGACGCGCAAAGCGGCGACGTCGAACGCCTGACATTGGCCTCGGGGGCCGAGGTTGCGGGCGATCTCTTCATCGACTGCTCGGGCTTTCGCTCGCTCCTCCTCGGCCAGACCATGGGCGTGCCGTGGCTCGACTGGAGCGCGTGGCTTCCCTGCGACCGCGCGCTGGCGGTGCCGTGCGCGAGCGTCGAACCGCTCACCCCCTATACGCGCGCGACCGCGCAGCGTGGCGGCTGGACGTGGCGCATCCCGCTCCAGCACCGGATCGGCAACGGCTATGTCTTTTCCAGCACCTTCTGCGGCGAGGAGGAGGCGCGGCGGACGCTGCTCGGCGCGCTCGATGGCGAGGCGCTCGACGAGCCGCGCCTGCTGCGCTTTCAGGCCGGGCGTCGCGCGGCGGGTTGGGCGGGCAATGTCGTCGCGGTGGGGCTCGCGAGCGGCTTTCTCGAACCGCTCGAATCGACGAGCATCTTCCTGATTCAAGCCGCGACGACCGACCTCGCCGCGCTGATGCCGCGCTGCGGCGAGCGCGCCGACCCGCGCATGGTGCGCGAGTTCAACCGCCTCTTCGAAATCCACCACGACCGCATCCGCGATTTCCTCGTGTTTCACTACACCGCCAACGAGCGCATCGGCGAACCGCTGTGGGACCATGTGCGGACGATGCCGCTGCCCGACAGCCTCGCGCACAAGCTCGCGCTGTTCCGCGAAAGCGCGGTCGCGCCCGATTACAAGCTTGGCCTTTTCTCGCGCGACAGCTGGCTGTCGGTGCTCGAGGGGCAGGGCGTTCTGCCGTCGGCGGCGAGTCCGCTAACCCATCGCTTGCCGGCGGCGGATCTGCAGGCGCGGCTCGACGATCTGGCGGAACGGATCGCGGTCAACGCCGCCGACATGACGCCGCATGCCGATTTCATCGCGGGCTATTGCGCGGCGGGGACCGCGATCCGGCCCGCGGCGAGCGTGGCATGAGCGGCGCGCGCGACATCACGCTGGTCGGCCGCGACGCGCCGCTGTGGCTCGCGGCGGCGGCGCTGCGGCGCGCTCTCGCGCCCGCGGGCGTTACGGTGCGCGCGGTCGAACTGCCGGCGGAGGCGGGCACGGCGGACCTGTACGCCACCTTGCCCGCGATCGAGGCGCTGCACGCCCAGATCGGGATCGACGAGGCGGCGTTGCTGCGCGGCGCGCGCGGCGCCTTCACGCTCGGGCAGAATTTCGTCGACGCGAGCGGTGCGGGGCGGCCGTCCTTCCTCCACAGCTATGGCGCCTATGGCACGGGCATCAACGGCGGCGATTTCTTCCCGCACTGGGTCAAGGCGCGCCATTACGGCCTCGGCGTCGGGCTCGACGATTTCTCGCTGACCGCGAGCGCGGCGCTCGGCGGGCGGCTGTTCTTCCCCGACACCGACAGCGAAGTCTATGGCCGCAGCGACTATGGCTATCATCTGCCCGCCGCCGCTTACGCCAAAAGCCTGAAGGCGATCGCGCGGCATCTCGGCGTCGAGCTTTTCGAAGCCGCGAGCGTCGCGGTCGAGCGCGGCGGCGAGGGGGTCGCGGCGCTGCGCCTCGACGACGGACGGCGGGTCGAAAGCGCTTTGTTCGCCGACCTGACGTGCGAACGCCTGTTGTCCAGCGGCCCTTTCGAGGCGTGGGACACTCCCGGCGACCGGGTGCTGAGCGCGGTCGCGCCGCGCCCCGCCGCGCTTCCCGCCTATGCCGAGATTCGCGCGAGCGCGGGCGGGTGGACCGGCCTGTTCCCCAGCCTGACGCATATCCACATCGAACATGTCTTTTCGCACGCATCGACGACCGATGAAGCGGCGCTGAGAGCGGCGCAAAGTATCGCCGGGCTGTCGCTCGACGCGGTGACGATCCGCCCGTTCGCGGCGGGCGTCGCGGCGGAGCCATGGACGGACAATGTTATCGCTCTCGGCGATGCGGCGTGCGTCTTCGATCCCGCCCACGGCTTCGCGCTACACGCCCTGCAACTCTGCATCGTCCATCTGCTCGCCGCCTATCCCGCCGACGGCGCCGGCTATGCCGCACGGCGCGCCGAATATAATCGCGTCCTGCGCTCGCATTTCGCCCGCGTCGCCGAATTCCAGGCGGCGCATCATGCGCTTCAGCGCTATTCGGGCGCTTTCTGGGACAGCGCGCGCGCGCTGCCGATGCCTGACGAACTCGCGCACCGCATCGATCTCTTCACCGCACGCGGCGAACTTCCGCCGCTGGAGGATGAAAGCCTGCCGCCCGACAGCTGGCGCGCGTTGCTCGTCGGGCACGGGATTCTCCCCCAAAGCTGGCGCCCCGCCGCCGACCGGCTTCCCCCCGACGAAGTGAAGGCGCATTTCCGCAAGATGCTCGGCTTTGTGCGCGAAGCGGTGCTGCGCCAGCCGACGCACGACGCCTGTCTCGCGCGCATCCTGCAGCCCGCGCATGGTTGAACCCGCGCGCCTCGATCGCAGCCGGCCGCCGCATTCGCCGCTCGACGGCTTGCCGCGTATCGCGGCGCGCGGCGCGCCCGCACCCGCCGACTTCGCCGCGCTCGTCGCGGCCGGAATGCCTGTCGTCGTCAAGGGGTTGTTCGACGACTGGGTCGCGCTGGCGGCCGGGCGCCATTCGCCCGGCCGCCTTAACGCCTATCTGGCGGGCATGGATCGCGGGTCGCCCGTGCCGGTGATGGAGGCGCCCGCGCGGGCGCGCGGTCGCTTTGCCTATCGCACCGACCTGCGCGAATTCACCTTCAACAAACGGCAGGCGCCGCTGCGGGCCACGCTGGCGCGGATCGAGGCGCTGACCGGGCAGGAAAATGCGCCGACGCTCGCGATCCAGATGCTGCCGCTCGCCGACGCGCTGCCCGATTTCGTCCGCCAGAACCCGATGCCGCTGCTCCCCGCCGATGTCGGTCCGAAACTGTGGCTCGGCGGCGCGGTGAAGACGCAGACGCACAACGACCGCGACCATAATCTCGCCTGCGTGATCGCGGGGCGTCGGCGTTTCGTTTTGTTCCCGCCCGAACAGGTCGCGAACCTCTATATCGGGCCGCTCGACAATCCGCCGCCGCTGTCGCTCGTCGATCCGGAGGACCCCGATTTCGACCGTTTTCCGCACTTCCGAGACGCGCTCGCCGCCGCGCGCGTCGCGACGCTCGATCCCGGCGATGCGATCTTCATCCCCCGCTACTGGTGGCACCATGTCGCCTCGCTCGATCCCTATAATGCGATGGTCAATTATTGGTGGGGCGATGCGGCGACGGGCGTCGAAAAGCCGAACAATGTCTTTCTCGCGGCGCTGCTCGCGCTCAGGGACCTGCCGCCCGGGGAACGCGCTTACTGGCGCGCAATGTTCGACACCCATGTGTTCGGCGATCCCGCGCTGTCGGCGGCGCATATTCCGGCGGCGCTGCGCGGCGCGCTCGGCGCGATGCGCCCTGAGGCGCGCGCGTCGTTGCGGCGGCAGTTGACGGCGGCTTTCCGGACATAACGACCTTCCCCCCAGCATGAGAGACACTATGATCCTGAAGACGCTTCCCCTGTTCGGCCTCTCGATGCTCGCGATGGCTTCGCCCGCCGCGGCGCGCGAATGTGCGCAGTCCCCCGGCAAGATACTCGAGCTGTGCGTTTCGGTCGAAAATGGCGAGGCGCTTTATCGGGTGACGCGCGGCGACGTGACGGTCATCGCGCCGTCGCGCCTCGGGCTGCGCTTCGCGGGCGAGGCCGATCCGCGCTTCGCGGGCCTCGGCAGCGCCAGGCGAAGCTCGGTCGATACGACATGGGAGCAGCCGTGGGGCGAACAACGCCTGATCCGCGACCGTCACAACCAGCTGTCGGTAACGCTCGCGGGCGACACGCCGCTCAGCAAGGCGGTCGGCGTGACCTTCCGCCTCTTCGACGACGGTTTCGGATTCCGCTACGATTATGCCGCGATCCCCGCCGGGCAGGCGGTGTCGGTGGTCGCCGACCACAGCCAGTTCCGCACCGCCGACGCCTATCAGGCCTGGTGGTATGAGGGGCTCGGGCAGGAACGCGACGAATATCTCTATAAACAGACCGACGCGCGGCGCGTCACGCTCGCCGAAACCCCGCTGACGCTGAAGGGCGACAACGGCCTCTATCTGAGCTTCCACGAAGCCGCGCTCGTCGACTTTCCCTCGATGCTGCTGCAAGGCGACGGCGTGGGCACCTATAGCGCGTGGCTGATGCCCTGGCCCGACGGCGTGCTCGCGAAAAAGACGGGGCCGTTCACGACGCCGTGGCGCACGGTGCTCGTCGGCGAAACGCCCGGCGCGCTCGCCGACAGCCGGATCACGCTCAACCTCAATGAGCCGAGCCAGGTTCCGGGCATCGGCCAATGGTTCAAGCCCGGCAAATATGTCGGCATCTGGTGGGAAATGCACCTCGAGAAGTCGACCTGGGGCAGCGGCCCCAAGCACGGCGCGAACACCCCGAATGTGAAGCGATACATCGACTTTGCCGCCCAATATGGCTTCGACGGCGTGCTGGTCGAGGGGTGGAATAAGGGTTGGGACGGCGACTGGATCGCTAATGGCGACAAGTTCAGCTTCACCCGCGCCTATCCCGATTTCGACCTTGCGGAGATCACCCGCTACGGCAAGGCGAAGGGGGTCAAGCTGATCGGCCACCACGAAACCGGCGGCGGGGTCGAAAATTATGCGCGGCAGCTGGATGCCGCGCTGAAACTCTACGCCGACCATGGCGTGTCGTTGATCAAGACCGGCTATGTCCGCCACAGCGGGACGATCAAGGATGGGGCTGGCGGAATGCAATGGTTCGCGGGCCAATATATGGTGCGCCACCACCTCGACGTCGTGAAGCGCGCCGCCGAGCATCGCATCGCGATCAACACCCACGAGCCGGTGAAGGACACCGGGCTGCGCCGCACCTGGCCCAATTGGGTGAGCCGCGAGGGCGCGCGCGGGCAGGAATTCAACGCCTGGGGCGATCCCACCAATCCGCCCGAACATATGACGATCCTGCCCTTCACGCGGATGCTCGGCGGGCCGATGGACTATACCCCCGGCATCTTCGACATCGCGCGCGGCGGCATCGAGCTGACGCGGCGCGTGCAATCGACGCTCGCGACCCAACTCGCCGAATATATCGTCATCTATTCGCCGATCCAGATGGCCGCCGACCTCCCCGAAAATTACGAGGCGCGGATGGACGCCTTCCAATTCATCCGCGACGTCCCCGCCGACTGGGAGCAGTCAAGGACGCTGCAGGGCGCGATCGGCGACTATGTCGTCGTCGCGCGACAGCAGCGCGGCCAAGGTGACTGGTATCTGGGCGCGATCGGCGACGAAGAGGCGCGCGAATTGCGGCAGCCGCTGGCCTTCCTCGCGCCGGGCGCGCGGTATGAGGCGCGGATCTACGCCGACGGCCCCGGCGCCGACTATCGCAGCAATCCCGGCGCGCTGACGATCGAGAAGCGCATGGTCACCAGCGCCGACACGCTGACCTTGCGCCTCGCGCCCGGCGGCGGCACGGCGATCCGGTTTCGGCTTGTCGAATAAGGAGCGATCCTTCTTCCTTGCCCCGTCATCCCGGCGAAGGCCGGGATCTCGCCGGTGCGTCAAGCCGGGACGATGAGATCCCGGCCTTCGTCGGAATGACGAAGAAGAGACGGAGCGTCCAAGGGGATCGTGCCCCACTGGGTCAGGACCCTAGAAGGGAAAGAAGAAACGGATCGCCAGAATCGCCACCACGCAGGTGATGAGATTGAGCGGCAGGCCGATGCGCACGAAGTCGAGATAGCGATAGCCGCCCATCTGATAGACGATGACATTGGTCTGATAGCCGAAGGGGGTGGCGAAGGCGGCGCTCGCCGCCATCATCACCGCGACGAGAAAGGGCCGCGGGCTGACGCCGAGACTGTCGGCGAGCGCCACCGCGACCGGGGTGATGAGCACCGCCACCGTCGCGTTGGACAAAAGCTCGGTCAGGATCATCGTCAAAAGATAGAGGATGATGAGCGCGATCAGCGGGTTGAGGCCGTGGACGCTGGCTATGAGCAGCTCGGACGCTTCGGCCGCGAGCCCGCTCTGCTCCATCGCGATGCCGATCACGACCATGCCGGCGATCAGGATCAGGATTTCGGGCCTGAGGCCGCTATAGGCCTCGTCGGCGCTGATCACGCGCAGCAGGATCAGCAAGACCGCGCCCGCGAAGGCGGTCGCCGCGATCGGCGCGACGCCGGCCGTCGCGAGCGCCACCGCCGCGACGAAGGTCGCGAGCGCGATCGCGGCCTTGAGCGGCTGGAGCGGCCGTTTCACCTCGAACAGCCGGGCATCGCCGATCTGCGCATTGCCGATATGCGCCGGATCGATCTCGGCCGGCGCGCCCTCGCGCTCCTCGGCTTCGTGGCGCCCGCCGAGCAGCCGGCCGCTCACCAGAAAGAGGTAGAGCCCACCGGCGAGCGCCATCGGCAAGCCGACGGGCGTGATCTCGAAAATGCCGAAGCGCGGCTGCCCCGCGACGCTCGCCATATCGTCGACGAGCAGGTTGGTCGACGTCCCGATCAGGGTGCAGCAGCCGGTGAGGATGGTGACATAGGACAGCGGGATCAGGAAACGCTTGGGCGACAGGCCGAGCGAGGTCGCGACGTCGCGGATCACCGGCGCGCCGAGCACGACGATCGGCGTCGAGTTGAGAAAGCAGGATACCGAGCCGATCATCGACAGCAGCAGCCAGATGCCGGCGGTGCCGAGCCGCCGGCACATCGCGACCGCCGATGCGATCGCGCGGTCGAGCAGCCCCGAGAGTTCGAGCGCATAGGCGATGACGAACAGCGACGCGAGCGCGATGATCGCCGGGCTGGCGAAGGCGCTCTGCACCTCGACCGGCCGCACGACCCCCGTCATCAACAGAACCGCCGCACCGGTCAGCGCGACGACGTCGGCGCGCACCTTGTCCCAGATGAGCGCCGCGACCACCGCGGCGAGGACGAGCAGGGTCAGAATCTGGTCGACCGACATCGCGTCTGCGTCAGGCGGCATCGCTCGCAAGTCAATGTCCGGTGGCAAAAAAATCCGCGTGGGGTCTGGAGGATGCGCGCGGATTTGCTATCGAGGGGCATGCAGGAACCCAGCGTCAGAACCAGCCGGCTCGCCATCGCCGGCGGACTCGCCGCAATTCTCGTGGTCGGCGGCGGCGGCTTCTTTCTCGGCCGAACCACCGCACCGGCGCCTCCGGCGCCCGCGCCCGTCGCCGTTCCGGCGCCCGCTCCGGCGCCCGTCCCCGAAACGCCCAAGAACCTCGAACGCGGCGATCTTATCGCGCTGGCGCAGCGCGCCGCGGATGCCTTCGCGTCGGGAGAGGCGATGCCGAAGGCGGTCGCCGACGCGGCCGGGCGGCCGTTCGAACTGCTGCTGCCGTTCGGATGCGGGGGGGCGAGCGAGGCGGGAGCGAGCCTGCCGATGCAATGGCGCTATGACGAAGCCGAGGGGACGCTGCGCGTCTCGGTCCAGCCGATGATGTGGAGCAACGCCGACTGGAATCTCGAAGACCGGGCGGACACCGGCGCCGCCGAAGGCTTCTGGATCACGCGGCCATGGTCGAGCAGCACCGTCTGTCCGGCGCGCGCTGGGCAGGCCTTCCCGCGCGGCGTCGAACCGCTCACTCTACCCGGCCAGACACTCGCCATCGCTCAATTCTTCGGGGGCGAGGGCGATCGCGACGGCCGCCGCAACGGGCGGCCGTTCGAAACCGTGACGCGGGTCGCCGCCGAAAAATTCGATGGTTCGCGGGGGTTTCGCTTGCGTATCTCGGGCCGGCTCGAAGCCGTTGCCGGGAATGCGCCGGTCCGCTGCGTCCAGCCCGCCGGTGCCGAACAGCGGCCGATCTGCGTCATCGGCGCCCGGATCGACACCGTCCGGCTCGAAAACCCGACGAGCGAGGATGTTCTCGCGACATGGACGATCGGACGTTCGGCCCAATAATATTTCTGGCGCGACCGGCCGCGCCTGGCCGGGACGCCGGATGGGCAACAGGCGGCCGGCGCACGGATTTCTCCATGTGCCGGGTCATGCCATGACTCTGAAAATCCTTGTTTTCAAGGAAAGATGGTGCGGTCGAGAAGACTCGAACTTCCACGGCCTTTCGGCCACAACGACCTCAACGTTGCGCGTCTACCAGTTCCGCCACGACCGCACATCATGATGGTCCGGATCGGGTCCGGCACCAGGTAGGAGCGGGCGCCTAGCAAAGCTTTGGGGGCGATGCAAGCGAGCTTCGCCGCTTTTATTTTTGCGGGTGCGAACCAGCGCACCCCCGCGCGGCCGTCGCTGTCACCAAATCGACTCCAAAGAGTCATCCAACTGTCATGGCTCTGGCGTCAGACCGTCATCGAATCACCCTAGTGGCGGCGTCACCGGGGGCGAGTCAGCAATTCTTCTTCTCGCCCGCGGCGTGTTTTTCATCAGGGGCGCGCAGGCGCACACCGGGACGGAGATTTTCATGGCGGCTTTCGCACGCATTCGTTTGGTCATGCTCAGCGGCGTGGCCTGTTCCATTCTTGCGGCGTGCGGCGCCGACGGCGTCGCGTCGCCGGGCGAAGGCGTGATCGTCATTCCGACCCCGACCCCGACGCCCACTCCGACCCCGACGCCGACCCCCACGCCGACCGGCGTGACGCCCGCCGACGCCTGCCCGACGATCAACGGCGCCGAGCAGTTCGCCGATCTCGGCACCATCTCGGGTCCGCAGGGCACCTGGCGCAACTGCGGCTTCCCCGCGAAGTTCAACTCCACGACCGCGATCCCCAAGGTCGATGGCGTGATCTATTCGCTGCCCGGCCGCGTCGATGTCGGCACCGACAAGGGTCCGGATCCCGATGCCCCGACCTCGGCGGCGCCCGAAGTCACGCTGACGATCGATCCGGGTGTCACCATCTTCGCCTCGACCGGCACGGCTTTCCTCGCCGTGAACCGCGGCAACAAGATCGACGCCGTCGGCACGCCGACCCAGCCGATCGTCTTCACCGGCCGCGGCAACGTCGTCGGCTCGGCGACCGACAACACCTCGCAGCTGTGGGGCGGGGTCGTCCTGCTCGGCCGCGCGCCGATCACCGATTGCGACGCGGCGGGCGCGGTTCCCGGCACCAACGACTGCGAACGCGACACCGAAGGCACGTCGAACGCGCTGTACGGCGGTGAACTCACCACCGACAATTCGGGCCGGATGAGCTATGTCCAGATCCGCTATTCGGGCTTTAACCTGTCGCCCGACAGCGAATTGCAGGGACTGACCCCGTCGGGCGTCGGCTCGCTGACCCAGTTCGACCATATCCAGATCCACAACAGCTCGGACGACGGCATGGAAGTCTTCGGCGGCCGTCCGAACTTCAAGCACATGATCGTGACCGGCGCCGAGGACGACAGCTTCGACACCGACGTCGGCTACAAGGGCAATATCCAATATGCGATCGCGGTCCAGCGCGCCGGCGGCGCGGTCGGCGACTCGATCATGGAAATCGACTCCGACGGCGACGAGAACGCGGTGCCGCGCCAGGAAGTGAATATCTCGAACTTCACCTTCATCCACCGCAACGCCGCGGCGGGCAACGGCGCCGCGATCCGCATCCGCGGCGGCGCCGACTACACCTTCGCCAACGGCCTGATCACCACTGGCGCATCGTGCATCCGCGTCGACAGCGCGACGACGGTCCAGCCCGCCGACCCGGCGCTCGACGAAAACGGCCCGCCGGTGTTCCAGTCGGTGTCGATGCAGTGCAACGATCGTCCGTTCCGCGGCTCGAACGGTCCCGACGACGCCGCGGTCCGTGCGATCTTCGAACTCGGCACGAACAACAGCTCGACCTACACGCCTAGCCTGACCAGCGTGTTCGTCAACGGCGCGACCGAAACCGCGCTGACGCCGTTCGATGCCAAGACGCTGGCGAGCTTTTTCGACACGACGGCCTATGTCGGCGCCGTCGCCGACGCCAACGACACCTGGTACGCGGGCTGGACCTGCAATTCCGCCACGGCGTCGTTCGGCGACACCAGCGGCAACTGCACCGACATCCCCGTAAGCTGACGCGCCGACGTCCGATACCGGGGCGGGGCGCACCACCGGCGCGCCCCGCCCCCATTTCCATCTGCCATTAGGGCCCATCTCCATTAGGGGTAATCCAACATGACCAAGCGGTCGCTATTCGCCAGCTTCCTGCTCCTTTCGTCGGCGCTGGTGTCGCCCGCGGCGCTCGCCCAGACGGCCGAGCCCGATCCCGCGCCCGCCGAGACGCCGCCCGCCGACCCGGCTGACGATGGCGCGGCCGGCGAAGAAGAGGTCGATGTGTCGATCCCCGGCGGCGCCGACGCCGAAATCGTCGTCACCGGCCGCTATACCCCCAATGTCGTCCGCGCGACGCCCGAGGTCGTGTCGGTCCTTTCCTCGGCCGACATCGCGCGCACCGGCGAAGGCGATATTTCGGGCTCGCTGCAGCGCGTGACCGGCCTGTCGGTCGTCGGCGGCGGCTTCGTTTATGTCCGCGGCCTCGGCGACCGTTACTCGCTCGCGCTCCTCAACGGCTCGCCGCTGCCCAGCCCCGAACCCTTGAAGCGCGTCGTCCCGCTCGACATCTTCCCCACCAACGTCATCGATTCGACGCTGGTGCAGAAAAGCTATTCGGCGAACTTCCCCGGCGAATTCGGCGGCGGCGTGATCAACCTCACGACCAAGGCGATCCCGCGCGAAAGCTTCCTGACCTTCTCGGGCGGCATCGGCTGGGACAGCGAGACGACGAACGAGCTCGGCTATACCTATTATGGCAGCGACACCGACTGGACCGGCTTCGACGACGGCACGCGCGACGTCCCGCCGCTGCTCAAGGCCGCCTTCGCCAGCGGCAAGCCGATCCTCGAGGGCGCCGATTTCAGCCTCGACGACCTCAAGGCGATCCAGATGGAGCTCGTCAATTCGGAGACGAGCCTGCTTCAGCAGAACGACCACATCCCGGTCAACTGGTCGGCGGGCATCACCGGCGGCACCACGATCCAGCTCCCCGACGGCGAGCTCGGCATCATCGCCACCGCGGGGATCAGCAACAAGTGGCGCACGCGCGATACGCTTCAGCAGACTTCGCTCGAAACCGATCTGTCGGGCGAGCCGCAGACCAATTTCAACCGCGTCGTCACCGACAACCGCATCGTCGTCAACGGCCTGCTCGGTTTCGGGCTCGAGCTTGGCGATCACAAGTTCCGCTGGACCAACCTCTATATCCGCGACACGCTGAAACAGGCGCGCCTCGGCCTCGGCACCAACCGCAACCAGTCCGACCGCGACATCATGCAGCAGGACACCGCCTGGTACGAACGCCAGCTGATCAACAGCCAGCTCGTCGCCGAATTCGATTTCGACCGCATCCAGCTCGACCTGCGCGGCGGCTATGCCAATTCGCAGCGCGAGGCGCCCTATGAGCGCAGCTTCACCTACGTGCGCACCAACCTGCCGACCGATATCGATCCGGTCGGCGACAAATTCGTCAACGACCTCACCGGCGGCCGCGGTTCGGCGAGCATTTCCTTTTCGGACCTGAACGAGGATCTCTGGTCGGGCGGCGTCGACCTGTCCTATGAACTGGCGCCGCGGATCACCGCGACGGTCGGTTATGCCTATAGCGACACGCACCGCACCTCGGTGCGCCGCGACTTCCTGTTCCGCGCGCAGAATCTGCCGATCGAGGTTCAGCAATTGCGCCCCGACTATCTGCTCTCCGACGCCTCGATCCAGCTTTATGACATCCGGCTGCTCGAAACCTCGGCGCAGGACGGCGCCGCGGCGTTCGACGCCAATCTGACCACCCACGCCGGTTACGCACAGCTGCAGGCCGAGATCGTGCCCGGCGTCAACATCAACGCCGGCGTGCGTTATGAAGACGCCAAGCAGACCGTCGTTCCGGTCGACCTGTTCAACACCGGCTCGTCGGTGTTCGTCCAGACCAACCTCAACAACGACTATTGGCTGCCGGCGGTGACGCTGACCTGGGAAATGGCGCCCGACATGCAGCTCCGCCTCAACGGGTCGAAGACGATCGCGCGACCGCAGTTCCGCGAACTGGTCGCGCAGGTCTATCTCGATCCCGAATCGAACCGCCTCTATCGCGGCAACCCCTCGCTGGCCGACAGCGAGCTGTGGAACGCCGAGCTGCGCTACGAATGGTATTTCGATCGCGATCAGCGGTTCACGGTCGCGGGCTTCTACAAATCGATCGACAACCCGATCGAGGCCTATACCTCGGCGTCGGACAATCAGGTCAGCACCAGCTACGCCAATGCGCCCAAGGCGACGCTTTATGGCGCCGAGGTCGAGGTGCAGAAATATTTCCCGCTCGATACGCTGTCGGACGCGCCCTTCTGGCAGAGCCGCCGGCTCGTCCTGATCGGCAACTACACCTATACCCAGTCGGACATTCAGGTCGGCGAGGACGATGTCACCTTCGTCAACGGCGTCGAGCGTCCGGCCGACATCTTCTTCTTCGACGGCTCGCCGCTGACCGGCCAGTCGGACCATCTGGTCAACTTCCAGATCGGGCTCGAGGATCAGGACCGGCTGTCGCAGCAGACTTTGCTTCTGACCTATGCCAGCCCGCGCGTCACCAGCCGCGGTCCGTCGGGCCAGCCCGACCTCAAGGAAAAGCCGGGCATCCAGCTCGACTTCGTCGCGCGGCAGGGCATTAACCTCTTGAACAAGGAAATCGAGCTGAAGTTCGAGGCGCGCAACCTCACGGGGCGCAAATATGAAGAGCTCCAGACCTCGGGCGACAACAAGATCTATTTCAACCGCTACAAGCTCGGCCGCACCTTCTCGCTCAGCGCGTCGATCAAGTTTTGAGGCATAAAATCCTCCCTGCCGCGAAGCGGTGGGGAGGGGGACCGCCGCGAAGCGGTGGTGGAGGGGCTCGGGCGCGGCGCCGCGGCCCCTCTGTCAGCCCTGCGGGCTGCCACTTCCCCACCGCTTCGCGGCCGGGAGGATCATTACCCCGCCCACCGCAGCGGACTCGCCCGGCTGACAAAAAACTGTAATCTTCCCGTCAACTGATTGTCACCAATCGCCCCTAGGCGATTCGTCATGCAGCCTTTCAGTTGGGGGACAGGGAAGAAACCATGGCAACGCTGATGTCCGGATCGGCCGTTCGGCTGCCGCGCGCGCTGCCTTCGTGGCTCCGCGTCCGCAGGCGGAACCCGCGCGAAATTGGGCCGCACCTGCTCGTCGGCCTGCTCGGCGCGCTCCTGATCTGGCAAGGCGTCCGCCTGTTCTGGACATTGCTCACGCCGCTGTCGCCGCTCGGCGCGTGGCAGCCGCAAACCGCCGTCATCGCGTCGCCCGCCGAACGGCGTGCGCTCTTCACCAGCCTCGATCCCTTTTTCCGCGGCAATATCCAGGGCCCGGCCACCGCCACCGTGACCTCGGCGGGGCTCACCCTCTTCGGGATCAACCTCAACGAAGCGACGGGCGGCGGGTCGGCAATCATCGCGGGCGAAGACGGGGTGCAGACGAGCTATGCCGTCGGCGACGAGATCGCGCCGGGACTGAAGCTCGCCGGCGTCGCGTTCGACCATGTGTTGCTCGATCGCGGCGGCGCGCGCGAAAGCCTGTTTCTCGACCAGAGCGGCGAGGCGCCGGTTGCGGCGCCGGGAACCGCGCTGCCGGCGCCGACGCCCGAAATCGGCGCAGCGCCCTCGGCCACCAGCGGCGAAATGACCCCCGCGGCGATCAAGGCGGGTGTCGCCTTTGCGCCGCGTGCCGAAGAGGGCCGCATCACCGGCATCGTCGTTCAGCCTCAGGGCGACGGCGCCACCTTCCGCGCCGCGGGCCTCCGCCCCGGCGACGTCATCCGCTCGGTCAGCGGCCGCCCGATCACCTCGGCGAGCGACGTCGCGGCGCTCGCCAATCAACTGGCCCCGGGCGCGCGTATCGCGCTCGAGGTCGAACGCGGCGCCAGCGTCGTTCCCGTCGCCATCTTCCTTTCAAAGCAATAGGTTTATGCGTTTCAAACTTTCTCTCATGCTTGCAGCCGCGCTGATCTCTGCGACGCCTGCACAAGCCCAATATACGCTGAACGTGCGCGACGCGGACATTCGCGCCTTCATCCAGGATGCGGCGCGGATCACCGGGCGCACCTTCGTCATCGACGGCCGCGTCAACGGCAAGGTGTCGGTCGTCACCGACCGGCCGCTCTCGCGCAGCGAATATTTCGAGATTTTCCTTGCGACCTTGCGCTCGAACGGCCTCGTCGCGGTGCCGGGGCCGAACGGCAGCTATCGCATACAGCCGATCGACGGCGCCGCGTCGCAGCCCGGCCGCATCGGTAGCGCGCGCGCGGCGCAGAACCAGTTCGTCACCGAAATCATCCGCCTCAAGCATATCGACGCGGTGGCGGCGGTCGAAACGCTGCGTCCGCTCGTCAGCCCGCAGGGCTCGCTCACCGCGAACCGCAACGCCAACAGCCTCGTCGTCGCCGACTTCGCCGACAATATCCGCCGCATCCGGTCGCTCGCCGCCAGCATCGACCGCGACAGCTCGACCAGCCAGATCGTCACGCTGAAAAACGCCGGCGCGCGCGAAATCGCCGCCGCGCTCGCCGCGCTTGTCCCCGCGGCGGGGGAGGGCGCGCGCGCGCCGCTCGCGATCGTGCCGATCGACAGCAGCAACGCGATCGCTCTCAGGGGCGACCAGGCGCTCGTCGCGCGCTTCGTCGCGATGGCGAACGATCTCGATGCGAAGGCGGCGGGCGGCACCGAACTGCGCGTCTACTGGCTCGAACACGCCAATGCCGAAACCCTGCTGCCGACGCTCCAGCAACTGATCGGCGGCGGCAGCGACCCGGCGCAGAAGGCGGGCCTGCCGCCGGCATCGTCCTCGACCTCTTCCTCGAACGGCGGCAGCGCACCCGCGCCCGCCGCCGCCGCGCCCGCCTCGACCTCGACCGGCGCGGGGGGCAGCGGCAGCATCTCGACGCGCGGTCCCGCCATCGTCACGCGCTACGAAGGCGCGAACGCGATCATCGTCGCGGCGAACAGCGAAGTGCAGCGGATGCTCGGCGAGCTGATCCGCCAGCTCGACAGCCGGCGGCAACAGGTGCTCGTCGAGGCGATCGTCGTCGAGATCGGCGACGATGCCGCGAAGCGCCTTGGCGTCCAGTTCCTCTTGGGCGGCAAGAATATCCCGTTCGTCGCGACGAGCTACAGCAATGCGCAACCGAACATCCTGACGCTGGGCGGCGCCTATGCCGCGACCAAGCTCACCGAGGACAAGACGACGGTCGACGGCGAAACCGTCGTCACCCAGACGAGCAGCGCGCTCGGCAACAGCCTGCAGGAAGCCGCCGCCGCATCGCTGCTCGGCGCGAGCGGCGGTTTCGCCGGGTTCGCGGGCGACATCGGCAAGAATACGGTCTTCGGCGCGATCATCAACGCTGTGAAATCGGACACGACGTCGAACCTGCTCGCGACCCCGCATATCGTCACGCTCGACAATCAGGCGGCGAAATTCCTCGTCGGGCAGGAGGTGCCGATCACGACGGGCGAGGCGCTCAGCGACAATTTCGACGAAGCCTTCCGCACCGTCCAGCGCGAAGAGGTCGGCATCAAGCTCGACGTCACGCCGCAGGTCAACGGCGCGGGCGAGGTCAAGCTCTTCCTTCGCCAGGAAGTGTCGAGCGTCGCGGGGCCGGTGTCGTCGCGCAACAGCGACCTCATCATCAACAAGCGCGCGTTCGAAACCGTGCTCACCGTCGACGACGGCGAGATACTCGCGATCGGCGGGCTGCTCAACGACGACGAGCGCAAGACGATCGAGCGCATCCCGCTCCTCAGCGATATTCCGCTGATCGGCGAATTGTTCAAGTCGCGCAGCCGGACGCGGTCGAAGACCAATTTGATGGTCTTCATCCGCCCGACGATCCTCAAGAGCCGCGAAGACAATGCCGCGCTCACCGCGCGCCGCTACGGCTATATCCGCGACTTCCAGCTCCAGCGGAATCCCGATGTCGAACCCGCGATCGACACGCTGGTGCGCGACTATATGGGGACGACCCCGCCGTCGCCGCCGACACCGGCCGACGTGACGGTCGGCCCGGTCAACCTGCCCGAACTGCGCCGCCCCGACGGCAGCGTGGTGACGACCGATGTTCCGCCCTCGACGTCCGAGGCGCCCGCCCCGCCTGCCGGAGACTATCCGTGACCGACATCGAACCGGCGGCGCCTCCCCCGGCGCCGGTTGATATTCCTTATGGTTTCGCGCGCACGCACGGCGTCGTCATCGCGCCGGGCGAAAACGGCGTGTGGCTCGCGACTTTGCGCGAGGGCAGCGATCCCGCCGTGCTGATCGAGGTCAAACGCTATCTCGCGCAGCCGCTCCGCGTCGCGACCGCCGACGTCGCCGATTTCGACCGGCTGCTCTCCGATCATTATGCGGTCGACAGCTCGGCCGCCGCGATGGCGGGCTCGCTCGACGGCAGCGACCTCGACCTCGGCATCCCGAGCGCCGAGGATCTGCTCGACAGCGCCGACGATGCCCCCGCGATCCGCCTGATCAACGCGATCATCGCCGAAGCCGTCCGCCAGGGCGTCAGCGACATTCATATCGAGCCCTATGAAAGCGGGCTCGTCGTGCGGATGCGCGCCGACGGCGTGCTGCGCGAGCATCTGCGCATGCCTCCTCATGTGGCTCCGGTCGTCGTCAGCCGCATCAAGGTGATGGCGCGCCTCGACATCGCCGAGCGCCGCGTGCCGCAGGACGGCCGTATCGGGCTGACGCTTGCGGGCAAGGCGGTCGACGTCCGCGTTTCGACCTTGCCGAGCCGCGCCGGCGAGCGGGTGGTGATGCGTATTCTCGACAAGGATACGGCGGGGATCGACTTCGATGTGCTCGGCCTGTCGGGCGAAGCCGACCGCATATTGCGCGAGGCGCTTGCCGAACCCAATGGCATCATCCTCGTCACCGGCCCGACCGGATCGGGCAAGACGACGACGCTCTATGCCGCCTTGAAGCAGCTCAACGACGGCCAGCGCAATATCCTGACCGTCGAGGATCCGGTCGAATATGCCGTCGACGGGGTCGGGCAGACGCAGGTGAATGCCAAGGTCGGGCTCGATTTCGCCGCGGGCTTGCGCGCGATCCTGCGCCAGGATCCCGATGTCGTGATGGTCGGCGAAATCCGCGACCGCGAGACCGCCGACATCGCCGTGCAGGCCTCGCTCACCGGCCACCTCGTCCTCTCGACCGTCCACACCAATGATGCCGTCGGCGCGATAACGAGACTTAAGGATTTGAAAGTAGAGCCTTTTCTTCTGGCCTCGACCCTCCGCGCCGTTCTTGCTCAACGACTTGTGCGCAAACTTTGTGAAAATTGCCGCGAACCCGTCCAGGCCGACAACAGTGTCGCCGCGATGCTCGGCCTCGACATCGGCACCGTGATCTGGCGCCCCAAAGGCTGCGAGGCGTGCGGCGGCACCGGCTTCAAGGGGCGCATCGGCGTGTTCGAGGCGATCAAGGTCGACGAGACGGTGCGCCGCTATATCTACGCCGGCGGCGACGAGGCGATGATCGCCAAGCACGCCTTCCTCAAATCGCCGACGCTCGCTTCGGCGGCGCGGTCGATGGTCGCTAAGGGGCTGACGACCGCCGAGGAAGCGATCCGCATCGCGCGGCGCGAGGATGTCGATGCCTGATTATCGCTATGTGGCGATCGATCCCCAGGGCCGCGAGCGCAAGGGACGGCTGACCGCCGCGAACGACGAGGCCGCGCGCGCCGACCTCATTCGCCGCAAATTCCATATCGTCGCGGTCGAAGCCGCAGGAGCGAAGGCCGCCGGCCGCTCGCTGCTCGCATTTCGCAAGACCAGGCTGAGCAGCAAAGAACTGGCGCTTTTCACCCGCCAACTCGCGACGCTCGCCGAGGTCGCGCCGCTCGAAGAGGCGCTGCGCACATTGACGCGTCAGAGCGAGGCCGAAAGCGCGCGCGCGATCATCGGCGACGTCCACGCCGGCCTGCTCGAAGGCCGCCGCCTCGCCGACGCGATGGGCCGCCAGCCGACGAGCTTTCCGCCGCTTTATCGCGCGATGGTCGCGGCGGGCGAGACGACGGGCAGCCTCACCACGATCCTCGCGCGCCTCGCCGACCTGCTCGAACGCCAGGCCGAAGTGCGCGGCAAGCTGATCGCCGCGCTCGCCTATCCGATCGTGCTCGCGGTCGTCGCGATCGGGGTCGTCGCCGCGCTGATGATCTTCGTCGTCCCGCGCGTCGTCGAGCAGTTTACCGACACCGGCCAGCAACTGCCTTTCCTGACCCGCGCGGTGATCGCCATTTCGAGCTTCGCCGCGAACTGGTGGTGGCTGATCGCGCTGCTGATCGCCGCCGCCGCGTTCGGCTGGGTCACGGCGCTGCGCCGCCCGGCGTTCAAGGCCGCGGTCGATGCCCGCCTTCTCCGCCTGCCGCTTTTGGGGCGCCTGCTCCGCGATCTTTACGCGGCACGCTTCGCGCGGACGCTGTCGACCATGGTGTCGAGCCGTCTGCCGCTCGTCGAAGGGCTCAAGCTGACGGTGCCGACGATCCGCAATGCCGCGCTCGCCGGCGCGACCGCCAATATCGTCGATCAGGTGCGCGCCGGCGGCGGCCTGTCGGCCGCGCTCCGCGACGCCGGCGTCTTTCCGCCGCTGCTCGTCTATATGACCGCGAGCGGCGAAAGCGCCGGGCGGCTCGAGGTGATGCTCGAACGCGCGGCCGATTATCTCGAACGCGAATTCGACCGCTTCACGGCGGCGTCGATGGCGCTTCTCGAACCTGTCATAATTGTCGTTATGGGGTCGTGCGTGGCCCTGATCATCCTCGCCATTCTGCTGCCGATCCTTCAGTTGCAGAATCTAGCCGGACTATGAAAATGTCGCTGATGAAGCTATTCCTTCACCTGATGCTCGATACCGCCCGCCCGCCCGTGCACCGCCGCCGCAAGAAGGACGAGCGCGGCTTCACGCTGACCGAATTGATGGTCGTCATCTTCATCATCGGACTGCTCGCGACCGTGGTGATGATCAACGTCCTGCCGAGCCAGGACCGCGCGATGGTGACCAAGGCGAAGGCCGATATCGCGACGCTCGAAAATGCGCTCGAACAATATCGCCTCGACAATCTGGTCTATCCGGCCTCCACCGACGGGCTGAACGCGCTCGTCACCGCGCCTCCGGCACTGGCCCAGCCCGAACGCTATCGCCGCGGCGGCTATATCAAGAAACTGCCCGCCGATCCGTGGGGGCGCCCCTATAATTATCAGGCGCCGGGGCCGAACGGGAAGGCGTTCGACGTCTGGTCGCTCGGTGCCGATGGTGCGCCCGGCGGGACCGACGACAATGCGGATATTCGCAGCGACGCCTGAGGCGCGCCCGCGTCCTCGCGCCAACGGCTTCACGCTCGTCGAACTGATGGTCGTTCTCGCGATCATGGCGCTTGCCGCGACCGCGGTCGTGCTCACCATTCCGGGCGAGGAGCGCACGGTGCGCAGCGAAGCCGACCGGCTGGCGGCACGCCTCGCCGCCGCGCGCGATGTCGCGGTGATCGAGGGGCGCAGCGTTGCGGTCAATTTCGCGCCCTCGGGCTATGGATTCGAACGGCGGATCGCCGGCGAATGGCAAGTGCTGCCGGGCCGTGCCTTCGAACAGCGAAACTGGCCCGGCGACGTCCGCTTCGCGGCGGGTGACGGACGCGGCGCGGCGCGGCTGCTCTTCGACCGCGTCGGCACCAGCCCGACGCCGCAGGCCATCGTGCTCGCTGGGGGCGATGCGCGCGAGGTCGTCCGCGTTTCCGCGACGGGGGAGGTCAGCCGTGGCCGGTGAGCATGAAAGCGGGTTTACGCTGCTCGAAATGCTGGTCGCGCTCAGCGTCATCAGCATCGCCGCGCTCGCGCTCGTCCGCCTCGACGCCTATGCGGTTCGCACCGCGGGCGACCTCGACGAAAGCACGATGGCGGGCATCGTCGCGCAGAACCGCGCGGTCGAGCTATGGACCGACCCCGCGCCGCCGACGATCGGCAACAGCGCGATCGGCGTTGCCAACGCCGGCCGCAACTGGCGCGTCGAACAACGCGTCGCCAGGACCGCCGACGACGCACTGTTGCGCATCGACCTGCTCGTGCGGCCCGAAAACGGGCGCGGGCAGGCGGCGCTGACGATCATCCGGCCATCGCGATGAAAGGCGAACGTGGCTTCACTCTCGTCGAAATGCTCGTCGCGCTCTCCATCTTCGCGGCGATCGCGGCGATGGGCGTCGCTCTCCTGCGCAGCAGCGTCGATACGCAGGATGCTGTTCAGGAACGGCTGAAGGCGATGGGCGGCATCAACCGGCTGCGCGCGGTGATGGCGAACGATCTCGCGCAGGCGGTCCAACGCTCGACGCGCGGTCCGGCAGGCGAGGCCATTCCTGCTTTCATCGGGTCGTCGAACGGCTTTGCCTTCGTCCATGGCGGCGCCGGCGCGCTCGATGGCAGCCCGCGTCCGAACGTCGAACGTGTCGGTTATGCGCTCGTCGGGGGCGAGTGGCGCCGCGCGACGCAGCCGATGCTCGACGGAACCGCGCTCGGCGACGGCGACCGGCTCGTGGATGAGGTCGCGGCGGTGGCGGTGCGCTATCGCGACGAACGGGGCAATTGGAGCGAAAGCTGGACGTCGGAACCGGGCGACCGGCTGCCGCGCGCGGTCGAGGTGCGGCTGACGCGCACCGGGCGCGAGCCGCTGACGATGGCGTTCTTGACCGCGCCGACGTTGCCGCCGTCGCCCGCCGCCGGGGTGCCGGCGCCATGAAGCGCCAGGGCAGGGATGAACGCGGCGCGGCGCTGCTCAGTGTGTTGCTGCTCGTCGCGGTGATGGCGGTGATCGCGGCAACCGCGCTCGACCGTTTGACGCTCGCGACGCGCATCGCGGGCAGCGCGGCGACGGTCGATCAGGGGCGTGCCTATGCCTTTGCCGCCGAACAGATCGCGCTGCGCCGGGTCGCCGATCTTGTCGGGCGCGACCCGGCGAAGCTCACGCTCGCCGGCAATTGGCTGGGCCGCGATTTCACGCTGCCCCTGCCCGGCGGCGAAGGGCGGGCGAAGCTCAGCGATGCGAACAATTGCTTCAACCTCAACAGCCTGGTCGCCGAGACGGTGCCGGGACGGTTCAGCCAGCGGTCGGGGGCGATGCGCCAGTTCGGTGAACTGATGACGTTGCTCGGGATCGAAAACGGTGAAGCGCAGGCGATTGCGGGCGCGGCGGCCGACTGGATCGACAGCGACAGCAACGAAGGCCGGCTGGGCGCAGAGGACAATGTCTATCGATCGATGCAGGGCGCCTATCTGCCCGCCAACCGCAAGATGGCCGATATCAGCGAATTGCGCGCGGTGCGCGGGGTCACTCCGAAAATCTATGCGCGCCTGAAGCCTTGGATCTGCGTGCTGCCGGTGACCGATCCGGTGAAGCTGAACGTCAACACGCTCGCGCCCGAACAGGCGCCGCTGGTCGCGATGCTGCTGCCCGGCGAGATCGGTATCGCCGACGCACGGGCGGCGCTGGCGGCGCGCCCCGCGGGCGGCTATGGCAGCAGCGTGCGATTCTGGGAGGCGAGTGTGTTCGACGGACGCAAGCCGCCGAACGATGTTGCCGAACAGGCGGGCGTGACCAGCCGCTGGCTCGCGCTGACGACGAATGTGACGATGGGGGACGGTTTCTTGACCGCAGTTTCGCTGATCGATGCCAATGGCGGAGCGCCGTCTGCCGGAATGACGCCGCCAGTGATCGTGCGCCGCGATTGGGGCGAGAGCGACTGACATGCCGCGCACGCTGGTTCTCTGGCTGCCCCCGGTGGCGGCGCTCGGCGAGGAAAATGCACCGCATCCGGCGTGGCTGCGCGTCGATGACGGGGTGATCGTCGATTCGGGACAGGACGACGGCTGGGTCGGCGCGTGGGAGAAGCCGCAGGATGACAGCGCCGACGATCGGCTGGTCGCGCTGGCACCCGCCGTCGACGTGCCGCTCCGCTGGCTCCACTATCCCGGCGCCGCGCCGGCGCAGGCGGCCGCCGCGGCGCGGATCGATGCGCTGAAGGACAGCCTTGGGGATGCCGCGTCGCTGCATGTCGTGACGGGTCAGCCGGCGGGCGAGGGGCAGGCCGTCCCGGTGGCGGTCACGACCCATGCCGCCATGACCGCGTGGACCGAGTGGATGAAGGCGCGCGACCTGGCGCCCGTCGCCGTCATTCCCGCCGCCGCCGCGGTGCCGCCGCCCGAACCCGATATGCTGTGGACGGCGGAGGTCGGCGGCGAGCAGATCGTGCGCAGCGCCGACCGCGCCTACCGCTCGGATCCCGAGCTCGACGCGCTGATCGCGGGTAGCCATGATATCGCCCCGCTCGACCCCGACCAGATGCGCGAGGCGCTGCTGCTAACACTGGCCACGCCGCCGCTCGACCTGCTCAGCGGCGGATGGAAGCCCAAGCGAAGCTGGGCGGTCGATCCGGCGCTGCTGCGGATTGCGAAATATTTGCTGATCGCGCTCGTCGTCGTGAGCCTGCTCATCCCTGTCATCCATGCGGTGCGCCTCGTTTCCGACACCGGCCGCGCCGACGAGGCGGTCGTGGCGATGGCGAAGAAGGCCGGGGTAACGGCGGGTGACGCCACCGCGGCGGAGGCGGAACTCGACCGCCGTCTTGCCGCTGCCGGCGGCGGGCCGCTGGCTTTCTCCGTCCCCGCGTCGGCGCTTTACGATGCGATGGGCGATGCGCCCGGCGTTTCGCTCAAGACGCTGTCGCACCGCACCGACGGGACGTTGACGACGACGCTCGCCGCGCCGCGCGTCGAGGATATCAACCAGGTGCTGCTCGCGCTGCAGGCGCGCAGTTATCGCATCACCGCGCAGCCGATGGCGGGAAGCGACGGCCAGCAGATGGCCAATGTAACGATCCGGGCGGTGCCATGACCGACAAGCTCAAAAATTGGTGGAGCGGGCTTTCGCTACGCGAACGCTGGCTGGTCGGCGTTGCGGGCGTGCTGGCGCTTGGCGTGCTGGTCTGGGGCCTCGCCCGGCCGGCAGTCGCGGCGTTCATCGATCTCGAAAGCCAGCATCGCGCCGCGATAGAGCGCGAGGGACGGGTCAAGGCCAAGGTGCAATTGCTCGCCCGGCGCCCGGCGAAATCGGTCGCGACGACGGTCGAGACGCAAGCGATCGACCAATATCTTGCGCAATCGGCGGGCGAGATCGGGCTGACGCTCGATCGCAACGAGGCGCGGGGCGCCGGGCAAGCGACGATCGCCATCGCGACCGCCAAGGCGCCGGTGCTGATCGACTGGCTCGCTTCGCTCGAAGCGCAGGGCTTCGTCGTCGATCAAGTGACGATCACCCCCGCCGCCGACGGCACCGTCGGACTGACCGCCGAACTCCGAAAGGGCGGGCGATGACCGGGCGCCGAGGATGGATCGTCGCCGCTGCTGCGCTCGCGCTGCTGCTGCTCATCGCGACTTTTCCGATGCGGCTCGCGCTCGCCTGGTCGGGTGCGACCGATGCGGGTGTCGCCGCGCGCGACGTTCGCGGCTCGGTCTGGTCGGGCGAACTTGTCGAAGCGCGGTTCGGCGCCTTGCCGCTCGGCACGGTGCGGGCGAGCCTTTCGCCGCTCGCGCTTCTCGGCGGGAATGTCGAACTGGCTTTCTCGCGCACCGATGACAGATTGGGGGCGCTCGCCGGGCGTCTCTATGGCAGCGATCCGCGCGGCGTGTCCGACGTCAGCGGCACGACGTCGATGGCGGGCGGGCTGGGCGCGATTCCGGTGGACAGGATCAGTTTCGAAGGCGCGACGGTGCGTTTCGACGATACGGGCAAATGCGCCGTCGCCGGCGGCCGGATCCGGCTTGTGGTCAGCGCGCCGATCGCGGGTCTCGACCTGTCGCGCGGCCTGTCAGGCCCGCTTAGCTGCGCGAAGGGGCGCGCGCAGGCGGCGCTCGCCAGCCAGTCGGGAATGGAACGGCTGACGCTGTCGTTCGACGGCAGCGGCGCGTATCGCGCCCAATTCGCGATCAATGTCGACCGCGACCCGGCGATGGCGGCGGCGCTCGCAGCGCTGGGGTTCAAGGCGGGCTCGGGCGGGTTCGTGCTGGCGACCACGGGCCGCTTCTGACGTGCCCCTTCTCGATGCCTTGCCCTTCGGCATGGGCATCGCCCTTGCCGCGCTGGCCGGGCTGATCCTCGGCAGCTTCATCGCGACGCTGGTGCTGCGCTGGCCCGCGGGCCGGTCGGTGTTGGGACGATCTCAGTGTGACGCGTGCGGACGGCCGCTCGGTGCGCTCGATCTCGTCCCGTTGCTCTCGGCTCTCGCCGCGCGCGGGCGCTGCCGGACCTGCGGCGCGCCGATCGATCGCTTTCATTCACTTGTCGAGGCGGGGGCGGCGCTGATCGGTGCGGCCGCACTCGCCCTGATGCCCGGGACGACCGGCTGGCTATGGGCGCTGTTCGGCTGGCTGCTGCTGCCCCTCCTGTTGCTCGATGCGCGGCACTTCTGGTTGCCCGACCGGCTCAGCGCGCTGCTGGCGGTCGTCGGGCTGCTGTTCGCGGGACCGCTGTTCGATGTGGCTCTGCTCGATCGCTGGATCGGCGCCGTTGCGGGCGGAGTAGCGCTCGCGTTTCTGGCCTGGGCTTACCGGCGGACGCGCGGTGCCGAGGGCATGGGCGGCGGCGATCCCAAACTTGTGGCGGCGATCGGCTGCTGGACCGGATGGCAGGCGTTGCCGCTGCTGCTGCTGCTCGCCAGCGCCGGGGGGATCGGCTGGGCATTGTCCCTGCAGCGAAAAGGGGACCGGTCGCTCGCCGAGCGACGGGTCCCCTTCGGTGTCTTCCTGTGCGCCGCGGCGTTCGCCGCGGTGCCGGTCTGGCAGTTTCTGTTGTTCCACTGACGTGGAACGCGGCACCGGCCCGCTCCCCCGCCCGGCCTCCCATAGGATATTATCGTCGGGGAGGCCGGGCGGGGGAGCGGGCCGGTGCCGCCTCCGCCGTCAGGCGGAGAAAACGCCTTACTGGCCGATAACGACCGTCACCGCGCGGCGGTTCTTGGCATAGGCCGCTTCGGTCGAACCAAGCTCGGCCGGACGTTCCTTGCCATAGCTGATGACGTTGATACGGCTCGGGTCGATGCCGAGCGATGCCAGATAATTTTTCGCGGCATTGGCGCGGCGTTCGCCGAGCGCGATATTGTAATCGCGGGTGCCGCGTTCGTCGGCATGGCCTTCGAGCGTGACGCGAACCGCGGGGTTGCGCTGCAGCCACTGCGCCTGGCTCTGCAACGTCGCCTGATCCTGTGCGTCGACATTATACTGGTCATAGTCGAAGAAGACACGGTCGCCTTCGAGGCCCACGCTGGCGAGGAAATCTTCCTGCGATCCCGGGATCACGCCGGTGCCGGTTCCGGCGCCGGGATCGGTTCCGGTGCCTTCGGGGGCGGGGGGCAGCGTGTCAGGAGCCTTTTTCGCGCAGGCGCCAACAGCAAGCATGGTGATCGCCGCGATCATCGCGGTGCTTTTCCGTATCGTCATGTTTTCTGTCCTCTTGTTGTTGTTGGGAAATCATTCTGCGGGCAAAAAGAACCGGCTGGACGCGGTATTTGAACCCGAGCCGGGCGTTTTGGTTCCGCGCCGCTCAAGGCAGGACGGGACCCCAGCTCGGATCCGATCCATCCTGCGGCGTCGGCAGGCGGCGCAGGTTTACGCCGGTCAGGTCAACCTGCCACAGGCTGGACTTGCCTTCGCGCCCGCGCGTCGTGCGGAAAAACTGGATGACGCGGCCGTTCGGCGACCAGGTCGGCGCCTCGTCCTGCCAGCTGTTCGTCAGCATGCGCACCCCGCCGCCCGACGGGGTCATCACGCCGATGCGGAACTCGCCGCCGCCCATGCGGGTAAAGGCGATCAGGTCGCCGCGCGGTGACCATTCGGGGGTCGCGGCGCGGCCGCCGCCAAAGCTGATCCGCTGCTGGTTCGACCCGTCGATGTTCATCGTATAGATTTGCTGGCCGCCCGACCGGTCGCTTTCGAACACGATCTTCCGCCCATCGGGCGAGAAACTGCCGCCGACGTCGATACCCGGCGTGTTTGTGAGGCGCACCGGCGTGCCGCCATTGGCCGAAATGCGATAGATGTCGGTGTTGCCGTTCACGGCCATCGAATAGAGAATCTGCGTGCCGTCGGGCGACCAGCGCGGCGCGAAGGTCGCGTTGCTGCTTTCAGTCACCAGCTTCTGCGACCCCGCGGCGACGTCATAGATGAAGACGCGGACGCGGTTGTTCAAATAGCTGACGTAAACGATCTTCTTGTAATCGGGCGAGAAACGCGGGCTGATCGCGAGCGCCTGACCGTTGGTGATGAAGCGGTGGTTGCCGCCATCCGAATCCATGATCGCGAGGCGTTTGATGCGGTTCCCCTTGGGGCCGCTCTCGGCGATATAGGCGACGCGGCTGTCGAAGAAGGGCGCTTCGCCCGACAGGCGTGAATAGATGGCGTCGGCGCATTTATGCGCGGCGCGCCGCCAGTCGGCGGGCTGGATCTCGAACCCCTTGCGCACCAGCTCGCTGCCGAGCGCGGTGTCGTAAAGATAGCAGCCGACGATCAGGCTGCCGTTCGATCCGGCATCGACGAAGCCGTGGACGACATTTTCGGCGCCCCGCGTCTGCCATTCGGCGAAGCGCGGCGCCTGCACCTCGGCGCGGGTGATCGCGCGGACCCCGTTCGGGCCGATCGGTTCGTAAAGGCCGCTGCGTTCGAGGTCGGCGGCGATGACTTCGGCGATCTGGCGGCCGAGGCTGTCGGTGCGCAGCCCCGCGACGGTCTGGACCGACGCGGTGGCGAGCGGCGGGATGCCGATGACCGTGCGTTCCTGCGACAATGTGCCCTCGATCGTCTCGCGCGGCGTGGTCGTCGGCGTAACCGCGGGCGGCGTCGGGGCGGTCTGTGCGAACACCGGGGCGGTGGTCAGCAGCAGCGCGAGCGAAAGGCTGATCGGACGGAGAAGCATTTCTCTTACCTCTTGATGAAATCGAGCGTGTAATTCTGCCAGAAGCTGTAATTTTCCTCGGGCAGTTCGAAGGGAGCGGCAAGTTCCACCGCACGTTTTGCGCATTCCTGATGGCGCTGGATCTGGAATTTGTTGCTGTCGGTCTCGCCCGACGTGGTCACGCTGGTGAAGCCGGCGAGCCCGCCCGACTGCGTCAGTCTAAACTTCACGACGGTCTTGAGCTGATCGACGTCGACCCCCGAAACGCGGCAGCCGTTCCAGCGCGGGAGGACCGCCGACTTGATGCTGACGTCGATCGAGCGGCGCACCTCGGCCGCGGTCGCCGCGGCGGGGGCGCCCTTGCTCGACGGCGATTTGGGCTGCGATTTCGAAAGGCCTTCGGCGATACCGTCGAGCCGGCCCGTGGGGCGCGCGGGGCGGTCCTTTGCGGGCGGCGCTTTGGGCGCGGCTTTGGGCTGCGCCTTTTTTTCGGCGGGGCGCTGCTTCGGCGGCGCCTGCTTGGGCTTCGCGACCTGTTTGGGGGTCGGGGCCGGCGTGGGCCGCACGACGGGGTCGGGAAGCGGCGGTGCCGGCATGGGCTCGGGCGCGGCGATGTCGGTCGCATATTCTTCGCCCAGTCGCGCGGCGGGGGGCGTCTCGCTGATCACCGGCGCGGTCGATCGCACCGCGGTTTCGGCGATCAGGTCGACTTCCATCGGCGGATTGTCGAAACGGCGTTCGCCTGCGGTCCACTGGACCGACAGCAGGCCGATGATCAGGACATGCGCCGCCACCGCGATGGCAAAGCCGCGTCCTTCCTTCCCCCTCACTGCCCGGTGTTCGGCCATCGTCTTAACCTAGATTCCGGTTTCTGAACCGTCGGTGACCGCCGCTGGGGCGGCCGGCTCGGCGTTGGCGCCGGTGGTGACGAGTGAAATCCGCGTCAGGCCGGCGCGGTTGAGCTCGCCCATCACGCGCATCACGCGACCATAATCGAGCCCCTTGTCGGCGCGCAGCATGATCTGGCGCGGCCGATCCTGACCCTCATTCTCCCGCGCGATGGCATCGAGCCGCGCCGGCAATTCGGCCTCGGGCACGACGTCTTCGCCGATATAGAGCGTGTCGTCGGCGCCGACCGACAGCTGGATCGGCTCCTGATCCTCGGTCTCGACGGGCTTCGCCCGGCTTTCGGGCAGGTCGATCGGCACGGCGGAGGCGAGGAGCGGGGCCGTGATCATGAAGATGATCAACAGCACGAGCATCACGTCGACGAGCGGAGTGACGTTGATTTCGGCCATCGGCGCGCGGCGGTTGCCACGGCCGCGCCGGCCGCCGACGCCGCCCGAGGGTCCGGACATCGCCATCAGGCTTCGACCTCCAGTTCGCGGCTGAACGTCGCATGCAATCCGTCGGCGAAGCGGCCGAGCCGCGATTCGAGCCGGTTCAGGCGCTGCGAAAAGGCGTTATAGGCGATGACCGCGGGAATCGCCGCGAAGAGGCCGATCGCGGTCGCGAACAAGGCTTCGGCGATGCCGGGGGCGACGACGGCGAGGCTGCTGTTATTTTCCGCCGCGATCGCGGTGAAGCTACGCATGATGCCCCAGACGGTGCCGAACAGGCCGACGAAGGGCGCGACCGAACCGATCGTCGCCAGCGTCCCGATCTTTTCGGCGAGGCGGTCGACTTCGCCCGCGACCGCGCTGTTCATGGCGATGCCGAGGCGTTCGCGCGTTCCGTCGCGGTCGATAGTCTTGCCCTTGGTCGACCGGCGCCATTCGCCGATCCCGGCCGACAGCACTTTCGCGCTCGGCAGATCCTCGTCGCTGTTCTTGTCGAAGAATTTGTCGATATTGTCGGCGCGCCAGAAATCGCGCTCGAAGCGTTCCGACGCGCTCATCAGCTTACCGACCCCGCGGCCGTGGGTGAAGATCACCGCCCAGACATAGATCGACGCGAGCAACAGGCCGATCATCACGGCCTTCACGATGATGTCGGCTTGCAGGAACAGCGCGACGGGGGACAAGGTCGCCGCGTCGGCGGCCAGCGAGATATTGTCTAGCAAGGGAAGGTCTCTCCATTCATGATGGCGGTAAATCGGTCGGCCCACCCCGCGGGTTGGCGGCGCGGCCGGCCCCCGGGCGACAGAAAGGCTGCGGTGACTTGCCCGTCCGTCAATGTCTCGCCGCTTAACGTATCACTTCCGCGAAGGATGCGCTGCGCGATGATAACGCTCGCGCCGCGTACCGCCTCGACGGTGCTGACGACGAGCAGGTCGTCGTCGAGCTTCGCGGGGCTACGGTATTTGATGACGAGGTCGGTGACCGCCCACGCGCCTTCGCCCGCCTCCATCGCCGCGCGCTGGTCGATGCCGGCAAGGCGCAGCATGTCCGATCGCGCGCGTTCCATATAGCGCAGGTAATTGGCGTGATAGACGATGCCCGAAAGGTCGGTGTCCTCGAAATAGACGCGCGCCCGGAAATGATGCTCGGCCCCGACGAAGGCGCCGGGAATGAAGGGGAGCGGTGCATTTACCATTGTCCCGATCGATAGCGTCGCAACGACTCGTCGCAAACCCCCCTTGAACATTTCGTCGCAGATCGCGGCCGGCTGGTGGAATGAAAGCGGCGGAAATCCGCCTATTTCGCCTGATCGAAAAGTCCGTCCTGCGATCCCGCAGGCGGGTTGAGCCCCAGATGCTTCCACGCACTCGCATTGAGCATCCGCCCCCGCGCGGTGCGCGCGATGAGTCCGGCCTGCAACAGATAGGGCTCGATCACATCCTCGATCGTGTCGCGCGGTTCGCTGAGGCCCGCCGCCAGCGTCTCCACCCCGACCGGTCCGCCGCGATAGATATCGGCGATCATGGTCAGGTAGCGGCGGTCCATCGCATCGAGGCCGAGCGCATCGACTTCGAGCCGGTTGAGCGCCGCGTCGGCCGCCTTTGCATCGACGACGGCATGGCCCGCGACGGTTGCGAAATCGCGCACGCGGCGGAGCAGCCGGCCGGCGATGCGCGGCGTCCCGCGCGACCGCTTCGCGATTTCGAGCGCGCCGTCCGACGCGATCGGCAGCGCCAGCAGGCGCGCGGCGCGCGAAATCACCTGTTCGAGTTCGGCGTGGGTATAGAAATTGAGTCGCACCGGGATGCCGAAGCGGTCGCGCAGCGGCGTCGTCAGCAGGCCCTGCCGCGTCGTCGCGCCGACCAATGTGAACTTCGGCAGGTCGATGCGGACGCTGCGCGCCGACGGCCCTTCGCCGATCATGATGTCGAGCGCGCGGTCTTCCATCGCGGGATAGAGGATTTCCTCGACCGCGGGCGACAGCCGGTGAATCTCGTCGATGAACAGCACGTCGCCATCCTCGAGATTGGTGAGCAAAGCCGCGAGGTCGCCCGCCTTCGCGATCACCGGGCCGCTGGTCGAGCGAAAGCCGACGCCGAGCTCCTTCGCGACGATCTGCGCCAGCGTTGTCTTCCCGAGCCCCGGCGGACCAAAGAAGAGCACATGGTCGAGCGCATCCGCGCGCGCTTTCGCCGCCTCGATGAAGATGCGCAGATTCTCGCGTGCCGCGGCCTGCCCGACGAATTCGGCGAGCGACTTTGGCCGCAGCGCCGCGTCGGCATCCTCAGGGGTGCGGATGGGGGTGGTGAGGGTGGGCTCAGTCATAACGCTCTATTGCCTCGCCGAGGATACAAACCCAAGGTTCCTGACGATCCTCATAGACTGAAAATTGCGGCTCGAAGTCATGGCCCGGTTCGAAATTGCCGATCGGCACGGCATAGCTGTCGAGCTCCGGGTGATTGAGGAACCACAGTGTGGAGCCGCAATTGCCGCAAAAATAGAAGTCCGCGAGCGTGCCGCTCCCGCCCGGATGTTGGTAGAGCTTCGCGTCGCCTTCGGTGCGAACCTGATCGGCGGGGAAGCGCGCCTGTGCGGCAAAGGCGCTGCCGCTCCGCGCCTTGCAATTGCGACAGTGGCAGACCGAGACGCGAATCGGTTCGCCGGCGCAGACGATCCGGAGCTGTCCGCAGCGGCAGGAGGCGTTACGGACGCGCTCGGTCACTTGGCTGCCTTTTTGAGTGCCGCGCGCACCAGCGCGTCGAGGCTTGCGCCCGCGCCCAATTCCTCGCTCGCTGCTGCGACCGCCGCGCTCGCCTCGCCGGGCTTGAAGCCGAGGCCGGTGAGCGCGGCGACGGCATCGCCGAGCGGGCCGGCGGTCGCCTCGAGGGAGGGGCCCGAACCCGCAATCCCGCCGAGTGCGCCCGCCTTGTCCTTCAATTCATGCGTAATCCGCTGCGCCAGTTTCGGCCCGACGCCGTTGGCGCGCGCGATCATCGCGCTGTCGCCGCTCGCGAGCGCGCGTTGCAGGTCGCCGATCTCGAGCGCCGAGAGGATCGCGAGCGCGACCTTGGCGCCGACGCCCTGCACGCTGGTGAGCAGGCGGAACCAGTCGCGTTCCTCGGCCTTGGCGAATCCCAGCAGGCGCAGGAAATCCTCGCCGACGAGCATTTCGGTGTGGATGGTGACCTCGCCGCCAACCGGGCCGAGCGCGTCCAGCGTCCGCGCCGATGCCTCTACCAGATAGCCGACGCCGCCGACGTCGATCACCGCATGGCCTGCACCGCTTGAATCGAGCCGTCCGGTCAGTTTCGCGATCATGATCCGTGCCTAGCGCGAGGAGAACGAAAAGGGAATCAATTATCGCGGGCGATGGTTCGCATGGCAGATCGCGACCGCAAGCGCATCCGCCGCGTCGGCGCCCGCGACCTTCGCGCCGGGGAGCAGCACGCGCAGCATCGCTTGCACTTGCTCCTTCGCCGCACCGCCGGTTCCCACGATCGCCTTCTTGACGAGGCGCGGCGCATATTCGGTGACGGTCAGCCCGCCGCGCGCGCAGCCGAGCAGGACGACGCCGCGCGCGTGGGCGAGCTTCAGCGTCGATTGCGGATTGTCGTTGACGAACACTTCCTCGACCGCGGCGCACATCGGCGCATGATCGGCGATTACCGCCGCGAGCGCGGTGTCGATGTGCGCGAGCCGGTCGGGCAGGGACGCCTTGGCGTCGGTCTTCACCTGGCCGTTGGCGATGTGGCTGATCCGGCTGCCCTCGACGCGGATGACGCCCCAGCCGGTGCAACTGAGCGACGGGTCGAGGCCGAGGATGACCGTCGGATCAGAACCAGCCGTCGAAGGGGCCATTGGTGGTTTCGTTCAGCCGCTCGCGCAGCGCCGCCGGCGCGCGGTCGCGGGCCGCCCCGGCCATCGCCGACGCGTCGAGGCCATTGCCGCAATCGAGCCGTCCGAGCGACTTGTCGCCGTCGGGGCCGGCGACGATTGCGATACCCGAATAGGTGAAGCCGGGCCGCGTCGTCGCCTGGCCGTTCGCGCCTTCGAACACGATATAGTGCGTATCGCCGCGGGTGAAGCGGATGTGGCTTTGATGCCCGCCCTGTTGTCCGGTGACGAAACCCAGCCGGACGTTCGACCAGTCGGACTTGCTCGCGATTTCCATCTCGGTCTTCGCCGCGCTGCCGAAGCGATAGGTCACGCGGTCGCTGCCGCCGCAGACGCTGCCGATCTTCCTGCCGAAGCGGCACGAAAACAGCGGTTCCTCGCCGGCCTTGCAAAGGCCCGCGGCGGCGGGTGCGGTCATCGCGCCGGGGGCGGATCCGGCGATGAGGCCCGCGATCAATGCGGTTGCGGCGAAACGCCCGATCACCCGAGCTTTTCCATCACCGCGTCGGGGATTTCGTAATTGCCCCATACGGTCTGGACGTCGTCGTCGTCGTCGAGCGTGTCGATCAGCTTGAACAGCGTCTGCGCGACCGCCTCGTCGGCGACCTCGCTCTTCAGCGTCGGGCGCCACGCGAGCTTCACGCCCTCGGCCTCGCCGAGCTTGCCTTCGAGCGCTTTTGCGACTTCGTGCAGACTGTCGACGCTGGTCCAGATGTCGTGGCCGTCCTCCGACGATTCGACGTCGTCGGCGCCCGCGTCGAGCGCGGCCTCGAACACCGTGTCGGCATCGCCGGCGCCGGCGCCATAGCTGATCATGCCCAGCCGGTCGAAGCCGTGGCTGACGCTGCCGCTCGTGCCAAGGTTGCCGCCATTCTTCGAAAAGGCGGTGCGGACGTTTGTCGCGGTGCGGTTGCGGTTGTCGGTCAGCGCCTCGACGATCAGCGACACGCCGCCGGGGCCATAGCCTTCGTAGCGGATTTCCTCGTAATTATCGCCATCATTGCCCGCGGCTTTGTCGATCGCGCGCTGGATATTGTCCTTGGGCATCGACTGCGCCTTGGCGGCGTTGACCGCCGCCCGAAGACGGGCATTTGCGTCGGGATCGGGCAGGCCCATCTTCGCCGCAACGGTGATTTCGCGGCTGAGCTTCGAAAAGAGGCTGCTGCGCTTTTTATCCTGCGCACCCTTGCGGTGCATGATGTTCTTGAATTTGCTATGGCCGGCCAAGCCACCCTCCATCGGTAATTTTGAAAGCTGCGCCGCCCCTAGCGCGGAGCGCGGCTTCGGACAACCGCGCGCGGCGGCTCAAATCAGACAACCACGGCGGTTCCCGAGGCGCTGACCATCAGCATCGAGCCGTTCTGGCCGAGCACTTCATAGTCGAGGTCGACGCCGACCACCGCATTGCCGCCGAGGCGCGCCGCTTCGGCTTCCATCTCGGCGATCGCTTCCTTGCGCGCGCGGGCGAGGACATCCTCATATTTTCCCGAGCGGCCGCCAACGATGTCGGTGATCGACGCGAACAGGTCGCGGAACAGATTCGCGCCGACGATCACCTCGCCGGTGACGATGCCCAGATATTCGCGGACCGGACGGCCCTCGACAGTGTTGGTCGTGGTGCTGAACATCGTCACTCTCCTGTGGATTGGCGGATCGGCCTCAAGCGTGGGTGCCGCGCCCGACCGCGGGACTCGCGGAAGTTGTCAAACTTGTCATTCCCCTCCGGTACCATGATACCCTTCGCCCAGAAACGGGCTCCGAGGGCGCGGACAGAGTGGAGAGGTGACGCGCGACATGGGAAGGGGGTAACCCGGCCGGATAATGTAGGACAGCGGTTTTTTCCGGGATCCTCAGTCGATCCCGAGCGCCGATTTATAGACGTCGAGGATCGCTTCCATTTCCTTGCGGTCATGAACCGGCAGTTTGCGCAGACGGACGATCTGACGCATGATCTTCGGGTCGTAACCCTGCGATTTCGCTTCATTATAGGTGTCGCGAATGTCGTCGGCGATGCCCTTTTTCTCTTCTTCCAGACGCTCGATGCGCTCGATGAAAAGGCGCAGTTGTTCGTCGGACACGGTGGCTTCGCTCATTTTATACTCCGCTAGGATGGGGATGATTGTGTGGCGAGAATCGCCTCGGCGCCCGATTAGCGGCGTCAGGGATTCTTGGCCATGCTTTCTTCCATCCGTGCGAGCTGTTCGGGTGTGGCGGCGACGTGGAAGCGCGATTTCCACTCCGCGGTCGGCATGCCGTGGACGATCGCGCGCCCGGCTTCCTTGTCCATGTTGCCCGCCTCCGCGATCCAGTCGCCGAGGCAATTTCGGCAAAAGCCGGCGAGGCCCATCAGGTCGATGTTCGCGGCGTCGCTGCGATGCTGGAGCAGGCGAACGAGGCGGCGGAATGCGGCGGCCGCGACGGCGTCATCTACGCTATCGAGCGCATCGCCGGAATTCGTCTGGTCGTCGCTGCAGGACATGGATTCTCCTTTGTATGATGAATAGCTATACGGTTGTTGCCTTGGCGGTATCAAGGCGGCATTGCCCTAGCGTCCCAGACCCCCACCTACCCAAGTCATCGGAGCATTTGTGGTTCAGAGCTTTACCCCCCGCCAGCGCAAGGTTCGCATCCTGGCGACCCTCGGTCCCGCCAGCGCCAATGCCGAGATGATCGCCGAACTGCACCGTGCGGGCGCCGATGCCTTTCGCGTCAATATGAGCCACGGCGACCACGCCGGTCACGCGAAAGTGATCGCCGCGATCCGCGCGCTCGAAAAGGACACCGGCCGCCCGACGACGATCCTGGTCGATCTGCAGGGGCCGAAGCTGCGCGTCGGCACGTTCAAGGACGGCCCCGCCGAACTGGTGAAGGGCAAGCCCTTCGTACTCGACGCCGACAAGGCACCCGGCGACGCGACGCGCGTGCATTTGCCGCACCCCGAATTGTTCGCGGCCGCCGAACCCGATACACGCCTGCTGATCGACGATGGCAAGCTGGTGCTGCGGGTAAAGAGCGTGGCGCCGGACCGGATCGAAACGATCGTCGAGGTCGGCGGCAAGATTTCGGACCGCAAGGGAGTCAATGTCCCCGACGTCGTCGTTCCGCTCGCAGCGCTGACCGAAAAGGATCGCAAGGACCTGGCCTTCGCGCTCGAACAGCATGTCGACTGGATCGCGCTGTCGTTCGTCCAGCGACCCGAGGATGTCGCCGAGGCGCGGCGCCTGATCGGCGGCAAGGCGGCGTTGCTCGTCAAGTTCGAGAAGCCGTCGGGCGTGCAGCGGATCGAGGAGATTCTCGAGCTCGCCGACGCGGCGATGGTCGCGCGCGGCGATCTGGGCGTCGAACTGCCGCCCGAAGCGGTGCCGCCGCTGCAGAAAAAGATCGTCGCCACCGCGCGCCGCATGGGCAAGCCGGTCGTCGTCGCGACGCAGATGCTCGAATCGATGATCGTTTCGCCGTCGCCGACGCGTGCCGAGGTGTCCGACGTCGCGACCGCCGTCTATGACGGGGCGGACGCGATCATGTTGTCGGCCGAGACCGCGGCGGGCGCCTGGCCGGTCGAAGCCGTCACCATGATGGATTCGATCGCGCGCTCGGTCGAAAGCGATCCCGACTATTATCGCCGCCTGCATTTCACCGAGACGGTGCCCGACGCGACGACCGCCGACGCGCTCGCCGAGGCGGCGGGCAGCATTATCACGACGATCGCCGCCGACGCGATCATCTGCTTCACCGCGTCGGGATCGACCGCGCGCCGCGTCGCGCGCGAGCGGCCGGGCGCGCCGCTGCTGGTGCTGACGCCGAAGAAGGAAGCCGCGCGGCGCATGGGATTGCTGTGGGGCGCCCATGCGGTGCCGACGAAGGACATCGGCAGCTTCGAGGAAATGATCGCCAAGGGCAAGCGCATGGCGCTGCGCCACGGCATCTGCAAGGCGGGCGCGAAGCTCGTGATGATGGCGGGGGTTCCGTTCGGCACGCCGGGGTCGACCAACGTGCTCCACGTCGCGACGCTCACCGGCGATGAACTGCGCGGGTATAGCTGACAAGCCAATTCCTCCCTGTCGCGCAGCGATGGGGAGGGGGACCGTTCGCGAAGCGAATGGTGGAGGGGCCGCGACGGCTGCGCCAATGGCCCCTCCGTCAGCGGCTGCGCCGCTGCCACCTCCCCATGGCTTCGCCACAGGGAGGATCATTCGGCATATTCGATTCAAATCGGCACAAAAGTTACCGGCCGATTCACAAAATTTTCGGCGTGATTCAGAACGGGACGTTTAAAAATGGTAAATGGACTTTGCACCATTGACGCCGCGCGGCATAGTTGGTGCAAGTAGCGCGTCGGACCCGCGTCGGGGGGCTCCGCATCGCAAGTCCGGAGGTTTTTTCCGCGTGTCCGCACCGTTCCGTTTTCCGCGCTTTTTTGTCACCAGCCCGGCGCCTTGCCCCTATCTGGCGGGCAAGACCGAGCGCAAGGTGTTCACCGAACTCAGCGGCAACAATGCGAACGAGCTCAATGACGCGCTCGGCCGTATCGGGTTCCGCCGCAGCCAGTCGGTCGCCTATCGCCCGAGCTGCGCCGACTGTTCGGCGTGCGTGTCGGTGCGCGTCTGCGCGGCCGAGTTCACCCCCAGCAGCTCGCAGAAGCGCAACCTGCGCCGCAACGGCGATCTGGTCGCGACGGCGTGCAAGCCGTGGGCGACCGAAGAACAATATGCGCTGCTCCGCTCCTATCTCGGCTCGCGCCATCCCGACGGCGGCATGGCCGACATGGACGAGCAGGATTTCGCCGACATGGTCGAGCAGACCCCGGTCGACTCCTATGTGATCGAATATCGCGAGCCGACGACCGACGGCAGCAAGGGCCGCCTCGTCGGTTGCTGCCTGACCGACCGGCAGGGCGACGGGCTGTCGATGATCTACAGCTTTTTCGACGCGCATCATCCGATGCGTGAGGGGCTCGGCACCTATATCATCGTCGACCATGTCCAGCGCGCGGCGCGCGCCGGGCTGCCCTATGTCTATCTCGGTTACTGGATCGAAGGGTCGGCGCGCATGGCGTACAAGGCGCGCTTCCGTCCGCTCGAAAAGCTCGGGCCCGACGGCTGGTCGCGCGTCGAAGAAACGCAGTCCGACCGCATCGCGGCGATGTTCGAACTCGCCTGAGCCCACCCATTCCTCGGGGGCAGTTGAGAATGGCTCGCAACTGCCGATTCTGGCGGCCGGGCGGTTGACCTTTTCCCGCTTTCAAGGGCATAGCCGTCGCGAGGACGACAAGTCCGGGTCGCATCCGTGGTTAGCGTCGCTTAGGGGTTAAGCGATTGGGGGGAATGGGATGCCCGTGTATGCGTTCACCGGTATCTTGATCATTCGCCCCTGGCGAGAGGATGTTTCCGCATGAGCGAGGCGGTCAAGGTCGCGATCATCGGCTCGGGGCCCGCGGGCCTCAGCGCCGCGTCGCGCGCGGGGCAGCTCGGGCTCAGCCATATCCTGCTCGAAAAGACCGATCACCTCTCCGATACCATCTTCAAATATCAGAAGGGCAAGCGCGTGCTCGCGACGCCCGAGCGGCTCGACCTGCGTTCGGACTGCCGCTTCGCCGAGGGCGCGCGCGAATATATCCTCGGCAATTGGGACGAGGATGCCGCGAACAACAAGGTGAATATCGCCTATCACGCCGATGTTGCCGAAGTGACGGGCGAAAAGGGCGCCTTCGTGATCAAGACCGCCAAGGGCGACGTCTTTCACGCCGAGAATATCGTGCTCGCGATCGGGACGCAGGGCAATCCGAACCGGCTGCGCTGCGAAGGATATGACCTGCCGCACATCATCTATCAGGTCGACGATCCCGAGGATTTCAAGGACCGGCATATCACCGTCGTCGGATCGGGCGATGCGGGGATCGAGAATGCGCTCGGCGTCGCCGAGGAGGCGCTCGAAAACAGGGTCACGATCCTTAACCGGTCGAAGGATTTCGCGCGCGCCAAGGCGAAGAATGTCTCCGACATGATGGAGGCGGGCGAGAATGGTTTCATGTCGATCCGCACCGAGACGCAGCCGAAAAAGGTCGAGCCCGGCTGGCTGACGCTCGACACTCCGAACGGCGAGGAGAAGATCGCGTGCGACGTGATCGTCGCGCGGCTGGGGTCGGTGGCGCCGCGCGGTTTCGTCGAATCGATGGGGATCGAGTTTACCGGACCCGACCGCGAAGCCTTTCCGAAGCTGTCGCCGACCTTTGAATCGACTGTGCCCGGCATTTTCGTGATCGGCGCGCTCGCGGGTTATCCGCTGATCAAGCATTGCATGAACCAGGGCTATGACGTCGTCGAGTTCATCAATGGCAATTCCGGGCTGACCCCGGCGGACGAGAAGGATCTGGCGGCGATTTTCGCCGGGCTGCCGCAGAAGAAATCGGTCAGTGAATGGCTCGAATATCTGCGCACGCGAGTCAGCATCTTCGCCGACGTATCGCCGCTGCAGATGCGCGAATTCATGCTCGATTCGAAGGTCGCCTTTTATCGGGGGGGCGACGTCGTGTTCGAAAAGGGCGACCCTGGATCGTCGCTGTTCGCGATCGCCGATGGTCATGCCGAGGTCGAGGTCGGCCCGGGCGTCACGGTGCCGATCGAGCAGGGCTCGATCTTCGGCGAGGTCGGGCTGATCTCGGGCCGCAAACGCGGCGCGACGATCCGCGCGGGCGAAGACGGCATCTTCGTCGAGGTGTCGCGCACCGCGGCGCTGAAGCTGATGGCATCGGTCCCGGGCGCGAAGCGGGCGATCAACCGCATCTCGCTCGAACGCCAGCTGCTCCAGATCTTCAAGGGCGGGCTGACCGTCGACGATCTTGGCCCTGTCGTTGACACCGCCGAGGTCGAGCGCGTTCCCGCGGGTAAGGTGGTGCTGACCGAAGGCGAGCAGGGCGATGACGTCTATGTGATCCGCTCGGGATCGATGGTGGTCGAGAAGGATATCGGTGGCAAGCCGATCTTCCTCCGTTATCTGCCCGCGGGCAGCTTCTTCGGCGAGATGGGCGTGCTGAGCGGGGAGCCGCGCAACGCCACGGTCAAGGCCGCGGTCGGCGCCGAGCTGATCAAGCTGACCGGCGAAAGCTTCCGCAAGATGCTCGCCGCGCGGCCGCAGGTGCGCGAAGCGACCGAGGCGGCGGTCGCCGAACGCGCGCAGATGAACAGCTTCATCGAATCGCGCAAGGCGAGCTATTCGAGCGCGGTCGATCTTTATTCGGACACCGCGAGCTTCATCATGAAGGAAGGGCTCGGCGAGGCGACCGACGCGCTCTTGATCGACGAGAATCTGTGCGTCGGCTGCGACAATTGCGAAAAGGCGTGCGCCGACAGCCACGAAGGCCTGTCGCGGCTCGATCGCGAGGCGGGCAAGACTTTCGCGCATCTGCACGTGCCGACGAGCTGCCGCCACTGCGAGCATCCGCACTGCATGGCCGACTGCCCGCCGAACGTGATCCACCGCGGCCCCGACGGCGAGGTGTTCATGGAGCCGGGCTGCATCGGCTGCGGCAACTGCATGCGCAACTGCCCCTATGGCGTGATCCGCATGGAAGCAGCGCCGCCCGAGAAGCCGGGCCTGCTGCGCTGGTTGCTCACCGGTTTCGGGCCGGGTCCGGGCGAACCGTCGCCCAAATGGACGAAGAAGCAATTGGGTGACGAGAAGCCCAAGAAGATCGCGGTCAAGTGCGACATGTGCAAGGGCATTTCGGGCGGCCCGGCGTGCGTGCGGGCGTGCCCCACGGGCGCCGCGATCCGCGTCTCTCCCGAGGAATTCCTGTCGATCGCACGGCTCGACGAGGCTACGGACTGATGGCGAGCCTGTTCCAGCGCCGGTCGAAGGCCACACAGGTCGAGCGCGTCCGCGAGCGGCGGCACGAGGGTTTCCTACGCTATGCGGGCTTTCGCTGGGCGAAGATTTCGGGCGGCCTCTGCCTGCTGATCATCGTCTCCTACGCGCTGGTCGACGTCACCCCGCGGCACAATGGCGGCAGTTGGTACGGCTATACGCTCGGCACGATCGGGGCGCTGCTGATCCTGTGGCTCACCGCCTTGGGCTATCGCAAGCGCAAGATGACGAGCGACCACTGGTCATTGAAGGCATGGACGTCGGCGCACGTCTATCTGGGGCTCAGCCTGATCGTCATCGGCACCTGGCACACGGGCTTCCAGCTCGGCTGGAACGTCCACACGCTTGCCTGGGTGCTGATGATGCTGGTGATCCTGTCGGGGCTTTACGGCGTCATCGTCTATGCGACGCTACCGCAGGCGCTGTCGAACAACCGCGAGCAGATGACGCAGATGCAGATGCTCGAGGCGATCCGTGCCTTCGACCGTCAGTTGCACACGGCGGCGCAGCCGCTGACGCCCGACGACACCGCGCCGGTCCTCGCGGCGCTCGACGAGGATCCGTTTGCGGGCGGCATCGCAGCGCGCCTGTCGGGGCGCTATCCGGGCTGCGCCACCGCGGCGGCGCTGCGCAAATTGACCATATCGCGCGGTAGCGATGTCGAGGCGCGCGAAAAGGTGATCGGCCTGCTCAAGCAGAAGGAGGCGGCGCTAACCCGGCTGCGCAAGCATCTCCGCATCCGGGCGCTGCTCGAAGTCTGGCTCTATGTGCATGTGCCGTTGACCTTCGCGCTGATCGCGGCGCTGTCGGCGCACATCATCAGCGTCTTCTTCTATTGGTAAGGCGCGGTTGATGAGCTTCATTCTCCGCCGCATCGCGACGACAAAGACGGGCAAGCAGATCGTCCGCGACCAGGCGCTGCCGGGCGACACGATCAGCCTCGGCCGCGAAAGCGGCAATGTCATCCATATCGCCGACCTTGCGGTGAACCCGCATCATGCGATGATCAGCAGCGCCGACGGGCGCCATGTGCGCGTCGCGGCGCTCGAGGGGCTGGGCTTCGATTTCAACGGCCGCAGCGTCGATGCGGCCGACATCGACAGCGCGGCCGGCGCCGAGCTGCGCTTTGGCGGCCACCGGCTGACGATCGCGCGCGAGGATGAAAAGATCATTCTGCTCGTCGAGCGGATCGACGAACTGTCGCAATCGTCGAAGGACGTCGACGAGGCGAAGGCTTTTTCGCTCGCGGGGGTGATGCCCGGCAAGCGTATGGGGGCTTGGGTTTTCGGCCTGTTGATGCTGCTCGCCTTCCTGATCGGGCCGATCTGGGCGTGGTACAGCTACAAGAATGTGAACGAGCGCCCCGATAGCTATCATGCCGACAGTGCGTGGCTGTCGGGGCCGCTGTCGAGTGCGCATGCGAGCCTGAAAAATGACTGCCAGTCGTGCCATGTCGAGCCGTTCGTCGCGGTGACCGACAAGGCGTGCGTCAATTGCCACACCGGCGAGCACAAGGCGATGAGCATGGCGCATGCGAACGCGCCGGCGGCGATGCTGCTCGCCGCCCGCCATCCGCCCGGGATGGGCGAGAAGATTCTCGCGGGCTTTGCCAAGACATTCAACAAGCCGCAGGGGCGCTGCGTCGAGTGCCATACCGAGCATGAAGGCGCGGGGCCGATGGCGGCGACGCCGCAGAAATTCTGCGCCGATTGTCATGACGGCATGTCGGCGCGACTGAAGACCGCGGGGCATCCGACGATGCTGGCCGATGCCGCTGATTTCGGCACGAGCCATCCGGAATTTCGCCCGCTCGTGCGTCCGGGTCCGGGAGCGAAGCTGGTGCGCACGACGCTGGCCAAGGGAACGGTCGACTATAATGGCCTCAAATTCCCGCACGATATGCATTTGCAGGCAACCGGCGGGGTTGCGCGCATGGCCGCGAGTTTCCGTGGGCGCTATGATTTCGGCAAGAAGCTCGAGTGCCAGAATTGCCACCGCGTCGAGGCCGACGGGGTGCGCGTGAAGCCGGTCGAGATGGAGCGCGACTGTGCGATGTGCCACAGCCTTGCTTTCGAGACCGTCGGCGGGGTGACGCGAACGCTGCGCCACGGCGAGCCCGATCAGGTGGTTGCCGACCTCACCGCTTATTATCGCTCGACCCCGCCCGCACGGCCGCTCCAGCTCGGCGGGATGCAGCGGCGACGCCCCGGCGCCTATGCCGAGGGGCAAGTCTACAACATCTATTTCAACGAAGTCGCGACACGGCCGAGCCGGGCGCGGGATGCGGTGCGCGCGGTCTTCTCGAAGGGCGGTGCCTGTTACGACTGCCACACGATTTTTGCGCCGCAGGCGGGCAAGAGCTGGCGCGTCGCGGCGGTGAGTCAGACGCCGCGCTATCTGCAAAAGGGCTGGTTCGACCATGACGCGCACAGCGAAACCGCCTGTGCCGACTGCCACACCGCGGCGCCCGCTTCGAAGGTCTCGACCGACCTGCTCGTCCCCGGGGTGCGCCAGTGCCGCGACTGCCATGTCGGCGAATCGGGCGCGCGGCTGGTGAAGGTCGAAACCGCGACCGAATCGCCCTGCGCGATGTGCCACGAATATCATTCGGACGGCAGCAAGCCGTGGATGCCGGCGCGCCAGCGGAAGAAAAATGTCGCGGCAATCACAAATAAACGTCTTGGCGCTACCTATGGTGTGAGCATGATCACAGGAACCGGGGGGCGGGGCCTTTACGAAGTGACGTGGCGCACACCTTCCTTGCACGCGGCAAGGCGGGGCGGATAGGTTTTGGGTCGCCGGACCAGACCGGCGGGAGCAGGGGGCGGATATGCTGATCGCGCAGATCACAGATATCCATATCGGGTTCGATCCGGACAATCCGGCCGAATATAACCGCAAGCGCCTCGACGAGGTGCTCGACGTGCTGATCGAGGGTCCAAATTGTCCCGACCTGTTGCTCGCGACCGGCGACCTCACCGACCGCGGCGACGACGACAGCTATCGGCGCCTCGTCACGGCGTTCTCGCGCTGCCCCTTTCCGGTGTGGCCGAGCGTCGGCAATCACGACCTGCGCGAAAATTTTCACGCGCATTTTCCGGGGTTCGACGACGGTGGCGGGTTCGTGCAATACACGATCGAGCTTCCCGAACTGCGGCTGGTGACGATCGATACGCTGGAGGAGGGACGCCACGGCGGCGCCTTCTGCGAGAGCCGCGCGGCATGGCTCGACGCCGAGCTGGCAAAGGACAGGAACAAGCCCACCTATATCGTCATGCATCACCCGCCGATCGAAAGCGGGATCGAGTGGATGAACACCGACCCCGACGAGCCGTGGGTCGCGACCTTCACCGATGTGGTGCGGCGACACGGCCAAGTACGAGGGCTTATCTGCGGACACCTTCACCGCAGCGTGACGGTGGCGTGGGAAGGGCGCACGATCGCGATCTGTTCATCGACCGCGCCGCAGGTGTCGCTCGACCTTCGCCCGATCGACGAAAATCACCCCGACGATCGCCCGATGATCGTCGCCGAGGACCCCGCCTATGCGCTCCATCGCTGGAACGGACGCGAACTGGTCAGTTTCTACGACCATGCCGGCGCACACACGATGCTCGCCAAATATGACGAGCGGTTGCAGCCGCTGGTGCGCGAGCTGAAAGCCGAGCGGCCGGGTCAGTAGCCCAGCGTCAGGTCTACGCGCGGCTCGACGGCTTCGCCCTTTTTCCAGCGATCGAGATTTTCGAGGAAGCGTTGCGCCGAGCGGACGAACATCTTGTCCTGCGCGCGTCCCGACAGGTGCATCGTGATGTGCGCGTTGTCGAGGCTCCACAGCGGGTCGTCGGCGGGGAGGGGTTCGGGCGTGGTGACATCGAGGAAGGCCGATGCGATCTGTTGTTCGTTCAGCGCCGCGACCAGGGCGTCCTGATCGACGACGCTGCCGCGCGCGATGTTGATGAGCGTCGCGCTCGGCTTCATCGCCGCGAGTTCGGCGGCGCCGATCATTCCGTCGGTTTCGGGGGTGGCGGGAACCGCGAGGATCACCCAGTCGAATTCGCCGAGCTTTGCGCGCCACTGGTCGGGGGTGAGTGTATTGGGGCCGGGTGAGCGGCGCACGATCGTGACGTCGACCGCAAAAGCCTGCAGCCGCTCCTCGATCAGCTTGCCGATCGCGCCATAGCCGAGGAGCAGCGCCTTCGACCCGAACAGTTCGACCTTGCCCGGCGAATCGATCAGCCATTCGCGGCGTTCCTGCGCGCGCACGACGTCGCGATAGCCCTTGGCGACGGTGAGCATGCCCATCACGACATATTCGGCGATGGTGATCGCGTTGATCCCGGCGCCATTGGTGACGACCGTGCCGCGCCCGGCGAGCAGATCGAGCGGCATGCCGTCGACCCCGGCATAGATCGAGTTGAGCCATTTGAGCCCGGTCGCGGCGGTGATCACCGCGGCCATGTCCTTCTTGTCGTACATGTCGAACCAGCCGATTTCGGCCTGCGGCGCCAGTTCCATCGCCTCTTCCTTCGACGCGAAGAAGCGCGGTTCGACCCAGCCGGGCAGGCGGTCTTCGACGAGCGGGCGGATCAGGCCGGACAGGACGGTGATGGTTTTCGACATTTGACCTCTCTTCGGTTCCATTCTGCAACCGATCATGGCGAGCGAGAGGCTAGTTGTCGAGCCGCCACTCCCAGCCGAGCGGGTCGCCGTCCATCACCTCGACCCCCGCGGCGCCGAGTTCGTCGCGGAGCGCATCGGAGGCGGCGAAGTCCTTGGCCGCGCGCGCATCCTTGCGGCGCGCGAGGGTAGCATCGATTTCGTCTTCGGCGATGGTCGCCGCCTTTGGCCGGACGCGCAGGTCGGCGCGATCGATCGTCAGCAGGTCGAGGCCGAGCACCGCGTCCATCGCGGCGAGCGTCGCGCGCTTCTGGCCCCCGTCGATCTTTTTCATCGCCGCCGTCTCTTCGAGCAGGGTCAGCGCGACGGGTGTGTTGAGGTCGTCCGACATCGCCGCGTCGAACCTGGCGAGCAGGTCGGCGAGGCGGCGGTCGGTCACGTCGATCGCTTCGGCTTCGCGGACCGGCGCCGCCGCCATCACCAACCGCTTCAATCGCGTCAGCGCGGCGCCGAGACCTTCCCACGAAAATTCGAGCTCGCTGCGATAATGCGCCTGCAGGCACATCAGGCGATAGGCGAGGGGGTGGTAGCCCTTGTCGATGAGGAGCTGGACGCGCAGGAACTCGCCGCTCGACTTCGACATCTTGCCCGAGCGCTCGACGAGAAAATTATTGTGCATCCACAGCCTTGCGCCGCTCGCGTCGCTGCAGCTGTGCGCCTGGTTCTGCGCGATCTCGTTCGGGTGGTGGATCTCGCGGTGGTCGATGCCGCCGGTGTGGATGTCGAACGGAAAGCCGAGCAAAGCCTCCGACATCACCGAGCATTCGAGGTGCCAGCCCGGCGCGCCGCGGCCCCACGGCGAATCCCATTCCATCTGGCGCTTCTCGCCCGGCGGCGTCTTGCGCCAGATCGCGAAGTCGGCGGGGTGGCGCTTGCCGTCGACGGGGTCGATGCGGCTTTCACCCTCATCGGTTCCGTGGCGTGCCAGTCGGCCGTAGCCGGTCACCGTCGTCGTGTCGAAATAGAGGCCGCCGTCGAGCTCGTAGCAATGCCTGTCCGCAATCGCCTTTGCGAACTCGATCATCTGCGGGACATAGTCGGTTGCGATCGACCAGTGCGCGGGCTGGCGGATATTGAGCGCCTTCACGTCGGCCCAATAGGCTTCGGTATAGTGCTTCGCGATGTCCCAGATCGACTGCGCCTTTTCAGCCGCGGCCTTTTCCAGCTTGTCCTCGCCCGCGTCGGCGTCGTCGGTCAGGTGGCCGACGTCGGTGATGTTGATGACGTGGGTGAGCTTATAGCCCTTGTACGACAAAGTGCGGCCGAGCGTGTCGGCGAAGACATAGGCGCGCATATTGCCGATATGCGGGTAATTATAGACCGTCGGGCCGCAGCTGTAGACGCGCGCTTCGCGGGGGTGGACGGGCTCGAAGATTTCGAGGCTGCGCGTCAGGCTGTTGAACAGCTTGAGCGGGAGAGCAGGGGCGTCGGTCATGCCGCCGCCCATGCCTTGCTCCGCCGGTCGGCGTCAACCGAAACGCTTGCTACTCTGCGGGCGGCGTCCACAGATCGTCGTTGCCCGCGCCGGTCACCGGATCGTCGAGAAGCGGCGCGCCGGTGAGCGGGTCGACCTCGCGCATCGTGATCAGCGGTTGCGGCAGCGTATTACCTTCGCCCTCGCTCTCCTCGTCGCCGTCGATCTCCTCGATGACGTCCTGCACCGGGAAATTGCTGTCGATGTCGAAGACGACGGTGGCGCAGACGGTCGGGCTGGAGATGAGGCAGCCGTTGACGGTCGATCCCCGGTCATAGCTGCCGGGGACGGGGGCGGCACCGCCGATGGTCAGAAGCTGGAGCGCGTCGAGGCCGGTTACCTGGCCGTTCGCGCCAAGCGCGACGCCGTTGACGACGATGCGCGACGGCCCGTCGGTGACGACGTCGAGCCCGCCGGCGCCGAAGGTCAGCCCGCGGCGCTGCGCGAGGTCGGTTCCGGCTCCGCTGTTCTGGACGTAGAAGCCGCCGACGACCTCGGCGCGGATGCCGCGTGCGAAGAGCGCGCCTTCGTCGAGGACGATGCCGTCATTCTGTGCGAGCCGCGTGTTGATCGCGCTGGTCGAGGTCGCCGCGCCGACATCCGCGATCGCTTCGGCGGTGGCGACGATGACGTCGTCGGAAACGAGGTTGAGCTGCCCCGCCGGATCGGCGCCGTTGACGAGCCGCACGCTGCCCTGTCCGAGGATCACTTCGAGCGCGTCACCCGCGACAAGATTGAGCGTATTGGCGTCGGTGAGCCCGGTCAGTTCGACATTGCCGATCACGCGCATCTTGCCCGGGGTGCGGATCGTCAGCGCGCCGTTGGCGCCGAGGTTCGATCCCGCCGCGCCGCCGGTCATGGTGAAGGTGTCGACGATGACGTCGGGCGGCGCGGTCGACCCGACCGAGCTGCTGCCCGCGGCCTGCACCGCAGGCGCGACGATTTCGATCTGGCTGGCATAGAGGCGGGTCAGTTCGTCGGCATCGATATGATAGCCCGCGACGCTCGTGCCCGGCGCGCCGCCGACAAAGGTCTGGTTGTCGCTGTTGTTGTTCGCAACCGACAATTGCTGCGTGACGCCCGCGGTGCCGACGCGGCCCGCCGAGCCGATCGTGATATTCCCCGAGGCAAGCCCGATCGACTGGCCGGTGACGACGCCGGTGATGCCGAGTGAGGCGAGCGCGCTGGCGTCGAGGCTGCCCGCAACGGTGACGGTGTCAAGATTGAGGAAGCCGCCCGAATTGGCGAGGATCGCATTGGCCGCGTTGAGCGTGCCGATGCTCATTCCTTCGCCCTGCGTGCCGAAGTCGGCGGTGCCCGCGACATTGCCGTTTGCGACCGACAGGTCGCCGTTCGCACGGACATAGGCGTCGCCGACGTCGGTAGTGAGCGTGGCAAAGGCGAGGTTGCCGCCGCCTTCGATACGGATCGCATCGGCGCTGGCATCGACCGCGCCCGCGGCAAGCAGGCTGCCGATACGGATATCGCCATCGCTGCTGTTCAGGCTGGCCGCGCCGAGAATATTGGCCGCCTCCACGTCGATGCCGGTCGTGCCGGTCAGCGTGACATTCTGGCCTTCGACCGTGGTGAGGCCGATGGCGTTGCCCGCCGTCAGCGCCGCGCCGCCGAGCGCGCGAACGCCGCCGCCCGCGATACCCGTCGCCGAATTGATTACTACATCGCCGTCGGCGCTCAGCGTCGGAACGGCGTTGCCGCCGGGATCGGTCAGCGCGGCGAGGGTGACGTCCTGCGCGTTGATCGTGGCGTTGCGGCCCGCGGCGACGCTGCCCGAAAGGTTCGTGAGGCCTGCGGCATCGACGATCACGTCGCTGAAGGCATCGATGCCCGCGAGCGTCGTGGCGCCGCCCTGCGTGCGGATGCTGCTGTCGCCGCCGGTCGTGCCGAGCCCGAGAGTGGTCGCGCCGTTGATCGCGATGCCGTTTGCGGCATTGAGCAATATGTCGTCACCCGCCGACAGCGTCGCGGCGTCGATCGCGCCATTCGCCGAGGTCATGACGATGTCGGCGCCGCTTCCATCGCCAACGCCGATCGTGAAGATCGGGCTGCCCGACCCGGACGAAAACTCCAGAATATGCGTGTCGGCACCGTCTCCGGTCGCGCTGACATTGACCGCGTCGATGTTTCCGGGTGTGCGGACGGTGAGGTCGTCGCCCACGCTGACGTCGGTCAGGCTGGCGGTCGTCCCGGCGATGACGAGCATGTCCTCGCCCGCGGCGCCGCCATCGATCGATGCGGCGCCCCCGGCGCTGACGCCGAACATGCGCGCGGCCGAGCTGTCGGTCAGCGCCGCGCCGCCCGCGGCGACGACGAACAGATTGCCCTCCGCGGCGATACCGTTGCCATCGACATAGCCGCCGTTCGCCTGCGCCGAGGCATCGATGTCCCCGCCCGAATTGAGGAAGATGTCGCCGCCGGCGATGAAGCTGCCTGAAAGATCGTCGGCCGAGAAGATCGAGATCGTGCCGGCGACGTCGGCGCTGTTCACCGACACCGCGCCGCCGGAAGCGAAGAGGGAGGCATCGCCCGTCACCGCGCCGGTGAGCGCGATGCTGTTCGCGAACAGGTTGATGTTGCCCCCCGCGGCGATCGATCCGCCGCTGATACCCTCGGCGCCCGGCGCCGTCCCATCCGCCGACAGGCTGACCGACAGGCCCGCGTCGATGCTGTTGAAGACGATCGATTGCCCAGAGACCTGAACGAAGCCCCCCGCGCTCGAATTGCCGAGATCGACCGCGCCCGGCGAGCTGATATCGATGTCGCCGCCGGTGATGATCGAATTGAGCCCGGTCGCGAAGCTCGCGGCGTTCGCGGTGAAATCATTGACGGCTTCGGCATGTTCGACGGTCGTCGCGCCGCTACTGGTCAGTGTGATGTCGTCGCCCGCGAGACCGTCGACGCCGATCGTCCCCCCGGTGGTCAGCGACAGCGCGCCGTCGGCGGCGATCAGGCTGCCCGGCGCGCCGCTGATGCTGGTGGCTGCGGTCGCGGTCAGGTTTCCGGTCGCGCGTAGCGTCGGACCGTCGCCTTCGCGCGCATCGTGGCGGATGTCGATCTGGTCGCCTGCGTCGATTGTCAGGGTGCCGTCGACGTCGAGGGTGCCGGCCGACTGGGCATGGACGCCGATCGAGCCGTCGGTGGTCAGCGTGACGTCGCCCTGGCTGGCAATCGTGCCGCCGGTCGGCGCGACGAAGATTCCCGCGAGCGCGCTATCGGTATCGTTGTTCGTCGGCGCAGCGATCCCCAACGCCTCGGCCGCAAGACCCGCGAAGCTGATGTCGCCACGCGCGCGCAATTCGATGCGCCCCGCAAAATCCCCGTTTGCCGCGATGCTCGTCGGACCGAGGTCGATCTGCCCGGCCCCCGAAGCGCCACCCGCCGTTTCGATCACGACGCGGCCGCCCGTGGTCTGCCCCGAAGTGCCGAGGCCGCCGTCGGTGCCGCCACCCTGGCCGACGCCCCCGCTGCCGCCTTCGCCCGCAAGGCCGCTGGCGGCGATATCGACCGCTTCGCCGTTCGAGGTGATCGCGCCGCCGGTCGCGACGAGGCGGACGGTGCCGCCGGTTCCCGCGCCGCCGTTGCCGCCGCTTCCCGACTGATTTCCTTCGCCGAAACTGCTGTCGCTGCCGAGGCCGCCCGCGCCGCCGCTTCCGCCGCTGGAGAGCGAGACGATGTCGCCGCCGTCGAGGCCGAGCGCGACGGTCCCGCCGTCGTTGGCGGCAATCTCGATCGTGCCGCCTTGCCCGTCGCCGCCGTCGCCGCCATCGGGCGCGACCGTCGGAAAGGAGCTGAAGCCCAGCGCGCCCGCGCCGCCGTTGCCGCCGATGCCACCCGAGACGAGATTGCTTTGAACGGCGGTCAGGCTCGCGCCCGCACCGTCGGCGGCGATCCGCGAGGTGCCGCCGGTGCCGCCCCCGCCGCTGCCGCCCGCGCCGTCGTTGCCGTCGGCGCCATTGCCGCCCGTGCCGGTCGAATCGATGGTAACCGCAAGCTCGCCGGCCTCGAAGCCGGTCACGATCGCCTGCGCGGCGCCGCCGGTGCCATCGCCGCCATCGCCGCCGACATTGTGAATGCCGCCCGCACCGCCGGTGCCGAGCGCGACGCTGCTCGCCGCGCCGACGCCGTCGATCGCGGTTTCGAGCGCGATCGTGGCGGTGCCGCCGCGACCCGTGCCGCCGGTGCCGCCGACCCCGATGCCGGTGGCAGGGCCGCCGCTGCTCGAGAAGAAACTGGAGCCGCCGGTACCGCCGGTGCCCGACGCGTCGGCGACCAGGCTGCTGGCGGTCGTCGTGCCGCCGCGCACATTCACCGTTGCCTCGCCACCGAAGCCGTCACCGGCGTTGCCGGCATCGCCCGGTATCCCGCTGAAGAAGCTGTCGAACTGTCCGCCTTCGCCGCCCGTGCCAAGGGCGTTGGCTTGAATCACGCTGGCATCGACGATCGCTGCGCCGCTGATGCTGATCGTCGCGGTGCCCCCCCGTCCGATGCCGCCATCGCCGCTGGTGACGATGTTGAGCGGGTCGGAGTCATCGCCTGTAAAGCCGATGCCGCCTTCGCCGTTGGCCGAGGCAGTGATATCGGCCGCGGTGATCGTGCCGCCGGACAGGTCGATCGCCGCGATGCCGCCGATGCCCGTTCCAGAGACGCCTTGCGCGGTGCCGCCGAAGCCGTCGGCCGCGATGCTGATGTCACTGACCGATACGGTTCCGCCCGTCTGGGTGAACGTCGCGGTGCCCCCGGTGCCGTTACCGGTGCTGCCGTCGCCGGTGCCGCCGTTGGCGGAAAGGTCGATGACGTTGCCGGTGAGCGTGCCGCCCGCGACGATCACGCTCATCGTGCCGCCCTGGCTGTTGCCGACCGGAGCTTCCACGCCGGGCGGCAATTCTATTTCGGCTTGGGCCTGGCCGTCGGCAGTTGCGAAAAGTTCGCCGGCGTCGATGCGACTGCTGTCCAATGCGTCGGCTTCGACACGGATCAGGATCGCGCCACCGATGCCGGTCGGGTTGTTCGCACCCGAAACCGCCGCGCCGCCCGTCCTGCCGTCGGCGGAGAGGTTGGCGCCAATGCCGAGATCGATCGTTCCCGCATCGCCGGCCAGCTGGACCGAACCGCCGGTGGCCGCCGTTCCCGCCGCGCTGACGCCCGAGCGTGCGCTGACCGTAAAGCGGCTGAATTCGTCGGCCGTCGCGACGATCTGGCCGCCATTGCGGGCGAAGAGGTCGATCGTCCCGCCCTGCGCTGTGCCGCCCGTGCCGGTGACGTTGGCCGTGTCGCTGCTCGCATCGACGTCAAAGACCGGGGTCTGGATCGTGCCGCTGTCGGCAGTGAAGTCGATATCGCCGCCGACGCCGTTACCGGCGCTTTGGCGGGGCGCGCCCGACATGCTGCCACCCATCGCCAGGGCGGTCAGCGTGCTCGTCGTGGTGATTGCGCCGCCCGCGGTCGCGCTGACCGCGATATTGCCGCCGTTGCCCGTCCCGAAATTCTCGCCCGCCTCGCCCCTGCCGACCGCGAAGAGATTGATCGGGCCGTCGCTGTCGATGGTGGAGCCGTTGGTCGCCGTCAATGTCACATCGTTGCCGCGCGCGTTGCCCGACAGGCCCGTCGTGCCACTGGGCGATGTGGCGGCTCCGGCGGCTGCGGACGCGACCAGCTCAATTTCGGAGAATTGCGCAGTGGCGCCGCCGTCGGCCGTCAGGCTGGCCGTGCCGCCCAGCGCGTCGCCGCCGACAGAATTCTCTCCGCCCGCATCGCCGCCCCGCCCGCTGGCGTCGAGCGAGAGCGTGCCGAGCGATTTGATCCCGCCATTGTCGCTGTTGATCACGAGCGTGGCGTTGCCGCCCGTTCCGTCGCCGCCGTTTAAGGTGTCATTCGGGCCGGAGAAACTTCCCCCGCTGCCGAGTGCTTCCAGCGATGTGGCTACGGATTCGAACGAGCTGTTCGCGCCGAGGATGTCGATGCGCGCGGTACCGCCCGTTCCGTTGCCCGCTTGAACCGGGCCGAAGCCCCCGCTGCCGTTCGCGTCGATCGACACACTGGTCGTCGCGCTGAAGCTTGCGCCATCGGCGACCGTCAACGTGGCCGTGCCGCCTTGCGCGTCGCTTCCCGTCGGAAGGGCGATATTGGTCGAGCCGGAAGCCGACGCATCGATGGTCACGGCGTCAGCGTTCAGTGTTGTGCCGGCGTTTCGGACGGAGATGCTGGCATTGCCGCCGCGTGCATCACCCGTATCGCCATTTGTTCCGTCATCGGCCGCGGCGCTTGCGGATACCACAATCGTCGGCGACGTCAGGGTGCCGCCGGTTACGGTCAGGCTGGCCGTTCCGCCCTGGCTGTTGCCGGTCACCGTGGCGGGCTGGCTGAGCGAAGTAATCTGCAGCAGGTTGCCGGTCGAAAACGTACCGCCGGTGACGTTCACCGCGACGTTCCCGGCCGCGCCGGGCGCTCCATCCGACCGGACGACCAGATTGCCCGTGGCCCCGCCTTGCTGCCCCGTGCCGATGGTCAGCGTGGCGCCTGCGTCGCCGCTGAAAACCCCGTCACCTTCGACGAAGATGCGTCCCGCCGACGACAGCGGGGGAGGCGACCCCGGGATCTGCTGGAGCGCCTCGCCGACAAAGGTGCCGCTTGCCCGCGCGACCGTATTGCTGCGGAAAAGCGTGTCGTTGACGACGATATTGGCGGCGGCCGCGTTAACCGGCGCCGGATTCTGTTCGCCGGCCGTGATGTTATAGCCCGCCGACAGGCGTACCGCGCCGTCGGGATCGACCTGTGCCGACAGCGCGTCGTCATAACCGATCGCGCCGCTGACCAGCATCGTCACCGCGTCATTCTTGGGAATGGCGACCATATAGATGCGGCTCTGGTTGCCGTTGGTGTCGAGATGCGCCGGACCGGTGGTCGTGCCCGTGTGGGTGATCGCGTTGCCGCCCTCTGCCCCCACGGTGACGTCGATGTCGAAGAGGCCGCCGTTGATGCGGATATTCGCTTGCTCGGCGGCGACATAGGCGGCCGATCCGTCGACGCGGACGGCGCCTGCCTGCACGACGCGCGGCGCGACCAGCGCGACATAGGAACTGCCGGGGCTGCCGCCGATATCGGCGTTGATCGCGCCGTTGACGGTGATCGCTGAGGTGCTGCCCGACGCGCCGTTGAAGCGGATCGAGCCGTCCGCGCCGAACAGCCCGCCGGTGGTGACGATGTCGTTCGTCGTGAGCAGCAGGCTGCCGACGTTGATCACGCCGCTCGCGCCGATCAGGATGCCGCCGGCGTTGTAGAACCAGATATTGCCCCCGCGCGGGCCGCTGGTCGAGCCCGTATAGGCGTTGACCGTGCCGTTGAGCGCGATCTGGCGGCTGAGCGATCCCCCGCTGCCGTTCACGAAGCGGTTGAGGACCGTATAGTCGCCGGTGCCGACGAAATTCCAGTTCTCGCCCGCAGGGAGCAGGTCGATCGCGCCGCCCGTCGGCGCGGTATCGGTCGGCACCCAGTTGATGATGCTCTGCGCCCCATCGACATTTACCGTCGTCGAGTTGGTTGCACCGTCGTTACCGATCGAGCCGGTGCCCGAAGCGAAGCTGCCCGTGCCCGCCACCTGCGCCACGGCCGGGCCGCCATAGGAAAGCGCGGCGATGCCGGCCGCGATCGCGCAACTGGCCAGCAGGTGCTGCTTGCCTTTGCGGACTGGCGATAAGGTGGCGGTGGCACGCATGGCAGTCGTCCTCGAAGCAAAGGTCATGGTCAGCGCGCCCCCACGCCAAATTGGGTGGTCAGCGAAACGAGCAGTCGCGGATCGGGTTTTTCGGTCAGGAAGCCGCCGCGATTGAGCGGCACCGCGAGCGTGACGTCGAGCCGGCCGAGGTTGCCATAAGCGACACGCACACCGCCGCCCGCCGAATAGAGTTTCTGCGGATCGAGCCCGTCGAAGGCGGCATCCTCGTTCCACACCCAGGCGGCGTCGAAAAAGACGAAGGGCTGGAAGGCGAAGGCCCGCGTGCTCGCGGGGACGAACGAGCCGTAGCGCGCCTCGAGCGCCACCGCGACGCCGCTGTCGCCGATCACCGTGCCGGGATCGAAACCGCGCCCGACGGTAAAATTGCCGCCCGAAAATTCCTCATAGGCGAGGAGCGGATCGTTCGCCCATTGCGCGCGCGGCGCCGCCGACAGCGTGAACAGCTTTGCCGGTCGCCATTCGGCGATCGCGTTGGCGCGCACCAGAAAGGCGTCGGGCTTGCCCTCGATGCGCGTGAGCGGCACCGCGCCGGGCAGAAAGCAGGCCGTGCCGCCCGGGCCGCAATCGTCGCTGGCGCCGAGGAAGGAGGCGCCCTGCCGCGCTTCGAGCGAAGTGGCGAGCGACCAGCGCGGCTCGCTGGGATTATATCCGCCGCGCCCGGCGATCGAGGCGGGGTCGATCCAGCTGGCGTCGGCGCGCAAGTTGAAGACGCGCAGCCGATCCTCGTTGATCGGCACGCCGGTCAGGCTGATGTCCTGATCGATGATGTCGAGGCCGCCGCCGATCGTGACGCGCCGCGCCTGCGTCAGGACGAGCGGGTAAGACCCGAACAGGCTGACGATCTGGGTGTTCGACTTGATCGGCAGGCCGGTGAGGTCGGGGCGCGTCCAGGCATAGGTATAGCTGGCGCCAAGGCGCAGCCCTTCGCCGCCGACGCGGAACTCGTGCGACGCCTGCACCACCTTCTGCTCGTCGAGATCGGGAGTCGCATAGAAGCTGACCGTGGTGAGATCGCCCATGCCGGTCAGGCCCGCGAAGCGCGCGCGCGCGTTGCCGCCCCAACGGCCGACGTCGCGCGACCCCAGATTTTGCACATTGAAGTCGAAGGAGACGGGCGTGCGCGTGACGGTCACTTCGCCGACGACTTCGCCGGGAACCGTGCCGGGGCGCAGCGTCAGCCGCGCATCCATCCCCGGGATGTCGCGCGCAAGCAGCAGATAGCGTTCGGCATCGGCGATGTTGAACACCGGCGCATCGTCGAGCCGCGAGAGATAGCGTTGTAGCAGCTTCTCGTTGGCGCCCGCATCGCCGCGCACCTCGATGCGCGCCATTCGCGCGGAAAGGATGTCGAGGCGGACGATGCCGTCGCCGATCGTCTGCGGCGGCACGCGGACCGCGGCGAGATAGCCTTGCGACCGCAGGATCGTTGCAGCGCGGTCGCGAATCTCGCACACCGCGGAAATCGGGAGTTCCTGCCCGACGCGATCGGACCAACTCGGCGCGAGCAGGGCGTTGTCGATGCCTTCGACGCTCGAAAATTCGACCCCGCGCAGCGTGAAACGGATCTGGGCGAATTCGGGACTGGCGAGCGGGCAGGGCGCGCGTTCGATGCCGTCGTCGATCGCGACGATCTGTTCACTGGGCCTTACAGCGGGAGGTGTCGCCGGACGCTGGATTTCCTCGCGCGTCGGGATTTGCGGCGTCGCCTGCGCCCACAGGGGGGCGGGCAGGGCGGCCGCGATCAACCCCGCCGAGCCGGCGAGCGCCCTGCGGAGCGCCGCGTATTTCGGCCTCGCGGCCGCATGAAATCCCACATCCCCCGACACGGCCATCACCACCCCTTGCGTTCCGGCGCACCGATCGCGGTGCGCCAATTTCATCGGCCCGCCGGCAGACCCGGCGGAGCCAATTGCGACCCAAGGAAGGTTCCGCCACGCGACAGGCGGTATTTCCCTGGAATAATATCAGACGGATAGGGCGCGTTCAATCGCGGCCCATCCTTTTTTGCTCAACCGGCCTCCGCGTCCGACATCGTTTCGACGAGGCGGTTGAGCTGCGGTGTGCAGCCCTTGGCCATCAGCATGTCGACCGACCCCTCGACCGTGTCGGGGGCGTTTTCCACGGCGGTGAAGCGCACCGTGACCGGCTGCGCCAGCCCGCCGCCCGAGAGGCGATAGTCGGCGCCATATTGCACCGGCAGGACGTCGGTCGGCCATTTGCGGAAATTGGCGCCATCGACGATCGCGACGGTCGTCTTCTTGCCGCCGCTCTCGATCTCAAGCGCGGTGTCGCCCGCCATGTTCGGGCGCCACAGCATCAGCAACGCGGGGTCGAGGACGCAAAAAGTTCCGCCCTCGCGATAATCGAGCAGCCAGAGATTGGGCGCGCGAAGCTCGGCGGGGATGGGATCGCCGGGGCCGCGCGAAAATCCACCACGTGACCGCATCGTCGGTCCCTTGGCGAGCATACGCGTAACATTGCCGCCAAGCGACTGGCTCGCCTGAACGGTGCCGGTGGCGGCAAAGGTGCCGGGGCCGGAAAGCGTGCGCGTCTTTCCCGATTGCATCAGCACGACCCTGTCGCCGGCGACGAGGGTCAGCTTGTCGGCCGGCTTGAGCCGCGCCCCGGTCGGATATTTGGCCGCCGACGGGCCGGTCGAGCGGACGACCATCGATTGTGCGGCGGCGGCGGTGACCATGGTCACGGCGGCGACGGCGGCGGCGGCTGTCAGGCCGAAGCGGCGCATCCGGAAGTCAGGAAAGGACATAGCTTTCTCCCTTTTGAGTCTCGTTCAGGCGTTCGATCAGGAACAGGATGGATGCGTCCTGGGCGAATTCCGCAGCCAAGGCTGTGGCGGCGGTCACATGGGTATTTTTATCGCCCGCCGCGTGGGCGGCGACAAGCGCGGCGATGCGGGCGCGCCGTTCCGGGACAAGATCGGGCCGCGGGGTGAAGACGTCGACCGGCTGCGCCCGCCCGCGCAGCGTCACGCGCCCCATCGGGACCAGATCGTCGCGGCCCGAGCGCACCGCGGCTTCGGCCGAGATCAGCACGCCGGTCTTCAGGCTCTTGTTCGCCGCCTCGAGCCGCGAGGCGGTGTTCATGCTGTCGCCGAGCGCGGTATATTGGATGCGCCCCTCGCCGCCGAAATTGCCGACGATGGCGTCGCCGACGTGCAGACCGACGCGCGTCATGCCGATCGGCGGCACGTCTTCGGCCGCCAGGTCGGTGCGAAATTTCTCGCCCGCTTCGTACATTGCCAATGCCGCGGCGGCCGCCCGCTCGCCGTCGTCGGGTCGGCTGAGTGGCGCCCCCCAGAAGGCGACGACGGCGTCGCCGACGAACTTGTCGATCGTCCCGCCGTGGTCGAGCACGATGTCCGAAAGGCGGTCGAGATATTCGTTGAGCAAGCGCGCGACGGTCTCCGGCGTCACGGCATGGCTGAGCTTGGTAAAGCCTTCGAGGTCGGTGAAGACGCAAAAGATGTTGCGCCGCTCGCCATGCAGCGAAAGCTGGTCGGGATCGCGCAGGATCTGCGCCGCGACGTCGGCGGGCAGATATTTGCCGAGTGCCGACTGCGCGAAGGCGCGCTGGCGCGATCCGATCGTGCGCGCCGCCGTGCCCACCGCGGCATAGCCGAACAGCCAGCCGACCGCCCAGCCGAAGGTCGGCAGCGTCGTCGTGTCGATGCCGCGCCCGTGCAGCCAGAAAGGGAAGGCGACGAAGAAGGCCATCTGTCCGAGGAAGGCGAGCGCGACCCAGCGTGCGCGCAGGTCGATCAGGCTGGTGAGCCCGCCCGCGGCGACGATCAGCACCGCCAGCGTCCAAAGCGCCGGCCCCGGGATCGGGTGCGGCCAGGCGCGATCGAGTTGCTGCGCCAACATATGGGCGTGCACCTCGAGCCCGATCATCGTTTCATGCTGGCCGGTGATCGCGTCGGGAAAGCGGCTCAATGGCGTGTTGAACTGGTCATTGTCGATGATGTCGCCGCCGATCAGAACATAGCGGCCCTTCACCAGCTCCGCGAAACCGGCGCGCATTTCGGAATCCATCGGCATCGCGAACGTGTCGATCGGGATGTTGGCGAAGACGGGTTCCTCCTGACCCGCGGCGGCGCGCGCGGGGACGAGGAAGCGGATGCCACCCTGAAAATCGGCGTAGGCCGGATCGACGGGGGCCAGCGCGTTCGCCATCAACGGCGGCAGATTTGCCGGCCGGTGGGGCCATTTGCGGATCACGTCGTCGTCGTCGGTGCGGAACAGCACGCTCGTCGGCCGGGTCTTCGCGGTCGTGACGTCGGCGATGAAGGCTTGGAGGAATTTCTGCTGCTCATAGAAGATGGTGTTCGGGTTGCTCGCCTGTTCGGCATAGGCGAGCCATGTCGGCGTCCGCATCGCACGCAGCTGCGCTTTCAGCAATTCGTCGTCGGGGCGCGGCGAATCGAAGGCGATATCGATGCCGATCGCCTTCGCCCCCATCTGGTCGAGATTGCCGAGCGCATTCGCGAGCAGGGTCCGGTCGAGCGGCGAGCGGATGCCGGTGTTGAACAGCGTCTCGTCATTATAGGTCACGAGGGTGATCCGGCTGTCCTGTTCAACCGTGGGCGCCATCAGCGTGGCGCGCGCGTCATAGAGCGCGCGTTCGGCGGCGTTGATCAGCGGCATCTGCCAGCTGAAGCGCGCGATCAGGATCGCGGCGAGCAAGAAGACGATCGTTGCCGCCATCCGCGACGGGCCGAGCTGCATGATCAGCCGGCGCACGCGCTTGCCAAGCGGCACCGCGGCGCGCTTGTCCTCCTGCGCGGGCGGCGCCTCGGCGGGGATGATGGTTTCGGGCGCGTTCATCGGATCAGCGGGCGGCGCGGCCGGCAGCCTCTCCCCTTCGGGCGGTGGTCGTGCCGCCCTGGAGCAGCGCCTGGCCGCCGTCGCCGATGATCGCGAAGCCCGCCCAATAATAGGGGTGCGAGGTCTGCTGGTCGTCCATCAGCCGCATCTGGGTGGCCCACAAGGCGTCGGCGACGCTCGTCCCCTCGTCGGCCGCGAACAGGCCGCCGATCAGCCGCTGGGTGGCGTCGAAATCGTCGGGCGCGGGCCAATGGCTCGCGATCACCGAACGGCCTCCGGCGCCGATGAAGCTGCGCACGAGCCCGTCGAGCGCGCTGCCGCCGCCCGAAAGTCCCGCCTCGCGCGTCGCCGCGACGCTCGCCGCGCCGGCGGTGTCGCAGGCCGAGAGGATGACGAGATCGGCGTCGATCTTGAGATCGAAGATTTCCTGGAAGGTGAGGAGACCGTCCGAACCCGCGCCGCCGAACGAGGTGACGAGCGCCGGGCGCGCGGGGCATGCGGGTCGCGGCGCGGTGACGAGGCCGTGCGTCGCGAAATGGATGATGCGATAGTCGGCGAGGTCTGCGCGGTTCTTGACCGCCGTGTCGGTGAATGCGCCGCCGGTGAGCAAGGTCCCCGCGGTTCGGCCCATCGCGTCGCGGGCGGTGATCAGTTCGTCGGCCGAGATCGGACGACCCCATTGCGCGACGTCCCACAGACAGTCGCCATCGACGCTGCCGCCCACCGCGCCGCGGGTGCCGGTGGAGGGCAAGCGGCCTTCGACCGGCAGATTCTCGCCGAGCCCGAAATATTGATGGCTCGCCTTTGACGGCGGCGCCTGCCGCGCATTGCGGAAGCCGAGCGTCGATACCGCCGTGCTTGGGCGCGTCGTGCGGCCGAGCCATGCGATCCGGCGCATGTCGAACGGGTCGGCCTCGGGGTTGAGCAGCCGTTGTTCATACTCGGCGAGCCCGGTGTCGGCGGTGATCAGCAGGTTGATCGGCAGCCGCAGCATCGCGCCGTCGGGTTCGAAGATCAGGTGCGGCACCGTCGGCAGCTTCGCGGCGACCGGGCCGAACAGCTGGCCGTATAATTTGTAGGAGGTCGCCGCATCGAAAGGATAGGTGAGGCGGCGGCCATTTTCGACGATCGAGATGGTGGACCGCAGCGTGTCGACCGCCCGGTCGAGTTCCGACGCGCCGATGTCCGATTTCCAGAGCTGCGCGCCGTCCGGTTCGATCAGCATCGCATAGACGCCTTCGCCGACGACCAGCATCTTCAGATAGGCTTCGCCGGGCCGCAGCACCTGCTGCAATTCGGCAAGGTCGAGCTTGCCCGATGCGACGACGCGATATTGCGGAAAGGCCGAAAGCTGGACGATGGTTTCGGATTGCTGAAACGCCAGATTGTCGAGCTGGGTCTTGATGTCGGCGCGCAGCGCATTGACTTCGGGCGATTCGGGGAGCTGCGTAAGGCGCGCATCCTCGATCCGCGCGCGCTCGATGTCGCGGTTCAGCGTTGTCGCCTGACGGAACAGCCGCGCGCCGTCGTCGCTGCCGCTCGACAATTCGCGTGCCAGCACCGCCTGCGTATCGGCGACGCCGGGGCGGATTTGAAGCTGGCTGGCGACAAAGAACTGGTCGAGCGCCGTGGGGTCCGTCGCAGCACGGTTCGCCAGCAGCCGGTAATAGGGCGCCATGACATTCGCCATGCCCGCGGTCGAACGCTGCGAGTTCGCGAGCGCGGTGACGACCTCGCGATAGATGCCCATCGCCTTGTCGTCCTGCGCGTGGCGGGTGAGGAAGGCGGCATAGCGCGCGCGCGCCGAAGCGAGCGCGGTGGTTTCGGGATATTCGGCCGCGAGCAGCTCGACCGAGTCGACAAAACGCGCGTCGGCGCTGCCGATATCGCCGGTCGCTTCTTCGGCCAGGGCGAGTTCGCCGAGCATTTGCGAGCGCAGCCGGATGATCGAGGTCACGCGGCCCTGACGCACGGCCAGCGCGTCGCCGAGTCCCTTGAGCTGTGCGGTCTTCGCCGCCGCGGCATTGCCACGCAGCCGTTCGACGGTGCCGAGCAGGTGGACCGCCTGCGCGTCGATAATTTGCGCGCGCTCGGTCGGGGTCAGCCGCTCGCGATCGTTCGCCTGGCGGATGACGCGGGCATTGTCGCCGCTGTTGACGCCGGCGACGATTTCGGGGGTCAGCGTTACCGCGCCTTCCGCGACCGTCACGCCGGTGGCGAGCGGAGCGATCGGCGCCTGCAGCAGCGCCGCCGCGCGATCATAATCGCGCTGGTTGAGCGCGTTGATCGCGCGGAAATTGCGGCGGAGACGGAGCTGGACGGGGTCGCCGGTCGGGATGGCCTCGACCTCGGCGAACAGGCGTTCGGCTTCGGCGAACTCGCCAAGATTCGAGCGTTGCAGCGCGCGGTTCAGCGTAAATTCGGTGGGATCGATTCCCGCCGCCGCCTGCTCATCGAGCGCGCGGCGCGACAGCGCCTCGAAAAATTCGGCGGCCTCGGCATAATCGCCGCTATGGTTGCGGCGATATCCCTCGGCCAGCGCCTTGTCGAGGTCGATCGCCCCCGCGAGCGTGCGCGCGAAACCATCATTGTCGCCGACCGAGATCGTCGCCACCTGGATCACCCCGGGGGCGATCCGGCGCTGGCGCACCGATTCGAGCGCGATCCGGAGCGCATCGTCATAGGCGGCGAAGCCTTCGACGCTGTAGCTCGTGTCGCCGTCGGCTTCGATCCGCGTCGTCCACGCGACATCGCTGCTTCCGACGGTGCAGGCGCCGTCGGCGGTGCAGGTGATCGTGCCCGCCCGGGCGCGTTCGATCCGCGCGCGCGCCGTATCGGCGTCGGCGCGCAGCATGCGCACGGTGCCGACGGGCTGGCTGGCATCGCGGCAGATGATCGTCCAGGCACGGTCGAACATGCCCTCGATGACGCGGTCGTTGACGGTGGCCTGCACCTCGCACAGCGAGCCGCCCTCGCCGCCGATCGCAAAACTGTCGCGAAGCGTCGGGTCGCCTCCTTGCGCCAGCGCGGTTCCCGGCGCGGCCAAGGCCAGCGCGGCCAGAACCGGCGCCAAATGCGGACGTCGAACGGTCATCACCCAATCCCCCAAACACAAGCGTGAAGGCGCCGTGCCGACGCCATGTCGGCAAGGCGCAGTCTTCATTGCTGCGGTACGACCCATTCCCTTGACGATGAACCCTAAACCCTTCGTAAGCGAAAGGGAAGTGATCTGCCGCACAGGCGGCTTGCGCCGCCGGGGTCGCCGACCTATCTGCAAAGGAAGATTCATTCGCACGAGGACAAGATGAGCGCATTCGACGATCGGGAACGGGCTTTCGAAACGAAATTCGCGCGCGACCAGGAGGTGCAGTTCCGGATCACCGCGCGCCGCAACCGGTTGCTCGGCGAATGGGCGGCCGAGCGCATGGGGCTGACCCCCGAGGAAACCGACGCCTATGCCAAGGCGGTGGTGCAGGCCGATTTCGAGGAAGCGGGCGACGAAGACGTCATCCGCAAGCTCGCGGGCGACCTGACCGCGGCGAGCGTCGAGATCAGCGACGCCGAAATCCGTGCCGCGCTGAACGACAAGACCGCCGAAGCCCGCCGCCAGTTCATCGACAGCCAGAACTGAGGCGATCGTCATGGGCATGCGCGAGGACGATCTGCGGGCGATGATCGTCGCGGCCTTTCCCGATGCGGAGGTGACGATCACCGACCTCGCCGGCGACAACGACCATTATGCGGCGCATGTCGTCAGCGCCTCCTTTCGCGGGATGACCCGCGTCGCGCAGCACAAGGCGGTCTACGCCGCGCTGGGCGGGCGCATGGGCGGCGAACTTCATGCCTTGCAATTGACGACCGCGATCCCCTCATAGGGGGCAGATGATTTGCGGGCGCGATGGCGCGCCTGCCCGGAGACCGACAATGACCGACCCCACCACTCACGACCGCATTACGAAGCTGGTCGCCGACAACCCCGTGCTGCTCTTCATGAAGGGCACACCGCTCTTTCCCCAATGCGGTTTTTCCTCGCGCGCGATCGCGATGCTTGACCGGCTCGGCGTCGAATATGGAACCGTCGATGTGCTGCAGGACATGGAGGTCCGTCAGGGCATCAAGGAATTTTCGGACTGGCCGACCATCCCCCAACTCTATGTGAAGGGTGAATTCGTCGGCGGCAGCGACATCATGATGGAAATGTGGGAAGCGGGCGAACTGCACACGCTGATGGACGGGATTCCGACGCGCGCTGAATAAGGGGGCGCATTCGCGGCTTATTAAAAGCCCGCCGGTGCCGATGTGCCGGCGGGTTTTTTTTGTGTTTGTCCGTTCTGGGGTGGTTAGCTGACGTTCCTACCCCACCCTCGTCATTCCCGCGAAAGCGGGAACCCAGTCGCTACGCTGGCTCGCTGGGTTCCCGCTTTCGCGGGAATGACGAAGAAAAGGCAATGTCCGCTACCGGCCGAAACCGGCGCTTCGGTCAGGCCGCCTCGGCATCCTCATAGGCTTGCGCTTCGGCGGCGATCAGGATGTCAGCGAGCATCCAATAGGCCTCGCTCCATGCCGCGAGCACGTCGTCGGTCGCGACCTCTTCGCCCAGCACGTCGCGGATCGCGGGCAGCAGCGCATTGGCGACATGCGGATAATGTTCGGGCCGGACGCCGGTCTCGATATGGCGGGCGACCATGCGCGATACCGCGGTGCCGAGGTTCTGCAGCTTGTCGATATTCTTCGCATAGGCGAGGATCGCCGCGGCGAGCCGCTTGGGCTGTTCGCCGCTCGTCTGCGCGGCGCGGTCGAACATCGCTTCGATCTCCTCATTCTCGAACAGTCGGGCGTACATCGCGGTGGTGATCGCAAGGCCATGTTTTTCGAGTGCGGGGGCGGTCGATTTGACGATCGCCATGGCGTGGGCGGACGCGGTGCGCATAGGATTTTCCTTTTAGTTGAAGAGGGGAGAAGGGCTTCAGGCCGCCCCGCGACCGGGGTCGTCGAGGCGGAAGAAAAGGGCAAGCTGGAGGCTTTCGGCGATGCGTGCGGCCTTGGCTTGGAGGGCTGCGGCTGCGGCGGGCGGCATCAGCTCGTCGGTCGTCGCGGTCCAGATCGCGAGCCAGCGGTCGAACATCGCCGGGGTGATGCGTGCCTTGTGCTTCAGATGCTCGGCGACCGGGCTGCCCTTGTAGCGGCCGGTCGTCAGCATCACCGACGACCAGAAGGCGACGAGTTTTTCGAGGTGCGCGGGCCAGTCTTCGACCGCTTCGTTGAACAGCGGGCCGATCTCGGCATCGGTGCGCACTCGGTCGTAAAAGGCCGGAATCAGGCGCGCGAGCGCGGCTTCGTCGATCTGATCGTCGTGGTTCACGACTCGCTCCAATCATGTATTTGATGTGCATGTATGTTCGAAATTTGAAACATGCAACGAAAATACATATTATGCGATCGAAGCGGATTTGAAGGATTGCGATGCGCCTGACGCGCTACACCGATTATGCGATGCGCGTGCTCCTCTATGTGGGGGCGCGGGAGGAAGAACGGCTGAGCCCGATCTCGGAGATCGCGCGCGCCTATGGCATTTCGCAGAACCATCTGATGAAGGTGGTCAATGACCTGGTGAATGCGGGCTATCTCGAAAGCATGCGCGGGCGTTTCGGGGGCATCCGACTCGCCAGACCCGCGGCCGAGATCAATGTCGGCGCCGTGGTGCGCCATACCGAGGAGGGCTTTGACCTCGTCGATTGCGGCAGCTGCATCATCGCGCCCGCATGCGGGCTGACGGGTGCGCTCGCCGAGGCGCTCGCCGCGTTCATGACGGTGCTCGACGGCTACAGCCTCGCCGACCTGCTCGCGAAGCGCGCGAATCTGGCCGCGCTGTTCGGTGTGCCGGAAGTTTCGAAGGGCTGAAAAAGCGTCCGGGGGGCGGGGCCTTTCGGCCGCTCCGCCCCCCGTCTGCATCGGGGGTAAGTGGGGTTTCCCGGGTGGGGGCAGGGGGCATCAGGGACCAGACCGATGCCCCCCACCGCTCCATTTGAGCGGAACACTCGGGAACAAATGATATTATACAAATGCTGTGCCAGTTTCGGGGCTTCGCGGATTCCGGCGCAAGACGCTGGTTAGCAATTTCTTACCGATGACGAACGGTGTCAAATATTCCGACACAATACCGTTCAGCTTCGTTCAGCAAGCGTTCAGCCCTTTGACTACATTTGTAGTCGCATTAGATCGACGGGTGCCAATGGGAGGGGTCCGCATGGCAGAACGAGCAAGCGAGTCGGAGATGCAGGTGCTGTCGGCGCTGTGGGACAAGGCCCCGCAGACCGCCGCCGACCTGACCCGGCGCATCGGCACCATCAACGGCTGGACGCAAGCGACGGTGAAAACCTTGCTTGCGCGGCTGGTCCAGAAAGGCGCGGTGACGGCCGAGGCCGACGGCCGGCGCTATCTCTATAGCCCCGCGATCGAGCGCGCCGACGCCGTCGGCGAGGAATCGCAGCGTTTCGTCGACCGCCTCTTCGGCGGCCGCGTCAGCCCGCTGATCGCGCATCTCGCCGACCGCGAGGCGCTCACCGATACCGACATTGCCGAGATCGAGGCGCTCTTGAAGAAGCTCAAGTCGTGAGCGCCGCGCTGCTGCTGGGCGCGTGGGCTGACACGCTGATCACCACGGCGGTTCTCGTCCTCTTGGTCCTGATCGTCCGCAAGCCCTTTGCACGGCATTTCGGCCCTCGGCTGACCTATGCCTTATGGGCGGTTCCGGCGCTGCGGCTGGTGCTGCCGCCGCTGCCTTTCGCCGACCCGGTGATCGTGATGCCCGCGCCCGCGGTCGAGGCGATAGAGATGGCGCCGGCCGGCCTGCCGGTCGCGGCGCCCGGGCCGGTCGCCGAGCCGCTCTGGTCGCTCGCCGACCTGACCCCGCTCCTCTTCGCCGGATGGGCGGCCGGGATGGCCGCCGTGCTGGCCGCCGCGCTGGTGTCGCATCGCCGCTTTCGCCGCGACGTTCTGCGCGATGCCGTCGAGCTGGAACCTATTGGAAGCATCCGGCTGGTGATGTCCGACGCGGTCGAGGGCCCGGTCGCCTTTGGCCTGTGGCAACGCAATGTGGCGGTGCCGCACGATTTCTTCGCGCGCTATGTCGCCGAGGAGCGCGCGCTGGCGATCGATCACGAGCTGTCGCACCATCGCCACGGCGATCTGTGGGCGAACAGCGCGGCGCTTGTGCTGCTGGCCGCCCAATGGTTCAATCCCTTCGCCTGGCGCGCGATCCGCGCCTTTCGCTTCGACCAGGAGGCCGCCTGCGACGCGCGGGTTCTGGGGATGGTCGATCAGGCGGGGGCCGATCGCGAGGGGCGCAGCGACCGGACGGCGAGCTATGCGACCGCGATCGTCAAGGCGGCGGTCGGCCCGCGCCTGTCGCTCGCCGCGCCGATGGCGGTGCACGACAATCTGCAGGAGAGGCTGACGATGTTGACGCGGCAGGATATTTCGAAAAAGCGCGGCCTTGTCGGCCGGCTGCTCGTCGGCGGCGCGACGCTCGCGGTACTCGCGACCACTGCGACGTTCGTTCCGGCGGGCATCGTCGTGGCGAAGGCGCAGACCGCCGATGTCCCGGCTCCGCCCGAAGCGCCGCCGGCGCCCGAGGCGCCCCTCGAAGTGCCCGACGCGCCCGGCGTCATGGTCTTCACCCAACATAGCGACGATGTCACGGCCGACGAGGGCGGGGCGAAGCGCGAGGTGCATCGCATCGTGATCCGCGAGGATGGCGCAAAGGCGCCTGCGGCGACGTCCGCGCGCACCGCCAGCAAGGACGACGCGCGCCACATCGAAATCCGCACCCCCGGTAGCCTGTCGCGCGACGATGTCCTCGCGACGCTCAAGGAACAGGGCATTTCCGGGAGGCGCGCCGAGGCGATCGCCGACAGACTGGAAGCGAAGCGCACCGAGCACATCCGCACCGTCCTGGCGCCGATGCCCCCGATACCCGCCATGCCGCCGGTGCCGCCAGTGCCGCACGGCGCTTGGACGACTGACAGCGGTACCCGGGTCGTCAGCAAATGTGGCGACGGCAAGCCGACCGCGCCGATCGTCAGTCGCGAAGAATCCGACGGCAACAAGCACAGCAGCGTTTATATGTTCTCGTGCGGCGACCGGGCCGGCCGGGCGGCGCGGCTGTCGGCGCTCAAGAAGGCGCGCGAGTCCTTCGCCCAAGCCAAATGGGCGCACGCCATGTCGGAGGAGATGCGCGCGAAGGTCGCTGCCGACCTCGACAAGGCGATGGCCGATATGGAGAAATCGGGCCACTAGACCCGACGGGCCCGACCAGCTTCGACGCCGGCCTTTGCTCCCCGGTGGGGCCGGCGGCAGGGGCGGGGAAGGGAGCGGCCCATGTCGCTCCCTTTTTCGCATCCCGATTTTTGGCCTTCATCCCTTTTCCTTCGCGGTCGGCGATGCCACATGGGCGGCATGAGCGACGAAAAGCCCTGGCCCGACAGCATCCGCGCTGGCGAGTGCGAACAGCATGAGCCGCTGGTGCGCCGCGTGCTCGCGCCGAACCCCTCACCCTATACCTTTACCGGCACCCAGACGTGGATCGTCGGGGCGGGCCGCGATGTCGCGGTGATCGATCCGGGGCCGACCGGATCGGGGCTGAGCATCGGCGATCCCGCCGATATCAACGGCGCAGGGCACGTCGACGCGATCCTGCGCGCGGTCGAGGGCCAGCGCGTCACGGCGATCCTCTGCACGCACACGCACCGCGATCATTCGCCGGCGGCCGCGCCGCTTAAGGCGGCGACCGGCGCGCCGATCATCGGCTGCGCGCCGCTGGCGCTCAACGACGACGGCCCGCGCGCCGATTCGGCGTTCGACGCCCATTATGCGCCCGATCGCATCCTGACCGATGGGGAGCGGATTTCGGGCGACGGCTGGACGATCGAGGCGGTCGCGACGCCGGGGCACACGTCGAACCATCTCTGCTTCGCGCTGGTCGAGACGGGGGCGCTGTTCACCGGCGATCATGTCATGGCTTGGTCGACCAGCGTGGTCAGCCCGCCCGACGGCGACATGGCCGCCTATATGGCGAGCCTGTCGAAGCTCTATGAGCGGGGTGACCGCGTCTATTATCCGGCGCACGGCCCCGCGGTGACCAAGCCGCGGCAGCTGGTGCGCGGGATGCTCGGCCATCGCAAGCAGCGCGAGCGGCAGATATTGCGGGAACTCGAAAAGGGCACAAGCGTCATCCCCGAGATGGTGAAACAAATGTACAAGGGGCTCGACCCGCGATTGACCGGGGCCGCCGGCCGATCGGTGCTCGCGCATCTGATCGATCTCGAAAATCGCGGCCGCGTCGCGCGCGATGCCGAAAGCTGGAGGCTGGTGGCATGAGCAAAGGCCCGTTCCGCGCCGCGCTCGTCGCGATCCTTGCGCTCGCGCTCTTCTTCGGCTGGCGCGCCTGGCAGGACTGGCAGCGCGGCTATGATCCCGAGACGGTCGTCGCCGCGAGCCTGCAGGGACTGCAGGAACAGAATGTGCTGGTGCCCTTCACCGCGCGCTATGTCGCGGTGGTGACCTCGACGCAGAGCCGGCTCGGGCTGAGCGCGAAGAAGACGCTGATCATGCCGGGCACCGTCCGCTACGAACTCGACCTCGGTAAGCTGAAACAGTCGGACCTCGACTGGGACGCGGCGACCAATGCGCTGACCGTCACGCTGCCGCCGCTGCGGCTTGCGGGCCCCGAGATCGATATCGATGCGATCAGCGAGTTTCGCGACGGCGAGATTTTGCTCACGCTGACCGATGCCGAGCAGACGCTCGATGCCGCCAATCGCAAGCGCGCGCAGGAAGAGCTGATCAAGCAGGCCAAGGGCACGACGCCGATGCGCCTCGCGCAGGGCGCCGCGCGCACTGCGGTCGAGCAGAGCTTCGCCATGCCGCTGAAGGCCGCGGGTATCGACGCGAAGGTGACCGCGCGCTTCGCCAACGCATCGGCTGGGTAAAAACCGGGCTTTTCGCGCTTTTTCGGCCACGCTATTCTCCCGCCGGGTCGGGTAGGGGAAACGGGCATGGCTACAACGGCAGGCGGCGCCGCGCGCGTCGAGCTTTTCTGGCATCGCATGGCGATCGGCCTCGCGATCTTCATCGTCGTCGGTTTCCTGCAATTCGCGTTGCGGGGCTTCGTCGATCCGGTCGCGGCGCCCTTTTGGGTGCATGTCCACGGGGTAGCGATGCTCGCGTGGCTCGCGCTGTTGATCGCGCAACCGGCCTTGGTTTCGCGCGATAATCTGGCGCGGCACCGTCAGCTCGGGCGGGTCGGCGGGCTGCTGGCGATCTTCATCACCTGCCTCGGCATCTTCACCGGGGTCGCGTCGCTGGTGCTCAACCGTTTCCCGCCCTTTTTCACGCCGCCCTATTTCCTCGCGCTGACGGTAACCGAGTCGCTGGCCTTCGGCGCGATGGTCGCCTGGGCGCTCCGCCGACGGCGCGCGACCGACTGGCACCGGCGGCTGATGATCGGCGCGACGATCGTGATCCTCGAACCGGCGCTGGGACGGCTGCTCCCGATGCCGCTGATGATCGGCTGGTCGGACATTCCGGTCGGACTGGTCCAGCTCGGCGTCGTCGGCATCGTCGCGCTCTACGACCGCCGCACGCTCGGCCGGGTGCATCCGGCGACGAAAGCTGTCGCGGCGGTTGTCATCGCGGTGCGACTCACCATCTATCTCTTGTCGATGACGCCCCCTGTCATCGCGCTCGCGGAGCGGCTGGCCGGCGGTTGACCGCGTTGCCCTGTCGCGGGGCAGCGTGTAGGGGGACGCCAAGGCTAAGCCATATAAGGAAATGCCATGACTGCTCCCATCCGCGAGAATCTCTCGGGTCTCGATCTGCGCGCCGAAATCGAACGCCTCCGCAAGGAGCGTAACGCCGTCATCCTCGCGCATTATTACCAGAAGCCCGAAATTCAGGACCTCGCCGATTTCGTCGGCGATTCGCTCGAGCTCTCGCGCAAGGCGGCGGAAACCGACGCCGACGTCATCGCCTTTTGCGGCGTCAAGTTCATGGCCGAGACCGCGAAGATATTGAGCCCCGAAAAGATCGTGATCCTACCCGACATGGACGCGGGATGCAGTCTCGAGGACAGCTGCCCGCCCGAACAGTTCAAACGCTTCCGCGAAGCGCACCCCGACCATATCGCGCTGACCTACATCAATTGCTCGGCGGCGGTGAAGGCGCTCAGCGACATCATCGTCACCTCGTCGAGCGCCGAGACGATCATCAGCCAGATCCCCGAGGACCAGAAGATCATCTTCGGTCCCGACCGTCATCTCGGCGGCTATCTCAACCGCAAATTCGGGCGCGAGATGCTGCTGTGGCCGGGCGTGTGCATCGTGCACGAGGCGTTCAGCGAGACCGAGCTTCTGAAGCTGAAGGCGCAGCATCCGGGCGCGCCGGTCGCCGCGCACCCCGAATGCCCACCGCACATCGTCGACCACGCCGATTATGTCGGCTCGACGAGCGGCATTTTGCAGTTCGCGAAGAGTTTCCCCGGCGACACGCTGATCGTCGCGACCGAGCCGCACATCATCCATCAGATGGAACTCGCGCTGCCCGAGAAGAATTTCATCGGTGCGCCCGGAGCCGACGGCAACTGCAACTGCAACATCTGCCCCTATATGGCGCTCAACACGATGGAGAAGCTCTACCTCGCGCTGCGCGATCTCGAACCGCGGATCGAGATGGACGAGGATCTCCGCCTCGCCGCGAGGAAGAGCCTCGACCGGATGCTCGACATGGCGTCGGGGACGGTGGGCAAGGGCGATCTCGGCAAGCGCTGACCCGCTGCATTATTGCATTCCTGAAAAATGATATAAGTTCCGGCTCCTAAGACGCGAGTCTCGCCCCCCGTGCGAGCGTCTGACGGCGAACCCTTGCGTCTGGCAGGAGGATGATCGCATGGCAGAAGATTGGCTGGCGGATGTCAGGAAATATGTCGCGGACGCCGACGAGACGGTGGTTGCGGCGATCGTCAAATATCTCGGGATCGCGCTCAGAAACCGCGATTCCTCGCTCGTTTCCTTCAGCGACAAAAAAGAAACCGACCGCGTTCGCGAGAATTTCCTCAAAAAGAAGCTGGGGTTGACCGACGACGATGCGACGCTCGATGCCGCGATCGCCGGCGTCGGCGAGCGGATGAAGGAAGACCGGACGAAGAACCGCGTCACCGTCTATTATCTTCTCGCGCGGCATTTCGGCCTCCTCAACATCTTCGGCGGCGTCGCTGGCGCTGCGGGAGCGGCCGGAGCCGCCGCCGGACTGGCGGCCGCAGGTGCGGCGGGCGGCGACGCGGATAAGGACGAGGAGGAAACGGCGCCGGTGGCGCCGCTCGCTGCGGCGGGCCTCGGGGCCGGCGCTGCGGCGGGCGGTGCCGCGTCCGGTAGCCCCGCGGCCGCGAGCCCCACGGCCGTCCCCCCACCTTCCGCTGCACCCGCGGCGCCACCGCCGCCGGCCTCGACGGCGCCCCAGGCCGTCTATTCGAGTGGCGACGACGACGAGAAGGCCGGTGGCGGCATGGGCTGGCTGGGCTGGCTCCTGCTCGCGCTGATCCTGGCAGCGCTGCTTTTCTTCGGGCTGCGCTATTGTTCGAAACAGGAAGCCGCCGTGGCGCCGGCGACCGACGAAGCTGCTGTCAGCGAAACGGTCGCACCCGCCGACAGCGCAGCGACACCGACCACGACCGCCGCCATTCCGGAAGGCGCAGGGGTTGTCGCCGCGGATCGCGAAGGCAAGCCGATGCTGACGGTCTATTTCGATACCGGGAAGTCCGAGGTGTCGAACGATCTGTCCACCGCGGCGGCGGCGGTTAAAACCTATCTCGACGCCAACCCCGCCGCGACGCTGGCGGTGTCGGGCTATAACGATCCGACGGGCAACGCGGCCGCCAACGCCGAGCTGTCGAAGAACCGCGCGCGGAGCGTGAAGGCCGCGCTCGAAAAGCTCGGTTTCGCCCCCGAACGGGTGGTTCTGGAAAAACCCGCGGAGACTACGACGTCCGGCACGGACAATTCAGCGGCGCGTCGTGTCGAGGTGACCGTGAAGGGCTGATCGTCTTTTGCGGCGATGATGGGGAGCGGGTTCTGTGCAGCCCGCTCTCTTTTTTGAGCGAGGGGGCGAGTCGCGACTCGCCCGCCGTCGGCAAGCCGGTCGGCGATGGCTCCGAAAATGCTGCAACCTTGTTGCAAAATTGCTGCAGCGAATCCGCTTGTTGCTAATGCCGGACTTATCCACAAGCGCGGGCGGTTGCGGGCGGGTTTTGGTGCATTTTTTGTTGGCGCCCCGAATGCTTCGTGTCAGCTTCAAATCATCGGACGACAGAGACGTCGGACCACCGGGACATCAAGGGTAGTTGCAAGACTAGCCGGAAGAGAACGGAGCGGACCAGCGAGGAAATCGACCGATAGCCTGATCACGGAACGTAGCGATTCCCACGAGTTGATACGGACCCGATCGGGTACAGGAAATGCAGTCCATCGCTTGGACAGCGACCGCTTCGGCGGACGCAAGAAGAGATGATGAAGGGCTTTCCAGGTGCGGCCGGCCCCCGAAAGGGGGCCGACCAAACCGTCGCCGGATTGCTCCGGCGTGCGCCGCGACGCATCGTTTTGCGGGCCGCTGATCGCGAGAGAAGCGGACCGGGATGAAGCGGAACGGAGCCAGCAGGGCAAAACCGGATAGTGGGGGTTGGCAGCGATGCCGGCCCCCATTTCGCATGCCCGTCCAAGCGGCCCCGCAGTGGCACGGCATCGCCATACTTCTGTGGTGCGTCCCACGCCTCCTGCTCCCTCTGGAGCCCTTGTTCCGCGCCGCAATTATTTTCGCGACTGTGGCTTTCGTCACACCAGCGTCAAACTGCGCTGCTTAGTGCCATATTGCGACCCGGAGACGTTCCCGATCAGGAACCGATCCCCCTTTTCCCGGCCGCGTCCGGACGGGCCGGCCGGGAACCTTTCGATCCCCGACCGCATTGTCCCAATATCGCTGAAGCGATGTCCGGGCACGACCGGACGTTTCGATAATCGCCGGCCGCCGGCGCGTGCCCGGCCGGTTCAGGGAAGGGAAAATCATGGGTTTGATCATCACATTGATCGTCGGCGGCATCATCGGCTGGCTGGCGAGCATCGTCATGCGCACCGACGCACAACAAGGCATCATCCTGAACGTCGTCGTGGGCATCGTCGGCGCGTTCCTGGGCAATTTCCTCGGCAGCTTTTTCGGCATGGGCGCCAGCCTCGACACCTTCAGCCCGATCGGGCTGCTCTGGGCCTTCATCGGCGCGGTGGTGCTCCTCGGGATCATCAACCTGATACGGCGCGGCAGCGTCCGCTGATCGGCATGGCGGCGGATGGCCGCATTCCGCCGCCGCCATTCCGCTAGGCGATTTCAGATATTTGAGTTACCAATATCATGCCTGCAAGGTCAGGCGCCAACAACGATCGTAGGGGTGATCTTATGACTTGGATTATCGCAATCATCATGGGCGGCATCATCGGCTGGCTTGCCAGCATCGTGATGCGCACCGACGCCCAACAGGGCATCTTCCTCAACATCATCGTCGGTTGCATCGGGTCGATCCTCGGCCGTTTCCTGTTCGGCAGCTTCCTCGGCGGCGGCCATCTGCGCGGCGACGCCTTCGATCCGATGACCTTGCTCACCGCCTTTCTAGGCGCCGTGATCCTGCTCGGGATCGTCAACCTCGTGCGCCGCGGTCGCGTCCGCTGACCACCGAACGGCCATAGCCGGTCCGGCAGACCGGCACGAAGAAGAGGGCGGCCGCCGCGAGGCGGGCCGCCCTTTTTCATGCTCGCAACCACTGGAATTCGCGTGACAATGCGTCTATGGCGCGCGCTTCGGGGCGCAGGGGGGACGGCGAAGTTTCGCCTCTTGCCAGTGGTGATTTAATTAGGTAATACACCTCGCAGAGGATTGATCCTGTTGTGCGGGATCGAAGGGGGTGGGCGCGCTCGCGCCTTCCGCATCATGATGCCGCGCAAGGCAGGGAGGGTTTTCGGCGTGAACTACGAGCGGAAAGTGGATTCGATGGACAGCCTGGCGGGCACGCAAAGCTTTTATGAAGACGCCGACGACAGCCGGCGCAAGCGGACGCGGCTGATCGTCGCGCTGGTGCTGATCGCGCTCGCGCTGGCTGCGGCCTATTATGCCTTTTCCGCCGGAAAGGGCGGCGCGGCGGGCGCCGATGGGGCCGCCGCGGGAGGTGCCGCTGGCGCCGCCGCCGTGCCCAGCATCACCGTCGTCACCCCCGGCCGTCAGTCCGTCCAGTCGACGATTTCGACCAACGGGACGATCGCGGCGCGGCGCGAAATGCCCGTCGGGGTCGCCGGCGAAGGCGGCCGCGTCGAGCGCGTGCTCGTCGAGCCCGGCCAATGGGTCGGCGCCGGACAGCCGCTCGCCGTCATCGATCGCTCGGTTCAGACGCAGCAGGCCGCCGGCCTCGCGGCGTCGATCCGCGTGGCGCAGGCCGACGCGAACCTGGCGCAGGCCGAACTCGAACGCGCCGAGGCGCTGGTATCGCGCGGCTTCATTTCGAAGGCCGATATGGATCGCAAGCGGGCAACGCGCGACGCCGCCAACGCGCGCGTGCGCGTTGCGCAAGCGCAATATGCCGAAGCGACCGCGCGCAACGACCGGCTCAACATCGTCGCGCCGGCCGCAGGACTGGTGCTGACCCGCGACGTCGAGGTCGGCCAGATCGTGGGCGCCGGCAGCGGCGTGCTGTTCCGCATGGCCCGCGGCGGCGAGATGGAATTGCTGGCGCAGATGGCCGAAGCCGATCTGCAACGCGTGCGCGTCGGCACCCGCGCCACGATCACCCCGGTCGGCAGCAACCTGAACATCGCAGGGCAGGTGTGGCAGGTGTCGCCGGTCATCAACCCCGATACACGTCAAGGCATGGTGCGTATCGCGGTGCCGTACAGCGCCGCGCTCCGTCCCGGCGGTTTTGCCGACGCGCGGCTGGTGGCGGGCACCGCCCAAGCGCCGTTGCTCCCCGAAAGTGCGGTGCAGAGCGGCCCCGAAGGCAATTATGTGCTGATCGTCGACGGCAAGGACACGATCCGGCGCCGCCCGGTCAAGGTCGGCACGGTGACCGATGGCGGCGTGTCGATCGCCTCGGGTCTCGACGGCAGCGAACGCGTGGTCGTGCTGGCCGGTGCCTTCCTCAACGTCGGCGACAAGGTAAAGCCGGTGGTCCAGAAATCGTCGCAGTAATCGAACCGGATCGCGTACGCACAAAAGGCGTTTGAATCATGAGCTTTCGCAACATCTCCGCTTGGTGCATCCGCAATCCGGTGCCGCCGGTCGTCATGTTCGTCCTGCTGCTGCTGGCGGGTATCGTCAGCTTCAACCGGATGGACGTGAACGACCAGCCCGACATCGAATTTCCCGCGGTGCAGGTCGTCGTGGTCCAGCCCGGCGCGGCGCCGACCGAGCTCGAGACGCAGGTGACGCAGCGCGTCGAGGCGGCGATCCGCGGGGTTAGCGGCGTCGACGAAATGTCGTCCTATGTCAGCGAAGGCAACAGCCGGACTTTCGTGCAGTTCGCGATCGGCACGCCGATCGACCGCGCCTATAACGACGTCAACCAGGCGATTCAGCAGATCCGCAGCGATCTGCCCGACGGCATCCTCGAACCGCAGGTCGTGCGGGTCGACATCGCCGGCGGCCCGATCACCTATTTTGCGGTCGAGGCGTCGGACATGACGCTCGAACAATTATCGTGGTTCGTCGACAACAATATCGCGAAGGAATTGCTGTCGATCCCTGGGATGAGCCAGGTCAGCCGGTCGGGCGGCGTCGACCGCGAGATCCGCGTCATTCTCGATCCCGCGCGTATGCAAAGCTATGGCCTGACCGCGAGCCAGGTGAACCAGCAGTTGCGGCAGGTGAATGTCAACGCCGCGGGCGGGCGCACCGAAATCGCGGGCAGCGAACAGGCCGTGCGCGTGCTGGGCAACGCGGAAAACGCTTTTCAGCTCGGTGAAACGCGCCTCTCGATCGGCGATGGCCGCACCATCCGCCTCGCCGACGTCGCGAGGGTCACCGACGGCTATGCCGAGCAGCGCAACCTCGCGAAGATCCGCGGGCGCCAGGTGCTGAGCTTCTCGATCGAAAAGGCGAAGGGCGCGTCGGACGTCACCGTCCACGACGAGACGATGAAGAAGCTCGAACAGATCAAGAAGAACAACCCGAAGGTCGACTTCAAGATCCTCTTCACCCGCACCGAATATACCAAGGAACAATATCGCAGCTCGATGCTCGCGATGATCGAGGGCGCGGTGCTTGCCGTCGTCGTGGTGTTCCTGTTCCTGCGCGACTGGCGCGCGACGCTGATCAGCGCGCTCGCTATCCCCTTGTCGGCGATCCCGACCTTCTGGTTCATGGACATGATGGGCTTTTCGCTGAACAGTCTGTCGCTGCTCGCGCTCAGCCTCGTCGCCGGCGTGCTCGTCGACGATGCGATCGTCGAGATCGAGAATATCGTCCGGCATATGCGAATGGGCAAGACCGCCTATCAGGCGTCGATCGACGCCGCCGACGAAATCGGCCTCGCGGTCGTCGCGACGACGATGTCGATCGTCGCGGTGTTTCTGCCGGTCGCGCTGATGCCGGGCATCTCGGGCCAATTCTTCATCCAGTTCGGCCTGACCGTCGTGTTCGCGGTGCTCGCCAGCCTGGCGGTCGCGCGCATGATCACCCCGATGATCGCGGCCTATTTCCTGGCGGCGCAGGGCGAGCAGGAACATGCCGCCGGCCCGTGGGTCGATCGTTACGAGCGGCTGCTGGCGTGGACACTCGACAGCAGCAAGCAGCAGAGGGTGCGGGCGGGATATGACGGCACGCCGACCAGGCTGGCGTTTCTCGGCGTCCCGCTCGTGCTGGCGGGTCTATACGCCCTCTATTCGGTCTATGCCTATTTCCAGCCCGTCCCGGCCGGACAGGATGGCCCGAACCCGGCCATTCACTTCCTTTTGTTGACCCCGGTTATGACGATCGCGACCTTTTTGGTGACGAGCTTGCTCGCGATCCTGATCGGCGCGCTCGTTTATGCCTTGGGAATGCGGGGGTTCGCCTTCACCCATTGGGCCAAATTCATGGTCCAGCGTTTCTGGGCGCGCCTGCACGACCATCGCGTGTGGATCGTCGGCATCGGCATTCTGGCATTTTTGTCGAGCATCGGTCTGTTTGCGGTCCTGCCGCAACAGTTTCAGCCGACGATCAACAGCGATTACAGCCAGGTGAAATATGAACTGCCGCCGGGTTCGACGCTGGCGCAGAGCGAGGCGATCGTGCGGCAGATCGGCGCCATCCTCGACGACAGCCCCGCGGTTCAAACCGCCTTCTACGACGTCGAGGTCGGCGGCGGAAACGCTTTCATCACGCTCAAAAAGGAACGCGAGCAGACCAGCGTCGAATGGGAACGCAGCCTGCAACCGAAACTGGCGGCGATTCCCGACGCGCGCGTGTCGTTCCAAAGCCAGTCGGGCGGATTTTCGGGCCGCGACATCACCATGGTGGTCGGCGGTGACGATCCGGTCGCGCTGGAAAAACATGCGCGCCTGATCGTCGATCAGATGGGCGGAATGAAGGAACTGCGCGCGCCGCGGATCGAAGGCGACATTCCGCGTCCCGAAATCATCGTCAATCCGCGGATGGACCTTGCCGCCGAACTCGGCGTGACGACGGCGGCGCTCAGCCAGACGATCCGCATCGCGACGCTGGGCGATATCGATCAGAACGCAGCCAAATTCTCGCTGTCCGACCGGCAGATCCCGATCCGCGTGCTCCTGTCCGAAGATTCGCGCCGCAGCCTTGCGACGATCGAGAATCTGCCGGTGCCGACCGCGAGCGGGACGACCGTGCCGCTGAAGTCGGTTGCCGAGATCGGCTTTGGGGCCGGGCCGACCGAACTGCGTCGCTATAACCAGACGCGGCGCATCGTCATCGGTGCCGACCTTGCGCCCGGCCTCGTCACGGGCGACGCACAGAAAAAGATCGATGCGCTACCGGCGGTCAAGAATATGCCGCAGGGCGTCCGCAAGGTCGTGCAGGGCGACCAGAAGTGGCAGGCGGAACTGATCAACAACTTCATCATCGCGGTGGTGTCGGGGCTTCTGCTGGTGTTTGCGACGCTGGTGCTGCTCTATCGCCGCTTTCTGTCGCCGCTCGTCAACATGTCGTCGCTGCTGCTCGCGCCGCTCGGCGGTCTTTTGGGGCTGGCAGTCACCGGCATGGAAGTTTCGATGCCGGTCTATATCGGCTTGCTCATGCTGCTCGGGATCGTCGCGAAAAACTCCATCCTGCTCGTCGATTTCGCGATCGAGGAAATGGACCATGGCGTGAGCAAGATGGATGCGCTGCTCGACGCGGGACGCAAGCGTGCGCAGCCGATCGTGATGACGACGGTGGCGATGGTCGCGGGCATGGTGCCGACAGCACTGTCTCTGTCGGGCGACGGAGCGTGGCGCGCGCCGATGGGTGTGGTCGTGATCGGCGGCCTGATCCTGTCGACGCTGCTGACGCTGCTGATCGTGCCCGCCGGTTTCAGCCTGGCGGACAGCATCGAGAAACGCCTCGGCCGCTTCTTCTCTGCGAACCTCTTGACCTATCGCAAGGGCGACGAAAGCAAGCCGCATGGCGAGGCCGTGCCGGACCCCGCCGAGTGAGAATGACGAGCGACCGGTGCGGCTCCGCGCCGCGCCGGTTGCAACCTTTGCCGGTTTTCGCCATTTGATTCACATGACCGACCGCGCTTCCCCCCGGCCGATTGGCGTTTCCATTCCGGCGAGGGGATCGAACATCCGCGTCGTCGCGACCGGCATGCTGATCGTGATGGCGCTCGTCTTCATCGGCGCGAAATACTATCAGGACGTCCACCCCGCGGTCGGCTTCGTCCGTGCCTTTGCCGAAGCGGCGATGGTCGGCGGGCTTGCCGACTGGTTCGCGGTCACCGCGCTGTTCCGCCACCCCATGGGGCTGCCGATCCCCCACACCGCGATCATCCCGCGCAACAAGAACCGCATCGGCGATACGCTCGCGCGCTTCCTGCTCACCAATTTCCTGCTGCCGCGCCTGATTGCGCGCAAGATGCAGACGGTCGACGTCGCAGGCGCGGTCGGTAAGTTCCTGTCCGAACCGGGCGAGGGCGGCGGGCGATTGCGCCTTGGTGCCTCGCGCATCATTGCCGATGCGCTCGGCGCGCTCGACCAGCAACGGCTCGGCGGCATGGTCAAATCGGCGATCGCCGACCGCCTGCGCGAACTCGACGTCGCGCCGCTGCTCGGGCAGGCGCTGCAGGCTGCGCTTGCCGAGGGGCGGCATCAACCCCTATTGGATGCGATGGTCAAATGGGGATCGAAGACGCTCGAACTCAACGAGCATTTGATCCACCAGATGGTCCACGACAATAGTAACGCGATCGTGCGTTTCACCGGACTCGACGAAAGCATCTCGAACCGTATCGTCGCGGGGCTGTCGAAGCTGCTCAGCGAAATGGCGGTCGACGAGACGCACCCGCTGCGTATCCGTGTCGAGGAAGGGCTCGCCAAGATGGCGCTCGACCTGCAGCACGACCCCGAGGTCAAGGCGAAGGTCGCCAAGGTCCGCGACGAGCTGCTCGAGAATAAGGCGGTGAAGCGGTGGCTCGACGGCCTCTGGGAACAGGGCCGCAGCGCGCTGCTCAAGGCGGCGCGTAACCCCGATACGATGCTCGCGGGCCGGATCGGCGAACTCGTCACGCAATTCGGCGCGATGCTCGGCGAGGATGTCGGCATCAAGCGTACGCTCAACCGCTATGCGCGCCGCGCCGTCGTCGGCGTCGTCGACAGCTATGGCGAAACCGCGCTCAAGCTCGTGTCCGACACGATCCGCGGCTGGGATGCGAAGACGATCACCGACCGGCTGGAAAATGCCGTCGGCGACGACCTTCAGTATATCCGCATCAACGGCACGCTGGTCGGCGGATTGGTGGGCGTGCTGATCCATACAGTCGATGTTTTGATCTAGCCGCTCGCTGCAAGTCCCTCGCGAAACGTCGGATAGCGCGGGGTCCAGCCGAGCAGGCGTTTCGCCTTGCCGTTCGCGACGCGGCGGTTTTCGGCATAGAAGGCGCGCGCGGCGGGTGACAGGCCGGCTTCGTCGAGCGACTGCAGCGGCGGCAAGGGCGCGCCGAGCATGACGCAGCCCCATTCGACGAGCCTATTCTGGTGGCAGGGTGCGTCGTCGGCGAGATTATAGGTGCCCGCGGGGCCCCGGAACGACGCGATCACGCCGCCTGCGATGTCGTCGATATGGATGCGGCTAAAGACCTGCTGCGGCAAGTCGATCCGGTGCGCGCGCCCCTCGCGGATGCGATCGAGGATCGAACGTCCGGGGCCATAGATGCCGGGAAGGCGAAAGACGCACACATCGCCGCGCAGCGCCGACCAAGCCGCATCGGCGGCGTTGCGATCGGCGCGGCGGCCCTTGACCGGGGCGCTCTCGTCGACCCACGCGCCGCGCGTATCGCCATAAACGCCGGTCGAGGAAAGATAGCCGGTCCACGTTGCGGGGGCGAGGGCGATGGCTTCGCCATAGCGCGCGAGCACGGGGTCGCCGCCTTCGGCCGGGGGGACCGACGAGAGGATATGCGTCGCGCTGCGCAACGCCTTGTGCACCGCGCGCTCGTCGTCGAAGGCGGTGCCGCCTGCGCGCCCGTCGCGCGTCGTTCCCTCGACCTCCCACCCGCGCGCGCGCAGCCGTCCGGCAAGATGGCTCGCGGCATAGCCCATTCCGAAAATCAGCATATGGCTCATCGCGCGCCTTATTGCGCGTCGGCGGCGTCCTGCCTAGATCGATTGGATGACCGACCTCTCTTCCACGCCCGCCATCCCCGTCACCATCCATCGCGGCGATTATCGCCCTCCCGAATGGCAGGTTCCGGACATCTCGCTCGATTTCGCGCTGGGGCTCGACGAAACGAAGGTCGCCGCGGCGTTGTCCGTCGTGCGCCATGCCGATGCGCCGACGCCGCTCGTGCTGCGCGGCGACGGGCTGACCCCCGCCGCGGTGCGCGTCGACGGCGAGAGCTGGAACGACTGGCGCCTCGATGGTAGCGACCTGATCGTCGATCTGGGCGAGCGGACGGCGGCGACGGTCGAAATCGAGACAGAGATCAACCCGGCGGCGAACACCCAGCTGATGGGGCTCTACGCCTCGAACGGCATGCTGTGCACCCAGTGCGAGGCCGAGGGTTTTCGCCGCATCACCTTCCACCCCGACCGGCCCGACGTGCTGAGCCGTTACCGGGTGCGCATGGAAGGCGACAAGGCGGCCTTCCCGATCCTGCTGTCGAACGGCAATTGCGTCGAGCGGGGCGCGGGTGAAGGCGGTCGGCACTGGGCGCTTTGGGAAGACCCGTGGCCGAAGCCCTCCTACCTCTTCGCGCTCGTCGCGGGCGATCTCGTCGTCAACAAGGACAGCTTCACGACGATGTCGGGGCGCAGGGTCGAACTTGGTATCTGGGTGCGCGAGGGCGACGAGGGCCGGACCGGCCACGCGATGGACGCGCTCAAGAACAGCATGAAGTGGGACGAGGCGGTTTATGGCCGCGAATATGACCTCGACCTGTTCAACATCGTCGCGGTCGGCGATTTCAACATGGGGGCGATGGAGAATAAGGGGCTCAACATCTTCAACACCCGCTACATCCTCGCCGACCCCGATACCGCGACCGATCTCGATTATGACGGGGTCGAGGGCGTCGTCGCGCATGAATATTTCCACAATTGGTCGGGCAATCGCGTCACCTGCCGCGACTGGTTCCAATTGTCGCTGAAGGAAGGCTTCACCGTCTTTCGCGACCAGAATTTCTCGGCCGACATGGGATCGCCGCCGGTCAAAAGGATCGAGGATGTCCGCCTGCTCCGCGCGGCGCAATTCCCCGAGGATGCCGGGCCGCTCGCGCATCCGATCCGCCCCGACTCCTATCAGGAAATCAGCAACTTCTATACCGCGACCGTCTATAACAAGGGCGCCGAGATCATCCGGATGATGCACACGATGGTCGGCGCCGAACGCTTTCGCAAGGGCACCGACCTCTATTTCGAGCGCCACGACGGCGAGGCGGCGACGTGCGAGGATTTCGTCCGCGCGATCGAGGACGGCGCCAAGGTCGATCTCGCCCAGTTCCGACTGTGGTATGGGCAGGCGGGCACGCCGCGCATCACCGCGCGGATCGACACCGACGCGGCGACGGGCGAGCGCACGCTCCATCTGGCACAGGCCGTGCCGCCGACGCCCGGGCAACCCGACAAGGCGCCGATGCTCATCCCGCTGCGTATCAAGGCTTATGATCTCGATGGCGGCCATGGCGACGCGGCGGAGCAGCTCATACTGCTCGATCGCGCCGAAATGGCGGTGCCGCTGGGTCCTTATCGCAGCCGGCCGATGCTTTCGATCAACCGCGGCTTTTCGGCACCGGTGATCGTCGATTTCGCGCGTGAGGACGGCGAGCTCGCATGGCTCGCCGCGCACGACGACGATCCTTTCGCCCGCTATGAGGCGTTGCAGCAACTGATGCTCGACACGCTCGTCGCCGCGGTGTCAGGCAAGGGCGGCGGCAGCGGCGCGGTGATCGAAGCCGTGGCGCAGACGCTGGTGGGGCGCGCCGATGACCCGGCCTTCGTCGCCGAGGCGGTGCTGCTTCCCAGCGAAGCCTTTATCGGCGACCAGATGGTGACGGTCGACCCCGATGCGATCCGCCGCGAGCGGCTGGCGTTGCAGGGTGCGATCGGCGCCGCGCTAAAAGCGGAATGGCACGCGGTCCTCGCCGGCGATACGCCGGCGGCGACCGACTTGTCGCGCGGCGCGAAGGGCGGCCGCCGCTTGCGCGGCGTGGCGCTCGCCTATCTCGCGGCGGCGGGTTTGGACGATGCCGCGGCGCTGGCTTTCCGCATCTTCTCCGACGCCGACGGGATGACCGAGCGGCAGGCGGCGCTCGCGACGCTTGCACATGGCGACAGCGAAGAGCGCGTGGCAGCGCTCGATATCTTTTATCAGCGCTATCGCGACAATCCGCTGGTGCTCGACAAATGGTTTCAGGTGCAGGCCTGGTCGCTGCGGCCCGATACTGTCGGTGCGGTGAAGGAACTCGCGCGGCATCCCGATTTCACGCTCGCGAACCCCAATCGCGTGCGGTCGCTCTATGGCGCGCTGACGGGCAATCAGGCGGCGTTCCATCAGGCCGACGGGGCGGGTTACCGGCTGATCGCCGACCTCGTCATCGCGCTCGATCCGAAGAATCCGCAGACCGCGGCAAGGATGATCCCGCCGCTCGGCCGCTGGAAGCGGTTCGAGGAGGGGCGGCAGGCGCTCATGCGCGCCGAGCTGGAGCGCATCCTCGCGCAGCCCGGCCTGTCGCGCGACGTGACCGAGCAGGCGTCGAAGAGCCTGGCTGGCTGATCATAATGTCAGGCGGGGGCGAAGAGCTTCGTCCCCGCGACGCCGATGACGATGAGCGCCATGAAGCCGAGCTGGACCCCGTTTACCTTCTCGCCGAACAGGATGATGCCGCCGATGATCACGCCGATCGCGCCGAGGCCGGTCCAGATCGCATAGGCGGTGCCGGCCGAAATCTCGCGCATCGCGAAGGCGAGCAGCGCCATGTTCAGGAAGCTCAGCGAAACCGGGACGAGCGACGCCTGCCACGATCCGATCGTGGCGGCCCATTTCAGGCTGAGCGCCCAGACGATTTCGGTGAACACGGCGACCCCGAGGATGAACCATCCCATATCATTTCCTTCGAATTGCGGGCTCGAAGGAAAGGACGCAGCCGGAAACCCGAAAGAGGCTGCGCGCATCGGACAGAAACGTCGTGGGCACGCCCCTAGGTCAGCCTGAGCGCGGTGGCAAGTGGCTTACGTGCTCGAAAGCAAGGCGAGCAGTTCGGCGTTCAACCGCTCGACATGCGTCAGCGGCAGGCCGTGCGGCGCGCCTTCATAGACGCTAAGCGTCGCTTGCGGCAGCAACGCCGCGGTTGCCCTCGCGGTCAGCGCGAGCGGCGCCGAGGCATCGCGGTCGCCGTGGATGATCCGCGTCGGAACGTTGATTTTCCGCACATCGGCCCGGAAGTCGGTCGTGAAATTCGCCTGCGCCAGCTGCGCCGCCGCGAGCAGCGAGGTCGACATCATCATCGCCTGTCCCCATGCCACCATCGCGGCCGAGGTTTCGGGGGTGAAGAAGGGCTTGGTGTTGGCGGCGATCCACGCCGGGAAGTCGTGCGCGAGCAGGTCGGCGCCCGCAGCGAGCGTGGCGGGATCGATGCCGCCGGGATTGTCGGCGCGCTTCATCAGGCAGGGCGTGATCGTGCCGACGAGCACGACGCGCGCGACGCCGCGGCCGCCGTGGCGCGCGAAATAGCGCGCGACCTCGGTGGCGCCCATCGAATGCGCGACGATGGTCACGCCGTCGAGCTTCAATCCGTCGATCACCGCCGCCAGATCGTCGGCGAGCGTGTCATGGTCATAGCCGCGCCCCGGGTCGGCCGAGCGGCCGTGCCCGCGCCGGTCATAGGCGATCGCGCGATAGCCTTTGCGCGCGAGCGCGAGCATCTGATAACCCCAGAAATCGGACGGCAAAGCCCACCCCGACAGGAACAATATGGGCCGGCCTGCACCCCAGTCGCGGACGAACAGCGACGTCCCGTCCTTGGCGGCGACGAAGCTCTCGGCGGGCCGTTTCGCATCCGGGGCTGCGGCAAGGGTGCGTGCCGGCGCCAAAAAGGTGCCCGCCGCGGCGATGCCTGCCAATGCCATGATCTCGCGTCTGTGCATCCGTCCCTCCTGTCGATGTGATGGAGCGACGATAGGGCGATGCCGACGGCTAAGCGATTACCTCAAGAGTAATCGAAATGGATACGGGCGACGGAAAGGATTCCTATCCGCCGAGCCAGCCCGCCACGTCGACCGCGACCTTGTTCGCGGCGCGGGTCAGCGCCTCGCCGACGGGCTTTGCCTCGACCTTGCCGCCGATCGCCTCGCGCGTCTCGAAGCGGCGCTGGGTGACGGTCTTGCCGCCCGCGGCGACGAGCATCGCCTGATAGGCGACGACCACTTCGTTCGTGCGCGCATCGACGCCGAATTCCATGAGCTGCCCCGCGAGCTGTTCGCCCGGCGCGGTCAGATATTGCCCCTCGTCGAGCACGACGCGCGAGGTGCGCGCGGCGACGGTTTCGGACACCAGCCGCTGAAACAGGCGCGACGGCGCCTCGACCCATTGCGCATCCTTCACATAGGAGACGCTCGCATCATCCTGTTGCACCGGGATGCGCGTCGTGCGCAGCTTTTGCGGTGCGGTCGGGATCAGGATGGTCAGCGTCGCCGCCTCGGCAGCGGTGCGCGCGGCGCCCGCCTGCGGCTCGGCCTCCGGGTCGAGCGTCAGCAGGAAGGGGGGCGTCTTGCCGCCCAGCCCGATGCAACCCGACAGCGTCGCGACCGCGACGGCGGCGATGAGCGGGGCGCGAAATCTACGCATCATGGGCATCCTCATTCCTTGTAATCGGGCAGCTTGCTGCCGCCGAGCAGCGCGCCGGCGCCCTGCTGGTCGAGTTTGTCGGTCAGGCTCGACAGCGAAGCGGAAGTGCGGCGCAGGTCGCGGATCAGCGCGTTGGTTTCGGGGATCGTCGTTTCGCTGAACGTCTTGAGGCCGGGCCGCGCATCGGCGATCGCACCCTCAAGCGTCTTCATCGATTCGTTCGCCGAGGCGAGCGTTTCGCGCAGGTTGCGCATCGCCGGGTCGACGTTGCGGTCGATCGTCCCCTGCGTCGCTGCGGCGAGATTGCCGATCTGCTCGGCCGCGAGGCCGGTCTGCTGGATCGCGATGCGAGTATCGGCGAGCGCCTTTTCGAGTGCTGGGCCGTTGCGCGCGAGGATTGCGGTCGACGCTTCGACATTTTTGAGGATGCCACGCATGCTCGCCTGGTTCTCGTCATCGACGAGTTCGGCGAGGCGCTCGCTGAGCGTCGACAGGCGCTGGAGTAGCTGCGGCGCGGTGTTGAGCAGTTCGCCGAGCCCGCCGACGCGCGTCGGGATCACCGGCTTGCCGGCGGGCCCCTTGTCGGTGATCGGCGGCGCGTCCTTGACCGCGCCGTCGAGCGAAATCTGCGACACGCCGGTAAAGCCGACGCCTTCGAGCGCGGCGGTCGTGCCCTGCAGCACCGGCACCCCTTCGTTCACCTCGATCCGCACGCGCACGAACTGCGGATCGTCGGGCCAGAGCGCGATTTCGCGCACCTGTCCCGACGGCACGCCGGAGAATTGCACCTGTGCGCCCTTGTTCAGTCCGTCGACCGACTGTTTGAAAAATATGTCATATTCACGCTTCGTGCCGCCGCTGTCGTTGGCGAGCCAGACGACGAACACCGCGAGCGCCGCGGTGAAAAGGAGGACGAAGGCGCCGACGAGGACATTGTTCGAGCGTGTTTCCATCAGCTGTTCCTATCGCGCGCGCGCGGTTTGGTTCCCGCCCGCAGCAGCACGGCCGCGCGGCCCATTGAAATAATCCTGTATCCACGGATGTTCGGTGGCAAGCAGTTCGGGGATCGTGCCCACCGCGATCACCTTCTTTTCCGCGAGCACCGCGACGCGGTCGCAAGTGGCGTAAAGCGTGTCGAGATCGTGCGTGATGAGAAAGACGGTGAGGCCCATCGTGTCGGCGAGTTCGCGGATCAGCTCGTCGAACTTGGCGGCGCCGATCGGGTCGAGGCCGGCGGTCGGCTCGTCGAGGAAGAGCAGCGCCGGGTCGAGCGCGAGCGCGCGGGCGAGCCCCGCGCGTTTGACCATCCCGCCCGACAGCTCGGCCGGATATTTGGGGCCGGCATCGGGCGGCAGGCCGACCATCTCGACCTTGTAGGCGGCGATTTCGTCGAGCAGATTCGCGTCGAGCCGCGGATAATATTCGCGTAGCGGGACCTGGATATTCTCGGCGACGCTGAGCGTCGAGAAGAGCGCACCGCCCTGGAACATCACGCCCCAGCGCCGCCGCAGGTCGCGCGATTCCTCCTCGTCGGCGATCGTGTCGAGCGTCTTGCCATAGACTTCGATCTCGCCCGCCGCCGGCGTCTGCAACCCGATGATCGAGCGCATCAGCACCGACTTGCCGGTGCCCGACCCGCCGACAACGCCGAGAATCTCGCCCGAACGCACGTCGAGATCGAGCCCGTCGTGGATCACCGCGTCGCCGAACTGGTTCTTCAGCCCGCGGATACAGATGGCGCGCTCGAACTTCTCGGGTCGCACGGCGTCGGCGGCCGCCAGTTCCTCGCGGATTTCGATGTCGGTCTCTTCGGCCATCAATTCCATCCCAGCGACGAGAAGAAGACGGCAAACATCGCGTCGAGGACGATGACGAGGAAGATCGCGGCGACAACGGCGGAGGTGGTGCGCTGCCCGACCTCTTCGGCATTCTGGCGCACCTGCATCCCTTCGTAACATCCGGTGACACCGATCAGGACGCCGAACACCGGCGCCTTGATCAGCATGATCCAGAAATCGGTCATCGGGATGATTTCGCGCAGGCGCTGGATATAGGTGAGCGGCGGAATGTCGAGCCCGACCCAGCAAAAGAGCCCGCCGCCCGCGATCGCGCAAAGGCTGGCGTAAAAGCCGAGCAAGGGCATGGTGATCGTTGACGCGGCTACGCGCGGCAGCACGATCGCCTCCATCGGCGAGACGCCGATGGTGCGCATCGCATCGACCTCTTCGGTCAGCTTCATCGTGCCGATCTGTGCGGCAAAGGCCGATCCCGACCGGCCGGCGACCATGATCGCGGTCATCAACAGGCCGAGTTCGCGGATCGAGGCGCGGCCGACGAGATTGATCGTGAACACCTCGAGCCCGAATTGTTCGAGCTGCACCGCGCCCTGCTGGGCGATGACGATGCCGATGAGGAAGCTCATCAGGCCGATGATCGGCAGCGCGTCGACGCCGACGGTCTGGAAGCGGGTGACGATGGCATTCCAGCGGAGGCGGCGGCGCGCGCGGATCTGCGTAACGAGCGCGACGATCATCGCGCCGAAAAAGCCGATGATGCCGAGCAATTCGTGCCAGATTGCGACGCTCGCGGTGCCGACCTGTTCGAGCATCCGCATCCACGCCGGGCGGCGGTCGCGGTGGACGCGATATTCGCTCTTGTCGCTGGCGAGCGCGTCGAGCAGGCGCTCGGCCTCGGCGCTCGCGCCGACGACCTGCGAACCATGTTCCTTGGCGGTGCGCGTCACGATCCACGCGCCGACCGTGTCGATCCGGTCGATCGCCGACAGGTCCAACGTCGCGATCGCGCCGAGCGCGTCGAGCCGCGCCGGGACGTCGCCCAGACGGGCGAGCGTCAGTCGGCCTGTGAAGCGGACTTCGGCGCCACTGGCACCATCGCTATGTTCGAAATCCGCTCTGGCCACCATCGTGCGGGCGACATTGTATTATTTGCCCGGTAACGGCAAGCGAATCCATGGTGTGTTCGCCAAGCCTTGGCGGTGCCGCGTCGCCCGATTAAGGAACGGGAATGGACGATCCGCTTGTCACCGCCATTCCCGATTATGCGCATCGCGTCGCCGTATACGACATGGACCGGACGATAACGCGTTCAGGGACTTACAGCGGGTTCCTCATCCATGTTGCACGGCGGCGGCAGCAATGGCGGCTCTTGCTCCTGCCGCTCGTCGGGCTGGCGGGTGCGGCCTGGTCGCTGCGGCTGATCGACCGGTCGCGGCTGAAGGCGATCAACCTGCGGCTGCTGGTGGGAAAGCGTTTTCGCCGCGCCGAGATCGCGCCGCTCGCCGAAAGCTATGCCGACAAGGTGGTGGCGAGGGGATTGCACCCCGCCGCGCTCGACCAGCTCGCGGCCGACCGCGAGGCGGGATACCGGCTGCTGCTCGCGACGGCGTCCTTCCACCTCTATGTCGATGCGATCGCGCGGCGGCTGGGGATCGACGACGTGCTCGCGACACGGCTCGACGAGCCTGACGGCGCCGACCATATTCACGCGCGGCTCGCCGGCGACAATTGCTATGGCGACGCCAAATTCGCGCGCATTTCCGACTGGCTCGCCGCGAACGACATCACGCGCGAGGCGGCGCATGTGCGCGCCTATTCGGATCATGTCTCGGACCATCCGATGCTGTATTTCGCCGACGAGGCGGTCGCCACGACGCCGTCGCGCGGGCTCAAGCAGCTCGCGCCGAAAATGGGCTGGCAGGTGGTCGACTGGCGCGCAAAGCGCGGTCGTTAAACCGCGTCGAGCGCCTGCGCGAAGTCGGCGATCAGGTCGTCGGCATCCTCGATCCCGATCGACACGCGCACCAGATTGTCGGTGATGCCGAGCGCCTTCTTGCGCTCGTCGGGGACCGACAGGTGCGTCATCGCCGCAGGGTGGCTCGCGAGCGTTTCGGTGCCGCCGAGGCTGACCGCGAGCTTGGCGATCTTGAGCGCGTCGAGGAAGCGGAAGCTTTCGGCCTCGCCGCCCTTGATGAAGAGCGAGAAAGTCGATCCCGCGCCGGTGCAATGGCGGTCGAAGATATCCTTCTGGCGCGGATCGGTAATGAAGCCCAGATAGCCGAGGCCCTCGACTTTTGGATGATCGCGAAGATAGGCACAGACCTTCAGCGCATTTTCGCCCGCGCGGCTCATCCTGAGTTCGAGCGTTTCGAGGCTGCGGAGCAACATCCAGGCGGTGTTGGGATCGCAGATCGTGCCGATCGTGTTGCGCATCGGGCGGATGATGTTGAGCAGCCGCTGGTCGCCCGACACCCCGCCCGCGACGAGATCCGAATGGCCGCCGGCATATTTGGTGAGGCTGTAGACGACGAGTTCGGCCCCTTGTTTCAGCGGCTTCTGCCACAGTGGGCCGAGGAAGGTGTTGTCGATCGCGATCGCGGGCTTCGCCTCGCCGGGGAAGGCAGCGTCTCGCGCGGCGCGGACCGCCTCGACATCGACGAGCGCGTTGGTCGGGTTCGCCGGGCTTTCGAGATAGACGAGCGCGACCTTGCCGCCCTTTTCGTCGGCGAGTGCCTGCGCGCGGGCGAGGATCGCGTCGATTTCGTCGCGCGTCGCGCCGGCGGGAAAGTCGACGAAGCTGACGCCGAAGCGCGACAGGATGCGCGCGATCAGCGTTTCGGTCGCGGCATAGAGCGGGCCCGAATGGACGATCACGTCATTCTGGCCGACGAGCGCGAGGAGCAGGGTGGCAATCGCCGACATGCCGCTCGAAAAGACGAGGCTGTCGTCGGCGCCGTCCCACACCGCGAGGCGGTCCTCGAGGATTTCCTGATTGGGGCCGTTGAAGCGCGAATAGACGAGGCCGTCGGCCGGCCCTTCGCGCTTGCCGGTGATATGCTCGAAGAAGCGTTTGCCCGCCGCGGCGCTTTCGAACGCGAAGGTCGAGGTCAGGAAGATCGGCGGCTTCAGCGACCCTTCGGACAGCATCGGATCATAGCCGAGCCCCATCATCAACGTTGCGGGGTTCAGCTCCTTGTCGCCGATCTTCTTGCTGTTCGTCTTGGGTTTGCCGCGCATGGCCATGGAATGCTCCTTGAATCTGGCAGCCCTTATAGCGCGCCAAGTTTCGTTTGAAACTATATTGCGCGGGTCATCCAATCATGGCGATGGCCCAGATCACCCCGATCAGCAGCGGAACGCCGATGATGTCGAGTGCAAGCCCAGCCTTCAATATGCGCGGCAGCGCGATATGGCCGGTCGCCCAGGCGAGCGCATTGGGGCCGGTGCCCGACGGCAGCATGAAGCCCCAGCTCGCCGCCATCGCGACCGGCAGCGCGAGCAGGATCGGATCCACGCCCGTCGCGGCGATCAGCGCCGCGAGCACGGGCATGATGCCGCTCGCGGTTGCGACATTGCTGGCAAATTCGGTGACAAGGATCGTTAGTGCGACGATTGCCGCCGCGAGCAGGATCGTCGGGACGCTGCCGAGCGGCGCGAGCACCGCGCCGAGCCAGGCGGCGAGGCCGCTCGCGGTGATCGCGGCGGCGAGCGCGAGCCCGCCGCCGAACATCATGATGACACCCCACGGCGCGCGGTCGGCCTCTTTCCAGAGCAGCAAGGGCCGGCCGGTGCCGTCGGGAAGGATGAAGAGCAGCAGGCTGCCCGCGACGGCGATCGTGCCGTCGGTGAGCGCGCCGTCGGGGAGCATCGGTTCGAGCCAGGGCTGCGCGATCCATGCGACGAGGACGAGAAGGAAGATCGGGACGACGCGGCGTTCGGCGGTCGACCAGATCGCCTGATTGCCGAGCGCGGTCGCCGCGGCGGTGCCGTCGAAGGGATGCTCGGCGAGCCGCTGGACGCGCGCCAGGGTCCACATCGCGATCGGGACCGACAGCAATACGATCGGCACGCCATAGATTGCCCAGTCGAGGAAGGAGATGCGCAGGTCGAGCGCCTTTTCGATCAGCCCCGCGGCGATCGCGTTGGTCGGGCTGCCGACGAGTGTGCCGAGCCCGCCGAGCGAGGCGGCAAAGGCGATACCCATCATCACCGCGCCAGCAAAGCCGTCGGTCTCGCCGTCTTGCACGCCGCCCGCGCGCACGACCGCGAGCGCGATCGGGATCATGATCAGCGTCGTCGAGGTGTTCGAGATGAACATGCTGAGCAGCGCAGTCGCCGCCATGAAGGCGAAGAGGAGGCCTGATGCCGTCGGCGAAGCGCGCTTGAGCAGCGCGAGCGCGAGGCGCCGGTGCAGCCCGACGCGCTCGATCGCGAGCGCGAGGAAGGCGCCGCCGAGGATCAGGAACAGGATCGGCGAATAATATTCCTTCGCGATGGCATTGGCGTCCATCACGCCGAAGGCGGGCACGGTGAGGAAGGGGAGGAGCGCGGTGACGGTGAGCGGCAGCGCCTCGGTCATCCACCAGATCGCCATCAGCACGGTCAGTGCCGCGACGCGCCAGGCGGTGATTTCCATTCCGGCGGGGGCCGGGAGCAGAAGCATGATGCCAAAGACGACGAGCCCGCCGATCAATCCCAGCCAGCGCGTGCGCGTCATCGACCCCTTATCCTCCCGCCAGTCCGATCACCGATAGCTGGCGGCCATAGGTGTTCTCCCCTTTATGGCACGCGCGGCGATAGCTGAAATAATCCTGGGCCTCGGCATAGGTGTCCTGCCCGCCGATGGCAATTCGCGTGACGCCCGCCGCGGCGAGCCGCGCCGCGACATAAGCGGCGATGTCGAACATCGCGTGGCCGGGCTTGCCGGCGGCGAAGAAGCGTTCGTTCGCGGGATCGTCGGCGATGAAACACTGCACGAAGCCATCGTCGACCTCGTAGGAGGCGCGGCCGATGCAGGGGCCGATCGCGGCGGCGATATGGGCGCGGTTGGCACCGAGGCTTTCCATCGCGTCCAGCGCCCTGTCGGTGACCCCGGCGAGCGCGCCTTTCCAGCCCGCGTGTGCCGCGCCGACGACGCCTGCTTCGCGGTCTGCGAGGAGCACGGGGACGCAGTCTGCGGTCAGGATGCCGAGCAGGATGCCGGGCGTGCGTGTCGCATAAGCGTCGGCTTCGGGCCGCGCGGCGAGGTCGCTGCTCGCATCGACGATCGCGCAGCGATTGCCGTGGACCTGATAGAGGCCGGTGAGCGTCGCATCGGGCAGCACGGCGTCGGCCACGCGCCGACGGTTCGCGGCGATCAGCGCCGGATCGTCGCCCGACCCGAGTCCGCAGTTGAGCGAGGCGAGATCACCGCTCGACACGCCGCCGCGGCGACCGAAGAAACCGTGCGCGATGCCGTCCAGCATGGGCGCGGCGACGAAGGGCGCGGTCACAGGTCAAGCCTGAAGATGCGGTCCTCGTCGACATGATTGCCGACGCGAAAGGCGTTGCGGCCGACGTCGACAAAGCCGTAGCGACGGTAAAAGGCCTGCGCGCGCGGATTTTCGGTGAAGACCGAAAGATAGAGGATCGACGCGCGCGCGCGCGCCCATTCGATGCCCCAGTCCATCAGCGCCACCGCGATGCCGGTGCCTTTCGCGGCTTCTCCGACATAGAGCTGGTGGAGTTCGGTCGCATCTTCGCCCGGCTGGCCTTCGGGGAGGTCGAAATCGATCGGGCCCATTTTGATGAAGCCGGCGATCGCGCCCGCGTCGTCATGGGCCAGGGCAATCGCCCAGCCGGGATCGGCGATCTGGTCGCGGATGCGTTCGGGTGGGTTCCAGCCCGCGAGGAAGGCCGCAAGGTCGGCGGGGTCGTAGATATGCCCGAAGGTGTGGGTGAAGGCCGTGCTCGCGAACAGCGTCAGCTCGCCGACGTCCTCGTCGCGGGCCAGGGTGATGGTCGTCATGCCGGTTCCTCGATCGCCCCGAAACCTTGGGGTCGCGGCCAGCCGGGGGCGGTGGCGGCCATGACCTTGAACAATTCGCCCATCGCTTGCGGCTCGACAAGCCGGTCGCGCTGCGCCCTCAGCTCGTCGGCGCGGCCGGGTGCCGCGCTCGCGAGCGCCCGCGACCGCGCGTCGATGCCCATCGCCTGCAGCCATGGGCCCTGGCCGACCGGGCCGGTCACCACGACTCCGCCGCGCCGCGCCGCGTGCGCGAGCGGCGTGAAATCGACATGGGTGGTGAGGTCCACTTCGCCGGGATCGGCGAAGGGATCGGCGAATCGATGCGCCTTCACCGCCTGCAACGTGTCGCCCGCGGCGGGGCCCTGATAGCCATAGTCGATCACCAGCATCGCGCCGCCGTGACGGGCGAGCCGAAAGGCGCAGCCCTGCATGATCGCCGCCGATGCCGGGGCGGTTTCGACGATGTCGCCTTCGCCATGGCCGCGCAGGGCCACCGGGACATGCTCGTCGGCGGGGGCGGCACCGGGCACCGCCGTCAACTTGCCATCCACGCGTTCGACCATGCGCTCGCGCCAGCCATCGGTGGTGCGGACATATTGATGCACCGGCAGCGCGTCGAAAAATTCGTTGGCGACGATGACGATCGCGTCTTCGCCCGGCAGGTCGGCGATGTCGTCGTGGTGCATCGCCGTGGGCAAGCGCGCCGACTGCGCGGCGCGCAGCGCCGGGCTCGTCTCGACGAGATGGACGCCTTGCGGCGTGCATCCGAAGCGGGCCATCGCGCGCAGCGCATCGGCGGCAAGCGTCCCGCGCCCCGGGCCGAGTTCGGCATAGCGGAACGCCGGGCTGCCCGCGCGCGACCACAGGTCGGCGATCCAGATGCCGACCATCTCGCCGAACATCTGGCTGATCTCGGGCGCGGTGGTGAAGTCTCCGGCGACGCCGAGCGGATCGCGCGTCGCATAATAATGCGCGTTCGCGGCCGCCATATAGTCGGCGATCGTCGTCGACCGCGCCGCCGCGATGTCGCTTATCAGCTGGTCGGGGCTGGGAGGGCCGTCACGCAACGGCATCGGGTCCGGCGACCGGTTCGACGCGCTGACGGCGCCCCTTCGCGGTCGCCACGAGCCAGAAACCGATCAGCAGCATCGGGATGGTGAGCGTCTGCCCCATCGTCAGCCCCCAAGACAAGGTGCCGAGTTGGACGTCGGGCTCGCGCACGAACTCGACCGCGAACCGGCTGAGGCCATAGATGATCGCTGCCATGCCGAACAGGAAACCCGGCTTGTAGCGCGCATCGGTGCGCCAGAAGAAAAAGGCGAGGACGGCCATCATCACGATCCCTTCGAGGCCGGCTTCGTAAAGCTGGCTCGGGTGGCGCGGGTCCATCGTCCCGCTGCCCGGAAAGATGATCGCCCACGGCACGGTCGTCGCGCGGCCCCACAATTCGCCGTTCACGAAGTTGGCGAGGCGGCCGAAGAGGAGGCCAAAGGGGACGACGCAGGCGATATAGTCGCAAAAGCGCAGGAAGCTGAGCTTTTCCTTCTTCGTCACATACCAGATCGCGACCAACACGCCGATCACCCCGCCGTGGAGCGACATGCCGCCGTCCCACAATTTGAAGATTTCGAGCGGCTTCTGGAGATAATTGCCGAGGTTGTAAAAGAGCACATAGCCGAGCCGGCCGCCGAGGATGATCCCGAGCATCGCATAGAAGATCATGTCGTCGGCGTGACGCCGCGCCATCGGCGCGCCGGGCTGCGCGATCAGCTTCAACAGATACCAGTAACCGACGAAAATGCCAGCGAGATAGGCGAGCGCATACCAGCGGATGGGAAGCCCGAAAACGCTGAACGCGATCTCGCTGTTCGGTCCCATCAGCTCGTCGAAGTTCACATATTGCGTTGCTTCGGCTAAGGTTGCAAAAAGAAACATATTGTCGCGCTGTCCTTCCCCAGGAGAGGCCTCCCCATAAGGGGTAAGGCGAGCGAGACCAAGAGGAGAGATAGAAGATGCCATCTGCGCTCGATTTGCGCCTGGAAGCCGCTTACAATCTGATCACCGGCCCGGGCGGGCCGATCCAGGTCGGGTCCGTCGAACGCTTTGGCCGCGAGCTGCCCGTCATCACCAATGCGCCGACGAATCTGGCCGACTATGTCGCCTTTTTTTGTGCGCAGCATGGCGACGCGACCTTTCTGGTCGAGGGCGACGAACGGCTGAGCTTCAAACAGGTCTATGCCGCCGCGCGCGAGGTCGCCGTGGCGCTCGTCGAAGGGCATGGCGTCGAGCGGGGCGACCGCGTCGGTATCGCGATGCGCAACGCCAATGCCTGGTGCGTCTCCTACCTCGGCGTGTTGATGGCGGGCGGCTGCGCGACGCTGCTCAACGGCTGGTGGCAGGGCGGCGAGCTCGCCGCGGGGATCGAGGATGCCGAAGCGAAGCTGGTCATCGCCGACGTCCAGCGCGCGGCGCGGCTCGCCGAGCCGGGCGTCAGCCATGGCGCCAAGGTCATCACGCTCGATCTTTCAAAGCCGATCGACGAAGCGATCGCCCCGCTCACGAGCGCGGGCGGTAGCGCCGGGACAGCCTTGCCCGCTCTCACCGGTGACGATCTTGCGACAATCCTCTTCACTTCGGGTTCGACCGGCCAGTCGAAAGGCGCCTATTCGCGCCATCATGCGGTGGTGCAGGCGATCTTCAACTATGTGACGCAAACCGCGAGCATCGTGCATCTGCTCACGCAGGACGGGCTGATGTCGGACATCCAGCCCGCGACGCTGATCTGCACCCCGCTGTTCCACGTCACCGCGGAAATTCCGGTGTTCCTCCAGAGCATCGCGATCGGGCGCAAGCTGGTCCTGATGCCCAAGTGGAATGCGGACGAGGCGATGCGGCTCATCCAGGACGAGAAGGTCAATTATTTCGTCGGCGTTCCGCTGATGAGCTATGAAATTCTCGTCAGCCCGAACCGCAAGAATTACGATTTGTCGACGTGCAAGAGCTACGCCGGCGGCGGCGCGCCGCGTCCGCCCGAACATGTGCGGCGCCTTGCGTCGGAGATGGGGGAAGCGAAGCCGTTGCTCGGTTACGGCCTGACCGAAACCAATGCGGTCGGCTGCGGCATCATCAACGAGAATTATGTCGACAAGCCGCTGTCGACAGGCCCCGCGTCGAAGCCGCTCGTCGATCTTGCGATCCTCGACGACAATGGCGAGCCGGTGGCGCAGGGCGGCGTCGGCGAGGTGTGCATCCGGTCGGTCTGCAATTTCGAGGGCTATTGGAACAATGAGACGGCGACGAAGGCGGCCTTTTTCGACAATGGTTATTTCCGTTCGGGCGACCTCGGCTATCTCGACGAGGACGGCTATCTGTTCATCGTTGATCGCAAGAAGGACATCATCATCCGCGGCGGCGAGAATATCAGCTGCCAGGAAGTCGAGGCGGCGATCTACGAACATCCGGAGGCGAATGAATGCGCGGTGTTCGGGCTTCCCGACGAGCGGCTCGGCGAATGCGTCGGCGCGGTGGTGTGGATGAAGCCGGGCAGCGTCGTGAGCGCCGACGATCTGGCCGCCTTCCTCGGCGCGCGCCTCGCGCCTTACAAGGTGCCGTGCAAGATCTGGATGTCGAACGACGCGCTGCCCAAGCTCGGCAGCGAAAAGATCGACAAGGTCAGCTTGCGCAACCATTATCGCGAGGAATATGCGGCGGAGGTCGTCGCGTAACCAATTGAAGGACAGGAGCGAACCGGGACCATGGCCGAGGCTGAAACTCCCGTCGCTCCCGAAAAGCCGGAGCCGGTGCGCGTCTATCGCCACCGGCTGCCGACGCGCATCTGGCATTGGGTCAATGCTGTCACGCTGCTCGTCCTGCTGATGAGCGGGCTGATGATCTTCAATGCGCATCCGCGCCTCTATTGGGGCGAATATGGCGCCAATTTCGATCGGGCGTGGCTGGTGATCGGCTCGACGACGGACACGGGCTATCTGCGGGTCGGCGACTGGAAGATCGACACGACCGGCGTGCTCGGCCGATGGACCGACGCGCAAGGGGCGACCAAGACCTGGGCCTTTCCGGGCTGGGCGACGATTCCGACGAACTACAGCCTCGCCGACGGGCGGCGCTGGCATCTGCTTTTCGCGTGGCTGCTGTCGGTCGGGCTCGCGCTCTATATGCTTTGGACGCTGTTCGGCGGACATTTGCGCAAGGATTTGCACGTCCGCCGCGCCGAATGGTCGCCGCGCCATATCTGGCACGATGTGAAGGAGCATGCGCGGCTGCGTTTTCCGAAGGGCGAAGCTGCGGCGCGCTACGGCATCCTGCAGAAGCTCAGCTATATCGGGGTCATCTTCGTCGCGCTGCCGCTGATGATCGCGACCGGGCTCACCATGTCGCCGGGCATGAACGCGGCCTGGCCGTGGCTGCTCGACATTTTCGGCGGGCGCCAGTCGGCGCGCTCGATCCACTTCATCGCCGCCTGGGCGCTCGTGGCCTTTTTTATCGTGCATATCGCGATGGTGCTGCTCGCCGGGCAGCTGAACGAGATTCGGTCGATGGTCACCGGCTGGTTCCGCCTGCCGCCGGAGAAGGACGGGCGCGCGTGAGCGACATCATCATCCCGCGCCGCCAGTTGATCGCCCGCGCCGGCGGGCTGGTCGTCGCGGCGGGGACGCTGCCGCTGCTCGCGGGCTGCGACGCGATCAACGACGCGCCCGCGGTGCGCAAGATCCTGTCGATGGGCGAGGAGATGAACCGCGCGAGCCAGCGCGCGCTGATCGACCGCGACGCGCTCGCGCGCGAATTCACCCGCGCCGACCTGTCGCCCTTTTTCCGGCCCAACGGCACGCGCCTCCCCGCCGGGGCGGATTATGCCGCGCATGCCGCGAACGGCTTCGTCGACTGGCGCGTCAAGGTCTCTGGCCTCGTCGCGCGCCCGCTGTCGCTGTCGATGGTCGACATTCGCGCGATGCCGCAGCGCACGCAGATCACGCGCCATGACTGCGTCGAGGGGTGGAGCGCGATCGGGCAATGGACCGGCGTTGAGCTCCGCCGGATTCTCGAAGCGGCGGGGGTGCGGGACAGCGCGCGCTATATCGTATTCCGCTGCGCCGACCGGATCGGCGACGCGCTCTATTATGAAAGCTGCGACATGATCGACGCGCGCCATCCGCAGACGATCCTCGCCTGGGCGCTCAATGACGCCGTGCTGCCGATCGCCAACGGCGCCCCGCTGCGCCTGCGCATCGAGCGCCAGCTGGGCTATAAGCACGCCAAATATATCAACGCGATCGAAGCGGTCGCGAGTCTCGACCAGATCGGCGCGGGCAAGGGCGGTTATTGGGAGGATCGCGTGGATTATGAATGGTATGCCGGAATTTGACCTCGGCCCCGTCGCGGTGCAAATATTCGGCGCATAACATATGTCGATTCTGCGTCCGTTTCTCTCCCGGATCATTCGCCAGGGGCGGCTTACCGTCGTCACGCCCGGTGGCGCGCGCGAGGAATATGGCCAGCCGGCCGATGGCTTTCCCAACGTCACGATCCGCTTCACCAGCCGCAAGGGAATGCGCCGCATCCTCCTCGACCCGCGCCTTGGTGCGGCCGAAGCGTTCATGGATGGCGAGATGGAACTGGTCGAGGGGGACATCATGGAATTCGTCGGCCTGATCCGCATGAACACGCCGTGGGATCGCGGCGCGAGGCTCCACCCCAAGAACTGGCTCGGCCGCCGCGCCGCATGGGCAAAGACGCGGATCGGATCGATCAACCGCCGGCGCCGGTCGCGTGCCAACGTCAAACATCATTACGACATCGGAAACGAGCTTTACCGCCTCTTCCTCGACAAGGACATGCAATATAGCTGCGCCTATTGGCCGCGGCCGGACATGACGCTGGAAGAAGCGCAGGCCGCGAAAAAGGCGCATATCGCGGCGAAGCTCGCGCTCGCGCCGGGGCAGCGGGTGCTCGACATCGGCTGCGGCTGGGGCGGGATGGCGATCACGCTCGCGAAGCTCGAGCAGGTCGAGGTGCTGGGGATCACCCTGTCGGAGGAGCAACTCGCGCTCGCCCGCCAGCGCGCCGAAGCGGCTGACGTCGCCGATCGTGTCAAATTCGAGTTGATCGACTATCGAGACCTCGCCGCGCGCGAGGCGGGGCGGTTCGATCGCATCGTATCGGTCGGCATGTTCGAGCATGTCGGTGCGCCCAATTTCGCAACCTTCTTTCGCGCCGCCGCCAATTTGATGACCGCCGACGGAGTGATGCTGCTCCACACGATCGGGCGTTTCGGAGGGCCGGGATCGACCGATGCCTTCACCCGCAAATATATCTTCCCCGGCGGCTATATCCCGGCATTGAGCGAGACGCTGGCGGCGAGCGAAAAGAGCCGGCTGATCGCGACCGACATCGAGACGCTACGGCTGCATTATGCGCTGACGCTTCGCCAATGGTATGCCCGGACGCTCGCGCACGAGGACGAGATCGTCGCCCTAATGGGGGACCGCTTCTTCCGCATGTGGACCTTCTACCTCGCCGGTGCGACCTCGGCGTTCGAGAGCGGCGGGATGGGCAATTATCAGATCCAGTTCGCGCGCAGCCGCCACGCGCTGCCGCTGACCCGCGATTATATGGGCGATGCGGAGCTAGGCTATGTCGGATAGCGCTCGTTCATGACGTCCCAGCTCAGCGTGACGAGCTGTTCGAGCACATCGAGATCCACATCGGCGAGCTTGTTGATGTAGAGGCAGGATTTGCCCGTCTTGTGCTTGCCGAGCCGGGCGAGCAGCGCGTCGGCCTCGGGCTGGCGATCGCAATAATGGCCCATCAGATAGAGCGTCATCGCGGCCTTGCGGGGTGAGAAACCGGCGCGGCACATCGTTCCCGACCGGCCGCTGTCATAGACATAGTCGTAGCTGCCATAGCCGATGATCGACGGACCCCACATCTTGGGCGGCTGGCCGGTGACGCGGCGGTGCATCGCATCGACGATGACGGCTTCCTCGCGGCGTCTGGCGTCGGGCACGGCGGCGATGAAATCGGCGACCGACACATCGGTCGCCTTGGTCTTGATTTCGGCTTTGGCCATGGCGTTTCTCCCGGGCGCCGACGATAGCCTGCGCGCGGCGGAGCGCCAAGCCGGTTGCGCGTTCGCCGGCTCCCTGCTAGCCGCGCCCGCGTCTTTCTCTCGCCAAAGGTGCATCATGTCCGAGTCCTTCAAGCGCGTCGTCCTCGCCTATTCGGGCGGCCTCGATACCAGCGTCATCCTGAAGTGGCTGCAGGTGACTTACGGCTGCGAGGTCGTGACCTTCACCGCCGACCTGGGGCAGGGCGAAGAGATCGAGCCCGCGCGCGCCAAGGCCGAGCTGATGGGCGTGAAGCCAGAGCATATCTATATCGATGACGTCCGCGAAGAATTCGTCCGTGATTTCGTCTTCCCGATGATGCGTGCCAATGCGCGCTACGAGGGCGATTACCTGCTCGGCACCTCTATCGCCCGACCGCTGATTTCGAAGCGTCTCATCGAAATCGCCAAGGAAACGGGTGCCGATGCGGTGGCGCACGGCGCGACGGGCAAGGGCAACGACCAGGTGCGGTTCGAACTCAGCGCCTATGCGCTCAACCCCGACATCAAGGTGATCGCGCCGTGGCGCGAATGGGACCTGACCAGCCGCACCGCGCTGATCGACTTCGCCGAAAAGAACCAGATTCCCGTGCCCAAGGACAAGCGCGGCGAAAGCCCCTTCTCGACCGACGCGAACCTCCTCCACACCTCGTCCGAGGGTAAGGTGCTCGAGGATCCGTGGGAAGAGACCCCGGACTATGTCTATTCGCGCACGGTCAATCCCGAGGATGCGCCCGACACGCCCGAATATATCACGATCGATTTCGAAAAGGGCGACGGCGTCGCGCTCAATGGGCAGGCGATGTCGCCCGCGACGCTGCTCGCGGCCTTGAACGACCTTGGCCGCAAGCATGGCATCGGCCGCCTCGACCTGGTCGAGAACCGCTTCGTCGGCATGAAGTCGCGCGGCATGTACGAGACACCGGGCGGCGAAATCTATGCGCGCGCGCATCGTGGCATCGAAAGCATCACGCTCGACCGCGGCGCGGCGCATCTCAAGGACGAGCTGATGCCGAAATATGCCGAGCTCATCTACAACGGCTTCTGGTTCGCGCCCGAGCGCGAGATGCTGCAGGCCGCGATCGACCACAGTCAGACGAACGTCACCGGCACCGTGCGGCTCAAGCTCTACAAGGGCAATGCGAGCGTCGTCGGCCGCAAGTCGCCGTTCAGCCTCTACAGCGAACGCCACGTGACCTTCGAGGACGATGCCGGCGCCTATGATCAGAAGGATGCGGCGGGCTTTATCAAGCTCAATGCCTTGCGCTTGAAATTGCTCGCGAAACAGGGTCAATAAAGCGGCCGGGCACCGACCCGGTTGCGACAGGAGCCTTGATCGATGTTCTCCCTTTTGCTGGCGGCGGCCAGCCTGACACCCGCGTTCAACGACGCCTCCTATGCCGACCTAGGGTATGTGGAGCGCGCCGCGGGCGAGTGCACCGCGAATTTCGGCGGCGGCTCGATCGAGATCCGCCAGGCCTTCAACGATGCCGATCGCACGATGATCAATGTCGCGGTGGTGGCCGGCAAGCCGACGCGCACGCTTCCCGTCGGCACCCAGCTGTGGGCGAAGGCGAGCTATGGCCCCGCGTGGCGTGCGGTGGTGATCGAATCGACGCCGGAGCGGTTGGGTTTCGTGGCGCATAATCGCTTCGTCGGCGACCTGTTCACCGAGGATTCGCTGTCGATCGCGCTCCACGAGAGGCTCGATGCGGGCGCGATCGGCGATGCCGTGCTCGTCGATGTGGGATCGGACGTTTCGGGCTTTCGCGAAAAGCTCGCTTCGGTGTTCGACTGCGCCGACGCTCTCGGCATCTGATCCCGTAAAGGCGCCCGATTTTCGGGTAGCGCCGCGCCGCGAAGGACGGCACTATTGCCGCCATGCGGTTCTTCGATTTTTCGTCGTGGCAAAGCATCGGGGCGACGCTGGTCGGACTCGCGCTCGTCACGCTGATCGGCGTCGGTATCCGGCTCATGGTGATGATGACGATCCAGCAGCGCCGCGAACGGATGAACCGCCAGATCAACGAGCGGCTGCGCACGTTGATGGCGGCGTATAAGACGCTCGGCGGTTCCTTTACCGGAAATCTGATGGTCGATCCGCGCCACCTGCGCGATATCAAACGCCAGGCGAGCGAGGCGAAGGGGGAGCCCGCGATCGACCTGTCCGATGAGCCCGCGACCGAAGAGAGTGGGCCCGGCGAATCGGACCGACCGCGCCGTATTCGCGACGCGGTCGAAGGCGCGTTGTCCGATATCATCCTGCTCGGCACCGAAGCGCAGGTCCGCCTCGCGAGCCGCGCGGCGCAGGAACTGGCCGAAGGACGGCCGGTGCATGTCCACGACCTTGTCGTCGAACTGCGCGATTTCATCCGCAAGGCGCTCGATCTCGATCCGGTTCCCGCCGATGTCACCATTCCGGTCCAGGGACCGACGCGGCCGGCGAGCAGCGGGGGAAAGGGCGGCGGTCGCGGCGGCGAGGCGCGCGGCGGCGGAGGGGGGCGTGGCGGCGGCGGGGGAGGCGGCATGGGCATGGGAATGGCCGGCGGTCTTGGCGTGGCGGGTGGAGCCAGCCTTTCGCGCGGATCGGCGTCCGAAGATCCGGCGGAGCCGTCCGGAGAAGCGCAGCAGAAATGAAGGCTTAGCAAGCGGCTCGCGCCGCGCTAAGGCGCGGGGCATGACTGCGACCCGATTTTTTTCCGACAATGCCGCGACCGTCCATCCGGCGGTGATGGAGGCGATGGCTGCCGCCAATCAGGTCGATACGGCCTATGATGGCGACGCGCTCAGCCAGTCGCTCGACGCGGCTTTTTCCGAGCTGTTCGAAACCGAGTGCGAGGTCGTCTGGATCCCCACCGGCACCGCCGCGAACAGCATCATCCTCGCGCATTTCGTGCGGCCGTGGCAGGGCATTCTTTGCTACGAAGAGGCGCATATCGAGGTCGACGAATGCGGCGCGCCCACCTTTTATTCGGGGGGCGCGAAGCTGATGACGCTGCCGGGGCGCGGGGCCAAGATCGACGCCGCGGCGCTGAAGGCGCGGATCGCGGGAATCCGGCAGGATGTGCATCAGGTCCAGCCCGCGGCGGTCAGCATCACCAACGCGACCGAATATGGCCTCGCGTGGCGCGCCGAAGAGATCGGCGAGATCAGCGAGATCGCGAAGGGCAAGGGGCTGAAGCTGCACATGGACGGCGCGCGCTTCGCCAACGCCGTCGCCTTTCTGGGCTGCGCTCCCGCCGATGTTACGTGGCGCGTCGGGGTCGATGCGCTGTCCTTCGGCTTCACCAAGAATGGCGCGATGATGGCCGAGGCGATCGTCTTTTTCGGCGGCAGCGGCGGTGCCGGGGTGCGCGAGCTCAAAAAGCGCGGCGGCCATCTGCTCAGCAAGGGGCGCTTCGTCGCGGCACAGATTCGCGCGATGCTGAAGGACGATCTGTGGCTCGCCAACGCGCGCGCCGCCAATGCCGGCGCGGCGAAGCTCGCGGCGGCGTGCGGCGGCCGGCTGATGTATCCGGTCGAGGCGAACGAATTGTTCGTCCGGCTGAGTGCGGAAGAGGCGACGAAGCTGCGCGGCGCCGGGTTCGACTTCTACGACTGGGGCGAAGGCGCCGCGCGCCTCGTCGTCAGTTGGGATCAGGATGCCGAGGCCGTGGCGCCGCTGGCGGCGGCGATCGGCGCGCTATGAGCTGCGAGCCATGAGCAGCGAGCAGCCGACGCTGCTCAGCCCGCGCGTCCTGCTTCCCTTCGCGCTGGTCACCCTGATCTGGGGGTCGACCTGGATCGTCATCAAGGGGCAACTCGGCGTCGTGCCGCCGAGCTGGTCGGTGACCTATCGTTTCGCGGTCGCGGCGATCGCGATGTTCCTGTTTGCCGCGATGCGGCGCGAGCGGATGTGGATCGAGCCGCGCGCGATGGTCTTTGCGGCGGTGCTCGGGATCGCGCAGTTCGCGCTCAATTTCAACTTCGTCTACCGCGCCGAGCAGCATATCACCTCGGGGCTCGTCGCGGTGCTGTTCGCGCTGCTGATCGTGCCCAATACCTTGCTCGGGCGGGCCTTTCTGAAGACGCCGCTCGAAGGACGCTTCCTCGCCGGGGCGGGCATCGCGATCGTCGGCGTCGGGATGATGATCCTGCACGAGTATCGCGCCGCGGCGGTGGGGGCGGGCGAGGTCCTGCTCGGAACCGCGCTGACGCTCGCGGGCGTGATGAGCGCGTCGACCGCGAATGTCATGCAGGGGACGGGCATCGCGCGCGCGCAGTCGATGGTCGTGATGATCGCCTGGGCGATGGCATTCGGCGCGCTCGCCGACGGAAGCTACGCGTGGATCACCACCGGCCCGCCGGTGATCGAGCCCACCCCCGTCTATCTGGGCGGCGTGCTTTATCTCGGCATCATCGCGAGCGCGGTGACCTTTCCGCTTTATTTCAACGTCATTCGTGCGGTCGGGCCGGGGCAGGCGGCCTGGTCGAGCGTGCTGATCCCGATCATCGCCATGGGCTTTTCGACCGCGTTCGAGGGCTATCGCTGGGCGACGCTGTCGGTCGCGGGCGGCGTCGTCGCGCTTGTCGGGCTGGTGATCGCGGTCGCCAAGCGGCCCGAGCGGCCCTCGGTCAGCGGCAATATGGTGTCGGTGCCGGTCGACGCGCAGGAGTAGCATTGCCGCCTGTGTCCTATGTCGCTAAGACGGTGCCATGAAATCCGTAATCGCTGGAATCGCTTTTCTTTCCGCCGCCGTTTCGGTCACCCCCGCATCGGCTCAAACGCCTTGCCAGCCCGCCACCTATGCCGCCCCCGACGGCGATTTCGTCGTGCTGGCGAAGTCGCCCGCGGTTGCGGCGCCCGCGCTGCGCTATCAGTTTCGCGACGGGCGGCGCGGCGCGACATCCGATGCGGACGTGCCGCTGGCTTGCGGTGCCGCCGACGTCAGCGTGGATGGCGAAGTTTGGAAGCCGATCGCCTTTCGCGAGACGCCCGCGAGCTTCGACAGCGTGGGCACGAAGATGAACGGCATGCTCATCGAGCCGTCGGGCCAGAATGCGCAGCGCCCGCTCGTGGTGATGGTGCACGGGTCCGAACGTTCGTCGCCGATCGGCGGCATCTATGGCTATGCGATGGCGGCGCAGGGAATTTCGGTGTTCGTATACGACAAGCGCGGCACCGGCGGATCGGAGGGCGAATATACGCAGAATTTCGAATTGCTCGCCGCCGATGCCGCGAAGGCGCTCGACACCGCGCGCGGGATGACGGCGGGCCGCCACGGCCGCGCGGGTTTCTTCGGTGGTAGCCAGGGCGGCTGGGTCGCCCCGCTCGCCGCGACGCGAACCAAGGCCGATTTCGTCGCGGTCGGCTTCGGCCTCGTCGCCTCGCCGATCGAGGAGGACCGCGAGCAGATGGTGTCCGAGGTGCGCGCGGAGGGACTGGGTAAGGACGCCGAGGCACTGGTCAACCGGCTGTCGGCGGCGACGTCGAAGCTGGTGCTGACGAACTTCACGCAGGGCTATGAAGTGCTCGATGCGGTGCGGCGCGAGATGGCCGCTCAGCCTTGGGCAGCGGCGATCAACGGCGAATATAGCGGCGCGATCGCGCGCATGACGAACGACGAATTGAAACGCCTCGGGCGCGCGCGTTTCGACAATGTCGAGCTGATCTGGGACTATGACGCGGTCGCGGCGCTCCGGAAGCTCGATACGCCCTTGCTGTGGGTGCTCGCGGGAGAGGACCGCGAGGCGCCGATCGAAACGACCCGCGCCGCGCTGCTAAAGCTGGCGGAGGCGGGCAAGCCGTTCGACGTCTACCTCTTCCCCGATACCGACCACGGCATGTTCGAGTTCACGACCGCCGCCGACGGCTCGCGCAGCATAACGCGCATCACCGACGGCTATCTCAAATTGCTCGGCGATTGGATCAAGGGCGATACGCACGGCGCCTATGGCCGCGTGGAACGACTTACCCCGCGCTGATCCGTTCGATGTCGGCGCCGACGGCCTGAAGCTTTTCCTCGAGCCGCTCGTAACCGCGATCGAGGTGATAGACGCGGTTGACCTCGGTCTGCCCCTCGGCGGCGAGGCCGGCGATGATCAGGCTCATCGACGCGCGCAGGTCGGTCGCCATCACCGGCGCGCCGACCAGATGCTCGACCCCGCGGACGATCGCGGTGCGGCCCTTGACCTGGATGTCGCAGCCCATGCGCGCCAGTTCGGGGACGTGCATATAGCGGTTTTCGAAGATCGTCTCGGTGAACAGCGATGCGCCCTTGCCCAGCGTCGCCATCGCCATGAACTGCGCCTGCATGTCGGTCGCGAAACCCGGATAGGGCGCGGTCGACAGCGTGACGGGTTCGGCGCGGCCCGACATGGCGACGCGGATGCCGGCCTTGGTCTCCTCGACCGTCGCGCCCGCTTCGCGCAGCGCCGCGAGCGTCGCGTCCATTTCGGACGCCTTGGCGCCGACGAGCTCGACATCGCCCTCGGTAATCACGGCGGCGCAGGCATAGCTTCCCGCTTCGATGCGGTCGGCCATGACGCGATAGGTCGCGCCGTGCAGGCGGTCGACGCCCTCGATCGTCAGCGTTTCGGTGCCGATGCCGTCGATATGCGCGCCCATCGCGACGAGGCAATTGCACAGGTCGACGATCTCGGGCTCGCGCGCCGCATTTTCGAGCACGCAGGTGCCCTTGGCGAGTACCGCCGCCATGACGGCATTTTCGGTCGCGCCGACCGACACGACGGGGAAGGTGAACTTGCCGCCGGGAAGGCGCCCGCCGCCGGGCGCGCTCGCCTTCACATAGCCCGAGGCGAGCTCGATCTCTGCGCCGAAGGCTTCGAGGGCTTTCAGATGGAGGTCGATCGGACGGTTGCCGATCGCGCAGCCGCCGGGGAGCGACACCGTCGCTTCGCCCGCGCGCGCGAGCAACGGGCCGAGCACGAGGATCGACGCGCGCATCTTGCGCACGATGTCATAGGGCGCGACGGTCGAGGTCAGCGTTGTCGTGCGCGCGGTCATCACGCGGCCGAAATCCTCGGGCCGCGATCCCTCGATCGTCGTCGAGCAGCCGAGCTGGTTCAAGAGGTGGCCGAAGCCGTCGACGTCGGCGAGCCGCGGCAGATTCCTGAGCGTCAGTGGCTCATCGGTGAGCAGCGCGCAGGGCAGCAGGGTGAGCGCCGCATTCTTGGCACCGGAGATGGGGATACGGCCCTTGAGTCGCTGGCCGCCGCGAATGACGATCTGATCCATCGGCTGTCTTTAGCGCATGCGCGGGGCCGCGCAAGCGGACTGGCCATGCCGGCGATGGCGGCCGGCGGAGCGCGCCGCGATGATGGTTAAGTTGCCGTATGGGCGAATGGCTTTCGTCGTGGCTTTCCCGGTGAAAATATGAAACTATTCGTGCCCATATCGGGCCTCGACAATCGCAGTGTTTACGTAAAACGACTTTTCACAGGGGAGAAGGTCATGCGGAATAATGTCGTCACGGTCGTGACTACGGCCACCTTGATTGCCAGCCAACTTGCCGTGCCCGCGATGCCGCAGGCCACGACCTTGCCCTATCCGCCGCCGGGTGGCCCGCAGGTACAGCCGCCGCGTCCCGGCTATGGCGATGGCTTTGCCGGAACGATCCGCTGCGAATCGCGAAATAACAAGCTCAAGCGCTGCAATGTCCGCACGGACAATCGTGTCGAATTGGCGCGCGTCATCGGCGGGCGCTGTTCGAAAGGGCGCGACTGGGGCTTCACCGCGACGCAGATTTGGGTGTCGGGCGGATGCCGCGCCGAATTCCGCTATGGCTATGCCAATGATGGCGGCAATCCGGTGCCGTTGCCGCAGCCGGTCGACGATTATGCGGGGACGATCCGCTGCGAGTCGCGCAGCAACCGCTACCAGCAGTGCAATGTTGCGACGAACGACCGCGTCGAACTGGTGCGCCGGATCGGCGGTCGCTGCAACGCGGGGCGGCAATGGGGCTATACCTCGACCTATGTCTGGGTGAACAACGGATGCCGCGCCGACTTCGGCTATGGCTATCGCAACCTCCGGCCGCCCGAAAAGGACAAGGACAAGGGGCCGAGCACCGGCCTCATCATCGGCGGCATCGTCGTCGCGGGCGGGCTGCTCGCCCTGCTCGCGAGCCAGAGCAAGAAGAAGAAGGCCGAAGCCGGCCAGCCGGTGCAGGACGGCACGACCACGCCGACCTATCCGGCGGGCCCTCCGGCGACGCTGAGCGCCAATCTCTCGTCGCTGCCGAGCGCGGCGCGGCCGTCGGTGCAGAATTGCATGAACGATGCGGCGCGCCAGATCGGGGTGACCGGCGGCACGCGGCTGTCGTTCGACCGGCTGGTCAACCTCGAACAGGGCAATGGCGGCTGGCGCATCCGCGCGGCGATGACCGCGACCTATCCCGACGGCACGCGCACGCTCGAAATGTATTGCCGCGCGACGCCGACGCAGATCATCCAGCTCGACTTCAGTTAGGTCGCGCGCCGGTAAGCGGACGTTGCCCACCGCCGTCGCCCCCGCGAAGGCGGGGGCCGCTGTCGATTTACGCCGCGCGGCTGTGTAGGTCATCCACCGGCCCCCGCCTTCGCGGGGGCGACGGCTGGTTTCGGCCGAAACCGCCGCCTATGCCATCCTACCGATTGCATCTTTCCGCCAAGCCGTGAATGAGAAGAAGGGCGCGGCGTGAGCGGGATGGAATGATGAAAGACGGTGGCCCGTTCGCGGCGCTTTGGTCGAAGGCTTATCCGCTGTTGACGGTAACCGCGCTGTTCTGGGCGGGCAATTCGATCGTCGGGCGCGCCGCACGCGATTTGGTGCCGCCGGCCGCCTTGTCCTTCTGGCGCTGGACCTTCGCGTTCTTGCTGCTGCTGCCGCTCGCTTGGCCGCATCTGCGGCGCGACTGGCCGGTGCTGCGGGCGAACTGGCCGATCGTCGCGCTGCTCGGCGCGCTCGCCATCGGCTCGTTCAACATCCTGCTCTATACCGGGCTGCAGAGTACGACTGCGCTCAATTCGATGCTGATCCAGTCGGCCCAGCCCGCGCTCGTGCTGATCGCCGGAGCGCTGGTGATGGGCGATCGCACCAGTCTGCGGCAGGTCGCCGGGGTGCTGATCTCGCTCGCCGGCGTGCTCGCGATCATCGGGCGCGGCGATCCTGCGATGCTATGGGGCCTCCAGCTCAATATCGGGGACGCGATCATCAGCGTGGCGGTCCTGCTCTGGGCGCTTTATTCGGTGCTGCTCCGCCGTCGCCCTGTGGTGCATCCGCTGAGTTTCCTTGCAGCATCGATGGTCGTCGGCATCGCGGTGATCGCGCCCGTCTATGCGCACGAACTCTGGTCGGGGCGGCTGATCGTTCCGGCGGCGGGGAGCGCGCTCGCGATCGCCTATGTCTCGATCTTCCCGTCCTTCCTCGCCTATCTCTTCTTCAATCGCGGGGTCGAGCTGATCGGATCGGCGGCGACGGGGCAATATATGAATGTGATGCCGCTGATGGGCGCGGGGCTTGCGATGCTGTTCCTCGGCGAGGCGTTGCATCTGTTCCATGTCGCCGGGCTGGCGCTGATCGTCGCCGGCATCCTCGTCGCCGGCCGCCCGCCGCCCGCGGCGCAGGCCTAAGCGAGAGCCTCTTCGACCTGCGCCAGCCGGTCCTTGCCGAAGAACATCTCGCCGCCGACGAAGAAGGTCGGGATGCCGAACACGCCGCGCGCGACCGCGGCTTCGGTATTGGCGGCCAGCCTTGCCTTGATCTCGGGCTCTTGCGCGCGTGCGAGCAGCGCCGGGCCGTCGAAGCCGTTCGCCGAGAGAAAGGGGGCGATCACTTGCGCGTCGTCCATCTTGAGGCCTTCCTCCCACATCGCGCGGTTCACCGCGTCGATATAATCGTCGAGATTGCCTTCGTCCTCGGCGACGATCGCGCCGCGCATGATGATCAGCGTGTTGACCGGGAAATGCGGGTTGATGCGGAATCTGACGAGGCCGTGCTTCGCGATGAAGCGGCGCATTTCGAGATTCTCATATGCGAGCTTCGCGGGAGCGTCGGCATATTGGATCATCGGCGCCTTGTTGCCCGTTGCCTTGAAGATGCCGCCCAAAAGACAGGGAGTGATGACGAGATCGGCGCCGGTTCGATCGAGCAGATCGGGGAGCGCCTTCATCGAGAGATAGGCGTTGGGGCTGCCGAAGTCGAAAATGAGTTCGAGCGTTTTGGTCACCATTTTTCTCCCCACGGGCGAAGGTCGAGTTCGTGCGTCCATGCGCTTTTGGGCTGTTTGTGGAGCATCACATAATTGGCGGCGATTGCGGCAGGGTTCAGGATCAGCTCCTGCGCCTTGGCATGCTCGAAATCGGGATGGCGGCCCTTGATGAAGTCGGTGTCGATCGCGCCGTCGATGACCGTGTGCGCGACATGAATACCCTGTGGCCCGAGTTCGCGCGTCATCGACTGCGCGAGCATACGCAAGCTCGCTTTGGCTCCCGAGAAAGCCGAAAAGCCCGACCCGCCGCGTAAGGACGCGGTCGCGCCGGTGAAGATGATCGTGCCGCGGCCGCGCGGCGCCATGCGCTTCGCCGCCTCGCGGCCCATCAGGAAACCGCCGAGGCAGGCCATTTCCCAGACCTTGGTATAGACGCGCACCGTCGTCTCGGTGATCGGGAAATTCACATTGGCGCCGATGTTGAACACGGCGACCTCGACCGGTCCGACGTCGGCTTCGACCTGGTCGAACAGCGCGATCATCGCCTCTTCGTCACGGGCATCGGCGGGGAAAGCGCGCGCCCGATGCCCTTCGTCGCGGATCGATTGCGCGAGGGCTTCGAGCTGGTCGGCATTGCGTTCGCGGCGGTTGACGCACGCGGCGAGGCCTTCGGCGGCGAAGGCGCGCGCGATGGCGCCGCCGGTGGCGTCGCCGGCTCCGATGATGACGGCTGCGGGATTGGGCATGAGCGACTCTCCTCTTGCGCCCGATAGTAACTATGATAATCATAGTGACAAGGGAAAAGACGAAGGACGGTTTGAATTTGCCCAAACGCGCGGATCTATCGGACACATTTTGCCCCGTCGGCCGCTCGGCCGAATTGCTCGGCGACCGTGCGGTGCTCCTGATCCTGCGCGACCTGTTCTTCGGGCGGCGGCGGTTCGAGGAGATTGTGGCGAACACCGGGCTCGGTCCGCAGATCGTATCGGCGCGGTTCAAGCTGCTGATCGAGCAAGTGGTGGTCGAACGCCACGCTTATCGGGAGCGGCCGCCGCGGTACGAATATCGCCTTACCGCGAAGGGCAGGGATCTGTTCGATGTCCTCTACGCGATGCGCAACTGGGCCGAACGCTGGGCCTATGAAGAGGGCGAGACCGGGGGAGGGCCGGCGATGCGCTATACCCATCGCGCTTGCGGTGCCGACGTCGGCACATCGACCGTCTGTCCGGGGTGCGGCGAGCCGCTGCGCTATGGGGATCTGAAGGGCGAACCATCGCCGGCGCTCAAAGCCGAGCAGGCCGCAAAATCTGGCTGATCAGGCCTTTTCCAGCGTGCATTGCAGCGGGTGCTGGTTCTGTCTCGCGGCGTCCATCACCTGGTTCACCTTTGTTTCGGCGACCTCGTAGCTGAACACGCCGCACACGCCGACGCCCTGCTGGTGGACGTGCAGCATCACCTGCGTCGCCTGTTCGATATCCATGTTGAAGAAACGCTGGAGCACCATCACGACGAATTCCATCGGCGTGTAATCGTCGTTGAGTAGCAGCACCTTGTACATCGAGGGCTTCTTCGCCTTCGCGCGGGTGCGCGTCGCGATGCCGACGCCGGGGCTGCCGGGCGAGCCGTCGTCCTTATCCGCCATGGCGCGGACCGGCTGGATGGTCGAAACTGGAAACATCATCGCAGGAATATCGCAAGCCGCGGCCGAAGCGCAAGGGGCGCGGTCGCGGATTTTAACCTCTTGTTCGCCAGCGGGCGGTGCCAAAACAAGAACCGCCCGCTTCTGAAAAGAAGCGAGCGGCCTTGGGGTGTCGGCACAGGCGGGGAGAGGGAGGGGAGTTGCCCGCGCCAACGATGGAAGAGAGGGCGCTTAGGCGGCCTTCATCTTCGAGGTAATGACCGAAACGCGGTTCGAGATCGGCGCGAAGCTGTCGTTCGTCAGCTTGACGACGAGTTCGCTGGTCTTCGAGGTCTGCGCGACAGCGGCGTCGAACGCCTTCTTGCTGTTTTCGGCATAGAGCTTGAAGAAGTCGGCCGGGGTCTTGACGGCGGTATAGCCCTTCAGCGCGGCGGTCGTGTCTTCAAAGCTCTTGCGAGCGAAGGTGACGCCTTCCTGGCCGAGCGTTTCGATGCCCTTGGCAGCGATCTTGCCCGATTCGACGAGGGCTTCGAGGTTCGCCTTGTTGAATTCGACGGCTTCTTCGGCGAGCTTGCTCGACTTGGCCATGGCTTCCTTCGCCTTCTCGTTGAAGTCGGCGGTCAGGGTTTCGGCGCGGGTCTTCGCTTCGTCGGCGAACTTCTTGACGGTGTCGTTCATGGTCTTCAATCCTTTGGTGGCGAGAGCGGCCGGCTTCGGCGCAGCTTTCGCGGGCTTGGAGGCAAGGGTCTTCGCAGCCGCCTTCTTGGGGGCGACCTTCTTGGCTGCCGGCTTTGCGGCTTTCTTTTGGACCGGCTTGGCCTTCGCCGCGACAGTCTTGGTTTTCACGGGCGCCGCGGCCTTCGCTGCGGGCGCAGCTTCGGCGGGAACGGCAGGAGCAGCCACCGGCTTGGCGGCGGTTTCCAGCGTCGCGGCTTCGAAAGCCTTTTCGGCACTATCCATCTTGGTAGCCATCGGGACAACTCCTTTATGTTGCACTGCACAATATAGGAGTGGATCGGCGATTTCAAGCAAAAATTTGTGCAGCGCACAAAAATGCTGCACCGCCGGCCCGAGCGCCGATATATTCGCCAGATATTACCGCTGTTTGACGTAGCGGCCGGGTGCGTCCTCGATCGGCTTTTTCTTGCCTTTTCCGGGGATACGCGCGCCCTTGGAGGCGATTTTCATATCATCCTGCTGCGCGATCCAGCCGATCCAGTGCGGCCACCAGCTGCCCTTGGTCTCGGACGCGCTCGCAACAAAATCGTCGAGCGACGCAGCTTCATTGTCACCGGTCCAATATTGATATTTGCCTGCCGCGGGCGGATTGACCACACCGGCGATATGTCCCGAGCCCGCAAGGACGAAGGTCTTGGGTCCCGCGAGATGGTCCATCAGCCGCCACACGCTCGCGAGCGGCGCGATATGATCCTCGCGGCCCGCCTGGATATAGGCGGGGGTCTCGATTTTCTTGAGGTCGATCGGCGTTGCCATCACCGTCAGGCTGTTCGGGATCACCATGCGATTGTCGCGATAAAGGTCGACCAGATATTGCCGGTGCCACTTCGCGGGCAGGTTGGTGACGTCGCCGTTCCAATAGAGAAGGTCGAAAGGCGGATAGTCGTTGCCGAGCAGATAATTGCTCACGACATAATTCCAGATGAGGTCGCGCCCGCGCAGGCTGTTGAAGGTCGCGGCCATATAGCGCCCGTCGAGAAAACCGCCCGCCGACAGTTGCTGCAAGAGCGTCAGATAGCTTTCGTCGACGAACATCTTGAGGTCGCCCGCCAGTTCGAAATCGACCTGCGCGGTGAAGAAGGTCACCGACTTGACCTTGTCCGCCTCGCCGCGCGCCGCGAGCATCGCGAGCGTCGCGGCAAGCGTGGTGCCCGCGACGCAATAGCCGATGGTGTGGACGTGCGGCACGTCCAGCAGATCGCGCACCGTGTCGACCGCGTCGACCTGCGCCGCGATATAGTCGTCCCATGCAACCTCGCTCATCGACGCGTCGGCCGACTTCCACGATACCATGAACACGCTGAGCCCCTGTTCGACCGCCCAGGCGACAAAGCTTTTCGCGGGGTTGAGGTCGAGAATGTAGAAGCGGTTGATCCAAGGCGGGAAGATGACGAGCGGGACGGTGAAAACCTCCTTCGTCGTCGGGCTGTACTGGATCAGCTGATAGAGATCGGTTTCGTGGACCACCTTGCCCGGCGTCGTCGCGATATTCACCCCGACTTCGAACGCGTCGGGATCGACGTGGGAGAGTTGCCCGCGCGACAGGTCCGTGAGCATATTCTTCAAACCCTTGAGCAGGCTTTCGCCGCGCGTCTCGACCGCGCGTCTGATCACTTCGGGATTGGTGATCGCAAGGTTCGAAGGCGACAGCGCGTCGGTCATATTCTTCGCGGCGAATTCCATCTTCGCGCGCGCATGCTCGTCGAGCCCCTGCATCGTGCGCGTGGTCGTGAGCAACTGCTCGGCGAGCAGGCCATAGGTCTGGCGGATCAGCGCGAAGACCGGGTTGGCGGTCCAGTCGGGATCGGCGAAACGCTTGTCTGGTCGCGCATCGGTTTCGGGCGTGAAGGAGGGTTGGATCGTCGCGAGCGAGGTCCAGAAGGTGACGCCCTGTTCCCACAGCTTCGATGATTGTTCGGCCCACAGCTGGGTCGTCGGATTTTGCAGCCAGCTAGCGGGGTCGAACATACCTGCGGCGGCGCTGTTACCCTGGTTCGCCTGACCCAGCGCATATTCGAGCATCATCTGCTGCGCGCGGCCCATGACGCTGGCCCAATGCTGCAGGTCATCGGGCGATGGCATGAAGGGATTCGGTGCTTCGGTCGTGTCGTCCTTACCCGTATCGTTCATGCTCGTTCCTGCTGGTCAGTGCGGATATAATGCCTATAACAAGCCGCGATGCGGCTGGCGAGATTGCCGCGCGCGTCAATTCAACAGTTAACGCAAAGGAGTTGTTCTAGTTTCCCATGTCCGAAGATGAATTCTATCGCATCAAGCGCCTGCCGCCCTACGTCATCGCTGAAGTGAATGCGATGCGTGCGGCCGCCCGCGCCGCGGGAGAGGACATCATCGACCTGGGGATGGGCAACCCCGACCTGCCGCCGCCCGCGCATGTGATCGAAAAGCTGTGCGAAGTCGCGATGAAGCCCGACGCGCACGGCTATTCGCAGTCGAAGGGCATTCCGGGGCTCCGCCGCGCGCAGGCCAATTATTACGGCCGCCGCTTCAACGTCGATCTCGATCCCGAAACCGAGGTCGTCGTGACGATGGGGTCGAAGGAAGGGCTCGCGAGCCTCGCGACCGCGATCACCGGCCCCGGTGACGTCGTGCTTGCGCCGAACCCCAGCTATCCGATCCACACCTTCGGTTTCATCATCGCCGGCGCGACGATCCGCAGCGTGCCGACGACCCCCGACGAGAATTACTGGCGCGCGCTCGACCGCGCGATGGCCTTCACCGTGCCGCGCCCGTCGATCCTCGTCGTCAACTATCCGTCGAACCCGACCGCCGAAGCGGTCGACCTCGCTTTCTATGAGCGGCTTGTCGCCTGGGCGAAGGAGAACAAGGTCTGGGTGCTGTCGGACCTTGCCTATTCGGAACTTTACTACGACGGCAATCCGACGCCCTCGATCCTGCAGGTGCCGGGTGCGAAGGACGTCGCGATCGAGTTCACCTCAATGTCGAAAACCTATTCGATGGCGGGCTGGCGCATGGGCTTTGCCGTGGGCAACAAGCGGCTGATCGCGGCGATGACGCGCGTGAAGTCCTATCTCGATTATGGCGCCTTCACGCCGATCCAGGCGGCGGCGTGCGCCGCGCTCAACGGTCCGCAGGACATCGTCGCCAAGAACCGCGAGCTTTATCAAAAGCGCCGCGACGTGATGGTCGAAAGCTTCGCGCGCGCCGGGTGGGACATTCCGAGCCCGCCCGCGTCGATGTTCGCCTGGGCGCCGCTGCCGCCCGCGCTCAAGGAAATGGGCAGCCTCGAATTTTCGAAGCAGCTTCTGATCCACGCCAAGGTCGCGGTCGCGCCGGGCGTCGGCTATGGCGAGGACGGCGAGGGCTATGTCCGCATCGCGATGGTCGAGAATGAGCAGCGCATCCGGCAGGCGGCGCGCAACATCCGAAAGTTTCTCCAGATGCATGGCGTGAACACGCCGTCGGTCGCGGCCGGGGGATAATGACTCCCGACGCGAGCGCCATCGCGCAGACGATCCAGCTGTCGGTCACGCCGGTGTTTCTGCTGGTCGCGACCGGCAGCCTGCTCAACGTCATCGCGGGGCGGCTGGCGCGCGTCGTCGATCGCTCGCGTAATCTGATGGAGCGCTGGGCCGAGACCGAGGGTCTCGAACATGAGCGCATCGTCGCCGAACTGCGCATCGCCGATCGGCGAATGGGGATCATCAACAATTCGATCCTCTCGGCCGTGGCGTGCGGGATCGTCGTCTGCCTGCTCGTCGCATTGCTGTTCACCCAGGCCTTTACCGGCATCAACCTGGGCGTTGCGGCGTCGTGGGCCTTTGCGGCGGCGATGCTGTTGCTGCTCGTCTCGCTGATCCTTTTTCTCGTCGAGGTCCGTCTCGCGGTGCGCGCGATCCACGTCCCGATGGAATTGCTCGAACTGGAGGGCAGGGATCGGAAGCGGCGGCGCGACCGGCCCTAACCGGCGAAAATTTTTTCCGTGCATCGCACGGCGGGCGCCGTAACGGCAATTGCGAACGGCCATTCCTGGCGCGCCGCAAGGGCGTTGACACCGGTCCCTCCCGTCTGCTCCGATGGCGGCGGGAGAGATGAATGTCTGACAAAGCCGCTCCGGCCCCGGGTATCGCTTCGCCGTCCGCCGATGGCGTTTCCGCGCAGACGCGGACGATGCTGTGGATCCTGCTGATCGTCTATATCTTCAACTTCCTCGACCGGCAGATCGTCAATATCCTCGCCGAACCGATCAAGGCCGATCTCGGCCTTTCGGATACCGAACTCGGCCTGCTCGCCGGACCCGCGTTCGCCGTTTTCTATGCACTGCTCGGAATCCCGATCGCGCGCTATGCCGACAGGGAGGGGACGAACCGGGTGCGACTGATCGCCCTCGCGCTCGCGGTCTGGTCGGCGATGACCGCGGTGTGCGGGCTGGCGCAGAATTTCGTGCAACTGCTTCTGGCGCGGATTGGCGTCGGCGTGGGCGAGGCAGGGTGCACCCCTGCCGCGCATTCGCTGATTTCGGACAGTGTGGCGCCCGAAAAGCGCTCGTCTGCGATCGCATTTTACGGGCTCGGCGTGCCGATCGGCTCGCTGCTCGGGCTGATTCTCGGCGGTATCGTCAACGATCTTTATGGCTGGCGTATCGCGTTGATGCTTGTCGGGGCGCCGGGACTGCTGCTCGCGCTGGTGGTGCTGTTCGTGATGCGCGAACCGCGGCATCATCGGTCCGCCGACGCGACGGTGACCGCTGCGCTGCCGCAGCTTCCTGCGCGCGATGCGATGCGCGAAATCTTTTCGTCGCGCGCGTTCATCTACATCTTGATCGCGGCCTCCGTCACCGCATTCCTCGGCTATGGCAAGGCGCTGTGGACGATCAGTTTCTTCATCCGCAGCCATGGCCTGTCGACGACCGAAGCGGGGCTGTCGATGGCGGTCGTGCTGGGGGTGGCAGGGGTATTCGGCACCTGGCTCGGCGGCAAATGCGCCGACCTTTTCGGCAAGCGCGACAAGCGGCATATTCTGACCTTGCCCGCCTATGGCATGGCCGTCGGCGCCCCGATCCTCTTTCTCGGCTACCAGATGGACGACTGGCGCGTCGCCGTGGCGCTGCTCATCGTCCCGACCATCCTCAACTCGGCCTATTATGGTCCCGCCTATGCCTGCGTACAGGGGCTGGTGCGGCCGCAGGCGCGCGCGGTCGCCGCGTCGATCATGCTGTTCGGACAGAATCTGATCGGGCTCGGTTTCGGCCCATTCCTCTTCGGCGTGCTGTCGGACGCGCTCGCGCCCGCCTATGGCGAGGAAAGCGTGCGCTATGTTCTCTACGGGGCGGCGTGGCTCGGCCTCATCCCCGCCTTCTTCTTCTGGCGCGCCAGCCTGCGGCTCGCCTCTGAACTCAAGTCGGGTTAATAGGGCGGGTCGACCTTCGCGCGCTGCGTTTTCGCGGCGTCGATCCACCAGTTGAGGTCGTCGGCGAAGCGGGGGAAGCTCTTTCGAAGCCGCGCGCCGTCGTCGCCCGTCGGATTGCCCTCGGCGTCGAACGCGCCGCCGATCCGCCCGACGGGCAGAATCGACGAGGTGACCGCCATCCCCATTTCGCCGAGCGTGTCGCGCCAGCCCATCATCGCGCGCACCCCCGACCAGGGTCCCGCCGAGTAACAGGCGATCGCGGCGGGGCGCCAAAACCATTCCTCGAGAAAATGGTCGGTCAGATTCTTGAGCCCCGGCTGCGGCCCCCAATTATATTCGCCTGTGACGAACAGAAATCCGTCCGCCGCGCGGATCTTTCCCGCGAGTTCCTCCATCGCCGCCGGCGCCGCGCCTTTGGGATATTCCTTGTACATCCGGTCGAGCATTGGCAGGCCGACGGCCTTCGCGTCGATCAGTTCGGCGCTGTCGCCGCGCGCATCGATGGCGTCAACGAGCCAGCGCGCGAGCTTGATGCCCTGCCGGTCGCGGCGATAGCTGCCGTAGAAGACGAGGATATGGCGCGGCATAGCAGCTCCTAAGGTCGGATGATGATCGGGGTGCCGTCGGGAACGAGCGTCAACAATTGTTGCATTTCCCACTCCTTGAGTATGATGCTGCCGTCGCCCGGGCGAGTGGTAAGCCCGCTGCCGCGCGAGAAGTCGGCTGAACTGCGAAGCAGGATGTCGCCGCCGGCAGAACGGCCCCTCGCCTTGGCGTGGGCGCGGTCGGCGGGGGAGGGGTAGGAGATACGGAACGAGCGCGGGGGGCCGAGTTCGCGGGCCTTGCGCTTGAGCATATAGGTGCCCTCCGGTGTTCGCCCGTCACCCTCGAATCGCTTGGCGCTCGTCGATTCGCCGTCGAACCCGATGTGGAAATAGGTGACGAGTTCCTGCTCGCCCGCGTAGGCGGTCAGCCAGCGCTGGCTTTTGACGACGACAATCCGGTCCGCTTGGGTTCCGGGTTGCAGCGGCGGTGGCTGGGCCGTTCCGCATGCGGCGAGGGCAAATAACGGCAAAGCTTTCAGGACGGTCCGCATCCCGTCACCTTATGGCTCCCTCGTCCGCGTGCAAGCGCTCCCTCGTCAGTCGCTGAACGGATCGCGGATCAGGATCGTGTCTTCGCGTTCGGGGCTCGTCGACACCAGCGCGATCGGGGTTTCGATCAGTTCCTGCACGCGCTGGATATATTTGATCGCCTGCGCGGGCAGGTCGGCATAGCTACGCGCGCCCGCGGTCGATTCATGCCAGCCGTCCATTTCCTCATAGATCGGCTCGACCTCGGCCTGATCGGCGGCGTGTGCGGGGAAATAGTCGAGGATTTTGCCACGCAGCCGATAGCCCGTGCAGATGCGGATCGTGTCGAAGCCATCGAGCACGTCGAGCTTGGTAAGCGCGATGCCGGTGACGCCCGAGACGGCGCAGCTCTGCCGCACGAGTACCGCATCGAACCACCCGCAGCGGCGCTTGCGCCCGGTGACGGTGCCGAACTCATGCCCGCGCTCGCCGAGCCGCTGGCCGGTGTCATCCTCGAGTTCGGTCGGGAAGGGGCCGCTGCCGACGCGCGTCGTATAAGCCTTGGCGATGCCGAGCACGAAGCCGACCGCCGAGGGGCCTAGACCCGAACCCGAGGCGGCGGTGCCGCTGACCGTGTTCGAGCTGGTGACGAAGGGATAGGTGCCGTGATCGATGTCGAGCAGCACGCCCTGCGCGCCTTCGAACAGGATGCGCGCGCCGGCCTTGCGGACCTTTTTCAGGCGCTTCCAGACGGGCTGGGCATATTCGAGCACATAATCCGCCATTTCGCGCAGGTCGGCGACCAGGCGTTCGCGGTCGATCGGCGGCTCGCCGAAGCCGGCGCGCAGCGCGTCGTGGTGCGCGGTCAGACGGTCGAGCTGCGGTTCGAGCTTGTCGAGATGCGCGAGGTCGCAGACGCGGATCGCGCGGCGGCCGACCTTGTCCTCATAGGCGGGGCCGATGCCGCGGCCGGTGGTGCCGATCTTGCCCGCGCCCGCCGCGGTTTCGCGCAGCGCGTCAAGGTCGCGGTGAAAGGGCAGGATCAGCGCGCAATTGTCGGCGATCGCGAAATTCTCGGGATTGATGGCAACCCCCTGACCGCGCAGCTTGGCGATCTCGTCGCGCAGCGCCCAGGGGTCGAGCACGACGCCGTTGCCGATGATCGACAGCGTGCCGGTGACGATACCCGAGGGAAGCAGCGACAGCTTGTACACTTGCTCGCCGACGACGAGCGTATGGCCGGCATTGTGACCGCCCTGGAAGCGGACGACGGCGTCGGCGCGGCTGGCGAGCCAGTCGACGATCTTGCCCTTGCCCTCGTCGCCCCATTGCGACCCGATGACGGTAACATTTGCCATGATGCTGTCCTGCTGAGCGAGGCCCTTCCGGCCCGGCGCGGCCTTAGCGGATTTGGCCGCAGAGGCAAGGGCAGTGGCATGGTTGCGCCCGTCTTTTCGAGAGGGTAGCGAGACGAAAAGAAGGATGCCCTCGATGATCGAACCCGACGCCCCCTATCACGCCCATATCTATTTCGACGACGCCGAGCGTTCCGCGGCGACACAATTGCGCGATGATTTTGGCCGCGACTCGGCGATCCTGTTCGTCGGCGACATGACCGACGGCGCGGCGGGGCCGCATCCGATCGCGCAATATGAGGTGCATTTTCTGGGCGCGGCAGTTCCTGCGATTGTCGCGACGATCGAGGCGACGGGGCTGCGCGCGCTCGTCCACCCGCTGACTGACGACGATCTCGCCGATCATACGACGCTGGCGCACTGGATCGGCGAACCCGTCGAACTCGACGTGACCGTGCTCGATCCGCCCGGGGTCAACCAGGGCATTCCGCGCTTCGGCGTGTCGGATTTTTAAGCTTGTGTCCCTGCGAAGGCAGGGACCCATCTCCTGCCGGCTCGAGATGGAATCGACCGGAGATAGGCCCCTGCCTTCGCAGGGGCACGGTTTTTGACGACAAGAGGATTTAGGCTTCGACCGGACCGTCGGGCCCGAGGATGAAGCCGCAGCCGAGCGCGCGTGCCTCGTCGCCCTCGGACAGCGCGGCCACCGTCTGCCAGTCGTCGGCGCGCAGGCTCGCGGCGAGCGCGGGGTCGTGGCCGAGCGGCAGGAAGATGCGGCGGTCGGCGTCGTCCTCGGCGCCGAGGCCCGCGTCGATCAGCGGGTCGGGGTAGAGCGAAAAGCCGACGGCCGATTCTTCCTGCTCGCCAACGGGGATAGAATAACCGCCGCCGCGACCCACCGCATCGCCTTGCCCCGGCACGAAGATCTGGAAACCGAACCAGCTTTGATAGGCGAAGCCATGACGTTCGGTCGGGTCGAGCGTCAGCGTGACGCGGTCGCGGATCGGCGCGGCGATCGCTTCGAGCGCGTCGATGCGCGCGGTGAGGACGCCGGTGGTGTCGAAGGCGCGGAGATCGGCAATCGCCTGATCGAACGGACCCGTCGCGCGGAGCAGCGGCAGATAGGCTTGGGCGCCGAGGCGGGTCAGCGCACCGGCGTCCTTGGCGTCGAGTTCGTCGCGCAATTGCTGGATATCGGCTTCGACGGGAAGCGGCCCGCTAGCGAGCAGGTCGACGACATCGGGCAGGGTGAAGTCGATCGTGACGGGACCGATGCCGGCGGCTTCGAGCGCGTCGATCGCGACCGTCACGATCTCGCGTGCGGCGGCAACGCTGTCGCTGCCGATCAGCTCGGCGCCGACCTGCAGCATCTCGCGCGCGGGACGGAGCTGGCTGGCGCGGAGTTTGACGACTTGGCCGGCGTAGCAGAGGCGCAAGGGGCGCGGCGCTTTCGCGAGCAGCGAAGTTGCGATGCGGCCGACTTGCCGCGTGATGTCGGGGCGGAGTGCCAGCGTGCGCTGCGAGACCGGGTCGGTGAAGCGCAGCAGGTCGCGCGTCGCGCGTTCGTCATCGCCGCCGAGCGTCTCGCGAAATTCGGCGAGCGGCGGCGAGACGCGGCCATAGCCATGCGCGCGCATCGCATCGACGAGCGCGCGGGTGACGCGCGACGCGGCCTCCGCCTGTCGGGGGAGGCGATCGCGCAGCCCTTCGGGCAGCAGGGCAGGGGCCTTGGTCATCGAATGCGGCCTTAGGCGGGTGGCGAGGGGAGTTCAATATAGTCCCCCTCCCGCTTGCGGGAGGGGTTAGGGGTGGATAGCGACTTTGCCGGACCCACCCCGCTGTGACTAGCGAGCAAGCTCGCAAGTCTCGCTGCCCCTCCCGCAAGCGGGAGGGGACTTAACCATTAGAACTTCAAACCCTTCACCGTCTTCACGCCGGGAAGCTGGCAGAGCTGCCACAGCAGCGGCTCGGGCATCGGCGAGTCGAGGCTCAAGAGCAGCACCGCTTCGCCGCCCGCGGCGCGGCGGCCGAGGTGGAAGGTGCCGATGTTGAGCCCCGCTTCGCCGAGCGCGGTGCCGATGCGGCCGATGAAGCCCGGCGCGTCCTCGTTGACGATGTAGAGCATATGACCGTCGAGGTCGGCTTCGACCTTGATACCGAACATCTCGACGAGGCGCGGTTCGTTGTTGCCGAACAGCGTGCCCGCGACCGAACGGTCGCCCGCTTCGGTCGCGACGGTGACGCGGACGAGCGTGTGGTAATCGCCTTCGCGGTCGTGGCGCACCTCGCGGATGTCGAGCCCGCGCTCGCGCGCGAGATGCGGGGCGTTGACCATGTTCACGCTATCCGAATAGCGGCGCATCAGGCCGGTGAGCACCGCGGCGGTGATCGGCTTCATATTGAGCTCGGCGGCGGCGCCCTCGACCTCGATCGAAATGTGCGTGAGATTGTCGTGCGCGAGCTGGCCGACGAGGCTACCGAGCTTTTCTGCAAGGCTCATATAGGGGCGCAGCTTCGGCGCTTCCTCGGCCGACAGGCTGGGCACGTTGAGCGCGTTGGTGATGCCGCCGGTGAGCAGATAGTCCGAAATTTGCTCGGCGACCTGAATCGCGACATTGACCTGCGCCTCGTCGGTCGACGCGCCGAGATGCGGGGTGCAGATGAAGTTCGGCGCGCTGAACAGCGGATGGTCGGCCGCCGGCGGCTCGGTCTGAAACACGTCGAGCGCGGCGCCCGCGACATGGCCCGATTCGAGCGCTTCCTTCAGCGCCGCTTCGTCGATCAGCCCGCCGCGCGCGCAGTTGATGATGCGCACGCCTTTCTTGGCCTTCGCCAGATTTTCCTTCGACAGGATGTTCCGCGTCTGGTCGGTCAGCGGCGTGTGCAACGTGATGAAGTCGGCCTTGGCGAGCAAGGTGTCGAGATCGGCCTTTTCGACGCCGAGTTCGATGGCGCGTTCGGGGGTAAGGAAGGGGTCGAAGGCGACGACCTTCATGCGCAGGCCGAGCGCGCGCTCGGCAACGATGCTGCCGATGTTGCCGCAGCCGATCAGGCCGAGCGTCTTCGAGGTCAGCTCGACGCCCATGAAGTCATTCTTGGGCCATTTGCCCGCCTGGGTCCCCGTGTTGGCTTCGGGAATCTGGCGCGCGAGCGCGAACATCATCGCGATTGCATGTTCGGCGGTGGTGATGCTGTTGCCGAAGGGGGTGTTCATCACGATGACGCCCTTCTTCGACGCCTCCGGAATGTCGACATTGTCGACGCCGATGCCGGCGCGGCCGACGACCTTCAGGTTCGTCGCGGCGGCGAGAACATCGGCGGTGACTTTCGTGGCCGAACGGATCGCAAGGCCGTCATAGTCGCCGATCATCGCGATCAGCTCGTCCTTGGTCTTGCCGGTGATCACGTCGACCTGGATGCCGCGTTCCTTGAAGATCGCTTCGGCTTTGGGGTCCATCTTGTCGCTGATGAGGACTTTGGGTTGGGTCATTTCGATAGCTTTCAAAAGCTCCGTTCGTCCTGAGCTTGTCGAAGGACAGTATTTCTCTTGGACGTCGGAAGAAAAGGGCGGCCCTTCGACAAGCTCAGGGCAAACGGAAAAAAGGGAGCGTCAGGCCGAAAGGCTTGCGTAGGCCCAGTCGAGCCACGGGCCTAGCGCTTCGATGTCGGCGGTGTCGACGGTCGCGCCGCACCAGATGCGCAGGCCCGGAGGCGCATCGCGATAGCCCGCGATGTCATAGGCCGCGCCTTCCTTTTCGAGCAGACCCGCGAACTTCTTGATGAAATCCGCATCGGCGCCCGCGACCGACAGGCAGACCGACGTCTTCGAGCGGCTGGCGGGGTCGGCGGCGAGGTGGGAGAGCCAGTCGCGCTCCGCGACGATCGTGTCGAGCGCCGCGGCATTGGCGTCGCTGCGTGCCTTCAGGCCATCGAGACCGCCCAGGGACTTCGCCCATTCGAGCGCGAAGATCGCATCTTCGACCGCGAGCATCGACGGGGTGTTGATCGTCTCGCCCTTGAACACGCCTTCGGACAGCGCGCCCTTCGACATCAGGCGGAACACCTTGGGCAGCGGCCAGGCAGGGGTGTGGGTTTCGAGCCGTTCGACCGCGCGCGGGCCGAGGATCAGCACGCCGTGACCGCCTTCGCCGCCGAGCACTTTCTGCCAGCTGAAGGTCGCGACGTCGATCTTGTCCCACGGCAGGTCGTAAGCGAACACCGCCGAGGTCGCGTCGGCGAAGCTGAGGCCGGCGCGGTCGTCGGCGATCCAGTCGCCATCGGGAACGCGCACGCCCGAAGTGGTGCCGTTCCAGGTGAAGAGGACGTCGTTCGACCAGTCGACCTGCGTCAAATCGGGAAGCTCGCCGTAGTCGGCGCGGATGATTGTCGGATCGAGCTTGAGCTGCTTCGCGGCATCGGTGACCCAGCCCTCGCCGAAGCTTTCCCAGGCGAGCGTCGTCACGGGGCGGGCGCCGAGCATCGTCCACATCGCCATTTCGAAGGCGCCGGTGTCGGAGCCCGGCACGATGCCGATGCGGTGCGTGTCGGGCAGCTGCAGCATCTCGCGCATCAGGTCGATGCAATATTGGAGGCGCGTCTTGCCGATCTTCGCGCGATGCGAGCGGCCGAGCGATTCGGTGTTCAGTTTTTCGGGAGACCAGACCGGCGGCTTGGCGCAGGGTCCGGAAGAAAAATAGGGGCGCGTCGGGCGCACCTTTGGCGTCGTCACTTCACTCATAATAGTCTCTCCTTGCAGAGAGCTCGCGCGGCGTTGGGACCGCGTGGCCCGGCGCCGCGTTTAGGGCGGACGCGCGGGCTGTCAAACAAATTGCACGGACCGCGCGAAATTTTCGACGAGTGGAGAAAATAGTATACAGCTTGTTAACCATTTCGTCGGTATTTTGACGGCCATGCCGATCCCGACGTTCCTGAAGCCCCGGATCCTGATCGCCGCCAGCGCGGCGCTCGCACTATCGGCCTGTTTCGGTGCGCCCGAAGCGATGAAGAACGGTGGCGGAAAACGGACGTCGGCTAGCAAGCCGAGCCGCCCGCAAGCGATAGGCACTCCCTCTTTCACCAGCGCCGCGGCGCAGCAATGCGCGTTCGACCTCAAACAGGCCGGGGTGCGCTTCACGCCGCTGCCGAACCAGGATCATGGCGGCGGCTGCACCTCGATCGATTCGGTGAAACTGCTCGACGTCGGCGTGCCGGTGTCGGGGCTCGGCGCGATGACCTGTCCGCTCGCGAAGAATTTCGCCGCCTGGGCGCAATATGCGGTGAAGCCCGCGGCGCGAAAATATTTCGGGACCGAGGTCGTGAAGATCGAAACCTATGGCACCTACAGCTGCCGCAACATCTATGGCGGCCGTTCGGGCCGGCTGTCGCAGCACGCCTATTCGAACGCGATCGACGTGTCGGGCTTCGTGCTTGCCGACGGGCGCCGCATCATGCTCGACGGCGGCTGGGACGGCGACCAGCCGTCGCGGGATTTCCTGCGCGCGCTGCACAAATCGGGCTGCCGCCGCTTCGGCACCGTGCTCGGCCCCGATTATAATGCCGCCCATTATAATCATTTCCACTTCGACATGAGCGGCAACGGCTACTGCCGCTAAAGCCCGTCCGTCTTGGCAAAGTCACGCGGACCGGCTAGCCGTCCGCCAATGGCAGAAGATAAACAACCCCATCGTTCGCGTTTTCACAAAGCCAAGGACGACGCGCAGTTCGCCAAGCAGGCGACCACCACCCCGCAGACGGCGCACCCCGCCTACAAGCTCGCATTCCAGGACAAGGATTTCCTGTTGCGCGAGGATTTGCGCCCGGTTCGCTTCCAGCTCGAACTGCTCAAGCCCGAATTGCTGCTCGACGAAGCGGGGATCGAATCGACGCTGGTCATCTATGGTTCGGCGCGCATTCCCGAACCGTCGCAGGCCGACGGCCTCGAGGCCGCGGCGACCGACGATGCGCAGCGCAACATCGCGCGGCGGCTGAAGGAAAAAGCCAAATATTATGACGAGGCGCGCGCGCTCGCGCGGCTCGCCAGCCAATATCCATGCGATGAAAAGGGCTGCCGCCATTTCGTCGTCTGCTCGGGCGGGGGGCCGTCGATCATGGAGGCCGCGAACCGCGGCGCCGACGACGAGGGCCGCGAATCGATCGGACTCAACATCGTGCTCCCGCACGAACAGGCGCCGAACCGCTTCGTCACACCGTCGCTGAGCTTTCAGTTCCACTATTTCGCGCTGCGCAAGATGCACTTCCTGCTCCGCGCGCGCGCGGTCTGTGTATTCCCCGGCGGCTTCGGCACGTTCGACGAGATGTTCGAACTGTTGACGCTGATCCAGACGGGCAAGATCAAGCCAATTCCGATCGTCCTGTTCGGCAAGGAATTCTGGCAGCGCGTGGTCAATTTCGAGGCGCTGGTCGAAGAGGGCGTGGTCAGCGCGCGCGACCTCGATCTTTTCCGCTTTGTCGAGACCGCGGATGAGGCGTGGACGATCATCACGGATTTCTACGCGAACATCGAGGAACATTGATCGACTGCAATCCTCCCTGTCGCGAAGCAATGGGGAGGGGGACCGCCGCCGCAGGCGGTGGTGGAGGGGCGGCGACGGTGCGTCATGGGCCTCTCCGTCAGCCCTACGGGCTGCCACCTCCCCATCGCTTCGCGACAGGGAGGATCAATGAGCTATTTCGACTGTTCTTCCAGATAGAGGATCAGCGCCTTGCGATCCGCAGGGTCGATCACCCCGGCAAAGGCCATGCGCGTTCCGGGGACATCCTTCATCGGGGCTTTCAGATAGGCGTCGAGCGCGGCTTCGTCCCAGACGCCGCCTTTCGCCTTCATGGCGCCCGAATAGGAGAAGTCCGGCTTCGACGCGACCGCGGCGCCGACGATGCCGTGCAGATTGGGGCCGATGCCGTTGGATCCGCCCTTTTCGACGGTGTGGCAGGCGACGCAGCGCCGGAAGACCTGTTCGCCCATCGCCGCCGTCGGCGCGACGGCAGGGGCCTCGACCGCCGCTTCGCCGCTCGCGGGCGCGTCGTCGGCGGGGTGATCGCTCTTGCCGCAGCCGGCGAGCGCCAGTGCGCCCGCCAGCAGCACGGGCGCGAGCCGCATTATTTCTTGGCTTCGGCCGGAGCGGGCGCGGCGTCAGCAGCCGGAGCGGCTTCGCCCTCGGCCGCCGGGGCAGCCGCGGCGGCAGCTTCGCCTTCGGCCGGTGCGGCACCCGCTTCTTCGGCCGCGGGAGCGGCTTCGGCGGCGGGCAGCGGCAGGTTCGAACCCTGGCTGTTGAGATAGACGATCAGGTTCGCGCGGTCCTCGGGGCTGCTGAGGCCCGCGAACGACATCTTGGTGCCAGGGGCGTATTTGCGCGGGCTCTTCACCCATTCGTCCATGCCCGCGAAGTCCCAGTTGCCCGCAACGCCCTTCAGCGCCGCCGAATAATCGAAGCCCGGAACATGGCCGTGCGGCTTGCCGAGCGCACCCCACAGATTCGGGCCGATGCCGTTGGCGCCGCCCTGATTGATCGTGTGACACGCGGCGCATTTCGCGAACACCGCTTCGCCCTTGGCCGGGTCGGCGGCGGCGAGCAGGTTGGGAAGCGGCACCGCCGATTCGCCGCCACCGGCACCGGCTTCGGCATCTTCGATCGGATAACCGGGCTTTTCGGGGGCGTGGCTGGCGAACAGCATCTGCGACCCGATCGTCAGGCCCAGCGCGCAAATGCCGGCGAACAGCACCCAGCCGGCAATAGTATTGTTGCGATCGTCCATGCTCTAGCAGCCCCGTTAGCTGGCGCCCGCTTGCCGGACGCATCTTTGATTTGGAGGCTCCCTTAAAGGGGCGACGACGGCGGCGCAAGGGGATGAAATCGCCCGCAGAGCCGAAGGCCCAAGGTCCGGTTGCGCGCGGCGGGCGGGGCGGCTATGCGCCGCGGCTCCACCCTGGGAAGGCAATCGATGGGCAGCTATTCGGCTTCGGCGCAGCATCTGGTCGACGAAATGCGGGCGGTGGCGCTCGCCGAGCCCGGACGCGGGCTGGCGTTCCAGGGCGCGCCCGGCGCGAACAGCGACCTCGCCGCGCGCGAATATGATCCGAATTCGCTGCCGATGCCCTGCTATGCGTTCGAGGATGCGATCGACGCCGTGCGCGAGGGTCGCGTCGACCGCGCGATCATCCCGATAGAGAACAGCCTGCACGGCCGCGTCGCCGACATCCATTTCCTGCTCCCCGAATCGGGCCTGTCGATCGTCGGCGAGCATTTTCTGCCGATCCGCTACGGGCTGATGAGCCGCGACCTTGGCCCGGTGACGCGCGCGATGAGCCACGAGCAGGCTTTGGGGCAATGCCGCCACTGGCTGCGCGCGAACAATATCGCGCCCGTCGCGCACAGCGATACCGCGGGCGCGGCGGCGTGGGTTGCCGACAGCGACGAGGTCGGCCTCGCCGCGCTCGCGCCGCCGCACGCGGCCGAACTCTATGGCCTGACGCTGCACGGCATCGGGATGGAGGATGCCGACCATAATACGACGCGTTTCGTCGTGCTGGCGCGCGAACCGCTCGCCGATGTCGCGGCGATACCCGGCCCGCTGATGACGACCTTCATGTTCGAAGTGAAGAATATCCCGGCCGCGCTCTACAAGGCGCTCGGCGGATTTGCGACCAACGGCGTCAACATGACCAAGCTCGAAAGCTATCAGACCGGCGACAGCTTTGCGGCGACCAAATTTTATGCCGACATCGTCGGTGCTCCCGGCGACGAAAGGATCGATCGCGCGCTCGAGGAACTCGGTTTCCAGACCAAGTCGTTGCGCCTTCTCGGCACCTATGCACAGGCGCGGACGCGTCCCTGAGGTCGGCCGCCGACGTCGTTTCTTCGGTCTCAGTTGCCCCGGCGGCGGAGCATCCGTGCGGTCGCCGACGTCTGGACGATGAACAGCGTGACGAGGATGCTCGACACGACAAGCGCGAACAGATCGAACACGGAGAAATTGGTGCCTTTGATGTCGGCCCCGCCGATGATCGGCATCGAAATGGTCATCGCCATCAGCATCAGCCGCAGCTCGGTCGGCCCGCCCGCCATGTAGGACAGGCGGAATTCGCCGAGGATCTTCGCCGAAATGAAAGTGTGGATCGAGAGCAGGAAATAGCCGATCACCCCCATCAGCGCGACGTCGAGCCGCATATAGGGGCTCATGCCAATCGCGCTGATCATCAGCAGCGTTGCGATCGCATCGACGCTGTGATCGACGAAATAGCCGTAATTGGGGCGTTCGATGCCGCGCCAGCGCGCGAGGCTGCCGTCGAGCGAATCGCCGAACCAGTTGACGATATAGCCGGCGAGCGACAGGCCGAGCCATTCGCTGTCGAACCAGCTGAGCAGATAGCCCGCCGCGACGAGCACCGCGCCGGCGAACCCCAGCGTGGTGAGCTGGTCGGGGGTGACCCATGCGGGAAGACGCGCGCACAGCCAGTTGAGCAGACGGCGTTCGCTGCGCGCGAGGATATTCTGCTGGATGCGGACCGGCGCCTTGGCGACGGGTTCGAACTTGCTCATGGGGACCCTTTGTTCCGGCCGTCACGAAAGTGCCGGTCGCATGTCATCGATCCGTCATAGAGGTAAAGTTGTGCGGGTGAAAGGGTGACGCGGTCGGTGCGACGTGCCTTCGCGCCGGTCAATCGCGCCAGGGGCCGATTTCGCCGACCTCGCCGATCGTGCGGAAACGGACTGCGCCATCGACCCACGCCACCTCCCACATCGGCGCGGGGCGCGCCCATTCGCCGATCACGAACAGCGGCAGCCTGTTCACCTTCACGAAGGCGAGATCGTCGGCGGTCGGGCCGGGAACGACCGTGTCGGACCGCTGGTGCAGCCGGACGACGGCGAGCGTGCCGGCGGGCGGTGCGGGCAGCGACTGGCGCACCGGGAAGCCCATGCTCCCCGCCACGACCGGATAGCCCTTGTCGTCGCGACGGATCAGCAGCACCTTGTCGGCGTTCGCATAGGGGCCCTCGACCGGCCGCCCGGCGACCTTGCGTCCCGCGATCGCGACGAATTGGCGCAGGTCGGTATCGGCGATCGGCGACAGGGGCGCGAGCTCGGGCGTCGCGGCGGCGGTAGTCTCCGGGGGCGCGGCGGCGGGTTCGGCGGCGAGCGCCGCGACGAACAGCAGCGCGGCGATCAATGCGCTTCGCCCCAGCTCTTGCCCGTGCCGACCTCGACCTCCAGCGGAACCGACAGCTTGAGCGCCGGTTCGGCGGCGCCCGACATCACCGCGCGGATGACATCGCCCGCCGCCGCGGCCTTGTCCTCGGGCGCTTCGAACACCAGCTCGTCGTGAACCTGGAGCAGCATGCGGACGTCGGAAAGCCCCGCGTCCGCCAATGCTTTCGGCATCCGCGCCATCGCGCGCTTGATCAGGTCGGCGCTGGTGCCTTGGATCGGCGCGTTGATCGCCGCGCGTTCGCTGCCAGCGCGTTCGTTTTGGTTCGCGGCCTTGATGCGCGGGAACCAGGTTTTCCGCCCGAACAAAGTCTCGGTATAACCCTTGGCGCGCGCGTTATCGAGCGTGTCGGTGATATAGTCTGAAATGCCCGGGAAACGCTCGAAATAGCGCGCGATCAGCGCCTGCGCCTCATCGGGTGTCACTTCGAGCCGGCCCGCGAGCCCCCAACGCGAAATGCCGTAGAGGATCGAGAAATTGACCGTCTTCGCCTTGCCGCGCGTGTCGCGGTTGACCTCGCCGAACAATTCGATCGCGGTCGCGGCATGGATGTCCTGTCCCTGCGCGAAGGCCTCCTTGAGTTCGGGGACATCGGCCATATGCGCCGCCAGCCGCAGTTCGATCTGGCTATAGTCGGCGGCGACGAGAACATGGCCGGGCGCCGCGATGAAGGCGTCGCGTATCTGGCGGCCGGTCTCGGTGCGGATCGGGATATTCTGGAGATTGGGGTCGGTCGACGAAAGGCGCCCGGTCTGCGCGCCGACGAGGCTGTAGCTGGTGTGGACGCGACCGGTGGTCGCATTGATCTGCTGTTGCAATGCGTCGGTATAGGTCGACTTCAGCTTCGAAAGCTGCCGCCATTCGAGGATCTTGCGCGCGATCGGCACGCCGTCGCGTTCGAGGCGCTCAAGCTCGCTCTGGTCGGTCGACCAGTCGCCCGACTTGCCCTTGCGCCCGCCTTTCAGGCCCATCTTGTCGAACAATATTTCGCCGAGCTGCTTGGGGCTGCCGATCGCGAAAGGCTGGCCGGCGAGGCCGTGGATTTCGCCCTCCATGCGCAGCATGTCGTTCGCGAACTCGCCCGACAGCCGCGCGAGATATTCGCGGTCGACCATGATGCCGGCGCGCTCCATGCCCTCGACCACGGCGGCCAATGGCCGGTCGACCATTTCATAGACGCGCGTGCCGCCCTCGATCGGCAGGCGGAGCTTCAGCAGCTTCCACAGCCGCCACGCGACCTCGGCGTCCTCGGCGGCATATTGCGTCGCGCGGTCGAGTGGAACCTCGGCGAAGCTGATCTGCGACTTGCCGGTCCCGCACACTTCCTTGAACGAGATGCAGACATGGTCGAGGTGGAGCTTCGCGAGCTCGTCGAGCCCGTGCTGATGCTTGCCCGCGTCGAGCGCGAAGCTCATCATCAGCGTATCGTCATAAGGCGCGATGGTGATGCCGTGCTGCGCGAGCACGCCGATGTCATATTTGAGGTTGTGCCCGACCTTGAGCACCGCCTCGTCGGAGAAAAGCGCATGGAGGCGTCCGATCGCGTCGGCGAGCGGCACCTGCTCGGGCTTTTCGGCGAACATGTCGGTTCCGCCATGGCCGAGCGGGATGTAGCAGGCGCGCCCCGGGGCGGTCGCCATGCTGACGCCGACGAGCGTGCCGGTGACGCTGTCGAGGCTCGCCGTCTCGGTATCGATCGCGACGACATGCGCGGCGCGCGCTTCCTCGATCCAGCGGTCGAGCGCCTCGATCGTCGTTACCGTCTCGTAAAGCGCGCGGTCGATCGACGGCATGACGGGAAGGGTGGGGGTCGAGGGGCCCGCGGCGGGTGCCGCCGTCGCGGCGCTCGCGCGCGGCAGGGTCGGCGGACCGCCGGGCGTGCCGCCGAGGTCGAGCTTGGCCGAAAGCGAGCGGAAGCCATGCTCGTCGAGGAAGCTCTTGAGCGGCAGCGGCGGGATCGCGCCGAGCTTCAGCGCGTCGAGCGCGTCGGGCAGCGGACAATCGCGCTTGAGGTCGACGAGGATGCGCGACAATTCGGCCATTGCGCGATGCTCGATCAGATTGTCGCGCAGCTTCGACGCCTTCATCGTCGCGGCCCCGTCAAGTGCGGCGGTCAGATTGCCATATTCCTGGATCAGCTTGGTCGCGGTCTTCGGGCCGACGCCGCGGACGCCGGGGACGTTGTCGACGCTGTCGCCCATCAGCGCGAGCACGTCGCCGACGAGATCGGGGGTGACGCCGAACTTCTCGTTCACCGCTTCGAGCCCGAGCCGGACATTCTTCATCGTGTCGAGCATGTCGACCTGCGGTCCTTCGGCGGGCTCCCGGATGAGCTGCATCAGGTCCTTGTCCGACGATACGATCGTGACGTCCCAGCCCTCGCGCACCGCGGCCTCGGCATAGCTCGCGATCAGGTCGTCGGCCTCGAAGCCCTCCATCTCGATACACGGCAGCGAAAAGGCGCGCGTCGCGTCGCGGATCAGCGGGAATTGCGGGCGCAGATCCTCGGGCGGTTCGGGCCGGTTCGCCTTATATTGGTCGTAAATCTCGTTGCGGAACGACTGGCTCGAATGGTCGAGGATCACCGCGAGGTGCGTCGGCCCGTCGGCGTCGTGCAGATCCTTCGCGAGCTTCCACAGCATCGTCGTATAGCCATAGACCGCGCCGACGGGCACGCCGTTGGGGTTCGTCAGCGGCGGCAGGCGGTGATAGGCGCGGAAGATGTAGCTGGAGCCATCGACCAGATAGAGATGATTCTTCTCGGACATGGCGCGGGGTGTAGCAGCGGCGGCGCGGACGGCCTAGCGCGATGTTCCCGCTTTCTTCTTTCTCAGGCGCGCGGCTGCGGCGGCAGATCGAAGTGCATCACATCCTCACGCACGCCGAGCTTCGTATAGAGTGCGATTGCCGGATCGTCGCCGTAATCGGCCTGGACGAACACCGCCCACGCGCCGGTTTCCGCCGCGATATGCTGCAGCTCGGCGATCAGCGCGGTGGCGATGCCGCGGCGGCGGTGCGCGGCATCGATCGCGAGGTCGTAAAGATAGATTTCGCTGCGCGCCGCCTCGAGCTTGGGCAGGTCATAGGCGGTGAGGCCGCCGATGACGACACCGCCCAACTCGGCCACCAGCACGATGACCTCATCGCGGTCGAGCTGGCGTGCGAGCCAGGCGTCGTCGGGCCGGTCAGCACGGTAAGTGACGGGATCGTCGAAGGCGGCGGCATAGACGGTGTTGAGCGCACGCGCCGCGGCGATGTCGCTCGTTCCCAGCCGCCGGACGATCATTGTGCGATGGCGTCCGCGACGGCCGGTGCAGGGGCGACCGAATCCCACCAGTCGCCAAGCGCATCGATCAGCGGGACGAGCCGTTCGCCGTCCACCGTCAAATCATATTCGACGCGCCGCGGATAGCCTTCGAACTCGGTCCGCCGGACGATCCCCGCATCCTCGAGCTTGCGCAACTCGAGCGTCAGCATCTTGTGCGAGATCGTCGGATTGTCGCGGCGCAGGTCGCTGAACCGTTTCGTCCCGTCGCTGAGATAATAGATGAGCAGCGTCGGCCAGCGGCCACTCAACAGCTGCATCACCTCCTCGATTGGACAGCGCGAAACCAGATCCTTCATCTTCGCCCTCATGGTTACAAAAAGGTGCGTAATTTACGCGGGCTCCCGGCGCCCTATATCGGAAACCGCTGCGCAGCTCCCCCCTCAAGAAGAAGATGGAGCAATATATTGGAACCGATCCTTATCTATGGCTTCCCGCTGGGAAGTTCCATGGGGCTTGTCGCGGCCCTCGAATGGCTGGGCAAACCCTATCGCCTGTGCCGCGTCGACATGCTCGGCGAAATGCGCGAGCCCGCCTATGCCCGCATCAACGCGCGGCACGAGACGCCGGCGCTGATCACCGACGAGGGCAAGGTCCTTACCGAAACGATGGCGATCGCGCACTGGCTCGCCGCGCGCGACGACGAACGGCGGATCAGCCCCGATCCGATGTCGGCGGAAGGCGACCGGATGCGGCAGATCATGGCGTTCATCAACACCGGCTTCACCGGCGCCTTCACCCCGCTGTGGGTCGCGCTCGAAATGGACCCGCCGCGCCCGACGCTGCAGGCGTCATTGCGTGAATTTGGCAAGGAAGCGGTGATCGAGCGCCACGACCGGCTCGAGGAAATGGTCGGCGACACCCCCTATCTGGTCGGCGAGCGGCCGACGCTGGCCGACGCGCTGTTCATCGGCGTCGCGCGTTGGCTGGAATTCCACGAGGTCGCCGAGCCCGTTCGCTGGCCGAAGCTGGCGGCGCTGCGCGCACGGCTCGAGGCCGATCCCGCGATCGCCTATGCCACCGCGCTCGAAAGTGGTGAAAGCGCGGCAGGTGGGGCCAAGTGCCTCGGCCATGTGCCGCTCGCCGAAGTCATCGAGCGTTACGGTGCCTGACCGGGCCGGTGCGCGGCGCATCGCCGTCGCGCACCGCTTCCCCGCGCGCCATTGTGAGCGCGCATCGGCTTTGGTAACCTGCGGCAATGGACAGGATCGAAACCCAGGCCTCGGGCGGCTGCCAGTGCGGCACGGTGCGCTTTCACGTCACCGCCGTGCTCGACACGTCGCATATCTGCCATTGCCGCATGTGCCAGAAGGCGGCGGGCAATTTCTTCATCGCATTGATCGGCGTGCCGCGCGCCGCAATCAGCTGGACGCGCGGCACGCCCGCCTGGTTCAACAGCTCGGACAAGGCCGCGCGCGGCTTCTGCCGCGACTGCGGAACGCCGCTCGCCTATGATTATTTCGAGAGCGAGCACCTCAATCTGACTACCGGTTCGTTCGACGACCCGTCGCAATTTCCGCCACGGGTCCAGTTCGGCACCGAGGGCCAGCTATCGCTGTTCGAAAGCCTGCCGATCAAGGGCGAGGGCACGACCGAAGAAGTGATGAGCGACCTGGTGGGCGCGATCAAGGCGAGCAACCACCAGCATCCCGATCATGACACCGAGGTATGGCCGCGCTGAAGCGCGCGGAGCGCGTCAGACGCCCGCGCGGATCAGGTGATCGAAGGCGGACAGCGACGCCTTCGATCCTTCGCCCATCGCGATGACGATCTGCTTGTAGGGCACCGTCGTGACGTCGCCCGCCGCAAAGATGCCGGGCTGGCTCGTCGCGCCGCGCGCATCGACCTCGATCTCGCCGCGATCGCTGAGCGCCACCGCATCGCCGAGCCATTCGGTGTTCGGGATCAGGCCGATCTGGACGAAGATGCCTTCCAGCTCGACGAGATGCTCCTCATCCCTGTTGCGATCGCGATAGCGCAACCCGACGACCTTCTCGCCATTGCCGAGCACTTCGGTGGTGAGCGCCGAGGTGATGACGGTGACGTTGGACAGGCTGCGCAGCTTGGTCTGAAGCACCGCGTCGGCGCGCAGCTCGCCGTCGAACTCGATCAGCGTCACATGCGCGACCAGCCCCGCAAGGTCGATCGCCGCCTCGACCCCCGAATTGCCGCCGCCGATCACCGCGACGCGCTTCCCCTTGAACAGCGGCCCGTCGCAGTGCGGGCAATAGGCGACGCCTTTGTTGCGATATTCGGCCTCGCCGGGGACGCCCATCTGGCGCCAGCGCGCGCCGGTCGACAGGATCACCGTCTTGCCCTTCACGCTCGCGCCGCTTTTCAGCTTCACTTCGTGCAGGCCATTGGCGCCGCCGGGGATCAGTTCGGCGGCTTCCTGCACATTCATGACGTCGACGTCATAGTCCTTCACATGCGCTTCCAATTGCGCCGCGAGCTTCGGCCCCTCGGTGTGCTGGACCGAGACGAAATTCTCGATCCCCAGCGTGTCGAGCACCTGCCCGCCGAAGCGTTCGGCGACGACGCCGGTGCGAATGCCTTTACGCGCCGCATAGATCGCCGCCGCGGCGCCGCCGGGGCCGCCGCCGACGACAAGCACGTCGAACGGCTCCTTCGCGGCGATCTTTTCGGCGGCGCGCGCCACCGCGCCGGTGTCGAGCTTGGCGACGATCTGCGCGAGGTCCATACGGCCTTGGCCGAAGGGTTCGCCGTTGAGGAAGACCGCGGGCACCGCCATCACCTGCCGGCGCTCGACCTCGTCCTGGAACAGTGCGCCGTCGATCGCGGTGTGGCGGACGTTCGGGTTGAGCGCCGCCATGATGTTCAGCGCCTGCACGACGTCGGGGCAATTCTGGCACGACAGCGAGAAGAAGGTTTCGAAGGTGAAATCGCCTTCGAGTGCGCGCACCGCGTCGAGCAGCTCGGCATCTTCTTTCGGCGGGTGCCCGCCGACGTGGAGTAGCGCGAGGATCAGCGAGGTGAACTCATGCCCCATCGGCAGCCCCGCGAACACCGCTTCGGCGCGGCCTTCGTCGCCGCGGATCGCGAACGACGGGCGCCGCGCATCGTCGCCATCGAAACGCGCGGTGACGAGGTCCGATTGCGCCGCGACTTCCTCGACCAGCGCGCGCATCTCGGCCGACTTGGGCGAGGCGTCGAGGCTCGCGACCAGCTCGATCGGGCGGCGGAGGTTGCCGAGATAGGTTTTGAGCTGGGCGGTTGTATTGGCGTCGAGCATCGGCATGGGGAGAGCCTTTCGGACAGGGGCAAGGGTTCGCCGCGGGGAACGGCGTCGGAAATTCTCATGTTTTGCGGGGTGCTATGACCGGGCGAGCACTGCCCGCCCGGTCCTCGCAAATAGGTCGGCTTAGATCTTGCCGACGAGTTCGATCGAGGGCGCGAGCGTTTCGGCGCCCTCTTCCCACTTCGCCGGGCAGACTTGGCCGGGGTTGGCGCGGACATAGACCGCGGCCTTGATCTTGCGGACCAGTTCCTCGGCGTTGCGGCCGACGCCTTCGCTGGTGATTTCCATCACCTGGATCACGCCGTCGGGATCGACGACGAAGGTGGCGCGGTCGGCGAGGCCCGAATCTTCACGCAGCACGCCGAAATTATTGGCGAGGACGTGGTTCTGGTCGCCGAGCATGTGATAGTTGATCTTGCCGATCGCCGGCGAGCTGTCGTGCCATGCCTTGTGGCTGAAATGCGTGTCGGTCGACACGGCATAGACTTCGACATCGAGGCCCTTCAGCGTTTCATACTGGTCGGCGAGGTCTTCGAGCTCGGTCGGGCAGACGAAGGTGAAGTCGGCCGGATAGAAGAAGAAAACGCCCCACTTGCCCTTGGTGTCGGCGTCCGACACGGGGACGAACTTGCCCTGATGGTACGAGGTGGCGTTGAACGGCTTGATCGAGCTTCCGATGATACCCATGGGAGAGTGTTTCCTTTGTTTGCTGCACTGCAAAATGATTTGCAGGGCGCCAGCTATAAGGACGGGCGCACGCACTCAACCCCAATTTTCCGGGCACACTTATCGGTTTAATCGATCAAAGCGCGAAGTTCGCGCAAAAGCGCGATCAGCGGCAAATATCCTTCGCGCCCGCGAGCAGATCGATCACCTCGGCGTCGAAGGCGTCGGGGGCTCCCGGTGTGATCTTGCGAAAACGGCGCGCGCAATAGGCGGCGCGCGGGCCGAGATCGGGGACGTCGCGGAACTTCAGCGCGGTTCCCGATTGCCCCCCGACAAGGTCGGGCATGTCGGTCCACACCGTGCGCACCGTGAAGACGGCACCCGGGCGCACCTCGGGCGGGTAACGCTCGTGTCGGCTGATGCACAGCGCCAGGTCATCCACTCGCCAATCGTCCGTCATAATCAACCTCATGGCTGTTACGCAGCGTCGGGAGGAGGCTATCACATAAGCGTCGCGGTGCGAAGCGCCCGTCCGGCGGGCGGGGTCAGGTCGAGGCCGGCGATCGCCGCGCTGGGCGTCAGCCCGAAAAGGCGACGGAATGCGCGCGAGAGATGCGCGGTATCGGCGAACCCCGCATCCATCGCCGCAGTGCGCACGAGCGCGCCGTCGCGCATCTGTTCGGCGGCATGCTGGAGCGCGGACCAGAGCTTAAATTCGCGAAAGGCCTGTCCGGTCGCCGCCTTGAAACAGCGCAGCGCCTGCGTGCGTTCGAGGCTTAAACGCTGCGCCAGCTCGGTCTGCGGCATGCGGCGCATCGGGTCGGCGTAGATCGCTTCGACGGCCGCCATGACCGCTGGCAGCGTATCGGCCCGCGCCGCGAGGCGGGCGCGCAGCGCGTCGATCGCATCCTTCCCGCCGCCGAGCGCGTCCTGCGTCAGATAGCCGAGACCTCTCATAAGTGGCTGCGCCAGCGGAGTTTCGAAAGGAAAGACGAGCCCGCTGAGATAGAGCACGTCGGCACCGCGCGCGGGCAGCGTGACCGCATGCACGATACCGGGACGAACGAGCAACATCTCGCCCTCGACGCGCATCTCGTCCTGTTCGAGCCGCAGGCTGCCGCCGCGCCCCGCGAGCACGCAGACGACGGGGTTGGCGTGCGGCGCGAGCGAACGGACGCCGACCGGGAGCAGCGAATTCCGGAAAGGCGAAAGCGGGTCGGGCATCGCGGCGATTATCCCGGGCTTCGGCGCCCGGCGCAAGCGCCGCCGGTCGGCGGGATCAGCGGTCGATTCCCGCGCGGACGAAGGCGGCGTGCATCTCGCGCCCGTTCGGATGGACGTCCTTGCGCGTGACCTCGCCCGCGTCGTTCACCGTGACGACGTCGAGCATTCCAACGCGGGCGACGAAGGGCGCTCCGCCGGGCTCGCGCAGCGACAGCAGCATCGTCCACTCGAACACCCAATGGTCCGCACCAAAAAGACGGCGTCCCATCTCCATCGAAAAATCGAAGGTCGCGAACAATTGGCGGCAATGTTCGCGCAGCCTTTCGCGGCCGACCACGGGCTCGGTGCCGTCGCGGAGCGCGAAGACGCTATCCTCCGAATGGAGCGAGGCGATGAGGTCGGGGTCCTTCGTTTCCCACCCGACATGATAGCGGTCGAACAGCGCTTCGGTCGGCAGCGGGCGCGCGATCTCGGTCGTAGCGGTCATGTGTCTCTCCCTTCGTTTAGCGAGGAGATTATCAGCCGCCACCCCGATCGCGTTGAACAAACGTGCATTGCGCCTCGGCCCAATATCGGCTGTGGAGGCGCTTCAGATTCGGAGCTGCCCCATGACCCCCACCGCAAAGATTCTCCTCCTCGGCTCGGGCGAACTCGGCCGCGAATTCGTGATTTCGGCGAAGCGCCTCGGCTGTCACGTCGTCGCCTGCGACAGCTATGCCGCCGCCCCGGCGATGCAGGTCGCCGACGAATATGAGGTTTTTTCGATGCTCGACGGCGACGCGCTGCGCGCCGCGATCGAAAAGCATCGCCCCGACCATATCGTCCCCGAAGTCGAGGCGATCCGCACCGAGATTCTCGCCGAGGTCGAGGCCGAAGGTTTCCACGTCGTTCCCTCGGCGCGCGCGGCGCAGCTGACGATGAACCGCGACGCGATTCGCGACCTTGCGGCGAGCGAGCTTAAGCTCACCACGTCGACCTTCGAATATGCCGAGACGCGCGAGGAATTGCGCGCCGCCGCCGAGCGCATCGGCTTCCCGCTGGTCGTCAAACCCGTGATGTCCTCGTCGGGCAAAGGCCAGAGCACGGTGAAAGATGCCGCCGGGGTCGATGCGGCGTGGGACTATGCCGCCGCCGGGATGCGCGGCGACCGGCTGCGCGTGATCGCCGAGGCGTTCATCGATTTCGATTACGAAATCACGCTGCTCACCGTGCGGCACAAGGCCGGCGTTTCTTTCTGTCCGCCGATCGGTCACCGGCAGGAACGCGGCGATTATCGCGAAAGCTGGCAGCCCGCCGCGATGTCGGACGCGGCGCTGACCGCGGCGCAGGATATGGCAACCAAGGTCGTCGACGCGCTCGGCGGCCACGGCATTTTCGGGGTCGAATTTTTCGTGAAGGGCGACGCGGTCATCTTCTCCGAACTCAGCCCACGCCCGCACGACACCGGCATGGTGACGCTGATCTCGCAATCGCTCTCCGAATTCGATCTTCACGCGCGCGCGATTCTCGGCCTGCCGATCCCCTCCATCGCGGTTCCCGACGCGAGCGCCAGTGCCGTGCTCCTCGCCGACCGCGACACGTCCGATTTCGCAATCACGGGGCTCGCCGACGCATTGGCGACACCGAACGCCGAAACCTCGGTCGATGTCCGCATCTTCGGCAAACCGGTGACGCGGCCTTGGCGCCGCATGGGGGTCGCATTGGCCAAGGTCGCTGGCGGCACCACCGACGACGCGCGCGCCGCCGCCGTCGCGGCGGCGGATAAACTGGTGATCGACTACCGCTAGGTCCTGACCCTGGCGACCGTCGGCTCGCCGTGTCCGTTGCACGGCCGGGCAACATCGCATTTGGCGTGGTGTCGCGCGATGCGGCACGGGCGGACATATTTGTTCGACAGGAGCATTTCATGCCCAAATTCTTCGGCCGCGTCGCCGCGCTGTGTCTGGCGAGCGCGATCCCGCTCGCCGGCCCCGCCGCGCAGGCGCAGGAGGCGGCGCCCGCCGCGTCGCTCGTCACCGGGGCCAAGGTCTATGACCAGAATGGCGAGGAAGTCGGCCGGATCGCCAAAGTATCGGGAGACAGGGTTGCGGTGTCGATCGACGGCAATGGGCTGGTCGTCCCCAAGAAGGCTTTTGTGAAGGGCGCCAAGGGCCCGGCGCTCAAAGCGCCCAAGGCGAAGATCGTCGCGGTACTGAAGCAGGCCGAGGCCGATGCGGCGGCGGTCGACGGCGTCTTGAAACCAGGCGCCGAGGTGCGGAGCGCTGACGGCGCCGCGGTGCTGGGCAAGGTCACGGCGATGGCGCCGCAGGGCGCGGTGCTGACGACCAGCGAAGGCAATATCACCATGCCGCGCGCCGCCTTTTTCATGTCGAAGAAGGGATTGGCGGTGAAGGTCAATGAAGAGCAGTTTCTGGCGGGCGTCAGGTCTGCGCGGGCGCAGAAGAAGGGCGGTTGACCCCCGCGCGCCTGGCTGGAAGGAGAATGATATGGCGCTCGAAGAGGAGCTTTACGACATCGAGCAGGGATTCTGGCTCGACGGGCAAGAGCATTTCCTGAATCATGTCGATGCCCAGTGCCTGCTCGCCTTTCCGCAGGCGGGCGAGATGCACGGCGTGCATTCGCGCGAGGAGGTGGCGGCGACCGCCACCAACGCCAACCGTTGGCGTGACCTGACCATGGCGAATCGCCAGTTTCTGCACGGCGACGACGATTTTGCGATCATAAGCTACCGCGCGGATGTGACGCGCGCCGACGGCGAACCCTATGCCGCGCTGGTCAGTTCGGCCTATGTGCGGCGACCGAACGGCTGGAAGCTGGTATTGCATCAGCATTCGCCGATCTGAGCGGGGGCCGCTCGCCGGCTTTGCTTTCGGCGCTCGCAACCGTCGGTGACCGGAAGCCGATCCGCCTAGAGAAGCTCGAAAACATCGTAGCGGACGGCTCCGCCGACGCTCGCGCCGAGCCCGACCGCGACGATGTCGTTGAGCCAGGAATATCGCGCGTCGCCGGTTTCGAACATCGGGGTCGTGCGGAAATAGATTTCCTTGCGCTCGGCCGCCGTTTGCGGCCCACCGTTTCGGGCATGCCGATGCGCCACCGACAGCGGCCGCAGCACACCGCGATAGGATATATAGATCAGCGCCCCGTCGTGCGTTTCGAAGGTGATCCGCGCGTCGAGGCGCAGCGTGTCCTTGTCGTCGATCGTCGCCCAGTCGCCGCCGCTCGGCATGACGCGGCCGCGCAGCCGTTCGCCCTCGACTTCGCCGCCGGTCAGCGCGGCGATCATGCGGCGGCCGAAATGCGCGGTGCCGATCTGCTGCTGTGGCTCGGTGAAAGCGGCGCGATAGGAGCAGAGGTAGCGGAACTCGGGCTGGTCCATCATCAATCCTTTCGTTGAATGGGGGAGGGCGCGGCGGGGAATCCTCCCCGCCGCGCCGCGGATCAGATCTTGAATGCCATGGTGACGCCATAGGTGCGCGGCGGCGCATAGGGCGTCAGTATCTGGCGGTATGGGCCGAAATAGGTGACATAGGTCGGAACCAGCTCGTCGGTGAGGTTCTTGCCCCACAGCGAAAGCTCCCACCGTTCGTCGGGGCCCGCGATCGACAGGCGCGCGTCGAGATTCTCGTGGCTCGGCCACAATTGCTGCGGGATGTTCGACGCTTCGAAAAAGGCGTCGTCGACCCAGCTGTAGTCGACCCGGAGCTTTGCCGACAAATCGCCGATCGGCGCCTCATACTGGCCGCCGATATTGAACTTGTTCTTCGGCGATCGGGGCAGGCGATTGCCGGTATAGGCCTGGCCGGGGATCGAATATTCGGTGAACTTCGCGTCGAGCCAGGCATAGCTGCCGTCGAGCTGGAAGCCTTCGAACGGGCGCGCGAGGACTTCGACCTCGGCGCCCTTGATCTTCGCCTTCGCCGCGTTGCTGACGACGACGCAGCAGAGCGGGACGAGCTGCGACACTTGAAGATCCGAATAATCGGTCTGGAACAAGGCGACATTGAACCGCAGTCGCCGGTCGAACCATTCGGTCTTGGCACCGACCTCGTAACCCCAGGCGAATTCGGGGTCATAGGGGGTAGATGCGCCCGCCGCCGTGCCTGAAAGGCCTTGGAACCCCCCGCTCTTGTAACCGCGCGCCGCCGACGCATAGAGCAACACATCGTCGGTCGCCTTCCAGTTCAAGGCGAACCGCGGAGTAAAGGCTTTCCATTTCTGGCTCGCGGTGACGTCATAGCCGGCCGGCGTGCCGAGCGGGGGCGGCACGCCGGGGCCGTCGTCGCCCTTGTAGCCCGCGAACCGGCCGCTCTTTTTCTCCCAAGTCATTCGCGCGCCCAACGTGGCGGTCAGCGACGGGACGATTTCGTAGTCGAGCTGGCCGAAGATCGCGAAGCTGCGCGCGTTGACCGACTGCGGAAATATGCCGATGCCGCTGATCGCGGGCGTCGCGAAATCCTGGATCTGTCCCTGAATGCGATCGGTGTCCTCCTTCAGGTAATATAGGCCCGTCTGGCCGTTCAGCCGGCCGTCGAACGCATCGAACGCCAGCCGAAATTCCTGGCTGAACTGCTTGTTGTCCTCGTCGCCGAAATCGGTCGATTCGATCTGGCTCGGCGGATTGACCGGATTGCTGAAAAAGGGCGTTTCGAACTGGAAATCGACCTTGCGGAGCGCGGTCAGCGAGGTGAGCGTGCCGAAGGGCAGGTCGAGGTTGATCTCGGCCGAATAGGACTGGATCGTCCGCTTGATCATGCCGTCGATATAGGCGTTCACCACGCGCGGATCGGGGTTGATGCCGACGCAGTGGACGCCGCCGTTGAAACTGGCGTCGCAATTATTGTGACGTGGATTGCCCTTTTGGTCCTGCCGCGAAACGTCGGCGCGGAGTATGATGTCGAGCGTGTCGGTCGGCATCAGCCGCAAGGCGAGGCGTCCCGTCGTCAGGTTCAGATCGTTGACGTCGTTCCCCGTCGTCTCGTTATATTCGAAACCGTCGCGTTGCTTGTGCGAGAGGCCCGCCGACAGATAGATTTTATCGGTGAGCGCCATATTGCCGCGCGCGACGACGCCGACGCGGTCGTAATTGCCGTACGTGCCCTCGAAATAGAAGCTGGTGTCGGCTGACGGCTTGCGGCTGACGAACTGGATCAGCCCGCCGATGGCATTTTTGCCGAATAATGTGCCTTGCGGGCCGCGCAGAACCTCGACGCGTTCGAGGTCGAGGGCGTCGAGGTCGGGGGTGCTGCCGCGGCCCGCATAGACCCCGTCGACGAAGACGACGACCGACGGGTCGCCGCCGGCATTCTGGCTGATGCCCGGCGCGCTGCCGATGCCGCGCATCGCGAAATTGGTGTTGATGGGATCGACGGCGCTCGCGGCCAGTCCCGGGGTGCGGAGCGCGATGTCGGCGACGGTCTCGATATTGTTCGCGCGAAGCTGTTCCGCACCGAAGGCGGTGACCGACACCGGGACGTCCTGCAGCTTCTGCTCCTGTCGCTGCGCGGTGACGATGATATCGCCGTCGCTATTCTCCGCGGCATCCTGTGCCGTGGCGACGGCAGGCATGGTCAGCAGGACGATGCCCGCCAGCAGCCGCGACGAGGGGTTCAGTATCTTTCCGGCCATGTCTCGCTCTCCCATTTATTTTCGATTCGTTTTTCCGTTGTCGTGCGTGCCTGTTCCTGCTTGACTGCGAATACAAAATACTTAGTTATCTAAGTATATGCTTAATATATCAGCACGCCTTCCGGTGCAAGGGGGGCGGCGGTCGAAGCGAAACCGGGAGTGGATATGGCGACGGAGCGGGCAGACGGCGGCACCGCCGGGCAGGCGAAAACGCAATCGAAAGATCCGCCTTGGCCGCGGCCAGCGTACAGCTGGTATGTCGTCGCGATATTGTTGCTGGCCTATACGCTGTCGTTCGTCGACCGCATGATCCTCAGCCTGCTCGTCGCGCCGATCCGCGCCGCGCTCGATATCTCGGACACGCAGGTCAGCCTGCTCATCGGACTGGCCTTCGCGCTTTTCTATACGTTGCTCGGCTTGCCGCTCGCATGGATCGCCGACCGCTATAACCGCCGGAACCTCATCGTCGCGGGGATCGCGGTGTGGAGTGTGATGACGGCGGGCTGCGGCTTTGCGGGAAGCTATGCGTCGCTCTTCGCCGCGCGCATGGGCGTCGGTGTGGGCGAGGCGACGCTTTCGCCCGCCGCCTATTCGATGCTCAGCGACTATTTTCCGCGCGACCGGCTGGCGCGCGCGATGGCGGTCTATTCGATCGGCGTGCCGCTGGGTTCGGGCGTGGCGATGATCCTCGGCTCCTTCGTCGTTCAGGCGGTGCTTGCCGCGCCGACGGTCGATGTCCCCTTCTATGGTCCGATGGATGCGTGGCGGTTGATTTTCGTCTGGGTGGCGGCGCCGGGGATATTGGTCGCGCTGCTCATGCTGACCGTGCGCGAGCCTCTTCGTCGCGGGCGACGGGCGGCCGCTGTCACGCCGGATGTGCCGGCCGCCGGCGCGCCCGGTCTTGTCGCGCACATCGGGGGACAGCGGGCGGCGCTGGGCGCGCTGTTCGGCGGCATGTCGCTGATCGGTCTCGTCATGTATGGCGCGATCGCGTGGATACCGACCTTCTTCGCGCGCAGCTACGGCATGGACGTTGCGCAAGCGGGTCTGTGGTTCGGCGTCATCATGGCGGTCGGCGGCGCCTTCGGGTTGATCGCGGGTGGCGCGCTCGCCGACCGATTGTTCGCCAAGGGGGTGGGTGACGCGCATTTGCGGGTGATGCGCCTGTCGATCCTGCTCGGCGGCCCGCCCTTGACGGCGATGGCTCTGATGCCCGACCCGGCGCTGGCGTTCGCGATGCTGGCGTTGGCCTTTCCGTGTCTGACGATGCACGGGGTCGGCGGCGTTGCCTTGCAGCTGATCACGCCGAACGAATATCGCGCGCGGATGACCGCGATCTATTTCTTTGTCGTCAATCTGGTCGGCCTCGGCTTCGGTCCGATGCTGATCGCTTTGCTGACCGACAATTTATTCCAGGACGAATCCGCGCTGCGCTATTCGATCGCCGTCGTCGCAGCGGCCGCTTTCCCGCTCGCCGCAATCATCCTGACATGGGGGTTCAAGGGGTATGCGCGCGAACTGGCCCGGAGTTGACGGAACGCCACGGCCGACGCCGGTTTTCGCAAAATCATATGCAAACACTATGCGAGGGCTGATTTCACTCTCTCGAATTCAAACGCGCGCCTATTCTAATTGATGCTCCGCAGACGACCCGCGTCACCTTTGTGGCGGGCGCCTTGCTGGAGCAAATCATGCAGGATCTTCTCTGGATCGGCATCATCCTCGCGCTTCTGGCGACAAGCCTCGGCTATGCGCGCCTTTGCGACGACGCGTGAGGTGATGTCATGACTCTCGACCTATGGCTCGCGGGCGCCACCGCGCTTGGCCTTCTCGTCTATCTCGTCGCCGTGCTCGCACGGCCCGAACGCTTTTAGGGGAGGCGCGCCATGACCTTTCAGGGATGGCTTCTCATCATCGTTTTCGTCGGGCTTTTGCTCGCGATCACCAAGCCGATGGGCCGCTGGCTCTTCGCGCTCTATGACGGCCAGCGAACCCCGCTCCACCGCCTGCTCGGGCCGGTCGAGGCGGGCTTTTACCGCCTGTCGGGCATCGACCCGAACGAGGAGCAGGGGTGGCGCCGCTACGCGGTCCATATGCTGATCTTCAATTTCGCATTGCTGCTCTTCACCTATGCGGTGCTGCGCTTGCAGGGCGTGCTTCCGCTCAATCCGCTGGGTTACGAGGCGGTCGGCGCCGATGGCGCGTTCAACACCGCGATCAGCTTTACGACCAACACCAACTGGCAATGGTATTCGGGCGAGGCGACGCTGTCGAACCTCAGTCAGATGCTCGGCCTGACGATCCAGAACTTCCTGTCGGCGGCGACGGGCATTGCGCTCGCTTTCGCTTTCTTTCGCGGGTTCGCGCGGCGCAGCGCCGCGACGCTCGGCAATTTCTGGGCCGACATGACGCGGGTCACGCTCTACCTGCTGCTGCCCATCTGCATCGTCTATGCGATCTTCCTGATCGCGAACGGCGTGCCGCAGACGCTCGCGGGTTCGGTCGAGGTGTCGACGCTCGAAGGCGTCAAACAGACGCTCGCGCTTGGCCCCGTCGCGTCGCAGGAAGCGATCAAGATGCTCGGCACCAACGGCGGCGGCTTCTTCAACGCCAATTCGGCGCATCCGTTCGAAAATCCGAACGCGGTTACCAACCTCGTCCAGATGCTCTCGATCTTCGCGATCGGTTTCGGCCTGACCTGGACCTTTGGCCGCGCAGTCGGCAACCAGCGCCAGGGTTGGGCGATCCTCGCCGCGATGCTCACCATCTTCCTCGCGGGCGTCAGCGTCGTCTATTGGCAGGAAGCGACCGGTAACCCGATCCTCCACCAGCTCGGCGTCGCCGGCGGCAATATGGAGGGCAAGGAGGTCCGCTTCGGCATCGCCGCCTCGTCGCTGTTCGCCGCCGTCACCACCGCCGCCTCGTGCGGCGCGGTCAACGCGATGCACGACAGCTTTACCGCGCTCGGCGGCATGATCTCGCTGTTCAACATGCAGCTTGGCGAAGTCGTCATCGGCGGCGTCGGCGCGGGCATTTACGGTTTCCTGCTGTTCGCCATCCTCGCGGTGTTCGTCGCGGGGTTGATGGTCGGGCGCACCCCCGAATATGTCGGCAAGAAGATCGAGGCGCGCGAGGTCAAGCTCGCTGTGCTTGCGATCGCGGTGCTGCCGCTGATCATTCTCGGCGGCACGGCGATCGCGTCGGTCACCGAGGCGGGGCTGGCGGGGCCGCTCAACAAGGGGCCGCACGGCTTTTCGGAAATCCTCTATGGTTTCACGAGCGCGGTCGCGAACAACGGGTCGGCCTTTGCGGGCCTGACCGCGGGCACGCCCTTCTACAACGGGATGCTCGGTGCCGCGATGTGGCTCGGTCGCTTCTTCATCATCATTCCCATGCTGGCCATCGCGGGCAGTCTGGCGGCGAAGAAATATACGCCGGCAACGGCGGGCAGCTTCCCGACCACCGGGCCGCTGTGGACGGGCTTGCTCGTCGGCATCGTGCTGATCGTCGGCGGCCTGACTTTCCTTCCCGGCCTCGCGCTCGGTCCGATCGCCGATCACCTCGCGATGATCCGCGGCCAGCTCTTCTAAGGATTAACGCATATGGCTCGGTCTGAAACCAGGTCGCTGTTCACGGCGGATCTGATCGTCCCCGCGATCGGCGATGCCTTTCGCAAACTCCATCCCAGGGAGCTGATCCGCAACCCGGTGATGTTCACGACCGCGGTCGTCGCCGCGCTGCTGACCATCCTGCTTGTGGTCGGGCAGGACGGTCTCGCGACCGGCTTCAAGCTCCAGCTCGTCATCTGGCTGTGGCTGACGGTGCTGTTCGGCACCTTTGCCGAGGCGCTCGCCGAAGGACGCGGCAAGGCGCAGGCGGCATCGCTGCGCGCCACCAAAGCCGAACTGACCGCCAAGCGCCTGAAGGGCGAAGGCAAGGCTTATGAAAACGTGCCTGCGAGCGCGCTGAGGGTCGGCGACATCGTGCTCGTCGAAACCGGCGATCTCATCCCCTCCGACGGCGAGGTCGTTGCGGGCGTCGCGTCGGTCAACGAAGCCGCGATCACGGGCGAAAGCGCGCCGGTGATCCGCGAGGCGGGCGGCGACCGCAGCGCGGTCACCGCGGGCACGCGCGTCATCTCGGACGAAATCCGCGTTCAGGTGACGGTGGGGCCGGGGCAGGGTTTCCTCGACCGCATGATCGCGCTCGTCGAAGGCGCCGAGCGGCAGAAGACACCGAACGAGATCGCGCTGACATTGCTGCTCGTCGGGCTGACGATCATCTTCCTGATCGCGGTCGGCACGATTCCGGGCTTCGCTTCCTATGCGGGCGGTTCGATCCCCGTCGCGATCCTCGCGGCGCTGCTGATCACGTTGATCCCGACGACGATCGCGGCCTTGCTTTCGGCGATCGGCATCGCGGGCATGGACCGGCTCGTGCGCTTCAACGTCCTCGCCAAGTCGGGCCGCGCGGTCGAGGCGGCGGGCGACGTCGATGTGCTGCTGCTCGACAAGACCGGCACGATCACCGTCGGCGACCGGCAGGCGACCGAATTCCGTGCCGTCGGCGGCCATTCGGCGGCGCAGCTCGCCGAGGCGGCACTGCTCGCGAGCCTTGCCGATGAAACCCCCGAGGGGCGCTCGATCGTCGTGCTGGCGCGCGAGAGCTTCGGCCGCACGGCGGAGCTGACCGCGGGTGCCGAGATCATCGCCTTCACCGCGCAGACCCGCATCTCTGGCATCCGGATCGGCGACAGCGTGATCCAGAAGGGCGCGGTCGACTCGATCCTGCGCGCCAACCCGGGCGCGGGCACGACCGCCGCCGCGACCGAGCTTCGCCGCATCACCGACGAGATCGCCCGCGCCGGCGGCACGCCGCTCGCGGTGGCGAAGGACGGCGAGCTACTCGGCGCGATCTTCCTCAAGGATATCGTCAAGGCGGGGATCCGCGAGCGTTTCGGCGAATTGCGCGCGATGGGCATCCGCACGGTGATGATCACCGGCGACAACCCGCTCACCGCTTCGGCGATCGCCGCCGAGGCGGGGGTCGACGATTTCCTCGCGCAGGCGACGCCCGAGGACAAGCTCGAACTGATCCGCAAGGAGCAAGAGGGCGGGCGGCTCGTCGCGATGTGCGGCGACGGTACCAACGACGCGCCCGCGCTCGCGCAGGCCGACGTCGGCGTGGCGATGAACACGGGCACGCAGGCGGCGCGCGAGGCGGGCAATATGGTCGACCTCGACAGCGATCCGACCAAGCTGATCGAGGTGGTCGGGCTCGGCAAGCAGCTGTTGATGACGCGCGGTGCGCTCACGACCTTTTCGGTCGCCAACGACGTCGCCAAATATTTCGCGATCATCCCGGCGATGTTCGTCGCGCTCTATCCGGGGCTCGGCGTGCTCAACGTCATGGGGCTCGCGACGCCCGAAAGCGCGATCCTCTCGGCGATCATCTTCAATGCGCTGATCATCCCGCTGCTCGTGCCGCTTGCGCTGAGGGGCGTGACCTATCGTCCGATGGGGGCGGGGCCGCTGCTGGCGCGCAATCTTGCCGTCTACGGGCTTGGCGGCCTCGTCGCGCCCTTTGTGAGCATCAAACTCATCGACCTCGCCATCGACGGCCTGGGTCTGGTCTGAGGAGACCGTAATGAACAAGGATCTTATCAGCGCGCTGCGTCCGGCGCTTGTCATGACATTGTTGTTCGCAGCCCTGCTGGGGCTCGCTTATCCGCTGGCTCTCACCGGTATCGGGCAGGCGCTCTTCCCGGCCCAGGCGAACGGCAGCCTCGTCCGCGACAACGGCCAGGTGGTCGGCTCGACGGTCGTCGGCCAGGCTTTCGCCGCGGAACGCTATTTCAACACGCGCCCGTCGGCGGCGGGTGACGGATATGACGGGCGCGCATCGTCGGGCTCGAACCTCGGCCCGACCTCGCGGGCGCTGGCCGACCGGGTGAAAAGCGATACTGAAAAGATGAAGGCGGCGGAGTCCGGCAAGGCCATCCCCGCCGATCTCGTCACGACCTCGGGGTCGGGTCTCGACCCCGACATTACGCCCGAGGCGGCCTATTATCAGGTCGACCGCGTCGCCCGGGCGCGCGGGCTGGATTCGGCGGCGGTGCGGGGGCTCGTCGAGCGGAGCGTCGAGGGCCCGATGCTGGGCTTTCTTGGCGAGCCGCGTGTCAATGTGTTCAAGCTCAATCGACGTCTGGATAGTTTTGGAGCTAAACCCGCCGCGTGACCGAAGCCGACCGACCATCGCCCGAGACCTTTCTGCGCCAGGCCGCGCAGGAGGGTCGCGGCCGTCTCAAGGTCTTTCTGGGGGCGGCGCCGGGGGTCGGAAAGACGTGGGAAATGCTCACCGACGGTCGCCATCGCCGCGAGGCCGGGGTCGATGTCGTCGTCGGTGTGGTCGAAACGCACGGCCGGCGCGAGACCGGGGCGCTCGTCGAAGGGCATGAAGTCATTCCGCGCCGCCATGTCGACCATCAGGGCCACAGCCTCGGCGAAATGGATATCGACGCGATCCTCGAACGGCGGCCGCAGCTCGTCCTCGTCGACGAGCTTGCGCACAACAACGCGCCCGGAAGCCGGCATCCGAAGCGCTATCAGGATGTCGAGGAACTGCTCGACGCGGGCATCGACGTCTATTCGACGCTCAACATCCAGCATGTCGAAAGCCTCAACGACGTCGTCGCTTCGTTCACGCGCGTCCGCGTTCGCGAGACGGTGCCCGACTCGATCCTCGAAAATGCCGAGATCGAGGTTGTCGACATCCCGCCCGACGAGCTGATCGAGCGGCTGCGCGAGGGGAAAGTCTATATCCCGCAGGAAGCGACGCGCGCGCTCACCCATTTCTTTTCCAAGTCGAACCTCACCGCGCTGCGCGAGCTTGCGCTCCGCCATGCGGCGCAGGCGGTCGACGCGCAGATGCTCGATCATGTGCGCAGCCACGCGCTCGCGGGCAGCTTCGCGGTCGGCGAACGCATCGTCGTCGCGGTGAGCGAGCTCCCCGTCGCCGCCGAACTTGTGCGCGCGGGCAAGAGGCTCGCCGATGCGCTGAAGGCGCCGTGGAGCGCGGTCCATATCGAGACGCGGCGCAGCAAGAGCATGTCCGACGAGGATCGCCGGCAGCTCGCCGATACGTTGGCGCTGGCGTCGCGGCTCGGCGCGTCGACCGCGACAGTGCCCGCGGCGAGCGTCGTCGAAGGCCTGCACGCCTTCGCGCGCGAGGCGCGGGCCACCCAGATCGTCATCGGCAAGTCGGCGCGCCCCTGGTGGTTCGAGATGCGCCACGGCTCGGTCGTCGACCAGCTCGTGCGGACGATCGACGATGTGGCGGTGCACGTCCTGCCCGGCGAGCCCGACGCGCGCACGGTGCGGCGAAGCGGCATCGGCGCGGCGGGACGGTGGGGCGAGCCGGCCGATTATATATGGGCGTTGGCGATGGTCGCGGCGATGACCGCGCTCGGCCGTCTGCTCCGCGCCGCGCTCGATCTCGGTAATATCGCGCTGCTCTATCTGATCCCGGTGATGTTCGCCGCGGCGACCTTTGGTCTGCGCGCCGGGCTGTTTGCGGGGCTCGCATCGAGCCTTGCCTATAATTTCTTCTTCCTGCCGCCGACCGGCACGCTCACCGTCAACAATCCCGAAAATGTCGTCAGCATATTGGTGTTGCTCGGCGTTGCCGTGGTCACCAGCCAGTTTGCCGCACGCGTGCGCGCGCAGGCCGATCTGGCGCAGTCGAGCGCGCGCCAGAATGCCGCGCTCGCGAGCTTCTCGCGCCAGCTCACCGTTGCGCCCGATCAGGATGCGTTGATGCACGCGATCTGTGCCGAGGTCGGCCGGCTGCTCGACGTCCGTGCTGCGCTTCTCCTGCCTTCGCCCGACGGACCGATGCTGCGCGCCGCGGTGCCGCCCGAGGACCGGCTCGAGCAGATCGAGCGCGCCGCGGCGCAATGGGCGATGGACAATGACCAGCCGGCCGGGCGGGGGTCGTCGACGCTGACCGCGTCGGACTGGCTGTTCCATCCGCTCCGCACGACGCGCGGCGTGCTCGGCGTGCTCGGGCTGACCCGCGACGATGCCCGCGAGCCCGTCCGCTCGGATCAGGTGCCGCTGCTGATGAGCCTGCTCGACCAGGCTTCGATCGCGCTCGACCGGATGGAACTCGAGGAAGCGTCGCTGCGCGCGCGGCAGATCGACGATCGCGACCGGCTGCGATCGGCGCTGCTCTCATCGGTCAGCCACGACCTTCGAACGCCGCTGACGACGATCCTCTCGGCGGCGCAGGAAATGCGGCGCCAACCCTCGCCGGCGCTCGCCGAAACGGTCGAAGCCGAGGCCCGGCGGCTCAACCGCTTCGTGTCGAACCTGCTCGACATGGTGCGCGTCGAGGCCGGCGCGCTGCCGATGAAGGCCGAGGCGACCGACCTGTTCGACGCCGCCGCGAGCGCCGCGCACGACACACGCGCCTCGCTTGCCGGGCACGAGGTGAAGGTCGACATTCCGTCCAATATCCCGCTTGTCCGCGTCGATCCGGTGCTGCTGCACCATTGCCTCATCAACCTGCTCGACAATGCCGGGCGCTATGCCGATCCCGGCACGCCGATCATCATCCGGACGCAGCGCACGTCCGATGCGATCCTTCTGTCGGTCATCGACGAAGGACCGGGCATCGCACCGGGGAACGAAAAACGGGTGTTCGAAACCTTCACCCGGCTCGAAGGCAGCGACCGCGCCAAGCATGGCACCGGCCTCGGGCTCGCCATCGTCAAGGGCTTTGCCGAAGCGATGGGGCTCGCCGTCGAGGCGGGCAATAACGAGCAGCCGCACGGCGCCCGCTTCACGATCCAGATACCGGGCGCGCTGATCATCGCGCCGATGAGCGACAAGGAAAACCCATGAAGGTGCGTCACAAGGTCCTGGTCGTCGACGACGAACTCCATATCCGGCGCCTTATCCATGCGGCGCTGGCGCGGAACGACTATGCGATCGTCGAAGCCGAGACCGCGCGCGCGGCATTGGAGCAGCTTCGCGCCGAGCGTCCCGACATCACCTTGCTCGATCTCGGGCTTCCGGATCGCGACGGGCTCGAACTGGTGCCGCTGTTCAAACAGCAGTCCGACACGACGCTGATCGTCGTGTCGGCGCGCGACGCGACCGACCAAAAGGTCGCCGCGCTCGACCTCGGCGCCGACGACTATCTCACCAAACCCTTCGATACCGATGAGCTGCTTGCGCGCGTTCGCGTCGCGCTGCGCAACCGGTTGACCCGCGACGGGGGCATGCTGGCGCTCGCCGTCGAGGATGTGACGATCGACCTCGTGGCGCGCACCGTGACGAAGGCGGGGAGGGAGGTTCATCTGACCCCGAAGGAATATGGTGTGCTCGCCCAGCTCGCGAAATTTCCGGGGCGGGTGATCACACACAAGCAGATCATGGCGGAGGTCTGGCCGCACGAGTATGAACATCATGTCGAATATCTGAGGGTGCTCGTGCGAACCCTGCGCCAGAAGCTCGAAACCGATCCGCAGCAGCCGCGGATCATCTGCAACGAGCTCGGCATCGGCTATCGGCTGCGGCCCGGCAACGACGCGTTGGCGGAGGATGGCGAACCGCCGCGCTGAAACATATGCAAACATTCTGAGAGACGCCGCGGCCCAGTCGCCAATCCTATGCGATCTCAACGCCTATCCGCCTTTCCAGATCTCGATTTCCTATGCGGCCGTGCGTAATTGAGCGGCCTCCCGATGGAGGATCGAATGACGAAATGGCATGAAAGCGCTGCTGCCAATGTCGGCCTGCGCGCCACAGGTCTGGCGCTTCTCGCCGCGGCCTGGGTGCTGGCGGTCAGGCTCCATCATATGTCGCAGACGATTTCGCCGCGCGACGCGACTTCGCCGATGCTCTGGCTCTCGGCGATCCTCTTTCTCTGCGCGAGCGCGGGCAGCGCGTTGCTGTTCGTCGGTCCGGCGCTTTGGGAAACGGTCGAGATTTCGGAGCGATGGCGGCGTTTGCCGCCGCCCGGACGCGAGGCGGCTGGAGCTTTCGATGGACCGCCTTCGCGCTCCGAGCATGGCGCAAGCGCATAGCAAAAAATCTATGCGATCGGCGCTTTGCCACTCTCGATTTCCTACGCGGTGCCGATCTAGTTGGGATGCCTCGCTAGCCCTCGCCACTGCGGCGACGGCCCGATCAAGAGGACAATATGAAAAGCATCATCATACCCGCCGCCCTCCTGGCGGGCCTGTCGCCTGCCGCCGCATTCGCGCAGGAAGAGGGGGGCAAGGCGGTCACGTTGTCGGGTTCGGCGACGATCGCGTCGGACTATCGCTTCCGCGGCGTATCGCAATCGGACAAGGAAATGGCGGTGCAGGGCGGTCTCACCCTATCGCACGAGAGCGGTCTCTATGCCGGCGTCTGGGCGTCCAATCTGGCCGGCTGGGGCAGTTTCGGCGGCGCCAACATGGAGCTCGACCTGATCGGCGGCTACAAGCTGCCGATCTCGGCGACGGCGACGCTCGATGCCGGGCTAGTCTGGTATATGTATCCGGGCGGGGCCGACGAATCCGACTTTGCGGAGCCTTATGGGAAGCTGACGGGTACGACCGGTCCCGCGACCTTGACCGTCGGCGTCGCCTATGCGCCGAAGCAGCACGCGCTCGCCAACGTATCGAATGCGCCGGGCAGCCGCGGGCAAAGCGAGGATAATCTCTACCTTTGGGGCGATGGCGCGGTCGCGATCGCGGGCACGCCGTTCACCGCGAAGGCGCATATCGGCTATTCGGACGGCAACCCGGGGCTCGGCCCTAACGGCACGAGCGTCGCGCCGACGGGCCGATATTGGGACTGGTCGCTCGGGGTCGATACGACATGGCGCAACCTGACCTTGGGTTTGTCCTACGTCGACACCGACATCGGCGGGGCTGAAGCCGCACGTCTCCAGCCCAACTTCAGCAAGGGGCCGGGCGGCACGGGTTCGATTGCCGATGCGACCATCGTCGCGTCGATGACCGCCGCCTTCTGATCGGTCGGGGCTCGGCCGACCGGCCGGGCCCTTCCCGAAGGGTTTCGGGCGAAGCCGCAGGCAGGCGCTATAGGTCCACCGTCAATCTGGCCATGAGCTGACGCGGCTGGATATAGACAAAAGCGTTATCGCCCGCCACTTCCCAGCCATAGGCGTCGAACAGGTTCGTGGCCTGGACACGAAAGACGGCGGCCGATCGGCCGATCGTGAAACGATGGCGCAGCCCGATATTGATCGTTGTATAGGGCGAAACATCGACAAGGTTGAGCCTGTCGGCGGTGTTCGGTCCGACGTGCTCGACGGTGGCGTCGACCGACGTAGGCGAAGATGGTGGCCGCCAATCGACGCTGGCGATGATCTTCCGCGACGGCACATCGATCGGCCGGTTGCCGATCGCACCCGACGCCACTTCGTCCCCCTTGACGCGCGCGCGAATAAGCGATCCGCCCGCAACCAGCGTCAATCCCGGCATCGGCGAACCGCTCAGCGACGCCTCCATGCCGCTGTGCCGCACCACGCCCAAGCGCCGGAAGATATTGCTTCCATCGACACCGAAATAGGGCCGCTCGATATCGAATAGGCCCGCGATCAGCGTCATTCCCGCCGCGCGCAGCTTCGCGCCGGCATCGATTTGCCGCGTCCGGATCGCCGGCGGCGCCTCGTCGCGGTTCGCCGCGGTTTCCGGCGCCACATCGCTCTCCTCCAGTCCGCGCGTGAAAGAAGCATAGAGCGATATCGCCGGAGCGAGATCGACCGTGGCGGTCGCGTTGATCAGCCATGGCTTATCGCGCGATTCGGGTGCGGGTCCGTTCGGCGTGGTCACCCTTTTGCTATAGTCGACCTTCTGCGCGCCGATGCTGAACTGCCCGAGACGTTGTACCCGAACCTGATAGTCGAGGCCGATCGACCATTGCCGGACGCGGTCGCTCGATTGCGCCGCGAAATCGAAGTCCGGCCTCGCGACATAATCGGCTTCTCCGAACGGTGTGGACCCCAGCGAGCGCCGGATCGAGCCGCCATACCGCCGGTCCTGGGCGCGCCCGCGCGCGACCAACTGGACGCGATGTTCGAAGGCGCCGGTGGAGAAGCTGCGCGCGACGCCCAGCTCGCCGCTTGTCGAAACGCCGGCCCGGCCCGGATAGGCGCTGACGATGCGGTCGGCCGGCGTCCCCAAAGGGGCGGCGTGCAGGAAGATATTATGTCCCTCGCGCACCTCGTTGTCCGACCGGAACAACCCGGCACGCACCGCAAAGCCGGCGATGCTCGTGCGGGCAATCGCACCGAAGGTGTAGCGTTCGGTCTCGACATCCGCCCACGGCTGACCGAGGAACCGTCGCCGCTTCAGGCGGCCCGGCGTCTCCGCGCCGTTGCCCAGGATGATCGGATAGATATCCTCGTCGGTGATACGCGTGCGGCTTCCGAACAGCTTTAGATCGGTTCCCGGTGCCGGCCGCCAGTGCGCGATCGCGGCGAGGTTGGTGATGTCGGCGTTGTTGCCCGACGGATATTCGCTCCGGCTGAAGCTCGCGCCGCCGCCGACACTCAGCGCGTCGCTTATCGGCAGTGCGGCGTCGATCTCGACCAAGGCGCCGCCCCAGCTATTGGCCTGGATCACCCCGCTCAGCATCGCATTTTCGCCGGGCGAGCGAAGGCGATAGTCGACGACGCCCGATGGCGCCGGAAAGGCATAGCTGACCGCCGAGGGCCCAACCCTGATCCTGTTGCCTTCGACAAGCCGGGGCGAAAAATCGCCCTGGCGGTCGAAATAGAGGCCTTCGAGCCGCACATTGCCGGCATCGATCGGCGAAAAGCCGCGCACCGAGTTCGGGTTGTAGATGCCGAGGGTTTCGCCGCCGTCGTTGGAACCGAACGCATCCTCGGCGTCGGCGATCGCATTGTCGTCCGCCCGCTGAGCGAACGCCGGGGCGTGGGCCGGAAAGGCGGCAAGCGAAGCGGCGATACCGGCTATGGTCTTGAATCGTGACATTCGCCTAAGGTCACACGATGAATGATGCTTGACATCGCGCAAGGGTCGCTGCGATGATGTGTGTATGGCGCACAGCTCATACGATCTCCCGCCGCTCGATGGCCTGACCGCGATGCTCGCCGCGGCGGAGGAAGGATCATTCAGCGCGGCGGCGGGGAAACTTGGGCTTACCCATGGCTCGGTCAGTCGCCGGATCGCGGCGCTCGAACATTGGCTGGGGGCCTCGCTCTTCGAACGGCATGGCAGGGGCGTCCGGCTCACCCCGGCGGGGCTCCGCTTCGTGAGGGACGCCCGGCAGAGCCTTGGCAGATTGTCGCACAGCGCCGAGCAATGGCGGCCGCGGCGCGGTCGCCAGACGGTCCGGATGTCGGTCGTCCCGTCCTTCGCGCGGCTCTGGCTGCTGCGCCGCCTCCCTTCCATCGAGCGAAACGATACGCATATCGACCTGTCGCTCGACCACCGGATGATCGACCTCGACAGCCGCGAAGCCGAGGTGGTGATCCGCTATGGGCGTGGCACCTGGGTCGGCGTCGACGCGCGGCAGATCGTCGAGGAATCGCTCACGCCGGCCGCCTCACCCGAACTGCGAGGCCGGATGAGCGCCGCGCCCGCGATCGACGAACTGCTGCAATGGCCGCTGCTGCACGACTCCGATACGTCTCAGTGGCGGGCTTTTCTGAGCAGGGCAGGGGTATCGTACCGGCCGCGCTGGCAGGATCGTCGTTTCGAGGATTATGATACCGTCCTCGCCGCGGCCGAGGCGGGACTGGGCGTCGCGCTCATTCGCCAGCCCCTCGCGGCCGACTGGCTGATCGACGGCCGGCTGACGACGATCACGGCGGAGGCCATGGACAATCCCGCGAGCCACTTCGTCTGCGTGCGTGCGGGAGAAACGCGTCAGGCCGTCCTCGCCCTGCGCGACCGGATTCTGGCGCTCGCAAACGAGGATGGTTCTGGCAAATCGGCGTAATCTCGCTGCGTTACCGCAGGGCAGCTCCTCTTCGCCGCGGGGAAGCGACCGAGGCTACAGCCTCGTACGCAACCGGCCCTCGTAATCACCCTTTCCGATCGGGACGCCCTGCGTGCGCAGGATATCGTAGGCGGTTACCGCGTGGAAATAGAAGTTGGGCAGCGAGTAGGTGAGGAGGAGGATTTCGGGCGTTAAAGCGAAGGTCCGGGGCGCCCAGCTCGACGTGGAAGCATTTTCTTCATCCAGTGGCCGGAAAAGCTCGATGTCGAGGTTCCTGCCGGACCAGCTGTTGACCTCGTCGGGGGTGAGCGCTTCCAGCGCGGCTATCGCCTGGACGACCGTCGATTGCAGCTCGGTGAACGGCATTTCGCCGACGAGCGGGGGTGGAGCGAACGCGCCGGTCTTCGCCGCGTTCAGTCCCCAAACCGCATGATTCTTCAGCGCTTCGATCTGGAAATGCAGGGGGGCCATGTCGGGGCAGAGACGGGCGCCGACGAAGTCGTCCGGATTGGTGCCGGTTTCCGTGCCATGTCGGACCGCACGGTCGAGCCAGCCCGATACCGCGCGCAGCGTTTGCAGAAAGGTGGGCACACTCAGGTCGAAGAGCGAAATGGTCATGGCGCACTATAGCTTTCGGGAAGTGGCCGGCAATATCCCGTGAGTTTATGGGCCTATGACCCGCCAGCCGCGGATTCCTGCCCATTATCCGCGGGAAGGCACCACAGCGGGTTCAGGCCGCAAAGCCGTTCCAGCATCGGCGCATATTGCGTCTTGATCGCGGCCATTTCCTTTTCGCCCAGATGCTGGACGGCAAATCCGTGCGGCCCCTCCTGGATGACGAAGGTCAGCGGATTGATGCCCGGCTTCACGCCGCCAAGCGCCTGGTTCGAGACGTTCGGCGCATAGTGCATGATATGCGGGTTGGTCGACGTCTCGACCTCTCCCGACCTCTCGGGATCGATATAGGTCCGCAGGATCGGGGAGAGCATGTAGGACACGCCGCCGCGATCGGGCGCCTTGTAATGGCCGGACGCATAGCGCGCTTTGATCAGCTTCTTGAGGTCGGCGGGCGGCGTGCCCTTCGCCTGAAGCTCTGCCGCGTCGAAGAACACGCGCATATTGGCCTTCGATCCGACCTCGTCGAACGCGATCGGATAGATGATGTCGTTCCGGTACGCGGTGAACGGCCAGTCCCCGCGAAACGCATCGTCGCCGGTTCGGGCGAGAAAGGCGTGAAAACCGTTGCCCCCCGCGCGCGCGATTTCAAAGCCCTTGCGCGGGTTCAGCACATAGATCGTCGCGCCCTCTTGCAGATGCTTCGGCAGCGCGCTCTCCGCCAACTGAATCTCGAGGTCGCGGGGCAAATGGAAGGAATCGACCGTCGCGCCAGCCCGCGCCTTCGATTGCGCGGGTTTTGGCTGGTCGCCGCCGGTGCCCGGCTGTTCGGATGAACAGGCCGTGAGGATCAGCGACGCCATACAGGCCGCCTTTAGATGCCATTTCATCATTGCTGGCTCCTTGCTTGCCCGCGCGCGGTCTGGCGGTGCGGGTCCCGTAGGGATCAGTTGCCGAGGTCGTCCGAAAAGCCGGCTTCGAGGCGCTGCCATTGGGCGATGGGACGCCCGTCGCTGCGGAAGGGGTGCACCTTCTCATTTTCTCCCCAGCCTTGCGGCCAGCCGGGGGGTGAAATTTCCTGCTCCTCCTGTCGCCCATAGACGGTGAGGTCGAGCAGCCGGTAGCTATTGTCCATCGCCTCGACCCCGCGGCGCGTCGTCCAATAGGTCTCAAAGACATCGGATCCGCGGCGCAGGTAGCAGATGAGGTACATGCTGCCGGCCTCGCGGCCGGCCAGCAGGGTGTCGAGCCCCTCCGTCACCGAATACCATGGCACGTCCCACCCCATGAAATCGCGATACCGGACGCTCTCTTCATATGGTCCTTGGCAGAAGGTCGCGTAGGTCACATCGCGCGAATGGATGTAGCTGAGCTCGCGCACCTGCGAGGTGAACCAGCTGCATCCCTGGCATTGCCTTTCCGCGGGCCGGTCGGCGAACCACATATAATAATAGGCGATCAGCATTCGCCGGCCCTCGAACGCGTCGAGCAGCGTCGTGGGGCCGTCCTTGCCGATCAGCGGCGCGGCCCCGTCGACCGCCACCATCGGCAGCCGCCGCCGCGTCGCGGCAATTTCGTCGCCGGCGCGCATGTGCGCCTTTTCGCGCAGGCGCAATTCGTCGAGTTCGGCCTGAAACGCCGCGCGGTCCGCGACCTGTGGCGTGGCGGATTCACTTTCCGATATGTGCATCTTTCTCTCCAGACTTTTCCGTGGCCTTGTCGCCCGGGTTCATGGATTGCAGCCACGCGCCCAGCAGCGCGAAATAGGCCGGCGCGTTCGGCGCGGCCCGCGTGGCGAAGCCGGTATCGACCTGTTGCAGGGGCGGAATGCCGAGCATCATGGCGTGATCGGCTCCGTCGATTATCTTTACCGTGACTTGCGAAAGTTCGGCCGCGCTCGATCGCAGCGCGGCGAGCGACGCGCCGACCGGCACCCACGGATCGGATTGCCCGAAGATGAGCAATGTCGGGACGCGCGATCCCCTGAGCGAGCGCAGCGGGTCCGCGCGAATCTGTCGCGGCCATTCCGGATCGTCGATATTCCCTTTCAACCACAGCTGATCGTACCAGGGCTCGCCGGCGACGTCGGCTTCGGCCGCATCGGCTTCGGATCGCGACCGTAGCCCGCGGGCATAGTCGTCGACGGCGGTGCGGGCGCGCACTGCGCGGTCGATAACCGACTGCGGTTGACCGCGAATGCGAAGGATGTTGGCCACAGCGAAGTTCATTTGCACATCGGCCGCCGCCATCGGGGCGGAGACCGCGACGGCGAATGCGGCGCGCTGCTCCTTCGCCGCGGCGAGCATCGTCAGCCACCCGCCCTGCGACAAACCCCAAAAGCCGATCCGATCAGGGTCCAGCCCCGGTTCGCGCCTGAGCCGGGCGAATGCGGCGACCGCGTCTTCGGCCAGCAGCTCGAAATTGCCGGGAGCGGCCCCCCCGCTGGTCGATTCACCCGAGCCGCGCCGGTCATAGATGAAGAGGCCCCAGCCGAGGCGCGGCAGGATGTCGATCAAATGCCGATACAGCGGATCGCTACGCAGCGGCACCTGCGCGCCGTGAAGGGCGATGACCGCCCCACGGGGCCGTTTTTCGCGCGGCAGATACAGCGTTCCCGACAGCGTCGCTCCGCGATTCCCGAAAATGATGGTCCGTTGTTCGACCGAGAGGTCGGATGGAACCGACCAGGGTGATTGCGCCCAGGCGAGCGACGGCGGCGCGGCGGCGAGCAACGCAATCGCCGCCCAAATCATCCCATCTCTTCTGATCCGCATCTCGGCGCCTCCTTCGCGCCCGCCTCTATTATGCCGATGGGAAGGCGCGCGAGGGCGGCGTCGCCAGCGTCACCAGATTGCCGTCGGGGTCGCGCACTTGCGCCAGGGTCGAATAATCGCCCGCAATGTCTTCGCCGAGCGCGATCCCGGCGCTTTCGAGCCGGCGGCGCTCCGCCGCCAGATCCGTAATGTAAAGGAAGACCGAACCCCGGCTGGCAATCTCGTCACTCGTCGAAAGCATGAGCCCGCCTTCGTCGAACAATTCCCAGTGCAGCAACGTGGGCATTGGCCGGTGATCGGGCCCGCGGCCGAACAGGCTCGTATACCAGCGCTCGGTCGCTGCGAGATCGGCGACGAGCAATGAGGGGTAGATTTTCTCCATTTTCACTTTGGGTCTCTCCGGCTTTTCTCATCTGCGATCGCGGCACGGCTTTCGGATCATACTACCTGATGAGGCGGTCTTGGTTCCGTGCATAGGCCGCTCAGGATGTGTGTGCGGGACGCACATGCGCATCGTTGCACGAGACATTATTGCGGTTGTCGGTTCGGCCGCATCCGATGACTTCATATATCCGGTTCGCCGCTGATCGCGCCGATCTGCGGAACGACCTGCGACCAGCCGCCGCTCATGTTGCGATAGGCGCTGTCGTTTCGCGGCAGCACGAAGCCCGAATGGACAAGGCGCAGGCGCGTGCCGCCGTCGGCAGGTTCGAGCGTGAAGGTGACGATCGTGTCGAGCGGCGTGCCGTAGCCGACATTCTCCTCATGCCCGCCGCGCCAGGAATAGACGAAACGCTCGTTCGGGATCACCTCCAGGACCTCGCATTGGATGGTGCCGTCCCACTTGCCGGCCGCCGTCGTCCGATAGGTGAAGCACTTGCCGACCACAGGCGCGAAGCCGGCCGGCGCCATGCCCAGCCAGCGCCCCATCAGCTCTCCCGAGGTCAGCGTCTTCCAGATTGTCTCGGGTGCATGGGGGAAGACCTCGTCGACGACGATTTCCCGGGTATTCGCCGGCGCTGCGCCGTCGTTCATGGGTCGATCTCCTGCAAGAGCGCGCGCAGACCGGCGAAGCTGTCCCGCCAGAAGGAATCATAATGGGCGAGCCAGTCGAACAGCGGGCTGAGGCCTTCGGGCCGTGCACGGTAATAGACATTCCGACCCTCAGGGCGCTCGACGACGAGCCCGGCTTGCTTGAGCGCCTTCAAATGCTGCGAGACCGCGCCCTGTGTCACCCCACTGGCGCGAGTCAGCGCAGCCACATTGACCTCATCGGAGCGCGCCAGTCGCTCGAACACCGCGCGCCGGGTGGGATCGGCGAGCGCACGTAACACGGTATCGACGGTGACGGTCTGCATCATGCACACTGATTAGCATAAGCTAATCTATTAGTAAATGCTAATTGGTTGACGCGCCGAAAGACACCCGCGTCCAGCGAAATCCTCCCGCTATGCGCGCCTCGCGGCCGGCGCCGTTCCTGAAGTGATCGCCGCGCTTCCAAAGCGGGCCGACCGCTCACGTCCAGCCGCCGTCGGCGTTATCCGGCTATCGCTCTCCAAAGGGGGGAGAATGCGTCAACGTTCCCGGGCGGCCGTCGTGCGGATTTCGTCGATCGGGCTCAGCAGATAGGAGGCGAGCGAGCGGCGGCCGGTGCGGATGTCGGCGGTAACCGCCATGCCGGGGGTGAGAGGAATCGCCTTGCCATCGCGCACGATCGTCGCGCGGTCCAACGTCACCCGCGCGGTGTAGATCAGTCCGCGCTTCTCGTCCTGTACCGCGTCCGAGCTGATATGCTCGAGCTTGCCCGGCACCGCGCCGTAGCGCGTGAAGGGAAAGGCCTCGACCTTGAGCGCGACCGGCTGGCCGGCGCCGACGAAGCCGACATCCTTGTTGGCGATCGCCACTTCGGCGACCAGTTTGCTGCGCGAAGGGACGATTACCATGATCGGCTTGGCGGCCTCGACGACGCCGCCGACGGTGTGGACAGCGAGCTGCGTGACCGTGCCGTCGACCGGGCTGACGAGGCGCTGGAGGCTGCTGCGCTTCGTCGCCTTGGTCAGTTCCTCCTTCCGCAGTCGCGCGTCGCTTTCGGCCCGGGCGAGATCGGCGAGGATGCTGGCGCGGGCCTCTGCAGCGGACTGGCTGAAATTGCCGCCGGCCGCCGCGATCTGCGCTTCTGCCTTGCGTGCGGTGGCGAGGGCGGCGTCGCGGTCGCGCGCTGCGGCGATGCGCTGGCGGCGCATCTCGATCACGCGCAGCTTCGAGACATAGCCCTTCTCCAGCAGTTTTTCGTTGGCGGCGATCTGCTCGTCGAGCAGGGGAAGGGTTTCGCTGAGCTTGACCGCCTGAATCTGCGCCTCGGCCCGGCTGGCGCGGGCGGCCCGGGTGTCGGCGGCGCGCGTCTGGCTGCCCGCCTGGATCTCGGCGAGCTGGGCGCGGGCGAGCGCGACCTGGGTATCGGCGACTTCGGGCGAGGTTCCGGCGGGCGGGGTGAAGCGCAGCCCCTGGCCGTCGAGCGCGGAAAGGATGGCGCGCAGCCGTGCGGCGTCGAGCTCGGCGGTCTCGAGCGCCTTGCGGGCTTGCGCCGCGTCGGCATCCGAGACGGTGGGATCGAGCTCGACCAGCGGCTGGCCGGCACGGACCGTCTGGCCGTCGCGGACCAATATGGTGCGGACGATCCCCGCCGCACCGGGCTGGATCAGCTTGACGTCGTCGGCCGGAACCAGCTTGCCCGGCGCCGAGGCGACGACGTCGACCCGGCCGAGCGCGAGCCAGAGCAGCGCGACCGCGAGCAGGCCGAGCAAGAGCCAGGCGGTGACCCGCGCGGTCGGCGACACGGGGCGCTCGACCACTTCGAGCGCGGCGGGAAGGAAGTCGGCCTCCTCGGTACGTAGAACCCCGCGCGACCGCGCGCGCTCATTGTCGAGCGCGTCGCGAACCGCGGTCCAGTGACGCGTGATCGCGTTCATGCCGCGGCTCCCGCCTGAACGCCGATCTGGCGGTGGTGGAGCGCGGCATAGCGGCCGCCGAGGCGGAGCAGCTCGTCGTGCGAGCCGCTCTCGACGATGCGCCCCTTGTCGAGCGTCAGGATGCGGTCGCACTGGCGGATCGCGGAGAGGCGGTGCGCGATGATCAGCACGGTGCGGCCGGCGGCGATCGCCTTGAGGTTGCGCTGGACGATCTCCTCGCTTTCGGCATCGAGCGCGGAGGTCGCCTCGTCGAGGATCAGAATGCGCGGGTTGGTGATCAGCGCGCGGGCGATCGCGAGGCGCTGGCGCTGGCCGCCCGAGAAGTTGACGCCGCGCTCCTCGACAATCGTGTCATAGCCCCGGGGCAGTTCGAGGATGAAGTCGTGTGCGCCCGCGAGGCGGGCGGCGGTCATCACCCGTTCGATCGGCGTGACGGGATCGGCAAGCGCGATATTCTCGCGGATCGAGCGGTTGAACAGGATATTTTCCTGCAACACCACCCCGATCTGGCGGCGCAGCCATGCGGGATCGACCTGCGCGATGTCGACGCCGTCGATCAGCACGCGTCCGCTGGCGGGCAGATAGAGGCGCTGGAGCAATTTGGTGAGCGTCGACTTGCCCGAGCCCGAGGCGCCGGCGATGCCGAGCGTGGCGCCGGCGGGGAGGTCGAGACTGATGTCGTCAAGCGTCCAGGGACCGTCGGCGGCGTAGCGGAAGCGGACCGCCTCGAAGCGGACATGGCCCGCAAGCGCGGGTAGCGCGGTGCGCGATCCGGCGCCTGGTTCCCCGCCGGTGTTGAGGATGTCGCCCATCCGCGCGACCGAGATGCGGACCTGCTGGAAGTCCTGCCAGAGCTGCGCCATGCGGATGACCGGGCCCGAGACGCGCTGCGCGAACATGTTGAACGCGACCAGCCCGCCGATCGTCAGCGCACCCGCGATCACCTGCTGCGCGCCGAAGAACAGGATCGCGGCGAGGCTCAATTTGGAGATGAGCTGGACCGCCTGGCTGCCCGAATTGCCGAGGTTGATCACGCGCTGGTTGGCGGCGCTGTACGCGGCGAGCTGGCGTTCCCAGCGGTCCTGCCATTGCGGCTCGACCGCGGCCGCCTTGAGTGTCTGCATGCCCGAGACGCTCTCGACGAGCAGCGCGTTGTTCGCGGCGCCGCGCGCGAATTTCTCGTCGAGCCGGCGGCGAAGCGGTCCGGTGACGAGCAACGAGACGATCACATAGGCGGGGAGCGTCAGCGCGACGATGACGAAGAGGAGCGGCGAATAGAGCCACATCGCGACGAGAAAGACGATCGTGAACAGCGGATCGACCAGCACGGTGAGCGAGGCGTTGGTCATGAACTCGCGCACCGTCTCCAGCTCGCGGACGCGGGTCACGGTGTCGCCGACGCGGCGATTCTCGAAATAGGCGAGCGGCAGACGGAGCAGGTGGCGGAAGAGCCGGCTGCCCAGCTCGACGTCGAGTTTCTGGCTCGTTTCCGAATAGAGCCGGGTGCGCAGCCAGCCGAACGCGACCTCCCAGAGCGAGACGATCACGAGGCCAATGGCGAGCACTTGCAGCGTCGCCAGGCTGTTATGCGCCAGCACCTTGTCGACGACATTCTGGAAGAAGAGCGGCGCGGCGAGGCCGAGCAGGTTGAGCGCGAGGGTGATCAGCAGCACTTCGCCGATCAGCTTCCGATATTTGACGATCTGGGGGACGAACCAGGTCATGTCGAAGGCGGGCGCGGCGACCTGCGCCGAATCGCGCGTGGCGACGAGGAGCAGTTCGCCCGACCATCGAGCGTCGAGGACGGCGCGGTCCCAGCGCTCGATCTCGGCACCGGGGCGCTGGACCGCGACGGCATCCTCGCCGACGCGGCCGATCACGAACCAGCCTTCGGCGCCGCTGGCCAACACCGGCATGGGAAGGCGCCTTAACCGTTCGAAATCGCCGGTCGTGGCGCGGGTGCGGACGCCGTCGATGCGCTTTGCGAGGCGCACCAGGTCGGACGCCGTGACGGGGTTGGAATGGCCCAGTTCGTGGCGTAACTCTGCCGGGTCGGCAACAATGCGATGCATCGCGAGGATCTGGGCGAAGGCGGCGAGCCCGGTGTCCGCGGGCGGCTGCGACGTCCCGGGGGACAGGTCCTGCTGCACGGTGGGTCTCCGATCGGATTCTTGAGGCGTTGACAATCTGCGGGGTGCGGCAAGCTGAATCGTCCGGCACGAACCTTGGTAGCGGCCCAAGCCCGGAGAGCGAAGGCGCCGAGCCTCCGGTCGTCGGAGCAAAGGGGCGATTCAGCTTTCGCAGGCGCAGCAAATGGTTGACCCGGCCGCCGCCGCGGGCTGTCTGCTCGCGATTGCGGGGGGTCGCTTTTCAGGCTGATGACGGGAGCCCTGCCATGCCGACCCTCTACATCTCTCCCACCGGCAGCGGCTCGGGCGACGGCTCCAGCGCGGCGAACGCCGCGACGCTGGAGGATCTGCCGCAACTGATCGCGGCGGCCGGGCCGGGCGGCGAGGTGCTGCTGCTCGCCGACCAGGGCGCTTATACCGCGCCGGCGGGCGCGCTGGCGATCGTCGCGGGCGGGACGGCGAGCGCGCCGGTGACGGTCCGCGGCGTCGACAGCGCGGGCAATGCGATGGCGGCGACGATCACCGGCACGCGGAGCGAGCCCTTCGACCCGGCCATGCCGCCGGGCGAGGAGATATTCCGGCTGCTCAACGGCGCGGACAATCTGCGCTTCAGCGATCTGGCCTTCCAGAATGTCGGCACGGCCTTTCGCGTCGGCGCGGACGTCGGCAACCTGGCGATCGAGCATGTCGAGGCCACGAACGTCGCCCGCTTCTTCGACAATATGGTCTCGGGCGCTAACGCCAGCGCGACGATCACTGGCCTCACGATCCGCGACGTCGCCGTGAACGGCTATTCCAAGGGCGCGATCCGCATCCAGTACAACAGCAATGACATCCTGATCGAGGATGTGCGCGGCGACAGCCAATTTCAGGACGGCGACAATTTCGCGATCGGCGTGCATCTCACCGACACCGTGCACGATGTGACGATCGATCGCGTCGCGATGCGCAACGCGCTCGACACGGTGAACGACTATCGCAACGGCGACGGCTTCGCGACCGAGCGCGGCACCTATGACATCACGCTGCGCGACGTGATCGCCACGGGCAACAGCGACGGCGGGCTCGACCTCAAGAGCGACAATATCGTGATCGACGGCGCGATCGTTTCGGGCAACGGCCGCAATATCCGGCTGTGGGGCACGGGCGCTGAGCTGAGCAATATCGTCAGCCTCGACGCGGGCGCGCCGCTGGCGGGCGGCAATCGCGAGCATATCTGGCTGGCCGAAGGCGCGAGCGCGACGATCGACGGGGCGTTTTTTTCCGACACCGGCTCGCCGACCCTGTTCAACCTCGCGGAGCGGAACGGCCGGCTGGCGGTCGAGGATTTCGGGTTCGTCACCGGACCCGGCACGACCCAGTCGGTGCGCGGCACCGGATCGGTGCTGACGCTGACCGGCGAACGCATCGCGGTGACGGCGGGGACCGCGGGCGACGACCTGCTGGCGGGCACCGCCGCCGCCGATGCGCTGGCGGGGGGCGACGGGCGCGACATGCTGAGCGGTGGGGCGGGCGATGACCTGCTCGCGGGCGGTGCGGGCGACGACATGCTGGTCGGCGATGCGGGCGAAGACCGCGTCGAAGGCGGCGCCGGGCGCGACATCATGGTCGGCGGCGCGGGGAGCGACCTGCTGAGCTATGCTGGTAGCGCCGCCGGCGTGCGGATCGACCTGTTGCGCCTCACCGCCGGTGGCGGCGATGCCGAGGGCGATCTGTTCGACGGGTTCGAGGGGGTCGAAGGCTCGGCCTTTGCCGATGTCCTTACGGGCGACGTGGGCGCGAACCGGCTGTTCGGCGGCGCGGGCGACGACGCGCTTTCGGGCGGCGCCGGCGACGATGTGCTCGACGGCGGCGCGGGCGCCGACCTGCTCGACGGCGGCGCCGGGTTCGATTGCGTCGATTATGGCAGCAGCGGCGTGGCGGTGGCCGTCGATCTCGCCAATGGCGCGGCGAGCGGCGGCGAGGCGGCGGGCGACCGGTTGGTGAGCATCGAGGCGGTGCGCGGTTCGGGCTTTGCCGATACGCTGTCGGGGGGCGACGGCGCGGACTGGATCGAGGGCGGCACGGGCGACGACCGGATCGACGGGCGCGGCGGCGACGACCTGCTTCTCGGCGGGGCGGGTGCCGATACGCTGATCGGCGGCGCGGGGACCGACAGCGCGGATTATTCGGCCAGCGGCGGGGCGGTCACCATCGACCTTGCCGCCGGCACGGGAAGCGGCGGCGATGCCGAGGGCGACCGGCTCGATGGGATCGAGCAACTGATCGGTTCGGGTTTCGCCGACGTGCTCACCGGCGACGGTTTCGACAATATATTGACCGGCGGCGGAGGCGCGGACCGGCTGACCGGCGGCGCCGGGATCGACACCGCCGATTATTCGACGAGCGGCGCCGCGGTGACCGCGGTGCTGGGCGGCACCGGCAGCGGCGGCGATGCCGAGGGCGATGTGCTGGGAGGAATCGAGAATCTGGTCGGCGGCGCTTTTGACGACGTGCTGATCGGCGATGGCGCGGTCAATGCCCTGTCGGGCGGCGCTGGCGACGACCGGCTGGTCGGCAATGGCGGGGCGGACCGGCTCGACGGCGGAGCGGGATTCGACATGGCCGACTTTTCGGCGAGCGCGAACATGGTGACGGCGGACCTTGCGGCGGGCACGGCTTCGGGCGGGGTCAGCCTGACCGCGATCGAGGGCCTGACCGGATCGGCGTTCGACGACGCGCTGAACGGCGACGCCGGCGACAACCTGCTGGTCGGCGGCCGGGGCGCGGACATGCTCGACGGGCGCGACGGCGTCGACACCGCCGACTATTCGGGTTCGGCCGCGGCGGTGCAGGTCGACCTTGCCCTGTCGGTACAGGGCGGCACCGGCGATGCGGCGGGCGACCGGCTGGTGAGCATCGAGGCGCTGGTGGGTTCGGCGTTCGACGATTCGCTGACCGGAGTGGATGGCGCCGAAGCGCTGTATGGCGGCGCGGGGGCGGACCGGCTCGAAGGGCGTGGCGGCGACGATCGGCTCGAGGGCGGGGCGGGCGCCGATATGCTGATCGGCGGCGCCGGTGTCGATACGGTCGACTATAGCGCCAATGCGGGCGCCGTCTCGATCAACCTCCAGACCGGCGCGAGCAGCGGCGGCGATGCCGAAGGCGACCGGTTCGACGGGGTCGAGCATTTCATCGGCACCGGTTTCGCCGATACGATCATCGGCGACGGGGCGGACCAGATACTGGTCGGCGGCGCGGCGGGCGACCGGCTGGACGGTGCGGGCGGTTTCGACATCCTCGTCTATTCGGGCAGCGCGGCGGGGGTGAAGGTCAACCTCGCAACCAATATCCTGTCGGGCGGCGACGCGCAGGGTGACAGCATTTCGGGAATCGAGGGGCTGGTGGGCAGCGCCTTCGCCGACACGTTGACGGGCGATGCGAATGCGAACCGGATCGAGGGCGGCGGTGGCAACGATACGCTCGACGGCGGCGCGGGCGCGGACGTGATGATCGGCGGCGAGGGCAATGATTCCTTTGTGGTCGACAACGCCGGCGACCAGGTGGCCGAGGCGGTCGGCGGCGGGATCGACATCGTGCGCACCAGCCTGTCTTCGCTGACGCTCGCCGACGGGGTCGAGGATCTGAGCTATATCGGTAGCGGCGGCTTCTCCGGCACCGGCAACGCGCTCGATAACAGCCTCTATGGCAAGGCGCTGAACGACGCGCTCTACGGTCTCGACGGCGACGACAAGCTGGTCGGCGGCGCGGGCGCGGACCTGCTCGACGGCGGGGCCGGGCGCGACCAGGTCGATTATACCAAATCCGCCGCGATCACCGTGAACCTGGTCACCAACGTCAATCACGGCGGCGAGGCGGAAGGTGACCGTTTGGCCGGCATCGAAATCGTGATCGGTTCCAACTATGCCGACAGCATCACCGGCAGCGACGACCCGCTGGCGGGCGACACGCTGTACGGCCGCGGCGGCGACGATGTGCTGGTCGGCGGAGCAGGCGACGACCAGCTCGATGGCGGCAGCGGCAACGACGTGCTGCGCGGCGGCGCCGGCAACGACCTCTATGTCGTTTACGAGGCCGGCGACCAGGTGGTCGAAGCGGCGGGCGAGGGGCGCGATCGCATCCGCACCGCTGCGACCAGCTACACGCTCGGCGCGAATGTCGAGGAGCTGGTCTATACCGGGACGATCGGCGCGACCATGACCGGCAATGCGCTCGACAATTTTGTCGTTGGCAGCGGCGGCGAGGATCGGCTGTCCGGCGGCGACGGTGCGGACGTGCTGCGCGGCGGCGCGGGCGGCGATCTGCTCGACGGCGGCGCGGGATCTGATACCGTCGAATATGCCGGCTCGCTCGGCGGTGTGCTGGTCAACCTGCGCAGCCAGACCGCGACCGGCGGCGATGCGACGGGCGACAGGCTGGTCGCTATCGAAAATGCCGAGGGTTCGGCCTTTGCGGATGTGCTGCTTGGCAGCGCCGGAGCCAATGTGCTGACCGGCGGCGAAGGCGACGACGCACTCTCGGGCGACGCCGGCAACGACACGCTGCGCGGAGGGGCGGGCGTCGACCGGCTCGATGGCGGCAAGAACGAGGATGCGCTCTACGGCGAGGAAGACGGCGACACGCTGTACGGCGGGCAGCAGACCGACCGGCTCTATGGCGGCGCGGGCAACGACATTCTGGTTGGCGACACCGAATGGATCTCTTCGCTGGCGGCGCGGGATACGCTCGACGGCGGCGATGGCGACGACATATTGGTCGGCGACGGGATGAGCATGACGGCAAGCGGGGTCGGCGGCGCCGACACGCTGGTCGGCGGGCTCGGCAACGACATATTATACGGCGACGCGGTGAATATGGCGGCTGGCGCGCGGGGCGGGGCGGACAAGCTGACCGGCGGCGGAGGAGGTGACCGCTTCGTCTTCGCAGCCGGATCGGGCGCCGACGAGATCACCGATTTCACCCGCGGCGGCGCCGAGGCCGACCAGATCAACCTCAGCGCCTTCGACATCGCCTATGAGGCGCTGCGCTTCACCACGAGCAGCGAGGGGGTGACGATCCAGCTGGGCGGCACCGATACGATCTTCGTGCGCGGAGTGACCGCGCTCGATCAGGCGGACTTTGTGTTCGGCTGAGCTGGGCGTCAGCCGAAGACGAAATCTGAGGGCGAAAAGCTCTGCGCGCCGCGGACGAATATGCTGTCGGCGCCGATGGCGATGCGGACTCCCTCGGCGCTCGCCGTGAAACCGAGTTGCTCATAGGCGATGTCGAAGGCGCTGAGGTCGATATGGTCCGCCCCCGGGGCGAAGTCGCTGATCTCGTCGGCACCCGAGCCGGGCGCGAACACGAACCAGTCGGCCCCCGCGCCCCCCGCAAGCAGGTCGTTGCCGCCGCCGCCGATCAGGTGATCGGGGCCGTCGCCGCCATAGAGCTTGTCGTCTCCGCCGGCCACCGTGGGGGTCGACTCGCGGCCGTCGCCATAGAGCCAGTCGTTGCCCTCGCCGCCCTCCAGCGTGTCGGCCCCGCCCCGGGCGCTGTCGGTCATCGCGTCACCGTCGCCGATCAGGATGTCATTGCCTGCGCCGCCGGTCAGCCGGTCATTGCCTCCCTTGCCGCTGCCATAGATGTTGGTCGCATCGCCGATCAGCAGATCGGCGTCGTCGCCGCCATCGAGCCGGTCGTTGGCGCCCCGGCTGCTCAGCCATTCCTGGTCGCCGATCAGCCGGTCGGCGCCCGTGCCGCCGGCGAGCGTGTCCGATTGCCAACCGCCGAGCAGCATGTCGGCGCCCGATTGGCCCCAGAGCAGGTCCTCGCCATTGCTGCCCTCGAGCCAATCGTCTCCCGAATTGCCGGCGATGTCGTCATTGCCGTCGAGCCCGCCCAGCGTGTCGCGGCCTGCGCCGCCGATCATGGCGTTGGCGAGCGCATTGCCATTGCCCGCAAAATCGGCGGCGCCGCGGCGGATCAACTGCTCGAGATTGCCGCCGAGCGTGTAGTTGCCCAGCGTCGTCTCGACCCGATCGAACCCGGCGTCAGCCGCCTCGGTGATCCGGTCACCGGTGTCGTCGACAAGGAAAATGTCGTCGCCTTCGGTGCCCTGCAGCGCATCCGCGGTAGCGGTGTCGGGCAGGGGAAGCAGCGCGATATAGCCGCTCGCGCCCGGCGAGGCGTCGCCCTGATCGACCGTCAGCGTTTCGCGGATCGTCTCGGCACCGCTGAGGCCCGGGAGCGAATCGCGGGTGAGGAGCGTTGAGAGTTCGGACCGGGTGATCTCGACGCCCCGCAAATTAAGCCGCCCTTGCGAGGAGATCACCTTGGTCAGCGATCCGGCATCGTCGAAGCGCCCGCCGATCACGGTGACCTGGGCCTGGTCGTCGAGCCAGAGCTGGTTCTGCTCGGAGATGCCGCCGCGCAGCACCGGGTTCAGGCCGACCGGGTCGATCAGCGTCGCCTCGCCCCAGAGCCGGAAGTTGCGGCCATTTTCCTCGCTGAGCGCGCGGACGACCACGGTGCCATCCGACTTGAGGTCGTAGCCGCCGTCGCTGTTGCCGCGCGCGACCGTGTCGATGAAGCGCACATCATAGACGCCGCGCTCGGTCGCGAAGCCATCGCCGTTGAAATAGGCGCCAGCGGTGCTCTGGATGTTCTCCATCACCACCCGGCTGAGCGTGACATTGTGGACGGTGTCGTCGAGGTGGACGCCGGCGGGCAGGTCGTCGCCCGTTTGCCCGGCCATATCCGCCGTCACATTGTCGATCACGACGTTGTTCGTGTCATACTGGAGGCGAATCGCGACCCTCGAGAAGCCCTGGACGTCGACGTCGCGGATCGTCAGCCCGGAGATTGTCGCCGTATCATTGGGCGCGCTCGCATAATCCTCGAAGAAGCGGCGGACATTGTTCGCATCGACATTCTCGATATGGAGATTGCCGAGATCGGCGGTGACGCGGAAGGCCGTGCCGACATTGTCGATCTTGAGGTCGCGGAATTCCAGATTGTCCGCTCCGGCGCCGAGCTTGAACAACTCGTTGCCGGCGGCATCGCCCGCCTGCCAGTCGGCCGGGCGCGAGCCGGTGAAATGCGCGGTCATGGCATTCCCCCCGGAATCGATACCGCGCACCACGACCGGTTCGCCCTCCGCCCCGCCGCGGGTGATGCCGAGGATGCCGGTGACATTATAGTCGCCCTGGTCGGCCAGCAGCAGCACCTCGCCCCCCGGCCCCGCTCGTCCGATCAGCGTGTTGAGCGAGCCGATCGACGCTGCGTTGTTGATATCGCTACCACTTTTGTCGCCGGATCCGGCGGGCGAAATATACAGGCTTGGCATGACGAACGACCCCTCGTTGTTGCGTCGAGGTTAACCTCGACCAATCCGACATGCTGCACGGCACCATGGTTAAGCCAGCGTTATCCTGATCATCGGAGAGGTTATTGCGATGGGTCGCCGGGGGCTTCTGACTTGACTGAACGGAGGAAAATTCGCCGGGGCGCAATTTCATCCGGTGCTTGAAGTGTCTGCATAGGCGAGCTTTTTTGACCATGCAGCCGGTTCAAGGACGGCATGATCGCCCGGTTTTCCCGGTCGCATCGAACGTTCGCACGCCCTGCTTGGCTCATCTTGGTTCCCGGTCTGCGAGCGACCACGGGCGGACGCTCTCAATTGCCGGTTGCGATCAGCGTGAAGGGGGCCCAAGCGGCGGGATGCGCCCAGTCGCTGGTCCAGCCTTCGACGGCCGATCCGTTGTCGCGCTTGCCGGTGCGAACTGCGCGCATCGCGGATTGGAGGGCGGCCGCTTTGCCCATGGCCGGATCCCGCCGAGCGTTGAGGAGCGTTTCGACGGTGAGTGCGGCGGTGACCTTGTCGCCGACCCGCCAGCGGCTGGCGAGGAGCGCGTCGGCGCCGGCATAGAGGAAGGAGCGCGCGAGCCCCGACAACGCGTCGCCGCCGCCCGGCCCCTCGGTCGTGCCGGTGTTGCACGCCGACAGGATGACCCACTCGGCCGAGAGGTCGAGCCCAGCGGCTTCAGCAGCGGTCAATATGCCGTCGTCGGCCGGCGTCGCGCGGCCCGGCGGAGTGAAGATCAGCCCCGGCTCGGCAAAGCCTTCGATTTCGCCGGGCAGGACGCCATGCGTGGCGAAAGCGACGATGCGGGCGTCGCGCAAACGGTCGTTCGTTCGAACGGCCGCTTCGGTCGCCTCCACGCCGAGATGGATCGCTGCCGCGTCGGCCCCGAGCGCGTTTGCCATCGCGTTCAGTTCGACTTCGGTCCCCGGCAACGACGGGAGCGCCCGCACCCGTGCGGGATCGGCGAGCGCGGGACCGGCTGGGCCCGCCTGCGGGGACAGTCCGGCGGTCACGGCACGCTTGTCCCCGGCTTTGGCCAGCGCCGGGGCGCCATAGCCGATGAGCGGAAGCGCGCCGCGCTTCGCGGTCCGCGGCCGGCCGGTTCGCAGCGATTCGACCGACGGAAGGTTGACGATGGCGAAACGGTCGCCGAGCCATGGGGTCGCTGCGAGCGCGGTGTCGGTGTCTTCGCCTTGCGGTTCGGCCGTGATGAAGGCCGCGAAGGGAAGGTCGGCGAGCGGCCCCGCCGTCGTCACGTAAAGCGTCTTCACATCCTTGAGCAGCGCCTCGTGCGGCTGGACGAGGAAGCGATAGAGATCCCATGCGTAGCGGCGCTCGAACAGTGGCGATGCCGTCCAGATACCCGAGCAGGTCTGCGGATCGACCTCGCAGCGGAACGCTTCGATCGTGCCGCGCAGAAAGGCTTGCAGCCGCGGCACCGCATGCCAGCTTGCTCCCTCGGGCGTGACGACGAAGCTGAAATCATAAAGCTCGCCCTCGGTGACGAGGAGCAACGCTTCGCCCGGGCGCAGGCGGCGGCGCACGTCGGCCTCGCTCAGCGACTGCGGGACCGCGAGGCGCGCATAGTCGGGATAGGCGCGGCGGAGCCGCGCTTCGACCGCGGCAAGCTCGCGGCCGAGCGCAGCGATCCGCTCCTTCGTGTCCGCGGCGGCGGCGGGTGCACCGATCATCGCGGTGCCGAGGCTGCGGTTGAGATCGCGGATTTCCAAGGCCAGGTCCTGCTGGCGCCGCACCAACCGCGCGAGCGACGTGTCGCCGAGCGCCTCGCGCGCGACGATCCCGGCGAGCGCGCGCGTGGCGGCGCTCGATGCCGAATCCTGCGCGATGCGGAAGGATTCGGCGCGAAGTGCGTCTTCCTTGCTGCGGACGACGGTCGCATGGTTGGCATTGAGGGTGAGGGCGAGCGCGAAGACTCCTGCACCGCGGCGGTCGGACCAGTCGTCGTCGCTGATCGCCGCGGCGACTGCGCGCTCGCCCGCGGTGGCTCCCGACACATCGACCGCCGACAGGACGCGCGTCCGCTCGTCGCGTGCGCGCGCAACCGCGCCGCGCATCAGCGCGACATATTCTTCCGATTCGGGCGCCTTCCGCGCGAGCGAGCGCGCAAGCGCCATAGACGCGATCGCGACATAGGGATGGCCGGGATCGAGCGTATCGGTCGCGAATGCCAGCGCGCGGCGCTGATAATCGATTGCGGCGTCGACCTCGCCTTGCTTGGACTTGATATTACCCATCCGCCCGAGGTCGGCGATGCTTTCCTCGCGATTACGTTCGGGGAGTGCCGAGCGCAGCGCGATAACGCGGGCCTGCAGGGCGCTCGCCTCGTCATATTTTCCGCTCTTGCTGAGCAGGCCGACGAGATTGCCGAGCGAACGGAGTGTATCGGGATTGCCCGGCCCGAGGTGGCGTTCACGGATCGCGATCGCCTGACGCAGCCGCACTTCGGCTTCGAGCGGCTTGTCCTGCCGGTCGAGGTTGTTCGACAACAGCGCGAGCGTGCGCGCGGTTTCGAGGCTGCCGCGCCCCTTGGTGCGGACGAGAAGGTCGAGGTTGCGGCGATAGATCGCCTCGGCGCCCGCGACGTCGCCCATCTCCTCAAGGTTCAGCGCAAAGCCGTTATATTCTTCGGCGACGAAGCTATCCTCGTCGCCCAGCGCCGCCTTGCCGTAATCGATCGCCTTCTGCAGCGCCGCCGAGGCTTCGGGGCGCCGCCGCTGCCCGGCGAGGACTTCGCCAAGCGTGCCCCACGCCGCCGACAGCGAGCGTTTTTCGCCGTCCAGCGGCTCGACCAGTTCGATCGCGCGGCGGGCATCGGTTTCGGCAGCGGCATATTGGCCGCGCGCCGAAAGCACGAGCGCGAGGCGCCGCAGCGCCGCCGAATGGGCCTTGGCGTCGCCGAGCCGTTCGCGGAGGACGACGGCGTCGCGCATCAGCGTTTCGGCGGCGTCGGCGCGCCCCGTGAGGTAAAGAATGTTGGCAAGAAGTTCCTTGTCGGTCGCCGCCGCGGCCGAGCGCGCGCCCGCCGCGCGCCGCGCCATACGCGCGCGCACAGCGCCCTCCGCCCGCACGAACATGCCGCGGTCGATGAGCAGGCGGATATCCACATCGCTCTCGGCGGGCAGCGCCTGGCCAGCCTGTTCCGAGGGGGCGGCATCTGTCGCCGGGCGCGCTTCGGCTGCGCGGCGGAGCATCGTCGCAAGCTGGTAAAGCGACGCTCGCGTATCGGCATGCTCGCGCCCGAGCGTCCGCGCCTGGATGTCATAAGCCTCTTCGGCGGTCGTCGCGGCTTCGACGATTTCGCCCTGCCGCGCCAGATAGAGCGAGAGGAGATAGAGTTCGCGGGCGGTTTCCGCGCTGTCGCGCGCCGTCGTTGCGGCGACCGTCGCAATCTTGCGGCGCTGCGCTGTCGTGCGCTCGCGATAGGCCGACAGTGCCGCTTCGGCATCGGTGCGCAGCGATTGCAGGGCCGGGACGACCGCATCGGCTTTGCCGGGCATCGCGCGGCCGGACTCCATTCCCTTGTCATAGGCGTCGATCGCTTCCGGCAGCCGGTCGCGGGCTTCGAGGGCGCGTCCCAGATTACCCCAGGCGGCGACCAGACGGTCGTCGGCGGGGCCCGGCGCGGCGAGCAGTTCGATGGCACGGCGCGCCGCCTCTTCGGCTTCGGTATGGCGCCGACGCTCGAGGAGGATGGACGCCAGGCGGTTGAGACTTCGCCCTGTCGCCCTGTCGTCGCCGAGCCGCTCGCGCGTTCGCACCGCCGCGCGGATCAGCGGTTCGGCCTCTTCGGCGCGCTTGGTCATGCTCAGCACGAACGCCAGCGTTTCGGCATCGCTTGCGGCCGCGGCCGAGCCCATCGTCCCCGCCGCTTCATGCGCTTTCAGACGACCGCGCAGGATTGTTTCGGCCTCGGGATATTCGCGGGATTGGATCAGGGATTGGATCGCGGCGTCACCCGCCGGCGCCGTCGGTGCGGTCTGTGCCCGGAGCGCGCCGGCCTGCGCCGGCATCGCGATGCAGGCCAGCCAGCAAAGGCAGTGGACGACGCGAAGCAAGCCATTCCCCTTTGACCGCCGATCGACGTCGGCGCTTGGGAACTGGAACAGCCCGGCACCCGAATTGGTTCCGCTGCGGGGCAGGCCCGCAGCCGACGATCGGCAACGCTGATGGCCTGCCCACGAGCCCGGCGCCGTGACCGGGATCACAACGCGCCCGCGCGACCTGTCCTACCGGAACGGGATGACAATAACCCAAGATATTCTGTATGTTGGGTCTGAACAGGGAAATAATGCGCCATGGCTAGCCGCCGAATCCGCTTCTTCGCTCTCGCCTGCGCGGCGCCGCTGTGGATCGCCGCACCCGCGGCCTTTGCGCAGGACGCGCCGCCGCCCGCCAAGCTCAACGACGACGAGCAGAAGCTGCTCGACCTCCTCAATCGCGGCATGGATCTCGAACGCGCGGGGAAACGGCGCGACGCCGAGGCGATCTACCGGCGCTGGACCGGCGAAGCGACCAAGCGCTACGGCGCGGACAATCTGATCACCAGCATGGGATATCGGCTGCTCGCGGGCGTCCTCGAGGATGAGGGGCGGCTGAAGGAGGCGGAACCCTTCCTGAAACAGCTGCTCGCCATCAACCGGACGGCGCTCGGCGAACGCGACGACGACACCTTGCTCGCCTATGGCCGCCTCTCGGCCAACTATATGGCGCAGGGCCGGCCCGCCGAGGCGATCCCGCTGCGCCGCGCGATCCTCGCGGCGCGCCTCGCGAGCAACGGCACGCACCACCCCAAGTCGATCATCGCGACGAGCAATCTGGCGCGCGCGATCGCCGAAAGCGGGGACATGAGGAGCGCCGAACCGCTGTATCGCGACGCGGTCGAGGCGAGCATCGCGGTCCATGGTGAAAATCACCGCGAAACCGCGGCGAATTACGGCAATCTCGCGACCGTCCTCAGCACCCTCGGGCGCTTCGACGAGGCGGCCCCGGTCTTTGCCAAGGTGCTGGCGATCGAAGAGGCGTTACCCGACAGCGATCCTGCCGATATCGCGCTCAGCCACTATAACAATTCGGTGAATTTCTCCGAAATCGGACGCTATGACGAAGCCGCCGCGTCGGCGAACAAGGCGCTCGACCTGTGGCGCTCGACCAAGGGCGACGAAAGCACCGAAGCGGCGCTCGGCTATACCGCGGTCGCCAATAGTCTGCGGTTGCAGGGGCGGTATGAGGAAGCCGACACCACCTATCGCAAGGCGCTCGCGATCCGGGTCAAGACGCTCGGCGACACGCATCCGCTGACCGGCGAGGCATACAGCAATGTCGCGATGATCATGGAAAGTCGCGGATCTCCGCCGTCGACGATCGAGCCGCTGATGCGAAAGGCGCTCGACATCACGCGGCAGGCGTTCGGCGAAAGCAGCCAGCGCACCGCCATCATGTACGGCAATGTCGCGCATAATCTGGTTCAGCAGGGCCGCTTCGACGAAGCCGAGCCGATGTACCGGCGCGGCATCGAAATCCAGAAGAGCGTCGCGGGGGCGGACCATCCCTCCTATGCGACGCAGCTGATCAACCTGGCCTATAATTTGGGGCCCCAAGCCGCCGAACCGCTGATGCGCGAGGCGCTCGGCATTTTCCGGGCTAAGTTCGGCGACGACAATCCCGAGACCGCGCATGCCTTTGCCAGCCTCGGCACGACGCTCAGTCTGCTCGGCCGGCACGCCGAGGGCGCCGAGATGGCGATCAAGGCGCTCGACATCCGCCGCCGCCTGCTCGGCGAGGATCATCCGCTCACCGCTGATGCCTATGCCAGCGTCGCCGCGGCGCTGGTTCGCCGGGGCGGCCTCGATCGCGCCGGTGACGAGGCGGCCGAACCCTATTATCGCCAGGCGCTGGCCATCCGCCAGCGCAGCCTCGGCGAATCGCACATCGAGACCGCGCACGCCTACAGCGGTCTCGCAGCGAGCCTGCTCAGGCAGGGCAAGGCGGCCGAAGCCGAGGCGGCGGCGGCAAAGGCCGTCGCGGTCGTACGGCGCCTCAACGACCGGACCGCGGCGGGCGGCGATGCCGTCGCCCTGTCGGCGCTCGACCGGCAACAGGTCGATCCCAATCGCAGCGCCTTCACCACCTATATGAATGCGGCGTTCGGACTGATGAGCGATACGCCCGGCGCGGCCGAACAATCGCGGCTTCAGGATCTGGCCTTTCAGGCGGCGCAGGATGCGAACAGCTCGGCTTCGGGGCGTGCGGTCCTGCAATCCGCCGCTCGCGCCGCCGCGAAGACGCCGCAAATGGCCGAAGCGGTACGCCGCGAGCAGGATCTGGCCGCGCGCGCGAACATCATCGACAAGAATCTGCTCCGCGCGCTCGGCGATCGCAAGCCCGTCGAGGCCGCACGGCTGCGCGGCGAACTCGACGGCGTACAGGCCGAGCTCGCCGACATCGGCGCGCTGATCGACAAGAAATATCCCTCCTACCGCCAGCTCGTGTCGCCGCGCGCGATCGGGCTCGCCGAAGCGCAAAAGGCGCTGCGGCCCGGCGAAGCGTTGCTAATGATGACCGAGGCCGCGAATACCTTCCACCTCTTCGTCGTCACCCCGGATGCCGTCGGCTGGAGCCGGCCGGCAAAGGACATCGACGTCATCCTGAAACAGATTTCCGACCTGCGCTGCGACGTCGACTTCGCGACCTGTTCGGCGGCGCGCAAGGCCGAAATCGACGCGCTGCCGATGACGACGCGCGAGCTTGAGGGGCATCGCCGCTTCGACCTCGACACCGCGCACGCACTCTACAAGGAGTTGATCGCGCCGGTCGAGCCGCTGCTCAAGGACACGCGGCGCCTTTATGTGGCGAGCTCGGGCAAGCTCGGCGACCTGCCGCTCGCGATGCTGTCGTCGACCCCCTTGCCCGAGGGCGGCGATCTTGCCGATCCCGACACGCTGGCCCGCGCGGGATGGCTCGCCGACCGCTACGCCTTCACCAGCCTGCCATCGGTCGCGGCGCTGATGCTGCCCGTCGAAGCACGGACCGGACGCGGCAAGAATTTCCGCGGCTATGGCGCGCCCGTACTGCTTGGCGGCGACACGGGTTCGCGCGCCGCGGCGGGGATCGGCGTCTTCGACGGGGTGTCGGCCGCGGGCTCGCCGCTCGCCGACCCCGACGCGCTCCGCAAGCTCGCTCCGCTGCCCGGGACGAAGGTCGAACTCGCGGCGATGGCCGATCTGTTCGACGCCTCGCCCGCCAGCCTGACGCTCGACCGCGATGCCACCGAAGCCGCGCTGCGCGGCGATCCGGCGCTGCCGACGAGCGATATCGTCGCGATCGCGACCCACGGCCTGCTCCCCGATCCCGAACTCGGGTTTGGCGAGCCGGGGCTGGTGCTCACCCCGCCGAGCGTCGCCAGCGATACCGACGACGGCCTGCTCACGGCGACCGAGGCGGCGCGGCTGACGCTGTCGGCCGACTGGGTGATCCTGTCGGCGTGCAACACCGCGTCCGCCGAAAATTCGGGCGGCGGCGACAGCCTGTCGGCACTCGCGCGAGGGTTCCTCTATGCCGGCGCCGACGCGCTGCTCGCGAGCCACTGGCGCGTATCGGATCAGGCGACCGCCGTGCTCACGGTCGAGACGCTGACGGCGCGCCGCGCGACCCCCGACACGTCGCGCGCCGAGGCGCTGCAGATGGGGATGAAAGCCGTGCGCAGCGGCAAGCGCGCCGACGGCTCGGCGGTCGCGGGCTGGAAAGCCGGTTGGGCGCATCCTGCGGCTTGGGCCGCCTTCACCAACATCGCCAATCGCGACGACTAGGCTGCGAACGCAACCGCCCGCCGCACACGCGGCACAACGGGTCTGATCGCGTTTCCACCCGCCAGCACTTCGATCTAGTCCGTGTCGAGCGGGGGCTTGAGCGGCTGGAGCAATTATGGGTGTTCGATCTCTTGAGCAGGGCGAAGGCGACGTGCCTCGGTTCGCCCCGTCGAGCAGCGCGGATCAAGTGCTCGGACTTCAATATTGCCGTCTGGGCCTTCTATCCCTGATGCGATTGCAACTGGCGTTCGAGCGCGGTGACCGATCGCGGGTGCTGGAGGCGATCGACGAACTCCAAGCACTCGATGCGGAGGTCGAGCATCTTGTGGAGGCGTTTCCGGCAGCGCCGCATGACGAACGCCTGGTATCGGTCGCACGGCAACTCAAGTCCGAGAAGATGGCCGCAAATTTCGAAAAGCTCGCATTGGCCAGCGGCATCAGCGGTCCCGGCCTCTCGCCTCGCGCCGCGCCCGCCGCTCGCATGACGGACATCGGACAATCGCAAGACGCCGACGATGGAGAGGCCGTCTGGCCGCCGCCGGTCACGCCGGCTCGAAGGCTGGTGCGCGAATATGGGGTGCGGGCCGCGGTGATGCTCGGCATATTGGCGGCGAGCGCGCTTCTGCTGACGCAGCTATGACGGTCGAGATCGGCGGGCTGCTTGTCCTTGGCTCTGAACTCGCCGGATCGCCGGTGCGCGGACCTGAGCCGCGCGTGTGGAAAGGTGCGTCCGGCTTCTCGATTACGGCGTCGAAAGCCACCGGTCCGCAACCGGCCACGGGCCGCCGGGCGCGCCCGATATCAGCCGCTTTACTGCTTTGTGCCTACCGGGTTCGAGCGGCGAGGGCGCAAAGCGGCGCCCTATTTCAACCGCCAAGTGCGTGCCGGATATCGGCGATCAAGTGCGACACCACGATGCGAGCTGGACGCTGTGCATTCCGATAATTCGGTATCAGCTAGCTCCGTTTTTCTCGAGCTTTTTTCGGCGGTAACTGCGCCAAATGTTCTTTTCTACGCTGGAGTACGCTGGCTGAAAAAAGGAACTTTACAGCTCGTTCGCGCGGAACTTGGATCGCCCCCACAGACTAACAAATATGGAGGAGATCCGATCACGCAGTGAAGAAGATCCGGAGCCGCGGGCTCACAGTTCGCTGCCGGAACTACGCTGAACCTCGCTCAGCTACCCTAAGCTGCGCCACAGTATGCTTACTCCCACTCGATCGTTCCCGGCGGCTTCGACGTATAGTCGTAGACCACGCGGTTGATGCCTTGCACCTCGTTGATGATCCGCGTCGCGCAGCGGCTGAGGAAGCTCGCGTCGAATGGATAGATGTCGGCGGTCATCCCGTCGGTCGAGGTCACCGCGCGCAGCGCGCAGACATGGTCGTAGGTGCGCCCGTCGCCCATCACGCCGACGGTCTTGACGGGGAGCAGCACCGCGAAGGCCTGCCAGATCGCATCGTAGAGGCCCGCATTGCGGATTTCCTCGAGGTAGACGGCGTCGGCCTTGCGGAGGATGTCGCAGCGGTCCTTCGACACTTCGCCGGGGATGCGGATCGCGAGGCCCGGGCCGGGGAAGGGGTGGCGGCCGACGAAGATGTCGGGAAGGCCGAGTTCCTTACCGAGCAGCCGGACCTCGTCCTTGAACAGTTCGCGCAAGGGCTCGACGAGCTTCATATTCATCCGCTCGGGCAGGCCGCCGACATTGTGGTGGCTCTTGATCGTCACGCTCGGGCCGCCGGTGAAGGAAACCGATTCAATGACGTCGGGGTAGAGCGTGCCCTGCGCGAGGAAGTCGGCGCCGCCGATCTTCTTCGCTTCCTCCTCGAAGACGTTGATGAACTCGGCGCCGATGAACTTGCGCTTCTTCTCGGGGTCGGTGACCCCCGCTAGGCCCGCCATGAAACGCTCCTCGGCGTCCACCACCACCAGCGGGATGTTGTAATGGTCGCGGAACAGGCGCTCGACCTGCTCGCGTTCGTTCATGCGGAGGAGGCCGTGGTCGACGAAGACGCAGGTGAGCTGCTCGCCGATCGCCTCGTGGATCAGCACCGCGGCGACCGCGCTGTCGACCCCGCCCGACAGGCCGCAGAGCACGCGCTGGTCGCCGACCTGCGCGCGGATTTCGGCGATCTTGGTGGCGCGGAACTCGGCCATCGTCCAGTCGCCGCTGCAGCCGCAAACATGGCGCACGAAATTGGCGATCAGCTTGGCGCCGTCGGGCGTATGGACGACCTCGGGGTGGAACTGCGTGCCGTAATAGCGGCGTTCGTCGTCGGCGATCAGCGCGAAGGGCGCGCCGTCGCTGATCGCGACGATACGAAAACCGGGGGCGAAAGCGGTGACGCGGTCGCCGTGGCTCATCCACACCTGATGCCGCTCGCCGACTTCCCACAGGCCGTCGAACAGCACGCAGGGTTCGGTCACGGTCAGGAAGGCGCGGCCGAATTCGCCGTCGCGTTCGCCATCGGCGCCGCCGGGCTCGACCTGTCCGCCGAGCTGCTGGGTCATCACCTGCTGGCCGTAGCAGATGCCGAGGATCGGAAGCCCGCTGTCGAACACCGATTGCGGCGCGCGCGGGCTGCCGGTCGCGGGGACCGAGGCGGGTGAGCCCGAGAGGATCACGCCCTTGGGCTTCATCCGTTCGAGCGCCGCTTCGGCGGCGCTGAACGGGACGATCTCGCTATAGACGCCGGCCTCGCGGACGCGGCGGGCGATCAACTGGGTCACCTGTGACCCGAAGTCGATGATCAGGATGGATTCAGGGGCGGCGGAAGAGTCGGGAGTCGGCATGGCTGGCCGATAAGGGCATGGGGCCATGCTGTCCAGCGGTCGATATGGGGCGCCCGTCGAACAGGCATGGCCCCGACACATTGTTGCGACAATTGCGCGACATAAGTGAACGCCGGACAAATTACGGTGTCAGGAGGCGTTAAGCCCCGTCATGCCAAGAAAAAACCAAGACAGAAAAGAACAAAGGCTCTCCCCCATGAATAATATCCGCCTGCCCATTTCCGCGCGTGCCGCGCTCCTTGCGGCGGGGGCTTCGTTCGCGCTGCCGGCGATGGCAGCGGCGCCGATCGGACCCGCCGCCGCCTCGGCGGTGGCCGAGCAGCCCGCCGAGGCAGCCCCTCCCGCGGCGGCCGACAATGAAGCGGCGGAAGAGGAATATAGTGAGGACGAGATCATCGTCACGGCGCCGCGCCTCGCGGGCCAACTCGCCACCGATATCAGGGCCGAGGCCGAACTCGATGAGGCGGCGATCGCCAGCTATGGCGCCTCGTCGATCGAGGAACTGCTCGATGCGCTCGAACCGCAGACGCGCTCGGGCCGCGGGCGTGGCGGACGGCCGGTCATTCTCGTCAACGGGCGGCGCATTTCGGGCTTCGGCGCGGTGCGCAACATTCCGCCCGAAGCGATCGCCAAGGTCGAGATTTTCCCCGAAGAGGTCGCACTCGAATATGGCTATGCCGCGACCGAACGCGTCGTCAATTTCGTACTCAAGCCCGATTTCCGGCAGATTTCGGTCGAGGCGGAGGCGGGCATCCCGACGCAGGGTGGGCAGTTCAAGAACGAACTCGAACCCGCTTTCATGGCGATCGGCGACAACGGCCGGCTCAACCTCAACGCCAGCTGGGAGCATCAGACGATGCTGCTCGAAAGCGAGCGCGACCTCATTTACGACGATCCCGTCCTTGCCACCGGCGCGCCCGCGCGCAGCCTCGCCCCCGCGAGCGACGAATATGTCATCGACGGCACGCTGGTACGAAATATCGACAAGGTGACCGAGGCGTCGATCAGCCTGCGTTTCGACCAGACCGACAGCCTGTCGCTGCTCGGCCCGCGCAATGGCAACCCCGATGATCCCCGCCGCCGCGACAGCCGCTCGCAGAACTGGACCAGCTCGGCGAGCGTCAACGGCATGCTCGGCGACTGGCGCTGGTCGGTCACGGGCAATTATGCCGACGCCGATCAACGCACTTTCACCGAACAGGAAAGCGGTGCGCGCGACCGGTTCGACAGCAGCCAGCAAAGTTTCGGCACCAACGCCAATATTTCGGGCAGCGTCACCGAAGGCTGGGCAGGCCCGATCCGCGCTTCGATCACCGGCGGCTACAGCGGGCAGCGCTTCGACAGCCGGACCGAACGCGGCGTCGACATCGTCACGACCGAGCTCGCGCGCGACACGCCGAGCGTCTTCGGCTCGCTCACCGTCCCGCTGCTCGACCCCGAATATGATATCGGCAATATCGGCCGCCTGTCGCTGACCCTCAACGCCCAGGCCGAGCGGCCGAGCGACTTTTCGGCACTGACGAGCTGGGGTGCCACGCTGAACTGGGGCGTCACCGACAATCTGTCGCTGCTCGCGAGCTTTTCCAGCGACGAAGCGGCGCCCAGCATGACCCAGCTCGGCGCGGCGCCGCTCGAGACCGAGGGCGTCACCTATTATGATTTCCAGACCGGTCAGACGGTGCTGATCAATACGATCACCGGCGGTAACCCCTTCCTGCTCGCCGAACAGCGGCGCGACCTCAAGGTGGGGCTCAACTGGGAGGTGCCGATGGTCGAAGGGCTGCGCTTTTCGATCAACTACAACCGCAACCAGAGCAACGACACGGCGAACAATTTTCCGCTGCTGACCCCGGAGATCGAGGCGGCCTTTCCCGACCGTGTGATCCGCGATGACGACGGGACCCTGCTCGCGATCGACCAGCGTCCGGTCAATTTCGAGCGCGCGACCAATTCCCAGATCCGCTGGGGCTTCAATTTCGGAAAGAGCTTCGGCCAGAGCGAGGCGGGCGCGGGCGGCCGCCGCGAACGTTCCGGCGGCGGGCGTTCGGGCGCCGGTGGTCCTCCCCCGGGCAACGCGGACGCGCCGCCGCCGCGCGAGGGCGGCGAGGCAGCATCGCCTCCCGCCGAAGGACAGCGTCCCCCCGCGGAAGCCGGCGAGCGCCGCCGCGGCGGCGGTGGTGGTTTTCGTGGCCGCGGCGGCGGGCGCGGCGGCATGTTCGGTGGACGGCAGCAACAGGGCGGACGCTGGCAGGTGTCGCTCTACCACACGATCAAGCTGACCGATAAAATACTGATCGGCCCCGGCGTCCCCGAACTCGACCTGTTGAACGGATCGGCGACGGGCAACGGCGGCGGCACCAACCGCCATCTCGTCGAACTCGACGGGGGCCTGTTCTACAAGGGTTTCGGCACCCGGGTCAGCGCGAAATATGACAGTGGCAGCAGGATCGTCGGCGGCGCCAACGGCGATCTGAAATTCCACGATCTCGCGACCTTCAATCTGCGTTTCTTCGCCGATTTCAACCAGATGCCGAAGCTGACCGACGATCTGCCTTTCCTGAAGGGATCGCGGCTCCGTCTGTCGGTCAACAATCTGTTCGACGCGCAGCGCAAGGTGACCGACGCGAGCGGGGTGGTGCCGCTGAACTATCAGCCGGGCTATACCGATCCGCTCGGCCGCTATGTCGAGCTGGAGTGGCGCAAAGCGTTTTAGGCTTTGGGAGCAGGCGAGGATGTCGGCTTGGGGTAGAGAGCGGATGTCAGCTCAATCTACTCCGTCTTGACCCGGGGTCCCGCTTTTCTAGCTTCTCGGTTCAAGCCGGACCCCGGATCAAGTCCGGGGTGACGATGAAGGACAGGTCCGCTTCTCGGCCGAAACCGGCCGTCCGCGACCTAAGCCAGCCGCGGCACTGCGGCTGCGGCGTCGACCGCGGGCTCCGCTGGCAGGAACGTCAGTGCCTTCACGAACTGCGCGGTGCAATTGGGCCAGCTATAGCGTGCGCCCAGCGCGGCCGCGTCGCCCCGGTCGCATAGCAGCGCGGCGTCGATCGCGCGGCCCAGATCCTCGTCGAGCGCGCCGGCCCCTTCGCGTATGATGTCGCCGGGGCCGGGCACGGGATAGGCGGCGACGGGCGTGGCGCAGCTTAGCGCCTCGATGACCACCAGCCCGAAGGTGTCGGTGCGGCTGGGAAAGACGAAGACGTCGGCGCCGGCATAGGCTGCCGCGAGCGCTTCACCGCCCAGCTTGCCCAGGAACAGCGCATCCGGGTGCCGCGCCTTCAGTTCGGCGAGCGCGGGACCTTCGCCGACGACGACCTTGGTGCCGGGCCGCTCGCAGTCGAGGAAAGCGCCGATATTCTTTTCCACCGCGACGCGGCCGACATAGAGCTGGATCGGCCGCGCCAACCCGGCATAGGCTGGATGCGGCGCGCGGCCGGGGCGGAACAGCGCATGATCGACACCGCGTTCCCACATCATCGTCTGCGCGAGACCCTGCCCGGCAAGTTCGCGCGCAAGACTGCGCGTCGCGACCATGATGTGTTGCGCGGGGCGATGGAACCAGCGGATGAAGCGCCAGACGAAGGCGGGCGAGACGGGCAGGCGGGCCGCGACATATTCGGGAAAACGCGTGTGATAGGCGGTGGTGAAGGGAAAGTCGTTCTGCAGGCACCAGCGCCGCGCAGCGAGCCCGAGCGGCCCTTCGGTCGAAATATGGATCGCCTGCGGAGCAAAGGCGCGAATGCGGCGCCCCACCGCGCGCCGCCCGGCGAAGGCAAGGCGAATTTCGGCGTAGGAGGGGCAGGGGATCGAGCGAAAGAGGTCGGGCGAGATGACACCCACCTCATGCCCCGCGGCGCGCAATTCTCCGATCGTCGCCTGCAGCGTGCGGACGACGCCGTTGACCTGCGGCTCCCACGCGTCGGTGACGATCAGGATTCTCATGCGGCGGCGGGCAGCGCGAGCTTCGTCGGGGCGCTCCGCGCCGCGACCTCCTCGGCCCAGTGCAGGATTTCCATGCGGCCGTCATGATGTTCGACCAGCGCGGTGCAGCCCTCGACCCAGTCGCCGTCGTTATAATATTCGGTGCCCTCGATCTCGCGCATCTCGGCGCTGTGGATGTGGCCGCACACGACGCCATCGACCCCGCGCGAGCGCGCCGCATGTGCGACGACCTCCTCGTAGCGACCGATGAACTGGACCGCGTTCTTGACCTTGTGCTTGGCGACCATCGACAAGGACCAATAGGGCAGGCCGAACGCGCTGCGGATGCGGTTCACGACCACATTGCATTTCATCAGCGCGGTGTAGGCGGCATCGCCGACGAAGGCGAGCCAGCGGTGCGCGAGCATCACCGCGTCGAATTCGTCGCCATGGACGACCAGCAATTTGCGTCCGTCGGCGGTCTCGTGGATCGCCTCGCGGCGGATCTCGACCCCGCCGAAATCGAAGCCGTCGAAGGGCTTGCACATTTCGTCGTGGTTGCCGGGGACATAGACGACGCGCGTGCCGCGCTTCGCGCGCTTGAGCACGCGCCACACGACGTCATTATGTTCGGGCGGCCAGAAGTGACGCTTCTTGAGACGCCAGCCGTCGATGATATCGCCGACGAGATAGAGCGTCTCGCAGTCGACATGGTCGAAGAAGTCGATCAGCAGCGGCGCGTTGCAGCCGCGTGTACCGAGATGGATGTCGCTGACCCATATGGTGCGATAGCTGCGGCGTTCGCCGATCACGCGCTCGGGAATATGGGGATCGGTGGTGAAGGGATCGGGAAACCGGGCGGGGATCGGCAAGGTCGAAATCGAGGCCATGTCGTGCTCCGTAAACAGCTTTTGGCTGCCCACGGCCTAGACAGGAGTTTTGTTACAGCGCGCGATTCAAACTGGCGACAGTTTGAAGAAAGTTTGAAGGCGCTTTGGTGACGTTGCCTATTTGACACATACGCGGTTAACCATGATCCAATCAGGTTCGCCGGATCACCAAATTCCTGATTTCGCTCATATCTTCCATCGCAAAGCGGATCCCCTCGCGGCCCAGTCCGCTGTCCTTGACCCCGCCATAGGGCATATTGTCGACGCGGTAGGAGGAAACATCGTTGACGACGATGCCGCCGACGTCGAGATGATCCCACGCCTCCAGCACCTTGTGCAAGTCGCGGGTGAACAGGCCGGCCTGCAGTCCGAACTTGCTGTCGTTGATCTCGGCGAGCGCGGCGTCCCAGTCGGTGAAGCTCGACAATATGGCGAGCGGGCCGAAGGCTTCCTCGCGATAGGCATCGGCGCCGCGGTCGACATTTTCGAGCAAGGTCGCCTGCAGCATCGCGCCCTCGCGCTTGCCGCCGACGAGCAGTTTCGCGCCGCCCGCGACCGCGGCCTGGATCCAGTCGCCCAATCGCGCGGCTTCCTTTTCGGAAATCATCGGGCCGATGAACGTATCGCGCTCCTTGGGGTCCCCCGCGACCAGCTTCTTGGTCTTTGCGACGAGCATGTCGCGGAACTTGTCATAGATTTCGGCATGGATGATGATGCGTTGGACGCCGATGCACGACTGGCCCGACTGATAGAAAGCGCCGAAGATGATGCGTGCGAGCGCATGGTCGAGGTCGGCGTCCTTGTCGACGATCACCGCCGCATTGCCGCCGAGTTCGAGCACGACCTTCTTCTTGCCCGCCTTGGCCTTCAAATCCCAGCCGACCCCCGGCGAGCCGGTGAAGCTCAGCAATTTCAGCCGCTCGTCGGTGGTGAACAGGTCGGCGCCGTCGCGCGTCGCGGGGAGGATGCTGAACGCACCCTCGGGCAATATGTCGCATTCGGCGAGCACCTCGCCCATGATGATCGCGCCCAATGGCGTCATGGACGCAGGCTTCATCACAAAGGGGCAGCCCATCGCGATCGCCGGCGCGATCTTGTGCGCGGCGAGGTTCAATGGGAAGTTGAACGGCGAGATGAAGCTGCACGGCCCGATCGGTACGCGCTTCCACATCCCCATATAGCCCTTGGCGCGCGCCGAAATGTCGAGCGGCTGGACCTCGCCATAGTTGCGCACCGCTTCTTCGGCGGCGATGCGGAATGTGTCGATCAGGCGCGTGACCTCGCCCTCCGAATCCGCAATCGGCTTGCCCGCCTCGACGCACAGCGCATAGGCGAGTTCGTCGAACCGCTCCTGGAAGCGCGCGACGCAATGCGTGAGAACGTCGCGCTTCTCGAAACTCGCCAGCCGCGCCATCGGCTCGGCCGCGCGCACCGCGCCCGCGATCGCTTCGTCGATCACGTCGGGCGTCGCGAGCGCGGTGCGGAACGCGACCTCGCCGGTGAACTTGTCGGTCACGATGAGGTCGGTGTTGGGCTGCGCCGCCTTGTTGTTGAGATAGAGCGGGTAGACGTCCTTGAGTTTCATTCGCTTACTCCGTCCTCCCGTTGGCGGGAGGGGCGTTCAGAGGCACGTGACTCTGAACGCGGGTGGGCCAGCAACGGTGCGGATTGCCCACCCCGCTGCGACTAGCGGGCAAGCCCGCAAGTCTCGCTGCCCCTCCCGCAGGCGGGAGGGGAGTTCATTCTTACAGTTCCTTCGACAGCTTCTTGATGTCGTTGTTCAAAATCTGATCATTCTCGGAATAGTCCACTGGACAATCTATCAGGTGGACGCCCGGGGTATCGCGCGTGTGGGCGAGAAGTTCCTTGAGGTGCGCCGCGCTCTCGACACGGTGCCCATGGGCGCCATAGCTTTCGGCATATTTGACGAAATCGGGGTTGCCATAGGTCAGCCCCCAATCCTTGAACCCCATGTTCGCCTGTTTCCAGCGGATCATGCCATAGCTGTTGTCGTTGAGGATCAGCACGGTGATGTTGAGCCCGAGGCGCACCGCGGTCTCCATCTCCTGGCTGTTCATCATGAAGCCGCCGTCGCCGCAGATCGCCATGACTTTGCGGTCCGGATAGAGCATCGCCGACATCATCGCCGACGGCAGCCCCGCGCCCATCGTCGCGAGCGCATTGTCGAGCAGCACCGTGTTCGGTTTGCACGCGGTATAGCCGCGCGCAAACCAGATCTTGTAGACGCCATTGTCGAGGCAGATGATCCCGTCGTCGGGCATCGCATCGCGGACCGACTGCACCAGATGCGGCGGGAAGATCGGGAAGCGCTCGTCCTTCGCGAGCGACGCGGTGTGCTCGACCTCGGCCTTGCGATAGGCGAGCAGATGATCGAATTTCCAGCCACCGTTGGGGACGATATCCTCCTTGATCTGCCACACCGCATTGGCGATGTCGCCGATCACCTCGATGTCGGGGAAATAGACCGGATCGACCTCGGCGGTCTTGGTCGACACATGGATGACGGTCGGCCCGCCGCGCTGCATGAAGAAAGGCGGCTTTTCGATCACGTCGTGGCCGAGGTTGACGATGCAATCCGACGCCTCGACCGCGCGGTGGACGAAATCGCCCGACGACAGCGCGGCGCAGCCGAGGAATTTTGGATGCCGCTCGTCGATCACGCCCTTGCCGAGCTGGGTCGTGAGGAAGGGAATGCCGGTCTTTTCGATGAACTGCAGCAGCATGCGGCTGGTCATCGTGCGGTTCGCGCCCGCGCCGATTACCAGCACGGGCGACTTCGCCTTTTCGAGGGCCTTCACCGCCTCGCGGATCGACTTGCTATCGGCGTTGGGACGGCGCGAATGGCTGCGCTTCAGCGGCGTCGAATCGGTATGCTCGTCGGCGATATCCTCGGGCAGTTCGATATGCACCGCGCCGGGTTTTTCCTCTTCGGCGAGGCGGAAGGCTTCGCGCACGCGGCTCGGAATATTGTCCGACGAGGCCATCTGGTGCGTATATTTGGTGATCGGCCCCATCATCGCGACGACGTCGAGGATCTGGAAGCGGCCCTGTTTCGACTTCTTGATCGGCTTTTGCCCGGTGATCATCATCATCGGCATGCCGCCGAGCTGGGCGTAAGCGGCCGCCGTGACGAAATTGGTCGCGCCCGGGCCGAGCGTCGCCAGACACACGCCCGTCTTGCCGGTGTGGCGGCCATAGGTCGCGGCCATGAAGCCCGCGCCCTGTTCGTGCCGCGTCAGGATCAGCTTGATTGTCTTCGAGCGCGACAGGCTGTCGAGAAAATCGAGATTCTCCTCGCCCGGAACGCCGAAAATATACTCGACGCCTTCTTCCTCCAGGCAATCGATGAACAGGTCGGATGCTTTTTTCATGCGTCAGTCGCCCCCTCAGCCACGCATCACGACGATGCGGCCCCAAGTCATGCCGGCGACCCTTCAGCACTATGTCGTTGCAACGGGGCTCGTCTCAGGCCGCGAGTCCCTGCTGCATCGGGAAGGGTTTGTAACGAGGGGCAAAGGGGTTGTCACCCCGACCCCGCCGGGCTCAATCGATGTCGAACAATCCCGCGAGCTGCTCGACCATCGTCCCGCCCAATTGCTCGGCGTCCATGATCGTCACCGCGCGGCTGTAATAGCGCGTGACGTCGTGGCCGATGCCGATCGCGCACAGTTCGACCGGCGAGCGGTTCTCGATCCATTCGATCACCTGGCGCAGATGCTGGTCGAGATAGGCGCCGTGATTCACAGACAGCGTCGAATCGTCGACCGGCGCGCCGTCGCTGATCACCATCAGGATGCGGCGTTCCTCGGGACGATTGATGATGCGCTGATGCGCCCACATCAGCGCCTCGCCGTCGATATTTTCCTTGAGCAGCCCTTCGCGCATCATCAGCCCCAGCGACTTGCGCGCGCGGCGATAGGGTTCGTCGGCGGGCTTGTAGATGATGTGGCGGAGGTCGTTGAGGCGGCCGGGGTGCGCGGGGCGGCCCGCGGCGAGCCAGTCCTCGCGGCTCTGGCCGCCCTTCCACGTCCGCGTCGTGAAGCCGAGGATTTCGGTCTTCACGCCGCAGCGTTCGAGCGTGCGCGCGAGGATGTCGGCGCTGATCGCGGCGATGCTGATCGGGCGGCCGCGCATCGAGCCCGAATTGTCGATCAGCAAGGTGACGACGGTATCGCGGAAGTCGGTGTCGCGCTCGATCTTGTAAGAGAGCGACTGGCCGGGCGAGACGATGACGCGCGCGAGCCGCGCGGCGTCGAGCTGGCCTTCCTCCTGATCGAAATCCCACGCGCGGTTCTGCTGCGCCATCAACCGGCGCTGGAGGCGGTTCGCGAGCTTGGTCACCGCGCCCTGCAAATGCGTCATCTGCTGGTCGAGATAGGCGCGCAGCCGCGTCAGTTCGTCGGCATCGCACAGCTCGGTAGCGAGGATGATCTCGTCATGCTTTTCGGTGAAGCGCAGATAGTTGAAATCGGGAATGTCGCTCGGCAGGCGGTTGGGGCGCACGGGAAGCATGCCCTCGTCGCCTTCGCCGCCCATCTCGGGTTCGCCGTCGGCTTCCATTTCCTGCGCGTCGGGGTCGCTGTCGCCGTCGTCGGCCTGATCGCCCGCCATTTCGGCGCGCGCGTCGACCTGGCTTTCGCCGGCACCACCGTCTTCGCTTTCCTGTTCTTCCTGGCTCTCTTCGGCCTCGCTCTCGTCCTGTTCGCCGCCGTCCTCGCTGCCTTCTTCCAGCGGCTCGTCGCTGTGGAGCAGATTGAGGTGGCGGAGCGCGAGCTTCGCGGTTTCTGCGAAGGCGGCCTGATCGTCGAGCTGCATCGACAGCGCGGTGAGGTCGCCGCCGGCTTCGCTGCTGATCCATTCGCGCACCAGCGACAGGCCGGTCTCGGTCCCCTGCGGCGCCTGCTCGCCGGTCAGCGCCTCGCGCAGCATCAGTTCGAGCGCGCTCGAGATCGGCACATCCTCGCGATTTTGCGCGCGGCTGATCGGGTCGCCGCGCATCCGCATTGCCAGGCTGGCAGCCAGGTTGGTGCGCATCCCGTTCATATGGCGCGCGCCCAAGGCTTCGATCCGCGCGCGCTCCATCGCGTCGAACGCCGCGGCGGCGACCGGTTCGGCGGGGCGCGCGGCATTGTGGATCTTGTCGCTGTGGTGCTTCATCCGCAAAGCATAAGCGTCGGCAAAGCCGCGCGCTTCGGCGACCTGATCGGCGGGCAGCGTGCGCGACGGCGTCGGCACCTTGATCGCCTTGCCGATCTGCGCGGGCGCGTCGGCGGTGAAGCCGACCTCGACCTCGGCATCACGCGTCACCGCGCGCGCGACGCTCGACAGCGCGGCCTTGAAATCGTCGAGGGGAGAGGAGGCGGTCATCGAGTCGGCTCTAACCAGCTTTTCGGAATGAAGAAAGGGCTACTCCAATCGTCACCCCGGACTTGATCCGGGGTCCCGCTCAGCAACGTCGAAAAGCTGGACCCCGGATCAAGTCCGGGGTGACGAAGAGGGGGTGAATGCGGCCATAGCTATGCTCGCTTGACCTCGCACGGGCACAGGCGCATCGCCGCGACATGAGCTCCCCCCAACTCTCCCCCATGAAGCGCCCGTGGATCGTGATCGCCTGTGCCGCCTTCATCGTCACGCTGGCGATGGGCGTGCGTCAGTCGTTCGGGCTGTTCCTGCCGCAGATGAGCGTCGATATCGGTATCAGCCGCTCCGACTTCGGCCTCGCGATGGCGCTCCAGAACCTGCTCTTCGGCCTCGTCCAGCCCTTTGTCGGCGCGCTCGCCGACAAGCATGGCGCGGGACGTGTCGTCTTTTTCGGCGCGCTGCTCTATGCGCTCGGGCTGATCGGCGCCGCCTTCGCGACCGATGCGATCGGGTTGCATATCAGCTTCGGTATCTTCATCGGCATGGCGCAGTCGGCGACCACTTTCGTTGTCGTGCTCGGCGCGGTCGGCCGCGTCGTCAGCCCCGAAAAGCGCAGCGGCGCCTTCGGCATCGTCACCGCGGGCGGGTCGCTCGGCCAGTTCCTCGTCGTGCCGCTCGCGTCGATGCTGCTCGGCGACGTCGGCTATCATCAGACGCTGTGGATCATGGCGGGACTCGTCGCGCTGTGCGGGCTGCTCGCGATCGGCGTCGCGGGGCGCACCGACACGCCGGGAACGATACAGGCCGAAGAGCAGACGGCGCGCGATGCGCTCCGCGAAGCGTCGACCCACCGCGGCTATTGGCTACTCAACGCGGGCTTCTTCGTCTGCGGTTTCCACATCGCCTTCATCGCGACGCATCTCCCCGCCTATCTCGACGACAAGGGGCTGGGGATCGAGATCGGCGCGCAGGTGCTCGCGCTCGTCGGCCTGTTCAACATCCTCGGCTCCTACGTCTTCGGCCGCGCGGGCGACTTGCTGCGCCAGAAATATGTGCTCTCGGCGCTTTACACAGCGCGTTCGGCGGTGATCGCGCTCTTCCTTTTCCTGCCATTGAGCCACGCGAGCGCGCTGGTGTTCGCGGGGGCGATGGGTTTCCTCTGGCTCGGCACCGTGCCGCTTACCAGCGGCATCGTCGGGCGCATCTTCGGCATCCGCTATCTCTCGATGCTCTATGGCATTGTCTTTTTGAGCCATCAGCTCGGGAGCTTCTTTGGCGCGTGGATGGCGGGGCTGATCTTCGATGCCACCGGCAGCTACAATATCGCCTGGGGATTCTCCATCGCGCTCGGGCTGCTCGCGGGGCTCGTCCACCTGCCGATCGCCGACGCACCGGTCAAGCGGCTGCAATCGGCATGAAGCTCGCGCGGCAGGACTGGATCGCGCTCGCGCTGTTCGTGGTTGTCGGGCTCGGCGGGCTGTGGCTCTGGACCGGTGAGGGGCCGGTCGTCTGGCTGACCAATTTCGCGATCATGTGCGGTTTCTAGCCGCTATTCGGGCGTCTCGGCTTCGGGTGTCCGGTGACAGATCGCGTCGTCGCCATCCTTCGGCACGGCGGGATCGGGAGCCAGGCGAAACACATGCGCGAGATGCGTCGGGACCCGCTCGGGCCGCGTCTGCTTGTTCGCGACGACGTCGATGAAATCGCGGCACACGACCGCGCTGCGCAGGAAATTGCTGTGCCCCGTCGATCCGCGCGATACGTCGGTTGTATCGATCACGGTGAATCCCGGACGCGATGCCGGATAGCAGCGTTCGGGCAGCCCTTTGGCTTTCAGCTCGGCCGCCTCGAACGGGTTGAAGCAATAGGGCGAACCGAGACGCGGATAGCCGTGGATCGCGCGCGACGCGGCGAGCGCCTTGTCGGCGCGCGAGACATAGGCGGTGATCCGGCGGCCCACCGCGACGCGCCGCGCCGAAAGCACCTCCTCCTCGATATCGCGCTCGAAGGTTTCGCGGTCGATGTCGGGCGAGGCGAGGACGACGTTCGAGATATTGCTGCTGTCGGCGCTGCTTGAAGTGCGGTCGACATAGGCGATGGCGGGGATCACCAGCCGCGCGCCGAGCGAGTGCGAGACGACGACGATCTCCTTGACCCAGCTCTGCTCGGCGAGCGATTTCAGGAAATCGCGGAAGTTGCGGACGTCGTGGTACATGTTCGTCTCGTCGACGACATAGCTCAGGATCTTGCCCTGCGACGGCCAGCTATATTCGATGATCGGCCCATCGAAGCCTGTCATGCGCGCGATCTGCGCCGCGTCCTTCGACGTCGTGTTGAAATTCTCGCGATAGCCGTGGACATAGAGCAGCACGCGGCCCTGTCGGCGATCGGTCTCGGCCTGCAGCGCGCGCCACCAGTCGGCCGGCGTCTGGAAGGCGAGCGGCGTAAGGAAGCGTTCCTTCTTGCCGACCTCGACATCGCGCGGCGCGTTGAAGCGGCCATAACGGATGCGGTCGCCGCGGTGGTGGAGCAGTTCGATCTCGCTGTTGCGGCAATCGGGGAGGCGGCTCGTCGCAAAGAAAAAAGGCAGCGCCTCGTCATCGACGACCGCCCCCGGCTGCGCTGTGCAGCGCGGGTCGGCGACATATTCGGCATGGCGGATCTTGCCATAATCGACCGCCGCGATGCTACACCCCGACAGCGGGACAAGAACGAGCGCGGCGAGCAGGCGCGTCATTCGCACGGCGGACCGCCCCTTTGAAAAGCCTGACACATTCCGCGACGCTGACAGAGGATGCGCGGCTTTGGAAGATGAAATCGGTCTTGCGAAGGCGCCATAACGGCCTGGTCGTCGATGCTCAGCGCGGTATGTAAATGGGGATATAGGACGTCCGGGTGGCCGTCGTCAGGCCATAATCGCCTTCGCGGAAACCATTCGCGATATTCACCTTGATCTTGCCGGTCGCCGGATCATAGCTTTGGACCGTGAAATTGGCTCCCATCAGCAATACTTCCTGTGGCAGCGATTTGATGTCCACTTTTCTGCGGACATTGTCGAAAACGAGCGGGGTTCCGCTTTCGATGACATGCAGATCGAAGCTGATATGGCCGCCGATCATGCCGGTTTTCCCGCGATAGATGATGCGCCCGATGCTTTCGCCGGCCATCACGTCGTTGAACGCGGTGTCATAGCCCACCGGCGAAATCGCGACGGGAGCGACGTCTTCGGCTCTTTTCGCGCCCGACAGGATAGCCTTGTCGAAGCTTGCGTCATTCTCGCTGTCGATCAGGCAGACCTGCGTTGAATTGCCCGTGCGATTAAGCAGGGAGGACATGCCGAGGGTAGAAAATGCCGTCAGCGCCTTGAAAGCATTCATTCGTTCGTTTCCGCAGAATATCGCCGCGGATCGGGGAATAAGACTTGCGGATTTTCCGTAAATATTGGCTCCGGCGAATTGGTCGCCGGCGGCGAAAGTAAAATCCTTGCCTGCGAGCGTCAGCTTGACCGGGCTGTTCAGATGCGCGGCCTTGCGGAAACCCAAAGGGGTTTCAAACATGGTGGCGTCGGGCGCGAATTCGGCGGGTCCGAGCGGCTGAATATTTCCCTTACCGGGCAAAAAAGCCTTGCTGGTCAAGTCGATGCCGTAGTGCGGCCCCGAACAACCCGCGATCAGCAGTGCAAGCGGTAATGCCGCGATATATCTGTTCATAAAGCACCCCCCTGTTTTACAACAGGTCAGGCGCTACGCCTTTCCGATTACGGATTCCACCAAATCTTCACCGAACACGCGCTGGTAATATTCGGCGACGATCATCCGTTCGGCCTCGTCGCATTTGTTGAGGAAAGTAAGGCGGAAGGCGAAGCCGATATTGTTGAAGATCGCGGTGTTCTGCGCCCAGCTGATCACGGTGCGGGGCGACATGACGGTCGAGATGTCGCCGTTGATGAAGCCCTGCCGCGTCAGATCCGCGACCTTCACCATATTGGCGACGGTGGTGTCGTCGGTATCGGGCACCTTGGCGAGAATGATCGCGCTTTCGGTCGCGGCGGGCAGATAGTTCAGCGTGACGACGATGTTCCAGCGGTCCATCTGGCCCTGGTTGATCTGCTGCGTCCCGTGATAGAGCCCGCTCGTGTCGCCGAGCCCGACGGTGTTCGCGGTCGAGAAGAGGCGGAAATGCGGGTTCGGACGGATCACGCGGTTCTGGTCGAGCAGGGTCAGCTTGCCTTCGGTTTCGAGCACGCGCTGGATCACGAACATCACGTCGGGACGCCCCGCGTCATATTCGTCGAAGACCAATGCCGTGGGCGTCTGCAGCGCCCAGGGGAGCAGGCCTTCGCGGAATTCGGTGACCTGCTGGCCGTCGCGCAGCACGATCGCGTCGCGTCCGACCAGATCGATGCGGCTGATATGCGCGTCGAGGTTGACGCGGATACACGGCCATTTCAGGCGCGCCGCGACCTGTTCGATGTGCGTCGACTTGCCGGTGCCGTGATAGCCCTGCACCATGACGCGGCGGTTGTATTTGAAGCCCGCGAGGATCGCGAGCGTCGTGTCGCCGTCGAAGACATAGGCGGGGTCGAGGTCGGGGACGCGTTCGTCGGCCTCGCTGAACGCCGGCACCTTCATGTCGATATCGACCCCGAACATTTCGCGCGCGTCGACCTCGACATCGGGCGCCGCAAGCAGCGTCGAGCCGTGGTGATCGGGAAGGCTGTTCGGAATATCGGTCATGGCAAAAGTCCAGCAAGCAAACAGGGGAGAGTCGCCGCCGGGCGGCGCATCGGCTGTCGCGGTATAGCGACGGGTTGCGCCTTGCAACGCCTTTTCAGAAGAGCCCGAGCGCCTTCATCACCGCCGACTGATCGTAATAGGGGCGCTCGCAGACGATCTTGTCGCTGCCCGGCGCGAATTCGAAGCTCGCCGCCATGCGGATGCGGAAGGCCTTGCCAGTGGGCTCGATCGTGCGAAGGCCGAGCTTCAGCGGGCCGGTGTGCGTGCCGGTCAGCCAGAATTCGACAAGCACCGTGTTCGTGTCCTCATCGGCGGCGATCGCGATGACTTCGTTCGCCTGATCGGGAAAGGGTTCGCGCGATGCGGCGAAATAGGATCGGACCGCCGCCTCCCCGTCGAAGATCGTGCCGGGCCCCATCAATTCGTAACGCGGATGGTCGAAGGTCGCGAGGACGCCGTCCCAGTCGTGCGTGATCTCGAGCGCCATATGGCGGCGCACCACCTCGATCCGTGCTTCGTTCAGGTCGGTCATCGCGCCTCTCCTATGCGAATGCCTTGCTCTTTCTCAGTAGCTGATAAGCCTCGACTACCGCACCCAACCGCATTTCGAAACTGCGATCGCCGCCATTGCGGTCGGGATGATATTTGCGCACCAGCTCGCTGTAGCGGCGGCGGAGCGCCGCGCGGTCGGCGTCGGCGGGGAGGCCGAGCAACTGCATCGCGTCATGTTCCTCGCGCGACAGGCGGGGATTGGCGGCCTCGCGCCGTGCCTCGTCCATCCGCTGGCGAAAGCGCGCGCCGAGCGCATCCATCGGGTCGCGGAAATCGGCCCAGCGCGGCGGCAGGTCGGCGCTGCCCGCGGGGCGGAAGGCGCGGCTTTCGGTTTCCCAGCCGGCGGTGGGTGACTGCGCCGCCATGATCTGGTCGGCGCTCATGCCTTCGAAGAAATTATAGCCCGCGTTGAACTCGCGCACATGATCGAGGCAGAGCCAGCGGTACGGCGGCGGCCCGTCGGGCGAGCGGTGCGACGAGACGGGCGCACGAAATTCGCCCGCCTCGGAGCATCCGGGCGCGGCGCAGCGTTCCTCGCGCGGGACGCGGCCATGGAATCGGGAAGGGCGGGCGGAAGACGGCAAAACGGGCTTTCGGAATCGGGGTGGGACGTTGGTCTCCGGGAGGCCTTATAATTTGGCGATGGAGGGCCTATGGTCAACCCCATGAGCAACAAAGGCCCCGTGCAGCAAGAGATGGAAAGCCTGCTCGCCGCAGCCTTTCCCGACGCGAATTTCACCCTCAGCAACGACAGCGCCAGCCATCACGGCCATATGGGCGACGATGGCAGCGGCGAGTCGCATTTCAGCCTCACCATCATATGGGCGGGCTTCGCCGGGATGAACCGCGTCGCGCGCCAGCGCACGGTGAACAAGGCGCTCGGCGACCTGCCGGGACAGCGCGTCCATGCGCTCGCGATCAAGGCCGTCGCGCCGGGGGAATGAGGATGCCCGACAAGGTCAATCTCGCCGACGCCTTCGCCAAAATCCCCGACGCGTGGAACCCGCGCGTCGCGGGCAACATCAATGATTTTCAGGTCAAGCTGGTCAAGCTCGCCGGCAAGTTCGACTGGCATCATCATGAGGCAGAGGACGAGCTTTTCCTGGTGGTCGCCGGACGGATGAAAATGGCGTTTCGAGACCGCGACGTGATCGTCGAGCCCGGCGAATTCATCATCGTGCCGCACGGCACCGAACATTGCCCCGAGGCGCTGGACGGCGAATGCCATGTGCTGTTGCTCGAACCAACTTCGACGCTGAACACCGGCAATGTCGAAACCGAAAAGACGAAGAAAACACTGGAAAGGCTCGGCTGATGTCCACGACCGTCATCACCCCTTCGACCCACGATATCGGCGCCTTCGACGTGCGACGCACACTGCCCAACAAGGCGCGGACGATGGTCGGCCCCTTCATCTTCGTCGACCAGTTCGGCCCCGCGCATTTCGACATCGGACAGGGGATGGACGTCCGCCCGCACCCGCATATCAACCTGTCGACTTTGACCTATCTGTTCGAAGGCGCGATCGACCATCGCGACAGCCTCGGCACCTTCGCGACGATCCGCCCCGGCGCGTGCAATTTGATGACGGCGGGCCGGGGCATCGTCCATTCGGAGCGCACCCCGCCGGCCGAACGCGCGACGGGTTCGGGCATTTCGGGCATGCAGACCTGGCTCGCGCTGCCCGACGGCAAGGAAGAGATCGACCCGGCGTTCGAGCATATCGCCGCCGGCGACCTGCCGCTGGTCGAGGACGGTCATGTGTCGGCGCGCGTGATCATGGGTAGCCTGTGGGGCGCGACCGCGCCGACGACGCAGCACAGCGCCACCATTTATGCCGACATCGTGATGAACGCCGGGGCGACGCTGCCGATCGATGCCGAAGCCGACGAGCGCGCGGTGCTGGTGGCGCTCGGCGATGCGAGCCTCGATGGCGAAGTTCTCGAACGCTACAGCCTCTATATTCTGAAACCCGGGCAGGCGATGACGCTGCGCGCCGAGAGTGACGCGCGGGTAATGCTGATGGGCGGCGAGGCCTTCACGACGCCGCGCCATGTGTGGTGGAATTTCGTCAGCTCGTCGCGCGACCGTATCAACGAAGCCAAGCAGGAATGGAAGGAACGCAAATTCCCCCTCGTCCCCGGCGACAGCGAAGAGTTCATCCCGATACCCGAGGTGCCGAAGACGGTGAGCTATCCGTAAACGTCGGCTACCGACCGGGAGCGGACGTCCCTTCATCGTCATCCCGGACTTGACCCGGGGCCTGCCTTGCCTTTTCGCCGTCGCCAGGAAGAAAAGGCGGGTCCCGGGTCAAGCCCGGGATGACGAAGCTGGAGAAAGCAGTGGCAGCTCTCCACCCCGAAACAGATGGTGCGGCGATCTCCGTCGCCTTCGGGATGGCCTCCCTTCTGTAGCAGCTTGCCAGCCACACCAATCCCCGCCAGATTGGTTTCGAAACGAAACCAAAGGAGGCAGGGCGAATGATCGGCGATTTCGAACAGCAGCGGGTGAAGCTTTCGACCGGGGTCGAACTCGACGTCGTCGACATGGGACCGAAGGATGCCCCCGCGCTGATCTTCCTCCACGGCTTTCCCGAATCGCACCGTACCTGGCGTTACCAACTGCCGCATTTCGCGGACCGCTTCCGCTGTATCGCCCCCGACCAGCGCGGCTATCGCGGTTCGTCGAAGCCGCAGGATGTCGAAGCTTATACCCCCGACAAGCTGATAGCCGACATTTTCGCGCTCGCCGATGCGCTGGGCGTCGATAAATTCACCATCGTCGGGCACGACTGGGGCGGCGCGATCGCCTGGGGCGTCGCGCTCGCCGGGCAGCGGGGCGGGCTGCACCCGGCATGGGCGGGGCGCGTGACGCGCGCGGTGATCGCCAACGCGCCGCACCCCGGCATTTTCCAGCGCCTGCTCGCGACGAACGAAGCGCAGCGCGCGGCCAGCCAGTATATCCGTGCCTTCCGCGACCCTGCGAGCGACGCGATCATCGGAGAGCATGGCATTGCGGGCATCCTCGCCCATGCCTTTGCGGACCGGGTGCCGAGCGGCGGCCTCCAGCCCGCCGATGAGATCGGCCGCCTGCTCAAGGATTGGGAGGATCGCGACGCGTGCCGCGCGATGATCAACTGGTACCGCGCCTCGACGATCGACGTGCCCGCGATGGACGAACCCTATGCCGAGCCGCCCGCGGTGCCCTTTCCCAAACTCGCCGTCCCGACGCTGGTGATCTGGGCGCTCGACGATGTCGCGCTGCCGCCGTGCAATCTCGATGGAATGGACGGCCTCGTTCCCGGCGTGTCGATCGTCGAGGTTTCGGGTTGCGGGCATTTCGTGCCGTGGGAAGCGCCCGACGCGGTCAATCACGCAATGGACGCGTTCCTCGCCCAAAGTTGATGGCACAGCTTCTATTGATCGTGAAAAAGTGGCGGACGGCGGGTCGCGCGCGAAAATAACAGGGCGCGGGCCCCTTACCGATTGGCGCGAACGATGCTGTCGAGCCAGCGATCGGCGCTTGTCTGCCCGTCGCGCAGCAGCCGTTGGCGATATTCGCGTTTGTTTCGCGACCAGGCGGCCTGTCGTTCGGCGAGCGTGACGGGCTTCGTATCGTCGGGTCGGCCGCGCTTGCGCTGCTCGGCCGCCTTCTTCGCCTGCTCCTGCTGGTGCTTGCGAAGATTCGCCCAGCGTTGGGAGTCGAGTTGAGGCTCCAGCCACTGCGCCGCGGCGACGTCGGCGAAGAGCAATGACGAACCGGCCAATGTCGCAAAAAGGAGAGGGTGCTTCATTTTCGGGCTCCCCGTTTAAAAGCCAGACGAGCGATATCAGGTGCAAACCCTCGAGATCAGGGAATGTTCCGCTCGATGCAGTCCCGACCCTAGTCCCCAGGCCGCAGCAGGCAGCCGCTGGCACCCGCGTAGCGTGCGCTGCGCGATGCGAGCAGCGGGACGCTGCCGGTGATTGTCCTGGTCGCCGGATCCTCGCTCAGCGACACCATCTCCATCCCGGGTTCGAAATCGCTCTGACAGCTTTCGAGGCTGCGGCCCTGGACATAGCGGCACGAACAGCCGACGCGCGCGGCATAGGCCGACCCCAGCTCGGCCTGCGCCTTGAACGACGGGAATTTCCAGACCGCGAAGACCGTGAAGAGCACCACGCCAATGATCGCCCACGGCAGGCAGCCGCCCCAGCGGCCCCGTTTCTTCCGCAACAGCGCCGCATCGGCGGGCGGCGCGGCGGGTGACGGGGTGGCAGGGGGCGCCTCGCCCGTTGTAGGGCCGGTCGGATTGATGTTATTCACTTGGCCCATGATCACGAAAAAACGGCTACTGGCAAGTGCCGCCCTCGCGGTGCTGGGGGCGTGGACGCTGACCCAGGCGGCGGGGCAGGGGATGATGGCGCCCGCGTCGCCGGCGCCGAAATTCGGCGCGTCGCTCGACAGCGTCGAGGCGGCCCGGACGCCGCGTGCGCTGCCCGCCTTGCCCGCCGCGATCAGGACGCGCGCCGACGCGCTGTTTACCGATGCCGACGATGTCGGGCAGACGCGCGCGCTGCTCGTACTGCGCGACGGCGAGCTGATTTACGAACGCTATGGCGCGGGTTTCGGTCGCCAAACCAAGCTGATCAGCTGGTCGATGGCGAAAAGCATCACCGCGGTGCTCACCGGCTTCCTCGTCGCCGACGGACAATTGTCGCTCGACGGGCCGGCGCCCGTGGCGGCGTGGCAGCGCAGCGGCGATCCGCGCGGTGCGATCACGCTGCGCAACCTGCTGCACATGTCGGCGGGGCTCGAGCATGTCGAAAATGGCGATCCGATCTGGCAGGGCGATACGGTCGCGATGCTGTTCGGCGACGGTGCGGGCGACATGGCCGGTTTTGCCGAAGCCAAGCCCGCGGCGGCGCAGCCGGGCGAGGTCTTCAACTACAGCTCGGCGACCAGCGTCATCCTGTCGGACATCCTCGCCGACACGCTGACGCCGTCGCCGAACCCCGACGCGCGGCGCGATGCGATGCGCGACTTCATCGGCGGACGGCTGATCGAGCCGCTCGGTATGGCCAGCCTGACACCCGAGTTCGACGCGCACGGCACGATGATCGGCGGATCGATCATGCACGCGACCGCGCGCGATTACGCGCGGTTCGGCGAATTTCTGCGCAATCGCGGCGTCGTGAACGGCCAGCGGCTGCTCCCCGAAACCTGGATGCGCTTCATGCTGACGCCATCGCGGAATGATGCGGGCTATGGCGGCCATATCTGGCTGAACCGCAAACGTCCCGCCGGCGTCACGCCGGCGCTATGGCCCGATCGCGGTCCGAACGACCTCTTCGCCTGCATCGGCCACCAAGGGCAATATATCATCGTCTCGCCGTCGCAACGGGTGACGATCGTGCGGCTCGGCATCACGCGGGATGATCAGTTCCCCGCGTTGCGCCGCCATCTCGCCGACCTGACCGAAAGCTTATAGCAGGAAGTCGCCCACGACCGTCGTGACGCAAGTGCCGGTAAGCTCGACCATGTCGCCGTCGAGGCGGCAGCCGATATGGCCGCCGCGCGCGCTCGCCTGATAGGCGGCGAACGCGTTGCGGCTAAGGCGCGTCGTCCAATAGGGGGTGAGCACGCTGTGCGCCGAACCGGTGACCGGATCCTCGGGGATGCCGGCACCGGGCGCGAAGGCGCGGCTGACGACGTCGGCGCCCGACGAGTCGCCCGCCCCCGGCGCGGTCGCGATATAGAGAATGTCGCCCTTGCTCAGCGCGGCGAGGTCGGGGGCCAGTGCCCGGACTTCTTCGGCGTCATGATAGACGATCAGCGCATAGCCGCCCTCGTGCCACAGCGTTTCGACGACGTCGCCGCCCATCGCGCGCGCGATGTCGGGCATCGGCTTTGCCTCCGCGCGATAGGCGGGCAGCTTCATGCGATAGCCTTCGTCCTCGTCTCCTTCTCCGACAATCCGCGTGACCTGCAAGATGCCGGCCTTGCGCGTGCGAAAGCGCATCTCGTTGCGCCACTGCGCCGCCGATAGCAGCACATGCCCGCTCGCCAGCGTCGCATGGCCGCACAGCGCGACCTCGATCGTCGGCGTGAACCAGCGCAGTTCATAATCGGCCTCGTCGCTTTCGTCGGGGACGAGGAAGGCGGTTTCGGCGAGATTATTCTCGGCGGCGATCGCCTGGAGGGTCGCGTCGTCGAGCCATTCCTCAAGCGGCATCACCGCCGCGGGATTGCCGGTGAAGGGACGGTCGGCAAAGGCGTCGACCTGGGTGATCGGAAGGCGGCGGGCTGCGCTCATGGATATAGAAATCCTCTCGTCCAGCGGTCGCCGGCGCGCCGGAACAGCGTGCGTTCGTGCAGCCGGTGCGCCCGGTCCTGCCAGAATTCGATAGCCGAAGGATTAACGCGCCAGCCCGACCAGCGCGGTGGGCGCGGCACGTCCTGCCCGTCGAACCGCGCCTGCATCTCGGCGAAGCGCGCCTCGAAGGTTTCGCGGCTGTCGAGCGGGCGCGACTGGTCGCTCGCCCAGGCGCCGAGCTGGCTGTCGCGGCTGCGGGTGGCGAAATAGGCGTCGGCGGTGGCATCGTCGACCGGGGTCACCATGCCCTCGATACGAATCTGCCGGCGCAGCGACTTCCAGTGAAAGAGCAAGGCGACATGCGCGTTTGCAGCGAGTTCGCCGCCCTTGCGGCTGTCGAGGTTGGTATAGAAGACGAAGCCGTCGGGGCCATGCCCTTTCAAAAGCACCATGCGCAGCGACGGCCGGCCGTCGGGCGTCGTCGTCGCGAGCGCCATCGCGTTGGCGTCATTGGGTTCGCTAGCGCGCGCCTCGGCGAACCAGCCGTCGAACAGCGCAAAGGGATCGTCCGTCATGCGCGCGGTCATAATGCGCCCCGCCTTCGCGGTCGAGCGGGATCTATGTGGAACTTGACCGGCCCCGGCACATTACCACATGGCGCACCAATGGGCCTTCACGGCCAGTCACTTATCGGGTTACAGGAGCAAAATGGCCGATCCCTATTCCACCCTGGGCGTTGCGAAGACTGCAAGCGAAGCGGAGATCAAGTCCGCCTATCGCAAGCTCGCCAAGGAACTGCATCCCGACAAGAACAAGGACAATCCCAAGGCGTCGGAGAAATTCTCCGACGTTACCAAGGCCTATGACCTCCTGTCCGACAAGACCAAGCGCGCGCAATATGACCGCGGCGAGATCGACGGCGACGGCAATCCCGCCATGCCGTTCGGCTATGGCGGTGGCGGGGGGTTCCGCGGGGATCCGCGCGGGCAGGGCGGTTTTGGCAACGACGGTGCCGATTTCGGCGACATTTTCGAAGGGCTGTTCGGCGGGCGCGGCGGCGGCGGACCGTTCGGCGGCTTCGGCGGACGCAGCGCCCCGCCGCCCAAGGGCGCCAATGTCGCCTATCGCCTGTCGGTCTCCTTCATCGACGCCGCGACGCAGGCGCCGCAGCGCATCACGCTCGCCGACGGGGGCACGATCGACCTGAAATTGCCCGCCGGGGTCGAAACGGGAACGCAGATGCGCCTCGCCGGCAAGGGGCAGGCGGGGCCCGGCGGCACCGGCGACGGCATCGTCACGATCACCGTCAAGGACCATCCCTTCTACGAGCGCGAGGGCGCCAATATCCGGCTCGACCTGCCGGTGACGCTGAACGAGGCGGTCAAGGGCGCGAAGGTCAAGGTGCCGACGGTCGACGGCCCGGTGATGCTGTCGATCCCCGCAGGCTCCTCTTCGGGAAAGGTCATGCGCCTGAAAGGCAAGGGCTTCAGCCAGAAAAGCGGCGGACGCGGCGACCAACTCGTGCGGCTGATGGTTGACCTGCCCGCCGACGACGATGCGCTGATCAAGCTGCTCAGCGAATGGACCGATCCGCGCAACGTGCGGGCGGATCTCGGCGTGTGATGCGTGGCTGATACCAGCGAAAAAAAGATCGTCGCCGCACTCGAACGCGAGGTCGCCGACGAGGTCGGCAAGGAGTTTCTTGCTGAAGGCCATTCGCCGCATTCGCCTGAGGCCCGCGCCGAGCGCGCCAAGCGTGTGCATTTGCGCGCGCGCGCCGAGGGGCTGATCGAGCGCGGACGCGAACAGCTCGGCCCCGGCACGCGCGCCTATCATGTCGTTCGCCGCGTCATCGTCGGCACCTACACCGACGGCTTCATCCACGCGGGCAATCTCGCCTATCTCGCGCTGATCGCGCTCTTCCCCTTTTTTATCCTGCTCGCCGCTGCGCTGTCGATCTTCGGCGGCAGCGTCGGCGGCGAACGCGCGGTCGAGGCGGTGTTCTCCACCATGCCGCCGACGGTCGCGAAGGCCCTGTCGGGCCCGATCCGCGAGGTGATGACCGCGCGCACCGGCATCTTCCTGTGGCTCGGCGCGCTTGTCGCGCTGTGGACGGTGGGCAGCCTGATCGAAACCGTGCGCGACATCCTTCGCCGCGCCTATGGCACGCATTTTTCCAAGGGCTTTTTCCACTACCGGCTGCTGTCGATCGGCATCATCACCGGCGCGGTCGTGTTGATGCTGCTGTCGTTCAGCATGCAGGTGCTGATCGTTGGTATCGAACAATTCGTTACCCGCTTCCTGCCCGAACAATATCAGGCGTGGGGCGTCGTCCTGATCTCGCGCGGGGTGTCGGGGGCGGGGCTGTTCCTCGCCATCTATATGCTCTTTTACAGCCTGACCCCGTCGAAATACCGGCGGCTCAAGAAATGTCCCAAATGGCCGGGCGCGCTTTTCACGACCTTGTGGTGGATCGGCGTCACCCTCGCGCTGCCGCCGCTGCTCGCCAGCCTGCTCAGCTATGACGCAACCTATGGCAGCTTGGCGGGTGTGATGGTCGCGCTTTTCTTTTTCTACCTCGTCGGATTGGGTATGGTGATGGGCGCCGAACTCAATGCCGCGCTCGTCGAGGTTGAGGATTTGGGCCACGACGCTATTGGGCGCGTCGACGACGTAATTATTGCAAAGGCCGGAGAAGAAAAATGACGGGTCTGATGAAGGGCAAGCGCGGGCTGATCATGGGCCTCGCCAATGATAAATCGCTTGCTTGGGGCATTGCCAAGGCGCTGCACGCGCATGGCGCCGAACTGGCGATCTCCTATCAGGGCGACGTCATGCTGAAGCGCGTCAAGCCGCTCGCCGACGAGCTTGGCTGCGATTTCCTGATCGACTGCGACGTTGCCGACATGGACAATCTCGACGCGGCATTCGCGACGCTTGGCGCGCGCTGGCCGACGATCGACTTCGTCGTCCATGCGATCGGCTATACCAACAAGGAAGCGCTGCGCGGCCACTATGCCGATGTGACCCTCGAAGATTTTCTGATGACGATGAACATCAGCGTCTATAGCTTCACCGCAGTCGCCAAGCGGGCGGCGGCGATGATGACGCCCTTCGACCCCGAAACGGGTGAGGGCGGCGGTTCGCTGCTGACCCTGAGCTATTATGGCGCCGAAAAGGTCATCCCGCACTACAACGTCATGGGCGTCGCCAAGTCGGCGCTGGAGACGAGCGTCAAATATCTCGCCAACGACTATGGCCCGCAGGGCGTGCGCGTGAACGCGATCTCGGCTGGCCCGATCAAGACGCTCGCGGCGTCGGGAATCGGCGATTTCCGCCTGATCCTCAAATGGAATGAATTTAACGCCCCGCTGCGCCGCAACGTCACGATCGACGATGTCGGCGGCTCGGCGCTCTATCTGCTGAGCGACCTCGCGAGCGGGGTGACGGGCGAAACGCACCATGTCGACGCCGGTTATCACACGGTCGGCATGAAGCAGGAAGACGCCCCGGACATCGCGCTTGCCTGACGGCCTTGTCATCCGTCCCGCACGGGCGGCGGATGAAGCGGCTATCGACAGCGCCATTCGCGCGGCCTTCGTTGGCACCGAATTCGGCCATCAGGGCGAAGCGGATCTGGTGCGGATGATCGAAGCCGACGGCGATGCGTTAGTCTCGCTCGTCGCCGAAGCGGACGGCGCGATCATCGGGCATGTGCTGTTCAGCCGGATGGACGTCGAAGCCGACGGAGCGCTGCTGACGGCCGCCGGCCTCGCGCCCGTATCGGTCGCGCCCGAAGGGCAGGGGCAGGGGATCGGCGGCGCGCTGATCCGCGCCGGGCTGGAAGAACTGCGCGTACAGGGCGTGGCGATCAGCTTCGTTCTCGGCCATGCGGACTATTATCCGCGCTTCGGCTATTCACCCGAACTCGCGGCGCGTTTCGCCTCACCCTTCGGCGGGCCGCATTTCATGGCGATGATGCTGGACTCGGACGCGCCTTGGCCGCTAGGCGGGCGCGCGGACTATGCGCCCGCATTTGGCCGGATGGGATAGGGCAATGAGTTTCAACAGCTTCGGACGCGTCCTTCGCTTCACGACGTGGGGAGAAAGCCATGGTCCCGCACTTGGAGCGGTCGTCGACGGCTGTCCGCCGCGCCTGTCGCTGTCCGAAGCCGACATCCAGCCCTTTCTCGACAAACGCCGCCCCGGCCAGTCGCGCCATACCACGCAGCGGCAGGAACCCGACCAGGTCCGCATCCTGTCGGGGACCTTCGAGGGCAAGACGACGGGCACGCCGATCAGCCTGATGATCGAGAATGTCGACCAGCGGTCGAAGGATTATGGCGAGATAGCGCAGGCCTATCGCCCCGGCCACGCCGATTACGCCTATGACGCCAAATATGGCATCCGAGACTATCGCGGCGGCGGCCGGTCGAGCGCGCGCGAGACCGCAGCGCGCGTTGCGGCGGGCGGGGTCGCGCGGCTGGTGATCCCTGAAGTGCAGATCCACGCCTGGGTCGCCGAAATCGGCGGCGATGCGATCGATCCTGCGAACTTCGACCTCGAAGAAATTGATCGCAATCCCTTTTTCTGTCCCGACCCCGCAGCGGCGCAGCGCTGGGAAGGGCTGATGGACGCCGCGCGCAAGGCGGGCAGCTCGCTCGGCGCCGTCATCGAATGCGCCGCGAGCGGCGTTCCCGCCGGCTGGGGCGCGCCGATCTATGCCAAGCTCGACAGCGACCTCGCCGCGGCGATGATGGGGATCAACGCGGTGAAGGGCGTCGAGATCGGCGCCGGCTTCCATGCGGCGCGCCTCCGCGGCGAAGAAAATGCCGATCCGATGCGCCCCGCGAGTGATGGCAGCAACCGTCCCGATTTCCTCTCGAACAACGCCGGCGGTATCGCCGGCGGCATTTCGACCGGCCAGCCGGTCGTCGTGCGCGTCGCCTTCAAGCCGACCAGTTCGATCCTGACCCCGGTGCCGACCGTCAACAAGGCGGGCGAGGCGGCCGACATCGTCACCAAGGGCCGCCACGACCCTTGTGTGGGTATTCGCGGCGCGCCGGTGGTCGAAGCGATGATGGCGCTGGTGCTCGCCGATCATAAACTGCTGCATCGCGCGCAGAACGGCTGACATGATCGAAGCGATCCGGGCTTTCATCGAGGCGCATCAGGCGGTCCTGTCGCTGTTCATTCTCGCCGCGATGTTCGTCGGCTTCCTGATGGAGCGGCTCCCCGCGACCGTCATCGCGATCCTTGGCGCTTGCACCTATCTCGCGCTCGGCATCCTCGATGCCAAGGGTCTCTATTCGGTCTTTTCCAACTCGGCGCCGATCGTCATCGGCGCGATGTTCGTGCTGTCGGGCGCGCTTATCCGCACCGGCGTCATTCAGCGCGTCGCAGACACGATCATGAAGCGCGCGGAGAAGCACCCGCGGCTCGCGATCGTCGAAGTGCTTGTGGGCGCGCTTTTCGCATCGGCTTTCCTGAACAACACGCCCGTGGTGGTGGTGCTGTTGCCGATCATGTTGAAGCTCGCCGAAGTGACGGGGGTCAGCGCCAAGAAGCTGTTGATGCCGCTGTCGATCGCGGCGGTGCTTGGCGGCACGCTGACCCTCATCGGAACCTCGACCAACCTGGTCGTCGACGGCATCGTGCGTCAGGCCGGGATGGAGCGTTTCGGCATTTTCGAAATCACCCCCGTCGGCCTCGTCACCGCCGCGTCGGGGATGATCGGTCTCGCGCTGATGTGGTGGCTTCTGCCGTCGGACAAGCCCGTGAAAGGGCCGGCGGGGACGCACGACGCGCACCAGTATCTGACCGAACTGGTGCTCGGCGACGACGATGATCTGGTCGGCATGACGGTCGAGGCTTTTCGCGATCTGCCGCGCTCGGGCCGCATCGTCGGGGTGCGCCGCGGCTCGGTGGTCGTGCATAGCGCCGATCTGGAACATTGGACGCTGGCGGCGGGCGATCGGCTGATCCTCCGCGTCGATGGCGCGACTCTGATGACGTGGCGCGAGCAGGGCCGGTTTCGCCTTGGGATCGGTGGCGGCGAGCCAGCCGAGGGCGACGTGGTCGTCGAAACGATGATCGCGTCGAACCATCCGGCGATCGGCCAGCGGCTGATCGATATTCCCTTCCTGCAAAAGGTCCGCGCGCGCATCATCGGCGTCGATCGCCCCGCGCACGAGCCCGGCCCCGATCTCGCGAGCGTCCGCATCCGCCCCGCCGACCGCCTGCTCGTCGCCGGCGGGCAGCGCGAGGTCGAGGCGCTGCGCGACAATCCGCACCTGATCGGCGCCGATCTCGCCAAGGTTCGCGCGTTTCGCCGCGGCAAGGCGTGGATCGCGATCCTGTGCATGATCGCGGTCGTCGCGCTCGCCGCGCTCGATATCATGTCGATCGGGGTCGCCGCGATCATCGCGATCGGCGTGATCCTCGTGACCCGCTGCATCGACAGCGAGGAAGCGTGGGGGACGATCGACGGCGACGTGCTGATCCTGATCTTCGCGATGCTGGCGGTCGGGCTGGCGCTCGAACAGAGCGGCGCGGTCGCGATGATGGTCGGCTGGGTCGAGCCGTTGCTCGCGGACCAGCCGATGTGGGTGCTGATCTTCGGCATCTACTTCTTTGCGCTGATCCTCTCCGAACTGCTCAGCAACAATGCGGTCGCGGCGCTGATGACGCCGGTGACGCTCGCGATCGCCGCCGAACTGGGGGTCGATCCGCGCCCGCTGGTGATCGCGCTGATGATTGGGGCGTCGGCGTGTTTCGCGACCCCGATCGGTTATCAGACGAACACGATCGTCTATGCCGCGGGCGACTATCGCTTCGTCGATTTCGTGAAGATCGGGGTGCCGCTCAACATCATTACAGGGGTTTCGACCTGTCTCGCGATCGCCTTCTTCATAACCTGATCGCATAACGGACGAACCGCCAGCCCCTTGACGCTGCGGCTTGCGGCGGGTCAAAGGGGCAAGATTCTGGCCGGTCACGGCGCGCCATAATGATTATTCGGGGGACGGCCGCATGGACCGCAAGCTTACATTATATATTCTCGCGGGCATGGTGCTCGGGATCGTGGTGGGATATGCGGTCCGCGTCGCCGTGCCCGCCGACAGCCAGGCGTTCGAATATTGGCTGCGCAGCTTCGGCACGCTCGCCACCATCTTCCTCAACCTCATCAAGATGCTCGTCGCGCCGCTGATCCTCGGCACGCTCATCTCGGGTATCGCGCATATGGGCGACAGCTCGGCCCTCGGCCGCATCGGCACGCGCGCGATCGCCTGGTTCATCATCGCCAGCCTGATCTCGATCAGCCTCGGCCTGATCATGGTCAACCTGCTCCAGCCCGGTGTCGGGGTCGACATGACCGCTTCCGCCCAGTCGGTGGGAGAGGTGAAAAAGCTCGATATGTTCGAATTCATCGAACATATCTTCCCGAAGAACGTCATCGCGGCGATGGCGGAGAACAACGTCCTCCAGATCCTCGTCTTCGCGCTTTTCGCCGGCGTCGGGCTGACCGCGATTGGCGAAAAGGGCAAGCCGCTGGTGCGCGGCGCCGAAGCGCTCGCCGAACTGATGCTGCAGATCACCGGCTATGTCATGCGTCTCGCGCCGCTCGCGGTTTTCGGGGCGCTGGCCAAGGTCGTCGCAGAGCAGGGTCTCGGCATCCTCGCGACCTATGCCGAGCTGCTCACCGAATTCTACATCGCGCTCGTGCTGCTCTGGGTGCTGCTGCTCGCCGCCGGCGCGATCTTTCTGCGCGGACGCATCATCCAGCTCATCCGCTACATCCGCGAACCGCTGCTCATCGCCTTTTCGACCGCCTCCTCCGAAGCCGCGATGCCGAAGCTCTTCGAACAGCTCGACCGCTTCGGCGTGCCGCGCCGCATCTCGGGCTTCGTCCTGCCGCTGGGCTACAGCTTCAACCTCGACGGGTCGATGATGTATGCGAGCTTTGCGACTATCTTCATCGCGCAGGCCTATGGCATCGAGCTGTCGATCGGCACCCAGATCCTGATCCTGCTCACGCTGATGGTATCGTCGAAGGGGATCGCCGCGGTACCGCGCGCGAGCCTCGTCGTCATCACCGCGACGCTCGCGATGTTCGACCTGCCGGTCGAGGGCGTCGCGCTCGTCTTCGCGATCGACCATTTCCTCGACATGGGCCGCACCGCGACCAATGTCGTCGGCAATGCGGTGGCGACCAGCGTCATCACGAAGTGGGAAGGCATGCTCGAAGTGCCCGAACCCGCCGACGCCGAACGGCCGCACGCGCCGGCGCATACGGCGCATCATGGAACCCGCGGGCTCGATCTTCGTGATAGTGATGCGGCGGGGGATAATAAGCCAGCGGCCGATAACGCCTAGCGCGCGAGCTGCCGGCCGCTCCATCGGGGGCGAGCAAGGAGCTGAGCCATGGCCGAAGCGGCCGCAATCGACGAAGCCGAACGCGACGAGGCGCGCGCCCGGCGGCTGCGCTGGCGAATGCTCGTCGGCTTTCTCGCCGGGCTCGCCATCGGTCTTGCGGTTCATTACGGCGCGCCGGATGCGGCGTGGGTCGAAACGGTCACCACCTATGTGACGGGGCCGCTCGGGCAGATATTCCTGCGCCTGCTCTTCATGCTCGTCATCCCCCTGCTCGTTTCGGCGCTGATCGTCGGGGTCGCCGAAATGGGAGAAATGCGCGCGCTGAAATCGGTCGGCCTGCGCACGCTTGTCTATACGATCGCGGTGTCGACGATCTCGGTCGTCATCAGCCTTCTCGTCGTCAACCTGCTCCAGCCGGGCGCCGGGGTCGATCCGGCGCTGGCGCGCTCGTTGATGGCCGAAGGCGCCGCCGGCGCGCAGGCGATCGCCGATCGCGCGGGCGAATCGAAATCCGGGATGGACGCGGTGGTCGCGATCGTCCCCGACAATATCTTCGCCGCGATGGGCGCGAACGATGTGCTCGCGGTGATGTTCTTCGCGCTTTTCTTCGGCATCGGACTGATGCTGGTGAGCACCCCGCGGACCGAGACGCTGAAGACCGCGATCGAGGGCATTTTCGAGGTGGTGATGAAGCTGATCGGCCTCGTCATCCAGCTCGCGCCAATTGCCGTCTTCTGCTTCATGTTCAACCTCGCCGCGCAGTTCGGCTGGGACCTCATCATCCGCCTGTCGGCCTTCGTCGGGGTCGTGCTGCTCGCGCTCGCGCTCCAGATGTTCGTGGTCTTTCCGGTGCTGCTCAAGACGCTCGCGCGAAAATCGCCCGTCGCCTTCTTCCAAGAGACGCAGGAGGCCTTCGTCATGGCCTTTGCGACCGCCTCGTCGAACGCGACGCTGCCGACCGCGCTGCGCGTCGCGCACGACCGCCTGCGCCTGCCCGACCGCGTCGCGCGCTTCGTGCTGACGATCGGGGCGACGGCGAACCAGAACGGCACCGCGATGTTCGAGGGGGTGACGGTGATCTTTCTCGCCCAATTCTTCGGCATCGACCTGACGCTTCAGCAGCAGATCGTCGTGATGCTCGTCTGCATCCTCGGCGGGATCGGGACGGCGGGTGTGCCCGCGGGTTCGCTGCCGGTGATCGCGCTGATCCTCGCCTCGGTCGGCGTGCCGCCCGAAGGGATCGGGTTGATCCTCGGCGTCGACCGCTTCCTCGACATGTGCCGCACGACGCTCAACGTTATCGGCGATCTGGTCGCGGCGACGGTGGTATCGGCGGGCGTGAAGGACGGGACGACGGCAAAGGCCGCCCCGCCCGCTTGACGATCAGTCCGGACGGGTCTTGTTCGCCCGATCGCTGCGCGCGCGGCCGGCGGGCGGTGTTGCGCGCGGCGCGGGCGCGCTGCGCACCGCCGGTGCGGGACGCGGGCCGCGGTCGGGCCGGGCCGAAGGCGGGCGCGACGGCGAGGAAATGTCGCGGCCCGGGCGCGGACGAACCGCGCCGGGACCGCGATCGGGACGTCCCGGATTGCCCGCGACCGGCGGCCTCTCCGGACGACCGGGCCGCGTACCGCGCGGGCCGTCATTGTCGCGGTCGCCGCGGTTCCATCCACCCGGACGGCTTGGCCGGCCATCGCCCGGGCGGCCGTCGCGGTCGCCATGATTCCAGCCGGGGCGTCCATGATTGCCGGTTGCCGGGGGCTTGCCCGGACGGCCCGGTCGCGTTCCGCGCGGGCCGTCGTCGTCGCGGTCGCCGCGATGCCAGCCGGGACGGCCAGGCTTCCAGTCCTTGCGCCCGCCATGATGCTTCCACCAGGCGCGGCGCCCGCCCCAATAGTTGAGATAGCGATCGCGCAGCGGATAGCGGTTGCGGTAATTGTCGAACATCCACATGCCATAGCCGGGATAATAATAATCGTCGTACCAGCCGCCGCCGAAACCGATATTGACGAAGCCGTTGCCATAATCCGACGCGTCGTAGCAGTCGTAGCCATAGCCATCGTCATAGGCATAGCCGTCATAGTCGTAATAGGCGTCGCCATAGCGCGCGGCGCAATCGCCGCCCGACGCGTAGCTCGCGCCATAGACGTCGCCATAATAGCAGCCGCTGAGCGTCGTCGCAGCGAGCGCGCCGAGCGCAAGGGAAAGGGGACGCTTCAAACTCTTCGCCATGGGCTTTGTCCTTTAGGGTCCAACGGTTGCGACCCGTCACCTTGTTCAGCAAATTGCCCGAGTCGAGTTGAATTTGCGGTGAATGGTGTCCCGCGCCCCGCAAGGCGTTACTTGCATCGATGTCAGTAGTTGGTTACGCCGGTCGTCGGAACATGATGGACGAGGATCGACCGATGAACGCGCCGACGAATATCCAGCCTGCGAAGAGTGAATGGTCCGAAACGCGTTTCGGTCCTGAGACGCGGCACTGGCTGCCGCGCAATCCCGACAGCGCGATCGACCATATCCCGGGTGAGGACGGCATGCCCGTGCTCGGCAACACGCTCGAACAGCTTCGTGACTATCCGGCCTTCGCGAACCGCATGGTTGCCAAATATGGCCGCGTCTATCGCAATAACAGCTTCGGCGGGCGCAGCGTCGCGCTGCACGGGCCCGAGGCGAACGAACTCGTCATGTTCGACCGCGAGAAAATCTTCTCCTCCGAACAGGGCTGGGGACCCGTGCTCAACCTGCTTTTCCCGCGCGGGCTGATGCTGATGGACTTCGAAAAGCATCGCGCCGATCGCAAGGTGCTGTCGGTGGCCTTCAAGCCCGAACCGATGCGCCACTATGCCGATTCGCTGAACGAGGGGATCAAGGACCGCATCGGCCAGTGGAGCGGAAAGACCTTCAAATTCTATCCGGCAATCAAGGAGCTGACGCTCGACCTCGCCGCGACGAGCTTTCTCGGCATCCCCTGGGGGCCGGAGGCGGACAGGGTCAACAAGGCGTTCGTCGACATGGTGCAGGCGTCGATCGGCGTCGTGCGCGTGCCCTTGCCCTTTACCGCGATGGGACGCGGCGCGAAGGGGCGCGCCTATCTGGTCGACTATTTCGGCAAGATGGTCCCCGAGCGACGCGAGGGCAGCGGCGAGGACATGTTCAGCCAGATCTGCCGCACGCGCGACGACGACGGCGAATATATGTCGGTCGAGGCGATCGTCGATCATATGAACTTCCTGATGATGGCGGCGCACGACACGATCACCAGTTCGATCACAACGCTCGTCTGGCAGCTTGCGCGCAACCCTGAATGGCAGGACCGGCTGCGCGAGGAGATGCTGAGCGTCGCACCGGCGGGCGAGGGGGTCGGGCACAACAGCCTCGGCGAGCTCGAAATGACCGAATGGGCGTTCAAGGAGGCGCTGCGGCTCGTGCCCCCGGTGCCGAGCTTCCCGCGCCGGGCATTGAAGGATTTCGAATATGGCGGCTATCGCATCCCTGCCGGCACCTCGGTCGGCGTCAGCCCGGCCTATACGCATATGATGGAGGAGCATTGGCCCGAGCCGCACAAGTTCGACCCGATGCGCTTTTCGCCCGAAGTCGCGCGCGAGCGGCACAAATATGCGTGGGTGCCCTTCGGGGGCGGCGCGCACATGTGCCTGGGGCTGCACTTCGCCTATATGCAGGCGAAAATCTTCTTCCATCATGTCGTCACGACGCACCGCATCACCGTCGCCGACGGCTATGCGCCCGAATGGCAGGTGCTGCCGATACCACGGCCCAAGGACGGGCTGACGGTGAGCTTTGTCCCGTTGTAGGTGGCCGACGTCGGCTTAGGGGGGGAAGCGGACAATGACGACGGAATATGGGTCTGCAACCGGTCGCTAACTGCCCCTCTCCCCGCCACATATACCGCCGGTCTTCACCCCCGAATAAACAGGTTCCGGATCCACGGCGACCGGCCGCGCGCTGCCGCGCGCCAGTCGCCATCGTCGGCGGCATCGGGCGCGGCGCGGCTGGGGTCGAGCAGCTTGACCCGTGTCCCGCGAAACGCCGCCGTGCGATAGGTGACGAACGCCAGTCCATGTTCGAGCGCGGTTGCGGCGAGCAGCGCGTCGCGGTCGTTGCCGAGCGTGAGTGCCGCCCGCCGGCGCGCAATCGGCAGATCGACCGGCAGGACACGGCCTTCGAACGCCGGCAGCAATTGGCCGTCGATCCAGTCGCGCCACGCCGTGCCCGCCGCCTTGCCCTGTTCCGTCGCCAGCGCGGCGGCATTTTCCAGCTCGACGAGCGACAGCGCCGACAGGAACATCGATTGGCGCGACGTGCGCTGCGCCCATCCCGCAAGCGCCGCGCCTTCGCCATCGGCGCGGGCGTGGCGCAGATCGAACAGGATTCCTGCGTCGAGCAGAAACATCAGCCGCGCCCCTCCAGCGCCTTGCGCAGATACGCACGGTCGAGCGCGGCTTCGCCGGGCGGCGCGGCGAGCAACTGCGCCATAGTCTCGCGTTCGCCGCTGAGCTGCCGCCATGCGTCGATGCTGATCAGCACATGCGTGGGACGCCCGCGATCGGTGACGAACACCGGTTCCACAAGCGCGAATCGCTTAGCGCGGCTGACATCCTGATTGAGTTCGCGGCTTGTGACGCGCTTCATCACCACCCCTCGCTATGCAAAATCATAGCATATTGTGATCGTTCACATGTAGGTATGTTACTACACTGTGGCGGCTCGGCAACAAAAATGATCGCGGTACCGGAAATCGACCGTTGCGGGCCGCCCAATTGCGAAGTCGCCATTGCATCCGCGGCGCTTTCATGCCTCCTGATGCCGGGAAAAAGCGGAAGACGGTGCAATCGAGATCGTCGTCGCTATGGTGGGGAGAGATAAATTGGTATCAAATATGTTCCATGAGCTGGTCGAGGCGATCGGCGATGTGCTCGGCGCACACGGCCCGGCGATCAATTCCCCGGCAAGCTATACCCCGACCGACTTCAGCATCCATTTCTTCCTTCAGATCGCCGTGATTCTGCTCGTTTGCCGCGCCGTCGGCTGGGCCGCGAAGAAATTCCTCGGGCAGCCGCAGGTCGTGGGGGAAATGATCGCCGGCGTCCTCATCGGCCCCTCGCTCTTCGGCCTCTTCTTCCCCGAATTTCAGGCAGCGCTTTTCCCGAAGGAAACGCGCAGCATCCTCTACGTCTGCGCGCAGGTTGGCGTGGGCCTTTATATGTTCCTCGTCGGCACCACGCTGCGCCTCGACCATTTCCAGTCGAAGGCGAAAAGCGCGATGGGCGTGTCGGCAGCGGGCATTATCGCGCCCTTCCTGTTCGCCGCGCTGATCACGCCTTTCCTGCTCGACGTCCCGGGCCTCTTTACCGAGGGGCTGAGCCAGGGCAGCGCGACTTTGTTCATGGGCGCGTGCATCGCGCTGACCGCGTTCCCGATGCTCGCGCGCATTATCAATGAACGCGGCCTCGCCGATACCGCGCTCGGCACGCTTTCGCTGACGGCGGGCGCATTCGACGACGCCGTGTCATGGTGCGTGCTCGCGATCGTGCTCGCGACCTTTGGCGGCGGCCCCGGCGTGGCGCTGATCGCGATCGTCGGCGGGCTCAGCTTCGCGCTGTTCATGTTCTCCATCGGACGCCGCCTGCTCGTCCCGCTCCGCCGCATCATCGAGGAACGCGGCGAGATGAGCGACACGATGCTGTCGATCGTCCTGATGCTTTTCGCGCTCTGCGCCTTCGTCATGGACGCCGCGGGCATCCACGCGGTGTTCGGCGGCTTCATCCTCGGCGCCTGCATGCCGCGCGGCAAGCTGACCGAAGAGATCAAGCGCAAGATCAGTCCGATCACGATCCTGCTCGTCCCCGTCTTCTTCACTTACTCGGGGCTCAACACCCGGCTCGACACGGTGAACAGCCTGATGCTGCTCGCGCTCGCGCTCGGCATATTGCTCGTCTCGATCGCGGCGAAGTTCGGCGCTTGCTGGCTCGCCGCACGGCTCGCGGGCGAGGACAATCGTACCGCGATGGGCATCGGCGCGCTGATGAACGCGCGCGGGCTGATGGAGCTGATCATCATCAACATCGGGCTTCAGAAAGGGATCATCGGTCCGACGCTCTTTTCGATGATGGTGCTGATGGCGATCATCACCACGGTGATGGCGGGTCCGTTGTTCGAAATCGTCTATGGGCGCAAGGCGCGCGAGACGGGTGAACTTGGCCAACTCGGCACCGACGGTCCCGACGAACCACGGGCCGACGCCCAGCTTGCCGCCAAACCCGCCTGAGATCAGGCCGTCGTTGCACCCGCGTTGATCTGATCGATCATCGCGCGGTGCGCCGGCAGTTCGCTCGCCGCGCGGTCGCCGAAGTTCCTGATCCGGGCAAAGATGCGTTCGGCCTCGGCCACGTCGGGGAAATCCTCGCGCACCGGCGAAAGGTCGGTGCGAAATTCCATGCCATAGAGGATATATTGATAATTGAAGGGCGCGAAGCTTTCGAGGTCGAGGATGAAATCGAAGCGGCTCGGCGGGCGATAGCGCCACTCCTCCAGCAATTGTTTCAGCCGGTCGGGGATCGAGGCCGGGTCGCGATTGTCGCGCCAAAAGCCTTCGCGGCGCCGGCTCAGGCAATAGTGAAGCTTCAGGAAATTGATGATGTTGTCGTAGCGCGCCGCCATCAGTTCGTTGAACCGCCGCGCCGGGGCGGCGACCGGCCCGCTGAGCGGTAGCATCTCGGCGATCATCGCGGCCGCCGTCTCGATCATCACGAGTCCCGTCGACTCGAGCGGCTCGAGGAACCCGCCCGACAGCCCGACCGCGACGCAATTCTTCACCCAGGAAGCGGGGCGATAGCCGGCCTCGAACGGAATCGACCGGAGCGTGACGTCATGGCTGCGGCCGCCGGTGTAGTCCGCCAGTATCTCCGCGGCGCGCGCATCGCTCAGATGCTCGCTCGAATAGACGCAGCCGACCCCCCGCGCGCCGGCCAGGCCGATGTCCCACGTCCACCCCGCCTCGTGCGCAGCGGCGATCGTATAGCTTTCGATCGGCACGTCGGGGCGGTCATAGGGCAGCTTGCACGCGAGCGCGCGGTCGGTGAACAGCTGGTGCTTCACGCCCCGGAACGGCGATTGCAGCGCGCCGCCGATCAGTTCGGCGCGGAAACCCGAACAGTCGATGTAAAGGTCGGCCGCGAGCGCGCCATGCTCGGCGGTGACGACATGATCGATCGCGCCGCTTTCGGGATCGAGCGCGACCTCCGTGAGCGTGCCGCCAAGATGCGCGACCCCCATCGCGCGCGCCTCTGCCGACAGGGTTTCGGCCAGCCGCGCGGCATCGAAATGATAGGCGTAGGTGAGGGGGCCGCTGAATTCGCCCTCGCCGGGGCGCTTGGGCGCGCGCTGCGCCTCGGCGACGCGGTTCTGGATCGTCATCGCCTCGGCGAACGGCCGCCGCGTCTTTTCGTCCTGAAGCAGCCAATAGGCGACGAGGCTGGGGCCGTCGCCATCGAACGGCGGCTCGAAGGGATGGAGAAAATGGCTCGACCGGCCGGCTTCGGGGGTGTGCACCCAATCGTTGAAACGAATGCCCTGTTTGAAGGTCGCCGACGTCGCGCGCACGAACGCGCTTTCGTCGATGCCGATGAAGCGCAGCGTATTACGGATCGTCGGAAATGCGCCTTCGCCGACGCCGATGCTGCCGATCTCGTCCGACGCCAGCAGCGTGATCGACAGGCGCGGATTGCGCGGCAGGTCGAAAAAGCGCGCGAGATAGGCGGCAGTCAGCCAACCCGCGGTGCCGCCGCCGACGATCAGGATCGAGCGTTTCGTCATTGATAACGCTATCGAGCCGCAAATTGCTTTCGCCAAGCGGTAATTTGCGGCACCGGGTAAGCGAAACCATGAAGACTCTCCGCCCCTATCTGATCTGGTTCGCCGTAGCGGTGCTGCTGACGATCGGCGCGATCTTCGGCATGCAGTGGGTGCGCGATCATCCCGAGCATTTCCCCGGCGCGCGCTTCGAGCTCGCGCACCCGCCGGGATGGGCGACGCAGGGCAAGCTGGTCGCGCTCGCCGGCGACGATGCCGCCTGCTTCGCCGCGTTCGACCGTGCGGGCGCGGGCTATCTGCGGCGGCCGCCCGTCGGCAACGGGATATGCCGCGCGAGCCAGCGCATGATCCTGACCGGCAACCGGTTCGTGCCGACGATGCGGCCCGCGGGAGCGGCGCCCGGCTGCGCGGTGACCGCGGCGATGGCGCTATGGGATCGTGACGTCGTTCAGCCGGCGGCCGAGCGATATTTCGGGCAGAGGGTCGTCGAGGTCGAAAATCTCGGAAGCTATAACTGCCGCAAAATCGCCGGGCGCGAAGCGCAGAGCGAGCATTCTACCGCCAATGCGATCGACATTTCGGCATTTGTCCTTGCCGACGGCACGCGCATTTCGCTGATCAACGACTGGGAGCCCGGCGACACGCGCAGCGAATTTCTCCACGACGTCCGCGACGGAGCGTGCGACCTGTTCGGCACGGTGCTGTCACCCGACCATAATGCGGCGCATGCCAATCATTTTCATCTCGACATGGCGGCGCGCACTGCGGGCTGGTCGGTCTGCCGCTAACGGCGGCTGCCGACGCGCGGAACGAGCATGCCGACGCGTCGGCGATAGCCGGCATAGGCCTCGCCGAAGACGTCGATCAGGTCGCGCTCTTCGAGCCGGATCGCGATCAGCATATAGAGCGAGAATCCGGCTGCGAGCAGCAGATGCCCCGCGGTCATCATGGGCGTCGCCCAGAAGGCGATGAAGAATCCGGCATAGAGCGGATGGCGGACGAACCGATAAAAGAGTGGCTGCCGCAGCACCGGCGGCGCGGCCGCCCGTTCGCGCAACGCGAACCACGCCTGCTGCAGCCCGAACAGCTCGAAATGGTTGATCAGGAAAGTGCTGGTCAGCACGATCAGCCATCCAAGGCCGAAGAGCCCCCACAGGATCGCGGCGCCGACAGGATTGCTCACCGTCCAGACCGGCGTCGCCCATTCGTGCCAGAACAGCATCAATATGATCAGCGCCAGGCTGGCGAGCAGCACATAGGTGCTGCGCTCGATCGGCGCGGGCACGATGCGCGTCCACGCCGCCTTGAACCCCGGCCGCGCCATCGCGCTATGCTGGACACCGAACAGGGCGATCAGCGCGACATCGATCAGCAGCGTTCGCCCGGGCGGTGCCTCGCGCGCGAAATCGACGGTCGGCTGGACGAAAGAAAAGTTGCCGACAAAGGCGATAAGATAAAGAAATGTCGCGAAGAATATCGCGTAGCAGATGGCCGCATAGGCCAGATAGAAGGCACGAACCATGGTGCTGCCCCTTCTTTTGGAGGAGCCATCATAGCATGTTTTTCGCGGAAAAGCGCGCCTTAGACGGTGAAGCTCTCGCCGCAGCCGCACGCGCCCTTGGCGTTCGGATTCTCGAAGACGAAGCCCGCGGCGAAGTCGTCCTCGACCCAGTCCATCACGCTGCCGATCAGGTAGAGCACCGACGCGCCATCGATGTAGAAGACGCCGCCCGGCGTCTCGATCTTCTCGTCGAACTTCACCTCTTCGGTCACATAGTCGACCGAGTAGGCGAGCCCCGAGCAACCGCGGCGCGGGGTCGACAGGCGCACGCCGATCGCGCCCTCGGGCGCCGACGCCATCAGCTTGGCGATGCGCGCCTCGGCGTTCGGCGTCAGCGTGACGGCGGCGGGGCGAGCGCGGGTTTTGGTCTCGGTCATCACAACATCCCCAGTTCGAGCCGCGCCTCGTCGCTCATATTCTGCGGCGACCAGGGCGGGTCCCAGACGAGATTGACCTCGGCATCGCCAACCCCGGGCACCGCGCCGACGCGCAGTTCGACCTCGGCGGGCATCGATTCCGCCACCGGGCAGTGCGGCGTCGTCAGGGTCATCGTGACGAGCACATGCCCTTCGTCGATCTCGACATTGTAGATGAGGCCGAGGTCGTAGATGTTCACCGGAATCTCGGGGTCGAAAATCTCCTTGAGCGCGTCGATGACGGCTTCGTAGAGGTCGCCGCCGACCGCGCCGGGCTCGACCGCCGCCGGCTTGGCGGCGAGGAAGCCTTCGAGATAGTCGCGCTTGCGTTCGAGTTTCTCGGGTGCGGTCTCGACGTCCTCGACGCGCGCCTTCGGCGGCGCCGCGACGCTTTCCACTTCCTCAACCTTGATTGTGCCGTTCTCGCTCATCCGAAAATCCTTTCGACGCGGGCGAGGCCGTCGATCAGCGCCGCCACATCGTCGTCATTGTTGTAAACGCCAAAACTGGCGCGCGCGGTCGCGGGTACGCCCAGATGCTCCATCAGCGGTTGCGCGCAATGGTGCCCGGCGCGGATCGCGACCCCGCTTTCGTCCAAGATAGTGCCGATATCGTGCGGATGAACCCCCGCCATCGAAAAGCTGACGATTCCTGCACTGTTTACAGGACCATAGAGGGCGATGCTGTTCTTGCGTGCGAGGGCCTCGCGCAAGCTGCCGACCAGCGCGCATTCGTGCGCGTGGATCGCCTCGATCCCGATGCTTTCGACATAATCGACCGCCGCCGCGAGCCCCAGCGCCTCGACGATCGCGGGCGTGCCCGCCTCGAAGCGGGTGGGGGCGGGGGCATAGGTCGTCCGCTCGAAGGTCACGCGGTCGATCATCGATCCGCCGCCCTGCCAGGGCGGCAACGCGCTGAGCTTGTCGCTCCACAGCACGCCGATGCCGGTGGGGCCGTACAGCTTGTGTCCCGAAAAGGCGTAATAGTCGCAGCCCAATGCCGCGACATCAACCGGCAGGCGCGGCACGGCCTGACAGCCGTCGATGAGCAATTCGGCGCCGACGCGGTGCGCGAGTTCGGCGGCGCGCGCGACATCGAGCGGGCTGCCGAGCACGTTCGAGACGTGGGCGAAGGCGACCATCCTGTGTTCGGGGGTCAGGATTTTCGCGGCGGCGTCGAGGTCGATGCGGCCGTCTTCGGTCAGCGGGCAGACGTCAACCTGCCAACCCGCGAGCTGCCATGGCACGATATTGCTGTGATGTTCGAGCATCGACAGCAGTATGCGGCCTTTGCGGGGGTGCGAATGAGCGACGAGGTTGATCGCCTCGGTCGCGCCGCGCACGAACGCGACCTGCTCTTCCTTCGCGCCGATAAAGCCCGCGATCCGCCGCCGCGCCGCTTCATAGGCGAGCGTCATGTCGGCCGAGCGCGCATAGACGCCGCGGTGGACGGTCGCATAGTCGCGGCCCATCGCGTTCACCATCGCGTCGATCACCGCCTGCGGCTTCTGCGCGGTCGCCGCGGTGTCGAGATAGTGCCAGCCGGGGGTGAGGCCGGGGAAGTCGGCGCGGACGTCGGGGAAGGTGCGGAGGGCGGTCGTGGTGGTCACACCAGCTCTCCCAGCTTCGCGAGCGCGAGCGCCTGCAGCCGCTCTTCGTCCTCGGCGCCGTCGAATACCCCCGCGACGAAGGCCTGCAGCAGCAGCTTCTTCGCTTCGGCGGGCGGCAGCCCTCGCGACTGGAGATAATAGAGCGCCATGGCGTCGAGCTCGCCGATCGCGCAGCCGTGCGCGCATTTGACGTCGTCGGCGAAGATTTCGAGTTCGGGCTTGGCGTTGGCGGTCGCGCTGCGTTCGAGCAACATCGCCTTCACATCCTGCTCGCTATCGGTCTGCTGCGCGTCGCGCGCGACCGCGACCTTGCCGAGATAGGTGCCGGTGGCGGTGCCACCGAGCACCGAGCGCACCATCTGCCGCGAGGTCGCACCGGGTTCGGCATGGGTGACGGTGGTAATAATCTCGAGAGTCTGCTCGCCCCCGCCGATCTGCGCCGCGCCGAGGGTGAAATCGGCGCCCTCGTGCAGCGTGACGTTCAGTTCGATGCGGCCATAGGCGCCGCCGATGTTGAGGATATGCAGCGACGCGGTCGCGCCCTTGCCGATGCTCATTTCGATCTGCCGGATCGCGCCTTCATCCTGAATGATCGCGCGTTTGAAGTCGCCGCCCGCGGGCACGATGATGCTCTCCGGCGCGGGCAGCGGCCACGCCGCGGTTACCGCGTCGATGTCGGCGTAACGCCACGCCTCATCGCGGCGCGAGGGGAGGGCGGCGGTGTTCAAGCCGTAACCTCCGCATAGCCATGCGCTTCCAGTTCGCGCGCCAGTTCGGGACCGCCCGACTTGACGATGCGCCCGCCGGCGAGGACGTGGACGAAATCGGGCTGCACATAGTCGAGCAGGCGCTGATAATGGGTGATCAGCAGCACCGCCTTGTCGGGGCGGCGCATGATCGCATTGATGCCATCGCCGACGACGCGCAGCGCGTCGATGTCCAGCCCTGAGTCCGTTTCGTCGAGGATCGCGAGCTTGGGGTCGAGGATGCCCATCTGCACCATCTCGTTGCGCTTCTTCTCGCCGCCCGAAAAGCCGACGTTCACCGGGCGCTTGAGCATATCCATGTCGAGCTTGAGCAGCCCCGCCTTCTCGCGCGCCAGCTTCAGGAAATCGCCGCCCGATAAAGGCTCCTCGCCGCGCGCCTTGCGCTGGGCGTTGAGGCTTTCGCGCAGGAACTGGACGTTCGACACGCCGGGGATTTCGACCGGATATTGGAAGCCAAGGAACAGGCCCGCCGCGGCGCGCTCGTGCGGGTCGAGGGCGAGAAGGTCGAGCGTTTCGGTGGTTCCCGTTCCGCGCTGAAAGCCGGAGCCCGCCTCGTCGGATGTGCTCGCGCCGGGGAACATGACCTCGGGCGTGAAGCTGGCCGATCCTTCGGTGACCTCATAACCCGGCCGTCCGCCAAGCACATAGGACAGCGTCGACTTGCCCGCGCCGTTCGGCCCCATGATCGCATGGATTTCGCCCGCATTGATGGCGAGCGACAGGCCCTTCAGGATCGGTTTGTCGGCGACGGTGGCGTGGAGGTTTTCAATTTTGAGCATCATGTCCATCGATGTTGAGAAGATAGCGTTTATGGATGCGGTCGACCGGCGTACCGTCGGCAAGCGGCTCGGCTCGGTCGACGGCATAATCTTCGAGTCCCATCTTCGAATAGAAGGCGAGACCTCCGATGTTGTCGGCGCGGATCGTCGCGTTGATCACAGCGAGACCGAGTTGGCCAGCCCGCGCGCGCGTTGCGGCGAACAAGACAGTGCCCACCCCCTTCTGGATGCCATCGACCCGCGTGAAGGTGCCGATGTCGCCCCAATCCTTCGGATAGCGGTCCTCGCGGATCAGCGTCTGAAATCCTTCCAGCCGACCGTCCGGGCCCACTGCGACGAAACAACTCCACACGTCCGGGCCGGTGAGATAGGCGGCGTCGAGGCGATCGGGCGTGAAGGGCGTCTCCAGAGCGGTCGTGCCGCCGCGCGCGATAATCGCGTTGAGCAGCGCGGTCAGTTCGGGCGCGTCGTTCGAGGTGGCGGAACGAACTTCGACGCTCATCCGACGCTCCCCTCAAGGCTGATCCCCAGCAGCTTTTGCGCCTCGACCGCGAATTCCATCGGCAGTTGCTGCAGCACTTCCTTCGCAAACCCGTTGACGATCAGCGCCACCGCTTCCTCCTGCCCCAGCCCGCGCTGCATCGCGTAGAAGAGCTGGTCGTCGCTGATCTTGCTCGTCGTCGCTTCGTGCTCGACGGTCGCGCTCGGGTTGCGGACTTCGATATAGGGCACGGTATGCGCGCCGCAGCTACTGCCCAAAAGCAAACTGTCGCACTGGGTGAAGTTGCGCACGCCCTCGGCATTCGGCGCGACGCGGACGATGCCGCGATAGGTGTTGTTCGACTTGCCCGCGCTGATCCCCTTGCTGACGATGGTCGAGCGCGTGCGCTTGCCGTTGTGGATCATCTTGGTGCCCGTGTCGGCCTGCTGGAAATTGTTGGTGACCGCGACCGAATAGAATTCGCCGACGCTGTCGTCGCCGTTGAGCACGCAGCTCGGATATTTCCAGGTGATCGCGCTGCCCGTCTCGACCTGCGTCCACGACACCTTGCTGCGCTTGCCCTGGCAGAGCGCGCGCTTGGTCACGAAATTATAGATGCCGCCGAGGCCCTCGGCGTTGCCGGGATACCAGTTCTGCACGGTCGAATATTTGATCTCGGCATCGTCCAATGCGACCAGTTCGACCACCGCGGCGTGGAGCTGGTTCTCGTCGCGCATCGGCGCGGTGCAGCCTTCGAGATAGGAGACATAGGCGCCCTTGTCGGCGACGATCAACGTGCGCTCGAACTGCCCCGTATTCTCGGCATTGATGCGGAAATAGGTGCTGAGTTCCATCGGGCAACGGACGCCCTCGGGCACGTAAACAAACGTCCCGTCCGAGAAGACCGCGCAGTTCAATGTGGCGAAATAATTGTCATGCATCGGCACGACCTTGCCGAGCCACTTCTTCACCAGCTCGGGATATTCGCGGATCGCTTCGGAGATGGCGAGGAAGATCACGCCCGCGCGCTTCAGTTCCTCGCGGAAGGTCGTCGCGACGCTGACGCTGTCGAACACCGCGTCGACCGCGACCTTGCGCGCGCCCTCGACCCCCGCGAGCACTTTCTGCTCCTCGATCGGGATGCCGAGTTTCTTGTAGACTTCGAGGATTTCGGGATCGACCTCGTCGAGGCTCGAAAGCTTCGGCTTCGCCTTGGGCGCCGCGTAATAATAAGCGTCCTGATAGTCGATCGGCGGGACGTTGAGCTTCGCCCAGTCGGGCGTTTCCATCGTCTGCCAGTGGCGGAACGCCTTCAGCCGCCAGTCGAGCATCCATTCGGGCTCGTTCTTCTTCGCGCTGATGAAACGGACCGTGTCCTCGGTCAGCCCCTTGGGCGCGAAGTCGGTCTCGATGCTGGAGGACCAGCCATGCTCATAATCGGCGACTTTTGCGGCGGCGTCGTGCGCGGCCTGGTCCTTGACGGGAAGTTCGGTGTTGTCGGTCATAGAAGAATTCCGTTCGCCTCGAGCGAAGTCGAGAGGCCCATCGGTTGTGCGCTGCCGAGGGGTATCTCGACTTCGCTCGACACGAGCGGGTTTGATTTGCGGGGTGTCACGGTGAGGCTCGCCAAACTGATCTCCGCCAAAGCGCCGCGCACCGCGCCGTTGACGACGCCCCAGTGCGGCTGCACCTTGCAGCTGCCTTCGAGCGAGCAATCATGGCGTCCTTCGGCGACGCAGGAGGTGAGCGCGATCGGCCCTTCGACGGCTTCGATGATGTCGGCGACATTGATCGCCGCCGCGGGCCGCGCGAGCCGCACCCCGCCGCCGCTGCCGCGCGACGCGACGAGCAGCCCGGCGCGCGCGAGCTGGCTGACCAGCTTTTGCGCGGTCGGCCCCGGGATGCCCGTCTGCTCGGCGAGCATGCCGGCGTGAATCGGCACCGACCCGCATTGGCGGGCGGCGGCGCTCATCAGCACCACGGCATAATCGGCAAGGTTGGACAGGCGCATGTTCTTTTCCGTCGCAATTGCGAACGATTCTTAACTGGAGTAAATTACTCCACTTACATAGGTGGTCGGCGCATGCGGCGCAAGGTCGCCCGCGCATAGCTTTGCGGCCAAAAAAAAGGCACCCATCCGGCCGAAGCCAAATGAGTGCCAAGATGAAGGTCTCAAGTCCTCGTCAGAGGATGAGCTCTTCTGGGTCGCAAGGGGGAATTATGCCCCGCACCCGATTCGTGATTGTATGGAAACGCCAAAACGACAGGGCGCGCAATTTTTGAAGGTTAACGGCTCACGTCTCGGACACGAGTGGGCTGACGCGGCCGGCGAGCTGCTTGCGGCCCTTGGTCGTCGCTTCGGTGTAGGTCGTCGGCTTGCCGAGCTGGCCGGGCGTCGCGCCGGCAAAACGCTTGATCTCGCGGATCAGGTGCGACTGGTCGTAGAAGGCGTCGCCGAGCTGCGCCGCGTCGAGCCCTTCGCCGCGCGCGAGCGCCGATGCGGCGCGCACCGCGCGATATTTGCGCGCGAGCATCCGTGGTGAGAGGCCGTAATAATGTTTCGTCATCCGCTCGACCGAGCGGATCGACATGCCCGTCGCCTCGACCAGTTCGGGCACCTGCGGCGAGGCCGACGCGGTCAGCCAGCCGTCGACGGTGCGGATGAACCACATTGGGGGATTTTCATTCCGGGTCAGCACCTCGCGTGCGAAATTATTACCGATGACCAGTTTTTCTTCGACCGTCGCGGCTTTTTCGAGCGCCACCGCAACCTCGTCGATCCACGGACCGAACAGGTCGGCGGCGTCGATGGCGCGATCGGTGAGCTTTTCGGTGCCGTCGCCGATCAAGGCGGCCCAGCCGGCCGGCAGCAGGCCGAAACCGAAAAGCTGCCCGGGGCCGTTGATGATCATGCGGACGCGCCCGCTGGTTGGGCCGATGATATTGGCGCGGCAGACCGGCGATTGATGACCGTCCGCAAAAATATACTCGCCCGTCGCGTCGCTCACGAAACGGAATTGGGGACGGTCGGCGCGCTCATATTCGTCGAAACGCTGCAAGCGGCTTCGCGCGAAATAGAAACTCGACACCATTTCCGCCAGATCGGGATCGGGCGGAAAATAATGCAGTTCGAACGGCGCGCTGCCGTCCACGCCCATCGGCGAGGATGAAGTTTGCGACATGAGACCCAGACCTTCGCAGCCTTTTGGTGGCTGCTTTCTTTTCTGGGTAAATCATTTGCCTTTCATCCCCGCGCGTCAAGCGCCAATCGTCAATTTCCTTAACCCTGCTGCGCGGCGATCCACAAATCGACGCGCCGTTCGAGGATGTCGAGCGGCACCGGGCCCGATTCGAGCACGACGTCGTGGAAGGTGCGGAAATCAAATTTTTCGCCGAGCGCCGCCTGCGCGCGGCCGCGCAATTCCATGATCTTGAGCTTGCCGATCAGATAGGCGGTCGCCTGTCCGGGATAGACGATATAGCGCTCGATCGCCTTTTCGATGTCGCCGTCGGGATTGGGCGTGTTGTCCTTCAGATACTGGATCGCCTGTTCGCGGCTCCACCTTTTGTCGTGGATGCCGGTGTCGACGACGAGCCTGCACGCGCGCCACAACTCCATGCCGAGACGCCCGAAATCGCTGTAGGGATCGGTGTAGAAGCCCATGTCCTTGGCGAGTTCCTCGGTATAAAGGCCCCAGCCCTCGGTATAAGCGGTGAAGCCGCCGAAGCGGCGGAAGGGCGGCAGGCCCGCGAGTTCGGTCTGCACCGCGCGCTGGAGGTGATGCCCCGGAATGCCTTCATGATAGGCGAGCGCCTCGAGCTCGGTCTTCGACATGTCGCGAAGGTCGTAGAGGTTCACATAATAGGTGCCCGGCCGCGAGCCGTCGGGCGAGGGCGATTGGTAAAAGGCTTTGCCCGCCGACTTCTCGCGGAACGCCTCGACCGCCTTCACTTGCAGCGGCGCCTTGGGGAGCGTGTTGAAGAAGGCGGGCAGGCGCGCTTCCATCGCTTTCACATGCGCATCGACCTCGGCGAGATAAGCTTCGCGCGTCGTATGGAAATATTGCGGGCTGGTGCGCAGATGCACGAAGAACTGCTGCAGCGTGCCCTTGAAGCCGACCTTCGCCATGATCGCCTCCATCTCGCCGTGGATGCGCGCAACTTCGGACAGGCCGAGGTTGTGGATTTGGGCCGCGGTCATGTCGGTCGTCGTGTAATTGGCGAGCAGCGCCTCATAATAGGCCTTGCCGTCGGGCAGCCGCCAGACGCCATCGGCGGTCGGTGCGCCGGGCTGCTGGCGCTTCATTTCGGCGAGCAGGCGCGTGTAGGCGGGGCCGGCGCTCGCCGACCACGCCGCCTTCGCGGCATCGACGAGCCGGTTTTTTTCCGCGGCCGCGATGTCGAGCTTGCCGACCTTGGCGGTGATATCCTCGATCAGCGCATTGTCGGGTTTCAGCAGATTCTGAATGTCCGAGATGACATAGGCATAGACCCATTTGGGCGGCTGGATGCCCATCTTCACGCGCTCGGCCGACTGCGCGGTCAGCGCGTCGATCACCGGACCCATGCCGCGGATGCGCTCGACATAGGCCTCGGCCTCGGCGGCGTTCGATACGCGGTGGATGTTGATCAGGAACGCCGGCATCTGGCTCTGCGCACCGCGCATCTGGTTGAACAGATAAACATGGTGGCGATAGGGGAAGAGGCTTTCCTCGCGCGCGGCCTGCGCGTTGAACAGCTCGAACGACAGCGCGTCGTCGGGCGACAGATTGGCGGGGTCGTAACTCGCGCGCATCGCGGCGGCGGTCGCCTGCTGCAGCTTGTTCCGGGCAACCTCGGCCTCGTCGCTCACATCGTCCCATTTGCCATAATCGCCGTCGCGGATCCCGCGATAGGCCTTGGTCTGCGGGGACAGCGATAGCTGCGCCTCGTCATATTTCTGGAAGAATTCGGCGAGCGGGGCGCCGGCGGGCACGTCCAGGGGCGTCGTCGCGGCGGGTGTCGAGGCGGTCGCGGGTGCCTGATCGATCGCGGCGGGCGCGCAGCCCGCCACGGCGAGCAGCAGCAGACCGGTGGACATTTTGGCGGCAAGGCGAAGGTGCGACACGATTTTCTCCCGGTTTTTCCAAGCATTCATGCTGGCCCGCGGGGGGCTTGCCATAGCGCCCGGCTCGGCGCAATGGCGGGCCATGTCGCTCTTCGCCTCGCTCACCGATGCCGCCTATGCGCTCGTCCGCCCGATCGTCCACGCCACCGACGGCGAGGCGGCGCACAATCTGACGCTGAACGCACTCCAGCCTTTGCCGCGCGCGCGGCGTGCGCTGACGAGCCCGGTGCTGGCGACCGAATTCGCGGGGCTCCACTTTCCCAATCCCGTCGGCGTCGCGCCCGGCTTCGACAAGGATGCGCGCGTCGCGCACGCGATGCCGCACTTCGGCTTCGGCTTCGTCGAGGTCGGCACGCTGACTCCGTTGCCGCAGGAGGGCAATCCGCGCCCGCGGCTGTTCCGGCTGGTCGAGGACCGCGCGGTGATCAACCGCATGGGCTTCAACAATGGCGGGCAGGCGGCGGCGGCCGACCGCATCCGCTGTCTGCGCCGCTACGGCCTGCCGGTGCCGCTCGGCATCAATATCGGCGCGAACAAGGACAGCGCCGACCGCATCGCGGATTATGCGAAGGGCACCGCGGCGATGGCGCCGCTTGCCGACTATCTGACGGTCAACATCTCGTCGCCGAACACGCCCGGCCTGCGCGCGCTGCAGGACAGGGGTGCGCTCGAAGCCCTGCTCGACGGCGTCGCGGCGGCGCAGCCCGCCGGGGCGGCGAAACCCGTGTTCCTGAAAGTCGCCCCCGACCTCGAACCCGCCGACATCGACGACATCGTCGCGGTCGCTTTCGACAAGGGGCTGGCCGCCGTCATCGTCTCGAACACCACGATCGAGCGGCCGTCGCTCGCCTCGCGCCACGCGGGCGAAGCGGGCGGCCTGTCGGGCGCTCCGCTCGCCGAACTGGCGCTGCGGCGCGTCAAGGATTTCCACGTTGCGAGCGGCGGCAAGTTGCCGCTCGTCGCGGCGGGCGGGATCGCATCGGCGGACGATGCGTGGGAGCGCATTCGCGCCGGCGCCGGGCTGGTCCAGATCTATTCGGCGATGGTCTATGAAGGCCCGGGGCTCGCGGCGCGGATCGCAAGAGGCCTCGAAGGACTGGCGGTGCGCGAAGGTTATGCGCGCGTTTCGGACGCGGTGGGAACGGCACACTGACGGGGTTGCGTTGGCCCGAGGGCCACGCCAATGTCGCGGCCATGTTGAAAAGATTCCTCGCGCTCGCCGCGCTCGTCACCTTCACCCTCCCGTCGCTCGCCACCGCGCAGGGCGTAACCTCGTCGGCCGATCCGCGCGCGACCGAGGCGGGGCGCGAGATTTTGCATCAGGGCGGCACCGCCGCCGATGCCGCCGTCGCAATGGTCGCGGTGCTGACGCTGGTCGAGCCGCAATCGAGCGGCATCGGCGGCGGCGGCTTCATGCTGCATCACAGTGCGAAGGACGGCATCTCGACGATCGACGGCCGCGAAATGGCGCCGGCATCGGCGAAGCCCGACCGCTTCCTCGGTCCCGACGGCAAGCCGCGTCCCTATATGGAAGTCATTCCCGGCGGGCTGTCGGTCGGCGTGCCGGGCAATATGCGCCTGATGGAAATGGCGCACAAAAAATGGGGCAAGCTCGAATGGAAGGCGCTGTTCCAGCCCGCGATCAAGCTCGCCGAGGAAGGCTTTCTGGTCACCCCCGCGCTCAACAATTGGCTCGTCGAGTTCGAGCCGATGTGGAAGGATTTCCCCGACGCGCGCGCGATCTATTATGTGGACGGCAAGCCCGCGCCGGTCGGCACCCGGCTCAAGAACCCCGCCTATGCCGCGATCCTGCGCGACATCGCCGCGCGCGGTCCCGACGCTTTTTATTCGGGCGCCAACGCCAAGGCGATCAGCGAGGCCGTCGCGAAGGCGCCGCGCAACGCGGCGGTGCTCACCGCGAAGGATCTCGCCGCCTATCAGGCGAAGGAGCGCCCCGCGGTCTGCACCAGCTATCGCATCTACAAGGTCTGCGGCATGGGCCCGCCGTCATCGGGCGCGACCACCGTCTTCGGCATTCTCGGCATGGTCGAGGGCTGGGATATGAAGGCGATGGGCAAGGACAATCCGATGAGCTGGCACCTGCTCGCCGAGGCGATGCAGCTCAGCTACGCCGATCGCGCCGCCTATCTCGGCGACGGTGATTTCTTCGATGTTCCGGTGAAGGGCCTACTCGACAAGGCTTATCTCGCGGAACGCCGCCAGCTCATATCGCCCTATCGCGCCGCGGGCCGCTACGAGCCCGGAACGCCGCCGGGCGTGAAGCCGCGCGCCGCCGCGCCCGCGATCCCCGAACAGGGCACGACGCATTTCGTGACCGTCGATGCCGCGGGCAATGTCGTCTCGATGACCTCGACCGTCGAGAGCATCTTCGGCAGCCAGCTCATCGCCAACGGCTATTTCCTCAACAACGAACTCACCGATTTCGATCTCGCGCCGACCAAGGACGGCGTGCCGACCGCGAACCGCGTGCAGGCGGGCAAGCGTCCGCTGTCGTCGATGTCGCCGACGATCGTTTACGGCCCCGACGGCAAGGTCGTGCTCGCGGTGGGCTCGGCGGGCGGCAAACGCATCATCATGCACGTGACCAAGGTGCTCATCGGCGTGCTCGACTGGGGGCTCGATGCGAAATCGGCGATGGAGCTGCCCAATCTCTTCTTCGGCAAGGGCGGCGTGCTGATCGAGAATAATGCCGCCGGGCAAGCGATCGCGGCGAAGATGGAGCCGTTCGGCTACAGCTTCACCGCCACCGGGCTCGGGTCGAAACTCAACGCCGTCGAATACACCGCGGCGGGCTATCGGGGCGCCGCCGATCCGCGCGGCCCCGGCAGCTCGTCGATCGACGGCGCGCCGGCACAGAATTGACCCAATGATAATATAACAGACGCAATAAATCTCCCTGGAGAGAGGCAGAATGAAGCTTGCAAATCCCCATCTCGACCATTTTCCAAGTCTGGTCGCGATGTTCTTCGACCGCGCGGGGCGTGGCGGCGAAGATCCCTTCCTGTGGCGCAAGGCCGACCGCGCGTGGCAGCCGCTGAGCTGGCGGCAGGTCGCCAATCAGGTCGCGGCGCTCGCGCATAATCTGCGCGAACTCGGCCTCAAGGAAGGCGACCGGGTGGTGCTGGTCAGCGAGAACCGGCCCGAATGGTGCATCGCCGACTTGGGGATCATGGCGGCGGGCTGCATCACCGTGCCCACCTATACGACCAACACCGAACGCGATCACCAGCACATCCTCGACAACAGCGGCGCGAAGGCGGTGATCGTGTCGACCGCGAAGCTCGCGCGGACGCTGATGCCCGCGGTCATGCGGTCCGAGGCGCATATCGTCATCACGATGGAAAGCCTGCGCGTCGGTCAGCAGGGCGAGGTGTCGGTCCACGACTGGGCGCCGCTCGTCGAAGGCGGCGAGACATATGTCGAGGAAATCAAGGCGCGGGGACTTGGCGTCAAGCGCGAGGATACCGCCTGCCTGATCTACACCAGCGGCACCGGCGGAGCGCCGCGCGGGGTGATGCAGCATCATGGCGCGATCCTGCACAATGCCGCGGGCGCGGCCGAAGTACTGGTCAACGACTTCGGGATCGGCGACGAAGAGGTGTTCCTGTCGTTCCTGCCGCTCAGCCACGCTTATGAACATTCGGGCGGCCAGTTCCTGCCGATCATGGTCGGCGCGCAAATCTATTATAGCGAGGGGCTCGAAAAGCTCGTCTCGAACATCGAGGAGACGCGCCCGACGATCATGGTCGTCGTGCCGCGCCTGTTCGAGGTGATCCGCGCGCGGATGATCAAGGCGGTCGAAAAGCAGGGCAAGCTTGCCAACTGGATGCTGGGTCAGGCGCTGCGCGTCGGCGAGAAGGATTATGAGCGGCGCATGGGGCTGCTCGACCGGCCGGTCGACCTGATCCTCGACAAATTATTCCGTCCTAAGATCGGCAAGCGTTTCGGCGGCCGGATGAAGGCGCTGGTGTCAGGCGGCGCGCCGCTCAATCCCGAAATCGGCGTCTTCTTCCACTCGATCGGGCTGACCTTGCTTCAGGGCTATGGACAGACCGAGGCGGGGCCGGTGATCAGTTGCAACCGCCCGAGTGCGGGGATCAAGATGGACACCGTCGGCCCGCCGCTGATGAACACCGAGGTGCGCATCGCCGACGACGGCGAAATCTGCGTTCGCGGCGAACTCGTCATGAAGGGCTATTGGCGCAACGACGCGGAGACCGAGCGTGTGCTGATCGCCGACGCCGCCGACCCCGACGCCGGGCCGTGGCTCCACACCGGCGACATCGGCCATATCGACGACAAGGGCCGGATCGTCATCACCGACCGCAAGAAGGATCTGATCGTCAACGACAAGGGCGACAATGTCTCGCCGCAGCGGGTGGAGGGCATGCTGACGCTCCAGCCCGAAATCCTGCAGGCGATGGTCTATGGCGACAAGCGCCCGCACCTCGTCGGCATCCTCGTCCCCGACCCCGAATGGGCGGCCGAATGGGCCGAGGCGGAAGGACTGCCCAAGGAACTGACGCTGCTGCGCGAGCATGAGAAATTCCGCGCCGCGATCCGCACCGCGATCGACCGCGTCAACGGCCAGCTTTCGGTGATCGAAAAGGTGCGCAAGTTCGACTTCGCCGATGAGCCGTTCAGCATCGAGAATGAGCAGATGACGCCGTCGATGAAGATCCGGCGCCATGTGCTGAGGCAAGTCTATGAGGACAAGATCGCCGCGCTGTATAGAGGACAAGATCGCGGCGCTGTATAAGGCATAGCCGTTGCCCCGGCGAAGGCGGGGGCCGTAGTCGTGCTTGCACATTAGGCGCTGCGTAAACTGTAAGCGGCCCCCGCCTTCGCGGGGGCGACGCCTTAAATGAGCAGGCGGGGGTGCGACCCGAAGAGCTCGGCGCAAACCGGGCCCCGCCTGCGACTGAACCAGCGGCTCAGCCTTTGTCCCCCTCCGGTTTGCGATAGGGGACGAACTCGCCGAAAACGCATGTCGGCCCGCGAATGCCGCTCGACCGGTCGACCAGATGGAAGAAATCGCCTTCGCAGGTCGACGACCCGAACTGGCGCACCACCATGATGTCGCTGTCGCGCGCGAGACCCGGGCAACTGCTTTTGAGATCGTTGCGATACACGAGGTTGCCGCCCGAGCGATAGAGCAGGATATTGTCCGACACGCGGATCGTTTCATTGGTGCGGTAGCTCGGCAGGCATCGCATCGGTTCGCCCGGAATCTTGCCCGCAAGCTGCTTGTCGAGCCGTTCGGCCTGTTTCGGCGTAAGCGCCGCGGCGCCCGGCTCGCCCGATCCGGCGGGCGCGCAGCTGGCGACCAGCGGCACGGCCGCGGTCAACAGCGCGGCAGCCATCAGGTTCAGCTTCGCCATGAAATTGCTCCTTGAGATCGGCCAATATGGTCGTTGCAGATGAATGGGTGCTGAAGCGGCGGCATCAGGCGGCATCCTTCAGTGCGCGGATACGCGCGAGTTCGGCCGCGTCGGGCGCGCGGAAAAAGGGGTTGGTCGCGCGTTCTTCGCCGATGCTGGTCGGCACCGTCGCCTCGCCCGCCGCGCGCGCGGCTTCGACCGCCGCCAATCGCGCGGCGAGGGCTTCGTTGCCGGGATCGACCGTCACCGCGAAGCGTGCGTTCGACAGCGTATATTCGTGGGCGCAGTAGACGCGCGTCGCGTCGTCGAGCGCGCCGAGCTTGCGCATATTGGCGAACATCTGCTCGGCGGTGCCCTCGAACAGCCGGCCGCATCCCATCGCGAACATCGTGTCGCCGACGAAGATCGCGGCGTCGTCCGCGAAATGATAGGCGATGTGCCCCGCGGTGTGCGCCGGCACGTCCCAGACGTCGGCGACATGGTCGCCCAGCCGGACCTTGTCGCCGCCCTTCACCTGGACATCGAGCGTCGGGATGCGCGCATATTCCGCCGCGGGGCCCGTGATCGTGCAGCCGGTAGCCTCCTTGATCGCGGCGTTGCCGCCGGTGTGATCGGGATGCCAGTGGGTGTTCCAGATGTCGGTGATCGTCCAGCCGCGGGCCGCCGCGGCTTCGAGCACGGGCTCGGCGACCGCGGGATCGACGACCATCGTCGCCGCGCTGGCGGGATCATGGACCAGCCAGACATAATTGTCGCTGAGGACGGGAATTCGGACGATGTCCAGCGCAGCCATTGTATCTCCTTTCCAGCGTCTCGCCCTTTCAAGACGGAGCGAGCGCGGGCGGGCCTTGGTTCTCCTGCTCAGGTCGCAAGGGCATCATAGCCCTGCTCGTTGAACTCGATCAGGCAGAATCCGTTGCCGAACGGATCGGCGAACATCGCCTGTCTGCCATAGGGCAGGTCCAATGTCTCGCCCTCCTGCACCGCGCCGGCGGCAAGGGTGCGCGTGATCGCATCGCGCAAGTCGTCGACGGTGAAATCGGGGTGCACCGGCGTCCAGTGCCGGTTGTAGCGGCGAAAGTCGCCGTCGTCGGGACCGATCGTCGACCCGGCGGGCTTGGCGATCAGATAGATCGGGATTTCGCATCCCGTCAGTTCGACGATGTCGTCACCCAACCGGCGGGCGGCGGACAGGCCAAGCGCCGCGGTGTAGAAAAGCTCGGCGGCGGCGAGGTCGGGCACGTCGATGTTGATCAACAGGCCCGGCATCGCGCGCTTCCTACCAGCTACCCGTGTTGGGCATCGACGCCCAGGGCTCGGCGGGATCGAGATATCCTTCCTGGAGCAGCTCGACCGAAATGCCGTCAGGCGAGCGCACGAAGGCCATATGGCCGTCGCGCGGCGGGCGGTTGATCGTCACCCCGGCGTCCATCAGCCGCTGGCACGTCGCATAGATGTCGTCGACCCGATAGGCGAGATGGCCGAAATTGCGGCCGCCCGTATAGTCTTCGGGGGCGCTGCCGTCGGCGGGCGGCCAATTATAGGTTAGCTCGACCTCGGCTACATCGCCCTGTTCCGGCGCGGCGAGGAAGATCAGCGTGAAGCGCCCGCCCTCATTGTCGAAACGGCGCGTTTCCTCCAGCCCGATCAGCTTGAAGAAATCGACGGTGGCATCGGGATCCGACACGCGGATCATCGTGTGAAGATATTTGGTCATCCGCCTATATTAGGCGCGAAGGGGCCGCGCTTCAAACGCTTCGAACAGGAATAGGAATTCGTCCGGCACCGGCGCCGGCGCGCCCTGCGCCTCGGCGACATGGACGTTGACGAGCTGTCCGGTGGCGCGCAGATCGTCCTGGCCCGCGCCGTGCAGTTCGAACAGGAAAGTCATCGAACTTTTCCCGACGCGCGACGCGCGCACGCAGATGTCGATCTCTTCGTCGAGCAGGATCGGAACCTTGTAATCGAGCTCGGCGCGCGCGACGTGGAATTCGGGAATGTTGTGGTCGGGCCAGCGGTCGTAAACGCCCGCGGCGCGCCAATATTCGGTGATCCCGATGTCGAAATATTCGAGGTAACGGCTGTTGAACACGACGCGCTGCGCGTCGATCTCGGCATAGCGGACGCGCTTGGTGACGTGGAACCGGAAGTCGCTGCGGGCCATGGGAATCCTCTTCTAGATTTGCGTGGCGAGCCGCGCGACGGTTTCTAGTTTGTCGCGATCCGCGCGACGGTGTCGATCAACAGCGCGATGTCGGTATCGCGCGACAGGCGGTGGTCGCCGCCCTTAACCAGCGTCACCTGCACGTCCTCGCTCGCTAGCGCGGCCGACAGGCGCAGGCTGATGTCGGGCGGCACGTCGCCGTCTTCCTGTCCGTGGAGCAGGCGCACGGGGCAGGCGAGGGGGATTTCGGCGTCGAGCAGGCGGTTCGCCTCGCCCGACTGGAAAAAGCCGCGCGTCGTCACATAGGGCTGGTCGCTGTAGGGCGTTTCCTCGACCAGTGCGCCCTCGGCCTGGATGATGGCCTTTTCGGCGTCACTGAAGCCCCAGTCGGTGAAATCGGGCGCCGCCGCGATCCCGACGAGCCCGGCGACCCGCGCCGGCCCGTCGCGCTGCACCAGCGCGAGCGCGGTGAGCAGCATCAGCCAGCCGCCCATCGACGATCCGACGATGACTACCGGCCCCTCGACCGTCGCATCGATCAGGTCGAGCACATCGCCCCGCCAGTCGAGCAGCGTCTGGTCGGCGAACATCCCGTCCGACAGCCCGCATCCGGCATAATCGATCAGCAGGCAGGCATGGCCTTCGGCTGCCGCCCAATCGAATAATGCGGTGGCCTTTCCGCCCGCCATGTCGGACATATAGCCGGGCAGAAAGACGATCGTGGGGCCCGCGCCCGGCGTGTGGCGGAAGGCGAGCCGCGGGCGGCCGGAGCGTTCGAGATAATCGGGGGCGGCGTCCACCGGGATCAGATCACCCAGTCGATCGTGCTCATCTGCGTCACGGCCTGCCCCTTGGCGCGCCGCTTTTCGACCATGATGTGGTTGAGCCGCTGGATCGTGTCGCTGCCGGTGGTGATGCACCAGCCGGGGACGATCGCATGGACGAGCGCGCAGAGGCCGCCATAGATCATCGTCACCCCGAATTTCGACGCGACGCCGAAATGCTCGATGTAATTTTCATCGACGCTCTTCGGGTGGTCGACGAACAGGCGCTTGAACATGGCGGACGGCTCCTTTCCGGCTGCCGTCGCCCTAGCGGGAGAGCCCATGCGCCGCAAGGGCGCGGCGCGGTTCAGTCGATAATCGGGCTCGGCCAGCCGATGCGCACCAGCGTTTCGTCGGGGTCCGACAGCGCGAATTCATACATGCCCCACGGCTTGTGCGTCGCCGCCTTTTCGCGTTCGAGGATGCGATCGCGGACGCGTTCGGCGAGTTCGGCGACGCGTTCGGTGTAGAGGTAGAGGCCGAAGGGATTCTGGTCGCGTTCGGGCCAGGTCGGGCCGGATTCGTTCGTCAGATGCAGCTGCCAGCCCTTGCCGTCCGCGAGCAGGCGATAGGTGCCATGGTCGCTCACGACTTTCAGGCCAAGCATTTCATAGAATGCGGTGCTGGCGTCGAGGTCGCTGCACGGAAGGATAGCGGCGATGCTGTGCGTCGGTGTGTCGGACATGGTCGAACTCCTGAAGTCAGGTGGTCAGCATAGATTGCGGGGGGATGATGACAAAAGCTTTCGCGCCGCCTATGTGGACAGAATGACGCGGACGCCGATCACGACCCGTACCACCACTACCCCCGCATGCCGGGGGCGGTCGGCCGCGGCCTGAACGCGCGCCTGCTGCCACCCGGGTTCGGGTGGCGCGGCGTCCTTCCACCCGAATTTTCGAAAGCTGGACGCGGCCCCTTCCGGTGCGCGCCGCCTTGTGCCATGGCGCGGACCAAAGCGATGAAAGACGGATTTCGATGAGTGAGATGCTGAAAATCAGCCTTCCCGACGGTTCGGTGCGCGACATGCCCGCGGGTTCGACCCCGGCGGATGTCGCGGCGGCGATCGGCCCCGGCCTCGCGAAGGCGGCGCTCGCGGCGCGCGTCAACGGCGAGCTTCGCGACATCATGCGCCCGTTCGAAGGCGATACCGAGCTCGCACTGGTCACGAGCCGCGACGAAGCCGACGCGCTCGAACTGGTGCGCCACGACTATGCGCATGTGCTCGCCGAGGCGGTGCAGAACCTCTTCCCGGGCACGCAGATCACCTTCGGCCCGTCGACGGGCGACGGCTTCTATTACGACTTCGCGCCGACCGCCGAACATGGCCCGTTCCGCGACGACGAACTGCCAAGAATCGAGGAGGAGATGCGCAGGATCATCGCCGCCGATCTGCCGCTGACGAGGGAAGTGTGGGAGCGCGACAAGCTCATCGCCAAATGGGCCGCCGAGGGCGAGAGCTTCAAGGCCGAATGGGCGGCCGAATTGCCGCAGGGCGAGGAGCTCACCGTCTATCGTAGCGGTGATGGCTGGATGGACATGTGCCGCGGCCCGCACCTCGCCTCGACGGGCAAGCTCGACCCGGCGGCGTTCAAGCTGACGCGCGTCTCGGGCGCCTATTGGCGCGGCGACCAGAAGAATGCGCAACTGAGCCGTATCTATGGCACCGGCTGGCTCAACAAGAAGCAGCTCGCCGAACATCTCGTCCGGCTTGAAGAGGCCGCGAAGCGCGACCACCGCAAGATCGGCCGCGAGATGGACCTGTTCCACCTGCAGGAAGAGGCGCATGGCAGCGTCTTCTGGCACCCCAAGGGCTATCGCATCTATCGCGAGCTCGAAGCCTATATGCGCCGCGCGATCGACGGCTCGGGCTATCAGGAGGTCAAGACCCCGCAGGTGATGGACGCCAAGCAGTGGGAACAGTCGGGCCACTGGGGTAAATATCGCGAGAATATGTTCGTCATCCCCGACGAAATCCCGAATATCGAGGATGAAGGCCCGATCGTCTCCGACGATGCCGAGTGGATGGCGTTGAAGCCGATGAACTGCCCGGCGCATGTCCTGATCTTCCGTCAGGGGATGAAGTCCTATCGCGACCTGCCGCTGCGCATGGCCGAAATGGGCTGCTGCCATCGCAACGAGCCGCACGGCGCGCTGCACGGCATTATGCGCGTGCGCCAGTTCACGCAGGACGACGGCCATATTTTCTGCCGCGAGGACCAGATCGTCGACGAGGTGCGCGATTTCTGCATGTTGCTCGACCGCGTCTATCGCCAGCTCGGGTTCGAAAAATATGCGGTCAAGCTCGCGCTGCGTCCCGAAAAGCGTTTCGGCACCGAGGAAATGTGGGACAAGGCCGAGGCCGAGCTTCGCGAAGCCGTCGAACGCGCGGGCATGGCGACCGAGGATTATGGCTGGGAAGAACTGCCGGGCGAGGGGGCTTTCTATGCGCCCAAGCTCGAATTCCACCTGACCGACGCGATCGGCCGCACGTGGCAGTGCGGGACGATCCAGTCCGACCGCGTGATGCCCGAACGCCTCGACGCGAGCTATATCGGCGAGGATGGCGAGCGCCACCGCCCGGTGATGCTGCATCGCGCGATCCTCGGCACCTATGAGCGTTTCATCGGCATTTTGATCGAACATTTCGCCGGCCGCTTTCCAACCTGGCTCGCGCCGGTGCAGGCGGTGGTCGCGACGATCGTCAGCGACGCCGACGATTATGCCAAGGACGCGGTGGCGCAGCTCGCCGCGGCGGGCATCCGTGCCGACAGCGACCTGCGCAACGAGAAGATCAATTACAAGGTCCGCGAGCACAGCCTTGCGAAGGTTCCGTATCTGCTCGTCGTCGGAAAGCGCGAAGCCGACGAGGGCACAGTCGCGATCCGCACGCTCGGACAGGACGGCCAGCGCATCATGCCGCTCGCAGACGCGATCGCGATGCTGAAGGGCGAAGCGACCCCGCCGGACCTCAAGGATTGAGCACCAAGCCGCGGCGGCGATGGCTGCGCTGGGCAGCACTGTTGGCGCTGCTCGGCCTTCTGTTGCTCGCCAAGGGTTATTGGAACGCGACGCGCGACCCGGTGGTCCGCACCGCGACGGTCGCGGTCGCCGACTGGCCTGCGGGTCAGGCGCCGCTGAAGCTCTTGCTGATTTCGGACACGCACGTCGCCGGCCCCGACATGCCGCCCGAACGGCTGTCGCGCATCGTCGGCGACCTCAACCGGCTGAAGGCTTACGTTGTGCTCGTCGCCGGCGATCTCGTTAGCGAGAAGCGGATCGCGACCCACATATACACCGCCGACGAGGTGGTGGCGCCGCTCGGCGGACTGAAAGCACCGCTCGGCGTCGTGGTCGCGCCGGGCAATCACGATCACTGGTTCGAACCCGATGCATTGCGCGGCGCGCTTGAACGGCATGGGCTTCGCGTTTTGCAGAATGAGGCGGTCAAGCTCGGGCCGCTGATCGTCGGCGGGGTCGATGACGAACATTCGGGACATGATGACGTGCCCGCGACGCTCGCCGCGATGGACCGGCTGGGCCCCGGCATCCCGCTCATCCTGTCGCATAGCCCCGACATTGTGCCGGCGGTGAAGCGCCCGGTCGCGGCGATTCTGGCCGGGCATACGCATTGCGGCCAGATACGCTTCCCCTTCATCGGCGCGCTGACCTATGTGTCGCGCTATGGCGACCGCTTCGCCTGCGGCGACATAAGCGACGGGGGCCAGCGCGTCTTCGTCGGTGCGGGGCTCGGGACCAGCCTCTTGCCGCTCCGCTACCTGACGCCGCCCGACGCGTGGTTGATCACGCTGAAACCGAAGGATCCGCGCCCATGATCGATACCCAGCACCTCGTCGGCATCGCGCCGCTGACGCTCGCCGGCGCGGCCGCGATGACCTTTGGCGCCGCCTATGTGCGCGGGCTGACCGGGTTCGGTATGGCGATCATCCTCGTGCCGCTGCTCGGCATCCTGATACCGCCGGGCGAGGCGGTGGTGATGGGGATATTGTTGCAACTGCTGATCGGCCCCGTCGGAATCGGGCATATCATCGCCGACGCCGACCGCGAGACCGCGCTGCCGATCGGGCTCGCGGCGATGGCGACGACCCCGGTCGGAATGTATGTGCTCGACCTGACGCCCGCCGACATTGCCCGGCTGCTGATCACGCTCGCCGCCGTCGGCGCCTTCGTCGCCGTGCTGCTGCCGAAAAAGCCCGAAGGGCATCGCCCGGGGCGGCTTGCCGTCGCGGGGACCGGCATCACGTCGGGCATCCTCACCGGCTTCGCCGCGATGCCCGGCCCGCCCGTCGTGCCCTTTTACCTGCGACGCCGGATCGACCCGAAGGTCGCGCGCGCGTCGATGCTGATGATTTTTTTCATGACCGCGATCGCGGGAACGCTCGCGTCGCTGTGGCTCGGCATCGCGACCTGGCGGCTGTTCCTGATGGCGGTGCTGCTGTTCGTGCCGATGTGGCTCGGCAACCATGTCGGCGCGCGGCATTTCGGCCGCGTGCCGCCGCATATCTGGCAGGCGATGGTCGCGGTCGTGCTCGGCGTCGCCGCGGTGTCGGCGGTGGTGCGCCTGCTGAACTAGAGGCTGCGCAGAGCCTGCGCGGGCTTCGCCGAGAGCAGCGGCCAGCTTCCCGCGATCCCGATCAGGAAGGACAGGCCCGCGCCGCCGAGCAAGGTCAGCCCGACGATCAGCGGATCGGGCGCGAAGTCGAATTCGAACAGCTGCGTCACGACATACCAGGCGCCCGCGAGCCCCAATCCCAGCGCGAGGACCGCGAGGATCGCCGCGAGCACCGCATATTCCATGCCCTGTGCGCCCAATATCTGGCCGCGCGTCGCGCCGAGCAGCTTCAGGATCACGCTGTCATAGACGCGCCGCTCGCGGCTCGCGGCGATCGCGCCGATCAGCACCGCGATACCGGCGAGGATCGCGATGCTCGCCGCCGCGGCGATCGCCTGGCTCATCTGCGTGAGCAATGTCGTTACCTGCGACACGACATCGCGCACCGCGATCAGCGACGCCGACGGAAAAGCGCGCGGGATGCTGCGCGACAGCGCGGTTTCGGCTTCGGGGCCGACGGCGACGGTCGCGACCATATTGTGCGGTGCGGCGTCGAAGGTGCCGGGCGAAAAGACGAGCACATAGTTGAGGCCGAAATTGTCCCAGTTGACGGTGCGGAAAGAGGCGACCTTCGCCTGCACCTCGACCCCCAGCACATTGACCGAGAGCGTGTCGCCGAGCCCCAGACCTAGCGAGGTCGCGACTTCCTGCTCGACGCTGACCAGCGGCGGGCCCTTGTAATCGGCCGCCCACCATTGGCCGCCGACCAATTCGCTGCCGTTGGGCAGGACGGGGCTGTAGGTCAGCCCGCGATCGCCGCGCAGCACCCATGCGCCCTCGGGCAATTCGGCGAGTTCGTCGACGCGCTGGCCGCGAAATTCGGTGACGCTGCCGCGCAGCGCGGGGATCATGTTGATTTCGGCCTTGGGATCGGCCTTGGTGACCATCGTGCGGAAGGCCGCGGCGTCGCTGCGCGGCACGTCGAGCACGAAAAAGCTCGGCGCGCGCTGCGGCACCGTCGAGCGGATTTCGGACGTGATGCTCGTCTGGATCGCCGCGAGCGTCACGAACAGCGTCAGGCCGAGCCCAAGCGCGACGACGAGCGCACCGGTCGCCGCGCCGGGACGGTGCAGGTTCGCGAGGGCGAGGCGGAAGAGCGGGCGCTTGGGGCGCGGCAGGCGGCTCGCGGTGCGGCGCACGAGCCAGCCGAGCCCGACGAGGATGAGGAGCAGCCCGATCGCGGCACCGACGAAACCGAGCGCGAACAAAGGCTCGCGCGCGGTGCCGACGGCGAGCGCGATGATCGCCGCGAGCGCGGCCGCGACCGCGATCACCGTGCGCCGGTCGATGCGCGCCGCGCCGCTCACCGTCGCGCGATAGAGGCCGGCGGCGGGAACGTGGCGTGTCGCGGCGAGCGGGGGCAGGGCGAAAGCGATCGCGATGAGCAGGCCATAGGCCGCGCTGACCGCGAGCGGCAGCGGATAGATGGCGACGCCCGGCTTGACCGGCAGCACATCGCCCGCGATCGCGCCGATGATCGCGGGCGCGAGCGCCCCGACGATCAAGCCGGCGACGATCGAGACGGCGGCGACTGCCAGAATCTGCAATCCATAGATGCGTGCGACCGTGCCGCTGTCGGCGCCGAGCACTTTCAGCGTTGCAAGCCCCGGGCGCTTGCCCGCGAGATAGCTCGCGACGCCATTGCCGACGCCGATCCCCGCGATCACCAGCGCGGCCAGCCCGACCAGCGACAGGAACTGCCCCATCCGCTCGATGAAACGCCGCGTGCCGGGCGCGCCGTTGCTGCTGTCGGTGATGTCCCAGCCCGCATCGGGGAATTCGGCGGTGAGCGCCTTGCCGACCGCTTCGGGGTCCGCGCTGCCCTGCAGGCGGACGCGATATTTGCTCTCGTAAAGGCTGCCGGGCTGGATCAACTGCGTCGACGGGAGGTCGGCGAGGCCGATGACCGCGACGGGGCCGAGCGTAAAGCCCTCGCCGAGCCGGTCGGGCTCTTCGGCGATGATCCCGTCTATCAAGAACGCTTTTTCGCCGAACTTCACGCGTTCGCCGACTTTGAGGTCGAGCCGCGTGGCGAGGTCCTTGCCGATCCAGATTGCGCCCGATGGCGGCGGGCCTTTGCGCGCGCCGCTCTCGAGCCGCATCGTGCCATAGAGCGGATAGGCGCCGTCGACCGCCTTCAGTTCGGACAGCAAAGCCTCGCCATCGCGATCGTTCGCCATCGCGCGCAAGCGCACGGTGGCCGACGGCACGCCGACGCGGCGGAAGCCCGCCATCTCCCCCGCCGTCGCTTCGCGCTGCGGCAGGCTGAATTCGATGTCGCCGCCGAGGATCGTCTGCCCGCGTACTTCGAGTTCGGAGGTGATGCCGCGCGTCAGGCTGCCGATCGCGGCGAGCGTCGCGACGCCGAGGAAGAGGCAGACCGCGAGCAGGCGCAGCCCGCGGATGCGCGTCGCAAGGTCGCGCCGCGCGATCCGCCAGAGCGAGGCGAGGGGGAGCATCTAGGCGACCCGCTCTTCGATCTTGCCGTCGTGCATCACGACGACGCGGTCGCAATGTTCGGCGAGTTCGGGGTCGTGGGTGATGATCAGCAGCGTCGCACCGAGCGCGGCGCGGCGCGCGAAGATCAGCTCGATGATCGACTGGCCGGTCGCGGTGTCGAGATTGCCCGTCGGCTCGTCGGCGAAGATGATCGCGGGCGAGCTTGCCATCGCGCGCGCGATCGCGACGCGCTGCTGCTCGCCGCCCGAAAGCTGCGCGGGATAATGGGTCAGGCGGTGACCCAGCCCGACGGCTTCCAATTCGGCGGCGGCGCGGCCGAACGGATCGGCGATGCCTGCGAGCTCGAGCGGCACCGCGACATTTTCGAGCGCGGTCATCGTCGGGAGCAGGTGGAATGCCTGGAGCACGATGCCGATCCGGCCGCGCCGCGCGCGCGCGAGGTCGTCCTCGTCCATCGCCGCGAAATCGAGCCCCGCGACATGGATGCTGCCGCCGTTTGCACGCTCGAGCCCCGCGAGCACCGCCATCAGCGAGCTTTTGCCCGATCCCGACGGCCCTAGCAGCGCGACCGAAGTGCCCGCCGCGACCTCGAGGTCGACGCCGCGCAAAATTTCGACGGGGGCCTTGTCGCTTCCAAGCGTGAGCGTCACATTATGGGCGGCGATCGCCGCGTTCGGCGATTGTCGTTGGGCGTCGGGCAAGGAGAGGACCCTTTGAAATGAGAACGGCCGGATGGCGCTCTTTCGCGATATATGGTTGCGCAATCGCGCTTTGCCAACCGCTCGCCGCGTGCGGATCGGCGGAGAAGCCGCCGGCTTCGACCAACGACAAGGGCGCGGTGAAGACGGCGCCTGCAATCCCGGCCGACGCGCCGCTCGTGATCGCGTTCGGCGACAGCCTTTACGCCGGCTATCAGCTTGGTCCGAAGGAAGGGCTGGCGCCGCAATTGCAGGCGGCGCTTGCCGACGACGGCGTCGTCGTGCGCGTCCAGAATGCGGGGGTTTCGGGCGACACGACCGCCGCAGGACGCCAGCGGCTGACCTATGTGCTCGACAATGCAAAGGCGGAGCCCGCGCTCGTCGTGCTGGGGCTCGGCGGCAACGACATGCTGCGCGGCATCGGCCCCGACCAGACGCGGGCCAATCTCGACGCGATGCTCGCCGAGCTGAAGAAGCGCGAAATCCCGGTGCTGCTCACCGGCATGATGGCGGCGCCGAACCTCGGCAGCGACTATGCGGACAAGTTCAACCCGATCTATCCCGAACTCGCGTCGAAATATGATGCGAGCTTCTATCCCTTCATCCTCGACAATGTGATCACCGACAAGGCGCTGATGCTCGGCGACAATCTCCATCCCAATGCCAAGGGGGTGACGGTGGTGGCCGAGGGGCTGGCGCCGCTCGTCGAACAGGCGCTGCCCGACGCGGGCTAGCTTCCCCGCGGCCCGAACAGGATGATCGCCGCGCCGCCGAGGCATATGGCGGCGCCGATCAGGTCCCAGCGGTCGGGTTTCGCCCCTTCGACCGCCCACAGCCACAGCAGCGCCGAGACGATATAGACCCCGCCATAGGCGGCATAGGTGCGCCCGGCATGTTCGGCATCGACGAGCGTGAGCAGCCAGGCGAACAGCGCGAGCGACGCCATTCCGGGCACGACCCACCACACCGACTTGTCGAGCCGCAGCCACGCCCAGAAGGCGAAGCAGCCCGCGATCTCCGCGAGCGCCGCGCCGATATATGCCAATGCGGTCATCGCTGCACCGTGGCCGGATCGCGGACAAAAGAAAAGGGGCGACCCGGCGGGCCGCCCCTTCTTGTTTCGTTTCGCTGTTCCGAACGGATCAGAAAGCGAGGCCGACGCCGACCGCGAAGGTGTCGAAGTCGCTGAAGTTCTCGATGAACTGATGACGATATTCGGCCTTGGCGTAGACATTCTGGGTCAGCTTGTGCTGGTAACCGGCACCGACATACGGATCGTCGATCTGGCCGAAGGTGTAGCCGGCGTTGGCATAGAGCTTGCCCGCGGCGCCGACCTTGGCACCGAGACGGCCGCCAGCCGAGAACTGGACATCGGCGCCGTCGACCAGCACCTTGTCGCCGGCGATTTCGGCGCCGCCGAACGCGGTCGAGCCGAGGTCGAAATCATAGCCGCCGGCGATGCCGAGCGTCGCGTCGTCGAAACCGCTGCCGGTGATGTAGCCGCCGCGCACTTCGACGCGGGCTTCGCCGCCTTCGGCAGCCATGGCGGGGGTTGCAACGATGGCCGTCAGGAGAGCGGCTGCAACTGCGAATTTCTTCATGTTGTTTTCCTTCTGCTTTCAATCGGGTCACGCCCTTTGGGTCGCGACCGGCCCCCTAAATGGCGTTCGCGCCTGTCGCTTCAATGAATGGATCGTTCAGAATATGACAATTTTCTTACCTGTGTTATTTTTACCACACGGTATAGAATAGGTATGCGATCGCGATCCGCGAAAATTGGCGGGTAACTGCGGTTGTACTGTCGGGTGATCGTTGCCCAGCGGGGCGGAATGCGCTTGGTTTAACCGAGCGCGACCTGCTTTTCCTCGGCAATGCGGTCGAGTTCGGCGCGTGTTGGCTTGGTCGCGGCGCTCTTGAGCTGTCCGCACGCCGCCATGATATCGCGCCCGCGCGGGGTGCGCACCGGGGCGGAGATGCCGGCCTTGAAAATCAGGCTGCTGAACGCGCGCACCCGCTCGGGCGTCGAACATTCATAAGGCGCGCCGGGCCAGGGGTTGAACGGGATCAGGTTGACCTTCGCCGGCAGACCATAATGCTTGATCAGCCGGACGAGCTCGCGAGCGTCCGCGTCGCTGTCGTTCTTGTCCTTCAGCATCACATATTCAAAAGTGATGCGCCGCGCGTTGTTCGCACCCGGATAGTCGGCGCACGCCTGCAGCAATTCCTCGATGCCATATTTGCGGTTCAAGGGCACGATCTCGTCGCGGATTTCCTTGTTCACCGCGTGGAGCGACACCGCGAGATTGACCCCGATCTCTTCGCCCGCGCGCGCCATCATCGGCACGACGCCGCTCGTCGACAGCGTGATGCGGCGCTTCGACAGCGCGAGTCCGTCGCCGTCCATCACGATCTTGAGCGCGCCCTTGACCTCGTCGAAATTATAGAGCGGCTCGCCCATGCCCATCATCACGATGTTGGTGAGCATCCGGCCGTCGGCGGTGTAGTGTCCGGCGGCATCCTCGTCGGCATCGTCATCTTCGGGATCGGCGCCAAAGCCGGCCATCGTCCCCTTCGGCCATTCGCCGAGTGCGTCGCGTGCGAGCAGCACCTGCCCGACGATCTCGCCCGCGGCGAGGTTGCGTACGAGCCGCATCGTGCCGGTGTGGCAGAAACGGCAGTTGAGCGTGCAGCCGACCTGACTCGAAACGCACAGGGTTCCCCGATCGGCGTCGGGGATGAAGACCATCTCATATTCCTGGCCGTCGGCGGCGGCGAGCAGCCATTTGCGCGTGCCGTCGCTCGACACCTGCGCCTCGCGCACCGTCGGGCGGCCGATGATGAAACGGTCGGTCAGCCAAGGGCGCATCGTCTTGGCGATGTCGGTCATCGCTTCGAAATCGGTGACGCCGCGGTGATAGATCCAGTGCCAGATTTGCTTCGCGCGCAGCTTCGCCGCCTTCGCGTCGAGACCGGCATCGACGAGCACGCCGCCGATCGCGTCGCGCGTCAGCCCGACAAGGTCGATGCGGTTGCCGCCGCGCAGCGGAACGGTGCCCGTCGTGACGGGATCGATATGGCCGGGAATCTGCATGATGCGCGGCCATATAGTGGCAAAGGGCCGTTTGCGCCAGTCCCGGCGACAAACGGCCCTTTTTGGCCGATTACAGCGACTTCAGCATCGCCAGCATCTGCGGCACGGTGCCGTTCGCCTCGGCGGTGCGAAGCGGCAGGACGTTCTGGACGAGGATTTCCTCGGGCGTCGGTTCCTGCGCGAACAGCGCCATCACCTCGTCGGCAAAGTCATCGAGCGGCATATAATGCTCGCGCGTCGACTGGCCGGGAGTCAGGTCGGTGCGCACCGCGGGCGGCGCGAGTTCGATCACCTCGACCTGGCCCTCGAGCTGGACGCGCAGCGCGACCGAATAGCTGTGCATCGCCGCTTTGGTCGCCGAATAGGTCGGCGCCTTGGGGAAGGGCACGAAGGCGAGGCCCGAGGTGACGTTGACGATCGCGCTGTCCGCCTGTGCCGCCAGATGGTCGACGAGCGCGTCGATCAGCCGGATCGGGCCGAGGATATTGGTGACGACCGTCGTTTCGGCATGCGCCAGGTCGCGCTTCGCGCTCGCATCCTCGGCGCTCATGATGCCGGCATTGTTGACGAGGATGTTGAGGTCGGGATGCTTCGCGACGATTTCCTTCGCGAAGGCCGCGATGGCATCGGCGTCGGTGACGTCGAACGACATGGCCGACATGTTCGGGCGTCCGGCGATCGCCGCGTCGAGTTTGGCGGCGTTGCGTCCGGTGACGATGACCTTGTTGCCCGCGTCGTGCCAGCGCTGGGCGAGCGCAAGCCCGATGCCCGAGCCGCCGCCGGTGACGAGGATGGTGTTGCCGCTGGTCTTCATGGCGCTTCTCCTTTTGGGGGTGGTGAGAAGGCTTAAATATTCCTACACTCTCCAAAGGAAAGAAGGCACCTGAAAGTGCCATAGTTACCAAAAAGAGAGAATTGGAATTTCTACCATGCCCGCCGCCGAAAAAATTTCATATGATCCGCATGCGCCCATCGATCCGCGCGTCGAAATGCTCGTCAACGAACTCATCGGCCGAGTCGCCGACAAATGGACGCTGCTCGTTCTCGAGGAACTGGAGGATCATGGAACCTGCCGCTTCACCGAGTTGTCGCGGCTCGTTCCCGGGATCAGCCAGAAGATGCTGACCCAGACGTTGCGCGCGATGGAGCGCGATGGTCTGCTGGTGCGGACGGTGCATCCGGTGGTTCCGCCCAAGGTCGAATATTGCCTGACCGATCTGGGCCACAGTCTGGGCGAAGCCTTTTGCGGGGTCTGGATTTGGGCCGAGACCAATCTCGACCGGATCGAAAAGGCGCGATCGGCCTTCGACGCGCGGGGGTAGGGCCTTATCGTTTCCGCCCGAATTGCCCCGGCACGCCGGTGGCGCGGGTGAGGCCGGGGCGCCAAGTGTCGACGCGCGGCGGGGGGATGATCTGGAACTCGGCCATGCTGTCGGCGGCGGCGATCTGGTCGTTGTGCGCAGCGCGCAGGCGCATGGTTTCGATCTCGCGGTCGGTCTGGATGCCGAAGCGCGTGCCCGCGACCCAGCGCACCGTCCCCAGCATCGGTTCGTGACCAGGCATGAACACCGTCATGCGCTCCCCGATCTGCAGGATATGGGGCCCCTGACCGCCGATTCCGGTCAGCGAGACGTTGCGAAGCGTGACGTCGAACCGGCCCAGCCGCTGGCAGGCGAGCGCCGCCTTGACCAGCCGCGACTGCCGCGGCTGGCGCTTTTCCTCCGGGGTTGATGAGGCAGGGGAGGCCTCGGAATTCGACATGCGCGACTCAGTATTTGCCGCCCGATTCCCACCTCGGACGGTTATCCATTTGGTCCCGGGCGCCAGTCCTAAACAGGGAAGGTAAATTTTCGTATATCGTGTTTGATAATTATGCAGAATTATATTGCTGTCGGCGCGCCTCAATAGGCCAGCGCACACCCGTCGGCACGCATCTCGCTCGCCGCGGCATAGACCCGCGTGTCGCCGTCCATGCGATGCTCGACGCATTGATAGCGACCGAACCCGCCATCGGGTTCGCCCAGCGTCCAGCCGATATCGGCGAGTTTCCGGCGGGTCGCCTCGGGCACGCCGCTTTCGAGCCGCAACATGCCGTTCGGGCTGAGGTCCGGCGAATCCTCGCCCATCGTTTCGGACGATCCCTCATGATGCCAGCGCGGCGAGTCGCCCGCCGACTGGATTTCGAGCCCATAGTCGACGCGATTGATGATGATCTGCGCCTGTCCCTGCGGCTGCATGTCGCCGCCCATCACGCCGAAGCTCATCCACGGCACCTGCCCACGCGCCGCAAAGCCCGGGATGATCGTCTGGAACGGCCGCTTGCCCGGCGCATAGATGTTCGGATGCCCGTCCTGCAGACTGAACAACTGCCCGCGATCCTGGAACATGAAGCCCAGTCCGTCGGCGACCAGCCCCGACCCCATGCCGCGGAAGTTCGACTGGATCATCGACACCATCATCCCGTCCTTGTCGGCGCAGCTGAAATAGGTCGTGTCGCCGTGGCTCGGCGCCTGCCCCGGATGCACGGGCGACAGCAGGCGGTCGGGGCGGATCAGCTTCGCGCGTTCGGCCGCATATTCCTTTGAAATCAGCCATTCGACCGGCACGTTCGAAAAATGCGGATCGGCATAATAGCGCGCGCGATCCTCATAGGCGAGGCGCTTCGCCTCGGCCTGCAGATGGATCGACAGCGCCGACTGGAAGCCCGCGCCCTTCAGGTCGAAATGCTCGAGGATATTGAGCATTTGCAGGGTCGCGATCCCCTGCGTGTTCGCGCCGAGCGCATAGACGTCGGTGCCGCGATAGCCGGTCTTGTGCGGCTCGATCCATTCGGACTTGTGCGCGGCGAGATCCTCGTAGCGCAGCCAGCCGCCGATCCGCTTGAAATAGGCGTCGATCGTACGCGCGATCTCGCCTTCGTAAAAGACGTCGCGCCCGCCTTCGGCGATCAGGCGGAAGGTGCGCGCAAGGTCGGGGTTGCGGAAAACCTGCCCCGCTGCCGGCCCCTTGCCGTCGTTCAGCCCATAGGTCCGCAGCGCATTGTCGACCTCCTCGATCCCACGGCTTGGCTGGCGGAAACCGGCGAGGCTGCGGCGGATATAATAAGCGATCATGTCGGGGACCGGCGCCCCCGCCTCGGCGTGCGCGATGACGGGCTCGAAGAGGTCCTTCCACGGCAGCTTGCCGTAACGCTGGTGCATCGTCCACCAGCCGTCGACCGTGCCCGGTACCGACACGCTGATCGCACCATAGGCGGGCAGGGTGCCGCCCTTGGCGCGGCTGCGCACGGTCGCGAGGTCGAGCCCGCGCGGGCTCTTCCCCGATCCCGCGAGCCCCGCGAGCTTCTTGGTTTTCGGGTCCCAGATCATCGCATAGACGTCGCCGCCGATGCCGTTCGCGGTCGGCTCGAGCAGGCCGAGGCACGCGTTGATCGCGATCGCGGCATCGACCGCCGACCCGCCGCGCTTCAGAATGTCGATCCCCGCCTGCGTCGCGAGCGGATGCGCGGTGCCCGCCGCGCCGCTGAGACCATAAGCCGCTGTGCGCGACGCGAAGCTCGCGCCGACGGGGCGGTCGCCGCTGTGGACGTCGGGGCGCACGAACCGGTCGGCGCCTTCTTCCCAGACCGGCGGCGTCGCGGCGTCCGACTTTGGCGCGGCGGGCGCGGCCTTGGGCTTCGGACCCTCTGCGAGGCCCGCTGTCGGCAACAGCGCGGCGGCGGGGACGGCGGCAAGGAGTGTACGGCGGCGCATGGGTTTCGGATCCCCCTCAGGAAAAGCCCGATTTTGCGGGATATACCCGCAATGGCAAGGCCGGAATCGGTATCCGATACGGTAAAGCGGGTGTCGGGGGTAACAAAAGGCCCGCCGCATGCGGAGCACGGGCGGGCCGGAAGGTGATAGGTTCAGGGCTTAGCGCAGGCCCGAAAAGTCGATGTCTCGGACACGGCCATAGCGGACGTCGCAGCTGAACTTGCCGCGATCATAATAGCCGCCGCGACCCCAGCGACCGCCGTAGCCGTCGCGCACGACGACACGGCCCTTCACCTTGTATCCGTCGCGCTTGCGGTCGATGTCGGTCACTTCGGTGACGTCGGTGCGGCCGTAACGGCGGCTGCCGCGTTCGACGGCGTTGACGCACTGACTGATCGCGCTGCGGCTGTTGCCATAGCGGTTGTAATTATAGCCATAGCCGTAGCGCGGATCGTCATAACGATAGCGGTCGTCATAACGGTCGTAGCGGTCGTTGTCGCCGCTCGACAGGATCGCGGCGAGACCGCCGAGGACGACGGCGCCGGCGATGATTTCGCCCGCGCTGATCCCGTCGCGGTCATAGCGGTCGCGCGCGGCGGCGGGGGCGGCGCTCATCAGCATCGCGCCGGCGGTGGCCGCACCAATTGCGGCCCTGGTCAGGTTGGTCTTGATAGCCATGGTTCGGTCTCCTCAAACAAGCGCAGGCGGCATGCGGCGGCCTGTTGAGGATGGTTTAGCGGGCCGGCCGTGACGCGGCGCTGAACCCGGCGCTTATCTGGCGTTCAGCCTTGGTTTTGCTGGCGTTCATCTGGCGAGCCTTTGCGCGGAGTGACAAAGCGCGGGCGGTAAAAGGAAAGGCCCGCCATCGGATCGATGACGGGCCTTGAGACCAGATAATAGGTGACCAGACCTATCTCACGACGCTTCAGCAGACGCAGCGCGGCACAGGCTTGCGTTTCGGTTTCCATTTCTTCTTCGCGACATAGCGTTTCCGCACCGGCACATTTTCATAATAGGTGCGCGTCGACGTCTCGACCGTCTCGGTCACGACCGGGGCGCCGTTGATGATCGTCGTGACGACGACGCCGGGCGTGTAATAGCCGTAGCCATAGCCATAACCGCCATGATGATAGGTCGTCGAAGTGCCGCCGGGGTAATAACCGCCCTGATAATAGCCACCCTGATAGCGGGTGCTACGGCTCGACCACCATTGTTCGCATTTCCGCCTGTCCGCGGCGCTGCCGATCGCCGAGCCAGCGAGCGCGCCCACCCCGGCGCCGATCAGCGTGCCCGCGGTGCGGTCGCCGCGGCCGGCAATGCGGTTGCCGGCGATACCCCCCACGAGCCCGCCGACAACCGCGCCGCCCACTGTGCCCCCCCGGCCACAGCGGCGTTCCATTTCCGCTTCGTAACGCGGGTCGTACCCGCCGCTATAATATGGATCATAGGCGGGCGGCGGCGGATAGCCGGCGCCATGGCCCTCGACCGTGCCCTCGTAGCGGCCTTCGTAGACGCGGCCGTCGGGCGCTTCATATGTACCGTCCCACGTGCCGGTCCAGCGGCCCTCGGCGTCGTAGGTGCCGTCCACGGTGCGATAGTCGACCTCGCTCGGCACGCGGTCGGGATAGCCGGTGTAGACGCGCGTATCGGGATCAGCGGGAACGCCATAATCGAGCGCAGGCTGTTCGGCGCGCGCATGGCCCGCCAGCAACAACGACCCTGCGGCCATCCCCAACAACACGAACGTGCGCATGACTAGCTCCCTGCTCCCTCGGCCCGAACCGATTGGTTAACAGTTTGTTAGCAAAATTAGCGCTCGTTCGCGATTCCGTTAACCGTGAAGTTTATGTCCCGATTTGACGCACATCAGGAGGCGAGCGAAGCCGCGATGCGCGCGACCAGAGCCTCGGCGCCCGCCTGGTCGGCTGCGGCGAAGCGCGCGGGGCGCGGGCTGTCGAGATCGAGCACGCCGACCAGCCGGTCGTTCGCGATCACCGGGACGACGAGCTCGCTGCGGCTGTCGGCGTCGCACGCGATATGGCCGGGGAAGGCGTGGACGTCGTCGACCCGCTGCGTGGCGCGCAGCCGCGCGGCGGCACCGCACACGCCCTTGTCGAGCGCGATGCGGATGCACGCCGCCTTGCCCTGAAACGGACCGAGCACGAGCTCGCTCCCGTCGAAGCGGTAGAAGCCCGCCCAGTTGAGGTCGGGAATCGCCTGCCAGATCAGCGCCGCGACGTTCGCCATATTGGCGATGCCGTCGCGCTCGCCCGCGACGAGCGCCGCGGCGGCGTCGCCCGCCTCGGCCCATAATTCGGCGGGATCGGTCGCCGAGAAGGTGAGGGCGTAGGACATTATTCGACGTTCAGCCCGGTCCACTTCGCCGCGAAGGCATATTTGTCGGCGGCTTCGGCGATGATCTTGTCGGTCGGCTTGCCGCTGCCATGGCCGGCGCGGGTTTCGACGCGGATCAGATGCGGCTTGTCGCCCGCGTCGGCATGCTGGAGTGCGGCGGTATATTTGAAGCTGTGCCCCGGAACCACGCGGTCGTCGGTGTCGGCGGTCGTCACCAGCACCGCAGGGTAGGACACGCCGTCCTTGATATTGTGATAGGGCGAATAGGCGAGCAGATTCTTGAAATCACCTTCCTTCGACGGATAGCCATAATCGTCGACCCAATAGCGGCCGGCGGTGAAGCGGTCGAAGCGCAGCATGTCCATCACCCCGACCGCGGGCAGCGCCGCGGCGAACAGGTCGGGGCGCTGGTTGGTCACCGCGCCGACGAGCAGGCCGCCGTTCGACCCGCCCTCGATCGCGATCTGGCCCTTGCCCGCGATGCCCTGCGCGATCAGATATTCGCCCGCGGCGATGAAGTCGTCGAAGACATTCTGCTTCTTGTCGAGGCGGCCGGCGTCGTGCCAGGCCTTGCCATATTCGCCGCCGCCGCGCAGGTTCGCGATCGCGAGCACGCCGCCCTTGTCGACCCAGGCGAGCCGCGTCGGCGAGAAGGCGGGGGTCATCGACACGTTGAAGCCGCCATAGCCATAAAGAAGCGTCGGCGATCCCTTGCTGCGGTCGAGCCCCTTTTTCATCACGACGAACATCGGCACCTCGGTGCCGTCCTTCGACTTGTAGAAACGCTGCTCGACGGTGAAATCGGCGGGCTTGAAGGTCAGCTTGGGCTCGGCGAAAATCTCGCTCTTTCCGGTCTGCGTGTCGAAGCGGTAGATCGTCGTCGGCCGCGCATAGCTTGAAAAGGCATAGAAGGTTTCGGGATCGCTCGACTTGCCGCCGAAGCCCGATGCCGAACCGATGTCGGCGAGGTTGATGTTGGCGACCGGCTTGCCGTCGAGCGCGACCATCCGCGCCTCCGACTTCGCATCGCCGAGGTAGGAGAGGATGATGCGATTGCCGACGCGCGACGCGCCGACCAGCGTTGCGTCATTTTCGCCGACGATCTGGGTCAGCTCGCCGGGCTTCTTGATGTCGAACGACACGATCCGCGCGCGCGGCGCGCCCTTGTTGGTGAGGAAGGTGAAGCGCGTGCCCGCGTTGGTCACATATTCCCAGTTATTCGCATAATCGTCGACGAGGGTGATCGGCTTTGCGCCGGGCTTGCCGATGGGGTGAAGCGTAAGGCCATAGCGTTCGTCGGTCCCTTCGGACGAGACGACGAGCAGATATTTGCCGTCGTCGGTGACGATCGCGCTGTTGTTGAGCTTGGGCTTGTCGGGGGTCGCGTGGATCAGCACGTCCTCGCTCTGCGGCGTGCCGAGCTTGTGGAAATAGACGCTATGATTTTCGTTCAAGGACTGGAAGGCCTCGCCGGCTTCGGGTTCGGGGAAGCGCGAATAATAAAAACCGCTGCCGTCCTTGGCCCAATCGAGCGCGGAGAATTTGACCCAGCGCACCTCGTCGGACAGGTCCTGTCCGGTCGCGACGTCCTTGACGCGCACGATGCGCCAGTCGGTGCCGCCGTCCTGCACCGAATAGAGGAGATGCTTGCCGTCCTCAGACGGATTCCATTCGGCGAGCGCGGTTGCGCCGTCCTTGGCCCAGAGGTTGGGATCGATGAGGATGCGGCCTTCGCCCTTCAACCCCTCGCGGACATAGAGCACCGACTGCGGCTGGAGCCCGTCGTTGCGGCTGTAGAAATAGCGCGTCCCCGCCTTGGTCGGCAGGCCGAAGCGTTCATAATTGTAAAGCTCGGTCATCCGCGCCTTGAACGCGTCGCGGCCGGGCAGCGTGTCGAGATAGGCGTCGGTCACCTCGTTCTGCGCCGCGACCCAGTCGGCGACCTTCGGATTGACGCGGACGTCATCCTCGAGCCAGCGATAGGGGTCGGCGACGTCGACGCCGAACTGCGGGTCGACCGTATCGCCGCGCAAGGTGTCGGGATAGGCGAGCGCCGGAGCGGGGGCCGCCGCTGCCGCCGCCTCGGCTGCCTGTGCCGCCGCCGGGGTCATCGCGAGAGCCGCGAGAGCGAGCGGTGCGGAAAGAGTTTTACGGGACATGGCAAGGCGACCTCATTGCGTTTAAGGAAATTATCGTGCGCCTGTATGTAAGGATCGGCAAGGGGCGAGCAAGGAATTAAGTGCGCGTCACGCCGGTTCGAGCGATCCGCGATAGGCGACGATCAACCCGGTGAGCGGCGTGGCGATTTCGACATCGAAATGAAACCGGCCGCCGGTCTCGGTTTCGAAGCTCGCCCCATAGGGCATCAGCCAGCGCGGCATCGGGAGGCCGAAAGCCGACCAGCGCCGCGGGATCAGATGGAGCCGGTCCCGCTCGACGACCAGCGCCATCGCAAACGACAGCACCCCGAACTGTTCGACCAGCAGATATTCGTTCCGGCCGACGCCGCGCGATTGGTGCGACGAGAAACGCTTGCCGGCGAAATCGCGGGTCCAGCGTTCGCCGCCGCATTCGGGGTCGAACGCGACGCTGAGGGGCGCGCGCTCGGCCGCTTTCGGAAAGCGCATCGTCGCGGCCGCGATCCGTGCGAGCAGGCCCGGGCCGCGGCGGACTTCGGCATGACCCCGCCACCGGCGCGCGGCCTTGTCGCCGTGAAGCTTCTTCAGTCGCGGCGGTAGCGTGTCGAAGGCGGAGCCGAGAATCCGGCGATAGAGCGGGGCGTCGGGCTCTTCGCCGCGAAAGCCGGTGTGGATCGAGCGGCCCTCGAACAGCGCGTCATAATCCGCCAAGGTCAGCGCATCGACGCTCGACCGCGCGCCGGCGGGGGGAGGGTCGCCGGCGAGCGATTTGCGGACGATCGCCTCGATCGCCATCGACGGAATATAGGGGCCGTCATCGCCCTCGGCCAAAAGATGCCAGCTTCGCTCGACCGTCCGGCCGTCGGCCAGCCCGCGTGCGCGAACGAACATGCCGCCGCGATGCTCGCCGAAGCGCATCCGGTTGAGCACGGCATAGAAGAGGCGCGAGAATGGCTCGAACGACGGCAGGCGGAAGCGCCTGCGGGCCTTGGCGAGCAGGTTGAGAATGCGATGCAGAATCTCGGGCACGGGCCCCGCGCCCATCCAGATGTCGGTCATCGCCGGATAGGCGCGCGGCAAAAGCTGGAGGTCGGGAACATCGACGAGCGAGAAGTGAATATTGTGCAGCGGCAAACGGCCGGGCACCGCGACGGTGAAGCGCATGCTTTCCGCGAGGCCGATGCCGTGCGAATCCGCTCCGCCGCGCCGCAGCTTCACCGGCGCGCCGGCGTAGCCGACGACCGCGCGCATGACGTTGAGGCCGATGCCGGCAAAGGGGGAAGGCGCGATGCCGCCCTCGATGCTGCGAATGTCCATCGTCCGCGCCATTTCGCGCAGCACCGCGCCGGTCAGCGCGGGGAAGCTGCTGACCCCCGACAGAACAAAGACGCCCGCCGCCCTGGCCGCGGCGTCGAAGCGATCGATGCCGAAGACGAAATCGGCACCATCGGCAAAGTCGAGATAGTCGATACCCGCCGCGATGCACGCTTCGACGACATGGTAGCGACCGGCGCCATAATCCTGAAACGGGCCCGAGGCGTCGACGACGAGATCGGGTTTCAAGCGTCGCAGGGCGTCGGCGATGTCGCGCCGGTCAAGTGCGCAAGGAACCGCGCGCGGCTTGCCTTGGTAGCGGGCGCAGAAGGCCTCGGCGCGGGCGAGGTCGCGGCCGCAGATCAGCAGTTCGAGGTCGGGGAGATCGGCCAGCAATTCGGCCAGCCGTCCGCCGAAAACGCCATAGCCGCCGAGAATCAATATCCTCATCGTCACAAGATGCGGTCCCTATATTCGGGCGGGGCGACCCAGCAGCTCTCGCGCTTGCCGAAGAAGCGGTATCGGTTGCGCGCGATCCAGCGATAGACGGGATCGCGCAGCGCGGCGGGGATCAGGCGGAAGACGCCGGCGAGCGCCCATGGAAAGCCGAGCCCCTGATAGATGGCGAGGATGGCGTCGCTGTCGCGCCGTACCCGTGCGCCTTCGACGAGGAGGAGCGTCGACGGATCCTCGGGGTCGACGCCGTGGCGGCGGCAGGTCGCGGCGCCGGCGACGCTCTGGATCGAAGCGAGCCGGAAATACGCCGCCCTGTCGCGGCGCAGGATGAAGCGGGCATTCGCCGAGCAGAGGACGCATTCGGCGTCGAACAGGATGACCGGACCGTCAGCCATCGCGAAACAAGGCGTGCTGATTGACGAGTTCACCCAGGCGCGGGTGGGTGACCCTGAGGTCGAAGGCGAAGCGGCCGGCGCCCAGATGCTGGTGCGTCACGATCGTGGTCCCCGGCGTCAACCAGCGCGGAAGGCGGAAACGGACGCGGCCGAGCTGCCAGAAATAATGGTCGGAAGTGAAGATCAACGCGTCGGCCTCGGCACGCACGGTCAGCGCCATGCCGAAACCGCCGCCAATATGCTCCTCGAGCCCCGTCGGCCCGGCGAAGCTTTTGGCGCTGTGGATCACCTGCGGATGCCCGCTCGCGCGGCCATAGAGGCGCGACCAGCATTGGCCGCCGTTCCCCCGGTCCTCGCTCACCGCGACCGCTGCGGGAGCGGGGCCGCTCGGTGCGAGCGGCAGCGGCGCGCCGATCGGGCGGCAGAGCTGGGCGAGCAGCCAGCCGGCGCGCGAGAGGCGCGTCCAGACGATCTCGCCGCTGTAGGTCGCGGCCGCGGCGCCCGTCAGGCGCTTGCTGAAACGGCGGCGAACGTCCTCGGGGAGCGCGTCCCATGCGGCGCGCGGGACGAGGCGGCGGAAGCGGTAGTCGTAGAGCGCATCGTTCTCGTCGCGCACGGCAGGCGCTTCGACGGGTCTTTTCGCTGTGCCCCGCATCGTCTGCCTCCTACCCGGCGTCCTTGCCCTTGCCCGGACGCCAGTTGATCAGCTTCGTCACGCCCGCGCCCAATTTGATCAGCCGCATCAGCGCCGGTTTGGGCACCTCCAGCATCTGGTCGTGCCAGCGGCTCATCGTCGTCACGAAATCGAGCATGTCCGCGAGCCGCGCCTTGGCATCGCTGCTCAATTGCGGGTCGTGTGCGGCGCGCGTGACGCAGGCCTTGAGCGCCGCCTCGGCGGGATCGACCTCGCGCGCCTTGCGCCCCGCGGCGATGCGCGTGACCATTTCCCATATGTCCTTCTCGGCCGTGAAATGGTCGCGCCGGTCGCCGAGCAGCGGGACGCGCTCGATCAGCCGCCAGCCGATGAGTTCCTTGATCGAATTGGAGACGTTCGAGCGTGCGAGCCCAAGCATCTCGGCAATCTCCTCGGCGTGGAGCGGACGGTCGGAAATGAAGAGCAGCGCATGAATCTGCGCCACCGAGCGGTTGACGCCCCATTGCCCGCCGAGATTGCCCCAGTGGAGAATGAACTCCGTCGCGGCGGGGGATGGTTTTAAAGCATATTCTTGAATTTCTGTCATAACAGAAATATCGGATATAAGAGATTATGAGTCAAGTGGTTTGAACGGGTTTGGGAGCGACGGGAAACGACCGATTGCCGACATCCAAACAACGTGCCAACTTCGACTCAATGCAGATTTGGAGTGTGTGACCGATGATTGGTTCAATTCTAGTGGCCGCTGTGGCGACGGTGGTTCCAGTTTCGGAACGCCATGACGACGAAGCGGTGATGCGTACTTTCCTCGCCGCACTTGTCGCTGGCAATTCGGTCTATCTTGAAAAGAAAGCGCATGTTGAGTTGCGATACGATGCCGAATTTCGCGCTCGGCACACGCCGGGACGGTTAGAAACCACCGCTAATGCGGTCATAGAGAAAACGAAGGATTGTGATGTAGGGGCAGTAATGCGCGGCGTTGGGTCGCTTAACTATACAGTTAACTGGTGGTGCAAATATCGCGATGAAACCGAGGGTTCTCCGCTCGAAGGAGCCGCAGCGGTTTTGCGAGTGAGAAACGGATTGGTCGAGATCAGCAATTTCAGCTGGCAGGGACCTTATCCGGTGGCACTGAGAACGTCGAACTGAAGACTAAGCGTTCGCTCGCGCGCAATACCTGGTCATCATGCTCACGGGCCAACTACGAGGCCAACTTCCGCTTTCCACCCCAAAGCAGCCATGCTGTCCGCGCGGGCGCGGGCGCCGCCGCTGAACCGGACAGCACACTGGGACGGCGATCGTGCCCGGATCGCCGCCCCGGCTCTTACGAACCCTGCAACAGGGGCTCGCAGCTATTTGCGGATCGAACTGACCTGGATTTTCTGGTCGCGCGAAGCGCCGACGATCGCCAGATCGGCCTGCGCGGAGGCGATGCGGCGGGTGTCGCGGCGGCATTCGCGCACCTCATTCTTTCCTTCGATGTCATAATCGGGCGCGCTGCCGCACACCGTCACCACGGCGCGCCAGATGCGGCGGTCGAGCGCCTTGGCGCCCGCCTCGGTCCTGAGGTCGAGGTCGCGGTGCGCCACGGCGACGCTGGGGTTCGCAGGGGTGGTTTGCGCCGCTACGGGCTGGCCCGCCGATACGGCAGCGAGGGCGGCGAGGATCAGAAGCTTTTGCATCTTGTATCTCCATCGTCCGGCTCGGGGAGGAGGGGAGTAAGCCGGTGAGGCGAAAATAAGCGATCGCGCCGCGCGGCAGGAGCAACGATGTTGCCGGGGCATTCTGCAAAATTGCAGAATGAGGCCGGGGCGGTTATGACGCACAAGGCGTCATGTATGATTGGAACGACCTCAAGGCCTTTCTGGCGGTGGCGGAAACGGGCAGCACCCTGTCCGCCGCGCAGGCGCTGCGCGTCAGCCAGACGACCGTGGCCCGGCGCATCGCCGCGCTGGAGGCGGCGACGAACCTCAACCTGTTCGAGCGGCGGCAGGCGGGTTACGCGCTGACCCCTGTCGGCGAGGCGATGCTGGCGAGCGCGATCGCCGTGCGCGATGCCGCCAACCGCTTCGGCGAAGCGGCGGGCGCGCGGTCGCGCGATGCGGGCGGGACGGTCAGCGTGACGACGATGGAGATCTTTGCGGTGACGATCCTGCCGCCGATCCTCCGCGACCTGCGCGCCGCGCATCCCGCCATCCATATCCATCTCGACACCTCGGACGAGCCGCGCGATCTCGCCGCCGGGGCCGCCGACATCGCGATCCGCAGCAGCAAGCAGCCGACCGGCGCGGGCCTCGTCGGCCGGCGCATCGCTGACAATCCGTGGACGCTCTATTGCAGCCGCGACTATGCCGACCGTCACGGCGTCCCGCACAGCCGCGAACAGCTGGCGACGCACCCCTTCATCGGCGGCGGCGGGTCGGTGTGGGAGCCCTATCAGGCATGGCTCAAGCAATATCGGCTCGAGGAGTCGGTGGTCATGCAATATGATAGCGGCTCGGGGTTGCTTGCGGGGGCGCGGGCGGGAATGGGGCTGACCATTTTGCCCGCCTTCCTCGCCGACCGCGAACCCGACCTGATCCGCTGCATTCCGCCGAAAAGCGAGGACACCACGGGGCTGTGGCTGCTGACCCACGAACGGCTGCGCCACGTCCCGCGGGTGCGGCTGGTCCTCGACTTTCTTGCAACCGAACTCGCGAAGCTGGGGCGGGCCTAGGGCGCCTCAGCGTAGCCGCGCGCATCCCAGCGCCGCCGCGTCGATCGCGGTCGCGGCGCCGCGCAGGCGATAGGTGTCGGCGATCGCGCGGCCGTCGGGCGTGCCGCTCTCAACGCTCATGCTCGGCGCCGACCGCATCGCCGCGACGATCGCGGCGTCCATGCGCGCGTCGCTTGCCCAGCCGTGCGCGCCGTTGCCGGTCAGGATGAAACGGCGGCTGCCGATCGTCAGCCGCAACTCGCGATCGGGCGCGCGCGCTTTCGACAGGCGGACATAGAATTGGCCGCGGATGCGCGACTTGGGCCAGTAACCGACGCTGGCATAGGGTTTCACGCGCGGCGTGCCGATCGTCGCGGCGGGCGCGGCGAGGGCATAGCAGCGCGGCGTTGCGGGATCACGAAACGCGCCCCAGCCGTCGAAAATGCCGAGCGCGACCGGGGGCGCGGCGAGCGCCGCGACGGGCGTCGCCATCGCCATCAGGAAAAGAATGCCCCACCGCCGCATCGCGCTTCGTTCGCGCGATTGGGGCCGCTTTGCAAGCATGGCTTGCGCCCGCCGACGCGTGCGTTAAGGAAGGTGGACATTTTCAGGGGCCAGAATCGGGGCGCGAATCGCCTCCGATGGTCTGTCCCTCAGGGACTTTTCCCGCGGAAAGCACAGGGATGGCGATTTAGAATGAAAGCGACGATCGAACGCGCAGTGTTGTTGAAGAGCCTCGGCCACGTCCAGTCGGTGGTCGAACGGCGCAACACGATTCCGATCCTCTCGAACGTCCTGATCGAAGCCGACGCGTCGGGCCAATTGAAACTGATGGCGACGGATCTCGACCTGCAGGTGGTCGAAACGATCGCGGCGAAGGTCGAAACGCCGGGCACGACGACCGTGTCGGCGCACACGCTGTTCGAAATCGCGCGCAAGCTGCCCGAAGGGTCGGAAGTCAGCCTCGCCGCTGCCGAGGGCAAGATGCAGATCAAGGCGGGCCGTTCGAACTTCAATCTGCCGACGCTGCCGCGCGACGATTTCCCGGTGATCGCCGAGGGCGACCTGCCGACGAATTTCGAACTGCCGGTCGCCGAGCTCATCCAGATCATCGACAAGACGCGCTTCGCCATCTCGACCGAGGAAACGCGCTATTATCTGAACGGCATCTTCTTCCACGTCGCCGAGGATGCGACGGGGCCGGTGCTGAAGGCCGCGGCGACCGACGGCCACCGCCTCGCGCGCTATACCGTCACGCGCCCCGACGGCGCCGCGTCGATGCCCGACGTCATCGTGCCGCGCAAATGCGTCGGTGAGATCCGCAAGCTGCTCGACGAGGCCGAGGGCAATGTCGAAATCAGCCTCTCGGCCAGCAAGATCCGGTTCCAGCTCGGCCATGCGGTGCTGACTTCGAAGCTGATCGACGGCACCTTCCCCGATTACAGCCGCGTGATCCCGACCGCGAACGACAAGCTGCTGAAGGTCGATCCGAAGAGCCTGTTCCAGGGCGTCGACCGCGTGTCGACGATCGCGAGCGAAAAGACGCGCGCGGTCAAGGTCGGGCTCGACAAGGATCGCATCACCCTGTCGGTGACCAGCCCCGAAAACGGCACCGCCGCCGAGGAACTGGCGGCGGGTTATGACAGCGACGCGATGGAGATCGGCTTCAACGCCCGCTATCTCAGCGACATATTGGGTCAGGTCGACGGCGACAGCGTCGAACTCCACCTCGCCGACGCCAACGCGCCAACGCTGATCCGCGAGAGTGAAAAGAGCCCGGCGCTCTATGTGCTGATGCCGATGCGGGTCTGACGGCCCGCCATCGCGTGAAACGAATAAGGCCCCGCGACTGCGGGGCCTTTTCTTATCCGGCCTTCGCGATCCGCCAGATCACGCCGCCGGTGTCGTCGGCGACGAGCGCGCTGCCATCCTTTGCGACCTTGACATCGGCCGGGCGGCCACGGGTGGTCTCGCCCTCCTTGCCGAGGAACTGGTCGAGCAGGGTGACCGGCAGAGCGTTGACCGGCTTGCCATTCGCGCCGAACTTGACGAACACCACGTCATAGCCTGTGACGGGCTCGCGGTTCCACGACCCGTGGCGCGCGATCAGCGCGCCGTTAGCCCAGCGTTCGCCGAGGTCGAGACCGTCGGTAAAGGTGAAACCGAGCGGCGCGGTGTGCGCGCCGAGGCCATATTCGGGACGCTTCACATATTGCCGGCGATCTTCGGCCTCGGGCTCGACGCGCGGGTCGATGAAGCCGCCCCAATAATACCAGGGCCAACCATAGAAATCGCCCTCGTCGAGGTCGGTCAGATAGTCCGGGACGAGGTCGCTGCCGAGCATGTCGCGTTCGTTGACGACCGTCCACAGCCGGTCGGAGCCGGGGTAGAAGGCGAGGCCGACGGGGTTGCGGATGCCCGCGGCGAAGGTGCGCATATATTTATTCTCGGGCCGCACCTCGAGCACGCTCGCGCGGCGGAACTCGCGGTTCATGCCCGCCTCGCCGATGTTCGAGTCGGCGCCGACGCCGATATAGAGCCAGCCATTGGGCGCGGCGACGAGGCTCTTGGTCCAGTGGCGGTTGGTGCCCTTCGCGGGCAGATCGACGACCTTCACCGGGTTGCCGCTCATCTTGGTTTCGCCCTCGACATAGGGGAATGCGAGCAGAGCGTCGGTGTTGGCGACGTAGAGCGTATCGCCGACCAGCGCCATGCCATAGGGCGAGTTGAGGCCGGTAATATAAGGGGTCTTCACCTCGGCCTTGCCGTCGCCGTCGGCATCGCGGAGCAAGGTGATGCGGTTCGCCGACGGACGGCGCCCCGCGCCGCCCTTGCCCATCAGGCTTTTCATCACCGCGCCCTGCACGCCGCCGTCCTTGCGCGGCGGGCTCTGCGATTCGGCGGCGAGCACATCGCCATTGGGCAGCACGAACAGGGTGCGCGGATGGTCGAGACCCTCGGCAAAGCGCGCGACGGTCAGCCCCTGCGCGGCGCGGGGGGCCTGGCCCGCGGGCCAGCTCGTCGCCTCGGGCACATTCACCGTCGGAAATGTCTCGGTGCGCTGCGACGCCATCACCGGCACCCGGCCGCTGAGTTCGGCGGTCGAGAAGCGCGCCACATCGGGCCGCGACATGACATAGAGCGTGATGCCGCCGGCGATCAGCAGGACCAGCAGGGCGAGGGCGGCATATTTCAGGATCTTGCGCATGGCGTCTTGTCTACACGGGCGGCGCGCGGCGTCAAAGGGATAGCGAGCGTGGACGAAGGGTTAACCGGCAAGGTCTTGCAATTAACCTTACCTGCCCGTTTATCACGGTTGGGAACGGCGCGGTGAGACGCGGGGGCATAGGGGAGTGTTCCGAGTAACGGACCAGGAACCGATGCACCTGCCAGCCCCCTTTCTTGCCGATCGCGCCGCGGTCGAGGATGCCCATGCGCTGATCACTTTGCATGGCGAGGAAGCCGGGTTCGCGGCCGCCGCGCGCGCCGAACAATATCGCGCGCTCGGCAATCATCTCCATTTCGCGCGCTGGCGCCAGATCGAGCGGCTGATCACCTATTTGTCGGTCGAGGATGTTCTCGACACCGTGCACTAGGCGCTACAGACGCAAGCCCGCGGTTTCGGGCAGTCCCGCCATGATGTTGAGGTTCTGGACGCAGGCGCCGCTCGCGCCCTTGCCCAGATTGTCGAGCCGCGCGACGAGGCGTGCCTGGCTGGCTTCAGCATTGGCGAACACCGACAGCGCGATCCGGTCGTCGCCCGCGTCCGAAGCGCGGAGCAATATTTCGCCGTCCGCCGGCGCTTCGTCCATCACCACGATCGGGCTGCCCGCGTAAAAGTCCGCGAGCGCGGCGCGCAGCTTGTCGGGCGAAGCGGCGGTCGGCATCGCGTTCAGCGGCAACGGCACCTCTACGATCATGCCGCGATGCGCCGCGATCACGGCCGGCGAGAAAAGCGGTCCGATCGACAGGCCGCAACGCATCTGCATTTCGGGAACATGCTTATGACCGAGCGCCAGCGCATAGCCGCGCCATGCGATGTCGGGATCCCGCTCGAACCGTTCGATCAGCGCCTTGCCGCCGCCCGAATAGCCGCTGACCGCGTGGCAGATATAGGGCCAGTCGGCGGGCAGCAGTCCCGCGCGCACCAGCGGCGCGACGAGCGCGATGAAGCCGGTGGAATAGCAGCCGGGGTTCGACACGCGCGCCGCGTCCGCGACGGCGTCATGGCCGCTGACTTCGGGGAAGCCATAGACCCAGCCCGGCGCGACGCGATGCGCGGTCGAGGCATCGATGACGCGCGTGCGATCATTGCCAATCATCGCGACCGCGTCGCGCGCCGCGTCGTCGGGCAGGCAGAGGATGACAAAATCGGCATCGTTCAGCGCCTCGCGCCGCGCCGCGGCATCCTTGCGGCGCGCCTCGTTCAGCGTGATCAGCGAAAACTCGCTCCGCCCGGCGAGGCGCTCGGCGATTTCGAGGCCCGTCGTTCCCGCCGCGCCGTCGATGAAAACCGTCTGTGTCATGATGATTATCGCAGTCTTTTATATCCGCTCACCGGCGGATCATGATCCTTCGCGGCCGAACGCGTGATGACGTCGGCCAGCGGCTCGGCCTTTACCGCCATCCATCGTCGGCTGGCATGGATGATATTCTTTTCGTCGGCCATGATGCCGACATGGCCGGGAAAGAAGACGAGGTCGCCGCGCGCGAGTGCTGCCGGATCGACATCTTTGTCGGCACCGAGCGCGGCAAGCTGAAGGTCGCTGTCGCGCGGCAATTGCACTCCCGCCGCGCCCCACACGAGCTGGACGAGACCCGAGCAGTCGATTCCCTTCGCGGTGCGTCCGCCCCAAAGATAGGGGGTGCCGATCATTTGCTCCGCCAGTTCGGCGGGGTCGCTGTCCGCGGTCGATACGTCGGCGAGCGCGGCGAGCGGCAGATAGCCGTGCGAGGTCGCGAGCCATTCGCCCTCGACGTCGCCCATCACCAGCGCCCCGCGCGGCAGCACGGCGGGGCCGCCGCTCGCGGCATCGGGGGCACTGTGGAGCATCGCTTCGATCATTTCGACGCGGTGCGTCGGAGCGATCGGCGCGGCAAGCGCTTCGGCGGCGAGATAGCCGACATAATGGTCAGCGAGGCAATAACCCCACGCCCAGCCGCCGGTGAGGTCGAGCAGGGCAAAACCCTCGCCGAACAGCAGTTCGCTCGTCTGGTCAGCGTCGACCGACGGCGATGCGCGCAGCGCCGCCGCCGGGAGGACGCCGCTGCGCATCATCGGCGCGGCATAATGCGGGGCGAAATGCGTGCCGGCGACCGCAATATCGGCTAGGTCGGGACGGATCGCGACGACGCGCGGATCGAAATCCTGCGACGTTCCGGTCAAGCCGAACCGATCACGGCCTGCGCCGGCGGCGCCGGGACGTCCCATACGCACGCGATTGGCCGCTGAATGTTCGCCGCTGTCTGCTGTCACTTGCCGTCCTGTTGAAACCCGGGGTCCGCCGGGCGCGGACAATCGCGGGCCATTAGACCAGCAGGGGCTGCATTATCAAGAATGATCAGCTTTTCGCACGCCGGTCGTAGCGCGCCTGCAACATTGCCCACGCCGCACGCAATCCCAGCGCCGCGCCGCCCTTGGGCCGGCCGGGCTTGGCCAAGGGGCGCCAGGCGAAGGTGTCGAGATGCGCCCATAGAACACTCTCGGGGACGAAGCGTTTGAGGAACAGCGCCGCAGTGATCGACCCCGCGAACGGCGAACTGCCCGCATTACCCAAGTCGGCGATGTCGGTTTCGAGCAGGTCGGCATAGCCGTCCCAGAGCGGCATGCGCCACAGGGGATCGTCGCGCTCGATCCCGCCCGCGAGCATCGCTTCGGCAAGATTATCGTCGTTGGCGAACAGTGGCGGCAGGTCGGGGCCGAGCGCGACGCGCGCGGCGCCGGTCAGCGTCGCGAAATCGACGATCAGTTCGGGCTTGGCTTCGCCCGCCTTCGCGAGTGCATCGCCGAGCACCAACCGGCCTTCGGCATCGGTGTTGCCGATCTCGACCGTCAGGCCAAGGCGGCTCTTCAGCACGTCGCCCGGGCGGAAGGCGTCGGACGAGATCGCATTTTCGGCGGCCGCGACGAGGCAGTGGAGGCGCACCGGCAGCCCGCTCGCCATCACCAGTTCGGCGAGCGCGAGCACATGCGCGGCGCCGCCCATATCCTTCTTCATCAGCCGCATTCCCGCCGCGGGCTTGATGTCGAGCCCGCCGCTGTCGAAGCTGATCCCCTTGCCGACAAGCGCGATGCGGGGATGATCCTCCTTGCCCCACTCGATTTCGATCAGCCGCGGCGCGTGATGCTTCGCCGCAGCGCGGCCGACCGCGTGGATCATCGGATAGCCCTGTTCGAGCGCCTCGCCCTTGGTGACGGTGAGCTTGCCGCCATGCGCTTTGGCGATGCGCTCGGCCGCTTTCTCGATCGCGCCGGGCCCCATGTCGGCGGCGGGCGTGTTGACGAGGTCGCGGACGAGCGCGACCGCGCGCATTTCGGCGACCATCGGCGCGATCGTGCCGACGTCGGTCGTCAGCAGGACGCGCGGACCTTTGGTGGGCGCGTTCGATTTATAGGCGTCGAAGCGATATTGCGCGCTCATCCAGCCGAACAGTGCCTTGCCGGGCTGCTGGCCTTCGAGCCGGTAGCGGCCCTCGGGCAAAATCTGCCCCAGCTTGGCGAGGCACCAGGCCGACAAGCTGTCGACCTTGGCAACCGTGGTGACGACCGCCCATTTTTCGGGATCGTCGCCCGGCAGGATCGCGTGGACGAAGGCGTCGGGCTTGAAACCGACCGCCGCCAGATGCGCGCGTTCGCGTGCGCTGCGGCCCTTCAGCCATTCGTCATAGCCCTTTTTGTCCACGAGATGAATGGGGCGGGCGTCCTGCCCCTTGTCGGGCTGGATCAGGTCGGAATAGTCGGTCATGCGGTGGTAGCTAGGCCGCCCGGGATATTTTGTCGATTCCCGGCGTTATGTCCGCATGATGATCGACACCCACTGGCGAAATGCCATCCCGATCCTTGCCGGCGCGCTGTTGCTGGCGGGCTGTTCCGAAGACAAGCCGACCAAGGCGGAAAAAGTCGCCGCGGCCTCGGTGCCCGGCGCGCCGCCCGAGGGCGCCGCCGATGAAGCCGCAAAGCAGGCGCCCGCGTCGAATGTCAGCGAAAACAACGGACTGATCGAGTTCGCCTATAGCTATCCTGCCGACGCCGCGCGGATCGCCGAGCTTGCGAAGGCGCTCGACGAGGATCGGGCGACGAAGCGCGAGGCTTTGATCGCGGCGGCGCAGCGCGACAAGGACGCGGCGGAGAATGAGGGTTTCCCCTATCGCAAGCACAGCCACCGCCAGACGTGGCAGCGCGTCACCAGCACCCCGCGCTTCCTGAGCCTGTCGGCGGAGATCGGGACCTATTCGGGCGGCGCGCACGGCATGCAGACCTTCGATACGCTGATCTGGGACCGCAACCGGCGCAAGCGGATGAAGCCGGTCGACCTGTTCGAGAGCAGCGCGGCGTTCGACGCGGCGATCCGCGACGCCTTCTGCGCCGGGATCAAGCGCGCCAAGGCGGCAAAGGGGATCGAGGAAGCGCCCGACAGCGTCTTTGCCGAATGCCCGCCGGCGTCGGCGCAGACGGTGTGGCTCGGCTCGTCGGACGGGCGCTATCTCGACCGCCTCACGATCGCCATCGCGCCTTATGAGATCGGCGCTTACGCCGAGGGAAGCTACAAGATCAACCTCCCGATGACCGGCGCGCTCGTCAAGGTCGTTAGGCGCGAATTCGCGCGCGACTTTCTTCCCATCAACTGAGCAAGGACAGGTCATGGCGAAGCTGCCCAAAGCCGGCAAGGTCGGCGAAAGCGCGAAGGAAAAGAAGGGCAAGCGCAGCGCGGCGGCCAAGCTGCGCAGCGAAGTGGGGGGCGGCAAGACGATCGCCAAGCCGCCGTCCGACCGCGAAGCCGACCTCGATCGCGCGCCGAAATGGCAGCCGCGCTATGCGGGGTCGGGCCGCCTCGAAGGCAAGGTGGCGATCGTGACGGGCGGCGACAGCGGTATCGGCCGCGCGGTTTGCGCGCTCTTTGCGCGTGAGGGCGCCGACATCGCGGTCGTCTATCTCGAGAATCGGGCCGATGCCGTCGAAACCGCCGCGATCATCGAGGCCGAGGGGCGCCGCGCGATCGCGATCAAGGCCGACGTCGGCAAGCCGAAGGCGGGCGAGAAGATCGTCGCGCAGACGGTCGAAAAACTCGGCCGTCTCGACATCCTCGTCAACAACGCGGGCGAACAGCATCCGGCGGCGGATATCCGCGACATCAGCGAGGATCAGCTGCAACAGACCTTCGCGACCAATATCTTCGGCATGTTCTATCTCGTGCAGGCGGCGCTGCCGCACCTCAGGAAGGGCGCGGCGATCGTCAATTGCACCAGCGTGACGATGTATCAGGGGTCGAAGGGGTTGCTCGACTACAGCGCCACCAAGGGCGCGATCACCGCCTTCACCCGTTCCTTGAGCGAAAATCTGATCGAAAAGGGCATTCGCGTGAACGGCGTCGCGCCCGGCCCGATCTGGACCCCGCTCAACCCGCGCGGCGGTGCGCCGGCCGAAAAGGTCGCCACCTTTGGCGAGAGCACGCCGATGAAACGGCCGGGCGAACCCAATGAGGTCGCGCCCTGCTTCCTGTTCCTCGCCTGCGACGACAGCAGCTATATGTCGGGTCAGGTGCTGCATCCCAACGGCGGCACGATCGTTAATGGTTAGCGGGGCGGGCAAGGAGAAACACCATGCCAGCCAAATCGAAAGCCCAGCAGAAAGCCGCCGGCGCCGCATTGAGCGCCAAGCGCGGCGATACGCCCAAATCGAAACTCAAGGGCGCGTCGAAGCAGATGGCCGACAGTATGACCGAAAAACAGCTCGAGGATTTCGCCAAGGGCTCGACCAAGGGCAAGCCCGAGCACGCCGACTAGCGATTATTCGGCGGCTTCGAGCTCCGCGGGAGCAGCCGCCACCTTTGCGTTGGCGTTGCTGAAGGTCAGCACGCCATCGGCAATCGCGCCGGTGCGCATGTCGATGCGGTCCTGCACATAATTCTGGCTGAGCCGCCACGGCAGCGTGGCCGTGCTCTTGGGCATGATGTGCAGCGAACGCTGGATATAGCCCGACGAGAAGTCGAAGACATTTTCCTCTTCGAGGCTTGCCGGATCGGCGAGGGCGGGGGTCGCGACCGTCGTTCCGGTATCGCGCATATGGTTGAGCACGCGGCAGACATATTCTGACACGATGTCGGCGCGCAGCGTCCAACTCGCGTTCAGATAGCCGAACACCGCCGAGAAATTCGGGACGTTCGAGAACATGCACGCCTTGTAATAATAATGATCGTGCCAATCGACGGGCGCGCCGTCGACCCGCACCGGAATTTTGCCCGCGACGGCAAGCTTCAGGCCCGTCGCGGTGATGATGATGTCGGCATCGAGGTGCTTGCCCGACTTGAGCTGGATACCCGCCGCGTCGAACTTCTCGATATGATCGGTCACGACCGATGCCTCGCCCGCCTTCATCGCTTCGAAAAAATCGGCGTCGGGGACGAGGCACAGCCGCTGTTCCCAAGGGTTGTAGGGTGGGGTGAACGCCTCGGCGTCATAATGATCGCCGAGGCTCGCCTTCAGCTTCTTGGTCAGGAACTCCTTGACCTTTTCGGGCTTTTCGCGCGCGCGGCGGAAGGCGATGTCCTGCAGCCGGACATTCTTGAAGCGCGTGATCTTGTAGGCGAGCTTTTCGGGCAGGAATTTGCGCAGGAAGTTGGCAAAGCCGTCCTTGGCGGGGCGGATGAAATACCAGGTCGGCGTGCGCTGGAGCATCGTGACGTGCGCCGCGCCCTTCATCGAGGGGACGATCGTCACCGCGGTCGCCCCCGACCCGATCACGACGACCTTCTTGCCTTGGTAATCGAGATCCTTCGGCCAGAATTGGGGGTGGATGATCTGACCCTGGAAATCCTCGCGCCCCGCGAACTGCGCGTCGAAGGGCTCGTCATAGTCGTAATAGCCCGACCCGAGGTAGAGCCAGCGCGCCGTCGTCGTCGAGGTCGCGCCCTTGCCGTCTTCCATCGTCACCGTCCAGCGCGCGGCGGCGCTGTCCCAATCGGCGCCGATCACCTTGCGGTCGAAGCGGATGCGCTCGCGGATATGGCGCTCGTCGACGATGCGGTTGAGATATTCGAGGATCGCCGGGCCGTCGGCGATCGACTTTTCATGCTTCCACGGCTCGAAGATGAAGCCGAGGGTGTGCATGTCGCTGTCCGAACGGATGCCGGGATAGCGGAAGAGATCCCAGGTGCCGCCAAGCTGTTCGCGGCGTTCGACGAGCGCGAAGCTGCGGTCGGGGCAATTCATCTGCAGATGCACGGCCATGCCGATGCCCGAAATGCCGGCGCCGACGATCAGCACATCCTGATCGACCGGTGCAGCCTTTGCGTCCACGGGGCGTTCCATCGTCGCCGTGCCTGCCATCATCTCGTCTCCCGTCTGCTTTTGGGTGGCAGCTTACGCACCGCGTTGCATTTTGCAATCGAATTGACAGGCCTGAAAGTAGGGGAGCGGGAGGCGCCGTCCCTTGTGGCTGTCACATTATTGTCATAGGGGCGAAACCCAATTGTCATCATTTTGGCATCGCGCCGTATCAACTACAGGAAAGGATTGATCTAAATGCGTCAGATCGCGGTCCTTCCCTATCGATTCGGTGGCCCCGCGCAGGATGGTCCAACCGAAATCCTGCTCATCACCTCGCGCGAGACGAAGCGCTGGGTGGTGCCGAAGGGCAATCCGCTGAACGGGATGACGCGCCACGCCGCCGCCGCGGTCGAGGCCGAGGAAGAGGCGGGCGTCATTGGCGCGGTCTGCCCGACGCCGATCGGCAGCTATGAATATCGTAAGCGCCGGGCGAACGGCGCGTCGATCATGTATAATGTCGAGGTCTTTCCGCTCGCGGTGACCAATGAACTCGACGAATGGAAGGAAATGGACGAGCGGGAACGCAAATGGTTCTCGTTCCGCGATGCGGCATCGGCGGTCGACGAGACCGATCTGCAGGCGCTGATCCGGTCGTTCGGCGACGGCGGTTTCCGCGCCGTCGCGCAGCCGCGCGACGTGGTCCAGAATATAAGTGACAGGACAGGGGTAAGCCGGATGTTCGCATGGTTTCAGCGTTTGCTGCCGCGACAGGGAAATTTCTTCGAATTGTTCGAAAGCCACGCCGCGACGCTCGTCGCCGGCGCCAACGCGCTGTCGCGGATGCTGCAGGGCGGCGAGGGCATGGCCGACCATGTCCAGGAAATCATCGAGCGCGAGCATGACGCCGACGCGATCACCCGCGAAGTGCTGCAGACCGTCCGTCGTACCTTCCTGACACCGTTCGATCGCAGCGCGATCACCGACCTCATCGCCTCGATGGACGATGCGATCGACGAGATGCAGAAGACCGCGGGCGCCGTCGACCTCTACGATGTCACCGAGTTCGAGCCCGAAATGCGCGACATCGCCGGCATCATCGTCGACGCCGCGCGGCTGACGGCGGAAGCACTGCCGCTGCTCCGCAACATTTCGGCCAATGCCGTGCGCCTTCATGAGCTGACCGAACGGCTCGTGCGGATGGAAGGTCATGCCGACGAAATCCACGCTGCGGGCCTCAAACGCCTCTTCAAGGAGCATGGGCAGTCGAATAGCGTCCGTTTCCTGATCGGGCGCGAACTCTACCGTCATCTCGAACGCGTCACCGACAGTTTCGAGGATGTTGCGAACGAAATCGACGGCTTGGTCATCGACCACGCGTGATGTCGATGGCGCCGCACCAGCCCGCTCCCCCACCCAGCCTCCCAACAGCCTATCCTGAAATCGGAGGCTGGGTGGGGGAGCGGGCCGGCGCGGCGCGTTCCGGCGCAGCCGGAAACAAAGACTAACTATGCACGAACTCGCTTTCCCCCTTCTTGTCGGCCTCGTCATCCTTGCGCTGGCGTTCGACTTTCTGAACGGCCTGCACGACGCCGCGAACAGCATCGCGACCGTCGTCGCGACGCGGCTCTTGCGGCCGGTGCAGGCGGTGCTGTTCGCCGCCTTCTTCAACTTCGCCGCTTATTTCCTGTCGATCATCTTTCCGGAGCTGCACAAGGTCGCCGAGACGATCGGCAAGGGGATCATCGACAAGGATCTGGTGACGCCCGCCGTCGTGTTCGGCGCGCTCGTCGGCGCGATGTTCTGGAACGTCGTGACCTGGCTGAAGGGCATCCCCTCCTCGTCGAGCCACGCGCTCGTCGGCGGCATCGTCGGCGCGGGCGTCGCGCATGCGGGGTTCGAGGGCATCGAGTGGACGGGGCTCAACAAGACCGTCATCGCGATCTTCCTTTCGCCGCTGCTCGGCATGCTCCTCGCCATGCTGGTGATGCTCGTCAGCAGCTGGGCGCTAAGGCGGTCGACCGCCAGTTTCGCGGAAAAGACCTTCCGCCGTCTCCACCTTCTGTCTTCGGCCGCCTATTCGATCAGCCACGGGCTCAACGATGCGCAAAAGACGATGGGGATCATCACCGTGCTCCTCTATTCGACCGGCTATCTGGGCGGGGAGTTCCACATCCCGCACTGGGTGGCGTTCAGCTGCTATGTGGCGATCGCATTGGGCACGCTGTCGGGCGGGTGGAAGATCATCGAAACGATGGGCGGCCGCATCACCAAGCTGTCGCATCATCAGGGTTTCGCCGCCTCGACCGGCGGTTCGATCATGGTGTTCACCGCGAGCTTGCTCGGCATTCCGGTGTCGACGACGCACACGATCACCGGCAGCATCATCGGCGCGGGCGTCGCGCGCCGCGCGAGCGCGGTGCGCTGGGGCGTCGCGGGTAATGTCGTCGCGGCGTGGTTCATCACCATTCCCGCAAGCGCGGCGGTGGCCGCGGTTTTCTATGCGATCACGCGCCTTTTCTGATCATTTCGCCGGACGGTAATCGACGCTCGCGCCGCCGACCATCCGCACCGGCAGGTACAGCCCGTTGCCATAGGCCTTGATCGCGCCGGTTTCGAAGCGGTCGACGCGCGTGCGAATGACGAAGGCGCCCTCGCGGCGCTGATCGACCGCGCGTTTGATCTTTCCCTGCACCTCTTCCAGATCGTGCGTGAAGTTCTGCGTCAGCGCCGCGGCGATCAGCGGCGCGAATTCGGGGCTGCGGCCGAGCAGGATGAGCAGGTCGCCGCCGACCCCGTCGGTGTCGCCGTTGATCACGAGGCCGGTGAGGCGAACCTCGGCCGAACCCGGCTCGTTGACGGGAATCGCGGTCATCCAGATGCGGCCGCGCGTCGGCGCGCCGGTCCGCGCTTCCAGCTTTGCATCGACGTCGACGCCGACCGCGATCCGTCCGCCGGGCGCGCCATAGATCGTCGACTTGCCGAATTCGACCATCATCGGACCGACTTTCGGCAGCACGAAAGGCCGCGCCGCCCGCTTGGCGAGCGCGCGGTCGACGACCGGCTGCAACTGCGCATAGTCGGCGATCACGGGCACGCGCACGTCGAAATGTGGTTTCGGCGTTTCGCGCACGAGGCGGGGGAGCGGCGTCGGCGCGGGATCGGCCGGGCGTCCCGAAACAAAGCTTTCGGTGATGGCCTCGAGTCCGAGATTGAGGTTGATCCGCTGCCCGTCGAGCCGGTAGCCGCCATAGAGAATGCGCTGCGGCGTGACGCGCATCCACACCGGCGGGTTTTCGCGGTTGAGTTCGAGCGAGGTAAAGGTCTGCCGCCAGATCTCGGCCGCCTGTTTGCGAATATCGATTTTCGCGACCTCGCGATTCACTTCGCGCTCGACGCTCGCCACCACGGGTTTGAGCTTCGCGTCGGCTTCGTCGGTGAAAATGATGCGACGCCCAAGGAAATCGATCCCCGGCGCCTTGGTCCACCCATAGGTGATTCGCGCCTTGCCCTGCATGCGCCAGTCGGGGGTCAGGTCGATGCGGACGCGCGCATGCGCCATCGCCGCGCCGGTCGCGGTCTCGCCCTTCAGCACCCCGCCGACGTCGCGCGCGCTGATCCGGGCATGGAGCGGCACGTCGACCACGAACTCCTTGCCTTCGCCGCGCAGCCGCAGGGCCCCGCGCGTTACCTGTCCGACGATCGTGCAGGCGATCGGCGGCGTGACCTTGACCTTCTTCCCGAAGAGCTTGACCCGCTGCGGTTTGACGCACGCGGGCTCGCGCTGGTTGATCGTCCATAGCGTCTTCGGCACAGCGCGTTCGAGCGCCTGCCTGAGCGACGCGGTGCTGGCGTCGATCGGCACCGCGATCAGCGATGTCTGCTTCGGGGAGGGGGCTTTATCGGTCGCGCGGGGCGGCGGTTCGACCGCTGTCTCGCGGTCGCAGCCGGTGAGCGACCCGATCAATAGCAGTGCGGCAAACGCCTTGGCATGCATGGTGCGGCCCCTGTTCGATGTCGCATAGGTAACATCGAACAAGTAAAGCCGTTCCAATATTATCCGTTAGCCGGCGGTCGCCCCGAACAGATCATGCTCGTCGGCATCTTCGATGACGACGTCGACGATGTCGCCGGGCTTGAGCGCCGCCGCGACGTCGCGGAGATAGACATGGCCGTCGATTTCGGGTGCGTCGGCTTGGCTGCGGCCCGTCGCGCCGATGCTGCCGTCTTCATCGGCCTCGCCGACTTCGTCGATGATCACGGGAAGCGTGCGGCCGATCTTGGCTTCGAGCTTCGCGGCGCTGATCGCGGCGGTCTTGGCCATGATGCGCTGGTAGCGCTCTTCCTTGACCTCTTCGGGCACCGGATCGTCGAGCGCGTTCGCCTGCGCGCCCGCGACGGGTTCGAAGCGGAAGGCGCCGACGCGGTCGAGCTGCGCTTCGTCGAGCCAGTCGAGGAGATACTGGAAATCGGCCTCGGTCTCGCCGGGGAAGCCGACGACAAAGCTCGACCGGATCGAGATGTCGGGGGCGATCGCGCGCCACGCCTTCAGGCGCTCGAGCACCTTCGCCTCGTTCGCGGGGCGCTTCATCCGCTTGAGCACGCTCGGCGCCGCGTGCTGGAAGGGGATGTCCAGATAGGGCGTCAGCAGCCCTTCGGCCATCAGCGGGATGACCGCGTCGACGTGCGGATAGGGATAGACATAGTGGAGGCGCACCCATGGGGCGTTGCCTTCGCTGGTGCGAAGCTGGCCGAGTTCGCGCGCGAGGTCGGTCATGTGCGCGCGCACTTCGCGGCCGTGCCATTGGCGCGGATCGTGGCGGATGTCGACGCCGTAAGCCGAGGTGTCCTGGCTGATGACCAGCAGCTCTTTCGTCCCCGCCGCGACAAGCTTTTCGGCCTCGCGCAGCACCGCGTCGATGCGGCGGCTGACGAGTTTGCCACGAAGATCGGGGATGATGCAGAAGGAGCAGCTGTGGTTGCAGCCTTCGGAAATCTTCAGATAGCTATAGTGCCGCGGGGTCAGCTTCAGCCCGCCTTCGGGTACCAGATCGATGAAGGGGCCCTGCGTCGGCGGCGCGGCGTCGTGGACCGCGTCGACCACCTGCTCATATTGATGCGCGCCGGTGACTGCGAGCACCTTGGGGAAACGCGCGCGGATGACTTCGGCCTCGTTGCCCATGCAGCCGGTGACGATGACGCGGCCGTTCTCTGCCATCGCTTCGCCGATCGCCTCGAGGCTTTCTTCCTTCGCCGAATCGAGGAAGCCGCAGGTGTTGACCAGCACGACGTCGGCGCCCGCATAGTCGGGCGACAAGCCGTAACCGTCGGCGCGGAGCTTGGTCAGAATCCGTTCGCTGTCGACGAGCGCCTTGGGGCAGCCGAGCGAAACCATGCCGACCTTCGGCTGGGTGGGGAGCGTTTTGACTGTCATGATTGGCGGCGCCCATAGTCGATTTCGTGGCCCTTGTCACGCGCCGCGCACGCGGGCATGGACGGCGCGGTTCGAGATGAAAGGGCAGAGCATATGGCGATCGGTGCATTTGCGGCGATTTCGGCGGCGATGGCGGTCGCGGCGGGCGCGTTCGGCGCGCATGGCGCTTCGGGGCCGCAGGAGGCCGAGTGGCTGCGCACCGGCGGCGTCTATCAACTGGTCCATGCGGTCGCGGCGCTCGCTATCATGGGGTTCGCGCGCGGACCGGCGATCATGCTGCTCGGCGGCGCGGCGATCTTTGCGATTACCCTCTATGCGATGGCGCTGGGGGCGCCGCGCTGGCTCGGCGCGGTGACGCCGATCGGCGGCGGCTTGCTGATCATCGGCTGGCTCTGGGCCGGCTGGCTCTACTGGCGGGGCTAGCCGCTGCGGTCAGCCGCCCGGCACGCTCGCTTCGGCTTCCTCGCAGCGGATGACCTCGACGATCAGGTCGCCGTGCTGGAGGCTCTGCGCCTCGTCTTCCCAAAAGCCATAGGGTTTGCCGCCGCGATAGATGCGCAGGCCGCGGCCGGCGCTGGCAAGCGTGTCGATGCTGCGGCCGACTTCCTCGGCGGCGACGGGGCGCTCGCGGAGCTGAACACGCCCGCCGACGCTCGCGAGGTCGGCCATATAGTCGGCGACATGCGCACCCTGCGCCGATCCCGCGAGCAGCAGGCCGGTGAAGCTGACCGGGTTGATGACGTTGTTCGCGCCCGCCTGCCGCGCGAGCAACTCATTGTCCTGGGTCCGGATGACGACGCTGATCGGCACGCGCGGCGCGAGGTGGCGGACGGTGAGGACCATCAGGATCGACGTGTCGTCGCGGCCCGCCGAGACGAGCACCGACTGTGCCTGCGCGATCCGGACGTCGATCAGCGTCTCGTCGCTCGATGCGTCGCCTTCGAGCACGTTGCAGCCCATCGCCTCGGCGGCGTTGACGCGGCCGCGGTTGCTGTCGATCACGACGATGCACGCGGGGTCGGTGCCGCGCGCGATCAGTTCGCGAACCGCCTCGCTGCCGCTGACGCCGAAGCCGAGGACGACGATATGGTCGGTGAGCTTTTCCTGGATGCGGGCCATACGCCATTTTTCCCATATTTGCTTGATCGCGAACTGATAGGCGGTGCCGATGAAGATGAAGAGCACCGCGATGCGGATCGGGGTGACGATCACCGCCTCGATCAATCGCGAGCGGTCGGATACCGGGGTGATGTCGCCGAATCCGGTGGTGGTGACCGAGATCATCGTGAAATAGACGACGTCGAGAAAGCTGATCTGGCCGTCGTGGCTGTCCTTGAGCCCGGCGCGATCGATCCAGTGGACGAGCACGACGATGGCGATGAGCAGAAAGGCCACGCCGAGGCGCGTGATGACGTCGGCCCAGATCGGCCATCGGCTCATGCGGCGGAGCGGCTGGAACCGGTGCTGGAGCTTCAGCTTGGACGCGGGGCGCTTGCTCATCGCGGCCCTTGTGCCAAAGCGGCGCGCGTAACGCTAGCCGCCATAAGCGCCGCGCAGCGCGGCGAGCGAGGCGTCGTGGGTCAGGTCGAGCTGGAGCGGCGTGACCGAAATATACAGGTCGTCGATCGCCTCGAGATCGCTGTCGTGGCCGAGGCTGTGTTCGATGCCGTGGAGGCCGAACCAGTAATAGCGATAGCCGCGCGGGTCCGTGCCCTCGACGATCGAACCGCGGCCGTAATCGTGGAAACCCTGCCTTGTAACGCGAATGCCCTTGACCTCCGCCGCGGGAATCGCGGGGAAGTTGACATTGATCAGCGTGCGCGGCGCCATGTCGAAATCGAGCAGCGGGCGCAGAACCTTTGCGCCCCAGACTTCGGCCGCCTCGAACGGCACGCTGTCGCCCATGCCCTCGCGCGCATAAACCTGGCTGAGCGCGATCGCCGGAATACCCGCCAGCGCGCCCTCGATCGCCGCCGATACGGTGCCCGAATAGGTGACGTCGTCGCCGAGGTTCGCGCCGCGATTGACGCCGGACAGGATCAGGTCGGGCTTTTCGGGCATCAGCTTGCCGATCGCCATCATTACCGAATCGGTCGGGGTGCCGCTGCACGACCAGCGCCGTTCGTCATGTTCGCGGATGCGCACCGGGCGCGAGAGGGTGAGCGAGTGGCCCGCGCCCGACTGTTCCTCGGCGGGCGCGCAGACCCAGATATCGTCCGAAAGCTGGCGCGCGATCGCTTCGAGCACCGCCATGCCGGGCGCGTGATAGCCGTCGTCGTTGGTGAGGAGGATGCGCACAATATTATCCTTTGATTCCCGTTCCCCTGAGCTTGTCGAAGGGGCCGTTCTTTTCTTCAAGCAAGAGAAGGACGGTGCTTCGACAAGCTCAGCACAAACGGGTTTAGGGGGTCAGGCGGGTGATCCCGCCCATATAGGGCAGCAACGCCTCCGGAATATCGACGCTGCCGTCGGCCTGCTGATAATTTTCGAGGATCGCAACGAGCGTCCGGCCGACCGCAAGACCCGAGCCGTTGAGGGTATGGACGAACTCGTTGCCCTTCACGTCCTCGCGGCGGAAGCGCGTATTCATGCGGCGCGCCTGGAAATCGCCGCAGTTCGAGCAGCTCGAAATCTCGCGGTAGCTGTCCTGCCCTGGCAGCCACACTTCGAGGTCGTAGGTCTTGCGTGCCGCGAAGCCCATGTCGCCGCTGCACAGCAGCATCTTGCGATACGGCAGTTCGAGCGCCTCGAGGATTTCCTCGGCGGCGCGCGTCTTGCGTTCGAGTTCCGCGTCGCTGTCCTCGGGGCGGACGATCGAGACGAGTTCGACCTTCCAGAACTGATGCTGACGAATATAGCCGCGCGTGTCGCGTCCCGCCGATCCCGCCTCGGAGCGGAAGCAGGGGGTGAGGGCGGTCATGCGGACCGGTAGGTCGGCCTCGGGCAGGATTTCCTCGCGCACCGCGTTGGTGAGGCTCATTTCGGAGGTCGAGATCAGCCAGCGGCCGTCGGTGGTCTGGAACAGATCCTCGCGGAACTTCGGGAGCTGCGTCGTGCCGAACGCCGCCTCGTCGCGCACCATCAGCGGGGTTGCGCATTCGGTATAGCCCGCCTCGTTCGTCTGCCGGTCGATCATGAACTGGCCGAGCGCGCGTTCGAGCCGCGCCATCTGGCCTTTCAGGAAGGCGAAGCGCGCGCCCGACATCTTCGCCGCGGTCTCGAAATCGAGGCCGAGCGCGGGGGCGAAATCGGCATGTTCCTGCGGCGCGAAATCGAAGCTGCGCGGCGTGCCCCAGCGCGATATTTCGACATTGCTCTCCTCGTCCTCGCCATCGGGAACGTCGGCGGCGGGCAGATTGGGCAGCGCGGCGAGTCTGTCCTGCAGCGCGGCGAGCTGCTCGCGCTCGGCCTCTTCTTTCGCGGGAAGCGCGGTCTTCAATTCGGCGACTTCGGCCTTCAGCGCCTCGGCCTTGTCCTTGTCGCCCCCGGCCATCGCCTGGCCGATCAGCTTCGACGCCTCGTTGCGGCGCGCGAGCGCGGCCTGGATCTCGGTCTGGAGCGCACGGAGCGATGCGTCGGCGGCAAGAATCTCGGCGGACAAGGGTTCGAGACCGCGGCGCGCGAGGCCGGCGTCGAAGGCTTGCGGGTCATCTCGGATCAGGCGGATATCGTGCATGGCGGCGCTATGGCGTTGCCGCCCGCGCGGTGCAAGCCCGTCTTACCGCTCCAGCATCGCCGCGAGTTGGCCGATCGCCGTGCGCCAGCCTTCGTAAAAACCCATTTCTTCGTGCTTCGCGCTGTCTTCGGGCGTCTTGTGCAGCACGCGGGCGGAATAGAGCGTGCCGCCGTCCTTCGCCTCGAAGGTCAGGATCGCGGTCAACGCGAGCCACGGATCGACGGGCTGCCAACCTTCGGTCAGCACCGTCGTAAAGACGAGGCGTTCGTTCGGCACCGCTTCGAGGAAACAGCCGTCGACATGCGGCCCGAAATCGCCGTCGCCCTCGCGCATCCGCGTCACGAAACCACCGCCGGGGCACAGGTCGAGCTTGTCGACGCGGCATTCGATCGGCGCCGGTATCCACCATTGCGCCAGCTTTGCCGGGTCGCTCCACGCGTCCCACACGGCCGACGGCGGCGCGGTGATGTGGCGCGCGATGGTGAGTTCGCTTTTGCTCATGATTTTTCCTCCGAAGGATTTTGCGATTCGACGAAAGCGGCGAGGCGGTCGGCGCGTCCCTGCCAGATGGCGCGTTGCTCCGCGAGCCAGCCCTCGGCCGCCGCGAGCCGCGCGGCATCGACGCGGCAGGTGCGGACGCGGCCCTGCTTTTCGGTGCGGATCAGCCCCGACGCCTCAAGAACGGAGAGATGTTTCATGAAGGCCGGAAGGCCCATCTCGAACGGTTCGGACAGCCGCTTTACCGGGGCGGCGCCTTTGAGCAGCCGGCTGACGACGGCGCGGCGCGTCGGGTCGGCAAGCGCATGGAAAACGGTATCGAGGGCTGTTTGTTGGTTCGCCATATGGTGAACTATAGAGATGGTTCTCTATTTGGCAAACTGATTTGCGTAGGCCCAAAAAAGGGCCGCCCCGAGGGGGCAGCCCTTAGTTCGGTGGTCCGGGATAGCCCCCCTGACCGCCAGTGGATCTCTCAAGCCGCGTTAGCGTCGTCGTCGTTGCGATTCGCCGCGCGGCGGCGCGCGACAAGCGCGGCTGCTGCTGCACCGAACAATAGCATCATCGGCGGCGCAGGAACAGGGGTCGGATCGCCCGACGAGCTGCTGGTGCTGCCGCCCGAGCTCGACGAGGAGCTCGACGACGAACTGCTGCTCGACGAAGAAGACGAGGAACTGGTGCTGCCGGTCGAGCCGAAGCTGCTGCTGCCGCCGGTCGCGCCGCTCGACGTGCTGCTGCTCGACGAGGAGGACGACGAGGAACTGCTCGACGACGAGCTGCTGCCCGAACCGCCCGACCCCCCCGACGTGCCGTGCGATGAGCCGCCCCAGCCCGAGCTGCCCTTTGACGAGCCGCCCGACGAAGAGGAGCTCGACGAGGAGGATGAGGACGACGAAGAGGAACTCGACGACGAACTGCTGCTCGACGAGGATGTGCTGACGCTGCCCGTCGAGGTCGACACATTGCCCGACGAAGTCGAGGTGCTGACGCTGCCCGTCGAGGTCGAGACGTTGCCCGAGGAGGTGCTGACGCTGCCGGTCGATGTCGACACGCCGCCGGTGGAAGTCGACACGCCGCCGGTCGAGGTCGAAACGCTGCCCGTCGAGGTCGAGACCCCCGACGAGGTGCTGGACGAGGTCGACACGCCTCCCGTCGTCGTCGAGGTAACGACGATGCTGCCGCTGCTGCCGCCGCCCGAGCTGCCGCCGAAGAAACCGCCAAAGAAGCCGCCGCCGAACCCGCCGCCAAAGCCGCCTCCGACGACCGTCACGCCGCCGCCGCTGCCGCCGCCGCCTTCCCAGCCCGATTGCGGGAAGGGCGCGTAGGGGATCGGGGGCAGGGGAATCGTCTGCGTCACCACCTGCGTCTGCGGGGTCGCGGTGCGGATCACCTTCTTCGTCGTGACCACGCGGCGGACGCGCTTCACCGGCTTGCGCGCCGCGTGGCGTTTGCGCACGACCTTTTTCTTGGCGACGCACGGCGAGCAAGACTGGACCTGCGCCCGCGCTTTTGGAACGTCCGTGATCTGCATCGCGCCGCTACCGATGATCGCCCCGCCACAGGTGCACGCGCAAAGCTTCGCAAGAGCCATTCGGACAGACATAGGCTTCTCTTTCTTTCCCATTGCAGGTGCGAAGCGCCATCGACCGACACCCCCCATTCACCTTCGCTATAACCCAAAAGGGCAAAGCTTTGTGAACGCGGCAATTCTGTTAACCGCGTTTGCCTGTCCGAGAGCGGGAAAAGGACCGCGGAATCAACAAAAAACGCCATATATGTCCCAAAACAGAACGGATTATGCAGCAATTCTATGCGATTGGTTAACCTTCGGACCTAAATTGCCGTCTCCTTGCGGAGGTCGATGCGACCGGACGGGGCATCGGAATCGCCCTCAAGGTGCGGACGGTTCATCGCCGCTTCACGCCCGGCCGCTATCGGCAGCTTCGGCGCTTGTGTCGCGGCCGGTGGCTGGGTATAGGCGCGCCACTCCCCGAGCCGCTTGCGGCCCGCCGGGTGACAGGAAAGGACGCGAGAGCCCCTCATGCCGACCAAGATTGCCGATGTTGGCGCAGACGCGCTTCGCGAAGCCAAATCCAATCTCGATTCGGATTATGTCCCCAGCGACGACGAAGAGTTCATGAATGACCGACAGCAGGATTATTTCCGCGGTCTGCTCCTGGCCTGGAAAAAATCGATCCTGTCCGAATCGGAATCGACGCTCGCACATCTTCAGGATGGCCCGCTGCGCGAACCCGACCTCGCCGACCGCGCGTCGAGCGAGACCGACTGGGCGATCGAGCTCCGCACGCGCGATCGTCAGCGGAAGTTGATCGCCAAGATCGATTCGGCGATCCGTCGCATCGAAGAGGGCGAATATGGCTATTGCGCGGTGACCGGCGAGCCGATCTCGCTTGCGCGGTTGCAGGCGCGACCGATCGCGACGATGACGCTGGAGGCGCAGGAGCGCCACGAGCGTAACGAACGGATTTCACGCGAAGATTGATCGCGGGGCGCCCGCGCCCATTTACGATTCGGCAACCGCTGGACCCTAGATTCCACGCCTCGATACGAAAGAAACGGGGCGCAAATGGATTCGCAAAGACCGACATCGGTGGACGAGGAAGTCGCGGCACTGTCGCGCGGTGCCGATCGCGACAGCCTGTTCATGCAGGCGCAGTTGGCGCTGCCCGGCGGCGGGTCCGTCACCGTGCGCGTGCGCAACCTGTCGCCCGGCGGCATGCTCGCAGAAGCGAAGGTGACGGTCGCGCAAGGGGCGGCGGTCGAGGTCGACCTGCGCAACGTCGGGTCGGTCGCGGGGCGCGTGATCTGGGTCGGTGAAGGCAAGTTCGGTATCGCCTTCGACCGCGCGATCGATCCGCAGGCGGTTCGTCGTAAGGTGGTTTCGCAGTCCGATTTGCCGCCGCATCTGCGGCGCACGGGCCTTGAGAAGGGCCCCCTCTACCGCCGGCGCTGATGGCCCTGTAGGGCTGCATCAGCGGGGCGATAGCGCTAGCGATCAGCCGATCGCGAGCATCTCTTCCTTGAGTTTCAGTTTCTGCTTCTTGAGCTGCGCGACGACTCCGGTATCGGGGGCGGGACGGCGCTCTTCATTCGCAATTTTCGCATCGAGGTCCGCGTGGCGGGACTTCAGGGTGGAAAGGTGCGACGTGCTCATTGGCATTCTCCTTTTCGACTCGATGGGCAAGGCGAAGTAAAACATGAAACCGCCCCGATGTCGTGACGATTCGCTCAGCCGGTCCCCGTTGCGGACCAATGGTGAACGTGGCAGGGAGGCCGTGTGAGCCCCGAGGAAATTACCCAGCGCCTGGAACTGCTTCGCATCGAGCATCGCGACCTCGACGCCGCGATCATCGCGCTCGGCGAAGGGACGACGACCGACCAGTTGCAGATCGCGCGACTGAAAAAGCGCAAGCTCAAGCTGCGCGACGAGATCGCATGGTGTGAGGATCAGCTGCTGCCCGAGATCATCGCCTGAACCAACCGTCTGAATCAAAACGGGACAGCCACGGCAAATGATGGTTACCGCGATTGCGGACCCGGCGCGTTGCGTGGCATCGCTTCGGTCATGGTCGGCGGGGACATAAACATGATGGCGATCGATGTGCCGGTGCAGCGTGCGCAGGTCGAAAATCTCTATGTCGAGGCGATGCTGCTCGCCGACGAGGCGCATGCGGCCTTTGCCGCGCAGCGCGACCTCGGCAGCGTTCGCGGCAATGCCGCGGCGCAGATCGGTCTCGCCTGCGAATCGCTGAAGACGACGACGCGGCTGATGCACGTCATCGCCTGGCTGCTTCACCGCCGCGCGATGTTCGCGGGCGATCCGGGCGCCGGGCCGAACGACAGCGCGGCGCGGATCGGGGCGCCGGTCGCTGCCGACTGGAATGTCTGCGAAGGGTTCGACGCGTCGATCCGGCGGATCATCGCCGCGAGCGAGCGGCTGTTCGAGCGGGTCGCGGTGCTTGAGGCGGGCTGGGCAGCGCCGGCGGTTACGCCGGTGCAGGCGCTGCTCGCGCGGCTGGAAGCGCGGCTTTGATCGCATAGGGCGGAAGGTATCGGCCTACCCCAGCCACTCCACCCACGCGCCATGCGCATGCGCGTGCGCCAGCTTCTTTGGCGTCTCTCCACCCGGCCAATAGCGCACCACCAACTCATGATGGTGCACCGTCCGGTTCGCCTCCAGCGCGACCCACGCCAGAGGACGCTCGGCGGTCGCCCGCGCGGCCGCCGCCTCCATCGCGGCGGTGACGCGCGCCTGCTGGTCGGCGGGGACATATTGCCAGACGATCGAGTGCATCAGCAGACGGGTCGTGCCCGCGGCCTGCGGCTTCGCGAGTTCGGCCTCGACGAAATCGGCGGCGTTGGCGCGCACCAGATTCGGCTTTGCCTCATGCGCCTCGGCGATCGCGGCCTCGATGCGCGCGAAGCGGATTTCATGCTCGGGCCAGATATAGGCCTTGAGCCGCAATGCCTGCGCGGCGTCGGTCAGATCGACCGGCGCGACGTCGCAGCCCTTGGGGCTCGCGATCTCGATGGCGTGCATCGGGGGATGGCGGCCGCGCCATTCGGGGGTAAAGGTCATCGCGCCCGGCTGCGGACCGACATGCACTCCGCCAAGGTCATAATGATAGCGGTCGATCATCAGGTTGATTCCCGCGCTCGAGCCGATCTCGAGGCAGTCGAAACGCGGGGGCAGGCCCTGATCGGCCAGCCACAGCATCGCGGCGATGAAGTTCGACGAACGCCCCGCCTCATTGGTCTGCGGCGGGCCGTCGAGCCAGGGCAGCAGCGCCGCTTCGTGCCGCGCCACGACTCCCGCGATGACCGCATTGTCGTTGATATCCTCGGCATCGGCGTAGATGGGCGCGAGTTCGTGCGCCGTCCCCGACAGGTGAAGCGCATGGATGCCGCCCGCGGCGCGCAGCGGCAGGGCATCGGCGAGCGGCGCGCCGCCCCAGCCGGCGATGCGGCGTGCGAATTCGCTTTCCGGTTTATCGAGCAGTGTGGCGAGCGCGGCGACGACGCGCGCGGTGACGCGGGCATCGTTGGCACGGCAATAGGCGATCTGGTTCGAAAAGGCGGTGCGCACGGCGCGCGGACCGGTCTGCGCCATGTCGACCTGTTGATAGCGCTCGCTCATTGCCCTTTCTCCCGTCGCCGCTTATGGGCTGGCGCGCTTATGCCCGAACCGATCATCTTTGCCATCCCCAAGGGACGCATTCTCGACGAGGCGCTGCCGCTGCTTGCCCGCGTCGGCATCGAGCCCGCGGCGGATTTCTTCGACAAGAAGAGCCGCGCGCTGGTGTTCGGGACCAACCAGCCGCATATCTCGCTGATCCGCGTGCGCGCATTCGACGTCGCGACCTTCGTCGCGCACGGCGCGGCGCAACTCGGCATCGTCGGTTCGGACGTCGTCGACGAATTCGACTACAGCGAACTTTACGCGCCCGTCGACCTCGGCATCGGCCATTGCCGGCTGTCGCTCGCCGGACCGGAGGGCAGCGCGCCGCCGGGCGCCAATGAACTTGGGGGCGAAAGCCACATCCGCGTCGCGACCAAATATCCCGGCACGACGCGCCGCTGGTTCGAGGCGCAGGGTATCCAGGCCGAATGCATCAAGCTCAATGGTGCGATGGAAATCGCACCGAAGCTCGGGCTTGCCTCGCACATCGTCGACCTCGTCTCGACCGGGCGCACGCTCGTCGAAAATGCGCTCGCCGAGCAGACGGTCATCAGCGAGGTGTCGGCGCGGCTGATCGTCAACCGCGCCGCGTTCAAGCTGCGTTCGGCCGAAGTGCCGGCGCTGGTCGAGAAATTCCGGCAGGCGGTTGGCGATGCGGCGGCTTGACGCTTCCGCGCCCGGCTTTGCGGCCGAGTTCGACACGCTGGTCAATGATCGGCGCGAGAGCGCGTCCGACGTCTCGGCCGACGTCGCGGCGATCATCGCGCGGGTGAAGGCCGAGGGCGATACGGCGCTCGCCGATTATACGGCAAAATTCGACCGCTTCGATCTCGATGCGAGCGGGTGGAGCATCTCGAAAGAGGAATGCGCCGCGGCCTATGATGCGCTGGCGCCCGAGCTCCGCGATGCGTTGAACCTCGCCGCCGACCGCATCCGCGCCTATCACGCGGCGCAGCTTCCCGAAGACCGCGACTATCGTGACAGCACCGGCGCCCGCCTCGGCGCGCGCTGGCGCGGGGTCGATGCCGCGGGAGTCTATGTGCCCGGCGGGCGCGCGGCCTATCCCTCGTCGGTGCTGATGAACATCATCCCCGCCAAGGTCGCGGGGGTCGAACGGATCGTGATGATGACCCCGACCCCGGGCGGCGAGACCAATCCGGTGGTGATGGCGGCGGCGCATATCGGCGGGGTCGACGAGATCTGGCGCGTCGGCGGCGCGCAGGCGGTCGCGGCGCTCGCCTACGGCACGGCCCGCATCGCGCCGGTCGATGTCGTCACCGGTCCGGGCAATGCGTGGGTCGCGGAGGCGAAGCGCCAGCTTTACGGTGTCGTCGGGATCGACATGGTCGCGGGGCCGAGCGAGATTGTCGTCGTCGCCGACGCGAAGAACGAACCGCCCATCATTGCGGCCGACCTGCTCAGCCAGGCCGAGCATGACCCGACCAGCCAGTCGATCCTGTTCACCGACGACGGCGATTTCGCCGATGCGGTGGCCGCGGCGGTTGCGCATGTCATTCCGACGCTGTCGACGGCGCCGACGATGCAGGCGAGTTGGGCCGACAATGGCGCCGTGATCGTCGTGCCGCGCCTCGCCGACGCGATCCCGCTCTGCGACCGGCTCGCACCCGAACATCTCGAACTCGCGGTCGATGCCGCCGAGGCCGACGCGCTCTTTGCCAAGGTGCGTCATGCGGGCTCGGTCTTCCTCGGCCGCCAGACCCCCGAAGCCATCGGCGATTATGTCGCCGGCCCCAACCATGTGCTGCCGACCGGCCGCCGCGCGCGTTTTTCGAGCGGGCTGTCGGTCACCGACTTCATGAAGCGCACCAGCTTCCTCGCGCTCGACGAAGCGAGCCTCGCCGCGATCGGCCCCGCCGCGGTCGCGCTTGCGGGCGCCGAGGGGCTTCCCGCGCATGCGCTTTCGGTCAGCCAGCGTCTCAGCTAAGAAAAGAACGATGAACAAACGCGCCCAATCCCGCTCCGCCGCCCGTCTCGCTGCCGTCCAGGCGCTCTATCAGCACGAGATGGAGGCGACGCCGGTCGCCAGGCTGATCCACGAATTTCACCAGCACCGCATCGGCGCGACGATCGAGGACGCCGAATATGCCGACGCCGACACCGCCTTTTTCGACGATATCGTAAAGGGTACGCTCGCGCGGAGCGAAGAGATCGACGCCGCGATCGTCGCGCGGCTTGCAAGCGGCTGGTCGATGGAGCGGCTAGACCGCACGATGAAGGCGATCCTGCGGGCCGGGACTTATGAGCTGATCGCGCGCGGCGATGTCCCGATCGGCGCGGTGGTCAGCGAATATGTCGATGTCGCGAAGGCTTTCTTCGACGCGCGCGAGGCGGGGTTCGCGAACGGCCTGCTCGATGCGATCGGCAAGGATGTGCGGGCGAAATAACTAAATCCTCTCTGCCGCGAAGCGGTGGGGAGGGGGACCGTCCGCGAAGCGGATGGTGGAGGGGCCGCGTTATCGCCCCTCCGTCAGCGCTTCGCGCTGCCACCTCCCCATCGCTTCGCGACAGAGAGGATCGGTATCTTTTATACCGCAACGGTATTCGCTACGATTTCCGTATGAGCGAAGCCGATTTCATCGCCCGCCTGCGCGCCATCGCGACCGACCCCGCCGCGCGCGGGCTTGCCGACGATGCGGCCGTGCTGGGCGACCTCGTCCTCACCCACGACATGATCGTCGAGGGCATTCATTTCCTTCCCGACGAACGGCCGCAGGATGTCGCGTGGAAGCTCGTCGCGGTCAACCTCTCCGATCTCGCTGCGAAGGGCGCGGCGCCGCTCGGCGTGCTGGTCGGCTACAGCCTGACCGGCGACGAACATTGGGACGCGGCCTTCGTGCGCGGCCTGGGCGAAGTGCTGCGCCGTTACGAGGTGCCGCTGCTCGGCGGCGATACGGTCGGCATTCCCGCCGGCGCGCCGCGCAGCTTCGGGCTGACCGCCATCGGCAAAGCTCCCGCGACGGGCGCGCCGATGCGGAGCGGTGTTCGCCCCGGCGACCAGATCTGGGTCACCGGCACGATCGGCAACGCGGGGCTCGGCCTTGCGATGCGGCTGGGGCAGGTCGATCCGAACGAGACCTGCCTCGAAGCCTATAATCGGCCGCAGCCGCAACTGGCGTTCGGACGGGCGGTTGCCAATCATGTCCATGCGATGATGGACGTGTCCGACGGCTTGCTGATCGACGCGCAGCGCATGGCGGAGGCGAGCGGGTGCGAGATCGGCATCATGCTCGAATCGATCCCGCTCTCGGCGGCGCTGCTCGCAGTCCGGCCCGACGTACTCGACACAAGGCTCGCGGCCGCGACGGCGGGCGACGACTATCAGCTCCTGTTCGCGGCCGATCCGGGCGTGGCGGGGACGATCCGCGAGGTTGCGGCGGGGCTGAATGTGGCGGTGACCCCGCTCGGTCACGCCGGCGTCGGCGAGGGAATCATGCTGACCCACCGCGCCCAACGCATCGCACCGCCCGAGCACCTGGGCTTCATGCACTGATCCGAAAGCGCGCAAAAGCACCGAATAACCGGGGTTGCGCGCCGCATTCTTTCTTCCCATAACTCGGCGTCCAAATTTGGGGCGGTCGCATCAGGGGAGAGAGCGAACCGGCATCAATAAGTCGGACGTGCTCGACTGCTATCTTCTGCGTCGCCCTTCTCATGGGAAGGAAGCAACACGCATGAATCCGGTTTTGATCGCGATAGCGTGCGGCCTTTTGGCTGTGCTCTATGGGTTCATTACCTCGCGGCAGGTGCTCAGTGCATCGGCGGGTAATGAGAAGATGCAGGAAATCGCCGGCGCCATCCAGGAAGGCGCCAAGGCCTATCTGGGCCGCCAATATCGCACCATCGCCATCGTCGGCGTCGTCGTCGCCATTCTGGTCGGGCTGTTCCTCGGCCCGATCTCGGCGACCGGCTTCGTGATCGGCGCCGTCCTGTCGGGCGTCGCCGGCTTCGTCGGCATGAACATCTCGGTGAAAGCCAACGTCCGCACCGCGGCGGCGGCGCAGACCGGGCTGCAGGCGGGCCTCACCATGGCGTTCCGCGCCGGCGCGATCACCGGCATGCTCGTGGCCGGCCTCGCGCTGCTCGCGATCTCGGTCTTCTTCTGGTATCTGATCGGCCCCGGCGGTTTCACCGTCGGCGGTGAGGATCGCACCGTCGTCGACGCGCTTGTCGCGCTCGCGTTCGGCGCCTCGCTGATCTCGATCTTCGCGCGCCTCGGTGGCGGCATCTTCACCAAGGCCGCCGACGTCGGCGCCGACCTCGTCGGCAAGGTCGAGGCTGGAATTCCCGAGGACGATCCGCGCAACCCGGCGGTGATTGCCGATAACGTCGGCGACAATGTCGGCGACTGCGCGGGAATGGCGGCCGACCTGTTCGAAACCTATGTCGTCACGGTCGGCGCGACAATGGTGCTGATCGCGTTGCTGCTAAAGGGCACCGGCGACATGCTGTTGCCGCTGATGACGCTGCCGCTGCTGATGGGCGGCGTCTGCATCGTCACCTCGATTATCGGCACCTACTTCGTGCGTCTCGGCAGCGGGACGAACGTCATGGGCGCTATGTACAAGGGCTTCCTCGTCACGGCGGTCCTCTCGATCCCGGCGATCTGGTTCTCGACCAGCTATGCGCTGGGCGGCGACATGAACACCAATATCGCGGGCACTGACTTCAACGGTAGCGACCTCTTCTATTGCTCGCTGCTCGGTCTCGTCATCACCGGGCTGATCATCTGGATCACCGAATATTATACCGGCACCAACTATCGGCCGGTTCGTTCGATCGCCAAGGCTTCGGAAACGGGCCATGGCACCAATGTGATCCAGGGCCTCGCCATCAGCCTTGAATCGACCGCACTGCCGACGCTCGTCATCTGCGTCGGCATCATCGTCGCCTATCAGACCGCGGGCATCATCGGCATCGCCTTCGGCGCCACCGCGATGCTCGCGCTCGCGGGCATGGTCGTCGCGCTCGACGCCTATGGCCCCGTCACCGACAACGCCGGCGGCATCGCCGAAATGGCGGGCCTCGACGACAGCGTGCGCGAAAAGACCGACCTGCTCGACGCGGTGGGCAACACGACCAAGGCGGTAACCAAGGGCTATGCCATCGGTTCGGCAGGCCTTGCGGCGCTGGTGCTGTTCGGCACCTACACCGCCGACATCACCGAATATTCGGCGGTGCTCGGGCTCGACGCCCCGCTAACCTTCTCGCTGTCGTCGCCCTACGTCATCGTCGGGCTGCTGCTTGGCGCGCTCCTGCCGTATCTGTTCGGTGCGATGGGCATGACCGCGGTCGGCCGCGCGGCGGGCGACGTGGTGAAGGATGTTCGCGACCAGTTCGCGAACAACAAGGGCATCATGGACGGCACCAGCCGCCCCGACTATGCCCGAACCGTCGACCTCGTCACCAAGGCGGCGATCAAGGAAATGATCGTGCCCAGCCTGCTGCCGGTGCTTGCGCCGATCCTGGTGTTCTTCGTGATCCGCGCGGTTGCCGGTCCGGCGGCCGCGCTCGAAGCGCTGGGCGCGCTGCTACTCGGCGTGATCGTCGGCGGGCTGTTCGTCGCCATCTCGATGACCTCGGGCGGCGGCGCGTGGGACAATGCGAAGAAATATATCGAGGATGGCAACCATGGCGGCAAGGGCAGCGAAGCCCATAAGGCCGCGGTGACCGGTGACACCGTCGGCGATCCGTACAAGGATACCGCGGGACCCGCCGTGAATCCGATGATCAAGATCACCAACATCGTGGCGATCCTGCTCCTCGCGGCGCTGGCGCACGGCGCGGCCTAGGCTGCACCGTCCTTGCGGACAAACAAAGGCCCCGCCGGAGCGATCCGGCGGGGCTTTTGGTTGGGGCCAATGTTGGTCGCCCGGTTTCTATGCGCTGGTCAACGTGTCGAGCAGCCCGCTCAACCGCCGACGGCGGGGCAGGAGTTCCTCCCTTGCCGCGCGGCTCGATTCCCATGTGGTGTATGCGACCGATCCCACCATGAAGATGACGAACCCGGCATTGAACCAGAAACCGGTGGCGTCGTTGATCTTCAGGATGAGCCAGAAAATCAGTACCGAGCCCGCCACGATAGGCGCCGACCAAAGCATGAGATTGCTCCATCGCCCGACCTGCGAGAGCCGGTAATCGATCAGCGACAGGTTGCGGCGAAGTTCCTCCTCCAGCGTATTGCCGAAGACACGCTCGCGCTCCGCCTGGCGCCTTCTACTCAGCCACAACGCGCCGATCCACAGCGCAAAGGCTGCGATGCCGACGACGGCGAGGATGGCGTAGGACCCCGCCCCGCCATGATCGAGAAACCACCACAGGACGGCGCCGGCGAGCGCCGTCATCGCGGTCCCGACGATATAGGTGGTCCACTGGTCCCAGCGCAGTGCTCGCCGCATGCCGGCCTGTTCGTTTCGGATCACCAGCTGGAGCAGATCGCGGTTGACGTCGTAGAGCGGCTTGTCCTCCTGCTCTTTCCAGCTTTTCAGCATCTCATCGAAATCCATCATCTTCCTCCTTCGCGAGTTGACCGGCGAGCCTTGCCTTGACGCGTTTGATCTTGACCCCGACATTGCTTTCGCTGAGACCGAGGATCTGAGAAATGTCGCGGTAGCTGAATCCGTCGAGGATCAGCAGCGTGAGCGAGCGGTTCACTTCGTCGAGTTCGCTGATCCGCTCATAGATCCACTCCAGCCGGTGATCGCGGGCGGGCGGCGCGACGAGCAGCGCGGTCGCGGCCGCGAAATCCTCGCGACCGCGACCGTGCCGGCCCTGCTTGCGGCCCCAAGCGATCGCTGTGTTGAGCGCGACGCTGTATATCCAGGTGGCCGCGGCCGAATCGCCGCGAAATGCGTCGATCGAATGCCACAGTTGCAGCGCGATTTCCTGGAACAGATCCTCGCGATCCGAATGGGTGGCTCCATAGGCACGCGCCACCTTGAACAGGATCGTTTTGTGCGCCGCCATCCAATCCTGGAAAATCGTGTTGCGTTCGATATCCGTCATGTCCACCCTCATGCCGTTAGTCGCGGCCGGGGTGGAGTTTCTTACACCGGATCCAAAAGAATGCCGCGCGATGTTAGCGTTCAGCGTTCATTTGCGCGGCATAGCCCGCCTGCACCATCGCGCTCATCCGGTCGAACAGCGCGTCGGGATCGTCGCGGCGCAGCCCGGCTATCGCCGCTTCGGCGCCCTCGGCGACGATCAACTCGCGCGTGCCCGCATCGACCGCGGCGAGCATCTGCGCCACCGCATCGCCCGGCGACAGGCCGTTCTCGATCGCGGCATCGCTTTCCCCTCGTGTGCTGCCGTCGGCGTTGAGCGCGTTGCGGCTGACGTTGGTGCGCACCGATCCCGGCGCGACGACGAGGACTTTCAGCCCCAGATGTTCATTCTCGGCGCGCACTGCGTCGTGATAGCCGATGATGCCATGCTTCGCCGCCGAATAGGCGCTGCGCAGCGGCACGCCCGCGATGCCCGCGACGCTCGATATGGCGATGATCTGTCCGCCACCCGCGCCGACCATGCGCGGCAGCAATTGCTGGGTGAGCGCGATGGGGGCGAGCAGGTCGACCGCGATGATCCGTTCATAAACCGAAAAGTCGGTTTCGATTGCAAGACTGCGCTGCGAGATTCCGGCATTGTTGACGAGGCCGTCAACGCGGCCGCGCCACGCCCAAGCTTGTTCGGCGATGGCGGGGAGGGCGGGATAGTCGGTCGCCTCGAATGGCAGGACCAGCGTCTCGGTCGCGCATTCGGCCGCGACGCCGTCGAGCGCGGCGACATTGCGCCCCGACAAAATCAGCTTCGCGCCGCGTGCCGACAGCGCCTTGGCCAGCGCCGCGCCGATGCCCGACGACGCCCCCGTGACCCACCAGACTTGATCCTTCATACCGGCTCTCCATCTATGTTTTCGTTTCAACCTGAAACGGGTACGAGGAGCCGTCAAGGCGCCGACCCGCGCATTTCCGTGCAGGGGTGGCAATTTTGTTGCGAATCTGTTATAATTAATATCAACACGCCGACATTGTGCCTCTTCCCGCCGCCGGGCTGGGGCACGCTTGGCGTTTCCGATGGAGCCCATTCCTTGTCACTTTGACTGGCTAGCGCCGCCCTATCAGCCCGATCCCCCTCCGATAGAGGGCCGGATACAAAGCTGTTCACGCGCTTCCCCGTCCCCGACAAGGCCACTGAAAGGAACTTGAATGTCCGCAAGCACTCCCGTTTTCGAAGTCGGTGACTATGTCGTTTATCCGAAACATGGCGTGGGGCGCGTCATCGAGCTGCAGAAATCCGAAATCGCCGGCATGCAGCTGGAACTTTATGTTCTCCGTTTCGAAAAGGAAAAGATGACCCTTCGCGTTCCGACGAACAAGGCCGAAGGCGTCGGCATGCGCAAGCTGTCGTCGGACAAGACGCTGAAGGAAGCACTGCAGGTCCTGACCACCAAGCCGAAGGTCAAGCGCACCATGTGGTCGCGCCGCGCACAGGAATATGAAGCGAAGATCAACTCGGGCGACCTGGTGTCGATCGCCGAAGTGACCCGCGACCTGTTCCGCGCCGACGACCAGCCCGAGCAGAGCTATTCGGAGCGCCAGATTTTCGAAGCGGCATCGAGCCGCCTCGCGCGCGAACTCGGCGCGATGGAAGAAAGCGACGAAAAGACCGCGCAGGCGAAGATCCTCCAGATCCTCAACGAGCATGCGCCGCTCTATTACGCCGAAAAAGTGTAATCGCGTCCACAGCGATGAAGGAAAGGGCGGTCTGGTAGGGCCGCCCTTTTTCGTTGCCCGCCATTTTCTTTCGTCATGCCGGACTGATCCGGCATCCATCGCAGCACTGAAGTCATGGATCCCGGATCAAGTCCGGGGTGACGAATGATGGGGAGCTTCAGGGATAGGTTGCCGCCACGAAATAGAGCCCGTCGGGGGGCGCGTTGAGGCCGAGCGCGTTGCGATCGGCGGCGTCGAGTGCGGCCTTCAGGTCGCGCGCCGACCATTTGCCGTGCCCGACCAAGGTCAGGCTGCCGACCATCGAGCGCACCTGATGGTGGAGGAAGCTGCGCGCCGCGGCCTCGATGATCACTTCCTCGCCGTGACGGCTGACCGTCAGCTTGTCGAGCGTTTTCACCGGGCTTTGCGACTGGCAATGCGCCGAGCGGAAGGTCGTGAAGTCGTGGAGCCCGATGAGCTGCTGCGCAGCGGCGTGCATCGCATCACTGTCTAGCGGCCGCGCAACTTGCCACGACAGCCCCTTGTCCCACGTCAGCGGCGCGCGGCGGTTGACGATGCGATATTCATAAGCGCGCCCGATGCAGGCGAAGCGCGCATGCCAGTCGTCGGCGACGATTTCGCATCCGACGATCGCGATCGGCGCGGGCCGGAGCTGCGCGTTGAGCGCCTCTGTCAGCTTGAACGGGGTCAGCGGCTTTTCGATGTCGACATGCGCGCGCATCGCGATCGCATGGACGCCCGCGTCGGTGCGCCCGGCGCTGAACACCTGCACACTCTCGGCGGTGAAGCGGTGGATCGCTTCCTCGATGACTTGCTGGACGCTGGGACCATGCGCCTGCCGCTGCCAGCCCATATAGGGGCGGCCGTCATATTCGATGGTGAGGGAAAATCTTGTCATCGCCGCCCCCTTAGCCGTTCGCATCGAGCGAAGTCGAGATGCCGCCACGACCTAAATTCCGTTCGCCCTGAGCTTGTCGAAGCCTGTCCTGAGCGCCTGCCTTGGCAGGCAGTCGAAGGGGGCCGTTCTTTTTCCCGACGCCCAAAGTAAGAACGGTGCTTCGACAAGCTCAGCACGAACGGCAAGGAGATTGAGTGGTTCGTCCTTACGCTAGCCGCGTGCCCGCCGGAATCGCGCGGCCGCGCAGCAGTTCGGCGGCCTCCATCGCGGGTTTTCCCGCGCGCTGGACGCGGCCCACGCGGATGGCACCGGGATTGCAGGCGATGGTGAGCGCATCGTCGAGCGCGACGCCGGGCGTCGCGCCCGCGATCGTGTCGGCGGGATGGACGACTTCGGCCGCCAGCATCTTGTATCGTTCTCCTTCGAGTTCGAAAAAAGCGCCGGGCACCGGATTGAACGCGCGCACCTGCCGCTCGACCTGCACCGCGCTGGTCAGGAAATCGAGCCGCGCCTCGCTCTTGTCGATCTTCGCCGCGTAAGTGACGCCGTTATCTGGCTGCGGTTCGGGGGGAAAGGCGTGGAGCTCGCTCAGCACGCGGCGCATCATCAGCGCCCCCATCTCGGCGAGTTCATGCGTCAGCACGCCCGCGCTCTTGCGCCCGACTGGCGTCGTTTCGACCAGCCGCATCGCGCCGGTGTCGAGCCCGGCGTCCATCTGCATGATCGTCACCCCCGTTTCGGCGTCGCCCGCGAGGATCGCGCGCTGCACCGGCGCCGCGCCGCGCCAGCGCGGCAGGATCGAGCCATGGACGTTGAGGCAGCCTTCGCGCGGTGCGTCGAGCACCGCCTGCGGCAGGATCAGGCCATAGGCCGCGACCACCGCGACATCGAGGTCGAGCGCGGCGAATTCGGCCTGCGCTACTTCGCTCTTCAGGCTCTTCGGCGTGCGGACGGGCAGGCCCTGCTCCTCGGCCCAGACCTGCACCGGGCTTTTCTGCAACTTCTTGCCGCGCTGCGCGGGGCGCGGGGGCTGGGTATAGACCGCCGTGATGTCGTGCCCCGCCGCGTGGAGTGCGGCGAGCGTCGGCACCGCAAAGGGCGGCGTTCCCATGAAGGCGATGCGCATTGTCATTTCTCGTGCGCCGCTTAAGACCATCCGTCATGGCATCGCAAGAGATTGAAGCGCTCGTCCAGCAACTCGCCCGCCTGCCGGGGCTCGGTCCGCGTTCCGCGCGGCGCGCGGTGCTGCATCTGATGAAGAAGCGCGAGAGCGCGTTCGCGTCGCTGCTCGCAGCGCTCCAGACGGTGTCCGAACGGCTCGTCACCTGCACCATCTGCGGCAATGTCGACACGCAGGACCCGTGCGCGATCTGCGCCGACCCGCGCCGCGACGACCGTAGCCTGTGCGTCGTCGAGGAAGTGTCGGACCTGTGGGCGCTCGACAAGTCGCGGCTCTTTCCCGGCAAATATCATGTGCTCGGTGGGCGGCTGTCGGCGCTGGAAGGCGTGCGGCCGCAGGATCTCAGCATCGACGCTTTGGTGGCGCGCGTCGCCGCGGGCGGGATCGATGAGGTCGTGCTCGCGATGAACGCGACGCTGGAAGGGCAGACGACCGCACATTATCTGGCGGAGCGGCTGGAGGGCTATCCGGTGCGGTTGACGCAATTGGCGCACGGTCTGCCCGTGGGCGGCGAACTCGATTATCTCGATGAGGGGACACTGGCTCAGGCGCTGAGGGCAAGGCGGCCGGTGGGTTAGTCGGATCGGTTGTTTACGACCGTCACGGTGGACGCGCTGACAGGTTGTCGATCCCTCGGTTCCCAAGTCCAACCGCAGTAAATCAACCCCGCCGAATTCGCGAAATGGAAGAGGTCGGGGATGCGCTGGCGCAACCAGTCGACGCTCGGTTGATATGTTTCCCAGCCTTCCAGCCGGTCAGCCGCGAAGTTGACCCCGAGATCGGAAAGTCGCCGAGAAACCTCCGTGTAGATATCTTCGCGATCAACCAACAGGATGTCCGTTGGCTCGGCTTCATCAAAATGGTGGCAAATTGGCTGGGCAGACGCAGCACGTTCGGCATCTGCTAGAATCTCGTGCAACGCGGTTTCGCCTGCATCGAGATGTTCAGAGAGGGTCCAAGTCGGTATGTCATCGTCGGTCATGCTGTAGGACTTCCCTAACGCATCGCCCAAGTCAACGAGCCAACGGCCCCTTGACCCCGCGCCCGCGCGATCATACCTGCCACCCATGGCCATCCTACCCATCATAGAGACCCCCGATCCCCGGCTGCGCGTCATTTCGAAGCCCGTCGAAACCTTCGACGCCGAGCTGAAGACGCTGGTCGCCGACATGTTCGAGACGATGTACGACGCGCCCGGCATCGGGCTCGCCGCGATTCAAGTCGGGGTGGCGAAGCGCATCCTCGTCATCGACCTGCAGGAACCCGACCCCGACGACGAAGAAGGCAAGAAGGTGATCCGCGAGCCGCGCGTGTTCATCAACCCCGTCTTTTCCGACGAGAGCGAGGAGCATAGCGTCTATCAGGAGGGCTGCCTGTCAGTCCCCGAACAATATGCCGATGTGACGCGCCCCGCCGAGGTCACTGTCGACTGGCAGGACGAGGACGGCAAGCATCATCAGGAACGGATGACCGGCCTGATGGCGACGTGCATCCAGCACGAGCACGACCATCTGGAAGGCATTCTCTTCATCGACCATCTGTCGCGGCTAAAGCGCGAAATGGTGCTGAAAAAGCTGGCAAAGATGCGGAAAGCGGCCTGACCGACCGATAACCGACAAAAAAGAAACCCCGGCTTTCACCGGGGTTTCTTTTTGTCTGCGATGTCGCGGCGGCGCTTAGCCAGCTTTTGCGACGCCCACCATCGCGGGGCGCAGCAGCCGGTCCTTCATCATATAGCCCGCCTGCATTTCCTGCACGATCGTGCCGGGCGTCTTGTCGCTCGGGATTTCGAGCATCGCCTGATGCTGGTTGGGGTCGAGCGGCAGGCCGATCGCGGCGATGCGCGTGATGCCGTTGCGTTCGAAGACGCTGAGCAGTTCGCGCTCGGTGGCTTCGAGGCCGGTGATCAACGGCTTGATGCCCTCGTCGGCGCGCTGCTCTTCGCTGAGCGCCGCGAGCGCACGGCCGAGATTGTCGGCGACCGACAAGATATCGCGCGCGAACTTGGTCGACGCATAGGCGTGCGCGTCGGCGATTTCCTTGTCCTTGCGGCGCGTGACATTCTGCGTCTCGGCGCGCGCATAGAGCAGGTCCTGCTGGAGCGCGGCGACCTGTTCGGCGAGTTGCGCGACTTCGTCGTTCGCGCTTTCGGGCGCTGCCGTTTCGGCGGTTTCGGAGCCGTTGGTTTCGGGAATGGGGCCGTCGTCGATCGGCGTGTCGTTTTCGATGTTCGTCATAAACCTATCGTATCAGTCTGGAGAGCGATTGTGCGGTGAAATCCACCATGGGAACGATGCGGGCATAGTTCAAGCGCGTCGGGCCGATCACGCCCACGACACCCACCACGCGCCCGTCCGATCCGCGATAGGGCGCCGCTATCACGGACGAGCCCGAAAGCGAGAATAATTTATTCTCCGAGCCGATGAAAATGCGGGTGGCGGCGCCTTCGCGCGCGCTGTCGAGCAGCTGTGCGATATCCTGTTTGGTTTCGAGTTCGTCGAGTAGCTGACGCACGCGGTCGAGGTCGCCGACCGCGCTGTCGTCGAGCAAATTGGCCTGTCCGCGCACGATCAGCACCGGGCGGTCGGCACCGTCCGACGACCAGATCGCGAGCCCGCGGCTGACAAGGTCCTGCGCGGCGCGGTCGATCGCGATGCGTTCGGCCTCGATCTCGCGGCGCACGCGCGCCATCGCTTCGGTCAGCGTCAGGCCCGACAGCGTCGCCGAGATATAATTGCCAGCCTCGACGAGCGCCGACGGGTTGAGCCCGGGGGGGATATCGATAACGCGGTTCTCGACCGTCCCGTCGCCTGCGACGAGCACGACGAGCGACTGGTTCGCCGACAGCGGCACGAAGGCGAGCTGTTTCAGCACCCGCTCATGCTTTGGGACGAGGACGAGGCCCGCGCACGCCGACAGCCCCGACAGTGCCGACGTCGCCTGCGCGAGTGCGCTTTCGATCGGACCGGCGTCGGACAGGCTCGCCTCGATCTGGGCGCGGTCTTCGGCCGATGGTTCGGCGACCTGCATCATCCCGTCGACGAAAAGGCGCAGGCCCTGTTCGGTCGGCAGGCGTCCCGCGCTGGTGTGCGGGCTCGCGAGCAAGCCATATTCCTCAAGATCCTGCATCACGTTGCGGATCGAGGCGGGCGACAGGTTGAGCGCCGCGAGCTTCGACAGCGTGCGCGACCCGACCGGCTGCCCGGTTTCGAGATAGGCGTCGACGACCAGTCGGAACACGTCGCGCGCGCGCGTGGTGAGTTCGGTGATCGGCGGGGTGGTCATGAGGGTGGATTTAGGGACGGGAAGGGCGAGGGGCAAGCCTGGCGCCAACCTCGTCATTCCCGCGAAAGCGGGAACCCAGCGAGCCGGCGTTGCAACTGGGTTCCCGCTTTCGCGGGAATGACGAAATGGGGGTGCAATCGGCGGGGCTTGTGCCTAGCCTCGTCCCCGGGGGAGAAAATCATGACGACACGCCCGCTTAATCAGGACGACCCGCTCGACGATTTCGATCACCGCGACATCGTCCTCCTCGGCCGCAAGCACCGCGTCTACACAATGGGCAGCGGTCCCGCCGTCATCGTGATGACCGAAATGCCCGGGATCAGCCCGCATGTCGCGCGTTTCGCGCGCTGGGTCCGCGATGCGGGTTTCACCGTCTATATGCCGCATATCTTCGGTAAAGACGGCGCGGTGCCGCGAGCGCCGCGCATGTTGTTCACGATGATCGGCGGCTGCATCAGCCGCCAGTTCCGCGCCTTCCAGTCCAATGAAAGCTCGCCCGCGACGCAGTGGCTGCGCTCGCTCGCGGCGCACGCCCACCGGGAATGCGGCGGCAAGGGCGTCGGCGCGATCGGCATGTGCTTCACCGGCAATTTCGCATTGTCGATGATGCTCGAACCCGCGGTGCTTGCGCCCGTGCTGGCGCAGCCGTCGCTGCCACTCAACGATCCGGCGGGCATGCACATCGCGCCCCACGAGCTTGCGGAGGTCAAGGCGCGGATGGAGGTTGAGGATCTGACCGTGCTCGCCTATCGCTTCGACGGCGACAAATATTGCGGGGCGGCGCGCTTCGCGGCCTATGAGGACGCGCTAGGGGATCGCTTCATCGGCAAGGTGCTACCCGATAGCGCGGCAAACCCCGACAGCCCGATGAAGAACCCGCACAGCGTCGTCACCATCCACCTGATCGACGAAGCTGGGCAGCCGACGGTGCGGGCGCGCGACGAAATCCTCGATTTCTTCAAGATGCGGTTGAGCGAATGAGGCCGGCGGCCTAAGGGCCACCGCAATCACCAATCGAAAGGATATTCTATGCGCCCCTCAGGCCGCGCGCCCGATCAGATGCGCCCCATCGCGATCGAAACCGAATTCACCATCCATGCCGAGGGCAGCGTCCTCGTCAGCTTCGGCAATACCAAGGTGCTCGTGACCGCCAGCGTCGACGAAAAGGTGCCATCGTGGATGCGCGGCAAGGGCGCGGGCTGGGTGACGGCCGAATATGGCATGCTGCCCCGCGCGACGCACACGCGCGGCAGCCGCGAAGCGGCGAAGGGCAAGCAGTCGGGCCGCACGCAGGAAATCCAGCGGCTTATCGGCCGCTCCTTGCGCGCCGTCGTCGACATGAAGAAGCTCGGCGAGCGCCAGATCATCATCGATTGCGACGTGATCCAGGCTGACGGCGGCACGCGGACCGCCTCGATCTCGGGCGCGTGGGTCGCGATGCGGCTCGCGGTCGACAAGCTGCTCGCGGCGAAGACGCTGGCCGAGGACCCGATCGAGGACAAGGTCGGCGCGATTTCCTGCGGCATATATCGTGGCACGCCGGTGCTCGATCTCGATTACGACGAGGATTCGGTCGCCGAGGCCGACGGCAATTTCGTGCTGACCGGCAAGGGTCAGATCGTTGAGGTGCAGGCGAGCGCCGAGGGCGCGACCTATGACGAGGAAGGCCTGCTTCGCTTGCTCCGCCTCGCGCGCATTGGCTGCGGCGAGATTTTCGCGGCACAGGATCGGGCGACGGGGCGCTGATGACGCGCAAGCTCGCCCCCGGCAGGCTCGTCATCGCCAGCCACAATGCGGGCAAGGTGCGCGAGATTCGCGCGCTGCTCGAACCCTTTGGGATCGAAGCGGTGTCGGCGAGCGATCTCGGGCTCGCCGAGCCCGAGGAGACGGGCAAGACGTTCCGCCAGAATGCGCTGCTCAAGGCGCATGCGAGCGCGTCGGCGGCGGGGCTTCCGGCGCTCGCCGATGACAGCGGGCTCGAGGTTGCGGCGCTCGGCGGGCGGCCGGGGGTCTACACCGCCGACTGGGCCGAGCGCCAATGGTTCGAGGGCAATCCGGGGCGCGACTGGTATATGGCGATGGGCAAGGTCGAAGGGCTGCTTGCCGAACAGGGCCCGGATGTCGACCGCAGCGCGCGCTTCATCTGCACTCTCGCGCTCGCCTGGCCCGATGGCCATGCCGAAGTGTTCGAAGGTCGGGCCCAGGGCAGCATGACCTGGCCGCCGCGCGGGAAACTCGGTTTCGGTTATGATCCAGTCTTCGTTCCGGCCGGTAACACGCTGACTTATGCGGAGATCGATCCGGCGGAGAAACATGCGATCAGCCATCGGGCCGATGCCTTTGCCAAGCTGGTGGTGGGGGCGTTTTGAATCAGTCGTCCTGTCGGGGGCGAAACCTGATTTTCCCATCGACCTCGATGAAGCGCGACCGATCGCCTTTTTCCCGCATGTCCCACGCCGCCTGTTTGTGGCATTCGGGATCATGGTTGATACGACGGGCGACGAGCCTGCGCATTTCTTCATCGGCAAAGATCAGGTCGTGGGCGCCGTCGATGTTGACGCCAAATTTCTCGCGGGTTCGTTTGACGAGCTGAGCGAAATCCCGATTGCCAATATCCATAGGTTCCTCCGGCATCGCGTTCCGGAGATAAGCCTACTCCTGCAGACAATCGCTGAAAAGTGACTATATCGCCCCCCATGGCCGAACCGCTCGCCCTCTATGTCCATTGGCCGTTTTGCGTGTCGAAATGCCCTTATTGCGACTTCAACAGCCATGTGCGCGAAAGCGTCGATCAGGCGGCATGGCGCGCGGCCTTGCTCGCGGATTTGCGGCACGAGGCGGCGTTGCTGCCCGGCCGCACGGTCGGCTCGATCTTCTTCGGCGGCGGCACACCGAGCCTGATGCCGCCCGCAACCGTCGCGGCGGTGATCGCCGAGGCGGACGCGCTGTGGGGCCTCGCGGACGATGTCGAGATCACGCTCGAGGCCAATCCCAATTCGGTCGAAGTCGCCAATTTCGCCGATCTCGCCGCCGCGGGGGTCAATCGCGTCTCGATAGGTGTTCAGAGCTTTGATGCCGAAGTGCTTGAATTTCTGGGGCGCGCGCACAGCGAGGACGAGGCGCGGCGCGCGATCGCGGCGGCACAGGCCAGTTTCGACCGCGTCAGCTTCGACCTGATCTATGCGCGGCCGGGCCAGTCGCTCGCCGGCTGGGAAAGCGAGTTGGCGGGTGCGCTGGCGTTCGGCACCGATCATCTCTCGCTCTATCAGCTCACCATCGAGCCCGGCACGCGTTTCGCCACGCTGGCGGCGAAAGGCGACCTCACCATCCCCGATGGCGATGAGGCGGCCGATCTGTTCGACGCGACGCAGGCGATGACGCGCGCCGCCGGGCTGCCGCGCTACGAAGTGTCGAACCATGCGCGCGTCGGGCAGGAGAGCCGGCACAATCTCGCCTATTGGAGTTACGCCGATTATGCCGGGGTCGGACCCGGGGCGCATGGGCGGCGGCTGGGGCAGGCGACCGAGCGGCACAAGAAGCCCGAGAATTTCATCGCGGCGGTGGCGCGCAACGGCCATGGCCTGAAAGTCGAGGCCGATCTGCCGCCGCACGAACGCGCGACCGAGGCGATGCTGATGGGGCTGCGGCTGACCGAAGGCATCGACCTGGCGCGGATCGAGGCGCGGAGCGGGTTGCCGCGCGCGGCGTTCGTCGATGCGGCGGCGGTGGCGCGGCTGGCGGGGCACGGGCTGATGCGCGCCGACAGCGACCGGCTGGCGGTGACCGACGAGGGTATATTGCTGCTCGACTCGATCCTTTCCGAGGTGGTGAAAACCCACTAACCTTTGTCCACCGTTGGCATGGGGCGCCAGCGTGTCTCGACTTCGCTCGACACGAACGGGACTAGAGGGAGCTTTGGTGGCGCAAGACTTGATCCGCGACTGGGATGCCCATCTGGCGCACGAAAAGCGCCGGTCGGAGCATACGCGGCGCGCCTATATCGCGACGGCCGAGCGGTTTTGCGCTTTCCTGTCGCGCCATCGCGGCGGGGCGGTCGATGCGCGTATGCTGCAGGCGCTGACGCCGAACGATTTGCGTGCCTATCTCGCCGAGCGCCGCGCCGAAGGCCTTGGCAATGCGTCGGCGGCGCGCGAGCTTTCGGCGCTGCGCACATTCCTGCGCTTCGTCGGCGGATCGAACGCCAGCGTGCCGCAGATGCGCGGGCCGCGGGTCAAGAAGGGCCTACCGCGGCCGGTGGCGCCCGCAGAGGCGCTGGCGCTGGCGCAGGATGTCGAGGACAATGCGCGCGAGGGCTGGGTCGGTGCGCGCGATTTCGCGCTGTTGCTGCTGCTTTACGGCGCTGGGCTGCGCATCGGCGAGGCGCTGTCGCTGACCGGCGCGGCGTTGCCGCTGGGCGATACGCTGCGCGTGACCGGCAAACGGGCGAAGACGCGGATCGTGCCGATTCTGCCGGCGGTGGCGAATGCGGTGTCGCGCTATGTCGCGGCTTGCCCGTGGCCGATCGCGAAGGAGACGCCGCTGTTCCTCGGTGCGCGCGGCGGGCCGCTCCAGCCGGGGGTGGTGCGGGCGAGCGTGCGCGCGGCGCGGCGCGCGCTGGGCCTGCCCGAACGCACGACACCGCACGCGCTGCGCCACAGCTTCGCGACGCACCTGCTCGCGGGCGGCGCCGATTTGCGCAGTCTGCAGGAATTGCTCGGCCATGCGAGCCTTGCTTCGACGCAGGTCTATACAGCGGTCGATGCCGCGCATTTGCTCGACATTTATCGCAGCGCGCATCCGCGGGCGTGAGGGCCGCTTTGGGGTGGGGAGCGGACGCTCTCTGTTCGTCATCCCGGGCTTGACCCGAGACCCGCCTTCGCCCTGCCCAACGTCGAAAAGGATAAGGCAGGCCCCGGGTCAAGCCCGGGGTGACGAGTAATGCGATGTCCGCGACCGTTCGAAACGGGCCATCGTCGCCGTGGCAGATCGGATCATTCGCCCTTTGTCTTCGGCTTCCAGGTGATGACGCGGTAGATGTAGAGCGCGACCAGCGAACCGATCGCGACGAGCGCCACCGGTCCGACGAAGGCGTCGAGGTTGGCGAATTGCTTGCCGAACCAGCTGCCCGCGCCGGCGAGCGCGGCGATCCAGATCGTCGAGCCGGCGGCGGTCCAGATCAGGAATTTGAGCTGGTTCATCTGCACCATGCCCGCGGGCAGCGAGACCATCGTCCGCGCGACGGGCATGAAGCGCGCGATGAAGACGATCGCCGGGCCATATTTCAGGAAGAGGTCGTGCAGCCGCTCGACCTCGTCCCAGTCGAGCGTCAGCCAGCGGCCGTGGCGGTCGATGAAGGGTTTGAGCCGCTCATAGCCGATCCAGCGCCCGATCGCGTACCAGATCCAGTTGCCCGCGGTCGTCCCAGCGACCGCAACCGCGACGAGCATCCAGAAATCGAAGCGCCCCTGCGCGACGGCGATCCCGCCCAATCCCATGATCACTTCGGACGGGATCGGCGGAAACACATTTTCGAGGAACATGAGGATGAAAATCCCCGCATAACCCCAGCTCTGGATCAGGTTCAGGATGAAATCGGTCATGGGGGAGTAACGCCTTCCCTGTGTCAGCCGATGCGTCGCTTGATCGCATCCCAGATCATGCCCGCCGTATCGCTGTCGTTGAAGCGGTCGATCGCGACGATTCCGGTCGGCGAGGTGACGTTGATTTCGGTGAGCCATTCGCCGCCGATCACGTCGATCCCGACGAATACCAGCCCGCGTTCGCGCAAGGCGGGGCCGAGAACGTCGCAAATCTCCTGCTCGCGCGGGGTGAGATCGGCCGCCTCGGCATAGCCGCCGACCGCGAGGTTCGAGCGGAATTCGCCTTCGCCTGGCTTGCGGTTGATCGCGCCCGCGACCTCGCCGTCGACGAGCACGATGCGCTTGTCGCCTTGGGCAACGCTCGGCAGGAATTGTTGGACCATGAAGGGTTCGGGCCACACCTGTCCGAACAGTTCGACCAGCGCGCCCAGATTGCCGCCGTCGGCGTCGATCTTGAACACCGCCTTGCCGCCGTTGCCGTGGAGCGGCTTGATCACGACCGCGCCGTGGCGCGCCTGAAAATCCTTCACCGCGTCCAAGTCGCGCGTCACCATCGTCGGCGGCATGAACTCGGGAAAGTCGAGCACGAAGACCTTTTCGGGCGCGTTGCGGACCGAGACGGGATCGTTGACCACCAGCGTCTCGTGTCCGATGCGTTCGAGCAGCCAGGTGCCGGTCAAATAGCCGAGGTCGAAGGGCGGGTCCTGCCGCATCAGCACGGCGTCGACGTCGCGCCCGAGGTCGAGCAGCACTTCGTCGCCGAACTTGTAATGCGCGCCCGCCTCGCGCTGCGCCTCGACGATGCGGTGCGCTTTGGTGGTCAGCCGCCCGGCCTCCCACGTCAGCCCGCGAACGTCGTAATGATAGAGCTCGTAGCCGCGTTCGAGCGCCTTCAGGATCAGGTGGAAGCTGCTGTCGCCCCCGATGTTGATATTGTCCATCGGGTCCATTTGTACCGCGGCGCGCAGGGTCATTATTTCTTCCTCAGGGTTGCCAGACGTGGACCAGATGGCGTGGCAGGCGGCGCGGCGCAAGGAGCATCACGTCGATCCGGATGTCGTCGCGCGGGCCCGCGAAGCGCGGGGCGAGCATTTCGGCGGCCGCGGCGACGCGGCGGAGGCGATACGGGTCGATCGCGAGATCGAGGTCTTCGGGCCGGTCGCGCCACTTGACCTCGACGAAGGCGATCATCCGTCCGCGCCGCGCGACGAGGTCGACTTCGCCGACGGGGACGCGCAGCCGCTCGCCCAATATGCGCCAGCCGTGGAGGCGCAGCCACCAGGCGGCGCGGCGTTCGGCCTTGCGCCCGCGCGCCTCGGCTGCGGCGCGGTTCAAGCCCGCTCCTTGAGCGCGAGCGCGCGGGCGTAGATGTCGTGCCGGTCGAGGCCGAAGCGTTTGGCGACCGCCTTTGCCGCCTGCGCGACGGGCTTGTCGGCCATCGCCTCGCGCAGCGCGGCGTCGAGCGTGGCGTCGTCGGCTTCCTCGGCCTTCGCTTCGCCGGGCGGGCCGACGATGACGACGATCTCGCCCTTGGGCGGCGCGTCGGCATAGCGTGCGGACAGCTCGGTTAGCGTGCCGGTGACGCATTCCTCGAACATCTTGCTGATCTCGCGCGCGACCGCCGCCTCGCGGTCGCCGAGCCCCTCGGCGAGCGCGGCGAGCGCGGCGGCGAGGCGCGGGCCGCTTTCGTAGAAGACCAGTGTTGCGCGCAAGGCGGCGAATTCGGCGATCGTGTCGGCGCGCGCCTTCGCCTTGTTCGGCAGGAATCCCGCGAAGAGAAAACGGTCGCTCGGCAGGCCCGAGAGGGTGATGCCGGCGATCGCGGCGCAGGGGCCGGGCAGGGTGGTGACATGGCGTCCCGCCGCGCGTGCATCGCGGACGAGCTTGTAGCCGGGGTCCGAAATCAGCGGGGTTCCGGCGTCCGACACCAAAACGACGGTTTCGCTCTCCATGCGCGCAACCAGCGCGGCGCGGGTGCGTTCGTCGCTATGATCATGATAGGGGGTCATCGGCACACGCAAACCCAGATGCGACAGCAGTTTCGCGGTCACGCGCGTGTCCTCCGCGGCGATCACGTCGGCGGAGGCGAGCGTCCTGGCCGCGCGCGCGCCGATGTCGCCGAGGTTGCCGATGGGCGTCGCGACGATATAGAGACCGGGCAAGGGAGAATCTGAGATGTTCGAATCTGGCATGACGCCGAAAATGGCAGAGACTGCCTCCGATTGCCATCAAGGCGCGCGCCAAAATAATGCGTCGCCGCGCCGCGCGATGCTGCGCGGGCTCGGCATGATGGCGATGGCGGGGCTGCTCGCGGCGTGCCAGGTCGTGCCGAAGACCGGCGGCCCGGCGACTCCGCCGCCGCCGACCGACCCGACCGACAATGTCGGCCCCGGGCTGCCCACCGATACCGATCGTCACCGCGTTGCGCTGCTCGTGCCGCAGACGGGCGCCAATGCCGACGTCGGCAACGCGATCGCCAATGCGACGACGCTGGCGCTGCTCGATACGCGCACCGAGCGCGTGCGCATCACCACCTATGACACCGCGCTCGGCGCCGCCGCCGCGGCGCGGCAGGCGGTCGCCGACGGCAACAAGCTGATCCTCGGGCCGCTGCTCAGCGAGGATGTTTCGGCGGTCGCGCCGGTCGCGCGCGCCGCCAAGGTTCCGGTGCTGAGCTTTTCGAACGACAGCAGCGTCGCGGGCAACGGCGTCTTCATCATGGGCTTCGTCCCCGGCCAGTCGGTCGAGCGTATCGTCGCCTTTTCGCGATCGAAAGGCCATCAGCGCTTTGGCGCGCTCGTGCCCAAGAATGTCTATGGCGACCGTTCGGCCGCCTCGTTCCGCGCCGCGGTCGCCAAGGCGGGCGGCACGTTGGTCGCGGTCGAAAGCTATGACCGCAGCGCGACCGCGCTGTCGGGCGCGGCGCGGCGGCTCGCCAACGCGGGCGCGATCGACGCGGTGCTGATCGCCGACAGCGGCGGCAATGCCATTCGCGCCGTCCCGGTGATCAAGGGCACGGGGAGCAAGCAGATCCTCGGCACCGAGCTGTGGAACACCGACGCGGCGCTCGGCAGCAACGCCGCGATGCGCGGGGCATGGTTCGCCAGCGTCTCCGACGGGCTCTACGGCCAGCTCGCGACCAAATATCGCACCCGCTTCGGCCGGCCGCCGTACCGGCTCGCCAGCCTCGGCTATGATTCGGTGCTGCTGACGGTGCGCATCGCGCGCGACTGGAAGCCGGGGAGCAACTTCCCGGCGAACCGCCTGCTCGCCGCCGACGGCTTCGGCGGAATCGACGGCATTTTCCGCTTCAACAATCGCGGCATCGCCGAGCGCGCGCTCGAGGTCAGCGAAATCGGCGCCGGCGGCTTCCGCGTGATCGACCCCGCGCCGACCAAATGGTGAGCCGCGATTGAGCGTGGCAGACCGGCCACAGTTGGCCGAAAACCGCTATCGGAAAAGCGCGGCGGCCTTTACGCCCGCCGCGCGATCACTATATGACAATCGCGCGTGTTCCGGCGTCGATTCCGCACGCGCGTTTTATATGTTTCAGGAGATACAGCTATACCACCGCCCATGACCCGTCGCCCGATGGCACCGATGCCGCCCAAGAACGGCCCGCGTTACAATGAATTCATCGCCTCCCCCAAAGTCCGCGTGATCGACGAGGAAGGCGAAAATCTGGGCGTCATGCTAACAGCCGAGGCGATCGAGCAGGCGGCCGAGGTCGGGCTCGACCTGGTGGAAGTATCTCCCAACGCCGATCCGCCGGTGTGCAAATTCCTCGACGTCGGCAAGTTCAAATACGAGGCGCAGAAAAAGGCGAACCTCGCGCGCAAGAGCCAGAAGACGCAGGAAATCAAAGAGATCAAGATGCGTCCGAACATCGACGATCATGACTTCGACGTGAAGATGAAGAAGGTCTTCGACTTCCTCGAGGAAGGCGACAAGGTCAAGATGACCATGCGCTTCCGCGGCCGCGAGATGAGCCACACCCAGCTCGGCCTCAACGTGCTCCAGCGCGTCGCCGAGATGACCGCCGAAGTCGCGAAGGTCGAAGCGCACCCGCGCACCGAAGGCCGCCAGATGCTGATGGTGCTCGCGCCGAAATAAGTTCGCCGGCTCAGCCGAGTTGAAATTCGAGGGCGGTCGTTCCGATGGGGCGGCCGCCCGCTTCGTATCGGCGCTCGGTCATTCGGGCCCGGCCGTCGGCCGAGATCAGGACGAGCGTGGAGGCGCGCGTGCCATAGGCGTCGCCGCGCAGGAAGAGCGCGGGGTCGTCCTCGGCCACCAGCGTGTCGAGCAGGCCGGCGGGATCGGCGCCCGCCCCGACGGTAGCTTCGAGCGCGACGCGCAGCCGTTCGGCGCGGGGGCAGGGGGCGTCGACGGGCTCGTTGGCGAGCGCGTGGACGCCAGCCTCCAGCGGCATGATCAGCGGGACAGGCCGATTGGTCAGCAACCGCGCCGCGTCGCCACCCACCGCGAACAGGTTGAAGGCGTTGAAGCGCGGCAGATCCTCCGCCGCCGGGTCGGCGAAGCGCCCTTCGCCGCGCAGCAGGTCGGACACGAGTGCCCCGCGCGATTCCTTCGCAGGGTCGGGCATTGCGCCGCGCACATTGGTCACGACGACGACGCGGCCGCTCGGGCGATGGACGCCGAGCCAGGTGCCGCCCGCCTGCAGGTCGCGCCCGGCGACGAGGCCGCTGCCGTCGTCCCACTCGTGAAGCGGCGCGGCGGCGCGCGCGTGGAACTCGTCGCGATTTCCGATCAGGATGAGCGGCCAGTCGGGGTGGACGCGGTGGGCAAGGGCGACGACACACATGCCGCGCATATCGGGAGTTCGCCCGCGCTTGCCAAGCCTCTTGACAAATTGCTTGGTTGAATGTTCAATCAACTCATCTTGACGAGGGAGGACGCCGATGGCCGACGAATTCGAGAAGATGGGCGAGACGCTGCGGGCCAAGACCGGCAAGGGGCTCGACGAATGGGTCGCCACCGCGCGCGCGACCGGGATCGCCGGCCATATGGCGCTGGTGAACCACCTCAAATCCGAACATGGGCTCGGCCACGGCTACGCCAATATGATCGTCCATGCGGCGAACGCCTCCTCGTCGCTGTCGCAGGACGACGACGCGCTCGTCGAAGCGGCGTTCGACGGGGCGAAGGCGCATTGGCGCCCGCTCTATGACCGGCTGACCCTGCTCGTGCAGGGTTTCGGCGATGACGTCGAGCTGTCGCCGAAAAAGGGCTATGTCAGCCTGCGCCGCAAGAAGCAGTTCGCGCTGCTAATGCCTTCGACCAAGGACCGCTTCGACATTGGCCTCGCGCTGAAGGGCGAGGAGCCGGCCGGGAAGCTCGAACTCGCGGGCAGCTGGAACGCGATGGTGTCGCACCGCGTGCGGATCGCGGCGGGCGAGGATGCGGGCGGTGACGTCGCGGGCTGGCTCCGCGCCGCCTATGACCGGGCGGGCTGAAGGGAACGCCATGAACGCCGCCGACACCCGCCAGCGCATCCTGATGACCGCGATGGAGCTGTTCTGGGAGAAGGGCTATCTCTCGACCTCGGTCTCCGACATCTTGTCGCGCAGCCAGGTCCATTCGGGCAGCCTCTATCATTTCTTTCCGGGCAAGCAGGACGTGCTCGTCGGGGTGCTCGAACTTTATCGCGACGGGATCGATGAGATGCTGCTCGCGCCCAATTGGGACGGCGTCGACGATCCGATCGACAAGGTTTTCGCGCTGCTCGCGGGCTATCGCACGCATCTGATCGTCACCGACTGCACTTATGGCTGCCCGATCGGCAGTCTCGCGCTCGAAATCCACGAGCCCGACCCGGTGGTGCGCGAGCTGATGGCGGCGAATTTTTCGAACTGGTCGGCGGCGATCGCGGGCTGCTTCGAGGCGGCGGCCGACCGCCTGCCGAAAGGCACCGACCGCAAGGCGCTCGGCGAGTTCGTGCTGACGGTGATGGAGGGCGCGGTGATGCAGGCGCGCACCTATCGCGACATCGGTTATTTCGACCGCAACATCGCTGTATTGCGCGACTATATCACTATATTGCTGGCAACGGAAAAATCTGGTAATTTCGCCTGATCTTTCTGGAGGGGGAGACGAATATGACCGAAGCCGTCAAAACGCCCTGGCACCTATGGGTGGTAGGGATCGTGTCGCTGGTCTGGAACGCCTTTGGCGCGATGGACTATACAATGACCAAGATGGGCAATGCCGAATATCTGGCCGCCTTCACGCCCGAACAGCAGGCCTGGTTCACCAGCTTCCCGATGTGGGCGAATGTCGGTTGGGCGCTCGGCGTCTGGGGATCGCTCCTCGGCTCTTTGCTGCTACTCGTGCGCAGTCGCCACGCGGTGACGGCCTTCATCGTCTCGATCCTCGGACTGGCGATCAGCTGTATTTACCAGTTCGGCATGCACTATGCCGACCTGATGCGCATGTTCGGCACCTTTCCGATGATCTTCACCGCGGTGATCTGGGTCGTGCTGATCGCGCTGTTCCTTTATGCGCGGGCGCAGGCGGCGAGGGGCGTGCTGCGGTAAGAAAGCCTGCTTTGGGGTGGGGAGCTGCCACTGCTTTCTCCAGCTTCGTCATCCCGGGCTTGACCCGGGACCCGCCTTTTCTTCCTGACGACGGCGAAAAGGCAAGGCAGGCCCCGGGTCAAGCCCGGGGTGACGATAAAGGGCATGGTCGCTACCGGCCGTTAGCCGCCTTCCTACCGCCCCCGGATGAACGCCCGCACGTCGGCCGACAATTTATGCCGGTCCTCGTCGCGGATATACATCATGTGGCCCGCCTCATAATAGGTGTAGTGGATGCGGTCCTGCGGGATGCCGGTGCGCGACAGCGCATATTCGGCGGCGAAAAAGGGCGTCGCGAAGTCATAATAGCCCTGCGCGACGAGCACCCGCAGCCCCGAATTCTCGCGCAGCGCCTGTCCGATATAGGGCGCGACGTTGAGATAGGAATTGCTGTCGCGGCCGCCGATGCGCCAGTCCCATTGGCCGCCGATCCGCCCGATCGACTGATATTCACGGGTTGTCTTGAAACCGAGCGTGTCGCGGCTCCAGCTGTTGATCGCGGCGGTATAGCCCGCGTCGATGCCATAGAAGCTCGGGTCGTTGTCGGGGCTTTCGCCCGCGCTGTCATAATCCTTGCCCGTGTAGCGGCTGTCGAGGCGGCCGACGGTGAGCTCCCGGTCGCGCAGCAGCTCCTTGTAGAAACGGCTCGGCGTGACGCGCAGGTCGGCGCTTTCGAGATAGGTTTCGCTAAGGCCGGTGAAGCGCGCGAGTTCACGGCGGATTTGGGCGCGTTCCTCACCCTGCAATTTCTGCCCCTTGAGCAGCGCCGAGGCATAGGGGCCGATCGCCCATTGCCGCGCTTCCTCGACGAACGCCTCCACCGACGGCGCGGTCGCCTTGCCGTGATAGAGCGCGGTCGCGGCCATCGAGGGCAGGTTGGTGATCGGCGACAGCTCGTTGCCCGGCGTGTCGGCGCCCGCCGCGAAGTCGAGCACGGTCGAGATCAGGATGATGCCATTGAGCGCGACGTCATTGTACGTCTCGTTCATCAACTGGTTGGCGACCGCGGCCGAACGCGTCGTGCCATAGCTTTCGCCGCCGAGGAATTTGGGGCTGTTCCAGCGGCCATTGTCGTTCAGCCAGCGGCGGATCACCTCGGCGACCAGCTTCGCGTCCTGCGTGACGCCGTAATAATCCTCGGGGTCGGCCTTGCCGATCAGGTGCGAAAATCCCGTGCCCGGCGGGTCGATGAAGACGATGTCGGTGACGTCGAGCAGCGCGTCGGGATTGTCGACGATCGGGTAGGGCGGCGCGCCGTCGTCGGTGCCGTTGCCGGGAATCGCGACGCGCTTCGGCCCGAAGGCGCCCATCATCAACCAGACGGTGCCCGACCCCGGGCCGCCGTTGAACAGGAAGGTCACCGGCCGGCTCGGGTCGCGCGGTTCCTTGACATAGGCGGTGGTGACGACCGCGACCTCGGGCACGCCCTCCTTGTTCTTGATGATCGTCTCGCCGATCGTCGCAGCGTAATTGATCCGCTGGCCGCCGAAGGTGCCCGACAGCTTGGTCGTGCGAATCTGGGGTTCGTAGTCGGCGGGCTTTTCGGCCTTCGCCTTGTCCTCGGCCTTGTCCTCGGCATGGAGCGCGGCGGGCGCGGCGACGGCAAGCGCCAAGGCGATGAGCGAAAGACCCGATTTCATAGATAATCTCCCCGATTGCGGGGCGACCCTATGCAGCGCGCGCGGGGGCGGCAAGGTTACTTGTCGGTTACAGCCGGAGGTTCGTCGAAGGGGCCCCTATCGCCCCCACTTCGTCTTGCTCTGCTTGCCGAAGCGGCCCTTGCGCGTGCCGGGTTTGCCCTCGTTGCTGCGCCCGACGCGCGGGGCGACCTGTTCGTCGGGGGGCAGGCCGAGTTCGTCGGCTTCGAGCTTGCGGATTTCGTCGCGCAGGCGGCCGGCTTCCTCGAATTCGAGGTCGGCGGCGGCGTCGCGCATCTTCTTTTCGAGTTCGGCGATATAGGCGCGGAGGTTGTGGCCGACCATGTGCGCCGGTTTGTCCTCGCCGATGTCGATCGTCACCTGATCCTTCGATGCGACATGCGCGATGATGTCGCCGATGTTGCGCTTGATCGTCGTCGGGGTGATGCCGTGCTCGGCGTTATAGGCCTCCTGCTTTTCACGGCGGCGGTCGGTTTCGCGCATCGCGCGCTCCATGCTGCCGGTGATGCGATCGGCGTAGAGGATGACGCGGCCGTCGACGTTGCGCGCGGCGCGGCCGATCGTCTGGACGAGGCTGGTCTCGCTGCGCAGGAAACCTTCCTTGTCGGCATCGAGGATCGCGACGAGCCCGCATTCGGGGATGTCGAGCCCCTCGCGCAGCAGGTTGATCCCGACGAGCACGTCGAACACCCCGAGCCGCAGGTCGCGGATGATCTCGATGCGCTCCAATGTCTCGACGTCCGAGTGCATGTAGCGGACCTTGAGCCCCGCTTCGTGGAGGAATTCGGTCAGATCCTCGGCCATGCGCTTGGTCAGCGTCGTCACCAGCGTGCGGTAGCCCGCGGCGGCGGTCTTCTTCGCCTCGGCGATCAGGTCGTCGACCTGCTCCTCGACCGGCTTGATCTCGACCGGCGGGTCGATGAGGCCGGTAGGGCGGATCACCTGTTCGGCGAAGACGCCCTGCGTGCGGTCCATTTCCCATGTGCCGGGGGTCGCCGAGACGCTCACCGTCTGCGGGCGCATCATGTCCCATTCGGCAAAACGCAGCGGCCGGTTGTCGATGCAGCTCGGCAGGCGGAAGCCATATTCGGCGAGTGTGATCTTGCGGCGATGGTCGCCCTTCGACATCGCGCCGATCTGCGGGATCGTTTGGTGGCTTTCGTCGACAAAGAGCAAGGCGTTGTCGGGGAGATATTCGAACAGGGTCGGCGGCGGCTCGCCGGGGAGGCGGCCGGTGAGGAAGCGGCTGTAATTCTCGATCCCCGCGCAGCTTCCGGTCGCGGCGATCATTTCGAGGTCGAAATTGGTGCGCTGTTCGAGCCGCTGCGCTTCGAGCAGGCGGCCCTCGGCCTCGAGCTCCTTGAGGCGCTCGGCGAGTTCGTGGCGGATCGCTTCGCTTGCCTGCTTCAGCGTCGGGCCGGGGGTCACATAGTGCGAGTTCGCAAAGACGCGGACATAGTTGAGGGTCGCGATCTTCTTGCCGGTCAGCGGATCGAACTCGGTGATCTCCTCGATCTCGTCGCCGAAGAAGCTGACGCGCCACGCCATATCCTCATAGTGCGAGGGGAAGATTTCCAGAGAATCCCCGCGCACGCGGAAATTGCCGCGAGCGAAGGCCTGGTCGTTGCGCTTGTATTGCAGCGCGACGAGCTTGCGGATGATCTCGCGGCTGTCAGCGACCTGGCCCTTCTTCAAATCGAAGATCATTGCCGAATAGGTCTCGACCGACCCGATGCCGTAGAGGCATGATACCGACGCGACGATGATCACGTCGTCGCGTTCGAGCAAAGCGCGCGTCGCCGAGTGGCGCATGCGGTCGATCGCCTCGTTTACCGAGCTTTCCTTCTCGATATAGGTGTCCGACCGCGGCACATAGGCCTCGGGCTGGTAATAGTCGTAATAGCTGACGAAATATTCGACCGCATTGTTCGGAAAGAAGCTCTTGAACTCGCCGTAGAGCTGCGCTGCGAGGATCTTGTTCGGCGCGAGGATCAGCGCGGGGCGCTGCAGCTCGTCGATGACCTTCGCCATGGTGAAGGTCTTGCCCGATCCGGTGACGCCGAGCAGCACCTGGTCACGCTCGCCCGCCAGCGCCGTGTCGACCAGCTCCTTGATCGCGGTCGGCTGGTCGCCTGCGGGCTGATAGTCGCTAACCAGTTCAAATCTTTTGCCGCCTTCGACCTTGTCGGGACGGGCGGGGCGGTGAGGGACATAGCCTTCGGCTGTGTCGATTTCGTCGAGCGAGGTGCGAATCTGGATTGCCATCGCTGCCAATATGGTATCGATTGCGGGCAACGACAAACATAATGGTTCGCAACCAAATGGTCGCATCTGGGTTCGCCCATTTGCTCAACAGGAGGATGATTTTATGAAGAAGATTCTGACGGTAGCGGCCATCGGCGCGCTGGTCGCGGTGGCGGGCTGCAGCGACAAGGGCGAAAATTCCGCCGGCCCGGTGAAGCGCGAGGCCGGCAACTGGAAAACCGACGTCAAGCTGGTGAAGTTCGAAGTCCCCGGCATGCCGCCCGAAATGAAGGATGGCATGACGAAGATGATGGAAGGCGCGAGCGGCATGGACCAGTGCCTCACGCAGGAGCAGGTCGACAAGGAAGATGTCGCGGCCGAGCTTGCCAAGGGCGGCGGCCAATGCACCTGGTCGAAGAAGGAAGTCGCAGGCGGCAAGATCGACGTCGCCGGCACCTGCTCGCAGAACGGCCAGACCGTCGACATGGCGATGGTGGGCACGATGGCGGCGAAGAAGACCGATGTGACGATCACGACCAATGGCAAGATGCCGACCGGCGGCGACATGGAAATGGTCATGCAGATGACCCAGACGCATACCGGGCCGTGCAAGGCTGCGACGACGACCTGAGCGTCGCTCCTTCTCAAATGAACGACAGGGGCGTCAGTGGAAACTGGCGCCCCTTCTCGTTGAGACCCGTCAGGCGATGGAATGTCCGGCTGCGCCCATCGCGCCCGAATGTCCGAAGAGGGCGGCAACGCGCGCGGCGCTCAGGGCGGCAGGACAAGCAAGTGGTGATTGAGAGGATGTCGACTTGCCGGGCGACAGAACAGGTGGGGCTGTCGGGCCGCCCGGCGAAGTCTTGAATGAAGCCTGAGGGGGATCGAAAGGTGCCAGGGACCAGCTCGCACCATTCGCCTTTTGGCTTCACACCGCGTCATCGTAGGAATGCCGCGACGTCGAAAAGGATGCCAGAGTTTCGTGTTTGCGGCAGTTACAAGGGGTCACAAAGCGCGATGTTGCCATTTGATAACCAATTCTTAACCTGATTTCGCGTTTTTCCTTGCGGATTGGCGCGGCGATTTTCTTCTGATATGGCACAAGGTTGCCGTGTTACCGTTACGTCAAAGTAACAACGGGTGGCCGCGCTGGCTGATTGGCGTATCTACCGCACCGCCCGTCAGGGGTATTCGAGGGTAGCATGGACCAGGCGAAAGCGAACGAGACACAGGATCCGGGCGAGGTCGACCGGATCATCGCCGAAGAGCTCGGGGCGCTGCTCGATTCCCCGATGTTCACCCGCTCGCCGGTGCTGTCGCGGCTGCTGCAATTCCTTGTCGAACATCGTCTGCGCGGCGGCCGCAGCTCGCCCAAGGCCTACGCGATCGCCACCGAGGCGCTGGGGCGCAGCGAAGATTTCGATCCCGCCGTCGACAGCTATCCGCGCGTCATGGTCGGCCGCTTGCGCAGCCTGCTCGACCGCTATTATGCCGACACCCCCTGGGTCCACCGCCTGCGGGTGCCGCAGGGCAGCTATGAGGTCGTCGTCCAATATCGCTCGGCGCCGCCGTCGGCGCGATCGGCCGACGATCCGTCGGAAGACGATGACGTCAAGGCCGCAACCGTCCAATCGGGCTCCGCCCGCACGACCGCGCATGCGCGGCCGTCGCGCCCCGGCGGTCGCGGTTCGCGGCTCGGCCGGTGGATCGTCGTGCTCATCCTCCTCGCGCTCGCGCTCTTTACCTTGTGGACGCTTCGTGGAGGCTCCACCCGGCTATTCGTCGGCGATCCGGTTCCCGTTCCGTTGCTCGAAGTCAGGTCGCCGGTCGCAGGCAATTCGGCGCAGTCGCGGGCGCTGGCGCGCGCGCTCGACGGCAAGCTGCGCGACGGGCTCCGGCGCTTCGAACTGGTCGACCTGCTGAGCGCGAAAGCGCCGGGTGGCGCGACGGCGCGAACGGGGGATTACCGGCTCGATACCTCGCTGGTGCGCACGGTCGAAGGCGACACCGATGTCACGCTCGTCCTCAATCGCGTCGCCGACCAGCGCGCGATCTGGTCGCAACAGATGCGCCTGACCAGCGACCAAACCCCCGAATTCACCGCGATCGAACCGCTGATCGCCCAGCTCGCCGGCGATTATGGCGTAATCGTGCGCGACCAGGTCCAGCGACAGCCCGAGAATTTCGCGGCGGGCTATCCCTGCCTCGCGCAGTTCAACCGCATGCGCCAGATGCGCAATGCGGCGTCGGCGGCGCGGGTTGGCGCCTGCCTGCGCGCGACGATCGAGGCGAATCCGCGCGATCCGGTCGCGCTGACCGCGCTGTCGCTCGTGCGATATGGCGATTGGCAACCGCAGCGGCTGACGCCGGCGGGCCGCGAAGCCTTGGGCGAAGCGCGCGCGCTCGCGCTGCGCTCCTATGAAAGCAGCCCCAATTCGGCGGCCGGCCTGTTCGCGATGGCGCGCGCCAATTTCTATTCGGGCAATTGCGCCGGCGGCAATGCGATGGGCGACGCGGCGATCGCGCTCAACCCCTATGACGCCGACATGTCGGGCTTCCTCGGCCTGTTCAAGCTCGCGTGCGGGCATGCGGAGCAAGGCGAGGCGCTGCTCCGCCGGTCGCTGCAGCTCGACGCATCCTATCCCGGGGTTCCGGGGGTCACGCTGGCCTTTGTCGTCTCGCAGCGAGGCGAGCAGGAAGAGGCGCAGCGGATCCTCGATCAAATGCCTTCGCCGAGCAATATGGAGCCGCAATATATGATGGTGCGCGCGATCGTTCTCGCGCGGCAGGGCGATCTGGACGCGGCGCGCGCGCAGTGGAAGCGCCTGCTCGCCTATACGCGCCAGCCGGCCGACGCGGCGCCCGAAACCGTGCTCGGCCGCTTCATGATCACCCCCGCGGTGATCCAGGCCGCCTCGGCGGCGCTGCGCGAGTCGGGCGTCGTCGTCGCCAAGGCGGCGCCCTGAGCGTCCGGCGATCGCGCGCTTGACCGGATAGGGGATGCCGCGCAGGGTGGCGCCATGTTGTCCGCGCTTGCTCTGGCCCTCGCCGCACCGCCGCCGCCCGCGGCGGTCGCGGTGCATTTCGACCGCGATGGAAAGGTCGAAACGCGCGTCGCCGACGGCCTCGCCGATCGTGCGGGCGGCAGGCCGGTCGGGCCCGACGATCCGGTGCGCATCGCGTCGATTTCCAAACTGATCGTGGCATTGGGCGTGCTGCGGCTCGTCGAGGCGGGGCGTCTCGACCTCGACCGCGATGTATCGGACTATCTTGGCTGGCGGCTGCGGCATCCCGGCTATCCCGATCGGCCGATCAGCCTCGCGCAGCTGCTCGGCCATCGTTCGGGGCTGAACGACGACACCGATTATGCGCTGCCGCTCGACGCCGACCTCGAAACCGCGCTCCGCGATCCCACGGCGTGGGACAAGGCGCGCGCGCCGGGGGGCGATTTCGCCTACGCCAATTTCAACTATCCGGTCGTCGCGGCGGTGATCGAGGCGACAACCGGCGAGCGGTTCGACGCGGCGATGGCGCGGCTGGTTTTTCGTCCGCTCGCCCTCGATGCCTGTTTCAACTGGCCGGCGTGCAGCGACGCCGCTGTCGCGCGCGCCGTCGTGCTCTATGGCGCCGACGGCAGCGTCGTGCGCGACGATTTGAAAGGTGCGCGGCCAGCCTGTCCCGTCGTGCCCGCCACCGACGACAGCTGCGACGTCGCGAGCTACCGGCTCGGCCGGCATGGCGCGGGGTTCAGCCCGCAGGGCGGACTGCGTATTTCGGCGAACGGGCTCGCGCGCATCGGCGTGATGCTGCTGCGCCGCGGCGACGGCTTTCTGAAAGCCGAAAGCCTGGCCCGGCTGGAAGCGATGGCACCCGTCCGGCCGACAAGCGGCGAGGGGACGGGCGGTTTCTTCTGCGAATATGGCATGGCCATGCACAGCACCGGCGGCCCGGCGCTGCGCGATCCGGCCTGCCGCGACGATCTGTTCGGCGACGGACGCTTGCGGTTCGGGCATTCGGGCGACGCTTATGGATTGCGGTCGGGTCTGTGGTTCGACCTTGAAGCCGGCGATGGCATTGCCTATTTCGTCACGCAGGTGCCGGAGGGGCAGAAAGGGACACGGTCGGCATATAGCGCTGCGGAGGAAAGTCTGGTCGACACGGCGCTTCGCCGATCGGCCGATGCCAGCCCCCTTGCCAGCCCCGCCCACGGGCACTAGGGCAATTTTCAACATTCACGACATAGTCAGAAAAAAGGAACTGTGCATGAGCGATTCGGCCGAAAAGGTTAAAAAGATCGTCGTCGAACATCTGGGCGTCGAAGCCGACAAGGTTACCGAGGAAGCGAGCTTCATCGACGATCTGGGCGCCGACAGCCTGGATATCGTCGAACTGGTGATGGCGTTCGAAGAAGAATTTGGCGTCGAAATCCCCGACGACGCGGCGGAAAAGATCGCCACCGTCAAGGACGCGATCGACTATATCGAAGCGAACAAGGGCTGATTCAGCCTGTCCGGCGTTGCCGGATGCGGCGGCGACGCCGTCCACGCATTTCCGGCTCCCCGGTCTCGAGCGCCCGCGCGCAGCGACCGGGGAGCTTTTTTTATGCGCGCGGCTCCTCTAGAAGCGCGCCGACGGTAATGACGCGGCACCCCGCGGGGGCGGGGGCCGATGAAAGGAATGATTATGCGCCGGGTTGTGGTGACGGGTCTGGGTTTGGTAACGCCGCTGGGCGGCGATGTCGAAACCAGCTGGAAGAATCTGATCGCGGGCAAATCGGGTGCCGGCACGATCACCCATTTCGACGCGTCGGACCAGAAATGCACGATCGCGTGCGAGGTGAAGGGTCCTGATCACGAATATGGCTTCGACCCCGGCAAGCGTGTCGACCACAAGGTCCAGCGCCAGGTCGATCCCTTCATCATTTTCGGCATCGACGCCGCCGGACAGGCGCTCGAGGACGCCGGCCTCACCGACATGACCGAGGAGCAGAAGGTGCGCGCCGGCTGTTCGATCGGTTCGGGCATCGGCGGCCTGCCGGGCATCGAGAGCGAAAGCCTGCTGCTCGCCGAGAAGGGCCCGGGCCGCGTGAGCCCGCACTTCGTCCACGGCCGCCTGATCAACCTGATCTCGGGCCAGGTCAGCATCAAATATGGCCTGAAAGGCCCGAACCATGCCGTCGTTACCGCCTGCTCGACCGGCGCGCATTCGATCGGCGACGCCGCGCGGATGATCCGCGACGATGACGCCGACATCATGCTCGCGGGCGGCGCTGAAGCGACGATCTGCCCGATCGGCATCGCCGGCTTCGCGCAGGCGCGCGCGCTCAACATGACCTACAACGACCGCCCCGAACAGGCGAGCCGCCCCTATGACAAGGACCGCGACGGCTTTGTGATGGGCGAGGGTGCGGGCGTCGTCGTGCTCGAGGAATATGAGCATGCCAAGGCGCGCGGCGCGAAAATCTATGCCGAGGTCGTGGGCTATGGCCTGTCGGGCGATGCCTATCACGTCACCGCGCCCGATCCCGAAATGGACGGCGCGTACCGTTCGATGGCGGCGGCGCTCAAGAAGGCGGGCATGACCCCCGCCGACATCGACTATATCAACGCGCATGGCACTTCGACGATGGCCGACACGATCGAACTCGGCGCGGTCAAGCGCCTGTTCGGCGACGCGATGGGCAATGTGTCGATGAGTTCGACCAAGTCGGCGATCGGCCATCTGCTCGGCGGCGCGGGCGCGGTCGAGACGATCTTCTGCATCCTCGCGATCCGCGATCAGGTGGTGCCCCCGACGCTCAACCTCGACAATCCCGACGAAGGCACCGAAGGCGCCGACCTCGTCCCGAAGGTCGCCAAGAAGCGCAAAGTGAAGGCCGCGCTCAACAACAGCTTCGGCTTTGGCGGCACCAACGCCAGCCTGATCGTGAAAGCGGTCGAGGACTGACGCTCGGCCGCCCGCCAACCTTCCGTTCGCCCTGAGCTTGTCGAAGGGCCGTCCTGCTCTTCTCTGGCGTGGAAAGAAAGAACAGTGCTTCGACAAGCTCAGCACAAACGGATTGGGATGACAGCTCCATGACCATCGGGCGCCTCCTGCTGGCCAGCTTGCTCGCTCTCCTCCTCGCAGCCTGCTCGGGCGCGCCGAAGGATGCCGAGGTCGTGATCCCGCAAGGCGCGAGCATCGCGAAGGCGGGCGAGATTCTCGAGGACGCCGGGCTCGTCTCGGCGTCGAGCTTTCGCAATCAGGCGCGCTTCTTCGGCTCGGACGAGCCGATCAAGCCCGGCGAATATAGAATCGAAAAGGGGATGGACGCGGGCGACATCCTCGCGCTGTTCCAGTCGGGCAAGACGATCCAGCGGCTCGTGATGATCCCCGAAGGCATGCCCTCGATCATGGTGTGGGAACGGCTGATGGCCGAGCCGCGCCTCAAGGGCGAAATCCCCGTGCCCGCCGAGGGCAGCATATTGCCCGACAGCTATGCCTTCACCACTGGTGAGACCCGCGCCGCGGTCGTGAAGCGGATGCAGGCGGCGATGGACAAGGCGTTTAACGAACTTTGGGCCAAGCGCACCCCGCGCACCGCGGTCAAGAACCGCAACGAAGCGATCACGCTCGCGTCGATCGTCGAGAAGGAAACCGCCGTCGCGGCCGAGCGCCGCACCGTCGCTGGCGTCTATACCAATCGTCTCGGCGTCGGGATGCGGCTCCAGGCCGATCCGACGATCATCTATCCGGTTACCAAGGGCAAGCCGCTCGGCCGCCGCATCCTGCGCTCCGAAATCCAGGCGGTGAACGGCTATAACACTTACAGCATGGCGGGGCTGCCCAAGGGGCCGATCGCGAATCCCGGCAAGGCGTCGATCGCCGCCGTGCTCGACCCCGAGGCGAACGACTATCTCTTCTTCGTCGCGCAGGGCGACGGCAGCCATGTGTTTGCGCGGACGCTGTCCGAGCATAATGCCAATGTCCAGAAATGGTATGCGCTCCGCCGCGAGCGGGGGGAGATGGAGTAATATTCGTCGCCCCCGCGCAGGCGGGGGCCGCTGGAGGGGCAGCGCAAGGCCGACAACGGCCCCCGCCTGCGCGGGGGCGACGGGAGAGTGCATATGACCGCCAAACTCTTCATCCACGGCGTTCCCGACAGCCCGGCGATCTGGCGACCCTTGCTCGCCGCGCTTGAGCTTGGCGACACGCCCGTCGCGGTTCCCGCGCTGCCCGGCTTTACCGCACCGCTGCCCCCCGGCTTCGCCGCGACCAAGGAGGCCTATGTCGATTGGGCGATTGGTCAGGCCGAGACATTGGTCGCCGCGCACGGCCCGATCGACATCGTCGGCCACGATTGGGGCGCGCTGATCGCCCAGCGCATCGCGATGCTGCGCCCCGACCTGATCGGCAGCTGGGCGATCTCGAACGCGGTGATCGAGCCCGATTATCGCGGCCACCGCATCGCGCGCATCTGGAACACGCCGATCCTCGGCGAAATCTTCATGGCGCTGAGCAAGGCCGACAAGCTCGCCGAGGGGCTCGCGGCGCAGGGCATGCCCGCCGACATCGCGCGCGAAGAGGCCGAGCAGTGGAAGAACCGGGACAAGCGCCGCGCGATCCTCAAACTCTATCGTTCGGCCAAGGGGCTGAGCTTCGCGCACGACTGGGCGCTGGACATCCCGAAGCTGCCCGCCAACGGCGCGCTGATCTGGGGCGAGGGCGATCCCTATGTCGAGCTGTCGGTCGCGCGGCGCTATGTCGCGAACACCGGCACGCCGCTGACGGTGATCGAAGGGGCAGGGCATTGGGCGATCGCCGAACGCCCCACCGAGGTCGCCGCCGCGCTCCGCGCCTTCTGGAACGGGCTGTAAAGCGCGGATAATATTATTTCATCGGTTTGCACGATTATTGTGACGCAATAAATCGATTGGAACGCCGGGTCGATCCGGCGCATTGAAATGGACATCGAGAAAGGGCGTCCCGTGGACGACGGCAAATCTCCCCCTGAACTGCCTCGCCCATCCCCACTCGAAGCAGATGGCCCGGACCTCCCCCCTCCCGACCGGACCACTGGCGCCGTGCCCATCATCGCGACCGCGACGATGGGTGCGGCGGACCAGCGCTTTTTCGACGCGCTGCGCGCCGAGCATTTCCCGCCCGAACGCAATCATCTCGCCGCGCATATAACGCTCTTTCACCAGCTGCCGCCGTCGTGCCTCGACGAGCTCGACCGCCTGTTCCGCCGTATCGCCGCCGACACGCCGCCGCCCGCCGCGACGCTGCGCGAGGTCTATTCGCTGGGGCAGGGCGTCGCCTTTCGTATCGAGAGCGCCGATTTGCTCGCGGTCCGCGCACGCATCGCCGACCATTTCGCGGGCATGCTGACCGCGCAGGACCGGGGAGTGCCGCGGCTCCACATCACCGTGCAGAACAAGGTCGCCGCGGCCGAGGCGCGCGCGCTGCTCGCGGCACTGGCATCCGATTTCCGCCCGCGCCCGCTCGCGATCACCGGACTCGCGGCGCATCACTATCGCGGCGGCCCGTGGGAGCCCGCCTTCGCGCGCAGTTTTCGCGGGGTGCGCAGATGATATTGACCGGCGCGACGAGCCTGCCTATAGGCGCTGCTCGCCCGATGCGGCGGCCTTTCGGGGCGGAGTAGCTCAGCAGGTTAGAGCAGCGGAATCATAATCCGCGTGTCGGGGGTTCGAGTCCCTCCTCCGCTACCAGAAATCAATGACTTAGCGTTCGTCGCCGGAGCCGGTCACGGTGCTTGCTGTACCATCGCAACGTCGCCCCGCTTCCACGGTTTACTCCCGAGCTTGGCAGCGCGCCGAGCACCACGATCAGTTGGTCAATGATCGAAAGTGGCGTGCTGCGCCCCACGGTGCCGATGTTGCGGAATGCCGCCCGTCGTCCAGTGGCCCATAGACCTTTCTTCGGTCATGGGTCCGGTTCGACGGCCGAAACTCCGGATGATCCGGCGTTCGATCACCCAGGCTGATTGTACATCTCGGTCGGTCCGGGATATTCGCGCCCGTCGTCGAGGCCCTTGCCGATCTCGCGCTCCGACAGCGCGTTGACCATCGCGTTGAGCCGCATCACCGTCTTCCGGTGTTTGGGGTCGTTCGCCAGATTGACCAGCTCGCCCGGGTCGGCGTGGGTGTCATAAAGTTCGAGATCGTTGCGCGCATTGAGCGTCTTCCAGTCGCGCGGCATGTGATGATGCGCCGGCGCGAAATAGCGCGCGAACTTCCAGCGTCCGTCGTGGACGCCGCGGTGCAGCCGCCGCTTCGACAGGTCGTAGATCGCGCCATAGTCGGGAATTTTCTCGCCCGGCGGACGCGGGCCGACGGTTCTCTTCGACGCCGGCTCCCACATATGCGCGACGGCATAGTTGAAGAAATGCCCGCGCCGGTCGCGTTCGGTGGGCGCGGTCGGCGACGACAGCAGCGCCGATACGTCGACCCCCGGCAGGCCGGGAAAGCGATTGCGCCCTTCGTCGGCCGACAGCCCGGCGAGCGACATCAAGGTCGGCGCGATGTCGATCGCGCCCATCAGGCCCTTGGTCACCTGTCCGCCCTTCACGTCGGGATGGGCGATGATCATCGGGATATTGGTTTCCTCGCGGTACATCGTACCCGCCTTTTGCCGCATCCCGTGCGCGCCGGCGCGTTCGCCATGGTCGCTGGTATAGATGATGATCGTGTTGTCGATCTGCCCGCTTTCCTTGAGCGCCCAGAGCAATTGCCCGAGCCGCCGGTCGACGTCGCGCAGGCAGTTATAGTAATAATTGTTGAAGCGGTGCCACGACGCCTCGTCGTCATGTGGAATCGGGCCATAGAAGAGGTCATTGAGCCGCACGATCGCGCGATGCGCCTCGGGCTTGGTGGAAAGATCGTCCTTGTAGAAGCTTTCGGGCAGGTCGAACTTGTTGTCGACCTCGTAGATCGGGTCGCCCGGCTCGCGGCGCAGCGGCGCGAGGATGTCGGGATGGACGCGGTGCTTCGCCTGCTCGCCCGTCGCGTCATAGAACATGATGTCGTGCGGGTTGATCAGCCCGACGACCATGAACCACGGTTTTCCCTCCGCCTTGTCGCGGCGCACGAAGTCGAAGATGCTGCGCGCGGCGTCGCCCGCGACATACATGTCGGCGCGGTAGCCGTCCCAGGTCAGCCCCAGCTCTTCGCCGTCGAAGCCATAGTCGTGGAAGCCGTATTTCTCCATCGCGCGCTCGGTGCTGGGATAGATGCCGCCCGGCACGCGGTTCCAGTCGCGTTCGAAATTCATCCGGCTGAGGTGCCACTTGCCCTTGTAGCTCGTGTAATAGCCCGCCGCCTGCATCATGTGGCCGAGCGTCGGCATATCCTCGGCCGCGACGGGGTTGGGGGCATTGTCGCTGTTGAGGAACAGCCCGGTCTGCTGGGTGTGGTGCCCCTGAAAGATCGTCGAGCGCGACGGGGTGCAGGGCGTCGTGTGGACATGGTAATTTTCGACGAGCATCCCGCGTTCCATCAGTTCGCGGTGCGCCGGCAGCTTTTCGAGCAGGCCCTTGGGGTAGCTGGCGATGCCCTGTTCCTGATCGGTGACGATCATCAGCACGTTCAGCTTCTTGCCGTTCTTCGCATAGGTCGGCAGCGCCAATCCGGTGGCGGCGAGCGCGCCCATGCCGCCGACGAATGTCCGGCGATTCACATCCCAACCCATTTTTCTCTCCCGATCCTATCGTTGGCGGTGAAGGCCCGCGGCGCGGGGACTGGCGCCGCGGGCGCGAGTCGCGTCAGAATTTGAACGCGACGTCGACTCCGAACTCGCGCGGCGGTTGGTAGAATTGCTGGATCGGCGTCGCGCCCGCCGAGATCGCGCCCGAGATCACGTCCTGATCGGTCAGGTTCGATCCGTAAAGCGTGACCTTCCACTTGTCGTCCTCGCCCGCGACCGCGATGCTGGCGTTCAGCAGCACGACTTCCTTGCGGTAATAGCCGGGGTCGTTGTCGCGGCCCCAGGTGTTGAAGCGCGCCGAATAGCGCGCGTCGCTGTGGAGCTTGATCTCGCCGAACGAGACCGGGATCACATAGTCGGCCGAGAGGCTGCCGCTCCACTTCGGCGCGTTGGCGAGGTCGAGCCCCGTCGAATCGGTCGGCACCGCGAAGGTGCCGTTCGGAACCCCGCCCAGCAGGACCGGCACCGCGGGGCCGCACTGGCCGGGCTCGGGCGAGCCGTCGGTGAAGACGCCGTCGGTGTCGGCGCAGAAATCGGTATAGCGCGCGTGGAGATAGGCGATGTTCGCCCCCAGCGTGAAATTGTCCGACGGGCGCAGCAGCGTTTCGACCTCGAAGCCATAGATTTTCGCGGCGGCGACGTTGGTGGTGATATTCTCCGGCCGCACCGAACCCATCTTCGTCACCGAGCTTTGCAGGTCGCGATAATTGTTGACGAAGCCCGCGACGTTGAAGCGGAGCAGGCGGTCGAACAGGTCGGTCTTTGCGCCGATCTCGAACGCGTTGACGCGCTCGGGGTCATAGGGGCCGACATTTTCGGGGATCGTGCCGCGCGAGTTGTAGCCGCCGGCCTTATAGCCCTGCGAATAATTGGCGTAGATCATCGCCGAAGGGCCGATCTCATATTCGACCGTCAGGCGCGGGGTGAACTCGGCCCAGCTTGCCTCGAGGCTGCTCTGGAACGACGATCGCTGGACGCCGTTCACCAGCACCTGCGAGGCGATGTCGTATTTCTTGCGGTCGTGGCTGTAGCGGCCACCGATCGACAGCGTCAGGCTGTCGGTCGGGTGCGCGTTGACCAGCGCGAAGAGCGCATAGCTTTCGGTATCCTGACGAAGCTGCGCGAGCGTCGTCGTGGTCGGGTTCGCGAGCACCGTGTTGAACTGGCGCCACTTGTCGGTCTGATAATAGGCGCCGACGACGAAATCGACCGGTTCGCCGGCTGGCGAGACGTAGCGCAGCTCGCCGCTCTTCGATTCGCCGGAGAAGTCGCGGGTGACATCAAGCTGCGGCGCCGGGGTGATCAGTCCGTCGAAATCGCCGCGCGTCACATAATCCAGGTGGCGATAGCCGAGCACCGAGGTGATCGTGCCGTAGCCGACGTCGAGGTTCGCGGTCCACGACCCGCCATAGCTTTCGGTTCGGGCATAGGGATCGAAGGGCACCGCGGCCTCGCGGACGTCGGTTTTTACTTCGTCGGGCAGCAGGTCCCAATTGGGATCGCCATTGTCGAGGACGTGCGGCGCCGGGCCGGTCGTCTTCTGCTTCAGCCAGTCGGCGACGAGGGTTGAGGTGAAGGCGCCGCCGCGATCGAAATCGAGCGCGCCGCGCACCGATTTGACGTTGGCGCCATTGAGCCGGTTGCCGGTGATGACGTTGCGGCTGTAGCCGTCATAATCGCGGAAATTGACCGCGATCTTGGCGGCAAGCGCGTCGCCCGCAAAGCGGCCGCTGTTGATCTTGCCGCGGACCTGCCGAAGCCCGAACGAGCCCGCGGTCAGCCGCACCTCGCCGCCGAAATCGTCGGTCGGGCGCGCGGTGATGACGTTGATCGTGCCGGCGAGGTTGTTCTTGCCGAACAGCACGCCCTGCGGACCCTTGAGCACCTCGATGCGCTCGACGTCGAACAGGTCGAGCATCGTGCTCGACACGAAGGGGATATAGACGCCGTCGATGATCGTGCTGACCTTCGGGTCGGCATTGGGATCGGGATCGGCGGTGCTCATGCCGCGGATCGAGATCATCGGCACGTTGGCGACCAGGCCCTGCGTCTGGAGCACGACGTTGGGCGCGAGGCCGTTGAGGCTGGTGATATTGGTGGTGCCGCTCGCCTCGACCATCTCGCTGTTGAACGCCGAAATGGCGATCGGCACATCCTGCACGCTTTCGGAGCGGCGCTGCGCGGTGACCAATATCTCGCCGAAGGCTTCGTCGGCGGCAGCTTCCTGCGCGGGCGCCGGCTCGGCGGCGCTGGCGTCATCCGCCGGCGCGGCCGTCTGCGCATAGGCCGGCGCAGCGCAAAGGGCCATGGCCGCGGTCGAAAGCAAAAGGGTCGCAGTCTTCATCACATCCTCCCAAATTCCGGATGCAAGACATCGCTTCTCCGCACGCGACAGCGCTGCGGAAATGCGGCTCGCGCATCCGGCCTTAATTGTTGGGACGGGGTGTATTTGGCGAATGCCTTTTCGTCCGTCGGCGCGGGACATCTTCGATCCTCGGCGCGTTCGTAGGCTTGTATCCTCCGTTCCCGAACCCCCGATTACCATCTCAAAAAAATACTTCAAGTGCTAAGTATATTTTCACACGATGCAGCGAACGTCGCGACGAAGTGTTCGGACCGACCGGGGCTATTGTCCCACCTGGCGCTCGGCGCGGCGAACCGCAAATCGGCCGTAAATTTCTAAGGGGGCGGCAATGCAATCGCTTTGGCGCGCCCTTGCGTTGCCGACCGTTCTGGCGCACCAGATCGTCTGGGTGTCGCGAAAGGACCTTGGTGTTGGAATCTATCGCCTTCTTGGCGGTCCTTATTCTCGGCGTCCTGCTCGCGGACGTGAGGAGCCGGCTCAAACGGGCTGAGACAAATCTCGCCGAAGCGGCGAAACAGATTGCTGCGCTTCAGCGTCATATCGGCGCCCCCGTTCCCGAAGCGGGCGTACCGGCGGCCGCAACGGCGTCTCCCCCTTCGCCCACGACGCCCGCCGCGGTCCCCGAAACCAGCCCGGCACCTGAGCCCGCGCGCGCCGCGGCATCGGCGAGTACACCCGCCCCGGCACTGATACAAAAGGTCGTGGGAACGGATGCGGAGAAGGCGGCCGGTCCAAAGCCTGCGCCGGCCAGCACCGCGCCTCCTGTTGCCGCCAACCTGTCGGCGCGTTTCGAAAATCTGTTCGGCAAGACGCTGCCGATCTGGGCCGGCGGGATCACGCTGGCGATCGCGGGCGTTCTCATCGTCCTCTATGCGATCGATCTCGGCTTCTTCGCGCGCGTTTTTACGCCGGGGGTTCAGGTGATCGCCGGGATTTTGTTCGGTCTCGCGCTGATCGGCGGTGCCGAATATGCGTGGCGCAATGAAGCCAGACTGCGTGACGTTCGCGTGCCGCAGGCGCTGTCGGGCGCCGGCATCGCCACGCTCTACGCCGCAATCATGGTCGCGGCCAACGTCTATGGGTTGATCGGGCCGCTGTTCGCCTTCGTGGCGCTCGCGCTGGTGACCGCGTCGGCGCTCGCGCTGTCGCTCCGTTTCGGCCCGCCGAGCGCGTTCCTCGGGCTCGCGGGCGGTCTCGCGGCGCCGGCACTCGTCGGCGCGCTCGAACCCAATGTGCCGCTGCTCGCGATCTATCTGGCGCTGACGATCGCGGCGATGGCCGGGATTGCACGGATGCGCCGTTGGCCGTGGCTCGCGCTGGCGGCGCTCGCAGGTGGCGCGGGCTGGAGCGTCTGGATGATCTTCGTCGGCGGCGCGCTCGATACGCTCGGATCGCTTTCGATCGGCGCCTATGTCCTGCTGCTCGGCGTCGCCATCCCGCTTTTCGCCTATGAGGGGTCGCGCGCCACGCTGCTGCGCGCGGCGGCGGCGGTCGTCGGCGCGCTGCAACTCGCGCTGCTCGTCGCGCAGGCGGGTTATACGCCGCTGCAGTGGGGGCTTTTCGCGCTGCTCGCGGCGGCGGGACAGTGGCTCGCGTGGCGCGAGCGCCGCCTCGCGATCGTCCCGACCACCAGCCTCGCACTCTCGGTCCTGCTGATTGTGTTATGGCCCGATGCCTCGGCTTTCTGGTTCGCGTCGGTCGGCATCGCCTTGCTGTCGATCCATGCGCTGCCCCTGCTCGCCCGCCTGTGGACCGATCCGCGCGACTTGCGCCGGACGATCGAGCTTTGCGTGCTCGCGCTCTCGATCGTTCCGCTGACGAAGTGGCAGCTGTGGGAAATGTCGGACGTAGGCCTAGCTATCATTGCTCTTGGCGCCGCGGGCCTGCCGGCGGCGGGTATCGCACGGGGCTGGCGTATCGAGGGCCGCGGCGCGGACAATCGCTTCGCCTGGTTGGCGGCGACCGCGGCGGCGCTGGTCTCGCTCGCGCTGGTCCTTCTGCTCCCCCTGTGGCTCGCCCCGGCGGCGATTGCGGGCGTCGCTGCGGCGCTGTTGCCGTTCGGCCGGATCGCCGATGACAAGCGGATCGAATGGGTGGCGACCGGGTTTTTCGGCGCCGCACTGTTCGCGCTGATCGCAACGCCGCGGGCGCTCGATGAAGTTCCGCGGCTCGTGGACGGGGCGGCCGAGGGCTCGGGATATGCCGCGCTGCGCTGGGCGGCGGTCGCGCTCGCCGCGCTCTTCCTCGCGCTGCGCGCCGAGCGCCCGGTGGTTCGCCGCATAGGACAAGGCTTTGCAGCGGCGCTCGCCTACGGCACCGCGGCGCAATTGCTTCCGGCCGCCATGCTCGTGCTCGTTCCGGCGATCGGAGGGGCGGTCCTGCTTCTCGCGGCGCGACGGATCCCCCTTGCGCGGATCGATGCCGGCGCCGCGACGTTCGCCGCCATCAGCCTCGCCTGGGCCGCGATGCCGGCGGCGCTGTGGACGACGAAAGCGGTGCTGTCGCTCGGCGGCGTGTCGATGCAGATCGACGGCGCGATGCTGGCGACCGCCGAACTGATCCGCCGCCTGGCGCTACCGGCGCTGCTTTTCGCAACGCAACTCTGGCTTCTGCGCGACAGATTGCCGCGCTGGGCGTCGATCGCCGGCTTCGGCGTCGCAGGGGCGATCGGCCTGATCGCGGTTCATGGCCTCTACCGCCTCGGTTTCGCTGCGGTGGCAGGCGCCGACTTCGTCTCTACCGGGATTGCGCAGCGTCTCGTCTGGGAAGTCTTGCTCATCGGGCTCGGGTGGCTGCTGTGGCGCCGCGGCATCCCGAATGGAGCCCGCGCGCTCGCGATAGCCGGAGCGACGCACGCTTTCTGGTACGGCATCCTTCTCCATAATCCGTTGTGGGCCGAGCAGGCCGTCGGCGGATGGCCGCTCGTCAATCTGCTGCTGCCGCTGTTCCTTGTGCCATGGGCCGGAATGCGGCTGGTTGGTGAACTTTTTGCGCCGCCGAGCGGGACTTTCGTTCGCATCGTTCAGATCGCAACGATGGCGCTCGTCGCGCTCTTCGCGTGGGCGACGCTTCGCCAGGTCTTCCACGGCAGCCTGCTGATCGAAACGGGAGTCGCGCCCGCCGAGAATATTTTGCGCTCGCTCCTCCTGCTTGCGCTTGCGATCGGCTTCCTGCTGTGGGGAATTCGGGTCGGCCGCCGCGACTGGCGCATCGCGTCGCTCGTCCTGATGCTCGCGGCCGCCGGGAAAGTGTTTCTTTTCGACGCCTCGGGCCTCGAAGGCCTGCTCCGCATCGGGTCGTTCGCCGCGCTGGGGTTCAGCCTGATCGGCATCGGCTGGTTGTACAGCCGGCAACTCGCGCCCGCGACTCCCGCTTCCTAAAGCATCGTCGGCCTCGCGGGACCGGTAAATAACGGGCGGTACGGGTATGGCGGGTTGATGACTTCAACCCGGCAAGGCACACGAGCCGCTCAGCCGGGAGTTACGGGAAAAATGTTCGCAATCGATTCTTTGCTTATCAAGATCGCGTTGATCGGCGTGATCGGCATCGGGGCGCAATGGCTTGCGTGGCGGACCGGCCGGCCCGCCATCGCGCTGATGCTGCTCGCCGGCATCGTCGCGGGGCCCGTGCTCGGACTGATCGATCCCGAGCGCGATTTTGGGGCGCTACGCGAACCGATCATCAAGCTCGCGGTTGCGGTCATCCTGTTCGAGGGCGGCCTCAGCCTCAAGTTTCGCGAACTGCGGCAGGCCGGGATCGCGGTCTTCATGCTCGTATTTCTCGGCGTGCCGATCGGCTGGGCCCTCGGCACCGCGGCCGCCTATTATGGTGCGGGCCTGCCCTTCGAACTCGCCGCGCTGTTCGGGGGCATTATGGTCGTCACCGGCCCGACCGTCATCATTCCGCTGCTCCGCACGCTGAACATCACGCCGCGGGTCAAGCATATGCTGAAATGGGAAGCGATCGTGAACGACCCGATCGGCGCGTTGCTGGCGGTCGGCATATTCACCTACATCACCCATGGCGGCGCCGAGGCGAACAGCGCCAGCATCGTTATCGACGTCGCAGCCGCCAGCCTTCTCGCGATCCTGATCGGCAGTATCGCGGGCTTTGCGCTGACCTGGGCCTTCCCGCGCGGCTGGGTGCCCGAATATCTGAAAGCCCCGGTGCTGCTCACCACGGTGATCGCGGTGTTCGTATTCTCCGACCTCGTCATGCACGAGACCGGCCTGATCACCGTCACCGTGATGGGGGTGGTGATGGCGAACCGCGAGACCTATTCGAGCCGCGCGTTGTTACGCTTCAAGGAGGATCTGACCGTCCTCCTCGTCTCGGGCGTCTTCATCATCCTGTCGGCGACGCTCGACTGGGAAGTAGTGACGAATTTCCAGGCACGCTTCGTGCTCTTCCTGATCCTGCTGTTGTTCGTTGTTCGCCCGGTAACGATCATGATCGCGCTCCTTTTCACGCGCATCCCGTTCAAGGAGCGAATGTTCGTAGCGTGGATCGCGCCGCGCGGTATCGTCGCCGCCGCGGTTACCGGGCTCTTCGCCTTGCGCCTTTCCGATTATGGCGTGCCGGGCGCCGAAGCTCTGGTGCCCTTGTCTTTCGCGGTCGTAATCACGACGATCTTCGCGCATGGTTTCACCGCCGCACCCTTCGCGCGGTGGCTGGGTCTCGATCGCGGCAAGGGCGAGGGGGTGCTGCTCGTCGGCGCCAACAGCTGGACGATCGCTTTCGCCGACTTCATCAAGCGACAGCAGCGGCGTGTGCTGATCGCCGACGCGAGCCAGGTCGCGCTTCGGCATGCCCGTCGCGCCGACCTGCCCGTCTATCATGGCGACATCCTGGATGAAGCGCACGACGATCATCTCGATCTTGGCGAATATCAGCAGCTGATCGCCGCCACCGACAACGACAGTTACAATGCGCTGGTGTGCAGCGAACTGGCGCCCGAGATCGGCCATGATCGGGTCAGCCGGATGATCGGAGTGTCGCGCCAGGGCCATGTGCGGCGCGGCCGGGTCTTCACGCTCGCCGGCACGCCGATCGAAGAGCAGCTCGACCGGCTGCAGGCCGGATGGACGTTCAGCCGGACGCGGATCACCGAAATCTTCACCTATGCCCATTTCGTCGCTCGCATGAAGCAGTCGGGCGGCGACAGTCTCGCGGTCGTCCGCTCTTCGGGCGACCTCGTGATCTTTTCCTCTCAGCATCCGCCGAGCGTCGACGCGGGCGATACGATATGGACCTTCGTGCCACCCGAAATATCGAAGCCAAGGCCGCGCGATAGTGAATCCCGCGTGAAAGAGTAGCTCTTCCTGCCTCCCCTTCAACCGAGGGAAGGGCGATCGGAGGCCGGGGTGCGTCCGATGTTTTCCAGTGCGTCAGATTTTTTTCGCTGAAGTGTCGGGATGGATGGCGGGTCTGCGTCCTTGTGTCGCCGAAGCGAATTTGCTTCGCCGAAAGGAGAACTCAAATGACCAAGATGATTTTCGTGAACCTGCCCGTTGCCGATCTCGCGGCATCCACCGCCTTCTACAAGGCGCTGGGCTTTACGAAGAACGACCAGTTCAGCGACGAAACGGCCTCGTCGATGATGTGGTCCGATCAGATCACCTTCCAGCTTCTCACGCGCGAATATTTCCAGACCTTTACCTCGAAACCGGTCGGCGACGCGCATGGGGACTGTCAGCTCCTCGTTGCGCTGTCGGCCAGCGACCGGGACGAGGTCGACCGTCTCGCCGAGCTGGCTGGTGGACATGGCGGCAAGACCGATCCGCGCGCCCCGATGGATCTGGGCTTCATGTACAATCGCGCGTTCGAGGATCCCAACGGCTATGTGGTCGAACTGATATGGATGAACCCGGACGCGGCGATGGGTGACGCGGCGGAGAGCGCGGCGTAATGACAGGCGCGACGGCCGGCGGCTGCCGGCCGTCGCCGATCGTACAGGACACGCAATATGCTCTATGCGGTTTTATGCTACCACGACGAGGCGATAACCGGCTCGTGGACGCCGGCCGAGGAATCGGCCGTCGTCGATCGGTTGATTGCCGTCCACGACAAATATGGCGACAGGTTTCGTCCCGTCCTGCGGCTGATGCCGGCCAGCACGGCGATGAACATGAAAAGCGGTGCAGCGGTCATGACCGACGGTCCCTTCGCCGAGACGAAGGAGCAACTGCTCGGCATTTACACGCTCGATGTGGACGGCCTCGATGACGCGGTTGCGATTGTCGCGGATCTCAGCGCGGCCAATCCCACCGCCAATTATGAGCTGCGCCCCTTGATTGCCTATATCACCGACGCGGCGTTCGGCCCGGTGCAATCGATCGAAGGCGCGCAGCGCGATGGCTCGCACTGACGATTATCGTGCGACGTTCGCTGCGGCGCGTCCGCGCGCGATGGCGGCGTTGCTGCGCTATTTTCGCGACCTCGATCGGGCCGAGGATGCCTTTCAGGAAGCATGCGTTCGGGCGCTGTCCGCCTGGCCCCGAAATAGTCCGCCGCGCGATGCGACGGGGTGGTTGATTCTGGTCGGCCGCAATGCGCAGGTCGACGCCTTGCGGCGGCAGCAAAAGGTCGCGAACGAGGCAGGCGGGATCGTCGCCGACACCGCTGTCGGCGGCGAACCAGACATGATCGAGCGACTGGACCAGAGCCATTTTCGTGATGATATTCTTCGCCTCCTCTTCACTTGCTGCCATCGCGATCTTCCGCCCGCGCAGCAGATCGCGGTCGCGCTGCGCGTCATTTCCGGCCTGTCGGTCGTCCAGATTTCGCGCGCGTTCCTTGTCAGCGAGGCGGCCATGGAGCAGCGGATCACGCGGGCCAAGGCGCGAATTGCCAAAGCGGAACTGTCCTATGAGGCGCCAGGGGCGCTCGAACGTGTCGAACGCCTCGCTGCGGTCGGCAAAATGCTCTATCTCTTGTTCAACGAGGGCTACACGGCCGCCGACCCGGCCAGCGACCGCGCAACCCTTTGTGCCGAAGCCATCCGGCTCGTTCGCTTGTTGTTGGAGATGTTTCCCGCCGAGCCGGAGTTGATGGGACTTCTTGCGCTGATGCTGCTCCAGCATTCGCGCGCCGCGGCGCGCTTCGACGCGGGCGGTTCCCCGATCTTGCTCGACGATCAGGACCGGCGGCTCTGGAATCGTGACGCGATCGGCGAGGGCATCGCGCTTATCGACAAGGCGATGCGGCACCGCGCGCCGGGTCCTTACCAGATTCAGGCTGCTATTGCGGCACTTCACGCGCGCGCGGAGAGCCCGGCGGATACCGACTGGCATCAGATCGACCAATTATATCAGGCCCTGGAACGGCATGCTCCGTCGCCGGTCACCACCCTTAATCGCGCGGTCGCCGTCGCGCGCCTCCGCGGCGCCGCCGCGGCGCTCGAAATGATCGCGCCGTTGTCCGAGGCGCTGGACGGCTATTTCTATTACCACGGCGTTCGGGGCATTTTTCTCAAGGAGATCGGGCATCAGGAGGAAGCGCGGCGCGCCTTGTTGAGGGCGATGTCGCTTGCCTCGACGCCCGCCGAGGCTGTCCATGTCCGCCGCGAGATCGAGCTGCTCGAGCACGGGGTCGTCCGGTGATCGGATAGGATGGTTCCTCGCGTTCAAGATAGAGCGGTGCGCGACCTGTTCGCGGGCAGGGCCGACGCGTCGCCGGCGAGCATCACCGCGGCGCCGACCAGAATGAGCGTCGGAGCGTCGGCGGCGAAGGATTTGGTCGCGAGGTCGAGCAGGTCGAGCCGGGTGACGAGCCGCCGCTCGCCGGGGGCGCTGACCTCGCACGCGATCAACACCGGCATTTCGCCCGGCATCCCCGCCTGCGTCAGGCCGCGCCGGATTTCGCCCGCGGCCTCGCGGCCCATGTAAAAGGCGAGGGTCGATCCGCCGCGCGCCAGCGAAGACCAGTCGATGTCGAGCGCGGCGCCGCGGCGGCTGTGCGCGGTGACGAAGCGGACGTCGCGCGCGACGCCGCGCAGCGAGAGCGACATCCCCGCCGATGCCGCGGCGGCGCTCGCGGCGGTGATGCCGGGACAGATGCGGACCGGAAAGCCTGCTTCCTTGAGCGCGTCGATCTCTTCGGTCGCGCGGGCGAACAGCGTCGGGTCGCCGCCTTTCAGCCGGACCACGCGTTTGCCCGCCCGTGCGGCCGCGACGAGCATCGTGTCGATGGCCCGCTGATCCTTCGAATGGCGCCCCGATCGTTTGCCGACGCCGACGCGCTCGGCGCGCGCGGGGATGAGGTCGAGGACGCCGCTGCCGACCAGCGCGTCGTAAAAGACGATGTCGGCGCCCTCGATCAGGCGCAACGCTTTCATCTTGAGCAATTCGGGGTCGCCCGGGCCGGCGCCCACCAGCCATACCGTGCCGGGCGCGAAATCGTCAGGCCGCATCGCTCGTCTCCTCGGTCAATATGCGCGAAAGCGCCGGGCGGCACGACCCGCAATTGGTGCCGGCGCCCAGCGCGCCGCCGATCGCCGCGACATCGGCGAGGCTCTGGTCGCGGATCGCCGCGACGATCGTTTTCAGCCCGACGTCGAAGCAGACGCAGATGATCGGGCCGCGGTCGGCCTGCGCGCCGGGCGCGCGGCCGGCGAGCAATGTCGGCGCGACGCCCGGCGCGGCGAGCTGCGCGATCAGCCAGTCGCGCGGCGGCAGCTCGCCGCTTTCGGTGACGAAGAGCGCGCCGGCGAGGCGGTCGTTCGCTATGACGGCGATGCGCTTCGTTCCGCGCGCGGCGTCCTGCGCCTCGATGCGTTCGCCCTTCGGCAGCAGCATCTCGATGCTCTTGAGGTCGCCATTGCCCGCGACCTCCCACATCACGCCCGAAGGCACCGCGACGCGCGTTGCCCACAGGCAGCGTGGGGTTTCGGCCAGTTCGCGCACGAGGAGCAGGAAGCCGCGCCATTTGGGCGTGACCGCGGTGATCGATGCGGGGGTCCGCTTGAAGCCCGGCTGGCCCGATAGCGGGTCGACGAGCGGGCGGGGGAGCAGTCCGGTGCGCCCGCCGCTCGACGTGCGGTCCGTCCAATGGATCGGGACGAACAGTTCGCCGGGCCGCTGGCCCGCGTGGAAGGCGACGCGGTAGAGGCTGTCGCCCTGCGGCGTATCGACGCGCGCGAGGCCGCCGTCGGTGAGGCCAAGGCGCGCGCCGTCGTCGGGGTGGACCTCGACGAGCGGTTCCTCGCGATGCCGCGCGAGCTTGGGAGCGAGGCCGGTGCGCGTCATACTGTGCCACTGGTCGCGATAGCGTCCCGTGTTGAGCGTCAGCGGCCAGTTGGCGAGCGGTTCGGGCAGCGGTTTTTGCGCGACGGGGACTAGCCGCCCGCGCTGGTCTTCGGTCGAAAAGCGGCCGTCCGAAAAGACATGATCGCCGCCCCAGCGAAACGGCTCCATCGCGTCATAGGCGGCGTTGCCGCCCTGCGCCGCGCCGGGCAGCGCGAAGCGCCGCGCGCCGCCATTGTCGTAATTCGACAGCCGGCAATGTTCGCGCCAGATGTCGGCGGCGCGGTCGTAGGTGAAGGCGTTTTTCCACCCCATCCGCCGCCCGACTTCCTTGACGATCCACCAGTCTGGCATTGCTTCGCCGGGGAGCGGAAAGAGCGCGCGCTGGCGGCTGATCGTCCGGTCGCTGTTGGTGACGGTGCCGTCCTTTTCGCCCCACGCCGCGGCGGGCAGGCGGACATGCGCGAAGGCGCCGGTGTCGGTTTTTTCGATTACGTCGCTGACAACGACGAAGGGGCAGGCGGCGAGTGCCTCGCGCACGCGGTTCGCGTCGGGCATCGATACCGCGGGGTTGGTCGCCATCACCCACAGCGCCTTGATCCGTCCTTCGCCGATGGCGCGGAACAGGTCGACGGCTTTCAGGCCGGGCTTTTCGGCGATCGCCGGCGCAGCCCAGAAGCGCTGGACGCGGTCGCGGTTTCCGGGCGCGAAATCCATATGCGCGGCGAGGGTCGAGGCGAGCCCGCCGACCTCGCGCCCGCCCATCGCATTGGGCTGGCCGGTGATCGAGAAGGGCGCGGCGCCGGGCTTGCCGATGCGACCCGTCGCGAGATGGAGATTGGTGATCGCGTTGACCTGATCGGTGCCCGCGGTCGACTGGTTGATGCCCTGGCTGAACAGCGTGACGGTGCGCGCCGTCGCGGTGAACAGCTCGTAGAAATGCCTGAGATCGGCGGCGGGCACGTCGCAAGTGCGCGCCACCGACCACAGGTCATTCCCCTCTTCGAGCTGGTCCCAGAAACCCTCCGGCACCGCGACATGCTCCGCGAGATAGGCCTCGTCGACGACGCCCGCCTCGCGGCAATGCCGGAGCAGCCCGGTCATCAGCGCGACGTCGCTGCCGGGGCGGATCGCAAGATGGAGGTCGGCCTCTTCGGCGGTTTCGGTGCGGCGCGGGTCGATCACGACGAGCTTCGCGCCCGCCTCGCAGCGCGCGCGGATGCGCTGATAGACGATCGGGTGGCACCAGGCGGTGTTCGATCCGACGAGGACGAACAACTCGGCGGCGTCGAGATCGTCATAGGTCGCGGGCACGACATCCTCGCCGAACGCGCGCATATGCCCCGCGACCGCGCTCGACATGCAAAGCCGCGAATTGGTGTCGATGTTCGCGCTGCCGATGAACCCCTTCATCAGCTTGTTCGCGACATAATAATCCTCGGTGAGTAGCTGGCCCGAGACGTAGAAGGCGACGCTGTTCGGGCCGTGGTGCGCGATCGTCTCGCGGAATTTCTTTGCGACGAGGTCGAGCGCCTTGTCCCAGCTGGCGCGCTTGGCGCCGATCATCGGATGGAGGAGACGGCCTTCGAGACCCACCGTTTCGCCGAGGTGCGTGCCCTTCGAGCAAAGGCGGCCGCGGTTGGCGGGATGGTCGGGATCGCCCGCGATCTCGACCATGCGCTCGCCCGTCACTCTCGCGCGGATGCCGCAGCCGACGCCGCAATAGGCGCAGGTGGTGCGGACCGCCTCGTGCATCAGGCGGCGGCCTTCAACGTGCTCGCGCGGCAGATGAGGACGCGGCCGCCGTCGATCTTGACCGGCACGGTCGGGGTGCAGCCCTTGTCCTCGCCGAGCGCCTCACCCGTCGAGAGGCTGATCCGCCAATTGTGCAGCGGGCAGGCGACCGCGCCGCCGTGGACGATGCCCTGGCTGAGGCGACCATGCTTGTGCGGGCAGCGATCGAGGAGGGCGAAGACCTTGCCCTCGGCGGTGCGGAATACCGCGATGTCGTCGCCGCCCGCGACCTGCACGGTGCGGCTGCCGCGCACCGGGATCTGGTCGATCCAGCCGATGTCGAGCCATTCTGCGGTGGTCATCATGCGATTTCCTTCTGCGGGGTGAAGCGCGCCATCGGCGCATGATGTTCGGCCTCGGCGCCCTCGGCGCGCTGCGCCCATGGGTCGTCCTGCGAAAAGCTTTGCGACAAGAGGAAGCGTGCGCGCAGCGCTTCGCGGCCCGCATCATCCTCGACGATCCGCGCCGTGATATGCGCGAGCCCGACGCGCTCGATCCACGGCGCGGTGCGCTCGAGATAGCGCGCTTCTTCGCGGTAGAGCTGGATGAAGGCGGCGCAATAATCCATCGCCTCCTCTTCGGTCGCGACCTTGCAGAGGAGGTCGGTGGCGCGGACATGGATGCCGCCGTTGCCGCCGACGTGCAGCTCGTATCCGCTGTCGACGCAGACGACGCCGAAATCCTTGATCGTCGCCTCGGCGCAGTTGCGCGGGCAGCCCGACACGGCGATCTTGAACTTGTGCGGCATCCAGCTGCCCCAGCTCATCCGTTCGAGCTTGACGCCGAGCCCGGTCGAATCCTGCGTGCCGAAGCGGCACCATTCGGACCCGACGCAGGTCTTTACCGTACGCAGCGCCTTGCCATAGGCGTGGCCGGAGACCATACCGGCGGCATTGAGGTCGGCCCAGACCGCGGGCAAATCCTCCTTCCTGATCCCGAAGATGTCGAGCCTCTGGCCGCCGGTCACCTTGACCATCGGCGCGTTATATTTTTCGACGACGTCGGCGATCGCGCGCAGCTCGGTCGGATTGGTGAGCCCGCCCCACATGCGCGGGACGACCGAGTAAGTGCCGTCCTTCTGGATATTGGCGTGCAGCCGCTCGTTGACGAAGCGGCTCTGCTGGTCGTCGACATAGTCGCCGGGGAGCGCGCAGAGCAGATAGTAATTGAGCGCCGGGCGGCATGACGAGCAGCCGTCGGGCGTCGTCCAGTGCAGCTTCTGCATCACCTCGGGGATCGAGTGCATAGCCTGCGCCACGATCTCGCGGCGGACATCGTCGTGGCCGAAACTGGTGCATTTGCACATCGTCTTCGGCCCCGACTGCACATCGTCGCCGAGCGTCAGCGCGAGCAAAGTCTCGACGAGGCCGGCGCAACTGCCGCAGCTTGCCGATGCCTTGCACGTGCCGCGCACCGCGTCGAGGCTGTGCGCGCCCTTGGCGATGCACGAGACGACCTGGCCCTTGGTGACGCCGTTGCAGCCGCAGATTTCCGCATCGTCGGAAAGCGCCGCAACGGCCGCCTTAGGGTCCGCCGCGCCGCCTCCCGCAGCGAAGGCCTGGCCGAAGATAAGCAGGTCGCGGAGGTCGGAGACATCTTCCTGCTTCTTGAGCAGATCGAAATACCAGCTGCCGTCGGCGGTATCGCCATAGAGGACGGCGCCGACGATGCGGTCGTCCCTGACGATCACGCGCTTGTAGACGCCGCGGCTCGCGTCGCGCAGCACGATATCCTCGCACCCGTCGCCGCCCGAGAAGTCGCCCGCCGAAAAGACGTCGATCCCCGACACCTTGAGCTTGGTCGAGGTCACCGAGCCGCGATAGCCGGTCGGCTGTTCGACCAGCCCGTCGGCGAGGCTGCGGCACATGTCCCACAAAGGCGCGACGAGCCCGTAAACCTGCCCGTCATGCTCGACGCACTCGCCGACCGCGAGCACGGCGGGGTCGCTGGTGACCATATGATCGTCGACCTGGATCCCGCGCCCGACCGCGAGCCCGGCATCGCGTGCGAGCTGGATCGAGGGACGGATGCCGACCGCCATGACGACGAGGCTGGCGGGAATGAGCGTGCCGTCCTTGAGCTTCACGCCTTCGACCTTGCCGTCACCGACGATCTCGGCGGTGTCGGCGCCGGTCAGGATCGTCTGGCCGCGCGCTTCGAGTGCTTGCTTCAAGAGCCAGCCCGCCGCTTCGTCGAGCTGGCGTTCCATCAGTGTCGGCATCAGGTGCAGCACGGTGACCTTCATGCCGCGCAAGGACAGGCCGTGTGCCGCCTCGAGCCCGAGCAGGCCACCACCGATCACCACCGCATCGCCGCCGGCATCGGCCGCGGTGAGCATCGCGCTGACATCGTCCATGTCGCGGAACGCGATGACGCCGGGCAGATCCTTGCCGGGGACGGGGATGATGAAGGGATCGGAGCCGGTCGCGATCAGCAGCCGGTCATAACTTTCGGCCGCCCCGCCGCGTGTCGTCACCGTCCTTGCTTCGCGGTCGATCGCCACCACCGGGTCGCCCGCGACGAGCGCGATGCCATTGTCGGCATACCAGCCGGCGTCGTTGATCACGATGTCGTCGAAGCATTTCTCGCCCGCGAGAACGGGGGAGAGCATGATGCGGTTATAGTTGACGCGCGGCTCGGCGCCGAAGATCGTGACGCGATAGCGGTCGGGATCGCGTGCGAGCAATTCCTCGACCGCGCGGCATCCCGCCATGCCGTTGCCGATCACAACGAGATGTTCGCGCGTGTCGGCGTCGGGCTTCAAGGGGCGATGTTCCATCAGAATATCCAGTCCGGTTGCAGTCATCAGATCCGCACGCCTTCGGCGGCGCCCCAGGTGCGGCGCCAGTGGCCCTTGAGGAGGGTCAGCGCGACGAGCGCGACGGCGGTGAGCCCCGCGAAGATCGTGAAGCCGGGGGCGAAGCTGCCCGTCCACTGCTTCGCGAAACCGAGCGAGGAGGCGAGGTAGAAGCCTCCGACCCCGCCCGCCATGCCGACGAGCCCGGTCATCACCCCGATCTCGGCCGAAAAGCGCTGGGGTACGAGCTGGAACACCGCGCCATTGCCGATACCGAGCGCGAGCATCGCGACGACGAACAGCGCGAGCGCGGCGGGGAGGGCGGCCGCCTGCGGGATCGCGGCGAGCGCGAGCGCGGCGACGATGAAGACCATCATCAGCGACTTCACGCCGCCGATCCGGTCGGCGAGCGCGCCGCCCATCGGCCGGACCAGCGAGCCGGCGAAGACGCACGCTGCGGTGCAGGTGCCCGCCATCACCGGGGTCAGGTGGAACTGGTCGGTGAAATAGATGGGGAGCGAGGCGGCAAGCCCGACAAAACCGCCGAAGGTCACCGAATAAAAGGCCATCAGCCACCAGGCGTCGGCGGTCTTCAGCGGCTGGAAATAGTGGGTCAGCTTCTTGGGCGCAGGCGCACCGGGTGCGTCCTTCGCCATGAGGAGATAGACGAGGAAGACGATTGTCAGCGGGATGCAGGCCAGGCCGAGCACCATGTTCCAGCCGAACATCTGCGCCAGCGCGGGGGCGAAGAGCGCTGCGAGCACGGTGCCCGAATTGCCCATGCCGGCGAGCCCCATCGCCTTGCCCTGATGCTCGGGGGGGTACCAGCGGCTCGCGAGCGGCAGCGCGATCGCGAAACTTGCGCCCGCAAAGCCGAGGATAATCCCCAGCGCGAGCGTCCCGGCGAAGCTGTTCACGCCCGCAAGCCACGCCGTGAACAGGCCCGCGATGACGATGACCTGGCTGATCGCGCCCGAGCGTTTCGGGCCGATGCGGTCGACGAGCAGGCCGTTGACGACGCGCAGCACCGCGCCGGCGAGCGTCGGGACCGCGACCATCAGGCCCTTTTGGGCGGAGGTCAGGCCAAGGTCTTCGGAAATCGCGGGCGCGAGCGGTCCGAGGATGACCCAGACCATGAAAGCGAGATCGAAATAGAGAAAGGCGGCCACGAGCGTCGGCCAGTGGCCGCTCGCCCAGAAACTCGATTTGGGCGCCGCGGCGCCCTTCGCTGTCGTCATCGTCCGTCCCTTTCGCGGGCGGGCAATAAAAAAGCCGCCAGGACGGCGGCCATGCGGGCGCATCCTGACGGCTTCATTGCCTGTGGAATATCGGGGAGATGGCCCCGTCCGCCTGCGGTTCGGCCCCCTCGTTGGAGCCGTCGCCGCCTGATGCTGCCCCGGCAGTCTTGCCGAGTTCGCTTAAACTGCCTGATTCGTCCCGACGCCGCAACCTGTTATTTCGCAGGTGCAGCAAAATTTGATCGGCAGGGTAAAATCAGGGAGATTCAGCGAGATAAGCCTCTATATCGTCGGGGTCGAACGCGCGGCCATCGAAAAAGCGGTCGCTGCCGAGCGTCAAGCGGCCCTGTGTCGAGCCCGCGCCGATCGGTTCGTCGAGCCCGCCTTCCAGCTTCGAGCTGGCGCCCGGGAGCGGCGCCGTCGATCCCGCGAGCGCGCGCCGGTACACGTCGGGCCGGAATACATGGCCCGCCGCCGCCGCCTGTGCCGCATCGAACGCCATATAGTCCCAGCGGACCATCTGCGAATAAAGCCACGCCGCCTGGCTGCGCCAGGGGAAGTTTGCGGCTTCGCGATACTGGAACATGAAGTCGGGATAGTGCAGGGGCGTGCCGCCCGGGGCGACGCGAATCCGGTCGGTGATCGCGCGCAGCACGGCATCGCGCGGCGCGTCCAGATATTCGGGGCGCGCCAATATGTCGGCACTGGCTTCGGCCGATCCCGGCTCGACGAAATGCGCCGCGGCAGCGTGCAGCGCGCGGACGAACGCCTCGACCGCCTCGCGTCGTTCGTCCAATATCGTCTCGCGCATCGCGAGCACTTTCTCGACGCCGCGCCGCCAGATTTGCGCGGTCGCGAGCGCGATATGGCCGACGCCGCGATCGACCGCGATCGAGTTCCACGGTTCGCCGACGCAGATGCCGTCGACCTCTCCCGCCGCGAGCGCGTCGGCGGCGAAGGGCGGGCTGGTGACGACGATCTCGACATCTTCGTCGGGGCGAATACCGACGCCCGCGAGCCAATAGCGCAGCATATAATTGTGGCTGGAATAGCGGTGCACCACGCCAAAGCGCAGCGGTTTGCCCGCCGCCTTGCGCGCGCCGGCGACCGCGCGCAGCGCGGCGCCGGTATCCGCCGGATCGCCGAGCCCGTCGCTCAATCCGACTTCGGCGGCGAGCGCGCTCGAGAAGGTGACGGCATTGCCGTTGAGCCCGAGCACGAACGGCACTCCGAGCGGCACCGGCGGTCGGTCGCGGCCGAGCGTGGTCGCGATCGCCAACGGCGCGATCATGTGCGCGGCATCGGTGTGACCGTAGAGAAGGCGGTCGCGCACCGTCGCCCAGGTCATGTCGCGGACGAGCTCGACCCTGATCCCCTCGCGTTCCGCAAATCCCAGCTCGTGCGCGAGGATGGGCAGCGCGGCGTCAACGAGCGGCAGGAAACCGATGCGGAAGATCTCTGCGGTCATTCCATGTCTCCCAGCAGGGCTTCGCTTGTCACGATCGCTTCGGCGATCTCGGCGATGCGGCGGTTGGTGCGCATCGCCTGGCCGCGGAGCAGCGCATAGGCTGCGGGCTCGTCCACCTGCCGGCGCTTCATCAATATCGCCTTGGCCTTGTCGATGACCGCGCGTTCGGCGAGCGCGTTCTTCGCTTCGTCGAGTTCGCGCTGGAGGCGCGAAAAGGCCTGGAAACGCCGCACCGCAAGATCGATTACCGGCTTGATCCGCTGTTTCGACAGGCCATCCACGACATAGGCCGACACTCCCGCGTCGATCGCCGCCCCGGTCGCTTCGGCGTCGCTCTGGTCGACGAACATCGCGATCGGGCGCGCGAGCGCGCGCGACATGGCGAAATAATCCTCGAGCAGGTCGCGGCTGGGGTTTTCGAGGTTGATTAGGACGACTTCGGGCTGGGCCGCCTCGATCTGGCGGGCGAGCGCGCCGGCGGGGTCGATCAGCACCAGATCGTCGAGTCCGGCCTCGCGCAAACCATCGGAGATGATCGCCGCGCGCGTCGTGCTGGTATCGATGATCGCGATCCTCATGACCCGCGCCCTTACGCGGGGCTATTCGAATCTTCCAGCGTCATCATGTTCGGGGCGCTGAAAGAATAGCTTGATGGCCCGGTCGGGACATTTTCGTTGCGGGTCCGGCCGGTGTCCGGTGGGCACGCCGATCGCATCTTGCGAATTGGCCCGCTCTTGTCCAACGACGAGCAGCCATGACCTTCCCCGACACTAGGACTTCCGCCCGCGGAACGATCGATTTGCTCGCGCTCGGCGCGCTATTCCTGTCGCTCGTGTCGGTGACGGGTGGTGCGGCGCTGGCGAAGAGCCTGTTCCCGCTGGTCGGCCCGACGGGGACCACGGCGCTACGCCTGATCTTCGGCGCGATCCTGCTGTCGGTGGTGCTGCGCCCGTGGCGGCTCAAATATCGCGAGGGGTGGCGATCGATCCTTGCCTATGGCGTCGTGCTCGGCGCGATGAACCTCAGCTTCTATAATGCGCTGAGCTATATTCCGCTCGGCATCGCGATCGCGATCGAATTCATCGGTCCGCTCAGCGTCGCGGTGCTAACCTCGCGCCGCCGCGCGGACTTTCTCTGGATCGGGATCGCGGTGTTCGGCCTGCTGCTTCTGCTGCCCATCCGCGACGGAGCGGCGCATCTCGACTGGCGGGGCGTCGCGCTGGCGCTGTTCGCGGGCCTCTGCTGGGCCGCCTATATATTGCTCGGCAAGCGCGCCGGCGCGCAGCATGGGCCCGCCGCGGCGGCGGGCGGCACGATCGTCGCGGCCGTCGTCGCGGCGCCGATCGGCATCATCCATGCCGGCGCCGATCTGCTCCGCCCGGAGATATTGGCGCTGGGGCTGGTCGTCGGCCTTGTTTCGAGCGCGATTCCCTATGGCTTCGAAATGGTGGCGCTGCGCCGCCTGCCGCCGAACAGTTTCGGCACGCTGCTCAGCGCCGAACCCGCGGTCGGGGCGCTGATGGGTTTCTTCCTGCTCGGCGAATTGCTGACCCCCATGCAATGGATCGCGATCGGCCTGATCGTCATATCCTCGATCGGCACGGCGAAGGGGGCGGGCGATTATTCGGCCGCCGAGCCGCCCTTCGACGGGCGTTAGTCCTGAGCGTCCGCGCCGGCACCGCGTCGGTTCACATTCATCATCTCCGTCGTCAAGCCCACTTGCCGCGAGCGAATTAGCTGCATATAGTTAGTATTCTAAGTAAAATGCTGAGCGATGAGGGCAAGGAATGCGAGGAATATCTACGAGAGATCGGCGGAGCCCTGCGGTGCGTGGGCTGCCGATCGCATGAGTGATTTCTCCGATCTTGTTTCGGCTTTCATGACCCGCCTTGCCGGCCCCGGCGCGCTGTCTGGCCTGTCGCGTCTTTCTGGCGGTGCGAACATGGAGAGCTGGTCGTTCGACTGGGGGGCAGGCGGGCGGAGTGCGGGTTATGTTCTGCGCCGGGCGCCGTCGGC
>NZ_DASRYZ010000002.1:715000-716945 GCF_035686825.1 Sphingopyxis sp. | reverse complement strand
GCATCAGCCCTCGCAATTGCGGCACCCTCTTTGATCGATACAGCCGCCGCATGCACCCGCGTTTTGTGGAACACCAACAAGCTCGCCGTCGTCAGCAGCCGGACGATGGACTGGCCGGAATCGACCGAGCCTACGCTCACCGTTTTTCCGCGAGGATCGTCTCGCGATGGCAGTCGCGTCGGCCCTGAAGAGGTCGTCAAAGACAACCCCGCGAAATGGACGTCGAAGTACGGCAGCATCGTTACGACCATCTACGGCATCGGCACGGTGGACGGATTGAACGAGAAAGTATTGGCGATTCACTTACTCTATCTCAATGCCACAGACTTCGGACCGCGCGACGCAGCGAAGCCCGGAATGCCCGCTACGCTCTGGGGCCAATACGCCCTCGACAATGCTGCAACGGTTGAAGAAGCGCTCGAAGCATTGAAGGGCGTGCAGATCGTGATGGCCGAAGCACGCGGCCATAAAGCCAACGTCCATTTGGCAATGGAGGATGCAAGCGGCGACTCGGCCATCGTCGAATACATTGATGGAAAGCCGGTGACGCATCACGGTCGCGAATATACGATCATGACCAATGATCCAACGTACGATGAGCAGCTTGCACTTTTGAAGAAGCAGGATTTTTCAAAGCCGAGCAGCGACATGCCTTTGCCCGGAAATGTCAAACCCACGGATCGCTTTCAGCGCGCGGCGTATTATTCCGCGATGTTGCCTGAACCGAAAAACCAGCGCGAAGCCATCGCCAGCGTTCTCGCAATCGCGCGGAACGTGTCCGTGCCGTTCGGCGCTCCGTACAAAGGCTTCGGAATTTACAACACCGAGTATCGGACAGCGATCGACCTCACCGACAAACGCTACTTCTTCGAATTGACGACGAGTCCGAATGTGATCTGGGCGGACCTATCGAAATTCGATCTCGAACCGGGATCACCTGTGATGCAGCTCAATCCCGACAACATCGCGCTGTCCGGCGACGTCAGCGACAAATTTCAGAAGATCGCCAAGGCGCCGTTTTGATCGAATGGCGCGGCAGATACGATTGAAAAATTCGCAAAAACAAAAACGCGCCGCTGGCACAAGGCACAGCGGCGCGTTTGAATTCGATAGAGGGCACTGATTGACTTCTTTTTGGTTCTAGAAATTCACATGACGTCTCGGCAGACCTGGCAACGACCTACTCTCCCGCGTCTTAAGACGAAGTACCATCGGCGCAGGGGCGTTTCACGGCCGAGTTCGGAATGGGATCGGGTGCAGCCACCCCGCCATAATCACCAGGTCAGCGGAGACGTCATATGACTTCTTTTTTCTGGTCTTTCTTCTGAGTCCTACGCTCATCGTACGGCTGTGCCTCTTCGCGCCTCTAGGCGCGAGCGTCCAAGGGACGCCGGCACAAGTGCCGCCTGTCGGAGCCGCGTCGCGCATTCGCGCGACATGCGGCGTGAGACATAACGATGAGCATTGCTAAATGAGAGCAATCAAGCCAATCGAGTTATTAGTACCGGTAAGCTACACGCCTTGCAGCGCTTCCACACCCGGCCTATCAACGTGGTGGTCTTCCACGACTCTCGAGGGAGAACTCGTTTTGAGGTGGGTTTCCCGCTTAGATGCCTTCAGCGGTTATCCCGTCCGTACATAGCTACCCTGCTGTGCCGTTGGCACGACAACAGGTCCACCAGAGGTACGTCCATCCCGGTCCTCTCGTACTAAGGACAGATCCTCTCAATTCTCCTACACCTACGGCAGATAGGGACCGAACTGTCTCGCGACGTTCTGAACCCAGCTCACGTACCACTTTAATCGGCGAACAGCCGAACCCTTGGGACCTTCTCCAGCCCCAGGATGTGATGAGCCGACATCGAGGTGCCAAACGATTCCGTCGATATGGACTCTTGGGAATCATCAGCCTGTTATCCCCGGCGTACCTTTTATCCGTTGAGCG
>NZ_DASRYZ010000002.1:0-710000 GCF_035686825.1 Sphingopyxis sp. | reverse complement strand
GCGCAAATCATCACCTGGGCATCGACTCTGCTCGTGATTCGACTGCTCGATCCGGCCGATTACGGGCTTTTCGCGATGACGCAGGTCGTCCTCTCCTTCCTCGCCTTCCTCAACGGGTGGGGATTCGCGAGCGCACTGGTGCAATCCGACTCGGTCGATCCGTTTCGAATCAGACAGGCGTTCGGCCTGTTGCTGCTGCTCAACGCGCTGCTCGCCGCGATCCAGTTCTTCGGCGCGCCGCTCGCCGCGGCCTATTATGGGCAGCCGATGGTCGCCGACCTGCTGCGCGTGCAGGCGCTGCTCTTTCTCGCCACGCCCTTTATCGCGCTTCCCGAAGTGATGCTGGGCCGCGCGCTCGACTTCCGGCGCCAGGCGATCGTCAACCTGCTCGCGGCGTTCGCGGGCGCGGGCACCGCGCTCGGCTGCGCGCTAGCGGGCTATGGCGTGTGGACGCTTGTTTACGCGCCGATCGCGATGTTCTGGACGCGCGCGATCGGGCTGACCCTCGTCGCGCGGCTGCTCGTCTGGCCGAGCTTCAACTTCAAGGGATGCGGCCAGATCGTCGGATTCGGATCGGCGGTACTGTTCAGCCAGCTCTTCTGGCTGGTGCAAAGCCAGTCGGACATTTTCATCGCCGGCGCGCGATTCGATGCCCACGCGCTCGGCCTTTATGCCGAAGCGCTCTTCCTCGCGCAGATATTCATGGCGAAGTTCGTGCCGCCGCTGAACGAGGTCGCCTTTCCCGCCTATGCGCGAATCAAGAAGGATGCCGCCGCGGTGCGCTGGTCCTTCCTGAAGACGGTGCGAATCCTGATGCTCGTTGCCGCGCCCTTCTATTGCGGGCTCGCCGTGGTGGCCGCGCCGACGATCGAAACATTGTTCGGCACCAAGTGGCTGGGGATGGCGCCCTATATCCAGCTCATCTCGCTCGCGCTGATTCTGATGACGGTGCAGATTCTCTTCGCCCCGGTCACCAACGCGCTCGGCAAGCCGTCGATTGCGATGTTCACCGCGATGAGCGGCGCAGTCCTCTTTCCGGTCTCGTTCCTCGTCGGCGCCGAATGGGGGCTGGTCGGCATGGCGTGGGCATGGCTGGTCGCCGCGCCGCTGCTCCTCGTCGTCACCGCGCGGCTGTCGGCGCCGCTGATCGGCATATCGCTGTGGGATGTCGCGCGCGCGATGCTGCCGGGACTCGCGCCCGCGCTGGTGATGGCGATCGGGGTCGGCTTCGCGGGTCAGGCGCTCGAACCGCTCGGCCTCGCCGCGCCCGCGCAGCTCGCGCTGCTCGTCGGTCTCGGCGTGGCGCTATATGGCGCGCTTCTGTGGCTGCTCGAACGCGACGCGCTCGCCGAAGCGGTTCGCCTCGTGCTCCGCCGCCGGGCACCCGCTACCGACGCGCCGAGTCAGGACGCGATATAGTCGCGCATCGCCGCGGCTTCGGCCTCGATCTTGTCGATGCGATATTTGACGAGGTCGCCGATCGACACGAACCCGACGAGTCGGCCGCCATCGACCACGGGCAGATGACGGATCCGCTTTTGCGTCATCTGCGACAGCGCGCCGATCACCGCCATATTCGCATCGCACGTCACCGGCGATTTGGTCATCACCTCGTCGAGGCTGCGATCGAGCGCGTCGGGACCATAGGAAGAGAGAAGGCGAACGATGTCGCGTTCGGAAAAGATGCCGACCACCGAATCGCCCTCGAGGACCGGAACCGCGCCGATTCGATTCTGCGCCAGCAGATCGACCACCGCGCGGACCGAATCGTTTGGCCGCGCCGAAATCACCGCCCCGGTCCGTTCACGCAGAATCGCTCCGATCGTCATAGCCGCCGCTCCCATATTTGGTTCTGTTGCCGGGCAAGCCTATCATGATTCGCCGGTGGGACGAAACGTCCCACCGGCCGCAATGCCGCTTGGCCGCGGCGGCGGCTTGGTCCATGGAGGCGCGCATGGTCAAACGCTCCCCGCTCGACAATCGCGACACGTCGAACGTCGCCTGGGCACGCTATCGCCGGCTGATGAAGGGCATGGCGCTGGTGTCGCTGCTCGCCGTCCTCGGCGCGCTCGGCTGGCTCCGCTTCACGATGGGCGACGCGCTGACGATCCATATGATCATCGCGACCGCCGCCGGCGTCGGCCTGTCGGTGATGCTCGGCGCGGCGCTGATGGGGCTCGTATTCCTGTCGAGCGGCAGCGGCCATGACGAATCGATCGAAGACCCTTTTGAAAATGACCCGGATATGAACAATGACCGATGACAAGCCCGCTCCCGCTTCGCCAGACTGCCCGCGCGACCCGATCTTGCGCGTCGTCCCCCGCCCCGCCGACATCAATGCCAACGGGCATATCTTCGGCGGCTGGGTGCTGAGCCAGATGGACATCGCGGGCGGCATCGTCGCCGGGCGCGTCGCGCAAGGCGCGGTCGCGACGGTGGCGATCGAGACGATGGAGTTCATCGCGCCGATCCTGCTGCGCGATATCATCTCGGTCTATGCGCATCTCGAGCGGCGCGGGCGCACCTCGATGGGCATAAGAATCGAAGTGATCGCGACGCGCGACGGCGGACGGACCGAGGAGCGCGTCACCGAGGGGCTGTTCACCTTCGTCGCGCTCGACGAGAATCACCGCCCGCGCGCGCTGCCGCCGATTTAGTCTTCGGCCTTCACGCGGTAATGGAACGTCTTGCTGCCGTTCGCCGGCACGCGGACGACCCACGTGAGCAAGCCGTCGCGGCGCGGCAGCTTGCGGATGCGCGAATCGAGGCCGTCATTGTCATCGACCTCGAAGCCGAGCTCGACGTCCGCGGGATGCGGGTTCGCGTTGGTCACGGTGATGCGATAGTCGTGCTGGCGATTTTTCGGCGGCACATAATTTTCGACGTCGATTCGCACCTGGCTGCTCTCGCCGATGACGAGATCGACCTTCTCGCCGACCGCATGGTCGCGCATCCGGCCCTCGCCGACGAGCATCTCGTGGCCGCCGACGGGTTCGAACACCGCCGCCTGCCCGCTCGGCAGCGGGACGCCGAGTCCTTCGGCCTCCTTGTTCTGCATCCGCAGCAGGATTTCGGGCTCCATCGCCTTCCCCTCGTCCCCCGGATAGACGCGCAGGCGATAGATCGTCCGAAAGGGCACGTCGTCCTTGACGAGCAGCGCGACCTGTTTCTGTCCGTTCGCAGCCACCGTGACCGGAATGGGCACGCGATAAAGCTTGAGATCGCCGAGATCCTCCTGACTCGCGACGACCGCGACGGGCGACAGCAGCGCCGAGCGCTGCAGGCGCGATCCGGTGACGACGATGCTGTCCATGCTGTCCTCCATCGCCGCAGGCGGCGGCGGCGCGGGAGGCGGCGGGGGTGGCGGAGCGCCATAGCGTCCGCTGCCGGTCGGAAAGCAGCGTAAATACAGCGGCGGCGTGCGCGGGCGGTCGGCGAGTTCCTCGAAATCGCTGACCTTGTTGAGCGTGCCCGCGATCGCCGCGAGCCCCGCGTCGGCAAAACTCTCGCCATTGCTGTTGGCGACGGTCAGCCAGGCGAACAGGTCGAGCGTCTTTCCGTCCTCGCGCACGCGCGCGACATAATTGCTCGCCCAGTCGAAACCCGTCGACAAATAGGTAAGCGTCACGGTGGCGCGCTGCGCCGCCGGGCTGCGCGTCGTCACCGACAGCGTCGGCTTCGCGGTCAGCCCGGCGGGCACGCCGTCATAGAGGATCGATTCGGGAATGCCGGTGCAGCGCAGGGCTTCGTAGCCCGCCGAAGTCTGCAGCACGACCGCCCCCGCCGGACCCGAGCGGATAACCGCCTCCTCCTCGGTAACCTTGCCAGTCGCGCCGTCGGTGCGGCGGATATGGACACGGTTGCCGAGCGAGCCGTCGAGCAGGCTGGCGGGCGACAGCAGCGCCGCGTCGCGATTTTTCTGCACCACCCCGCCGGGCAGGCCGGTGACGATCGCCGACACCGCGATCATCCCTTCGGCGACGCCTTCGAATCGCACCGTCGCTTCGCCCGCGGGGAGGTCGATCGTCCGCGATTCGGAGATCAGCGCGAAACCCTCGAGCCAGTTGGGCGAAATCTCTCCGCCCTCGTCGCGGCCGGGATCGCGAAAGACGCTGACCGACACTTTCTCGGGGGCGAGCGAGGTCACCGCTGGCTGCGCCGCCGCCGGGGATGCGGCGAGCATCGACAGCAGGAGCGGCCAGCGGCGCATCGTCGGCGAATCAGTTGCGCGTTTCAAAGGTGGCGGTGATCGTCGCCTCGCCATTGGCGGGCAATTCGATCCGCCACCGTGTGCCGTCGCTGTCGAGCCGCTCGCTCTTCCGGCTTTCGTCGAGGATGCGTGTTTCGTCCCAATACCAGTCGAGCCCGCGCTGGACGAGGTCGAGCGTCACCGGATTCGCCCGCGCATTGGTGAGCAGATAGGACATTTGCGTCCGCCAGCGATGGTCCGAAATGCGCTCGCGCTTTACGACCGTCGCCTGCACCTTGACGTCGAACGCCTGTCCGGTCGCGAGGCCGAGTTCGCTTCCCATCGGGGTATGGCCGATGTTGTTTTCGCCGATGAACTGCGGATCGCCGCGCATATCGCGCTGATAGAAGCGCACCGTTCCCGCGGGCAGCGCGTCGCCGAGGCCGCCGCCCTTCGCGCTCGTGTTGAACTTGATGACGCTCGCCGCGCTGGCGGGCTCGGTCATCGTCTCGAACCCGCCGACGGTGAATTCATAGATTTTCTGCGCCGGGACGCCGCTGACGTCGAGGAAGCTCACCTGCTTGGTCTGCGCATTGGCGATCGTCGTCCGCTCGACGAGCGGATAGAGATAATAATCGCCGAGCTGCTCGCGCGGCGCGGTTTCGGTGCCCGCGCGGCGCAGGTTGCCCGGCGGCTGCGGGCGCGGGCGATAGGCCGGCGAGACCGCGCCGCGGGTCGAGGGCGTTCCCGCGACGAGCAGCGTCTTCGCATTGTCGAAGGTCGTGCCGGTGTTGTTGGAGAGCGTCACCCAGCCCTGGACGTCGATCGTTCCCGCCTTTTCGTCGTAGAGCGAGACATAGTCGGCCGCCCAGCCGAGTCCGTTCGTGAGGTAAGAGAGCGTGGCGGGCCGCGTCCCCGCCCGGTCGCTGTCGACGGTGATCGACAAAGTCGGCTTGGCGCGCAGGTTCGGCGGAATCTTGTCGAAGATCACCCGCACCGGCATCCCGTCGTCGCGCAAGATTTCGATCCGCGAGCCGATCTGCAGCACGACGCCGCCGTTGACCGCGAGCACCTTGGCACGTTCGCGCGTTTCGGCGCCGGTGGCGGGGTTGGTGCGCAGCAGCGTCACCGTTTCGCCCACCGCCTTTTGCATCAGCGCATTGGGCGACAGGAGGTCATAGTCGAAATTCTGCTCGACGATCGCGGTGTTCGCCGCGGCGAAGGAGACTGTCTGCGGCCGGATCTGGGCCGAGACGTCGGGAAATTCCTGCCGCGTCCGGCCGGCGGGGAAAGCGATCTGGCGGATATCCTGAACCAGCGACTGCCCGCCATTATAGATGGTGATGGCCAGATCGCCCTGCGCATTGCCCCTTGTGGGATCCTGCGCCACCACGGGGAGTGCCGTCAGGACGAACGGAACGCAAAGCATTGCCAACGCGCGCATAAAAAAGCCTCCCCGCGAATATCCCGCGGGGAGGCTATGGCATGTCACATTGAAATTCTAGCGCGAAATCGCGACCTATTCGGCCGCCTCGACATCGCTATTGCGCGCCGCGAGCGTGCGGCGGGCGCGGCGCGGCTTGGCGGCCGGAGCCTCGTCAGCCGCTTCGCCCTCGGCGCCGCGTTCGGGGCGGCCGATCGCCGGCGGCAGCACGGCGGTGTCGATCCCGGCATTGTCTGCGGCATTGCCCTTGTCGGCGCTATCATCCTGACGCGCGCGGCGGGCGGGGCGGCGCGCGGGGCGCGGGGCGGGTTCCTGCTCGGCGGCTTCGTCGCGCGCCGGCGCTTCGTCACGATCGTCGCGGCCCTCGTCCTCGTCGCGATTGCGCGCGGCGCGTCCGCGCGATGGCTGGCGGTTGCCGCGATTGTCGTCGTCGCGATCGCCGCGCGGTTCGCGGTTACCGCGATTGCCGCGCTCATTGCGGCCGCCCCGATCGTTGCGGTCGTTGCGGTCGTCGCCGTTTTCGCCATCGTCGCGGCCGATGTCGGTGTCGACATCGCCGTCGGTATCGTCATGGCCGTCGAAATCCTCGACGCCGCGAATCTCGCGGCCGCGATCGGCGCCCCGTTCCTGTCCGTTCGCCGCGGCCTTTTCTTCCTGCCGGGCGCGGAAGTCGCTCACGACGCGGAAATAATGGTCGGCGAACTGCAGATAATATTCGGTCTGGACCCGGTCGCCCGCAAGCTGCGCGTCGCGCGCGAGGTTGCGATATTTCTCGATCATCTGGGCGCCGTTACCGCGGGCCCGGCTGTCGATGCGGTTGGCCTGGTCGACCCCGCCGCGACCGCCCGATTGCGACCGGTTGTTATTGTTGCTGTTGTTGTTGCGGCCGCGACGGCGACCGCTCTGCCGGTTGTTCATGTTCAACTGAGACATCCTGTCGAATAAGCTAATAAGCTACGCCAACCCCTTTTGGCCGATCGCGCCAATTGCGCGTCGCGCCCGCGCCATGCGCGGTTCTTGCCCTTTACCGCTTGCGCCGGGCCCCAGGGCCCCGCACCAGCATCGTAAGTGGGAAACAGACCAGCCGGACCGATCAAGGTACCCGTGCCGGGTCTGTAAGCCGCCCCTACCGCGCTTTGCGGCGGAAACCAAGCGAATTCGTGCGGGTGTCAGGGGCGGGTCAGCAAAAGCGCCCTGTCGCGGCCGCCCAGATCCTGTCTACAGGCGACCTTGAATCCCGCGGCTTCGGCGAGCTCACCCACCGAGATATGTTGTGTGTGCCCGATTTCAAGGATCGCGACGCCGCCGGGCGCCAGTATTCGCGGCAAATCGGGAATGATCCGGCGATAATCGGCGAGGCCGTCGGCACCCGCGAACAGCGCCCCCACAGGCTCGTGATCGGCGACATCGGACATCAGCGCCTCGCTGTCGGCGATATAGGGCGGGTTGCAGAGGATGAGGTCGAAGCGGTCCGTGACCTCCTCCGCCCAATTCCCCAGCATCAGGTGCGTCCGGTTTTCCAGCCCCAGCACCAGCGCATTTTCATTGGCATAGTCGAGCGCGATGTCGCTGGCATCGACGCCGAGGCCGCTCGCCGCGGGCCATTCGCTGAGCGCCGCGTAAAGGAGCGTTCCGGGTCCGGTCCCCAGATCGAGAATGCGTTTCGGGCCCGCCGCGCCGAAATGCTGGACGGCCGCTTCGATCAAGGTCTCGCTGTCGGGCCGCGGGATCAGCACGCCGGGACCGACCCCGATCCGCACCGTCCAGAAATCGCGATAGCCGAGGATATAGGCGACAGGCTCATGCCTCATGCGGCGGGCGAGCAACGCGTCGAAATCGCTGGGCACGGCATAGCGCGCCAAGTCGAGGAGAAGTCCCTGCCGCTCAATACCCAGCGCATGCGCCATCAGAAGTTCGGCGTCGAGCCGCGGCGTATCCGAAACCGCCGCGAGCCGCGCCGCCGCATCGCGCAGCGCGACGGCAACCTCAGTCACCCAGCCCCGCCAGCCGCTGCGCCTGATCCTCGGCGATCAGCGCGTCGATCAGCTCGTCCATCTGCCCCTCTATGATCTCGGGCAGGCGGTGGAGCGTCAGGTTGATACGGTGGTCGGTCACGCGTCCCTGCGGGAAATTATAGGTGCGGATGCGTTCGGAGCGGTCGCCCGATCCGACCATCGACTTGCGCGCCGAGGCCTCCGCACTGTGGATCTTCTCGCGCTCGAGGTCGTAGAGCCGCGCGCGCAGCACCTGCATCGCCTTCGCGCGATTCTTGTGCTGGCTGCGCTGGTCCTGCTGGATCACGACGAGGCCGGTCGGGATATGCGTGATGCGGATCGCCGAATCGGTCGTGTTGACGTGCTGGCCGCCCGCGCCCGACGCACGATAGATATCGATCTTGAGGTCGCTGTCGTTGATCGCGACGTCGACTTCCTCGGCCTCGGGGAGCACCGCGACGGTCGCGGCGCTGGTATGGATGCGGCCCTGGCTTTCGGTCGCGGGAACGCGCTGGACGCGGTGGACGCCGCTTTCGAACTTCAGCTTGGCGAAGACGCCCTGCCCGCTCACCGACGCGACGACTTCCTTATAGCCGCCGACCTCGGTCTCGTTCGCCGAAATGACCTCGACCTTCCACCCCTGCGTATCGGCGAAGCGGCTGTACATGCGCAGCAGATCGCCCGCGAACAGCGCCGCCTCGTCGCCGCCGGTGCCCGCACGGATTTCGAGCATCGCGGCGCGTTCGTCGGCGACATCCTTGGGAAGCAGCTTGATCGCGAGGTCGTGCTCGGCCGCGGGCAGCGCAGCCTCGATCGCGGCGATTTCCTCGGCCGCCATCGTCTTCATCTCGGGATCGGCGAGCATTTCGTTCAGCGAGACGAGCTCGCCGCGCAGCCGCGTCACTTCGGCGGCGGCTTTCGCGACGGGTTCGAGCTCGGCGAACTCCTTCGACGCCGCGACGAAATCGGCGGGCGCCATGTCGCCCGTCGCCATGCGCGCCTGCAGCGCGGCGTGCCGCTCGATGATGGCGTCGATCTGCTTGGAAGAAACGGAGGTCATCAGAGTGCCCGGACGAGCCCCTCGGCCGCCTTCGCACGTGCGCCGTCACCGCGGATGTTGAGGTGCAGCGCGCCGTCGCGCGCGCCGACCGAAATCAGCGCGTGCGCCGGAATCTTCGCCGCCTTGTCGAAGCGTTTGCGCGGCGACCCGCTCGCCACGATCTCGGCCGCGAAGCCGCCATTGCGCAGCGCGGCGAGCGCCTTCATCGCGAAGGCAAGCTGGCCGTCGTCCTCGACCGCGATCACCGCGTCGAGCCGGGTGTCGATGACATCGTCGGCGAGCAGCATCGCGAGCCGCTCGATCCCAGCCGCCCAGCCGACCGCCGGGGTCGGCGGGCCGCCGAGATTCTCGATCAGCCCGTCGTAGCGCCCGCCACCGAGCACGGTGCCTTGCGCGCCGAGGCGGTCGGTGACGAATTCGAACGCGGTGTGGCGATAATAGTCGAGCCCGCGCACGAGCCGCGCGTTGCGCTCCCAAGCGACCCCCGCGGCGTCGAGCCCCGCGGTTACCGCGCCGAAGAAATCCTGCGCCTCACCGGTGAGGAACGCGTCAATGTCGGGCGCGCTGTCGGCGATCGGGCGGTCTTTCAGGTCCTTGCTGTCGAGGATGCGCAGCGGGTTTTTGTCGAGCCGCGCGAGGCTGTCCTCCGACAAATCGCCGCGATGCGCTTCGAAATGCTCGACGAGCGCCGCGCGCCATGCGTCGCGGCTCGCCGCATCGCCGAGCGTGTTGAGCGTCAGCGTCACGCCCTCGGCGATCCCGAGCTCCTTGAGCAGTTGATCCGCGAACACCAGCAATTCGGCATCGGCGAGCGGACTGTCGCTGCCGAGGACCTCGGCGTCCAATTGGTGGAACTGGCGATAACGTCCCTTCTGCGGGCGCTCGTAGCGGAACAGCGGGCCGTGCGTCGCGACTTTGAGCGGCGCGAACTGCTGCCAGCCGTTGGTGACATAGGCGCGCGCGATCCCCGCGGTGAATTCGGGACGCAAGGTGATCGACTCGCCGCCGCGATCCTCGAACGAATACATTTCCTTCGAGACGACGTCGGTCGTCTCGCCAAGACTGCGCGCGAACACCGCGGTCGGCTCGATCACCGGCACCTCGATCCGCTTGAAGCCATAGAGGCGGCGCACCCGCTCGAACGTCTCGACGACATAAGCGAAACGGTCGGCGAAATCGCCGAGCATGTCCTGCGTGCCGCGCACGGCCTGCGGGGTCGGGATTTTGGCGGATTTGTCCTTGCTCATGGCGGCGGCGTCTAATGGTTTTTCGTCGAAAGGCAAAGCACGCTTGCAGAGCCCCCGCTGGACCTGCGCGCTATTTGGCGGCAGAGACGTTCCCCATGAAAAAAGCACTGTTCGTCGCAGCGGCCGTCATCGCCGTTCCCGTCGCCTTTCCCCCCATCCATGCACAGGAAGCGGTCAGCCGCCCCCAGCCGGTCGTCCAGCCGCTGACCATCCCGCTACCCGCCGACAAGCCCTATCCGGGGACGATGCAGCTTCGCGTCGATGCGACCGACGTGGCGCGCGGCATCTTCCACGTCCGCCAGACGATCCCCGTCGCCAAGGCCGGCAAATTCACCCTGCTCTATCCCGAATGGCTGCCCGGCAAGCACGCACCGCGCGGCGCGATCGCCGAAATGGCCGGGTTCAAGGCCAGCGCGGGCGGCAAGCCGCTCGTCTGGACGCGCCAGCCGACCGACGTCTATGCCTTTGACATCGATGTGCCCGCGGGCACGACGAGCATCGAGGTCGCCTTCGACTTCCTGTCGCCGACGCGCACAAGCGAGGGCCGTGTCGTCGTCACCCCGGCGATGATGAACCTGCAATGGGAACAGGTGAGCCTCTATCCCGCGGGCTATTTCACCCGGAATATTCCGGTGCAGCTCGACGTGACGCTGCCCGAAGGCTGGACCGGCGCGGCGGCGCTCGACGGGCTCAAGGTGTCGGGCAACCGCTACAGCTTCGCGCCCACCAATTACGAAGTGCTCGTCGACAGCCCAATGTTCGCCGGCAAATATTTCCGCAAATGGGATCTGGGCAACAAGGTGACGCTCAACGTCGTCGCCGACGAGGCGAAATATCTGGAGGCGAGCCCCGACCATATCGCGCGCCACGCCGCGCTGGTGTCCGAGGCGGTCGCCTTGTTCGGGGTGCGCCATTTCGACCGTTATGAATTCCTGCTCGCGCTGACCGACGAACTCGGCGGCATCGGGCTCGAACATCACCGCAGCAGCGAAAACAGCCGCAACCCCGACTATTTCACCAAATGGAACGACAATGACAGCGAGCGCGGGCTGCTCCCGCACGAACTCGTCCACAGCTGGAACGGCAAATATCGCCGGCCGGACAAGCTGTGGACCCCCGACTATCGCACGCCGATGCAGGGCAATCTGCTCTGGGTCTATGAAGGGCAGACGAGCTTCTGGGACCTCGTGCTCGCCGCGCGGTCGGGGATGCAGTCGAAGGAAATGGTGCTCGCCGAATGGGCGACCAACGCCGGTTATTACAGCGTGCAGCCGGGGCGCGAGTGGCGCCCGGTCGAGGACACGACGCTCGACCCGGTGATCGCGGCGCGCAAGCCCAAGCCCTTTTCGAGCTGGTCGCGGAGCGAGGATTATTACAACGAGGGGTCGCTGATGTGGCTCGAGGCCGACATGCTGATCCGCGGCGCGACGAACAACGCCAAAAGCCTCGATGATTTCGCGCGCGCCTTTTTCGGCGGACGCGAAGGCGATTGGGGGCAGGACGTCTATGATTTCGACGATGTCGTCACCGCGCTGAACGCGGTTCATCCTCATGACTGGGCGACGTTCCTGCGCGAGCGGATGCAGACGAGCGGGCGTCCCGCGCCGACCGGCGGGATCGAGCGCGCGGGCTATCGCCTCGTCTGGCGCAACACGCCGAACGTCTTCGATCGCGACCGCATGACGCAGGCGAAGAACGCCGATCTCACTCATTCGCTGGGAATGTCAGTAGACAAGGATGGCGTCGCGACCGGCATCCTGTGGGACGGCCCCGCCTTCAAGGCCGACATCGTCAATGGCACGAAGATCGTCGCGGTCGAGGGACTCGCCTACAGCCGCGAGCGGATCGAGGCGGCCGTGCAGGCAGCGACCGACGGCAAGACGCCGGTGCGACTGCTCGTCGAGCGCAGCGGGCGCTATCGGAATGTCGAGATCGACTATCACGGCGGATTGCGCTGGCCGCACCTCGAAAAAAGCGGGGAAAAAAGCGGGAGTGGCCCCGACTGGTTCGATCGGCTATTGGCGCCGCGGCGGGCGCTTTAACCCCGCCGCGGCCGTTCGTTTCGAGCGTAGAGGAGACACCGGTCGTCGCCGCGCGGCGTCAGGCATCTCGACTTCGCGCGATGCGAAGGGCTAAGGGGCGCCCGAATCAAAAACAAAGGACTGATTTCTCCCATGCGCATCGACCTGATTCCCGCCGGCGACAGCCCGCCCGACAGCCTGAACGTCCTGATCGAAGTGCCGATCGGCGGCGAGCCGGTGAAATATGAGTTCGACAAGGCCTCGGGCGCGCTGTTCGTCGACCGCTTCCTGCACACGCCGATGCGCTATCCCGCCAATTACGGCTTCGTCCCGCACACGCTGGGCGAGGATGGCGACCCGCTGGATGCCCTGGTCGTCGCGCGCTCGCCGATCGTCGCGGGCGCGGTGGTCAAGTGCCGCCCGATCGGCGTGCTCAACATGGTCGACGATGCCGGCGGCGACGAGAAGCTGCTGTGCGTGCCCGTCAACAAGACCTTTCCCTATTACGACAAGGTCGCGACCTATAAGGACATGCCCGAGATCGTGCTCCAGCAGATCGAGCATTTCTTCACCCATTATAAGGACCTCGAACCCGGCAAATGGGCGAAGCTCAACGGCTGGGGCGATGTCGACGAGGCGAAGCGCATCATCGTCGAATGCATCGAACGCGCAAAGAAGGTCGGCTTCTAATTCTTGTCGGTGGGCGCCGGGTCCTGATCCGGCGCCCCGACCATCCGCACGTCGGTGCGCGGATAAGGAATGCGGATGCCCGCTTCCTTGAACCGGTCCCAGATCCCCAGAAACACCTCGCCCTGGATATTGCCGAGCCCCGCCTCGGGGTCCGAAATCCAGTAGCGCAGCTCATGCTCGACCGCGCGTTCGCCGAAGGCGGTGATCCACACGACGGGTTCGGGTTCGGCCAGGATGCGCGGATTTTCTTTCGCGGTCTCGACCATCAGCCGCTGCGCGAGCCGGAGGTCGCAGCCATAGCCGACCGGAACGCGCATCCGCACGCGCACCTCGGGGCTGGCAAAGCTCCAATTCTCGACCGCCTGCGTCATCAAGAGCTCGTTCGGGATCAGATGCTTCTTGCCATCGCGGGTAATGACATTGACGGCGCGCACGCCGATCTTGGCGACGCGCCCGACGTTGGGCATCCCGCCCGGCAGGCTGGTGCCGCCCATCGCGCTGCCGTCGCCGACGACAACGATGTCGCCGGGCTTGATCGAGCGGTCCATCAGCAGGATGATTCCGGCGATCAGATTGCCGACGGTTTTCTGGAGCCCGAAGCCGATCGCGAGACCCGCAGCGCCCGAAAAGACCGCCAGCGCGGTGAGGTCGATGCCGAGCAGGTCGATGCCGAACAATATCGCAAAGACGAAAAGCGCGATCGCGATCAGCTTTTCGGCCAAAAGCCTTTGCGTCGCGTCGATCTGGGTATTGCGGCGAAGCAGCCATTTGGTCGAGCGCAGCACGACCCGCACCGCGATATAGAGGAGGATCGCGACGATGACCGTCGAAAACAGGCCATAGAGCGACAGCCGGTACGAGCCGACGTCGATGCCGATCGCCTTCAGCGTGTCGACCGCGCGGACGGTAGCTTCGGACAGACCGTCCACGGGGCTCAACCCCGCATCGCGGCAAAGCCGCGTTCGAGGTCGGCGATCAGATCGGCCGGGTCCTCGAGCCCGATCGACAGCCGGACGAGCGGGTCGGGGTCGGTCCAGCGGGTGGCGGTGCGAATCGTCTGCGGATCGCTCGGCACGACAAGGCTTTCATAGCCGCCCCAACTGAAACCGATGCCGAAATGGGCGAGCGAATCAATGAAGCGCGTCCGCGCCGCCTCGTCCACGCCCTTTAGCGTGAAGCCGAAAAGCCCGCTGGCGCCCGAAAAGTCGCGCGCCCAGATCGCGTGGCCGGGATCGTCCGGCAGCGCGGGGTGCAGCACGCGGCCGACCTCGGCGCGGTCCGCCAGCCAGTTCGCGACCGCGAGGCCATTTTCGCCCTGCCGCTGTATCCGTACCTCGAGCGTGCGCAGCCCGCGGAGCATCAGCGCGCAATCGTCGGGCGAAACCGACTGGCCGAGCTGGTAGGCGGCGCTGCGCAGCTTCGGCCACACCGCGCGCGTCGCGGTCAGCGAGCCCATCATCGCGTCCGAATGCCCGCCGACATATTTGGTGAGGCTCATCATCGTCACGTCGATGCCGTGCGCGAGCGCGGGAAACAGCAAGGGCGTCGCCCAGGTGTTGTCGAGCATTGTCAGCACGCCGCGTGCGCGCGCGATTCGCGTGATCGCCGGAATATCCTGCACCTCGAAGGTCAGGCTGCCCGGCGATTCGAGGAAGATCAGCCGGGTTTCGGGCCGGATGAGGCCGGCGATCCCCGCCCCGACAAGCGGATCATAATAGGTCGTCTCGACGCCGAGGCGCGCGAGCATCCCGTTACAGAAGGCACGCGTCGGTTCATAGGCGCTGTCGACCATCAGCAGGTGATCGCCCGGCGAGAGCAGCGCGAGCAGTCCTGCCGAATTGGCGGCGACCCCGGACGGATAAAGCAGGGTCCCTTCCGCGCCCGTCTCCATCCCGGTCAACGCGTCGGCAAGCGCCCACACCGTCGGCGTCCCGCGCCGGCCGTAATAAAGCTTGTCGTGCGTCGCATGGCCGCGCGCCTTGAGGTCGGCGATATTGTCGTAAAGGATCGTCGAGGCACGCCAGACCGGCGGATTGACGATCCCGCCGCCGAGCCGCGGGTCGCCGGTCCACTCGGGGCGCCGTCCGCCCTGCACGAGTTTTGTCGCAGGGCGGAGGCTGTCATCGTCGCTGTTGCTCATCGCCGCCTTGTTAGCGGAGCACCGGCCAAAATCCACCCTGACACGAGGAGGAGGTTCACCCTGCCCGCCTTCAGGCGCCGCCCGTCGCCTTCGGCGTCGCGGGATCGGCGCCCCATTCGAGCCAGCTGCCGTCATAGACCGCGACATCGTCCTTGCCGAGCAGATGCGCGCCAAAGGCGACGACGGTCGCGGTCATGCCGCTGCCGCAGGTGGTGACAAGCGGTTTGTCGAGATCGACCCCGGCGGCGTCGAACGCTGCCTTCAGCTCGTCGCCGCGCTTCCACGTGCCGTCGGCGTTGAACAGCTCGCCGTGCGGCAGGCTGCGCGAGTTCGGGATGTGGCCCGGCGCAAGGCCGGGCCGCGGATCGCGTTCCTCGCCGGTAAAGCGTGCGGCCGGGCGGGCGTCGACCACCTGCTCGGCACCGCTGTCGACATTCGCGATCATCTGTTCCCTGGTGCGCACCGCCTTCGCGTCGCGCCACACGGTGAAGTGGCGGTGGCGCAACGTCTGCTTGCCCATTTCGAGCGCGCGGCCCTCCGCCTTCCACTTGGCGAGGCCGCCGTCGAGAAGCGCGACGTCGTGCGCACCAAACAGCTTCAAAAGCCACCAGGCGCGTGCCGCGCTCTTCAGCGGGCTGTCGTCGTAAAGCACGATACGGCTGCCGTCGCCGAGCCCGAGCGACTGCATGCGGCTCGCGAATTTTTCGGCCGTCGGGGCCATATTTTCGACCGCGTTCGAGGCATCGGTCAACTCGGCAAGGTCCATGAACACCGCGCCCGGGATGTGGCCCGCCTCATATTCGGCGCGGGCATCGCGATCGGTTCCCAGAAATTTCGTCGCATCGACGACCCGCAGGTCCGATGCCCCCAGTTCGCGTTCCAGCCAGTCGGTTGAGACCAAGGCGTCCATGTCATGCTCCTGTTACGACCGGTCGGGAACCTTGTTTGCCTGTCCCTCGCCCGGCCATCCTGCTGTGGCTTCTTTCCGGGGATAGTCAGCCTATGCCCCCACCTGTGCTTTTTCAAGCGGGGTCCGTCCTGCCGCAGTCGATGCTGCACCGCAACAGAAAACCAGTGCCGTTTTGAGCCGGACTATTGGCTGCGCCGGATCGCGGTCGCGCGCGCGCCGGGCCGGTCGACGGCATAGGAGGGCCGGTCGAGCGGCAATGGCGCGAGCTTTTCACTACCGCTCGCGCCCTGTTCGCGGCCGATGACGAAGCTGCCCGCATTCTGACCGAACGCCTCACCCTCGCCGTCCCAGTGATAGGTGACGTCGAACGCGATGACCGGGACGATCATTGGTTTGCCGCCGATGATCAGCGGCTCGATCGCGGAGCGCGGCAGCATCACTTCGGTCGACAATTCCTCGCCCGCGCCGACCGCCAGCGCGATGTCGTCGCGCAGCACGCTGCCCCCCGCGCCGTCGAAGAAGCGGCTGAGCACCGGCTCGGTCATCGCCGAGCCCTGATTGAGCGCGATGCGCACCATCAGTCCGGTCGCCGGCACCGTCCCCTGGTTGAGCAGGTTGAGCGCGAAACCGACCGCCACATGATCGGGCGCGAACCGGATGCTACGGATGTCGAGCGCCATGCCGACCACGGCGCGCTTTTCGCCTGCGGCGCGCGTGACGAGCGGATGGGCGGACGCCGCCTCGGGTTGCGGTGCCGGTGCCGGTGCCGGTGACGGAACGGGCGCCGGACGCGGAACCGGCGGAGCGGCGGGTTTGGGCGGCGGGGCGGCCGCGCGGGTGGCCGGGCGCGGGGCTTCATCGACCTCGTCGACCGCCGGACCGGCCAGCGCGGTGCGGCGACGCCAATACCAGAAAGCGGCACCCGCCGCCGCCAGAACAGCGAGCGCCCAGGCCCAAATCGGCGTGCCCGAGGGCGTATCGGCCGGCGTGGCGGCGGCAGGCGTTTCGTCGGCGGTTGCCGGCGCCGCATCCACGGTCGCGGGCGGCGGCGACGCGACCGTATCGAGGGGCGGCAATGGGGGGGTATCGGTGGTCGTGGCGGGCGCCGCCGCTTCGGGCTGGGCCGGACGCGGCGTCGCGGTTGCGGGGGTCTCGCGCCGCGCGGGAGCCGGGGCGGGGGTCGCCGTATCCGGCCGCGTCGGCGTCACGCGCGGCGGCGCAACGGGCCGGGGCGATGTCGGTGCGGGAGTCGGCGTGGGTATCGGCTGACCCCGCCGCTCGCCCGGCGCCACCGGCGGCAAGCCATTGTCCGACGGCCCCTGCACGCCCGGCGCGCGGCCGTCGTCGGTGGGCGGCGGCAGGCGGAAATCGATCGGGGGGGACGACGTCGTCGTGTCCTGCGCGGCCACAGGACCGCCCGCAGCCAACGTTGCCGCCGCCAGCACAAACGCCGCCGCCTGTTGTCGCCCGAAGTTACGCACCGTCATCTTGTCCGCGATCCCACGCTACCCATATGTCGCCCGCGCCGCTGAATTGGCGCTGAACCCTGCAGCGGTCGATTTCCGGGCACCGGCCCGGATGACATCGGCCGCGCTGCGCACTAGAGCCTTTCCATGACCGATTCCACCCCTACCCCGCTCATGCCCAAACATCTCGGCCAATCGAGCGAACTGCCTGCCTCACCCGAAGCGGCCGTCCTCGACTATGTGCCCAATCCGCGCGCCGGAGAGCTTTATCTCGTCCGCTTCGCCGCGCCCGAATTCACGTCGCTCTGCCCCGTGACGGGCCAGCCCGATTTCGCGCATCTCGTCATCGATTACGCCCCCGGCGAAACGATCGTCGAATCGAAAAGCCTCAAGCTCTTCCTCGGCTCGTTCCGCAATCATGCGGGCTTTCACGAGGATTGCACCGTCGGTATCGGCCGCCGCCTGTTCGACGAGATGCAGCCCCGCTGGCTGCGCATCGGCGGTTACTGGTATCCGCGCGGCGGGATTCCGATCGACGTCTTTTGGCAATCGGGTCCGCCGCCCGAAGGGCTGTGGCTTCCTGACCAGGGCGTTGCCCCCTATCGCGGGCGGGGATGAAGATTCATCTTTCCGTCACAATATATTGACACTAGTGTCAACGATATGAGTTCTGCTGCCCTGCCCCACGACCATGACATCAAAGTCGGACCCGACGTCATCGACTTCATGGGGCATGTGAACAACGCCCATTATCTGAGCTGGGTACAGGAAGCGGTGCTCGCGCACTGGCGCCATATCGCGCCGCCCGAAGCGGTCGCGGCGCATCTGTGGGTCGCGCTGAAGCACGAGATCACCTACCGCCGCCCCGCTTTCCTCGATGATCAGGTCATTGCGACGGTGATCCTCGAAAAGGTTCAGGGCGCGCGCGCCTTTTACGAGACGATCATCAAGCGCGGCGAGGACGTGCTTGCCGAGGTCAAGTCGAGCTGGTGCTGCATCGACGCCGAAACGCTCCGTCCCGCGCGGCTCGCGAGCGAAGTCGTGGCCCGCTTCTTTCCGGGCGAGAAAAGCTAGCGCCCGCTCCGTTTCGTGGAGACGGGCGCCTTCGCGCGAAGATTTTTACGGGCTAACCGGATCGTCGTTGTCGTCATCGACCACCAGCCAGATGCCGCCGGCGATGATGGCGAGACCCAGGACGATCGCGACCCAGCTTCCGCCTTCGAGATTATTGCCGCCGCGAACGGCCGAAGTCGCGCGGGCCCCATCGATTGCGGGTGCAGCCGAAGCCGCCACCGGCGCAAGCACCATGGACGCTGCGGCGATAGCAATCGCGCCCTTTTTCAATCTTTTCATCATATACTCCTCTAGCTGCCCGTAAACGCAGCCGGGAAGCGATTGTTCCATCGCCGGAAAAGAAGCTTGCGACGTGCCGACCCTAAGCGAGCGCGAAGCGGATCGGCAGACGCTTCAGCCCGCCGACGAACACCGATTCGACGCGCGCGGGTTCGCCCGCGAGTTCGAGGCTTTTGAGACGCGGCAGCAGCTCTTCCATCAATATCCGCATTTCCATGCGCGCGAGATGCTGGCCGAGGCAGACATGCGCGCCGAAGCCGAAGGCGATCTGCTGATTCTTCTCCCGATCGGGGTCGAAGGCGAAGGGATCGCCGAACACATCCTCGTCGCGGTTGGCCGACACATAGTTCAGCATCAGCCAGTCGCCTTCCCGAATCGTCTGGCCGCCGATTTCGACGTCTTCGCGCGCGCTGCGCATGAAATGCTGGACCGGCGTCGTCCAGCGAATCGCCTCCTCGATCAGCCCCGCCTTGTCGCTCTCCGCATCGCGGAAACGAGCGAACAGCTCGGGGTTCTTCGCCAGTTCCATGATCGCGCCGGCGGAGGAGGCGCTCGTCGTGTCGTGGCCCGCGGTCGCGATGATCATATAGTAACCGGCAAGCTCGCGATCGGGAATCGGCTCGCCGCCGACCATGGCATTGGCGATCACCGTCGCGATGTCCTCGCGCGGGCTGGCGCGGCGGTCGGCGGTCAGCGCGCCGAAATATTGTTCGAAATCGGCGATGACATAATTGAGCATCGCGATCGCTTGTTCGGCGCTGGTGATCGCCTCGCGGCTGCGGTTGAGCTCGGGGTCGGTCGACCCGAACAATTGCTGCGTCAGCATCAGCATGCGCGGTTCGTCCTCGGGCGGCACCCCCAATATGTCCATGATCACGCGCAGCGGATAATGCGCCGCGACGTCGCGCGCGAAATCGCATGTCCCGTCCATCGCGAGCATATGTTCGACCGCGCTGCGCGCATGATGGCGGATCCGGTCTTCGACGATCTTCAGATTCTTGGGCATGAACCAGCTCTGGGTGAGCAGCCGGTATTTCATATGATCGGGGGCGTCCATCTGCACCAAAGAGCGGATGAGGTGCCCGTCATTGTTCGGCGTTGCGGCGCGCGCGATCGCCTCACCGTCGCGGTTGGTGAGCACCGTGGGGCGCAGGCCGTTGGCGAAGCGCTGCGGATCGCGGCTGATCGCCATGATGTCGGCATGCCGCGTCACGAGCCAGAAGGGATCGAGCTCGGGATTTTCGGCGACGGCGAGCGGCGCATTCGCCCGCGCCCAGGCGAGCTGTTCGTGCAGCGGATCCCAATTGCCATAGGCGACGGGGTCGACGACGGCGGCGGCTACCTCTCCGGGCAATATAGGTTTTGTCATGCAACCAAGCTGCCGCGAATCGCGTCGTCTGTCGATAGGCTATGACCGCCCGTCGAAGCGGCACCCGCGCGAAGCCTGCGCAGGCGTAGCGGAACACGAAATAACCGGGGATTTCATCATGAAAACAACTGCACGTCATATCCTGTTCGCCGCCGTCTCATCGCTGAGCCTTGCGGCGTGCGCCGCTCAACCGGGGATCGCTCCGGCCGCGCCCGTCGCAGCGGCGCCTGCGCCCGCCGGCGCCCCGCTCGATGCCAGCGTCCCGAGCCAGCTGCCGCGGATCGCGCGGCCGGTGCATTATGACATCAGCGTCGCCCCCGACGCGCAGGCGCTTCGCTTCACCGGCGAGGCGGGCATCGACATCATATTATACGAACCCTCGGCGGTGCTGACGCTGAACGCGCTCGACCTCGACTTCGCGGGCGCCAGCCTCACCGGGGCCGACGGCAAGGCGATTCCGCTGACCGCGGCGACCGACGCCGCCGCGCAGACGGTGAGTTTCACCGCGCCCGCGCCGCTCGCGCCGGGCAAATACCGCCTCGCCACCCGCTACACCGGCACGATCAACACGCAGGCGAACGGGCTTTTTGCGCTCGATTATCCCGACAAGGTCAGCGGCGACGAGGTGCGCGGGCTGTTCACCCAGTTCGAGGCCCCTGACGCGCGGCGCTTCGTCCCGAGCTTCGACGAGCCGAGCTACAAGGCGACCTTCAGCCTCTCGGCAACCGTCCCCGCGGGCGATCTTGCGGTGAGCAACATGCCCGCAACCAGCGAAACGCCAGTCGCGGACGGCAAGAAGAAGGTTACCTTCCAGATCTCGCCCAAAATGTCGTCCTATCTCCTCTTCTTCGCGACCGGGAATTTCGAGCGGCTCGCGGCGAAGAGCGAGAGCGGCGCCGAGGTCGGCATCGTGTCGCCCAAGGGGTCGGGCGAGCAGGCGCGCTTCGCGCTCGACAGCCTCGGCCCGCTGCTCGGCTATTACAGCGACTATTTCGGCCAGCCCTATCCGCTGCCCAAGCTCGACAATGTCGCGGGGCCCGGCCAGTCGCAATTTTTCGGCGCGATGGAAAATTGGGGCGCGATCTTCACCTTCGAACGCATCCTGCTCGACGACTCCCGGATCACGAGCGACGCGACGCGGCAGGCGATCTATTCGGTCCAGGCGCACGAGGTCGCGCACCAATGGTTCGGCGACCTCGTCACTATGGCGTGGTGGGACGACCTCTGGCTCAACGAGGGGTTCGCGAGCTGGATGGAAACCAAGGCGAGCGACCATTTCCATCCCGACTGGCAGCCCTTGCTCGACCGCGTCGACGGCCGCGAGCGCGCAATGGGGCTCGACGCCTTTGCGACCACCCATCCGATCGTCCAGACGATCCGCACCGTCGAGGACACCAACCAGGCGTTCGATGCGATCACCTATCAGAAGGGCGAGGCGGTGATCACCATGCTCGAATCCTACGCCGGCGAGGATGTGTGGCGGCAGGGCCTGCGCGCCTATATGGAAAAGCACAAATATGCGAACACACGCACCGACGACCTGTGGAACGCGGTCGAGGCGGCGGGCGCCGAGGGGCTGACCGCGATCGCGCATGACTTCACGAACCAGCCGGGCATTCCGCTGTTGCGCGTCGGCGGCGTGACCTGCGCCGGCGGCAAAACAATTGTCGAGCTGGCGCAGAGCGAATTTTCGCGCGACCGCAAGGACGCGATTGAAGCCGAGGGCCGCCGCTGGAAAGTGCCCGTCCTCGCGCGCGCCGGCACCGGCGCGGTCGCGCGACAGGTGATTTCGGCCGGGACGGGCACGCTGACCCTGCCCGGCTGCGGCGCGGTGCTGATCAATGCCGGTCAGGCGGGCTATTACCGCACGCTTTATTCGCCCGCCGCGCTCGCGGCGCTGCGCGGCGACTATGCCAGCCTGGCCCCGATCGACCAGCTCGGGCTGCTCGGCGACAATTTCGCGCTCGCCTATGCCGGTTATCAGCCGATGGGCCCGGCGCTCGACCTGCTGACGGCGGTGCCACACGATGCGAACCAGAAGCTGCTCGGCGACGCCGCCGGGCGTTACGCGGCGCTCTACAAGCTGTTCGACGGCGAACCGGCGATGCAGAAGCAGCTTGCGGCGCGCGGCACCGCGGCGCTCGGCCCGGCGATGGCGCGGCTCGGCTTCGACCCGCGCGCCGGCGAGCCCGCGCTCGACAGCATCTTGCGCTCCGAATCGCTCGGCGCGCTCGGGACGCTGGGCGATGCCAAGGTGCTCGCCGAAGCGCGGCGGCGCTTCGCACTGCTCGACCGCGATCCCGCCGCACTCGACGGCCCGCTGAAGGCGCGCTGGCTCGGCATCGTCGCGGCGAACGCTGGCGAAGCCGAATGGAACAAGCTGCGCGGACTCGCCAAGGCATCGAAGTCGGCGGTCGAACGCAGCACTTTCTATGCGCTGCTCGGCTCGGCGAAGGACGAGGCGCTCGCCAAGCGCGCGCTCGCGCTCGCGCTCACCGACGAACCCGGCAAGACGGTCAGCGCCTCGATCATCGGCGCGGTCGCGGCGAATCATGCCGAAATGGCGGTCGATTTCGCGGAGGCCAATCAGGCGGCGGTCGACCGGCTGATCGACGCCTCGGCGCGCGCGCGCTTCCTCGCGGGGCTCGCCGGATCGTCGAACGACCCCGCGATGATCGGGAAGCTCGAAGCGATCGCGGCGCCGCTGCCCGCCGATGTGCGCAAGCCCTATGACAAGGTGCTCGCGAGCCTGAAGGAACGCAGCATCAGCCGCCCGCGCATCAAGCGCGAAACCGCGGACTGGCTGAAAGCGAAGTAGGGAAAGTCCGCCGCGGTTGGTCAGCCGGCTGGCTGCGGCGTCCCCACCGGCATCGCGCTTTCCCATTCGGCGCGCGCCTGGCGAATCATCGCCTTCAGCGCCTCGGCCTGGCGCTGCCACGCGGCGGCAGCAGCGGCGCTCCATGCCGCGCTCGCCGCGGCGCCCAGTTCCTCGACCGTCATGTCGATGAAAGCGTCATATTCGGCGATCGGCAGTGCCCCATAGGCGCGGTGGGTGAAGACGAGTTCGGCAACGAGCGGCCAGACCCACCCCTCGCCCTTCGCCAGCCCCAGCATCATCTGCAAGGTCTCGTCGGTCATCCGCCGCGACGAGGCGTCGACGATCATGAAGCTCGCGCGGCGATCGGGAAAGGCGGCGAAGAAACGGTCGAACAGCGCGTGGCGGATGTCGATACCGGCGTCGGCGACGGCGACGAGGCTCGCCTCCATCGCCGGAGCATCGTTCATTTGAACAGGCTGCCCAAAATGCCGCGCATCAGCTGGCCGCCGAACTTGCCCGCAACCTGCCGGCCGAGGCTCGTCGCCGCCGATCGCGCCGCGGACTGCATCATCTTTTCGGCCATCGAGGGTTTGGACGCCTCGCGCGCTGCGGCCTTTTCGAGCCGGATGCGCTCGCGCTCCTCGGCCGCCTTGCGCTTCGCCTCTTCCTTCGCGGCGATCGCGGCCTGCTTGTCGGCCTCGACCTGCGCTTTCGCTTCGACGGCGGCCGCCTGCGCCTGCTCGGCCTTGGCGGCGAGCAGTTCCTCGGCGCTTTCGCGGTCCACCGCCGTGTCATATTTGCCTTCAACCGGCGAGACCGACTGGATAATCGCGCGTTCCTTGGCCTCCAGAGGCCCGGCGCGCGAGCAGGGCGGCTTGATCAGCGTGCGCTCGACCGGCGACGGGGCGCCGTCAGCCATCAGCAGCGAGACGAGCGCCTCGCCGACCTTCAGTTCGGTGATCTCGCGCGCGACGTCGACCTTGGGATTGGGGCGGAAGGTTTCGGCGGCCGCCTTCACCGCCTTCTGGTCGCGCGGGGTGAAGGCGCGGAGCGCATGCTGGACGCGGTTGCCGAGTTGGCCCGCGACCTCTTCGGGCACGTCGATCGGATTCTGCGTGACGAAATAGACGCCGACACCCTTCGAGCGGATCAGCCGCACGACCTGCTCGATCTTTTCGGTCAGCGCGGGCGGCGCGTCGTCGAACAGCAGATGCGCTTCGTCGAAGAAGAAGACGAGCTTGGGCTTGTCGGGGTCGCCGACCTCGGAAAGCGTCTCGAACATCTCCGACAAGAGCCAGAGCAGGAAGGTCGCATACAGCTTCGGGCTCGCCATCAACTTGTCGGCGGCAAGGATGTTGACATAACCTCGGCCATTATCGTCGCAGCGGATCATGTCCTGAATGTCGAGCGCGGGCTCACCAAAGAAATGGTCGCCGCCCTGGCTTTCGAGCGTGAGCAATTGCCGCTGGATCGTGCCGACGGTCGCCTTCGACACATTGCCATATTTGGTCGTCAGTTCGTCGGCATTCTCGGCGCACCACGCCAGCATCGCCTGTAAATCGCCTAGGTCGAGCAGCAGCAGATTCTGTTCGTCGGCGACCCTGAACGCGATCGCGAGCACGCCTTCCTGCACTTCGTTGAGCCCCATCAGCCGCGCGAGCAGCAGCGGCCCCATTTCGGAGATGGTGGTGCGGATCGGGTGCCCCTGTTCGCCGAACAGATCCCAGAAGATCACCGGATTGTCGCGATAGGCCCAGTCGGTATCGCCGATTTCGGCGGCGCGTTTCGAAAAAGGCTCATGGACCTTTGCCGTCGGGCTGCCCGCCATCGCCATGCCGGCGAGGTCGCCCTTCACATCGGCGACGAACACCGGGACGCCGACCGCCGAGAAACCTTCGGCGAGTCCCTGCAGCGTCACCGTCTTGCCGGTGCCGGTCGCGCCGGCGATCAGCCCGTGGCGATTCGCGCGTTTCAGCACCAGCGACTGGCGCGGTCCATCGGCCGCCCCGCCGCCGCCAAGCCCGATATAGATTTCGCTCGCCGTGCTGCCGTCGCTCACCCGCTGTCCTCCGTTCGAAAGCCTTTACCGAGGTCTAGAGCGGGGGGCGGGGACAGGCAATCGGCAAAGGAGTGGAGGGTGGGGTGGTTGCGCGGTCGGCAACGGCATTCGATCCTCCCTGTGGCGAAGCCATGGGGAGGTGGCAGCGGTGTTGCCGCTGACGGAGGGGCTATGGGCGACGTTGCCGCCCCTCCACCACCGCTTCGCGGCGGTCCCCCTCCCCACGGCTTCGCCGCAGGGAGGATCTGGTCATCCGCTCCCCAACCCGCCAAAGAAAAGCCCCGCCGGATCGCTCCGGCGGGGCTTATTTCTGTCGGCCAAAGCCGCGAGGAAGCTTATTCCTCGCTTTCGCCTTCGGGACGCTCTTCGACCATCACGTCATCCGACGTGAAGTCCTCGCCCTGCACCTTGCCGAGCGGATCGTCGCCGAGCGCCGCTTCGGGGCCCTGCGCCAGTTCGGCTTCATGCTCTTCGGCGGCGGTCGCCGGCGCGATCAGATGCTCCTGATTCGCGGCGCGCATCGCGGCGCGAAGCGCGGCATCCTTCGACGAAGCCGTCACGCGGACGCGGTTCATGGCAGCGCCGGTACCCGCCGGGATGAGGCGGCCGACGATGACATTTTCCTTGAGGCCCTGCAGCGAGTCGATCTTGCCCTGCACCGAAGCCTCGGTGAGAACGCGGGTCGTCTCCTGGAAGGACGCCGCCGAAACGAAGCTGCGGGTCTGCAGCGACGCCTTGGTGATGCCGAGGAGGACCGGACGGCCCTCTGCGGGAACACCATTCTTCGGCAGCTTGGCGTTATATTCCATCATCTCGAGGTAATCGAGCTGTTCGCCCGGCAGCAGCGTCGTGTCGCCGCCCGACGTGATCTCGACCTTCTGCAGCATCTGGCGAACGATCACCTCGATGTGCTTGTCGTTGATCTTCACGCCCTGCAGTCGATAGACTTCCTGGATTTCCGCGACGAGATATTCGGCCAGCGCCTCGACACCCATGACGTCGAGGATGTCGTGCGGATTGGGCGAACCGCTGATCAGCGCGTCGCCGCGCTTGACCTGGTCGCCTTCCTGCACTTCGAGGACCTTCGACTTGGGGATCAGATACTCGATCGGATCGCCTTCTTCCGGAACGATCGCGATCTTGCGCTTCGCCTTGTAATCCTTGACGAATTCAATGCGGCCGCTGATCTTCGCGATAACGCTGTTGTCCTTCGGAATGCGCGCTTCGAACAGCTCGGCAACCCGCGGCAGACCGCCGGTGATGTCGCGCGTCTTCGACGCTTCGCGGCTGACACGCGCCAGAACGTCGCCCGCCTGCACTTCCTGACCGTCCTCGACCGACAGCATGGTGCCGACCGCGAGCAGGTAGCGCGCGGCTTCGCCCGACTGGTCGTCGAGCAGCGTCAGGCGCGGCTGAAGGTCTTCCTTCTTGGCGCGGCCCGCCGAGCGATATTCGATCACGACGCGCTGGGCGATGCCCGTCGCTTCGTCGACCTGTTCGACCAGCGTCTTGCCGTCGGCCAGATCCTGATACTTCACGACGCCCTGCTTTTCGGTGATCAGCGGCATTGTGAACGGATCCCATTCGGCAATCCGGTCGCCCTTCTTCACCTTCTCGCCGTCCTTGTGCATGATCTGCGCACCATAGGGCAGCTTGTGCGTCGCGCGCTCGCGGCCTTCGCTGTCGATGATCGCGATTTCGCCCGAACGCGACAGAGCCAGACGGCGGCCGCGCTGGTCGACGATCGTCGCCATGTCACGATATTCGATCGTGCCGTCCGAAATCGCTTCGGCGTTCGACTGCTCGTTGACCTGCGCCGCACCGCCGATGTGGAAGGTCCGCATCGTCAGCTGGGTGCCCGGCTCACCGATCGACTGCGCGGCGATGACGCCGACGGCTTCGCCGATGTTGACCGGCGTACCGCGGGCAAGGTCGCGGCCATAGCATTTGCCGCAGACGCCCAGCGTCGCTTCGCAGACCAGCGGCGAGCGGATCTTGACCGACTGGACTTCGGCGTCCTCGATCCGCTGCGTCGTCGCTTCGTCGAGCAACGTGCCCACCGGCGCGATGACATTGCCGTCCTTGTCGACGACGTCTTCGAGCGTCGTGCGGCCGAGGATGCGCTCGCCGAGCGAGGCGATCGTCGAACCGCCCTGGATGATCGCACGCATTTCCATGCCGCGTTCGGTGCCGCAATCTTCCTCGATCACGACACAGTCCTGCGACACGTCGACCAGACGGCGGGTCAGATAACCCGAGTTCGCCGTCTTGAGCGCCGTATCGGCGAGACCCTTACGCGCACCGTGGGTCGAGTTGAAATACTCGAGAACGGTGAGGCCTTCCTTGAAGTTCGAGATGATCGGCGTTTCGATGATCTCGCCCGACGGCTTGGCCATCAGGCCGCGCATGCCCGCGAGCTGCTTCATCTGGGCCTGCGAACCGCGAGCACCCGAGTGCGCCATCATATAGATGGAGTTAATCGGGGCGAGGCGGCCGTCGTCGAGCTTCGGCGTCGCGCGGATTTCGTCCATCATCGCGTTCGCGACCTTGTCGCCGCACTGCGACCAGGCATCAATGGCCTTATTGTACTTTTCCTGCTGCGTGATCAGGCCGTCCTGATACTGCTGCTCGAAATCCTTCACGAGGGCGCGGGTCTCGTCGACCATGCCTTCCTTCGACGCCGGGATGATCATGTCGTCCTTGCCGAACGAGATCCCCGCCTTGAACGCGTTGCGGAAGCCCAGCGCCATGATGGCGTCGGCGAACAGCACCGTCTCTTTCTGGCCGGTGTGGCGATAGACCTGGTCAATCACGTCGCCGATTTCCTTCTTGGTGAGAAGGCGGTTGACGACGTCGAAGGGCACGGTGTGCGACTTCGGCAGGCATTCGCCGATCAGCATGCGGCCCGGCGTGGTCTCGAACCGCTTCAGATACTCGTTGCCCTGCTCGTCGGTCTGCGGAACGCGGCTCACCACCTTGGTGTGCAGCGTCACCGCGCCGGTGAACAGCGCCTGATGCACTTCGGCCATGTCGGCGAGCAGCATGCCCTCGCCCGGCTCGCCTTCGCGCTCCAGCGAGAGGTAATAGAGACCGAGAACCATGTCCTGCGACGGAACGATGATCGGCTTGCCGTTCGCGGGGCTGAGGATGTTGTTGGTCGACATCATCAGCACGCGCGCTTCGAGCTGGGCTTCGAGGCTCAGCGGAACGTGGACCGCCATCTGGTCCCCGTCGAAGTCGGCGTTGAACGCGGCGCAGACCAGCGGGTGAAGCTGGATCGCCTTGCCTTCGATCAGCACGGGCTCGAACGCCTGGATGCCGAGGCGGTGGAGCGTCGGGGCGCGGTTCAGGAGGACCGGGTGCTCGCGAATGACTTCGTCGAGGATGTCCCAGACTTCCTTGCGTTCCTTTTCGACCCACTTCTTCGCCTGCTTCAGGGTCATCGACAGACCCTTGGCATCGAGGCGCGCGTAGATGAACGGCTTGAACAGTTCGAGCGCCATCTTCTTCGGCAGGCCGCACTGGTGCAGCTTGAGCTCGGGGCCGGTTACGATGACCGAACGGCCCGAATAGTCGACGCGCTTGCCGAGCAGGTTCTGACGGAAGCGGCCCTGCTTGCCCTTGAGCATGTCCGAAAGCGACTTGAGCGGACGCTTGTTCGCACCCGTGATCGTGCGGCCGCGGCGGCCGTTGTCGAACAGCGCGTCGACGGCTTCCTGCAGCATGCGCTTTTCGTTGCGGACGATGATGTCCGGCGCGCGCAGCTCCATCAGCCGCTTCAGGCGGTTGTTGCGGTTGATCACGCGGCGATAGAGGTCGTTGAGATCCGACGTCGCGAAGCGGCCGCCGTCGAGCGGCACCAGCGGGCGCAGTTCGGGCGGGATGACCGGCACGACTTCGAGGATCATCCATTCGGGGCGGTTGCCCGATTCGATGAAGCTCTCGACGACCTTCAGGCGCTTGATGATCTTCTTGGGCTTGAGCTCCGACTTGGTCGTCGCGAGCTCTTCCATCAGGTCGACGCGTTCCTGTTCGAGATCGAGATTCTCGAGGAGCACGCGGATCGCCTCGGCGCCGATGCCGGCGCTGAACGCGTCTTCGCCATATTCGTCCTGCGCGTCGAGCAGTTCGTCTTCGGTCAGCAGCTGGAACTTTTCGAGCGGGGTCAGGCCGGGCTCGAGGACGATATAGGCTTCGAAATAAAGGACGCGCTCGAGCTGCTTCAGCTGCATGTCGAGCAGCAGGCCGATGCGCGACGGCAGCGACTTCAGGAACCAGATGTGCGCGACGGGCGCGGCGAGTTCGATATGGCCCATGCGCTCGCGGCGAACCTTGGTCACCGTGACTTCGACACCGCACTTCTCGCAGACGATGCCCTTGTATTTCATGCGCTTATACTTGCCGCACAGGCATTCATAATCCTTGATCGGGCCAAAGATGCGCGCGCAGAACAGGCCGTCACGCTCGGGCTTGAACGTGCGGTAGTTGATCGTTTCGGGCTTCTTGATCTCGCCGAACGACCACGAGCGGATACGCTCGGGGCTCGCGATGCCGATCTTGATCATGTCGAAGGTTTCGGGCTTCGCGACCGGGTTCATGAAGTTGGTAAGCTGGTTCATATGTCTGCTCCATCTTCCCCTCTCGCTTGGCGCGAGAGGGGTGAGGAAAAATCTTATTCGGCGGCTTCGGGAAGGGCTTCGGGACCTTCGTCATCGTCTTCGTCCGCATAGGACGAAAGCTCGACGTTGAGGCCCAGCGAGCGCATTTCCTTGACGAGCACGTTGAAGCTTTCGGGAATGCCGGCCTCGAAGGTGTCGTCGCCCTTGACGATCGCTTCGTAGACCTTGGTGCGGCCGATCACGTCGTCCGACTTCACCGTCAGCATTTCCTGGAGCGTATACGCCGCGCCATAGGCCTGGAGCGCCCAGACCTCCATTTCACCGAAGCGCTGGCCACCGAACTGCGCCTTACCGCCCAGCGGCTGCTGGGTGACGAGGCTGTAGGGGCCGATCGAACGCGCGTGGATCTTGTCGTCGACGAGGTGGTGGAGCTTCAGCATATAGATGTAGCCCACGGTCACCTTGCGGTCGAACTTGTCGCCGGTGCGCCCGTCGTAGAGGTCCGACTGCCCCGAGTCATGCAGCCCCGCGAGGGTCAGCATGTTCGACACGTCGGCTTCCTTCGCGCCGTCGAACACCGGGGTCGCGAAGGGCACGCCAACGCGGAGGTTGTCGGCCAGTTCGACGATATTGTCGGCATCGCGCGACTTGATATCGTCGAGATATTCGGCGCCATAGACATGCTCGAGCGCATCGCGCACGGCTTCGGGCATCTGCCCGCCGACTGCGTCGGGATTGGCGTCGCGCCATTCGTCGAGCGCCTGCGTGACCTGCCGGCCCAACCCACGCGAAGCCCATCCGAGGTGGGTTTCGAGGATCTGCCCGACGTTCATGCGCGACGGCACGCCGAGCGGGTTAAGCACGATGTCGACATGCGTCCCGTCTTCGAGGAACGGCATGTCCTCGTTCGGCAGTATGCGGCTGATGACGCCCTTGTTGCCGTGACGGCCGGCCATCTTGTCGCCCGGCTGCAGCTTGCGCTTCACCGCGACGAAGACCTTGACCATCTTCAGCACGCCCGGGGCGAGTTCGTCGCCGCGCTGCAGCTTTTCGACGCGATCTTCATACTTCGCGTTGATCCGCTTGATCGCGTCGTCATACTGCGCCTTGATCGCTTCGAGGGCGGTCTGGGCATTGTCTTCGACAACCGCCAGCTTCCACCAGTCGGCGCGGTCGAGGTCGGTCAGCATTTCCTCGGTCACGGTGTCGCCCTTCTTCAGACCCTTCGGCACCGCGCTGGTCGTCTGACCGATCAGCAGGTCCTTGAGGCTCGAGAAGGTCGCACGGTTGAGGATCGCGCGCTCGTCGTCGGCGTCCTGCTTCAAACGTTCGATCTCTTCGCGTTCGATCGCAATCGCGCGTTCGTCCTTGTCGATACCGTGGCGGTTGAAGACGCGGACTTCGACGACGGTGCCCGACACGCCCGGCGGCAGGCGGAGCGAGGTGTCGCGCACGTCGCTGGCCTTTTCGCCGAAGATCGCGCGCAGCAGCTTTTCTTCCGGCGTCATCGGCGATTCACCCTTGGGGGTGATCTTGCCGGCCAGAATGTCGCCCGGGCCGACTTCGGCGCCGATGTAGACGATGCCCGCTTCGTCGAGGTTGCGCAGCGCCTCCTCGCCGACGTTCGGGATGTCGCGCGTGATGTCCTCGGGCCCGAGGCGCGTGTCGCGGGCGGTGACTTCGAATTCCTCGATGTGGATCGAGGTGAAGACGTCGTCCTTCACGATGCGTTCGGAAATGAGGATCGAGTCCTCATAATTATAGCCGTTCCACGGCATGAACGCGACGAGCACATTCTTGCCGAGCGCCAGTTCGCCAAGCTCGGTCGACGGACCGTCGGCGATGATGTCGCCGCTCTTGACCACGTCGCCCACCTTCACCAGCGGACGCTGGTTGATGCAGGTGTTCTGGTTCGAACGCTGGAACTTCTGCAGGCGATAGATGTCGACGCCCGACTTGCCGGGTTCGACCATGTCGGTCGCGCGGATGACGATACGCGTCGCATCGACCTGGTCGATCACGCCGCCGCGGCGCGCGGCGATCGCGGCGCCCGAGTCGCGCGCGACCGTCTCTTCCATGCCGGTGCCGACGACCGGAGCCTCGGCCCGGAGCAGCGGCACAGCCTGACGCTGCATGTTCGATCCCATGAGCGCGCGGTTGGCGTCATCGTTTTCGAGGAACGGGATCAGCGAGGCCGCGACCGAAACGAGCTGCTTCGGCGACACGTCCATCAGCGTGATCTGGTCGCGCGGCGCCATCAGGAATTCGCCCGCTTCGCGCGCCGAGATCAGCTCGTCGATGAAGCTGCCGTCGGCGTTGAGGTCGGCGTTCGCCTGCGCAACCGTGTGCTTCGACTCTTCCATCGCCGACAGATAGACGACTTCATTGGTGACCTTGCCGTCGACGATGCGGCGGTACGGCGTTTCGATGAAGCCATATTTGTTGACGCGCGCGAAGGTCGCGAGGCTGTTGATCAGACCGATGTTCGGGCCTTCGGGCGTTTCGATCGGGCAGATGCGGCCATAGTGGGTCGGGTGAACGTCGCGGACTTCGAAGCCGGCGCGTTCGCGGGTCAGACCGCCCGGCCCGAGCGCCGAGACGCGGCGCTTGTGCGTGACTTCCGACAGCGGGTTGGTCTGGTCCATGAACTGCGAAAGCTGCGACGAGCCGAAGAATTCGCGCACCGCGGCAACCGCGGGCTTCGCATTGATCAGGTCGTTCGGCATCACGGTCGACACGTCGACCGAGCTCATGCGTTCCTTCACCGCGCGCTCCATGCGCAGCAGGCCGACGCGATACTGGTTTTCGAGCAGCTCGCCGACCGAACGCACGCGGCGGTTGCCGAGATTGTCGATGTCGTCGATTTCGCCCTTGCCGTCCTTGAGGTTCACCAGCTCCTTGACCACGGCGAGAATGTCCTCGCTGCGCAGCGTCGTCACCGTGTCCTCGGCGTCGAGGCCGAGGCGCATGTTCAATTTCACACGACCCACCGCCGACAGGTCGTACCGCTCGGCGTCGAAGAACAGACCGCCGAACAAGGCTTCGGCGGTTTCGCGCGTCGGCGGTTCGCCGGGGCGCATGACGCGGTAGATGTCGCTCAGCGCCTGGTCGCGATCCTCGGCCTTGTCGGCCTTCAGCGTGTTGCGGATCCACGGACCGGTGTTGTTGTGGTCGATGTCGAGCAGGACGAGCTTGTCGATGCCCGCGGCGTCGAGCTTTTCGAGATTGTCGGCCGACACTTCGTCGCCGGCTTCGATATAGATCTCGCCGGTCGCTTCGTTGATCAGGTCATAGGCCGAGTAGCGGCCGAAGATTTCCTCGGTCGGGATCAGCAGCGTGTCGAGACCGTCCTTCGCCGCCTTGTTGGCAAGGCGCGGGCTGATCTTATGGCCGGCGGCGAAAACGACTTCGCCGGTCTTGGCGTCCACCACGTCGAACCCGGGCTTCGACCCGCGCCAGTTTTCGACGACGAACGGGACCTTCCAGCCATTCTCGGCGCGCTCGAAGACGAGGCGATCATAGAAATGGTTGAGGATTTCCTCGCCCGACATGCCCAGCGCATAGAGCAGGCTGGTGACCGGCAGCTTGCGCTTGCGGTCGATACGGACGTTGACGATGTCCTTGGCGTCGAATTCGAAGTCGAGCCACGAACCGCGATACGGGATCACGCGCGCGGCGAACAGGAACTTGCCCGACGAGTGGGTCTTGCCGCGGTCATGGTCAAAGAGCACACCCGGCGAACGGTGCATCTGCGACACGATGACGCGCTCGGTGCCGTTGACGAAGAAGGTGCCGTTCTCGGTCATGAGCGGCATGTCGCCCATGTAAACGTCCTGCTCCTTGATATCGAGGACCGAGCGGGTGTCGGTTTCGCTGTCGACCTCGAAGACGATCAGGCGCAGCGTGACCTTCATCGGCGCCGCATAGGTGATGCCGCGCTGACGGCATTCCTCGACGTCATACTTCGGCTCTTCGAGTTCGTAGTGGACGAAGTCGAGTTCGGCGGTGCCGGCGAAATCGCGGATCGGGAAAACGCTGCGCAACGTCTTTTCGAGACCCGAAACATAACCGATCGACGGATCGGACCGCAGGAACTGCTCATAGGATTCGCGCTGCACCTCGATGAGGTTGGGCATCTCCACCGCTTCGTGGATGTTGCCGAACAGCTTGCGGATTCGCTTGCTTGCGGTTGCTTCGAGGGCCTTGCCCACCGACTTCGCCTTGGTCGCCATAAGTGATTGTCTCGCCTTAATAAAATAGCTCGCGAGCGCAGGAGAGACGCAAAAAGGCCGCGACGAACCGTTGCCGGTTTACCGCAGCTTTCCAACGCATCTCGAAATCCCCGCCGCCCTATCCGTACAACCCGTTGCGCAAAGTCGGGCTCTATCTCGGACGATGGGGTATGGGCGCAATATAGGATTGGGGTCGCGGAGTGTCAACGGCGCCGCCGCCGCCGCCAAAGTGCAGCAATTTCGCAACACTGCTGACACGAACGTCAGCGCCGCGCATTTCGGCGATTGATCACGCGCGCGCGCGCCGCCAAAGAGCCTTGGTTTTTCACTCTCCCATCGTCAACTCTGTTTCAGGAAGCTCGCCATGCGCCACTTTCCTTCCACTATTGCTATAAGCTTTGCCCTCGCGACCGCCGCCTGGGCCGCTCCCGCCGCCGCGCAGGACGCCTCCGCCGATCCCGCCGTCGAAGACAGCGGCCTCGGCGACATCGTCGTCACCGCGCAGCGCCGCGAGGAAAGCCTGCAGGACGTGCCCGTCGCCGTCTCGGTGCTGTCGGGCGACACGCTCGGCGCGATCACCTCGACCGGCGCCGACGTCCGCGTGCTCGCGGGCCGCGTCCCCAGCCTCAACATCGAAAGCTCGTTCGGGCGCACCTTCCCGCGCTTCTATATCCGCGGCCTCGGCAACACCGACTTCGACCTCAATGCGTCGCAGCCGGTCAGCCTCGTCTATGACGATGTCGTGCTCGAAAACCCGATCCTCAAGGGCTTCCCGATCTTCGACCTCGACCGCGTCGAAGTGCTGCGCGGGCCGCAGGGCACCTTGTTCGGCCGCAACACGCCGGCGGGCATCGTCAAGTTCGACACCGTCAAGCCCGGCAAGACCGGCGGCTATGCGCGCGTCAGCTATGGCCGCTACGGCACGAGCCAGGTCGAGGTCGCGGCGGGCGCCGCCGACGACAGCGGCTTCTCGGTCCGCCTCTCGGGCCTCTATCAGCATCGCGACGACTGGGTCGACAATATCGCGACCACGAAGAAGGACGATCTCGGCGGCTATGACGACATCGCCGCGCGCCTCCAGCTCCAATATGAAAGCGGGCCCTTCACCGGCCGCGTGACCGGCCAGGTCCGCGTCTACGACGGCTCGGCGATCATCTTCCGCGCCAACACGCAGGTGCCCGGCAGCAACAAGCTCGTCGGGCTCGGCGGCGCGGGCACCGAATTCGAGCGCGACAAGGTCTGGCAGGACGGGATCAATTTCCAGAAGCTCAACACCTATAATGTCGGGCTGAACCTCGAATATGATTTCGGGCCGGTGACCGCTTACTCGATCACCTCTTACTGGAACGGCAATTTCCGCAGCCGCGGCGACATCGACGGCGGCTTCGGCAACCGGTTCGCGCCGGTCAGCGGGCCAGGCCTCATTCCCTTCTCGGCGCAGAGCCAGGACAATGTCCCGAGCCTCGACCAGTTCACGCAGGAAATCCGTATCGCGTCGAACAATAATGGCGGGCTCGGTTATCAGTTCGGTGCCTTCTATTTCGACGAAAAGCTCGACATTTCGAGCTTCGAGTTCGAAAACCCGACCTCCGCGGCCCCGTGGGCGATCGCGACCCAGCGGCAGGACAGCGAAGCCTATGGCATCTTCGGTTCGGTCAACTATGAATTCGACAATGGCTTCAAGTTGCAGGCCGGCGCGCGCTACAACCACGATACGCGCGATTTTGTCGCGGCACGCCCGGTCGAAACGCGCCCTGGCTTCATTACCGATCCCGACCCCAACACCCCGGTCCCGCCGCAGGCCGCAAAGGTCAAGGGTAAGCTGCTGACGTGGGACGCGAGCGCGAGCTATGAAGCGTCGGATGCGCTGACGCTCTATGCCCGCGTCGCACGCGGCTATCGCGCGCCGTCGGTGCAGGGTCGCCTGACCTTCTCGCGCGTCATCTCGACTGCCGATCAGGAAGAAACAATGTCGTATGAAGCGGGCATCAAGACCAGCTTCCTCGACAACCGCGTCCGCTTCAACCTGACCGGCTATTATTTCGATACCAAGGACCTGCAGCTCACCGCGGTCGGCGGCACGTCGAACCGCGCGAGCCTACTCAATGTCGACGCCAAGGGGCATGGCATCGAAGCGGAGCTGCAAGCGGCACCGGCAAAGGGCCTGACCTTCTCGATCGGTGGCGCATGGAACGTCGCCGAGATCGACGATACCGGCGCCTTCGTCGCGGGCTGCTCGGCACCGTGCACCGTGCTTGACCCGCAACGCCCCGGCAGCCCCGGCATCTTCTCGATCGACGGCAACCAGCTGCCGCAATCGCCGAAATGGACGCTGAACTGGACCGCGGGTTATGAAATTCCCGTCGGCGATGGCGCCATCTATGCCTTCACCGACTGGTATTACCGCTCGAAGGTGCAGTTCTTCCTCTATCGCTCGGTCGAATTTTCGGACGACAAGATGATCGAGGGCGGGCTGCGCGTCGGATACAAGACCGATCGCTTCGACATCGCGGGCTTCGTCCGCAACATCACCAACGATGAATCGCCGACCGGCGGCATCGATTTCAACAATCTGACGAGCTACGTCAACGAACCCCGCATCTGGGGCGTCGAGGCGGGCGTGAAGTTCTGATGACTACCCCGGCCCGTGCGGTTCCAGCACCGCGCGGGCCAGGCTTCGCATCGCGATATTTCCATGTTATCATCGACATGCAACCCTGTTGATGCGGGAGTCGATGATGATCCGTTTGACCGCCAGCCTGACCGCGATCGCCCTGTTTTCCACCGCCGCCGCGGCGCAGGGCATTGGTATCAATTCGGCCGCCACCATCGGCGCCAACAGCTCCGGCGAATATGCCCGGGCTTTTCCCGTCGGCCGCGACAACAGCCCCAAAGCCGTCCTCGCCCGGCTCAACCAGCTTTGCGCGAGCGACCGGCCCTCCGACCAGCAACGCTGCGAAAAGGCGTGGCGGGTAATCAATCGGGCCCATGCCGATCTGCAGGCCCGCCGCGCGGCCGCCGCCACAAGCCACAGCGTCACGAACTAGCGCGAACGAACGCTAGGCGACCGGTCCGACACGCGGATCGGGCTCGAGCCGGATCAGCGGGCGTGTGCGGCCGGTCATCCGGGCGAACAGGCGCGGCACCAGCGCATGGGCCTGCGCCCAGTTCCAATAAGCGACATAGGCGGGATCGGCGAGCAGATGCTTCTCCTCGGTTTTCGCGCGCCAGTAATAGATGCCGCTGACGAGCCCAAGCAGCGCGACGTTGCGCGCTCCCTCGATCCAGCCGCCCGCGGTGACGAGGAAGGGCAAGGAACCGATCCACCACGTCAGATTCTTGGAAATATAGGCGGGGTGCCGGGTGAAGGCATAGGGCCCGTGGGTGATGATGCCGCGATGCGTCAGGTTCGAAAAGCGGATGCCGAACGCCATCGTCGCCCAGCTGTAGACCGCGGTGAGCAGCACCAGCACGATACCCCAGGCAATCAGCAGCCCCTCATGCCCCGCGAGCCAATAGCCCCAGTCGGAGCCATGGACCTGATAGTCGAGCGGACCCCCGCTCATCAGGATGAAGGGCGGGTAGCAGACGAGCGCCGCGACCCACGCCATGCCATAGGGGTTGGCGGTGCGGATATGCGCGTCGAGCGGCTTCAGCGTCAATATATAGCCGACCGTCGCGATATGGACGTCGACCAGATAGAGGAAATTGATCGCCCATAGCCCGGTCAGATAGGGATTGGCGGTGACCTCGCTCAGCGGCACGGTGACCAGCGCCGAAAAATTGCCCGGCACGATCGACAGCATGAAGGCGGTGAAGAAGCCCTTCACCGCCCACGCGCGCAGATGATGTCCGATCGCCCGCCCGTCGACCGGCTGGCCGGGCGCGATGAGCCAGCGGCCGAACTGCCAGCAGCCGTCGCGCGGTTCGATCATCCGTCGGTCGAGCCACAGCATATAGGGCACCGAGACGAGCAGCAGCCACGGCGCGACGGTCTCGAGCAGATTCATCGAAAAGGCGTAATTGCCCTCCCAATAATAGCGCATCGTCGCATAGATCAGCGCGATCAGCCCCCATGTCGCCCACATGCCGGCGAGCTTGGTCAGGCTGATATCGAGCGTTTCGCGCCAGGGCCGGCGCTGCGCCCAGTCGATTCCGGTCGACGGATTGCGATGCACCTTGTCGATGAAGACCGACCACAGCACCATCGGCAGACCGCAGGCGAGCACGCTCGCGATCGCCGAATTCGGCCCGCTCATCGGCCCGTGCGATCCCCAGTCGACGCCGAGGAAAGCCGCGATTTCGGGCGCGAAGCGCGCGATGAGCAAATAGCTTACCAGCCCCGCGAGTCCGACGATGCCGACCCCTGTGCTGACTGCCGAACGCGGGCGTGCGCCCGTCGGCGCGGATATGTCGCGCGGCGATTCGTCCGGGGCGGAGAAAGCGGATTCGGCCATGATATTCACCCGCTTAGCCCTAGCCAAAAAGGGTAAGCAAGCCGTCAATATAAAGCGACGATTCGCCTGCGGAATCCCGCCAAATTGGTAGCATTCGTGCAAGTTGACACCGTTCACCGCGCAAGCGTTTCGATTCAACCCGACTCGGGGCGCAAAGATTCGCCTGGGCCCGATCGGCCTGATAAGGCGCGCATCAATCGGGGCGGAGGGCTCCACAAAACAAACAAGATGGGGTCGCCACTTGTCGTCGAAAACAACGGGCCTGCGCGATTTGCGCCAGCGCGTCTCTGCGCTGTTTCAGGACCATGAAATCTTCGTTCGCACGCACGGCCATGTCCGCTTCCTGCGTGTCAGCGCCGTCTGGCAAAAACGCGTCGCGCTGATCGCCGGCGTCGTGCTGCTCGCCTGGGCCGGCGCGACGCTTGCCGTGCTGATCAACCAGTTGCTCACCGCCGACGAACGCGCCGCGGTGGCGCATCAGCAAGCCGCTGCCGCCGCGTCGGAAGCGCGCATCGCCAAATATCGCGATCGCGTCGCCGAAACCGCGGCCGATCTCGAGGAGCGCCAAGCGCTGCTCGAAAGCGTCGCCGAAACCCATTTCGGGATCGATCCGGCAGCGATGCCCGCCGAACCGGCGGCGCAGCGGTCCGCCGTTCCGGCCGAACCCGTCAAGACCAGCGCGATCGATCCGAACCTGCCTCCCGAAGCGCAGATCCTCGCGCGGCTCGCCACGCGGCAGGAAGCCTTCGCGGGTCGCCTGCTCGCGGCGGTCAAGGACCGTGCGGCGAAGGCCGAAACCGCGGTCGCGGCGCTCGGCCTCAACCCCGACCGGCTCGTCCGCAACGCCGCGGCCGGACGCGGTGGTCCCTTCATCCCCTATCGCGACCGCATGGGCAAAGCCAAGACGTTGGGCGCCAGCTTCGCGGCGCTCGACAGCGCGCTGTTCCGCATGGAAGTGCTCGAACGCACGCTCGTCGCGGTGCCGTCGGGCAACCCCGCCAACGTGCTGATGATGTCGTCGGGCTTCGGTTATCGAAGCGACCCCTTCACCGGCGCGGGCGCAATGCACGCCGGTCTCGACTTCCGCGGGCCGATCGGCACCCCGATCCTTTCCGCCGCACCGGGCCGCGTCAGCTTCGTCGGCCGGAAGTCGGGCTATGGCAATGTCGTCGAGGTCGATCATGGCCAGGGCATTCTGACGCGCTACGCCCACCTCTCGGGTTTCACGACCAAGGTCGGCACGCAGGTCACCGCCGGCCAGCAAATCGCCAAAATGGGCTCGACCGGCCGTTCGACCGGCAGCCACCTGCATTTCGAAGTCCGCCTGAACGGCGAAGCGGTCAATCCACGCAGATTCCTGGAGGCAAAAGCCGATGTTCTCGAAGTCAAAGCCGATGCCCGACAGCGAGTCGGTTCCGTCGCTGCCGCCCGCGGTGCCCGCTAAGATGGCGACCGGCGCGCGCCATACGACCTTTTCGATCCTCGGATCGGACGTCGTCGTCACCGGCAATGTGGCCGCCAGCGTCGACCTGCACGTCGACGGCAAGATCGAGGGCGACCTCAAATGCGCCAATCTCGTCCAGGGCGAGGCGAGCGAGATCAAGGGCGCGGTGACCGCCGAGACCGCGAAGATCGCGGGCCTGCTCGACGGCTCGATCGAAGCCAAGACGCTGATCGTCCACGCGACCGCGCGGATCACCGGCGATGTGGTCTATGAGAGCATCACGATCGAGAATGGCGGCAAGGTCGACGGCAAGCTGTCGCATCGCCGCCATGGCGCCGCGGCCGCCAAGGCGCCGCCGCCGCTGGAAGTCGTCGAGAACAAGTCGGCCGCCCTCTGACCCGCGCCGCGCATCGGCGCGGCGACGATCATTTCGACACGGCGATCTCGCGTCCGGATGCACGCCCCGCATCATTCTGGTGTCGCTGGACGGCGACCCTGTTCCGGCCGCCGCGCTTGGCATCGTAAAGCGCTTCGTCGGCGAGCCGGTAGAGCTGCTTGAAATCGCACGCCGGCCGCACCTCGGCCACCCCGACGCTCGCGGTCACCAGCCGCTCGCCCACCGCCTCGCTATGATCGCACGCGGCGATTCCGCGCCGGATGCTTTCGGCGAAACGGCTGAGGATGATGCCCTCCATCCCGATCGTCAGCAGGCCGAACTCTTCGCCCCCCAGCCGCGCGACTGTGCACATCGAACCTTCCCAGCGCTCGATCCGGCGGCCGATACCGCACAGCACCGCGTCGCCCGCCTCGTGACCGTAAATATCGTTGATCGACTTGAACCGGTCGATGTCGACGAGGAGCAGCGCCGCCGGCAAATTGTCGGCGCGCGCGCGGTCGAGCAGCGGCGTCACGCTGTCGATGAAGCCGCGGCGGTTCGGCAGGCCGGTCAGCGGGTCGCGGCGCGCCAGCTGCTGCGCCTGCGCCTCGGCATCGCGCGCATGGTCGCGCTCGATCCGCAGATGGGCGAGGCGGCGCGTCGCCGCCGCGGCGAGCCATAGCGCCTGCCAGGTCGCGGCGACGAGCACGACGAGTTTTGACCCGCCGCCCCAGAAGCCGTCCTCGATATCGACGATGTGGATGAATGCGAGCACCGCCATGGGCAGCCCCCAGGCGCCGAGGAAATCGCGCGCCTCGATCGAACCCCGCCGCCACGCCCAGCCGAGATAGAGAACGACCATGACAAGGTCGGCGATGACAAGGAGTCCGAGCAGATCGGCCAGCGCCGCGAGGCTGCCGCCGCGGATGAACGCCAGCGGGATGCCCGCAAGTCCGACGCCGGCGCCGAGAAGCAGCGTGGCGGTCCGGAGTCCCTTGGGCACGGTGCCGCGTTCGACGGCGGTCACCGCGCTGGCGGTCGCGGCAGCGATGGCGAGGCAGGCGAGGAAGGTGCCGGCCTGCGCCGTGATCGTTCCCGCCGCCCACGGCACGAGCCCCAGATGCGCCTGCGACCAGAGTGTGCCCCAGAGCAGCATCGTCGCCGCCCAGGCCGCCTGCCAGGCGAGATATTTGCGGCGTACCGCGACCGCAAGCGAGAGGCTGTAGATGCAACTGACGAGCAGCAGGGTCAGCGCGGCGCCGACCGCCGCCGCCATGCCCGCCGATTGCATTCCCGCCTCGTCATTCGCAACGATCCGCGCCCGCACGAACTGGTGTCCCGAAAGCCCGTCGAAGCGCATCGTCACGGCGGTGAGGGGGACGCCGCGCCCGGGTGCCTCGAACAATATCTGTCCGCCGGCGCGCCAGTGTGTCCCGAAATCGCCGCTGCGCACTCGCTGCCAGCGCGTCGCGCCATCGGCATAGGAGAAGGCAACCGCAAGTCGGTCGAACCGCGAATTATGGACCATCAGCGCCAGATCGCGGCGCGGCGCGGCGCCGTCGATCGGGGCGCGAAGCCAGAGGCTTGCCTGCTGATAACCCTCTGGCGCGCCGTGGCACGAAAAGCGGAGCCCGGACAGAGCGTCGTCACCGAGCGCGGTGCCGCTCACCGCGTGGCAGAGGTCGCGTTCGACGTCGAGCGAGCGCGCATGCGCGGGGGCCGCGATCAGGGCGAGAAGCAATGCGGACAGACCGAGCCAAAGCCGGCCGCGCCATATTTTCGCCAGATCGCCCATCGCAGTCATCGCCGCCCTATGACATCAATAGGTTGTGAATTCTTTGCCATCGGACAAATTCGCTTCAGCGCGCCGCGAGCCGGCCGACCCGCATGGCGACCGCGACCCGATCGCCGAGGCCGATGCCCTCGGCTTTCTGCACCGCTAGCTTGACCGGCAACAGATAGCTTCCATCGCGCGGGAAAAGCGAGGTCGCGAATTCGGTGCCGCCGATCGTCGCCACGACGGGCACCACGCCCCAGCCATAGCTTGCCGTCATCGCGGCATAGCGGATCGCGCCGATATGCTCGTCGGGAATAGCCGTGAAAAGGAAGGGCGCCGGCCCGCGCCATTCGATGATCTCAGCCTGAAAATGGAACGTCTCCATCAGTTCCTCGGCGCCTGCCGGCGATAGCTCAATGCCTCGGCGATATGGATGCGCCCCACGGATTCGGCGCCCGCAAGGTCGGCGATCGTCCGCGCCACGCGCAGGATCCGCGTATAGCCGCGCGCCGACAGCCGCATCGCCTCGGCCGCCTGCGCGAGCAGCCTGCGCCCGGCGTCATCGGGTGTCGCGACCGCCTCGAGCAGTTCGCCGTCGATCTCGGCATTGGTGCGCGCCTTATGTGCCGCATAGCGCGCGGTCTGCACATCGCGCGCCGCCGCGACGCGCGCCGCGACTTCGACGCTGCCCTCGGCGGGCGGCGGCAGGACGAGGTCGGCGGCGCTCACAGCCTGCACCTCGACATGGAGGTCGATCCGGTCGAGCAAAGGTCCCGACAGCTTCGCCTGATAATCGGCGGCGCAGCGCGGCGCGCGGCTGCACGCGAGCGCGGGATCGCCGAGATGGCCGCAGCGGCACGGGTTCATCGCCGCGACGAGCTGGACGCGCGCGGGGAAGGTGACGTGGGCGTTGGCGCGCGCGACGCTCACTTCGCCCGTTTCGAGCGGCTGGCGGAGCGAATCGAGCACGCCGCGCTGGAATTCGGGGAGTTCGTCGAGGAAGAGCACGCCGAGATGCGCGAGGCTGACCTCGCCCGGCCGGACGCGCAAGCCCCCGCCGACGAGCGCGGGCATCGAGGCCGAATGATGCGGGCTGCGAAAGGGTCGCGCGCGGACGAGGCGCCCGCTTTCGAGCGTCCCCGCGACCGAGGCGATCATCGATACTTCGAGCGCCTCGGCGGGAGTGAGGTCGGGGAGGATGCCGGGCATGCACGCCGCCATCAGCGACTTGCCCGCGCCGGGCGGTCCCGACATCATCAGATTGTGGGCGCCCGCCGCCGCGATTTCGAGCGCGCGCTTCGCCGTCTCCTGTCCCTTGACCTGCGACAGGTCGGCGGCGCGGACGGGTTCTTCGACTTCGCCCGGCACCGGCGGCGACAGCGGCGCATTGCCCTTGAAATGATTGAGCAGCGACAGGAGGTCGGGCGCGCCGATCACCTCGACATTGCCCGCCCACGCCGCCTCCGGGCCTTGGACCGCGGGACAGATGAGCCCGCGCTCGGCGCTGCCCGCATGGATCGCGGCGAGCAGCACGCCGGGCGACGGCGCGACGCGGCCGTCGAGGCCGAGTTCGCCGACTATCACATAGGAGGCGAGCGTCTCCGCATCGATCACGCCCATCGCGCCGAGCAATGCGAGCGCGATGGGGAGGTCGTAATGCGAGCCTTCCTTGGGCAGGTCGGCGGGCGACAGGTTGACGGTGATGACCTTGGGCGGAAGCGACAGGCCGATCGCGGCGATCGCGGCGCGGACGCGCTCGCGGCTTTCGCCGACCGCCTTGTCGGGCAGGCCGACGACGACGAAGCGCGGGACGCCGGGCGTGACCTGGCACTGCACCTCGACCCCGCGCGCTTCGATGCCGAGATAGGCGGTGGTTGAAACGATCGCGACCATATTCCCCCCGGAACAGGATGTGCCCCCTTTGTTCCGATGTCTTCTTTAGGCGAAGTGGCGGGAAGGTCGAGTCTTTTCGCAACTTTTCGATCATCGCGCATATCGCCGTCGCATTCTCATTTGACAACATACCAACTGGTCGGTATGTTGATTCGCATGACGACGACGAATCGCCCTTCCCCCTCCTCCTCAGCGGTCCCCGCAGCCGCCGCCCGAGTCCCCTCGGCGGGCGGCGGCACCCCGGGCAAGCGCGCGCCGCGTGGCAGCGCCCGCGCGAAACTGATCGCGGCGGCGCATGCGATGGTGCGCAAACAGGGCTATGCCGCGACGACGGTCGACCAGATCTGCGCCGAAGCGGGCGTGACCAAGGGCGCCTTCTTCCACCATTTCGCGTCGAAGGAGGCGCTGGCGGTCGCGGCGGCCGAGGGCTGGACCGAGCGCGCGCGGCCGATGTTCGAGATGCCGCCGCACGTGAAGCTCGACGACCCGCTGGCCCGACTGCTCGGCCATATCGATTTCCGCCTCGCGATGCTCGACGGTCCCACCGAGGATTACACCTGCTTCGTCGGCACGATGGTGCAGGAAGCCTATGCGACGAGCGACGCGATCCGCGCCGCGTGCGAGGCGAGCATCAACGCCTATTGCGAGGCGCTGGCCCCCGACATCCAGGCAACGATCGACCTGTATGGCGCCCCCGAGGACGTCACCGCGATCGGCCTCGCGCAGCATGTCCAGTCGGTGCTGCAGGGCAGCTTCGTCCTGGCGAAAACGACGAACGACCCGGCGATCGCGCGGGAAAGCGTCATCCATCTGAAGCGTTATGTCCGGATGCTGTTCGGACGCGGAGGCGCGGCATGATGCGACAGGTAATTGCCCCCACGCACCGCGCACGCTGATTTTCAACACCCCCCCGAAGGAGAGAGTAAATGTCCCAGATGATTTTCGTGAACCTGCCGGTCACCGACCTCGACAAGTCGAAGGCTTTTTACGAAGCGGTCGGCGCGGCGAACAACCCCGCCTTCACCGACGAGACCGCCGCGTGCATGGTCGTCACCGAAGGGTCGATCCACGTCATGCTGCTGACCCACGAGAAATGGGCGACCTTCACGTCGAAGGCGATCCCCGACGCGCGCACGACCGCGCAGGTCATGCTCTGCGTCTCGGCCGACAGCCGCGACGAGGTCGACGGACAGGTCGACAAGGCGGTCAAGGCGGGCGGCAAGGCCGACCCGACCCCGACGCAGGATTTCGGCTTCATGTACGGCCGCAGCTTCGAAGATCCCGACGGCCATATCTGGGAAGTGATGTGGATGGATCCCACCGCGATCCCCGCCGGCGAACCGGCCGAAGCCACCGCATAATCCGAGCATAGGGAGGAGGAAGAGAATGACCGATGCAGCCCCCGGAAATGGCCCCGGAAAGGGTCAATTGATCGCCGGCCGCGTGCTGAGCGGCCTTGTGATCCTCTTCCTCCTCTTCGATGCCGGGCTCAAGCTGGTGTCGCCCGAAACGGCGATCAAATACAGCCCGCCGGGCCTCGGATGGCCGCTCGAGGTCGGCACGATGCATATGCTCGGCCTGCTGCTGCTGATCCCGACCTTGCTTTATATCTGGCCGCGCACCGCCGTGCTCGGCGCGATCCTGATCACCGGCTATCTCGGCGGCGCGATCGCCACGCATCTGCGCATCGACAGCCCGCTGTTCAGCCATACCTTGTTCGGCGTCTATCTCGGCGTGATGCTCTGGGCGGGTCTGTGGCTACGTTCGCCCGCATTGCGCTTGCTGGTCACGCCGCGATGGGCCTGATCGCCTGTCTCAAAGGCAAACGCGCCTAGTCTCCGTCTTACACGCAAAGAGGATGGTTCGATGATACGACGCTCTCCCCTCCCCGCGCTTGCCTCGGCCTTTGCGATGATCGCGGTCGTGGCGACGCTCGCCGCGCTGCCGCAGCCGGCGGCGGCGCAGGCCCCCGGCGCGACCCAGCCTGCCGCCGCCCCGTCCGCCGGCGCCCTTCAGAACGGGCATGTCGACGTCGCCGGCGCGGCGATCCATTATCAGGTCCACGGCGACCTCGCCTCCGGCAAAACTCCATTGCTCGTTCTCCACGGCGCCTTCATGTCCGCCGACGCGATGAAACCGCTGATCGACCCGCTCGCCGCGTCGCGGCCGGTGATCGCGGTCGATGCGCGCGGTCACGGCCGCTCGGGCGGGGTCGACACGCCGCTGAGCTATGACCGCATGGCCGACGATACCGCCGCCGTGCTCGACAAGCTGGGCGTCAAAAAGGCCGACGTGCTCGGCTATTCGATGGGCGGATCGACCGCGGTCGCGCTCGCGGTGGGGCATCCCGACAAGGTTGGCAAGCAGGTGATCTTGTCGGCGACCTCGCAGCTCGACGGCTGGTACCCCGAAGTGCTCGCCGGGATTTCGAAGCTGACCCCCGAAATCTTCGCGGGCAGCCCGATCGACACCGAATATAAGCGCCTGTCGCCCGCCCCCGACAAGTTTCCGAACCTGGTCGCGAACATCAAGGCGCTCGACGCGACGCCCTTCGGCTGGTCCGACGCCGCGGTGCAGGCGATCCCCGGCAAGACGATGGTGATCATCGGCGACGCCGACGGCGTCACGCTCGACCATGCGATCGCCCTTTTCAAGCTGCGCGGCGGTGGCGACGTCGCCGCGGCGACGCAGGGTTTCCTGACCGCGGCGCCCAAGGCGCGGCTCGCGATCCTGCCCGCGACCTCGCACATCGGGATCATGGGCGAAATCCCCGCGATCGCCGCGATGGTCGTGCCCTTTCTCGACGACAAGGCGCCGCCGCCGCCGTCCTTTTGATCCCCCAAGAAAACGAGAGGAGTTTCGCCATGCCCGTGAACCCCGACAGCAATATCGAAGTCACCGCCTTCGACTGGGTGCCCGACTTCGCGCGCGGCTATGTCCGCGACCTTCGCCCGCGCTGGGCGTGCGAAGAAATCGGCCTCGATTATTCCGAGCATCTGATCAGCGCGGTCAACCGCCCCGCCGACCATTTCCTGTTCCAGCCGTGGGGACAGGTGCCGGTGCTCAACGACAATGGGGTGCGCCTGTTCGAAAGCGGCGCGATCCTGCTCCACCTCGCCGAGAAGGACGAACGGCTGATGCCGCGCGACGCGCAGGCGCGCGCCAACACGCTCGCCTGGCTGTTCGCCGCGTATAACAGCGTCGAGCCGATGCTGTTCGAACTGGGCAATGTCGACATCTTCGCCAGCGACGAGGAATGGGCGAAGCTGCGCCGGCCGAGCCTGATCGAATTCATCCAGGGCCGGCTCGGCCGCCTGAACGACGCGATGGGCGACAAGCAATATCTGGTCGACGATTTCACCGTCGCCGACATCGCGATGGCGACCGTGCTGCGCGAAGGTGTCGAAGCCGGGCTGATCGCCGAGCAGCCGCGATTGCAGGCCTATCTCGACCGCTGCCTCGCGCGGCCCGCCTTCCAGCGCGCGATGGACGCGCAGCTTGCCGCCTTCAGCGACGAAGCGGGTCCACCCGCCGCCTGAACCCCCTCCACCCCCCTTAAGGAGAGAGACGATGACCTATGTAGAAGGATTTGTGGTCGCGGTGCCGACCGCGAACAAGGAAGCCTATCGCAAACATGCCGCCGAGGCGGCACCGCTGTTCAAGGAATTCGGCGTCGCGCGCATGGTCGAATGCTGGGGCGACGATGTTCCCGACGGCAAGGTGAACGACTTCAAGGGTGCGGTGCAGGCGAAGCCCGACGAAACCGTCGTGTTCAGCTGGTTCGAATATCCCGATAAGCAGACGCGCGACGCCGCGAACGAAAAGATGATGAGCGATCCCCGGATGCAGAGCATGGGCGAAGCGATGCCGTTCGACGCGAAGCGGATGATCATCGGCGGTTTCGATTCGATCGTCGACGACGCCGCGGACGGCAAGATGGGGTATGTCGACGGCTATATCGTTCCCGTCCCCGACGGCAACAAGGAAGCCTATCGCACGCTCGCCGCGAAATGCTCGCAGGTGTTCCTCGATCATGGCGCGACGCGCGTCGTCGAGGCGTGGAGCGACGATGTGCCCGACGGCAAGGTCACCGACTACAGCCGCGCCGCGCACAAGAAGGACGACGAGGCGGTCGTCTACAGCTGGATCGAATGGCCGAGCAAGGACGCGCGCACGTCGGGCTGGGAAAAGTCGATGGCTGACGAACGCATGAAGCACGAGCATGAGACGTCGCCCTTCGACGGCCAGCGCATGGTCTATGGCGGCTTCGAGCCGATCGTCGAGGCTTAGGCCATAATCCTCCCTGTGGCCGCAGGCCATGGGGAGGTGGCAGCCCCCTTCGACTGCCTTGCAGGCGCTCAGGGTAAACTGCGCCGACGGCGCAGCGCTGACGGAGGGGCAAATGCGCGACGTCGCCGCCCCTCCACCACTCGCTTCGCGAGCGGTCCCCCTCCCCATGGCTTCGCCACAGGGAGGATTGAAGGAAAGACCGGAAAAATGATCAAACTTTATGGCACTCCCCCCACCCGCGCGCTGCGCGCGATGTGGCTGCTCAATGAACTCGACCTCGCGCACGAGGTGATCGCGATCGACCTTGGCGCGGGCGAACAGCTGACCCCCGAATTCCTCGCGCTCAATCCCGCCGCGAAGCTGCCGGTGCTGGTCGACGGCGATCTGGTGATCAGCGAATCGGCGGCGATCCAGCTCTATCTTGCCGATAAATATGGCGACCGCTTTCCGGGCGGCCGGCTGATCCCCGAGACGACCGAAGATCGCGCGCGGATGCACCACTGGCTGTTCTTCCTGATGACCGAGATCGAGGCGCCGCTGTGGCGGATCGCGCTGCACAGCTTCCTCTATGCCGAGGACGAGAAATCGGAAGACGAGATCGCGCTCGCCAAGCGCGACGGCCGTCGGATGGTCGCGGTGCTCGAGCAGCATATGCAGGGACGCGATTTCATCGTCGGCGAGCGGGTGACGGTGGCCGATTTCAACGCCGCCTTCACGCTCGACTGGGCTAACGAAGAAGGGCTTCTCGACGAAGCTCCCGCGCTCCGGGCCTATCTGAAGTCGATGTATGCGCGCGCCAAGGCGCCGGTGACGATCGCCGAGGGCATGGCCGCGCTGGAAGCGTCGGCGTGATGGCCGGGGCCGGCGATCGCGGCATCAGCCGCACCGCGTCGTGCTCCTGCGGCGCGGTGACACTGGAACTCGTCGGCACGCCGATCGTCGCGGCGACCTGTTACTGCCATAGCTGTCAGGAGGCCGGCCGGCGCTTCGAAGCGGAGCCCGGTGCGCCCGGGGTCGTCGGGGCCGATGGCGGCACCCCCTATGTGCTGATGCGCAAGGACCGCCTCCAATGGCTGTCGGGATCGGACCGGCTGGGCGAGCACCGGCTGAAGCCCGACTCGCCGACGCGGCGCTTCGTCGCGCGTTGTTGCAACGCGCCGATCGCGCTCGAATTCACCAAGGGGCATTGGCTCAGCGTCTATTCGGACCGCATCGCCGCAGAAGAGCGGCCGGCGGCCGAGATGCGGACGATCGTCGGCGACCGGCCCGAAGGTATCGAGCTGCCCGGCGACATCCCCAATTACCGGACGCCGTCGGGCAAATTCATGTGGCGACTGCTGAAGGCATGGGCGGCGATGGGCTTTCGCGCCCCGCCGATCGAGAAGACGGCGGGATATCAAGGAGAGAGACGATGAGCAAAGCATCGAACTTCATCTGGTACGAACTGATGACATCCGACCCCGCGGGCGCGGCGCGCTTTTACGGCGCGGTGGTCGGCTGGACGATCGCCGCGACACGCGACCCCGCGGCGGGCGACATCGACTATCGCATGATCGTGCGCGGCGACGGCGGCAATGCCGGCGGGGTGCTCGCGCTGAATGCCGACATGCTCGCGGGCGGGGCGCGGCCGGGCTGGATGGGCTATCTGGAGGTCGACGACGTCGACGCCACCCTCGCGGCGATCAAGGCCGACGGCGGCGCGGTGCATATGCCCGCGACCGACCTGCCCGTCGGGCGCATCGCGATGGTGTCGGACCCGCAGGGCGCGCATTTCTATGTCATGGATCCGATCCCGCCCGAGGGGATGGAGGACATGGAAAGCGACGTCTTTTCGGTGACCGAGGCGCAGCATATGCGCTGGAACGAGCTCGCGACGAGCGACTCCGACGGCGCGATCGCCTTTTACCGCAAGCATTTCGGCTGGGGCCAGGAAGGCGCGATGGATATGGGGCCGCTCGGTTCCTATCGCTTCCTCCAGCGCGGCGACGTCGGGCTGGGCGCGGTGATGCCGCTGATGGAAGGCTATCCGGTGCCGGTGTGGAGTTTCTACATCGGCGTCGACGACATCGACCGCGCGCACGCCGCGGTGACCGCGAACGGCGGCACCGTCACCAGCGAGCCGATGGAAATTCCCGGCGGCGAATATGCGATGAACGGCATCGACCCGCAGGGGGCGCCCTTCGGCCTCGTCGGCCCGCGCCGATAACCGCAGCATTCGGGGGGACGGAAAGGAAAGCGACATGACCGACAGTCCGACATTGATCCCCGCCGCAGAGCTGGTGCGCAAGAGCGAGCGCCGGGCACTGCCCAACGAGAGCGCCGAATATCGCGCCGCGCGCGACGCGCTGCTGGTCGAGGAGATCGAGCTGCGCCGCCACCTCGCGCGCGTCGCGGCGCAGCGGCGCGCACTGCCCCCCGGCGGCGAAGTGACGCACGACTATCGCTTCGTCGGCGCGGCGGGCGAGGTCGGCTTCGCCGAGCTGTTCGGCGGGCACGACACGCTGTTCGTCTATGGCATGATGTACGGGCCCGAGCGTCAGCAGGCGTGCCCGATGTGCACCGCGACGGTGGCGAGCTGGGACCCCGAGGTGCCGCACCTCGAACGGCGGATCGGCTTCGCGATCGTCGCGCGCTCGCCCTATCCGCGCCTCGCCGCCTTCGCGCGCGAGCAGGGCTGGAATCATCTGAAGCTCTATTCGGACCCGAGCGGCGATTTCTGGCAGGATTATATTGGCGAGACGCGCGACGACGATATGGCGGGGTATAGCGTCTTCACGCGCAAGGGCGGGACGATCCGCCATTTCTGGAGCGTCGAGGGCGGCCCCGAGATCGCCGATCCGGGGCAGGATCCGCACGGCGCGCCCGACCCCAATCCGCTGTGGAACCTGCTCGACCTGACCCCCGGGGGACGCGGGACCGACTGGTATCCCAGCCTGCGTTACGACGATTGAAGCCATAGGAAGAGGAGAGAGACGATGGCGAACCCAGCGAACAGCGCTCCGACCGGCGGCCTGACCCCGCATATCACGATCCGCGACCGGCGCGCGAAGGAGGCGATCGACTTTTACGCCAAGGCCTTCGGCGCGACCGAGGTCACGCGCGTCCCCGCCGACGACGGCGAGCGGCTGATGCACGCGCACGTCCATATCAACGGCGCGTCGCTGATGATGCACGACGACTTTCCCGAATATTCGGGCGGCCCGGCGTCCGAGCCCGCGTGCGTCGTGCTCCATCTGCAGGTCGACGACGCCGACGGCTGGTACGACCGCGCGATCGCCGCGGGCGCGGCGTCGGTGATGGCGCCCGAGAATATGTTCTGGGGGGACCGCTACGCGCAGGTGCGCGACCCGTTCGGCCATCTCTGGTCGATCGGTCACCCGTTGAAAGGAGAAGACGCATGACGAAGACCCCGATGACGCTCTGCCTCTGGTACGAAGGCGATGCCGAGGAGGCCGCCGCCTTTTACGCGAAGACCTTTGCCGACAGCAAAGTCGGCGCGGTGAACCGCGCGCCGGCGGATTCGCCGGGCGGCAAGGAAGGCGATGTGCAGACGGTCGAGTTCACCCTGCTCGGCACGCCGTGCGTCGGGCTCAACGGCCCGCCGATCTTCAAGCATAGCGAGGCCTTCTCGTTCCAGATCCAGACCGATACGCAGGAAGAAACCGACCGGCTGTGGAACGCGATCGTCGATAACGGCGGTCAGGAAAGCGTGTGCGGCTGGTGCAAGGACAAATGGGGGGTCTCGTGGCAGATCAGCCCGCGCGTCCTGCTCGACGCGACGACCGGCAGCGACCGCGAGGCGGCGAAGCGCGCGTTCGAGGCGATGATGACGATGAAGAAGATCGACATCGCGAAAATCGAGGCCGCGGTGCGCGGCGAAGCGGTCGCCTGACGGCCGCGGACAAGGGAGAAGGATCATGAGCGAAGGAAGCGAACCGGTCACGATGTGCCTGTGGTACGATCATGACGCCGAAGCGGCGGCGAAATTCTATGCCGCGACCTTTCCGGACAGCGAATTCGTCGCGGCGAACCGCTCGCCGAGCGACTTTCCCGACGGCAAGGAAGGCGATGTGCTGACGGTCGAATTCACCGTGATGGGCGTGCCCTTCATCGCGATCAACGGCGGCCCCGCGTTCAAACAGGACGAGGCCTTTTCGATCGTGATCAATACCGACACGCAGGAAGAAACCGACCGTTACTGGAACGCGATCGTCGATAATGGCGGCGCCGAGAGCATGTGCGGCTGGTGCAAGGATAAATGGGGGGTCAACTGGCAGATCACCCCGCGCGTGCTGACGCGGGCGATGACCGACCCCGACCGCGCCGCCGCGAAGCGCGCGATGGACGCGATGATGACGATGAAGAAGATCGACATCGCGAAGATCGAGGCGGCACTTAAAGGCGAAGCCGTCGCGGCTGGCTGAGGCGCAAGAAAGGCGATCGATGCTGATTTTTTACGGACACCCCTTCTCCTCCTACACCTGGAAGGCGCTGATCGCGCTTTACGAGAAGGGGGTCGATTTCGACTATCGCGTGATCGGGCCCGACGCCCCGACCCATGGCGAGGAGCTCAAGGCGCACTGGCCGGTCGGGCAATTCCCGCTGCTCGTCGCGGACGGCGTGCCCTATTTCGAATCGTCGATCATCATCGAATATCTCGACCATCTGGTGCCCGAACCGCGGCTGATCCCCGCCGATTTCGGGGCGGCGCTGAAGGTGCGCTTCTTCGACCGCATTTTCGACAATCATGTGATGGGCCGGATGCAGGCGGTGGTCGCCGACGCGCTGCGCGGTCCCGAAAATCATGTGCCGATGATCGTCGAACAGTCGAAGGCGGCGCTCGAAAGCGTCTATGGCTGGCTCGACAAGGAGCTGGCGGGCGGCGGCTGGGCGACGCCCGACGGCTTCACGCTCGCCGATTGCGCGGCGGCGCCGTCGCTTTTCTATGCCGACTGGGTCCACCCGATTCCCGAGCGGCACGAGAATTTGCGCGCCTATCGCGCGCGGCTGCTCGCACATCCGTCGGTTTCGCGCTGCGTCGAGGACGCGCGGCCGTATCGCCCTTACTTCCCGCTCGGCGCGCCCGATCGGGACTGAACCTCTACATCCGTTCGTGTCGCGCGAAGTCGAGACACCCGGCAGTAAACGCCAAGCCGATGGGCATCTCGACTTCGCTCGATGCGAACGGATTTCAGGGCTCCTGAGCAGTGTCCCGAAACGGGGTTAATAGCGCGCTGACGCTGCCCGTTTGCCAATTGATCATCGCGCCCGCGCGAAAGCGGGGCCATGGGTTCGCCGTCCGCCTTTCTTCGCACGCTGATCGTCGCCGCTTTGGCGGCGGTGCTGGCGTTCGCGCCGGCGCACGCGCAGCAGGTCGTGACGATCACGACGACGGTGACCTGGACCTATGCGGATGAGGGCGACGACGAGGGCCCCGAATATATCGACGAAGAGGCGGCGCTGCTGGGCGACGAGGCGCTGACCGACGACGCCGATTTCGCCGCGACGCGCCGCTATGCGCCCGCGGGCACGCTCGCTACGCTCGGCCATGCGAAGGCGCGCTTCGGACCCTTCGCGGTGATCGACGGAAGCACGGCACGCATGGCGGGCGACGTCACCTCGGCAAGCCCGCGCCAGTTCGCGGCGATGCTCGCGGCCTTTCCGGGGCTGAGGCGGCTCGAAATGGTCGATTGCCCCGGCAGCCTCGACGAGGAAGCCAATCTGATCCTTGCGCGCGCGATCCGCCGGCAGGGGATGGAAACGGTCGTGCCCGCGGGCGGATCGATCCGATCGGGCGCGGTCGAGCTGTGGCTCGCCGGCACCGTCCGCCGCGCCGCGCCCGACGCCGAATTCGGCGTCCATAGCTGGGCCGACGAATATGGCCGCGAGGCGAACGACTATCCGGCGAACGATCCGGTGCATGCCGAATATCTGGGCTATTACCGCGAAATGGGGATGGACGCCGCGAAGGCGCGCGAATTTTACGCGCTGACCAATGCGACGCCGTTCGATGAGGTGCGTTATCTGACGCGCGGCGACATGGCGCGGTTCGTGGCGCTGGATTGAGGGTCGTCGCTGCGGCGTTCCGTAAGGCAGCTTTCGACCGGAAGCGGACATCGCATTACTCGTCACCCCGGGCTTGACCCGGGGCCTGCCTTATCCTTTTCGACGTTGGGCAGGGCGAAGGCGGGTCCCGGGTCAAGCCCGGGATGACGAACAGAGAGCGTCCCCTCCTCACTCCAAAACCGTCGCTCGCGGTCATCGTCCTCGCGCACCAAGCTGCTTTAGCCTTGTAACACGCCGTCCCCTCCCCCACATCGCCCCTAATGGCGAAGCGGAGTCTCTATCAGCGGATGCGGTCGAACGCGCAGATGCGCACCGCCTTGTTCGCGCTCGGCATATTGATGATGGTCGCGGGCATCGCGATCGGGCCGCTGCCGGGTCCCGGATTCCTGATCATCTTTCCCTTGGGGCTGATGCTCTGCCTCCAGAACAGCGCCTGGGCGAAGCGCGTCTATGTCCGTTTCAAATGGCGCCACCCCAAATATGGGGCATGGGCCGACCGGATCATGCGCCGCGTCAGTGCCGCGCGGCGGCGGGCGCGCTCCGCGCTGGAAACGCCAGATGGCGATTGACTTTCCACCGACTCTTGCTTATCCGCGCCCCCATCAGTGGCCGCCCACGTTTGGCGGCCCTTTTCTGTTAGAGCCTTTAAAGAGAATTTGGGGATACCGCGATGAAGCGTACCTATCAACCGAGCCGCCTCGTTCGCAAGCGTCGCCACGGTTTCCGCGCCCGCAAGGCGACTGTCGGCGGCCGCAAGGTTCTGGCCAACCGTCGCGCCCAGGGCCGCAAGAAGCTGTCGGCCTGATCGCCGACGCTTCGTCGCCAGCGTGTCTGGTGCGAACGCTTTCAAAACGTAGCGAGTTTCTGGCCGCGAATCGCGGCCTTCGCTTTCCCATGCCCGGCTTCGTCCTGCTCGTCCGCCACCGCGGCGACGATGAGGATGCGCTGGGCATCGGCTATACGGTCAGCAAGAAGGTCGGCAACGCGGTCACGCGCAACCGGATGAAGCGGCGCTTTCGCGAACTCGCGCGCGCCGCGCTGCCGGGGGCGGGGATCGCCGGCGCCGACTATGTGCTGATCGGCCGCCCCGGCGCCAACGAGATGGAATTTGCCGAGCTGGGCGAGCATCTCGATTCGGCGCTGAAGCGCGCGGCGAAGAAACTGGCGGCGAAAGCGCCATGACTACGCCCCCTCCCCTTCGCCGTCACCCCGGACTTGATCCGGGGTCCACCATTCCAACGTTGGGTGAATGGATCCCGGATCAAGTCCGGGATGACGAAGGAAAAAAGACATCGATCGCGAGTGAAGTTCGGCCGATTTCCGGGCTTTCGCAATGATCGCCCGACTGCTGATCCTGATCGCGCGCGGCTGGCAGTTGGGCCCGTCGCGCATTTTGCCCCCCACCTGCCGCTATGCGCCGTCGTGCAGCGAATATGCGATCGTCGCGCTCAAACGCCACGGTGCGATCAAGGGTGGCTGGCTGGCGACAAAGCGGCTATTGCGCTGCCATCCTTGGGGAGGCCACGGCTACGACCCCGTCCCTTAGGCTGTATCGCCATTCCGCCCATGGCGGCCTGCAAATGGCGGATTCCCGGGCTTCCGGTGCTCACGTACTGATCGTACGCTGCGCTCCGGGTCCCGAGAATCCACCATTTTCGGCTCACCACGAGCGAAATGACGACACAGCCTAGACGGCCCATCCCGACATTTTTGAGAGACGAAGAGAGACCGAAAAGCGTGGACGACAAGCGTAACCTGATCGCGGCAATCCTGTTGTCGGTGGCCATCCTGCTGGGCTGGAATTTCGTCTCGGAGAAATTTTTTCCGACTCCCGACCAGCCCGATGTGACCACGACGGTCGCGGGCGCCGACGGCGCCGCGCCCGCCGCGACGCCCGCGACGCAAGGCCAGCCGAGCGCGCTGCCGACGCCGGGGGCGCCCGCCGCGCCCGCCGCGAAAGCGATCCGCCCGGTCGACGCGGTGCTCGCCGAAGGGCAACGCATTCCGATCGAAACCCCGGCGATCAAGGGGTCGATCAACCTCGTCGGCGCGCGCGTCGACGACATCACGCTCAGCAAATATCGCCAGACGATCCAGAAGGATTCGCCCGCGGTGCGCCTGTTCGCGCCGGGCGGCACCGAGGCCGCCTATTTCGCGAGCCTCGGCTGGGCGGCGCAGGGCATCGCGGTGCCGAATGCCAATACGGTGTGGACCGCGAGCGGCGCGAAGCTGACCCCGACGACGCCGGTGACGCTGAGCTGGGCGAATACGACCGGCCAGACGTTCCGTATCGAGTATAGCATCGACAGCAATTATCTGATCACCGCGAAGCAGACGATCGCCAACACCGGCACGGCCGCCGTCAGCGCGAGCAGCTTTGCGCTGATCGACCGGCTCGGCAAGCCGACCGACCCGCATGAAGTCGATAGCTGGACGATCCACGTCGGCCCGACGGGCTATCTCGACGGCAAGTCGGTGTTCGACACCGATTATGACGATGTCGAGGAAGCGCCGAACCGCACCGTCCGTTATAATTCGGCGGGCTGGCTGGGCTTCACCGACAAATATTGGCTCGCCGCGATCGTCCCCGCGAAGGGCGAGCGCGTGACTGCGGCGATCAGTTCGCCGGCCGCGAACAATTACCAAACGCTGTTCGCGCGCGATTTCCGCCAGATCGCTCCCGGCACGCAGGTGACGACGACGAGCCGAATCTTCGCGGGCGCGAAGGAAGTCAGCATCCTGTCGCAATATCAGGACGACCAGGGCATCACGCGCCTGTCGAACGCGATCGACTGGGGCTGGTTCGAATTTTTCGAGGTGCCGATCTTCAAGCTGCTCGACTGGCTGTTCAAGCAGGTCGGCAATTTCGGCGTCGCGATCATGGCGCTGACGCTGATCATCCGCCTGCTGATGTTCCCGATCGCCAACCGGCAATTCTCGTCGATGGCGCAGATGCGCCTCGTCCAGCCGAAGATGAAGGCGCTGCAGGAACGCCACAAGGACGACAAGCCCAAGATGCAGCAAGAGCTGATGAAGCTCTATAAGGACGAGAAGATCAATCCGCTCGCGGGCTGTCTGCCGATCGTCATCCAGATCCCGATCTTCTATGCGCTGTACAAGGTGCTGATGCTGACGATCGAAATGCGGCACCAGCCGTTCATCCTGTGGATCAAGGATCTGTCGGCGCCCGACCCGCTGCATATCCTGAACCTGTTCGGCCTCTTGCCCTTCACCCCGCCCTCGATCCTGTCGATCGGCGTGCTCGCGGTGATCCTCGGCATCACGATGTGGCTGCAGTTCCGCCTCAACCCGCAGGCGACCGACCCCGTGCAGCAGCAGGTGTTCAAGATCATGCCGTGGCTGTTCATGTTCATCATGGCGCCGTTCGCGGCGGGCCTGCTCCTCTACTGGATCACCAACAATATCCTGTCGATCGGGCAGCAGCAGTGGATGTACCGCAAATTCCCGGCGCTGAAGGCGGCGCCGGTTACCAAATAACCGTCGTCATTTGAGGTGTGTCCCCGCGAAGGCGGGGACCCATCTCCGGTGGTTTCGGCCTTAGACAACAGGAGATGGACCCCTGCCTTCGCAGGGGTACAGGCTTATGACTGAATTGAACGACGACAACCGCGCCGAGCGGGCGCGCAAGCTGTTTGCGGGTCCGATCGCCTTCCTGAAATCGGCGCCCGCGCTGCAGCATCTCCCGAGCCCGAGCGTGCCCGAGATCGCCTTCGCGGGGCGCTCGAACGTCGGCAAATCGTCGCTGCTCAACGCGCTGACGAACCGGAACGGGCTCGCGCGCACGTCGGTGACGCCGGGACGGACGCAGGAACTCAACTATTTCGACGTGGGGTCGCCGCTGGTTTTCCGGCTTGTCGACATGCCCGGCTACGGCTTCGCCAAGGCCCCGAAGGATGTCGTCAAAAAGTGGCGCTTCCTCGTCAATGATTACCTCCGCGGGCGGCAGGTGCTGAAGCGCACCTTGGTGCTGATCGACAGCCGCCACGGGATCAAGGATGTCGACCGCGACGTGCTCGAGATGCTCGACATCGCGGCGGTGAGTTACCGCCTCGTGCTGACCAAGGCCGACAAGGTGAAGGCGAGCGCGCTCGCCGAAGTCCACGCCGCGACCGAGGCCGAAGCGCGCAAGCACCCCGCCGCGCACCCCGAGGTGATCGCGACGAGCAGCGAAAAGGGGATGGGCATCGCCGAGCTGCGCACCGCGGTGCTGGAGGCGGTGGAGAGTTGACCTTTGCGTCCCTCGCCTTGAGGGTGGAGGACAAGGAGACTCCATGAAACTGTTCATCGGCAACAAGGCCTATTCGAGCTGGAGCCTGCGCGGCTGGCTCGCGGTCAAGCATAGCGGGCTGCCGTTCGAGGAAGTCACTGTTCCGCTTTACGACGAGGACTGGTCGAACCGGCGCGAAGGCGACGAGTTCGCGCCGTCGGGCGGCAAGGTGCCGATATTGTGGGACGGCGACGATATCGTCGTGTGGGACAGCCTCGCGATCATCGATTATCTCAACGAAAAGACCGGCGGAACGAAGGGCTATTGGCCCGAGGACATGGCGGCGCGCGCGATGGCGCGGTCGATGGCGGCCGAGATGCATTCGAGCTTCGCGGCGCTTCGCCGCGAGCACAGCATGAACATCCGGCGCATCTATCCGGCGACCGAGCTGCTGCCCGAAGTGCAGGCCGACGTCGTGCGCATCTTCCAGATCTGGGCCGAGGCGCGCGCGCGCTTCGGCGGCGAAGGCGATTTCCTCTTCGGCGACTGGTCGGCCGCCGACATCATGTTCGCGCCGGTTGTCACGCGCTTCGTCACTTATTCGATCCCGCTGCCGCGCTTCGTCGCCGCCTATGCGCAGGCGGTGATCAGCCATCCGTGCATGCAGGAATGGATCGGCGGCGCGCAGGCCGAGGATTGGGTCATCGAGGCGTTCGAGGGGCCGGCCGAGGGATAGGGACTGCCTATCCGCCCGCCCAGTCGCCGCGCTGCGCCATCCACAGGCTGACGGCGGCGATCGCGGCGGTTTCGGCGCGCAGGATGCGCGGGCCGAGCGCGATGCGGCGCACCGCGGCGTGGGCGAGCAGCATGTCGCGCTCGCGATCGGTGAAGCCGCCCTCGGGGCCGGTGAGGATCGCGGCGGGCGCCGGCGCGGCGACACCGGCGAGCGGGACGCCCCCGGCCTCATCGGCAAAGAGCAGCGCACGCTCCGCGGGCCAGTCCTTCAGCAGCTGCGGCAGTTTGACCGGCGGCGCGAGTTCGGGGAGCGCGGTGCGGCCGCATTGCTCGCACGCCTCGATGATCTGCGCTTCGATCCGCTCGCTCTTGACGCGTTCGACGATCGTGCGTTCGGTGATCACCGGCTGCAAGCGCGCGACGCCCAGCTCGGTCGCCTTTTCGATGATCCAGTCGAGCCGCGCCTTCTTCACCGGCGCGAAGCAGAGCCAGAGGTCGGGGACCCGTTCGAGCGCGCGCGTCTGCCGCTCGACGCGCAGCGTCGCCGAGCGTTTCGCAGCGTCGGCGACGACCGCGAGCCACTCGCCCGTCCGGTTGTCGAACAGCAGCACCGGATCGCCCGCCTTCAGCCGCATGACGCCGAGCAGATAATGCGCCGCGGGCCCGTCGATCGCGGGCGCGGCGTCGAGGCCGAGCGGCTGATCGATGAACAGGCGGGGCGTGCTGGCGGGCGGCCAGGCGGGAGTCGCGGGCATGGCGCGCGCGATAGCAGAAGGCGGCCTGTCGTGCATCTTTTGCCGCAAGATGGGACAGCCTGTCCCGATCCGGGGCAAAAGCGCCGATCCGGGCCCCTCCTCGCTACGCCGATTAGCCATTTGGTAAGCAGTTCCCCCCTAGGTGCGACAATACCAGCGGCCCATCTGGTGGGGGCGCCGCGGGCCGAAGAGGGGTTTGACCATGCGAGGGACCTGGATCAGCCGGCTGCGCGCCGGCGCCAAAGCGCTTCACCGCGACCAGCGCGGCAACGCCTTCATGCTGACCGCGGCGGCGATCATACCGGTGATCGGCATCGTCGGCTCGGCGGTCGACATCGGCCGCGCCTATATGACGCAGCTGCGCCTGCAGCAGGCATGCGACTCGGGCGTGCTCGCGGGACGGCGAGCGATGACGGGCGCGACCTATTCGGATGAGGCGGAGGCCGAAGCGAACAAGATGTTCAACTTCAACTTCCCCGAGGCCAAATATGGCGCGTCGGGTATCCTCTTTTCGTCCGAGACCGACGACGACGCGTCGGACGTCCTCGGGCAGGCGTCCGCGATCTTGCCGACCCAGTTGATGTTCCTGTTCGGCAAGGACCAATTCCGCCTGACCGCCAATTGCACGGCGAAGCTGGAGATTTCGAACGTCGATGTGATGATGGTGCTCGACGTCACGGGGTCGATGCTGGAAACCAATTCGGGCGACACGATAACGAGAATGGCGGGGCTGCAGGCGGCGGCGAAGAGCTTTTTCGCTACCCTGACCAGCGCGCATATCGGCGACGGACAACTGCGTTTCGGCGTCGTTCCCTATAGCAGCACGGTCAATGTCGGCGCGATTCTGCACGAGGCCGATCCGTCGTGGCTTTCGGAGACGGTCAGACTGCCGTCACGCAGCTATCGCCGGGTCAATGTGTGCAATCAATATGGTAATAATTGCAGCTTGCAATGGCGCTACGTCTATGAAGATCGCGACCTGTCCGTCGGGTCGATCGCGCCCGGCGACGACCTGACCTTCAACACCGGAAACAACGGCGCCAATGTCACCGCCGAATGGGGCGGCTGCATCGTCGAGCGGCAGACGACAGCGTTCGGGCCGGAGGAGACCGCGCCCCGCGAGGCCTTCGACATGGACGTCGACACGCCACCGACGGCCGACGATGCGACCAAATGGGACCCGATGCTTCAGCCTTTCGCCTTTGAGCGCGGGCAGGTGGCGCCGCGGACCACGACATCGTCGAACCTGGGGCAGACGCTTTATACCGCCTGCCCCCAACCGGCGAGAAAGCTCGAGATAATGACCAAGGACGATCAGGCGGAGTTCGACGGGTATATCGATGATCTGGTACCCGTCGGCGGCACCTATCACGACGTCGGCATGGCGTGGGGCGCCCGGCTGATCTCGCCGACCGGATTGTTCGCGGACGAGAATGAAAAGGCGGAGGACAACGAGCGTCCGATCAGCCGCCACATATTGTTCATGACCGACGGCGCGATGGACGCGCGGCCGACCATCTATTCGCACCAGGGCATGGAGCGGTCGCAGCCGCGGGTCGGGGCAAGCAGCGACTCAGCCGCAAGGGCGCGTCACAACAACCGCTTCCTGCAATTGTGCGCGGCGGCGGCGAAGCGAGCGACCGTCTGGGTGGTATCCTTTGGCGACGACAGCAACAACGAAACAAATCTCGCCACCCTCGACAAATGCGCTTCGTCGAAAAAGGCCTTCAAAGCCGACGATTCCGCCCAGCTCAACGAGCAGTTCCAGGCGATCGCGCGACAGATTTCCAAGCTGAGGCTGTCGCAATGACCGGCGCCCGCACCCTGCTCCGCCGGCTGCGGCGAAGCGAGCGCGGCACCGCGTTCGTCGAATTCGCGCTGACCGCGCCGGTCTTCCTCCTGATCCTGCTCGGCATCTTCGATTATTGCTGGCAAATGTATGCGCAGCAAGTGTTGCAAGGCGTGGTCGCCAAGGCGGGCCGCGACGCGACGCTCGAAAGCTTTTCCGCCAACCAGACCGCACTCGACAATGCGGTCGGCGCCGAGGTCAAGAAGGTGTTCAAGAACGCGACGGTAAGTTTCAACCGCCGCGCCTTCGACGATTACAGCAATATCAAGCCGCTGCGCTGGGTCGACACCAATGGCAACGGCATCCAGGACCCCTCGCCCGACGATTGCTGGGAAGACGGCGGCACGCAGGGCAATGGCGGCGCCGACGACGTCATCCAATATACGGTGTCGATGGAGTTCGATCGCGTGCTGCCGGTGTGGAAGATGCTGGGGCAGCCGCAGTCCAAGACGCTCACCTCGACGACGCTGCTGCGCAACCAGCCGTTCGCCGCCGGGGGCGAGATCGCCCCGGAGCAATGCCCGTGACCACCTTTTCCAGCAGGATGCGGGTCACCGCGCGCCATTTCGCGCGGAACGTCCGCGGCGCCGTGATGCTCGAAATGGCCTTTGCCATTCCCTTCCTCGTGCTCGTCGGCTTCGGCGGGCTCGAGATCGCCAATCTGACGCTCGCGCATACGCGCGTCAGCCAGCTCGGGCTCAACACCGCCGACAATGCCGCGCGGATCGCGGCGGGCAGCAATCTGGCGCAGCCGGAAGTGCGCGAGGTCGATATCAACGAGGTCTTCGCCGGCGCCGAACGGCAGGCGGCGAGCCTGAATTTCGAGAATAACGGCCGCATCATCCTGTCGAGCCTCCAGCGCAACGACGATGGCGGCCAGACGATCAAATGGCAGCGTTGCTTCGGCAATCTGGAGGTCGATTCGGACTATGGCGTCGAAGGCATCGGCGCGACCGGGACCGATTTCCCCGGCATGGGGCCCGAGGGCCGCGAGGTCACCGCGGTGGCGGGCACCGCGATCATGTTCGTCGAAGTCACCTATGAATATGAGCCGCTGCTGTTCGGCGCCTGGCTGGGGCCGCAGACCATCCGGTCGACCGCGGCCTATAATATCCGCGAAGCGCGCGACCTGTCGGGGGTGAAGTCGCCGGGCGACCGGGCCGACTGCGACTGACGACGCGCGACGGCGAGAGTCGGGCGGCGTCGATCGGGCATTTATTCGCGAGGCTCCGCCTGCTATCGCGCGCGCATCGATGACGGCGACCCATCCTCCCGACAGCCAGCTTCGCGGCTTCGTCGCGCTGCTCCCCGCCGCGGCGCGGCCTTATGCGCTGCTCGCGCGCTTCGACCGGCCGATCGGCTGGTGGCTGCTTTACTGGCCGTGCGCCTGGGCAATCGCGCTCGGCGGCGGCGCAGTCAGCCATTGGCCGCTATTCATCTGGTTGCTGCTCGGCGCGATCGCGATGCGCGGCGCGGGCTGCGTCTATAACGACATCGTCGACCGCGATCTTGACGCCAAGGTCGCGCGCACCGCATCGCGGCCGGTGGCTAGCGGGGCGGTTTCGGTGCGGAATGCGTTGCTGTGGACGATCGCGCTGTCGCTGATCGGCCTCCTCGTGCTGCTCCAACTGCCACGCCCCGCGCAGATCGTCGCGCTCGCGAGCCTGATCCTCGTCGCGGGCTATCCCTTCATGAAACGCATCACCTGGTGGCCGCAGGCGTGGCTCGGGCTGGTGTTCAGCTGGGGCGCGCTCGTCGCGTGGGTCGCGGTGGGCGGTCAGCAGGGACTTGCGCTGCCCTTGCTCTATGCCGGCTGTATCGCGTGGGTGATCGGATACGACACCATCTATGCGCTGCAGGATATCGAGGACGATATGCTGGTTGGCGTGAAGTCGAGCGCGCGTGCGATGGGCGATCATGTGAAGGGCGGGGTCGCGATGTGCTACGCGGTCGCGCTTGCCTGCTGGGGCGGCGCGCTGTGGGCGGTGCGCCCCGATCCGCTGGCGCTCGCCGCGCTGCTGCCCGCGGCGGTGCATCTGACCGGACAGGTGGTGACGCTCGATCCCGCGAACGGCGAGGATGCGCTGGCGAAATTCCGGAGCAATCGCTTTGCGGGGCTGCTGGTGTTCGCCGCGATGCTCGTGGTCGGGATGGCGCCCTAAGGCTTTATTCGGCCGCGAGCAGTTCCTCGGCGCCGCCGAGGTCGACCGAGACGAGGCGCGAGACGCCGCGTTCGACCATCGTTACCCCGAACAGGCGGTGCATGCGCGCCATCGTCACCGCATTGTGAGTGACGATCAGGTAGCGGGTGTTCGTCTCGCGCGCCATGCGGTCGAGGAGGTCGCAGAAGCGCTCGATATTGGCGTCGTCGAGCGGCGCGTCGACCTCGTCGAGGACGCAGATCGGCGCGGGGTTAGTGAGGAAGAGGCCGAAGATCAGCGCCACGGCGGTCAGCGCCTGCTCACCGCCCGAAAGCAAGGTCAGCGTGCCGAGGCGCTTGCCCGGCGGCTGCGCCATGATTTCGAGCCCGGCTTCCAAGGGATCGTCCGAATCGACGAGTTCGAGATGCGCCTGCCCGCCGTTGAAGAGCGTCGTGAAGAGGCGCTGGAAATGCGTGTTCACCGCCTCGAACGCCGCGAGCAGCCGCGCGCGGCCTTCGCGGTTGAGGCTGCCGATCGAGCCGCGCAGGCGGTTCACCGCCTGCGTCAGCTCCTCGATCTCGGCGGCGTTTCGTGCCCGTTCGGTGTCGAGTTCGACCAGCTCGTCGGCGGCGACGAGGTTGACCGGACCCAGTCGCTCGCGGTCCGAAACGAGCCGGTCGTGCTGCGCCGATTCGGCATTGGCATCGCCGACGCCCGCGCTTTCGAACCCGGCCTTTTGCGGGAGCAGCGGCGGCGGGCATTCGAAGCGTTCGCCCGACAGGCGGCCCATTTCGATCCGGCGCAGTTCGGCATTTTCGGAGCGCGCGACGGCGCCCGCGCGCGTTTCGCGCGCCGCGGCGACGCGCTCGCGGATCGCGTTCAGCGCGGTTTCGGCCTCGCGCAGCGCGGCTTCGGCGGCGCGTTCCTGCGCCTCGGCGGCGGCGACCTTGTCGCGCAGCGCGTCCTGCTGCGCCTCGGCGGCGGCGCGCTGCTGCGCGAGCCGCGCGGGAAGGTCGGCGAGCTTGGCCGCCTCGGCGGCGAGCGCCTCGGCGCGCTTGTCCATCTCGGTCACGCGCCGCGCGGCCTCGCCCGCGCGCGCCTTCCAGCTCTTGATCTCGGCGCTGACGACCGCCTGGCGTTCGCTGAGGCTCGCGAGGGTGCGTTCGTGCGCCGCGAGCGCATCGCGGGCGGCATTGGCGTCGGCGCGCGCGCGCTCGGCCGCCGCCTCCTCGGCGTCGAGCGCGGCGCGCGCCAGCCTTTCGTCGGGGAGCGCGGCGAGCGCGGCTTGCTGCGCGGCGAGCGTGTCGGCGGCTTCCGTCGCGGCCTCGGCGATCTCGGCGAGGCGGCGGTCGAACAGCGCGGCGGCGTCGCGGTGACGATCGAGCGCGGCCTGCGCCTGGTCGGCGGCGCGGAGCGCGGTGCGGCGCGCCTCGTCAGCCTGGGCGAGCGCCTTGCGCGCCGCCGCGGCGGCTTCGGCGAGGGCGGCGGCTTTCGCGGCGGCGACGTCGCGGCGATCCTGCAATTCCTGCACGCCGAGCTCGACCTGCGGGCGCTGCGCCGCGAGCGCGTCGAGGCGGTTCTGGCGCTGCAGCCGCTCGGTCGCGGTCGCGCCGTCGCCGCGCGTGACGAAGCCGTCCCAGCGGCGCATCACGCCATCGGTGGTGACGAGGCGCTGGCCGACCGCGAGCGATTGGCCGCCGTCGGTGTCGGCCACCGCGACCTGCGCAAGGCGGCGCGCGAGCGCGGCGGGCGCCTGGACATGGTCGGCGAGCGGCTTGGTGCCGGCGGGCAGCGGGGGGTCGCCCTTCGCTGCATCGGCGGCGCCCCAGCTGCGCGCGGCGTCGCGGTCGGTGCCGGCGTCGAGATCGTCGCCGAGCGCGGCGGCGAGCGCGGCTTCGTAACCCGGCGCGACGCGGAGCTGGTCGAGGATGCGGTGCGTGTCGCTGCGCGCGGCGGCGAGCGCGCGTTCGAGCGTCACGGCTTCGCCTTCGAGCGCGGCCAAGGCGGCGCGCGCTTCGGCGAGCCCGGCTTCGGCGCTCGCGAGGTCGGCGGCGGTGGCTTCGCGGTCGGCTTCGGCGGCGTGCAGCGCATTTTCGGCGGTCGCGATCGCGGCTTCGGCGGCTTCGGCCGCCTGCACGCTGTCGGCATGCGTCGCGGCGAGCGCGGCGCTGTCGCCGAGCGCGGCGACCTCGGCATCGACGCGCGCCTTGTCCTGCACGACACGGCGCACCGCGGCTTCGGCGCTGTCTACCGCCGATACCGCGATGCGGCGGTCGGCGGCTTCGCTCGCGGCCTTGGCGCGCGCCTGCGCGAGCGCGACCTCGGCGTCGCGGAGGCGCGCCTGTGCGGCGAGACTGGCGTCGGCGAGCGCGGCCTTGCCGCTATCGTGCCCGGCAATCTCCTGCGCCAGCGATTTCGTCTCGGTGTCGAGCGCGGTCAGCGCGGCATGCGCTTCACGCGCGAGTTCGCCTTCGTGCGCGCGGTCGTCGGCGATGCGCCGCTGCTGCGCCGCGAGATCTTCGAGCCGTTGGAGCGCGGCGCGTTCCTCGCCCTGCAACCTTACTTGGGTCGCGGTCGCCTCGGCGAGCGCGTCGCGCTGCGTCTGTGCGTCGGTCCGTGCGGCTGCGACGCGGGTCGCGACCTCGGTTTGGGCCTTGGAGACGGTTTCGAGTTCGTTCTGCGCGGTCTTGACCGCTGCCTCGGCGGCGTCGGCGTCGCGGCGCGCCTGATCGGCGGCTTCAGCGGCGTCGCGCCAGCGCGCATAGATCAGCCGGCCCTCGGCGATGCGGATCTCGTCCGAGAGCTTCTTGTATTTCTCCGCGGCGCGCGCCTGCCGCCGCAGCGCGTTCGCGCGCACCTCCATGTCGGCGACGATTTCGGAGAGGCGCGTGAGATTGGTCTCGGTCGCGCGCAATTTCTGCTCGGCGTCCTTGCGGCGGACGTGGAGCCCCGCGATGCCCGCCGCTTCCTCGAGCATAGCGCGGCGGTCGGTGGGCTTGGCGGCGATGACGTTGGCGATCTTGCCCTGGCTGACGAGCGCGGGGCTGTGCGCGCCGGTCGCGGCGTCGGCGAAGATCAGCGCGACATCCTTCGCGCGCACGTCGCGGCCATTGGCGCGATAGGCCGACCCCGCGCCGCGCTCGATGCGGCGGATGACCTCGAGATCGTCGCCGTCGCCGCCATCGGACAGGCCGGCGACGAGCGCGCCTTCGGTGTCGCAGTGGAGCGCGACCTCGGCAAAGTCGCGCGCGGGACGCGACGAGGTGCCGGCGAAGATGACATCCTCCATCCCGCCGCCGCGCATCGATTTGGGCGAGGATTCGCCCATCACCCAGCGGATCGCTTCGAGGAGGTTCGACTTGCCGCAGCCGTTGGGGCCGACGACGCCGGTCAGCCCGGGCTCGATGCGCAATTCGGTGGGTTCGACGAAGCTTTTGAAACCGGTGAGGCGCAGCCGTTTTATCTGCACGGGATGCCCCCGGGCAGCTCATCGAATCGGAGCTGGTGCAACCTTGGTGTCACAGATCCCCCATGCAGCCGTCATGCCGCGTGGCGGGGGGAGTCGCAAGGGGCAGGATTTGCCTGCCCCTTGCTCATTTCAGCGTCAGCGCGCGCCCATCGTGCGCAGGCGGTCGCGCAAGGGACCCCACGATGCGATGCCTTCGGCGACCTGGCCGTTGATGACGAAGGTCGGCGTGCCGGTGATCTGATATTTCTCGACCCCGGCGTTGGTGCCCTTTTCGATCGCCTCGACATTTTCGACCTTGCCGAGGCACTGCTGGATCGTCGCGGCGGGGACGCCGCGCTGCTGGTAGAATTGGTCGATCCCCCAGCCCTTGGCGAGCGCGGCGAAGCGCTGCGCGGGGGGCAGCTTCATCGCTTCCTCGATCCCCGGCTGCGGCTTCGACGCGCCGGCGATGAAGGCCTCATGCTCGATGAAGGTCGCATCGGCGAGCGGGAAGAAACGCTCGGGGCCCGCGCATTTGACGATCGCGCCGGCGATCGCGTCGACCGGGTGGAGCATGAACGGGGTCAGCTTGTACGACACGCGGCCGGTGTCGACGAAGTCGCGCTTCAGCTCCTCGTGCGAATCCTTGGTGAACTGGGCGCAGTGACCGCAGGTGAAGGCGCCGAATTCCTCGAGCTTGATCGGGGCTTCGGGATTGCCCATCACGACGCCATCGCCGTCGACGCGAACGACCTGCGACCAGCTCTTGCCGGCGGGCGGCGCGACCTTCGCAACCACCTCCTGCTCCTTGGCGGGATCGGTCTTGCTTTCGCCGCAGGCGGCAAGGGCGAGCGCGCCCATCGAGGTCAGGAGGACGGTACGCAGCAGGGTCATGATCTTTCTTTCTCCACAAAGGGGCGAATGCGGGGCTTTTAAGAGGCCTTGAGCGCGAGGTCGAGTTTCGATTTGAGCGCGGGCCAGGCGGTGACTTCGGCATTGCGGCCATTGACGAAGAAGCTGGGGGTGCCTTGGACATTATCGGCGCCGCGGCCGATGTTGGTCATGCCGGTGAGTTCGGCCTGCGCGACTTCGCTGTCGAGCGCCGCGTCGAGCTGCGCCTGCGTATAGCCGCGTCCGCGCATCAGCGCGGTGAGGCCGGTGTCGGCGGCGATCTTGCGCGCGCGCTCGGCGGTGCTGCCTTCGAACCAGCTCTTTTTCTGCGCCTCGGTCGCTTTCTGCACCTTGGCGATCATCGCCGGGAAGGCGGCGAAAATCGCCTGATGATTGCCCGCGAACGCCTTCGCACCGCCGGTGCGCGCGAGCAGCGCCGCGGTCATGTCGATGGGATCGCGGACGAGGTTGCGATATTCGAACAGCACCAGCCCGCGGTCGATATAGCCCGTCTTGAGCGGCACCGCGCTCGCCTTCGCGAAATCGGCGCAGATATGGCAGGTGTAACTGAAATATTCGACGAGCCGGACCTTTGCGGCGGGATTGCCGACGACGAAGGCGCCGATAGGGCTGGTCGTGACGGTTTGCGACCATGCAGCGGATTTGGCGGGCGCCGCCGCGATCAGGCCGAGCGCCGCGCCCGAGAGCGCGAGCACCGCGGTGCGGCGGTCGATAAGCGGGTCGTCAAATGCGGACATCGCTCTTTCCTAACTGATCTTCGGAAGCCTGGGCGGCGCGGCGAGGCCGGCGGCCATGCGTTCGAGCACGGTCCTGAGTTCCGGGTCGCCGATGTCGCGGAGGCTGTCCCCCAGTTCGGCGGGTACGGGTTTGAGCATTGCCGGCGGCTGAACGGGCGCGGCGGGGGTGACCTGCCCATGCGTCATGCGGACGGCGGCGATCGCGGCATAGCCGAAGAAGCGGTTGACCGCGGCGATGATGTCGGGCGCGACATGCTGGAGCATCGGCGCGTGCGCCCCGCTGATCGTCAGGTGGAGCGTGCCGCCCGCTTTCTGTCCGGCGGGAAAGCGGATCATCGCGGGCTGGGTGACGTCGGCGAGCCGGTCGCCGACGATCTCGCGCCAGCGGCTGACCACCGACGACTGGACGAAGCCGAACTTGCGAAAGGCGGTGCGGCCGATTTCGGGAACGAGGTCGGAAATCGCGCGCGCCTCGCCGCCGCGCGGGCGTTCGTAGGGACGTGCGGGGGCCTTCGCGGTTTTCGCGCCGCCTTTCGCCGCGCCCTTCGCCTTCGCATTTTTGGCGGGCGTGCCGTCTCCCGTCTCTTTCGTCATGCCGGAGGCCATGCCATAGGCGGGGGGTGAGCGTCCAGACTTCCGCTATCGTCGATGATTTCGCGGGCCGCCTGCTCGGCTGGTACGACCGGTCGGCGCGGGTGCTGCCGTGGCGGATCGCGCCGGGGAGCGACGAGGCCCCTGATCCCTACCGCATCTGGCTGGCCGAGGTGATGCTGCAGCAGACGACGGTGGCGGCGGTCGCGGGCTATTTCGCGCGCTTCACGGCGCGCTGGCCGACGGTCGCCGACCTCGCCGCGGCCGACGATGCCGACGTCATGGCGGCATGGGCGGGGCTCGGCTATTATGCCCGCGCGCGCAACCTGCTCGCCTGCGCGCGCGCCGTCGTCGCCGATCATGGCGGGATTTTTCCCGACAGTGAGGCGGGGCTGCGCGCGCTGCCCGGTGTCGGCGACTATACCGCCGCGGCGGTCGCGGCGATCGCCTTCGGCCGGCCGGCGGTGGTCGTCGATGCCAATATCGAGCGCGTGATCGCGCGCCACCGGCTGATCGAAACTCCGCTACCGATGGCGAAGCGCGAGATTCGCAACGCGCTGGCCCCGCTCGTTCCCGAAGACCGACCGGGCGATTTCGCGCAGGCATTGATGGACCTCGGCGCGACTATCTGCACGCCGCGCTCGCCCCTCTGTGCAATCTGCCCGGTGATGGCCGACTGCCGGGCGCGCGGCCGGCCCGATATCGAGCGCCTTCCCGTCAAGCCGCCGAAAAAGGCGAAGCCGCACCGGCACGGGATCGCCTGGTGGATCGAGCGCGACGGCGCGATCTGGCTGACGCGGCGGCCCGACAAGGGGATGCTCGGCGGAATGCGTGCGCTGCCGGGCGGGGACTGGTCGGACGATCCGCCGTCCGAGTCGGGAATCGTCCGCGTCGACCATGGCTTCACCCATTTCGACCTGACGCTGACCTTGGTGCGCCGCGAAGCGCCGCCCGAATCCCCCGCCGCCGCAGCGGAAGGCATATGGTGGCCGATCGCGGAGCTTGACGCCGCCGGACTGCCGACGCTCTATCGCAAGCTGACCGACAAGATGCTGGAGAGAGATGCATGAACATGATGGTTTCGCGCCGCGCACTGATGGGCGGAATGGCGCTGGCCGGCGCGGGGGCGCTGCTGCCGCGCGCCGCGCTCGCGTGGCGCGCCGACGGCGCCGCGCTCTATCCCGCGACCAGCGCGTTCATCAAGGGCTTCGTCGACCGCCGCGAACTCGCGGGCACGCTCGCCGCGATCGGCAAGGGACAGGAAGCGCCGGTGTTCATCGGCGCGGGGGTGCAGTCGAACGGCTTGCCGACGCCGGTCGGTCCCGACACGCTGTGGCGGCTCTATTCGATGACCAAGCCGATCACCGGGATCGCGGCGATGCTGCTGATCGAGGACGGCAAGATGACGCTCGACCAGCCGATCGCCGATTTCCTGCCCGCCTTCGCCAATATGAAGGTGCAGAACACCCCCGACGGATCGATCACCGACGTGCGCCCGGCGAAGGGCCCGATCACGGTGCGGCAATTGCTCACCCACACCGCGGGGCTCGGCTACAACATCATCCAGAAGGGGCCGATCAAGGCGGCCTATGACCGCGCGGGCATCGTCGGCGGGCAGGCGAGCCGCCTGCCGATCCCCGGCTTCGCCGAAGTGGCGCCGGCGCCGAGCCTGGCCGTGATGGCCGACCGGCTGGCGGAGCTGCCGCTCGTCTATGAACCGGGAACGAAATGGAGCTATTCGATCAGCCTCGACCTGATGGGGCGGCTGATCGAAGTGGTGTCGGGACAGGCGTTCGACGCTTTCCTGAAGGCGCGATTGTTCGATCCGCTCGGCATGACGAGCACCGGGTTCATGGTGAAGGCGGAGGACGTCGGGCGCTTCACGAGCAATTACGCGCCGTTCGGCGGCGCGCTCATTCCCTTCGACCCCGCGGCGAGCTCGATCTATCTCGATCCCCCACCCTATCCCTTCGGCGGCGGCGGGCTGGTATCGAGCGCGCGCGATTACGACCGTTTTCTCGCGATGCTGCTCGGCGAGGGCACGACAAGCGGCGTACGGATCATGAAACCCGAAACCGCGCGGCTCGCGATGTCGAACCTGATCGCCGACAGCGTCGACCGCAAGGGGACCTTCATCGACGGCGAGGGGTTCGGCGCCGGCGGGCGCGTGTCGCTGCCGACCTCGCCCGGCGGCGAAGGCATTTTCGGCTGGGCGGGCGCCGCGGGGACGATCGGTTTCGTCCACCGCGGGCTCGGCTATCGCGCCGCGGGCTATACGCAGATCATGCCGCCCGACGCCGTGTCGTTCCAGAGCAAGTTCGGCGAAACCCTGTTCAAGGACGTGATGAGCTGATGCCGCTGCCGCTCGGTTTCACCGGCGCGCGGCTCGACCGCGCCGACCAGCTTCGGACCGATGCCGAGGCCTTCGCCGCCGCGACGGCGGATCCGCGCGCAACCTGCCTGACGCTCGACGGGATCGATTTCGTTCCCGGGGCGAGCGGCGGACTATTGTGGGAGCCGCTCGACCCCGCCGACGAGCGCGCGCTGATGCTGCTCGGGATCGACGATGCGGGGGCGCCGCGCTTCGTGCGCGAAGCGGCGGGCGCGCGTGTCGATGCGCGGTCGCGCACGGTGATGCGGATGCTGCCGTTGCTGTCGGCCGAGGAGGCCGCGCTCTATGGCGGCGCGCGCAGCCTTGTCGACTGGCACGCGCGGCACCGTTTCTGCGCCGCCTGCGGATCGCCGACCGAGCTGTTCCGCGGCGGCTGGGGACGGCGCTGCGGCGGCTGCAACGCCGAACATTTCCCGCGCGTCGACCCGGTGGTGATCATGCTCGCCGAATTTGAGGGCCGCGTGCTCGTCGGACGGCAGGGCGGCTTTCCGCCGGGTTTCTTCTCGGCGCTCGCGGGCTTTGTCGAGCCCGGCGAATCGCTGGAGGAAGCGGTCGCGCGCGAATTGTTCGAGGAGGCCGGAATCCACGTCACCGACGTCGCTTATGTCGCGAGCCAGCCGTGGCCCTTTCCTTCGTCGCTGATGATCGGATGCCGCGCGGTCGCGACCGGTGCGGCGCTGACGCTCGACACGACCGAGATCGAGGCGGCGATGTGGGTCGACCGCACCGAGGTGCGCGCCGCGCTCGCAGGCGACATGGGCGCCCCCTTCATGGCGCCGCCGTCGCTGGCGATCGCGCGCTATCTGCTCGAGGATTGGGCGGCCTAGAGTCTGTCCTGAATGAAAAGGGCCCACCGGTCCGGCCGGTGAGCCCTTGGTCTTTTGGGAATGTGCGGGCCGGTGCGACTGTGCGCTTCGAAAGCGTCCGGCCCGGGCTGTCCTATGGCGCGAGGATCGCGACGGCGAGGTACAGCAGCAGAGGCAGGCCGAAGCCCAAGAGCGTCAGGGCGACAAAGCCGATGCGCGTCCACAAGACATCGATGCCGAACTGGTCCGCCATCCCGGCGCACACGCCGAAGATCATCCCGTTACGGCGATTCTTGCGAAAACCCTGGTTCATTTCTTTCCTTTCGATCCCGGCCTTGGGGCCGGCGTTTTGGGCGGCAGGGGGGCTGGTCAGGCGACCAGCCCACCGAAGTGCGCAGCGTTCGGGCCGACAGCGGCGAGGAACATCAGCGAGCAGTAGAGCGAGGCAACACCAGCGATCGCGTAGCTCTTGAACGATTCGACGTTGAAATGGGCCATGATATTTTCCTTCCTTGAACCTTCCATCCGGACCATCCGGTGGATGCCGGAAGTACTGCAGGGACCGTGCCAATTTCATTCATTGGCGGTTAAGCGCGGTTTTTTGGTTCCGGAAATTTTATTTCAGCGCGAAAAATACGCCAAGATGGTGAAAATTCCCGTTCGTCGGAAAAATTTCGATGCCGGTTCGGGGCGCGACGGGCTGGCTTCGCCCGATGCGCTGCGGTAGGCGCGATTCAGAATGACGCTGACCCGCCTTTCGCTGACCGATTTTCGCAATCATGCCGCCGCGGACATGGCGGCCGGGCCGGGACTCGTCGCGCTCTACGGCGACAATGGCGCGGGCAAGACCAATATATTGGAGGCGATCTCGCTGCTCGCGCCCGGACGCGGGCTGCGCCGCGCGCCGCTGGCGGACATGGTGCGCGACGGAGCGGGCGGCGGCTTCGCCGTCTTTGCCGAGGTTCAGGCGGGCGCCGACCTGCCCCCCGTCGCGCTGGGCACCGGAATGGAGCCCGCGCAGCCCGGGCGGCGGATCGTGCGCATCAACGGCGCCGCCGCCGCGGCGACGGCGCTCGGCGAATGGCTGGCGGTGCTGTGGCTGACCCCCGCGATGGACCGGCTGTTCGTCGAGACCGCGGGGAACCGGCGGCGCTTCCTCGACCGTCTCGTGCTCGCGCTCGACCCGCGCCATGCGCAGCACGGCAACCGCTATGAAGCGGCGCTGCGCGCGCGCGGCAAGCTGCTCGCCGACCCCGCCGGCGCCGACCCCCATTGGCTCGCCAGCCTCGAGGCGCAGCTCGCCGAGCATGGCGCGGCGATCGACGCCGCGCGGCAGGCGATGCTCGCGGGGCTGTCGGCCGAACTCGCGGGCCAGCCCGACGCGCCCTTCGCCCGCCCGCTGCTGACGCTCGTCGACAGCGACGGCAAGGCGCGCGCCGCGCCGTACGAGCCCGATGCGCTGAAGGCGCTGTTCGCGTCGCGCCGGCGGATCGACGCCGCGGCGGGCCGCGCGACCGCCGGGCCGCACCGCGACGACCTCGATGCCGTCCATGCCGCGACGGGCCGCGCGGCGGCGCGTTGCTCGACCGGCGAGCAAAAGGCGATGCTGCTCTCGCTCGTCCTCGCGCACAGCGACTGCGTCGCGCGCGCCAGAGAGCGGCGCCCGCTCCTGTTGCTCGACGAGGTCGCCGCGCATCTCGATCCGCTGCGCCGCGCCGCGCTCTATGATCGGCTCGCGGGGCAAGGCGGCCAGGCGTGGCTCACCGGGACCGAAGCGGCGCTGTTCGACGATATGCCGGGGCCGGTGACGCGCTTTCGCGTCGCGGGCGGGCGGATCGCGGCGGGTTAGAGGATTTCGCGCACCACATCCTGCGGACGGCACAGCCGCACGCCCTTGTCGGTTTCGACGATCGGGCGTTCGACATAGGCTGGGTTCGCGGCCATCGCGGCGATGATGGCGTCCTCGCCCGCATCCTTCAGCCCGCGCTCCTCGGCGTCGGTGCCGCGCAGGCGCAGCGCGTCGCGGGCGGCGAGGCCGGCGTCGGCGAAGAGCTGGCGCAGCTTGTCGGCGCTGTATGGATTTTTGAGATATTCGACGACGGTGAGCTCGATGCCCGGGGTCTCTTCGAGAATCGCCAGCGTCTTGCGCGAGGTGCCGCATGCGGGGTTGTGCCAGATGGTCGCTTTCATGGGGAATGGTCCTAACGCGGCCTCGCCGCGGCGTAAACGCGCTATTCATGGCATATATGGCACATCTTCCCGCATGAAGGGGAACCATCAGCTTGCCTTTCGCGGCCGACGCACGACTTATGCGAAGTCGAGGGACCGCCAAAGGGCGGCCAATGCGGGGTTGGGTTGCAAGTGAATGAATTGATCGATCGCAGGAGACTGCTCGCCGGGATCGCCGGCGCGGGGGCGCTCGCCGCCATTCCGACGCGCGCGCAGCTTCCGAACTGGATTCAGCAGCCGGTGGCGCCCTTGCCGCCGCCGGTCGACTATCTCGCCGTCGCGAAGAAGCAGCTCGCGATGCAGGCGCGCAATATCCCGCAGACCGACCGCGTCGGCGTCGTCGATTTCGGCCTGCCCTCGTCGCGCCCGCGCTTCGCTTTGGTCGACATGGTCGCGGGCAAGATCGAGATGTTCCCGGTGACGCACGGACGCGGATCCGATCCGCAGCACGACGGCTGGCTCAAAAGCTTCTCGAGCCGCGTCGGCAGCCTCGCGACTTCGCGCGGCGCCTATCGCACCAGCGACTATTATTGGGGCGCGAACGGATCGTCGATGCGCCTCGCGGGGCTGGAGCCCGACAATTATACCGCCGACCAGCGCGCGATCGTCGTGCACGGCGCCTGGTACGCCGACCCGGCGCTGATCGCCACGCAGGGCAAGCTCGGGCGCAGCGAAGGCTGCTTCGTCTTCGGCGAGGAACTGCTGCCGATGATCCTCTACAAGCTGGGGCCCGGCCGCCTGCTCTTCGCCGACCGGCTGAGCGCGCATCCGCCGACGCCGGCGCCCTTCCAGCTGCCGCCGGCCGACCCGCTGCCGGGAACCGAGAATTTGCGGCGCGCGAGCAGTTTCAGTGGGACGCTGCCGACGACGGCGGATTAAGCGGCGAAGTCCGCTTTATGGTAGTGAGCGGACGTCCCCCTTTCGTCATCCCGGGCTTGACCCGGGACCCGCCTTCCTCCTGCCCAACGTCGAAAGGACAAGGCAGGCCCCGGGTCAAGCCCGGGGTGACGAGGAATATGATGGTAGCTTCCGGCCGCTAGCGGACCCCGCTCAATAAATCCCGCTCGTCGAGGGCGTCGTTACGCGCGCGGCGGTCGGGATCGTCGGGACGACCGGCGGCGGCTCGGGCGCGATGATCGTCGCGGTGGGGCGGCCGGGCTTGGCGAAGCTCGCCACCACCGGCGCGTCGCGGCCGTAGATGTCGGCAAGCTTTTTCACGCCGCCCTTGCCGTCGGGAACCATCGTCCAATAGGCGACATAGACGGGAAAGGGCTGGTCGAAGCCGAAGCGCGTCGTCTTGCCGCTCGCGATCGCCTCGCCAAATTCCTCGGGGCTTCTCCCCGCGAACATCACCGCCATCAGGCCCGAGAAGTGCAGCGCGCGCTCGGTGCGGATGCAGCCGTGGCTGAACGCGCGCGCGGCGGCGTTGAACGCGCCCTTCGAGGGCGTGTCGTGGAGATAGATCGCATGCTCGTTGAGCATTTCCATCTTCATCACGCCGAGCGCATTGTTCGCCCCCGGCTGCTGCACCACCGACAGCGTCTTGCCTTTGCCCGTCCAGGTATAGCCCTGCGCGCGCGCCGAGGAGGGGTTCCGCGCGATCGTCGCGCCGATGCCTTCGTTGATGATGCTGCGCGGCAGCGTCCAGGTCGGGTTGACGATGATGCCCGTTGCCATCGGATTGAGCTGCGGCGTCGGGGTCGAATTCTTGCCGACGACGGCCTTGTGCGTCGCGATGGTCGTGCCGCCATGGACGACGCGGGTCAGATATTCGGGGACGTTGCTGACGACATAGCGTTCGCCGAGGTCGCGCGGCATCCAGCGCCAGCGTTCCATATTGACGCGGATCGCATTGGCCGCGGCGGGGGTCTTCGCCGTCTTGAGCGACGCCTTGAGTAGCGCGAAATCGGGGTGCACCGGGTCGAGGCTGGCGAGCGTTTCGGGCACCGTTCCGGCGCCGAGCGCCGCGGTGAGCAGCGACAGCAGGGGTTCGCTGTCGCCGTCGCTGTCGACCATGAACCATTGTTTGCGCGCGGCATTGGGGGTCCGCCCGTCGCGCAGATGCGTCGCGAGCAGCAGGAAGCTGTCGGTCGCGACCTTGTCGAGCGCCGCCTGATCGCCGCCGAGGATCGCGGCGGCGAGGCCGTCGGGGTTATAATCCTTCGCGAACAGGCCTTCGTCGCCGACCTTTTCGATGAAGCTCAAAAGCGCGGTGGCGTTTTCCTCGGTCCAGTTCGGCATGTCGATCCGCACCGCGACGACGGGCGCGTCGTCGCGCACCTTGTCGGGCTGGAGGATCACCGAATCCTCCTTCACCTCGGTTTGCGCGAAGGCGGGACCCGCGAGCAGGGTCAGCGGGAGAAGGAGAGACGCCGCGCGACGCGCAGAAAAGGAAGCATTTTTGGCCATGGTCAAAGCCCATAGCCAAAAAGCGCAGCCAGCGGAAGTGAGGCGGAGCACACTCCGTCGCAGATCAAAACTTTCTTCGCCGGGGTGCGTGTCGCCGTTAAGCGGCGCCTTCCTCATCCTGCCGCGCCAGCCATTCCTCGAGCCATTTGATCGTATAATCGCCGTGAATGACGTCCGGGTCGGCGAGCAGCGCCTGATGCAGCGGGATGTTCGTCTTGACCCCGCCGATCACCATTTCCTCGAGCGCGCGGCGCATCCGCATCATGCAGCTTTCGCGGCTGCGGCCGTAGACGATCAGCTTGCCGATCATGCTGTCGTAATAGGGCGGGATCGAATAGCCGGCGTAGAGCCCGCTATCGACGCGCACGTGCATGCCGCCCGCCGCGTGATAGCTCGTCACCTTGCCCGGCGAGGGCAGGAAGCTGCGCGGATCCTCGGCGTTGATGCGGCATTCCATCGAATGGCCGCGGAATTCGAGGTCTTCCTGTTTGACCGACAGCCCCGCGCCGCCGGCGATGCGGATCTGTTCGCGGACGAGGTCGAAGCCGGTGATCATCTCGGTCACCGGATGCTCGACCTGGATGCGCGTGTTCATCTCGATGAAGAAGAATTCGCCATTTTCCCACAGGAACTCGATCGTGCCGGCGCCGCGATAGCCCATCTTGGCCATCGCGTCGGCACAGATGCCGCCCATGCGCGCGCGTTCGTCGGCCGAGATGATCGGCGATGGCGCTTCCTCGAGCACCTTCTGGTGCCGCCGCTGGAGCGAGCAGTCGCGCTCGCCGAGGTGAATCGCGCCCCCCTTGCCGTCGCCGAAGACCTGGAATTCGATGTGGCGCGGGTTGCCGAGATATTTTTCCATATAGACGGTCGGGTCGCCGAAGGCGGCGGCCGCTTCGGACGAGGCCTGACCCATCAGGCTTTCGAGGCTGTCCTCGTCGGGAACGACCTTCATGCCGCGCCCGCCGCCGCCCGACGCGGCCTTGATCAGCACCGGATAGCCGATGTCCTTGGCAAGCTTCTTGGTCTCCTCGCCGAAGGTCACCGCGCCCGGCGAGCCGGGAACGACGGGAAGGCCCAGCTTGACCGCGGTGCGCTTCGCCTCGACCTTGTCGCCCATCGTGCGGATATGCTCGGGCTTCGGCCCGACGAAGACCATATTATGCGCTTCGATGATCTCGGCGAACCGCTCGTTTTCGGAAAGGAAGCCATAGCCGGGATGGATCGCGTCGGCGCCGGTGATCTCGGCCGCCGCGATGATCGCCGGGATATTGAGATAGCTGTCCTTTGCCGCGGGAGGTCCGATGCACACCGCCTCGTCGGCGAGGCGGACGTGCATCGCGTCGGTGTCGGCGGTCGAATGGACCGCGACCGTCTTGATGCCCATTTCGTGGCACGCGCGGTGGATGCGCAGCGCGATCTCGCCGCGGTTGGCGATCAGCAGTTTCTCGATAGCCATAGGATGGATCAGCCGATGGTGAACAGCGGCTGGTCGAACTCGACCGGCTGGCTGTTCTCGACATGCACGGCCTTGAGCGTGCCCGACGCGGTCGCGGTGATCGGGTTCATCACCTTCATCGCCTCGATGATCAGGATCGTGTCGCCGGGCTTCACCGCCGCGCCGACCGCCGCAAAATTGGGCGCGCCGGGTTCGGGCGCTAGATAGACGGTGCCGACCATCGGCGATTTCACCGCGTCGGCAAAGCTGTCGGCGGCGGGTGCGGCTGCTGCGGGCGCCGCAGCGGGGGCGGCCGGGGCCGCGGCGGCGGGTGCGGCCACCGGGGCCGGCGCGAAGGCCACGGGCGCGGCGGCGGTCAGCGTGCGCGCGACGCGCACCTTGCGGTCGCCGTCCTCGACCTCGATCTCCGAAAGCTGCGTGTCGTCGAGCAGCTCGGCGAGCGCGCGGACGAACGCCGGATCGATGTTGATGCCATTGTCTTTATGGTCACCCATGAGAATTTTCCTGTTGTTGCGGCGCGCCGAAGGACGAACCCTTCCAACGCCCGGACCCCTATTTTTGATGCGCCCTATTGTCAGAGACGCGCGGCGGCGTCCAGCGCCAGCGTATAGCTGTTCGCGCCGTGCCCCGCAAAATGCGCCGCCGCCGCCATGCCGACATAGCTGATATGGCGAAACTCTTCGCGCTCCATGGGGTCCGACAGATGGACCTCGATCACCGGCACCTTGATCGACTTGATCGCGTCGTGGATCGCGATCGAAGTATGCGTATAGCCCCCCGCGTTGAGCAGCACCGCCTTGGCGCCCGCCACATAGGCTTCGTGCAGCCAGTCGATCAGCACGCCCTCATGGTTCGTCTGCCGGCATTCGAGCTTGATCCCCAGCCCCTCCGCCTGCGCTTCGAGCCGCGCATGAATGTCGTTGAGCGTGTCATGGCCATAGATCTCGGGCTCGCGCGTGCCGAGCAGGTTGAGATTGGGGCCGGAGAGGACAAAGACGGTCGGAAGTTCAGCCAAGACACGGCCTTTCGGTTGCGGCGTTGCGGGCTCCCCCTATATGGGCTGCTCGGCAAAAGGCAAAGCGAGGCGAATTGACGTGATTTCGGTCATCCTCAACGGCGAACCCCGGCAGGTGCGCGAAGGCAGCATCGCCGATCTCGTCGCGTCACTCGGCCTCGACGTCAAGAAGGTCGCGGTCGAGCGCAATCGCGACATCGTGCCGCGCTCGACGCTCGCCGACGTGGCGCTTGCCGAGGGCGATGCGCTCGAAATCGTTCATTTCGTAGGAGGCGGTTGAGTTGTCAGCGGATCAGTGGAGCGTCGCCGGCCGGACATTTACGTCGCGGCTGATCGTCGGCACCGGAAAATACAAGGATTTCGAGCAGAACGCCGCCGCCCTCGAAGCGTCGGGGGCCGAAATCGTCACCGTCGCGGTGCGCCGCGTCAATGTGTCCGATCCCGCGGCGCCGATGCTCACCGACTATATCGATCCCAAGAAGGTCACGTACCTCCCCAACACCGCGGGCTGCTTCAACGCCGACGACGCGATCCGCACCTTGCGCCTCGCGCGCGAGGCGGGAGGCTGGGATCTCGTCAAGCTCGAGGTGCTCGGCGAGGCGAAGACGCTCTATCCCAACATGCGCGAGACGCTCGAGGCGACCGAGGTGCTTGCGAAAGAGGGCTTTCTGCCGATGGTCTATTGCGTCGACGATCCGATCGCCGCGAAGCAGCTCGAGGATGCCGGCGCGGTCGCGATCATGCCGCTTGGCGCGCCGATCGGGTCGGGGCTCGGCATCCAGAACCGGGTGACGATCCGCCTGATCGTCGAGGGCGCGTCGGTGCCCGTGCTGGTCGATGCCGGTGTCGGCACCGCGAGCGACGCCGCGGTGGCGATGGAACTCGGCTGCGATGGCGTCCTCATGAACACCGCGATCGCCGAGGCGAAGGACCCGATTCTGATGGCGCGCGCGATGAAGCGCGCGGTCGAGGCGGGGCGCGACGCCTATCTGGCGGGGCGCATGGGCGTTCGTCGTTACGCCGATCCGTCGAGCCCGCTGGCGGGGTTGATCTAGGACCCGCTTCGACAGGCTTGAGCCCTTCCCCCGTCGCTGGCATATCGGCGCACAGGCACCGGGTCGCACGGCGCCGATATAATGGAGGGGGAACTGCCATGGACAAGTTTTTCGGAAATCTGCACGCCGTGCTCGGCACGGGGCTCGTGCTCGCGATTATCCTGATGCTGTGCCTCAACGGCCAGAATTTCGAGGATGGCGTCGCCGCGGGCAACGCGATCATGCGCTGGCTGCACACCTTCTTCGGCGTGCTGTGGATCGGCCTGCTTTATTATTTCAACTTCGTCCAGATGCCGACGATGCCCAAGATTCCCGCCGAACTGAAAGCCGGCGTGTCGAAGCATATCGCGCCCGCCGCGCTCTTCTGGTTCCGCTGGGCGGCGCTGATCACCGTGCTGCTGGGGATCGCTGTCGCGGGGCACGCCAAATATCTCGCCCCCGCGCTCGGCCTGCAGGATCCCTATCGGCTGATCGGGGTCGGCATGTGGCTGGGCCTGATCATGGCCTTCAACGTCTGGTTCCTGATCTGGCCGAACCAGAAAAAGGCGCTGGGGATCGTCGAGGCCGACGACGCGGCCAAGGCGAAGGCGGCGCGGACCGCGATGATCTTTTCGCGGACCAACACCTTGCTGTCGATCCCGATGCTCTATGCGATGGTGAATTTCAGCTGATCTTGTTCCCCTCCCGCTTGCGGGAGGGGAAAACTATCCCTCGATCGCCGCCTTGTGCATGCGGCCGTTCATCACATAATGCGCGACGCCGAGCTGCATACCCGCCGCCTGGGCATCGCCGATCTCGCGCACGCGGCGCGCGGGCGATCCGGCCCAGAGTTCGCGGTCGGGGATTTCCTTATTCTCGGTGAGCAGCGCCCCCGCCGCGAGCATCGCGTCGCTGCCGATGCGGCAGCCGTTCATCACCGTCGCCTTCAGGCCGACGAACGCGCGGTCGGCGAGCGTGCAGCCGTGCACCATCGCGAGATGGCCGATCAGCACATCCTCGCCGATGATCGTCGGAAAGCCTTCGGGGTGATGCGGCATCGGGCCGTCGCAATGGACGACGCTGCCGTCCTGGATATTCGATCGCGCACCGACGACGATATGGCTGACATCGGCGCGCAGCACGCAATTATACCAGATGCTGACGTCGGGGCCGATGGTCACGTCGCCGATGATCCGGCAGCCGGGCGCGATGAAGGCGCTGGCGTCGATCTGCGGCGTCTTGCCATTGACGCTGATGATGCGGGCGTCCTGATATGTCATTCGTCACGGCCTCCGATGATATTCTTCCAGAAGAGAACCGGCAGCGTCGAGGCATAATCGTCGGTCCAGCGGGTGAAACCGTTGCGCGCCTCGAGCGGGACCCAGGCGCCGTCTTCCTGGCTATCCTTGCGCGGACGGATGCCGCCGGTCAATTGCCGCATCCGGTCCGGCGTCGCGGTCAGCGCGACCCAGTTCGATCCCGTCAGATCGCCATATTCGTCGCCCACCGGACCGGGATCCATGCGGATCGCCGCGGTCCAGCCGCGCGCCTTCGCCTCCGCCGCGAGCACGGGTTCGAGCCCGAAGAAGCGGTTCGAGATATGGATGAGCAGGATGCCGTCGGGTTTCAGCGCCCGCGCATAGATGCCGATCGCTTCTTTCGTCAGCAGATGGAGCGGGATCGCGTCCGACGAAAAGGCGTCGATGACGATGATGTCGAAATGGCCCGCGGGCTGCTCGGCGATCTGCAGCCGCGCGTCGCCGATGACGATCGGCGCGTCGGGTGCGCAGTCGGAAAGGAAGGTGAATTTGGCGGGATCGCGCGCGATGTCGACCATCACCGGATCGATCTCGAAGATCGTCCAGTCCTGCCCGGGCTTGCGGTAGCAGGCGAGCGTTCCCGCCCCCAGCCCGACGATGCCGACCGACGCGCCGGGCCCGGCGAGCGCCTCGGCCTTGTCCAGCGTCAGTCCGACGCCCGACTGGGGGCCATAATAAGTCGTCGGGTCGCGCCGGTGTTCGGCATCGGTGCGCTGGAGCCCGTGGAGCGTCGTGCCGTGCGCCAAGCGGCGCTGGTTCGTTTCGGGATAATCGGTGACGGTATAGACACCGAAATAGCTGCGCACGCGCGCCCCGGTGAAGCTTTCCTGGATCGTGTCCCAGCCGCCGACGCCGATCATCAGCAGCGCGAGCGCGGACACATAGGCCCAGCGCCAGCCGATGACGAGCATGCCGATGACGAAGATCGCGATGCCCCAGCCCGCCACCGTGCCGTCGAGCCGGCCGGTCCATTGATCCACCATGTGCCAGCTCGCAAAGGCAGCGATCACGACGAGCAGCACCGTCACGGCGCGCACCGTCTTCGCCTCGAGTCCCAGCCATTTGTCCCACGGGAAGAGCGCGGGCAGCGGGATCAGCATCGCGGCGGCGAGAATAAGCAGCGGATGTTCATAGACCCAGTCGAAGATCAGCGGCGCGAACAGCGCGGCGAAAAGCCCGCCGAGCACCCCGCCCGCCGACATGATCAGATAGAAAAGCGTCAGGTGTCGCGCGCCGGGGCGGAGATGATAGAGATAGCCGTGGAGCGCGACCGCGACGACGAAAAGCATCGCGAGGCTGGCGAGCGCGACCATCATCGACCCGCCCCCCGAGCTCAAGAGCCCGAGCCCGCCGACCGCGAGCAGCACGACCGGCGCGAGCAAGGTGATGATCGCCGTTGCCCGGGTGAACGTCGAAAAAGCGATGACGAAGCTCAAGAGATAGAAGCCGAGCGGCAGCACCCAGAGCAAGGGCATCGCGACGATGTCGGTGGTGAGGTGCGTCGTCGTCGACAGCATCAGCCCCGACGGGACCGCGGCGATCAGCAACCAGTGGAGCTGGCGGCGCCAGGTCGGCGCGGGTTCGTCGGCGCCATCGGCGTGCGCTTCGGCGCCGCCGTGCCAGCGCGCCGCCGCCGCGCCCGCGACGAGCAGGACGAGCAGCGCATAGCCCGCGGTCCAGCCCCAGCTTTGCGCGGCGAGCGGCATCGCCGGTTCGACCAGCGCCGGATAGCTAATCAGGCCCGCAAAGCTGCCGAGGTTCGACGCGGCGTAGAGATAATAGGGGTCGCCCGCGCGGGGATCGGCGGCGAACCAGCGCTGCATCAGCGGCGCTTGCGCCGAAACGACGAAGAAGACGGGGCCGATCGATGCGAGCAGGAGCAAGGGCACCCACAAAGCCTCTTGCCCCGGGCCGGGCGGCGCGATCTCGGCGATGCCGATCGGGAGCCAGAGCGCGGCGACGAGAAACACCCCGAGATGGATCATCGCCTGCCGCCGCACCGTAAAACGGCCGAGCCAGTGCGCATAGGCGTAACCGCCGAGCAGCAGCGCCTGATAGACGAGCATCGCGCTGTTCCACACCGCGGGCGCGCCGCCGAGCTTGGGCAGCACCATCCGCGCAACCATCGGCTGGACGAGGAAGAGGAGGAAGCTGCCGACGAGGATCGTCAGCACGAACAGCCAGCGGCGCGGCGATCGCGAAGCGGCCATGCTATCAGGCGCCGAGCAGCCGCGCCGCGTGGAGCGCGTGATAGCTGAGCACGCCCGACGCGCCGGCGCGGCGGAAGGCGAGCAGCGTTTCGAGGACGAGCGCGTCGCGGTCGCCCGCTCCAGCCGCCGCCGCGGCCTCGATCATCGCATATTCGCCCGACACCTGATAGGCGTAGACGGGCACCGCGAAATTGTCCTTCACCGCGCGTATGATGTCGAGATAGGGCAGCCCGGGCTTGACCATCACGCTGTCGGCGCCCTCGGCCAGATCCTGCGCGACCTCGCGCAGCGCTTCCTCGGCGTTCGCGGGGTCCATCTGATAGGTCTTCTTGTCGCCCTTGAGCAGCCCGCGCGAGCCGACCGCATCGCGGAACGGGCCATAGAAGGCCGAGGCATATTTGGCCGCGTAGCTCATGATCTGGACATGGCCGAAGCCTTCGGCCTCGAGCGCCTGCCGGATCGCACCGATGCGGCCGTCCATCATGTCGCTGGGCGCGATGATGTCGGCGCCCGCGCGCGCCTGGTTGAGCGCCTGCCCGACCAGCACTTCGACCGTCTCGTCGTTGAGGACATAGCCCGCATCGTCGATCAGCCCGTCCTGCCCGTGGCTGGTATAGGGATCGAGCGCGACGTCGGTGAGGATGCCGATATCGTCGCCGAGCGCCTGCTTGATCGCGGCGGTGGCGCGGCACATGAGGTTATCGGGATTGAGCGCCTCGCCGCCGTCCTCGCTGCGCCGTTCGGCCTGCGTATAGGGAAAGAGCGCGAGGCACGGGATGCCCGCGGCGACCGCTTCTTTCGCACGCTCGACGAGCAGATCGACCGACCAGCGCGACACGCCGGGCAGGCTCGCGACCGGTTCCTCGCTATCCGCGCCGTCGCAGACGAAGAGCGGCCAGATGAGGTTCGCGGGCGAAAGATGCGTTTCGCGCACCATCGCGCGGCTCCAGCCGGTGCGGCGGGTGCGGCGCAGGCGCAGGTCGGGGAAAGCGGCGTGGGTCATGCGGCGTGCATAGCCGCGCGCGGGCGCGGGGCAAATGGATATTGGCAACAGTAAGCCCCTCCTCTTCAGAGGAGGGGTTGGGGTGATGGACGCCGGTGCAGGAGCACCACCCCGCTGCGACTAGCGAACAAGTTCGCAAGTCTCGCTGCCCCTCCTCTGAAGAGGAGGGGTCACATAAGGTCAGATCCCGTCGCCGGCCCGCTTCGAGGCGACGTCGGCGAGGCTGCCAAGCTGCGGCCCCTCGACCTGCTTCGGTGCGATCGGGGTCAGCGCGGCGCCCGGGGCGACCGAGGTCAATTCGCGGATGCGCGCGCGGAAGGCGGCGAGCGCCTTGCCCTCGAGCAGCGCGCGGGTCACGAAGGTCACCGACGACGGGTTGACCGCGCGGCCGTTGCGATAAAGCTCGTAATGGAGATGCGGGCCGGTCGACAGGCCGGTCGAACCGATATAGCCGATCACCTGCCCGCGCTTGACGCGCTGGCCCGATCGTACGGCGATGCGGCTCATATGCCCGTAACCGGTGCCGAGGCCCTTGCCGTGGTTGAGCTTCACATAATTGCCGAAACCGCCGTGGCGCCCGGCGATCGTCACGACGCCGTCGGTCACCGCATAGATCGGCGCGCCATAGCCGCCGCCGAAATCCATGCCGCTGTGCATGCGCTTGTACCCGAGGATCGGGTGGCGCCGCATCCCGAAGTTCGAGGTGACGCGTCCACGCGTCGGGCGCGTCATGCCGCCGCGCTGTTCGCCGACGCCCGACGCCTCGAACCATTGGGAGCGGCCATCGGCGTTCCATTCGAGCATCGAGAGTTTGGGTTTTCCGCCGCGGATCAGCCCGGCGTAGAGCAGCTTGCCCGTCTCGCTCTCGCCCGTTTCGGCGCGGCGATAATCGACGATGATGTCGAACTCGTCGCTGCTGCGAATATCGCGGCTGACCGAAATCTGGCGGCCGATGACGCGCAGATAGGACTGGATCGCCTCCGGCGGCGCGCCCGCGGCGCGCGCCGAGCGATAGAGGCTGTCGCCGACCTTTCCGCGAATGCGCAGCGGGGTCGCGTCGACCGCGATCGGGATGCGCCGCATGACGAGCTGGCCGCCGATCCGTTCCATTTCGATGCGGAGATCGAAGCGCGCGCGCATCGCGAGCGCCTCGACCGGGCGCGGCATGGTGCGCGCGGGCCGGCGGCCGAGGATCAGGTCGATGCGCGTGCCCGGCGCGATGTCGGCGAGCGGAACCGCGCCCGACACGCGGGTCGCCAGCGCCTGCGCCTCGCTGCTGCCGACGCCCGAACGTTCGAGCAGGCGCGCGAAGCTGTCGCCGCGTCCCAGGGTGGCGGTGAGTTCGATCTGCGGCCGTTCGGGGGTCTGGGTGAGCGGACGGACGGCGTCGGTCGCCGCCATGTGGCGGCCGGTGTCGCCGCCGAAGGCCAGCGGCACGATCATCTGGCCGCGCGCTTCGTTGAAATCGGCGGCGTCGAGCGCGGGGGCGCCGACCGCGAGCGGCTGGACGCCCGGGAAGGTCGCGATCGCGGTGCCGCAAAGCAGGGTTAATGTCGCGAGGCCGCGCCACCATTCGGCCGAGCCGATATTGCTGCCGAGGTCGGGAACAAGGTCGAGCTGCGCCAGCCGGTCGCGCCAGCCGAGATGGGGTTCGGCGCCCGAATCGGCCCGCCGCAGCGGGATCGCTTGCGACATCGTGAGGGCGGCCGCGTTGCCCGACATCCCCGCAATGGGTTCGTGACGCTGAAACAAAGTGCAACCCCCGCTCGGCGGACCTCCCTATACCCGGCCGCCGAATGATGTTTTCGAGAGCTTGTCTGTAAAGAAAGACCGTTAAAGTCAATTTAATGGCGGATTTGCCGCGCTGCGTTGCGGCGAGGCGTGGCGGGGTCGGGATATTTTGCGGGACGCTGTGGGAAAAATCGGCCTCTGCCCTGCTATTCGACGATCGGCAGTTGCGCGCCGACCGCGCCCATGCCAGCGTGTTCTCCAAGAAAATGACCTCTTCCTCTTCCCAGCCGGTCAAGGCTGTCCTTGGCCCCACCAACACCGGCAAAACCCATTTGGCGGTCGAGCGCCTGACCGCCCATTCGAGCGGCATGATCGGCTTCCCGCTGCGCCTGCTCGCGCGCGAGGTCTATGACCGCGTCGTGGCGATCAAGGGCGCGGCGCAGGTCGGGTTGGTCACCGGCGAAGAGCGAATCCTGCCGCCCGAGGCGCGCTATCTGCTCGGCACGATGGAGGCGCTGCCGGTCACCCGCGACGTCGCCTTCGTCGGCATCGACGAGGCGCAGCTCGGCGCCGATCCCGAACGCGGCCATGTCTTCACCGACCGGCTGCTGCGCGCGCGGGGTCGCGAAGAAACGATGATCCTCGGGTCGGCGAGCATCAAGGGCCTCGTCCGCGGCCTCGTTCCCGAGGCCGAGATCATCACCCGCCCGCGCTTCTCGACGCTGAGCTATGCCGGATCGTCGAAGCTGTCGCGCCTGCCCAAACGCTCGGCGGTCGTCGCTTTCTCGGCTGAGGAGGTCTATGCGATCGCCGAAATGCTGCGCCGTTTTTCGGGCGGCGCCGCGGTGGTGATGGGCGCACTCAGCCCCAAGACGCGCAACGCGCAGGTCGCGATGTTCGAGGCGGGCGAGGTCGATTATCTGGTCGCCACCGACGCGATCGGCATGGGGCTGAACCTCGACGTCCAGCATGTCGCCTTCGCGAGCCTGCAGAAATTCGACGGTCGCCGCCTGCGCCGCCTGACGATCGCGGAAATGGCGCAGATCGCCGGGCGCGCCGGGCGCCACCAGCAGGATGGCAGCTTCGGCACCGTCGGCCTGCCGCAAGGCGGCTTCACGCCCGAGGAAATCCACGCGATCGAGGGCCACCATTTCCCGCCGCTCGCCAGCCTGTTCTGGCGCAATCCGACGCCGCGCTTCGGCTCGCTCGACCAGCTTCTGGCCGATCTCGCGCAGCCGCCGAGCCAGCCGATGCTGCGTGCCGCGCCCGAGGCGGTCGATATCGCGGTGCTCAAGCATCTGGCGGGCGACATGGAAGTGCGCGCGCGCGGCGGCGATTTCGATGCCGTCGAACGGCTTTGGGACGTGTGCGGCCTGCCCGATTTCGAGCAATTGGGCGCGGAGCATCACAGCCGCACCGTGTTCAAGCTGTGGCAGTGGCGCACGAGCGGCGACGGGATGATCGATCCCGACTGGTTCGCGCGGCGCCTCGCCCGGCTGGACGATGTCGAGGGCGACATCGACCAGCTCGCGAGCCGCATCGCCGCCGTCCGCACGCTCTGTTTCATCGCGCAGCGCGGCGACTGGATCGCCGGCGCGGCGGGCTGGACCGAGCAGGCGCAGGCGCTCGAATCGCGCCTGTCCGACGCGCTCCACGCGGCGCTCGCGCAGCGCTTCGTCGACCGGCGGCTCGCACTGCTGCTGCGCGACGCGGGGCAGCGCGGCACCGCGCTGCCGGTCGCGGTCGGCGCCGACGGCACCGTCGCGGTCGATGGCGAGGCGATCGGCACGCTCAAGGGTTTTCAGTTCAAGGTCGATCCGGTCGCCAAGGCGAGCGACCACCGGTTGCTGCTCGCGGCGGCCGAAAAACATCTGCGCGCCGAGCTCGCGCGCCGCGCGACCGCGCTCGCCGAGGGCGACGACGCCGCGCTCTCGCTGATCGCCGAGCCTGGCACCGAGCCGCGCCTCGCCTGGCACGGCAATGCGATCGCAACGCTCGCACGCGGGCCGACGCTCGTCCAGCCCGCGATCCAGATCGACGCGTCGCTCCGCCGCCTCGAGCCCGCGCAGGTGCAGGCGATCGCCGAGCGGCTCCAGCGCTTCGTCGCCGCGCAGCTCGCGCGCCACGCGGGGCCGCTCGCCGCGATGGGCGAGGCCGCAGGCGACCTCTTCACCCCGCCGCGCGTCCGCGCTTTGCTCGCTGCGCTCACCGACAATAGCGGGACGATCGCGCGCGCCGCGGTCGAGGAGCAGCTGAACGCGCTGACGCCCGACGAGCGCCCGCAGCTGCGCAAGCTGGGCTTCACCATCGGCTCGCTCGATATCTTCCATCCCTTGTTGCTCAAGCCCGAGGCGGTGCGCTGGCGCGCCGCGCTGACCGCCGCGCAGCAGGGCGCCTCCGTCCCCGCACTGCCGCCGCATGGCGCGGTGCTGCAAAAAACGGGCAGCCAGGCGGGGCTCGCCATCGCGGGCTTCCGCCGCTGCGCATCGGGCTGGCTGCGCATCGACATGGCCGAAAAGCTGGCACGGCAGGCCCATGCCGCGCGCATGCAGGCAGCCGCCCCGCCGACCTCGCCGGTCGCGGGCGGCGCCGAGCATCATGAGGATCAGGGCGAGGAGGAAGCGCACAGCGCCGCGCCGCCGGGCTTCGTGATCGACCCCGCGCTCGCGACATCGCTCGGGCTCGACGAGGAAACGCGCCGCGCGCTGCTCGGCAGCTTCGGCTTCCGCAGCGTCGGCGAAGCCGCGCTGCACCGCTGGCGCTGGTCGGGGCTGCGCAAGGCCGCCGACAAGCGCCCGCGCCGCAAACCGCATCCGCATCGCAAAAACGCCGCCGCGCCGCCGCGCGCCGCGAATGGCGACACGAGGCGCCCGCCCGCGCACCAGGCAAAGGGCAAGCGCGGCAAGCCCGACAAAATCCGTTCCGACGCACCGCGCCCGCCGCGTCCGGATCGACCGCCGCGCCGCGGTCCCTCGCCCAACAGCCCGTTCGCGGGCCTCGCCGCGCTGCTCGCGGACGCACGCAAGGACTGACGCGGCGCATGGCGAGTCCCGGCGCGGCAGGAAGCATCCGGCTCGACAAGCTGCTCTGGTTCCTCCGTTTCGCGCGGTCGCGCAGCATCGCGCAGGCGATGGTCGAGGCGGGGCATATCCGGCTCGACGGGCGGCGCGTCACGCGCTCATCTTGCGCGGTCCACGCGGGGGCTACGCTGGTGCTGCCGGTCGGCGAGCGCATCGAGGTGATCCGCCTCCTGACCCTTCCCCTGCGCCGCGGCCCAGCGCCCGAGGCGCAGGCCTGCTATGTCCGGCTCGATTCGCCATATCCCGCCCCCTCCAGCTGAACTATCGGCGGGTGAGGAAAAGCTGTCGCCCGAAAGCGCGCACTTTTGCCTATCGAGTGAGAGTGATTCGCAACTGTCGCTTTGCGTTGACGCGTAACATTCGCGCGGCTTAGAGGCGGGGGCATTCATTGTCCGGACGGCAAGGGTGCCGCCGACCAAGGGAGCGAATACCCATGACCTATGTCGTCACCGATGCCTGCGTCCGGTGCAAATATATGGACTGCGTCGAGGTGTGCCCCGTCGACTGTTTCTATGAGGGCGAGAATATGCTCGTCATCAACCCGAACGAGTGCATCGACTGCGGCGTGTGCGAACCCGAATGCCCCGCCGAGGCGATCCTGCCCGACACCGAGAGCGGCCTCGAAAAGTGGCTCGAGGTGAACAGCAAGTTCAGCGCCGAATGGCCGAACATCACGGTCAAGAAGGAAACGCCGGCCGACGCCGACGAGTTCAAGGGCGTCGAGGATAAGTTCGACAAATTTTTCTCGCCCGAACCGGGCGAAGGCGACTGATCGCTTCGATACGAGACAGCGGGGCGGGACTTTCCCGCCCCTTCTTTTTGCCCTCTTGAAACGGGCCCGTTTGGCGACGATGTAGGACGGCGAAGGGGCCAGCCCGCCGGTTCTCGGCAAGGCGCTCCCGATAGTGAAGGACGAATTCCCAATGATCGACCCGCTCGCCGCCCTTGTTCCCGTCGTCGTCGAGCAGACGAGCCGCGGCGAACGCAGCTTCGACATTTTCTCGCGCCTGCTGCGCGAACGGATCGTCTTCGTCACCGGCGAGGTCGAGGACCAGATGGCCTCGCTGATCACCGCCCAGCTCCTGTTCCTCGAATCGGAAAATCCGAAGAAGGACATCTATATGTACATCAACTCGCCGGGCGGCGTCGTCACGGCGGGCATGGCGATCCACGACACGATGCAATATATTCGCCCGCGCGTCGGCACCGTCTGCATCGGCCAGGCGGCGTCGATGGGCAGCTTCCTGCTCGCGGCGGGCGAGCCCGGGATGCGCGTCGCGCTGACCAACGCCCGCGTAATGGTCCACCAGCCGTCGGGCGGCGCGCGCGGCATGGCGTCGGACATCGAGATTCAGGCCAAGGAAATCCTGCGCATCAAGAAGCGGATGAACGACCTCTATGTCAAATATACCGGCAAATCGCTGAAAGAGATCGAGAAGGCGATGGACCGCGACACCTTCCTCGAAGCCGACGAAGCGAAGGAATTCGGCATCGTCGACCATGTTTACGACCGCCGTCCGGGCCTGCCCGGCGACGAGGCACCGAAGGATGTGAGCGAGGGCCCGACGCCCTGATTCGGTAGTGTTACGGCACCGGCCCGCTCCCCCTCCCAGCCTCCCATAGGATACTATGTCGGGAGGCTGGGAGGGGGAGCGGGCCGGTGCCGCCTGCCGACGAAACTCCCCGGTAACCGCATTTGTTGACATCCGCTTGGCGCCTTGGCGCTAGGCGGAACATTGAACCGATGTCACCCAATTGCCATATTGTAATTGGGTGACCGGGGGCTAGGATAAGGACGGCCGCGCCCGTTTTGGGCCCGCCATAGGAAGATTTATGACGAAATTGAGTGGCTCGGACAGCAAGAGCACCCTCTATTGCTCCTTCTGCGGCAAGTCGCAGCATGAAGTCCGCAAGCTGATTGCCGGGCCGACCGTGTTCATCTGCGACGAATGCGTCGAGCTGTGCAACGACATCATCCGCGAAGAGATCAAGGGCGGCGTCGCCGCGCGCAAAGACGGCGCGGTCCCGACCCCGCTCGAAATCTGCCAGCATCTCGACGCCTATGTCATCGGCCAGAACACCGCCAAGCGCGTGCTGTCGGTCGCGGTGCACAATCATTACAAGCGGCTCGCGAACAGCGGCCGCGGCGACGATGTCGAACTGGCAAAGTCGAACATCCTGCTCGTCGGCCCGACCGGCAGCGGCAAGACCCTGCTCGCGCAGACGCTCGCGCGCTTCCTCGACGTGCCCTTCACCATGGCCGACGCGACGACGCTGACCGAGGCGGGCTATGTCGGCGAGGATGTCGAGAACATCATCCTCAAGCTGCTCCAGGCCAGCGACTATAATGTCGAAAAGGCGCAGCGCGGCATCGTCTATATCGACGAAATCGATAAAATCTCGCGCAAGGCCGAGAATCCCTCGATCACCCGCGACGTGTCGGGCGAAGGCGTGCAGCAGGCGCTGCTCAAGCTGATGGAAGGCACGACCGCGAGCGTTCCGCCGCAGGGCGGCCGCAAGCACCCGCAGCAGGAATTCCTGCAGGTCGACACGACGAACATCCTGTTCATCGCGGGCGGCGCGTTCAGCGGGCTCGAAAAGATCATCGGCGACCGCCTGCAGGGCAAGTCGATCGGTTTCGGCGCGCATGTCGCCGGTCCCGACGAGCGGCGCAGCGGCGAGGTGCTGAAGCAGATCGAACCCGAGGATCTCCTCAAGTTCGGCCTCATCCCCGAATTCGTCGGCCGCCTGCCCGTCATCGCGACGCTCGAGGATCTCGACGTCGACGCGCTGGTCAAGATTCTGGGCGAGCCAAAGAACGCGCTGGTCAAGCAGTATAAGAAGCTGTTCGACCTCGAAGAAGTCGCGCTGACCTTCACCGACGATGCGCTCGTCGCGGTCGCCAAGAAGGCGATCGAACGCAAGACCGGCGCGCGCGGGCTGCGCTCGATCGTCGAGGCGATCCTGCTCGATACGATGTTCGACCTGCCCGACCTCACCGATGTGGTCGAGATCGTCGTCGACAAGGATGTCGTCGAAGGCCGCAAGGACCCGGTCCGCGTCTATGCCGACAAAAGCAAGGAAGCCGCCGGCGACGCCGCCTGATCCGAGTCGCGCGTCCGAGCGGCGCGCGACTTTTATGTTGCATTGCAGCAACAGTAGCCCTGAAAAACGAAACCGCGCCTGTGGATAAAATCGGGCGCGCGACGGAAATTCGGGCTTTTTCCACCCCCTTCCCAACCGCCCGCCGCGTGGCGCTTGCACTGTCACAATTGCTGTCACAATCGTGCCACATGCGGGCTTCAGGGGCGCTCGCAGGTCATGGCGCGCCCCGATTGCGTGCCTGCCGAACGCACCAATAGGGGACATCCTGACATGAAACTTCGTTATTCGATCGCGGCTAGCCTGATGGCTATCAGCGTCGCGACCGTCGTGGCGGCGCCCGCCCAGGCGCAGCAGATCACGACCGGCATCCAGGGCCAGGTCAACGACGACAGCGGCGCCGCGATCGGCGGCGCGACGGTCGTCATCACCGACACCCGCACCGGCGCCGCGCGCACGATCACCACGGGCGTCGACGGCCGCTTCTCGACCACCGGCCTCACCACCGGCGGCCCCTACACGGTCAGCGTCAACGCCGACAGCTATGAAGGCCAGTCGCTCCAGGACATTTACACCACGCTGCAGGGCAGCACCGACCTGACCTTCGCGCTCACCTCGGGCGGCGGCGAGATCGTCGTCACCGGCAGCCGCGTGCGCGTGACGCAACTCGAAGTCGGCCCCGGCACCAGCTTCACCACCGAAGTCCTCGCCAGCGCACCCTCGTTCAACCGCGACATCCGCGACATCATCCGCCTCGACCCGCGCGTCAGCCTCGATCGCGATGACGGCGGTTCGGGCGTCGACCGCATCTCGTGCCTTGGCGGTAACGACCGCGGCAACGCCTTCACCGTCGACGGCATCAGTCAGGGCGACATCTATGGCCTGAACGACACGGGTTTCTCTTCGCGCAGCTCGACCCCGATCCCCTATGACGCGGTTCGCGAAACGCAGGTCCAGTTCGCGCCGTTCGACGTCGATTACGGCGCCTTCACCGGCTGCGCGATCAACGTCGTGACCAAGTCGGGCACCAACGACTATCATTTCGGCGGCTTTTTCGAATATTCGGACAACGGCCTGCGCGGTAACAGCGTCGCGGGCGAGCCGGTCGCGCCGGTCGAAGCCGAAAAGCGCTGGGGCGTCTGGGCCGGCGGCCCGATCATCAAGGATCGCCTCTTCTTCTTTGGCGCCTATGAACATCAGCAAGCCGGCCAGGCGCAGGACGACGGCCCGGCGGGCGCGAATTATGCCAACGAAATCCCCGGCGTTCCGGTCGAAGCCTTCAACGAAATCTCGGACGTGCTGAGCAGCGTCTATGGCGTCGAAACCGGTCCGCTCGTTCGCAGCCGGCCCTATGAAAACGACCGCTATTTCGGCCGCCTCGACTGGCAGGTCAACGACGACCACCGCCTCGAACTGACCTATCAGCGCCTCGAGGAAGCCACCACCCGCGCCGACGACTTCAGCAGCTCGTCGACCAGCCCGCGCGTCACCGGTCTCAACACCTTCTACCTCAGCGGCACCAAGTCGGATTATTATTCGGCGCGCCTCTATTCGCAATGGTCGGACGAATTCTCGACCGAGCTGCGTTATTCGCGCTCGAAGATCACCGACCGTCAGGATCCGATCGGCGGCGGCGAAGCGCAGTCGGACAATCCGATCCCGCGCATCATCGTCGGCGTCACGACGGGCGAGCCCGGCGAAGAGATTTACGGCCAGGTTCTGGCCGGCCCGGGCTTTTCGCGCGCCGCCAACGACCTGCGCACCCAGGTCGACGCCTTCCGCGCGGTCGGCAAGCTCGACAAGGGCGCGCACCAGTTGAAGGTCGGCTTCGAAATGAACCGCGCCGACCTGTTCAACCTGTTCGTCCAGAACGCGACCGGCACGCTCTATTTCCAGGACATCGACGCGCTGCGCGAAGGCCTGCTGTCGGACGGCACGCGCACCAATCCGACGGCGGAGCAGATCGGGCTTGGCCAAGCGGTCGGCGCTGAAGGCAATTTCACCGCCACGGGCAACGTCCGCGACGCGGCGGCGGCCTTCAAGCGCACGACCTTCTCGGTCTTTGCGCAGGACGATTGGGAAGTCAGCGATCGGCTGAACGCCGTCGTCGGCGTCCGCGCCGACTGGTATTCGGGCGGCCAGCCGAACCTCAATCCGCTGTTCCTGCAACGCTATGGTTTCTCGAACACCACGGGCTTCAGCAACCTCGATCCGATCGTCATGCCGCGCCTCGCGCTGACCTATGACATGGACGATTTCGCGGTGTTTGGCCGGCCCAAGCTGACCGCCGGCGTCGGCATCTTCTCGGGCGGCGATCCGCTCGTGTGGTTCGGCAACGCGTTCCAGAACGACGGCCGCGGTTTCGCCACGGGCACGACGACCGACGCGGCCTGCGGCACCGATCAGATCGACGTCGTCACGGGTGGCCAGTTTACCGGCGTTCCCGACTGTTTCCAGGAGTCCGCCTCGGCCAATGCCGCTGCGGGTCGCGGCGACACCCAGTCGATCAGCCCGAACATCACGATGCCGTCGGTGCTGCGCGCCAACATCGGCTTCCAGTCGCAGCTGAACTTTGCCGACACCGGCTTCTTCAGCAACTGGTTCGTCAACCTCGACTATATCTACAGCAAGTATCGCAATCCGTTCACGCTGGTCGATCTGTCGCAGACGGTGAACCCGGCGCTCGGCATCAACGGCTACACTGTCGATGGTCGCCCGATCTATCGCGCGATCGACGCGAACAACGCCGGCTGCACCGCCGAACTGGTCGGGCTCAACCCCGCCCCGGTCTGGGAAAATGTCAACGCCATCTGCTTCGACACCGGCCGCGACGACGAACTGCAGCTGACCAACGGGCCGGGCTATCGCAGCCATATCGCGTCGTTCATCCTGTCGAAAACCTTCGACGGCGGCCTGTTCACCTCGAACGGCAGCGTCGATTTCAACGTCGGCTACAGCTACACCGACGCGCAGGATCGCCGCAGCATGTACAATTCGACCGCTGGGTCGAACTACGACCTCGTCGCCGCGTTCGACCGTCAGAATCCGGCGGCTTCGCGCGGCTTCTTCAGCAGCAAGCACAATATCTCGACGCGCCTCGCCTTCCGCGAGGAATTCTTCGAGGATCTGTCGACGCGCTTTGCGATCAGCTTCGTCGCGCGTTCGGGCCGTCCGTACAGCCTGACCTTTACCGGCGGCGGCGTGTTCAACGACAGCGCTTCGGGCTTTGAAAACGCGCTCGTCTATCTGCCGACCGGCGTGGACGATCCGAATATCTCGGACGCGTCGGACATGGATGCGGTGCAGGATCTGGTCGCTTTTGCCAGCGGTCTCGGCTGCGCCAAGAAATATATCGGCAAGACGATCGCCCGCAATACCTGCTCGAACGACTGGTATTTCGACATGGACCTGTCCTTCTCGCAGGAACTGCCCGGCCCCGGCCGCCTGTTCGGCAAGAATGACAAGCTCAAGCTCTATGCCACGATGGACAATTTCCTGAACTTCCTCGACAACGACTGGAACGTTCAGCGCCGGCGCAACTTCGCCGGGCTGCAGGATATTGCCAGCGGCGGCATCGACGAAGATACCGGCCAATATATCATCAGCGGTTTCAACGGTGATGGCTATGCCGGCGATAACCAGATCAACACCAGCTCGTCGGTGTGGCGTCTGAAGGTCGGCGTGTCCTACGAATTCTGATCGCAGGATCGACCACAAAAATGGGGCGCGGGAGGCAACTCCCGCGCCCTTTCTCTTTCGGCGGAACAGGCAGACCGCCGCCCCACTGGCGGCGAGGACGGGTCAGTCCGTAGCGATGCGGCGGGCGGTGTCCTGGACGAGCGCGATCATGTTGGGGACGCCCTGCGTGCGGTTCGACGACAGCTGGCGCGTGAGGTCGAAGGGGGCGAGCGCGGCGGCAACGTCCATCGCGGCGACTTCGGCGGCGGGCTTGTCCTGCACCGCCGAAAGCACCAGCGCGACGATCCCCTTGGTGATCGCGGCATTGCTGTCGGCGAGGAAATGGAGCCGGCCGTCGTCGCGCGGCACCGGATAGACCCAGACGCTTGCCGAGCAGCCGCGCACCAGCGTCGCATCGGTCTTGAGCGCGTCGGGCATCGGTTCCAACTCGCGGCCAAGCTCGATCAGCAGGCGATAGCGATCGTCGCCGTCGAGAAAATCATATTCTTCGAAGATGTCGTCAAGGCTGCGCATGGCGGCGGCACTGGCAGATTTGGGGAGGAGTTGAAAGAGGGAGGCCTCCCCTTTTCGTCGCCCCCGCGAAGGCGGGGGCCGCTGTCGACTTGTCGCGGCGCGGCTTCAGACCGCTAGCGGCCCCCGCCTTCGCGGGGGCGACGCTTTATTACAGGTCGACCCCCGCCGCGATCGCTTCCAGTTTGCGCAGCCGTTCCTTGAGGTCGGCGATCTCGATCCGCGACCCGGCATTGGGAACGCCCGGATCGTTCGGCGCCGCGACATGTGCCGCCGCCAGTTCTTCGCGCTTGAGCTGGATCCAGTCGCGCCAGCCGCGCAGCGCGACCAGGCTGACGATGCTCAGCGCGCTGAGCGCGACCGCCGCGGCGGTGAAGTCGGGAGTGATGAAAGCCATGAGCGTTGCTCCTTTGCCGGCATTCAGATTTTGCTGCTGTCGCGCAGCTTCTCGATTTCCTGGTCGAGCGTGACAGCGCGGTTATTGTCGGTGGCGATGCGCTCGAGCACCTGGATACGCTCCTTGAGCGAACGGATCTCGGCCTGCAGCGCCTTTGTCTCGCTATTGTCCTGGGCGACATAATATTCGCCCCCCTTGTGGTCGCGGCGGATGCCGTGCTTGGCGCGGATGATGCTGCCGACCGTCACGATGAGGACGATGCCGATGACCATTTCAAACGGGCCCATGGGGAGGTTCCTTTCCTATTCTCTTATCATTGTCAGTTGAGCGGGGCGTCGCGCAGCTTTTCGATCTCGTCGGCGACATCAATTCCCTTGTCGGTAACGATGCGCTCGAGAACGCGGACGCGGGCCTCCAGCCGTTCGGTGTGCGCCGCATATTGGGCGGCCTTTTCGGCGGTCTCGTTCGTGATCGCCTTGAACTGCCGTTCCTTGAACTTGAGGTGGCGTTCATAGGCGGCGTAGCCGATGCCGAGCGTGACGGGCAGGCCGACGACGATCAGGAGGATGACGATGGCTTCCATGGTTGCTCTCCTCAGTTCGCCGGGCGCCGCAGCGCCTCGATCTCGCTTGCCACCCGGTGGCTCTCGTCGGTGACGATGCGCTCGATCACCGCGAGGCGATCCTTCACCGAACCGAGTTCGGCGCGCAGCTGGGCATTTTCCTGACTGATCAGCTTGACGCGTTCCATCGCCTCGTCGCTGGTCTTGGGATAGACCGCCTTGCCCCAGCTGTTTTCCAGCGGATAGCCGTTCTTGACGCGCAGCCAGGTGGTGAAGACCCATCCGGCAACCCCGGCGAGGCCGACGATCGCGGCGACGGGGGCGATGGTGTTCAGGACGTCCAAATTCATTGCCTCATATCCTCTCAGCGCAGGCGGTCGATCTGGTCGGCGAGCTGCGCCGCCTTTCCGCCTTCTTCGGTCGCGATGCGTTCGAGCACCGAAATCCGTTCTTCCAGCCGGCTGACCTGCCCCGCCAGCTTGGCGTTGTCGTCGGTCAGCAGGGCGATTTTTCGATCAGCGTCGCGGTCGGTTCGATGAACCGTGCCGCCCCATTCATTCTCGATCGGATAGCCGTGCTTGGCGCGGATCCAGGTGGTGAACATCCAGCCGCCGATCGACAAGGCGATGATGGCGAGGACGAAAGTGGTACCACCGAAATTCATAGTTAGTCTCCCTGTTTGCCCCAGTTCGATCGGCGTTCCGGATTACCGAAGAGCCTCGATCTCGTCGGCAAGGCGGCGATTATGACTGGTGTAATATTGCTCGATGTCGGCAAGTCGGCGGTCGATGTCGCGGAAGCGTGATTTGATGTCGCGGGTCGATGCGGTCGGGTTGCTGCGCACACCCTGCCAGAACTTCGCTTCCTCGGTCGAGCCATAGAGCGCGAAAGGTTTCGGAGTGCCCATCCAGGCGACCATCCAGTAAGCGATCAGCGTCCAGGGGAAGCCGCCCATCAGCGTGAGCAGCACCGCGCCGACGCGAACCCAGAGCACGTCGATCCCGCTATAGTCCGCGATCCCCGCGCACACGCCGCTCCATTTGGCGTTCTGCTTGTCGAGATAGAATTTGGTGCGGCTGGCAGACATCTCAGTTCCTCCGGTTCGTCATGTTTTCGAGTTGCGCCAGCTCCTCATCGCTGCGTACCGCGGGGCGGAAGTCGGGATGGTCGGCGCTGATGATACGTTCGACGGTATGTAGACGATTCTCGAGCCGACGAGCCGTATCGTAAAGTTCGTCGAGCAGCTGTTCATCCTCTCCGGTCAGCGTCTTGGCCTGCTTCCACTTGGTGATGTAGTGGAGGATCAGCCAGGGCAGACCGAGGAAGAGCGTTCCGATGACGATCGGGACAATGATGACTTCTTCCATCGGTCCGGCTCCTTAATTCTTGCCCTGCGCGGCCTTCAGCGCGGCGAGTTCGTCGGCGACCTTGTCGGCGGCCTGCAGCTCGGCGATTTCCTCGTCGAGCGACTTCTTGTAGCCGAGGCCCAGCGCATCGGCACGGCCTTCGGCTTCGTCGACGCGGCGTTCGAGGATTTCGAAGCGCGAGAAGGCGTCTTCGACGCGGTCGCCGTTGGTCATCTCGCGCAGCTTGTAGCGGTTCTCGGCGCTTTCGAGGCGGTTGACGACGCTCGACTGGCGCGCGCGGGCTTCGCTCAGCTTCTTCTGCAGCTTGGCGATGTCGGCCTCGTAACCGGTCAGCGCGTCGTCGAGGACGGCGATCTCGGCCTTGAGCTTCTCGGCCATGTCACCGGCCTTCTGCTTTTCGACGAGCGCGGCGGTGGCGAGGTCCTCGCGGTCCTTCGACAGCGCGAGTTCGGCCTTTTCCTTCCAGCCGTCCTGCAGGCTTTCGAGCTTGGCGATGTGGCGGCGCATCTCCTTCTGGTCCGCGATCGTGCGGGCGGCGGAGGCGCGGACTTCGACGAGCGTTTCGTTCATCTCGAAGATGATCTGGCGGATCATCTTTTCCGGATCCTCGGCCCGGTCGAGCAGGTCGGTGACGTTGGCGGCGATGATGTCGCGGGTTCGTGAGAAAATACCCATTTGAAACTCCTGTCGAAAACTTGAGACCTTATGTCTTTTTGGGGGTGTCTGTTCTTAAAAAAGGCTGGTGCCGGGGCGGGGCAAGGGGGGAGAGTGCCCCGGCACCAGTGCCGGTCAGGCCAAAGCGCTGACCGCCGGGGACATGACAGCGGCAACCAGCGGGCCGGCGGGAGTGCCGGTGACGCTGGCGGCGACCTGGGGCTGGTCGATCACGCCGACGAGAATGGCCAGTGCTCCGGCCGCGCTGAGCGCGAAGGTGGCGGCTTGGGCAAACATCGTCTTCATGGTTCAACTTTCCCTGGTTTCGCTGCACCGGTGCGATGTGCGCCGGTTCGTTGAAATCATTGCAGGAGGCGTGCCAATTGGACGAAACAACGGAAAACCGCCGAACTTCACAGCGGAATCGGTAGCCGGATCGATTTGACTTGCCAATCAGCGGGAAAATTTGCCAATGATTGGGAATGGAGCGCGAAACGCAGTTCATCGGTCAGTCTGCGGCCTTTCAGGACGCGGTCGAGCGCGCGAGCCTCGCGGCGTCGCTCGACCGCCCGGTGCTCGTGATCGGCGAGCGCGGCACGGGCAAGGAGCTGATCGCCGAGCGCCTCCACCGCCTGTCGACGCGGTGGGATCGGCCTTATGTCATCATGAACTGCGCCGCGATGCCCGAGACGCTGATCGAAAGCGAACTCTTCGGGCACGAAGCGGGCGCCTTCACCGGCGCGACGCGCAGCCGCGCGGGGCGCTTCGAGGAGGCCGACGGCGGCACGCTCTTTCTCGACGAACTCGCGACAATGTCGATGGGCGCGCAGGAGCGCCTCTTGCGCGCGGTCGAATATGGCGAGGTCACGCGCGTCGGCGCGTCGCGCCCGATTCGCGTCGACGTGCGGATCGTCGCGGCGACCAACGAGCATCTGCCCGCGCTGGTCGACGATAACCGCTTTCGCGCCGACCTGCTCGACCGGCTGTCGTTCGAGGTCATCACCCTGCCCCCGCTGCGCGCGCGCGAAGGCGATATCGAGGTGCTCGCCGAATATTTCGGGACGCGCATGGCGGCGGTGATCGGCTGGGACGAATGGCCAGGCTTCGGCCCGCGCGCGCTCGCGGCGATGGAGGGGCACGACTGGCCGGGCAATGTCCGCGAACTCAGGAACGTTATCGAACGCGCCATCTATCGCTGGGCCGACCCGACGAAGCCGGTCGACGCGCTGAGCTTCGACCCCTTCGCGAGCCCGTGGCAGCCGATGTCGCGCAAGGCACCACCAAAACCCGCGGCGTCCGCCCCGGCGCCCTCAGGCGATACCGCTCCCGCCGCCGCTCCAACCCCGGGCCCGGTCAGCGACCTGCGCGCCGCGGTCGACGGCTATGAACGGACGATCCTCGCCGACACGATGGCGCGCTGCCGCTTCAACCAGAAGGTCGCGGCCGAGGCGCTGGGGCTGAGTTACGACCAGATCCGCCACGCGCTGAAGAAGCATGGGCTGAATCAGTAACCCGGCGCATTCTTCAGCGTCATGCCGGACTTGATCGGGCATCCATGATGCGGCCGCCGAGTGGATCCCGGATCAAGTCCGGGATGACGAATGGAGCATTACCCTTTCGGCAACCCTGCGCTCAACGCCTCGATCACCGCATCCTGCGTCGACACCAGATCGGCGAGCCGGTCGCGCAGCGCATAGATATCGGGCAGGCCGTCGATCTGCTCATCGACGCTGCGATCGAGATAGAGCCGGTCGATGTCGGCGAGCGCCGCGGTCAGCGGCGCGCGCGTGGCGATGAGGCGCGAGATCGCCTGCTGCGCGACGACCCAGCGTTCGCCGGCGACCGGCGCGCCCGCCGCCGCCGACACGAGCGAGGCGGCGGTGCCGCGCTCGGCGGCGAATGCCTGTTGCCCGGCGGCGGCATCGGCCTCCCAGCGGTCGAGCCGTCCGGCGAGGTCGGCGGGCAGCGGCCCCGGCGGCGCCAAGACGACCGCGGGCGGCGCGACGTCGAATCGCCCCTCGACCGCGCGCTTCGCCAGCGAAGGGCCGTCATTGGACTGCGCCGCGGCGCAGGCGGGCAGCGACAGGAACAACGGGGTGAAAAGAAGGACGCGCTTCATCGCCGCCCCTGATATGGCTGCGTTCGCGGCGCAGCAAGTGCCGAATCGGCAGCGCATGCGATAATCGGTGCCGCCGCGCGCTTTCGGATAAAAAGCGCGGGATTTGGCGGTTGACAGCGCGGGCCTGGCTCGCTAGTGGCGCTGACTTTCCCGCATGCCGGAAAAATCGCCTGCTTTGGCGGGGGACTGGCAGCGCGGGTGTTCTAGTTTCTGATTGGATGGAAGACCATGTTCGCAATCGTGCGCACGGGCGGAAAGCAGTATCGCGTTGCCGCCGGAGACAAGATCGCCGTCGAGAAGATCGAGGGTGAAGCCGGCGACACCGTGTCGCTGGGCGACATCCTGCTGGCCGGCGACGGCGGCGAGGTGAAGGATGCGAAGGGTCTCGTCGTTTCGGCCGAGATCATCGCCCAGACGCGCGGCGAAAAGGTCATCGTCTTCAAGAAGCGCCGCCGGCACAATTACCGCCGCCGCAACGGTCACCGCCAGTCGCTGACGCTGCTGCGCATCCTCGCCGTCGGCGATGCCAAGAAGGCCGCGCCGAAGAAGGAAGCCGCTCCGAAGGCCGAAGCCGCTCCCGTCGCCGAAGCCAAGGCTGCTCCCGCGAAGGAAGCTGCGCCGAAAAAGGCCGCTGCTCCCAAGAAGGAAGCCGCACCCAAGGCGGAAGCCGCGGAAAAGAAGCCCGCCGCCAAGAAAGCGGCCCCCAAGAAGGACGCCTGAGCGCGGCAACGCGGCTCGGCTTCCCCGAACGAATTAAGGAGCATCAGTCATGGCACATAAGAAAGCAGGCGGTTCTTCGCGCAACGGTCGCGACTCAGCCGGCCGCCGCCTTGGCGTGAAGAAGTTCGGCGGTCAGGAAGTGATCGGCGGCAACATTATCGTGCGCCAGCGCGGCACCAAGGTGTACCCGGGCGCCAATGTCGGCATGGGCAAGGACCACACGCTGTTCGCGACCGCGGACGGCCGCGTCCGATTCCACGACGGCAAGCTCGGCCGCAAATATGTATCGGTCGACATGATGGCCGAAGCCGCCGAATAGGGACGATCGCTGACGGGTCGTCCACCAAGGGATGACCCGGAGCTGTCCTTTCCGCGAAACGCGGAAACAAGGTTCGAAAAGAGGGAGACGGGTCACCCCGGTCTCCCTTTTTTCTTGCCTGAAATCCGCAGTCTAGCGGGCCGGCGCGAAAACGGGGCCTTCCACCTCCCTCCACATCGAATGTCGTCAAAGCGTCACCATCTGGCGCCAAGGCGACAGGCATTGGGAGTTTGAGAATATGTTCGCGCGTACCGAAAGACTGTTGCTGCGGCCCGGCTGGCAGGAAGATGCCCCCGCGCTCGCCCGTGCGATCGGCGAAGAAGCCGTGGTCCGCAACCTCGCGACCGCGCCCTGGCCCTATGGCGAGGCGCAGGCGCAGGAGTTTCTGGCTAAGCCGATCGATCCCGACCAGCCGCGATTCCTGATCTTCGCCCGTACCGGCGCCGCCCCGCGCCTCGTCGGCGGCTGCGGCATTTCGCCGAGTCCGGAAGGCGAACTCGAAATGGGTTACTGGATCGCGCGGCCCTATTGGGGTCTCGGTTTCGCGACCGAGGCGGGGCGCCAGCTGCTCCACATCGCGCGCGCGATGAACCTGCCCCGGTTGTCGGCGGGCCATTTCCTCGACAATCCGGCGTCGGGCGCGGTGCTGCGCAAGCTGGGTTTTAAGCCCACCGGCAAGGTCGCGCAGCGTTACAGCCTCGCGCGCGGCGGCGATGCGCCGTGCGCGCTGTTCGAGGAAGGCGACGCCGATGCCGATAGCACCGTCACCCCGATGCGAAGCCGCATCGGGGTGGACGAGGATTTCCGCGAGGATATCAGGTTGATGGCAGCGTAAAAGTTGGCGTCGCCCCCGCGAAGGCGGGGACGACGGCCTTCCCTTACCCCCGCATCTTGTTGACCATGCCCATGATGTCGTCGAGCGGATTGCCGTCGCCGTCCATGTCGAGCATCTTGCCGATGCCGCCCAGACCGCCGGCGGAAGGCGCCGCGCCGCCGCCCATCGCGCCGCCGAGGACATTGCCGAGCATGCCGCCCAGACCGCCGCTCGCGGCGCCCCCACCGCTTGCGCCGCCCTGCTTCGCCATATAGCCCGCCGCCATCATCGCCAGCATCGGCAGCATCTGCTTGAGGATTCCCGTGTCGATCCCGGTCTGCGCCGCAGCCTGTCCGGCGACGGTGCGGCTGACATCCTTCGACCCGAAAATCTGGCCGAGCACCTCGTTGCCCTGGCTCACCGGGGTCGGCTGCGACCCGAGCACCGAATCGAGCAGGCCGCCGCCGCCGAGCTGACCGAGCAGCCCGCCGAGTCCCTCGAGTCCCTGGGCTCCCCCGCCACCCGATTGCGCCTGTTTCTTGAACCCGCCGAGGATCGCGGGGAGCAGCGCGTCGGCGCCCTGTTTCGCCATCGCGGGCGGAATGCCCAATTCTTTCGCCATCGATTCGATGCCGCCGGCCTGCGCCAGAATATCGGTCAGATTCATGGATCATACTCCCGCTACGGCGCCGATCGGATCGCGCCGGATAGGAAACAGTATAGCAGCCGGCGGGATCAGGAGGAGTCGTCATTTGGCTGTCATTCTCAATTGCATAGTCCTAGCTTGCACCTGTGCGACTCGCCTTTCCGGGGAGCGCCGTGGTTTCTAGTGGGAGCTACACAATGAGCATTTTCGGCAAGATCAAGGACGCGATTTTCGGCAAGAAGGCGGTCGCCGCAGAACCCGCCGCACCGGCCGCGCCCAGCCCCGTCGGCACCGCGCTCGACGCCGCGACGCAGGCGATGGCGTCGGCCGCCGCGGCGCCGGTCGACGTCGACGCCATCCTCACCGCCGAGGCGGCGAAGGCCGGGCAGGATCTCAACTGGCGCACGTCGATCGTCGACCTGATGAAGCTGCTCGGCATCGATTCGAGCCTCGCCAACCGCAAGGAACTGGCGCAGGAACTCGGCTATACCGGCGCGCTCGACGGCAGCGCCGAAATGAACATCTGGCTGCACAAGGCGGTGATGCGCGAACTCGCGGCAAATGGCGGCAAGGTGCCCGCCGACCTTACCGACTGATAGACGGCCGATAATTTTCGACCGGGGGCGGGCGAGCTTCGGCTTTCCCGCCCCCTTTTCGTTGACCGCGCTGCGCCCCACTCCCTAGACAGGTTTCACAAGAAACAAAGTCGCAGGGAGCCGCCAGTGCAACATCCGCTTTCCACCCCCGTCAGTCGCCGCCGCACGCTCGCCACGCTTGGCGCCGGCACCGCGGGCCTCGCGATCGCGGGTCCCGCCGCGGCGCTGCAGGACGCGCCGAAGAGCGATGCGCAGCAGTTGCTCGACTCGGTCGCCGACAATCTGCTCGCGCAGTCGCCCGAGGGCGCGACCTCGCTCGGCATCGACACCGGCGCGCGCGCGGCGATGCGCGGGCAGCTTAGCGATCGCTCGGCGGCGGGGGTGAAGGCGCTCGCCGACACGCTGAAGGCCGACGTCGCGCGCGTCCGCGCCTTCGACACGGCGGGGCTCGACCATGCGACGCGCACCAGCCTCGCGGTCGTCGAAAGCGCCTATGACGTCGCGCTTGCCGGCTTTGCCCTGCCCTATGGCGACGTCGCGGTCGGCGGCTGGCGCAACACGCCTTACGTGGTGATCCAGAATGTCGGCGCCTATCTCGACGTCCCCAAATTCCTCGACAGCGACCATCCGGTGAAAAGCTCGGCCGACGCCGAGGCCTATCTTTCGCGCCTCAACGCCTTTCCAGGCGTGCTCGACGGCGAGACCGACCGGCTGAAGGCGGCGGGCGGACAGGGGCTCATCGCCCCCGCCTTCCTGATCGACAAGGCGGTGACGGCGATGGAAGCGACGATCGCCGACGCGAAGGCGGGCGGGTCGATGGTCGAAAGCCTCGTCCGCCGCACCGGCGAGGCGAAAATCGCCGGCGACTGGTCGGCGCGTTCGGCGAAGATCGTGCAAGGTCCCGTCGCGGCGGCGCTCGAACGCCAGCTCGCCGAGCTGAAGGCGCAGCGGCCGAAGGCGACGATGGACGCGGGGATGTGGGCGCGTCCGGGCGGCGACGAATGGTATGCGTGGGGGCTCCGCGCCTCGACCACTACCCGCATGACCCCCGACGAGATCCACGCGATGGGCCGCGAGGAGCTCGCCGAACTCCACGGCCGGATGGACCCGATCCTGAAGAAGCTCGGCTATACGCAGGGTTCGGTCGGCGACCGGATGAACGCGCTCGCCAAGGACCCCAAATATAAGTTCCCCGACAATGATCAGGGCCGCGCCGAGATCGTCGCTTATATCCAGACCTGGCTCGGCAAGATCCGCGCCGAACTTCCGCGCGCCTTCCGCACCCTCGTAAAGGGCAATGTCGAGGTGAAGCGGCTGCCGCTCGCCGAGGAACCCGGCGCGCCCGCGGCCTATGGCGGCGCGGGGTCGATCGACGGCAGCATTCCGGGGCGCTTCTGGATCAACCTGCGCACGACCGAGCTGCACAGCAAATATTCGCTGCCCGATCTGACGATGCACGAGGCGATCCCCGGCCATGCGTGGCAGGGCGAATATGCGCATGCGATGCCGCTGATCCGCACGATGCTGGCGTTCAACGCCTATTCCGAAGGCTGGGCGCTCTATGCCGAGCAACTCGCCGACGAACTCGGCCTCTACGACGATTTCGAGGTTGGACGTCTCGGCTATCTCCAGTCGCTCGCCTTCCGCGCGTGCCGCCTCGTCGTCGACACCGGCCTCCACGCCAAACGCTGGACGCGCGAACAGGGGGTGGAATTCTTCGTGCACGAGAATGGCTCGAACCCGCTCGAGGTCGCGAGCGAGGTCGACCGCTATTGCAGCTGGGCGGGGCAAGCCTGCGGCTACAAGGTCGGGCACAGTGAGATCGTGCGCCAGCGCGGCCTCGCGCAAAAGGCGCTCGGCGCCAAATATGACCTGCGCGATTTCAACGACGTCGTCGTCAAGGGCGGCAACGTCCCGCTCGACGTGCTCGCGAAAAATGTCGACGAATATGTGCGGGGAGCGAAGGCATGAGGCCGCACGTCATGATGAAGAGCCTGTTCGGCGCCGCGTTGCTCGCCGCGATCCCCGCCCACGCGCATGAAGCGGCGGACGCGCCCGGCGCGGGGCGCGTCACTATCGCGACGAGCGACGTCGATCGCTTTTACGCGCTCTATGACGATCCCGCGCTCGCGGCGCAGCCCGAGGTGGTGGCGGCGCGCTATCTTGCCACTCCTTCGCCGGGACTCGCCGAATTCATGGTGATGCGCCGCATCACGCCCGAAAAGCTCGCCGCCGCGCTGCGCAACAAGCGCCAGGTCTTTGACGACGCGCGCGGTTGCGCGGCAAATCTTCCCGATGTCCGCACGCGCCTTGTCGCCGCGACCGACCGCCTTGCGCAAATTTATCCCGCCGCGAAATTTCCGCCGATCACCATCGCCATCGGCCGCGCGACGACCGCGGGGACCGCCAATGCGAAGGGGCTCTACATCGGTCTCGAGGCCCTGTGCGCCGCCAAATTCATCGAAGCCGACGACGAGGACCGCTTCGTCCATGTCATCGCGCATGAATATGTCCATGTGCAGCAGCCGCTAGCGCAGGTCGAGGATCGCGAAGAATCGGTGCTGCGCGCGGCGCTCGTCGAGGGCGCGGCCGAATTCGTCGCCGAGCGGATGACGGGATCGGTCGCCTATCCGCTGCTGCACCAATGGGCGAAGGGGCGCGAGAAGGAGCTCGAGACGATCTTCCTCGCCGAAAAGGACCAAAAGGCGATCGGTTCGCGCTGGCTCTACAACCAGAAGGGCGCCGATGGCTGGCCGGGCGACCTCGGCTATTGGGTCGGCTACCGCGTCGCCAAGGCCTATTACAACCGCACGCCCGACAAGGCGGCGGCGATCAAGGCGATCATCAAGATGACGGATCCCGCGGCCTTTCTTGCGGAAAGCGGGTGGACCCCGGGGATCACGCTCTAGGGGAGCGGCGCGAGGTCGGGTTCGACGAAGCCGCGGCGCGCCGGGACCGAAAAGAGCAAGTCACGGCTGTAGAAGCGCAGCGGCCAGTCGCGGCGGCCGGCGTCAGACAGCAGCAGCGCATTGACGCGCGCCGCGAGCCCCGTCTCGGCCGTCTCGCGCAGGAACAGCTTGACCCCCGCGACATAGGCGCGGGTGATGCTGTCGTGATAGCCGCCGTGATCGTCGTTCACGCCGCCGACGCTCTCGTTGAAGCGGCGGATCAGCCCCGCGATCTCGGCATCGAGGTCGATGTCGGGGCGTTCACTGAGCAGCCAGAGGCACGCGCCCAAGTGGGCCTCGTGCGTCCACGCCTCGCGCGGCAAGGCACAGGCAAGCAAACCCTCGCCCAGCGCGTGAATGTCGGAATCGCGCGCGAACAGGCGCGGTTTATATTCGGTGGTCATGGGTCCGGTCCTTCCGGGTGAATGAGCACCCGGAAGTTTCCGGGTCAATTATGCCGCGACGGCCGCCTGCTGCGGCGCCGCCTGGCGGACGCCTTCGTCGACATGCTCGGCAAATTGCGCGAAATTGTCGATGAATTGGCCGACGAGCGTCTGCGCCGTGCGGTCATAGGCCGCCTTGTCCGCCCAGGCTTCGCGCGGGTCGAGCAGGCCGCTATCGACGCCCGGCACCGCGACGGGCACCAGGAAGCCGAAGTTCGGGTCCTTGCGGAACTCGGCGTCGTTCAGGCTGCCGTCGAGCGCGGCGTTGAGCAGCGCGCGGGTCGCCTTGATCGGCATGCGCTTGATGCCGTCCATCGTCGCCATGCCGCCGGTCCAGCCGGTGTTGACGAGCCAGCACTGGACGCCGCCCTTGGCGATGCGTTCCTTGAGCAGGTTGCCGTAGACCGACGGGTGGCGCGGCATGAAGGGGGCGCCGAAGCAGGTCGAGAAGGTCGCCTCGGGCTCGGTCACGCCGATCTCGGTCCCCGCGACGCGCGCGGTATAGCCCGAGAGGAAGTGATACATCGCCTGGTCGGGGGTCAGCTTCGCGATCGGCGGCAGCACGCCATAAGCATCGGCGGTAAGCATGATGACGGTCTGCGGCACCGGCCCCATATTCTGTTCCGACGTGTTCGGAATGAAGTCGATCGGATAGCTGCCGCGGCTGTTCTCGGCGAGGCTCGCATCGTCGAAGTCGAGTTCTCGCGTTTCGGAATCCATCACGACATTTTCGAGGATCGTGCCGAAGCGTTTGGTGGTCGCGAAAATCTCGGGCTCGGCCTCGGGCGAGAGGCGGATCATCTTGGCATAGCAGCCGCCCTCGAAGTTGAAGACCGCGGTGTCGGACCAGCCATGCTCGTCGTCGCCGATCAGCGTGCGCGAGGCATCGGCCGACAGCGTCGTCTTGCCGGTGCCCGAAAGGCCGAAGAAAACCGCCGTATCACCGTTTGCGCCGATGTTCGCCGAACAGTGCATCGGCATCACGCCCTTTACGGGGAGCAGATAGTTGAGGATGCCGAACACCGACTTCTTCATCTCGCCCGCATACTGCGTGCCGCCGATCAGGATCAGCTTTTCGGTGAAGTTGACCGCGATCACCGTCTCGCTGCGCGACCCGTGCTTCGCCGGATCGGCACGGAAACTCGGCAGGTCGATAATCGTATATTCGGCCGCGAACGATGCGAGCTCGGCCGCAGTCGGGCGGCAGAGCAAGGTGCGGATGAACTGGCTGTGCCAGGCGAATTCGGTGACGACCTGCACCGCGACGCGATGCTCGGGCTGCGAGCCGCCGAAGAGCTGCTGGCGATAGAGGCGCGGGCGCTCGGCAAGGTGCGCGAGGAAATCGGCCTTCAGCGCCGCGAAATGATCGGGGGTCATCGGCACATTGGTCTTGCCCCACCAGATGGTGTCGCGCGTCTCGTCGTCCTGGACGATGAACTTGTCCTTGGCGCTGCGGCCGGTGTGCTTGCCCGTCTCGACGACGAGCGGGCCGTCCTTGGCGAGCCGGCCTTCGCCATGGCGCACCGCGTCCTCGATCAGCGCCGACGTGCCCCAGTTTTCGGCCACGTCCGCCTGCGTGTCGACGGTGTCGCTGCCGATCACAACCTTGGTCATTTTCCTTCGCCTTTCCTTGTCCGGCGCCGCCGCCTGCATACCTATGCAATGCTCAGCGCGCTAATGGGCTGGCCCGCATTTGCATGGGTGCCGACGTGTCCGCCGATTCCGAAATCCCGGCCGCGTTAGCGAGGGCGGGGGCCAAGGTCAAAAGATTAACGTGGCGCAGTGCAGCATGTGCGACGAGCGCTTGGCGAGGGAACCGGTGCCATGCGCGCGCGGTTGTCGCTGAACGCCGGATAGGCTAATCGCTCCCCTGGAGCCCGCCCAATGGAAAGAGCATGACGGCAACCATCGCGCTGGTCGACGACGACCGCAATATCCTGCAATCGCTGTCGATCGCGCTGCAAGCCGAAGGATTCGTCACGCGCGTCTATTCGGACGGCGAGGCGGCGCTGAAGCCGCTGATCGACAATCCGCCCGACCTTGCCGTCTTCGACATCAAGATGCCGCGGATGGACGGGCTCGAACTGCTGCGCCGGCTGCGCGAGAAGAGCCAGCTTCCGGTCATCTTCCTGACCAGCAAGGACGACGAGATCGACGAGGCGCTGGGCCTCGCGATGGGCGCCGACGACTATATCGCCAAGCCTTTCTCTCAGCGCCTGGTGATCGCGCGCATCCGCGCCATCCTTCGCCGCGTCGAGCTCAACCGGAGCGCGCCGAGCGACGACGACGAGCCCGTCGCCGAGCCGATCACGCGCGGGCGGCTGAGCATGGACCCCGCGCGGCACAAGGTCGCCTGGGACGGCAAGGATGTGACGCTGACCGTCACCGAATTCCTGATCCTCGAAACGCTCGCGAGCCGCCCCGGGGTCGTACGCAGCCGCAACCAGCTGATGGACGCCGCCTATCAGGACGACGTCTATATCGACGACCGCACGATCGACAGCCACATCAAGCGCCTGCGCCGCAAGTTCCGCGAGGTCGATCCCGAATTCGACGCGATCGCGACCCTCTATGGCGCGGGTTACCGCTTTGCCGATGAAAGCTGAGGCCCGGAAACACGACCGGCTGAAAGCCGACGCGAGCATCGCCGAGCAGGAGGAATCGCCGCTCGTCTGGTCGGCGCGCTGGTCACTGACCACGCGCATCCTCGCGGTCAACATCCTCGCCGTCGCGTTGCTTGCGGGTGGCTTCTATTATCTCGACACCTATCGCAGCCGGCTGGTCGACACGCGGATCGAGGTGATGAAGGACCAGCTCGCGATGCTCGACAGCGCGCTCGAGGCAGCACGCCCCGACCAGCGCGCCACCCTGATCCGCGAATTCACCAAGGCGACCGAATCGCGGCTGCGCTTCTATGGCGCCGACGGAAGGCGCGTCTCCGACAGCTTCGCGAGCGGACCGCCGACCTACACGCTGCGCGATCCCGAGCTGCAGCCGTGGAAACGCGACGCCGCGCGCGCGATGGATCGCGGCATCGACTGGATCGTCGGCGCGCCGAGCTATCCCGATTTCGAGGAACCGCGCGACGACCGCGCGCGGTCGTGGCCCGAGGTCGTCGAGGCGCAGCAAAGCGGCCTCGCGGCCAGCCGCTTCCGCTATGCGCCCGAGCGCACGCCGCTGCTTAGCGCCGCGCGCGTCGTCGAACTCGAAACGCCGCAGACGGTGCTGATGACGCTCAACGCGCGCGACATCACGCGGACGGTGCGCGCCGAACGCTTCCGCCTCGCGGTGGTCATCCTCGTCGTGCTGATGGCGTCGGTGCTGCTCTCGCTCTTCCTCGCGCGCACGATCGTCCGCCCCTTGCGCCGCCTCGCGCGCGCCGCGGTCCGCGTCCGGCTCGGCCGCGCGCGCGAAGTCGTCGTCCCGCGCCTGCCGAGCCGCCGCGACGAGATCGGCACGCTGGCGCGCGCGCTGTCGGATATGACGCAAGCGCTTCGTGAGCGCATCGACGCGGGCGAGCATTTCGCCGCCGACGTGACGCATGAACTCAAGAATCCGATCGCCTCGGTCCGCTCGGCGATCGAGGGGCTGGGCCGCGTCAAGAGCGACGAGCAGCGCGCGCAATTGCTCCGCATCGCCGACGAGGACGTTCGCCGCCTCGACCGGCTGGTGAGCGACATCAGCGAGGCGAGTCGCGTCGATGCCCAGCTGTCGCGCACGCTATTCGAACCCGTCGACGTCGGCATCATGATCGAATCGATGCTCGCCGCCCGCGCCGCGCGCGTCGAGGCGGGCACACCGCACCCGCGCGTCGCCTTCGCGCGCCCGCGCAAGGGGACGACCGTCGTGATGGGCGACGGCCACCGGCTCGAGCGGGCGATCGACAATGTCATCGACAATGCGATCAGCTTCTCACCCGCCGACGGCCTCGTCTGTGTGTCGGCGACCCTGCTCGGCGACGAGGTGCATGTGAAGGTCGACGACGACGGCCCCGGGATCGAACCGGCGCAGCGCGACGCGATTTTTCGCCGCTTTCACAGCGAGCGGCCCGCGGGCGAGGCGTTCGGCCGTCACAGCGGCCTCGGCCTCGCGATCGCGCGGACGATCGTCGAAGGGCACAGCGGGACGATCAGCGCAAAGGATCGCGACGACGGCAGTCCCGGCGCGAGCCTGCTGATCACCCTGCCGGCGCGCGACGGAGGGCAGGAGGCGAGCTGACCGCGCGCATCCTATCGCCTTGCGGCCCCGCTTCGGCGCCGGTAAGCCTTGCGCCATGCTTCCGAGCCGGACCAGAACCGAAATCGTCAACATCCACGCCAGCTGCGTCGCGGCGGGCAATGGCGGCGTCCTGATTCTCGGCAATTCGGGGCAAGGCAAATCGGACCTCGCGCTGCGGCTGATCGATCGCGGCGCCCGGCTGGTCGCCGACGATCGCTGCGATATCTGGTTCGAGCGCGGCCGCCTGTGGTGCCGCCCGCCCGAGACGCTCGCCGGCAAGCTCGAAGTGCGTGGAATCGGGATCATCGAGCGGCCGTGGACGGCACCGGTGCCGCTCGCGCTCGCGGTGCGGCTGTCCGACCGTTACGACCGCATGCCCGCGGTGGGGCAGGTCGAGACGGTTGCGGGCCACCCGCTTCCCGCGCTGCTCTTGTCGGCGTTCGAGGCGTCGGCGCCGATCAAGATCCTGCTCGCGCTCGAACAGCTGGCGCCCGCCGCATGAGCCAGGATGTCGAATCGCGGCTGCTGCTGGTCACCGGCCTGTCGGGCGCGGGCAAGTCGACCGTGCTCAAGGTGCTCGAGGATCTGGGCTGGGAGGTCGTCGACAACCTCCCCCTCGCCTTGCTCGAAACGCTGATCGACGCCCCCGTCAAGCCCGGCGAAGCGGGGCGCCCGCTCGCGATCGGCATCGACAGCCGGAGTCGCGGCTTCCGCCCCGCCCTGCTCGTCCGGCGGATCAAGGAATTGCGTGAAAGCGGCCGCCGCGACATCCAGACCCTGTTCCTCGATTGCGCGGGCGCCGAGCTCGAGCGCCGCTTTTCCGAAACGCGCCGTCGCCACCCGATGGCCGAGGACCGCCCCGCCGCCGACGGAATCGCGCGCGAGCGCGAGATGATGGAGCCGCTCCGCCGCTGGGCCGAGCATGTCGTCGACACGACCAATTACAGCAGCAACGATTTGCAGCAGGAAATCCGCCAGCGCTTCGCCGCCGCGGACGACGGCGAGCCGGTGCTCAACATATTGAGCTTCGGCTTCGCGCGCGGCCTGCCGCGCAACGCCGACCTGGTGTTCGACATGCGCTATCTGCGCAATCCGCATTGGGACCCGAAGCTCAAGCCCGGGACCGGGCTCGATGCCGACGTCGCCGCCTATGTGATCGCCGACCCCGCCTATGAGGATAGTGTCGCGCAGATCGAGCGGCTGATCCTGACGCTGCTGCCGCGCTACCGCGCCGAGGGCAAAAGCTATGTCACCATCGCCTTTGGCTGCACCGGCGGGCGGCACCGCTCGGTCCACGTCGCGACGCGGGTGGCCCAAACGCTGCGCGAGTCCGGATATGAGCCAGCGTTGACCCACCGCAATCTTGACTCCGCCCCGCAAGATGGGCTTGAGGGCAGGCCCCCGCCCGCGTCTCCCGCATCCGGCGGCAACATATAAGGGTCGACGACTGCATGGCGCACGATAAGGCTTTGCCGCTTCTGGGAATGGTGCTCGTCACCCACGGCCGCCTCGCCGAGGAAATGGTGCGCGCGATGGAGCATGTCGTCGGTCCGCAAAGGGCCATCGCGACGGTGTGCATCGGCCCCAACGACAATATGGAAATGCGCCGCAAGGAAATCGCCGACGCGATTCGCAAGGTCGACGAAGGCCGCGGCGTCGTGATGCTGACCGACCTGTTCGGCGGCACCCCGTCGAACCTCGCGATCAGCCTGCTCGAAGCCGGGCGCACCGAAGTGATCGCCGGCGTCAACCTGCCGATGCTGATCCGCCTCGAAAGCGCGCGCAAGACGATGGAGTTGCGCGCCGCGGTGATCGCGGCGAAAGAAGCGGGCCAGAAATATATTTCGGTCGCATCGGAGATGCTGGGAGTAGGCCCTTGAACGAAAATAGCGAGACGGTCGAAATCACCAATCAGCGCGGCCTCCACGCGCGCGCCAGCGCCAAATTCGTGACCTTCGTCAGCCGCCTGCCCGAAAGCGTGTCGGTCGAGGTCGAAAAGGGCGGCAGCCGCGTCAACGGCACCTCGATCATGGGATTGATGATGCTCGGCGCCGCCAAGGGCGATTCGATCACGATCCATACGAAGGGCGACGGCGCCGACGCGGCGCTGCTCAAGCTGGTCGGGCTGGTCAAGGACAGCTTCGGCGAAGACTGACCGCATGACCGGTCGCCGTTCTACCATCGAAAGCCTCTCCAATCCGCTAGTCAAGCGGATGCGGCTGTTGCGCGAGAAGCGCCATCGCCGCGCCGAGAGCCTGTTCCTCGCCGAAGGGCTGCGCATCGCGACCGAAGCGCGCGAGGCGGGCGTGCTGCCGCAGTGGTTGTTTCTCGGCCCCGAGGGCGCGGCGCATCCGCTGGCGAAGGCGCTGGCCGACGCGACGATGGCGGCGGGGGGCGAGGTGATCGACACGACGGGCGCGATCCTCTCCAAATTGTCGGGCAAGGATAATCCGCAGACCGTCGTCGGCATCTACGCCGAACCGCAGACGACGCTCGCCGATCTCGACCGCGCCGCGGCCCCGATCTGGCTCGTCGCCGAGCGGCTGCGCGATCCGGGTAATCTCGGCACGATGCTGCGCACCGGCGACGCGGTCGGCGCGGGCGGGCTGATCCTGCTCGATGACAGCACCGATCCCTATGCAGTCGAGGCGGTGCGCGCGAGCATGGGGGCGATCTTCACGCAGAAGCTGGTGGTCGCGCGCTGGGAGGAATTTCTCCCTTGGCTGCGGCAGGGATCCGGCCAGCTCGTCGCGACCTGGCTCGGCGACGATACCGAGGATTATCAGGCGGCGCGCTATGCCGCGCCGACCTTCATCCTCACCGGCAATGAATCGCAGGGCCTGCCCCCCGCCTATGCCGCCGCCGCCGACATGCGGGTCAAGATGCCGATGCTGGGCAAGGCCGACAGCCTCAACGCGGCGGTCGCGACCGCGGTGATGGCCTATGAGGTGCTGAACCAGCGGCGGAACCGATAGCCACCACCCCTCGTTCATCGGTCGATCAGTCCCGCCGCGATAGGAGACGCCGCATGATCAGAATTGCCCCGCCCGCCCTCACGTCCGCGCTCGCCCTAGCCGCCTGCGCGCCCGCCGGTGACATGCCGCAAGGCCCCGGCGAACCGCCCGCCGCCTATATGGCGCTCGGCACCGAACCCGGCTGGACGCTCGAGATCACGCCGTCGCGGCTCAATTACGACGGCGATTATGGCGAGACCAAGATCATGGTGCCGAACCCCGGCGCGCGCGCTGTGGCGAACGGCGAACATTATGTGACCGATCGGCTGAAGGTCGAGGTCACGCGCGGCGAATGCAGCGACGGGATGAGCGACCGCCGCTATCGCGACACGGTGACGGTCGTCGCCGACGGCAAGACGGTGAAGGGCTGCGGCGGCGGGATCTTGCCGCCGACCGAGCTCGCGGGAACCAACTGGAGCTTCGTGTCGATCGGCGGGGTTCCGGTTGCGGCCGATCGCCCGACCGCGCTCGCCTTCGAAGCTGACCGGCTGAGCGGCAGCGCGGGCTGCAACCGGTTTTCGGGCGGCTATTCTCTCGCCGACGGAACACTGACCGCCGGGCCGCTGATGGCGACCAAGATGGCGTGCCCCGGCGCGGGCATGACGCAGGAAAACGCCTTTTTCGCGCTGATGCGCGGCCCGGTGAGCCTGACCTTCCCGACCGACGGGACGTTGATCCTGACGGGAAGCGACGGGCAGACGACGGTGCTGAAGCGGGTGATTTAAAACCGTCGCCCCCGCGGAGGCGGGGGCCGCCTGCGGCCTTACTCGGCGGCGTCGCGTAAGCCGCTAGCGGCCCCCGCCTCCGCGGGGGCGACGATTTATCTGCGTTCAATCGCCGTCGTTGACCGCCGCCGGCGCCAGCTTCGCGAGCGGGCGCGCCGCCTGTTCGGCGACGGGGAGCGACGGGATTTCCTTGCCGCCGGTCTCGACGTCGAGCGCCTCGAACCGCTTCGCCTGCGTCAGCACTTGGCTTTCGAAGCTGCCGACGAAGGCGTTGTACGCGCCCGTCGCCTGATCGAGATTCTTGCCGACGCGCGCGATGTGCGAGCCCATCACCGACATGCGCGCATAAAGATCCTTGCCCAGCGCCGCGATTTCGCGCGCCTGCCCCGCGAGCTTTTCCTGCCGCCACACCGCCGCGACGGTGCGCGCGATCGCGATGAGGTTGGTCGGGGTCGCGAGCAGCACCTTGCGCTCGAACGCATAGTCCCAAAGCTCATGGTCCTGATCGAGCGCGGCGGCGAGGAAATGCTCGCCGGGAACGAACATCACGACAAAGTCGGGGGTGTCGTCGAACTGGTTCCAATAGCTTTTGGCGCCGAGCGTGTTGACGTGCGCGCGCATCGCCGCGGCATGCGCGGCGAGATGCGTGACCTTCTCGCTTTCGTCGATCGCGCCGAAGGCGTCCTGATAGGCGTTGAGCGAGACTTTGGCGTCGATGACGAGGCTCTGCCCGCCGGGCACCTTGACGACGACGTCGGGGCGCAGCCGGCCGCCGTCACCATCCTGGACGCTGACCTCGGTCTGGAAATCGGCATGTTCGGAAAGCCCGCAGCTTTCGAGCACGTTGCGAAGCTGCTGTTCGCCCCAGCGCCCGCGCGCCTTCGGCGCGTTGCGCAGCGCGTTGACGAGCTTCGCCGCCTCGCTCGACACGCGTTCGGTGCCTTCGCGCATCGCGGCGATCTGACCGTGGAGCAGCCCGAAGGCGTCGCGGCGTTCGGCCTCGACCTTGCCGACGGCTTCCTCATATTTCTGCAGCCGCTCGTGGACGGGCGACAGGAGCGCCTTCAGATTCTGCCCCGCGGTCTCCTCGCTCTGCCGGAATCGCGCATCGGCGCGTTCGAGGAACGCCTTTTGCGCCTCGCCGAGCATCGTCTGCCCGACCTCGCGGAACTGCGCGGTGAGCGCCGCCTGCGCGTCCTTCAATTGCGCGATCTGCACATCGTGCGCGGCGTCGCGCGCCTTTTGCTCGCTGAGCAGCGCCGCGAGCCGGATATCGGCCGCCTTGCGCGCCTCGGCCTCGGCCGCAAGATCGGTCACCGCGCTCTTGAACCGCTCCGAAAGCCCGTCGCGCTCGGCCTTGAGCCCGCCCGATTGCCGGCCGGCGAAAAGCCAGCCGATCAGCGCGCCGATGGCAAGGGCAATAAGGGCGGCGACGAGCGAGCTTCCATCCATGAGCGGAACATAGGACGAACACGGTCCGTCTGGCTAGTCGCTATTTCTCACGGGCCATCACGCCGCGTGCCACGAAGCAGGCAAGATCGCGCGATAGGCCTCAACCCCCGGCGCGCCGCCGATGGTCATGCCCTGCGTCAGCAGCCAATAATGGCGCACGATCTCGGCCTGTTGCTCAAGCCCGTAGCGGGCGAGCGGCCAGCCGGGTTTGAGGCTGTAACCGTATGTCGCGAAGGGATGGCGCATCAGCACCAGATACCAGCGCCCGCGCGTCTGCGCCTGCCACACATGCGTCATCTCGTGGATGAACAGCCCCTTGAGCCGCTGCGATGCGGCGCCGAAATCCTCGCAATAAAGGTCGCCGTGCGGATTGAAGTGCAGGCTGCCCATCGGCGCCATCACGATGTGGCGCGGCTGGAAGAAAATCCATTTATGGTGATTCACCCGGACGCGGTCATAGGCGATCGCGTCGCCGAACACCGTCCGCGCGAGCGCGATCTCGCCAGCCGTCAGCGGTCGCGACGGGCGCGGCACCCGCGCTTATTTCTTCGCCGCGTCCGGCGCCGCCGTTTCGGCGCCCTTCTCCGTCGACCCATGATCCATCGCGCCATGATCGGCCGCGTCTGCGCTGCCTTCGGCGGGCTTGATCACCATGTCGAAGAGGATGCGTTCATTATTGTTGTTGGTGAAGACGAACGCCATCGGCAGCTTGCCCGCGCGCACCGCGGCGCCGTTGATCCCCCAGATCATCAAATGCTTGCCGCCCTGCTTGAACACCAGCTCTCCCTTGGCGGGGACCGCGGCGCGGAGCAGCGGCTTCATCGTCATCATTCCATTCTCGCGCACGCTCTCGTGCATCTCGACGCGCTGCGCGAGGTCGCTGGTCACCGCGACCAGCTCGACGTCGCGCGGGCCGCCTTCGACGCGGAAATAGCCGACCGCCGGGCGGTCCGCCGTCGCCCCCATCACGATATGGCCGCTCACCACATTGAGCGGCTGTCCGGCGCCGAGATTTTCGCCGCAGCCGGTCAAGCTGAGCGCGGCGACGGCGAGAGCGGCAAGTGCAAAGGGTTTCATTTTGGGAGGACTCCGTAAAAACGCGATATTTCGGATTTCCAGATACGCGGTCAAAACCCTTGTGCCAAGGCAAAGCGCACCTATATCGCCCCCATCAAAACCCATGGACGGCGTGCCTTTTCAGGGCGCCGAAAGAAGCAACAAGGACGTATTATCAATGGCCAAAGTGATCGGGATCGACCTCGGCACCACGAACAGCTGTGTCGCGGTGATGGAAGGCGGGAAACCCAAGGTTATCGAAAATGTCGAAGGCACGCGCACGACCCCGTCGATCGTCGCCTTTGCGAAGGATGGCGAGCGCCTGATCGGCCAGCCGGCGAAGCGCCAGGCCGTCACCAACCCCGAAAACACCGTTTTCGCCGTGAAGCGCCTGATCGGCCGCCGCTTCGACGATCCGATCACCAAGAAGGACACCGAGCTGGTTCCTTACACGATCGTCAAGGGCAGCAACGGCGACGCGTGGGTCAAGGCGGGCAACGAAGATTATTCGCCGTCGCAGATTTCGGCCTTCATCCTTCAGAAGATGAAGGAAACCGCCGAGGCCTATCTCGGCGAAAAGGTCGAGCAGGCGGTCATCACCGTTCCCGCTTACTTCAACGACGCGCAGCGCCAGGCGACCAAGGACGCCGGCAAGATCGCGGGCCTCGAAGTGCTGCGCATCATCAACGAGCCGACCGCGGCCGCGCTCGCCTATGGCCTCGACAAGACCGAGAACAAGACGATCGCCGTCTATGACCTGGGCGGCGGCACCTTCGACATCTCGATCCTCGAGGTGGGCGACGGCGTGTTCGAGGTGAAGTCGACCAACGGCGACACCTTCCTCGGCGGCGAGGATTTCGACTCGAAGCTCGTCGAATATCTCGCCGACGGCTTCAAGAAGGACGAAGGCATCGACCTGCGCGGCGACAAGCTCGCGCTCCAGCGCCTGAAGGAAGCCGCCGAAAAGGCGAAGATCGAACTGTCGTCGGCCGCGACGACCGAGGTCAACCTGCCCTTCATCACCGCCGACGCCAACGGGCCGAAGCACCTCGTCAAGACGATCACGCGTTCGGACCTCGAAAAGCTGGTCGAAGACCTCGTCAAGCGCACGCTCGAACCGTGCAAGAAGGCGATCAAGGACGCCGGCATTTCGGCGAGCGAGATCGACGAAGTCGTGCTCGTCGGCGGCATGACGCGCATGCCGCGCGTCCGCGAAGTCGTGAAGGATTTCTTCGGCAAGGAACCGCACACCGGCGTGAACCCCGATGAAGTCGTCGCGATCGGCGCCGCGATTCAGGCGGGCGTGCTGCAGGGCGACGTCAAGGACGTGCTGCTGCTCGACGTGACCCCGCTGAGCCTCGGCATCGAGACGCTAGGCGGCATCATGACCAAGATGATCGACCGCAACACGACGATCCCGACCAAGAAGTCGCAGGTCTATTCGACCGCCGACGACAATCAGTCGGCGGTGACGATCCGCGTGTTCCAGGGCGAGCGCGAAATGGCGCAGGACAACAAGATCCTCGGCCAGTTCGACCTCGTCGGCATTCCGCCCGCACCGCGCGGCGTGCCGCAGATCGAAGTGACCTTCGACATCGACGCCAACGGCATCGTGTCGGTCCACGCCAAGGACAAGGGCACCGGCAAGGAACAGCAGATCAAGATCCAGGCCTCGGGCGGGCTCAGCGACGCGGACATCGACCAGATGGTCAAGGACGCCGAGCAGTTCGCCGAAGAGGACAAGACGCGCCGCGAGGCGGCCGAGGCGAAGAACAACGCCGAAAGCCTGATCCACTCGACCGAACGCCAGATCGCCGAACATGGCGACAAGGTCGACGCGGGCCTCAAGTCCGAGATCGAAGCCGCGATCGCCGAAGCCAAGACCGCGGTCGAAGGCGGCGATGCCGCCGCGATGACCGAAAAGGCCGGCGCGCTCGCGCAGGTCGCGATGAAGCTCGGCCAGGCGATCTACGAGAAGGAGCAGCAGTCGGCCGCATCCCCCGGCGCCAACGAAGATGCCGGCGCGGCGAAGACCGACGAAGACGTCGTCGACGCCGAATTCTCGGAAGTCGAAGACGACAAGAAGTAAGAATGAAACTCTCTCCGCCGCGCCCCCATGGGTGCGGCGGAGTTGAGGGGGCTTTTGGATTATGTCGCTCGACATCGATTATTACGAACTGCTGGAAGTCGAGCGCACCGCCGACGATGCGGCGCTGAAAGCGAGCTATCGCAAGCTCGCGATGAAATATCACCCCGACAAGAATCCGGGCTGCGGCGACAGCGAAGCGCGCTTCAAGGCGATCAGCGAAGCCTATGACTGCCTGAAGGACCCGCAGAAGCGCGCCGCCTACGACCGCTTCGGCAAGGCGGGCGTCAACGGCGGCGGCGGTTTCGGCGGCAACGGCAATGCCGACTTCGGCGACATCGGCGATATTTTCGAATCGATCTTCGGTTCGGCCTTCGGTGGCGGCGGGCGCCAGCAGCGCGGCCCCGCGCGCGGCGCCGACCTGCGATATGACATGGAAATCCGGCTCGAGGACGCCTTTTCGGGCATCACGCGCGAGATCGAGGTCGACGTCGCCGCGCGCTGCGAGACGTGCGACGGATCGGGCGCGAAGCCCGGCACCGCGACCAACCGCTGCTCGACCTGCGCCGGCCACGGCAAGGTGCGCGCGCAGCAGGGCTTCTTCATGGTCGAGCGCACCTGCCCGACCTGTCAGGGCGCGGGCGAGGTGATCGCGGACCCGTGCAATTCGTGCCACGGCGAAGGCCGCGTCGACCGGCGCAAGACGCTGACCGTCAACATCCCCGCCGGGGTCGACGAAGGCACGCGCATCCGCCTGGCGGGCGAGGGCGAGAGCGGCGCGCGCGGCGCGGCGCCGGGCGACCTCTACATCTTCCTCCACATGGCGCGGCACAAGGTGTTCGAGCGCGAGGGCACGACGCTGTTCACGCGCGCGCCGATCAGCTTCACCACCGCGGCATTGGGCGGCGAAATCACCATTCCCGGGCTCGACGGCAAGAAGCATGACATCAATATTCCGGCGGGCATCCAGTCGGGCAAGCAGCTGCGTCAGCGCGGCGCGGGCATGCCGGTGCTCAATGGCCGCGGTCACGGCGACCTTGTCGTCCAGATCGACGTCGAAACGCCGACGAGGCTCAGCGCGCGGCAGAAGGAACTGCTGTGCGAGTTCCGCGAGACCGAGACCGGCGAGGAATGCCCGGCGAGCCAGGGCTTTTTCGGCCGCATCAAGGAAATGTGGGACGATCTGACGGACTAGGTGGTCCGTCGCCCCCGCGAAGTCAGGGGCCGCCGTCGGCCTTGCCCCTTCGGCGCTGCGCAAACTTCCAGCGGCCCCCGCCTTCGCGGGGGCGACGAGCTTTATCCTATCTCGCCCCTCAGTTCCGCGATCAGCGCCTTCACCTTGGGCAGCCGCTCTTCCTCCTCGTCGAGGATCGCGTGGAACGCGCGGCGCTTGATGGCCTTCAACTCGTCGGCCGCCAGCGCGCCGTCGCCGGTCACACTGCTCGCGACGATGTCGATCAACCGGTCGGCGCCGTGGAGCCGCCCCCACAGATAATCATTCTCGCGGTACGCGCGGCTGAAGAAGGCGCCGAAACTGTTGAACTCGACCCCCTTGAGCATCGCCGCCGCGCCGCCGGTGCGGATCGCGGTCGCGTCCGAAGGCGAGATGCGGTCGATCTTGATCGGGTCGAACTCGTCGAACCCCTCGCCTTGCAGCAACGGCAGGGTCGCGATGTCGTAAAAGGGATAGCCGAGGTAGGCGAGGAGCAGCGTCCGCCGATCATCCTTGGGCAGCAGCGCCAGCGCCTCGGCCATCAGCGCGTCGGCCGCGGCATCGGCGCCGATCAGGTCGCGCCGTTCGCCGATCGCGTCGATCCATGCCCCCGGCCCGGCTTCGGCGGATATATCGAGATCGGCGAACCAATTGTCGCCCTCGCGTTCGAGATAGAGGCCGAGCGCCGTGTAGATGGCGTCGCGCATCGCGTCGCACGCCGGATCGCGCGTGTCGCGCTTCGCCTCGACCACGCGGTCGAGTTCGCGCGCGAGGAAGCGCAGCCGCCGCACGCGAAAACCGAGGTCGTGGCTGCGGAAAAAGGTGACCGCATCGTCGCTCGCGCCCGACCCGCGCTTGCCCGAAATGCGGTCGAGCCCGCGCGCGCGGACCTCGTCCCAAATCGCCCCGCGCCTATTGCGGCGATGGATGTCGCCCTCGGCGGGGGCGAGCCGGTCGACCAGCGTCACCAATTCCTCGACCACCGCCGACAATTTGAGATGGCCATAGGGCGCAAAGGCGAAGCCCGCGCGCGCCGCCGCCTGAGCTTGCGCCTTGGCGCGCCATTTCCGGAGCCGGACAGGCGTCGGCGTGTCGAGAAAAAAGGTCGTGCCGAACAGCGCCGCGACCTGTTCCTCGACCTCGACCTTCATCGCATCGACGATGCGCTGCATGCGGCGGATCCGCCGCGACATACCCTCGATCGCCTCGACATTTTCGCGGATCGGCTGTTCGCGCGGAATCTCCGACAGCGCGCCGAGGATCGTCGAGAGGAAGCCCGGCAGCTTGGGCGCCCCATCCTCGGGCCCTTCGGCCGCCTCGCCCGGCTTGCCGAAGCTGATCGAGCGATAATCGGGCTTGGGGTCGATATAGACGAAGCGGCGGTCGATCTCGCGCCGCGCCGGCCGCTGCTTGAGCGCGGCGATCGCGGGGCGAAAGGGGGCGTTGGCGAGCACCGAGCCGTCGATGAGCACGCGGTCGGCGGGATCGGCCTCGCCGCTCGCCGGCAGCTGCGCGGCGAGGAAGGCGCCGCGCCCCGGCCAGTCGATCCCGCGCTTTTCGAGCACATGGTCGAGTTCGCGGAGCGTGAAGGGCGGGAAGGCGCCAGGAAAGCTCGCCGTCGCGCGCGCCGCGGCGACCAGCGCGGGGACATCGTCGATGCGTTTCCCGGTGCGGCGATCCTCGCGGAACCGCATGATCAGCCGGTGCTCCTGCTCGGTGACGCGCGGCGGGCTGTTGAGCGACAGCGGCGCGCTGTGCCCGGCAAAATCGGTCACCGACACGAACAGGTCGACGGGCTGCCCGGCGGGGACGAGCGGCGGCCCCTTGGGGGCCGCGTCCATCGCATCGAACGCATCGAGCAGCAGGTTCGAAAAGGTCGCGCCGCCGAAAGGTGGTTCGAACCAGCGTGCACGCACGAAGCGCGACAGCTTGGCGCGCACCTCGTCCTGCGCGGCTTCGCCCACGGTGCGGTCGATGACGTTGCCGCGCCGTTTCATCGCCCAGCCCGCGATCGGCACCGCCCAGAATTTCGTCGCCGCCGACAGCGCGCGCGCGTCGGGATCGAGCAGCCGGTCGACGTCGGCGCCGTCGAGCCACAGCCCGGTGAGCGGATCGAGCGACTGGCCGGTGGCGAGCGCGCGCGCCAGGAAGATGCCGTTGATCCCGCCCGCACTCGCCCCGGCGACGATGTCGGCAAGGACGCGGAGCTTGACCCCGCTCTTTTCGGCGATGTGCGCCAGCAAGTCGTGATAGACGCCGCATGCACCGGAGGGCGCCGCCTCCTCATGAAAGGCGCGTGACGCGGCGGCGAGCCGCCAGATCTCCTTGGTGATGCCGTGCATATAGACGGCGAGGCTGATGCCGCCGTAGCAAATCAGGGCGAAGCGCAGTTCCTTTTCCCGCATGGTCAAGCTGATAGCGAGGTTTGATCCGCCAAGTCACCCCTTGCGGGGTAATTGGGCCTGCTTAGGGTATTAAGCTGATGTTGCCCACTTTCTTCATCCCGGACTTGATCCGGGATCCATTCTTCCAACCGTCGCCTGAATGGACCCCGGATCAAGTCCGGGGTGACGATGAAAGAAACATCCTCCCTGTCGCGCAGCGATGGGGAGGTGGCAGCGCGAAGCGCTGACGGAGGGGCCTTGGCGTTACCGTCGCTACCCCTCCACCACCCACAAACCCCTTGCTTTTGCGAATGTGTCGCACTAGCGCGCGCTCCGAAACAGGAGTTCATATGAATCGCAAATTCGCTCTCGCCGCGCTCGCCTGCACGGCGCTTTCCTCGCCCGCCTTCGCGCAGGATGCCGCGCCCGCCGACACGGCCGCGGGCGAAGACGCGATCGTCGTCACCGCCGCGCGCACGATCCTGCCGCCGAACGCGCTGCCGCTGACGATCGAGGTGATCGACAAGACGGCGCTCGATCAGCAGATCGCGATTTCGGGCTCGGTGACCGACGCGGTCGCGACGCTGACCCCCAGCTTCTCGCCGACGCGCCAGAAATTGTCGGGCGCGGGCGAGACGCTGCGCGGCCGCGCCCCACTCTATGCGATCAACGGCATCCCGCAATCGACTCCGATGCGCGACGGCAGCCGCGACGGCTTCACCATCGACGGTTTCTTCATCGACCGGGTCGAGGTGATCTTCGGATCGAACGCGCTGCAGGGGATCGGCGGCACCGGCGGCATCGTCAACCAGGTCACCGTCGGCGCCCCGACCGAAGAGGGCGTATCGGGCCGCGCGCTGCTGCAGGCGACGGCGGATAATGAATTTTCGGACGCCGGCATGGGCGGCAAGGCCGCGGGGCTCGTCCAGTACAAGGCGGGACGTTTCGACGCCTCGGTCGGCGCGGCTTACGAACTGCGCGGCCTGTTCCGCGACGGCGAGGGCCGTCCGGTCGGGATCAACCTGACGCAGGGCGAGACGATGGATTCGAAGGCGCTCTCGCTCTTCGGCCGCTTCGGCTATGCGGTGACCGACACGATGCGGCTCGACCTGATCGCGAGCCGCTTCGAGCTCGAGGGCGACGGCGACTATGCCCCGGTCGCGGGCGACAAGGCCGCCGGACTGCCGACGAGCGCCGAGCCCGGCGTGCCGCCGGGCGTGCCCGCGACCAATCGCACCGAAAGCGTCGCGCTGTCGCTCACCGACACCGATCTGGGCGGCGGCAATTTCGTCAGCCAGATTTTCTGGAACCGCAGCCGCGACACCTTCGGCGGCGAGCCCAATCCGATCGCCAGTTTTCAGGACCCGACGATCGCGCCGGTCGGCACGCTCTTCGACCAGTCGCAGAACCGCAGCCGCAAGATCGGCGGCAAGCTGAGCTATGAGCGCGCGGTCCCCGGTTTCGAGGCACTGACGCTGATCGCCGGTTTCGACGCGCTGTGGGACACGACCGAGCAGCGGCTGATCGCGACCGACCGCGCGTGGGTGCCGCCGAGCGAGTTCCGCAGCTTCGCGCCCTTCGGCCAGGCCAATCTCAAGCTCGCCGACGGCCTTGTCCGCCTCGCGGGCGGCGCGCGCTACGAGAATGTGAAGATCAAGATCGACGATTATCGCACGCTCGCCGCGAACACCTTTGTCGCCTGCCCCGCACCGCCCGCGGTGCCCAGCGGCCCGTGCGGCGTTTCGACCTATGGCGGCGTCGACGTCGCGGGCGGCAGCCCCAGCTTCGACGACATCTTGCTGAACGGCGGCGTCATCGTCGAGCCGGCAGCCGGCATCCGCGCCTATGCGAGCTATGCCGAGGGCTATACCGTTCCCGACATCGGCCGCATCACCCGCGCGGTGAAGATCGCGGGCGTCGACATCGACAATTATCTCGACATCGCGCCGATCATATCGAACAACCGCGAGATCGGGGTCGAGGTGAAGCGCGGGCCGCTCGACGCCAGCGCGACCTATTTCTGGTCGACGAGCACCAAGGGACAACTGCTGATCGCGCGGCCCGACGGCATTTTCGACGTCGTGCGCCAGCGCGTCGAGATCGAGGGGCTGGAGATCAACCTCGCGGTCAAGCTGCCGATCGACGGGCTGACCGTTTCGGCCGGCTATGCCCATATCACCGGACGCTTCGACGAGGATCAGGACGGGGTGGTCGAGACCGACCTCGACGGCGCGAACATTTCGCCCGACCGGCTCAACCTCGCCGCCGCCTATGCCAGCGGTCCGCTGTCGGCGCGCATCCAGACGCAATTCTACTTCGCGCGCAGCTTCCGCGGCCCCGACCGCGACGCACTCAACGATTTCGAGGGCTATAATCTGACCGACGCCTTCGTCCGCTATCAGACGAGCCTCGGCGGCGTCAGCCTCGCGGTGCAGAATCTGTTCGACAAGCAATATATCAGCTACGCGAGCGACACCCAGCGGCCGACCGACAATTTCTTCAACTTCGCGGGCCGCGGCCGCACCTTCACGCTCGGTTGGGACTATCGCTTCTGATGATCAAGCTGCTCGACACGCTGCATCGCTGGACGGGGGGCCTGATCGGCCTCGTGCTCGCGCTGCTCGGCCTGTCGGGCACGATCCTGCTCTATGAGCATCTGTGGATCGGGGTGCCGGGGACGGGCGATCCGCTGCGCGGCGACCTCGCTACGGTCGCCGCGACCACCGAAAAGCTGATGGCGATGCCCGGCGCGCAGGGCATCATCTACGCCGACGAGCGTTTCGGGCTGCACCAGCTCCGCTTCGGCGGCCCGGGGAATGAGGGCGCGGGCGCCTATGCGAGCCAGTCGGGCGAAATCGCCGCGCGCTGGGCGAGCCAGTGGGAACGCCCCGAACTCTGGATCTTCGATTTCCACCACCATCTCTTCGCGGGCGACAATGGCGAATGGGTGATCGGCGTCGCGGGATTGTGCGGGCTGTTCTTCGTGATCAGCGGCGTCATCCTGTGGTGGCGCACGCGGCGGACCTTCCAGCTCCGCCTGTGGCCCAAGCGGATGAGCCGCCCCGCGATCGTGATGCACCACCGCGACCTCGGCGTCGTCGTCGCGCCGCTGCTGCTGATCTCGATCGTCACCGGCACGATGATGATCTTCCGCCCCTTCGCCCTGGGGATGGTCGCGCCCTTCGGCCCGGTCGCCGAGACCGCGAAGGCGCTCGACCCGCCGAAATACCGCGGCGGCCCGCTCGCCGACAAACCTGACTACACCGCGATGCTCGCCGAGGCGCGCCGCCGCTTCCCCGACGCCGAATTCCGTATTCTCAGCCTGCCGCGCAAGGCGGGCGACCCGATCGGTCTGCGCATGAAGCAGCCCGCCGAATGGCTGCCCAACGGCCGTACGACGCTCGCCTTCGACGCCGCGACCGGCGAGGTGCTCGGCGCGCGCGACGCGCTGAAGCTCGCGCCCGGCGCGCAGGCGTTCAACATGGCCTTCCCGATCCACGCGTCGAAGGTCGGCGGCTGGGCGTGGCGTATCGTGCTGACGATCTCGGGCCTGTCGCTGACGCTGCTCGGCAGCCTTGCGGTGTGGACCTTCTGGTTCAAGCGGCCGAAACCCGCGAAACGCCCGGTGAAAAAGGCGGCGCTGGCGTCGGCATAGGCGCCGGGCGGGTTTCTGTTTCGGGGTGGGGAGCGGACGTTGGGGAAATTTGAGCCCCTCCCCTTCAGGGGATGGGCTTTCTTTTCAAACGGCCACCTTCCGTCGAAATCCGCCTTCGCCGACCTCGGCGCTTTCCTATTTTCCCCGCGCGCCTATATCCTGCCCGACCCATGACCCGCGCCCGCGTCCTCCTCCTGACCGCCGCTCTCGGCCCGCTCGACTATCGCGTGCCGCAGGGGAGCAAAGCGCCGCTCGGCAGCGTCGTCGTCGCGCCGCTCGGGCCGCGGCGGATGGGGGGCGTGGTGTGGGAGGATGCAAGCTTCGGCGCGCCCGAGCCGGTCGGCGACAATCGCCTGCGCAATCTTTACGAAGTCGTGCCCGTGCCGCCGATCGCAGCGCCGCTCCGCCGCCTGATCGAATGGACGAGCGACTATTATTTGGCGCCCCCGGGATCGGTGCTGCGCATGGTGCTCCCCGGCGCCGCCTTCGCCGACGCGCGGCGCCCGATCGTCGAATATCGCGCGACCGGCGAGCTGCCCGCGCGGATGACGCCGCAGCGGACCGTCGCGCTCGAAAAGATCGGCACGCGGCAGGGGCTGGTGCGCGAACTCGCGGCGCTCGCCGAGGTCAGCGAAGCGGTGATCCGCGGGCTCGTCAATACCGGCGCGCTCGAGGCGGTGAGCGTTTCGGCCGACCAGCCCTATCCCGAACCCGATTCGGGCTTCGCGCCGCCCGACCTGTCGGACGAGCAGACGGCGGCGGCGGAGCAGCTTCGCGAGGCGGTCGCCGCCGCGAAGTTCGAGACCTTGCTGCTCGACGGCGTCACCGGATCGGGCAAGACCGAAGTCTATATGGAAGCGATCGCCGCCGCGATCGATGCGGGCAAACAGGCGCTCGTGCTGCTTCCCGAAATCGCGCTCACCGAACCGATGCTGACGCGCTTCGCCGCGCGTTTCGGCTGCGAACCCGTCGCCTGGCATTCGGGGCTGCGCTCGACCGAGCGCCGCCGCACGTGGCACAGCATCGCGGCGGGCGAGGCGAAAATCATCGTCGGCGCGCGATCGGCGCTGTTCCTGCCCTATGCCCGGCTCGGCGTGATCGTCGTCGACGAGGCGCACGAGACGAGCTTCAAGCAGGAGGATGGCGTCCATTATCACGCGCGCGACGTCGCGGTGATGCGCGGCGCTTTCGAGGGCCTGCCGGTGGTGCTCGCGAGCGCCACCCCCGCGCTCGAAAGCCTCGCGATGGTCGAGGCGGGGCGCTATCGCCATATCGTCCTGCCCGCGCGCTTCGGCGGCGCGACCCTGCCCGATCTCGCGGCGATCGACATGCGGGCCGACCCGCCCGACCGCGGCCGCTGGCTCGCGCCGCCGCTCGTCGACGCGCTCGCCGACCGCTTGCAGAAGGGCGAGCAGAGCCTGCTCTTTTTGAACCGCCGCGGCTTCGCGCCGCTGACTTTGTGCCGCACCTGCGGCCACCGCATCCAGTGCCCCAATTGCACCGCGTGGATGGTCGAGCACCGGCTCGTCCACCGCCTCGCGTGCCACCATTGCGGGCATGTGATGCCGCCGCCGCGGCTCTGCCCCGAGTGCGAGGACGAGGACAGCCTCGTCGCCTGCGGCCCCGGCGTGGAGCGCGTCGCCGACGAGGTCGCGCTGCGCTTCCCCGAAGCAAGAACCGCCATCGTCACCTCGGACACCCTCTGGTCGCCCGCGAAAGCCGCCGAATTTGTCGACAATGTCGAGGGCGGGCTGGTCGACATCATCATCGGCACCCAGCTCGTCACCAAGGGCTATCATTTCCCCAACCTCACGCTCGTCGGCGTGGTCGACGCCGATCTCGGGCTCGACGGCGGCGACCTCCGCGCGTCGGAGCGCACCTTCCAGCAGATCGCGCAGGTCGCGGGGCGCGCGGGGCGCGGGGTCAAGCCCGGCGAAGTGCTGATCCAGACGCGCGTTCCCGAGGCCCCCGTCATGGCCGCGCTCGTCGCGAACGACCGCGACGGCTTTTATTCGGCCGAGGCGGCGGCGCGCAAATTCGCGGGCGCGCCGCCCTATGGCCGCTTCGCAGCGCTCGTCATCTCGTCGGAGGATATCGAGGTCGCGCGCGGGCAGGCGCAGCGGCTGGGCGCGAAGGCGCCCGTCGCCGACGGCCTCGCGGTCTATGGCCCCGCCCCCGCCCCGCTCGCGATGCTGCGCGGCCGTCATCGCTTTCGCCTGCTGCTCCACGCGCCGCGCAGCTTCGATCTGCAGGGGACGATCCGCGACTGGGTGAACAGCGTCGAATGGTCGACGAAGGCGCGGCTCGCGATCGACATCGATCCCTACAGCTTTGTCTAGCCAGCAGAGGGCTTTACAGTCCGGCAACTCCCTGCCAGCATGGCGGAAGTAAAGCTGGGGGGCTTTCATGATCAGGATTTTGATATCGGCGGCAGCGATGGCCGCGGCACTTATCGCAACTGTCGCCGAAGCACGCTGGCTGCGTTCGGAGACCGACAGTTTCATCATCTACAGCGAAGGCAACGAAAAATCGTTGCGCGAATTCGCCTCGACACTTCAGCGTTTCGACGTGGCGCTGCGCCTGCTGCTGGATGTCAAGGAACAGGGCGAATCCAACCGTCTGCCCATCTACCTGCTCGCCTCGACCGGCGAGGTCGCGAAACTCTACACGGGCTCGCGCTCCTCGTCTTTCGTCGGCTTCTACCGGACCGGCCGCGACGGCAGCTTTGCGGTATCGCATCGGGAGAATGGCGGCCGCTCTCGCGGCACGTCGGCGTCGCAGGAAACGCTGTTCCACGAATATGCGCATCATTTCATGAAGCGCTATCGCACGGGCGCCTATCCGGCGTGGATCATCGAAGGGTTCGCCGAATATTATTCGACCATCGATTTCGACAAAAATGGCAAGGCGCTGATCGGCAAGCCCGCTTATGGCCGCCAGTACGGCCTTGTTCAATTGCCGCAGATTCCGGTCGAGACGCTGCTCGCGACCGACCCCCATTCATTGAAAACGGTCGGCCAAGTCGATGTCTATTACGGGCGCGCCTGGCTTCTGACCCATATGCTGTTCCACGACGCGCCGCGCGCGGGGCAACTCGTCGCCTATGCGAGAGCGATCAATGCGGGCACCGAAGCCGAGCAAGCCGCGCGGCAAGCGTTCGGCGATCTCGATCAACTCGACAAGGATCTCGCAGCCTATCTCCGGCGCCCGCTCAGCTATCGCATGACCAAGGACGCGATTCCTGTTCCCACCAATATCTCCGTGACTGCATTGCGCCCCGGCGAGGACGCCGTGATCCCGCTCCGGCTCGCACGGCTGAGCGCCCGCCCGGGGGACGATAGCGGCCGTGCGGTCCGCGACAGCCTGCGGAGCCTCTCCGCAACGCATGCGGGCGACGCGGCGGTGTGGTTCGAATATGCGGCTGCGGAATGGGCTCTCGACAAAGACACCCGCGACCTCGCCGCGGTCCGGAGCGCGCTCGACCGCGCGATCGCGATCAAGCCCGATCATGTCCGCGCCAATGTCTTGCTGGGCGAGCTATTGATGCACGAACTCGACAGCAAGGGCGACTATGAGGATACGCGCTGGGAAAAGGCGCGCGAACCGATCACTCTTGCGAACAGGACCAATCCGGACGATCCGCTACCGCTCTACATCTATTTCCAGAGCTTCCTCGATCAGGGCAAAACACCGCCGGACATTGCGATACAGGGGCTCGAACGGGCGTTCGGGCTCGCGCCGGAAAATATCGAGTTGCGGGTCGCCCATGCGTTTGCGCTCGCCAACCGGGGTCAATTCACCTCGGCGATCAGGCTGGCACAATCGATTGCGTTCGACCCGCATATGGGGGCGCAGGCGCGGCCCTTTCTCGAACAATTGCTGCGGATGCGCGACCAGCGCCACGGTGGGACGGGCGGGGCCGAATAGCTTCGCTCAATAATCGGGTTCGGCGCCGCCCATCACCTGTCCGGCCTGCGCCGCGAGCCAGCCCATCGCGGCCGCCCAGGGCTGGTGCCCGTGGCTGATCCGCGCAACGCCCAAGGCTGCGAGTTCCTTGTGCGTCGGGCCGCCCTTGCCGCGCAGGATGTTGACGGGCAGCGGCGACGCGTCGCAGATCGCGCCGATGCATTTGGGATCGAGCAGGAAGGGCACGAACAGCGAGCCCGCCCCGGCGTCGGCATAGGCGCGCGCGCGATCGAGCGTCGCGGCGACGAGCGCGTCGCCGTCCTTCGCCGCATCGGCGCCGCGAAACGTGTCGCAGCGCGCGTTGACGAAGAGGCCGGTGTCCGCCGCGGCGCGATAGCGCGCCACCGCTTCGGGGATCGCGAGCAGCTCGGCGGTGCCGGGCAGCCGGTCCTCCATATTGATCCCCGCGGCGCCCGCATCCCTCGCGCGGCCGACCGAGACGCCGACCGCTGCCGGATCGGCGCCATAGCCCGATTCCATGTCGATCGTGACCGGCAGGTCGGTGACCGCGAGGATGCGGCCCAGATTCTCGAAGACATCCTCAATCGGGAAATCCTCGCCATCGGCGCGGCCCTGCGCGCCCGCGACGCCGAAGCTGCCGGTCGCGATCGCCTTCGCGCCCGCGCCTGCCACCGCCTTCGCGCTCCCCGCATCCCAGATGTTGACGAGGATCAGCGGGTCGCCGGGAATATGCAGGGCGCGGAAGGCGGCAATCTTGTCGGTCATCGTATCTTCTCCTTTGATTTTTCGCTGGGCGGCTTCGGTGTTTGGTGGCGCGGTTGAAGCATTTGTCCGGCTTGATATAGATAGGCGCGGAATTTTTACCGGGGGAAACAAAGTGATCGCATATCTGAACGCCGCCCTGCGCGGTGGTTTCGCCGTTGCGCTGCTCGCTTTCGGGAGCGTGGCTCACGCCGAATGGTGGGAAGCCGAAACCGCGCACTTCATCATCGTTTCCGAAAGCAGCAAAGCGGATACCGAACGCTTCGCGACGCGGCTCGAGCGTTTCGACAACGCGTTGCGCTATATGCAGGGGCTTCCGATACCCGGCCCCGACATCGGCGAGTCGAACAAGGTCCGCGTCTATCGCTTTGGCGACACCGACGACATCGGCCGCCTTGCCGGCACTTCCGGCGTCGCGGGCTTTTACATTCCGCGCGCCGGTGCCGCCGTATCCTTCGTTCCGGCAGTCGAGAGCCAGCGCGACCGCTTCAGCCGCCATCTCGACCAGCGCGAACTCAACCAGAAGACGGCGCTGACCGCCGAAGGCATATTGTTCCACGAATATGTACATCACTTCATGCTGCAGAAATTCAGCACCGCCTATCCGCACTGGTATGTCGAGGGCTTTGCCGAACTTTACGGCACGCTCGAACTGCTCGACGGCGGCGCCTTCCGCGTCGGCGACGTCCCGCAGCACCGCGGAGACGACCTGTTCGAACTGCCCGGCATCCGGCTCACTCGCTTGTTCGATCACAACAAGCGGCTCGACGGACAGGAATATTATCAATCCTATTCGTTCGGCTGGATGATCGCCCACTATCTGAATTTCAACAAGGCGAGGCAGGGGCAGCTCGCCCAATATCTGAAGGCGCTGAACGCCGGTGAGGACAGCCTGACCGCGGCGCAGCGCGCGTTCGGCGACCTCGACACGCTGCAGGACGAACTGCGCGACTACAAGAGCGGGCCGTTCCCGACGCTCAACGTCAAGCCGGCGGACTATGTCGCGCCGAAAGTCGATATGCGGCGCCTGACAGCGCCCGAGGAAGCCGTGATCCAGGCGCATATCCGGAGCGAGCGTGGTGTCTCCGAGCGTCAGGCGCGCGCCGTCGCGGACGACGTCGACGGCATGGACAAAAAATATCCCGACAGCCTGCCCGTGCAACTGATCGCCGGCGAGGCCTATACCGACGCCCAGCAATTCGCGAAGGCAGAGACCGCGCTGAAGCGGGCACTCGTTCTGGATCCGGAATCGCAGGACGCCCAGGTGCTGATGGGCGGCCTGTTCATGACGCGCGCCGAAGAGGAGAAGAAACCGGCGCTCTATGCGACGGCGCGCACCTGGTTCGCCGAGGCGTACCGGCTCGACCCCAAGGACCCGCGCGCGGCGATCGGCTATTATATGTCCTTCTATGAAGCGAAGGAGCCGATCCCCGAACCCGCCCTCATCGCGCTCGAAAGCGTGTTCGACTATTCGTCCTACGACGATGGTTATCGCATGGTCCTCGCGCGCCAGCTGCTCAACGAAAACAAGGGCAAGCTCGCGCGATCGGTCCTCGCCCCCCTCGCCTTTTCGAGCCACAAGCAGGAAAAGGCGAACAAGGTCGCCAAGGTGGTCGACGAGATCGACGCCGGCCAGATCGACGCGGCGCGCGCCACCATGGCGGGCATTTTCGCCGATCGGGAAAAGGAAGACAGCTAAGCGGGCCGCGTCAACCAGTAGCGCCGGGCCGTATGTCGCACTGCCCGGCGCCACTGTCGCTCAGCGCCCTTCGCGCTTCAGCAATTCTTCCTTGATCGGCAAGCCATAGGCATAGCCGCCCAAGGACCCGTCACTGCGCACGACGCGGTGGCAGGGGATCAGCACCGCGACATTATTCGCGCCATTGGCGCTGCCCGCCGCGCGCACCGCGGCGGGTTTGCCGACGGCGGCGGCGATGTCCGAATAGCTGCGCGTCTCGCCCGCCGGAATTTTCCTGAGCTCGCGCCACACCGCTTCCTGAAAGGCGGTGCCCTTCACGTCGATCGGGATATGGTCGAAGCCGTTCACCGGCGCCTCGACCGCGTCGACGACCTGCCCCAGCAGCGCGGCGAAGTCATCGCCGCCCTCGACCAGATCGGCCGCGGGAAAACGCTCCTCCAATGCCTCGCGTCCCTCGGCGAAGCTCAGGCGGCACACGCCCTTGTCGGTCGCAGCGACGAGCATGTCGCCGAGGCTGGTCGGCACCACCGCCCAGTGGATCGTCGCGCCCTTGCCGCCATTGACCCACGCCGAAGCCGTCATACCCATGCGTCCCTCCATATTCTCGTAAAAGCGCGACGGCCCCGAAAAGCCCGCGTCGTAAATCGCGTCGGTCACCCGATTGCCCTCGCTCAGCGCGGCGCGCGCGCGCTCCTCGCGCAGCGCGCGGGCATAGGCGGCGGGCGACAGGCCGGTGTGACGAGTGAAGACGCGCTGGAAATGCGTCGGCGAATAGCCGGTGCGCGCGGCGAGATCGGCGAGCGCGAGCGGTTCCTCGCTTTGCTTGATCGCGGCGATCGCCTTGATTACCGCGCTTTCGTCGCGCGCGACGTCATCGGGCAGGCAGCGCTTGCACGGGCGGAGTCCCGTCGCGCGCGCCGCGGCGCCGTCGGCGAAGAAACGCACATTCGCGCGCAGCGGGTGGCGTGCGGCGCAGCTCGGCCGGCAATAGATGCCGGTGGTGAGCACGCCGGTGACGAAGCGTCCGTCGAACGCCTTGTCGCGCGCCTGCACCGCCGCCCAGCGGTCGTCGTCGGTCATCAGGTCGCGGCTCATTTCTCGCTCCTCTGGGGCTCGTCCCTTTCGATCCGCGCGGCGAAACAACCGTAGGCGGCATTATGGGCATCGATATAGGAAACGCCCGCATCCTCGAACAGGTCGCGGATCGCGCTGTCGGCCTCGCCCGGCGCTGCGAGCCGCGCGGTTTGCAGCATGCCATCGGCGCCGAAGGCGCGCAGCGCAAGCGGGCGGCCCTCGAACACCGGCGGGGTTTCGCCCTGATAGCGCGCGGCCGCGACGCCCGCCCGGACATAGATGGCATAGGCGCTGCGATAGGGCGTCGCGACATCGTGGCTGGTGTGGTGGAGCAGGATCAGCTCCTCGCCCGCCTTCGCATCCTCCAGGCTGATGCGGCACGGGAAACCGCGGTCGGCGGTCGCGGTGACGCGCCGCGCGTTGATCGCGGCGAGACCCGCGTCGTCGAACGCAAACAGGGGCGTAAAGCGATCGGGGCAAAGCCCCTCGATCAGATAGGTCATCGAAAACATCCTTTCTCGGCTGTCGGAAAGGGAATGCCACGGCGCGATCCGCACCGCGTCCCGATGCTTGCGTTCAAAGCGTGCGGCTCTATTTTGCGCGCCATGACCCGCCTGCTCACCCTGCTGCTCGCCCTCTTCGCCCTCACGCTTCCGGCGCGCGCCGCCGACGATATCAGCGCCGCATCGCGCAGCGTCGTGCGCGTCGTCACCGTCGCGATGATGGATGGCGAGGTCGTCGGTTTCGGCCACGGCAGCGGCATCGCCATCTCGCCGACGCGCATCGTCACCAACGCGCATGTCGTCGAATCGGCCGCGCGCTACCCGGGCAATGTCGCGCTCGGCGTCGTTCCGTCGGAGGGGCAGAAAAGCTATGCCGGCAAACTGATCGCGATCGATACCGCGCGCGACCTCGCGCTGGTCGAGATCACCGAGGGGCGGCTGCCCGCCGCCGCCATCTACACCGGCCCGCTCGAATCGGGCGCCGACGTCGTCGCCCTGGGCTATCCCGGCAATGTCGACCTCGCGACCGCGCGCAGCGCCAACGACTATATCACCCCGCGCACCCCGACGCGCAGCGAGGGCAATATGTCGAATATCCAGACGGTCGACGGCGTCGCGATGCTGATCCATACCGCGAAAATCTCGCGCGGCAATTCGGGCGGTCCGCTCGTCGACCAGTGCGGGCGCATCGCGGGCATCAACACCGCGATCACGCGTGCCGACGACGGCGATTCGCCCTTCGCCTTCGCCATCGCCGGGCGCGAGCTGATGCGCTTCCTCGCCGATGCGGACCAGCAATATACGAGCGTCGGCACCCCCTGCCTGTCGATGGCAGAGGCCGACGCGCGGAGCCGCGCCGCGATCGACGCCGAAGCGCGCGCCGATGCCGAGGCCAATGCCGCGAAAAACGCCGCCGCGAAGCTCGACCGCGAACTCAGGGAGGCGCGCGCCGAGGACGAGGCGCTCGCCGCGCGCGAGAATCGCATCGCGCTGGCGGGCGTGCTGTTCGTGATCGGTGCGCTCGCGGCGGGCGCCGGGCTGATGTTCTATGGCCAGAAGAATATGCGCAAGGCCAAGATCGCGGGCGGCACCGGCGTCGCGCTGATTCTGGTCGCGGCGGTGCTGTTCGCGACGCGCCCCGACGCGCATGCCGAAATCGCCGAGGAGGCGGCGAAGACGCCCGCCGCCGACGCACCGAAGCTCGCGCAGGGCAGCCTGCTCTGCACGATCCGCCCCGACCGCAGCCGCATCACCGTGTCGGCGACGACCGACGTGCCGATCAGCATCGGCAAGGGCGGCTGCGTCAACGGACGCACCCAATATACGCGGGGGCCCGACGACCGCTGGCAGCGCATCCTCGTGCCCAACGAGGAGGCGACCGTCACCGTCGCGTCGATCGATTCGGCGGGGCGCGACTATCGCGTCGAACGCTATCTGCTCGACGCCGAAACGATGGCGAAGGCGCGCGAGACGCGTGCCGCCGTCACGCTCAAGAGCTGCACCGCCGACCCCGACGAACTCGCGGGGCTGGCCGCGCAGCAGGACGCGATCCGCAGCGCGCTTCCCGGCACCCCCAACGAACGGCTGGTCTATCGCTGCCAGCCGGCGACGGGCGCGGCGGCGACATCACCCGGCGACTGACGCGGTCAGCGCAGCCCGTCGACCCATCGGGTCAGGATCGCCTGCGCGGGCGCGGTATAGGCGAGTTCGTGCCCCGCACCCGCGACGCGCGCGACCGTCGCATCGGGACGCGCCTCCGCCAGCCGGTCCAGATGGTCGGGGGTGACGAGCGTGTCGGCGTCGCCGTGCATCAGAAAGACCGGCGCCTTCACGCGGCGCAGCTTCGATAGATTGTCGAAGCGGTCGCGCACCAGCCAGCGCGGCGCGAACGGCGCCTGACGCCGCACCGCCGCGGGCAGGTCGGACAAGCCCGACACGAGGATCAGCGCGGCGACGTCGTGCCGCAGCGCGATTTCGGTCGCGGGGCCCGAACCGATCGAATTGCCGACGACGGCGATATTATCCGCCGCGACCCCCGCTTCGCCCAGCCAGCGCATCGCCGCTTCGGCGTCGCGATAGAGTCCGTCCTCGCCCGGCGAACCCGGGTTGCCGCCATAGCCGCGATATTCGACGAGCATCAGGCCGTGCCCCGCGGCCGCCGGCCCGCGCGTCGCCTCGATCGCGCCGATCATATTGTCGCCATTGCCGTGAAAGAAGAGGATCGTCTTTCGTCCCGGCGCCGCGGGGCGATAGAAGGCCGAGAGCCGCAAGCCGTCGTCGGTTTGCGTGTGGACGAGCCGGAAGCCGGGCAGGGCTTCGTGCGGATAATCGCGCGGCGCGGGAAAGATGATGCGCCGCTGCTGGGTGTAGAGCAGCGCGGTCGTCACCAGCGCGAGCACGACGAGGAAGACCAGCAGATTGACCGCGAACTTCATCGGTCCGCCAGTTCCAGACCCTCATATATGCGGATCGCCGCTTCGCCCGGCTCGACCGCGCCGGTGTCGATCGCGATCGCGGCGGGCAGCGGCGGATAGGCAAAGGCGTCCTGTGCCTCCAGCTCGCGCAGCAGCGCCAGCGACGATAATTTACCGCTCGCCTGCCGCGATGCGGCCTCGACCCGCGCCGCGACCGTTTCGGGCGCACAGTTGAGCGCGACGAAATCGACCCGGCCGCCCGCCGCTTCGACCAGCGCCACGACGCGCGCCGGAAAATCGGGGGCGACGCTTGCCTCGGGGTGGAAGGTGAAGATCAGCGACCGCCGCTCGGCGGCGGCGGCGCGAAACACGTCCATCCACATCGCTTCGCGCAGTTCGACAAAGGCCGGGCTGCCGAACGGAAACACCGCGAGCAATGCGTCGACGATGAGGTGATTGTGGAACAGCGGCAGGCTGCTGCGCGCCGCCAGTTCGCGCGCCACCGTCAGCTTTCCCGACGCCGCGGGGCCGTGGATGAAGACCAGCCTCATCCCCCGCACGCCCGGAACAGCATCAGCGTGCGTTCGCGCGCGAGCTCGCTCGACGGCTCGTGATAATCCTTGCGCCGATCGCTGTTGAAGCCGTGCCCCGCCTCATAGACGAAGATTTGCGCGGTCGGATGCTGCTTCGCGATCAGCGCCTCGACCCCCGCCATCGGGATGCCGCCATCGAAGCGCCCGAAATGGGCGATGGCCGCGCAGGCGGGCGCCTGATCGGCGAATTGCGTCGGAACCAGGCTGCCATAATAGGCGGATGCTGCCGCGAGGTCGGGGCTGATCTGCGCCATCCGCCACGCGACCGAGCCGCCATAGCAATAGCCGGTGATGAAGACGGGGCCCTTCCCCTTCAGCGCGTCGATGCAGGTCTGCGCATCCTTCAGGCTCTGCTCAAACGGGTGCAGCTTGCGCGCGAGTTCTACCGCGCGTTCGAACTGCGGCCCCGAATAGTCGCTCTCGAACCCCGGATGCTCGCGGTCGAACAGCGCGGGCGAGAGCACTTCATAACCGTCGGCGGCATATTCGTCGCAAAGCTCGCGGATATGGTCGGTGACCCCGAAAATCTCCTGCACCAGCACCAGCCCGCCGCGGCGTTCGCCCAACGGCTGCGCGTGATAGACAGCGATTTCGGCGCCATCGTCCATCATCATCGCGATCATCTCGCCCATCGATTTCCCTCTCGTCCGTTCGTGCTGAGCCCGTCGAACCACCGTTCTTCTTTCTTTCAACCTTTGAAGGAAGGACGGCCCTTCGACAAGCTCGGGGCGAACGGCAGAGGGATGGCGGTTTGAGTCCCCAACCCCCGCCTTGCATTGCGGCACAATCGTTGCTACGCGCGCCCCGACTTTGCAGCGGGGGCATTTCCGGATGCCGGGCAATCCGCGCAGCCATCCCCCTCGGGATCGAAGAAAAGGACTTTCGCGCGTGGAGAATTCCGGCGGCATTCAGGGCAACATCACGGCGGGCCTCGCGGGCCGCTATGCCAGCGCGCTGTTCGAACTGGCCCGCGAATCGAACGCGATCGACGCCGTTCAGAAAAGCCTCGCGACGCTCAAGACCGGCCTCGCCGATTCGGCCGACCTGTCGGCGCTGATCGCCAGCCCCGTCGTCGGCCGCGCCGACGCCGCCAATGCCATCGCCGCGGTCGCCAAATCGCTCAAGCTCGATTCGCTGACCGCCAAATTCCTCGGCGTGCTCGCCGAAAACCGCCGCCTCGCCGACCTGCCCGGCATGATCGACGCGTTCAACGCGATCGTCGCCGACCACCGCGGCGAAGTGACTGCACAGGTCACCAGCGCGCACCCGCTCAGCGCCGCGCAGCTCAAGGAGCTGACCGCGAACCTCAAATCCCGTGTCGGCCGTGACGTCACCGTCGCGACGACCGTCGACCCCGCCATTCTCGGCGGCCTCGTCGTCCAGCTGGGCAGCCAGCTGATCGACGGCAGCATCCGTACCCGTCTCAACAGTTTCGCCCAGGCGATGAAGGGCTGAAAGCCCGTACGCCAAACTGCCCGATGAAAGGCTGAATAATGGAAATCCGCGCCGCTGAAATCAGCAAGGTCATCAAGGACCAGATCGCCAATTTCGGGACCGACGCCACGGTCAGCGAAATCGGCTCGGTGCTCTCGGTCGGCGACGGCATCGCCCGCGTCCACGGCCTCGACAATGTCCAGGCCGGTGAAATGGTCGAATTCGCCAACGGCGTGCAGGGCATGGCGCTCAACCTCGAAGCCGACAATGTCGGCATCGTGATCTTCGGCTCGGACGCCGAGATCAAGGAAGGCGACACCGTCAAGCGCACCGGCACGATCGTCGACGTTCCCGTCGGCAAGGGCCTGCTCGGCCGCGTCGTCGATGGCCTCGGCAATCCGATCGACGGCAAGGGCCCGATCAAGGCCGACAAGCGCATGCGCGTCGAAGTGAAGGCGCCGGGCATCATTCCGCGCACCTCGGTGCACGAACCCGTCCAGACTGGCCTCAAGGCGCTCGATGCGCTCGTCCCCGTCGGCCGCGGCCAGCGCGAACTGATCATCGGCGACCGTCAGACCGGCAAGACCGCCGTCGCGATCGACACCTTCATCAACCAGAAGCAGGCGAACGCCGGCGATGATGAGAGCAAGAAGCTCTACTGCATCTATGTCGCCGTCGGTCAGAAGCGCTCGACCGTCGCGCAGATCGTCCGCCAGCTCGAAGAAAATGGCGCGATGGAATATTCGATCGTCGTCGCCGCGACCGCGTCGGAGCCCGCTCCGCTGCAGTTCCTCGCGCCTTATACGGGCTGCACGATGGGCGAGTTCTTCCGCGACAACGGCATGCACGCCGTGATCGTCTATGACGATCTGTCGAAGCAGGCCGTCGCTTATCGCCAGATGTCGCTGCTGCTGCGCCGCCCGCCGGGCCGCGAAGCCTATCCCGGCGACGTTTTCTATCTCCACAGCCGCCTTCTTGAGCGCGCCGCGAAGATGAACAGCGACAATGGCGCAGGCTCGCTCACCGCGCTGCCGATCATCGAAACGCAGGCGGGCGACGTGTCGGCCTATATTCCGACGAACGTGATTTCGATCACCGACGGCCAGATCTTCCTCGAAACCAACCTGTTCAACGCGGGTATCCGCCCGGCGATCAACGTCGGTCTGTCGGTGTCGCGCGTCGGCTCGGCCGCGCAGACCAAGGCGATGAAGAAGGTGTCGGGCTCGATCAAGCTCGAGCTCGCGCAATATCGCGAGATGGAAGCTTTCGCGCAGTTCGGTTCGGACCTCGACGCCTCGACGCAGAAGCTGCTCAACCGCGGCGCGCGCCTGACGCAGCTTTTGAAGCAGCCGCAGTTCCAGCCGATGCCTTTCGAAGAGCAGACCGCGTCGATCTTCGCGGGCACCAACGGCTATCTCGACAATGTCGCGACGACCGACGTGTCGCGCTACGAACAGGCGATGCTCGCCTATCTGCGCAGCGACCATGCCGATGTGCTGAAAACGATCCGCGACACCAAGGACCTTGGCGACGACGCCAAGAAGGGTCTGGTCGCGGCGCTCGACGCCTTCGCCAAGATTTTCGCGTAAGCCAAGTTACCGTGAGCCCGGCCTTTCGCGCCGGGCTGACGAACCAGAGGGGCCGTAATGGCATCGCTTAAGGAACTCAAAGGGCGGATCGTCTCGGTCAAATCGACCCAGAAGATCACCAAGGCCAAGAAGATGGTCGCCGCCGCGAAGCTGCGTAAGGCGCAGGCCGCCGCCGAAGCCGCGCGTCCTTACGCCGAGCGGCTCGAAGGCGTCGTCGCGAGCCTCGCGTCGAAGGTCGGCGCGTCGGATTCGGCGCCGAAGCTGCTTTCGGGGACCGGCAAGAGCGATACGCACCTGCTCGTCGTGCTCAACAGCGACCGCGGCCTCGCCGGCGCGTTCAACTCGAACATCGTCAAGGCGGCGCGCGACAAGGCGCTCGAACTGCAGGCCGAAGGCAAGAAGGTCCTCTTCTTCCTCGTCGGCCGCAAGGGCCGCCCGGTGATCGCGCGCCTGTTCCAGGGCCAGATCGTCGAGCAGTATGAAACGACCGGCATCCGCGACATCGGCTTCGACCAGGCGAGCGAAATCTCGGCGAAGGTCATGGAGATGTACGAAGCCGGCGCGTTCGACGTCGCGCATCTCTTCTATTCGAAATTCCGTTCGGCGCTGCTCCAGATCGCGACCGGGCAGCAGATGATCCCGGTTCCGCCGCCGGCAGACGTTCCGGCGTCGAGCGGCGCCGCGGTCGAATATGAGCCCGACGAGGAAGCGATCCTCGCCGATCTCCTGCCGCGCAACGTCACCATCCAGATCTTCAAGGGCCTCCTTGAAAACGCCGCCTCCGAACAGGGCGCGTCGATGACCGCGATGGACAATGCGACGCGCAACGCGGGCGACCTGATCAACAAGCTGACCATCGTTTACAACCGCACGCGTCAGGCGGCGATCACCACCGAACTCATCGAAATCATTGCCGGCGCCGAAGCGCTGTAATCGATCAACCCAAGGAAGAAGACCATGGCAACCGCTCCCGCTGAAAAGAAGGCTCCTGCCAAGAAGGCCGCCGCGCCCAAGGCTGCTGCGCCGAAGAAGGCCGCCGCTCCGAAGGCCGCTGCCACCGGCACCGCGACCGGCCGCGTCGCACAGGTCATCGGCGCCGTCGTCGACGTCCAGTTCACCGGCCCGCTGCCGGCGATTCTGAACGCGCTCGAAACCGACAACAACGGCAACCGCCTCGTCCTCGAAGTCGCGCAGCACCTCGGCGAGAACACCGTCCGCACGATCGCGATGGACGCGACCGACGGCCTGACGCGCGGCCAGCCGGTGACCGACACCGGCGCGCAGATCTCGGTCCCCGTCGGTCCGCAGACGCTCGGCCGCATCCTCAACGTCATCGGCGACCCGATCGACGAACGCGGCCCGGTGAACGCCGGCATGACCGCGCCGATCCACGCCAAGGCTCCCGAATTCGTCGACCAGTCGACCGAAGCCGCGATCCTCGTCACCGGCATCAAGGTCATCGACCTGATCGCGCCCTATGCGAAGGGCGGCAAGATCGGCCTGTTCGGGGGTGCCGGCGTCGGCAAGACCGTGCTCATCCAGGAACTGATCAACAACATCGCCAAGGGCCACGGCGGCGTCAGCGTGTTCGCGGGCGTCGGCGAACGCACCCGCGAGGGCAACGACCTCTATCACGAATTCCTCGACGCCGGCGTTATCGCCAAGGACGCCGATGGCAACCCGACCCCCGACGGGTCGAAGGTGGCGCTGGTGTTCGGCCAGATGAACGAACCCCCGGGCGCCCGCGCCCGCGTCGCGCTCTCGGGCCTGACCATGGCCGAATATTTCCGCGACCAGGAAGGCCAGGACGTGCTCTTCTTCGTCGACAACATCTTCCGCTTCACGCAGGCGGGTTCGGAAGTGTCGGCGCTGCTCGGCCGTATTCCTTCGGCGGTGGGCTATCAGCCGACCCTCTCGACCGACATGGGCGCGCTGCAGGAACGCATCACCTCGACCACCAAGGGCTCGATTACCTCGGTGCAGGCCATTTACGTTCCCGCGGACGATCTTACCGACCCCGCTCCCGCAACCTCGTTCGCCCACTTGGACGCGACGACGACGCTGAGCCGCGCGATTTCGGAACTCGGCATCTATCCCGCGGTCGACCCGCTCGACTCGACCTCGCGCGTGCTGACCGCCGCGACCGTCGGCCAGGAGCATTACGAGACCGCCCGCCGCGTTCAGGAAACGCTCCAGAAGTACAAGTCGCTGCAGGACATCATCGCGATCCTCGGCATGGACGAGCTTTCGGAAGAAGATAAGCTGGTCGTCGCCCGCGCGCGCAAGATCCAGCGCTTCCTGTCGCAGCCGTTCCACGTCGCCGAAGTCTTCACCGGCATCCCCGGCAAGTTCGTCGCGATCGAAGACACGGTGAAGTCGTTCAAGGCCGTCGTCGACGGCGAGTACGATCACCTGCCCGAAGCGGCCTTCTACATGGTCGGCGGCATCGACGAAGCGGTCGCCAAGGCCGCGAAGCTCGCCGAAGACGCATAACACACCTACACCCCTCCCCCGCGCGGGAGGGGTTTAAGGACATATCATGGCCCTGAAGTTCGAACTCGTCACCCCCGCCCGCCTCGAGCGGTCCGCCGACGTCCATATGGTCACCGTGCCGGGGACCGAGGGCGATTTCTCGGTGCTCGAAGGCCACGCGCCCTTCATGGCGACGCTGCGCAACGGCCCGCTGACGATCTATGCGTCGCAGGGTGCCGAACCCGAAGTCATCGAGGTCGAAGGCGGTTTCGCCGAGGTCAACGAAGCGGGCCTCACCGTGCTCGCCGAGCATATCGCCGGCTGAATTCCCTGCCGTCCGCGGCCGGGACCAAAAGCCCGCATCCTCGCCGATGCGGGCTTTTTCATGTCCGCGCGGCAAACGCCCGCGGCATTAGGACAATGTCAAAGTTTCCGATTTATTCACCGTGTCGGATGGGGGTTTCGCCGGGAAGTCGGCGGCATTCCCGCATGAGATACGAAGCAGGATAAAACGGATGAGTGCATTCGGACGCCGCCCCGGAACCGCTGGCCGCCCCGCCTTTGGCGTGGCGAAGCCGATGCAGACTGGCCCCGGCGTGCCCGGCGGCGCGCAATTCCCCGCGATAGACACCGCGCCCGCCGAAGCCCCGCCGCCGATCCCGTCGAACCTGACGCCCGAAGAAGAGGCGATGGAGCGGCTCAATCAGCGCTCGACCGCCGAAATGGCCGAGCCCGAAAAGGCGCAAGGATTCGAAGCATCGGTCCACAAGATCAAGGAACAGGTGCTGCCGCGCCTGCTCGAACGCGTCGATCCCGAGGCGGCCGCGACGCTGAGCAAGGACGAGCTGACCGAGGAATTCCGCCCGATCATCCTCGAGGTGCTCGCTGAACTCCGCATCACATTGAACCGCCGCGAGCAGTTCGCGCTCGAAAAGGTGCTCGTCGACGAATTGCTCGGCTTCGGTCCGCTCGAGGAATTGCTCGCCGACCCCGACATCAGCGACATCATGGTCAACGGCCCGTACCAGACCTATGTCGAGCGCAAGGGCCAGCTCGTCATCGCGCCGATCCAGTTCCGCGACGAACAGCATCTGTTCCAGATCGCGCAGCGCATCTGTAACATGGTCGGCCGCCGCGTTGACCAGACCACGCCGCTCGCCGACGCGCGCCTGAAGGACGGCAGCCGCGTCAACGTGATCGTCCCGCCGCTCAGCTTGCGCGGTACCGCGATTTCGATTCGCAAATTCTCGGCCAAGCCGATCACGCTCGACATGCTCTGCCAATGGGGCGCGATGAGCCAGAAAATGTGCACCGCGCTGAAGATCGCGGGCGCCAGCCGCTTCAACATCGTCATCTCGGGCGGCACGGGCTCGGGTAAAACCACCATGCTCAACGCGCTGTCGAAAATGATCGACCCCGGCGAGCGTGTGCTGACGATCGAGGACGCCGCCGAACTTCGCCTGCAGCAGCCGCACTGGCTGCCGCTCGAAACGCGCCCCGCGAACCTCGAAGGCAATGGCGCGATCCACATGGGCGACCTCGTCAAGAACGCGCTGCGCATGCGTCCCGACCGCATCATCATGGGTGAGGTTCGCGGCGCCGAGTGTTTCGACCTGCTCGCCGCGATGAACACGGGTCACGACGGATCGATGTGTACGCTCCACTCGAACAGCCCGCGCGAATGCCTCGGCCGTATGGAAAACATGGTGCTGATGGGCGACATCAAGATTCCGAAGGAAGCGATCTCGAAGCAGATCGCCGACTCGGTCGACCTGATCGTCCAGATCAAGCGCCTGCGCGACGGTTCGCGCCGCGTCACCAACGTCACCGAGGTGATCGGCATGGAAGGCGACGTCATCGTCACGCAGGAATTGTTCAAGTTCGAATATCTCGACGAGGACAAGGACGGCAAGATCGTCGGCGAATATCGCGCGATGGGCCTGCGCCCCTATACGCTCGAAAAGGCGCGCCAGTATGGCTTCGATCAGCCCTATCTCGAGGCGTGCCTGTAAGGCCTAACGGCCACTCAGCCAGAACGCCGTCGCGAACAGCGCCACCGCCGCCGCCGCCAGCGCGATCCCGCGCCACGGCATGAAACCGACGTCGTCGACGTCGCGCCGGTGGTTGCGGCGCCAGTTGGCGATCTCGGCAACGCCGAACAGCACCGCGGCCGCAATCGCCACCGACAGCATCGACACTTGCATTGCCGCGCATCCCTTCGCAAACAGGGGCATTCCCCCAGTCTCCGCAAGGAGACGAATCCCTCAGCAGAGAGGTGCCCATATGCGTGTCCTGTCATTGCTTGCAAGTGCCGCCGCCCTGATCGCCGTTCCCGCTGCCGCGATGCAGCATGACGGCCACGCCGGTCATGCCGCGCCTCAGGGCGGCGATGCGATCGCCGCCGCGGTCGCCGCCCCCACACGCACCCCGGCGAACACCCCGCGCGACCCCTATCGCCATCCCGCCGAAACGCTGGCCTTTTTCGGCGTGAAGCCCGGCGACACGGTGGTCGAGCTGTGGCCCGGCGGCGGCTGGTACACCGAAATCCTCGCCCCGCTGACCAAGGCCAGCGGCGGCACGCTCTACGCCGCGGCACCGTGGGAACGCGGGCTCAACCGGATCAAGGAATGGCAGGGCGCCAAACCTGACGTCTATGGCGCGGTGAAGCTCGCCGAATTTCCGAACGCGGGGGCCAATCCCAAGGTCCCCGACGGCAGCGCCGACGTCGTGCTGACCTTTCGCAACGTCCACAATTGGCGGTCGGGCGGCGCCGAAAACACCGCGAACGCCTTCAAACAGATCTTCGCGATGCTCAAACCCGGCGGCACGCTCGGCGTCGCCGAGCACCGGCTCAATGAGAATGATGATAGCGCGAAGGAAGAGAAATCGGGCTATCTCAAGGAAAGCACGGTCATCGCGCTTGCGGAAGCGGCGGGGTTCAAGCTCGCCGGCCGCAGCGAGATCAACGCCAATCCGAAAGACACAAAGGATTACCCCAAAGGCGTCTGGACGTTGCCGCCGAGCCTGACCGAGGGCGAGACCGACCGCGCCAAATATGTCGCGATCGGCGAATCGGACCGCATGACGCTCAAATTCGTGAAGCCCGCGTCCTGAAGCATTTCGAATCGATCGACCCGGCGCTGCTTTTAAGCGCCTATGCGCAGGGCATTTTCCCGATGGCCGACGGGGCGGACGACCCGTCGGTCCATTGGGTCGAGCCGCGGCTGCGCGCGATTCTCCCGCTCGATGGCTTTCATCTGTCGCGCAGCCTGAGGAAGGTCATCGTCTCCGACCGCTTTCGCGTCACCACCGATGCCGCCTTCGCCGACATGGTCGCGCTCTGCGCCGAACCCGCGAACGACCGGCCGACGACGTGGATCAATCCGGTGATCAAGGCGAGCTACGACCGTCTGTTCCGGCTCGGCCATGCGCACAGCGTCGAATGCTGGCAGAACGGCGAGCTCGTCGGCGGGCTCTATGGCGTAACGCTCGGCCGCGCCTTTTTCGGCGAATCGATGGTCAGCCGCGTGCGCGACGCGTCGAAGGTCGCGCTCGCGCATCTCGTCGCGCGGCTGATCGCGGGCGGCTGGAAATTGCTCGACTGCCAGTTCATCACGCCGCACCTCGCGAGCCTCGGCGCGATCGAGATCCGCCAGGCCGATTATCTCGCGCGGCTCTATTCGGTGTTGGCGGGCGGCGACGGCGGCACGATCTTGGGCGGCGCAACCGGAGCGGGCGCGGCAGGTGCCGTCGCCGGGGTCGCGGTGCCCTCGCCGCCGTTCGCCGCGGGCGACTGGCGCGCGCTCGACGCCTTGGGCGCGGCCGCCGATTTGGGCGCCGAGCGTTCGACGGGCTCGCCGCCCGGATATGTCATCGCGCAGCTTTTGACGAAGACGTCATAGATCGGATGCTCGATCACGTTGCGGTCGGGCCGCTCGCGGAAAATCCAGCCCGAAAAGACGCGGCGCCATTTATCGTCGCGCTGGTCCTGCACGGTCAGCTGGACGAAGGCGCCGGTTTCGGGCGGGTCTTCCCACGGCGCGGTCATTTCGCACGCGCGCATCCGCACGATCGCGCGGCCGACGCGCACCGATTCGCCGGGCTTCATTTCGAGTTCGCGGACCAGCCCGTTGCGCTTGTTGAGCAGGCCGACGACGGCGACGCGCTCGGCCATCGGGGTCGCGCCCTCGATGCCGCCGACTTCCTGCGGCACGCGTTCGGATTTTGCGGTGGTCGATACGGTCGCGCTGCCGCCCGCCTTCGACGGCGTCCGGTCGCATGCCGTCAGCGCGGTCGCCGCGACAAGCGTCAGGAGCGCGATACGGAGGGGTTGCGGCCGCACTGAAGCTCAGTCGGCGCCGGGCCGCCAGGCCTCATAGTCGCCGGTCGCGGCGGCGCGGCGGCCGCCGCGTTCGAGCGCGCCGGCGGGACGATAGGCGCCGGTGCTGCCGGTCAGGTTCGCGCTCGGCTCCTTCTCCCACGCACGCGGCGCGGGCAGGGCGTCGGTCGGCAATTCGTCGAAGGTGCCGTGCAGCCATCCGTGCCATTCGGGCGGCACGCGGCTCGCATCGTTGGATCCGTTATAGATTACCCAGCGGCGGCCGCCCTTCTTGGCGCGGAAATAGCGGTTGCCGAGGCTGTCCTCGCCGACCTTCTCGCCCGTGCTCCAGCTGTTCAGCAGCGTGCCGACGGTCGCGCCGTCCCACCAGGTGAAAATCTTGCCCAAAATGCTCATGGCTGCGGCGTTTACAGGCAAGCATGCGCGGTCCGCAAGGACTGTTTCGCGGTTTTCGGCCCCGGCCCGCTCCCCCACCCGGCCTCCGCGAACATAGTAGCCTATGGGAGGCCGGGTGGGGGAGCGGGCCGGTGCCGAACGGTTCGAAGCCCCGCTTCGAACCAGCCGTTCAGAGCGCCGCTATTTCTTGTCTTTCCACGTCACCTTGGCACTCTCGTCGATGCCGAGCTTCGCCGCGGTGCCGCCCGCGAGTTCGAGCACCGCCGAAACCTCGCCGCCGCTGACGACGGGTTCGAGCGATTCGGGGATGGTGTTTTCGGCGATCCGGTCGATGCTGCCGTCGGCGCGGATGAAGATCATATCGAGCGGAATCAGCGTGTTCTTCATCCAGAAGCTGCCGATTCGCGGTTTTGCGAACGGAAAGAGCATGCCGCCATTTTCGGGCAGGCTGGTCCGGAACATCAGCCCGCGATCCTGCTCGGCGTCGGTGCGTGCGACCTCGACGTCGAACCGGTGCGCCTGGCCCGCCATCGCGATCGTCACGGGGATTGTCGCGGCGCTTTCGGCCTCGCTGGCATCGCGGCTGCACGCCGCCATCGGCAGCGCGAACGACAGGGCAAGGGCGGTCAATATGGCACGCATCGGCAGTTCCTCCATCGGATGCCCCGGCCTAATCGAGCCCTGCTTCGTCGTCCAGCGCCGCCAGCCCCGATTCGTCCCCCGGCGGGACGGCGAGAATACGACGCGCGATCGTCATGCTGTGCCCGGCACGCAAAAAAGCGGCGATTTGCCGCTCGCGGAGTTTCGGATCGTCGCTGTTGCGCGTCGCAAAGGGGCCGAACCGCCGCCGCCGCGCGAAACCGACCGCCGCCGCGACCGCGGCATTCTCCGCCGCCGCGATGGCATCGCCGCTGTCATCCTCGGCGATGCCATCGACGTAAAGCTGCGCCTTGACCCGCCGCACGCCCAGACCGCGCCGCGTCATCGCCCCCGCGCGCATCGCGGCATATTGGCGATCGTCGAGATAGCGCAGACGCTCCATCCGGTCGGCGATCGCCTCGCACGCCGCCATGGCGTCACTTTCGTCTATCCATTCGGATTCGCGGACTTTTCTGGAAAGATAGCGCGTCAGCTTCGCCCGGCTCGTCGCGAATCGCGCGACATAGGCGAGCGCCAGTTCGTCGAGTTTTGCCGCGCTTAGGGGCCTTTTCGATCGGTCGGAGGAAGCGCGGCGTTTGGCCATATGCCATGTTTGTGCCACAGTCGGGCCCGATTGAGAACGATCAACACCGCCATATCGGGTGCTAAAGCCCGGAAATGGGCGATTTGTTCAAACAACACAGGGTTCGCGCACCGACACATGGCACAGAAAGATGACATGCTTGTTGCCGCGCGGCCCGTATCGCGGGATGTCGCAGCCCCTATGACCGATACCGACCTGATTTCGGCCGATGCGCTCGTGCCGACGCCGACCGAATGTGCGCAGCCGCGCCGTTTTTCCGACTTCGCCACCGTGGGCGAGGCGCTCGACTATGCCGCCGCGGGTTCGCGCGGGCTCAATTTCCATGATCCGCGCGGGAAACTCGTGCGTCCCTATCCGTATAGCGAGCTCAAGGCCGACGCGCTGGCCGCCGCTTACCGGCTGATCGCCGCGGGGGTGCAGCCCAACGATCGCATCGCGCTGATCGCCGAAACCGGCGCCGAATTCGCCGCGCTTTTCTTCGGCACCATCTATGCCGGCGCCTGGCCGGTTCCGCTGCCGCTGCCGACGAGCTTCGGCGGGCGCGATAGCTATGTCGGCCAGCTCGTCGTCCAGCTGACGAGCTGCGACCCCAAGATGCTGTTTTTCCCGCCCGAAATCGCCGCGATGGCGATCGAGGCGGCCGAGCAGCGCAAAGTGCAGCCGATCGACTGGAGCGAGTTCGAAAAACGCCCCGCGCCGATCGCCGACCTGCCTGAGCAGAAAACCGACGAGACCTGCTATCTCCAGTATAGCAGCGGTTCGACGCGTTTCCCGCACGGCGTCGCGGTGACGCACGGCGCGCTGCTCAACAATCTGTCGGCGCATTCGCACGGCATGGAGTTGCAGGACAGCGACCGCTGCATTTCGTGGCTGCCCTGGTATCACGACATGGGCCTCGTCGGCTGCCTGCTCTCGCCCGTCGCGAATCAGGTATCGGTCGATTATCTGAAGACCGAGGATTTCGCCCGCCGCCCGCTCGCCTGGCTCGACCTGATCAGCCGCAACACCGGCACGACTTTGAGCTATTCGCCGACCTTCGGTTATGACATTTGCGCGCGCCGCATCTCGAGCCAGAGCCATGTCGCCGACCGTTTCGACCTGTCGCGCTGGCGGGTCGCGGGCAATGGCGCCGACATGATCCGTCCCGACGTGATGCAGAGCTTCGTCGACGCTTTCGCCGACGCGGGCTTCAAGGCGAGCGCTTTCCTGCCGAGCTACGGCCTCGCCGAAGCGACGCTCGCGGTGAGCATCATGCCGCCGGGCGAGGGCATCGTCGTCGAACTGGTCGAGGAAACCGAATTGTCGGGCGCCGCGAACGACAGCGGCCGTCCGACGCGCTACCGCGCGATCGTCAACTGCGGCAAGGCGGTCAAGGACATGGTGATCGAGGTCCGCGACGAAGCGGGCAATCCGCTCGCCGACCAGACCGTCGGCAAGGTGTGGTGCACCGGCCCGTCGCTGATGACCGGCTATTTCCGCGACCCCGAATCGACCGGCGCCTGCATGGCGGACGGCTGGCTCGACACCGGCGATATGGGTTATATGTCCGACGGTTACATCTATATCGTCGGCCGCGCCAAGGACATGATCATCATCAACGGCAAGAATCACTGGCCGCAGGATATCGAATGGGCGGTCGAGCAGCTGCCGGGCTTCAAGTCGGGCGACATCGCGGCCTTTGCGATCACGACGCCGGGCGGCGAGGAAACCCCCGCCGTGCTCGTCCAGTGCCGCACCAGCGACGAAGCCGAGCGGCTCGCGCTGCGCGAGACGATTCGCGACCGCGTCCGCGCGATCACCGGCATGAACTGCCTGATCGAGCTGATCCCGCCGCGCACCCTGCCGCGCACCAGCTCGGGCAAATTGAGCCGGTCGAAGGCGCGCGCGCAATATCTCGCCGGCGAAATCCAGCCTTTCGCGATGGCGGCATAAGCGGACGCGGCCGGTTTCGGTCGGAAGCAGACCCATCAATCCTCGTCACCCGGATCAAGTCCGGGATGATGACGAAAGAGGGAACGGCCACTCACCACCCCAAAGCCGTCGCTTGCATCGCGCCGCCAGCCTGTCCCCACCCGGCACAGAATTTCGCGTCGAAACAACGCGGCAGTTACCTTCGGGTAACCCCCGCGCGCTAAACCGGCGGGTGTGAAAAGCCTGCTGACCGACCCTATTGCTGCCGAAGAGATACCTGTGCGGACCCTGTTGGGGCTGGGGCCGCGAAACCAGGACGTCGGCAACCTCCGCCAGCTCCAGCTCGCGCCGCTCCGCGGCCGCGGCTCGCTGCGCCTGTTGATGGGCATCGGCATGGCGTTCGTCGCCGCCTTCACCATGGTCCACAGCATAGCATTGTCGGTCGCGGCTGGCTGGCTGGCCTGCGCCCTCCTCTTTGCGCTCTGGTCGTATGGCAAGTTCAACCACCTGCCGCTCGGCGACCCCAAATCCTCGGGGCTCGCCGAATATCGGCTGTGCAATCGCCACGCGCTCTGTTCGGCGCTGCTCTGGGGCGCGCCTTTCTGGTTGCAGGGCCTGACACCGACGCTCGACCATGTCCTGTCGATGTGGACGATCGCGGTGCTGATGATGGTCACGCTGTCGATCGTCGCGCACAGCGTTCCGCTCGCCTGCGCGCTGTTCATCGCCCCTGTCTCGCTGTCGGCCGCAGCGGCGTTGACCCGCGCCGGCGCGCCCCAACTCGCGGGCGTGGCGCTCGTCGCGGGCTTCCTGCTCTGCGCTTTCTGCGTCCGCTTCGCGCAGAGCCATATCCGCTTCCGCCGCGCCGAAGAGACGCTGCACGAAAAGACCGAGACGGTCAGCCTGCTGCTGCGCGAATTCGAGGAAACCTCGGCCGACTGGCTGTGGCAGACCGACAACAGCCGCCGCCTGATCCATGTTTCGCCGCGCCTCGCTTATGCACTCGGCGGCACCGCCGAGGGGCTCGAGGGCGTGCCGCTCCTCCAGGCGCTTTCGGGCGATGCGTGGGAAACCGGCCTGTTCCCCAAGAGCCTGCACGACATGGCCGAACGGATGAAGCGGCGCGAGAGCTTCTCGAACCTGATCGTGCCGGTGACGATCGGCGGCGCGCCGCGCTGGTGGGAGCTCTCCGCTTCGCCGCGCCTCGACGAAGCGGGCAAGTTTTTGGGGTTCCGCGGCGTCGGCTCGGACGTCACCGAAAAGCGCGCGACCGCCGAGCAGATCGCCAAGATGGCGCGCTTCGACAATCTCACCGGCCTGCCCAATCGCCTCAGCCTCAACGAGGATCTCGCCCGCGCGCTGACCCATGCGGTCGATGCGAAGTCGCGCTGCGCGCTGCTGATGATCGACCTCGACCGCTTCAAGGCGGTCAACGATACGCTGGGGCATCCCGTCGGCGACAAATTGCTCGCGCAGGTCGCGGCACGGCTCAAGGGGCTGATGGAGCGCGGGATGACCTGCGGGCGGCTCGGCGGCGACGAATTCGCCGTCGTGCTCCACAATGTCCCCTCGGCCGACGCCGCCGAGGATCTCGCGCAGCGGATCATCACGACGATCAGCCGCCCCTATGTCGTCGACAACCACCAGCTCTTCGTCGGCGCCAGCGTCGGCTTCGCGATCGGCCCGACCGACGGTGCAACGGTCGAGACGCTGACCCGCAACGCCGACCTCGCGCTCTACAAATCGAAGGACAAGGGCGGCAATGTCGTCGCCGCCTATGTCGCCTCCCTGCACGCACAAGCCGAGGAACGGCGCGTGATGGAGCAGGAACTGCGCGGTGCGCTCGAACGCGGCGAGTTCGAACTTTATTACCAGCCGGTGGTGACCGCCGCCGATGGCACATTGAACGGCTTCGAGGCGCTGATCCGCTGGAACAACAAGAAGCTCGGCAATGTGTCGCCGGGCCGCTTCATCCCGCTCGCCGAGGACGCCCGCCTGATTTCGCCGATCGGCGAATGGGTGTTGCGCACCGCGTGCCACGAAGCGATGAAATGGCCGTCGAACCTGAAGGTCGCGATCAACGTCTCGGCGGACCAGCTCACCGACCCCAGCTTCGCCTCGGTCGTCGTCTCGGCGCTCGCGCAGAGCGGGCTTCCGCCGCAACGGCTTGAGATCGAGGTTACCGAAAGCGTCTTCCTGCGCGACGGCGGCGGTGCGGCGCAATTGCTCGATCAGCTGATCGCGCTCGGGATTCGCCTGTCGCTCGACGATTTCGGCACCGGATATTCGTCGCTCGGCTACCTTCGGAAAACGCAATTCTCGACGATCAAGGTCGACCGGACCTTCGTCGTCGGCGCCGCGAAGGGCAGCATCGAATCGATCGCGATCATCCGCGCGGTGGTGGCGCTCGCCGACAGCCTCGGCATGTCGACGACCGCCGAAGGCGCCGAAACCGAGCTCGAGGTCGAAACGCTGCGCAGCTTCGGCTGCAGCAACATCCAAGGCTATTATTACGGGCGCCCGATGCCCGCGAGCGACGTGCTGACCCTCTTCCGCCGTCCCGACGATGTCGCGACCGCCGCCGCTTGACGGCGGCCAGCCGAACGGCCTGCACGACGAATTGAACCTCTTAACAAAAGGTTCCCCCGTCCACCGCATCCCCGGCGCGATTCGTCGCTTCACGGGTGGTGGACGCCGCGCGGCGTGGCAAAGACCCTCCAACGCTTGAAGACAAGCATCGGGGGGTCGCATTTCATGCTCCATCGTCGTTACCTGGCAGCCGCCATCGCGTCCGTGATGACCGTCACCGGCCTGTTCGCGAGCGTTCCCGCCGCGGCGAAATCCTATTTGCAATGCGTCCCCTTCGCCCGCGCCGAATCGGGTGTCGAAATCCGCGGCAATGCCAAGACCTGGTGGTCGCAGGCCGCCGGCACCTATGCGCGCGGCGAAGAGCCCCGCGAAGGAGCCGTCATGGCCTTCGCCGGCACGCGCGGCATGCCGATGGGTCATGTCGCGGTGGTCAAGAAGATCGTCGGCGACCGCGAAATCCTGATCGACCATGCCAACTGGTCGCCGATCAACGGCCGCCGTGGCCAGATCGAGCGGGGCGTCCGTGTCGTCGACGTCAGCGACGCCGGCGACTGGAGCATGGTCCGCGTCTGGTATGCCCCGATCGGCGATCTCGGTCTCCGCGCCAACCCGGTGCAGGGCTTTATCTACGCCGACGGTGCCGCCGAAGAAGCGCCCAGCTTCAAGGCGCCCGTCTGGACGCAAAATGAATGGAAACCCGGCAACGGCCTCGAAGTCGTCGCCGCCTCGCTCGGTAACTGAGCCTTCCCCCCCCCACCCTCGGGCTCGGCGAGCGATGAAGCCACTCGGGGCGGCCCGCCGCTCCGGGTGGTTTCTCCTTTTGGGGGCGTCGTGCGTTACACCGGCAGTATCACCCGATCCGTTCGCCCTGAGCTTGTCGAAGGGCTGTTCTTTCTTTCGATGTGCGAAGAAGAACGGTGCTTCGACAAGCTCAGCACGAACGGTTTTTGAATGGATGCCGATTAAAGGGCGCGATGCTTCGCACGGGGCTTCGGGAGCGGCCGCCTCACTCGCCCGCGGGCGGCTCGCCTTCGCCGGGCGCATCCTCGAACCAGGCTTCGACCGGGCCCGACAGCTTGATCGTCATCGGCTGGCCGAAACGGTCCTTCGACTTGCCCGCGGCGACGCGGATCCAGCCTTCGGAGATCGAATATTCCTCGACGTCGGTGCGCTCGACGCCCTTGAAGCGGATCCCGATGCCGCGCTGCAACACCTCCATGTCGAAATGGGGCGAGCGGGGGTTGGTCGACAGGCGGTCGGGTGGCGTATCGGTCATTTGACTGTTTCCCAAAAAATGATGGCGCGGCCCTAGCGGGACCGCGGCCGCATCGTCAATGGAGAGGTGAATCGCCGCCGCGCGCCCGCGCGCAATGTCGGCGCATTGCCGCCGTTCGCGACACCCCGTTTCGGCATGGCTTCATCGAGATGCGGCCGGCGAGGCGCGAGAGCGCCGACGCGCGGCCGACATCCCTTTCCCGCTATTTCGCGCCCGACGAAGCAGGGAACCTTTATAATTCAAATCAATTTAGGAAAATTTTGTCCCTGATCGAAACAGATGTGAAAGCATCATATAATTGCTCGCGCGCTGTTCGTAAGAAATAAATTAGTTAACTCAAGATCGATTGTCCGCAAAAAACCTAATATATTAGTTAAAAGAGTAACTTTGTTCAAATGAATCTGAACAATAGAAGGAACTTTGTCGGCATTTCAAGAATCTCAAGGTCAGGGACCAGATCATGTACGAAGGGGATGTCTCATGCCTTTGTCCTGTCTTGAATTTCGCCCAGCCCATCTCATTCTGCTCCCGGCGTGCCTCGCGCTCGCGGCGTGCGAATCGTCGGGAAGCTATCGCGTCGGCAGCGTCGGCGCGACCGGAGCCACCGGCGCCACCGGGCCCGCGGGTCCCACCGGCGCCGACGGTCCCGCAGGCCCTGCAGGCCCCGCCGGTCCGGCCGGCCCCGCAGGAAGCGGCCTCGGCCTCGGCGATGCGGGCGCGCTCGCGGTCGGCGGCCTCGTCGGGCCCGGCGGCGTCGCGGGCACCGGTCTGCTCGCGAACACCGGCGATCCCGCCAACGTCAACCCGGTCATCGGCGGCGTGCTCGTCAAATCGGGCGGTCTCGTCAATGTCATCGCCGACAAGGGCTTGCTGCTCGCGAGCGCGGTCGACAGCAAGTTGCCCGGCAACACCAACCTCGTCGGCACCGTCGTCGGGGTCGTCAAAAGCACCGGCGTCGCGCTCGTCCAGACAGGCAATGGCCAGCAATATCTGGTCGACGGCCTGACCGCTGCCCCCGGGCAGCTGATCACCGCAACGATCGGCAAGGCGACCGCGCTGGGCAGCCCGAACGCATCGCCGCTGATCGGCGCGAGCATCCTGTCGCCCGGACAGCAGAATGGCAGCCTGCTCACCGTCGGGGTCGGGTCGGGCGGCCAGCTCGTCACGCTCCAGCCCGGCGCCGGCGGCAATCTGCTCGGTGGTGCGACTGGCGGTCTGACCGGCGGAACGTCCGGCAATCCTGTCGGCACGCCGGGCGCGCTGGTCGGCAATGTCGTCACGACGGCGACCGGCGCCTTGTCGCAGGTGACCAATGGCGTGACCGGCGGCGGGACGCCGAGCGGCGACGGCAATGCCGTGACCGGCGTCGTCACGGGGGTCACCGATACCGTCGGGGGCGTCCTCGGCGGCCTGACACCGAAGCGCGGCGATTGAAGCTGCGCCGCATGCGCCAGCGGCGTTACGCCTGTGCCGCGGCGGTGGCGGGAGCCCTGCTCCTCCCCGCCGCGGCGCTCGCGGCCCAACCGGCGTCGACGCCGCTCGACGGCCGCCCGCCCCTCGCTCCCGACCGCACCCGCGACCCGCTGCCCGATCCCGAGGCGAAGCCGCTTTCGCTCGGCAAGATCGAACTCGGCGCACGGCCCGATGTCATCATTCGCGAAATCCGCTTCGTCGGCGCAGGCGTGCCCGCCAATGTCGGCCGCGCGGCGCAGCGCTTCGTCGGCAAGCCCGCTTCGGCCGACAATCTCACCAAGCTCGCCGCCGCGATGACGCGCGCCTATAACCGCTCGAGCGTCGCGCTCTTCACGCTCGTCATTCCCGAACAGGATTTGTCGGAGGGCGTCGTCACCGTCGCTTCGGCGGAGGGCTATGTCGGGTCGGTGACGCTGAGCGGCGAGCGCGAGAGCGGCCCCGCGCCGCTCGTCGAAAACATGGCCTCCAATCTCGTCGGCCGGCGTCCGCTGCCGCGCGCGCGCTTCGAACGCGCGCTCGGCAATATCGCCGACATTCCGGGCCTTACCGTGACGCCGACGCTCGCGCTGGGCGGCGAGCAGGGCGCGGTCGCGCTCGACCTCGCGCTCGACGCGAAGAAGCCGACGGTCGGGCTCGGCTTCACGACGCGCACCAGCCGCTTCGTCGATGACGGTATCGTCGAAGCGAACGCCCGCGGCTCCAGCCTCTTGCGCAGCGGCGACGAAACGCGGCTGACCGGCGCCGCCGCGCTCAACTTCAAATCCTTGCTCTATCTCGCCGCGAGCCATTCGACCCCGATCGGCGCCGGCGGCACGCGCGCCGAACTGTCGGGCGCGGCGCTGCGCACACGGCCCAAGGGCATCGCGGTCGACGGCGAGGCGTGGAGCGCGGGCTTCGCGATCACCCATCCGCTGATCCGCGCGACGCGGCGCAATCTGATCGCGTCGGCGCGGATCGACTATCTCGATTCGAAGAACGCGCTCTTCGGTTCGACGATCGCCGCCGAAAAGACGTGGACGGCCAGCGGCAGCCTCGCCTTTCGTTTGAGCGAAGACCGCACCGTCATCGGCGCGCGCGTCGGCGGCGCCAAGGGGCTCGATTTCGCCGGCGCGCGCGTCGACCCCGGGGTCGGCGAGGCCGGCTTCGCCTATGCCGACGCCAGCGTCGAGGCGAACCAGGCGATCGGCAAGGCCTTCGTCGCCCGCGCCGCCGCGACGGGCCGCTGGACGCGCGACCGCCTGCCTGCCGCGCAACGCTTCAGCGTCGGCGGCGCGACGTTCGGCCGCGCATTCGACGACGGGCTGGTGAATGGCGACCGCGGCTATGCGGCGTTCGGCGAACTCGCGCTCCGGCCGCTACGCAGCGGCGATTTTTCGAAGAGCGAACTCTATGGCTTCGTCGATTATGCCGACGTGACATTGTTCGAACGCCCCGCAATTCCGCGTACCGATTTCACCCTCGGCAGCTGGGGCGGCGGCGTGCGCCTCTCCTATGCCGAAAATGCCACCATTGGCCTCGAAGTCGCCGATGCATGGAATCAACCCGTGCCCGGATATGGTCAGGACTGGCGCGTCGCGCTCAGCTGGAAACTATCGATCCGTCCATGACCGGCACGCCGATCGCGGCGCTTGACGCGTAGAGCGTTTCGGCGAGCGGATAGAGTTCGCGCTCCTCGCGCTCGACGCGCGCGGCGAGGATATCGAAAATCTCGACCGTCTCGCGGCCGAAACCGGGCCAGTCGGCCGCGACGCGCTCGCTCGTCCATTTCTCGTCATAGGCGGTGAAATCGGCGGCGAGACCGCCCATTTCGATTTCGAACTCGCGCGTGATCGTCATCAGTTCCTGATCGCCCGTCGCCATCAGCCGCGGATATAAAATCCAGTCCTCGCATTTCAGGTGGCGCACCAGATTTTCGCGGAGTTGCCCGCGCGCCGCCGCAAGCTCGGCAGGGGGCGGCGAGTGCGGAGCGCGAACCATGTCGAGGATGATCAGCGACAAGGTGACCAGCGCCGCATGTTCGGCGCGCAGTCGCTGCATCTCGCGGCTCAAGGGCATATCAGCTCCATCGATGCGAGCGGTCCCTCGGCCTCCATCATAGGCAATCGGCGATGAAAGGAAAGTGAATCGGCAAGGAAATCCCGCACACACCGCGCGCCGGACCGCGTTGCGCCGGGCTGGCCCGATCGATGGCATAGCTGGCCCGAATCATGGGGTGCGCGGGGCGAATCGGGTTGCCAACCGCACCGGCAAATTCTAGGGCGCTATTGATTTTTCCTCGCAATAGCAGCAGCCTTTGCCCATGCAACGCACGACCATCCGCACATGGTTCCTGATCCACAAGTGGACGAGCATCGTCAGCACCGCCTTTCTGCTGATGCTGTGCGTCACCGGCCTGCCGCTGATCTTTCACGACGAAATCGACGAACTGACCGAGGAAACCCCGCAATATGGTCTGCCCGGGGTCGGATCGTCGGGCGAGGTCCCCGGCCTCAAACCCCTCGACGAAATGCTGGCGAAGGCGCTCGCGGCGCGGCCGGGCGAAGTCCCCGTCTTCATGGCCTTCGACAATGCGCATCCGTCGATGACCGTCACCACCGCGCCGCGCGCGGACTCGCCCGCCGCCGACATGACGATCCAGATCCTCGACCGTTCGACCGGCGAGGCGACCTCGACCGTCGACGAAAGCGGCGTGATGCACTTCCTGCTCCAGCTCCACACCGACATGTTCCTCGGGCTTCCCGGCATGCTCTTCCTCGGGCTGATGGGCCTCTTCTTCGTGATCGCGGTGGTCTCGGGGGTCGTGCTCTACGCGCCCTTCATGAAAAAGCTCGACTTCGGTACCCTGCGCACGTCGCGCAGCCGCCGCGTCAAATGGCTCGACTATCACAACCTCCTCGGCATCGTCGCGCTCGCGTGGATGACGGTGGTCGGCTTGACCGGCGTGATCAACGCGCTCGCGACCCCGATCTTCGAATATTGGCAGCGGACCGACCTCGCCGAAATGACCAAGGCCTATGACGGCAAGGGCGCGGTGCCGCCCGAAAATTACGGCTCGATCGACAAGGCGATGACGGCGGCGCGCAAGGAGATCCCGGGCAACAATCCGCAGTTCATCGCCTTCCCCGGCGGCGCATTTTCCAGCAAGCATCATTATGCCGTCTTCTTCCAGGGCGACACGCCGCTGACCGAAGGGCTGCTTACCGCGGCGCTGATCGACGCCGAGACGGGCGAGTTCACCGACGCGCGCGCGATGCCCTGGTACGCCAAGGCGCTCGCGCTGTCGCAGCCGCTGCATTTCGGCGATTATGGCGCGCTGCCGCTCAAGCTGCTCTGGGCGATCCTCACCCTCTTCACGATGATCGTCCTCGGCTCGGGCCTCTATCTCTGGCTCGGCAAGCGCCGTTTCGGCACCGACGCGCTGGTACGCGAGGTCGAGAGCGGCGGCACTTTGGTGCCCGCCGAATGAAGAAGACGGGCAGCCTCCGCGCGATCTTCGCCGTCCCGCTGCTGCTCGCGCTCGCCAGCCTCGTCGGCCTCGTCGTCGCGCTGACCGGCGACGGCTGGCGCGATGCGATCTCGTGGGCGCTGCTCGCCATACCGGTCTTGGCCGTCGGCTGGGCGATGCGCGCGCGCCGAACCTGAAACAGAGGACGCGCGGGGTAGGGCCGCGCTTTTAAGGGGAATATCAGTGACCAGATCGACCTTCCGCACCGCACTCGGCCTCTCCGCCGCGACCGCGGTGCTTGCCATATCGGCGCCCGTGCTGGCGCAGGAAGCGAGCGCGGCCGACGAGATTCTCGTCACCGCGCAGCGCAATAACCAGACCGAAGTGACCGCGGGCGGCAATGTCGGCATCTTCGGCACCAAGGCGGCCGAGGATGTGCCGTTCAATATCCGCAGCTACAACGAGGCGCTGATCCTCAACCAGCAGCCCGATACGCTCGGCGAGCTGCTCGAAAATGATCCGACGATCCGCACCACATTGGGCTTCGGCATTTCGGGCGAGGTGTTCGTGATCCGCGGCTTCGCGCTCAGCTCGGACGATGTCGGTTTCGACGGCCTCTATGGCATCACCCCGCGCCAGCTCGTTGTGCCCGAGCTCTTCTCCTCGGTTCAGGTGATCAACGGCGCCAGCGCCTTCCTCAACGGCGCGGCGCCCAGCGGCGGCGGCATCGGCGGCAGCGTCAACCTCATCCCCAAACGCGCCGAACGCGATCTGTCGCGCGTCACGCTGGGCTTCGTCGGCGATTCGCAATTCGCCGGTTCGTTCGACGTCGCCCGCCGCTTCGGCGCGAACGACGCGTGGGGCGTCCGCCTCAACGGGTTGGCGCGTCGCGGCGACATCGCCATCGACGACGAATTCCATTCCTCCTATGCGCTCGGCGGCACGGTCGATTATGACGGCGGCGCCTTCCGCGCCTCGCTGAACGTCAATTACCAGCGGCTGCGCCAGTCGAACTGGCGGCCCAAGATCACCGTCAGCACCGCCATCCCCAAGGCGCCGCGCGCCGACGTCAACTATGCCCAGCCGTGGGCCGCGATCGAGACCGAGGATGTCTTCGGCTCGCTCAGCCTCGAATATGACATCGCCGACAATGCGCTGCTCTATGCCCGCTTCGGCGCGCGCGACGGGCGCGAGGACCAGATCACCAGCTCCTTCACTCTGCTCGACCCGGTCACCGGCGCGGGCAGCGGCGGCGGATCCTATGTGCCGCGCACCGACAATAATGAATCGGCGGTCGCCGGGCTGCGCGTCAATCTCGAAGCCGGCGGCATCAGCCACGAGATCAACTTCGGCGCCGCCGCGAGCTGGCAGACCAACCGCAACGCGTTCGACTTTTTCTCCGGCACCTTCGCCAACAACCTCTACGATCCCGTCACCGTGCCGCGTCCGGCGAGCGGGTTCGTTGGCGGCGACATCGACGATCCCTTCCCGATCGGCCGCACGCGCGTCGCCAGCCTGTTCGCGTCGAACACGATCGGCTTCTGGGACGACCGCATCCTCCTGACCGGCGGCCTCCGCCTTCAGCAGATCCGGACGAAGGGCTATGCCTATAGCGACAGCCCGGGCGTTCAGGCGGGAGACCTCACCAGTTCATACGAAGCAGATGCCGTGACCCCGGTCGTCGGATTGGTGGTGAAGCCGGCCGATGGGCTCTCGCTCTACGCCAATCGCATCGAAGGGCTCGAACAGGGCCAGACCGCGCCGCCGACAGTTGCCGATCCCGCGGGCGGCCCCGACATCATCGTCTCCAACGGCGGCGAAGTGCTGCCCCCTTATGCCTCGGTGCAATATGAGGTCGGCGGCAAGTTCAGCTTCGGGCGCTTCAACGCCGCGCTCGCGTGGTTCCAGATCGATCGTCCGAACTCGGACTATCGCGTCAATCCGGCGGCGCCCGACGAGCTGATCTTCGGCCCCTTCGGCGTGCAGCGCAACCGCGGCGTGGAATTCACCCTCGACGGCGAGCCCGTTCAGGGGCTGCGGCTGATCGGCGGCGTCGCGGTCAACGATCCGAAGCTGCGCCGCACCCCGGGCGAGGTCAATCAGGGCAATGACGCGCCGGGCATCCCCGAATGGACCGCGAACGCCAACGTCGAATGGGATATCCCCTTCGTACCGGCGCTGACGCTGACCGGCCGCGTCGTCCACACCGGCAAGCAGATGGCGAACCAGCCGAACACGCTCGAACTCGGCTCATGGACGCGCTTCGATCTTGGTGCGCGCTATGTCGCGGTGGTCGGCGACAAGCCGCTGACATTGCGCTTCGGCGTCGATAACGTCGCCAACAAACGCTATTGGGCGTCGGCGTTCAGCAGCTTCGGCACGCAATTGCTGCAGGGCACACCGCGCACCTTCAAGGCGTCGGCATCGATCGACTTTTGACGGAGCATGACATGAGCGACATCGACAGCGTCGACCGCCTCGAAGCTATCCTCGGGAAAACGCCGCCCGCGGTCAACCTCAAGGTGATCGACCATGTCGATGAAAGCGCGATGCGCTGGCTTGCCGCCGCGCCGCTGATGTTCGCGGGATTCGGCCAAGGCGATGCGGGCATCGCGGTCACGCTCGGCGGCGGCGCGCCCGGCTTTGCCACCGCCGAGCCCGGGATGCTCTCGATCCCGCTCGCGATGCTCGACGATCCGGCGCTCGCGGTGCCCGGCGCCAGCTTCGGCTCGCTGTTCCTCGTCCCCGGCATCGGCGAGACGCTGCGCATCAACGGCCATGTCGCGGCGGTCGCCGACGAAACCGCCCGCATCGCGGTTACCGAATGCTATGTCCATTGCGCCAAGGCGCTGATCCGCTCGGGCTTCTGGTCGGCCGATCCGTCGGAGGTGTCGCCCTCCACACCGGGCGAGTTCGCCGTTGCCGCGCGCTTCATGGCGCTCGCGACGATCGACGCCGCGGGCGCGGCCGACCTCAGCCCCAAGGGCGACCCGGCGGGGACGATGGCGCATATCGCGGGCGACCAGCTCTGGTTCGCCGACCGTCCGGGCAACCGCCGCGCCGACAGTTTCCGCAACATCATCGCGCAGCCGCGCATCGCCGCGGCGCTGCTCGTTCCCGGTTCGCCGCACATCGCGATCGTGCGCGGCACCGCGATGCTCACCGACGATGAAACCCCGCGCGCGAGCTTCGAGGTGCAGGGCAAGGTGCCGCTGCTCGCGACGCGCGTCGACGACGTCGAGATTGAACTGCGCCCCAGCCCCGCGCTCGCCCGCGCGAAGCTCTGGCCCGCCGCCGCCGCGCCCGCCGACATCAAGCCCGCGAAGATGTTCGCCGACCATGTGAAGCTCAACAAGGACAAGGGCCTCAGCGCGCGCATCGCGGGCGCCTTCGTCTCGGTTCCGGGTCTGATGCAGCGCGGGCTCGACAAGGATTATAAGGACAATCTCTACTGATTCTGCCCGGCGGGAACCCGTCGCCTTCCCCGAACATTTGGACTCCGACTCCGAATGGGGACAGCGAAAGGGAAACCGATGGCCGCACGCGCCTATTGGAAGGGACAGATCCGGCTCGCGCTGGTGTCGATCCCCGTCGAAATCTACGCCGCGACCAAATCGGGCGCGGCGATCAGCTTCCGCCAGATCCACGAACCGAGCGGCAAACCGGTCAAATATGAAAAGGTGGTCCCCGGCATCGGGCCGATCGACACCGACGACATCGTCAAGGGGTACGAGATGTCGAAGGGCAATTATGTCCTGCTCGACGAGGAGGAGATCGAGGCGGTCAAGCTCGACAGCAAGCGCACCCTCGAACTGCTCCAGTTCGTCGACGCGGGCGACATCGACATCCTCTATTATGCCAAGCCCTATTATGTCGTCCCCGCCGACGAGCTGGCCGAGGAAGCCTATATCGTCCTGCGCGAGGCGCTGAAGCGCACGAAGAAGGTCGGGCTCGGCCAGCTGTCGGTGCGCGGGCAGGAACAGCTCGTCGGGCTGCGCCCGTGCGGCAAGGGGCTCGTGCTCGAAGTGCTGCGCTACGCCGACGAGGTGAACAAGGCGGCCAATTATTTCCGCGATGTCGGAAATAGCAAGCCCGATGCCGACCTGCTCGACCTCGCCGAAACGCTGATCGGCAAGAAATCGGGCAAGTTCGACGCGTCGGACTATCACAATCATTATGTCGACGCGCTGAAGCGGGTGATCGCGAAAAAGGCGAAAGCCAAAGGCAAGCGCGTGCTCGAGGATGTCGAGGAACCCGGACCGGTGAGCGGCGGATCGAACGTCATCGACCTGATGGCGGCCTTGAAGGCATCGGTCGACGGCAAGAAAAAGGCGGCCGCGAGCGAAACGAAGAAGGCGCCCGCGAAGAAGGCTTCGGCGAAAAAGGCGCCGGCCCGGAAGACCGCCGAGCGGAAGCGCGCTTGATGGAACTCAACGAGGCGCTCTGGTGGGAAACGATCGATACCGAGGTGCTGCTGCGCCTCGGCATCGCGACGCTCGTCGGGCTGCTGCTCGGGCTCGACCGCGAGCTCAAGGGCTATGACGCCGGGCTGCGCACCCACGGAATGGTCGCGCTCAGCGCCTCGTTGATGACCGTCGTGTCGATCGCGCTCTATCACCAGCTCGGCGGCGCCGACTCGTCGCTCGACCCGCTCCGTGTGATCGAGGGCATGGCGGCGGCCATCGGCATCATCGCCGCGGGGCTGATCATCGTCAAAGGCGGCGAGGTGCGCAACCTCACCACCGCGGCGCATATCTGGTTGACCGCGGCGATCGGCATCGCCAGCGGTGCGGGCTATTTCGCGGTGGTGATCATCGCCGCCGGGCTCGCGCTCGTCCTGCTTACCCTGCTCCGCTTCGTCGAACGCCGCCTGCCCGAGGTCGAGGACGGGCCGAAGGAGGACGGCGCGAAGGAGGACGAGGCCAGGGAGAATGGGCCCAAGGTGGAGAATGGGGATGTCCCGCGCTGACCCGCTCGCCCAATATAACGCCAAGCGCGATTTCAAGCTGACCCCCGAGCCCGCGGGCAAGGTGGCAAAGGGAGAAGGCAACCGTTTCATCGTCCAGAAGCACGACGCGACGCGGCTCCATTACGACTTCCGGCTCGAAGTCGACGGCGTGCTCAAAAGCTGGGCGGTGACCAAGGGTCCGAGCGCCGACCCCGCCGACAAGCGCCTCGCGGTGCGCACCGAGGATCATCCGATGTCCTACGCCGATTTCGAAGGCGTGATCCCCAAGGGCGAATATGGCGGCGGCAGCGTGATGCTGTGGGACCGCGGAAGCTGGGCGCCGATCGCGGGCAAGAGCGCGAAGGATATCGAGAAAGGCCATCTCCATTTCACCCTCGACGGCGAGCGGATGAAAGGCGAATGGCTGCTCGTCCGCATGAAGCCGCGTCCCGGCGAAAAGCGCGAGAACTGGCTGCTCCGCAAGGTCGACGACGCTTATTCGGGCGGCACCGACGACCTCGTCGGGCGCCAGCTTACGAGCGTCCTCACCGGCCGCACCATGGCCGAGATCGCGGGCGACGAAGGCGGCGAACAATCGCTGAAGGGCGCGAAGGGCGCGGCGTTCGCGAAGAAGATGGCGGCCGCCGCCGCGCACAACCGCAAGGTCGTCAAGGCGAAACCGAAAGCCAAACTCCCCAAATTCCGCCCGCTCCAGCTCGCGACGCTCGTCGACGCGGTGCCGGCGGGCAATGGCTGGTTCCACGAGATCAAATATGACGGCTACCGCGCCGAAATCGCGGCGGCGGGCAGCGACGTGCGCGTCTACACCCGGAATGGCCTCGACTGGACCGACAAGTTCGCGCCGCTCGTCCGCCATATCGCCGCGCTCGATCTGCCGCCCTGCCTGATCGACGGCGAGATCGTCGCTTATGGCAAGGACGGCAATCCCGACTTCTCGTCGCTGCAGGCGGTGCTCAAACGCGGCCATGGCGCGCAGGACGAGGCGACCCGGCTCCACTTCTTCGCCTTCGACCTGCTCGAAGAAGGCGGCAAATCGCTCGCCAAGCTCGGCAACCTCGAACGCAAGGAGCGGCTCGAAGCCTTGCTTCGCGACGCGAAGGCGCCGGTCGCGGTCGCCGACCATGTCATCGGCGCGGGCGAGACGCTCTACGCCGCGATGTGCGGCGCGGCACAGGAAGGCATCATCTCGAAACGCGCCGACGCCGCTTACGTCGGCCGCCGCACCAAAAGCTGGGTGAAGGTCAAATGCACGCGGCGGCAGGAATTTATCATCGTCGGCTGGAAACCGTCATCGACCAAGGCGCGCCCCTTCTCGTCGCTGCTCCTCGCGCAGCACGAGGCCGGCGGGCTCGTCTACAAGGGCAATGTCGGCACCGGCTTCGATGCCGGCACCATGGCCGACCTCGCCAAGGCATTCGCGAAGCTCGAACGCAAGACCGCGCCGCTCGACGTCGACAAAGTCGCCGCGCGCAAGGTCCATTGGCTGAAACCCGAACTCGTCGCCGAAATCGCCTTCGCCGAATTCACCGCGAGCGGTTCGGTGCGCCACGCGAGCTTCCTCGGCCTGCGCAGCGACAAGGAGGCGATAGAGGTGACCCCCGAAGTGAAACAGCCCGCGCCCGAGGCGGCAAGCGACGTCAAGATCAGCAGCCGCGACCGCGTGATCTTCCCCGAGGCGAAGGCGACCAAGGGCGACCTCGCCGACTATTATGCCGCGATCGCTCCGCTCATGCTCCCGCACATGGCGCGCCGCCCGATCAGCCTCGTCCGCTGTCCGCAGGGGCGCGCGAAGAAATGCTTTTTCCAGAAGCATGACTCGGGCTCGTTCGGCGATCATGTCCATCACGTCCCGATCAAGGAGAAGGACGGGGGGCACGAGGATTATCTCTATGTCGAGGATGCCGACGGCATCCTCGCGTGTGTCCAGATGGGGACGATCGAGTTCCACGGCTGGGACAGCCATGTCGATGCGCTCGAAAAGCCCGATCGCATGGTGTTCGACCTCGACCCCGACGAGGGGCTCGCCTTCGCCGACGTGAAGAAGGCCGCGGCCGACATCCGCCGCCAGCTCGCCGACATCGGCCTCGTCAGCTTCGCGATGCTGTCGGGGGGCAAGGGCGTGCATGTCGTCGTGCCGCTCGATCCGGGGCATAGCTGGGACGCGCACAAGGATTTTTCGAAACGCTTCGCCGAGGCGCTGAGCCTCGCCGAGCCCGAACGCTATGTCGCGACGATGAGCAAGGCGAAGCGCAAGGGCAAGATCTTCATCGATTATCTGCGCAACCAGCGCGGCAGCACCGCGATCATGCCCTATTCGGCGCGCGCGCGCGAACAGGCCCCGGTCGCGGTTCCGATCGGCTGGGACGCACTTGCCGATGTGAAGAGCGCCGGCCAGTGGACGATCAGGGATGCCGATGCGCTGCTCGAACGCGCCGTCGGCCCCGACCTCAAGGGCTGGGGTTTCGCCAGCCAGTCGCTCCCCGACTTCTGACCTCCCGCGAGTCGCGTTCGCGAAAATTGGTTAGTAATCTAATAATACCAATTAGATACCAAAAATAGCTATTCAACGTCTTGAACGGGTCTTAATCTGCGATGAAACGAGATTGACCGCAAAATTGGTCTGTATAAAATCCCCTATAAATCGGCAATCATAGCCGATTGGCATGATGAGGAGGGAATTTGACATGACCAATGCGCGATATTGGCTCGCTTCGGCGAGCATTGGTACGCTGCTTTTCGCCGCCGGCGTGGCGCAGGCCCAGACCACCGCGCCCGCCGCCGACGCCGCGGCCGAAAGCGAAATCGTCGTCACCGGCATCCGCGGCTCGCTCCGCGAAGCGATCGACGCCAAGCGCGACCTGTCGGTGATCGCCGACGTCGTCACCGCCGAGGATGTCGGCAAATTCCCCGACAAGAATGTCGCCGAAGCGCTCCAGCGCGTTCCCGGCATCGTCGTCAACCGCGAGTTCGGCGAAGGCGAGCGCGTCTCGCTACGCGGCACCGCCCCGAACCTCACCAAGACCCTGCTCAACGGCCACAGCGTCGCGACCGCCGACTGGTTCATCCTCGATCAGGTCGCCTCGACGCGCAGCTTCAACTATCTGACGCTGCCCGCCGAGATCATCGGCCGCCTCGAGGTGTACAAGAGCCCGCAGGCCGACGTCGAGGAAGGCGGGGTCGGCGGCACGATCAACGTGATCACGCGCAACCCGCTCGACCTCGACCCGCTCACCCTCTCGGCGTCGGTGCAGGCCGCCTATTCGGACCTGTCGGGCAAGGTCGACCCGCAGGTCTCGGGCCTCGTCAGCTGGAAGAATGACGACGAGACCTTCGGCGTCCTCGTCGGCGCGATCTACCAGAAGCGCCGCACGCGCCGCGACGGGCTCGAAATCTTCGGCTATCGCTCCTTCCCCGTCGGCGGCGGGCAGAGCGCGCTCGTCCCGACGCTGATCGGTTCGACGATGTTCGAACAGAATCGCGAACGCTATGGCGCCAATATCGGCATCCAGTTTCGCCCGTCGGACGCGCTCGAAATCAACATCACCGGGCTCTATTCGCGTTTCAACGCCGACAATTTCAACCAGAATTATATCGCATGGGGCGAACAGGCGCTCGGCGGCGGCGGCACGATCAGCAATGCCGTGGTGCGGGACGGCGTCGCGGTTTCGGGCGACATCGCCTCGGCGAACGGCGGCACGACGGGCTTCGGCGTCGTCTATGACGCGATCGACCGGCAGGCGGTCGCCAAGACCGTGTCGGCCGACTTCGACCTGACATACCGCCCGACCGACAGCCTCTCGGTTCATTTCAAGGCCGGCTGGACCAAGGCGAACGGCGACACGAGCAACGAGAATTTTATCGAATTCGCGGGCCCCGGCGCCTTCAGCTACGACCTCACCAGCGGCCGGCCCGAGGTGAGCTTCGCGAACCCCGACCCGCTCAATCCCGCGGGGATCCGCCCCGATTTCGGGCGCATCCAGTCGGTCACCAACGACGATGAAGAGAAATATGTCTACCTCGACGTCGAAAAGGAGGTCGAATGGGGGCCGCTCACCGCGCTCAAATTCGGGCTGAAATATACCGACCACGACCGCGTCGCCGAACGCTTCGCGACCAACGGCGGCGTCTTCACGCCCGGCCTTCGCTGCGACGGCGCGCCGTGCACCTCGGCCGATTTCGCGACCGGCGGCGGCATGCCCGGCGACTTCCTCGACAATATCGCGTCGCCCGGCACGCTCCGCGACTATTGGCGTGTCGATCCCGCGAAGCTGCGCGCCATCTATGGCGCGTCGACGTCGCCCTCTAACGACCGCTTCCTCGTCCCCGGCAACGCCTATTCGATCAATGAAAAAGCATGGGGCGGCTATGGCCTCGCCAAATTCGGCGGCGACGGCTGGCGCGGCAATGTCGGCGTGCGCGTGATCGAAACCAAGCAGACGTCGGACGGCTTCATCATCGGCGGCGCCGACCCCGAGTTCACCAACCCGTTCGGCGGCTTTACCCCGTCGCGCGCGAAACGTTCCTACACCGACATCTTGCCGAGCGCGAACCTGTCGGTCGACCTGTCGGATCAGGTCGTGCTGCGCTTCGCCGCGGGCAAGACGGTGACGCGCCCCGACTTCGTCGACATCACCCCCGGCGTCGACCTCAACGGCACCTTGCTCACCGGCCGCGGCGGCGATCCGAACCTCGATCCGTATCGCGCCAACCAGTATGACCTGTCGATCGAATGGTATCCCGACCGCGAGACGATCGTCGCGCTCGCCGCCTTCTACAAGGATATCCAGTCGTACATCGTCAACACGACCTCGACCGAAATATTGCCGAGCGTTTTCGTGCCGGGGTCGGAACCCGCGGGCTGCGTCGCGGCGCCCGGCGGCAACCCGAACCTGTTCGACTGTCCCTATCAGATCAACCGGCGCAGCAACGGCGACGGCGGGCGCAATCAGGGCTTCGAATTCCAGGTATCGCGCCCGATCTGGGGCGGCTTCGGCGCGGTGGTCAACTACACCTACTCCGACGCCAAGGCCGACAATGGCGACCCGATCCCGGGCAATTCGAAGCATTCGCTCAACCTGACGGGCTATTATGAGAATGACCTCGTCAGCGCGCGGCTGTCGTATAACTACCGGTCGAAATTCTTCATCGACATCGACCGCGCGGCGCCGCTCAACCAGGCCGCGCTCTCGTCGCTCGACGCGTCGGTCAGCGTCAACATCACCGACAATATCGCGCTCACCGCCGACGCGGTGAACCTGACCAACGAGAAGATCGAGCAATATTCGGGCACGCGCGACCGACCGCGCGCGATCTACGACAATGGCCGCATATTCTACGTCGGCGCGCGGCTGAAATTCTGATCCCCCCCGCAACCGGCATCGGGCACGCCCGATGCCGGTTCGGACCCCCATGCGCCGGTGTCGCAACCGCCGCGCCCCGCCCCTCCTGATCCGGCCTTCGCCGAAATGATCCAGCCCGCCCAATCGCATCGGCGGCGCTCCAATTGACAAATTTATTTGTCAATATTAGCCAGACATCATGTCCGACTCGCTCGCCCTCGTCGACGACGCCGCCACCGCGCGCGCGGCGCTGTCGCCGCTGCGGCGCGAACTGCTCGCACGGCTGCGCACGCCCGCCTCGGCGGCGGCGCTCAGCGAGGCGCTCGGCCTGCCGCGGCAGAAGATCGGCTATCATCTCCGTATCCTCGAAAAGGCGGGGCTGATCGCAAAGGCCGACACGCGAAAACGGCGCGGCTTCACCGAGATAGTGTTCGAACTGGCGAGCGACGCGCTCGTCATCGACCCGATGCTCCTCGCCCCGCCCGATCCGGGCGCCGTCGACAAGCAGGACCGCTTCGCCTCCGACCATCTCGTGCGCACCGCCGCGGGCATCGTGCGCGACGTGTCGCGGATGCGCGCCGCCGCCGCCGATGAGGGCAGCCGGCTCCTGACCTTCACGATCGAGGCCGACGTCGGCTTCGCCCGGCCCGCCGACCTCGATACTTTCGCGGCGCGATTGTCGGAGGCGGTGGCGAGGATCGCCGCCGATTACGCCCCGCCCGGACAGGGCCGCCGCTACCGCGTCACCATCGCCGGCCATCCTGCCGCCGACACTCGAGCCGAACCCGCGATCAATTAGGGAGACCACCGATGACCGAAGCATCCGACCAGCCAACCGTCGACCGCATCCTCGTCGAGATGACGATCTCCGCGCCCGCCGAGCAGGTGTGGGACGCGCTGCAGGACCGCGAAAAACTCTTCAACTGGTTCGGCTGGGAAGCCGACAGCCTGCGCGAAGAGATCGACTATATCTTCTTCCAATATACCCGCGCCGACAAGGAAGCCGGCATCCTGTGGTTCGAGGGCGTCCCCGACCGCTTCGAGATCGAACCGCGCGGGCAGGAAACCATCTTCCGCGTCGTGCGCGCCGAACCCGCGGGCAAGGACTGGGACGGCATTTACGAGGATATGGTCGAAGGCTGGATCAGCTTCGTCCAGCAGCTGCGCCTCGCGATCGAGCAGCACGGCCTCGCGCCGCGCCGCACCCTTTATTTCTCGGGCCATGCGAAGCGCGGCGGGGCGGGGCCGATCGCGGCGCTCGGGCTCGCCGACTTCCGCGACACGCCCGACGGCCAGCCGCACGCCGCGACGCTGCCCACCGGTGACACCGTCGTCGGACAGGCGTGGCACCGCACCCAGTGGCAGATCGGCCTCACCGTCCCGCAATGGGGGAACGGGCTGCTGATCGTCACCGACAAGTCGGTGAAGGACAGCGCGCCGCACGGCCGCGGCATGGTGATCCTCACCACCTACGACCTCTCCGCCGACGATTTCGCGGCGCTCGAGGAACGGTGGAAGACCTGGTGGGACGCGAATTACGACCCGGTGCCCGCCTCCGAAGAAGCATGCAGCTAGGGCGTGATCACCTTTGGATGATATCATTTCCCGTGTCCCCGCGAAGGCGGGGACCCATCTCCTGAGGGCTCAAAATGGCACCAGCCGGAGATGGGCTCCCGCCTTCGCGGGAGCACACTGCTTTTCACTCAAAGGATGATCATGGTCGAGCTGGTCAAAAACGCCCTTCGAAGGTCAGCCCGATCATCCGCGGTTCGCCGAACAGCGCCTGCATCCGGCCGCCATTCTCATATTGATAATCATAATATTCGTCGTCGAAGATGTTCGTCGCGACCAGATAGGCGCCGAAATAATCGTTGCCATAGCCGATCTTGGCGTTGACCAGCGTGCGCGCCGGCACGTCGCGACCGCCGCTCTGGTCGCGGATGTCCTGAAACTGCGCGCCGCGGTAATTGACGTTGACGTTGGCGCTGAACCCCGACGGGTGGCGCCAGTCGAAGCCCGCGGCCCAGGTCCAGCGCGGCGCATTGGCGAATTCGAAGCCCGACAGGTCGAGCACCTGACCGTTGCTCGTCTGGAAATCGAGGAACTTGCTGTTCGCATAGCCGACCGAGCCATAGATGTTCAGCCGCTCGGTGACGTCGAAATCGCTCTCGACCTCGAAACCCCAGACGCGCGAGCTGCCCGCATTCTGCGTCTCGTAATCATAGACATTGTCGGAAAGCTGGACGTAAACCTGCTGGTCCTTCCAGTCGATGTAGAAGGCGTTGGCGTTGAAGGTCAGCCGCCGGTCGAGCCATTGGGTGCGCAGCGACAGCTCGTAATTCCACGTATATTCGGGGTCATAGACATGCGTCGTCGCACGGCCGGGGTTCACCCCGCTGCCGCCCGAACGATAGCCGCGCTGGACGATCGCGCTCAATATCTTGTCGGGCGCGACCTCCCACGACACTCCGCCCTTGGGCAGAAACGCCTTATAGGTCGTCGTCGACTGGGGGCCGCTGCTGTTCGCATTGTCGACCTGCTGCTGCAGCACGCCGTTCACCGTCTGGATAATCCCCGCGAGCAGCGGATCGGACGCATAGTCGGCGGGGTCGGGCAGCACGGTGTTGAGCACGACGACATTGTCGTTCGCCACCTTCTGCCGCTCATGATCGTAGCGGAAGCCCGCGAGCAGCTTCAGCCCCGGCGCGACCTCGAAGCTCGCGTCGCCGAACAGCGCCATCGTCTCGACGTCGATCGCATAGCGCTGGTCCGACGCGATGAAGATGCGCGGCGGATAGAGCTGGCGCGCCTGCTGCGCGAGGAAAAGCGCCTGATCGGCGGGCAGTCCGAACTGGCTCTGGAGGATCGCCGCGACCTGCGGCGTCAGCCCCAGGTCGGCGTCGGGGTCGAGGCTGAACGTGCTGTTCGAATCCGACCGCGGGTTCTTCAACCGCGAATAATAGCCGCCGATCAGCCCCTGCAGCGGCCCGGTGTCGAAATTCAGCCGCACCTCCTGGCTGAAGCTCTTCTGGTTGGTCGCGAAATCGCCATAGGCCTCGTCCTCGGCGCGCAGCTCGCCATCATAGGTCGAAAAGGTCTTGAGGTGATTATAGGTGCTTACCGACGACAGGGTGAAGACCTGGCCGAGCGGCAACGACAGGTCGGCGGTGAACAGGTCGGTGCTCGTCCGCGTGAAGGTCGGCCGGTTCGCCTCGACGAAACGATTGTCGAAAGCGTCGGGCACGTCGCTGAAGACATAGCCGCGCCCCTTGTTGCCGAAATGCCGGTCGTAAAGATAGGAGAGCTTGACCTGCAGCCCGTCGGCGCCCGCCGGGGTGAAGAGCAGCTTGGTGCGCAGAACCTCGCTGTTCGTCTTGTCGTAATTGCCGCCGTTCAGCCGGTTGGTGACCAGTCCGTCGCCGCGTGCGATCTCGCCCGCGACGCGGAACGCCAGCACATCGTCGACGATCGGCCCGCCGACCGCGGCGGCAAGGCGATATTCGCCGTTCGCATCGGTGATCATCGCGCGCGCCTTGCCGCGCCAGTCGAAGCTCGGGTCGGCGGTCTTGAGGATGATCGCGCCCGCGAGCGCGTTGCGCCCCTGCAAGGTCGATTGCGGCCCGCGCAGGATTTCGACCTGCTCGAGGTCCCAGAGGTCGAGCGGCCCGCCGCCCGCCGCCTCGCCCGGCAGCGGCGATCCGTCGAGATAGATGGTCGCAAGGTCGCCGAAGCCATAGCCCGAGACATTATTGTTCGAAATGCCGCGGATGTTGAAACCCGATTCGGCGAAGGAGGAGGAAAGGTTCGCCGTGCGGTCGATCAGGTCATAGACATTGACCAGATTCTGCCGGTCGATCTCTTCGGCGGTGAACACCTTCACGCTCTCGGGCGTGTCCTGCAACGTCCGCTCGAACTTCATGCCCGTGACGACGATTTCGTTGCTTTCGCCCGCATCGGCACCTGCCGCCGCCGTCATCGCCGCCTCTTCGGCATGGACGGGCATCGCCGCGCCCGCAAGCATCAGGGCCAGCACCGGCCGCGCATAGTTGGTCATTGTCTTTAGCTCCCCGCTTAGCTATCGAAGGGCCCGCTATTGATATTGCGAATGCGTGTCAATAGTGAGGCAGGACGAGAATAGGGGGACATATGGAAGACACGCCGGCGCTTTTGCCGTCGCTGCTGATCGCCGTCGCGGCGGGCGCGGGCGCGTGGCTGCTCCGCCGTTCGTGGCAGGGCAAGACGCAGCAGACCGGGCTCGTTGCCGCCGGCTGGCTGCTCATCGCCGCCGCGACCATCCTCCCCGCCTGGCTCCTCGGCCCCGCGCGCGGGCCCTTCATCGCGCTCGCGATCGTCTCCACCGCCGCACTCGCTATCGTCGCGGCGAACTACAGCGTCCGGCAGGCGAAGGCGCGCGCCGCGCGCGAAAGCCTCGCCCCCGAACCCTCCGACCGCGCGACGACCAAATGGCGCGAGACGTTGCGCTGGCTGCTCGCGGGCCCGATCGGCATGATCGCCGCGATGGGCGTCGGCATCGCATATGCCGCGCTCGTCCCCGGCGAACAGCAGACGCGGCTCGTCGTCGGCGGGATGATCGTCCCCGTGATCTGGGGCGGCTGCATGGCGTGGACCCTCGCCGACAACCGCATCCTCCGCGCGACCGCCGTCCTCACCGGCGTCGCCATCGTCAGCTTCACCGCCGCCATCGTGAAGGGCTTCGCATGACCACCGCCACCAAGCCCCCGAAACCCGCGAAGAAAAAGGATCTGATGTCGCGCATCCCCGCGGGCTTCGTCCGCGCGGTGCTCCGCGGCCACAGCAGCCTCGGTCTCGCCTTCGCCGCGCTTATCTATCTCATCTGCCTCTCGGGCAGCATCGCGGTCTTCGCGCATGAATTCCAGCGCTGGGAAAGCGCGGCGGGGCCCCACATCACCGAAGCCTCTCCCGACGCGGTGCAGACCGCCTTCGCGGGCGCGATCGCCGCGGGCGGCGCGGGGGTCGAGCATGTCTATATCACGCTCCCCTCGGCCGATTTCCCGCGCCTCCTCCTCCACGTCGACGCCGATACCGACCGCGAATTTCTCGCCGACGCGGCGGGCAAGATCGCGCCGGGGCAGGATTTCGCCTGGACCGAATTCATCACGCGCCTCCACATCAACCTCCACCTCCCCGTCACCTGGGGCATCTTCCTCGTCGGGCTGATCGGGGTCGCTTTGCTCTCCTCGCTCATCTCGGGCATCCTCGCGCACCCGCGCATCTTCCGCGACGCCTTCCACCTGCGGCTCGGCGGGTCGAAGCGGCTGCAGGAGGCCGACCTCCACAACCGGCTCGGCGTCTGGGCGCTGCCCTTCCACATCTTCATCTCGCTCACCGGCGCCTTCCTCGGGCTCACGACGATCATCGTCGGGGTGCTCGGCATGGCGATGTTCAACGGCGACGCGAACAAGGTCTATGCGCTCTTCTTCCCGCCGCCGCCGGTCGACGACCCGCGCCCCGCGCCGGTGCTCGACCTTCGCCCCATGTATGCCAAGCTGCCGCAGGACGGCGGCCGCATCACCTATATCTTCACCGAGCATCCGACCGAGCGGGGCGGCGCCGCGCTCTTCAACGTCAAGCAGCCCGATCGCATGGCGGGCACCGACAGCTATGCCTTCCGCCGCGACGCGAGCATCTACAATGCGCAAAAGGCGGCGGACAATAATCTCGGCGAGGATCTGCTCGGCGGCATGGGCCAGCTCCATTTCGGCTGGTTCGGCGGCGGAATCGTCAAGATCATCTATTTCGCGCTCGGCCTCGCGCTGACGTATCTCGCCGCGAGCGGGGTCAACATCTGGCTCGCGCGCCGCCGCGACAAGGGCCGCCCCGCGCCGCGCTGGGAACGCGCCTGGGCCGCGACCGTCTGGGGCCAGCCCGCCGGCATGGCCGCCGCCGCCGTCGCCGGCCTCGCCGCCATCAGCACCCCCGTCGCGATCGGCGCGTGGCTCGTCGTCAGCCTCCTCTTCCTCCTCGCCGCAATCCGCCTTTCGACCGAAAGCCTCTCGCGCATCGGCCGCCTCGCCACCGGCGCGCTCACCCTGCTCGCGGTCGCGGTCCACCTCGGCTTGCGCGACGGCCTCGCCGCCGCCGACCCGATGGCGTGGATCGTCAACCTCGTGCTGGTCGCGGGCGGCGTCCTGCTGCTGATCCCGCGCCTGGGCGCGCAGAAGCGCCCCGTCGAACCGGCAGCGGCCACCGCCTGAGCAATCCTCCCTGTCGCGAAGCGATGGGGAGGTGGCAGCGCGGAGCGCTGACGGAGGGGCCGATAGCGCACCGCCGCCGCCCCCCACCATCGCCTGCGGCGACGGTCCCCCTCCCCATCGCTCCGCGACAGGGAGGATCATTCCGCCGCTCCATCCCCCTTCGCCGCCTTCGCCTTCCGCGCCTGCCGCCACGAAGGCCGCTTCCGCACCGCGGCCACGCCGTCATCCGCCCCCGTCGGCATCGGGCCCGCCAGCGGCACCGCCGGCACCCGCTCGCCGCGCGCCTCGGCCGCCTCGATCCATTCGCGATATTTCTCGGGAATATCGCCGCCCGCTTCGACCCAGTCGGCCTCGCCCGCGAAGCGCTGCACCGGCTCGGCATCGGCCAGCCCCTCATAGGCCTGCAGCGGCCCGAAAAAGGGAATGCCCATCCCGTCCATCGGCACCAGCCCGATCCCCGGATCATCGAGCTGCGCGTCGATCGCATCGGGCCCGCCCTCCGCCGTCGCGGCATAGAGCGCGCGCTGCCGCGCGGCGAGCGCGAGCAGCGCCGCCCCGATCTCGGCCTCGGCCTGTGCATCGAGCGCCGCCCCCTCGAACCCCTCGATCAGCCCCGCCGCCGCATCCTGCGTCCCGGCCGCATCGCCCGCCCCCGCCGCAGCACCACCATGGATCACCGTCCGCACCGTCGTCGTCGAGGCCTCGGCGACCGCACCCGCCGCCGCTCCCGCCGAGCCGCCCGCTCCCTCACCGCCGCCGCTCCCCGCAACCGCAGCGCCCGCCCCTGCACTGGCGCGCGTCGAGAAATAGTTGATCGTCGTCCGCTTGCCGCCCGCATCCTGCCCATAATGGCGCAAGCAGAACATCAGCAGCGCGTCATTATGCTTGCGCCGGAACCCCATCAGCTTGCCCGCGACAAAGACGGGCACCAGATAGCCGTCGATCGCGCGCTCGAACGCGATATCCTTCAGCCGCGCGACCCCGAAATCGAGCGCCGCCTCCCACGCCCGCCGAAAGCTCTCCGCCCCGTCCGCGCGCCGCAGCGTATAGCAATTCGTCTGCGCCATATTGACCATCGCGGCAGCGCGGCGGACCGACCCCGTATCGGCGAGCGCCGCAATAAACGCCCGCTGCCGCTCGGGCGTCCACCCGTCGTGCCGGTACTTGCGCGGCACCGGCGTGAAGTCGGGAAGCGGCGGCCGTGCCTCCTTCGCGATGGGGGTGCGGTTCTGCATGATAAGCCCTCCTGTTGGTCAAACCGGACAGGATATGACCTAGAGGGATAATGTAGGAAAGAGGTTTGTTTATGGTTTGTTCCTGCCTTACTCGGATTGCCGCGCCAAGTGGACCGTGGCAATCGGAACGGCATGATTGAAAACCGACCTCTCCTACTCACATCGGACGATAGCTATTGCACGAGGCGACCGCTTCCATACGCCGTCGACTGGTCGTCCGTGCCCGATCTAGTCCGAGCCTCAACCGCCGACCTCGGCGGCATTCAGCCAACGACGAGGGCGATGTTCGAAGCTGCCGGCGGAACACTTACGGATTTGCCGACCGAGGGAGAGGTTGCGATGTTTCGCGCGCAGGGGACACGCTTTCAAGCGGTTTCGGTGGTCGCAAGTTTAGTTGCGATTGGCGAGCTCGACGGCCACCTGCTTACGACCCCTTTTGCAATTACGCTTTTGCCCGCTTCGAAAAGGGGCGAATTGGAAGTCGTGGACATTGAGACGGCCGCGCATCTCGACATTTCCGCGGCCGCGCGCGAGTCAGAAGCATTTTATACCGACTTCAACCCGTTCACAGGCGAGTGGGGGCTCTACGGGATGAAAACGCCCGAATTAGTCGAGGGCAGGGGCTTCCTGGACGAGATCGGCATAGTTGTAGATGCTTATTACCTAGCAACAGAATACGATGCTGATGATGTGCTTGCACCGGACATTGGCCTGCCCGAGCGCGCGCGCGAGCGTTACATCCGGCACCGCCGCGATCTATTGTTCAAGCCGTTCCGCAGGATTGAAGCCCGCCGCGTTTGGGGCGCACATTCGCCAATCGAGCTGTTCTTACTTCAGGAATTGGCGCGTCGTGAACTACATCCCCAACTGCAGATGTTGATTATGGACGACGGCTCAACATTCCCCTCTCTCTACCATCTTTGGGGCGATCTCGACTTCCGCTACTCACGCGGGCTAGTTAGCGAGGCAGATATGTATTTCTCCCATGAGCGGGTCGCAGTGTTCTGCGACGGCAGGAACTTCCATCGTGGAAAGCGGCGTCAAAAAGATGAGGCGATCAATGATAAGCTAGAGAGGTTGGGAATTACCTCGGTGCGGCTGAAGGGCAGCCTTATCGTGCGAGATTTGGGCAGAGCGGCTGACCTAGTGCTGGTAGCACTACAAAACAGACGTTGATCTGAAAACGTCCAATTTTTGTTCGTCAAAACTATCAGAATGATGAGGCGCTCCTTTACGCAATATCAGTTGTTAGGAATCTTCTCTCGGAAGCGTCTCAACACAAAAGATTTGTAGAAGTCCACAGTCAGTCACTAGTTTGTTCGGACAATTGCCAGGCATGGATGCGCGCGATCGTGGGCCTTCAATGCGGCGCCATCACAAGTGCGCCGTAACCTTTGATGACAGAATGCAGAGGCTCGAACGGTCAAAGGAACCACTTCAAAACTCGCTGCAGGAACTCAAAGATCTGCGGGAGAGCACTGAAAATTGCGGCTACGGCTGCTACGACCAGTGCGAGGATGGCGCTTGGGGCCTCTTTCGAAAAGGGTCGCTTGGTACGATCCGGGTCGAGGTAGACACGCGCTAAGCGGATGAACTTATGGTAGCGTGCAATCAACAAGGCGATGAGGATTAGTCCCGCGAAGATTCCAATCCGCTCGTTTAGGGAGTAATCGGGAAGAGCGATCACGACCATAACCAGCAGAATGGCATTGAAGTCGAGCCCGTGCTTACGGAGGAGGCCGGTGAAGACACTGGTGAATTGCCCCATGAAGCCTGCTACTCGCTGCGATACGGCGCTGGTCCACAGTTCGTCCGGTGATGAGACAGTGATGCTATTACCATCGCTGTCATCAAGATTGACGGTGACAATCTTCTTAAAGCCTGCGGCTACAGTTTCTTCTCGGCTGATCGAGATATGCTTGAGCACATCGGGGAGGTCGCCTCGTGCTAGATAATCAGCAGCGGTTTGGATGATGATCTGCCCGCCTTCGGTAGCGCGAATGATCGTGGACGCCTCTTCGGGCACAAAGCTTTCGAGTTCAGCGATCAACCGCGCCAGATCGCTCCGATAAAGCGTAATCGCGCCGAGCGGGATATCCTTGTTCCAAAGCTTCAAGGACAAAGCCTGTCCCGGCGTGTCTGAAGGCACACTTACCCGAGTGGGAATGCCGAGATCGAAGATGCCCTTCGACCGGTCGATCCATTCCCAAGTCCCACTACAGCCGATGTCCGTAGCGTGGTCGAAAGTCAGACTTCCGAGAAACGCTCGTTTTCCCTCTTCGTCCGGCTTTTCAGCATAAAGGTTGATCTTATTCGGCACTGCCGGATCGCGCACGGTCGCAAACGAGAAGACCTGATTGTCACCCACTGTTGCCGACAATACGCCTTCGCCTGTCTCGGGTTCAGCCCAATAGAGCGGCCCGAAACGAGCGCCTTTCAAACTCCCCACCCAATGCCTTGTCGTCATCCCCGCCCCACAATCTAGTCCGGACTCTCTATTCGAAGTTTAACCTAGATATTCGAGATTTCAGAACAGAAATTGCTCCGAATCTTCATCGTCGTGCAAGCTATGTGACTGCCAGCTACACGGGCTACAGTGAACAGCGTGCTCTGAACTCGTTCGGCGACCACGCATCAATCTTCGAGACTTGTGTTCATATGCCCACAATCCCTATCGATTACGATGGCCGGCCCTTCATCCAACCTCGCGCCACTCCCCCAGCCCCAAATCCCCAATCTCCCACCCCCCGATCCGCCAGCGGACCAGCCGCAGCGTCGGATAGCCGACCGCCGCCGTCATGCGGCGGGCCTGGCGGTTGCGGCCTTCGGTGATCGTCAGTTCGAGCCATGAGTCGGGCACGCTCTTGCGGTAGCGCACCGGCGGGTCGCGGTCCCAGAGCATCGGCGGGTCGATGCGGCGGACGGTCGCGGGGCGGGTCGGGCCGTCGTTCAGCGTGACGCCGCGGCGCAGCGCGTCGAGCGCGGCGGCGTCGGGATCGCCCTCGACCTGCGCCAGATAGGTTTTGGGCATCTTGTGCTTCGGCGACGAAATCCGCGCCTGCAGCGCGCCGTCATCGGTCAGGATCAGCAGGCCCTCGCTATCGCGGTCGAGCCGCCCCGCCGGATAGACGCCGGGCACGTCGATATAGTCGGACAGCGTCGCGCGCGGGCCGCCATCGCTCCCCGCTCCGGGCGCGGTCATGCCCTTGTCGGTGAATTGCGACAGCACGCCCCACGGCTTGTTGAACAGGATCAGGCGGGCCACGGCGCATCTCCCGACTAAGCCCCTCCCCTTCAGGGGAGGGGTTGGGGTGGGGTCTATCAGCGTAGCGCAAGGCTGCGGAACCCCACCCGCTGCGACTAGGGAGCAAGCTCCCAAGTCTCGCAGCCCTCCCCTGAAGGAGAGGGCTTGGGTTTTACGCCGCCTCTTTTTTCCGCGACGCTTTCTTCCGCTCGTGCGGGTCGAGCAGCGCCTTGCGGATGCGGATATTCTTCGGGGTCACTTCGACCATCTCGTCGTCGTCGATATAGGCGATCGCCTGTTCGAGCGTCATGCGCTTCGGCGGGGTGAGGCGGATCGCGTCGTCCTTGCCCGTCGAACGGAAGTTCGTGAGCTGCTTCGACTTCATCGGGTTGACTTCGAGGTCGTCGGGCTTGGCATTCTCGCCGATGATCATCCCCTCATAGAGCGCCTCGCCGGGCGAGACGAAGAGGATGCCGCGCTCTTCCAAGGGGCCGAGCGCATAGGCGACGGCTTCGCCATTGCCGTTCGAGATCAGGACGCCATTCTTGCGGCCTTCGATCACGCCCTTGTACGGGCCATATTTCTCGAACAGGCGGTTCATGATCCCGGTGCCGCGCGTGTCGGACAGGAATTCGCCATGATAGCCGATCAGGCCGCGCGACGGGCCGCTGAAGGTGATGCGCGTCTTGCCGCCGCCCGACGGGCGCATGTCGGTGAGGTCGGCTTTGCGGATCTGCATCTTCTCGACGACCGTGCCGCTATGTTCGTCGTCGACGTCGATGACGACGGTTTCATAGGGTTCGGTGCGCTTGCCGGCCTCGTCCTCGCCATAGAGAACCTTGGGGCGGCTGATGCCGAGTTCGAAGCCTTCGCGGCGCATCGTTTCGATGAGCACGCCGAGCTGAAGCTCGCCGCGGCCCGCGACGTCGAAGCTGTCCTTGTCGGCGCTTTCGGTGATGCGGATCGCGACATTGGTTTCGGCTTCGCGCATCAGGCGATCCCGGATCATGCGGCTCGTCACCTTGCTGCCCTCGCGGCCCGCCATCGGGCTGTCGTTGACCGCAAAGCGCATCGACAGCGTCGGCGGGTCGATCGGCTGCGCGGCGATCGGTTCGCTGACGCTGGTGTCGGCGATCGTGTTCGCGACGGTCGCGTTGGTCAGGCCCGCGATCGCGACGATGTCGCCCGCCTTCGCCTCGTCGACCGGCACGCGGTCGAGCCCGCGGAAGGCAAGCAGCTTCGACGCGCGGCCGGCTTCGATGACCTTGCCGTCGGCGTCGAGCGCATGGATCGGCTGGTTGACCTTGACCGTGCCCGACTGGACGCGTCCGGTCAGGATGCGGCCGATGAAGTTATCGCGGTCGAGCAAGGTCGCAAGGAAGGTGAAGGGCGCGTCTTCAGGCAGGCCCGGGGTGGGCACGTGCGATACGATCGTCTTGAACAGCGGCTCGAGCGTGCCTTCGCGCGCATCGGCGCTTTCGGAGGCATAGCCGCCGCGGCCCGAGGCGTAGAGGATCGGGAAGTCGAGCTGTTCGTCATTGGCCTCCAATGCAAGGAACAGCTCGAACACTTCGTCGAGCACTTCGGCGGCGCGCGCGTCGCTGCGGTCGATCTTGTTGACGACGACGATCGGCTTGAGGCCCAGCGCGAGCGCCTTGCCGGTGACGAACTTGGTCTGCGGCATCGGCCCTTCGGCCGCGTCGACGAGCAGGATGACGCCGTCGACCATGCTCAGAATGCGCTCGACCTCGCCGCCGAAGTCGGCGTGACCCGGGGTGTCGACGATGTTGATCCGCGTCTGGTCGGCGCCTTCGCCCCACTCGACGCTGGTGCACTTCGCCAGGATCGTGATCCCGCGTTCCTTTTCCAAGTCATTGGAATCCATGGCTCTTTCTTCGACACGCTGGTTGTCGCGGAAAGTGCCCGATTGGCGGAAGAGCTGGTCGACGAGCGTGGTCTTGCCATGATCGACGTGGGCAATAATGGCGATATTGCGCAGAGACATGCGGATTTGAGCCTTGATGGAAGGGGGCAGCGCCCGGAGCGCCGCGAAACGCCGCGCCCCTAACAGAAGTGGTGCTGCGGCGCAACATGATTGCCGATAGCGCTCGAACTACCGAAGCGTGCGGTCGAGACGCTTCGGATCGTAGAGCGAGCGCACTTCGGCGCCGCGCAGGCGCCGCGCCAGCCCCGCGTCGAAATCGCGCTTCCAGCGGTCGAGGGCCGGCCGAGTCTCACGGGGGTCGGCGATCTCGCCGATCGACTGCAATTCGCGCGACATCGCGAGCAAAGCCGCGCGGTCGCGGGCAAAAACCGACCCCGCATAACGCTCCGCGACAAGCCCTAACTGATAGCGCATCGCGGCGATCGATAGCTGCACGCCTTGCCGATCGCCGCGCCGCGCCATCAGCCGCGCGCCCGCGGCGCCGTCGGCAATCGCCGCCAGCTGATCGTCCAGCCGCCGCACGACCCGCGGCTCGCCCGGGCAAGGCCGAATCCGGCGGACATAGGCGGCAAGCGCATCGAGCATCGCGGGCGTCGGCTCCTGCCCGCCGAATTCCTCGACGATCAGATTGCGGATAAAGGTTTCGAGCGCGCGCGTTTCGGGGTCGCGCGATACCTTCCCCGGCCTCGCCAGATCGGGGATTGCGACCGGATCGAAGAGGGCATTGCCGCGCGCCGCGCTGAAGAAGCTGTTGGTCACATCGGCGGTCCCCGGCCCCGCCGAGACACCCGCGAGCAGGAAATGCGGGTTGTCGCGCCCGTTGATATGGCAGCTCGCGCAGCTGAGGCCCGCCTTCGCGGCCTGCCCGCCGAGCAAGGTCGGGGTCGCGAACAGCGCCCCGCCGCCGCGGATCATATCATCGTCGCCGGCCATGCAGGTCGCGGGCTGTTCCGACAGCAACGCCCGCTCGGCCCCCGGCGCGGTCCAGCGCAACTGCTCGAACGCCCGCGGCGCGGTGCCCGGCGCCGCGGCAGCGCCGAGGAGCAGCGCGGCGAGCGCGATCAGCTTGCGGATGAGCGCCCCGCCGCGATCCAGCGCCGAAGCTCGTCGACCTCGTGGCAGCCGAAGCCGCAAATCGCCTCGAGCTTCGCCAGATGCGCCTTCGCCCCCCCGACGTCGCCGCGTTCGAGTTTCAGCTCGCCATAATATTCGAGCGCGCCGCGATGCGCGGGCGCAATGGCGAGCGCCTCGCGATAATAGGTTTCGGCGGCGTCATAATTTTTGAGCTTGCGGTTCGCGAAGCCGAGGTAGGTGAGTATATCGGGATGCGGCCCCGCCGCCCACAACGCCGCATCGAGTTTGGCGATCGCCGCCTCGTAGCGATGTTCGTTGATCAGGCCGACCGCGGCGACGTAGGTCGCGTCGAGCGTTTCGGCCGCGGCCAGTCGCACCTCGGGCTCGACCGCGCTCCGCGCCTGCGGCCCGGCGGCCACCGCCGCCTCGAGCTTGGCGATCGCATCGGTCAGCTTCGCCGCGTCGGCGCACGTCCCCGCACAGGCTTCCTGCATCGCCTTCAGCGCGCCCAATTGCGCATCCGCCTTGTCGGCCTTGCCGAGCTTCGCCTGCGTGATGCCAAGGTCGCGGCGGGCATCGACCATCTTCTCGTCGTAGCGCACCGCGGCTTCGAGCGGCTTCACGGCGCGCGAAAATTCGCCCTGCGCCATATAGCTCGCGCCGAGCAGATAATTGGCCTGCGGATTCTTGGGCACCGCCGACACGACCTTTTTGAACGCTTTCGCCGCTTCCACATATTGGCCCGAGGCAAAGGCATCGGCGCCCTTCTGGTAATCGACCGTCGGGTCGTAACTGCTCTGGCTGGGCGGCGCGCTGCTTCCGCTCCCGCCGCTTCCCGCCGCGAAGGTCGGCGCAGCGAAGACCGCACAGGCGGCGAGCATGGCGAATGAAGACCGGTATCGCATCGCGAGTCTCTCCTCGGTCGTTGTGGCGCCAGCTTACCACAGCCGGGGGTCGCGCGGAACGGTTCAGATCATCGCGATCAGCCGCTCGACCTCGTGCGCCGCGGTGCGTGCCGAGCGGACGAGGTTGGCATGAAAATCGCCCGCGCTGTCATCGTTCGCCTCGTCGGTCACGGCCTTGATCGCGGCCCACGGAAGCCCGAGCCTTGCCGCAACCTGCGCCACCGCGCCGACCTCCATATCGACGAGCGTCGCGCCGAGCGCTGCCAGGTCGGCCGCCGCGTCGGGACAGGCGACGAAGCTGTCGCCGCTCGCGATCCGCGCATGCGGCAGGCCGAGTCCCGGGTCGGGCATCGCCGAGAAATGCGCCTCCCCTGCTTCTGGGCCCGCTTCGCCGATCGGCCATTCGCCGGCGCGATAACGGCGAAACAGGCCGGGCTGGTTCGCGCCATAATCATGCTGCAGCGCCTCGGCGATCCAGTAGGCGCCCGGCGCGGCGCCGAGCGAGCCGCAGGTACCGGTCATCAGCAGCAGGTCGGCATCACCCGCGAGCGCCCCGGCACAAAGCGCGGCGTTGACCTTGCCGAGCCCGCAGGTCGCGATGACGAGATCATGGTCGCGGACCCTCAGTCGCCGCTCGGCGAACGGCCCCGCAGCGCGGGCGGCGGTGCCGGGAAAGAGCGCGTCGGCCTCTTCGGGTAAAGCGGCGAGGATGAGGATATGGACCATGCGGCTGTTTAGCCGAGTTCGCGCCACATCCAATCCTCCCTGTGGCGAAGCCATGGGGAGGTGGCAGCGCGAAGCGCTGACGGAAGGGCTTAGGGCGCGACGTCGCGGCCCCTCCACCACTCGCTTCGCGAGCCGTCCCCCTCCCTACCGCTTCGCGGCAGGGAGGATCGTTCGCCTTGCCAACGTTGCGCAAGACCGCCATCGCTTATCCCAATGCTGTCCCGCATCTTCCCCGACCGCTTCGTCCCCGTGCTGCTCGCGACGATCCTTCTCGCCAGTCTGCTTCCGGTGCGCGGCGCGGCGGTGCCGATTGCGGGAGGGCTGTCGACCGCCGCGATCATCTTTCTCTTCTTCCTCAACGGCGTGCGCCTGCCACGCGAGGAAGTGCTTCACGGTATCCGCAACTGGAAACTGCAGGGGAGCGCGCTCGCCTTTTGCTTCGGCGGCATGGCGCTGCTCGGCCTTGCGGCGCAGGCGACGACCGCGCCGCTCCTCCCTGCGACGCTCGCGCTCGGCTTCCTCTTCCTCGGCATCCTGCCCTCGACCGTCCAGTCTGCAACCGCGGCGTCGAGCCTCGCGGGCGGCAATGTCGCCGCGAGCGTCGTCGCCGCGGCGCTGCTCAACCTCAGCGGGGTCGCGCTTTCGCCTTTGCTCTTCGCGTTGCTCGCGGGCAGCGCGGGCGAGATCCATGGCGAGGCGGTGCTGCGCATCGTCTCGATCCTGCTCTTGCCTTTCGTCGCCGGACAGCTCGTCCAGCGCTGGCTGCGCCCGTGGGTACTTGCGCACCGCGGCCTCGCGACCTTCATGGACCGCGCCGCGATCGCGATCGCCGTCTATGTCGCCTTTTCCGCTGCGGTCGTCGCCGGCATCTGGGGCCTGCTCGACGGGCGTGAGATCGCGGTCGTTCTCGCCGCCGTGGCGGTGCTGCTCGCGCTATCCTTCGGCGGCGCCTGGGCGCTCGGCGGGCTGCTGAAGCTAGCGCGCGCCGACCGCATCACGCTGCTCTTTTCGGGCGCTCAGAAAAGCATCGCGGTCGGCGCGCCGCTCGCCGCGACGCTGTTCCCGCCCGCCATCGCCGGCATGGTGCTCGTTCCGATCCTCGTCTATCATATGGCGCAGCTGATCCTCTCCGCGTGGATCGCCCCGGGGCTGAAGGCGGGCAAGGGTGTAGTGCTTGAATAACACAGGACCGCGTGCCATATAGGCAAGTGGTAAGGGGCTGGAAGGAAGACGAATGAGCGAAGTGACCGCGACGGCGACCGCAACCGACGAGCTGAAGCTGACCCCGCCCGACCCCGTACCGTCGGTTTCGCCCGAAAAGGCCGCGGGCCTCGTCCCGCTGTCGACCGAACAGAAATCGAAGCTCGGCGAGCGCGTCGACGGCTTTATCGACGATCTCGTCGCGCAGGACGTCAATTCTCCCGCCTTCGGGCAAAAGGTCGACCAGATCACCAATATGGGCCGCAAGGAGATGCTGGAGGCGGCGAGCCATTCGAACCGTTTCCTCGACCGCCCGATCCGCGCGATGGACCGCGACACCGACATCGGCCAGAACCTCATCGAGCTGCGCACGACGGTCGAGCGGCTCGACCCGTCGGCGAACGGCAAGCTCATCTCGAAGCGCGGCTTTCTCGACAAGATCTTCGGCGGCAAAATCAACAATTATTTCGCGCAATACCGCAGCGCGCAGACGCATATCGGCGGCATCCTGACCGCGCTTTCCAACGGCAAGGACGAACTGCTGATGGATAATGCGGCGATCGACGTCGAACGGCGCAAGATGTGGGAATCGATGGGCAAGCTCGAGCAGATGGTCCACATCGCCCAGACGCTCGACGAGAAATTGGAAGCGAAAGCGAACGAACTCGACGGCGTCGACCCCGCGAAGGCGAAAATTCTTCGCGAGAACGCGCTCTTCTACGCGCGCCAGCGGACGCAGGACCTGCTCACACAGATGGCGGTGACGGTGCAGGGCTATCTCGCGCTCGACCTCGTCAAAAAGAATAATGTCGAGCTGGTGAAGGGCGTCGACCGCGCGAGCACGACCACCGTCGGCGCATTGAAGACCGCGATTACCGTGGCGCAGGCGATGACGAACCAGAAGCTGGTGCTCGAACAGATCACCGCGCTAAACACGACGACGGCGAACATCATCGACGGCACGTCGAAGATGCTCAAGGACAATACCGCGCGGATCCACGAGCAGGCGGCGTCGAGCACGATCCCGATGGAGACGCTGCAGCGCGCCTTCCAGAATATCTATGACACGATGGACGCGATCGACACCTTCAAGCTGAAAGCGCTCGACAGCATGAAGACGACGGTCAACACGCTCGAGGGCGAAGTCGCGAAGTCGAAGGGCTATATCGCGCGCGCCGAGGGTGCGAGCCAGGCGCAGGCCAGCGTCGGCGGCGCCGACAGCCCGCTCGCCGCGCTCGAAGGCTAAATAATGAGCATGAGCGAAGTCGACAAGATCCGGATTACCGCCGCTTCGGCGATCGAACGGTCGCGCGAGCGCCGCCGCCCGATCGGCACCAAGAGCGTCGCGCTGCGCCGCCAGCATCTCTACAAGAAGCTCGGCCGGATGCTGATCGCGGGCGGGATCGTGCTGATCGGCGCAGCGGTGTTCGGCGCGCTGATCCAGCCGCTCGGTTTCATCGGTTTGCTCGCGCTGTTCGTGCTGTTGATCGGCGTCGCGGTGCTGTTCGGCAAATGGCCGCCCTTCCCCGAACCGCGGCAGGCGGATCTACCCAAAGCCGATCTCAAACAGCTCGCGGGCCGCACCGAAATCTGGCTTGAGGCACAGCGGCCGATGCTGCCCGCGCCGGCGCGCCAGCTCGTCGACGGCATCGGCGTCCAGCTCGACCTGCTCGCGCCGCAGCTCCAGACGCTCGACGCATCGAGCCCGGCGGCGGCAAATATCCGCAAGCTCGTCGGCGAGGATTTGCCCGAGCTCGTCGCGGGTTACCAGCGCATTCCCGCGGGCCTCCGCAAGGAAGCCCACGCCGGCCGCACCCCCGACGAGACGCTCGTCGGCGGCCTCAAGATGCTCGAAGGCGAAATCGGCAGCGCCGCGCGCAGCCTCGCCGCGGGCGAGCTCGACAAACTGGCGACGCGCGAACGCTATCTCCAGCTCAAATATCAGGGTCTCGAGGGCGAGGACGCGGCATAGCGTCAATCCGCGGCATCGCTTGCCAAGCGGCGCGCTCGCGGTCACATAGGCTTTGATGCTCGACCAGTTTCTCGCTCCCGAAAATATCGTCTTCAGCGCGGCCCTGCTGCTGATGCTTTTGATCGGGGCGGTACAGGCCATTGGGCTCGCGGGCGACATCGACGCCGACGTGCACGGCGATGCCGATGGCGACGTCGGTTTTGCCGATACGCTGCTCGCCTGGGCCGGGATCGGCCGCGTGCCTTTCCTGATGTGGCTCGTGATTTTCCTTGCGCTGTTTGGCGCACTCGGGCTCGGGCTGCAGCAATTGATGACCGCGCTGACCGGCGAGCCCGGCACAAACCTGCTGATGGTTCCGCTGACCGCCGTCGCGGCGCTCCCGGTGGCGGGCGGCGCGGCACGCCTTGTCGCGCATATTCTCCCCGGGCTCGAAACCACCGCAATCGAACGCGAAGATCTGGTCGGCCTCTATGCCGAAATCAGCATCGGCACCGCCCGCGTCGGCCATCCCGCACGCGCGCGCGTCACCGATCCGCATGGTCAGCCGCACCAGATCATGGTCGAGCCCGACAGCGCCGACCAGATTTTCCAGACCGGCGAGAGCGTCCTTCTGGTAAAACGCGAAGGCGACATCTTCAAAGGCTTCACGCGCGGCGATTTCTATTTACCCCGGCTCGACTGACCCTAATATCCACGCGGGGGCTTCCAATCATGGAAGCGCGAATCGACAGCAACGGGTGGGTTCATGATAGAAATTGCTATTTACGCCGGCATCGGACTTGCCGCGCTCCTGATATTGGGATTGATCGTTACGCGGCTTTATCATCGCGCGACCAAGGAAATTGCGTTCGTTCGCACGGGATTTCGCGGCGAACGCGTCATCATGAACGGCGGCGCGCTGGTTCTGCCGGTGCTGCACGAAACGATGCCGGTCAATATGAACACCGTCCGGCTCGCCGTCGAGCGCAAGAACGTCGACGCGCTGATCACGCTCGATCGCCTGCGCATCGATGTGAAGGCCGAATTCTACGTCCGCGTCCGTCCCGACGCGGGATCGATCGCGATGGCGGCGCAGACGCTCGGCCTGCGCACGATGAACCCCGAGGCCCTCAAAGACCTCGTCGAAGGCAAGTTCGTCGACGCGCTGCGCTCGGTCGCCGCGGGCATGACGATGAACCAGCTCCACGAACAGCGTGCCGACTTCGTCCAAAAGGTGCAGCAGGTCAGCTCGAACGACCTCTCGATGAACGGGCTCGAGCTCGAATCGGTGTCGCTGACCGGGCTCGACCAGACGTCGATCGAGCATTTCAACGCCAACAACGCATTCGACGCCGAGGGTTTGACCAAACTGACCGAGCAGATCGAACTGCGCAAAAAGGCGCGCAACGACATCGAACAGGACACGCGCGTCCAGATCGAGACGAAGAATCTGGAAGCCGACAAGCGCAGCTTCGAAATCTCGCGCGACAATGAATTCGCGAAGCTGAGCCAGGAGCGTGAGATCGAAATTCGCCGCGCCGAACAGGCGGCCGAAATCGCGCGCGAACAGGCGCAGCGCAATCAAGAAGCGGACAATGCCCGCATTCAGGCGAAGCAGCTGGTCGATGCCAAGCAGATCGAGGCCGATCGCGCGATCGAGGAAGCGCGCATCGCGCAGGAACAGGCGATCGAGCTCGCCCGACAGGAACAGCAGATTCTGATCCAGAACAAGAGCCGCGAGGAAAGTCAGGCGCGCGGCGAAGCCGACGCCGCGCGCGCGCTCGCGGTCGCGGCCGAGGAACAGGTCGCTACCGCGCGCGAAACCGAGGTCGCCGAACGGTCGAAGCGCATCGAGCTGATCGAAGCCGCCAAGGAAGCCGAGCGGCAGGCGATTTCGGTCAAGGTCGAGGCCGAGGCCGAGAAGGAAGCCGCGGCGAACCGCGCCGCGGCGCTCCGGCTCGAGGCCGAGGGTCAGGCCGAGGCGGAGAAGCTGCGCGCCGAGGCCGCGCGCGTCCGCTTCGAGGTCGAAGCCGCGGGTCAGCGTGCTATCAACGAGGCCGCGAACCTGCTCTCGTCGGACCAGATCTCGCTTCAGACCAAGATGGCGCTGCTCAAGGTGCTGCCCGAGGTCGTGCGCGAAGCCGCGAAGCCGATGGAAGCGATCGATTCGATCAAGATCATCCAGGTCGACGGCATCAATCAGACCGGCGGCGGCGCCACGAACGGCGGTGCGAACGGCGACGCGAATGGCAACGGGGGCAACCTCGCCAGCAACGCCGTATCGGCCGCGCTCGCCTATCGCGCGCAGGCGCCCGTCATCGACAGCTTGATGAAGGAACTGGGCTTTGACGGCGGCTCGCTCGACGCGCTGGTCAAGGGCGCCGCGGCGACGGAACCGGCAGCACCTCCCGCAATCTCGGCGGCGGCTCCGCGCGGGCGCAAGCCGCGCCCGGTCGCGCCCGCCGCGACCGAAACCGAAGACAGCGAGGAAGACGCCTGAGCCGGCGGCTGGCGCCGGTCAGGCCTGGCGCCAGCGCTGCGTTCCAAACCACAGCAGCAGGATGAGCAGCAAGGGCGGCGCGAGGCCCCAATGGGCGCCGCCGGCAAGCGGGGCGAGCGACGGCGCCGACGACAAGAGCCACAGCGCCGCGAGCAGCGCGGTCACGGCGAGCGCCTCGAACGCGAAGCTGCGCCAGAAGCGGCGCCGCGCGCGTGCATAGGCCGCCTGCGCATCGATCGCGCGCTCGACCCCGATCGCAAAGCCGCGGTCGCCGGGTCGCTCGGGCGGCGCCAGCAGCGCGGCGAGCGCCGCGTCCATCGCCTGATCGTCCGGCTGGGTCATCGGTCCGCTCCTTCGCCGATCATCTTCTGCGCCTTGGCGCGGCCGCGCAAGACCAGCGATTTGAGCGTGCCGAGCGGCACCCCCATGATCGCCGCCGCCTCGCCATGCGACCAGCCATGGCCGAAACAGAGGGTAAGCGCGGCGCGTTCCTGCGGCGACAGCGCGGCGAGCAGGCGATCGGCGTCGATCGCGGCATCGCTTGCGGGCTGCGGATCGGTCGCGCTCGCCGCCTCCTCGCCCGCGGCCAGCCCTTCGCGCCGGCGCGCGGTGCGCCGCTGGTCGAGAAACAGCCGCCAGCCGATCCCCATGATCCAGGCCGCGTAACTCCCCTGCCCCCGATATTCGCCCGCACGCTGCCACGCGCGGACGAAGGCTTCCTGCGCCAGATCGTCGGCATCGCACCCGGCGGCGCGGGACAGAAAGGCGCGCAATCGCCCTTCGTGCCGCAGCACGAGGAGCTGGAAAGCGGCACGATCGCCCCCCGCGACACGCTGGCTGAGAGCCCAATCCTCATCGGCGCGTGCCCCATCACGCAGCGGCGCGCTCCTCGGCAGCCGCGGCGCGCGCGAGGCGGCGGCGGACGAGGAGGGCGATACCGACAAAGACAGGAAAGAGCGCGGCGCCCGCCGACGTGCGGATCAATTGCTCATGCCCCTGGATCAGCCCGAAACCGGCCATCGCCAGCCCGATCGCGAGCAGCACCAGCGCGTTGCGGTCGTCGCCCGGCGTGTCGGGACTCTGGCCGCCGATATGCTCATAGGGCTTGTTGAGCTTGTCGATCAGCGGGCTGACCGCATCCGATTTCGCATCGAGAGCGCGGCGGATCGAGCGGTGAAGCATCCACGCGTGGAGCAATCGCGCAAGCAGGAAAAAGCCGACGACGAACAGCGCGACCATCGTGATGTTCTCGAGCAGACGAAAAAACCCCTCGCTGACCGCGACAAGCTCGGTGGTCGGTGCCGGCGGGGGCAGGAAAGAGGCGACGTCGCGCGGATCGATATAGGCGGCAACGTCGGCGGGACTGATCGACTGGGCGCCGGGAAGGGGCACGCTGACCGCGGCGGGCGGAACCGCGGCGGGTGCGGCGGGGACGGCGGGTGCCGCGGCGGTTATCAGCTGATCCAACATCTCTCTCCTTCATGCCGCGCGGCATGGTGAAACCACAGGCGGCGGCCTCCGGCAAGGCGGGGATGATCCGAACCGGGGAGCCGGATCAGCCGCCGCGCGAAGCCGCCGCCCGGACCGGCACAGCCGCCGGTCATGAACTGGACGGCGCGGCGCGTATCGATGGATGCAGATCCGCGATTATTTTTCGCGCCTCCCCCGGAAGGAGCGGAAGGTCAGCCGACCGCGGGGAGCGAGCGGAGCAATTTTTTGGCGTAGACGCGCCCCGCGCCGACGTCGGTGCCGTTTCGGAGGATCACCCGCACGCCCTTCCCGGCCGAGCGCCGGACGCTTGCGATCGCGCTTCGCCGCAGCAGCGCGCGGCGATGCACGCGGACGAACTCCTCTTCGGGAAGGTCGAGGTCGGCCTGCGCCGCCCTGATCGACCCGCGCAGCAGATAGGAAGCCGACGCCGTGTGCAGCCGGACATAATCATCCTCGGCGGTGATCATGTCGATATCGGCGCGCTGGATGCAGGTCAGCGCACCCGCGGTCCCGCGCAGCCACAGCTCGTCGTCGCGCTGCCTTATCCCCTGCTCGTGATAGCCCGCGCGCAGATCGTCGATCACCGCGCGCATCTGGGCGATTTGTTCGCGCGCATCGTCCGCCGCGAGCCGGTCGCGCGACCGGTCGATCGCCGCGCGCAGGCGCGAAATTTCGATCGGCTTGAGGATATAGTCGATGGCATGGGCTTCGAAGGCGCGAACGGCGAAGTGGTCGAAAGCCGTCGTGAAGATGACCCCCGGGACGCCATCCTCGGGGAGCTGGTTCAGAACGTCGAAACCCGTTCCGTCGCGCATCTTGATGTCGAGCAGCACGATATCGGGCGTCAACTCGGCGATCTTCGCGATCGCCTCGCGGCAACCGCTCGCCGACCCCACATGCTCCACGTCGGGCAGCTTCGCGAGGATCAGTTCGAGCCGCCGGAGCGCGAGCGGTTCATCGTCAACGGTCAGCACCCGCATCGTCATCGGGCATATCCCAGCGGCAATTCGAGCGTCACGCGAAAGCGGGATGCGGGCAGCCGCTCGATCGACAATTTCGCATCGGCGCCAAAGCGGTTGGACAGCCGGTCGCGAACATTGCGGAGGCCGGTATGCGTGCCGCAAACCCCCGCACGCCCGGAGGCCGACGAACAGCTGTTTTCGACCACGACCTTCAGCCGGCCCGGTTCCTCCCGCGCCGAGATCGCGATCCACGCGTCGCCGGCGCCGACCGTTCCGGCGCCGTGCTTGACCGCGTTCTCGACCAGCGGCTGCAACAGGAAGGCCGGCACCGCCGCGCGTCCGAGCGCCGGCGGCAGGTCGATCCGGATTTCGAGGTCGGGATAGCGCGTCCGCTCGATTTCCAGATAGGTCGCCTGCAACGCGACCTCCTCGGCCAGCGAAATGTCGACGTCGGGATTGGTGGCAAGGTTAACACGGAAAAAGCCCGCAAGCCGCTCGACCATCGCATTGGCGTCGTCGGCGCGGCCGTCGAGGATCAGCGCCGATACCGCGTTGAAACTGTTGAACAGGAAATGCGGGTTGATCTGGTAATGGAGCGCCTGCAGCTTGGCCGCTTGTGCCATCGTGCGAAGCTGCGCCGAGCGCCGTTCCTCCGCGCGCGCCTCGAAACCATATTGAACGGCCAGATAGAGCCCAACCCACGCCAGAAAGAACCAGGTCCAGGGAACGAGGGTGCGGATCACCGCGCTACCGTCGATCGCAAGCTGGACCGGCTCTCCCTTCGCATAGACCAGGGCGAAATAGGTGCACCAGGCGAAGAATTCCGCCGCGACGAGCGAGGCGAAAAAGACGATCGGCGCCTTTTGGCGCCAGGCCCGCCGGCTCAGCTTCTGCAATATCATGTGGATGCCGAAGCAAAGCGCGAGGCCGATCGCCATGAGCATCAAGCGCACCGCGGTTACGCGCAGGAGATGCGGGTGGTGATCGAGCAGATCGGCGATCCAGAGCGCCAGCGTGTGCAGGCCCCAGAAGGCGCCGGTAAGCCAGAGGATCGCTTGCCGCCGCTGGCGTTCGAGGCTGCCCGGCCGGCCGGCCGTGGCCACTTCGTAGACGCCGGTGGATGGAAAGGCCGCGACCTGGTTCATCGCGCGGTTATCGCAGGAAGGCGGGAAGCTGTCGACCGACGTTCGGCCGCAGATATCGTGCGTTCACCCGCCGGAAGAGGCGCGGCGAGGGCGGATGTGATGCGCGGACGAAGGCACCACCCTTCGTCCGCACACCGGGCCGGCACCGAGGGGGACTGGTCCCCGGCACCGGAAGCGCGACCCTTAAAAACGCATGCTCGCGGTCAGGCTGTAACGCCGCCCGAGAACATCGTAGGTAGTCGGATAGGTGTTCCCCGAGTTGAGCGCCGTCGTGCCGACATAGTTGCTGACGAGCGGCGGGTCCTTGTCGAGCAGGTTCTGGACCGACAGCGTGAGCGTGAAGATGTCGGCGACCTTGGCGCGATAGGTCAGGTCGAAATAGCTGTAGCTCGGGATATGCAGATAATCGGGTTCGATCCCGTCGGCGTCCAGGATCCGCTCATAATCGGACCCGTCGAGCCAGCGCCACAGCAGCGAGATGTCGCCGAAATCGTCGATCTGCGCCGTCGCGCGCATGTTGAAACTGTATTTCGGGGTGATTTCGCCGGCAAAGAAGCCGCAGTTCGAACTATATTGGCCCACGCATTCGCGGTTGATGCTGGTCGGCGAGGCCTTGAACTTCGACTGTTCGGTCCAATTGCCCGAAAGGTCGAAGTTGAGCCGCCCAAAGCCGGTAGGCAGGCCATAGTTGATGCGCAGATCGACGCCGGATGTGGTGATCGTCCCCTGATTCGTGAGCAGCGCGATCTGGCCCGGCGTATCGCCCCCGCCGTTCAGCGAGCCGTTGAGCGGGTTGCGGCGGATCAGCGCGCAGGCTTCCGCATCGCCCTCCTCGAAGCAGGGGCCGAAGACGTCGTTCGGCGTCGGCAGCGTGATCGCGTCGGTGATCTTGATATGATAATAGTCCGCCGTGATCGCGAGCCCGGGCACCTGCGGCGGCGTCACGACCAGCCCCAGCGTGTAGGAATCGGCGGTTTCGACGTCGAGATTCGGGTTGCCGCCCGCGGTCTGGTTGATCTGGCCCGACGAAGGCGCCGGAATATTCCCGATCGTGCCGGCGGGGGCGCCTTGCGCAATGCAGATCGCGGTGAGCGCGGCGTTGCCGACCGGACTCGATCCCTGGCACGGATCTTCGGCGAGGTTCGCGAGACCCGTGGTGATCGGGGTGAAGAGCTCCGAGATATTCGGCGAGCGCACCGAATGCTGGTAGATGCCGCGGATCTTGTAGCCGCGGAACGGTTCCCAGGTGCCGCCCGCCTTCCAGGTTGTGCTCGTGCCCGTGTTCGAATAGTCCGACAGGCGGATACCCGCTTCGGCGGTCAGGCTGTAGATGCCGGGTACATCCTCGACGATCGGCACGATCAGTTCGCCGAAGATTTCCTTGACGTCATAAGTGCCCGCGAAGGACGGCGATGGCGCCCCGGTGCCCAGCACTTCGTCCTGCGTCCCGAAGGCGACGTCCGAGACCTGCTCGGCGCCATATTTGCGATATTCGGCGCCCAGCGCGAAGCCGATCGGCGTTTCTCCGGCGAGGAAATTGCCGAGCTCGCCCGAAATGCTGCCGCTGACGACCGACAGGCGCGTGCTCACCGTCGATCCGGCCGGCTGGTTGAAGAAGGCGATCGCTTCGTCCGTAATATCGGTGCCATCGCCGAAGAGATTGATCGGCACGCACCCGTTCGACGGATCGGCGCATTCGGTCTCGCTGTTGGCACGCAGCGCCTGCTGCACGCGCGATTTCAGCCCCCAATTGATATTGCTGTTCTTGCGGTCCGATTCGCCATGCAGGCCATAGACGTCGAAATCGATCGCATCGGTGATCGACCCGCGGACGCCCGCCCAGACCTGGAACTGATTGGTCGTCAGGTTGCGGATGCGCGGCCCCGCCTCGATGAAGCGGCGGTTGATGACCGTCGCGACCTCGCGATACGCGGGATCGTTCGGGCTGGTCGCGGCGCCCGCGGCGGCGCAGTCGGCGGCCGAGATCGCGTTCGACGCACAAACCTCCGAGCGCACGGCATCGGGCAGGAACGGATTGTTGAGCGGCAGTTGCCATGTGTCGCCGAACATCCCCGACGAGGCGAGACTGAGCTGCACCTTCGAGCGGGTGAACATACCCTTGGCATAGATTTCGATCCCGTCGGCGACCTCATACTGCGCCGCGCCGAACATATTATAGCGTTCGAGCGGGGTCTGGAAATAATTGTCGGGCGCGAAATTATAGGCGTCGCGCGACCCGACATAGTCGCGGAGCGCGCCGTCGGCGGGGTTGTAGATGCGGTTGTTGATGCGCGTCGGGGTCGTCGTGCCCGAACCGACCAGGCTGCCGTCGAGGAAATAGGTGTCGCGCGAAACGGCGCGGCCGCCCTGGAGCACCGGCTCGACCTTCTGGTAACCGACATTGAGCACCGCATTGCCGCGGCCGTCGTCGAAATTGGCGCCGACCGTCACGTCGAAGCGATAGCGCGCACCGTCGCCGCGCTCGGTGATGCCGACCGTGCTGGCGAGCTCGGCGCCCGCGAAGTCGCGCTTGGTGATGAAGTTGGCGACCCCGGCGATCGCGTCGGCGCCATAGACCGACGAGGCGCCGCCGGTCACGATCTCGGCGCGCTCGATCAGCGCGACGGGAATGATGTTGAGGTCGGTCTCGCTGAGCAGCGACGAGGGCACGAGCCGCGTTCCGTCGAGCAGCACGAGGTTGCGGTTGGTGCCGACGCCGCGCAGGTTGAGCGAAGCGAAGCCCGCGCCGCCGTTGTTGACCGCGCTGTTGGCGCCCGGCGACACGCCGGGCAGATCGCCGATCAGTTCCTCGGCATTGGTCGCCTGACGAAGCCCGATTTCACTCTCGCCCACGACCTGGACGGGGCTCGATTGCTCGAGATTGGGGTTCTGGATGCGCGATCCGGTGACGACAATCGGCGCCGCATCCTCGATCGCCGTCTCGCCGCCCGGCGCGTCCTGCGCATGGGCTGGCGTAATGCAGGCGACGCTCCCGAGCAATGTCGTCGAAAGCAGATAGTGACGCGGTCGAAATTTGCCCAACATATTGATACTCCCTGTTATTGTCCGTTATTATGAATCGACCCGCGCCCAACGATGCGCCGCCAGCGCAATCGGCAGGCCGAAGAGGAACATGTGCGATGCAAGGTCGGCGAAGCCGATCGCCATGCCGCCGGGTGGAACCGCGAAGTTCGAGAGCGGCAGCACGACGCGGTTCATCACGAAATAGACGGCGACGCCGTAGAGCGGACCGGCGAGCCAGGGAGATTGCCGCCCCACCGCCGCGAATCGCAGGGTGACGAGAACGAACGCCGCCGCGAACAGGAACGAGAGCAGGAAATGGCACGCCAGCCCCAGGGGCACCGGAGCGAAGCCGGTCCGCGCCGCGGGTCCCAACAGGCCCGACGCGATGCTTCGCAATATATCGGCCGGACCGACGCCCTTCAGCGCCCAGGCGGTAAAGGCGAAGCCCAGGTCGAGCGTGCCGCCCGCGAGCCCCCCGATCAGGATCGCCCGGGCAGGCGCCCCCTGGCCCGCTGCCGCCATGACATGGGTAACCTCGGTCATCTTCGTCCCCTTTTCTTCCGGAAAGGGGCGCTAATGCCGGCCGGTCGTCATTGGGAGCGAATCGCCGCCGATCGGCGCTGCGATGCAGCCCAACGCAAGCCGGTCAGGCGAACGTCCGGTCTCAGGGGGCGAACGGCGATGGGCTCGCGCATCGACGCGCAATATTAGCCGGAAACGAGTGTCATCGATGATCGGAAGTTTCCGCACGCCCTTGCGCAGCGTCAAGCGGATGGATGCCCCGTGAGGAGGAAAATTAGTCGTCCCGGACAGACCCATAACGGCTCTAACAACCTGAAAAGATGGTGCATTTTTCCGGCAATCTGTTATAATCAAGTCTCACCAAGACCCGCCAAATCCCGCTCCGAGCGTGGGAGATGGAAAGGGAATAATTGGAAGCCCAAAGTTATAATCCCCGGAAATTGAGATGGGTCAGCTTACAGCCAAATTTGTCCAGAATGCCAAGCAGGGCCGGCACGGAGACGGTGACGGTCTATACTTGCTCGTAGGTGCCTCTGGATGCCGATCCTGGGTGCTCCGGGTTCAGGTTTGTGGAAGGCGCCGCGACTTGGGCCTGGGCGGCGTTCAGAGACAACCGTTTGCTTACAAGAGTAGCATCGGGAACGACATCCCGTTGGAGGAAAAGTCCCGCCTGACGTTGGCCGAGGCTCGCGAACTTGCCGTCAGGATGCGTAACGTCGCCAAGGCAGGCAAGGATCCGGTGGAGGCGCGTCGTAAAGCTCGAAATCCGTTCAAGGAATTACCTCCGTCCTTCAAGGAAGCTGCGAAGGCGACCCACAAGGCACAGAGCCACGGCTGGAGCGATCGCACCTCGAAGGCATTCCTGTCGTCGCTCAAGGACCATGCCTACCCGAAGCTCGGAAACAAGCGGGTGGACAACATCACCGCCGACGACGTTGCCGAGACGCTCAAGCTTATCTGGACCAGCAAACCCGCAATGGCCAAGAAGGTCCGCCAGCGGATCGCCGCCGTGCTCGATTATTCCTCTGCGAAGGGATGGCGGAAGACCGGCGCCCAGCGGCAGGAGGTGCGTTCTCTGACGGGGAAGCCGAAGCGGGGCGGCAATTTCCCGGCAATGCCCTACGACAAGGTCCCGGCCTATTGGACGGAGCTCAACGATGCGCGCGAAACCATCGGCCGGCTGGCGCTCATGTTCCTGATGGCGACCGGTGCCCGGTCGACCGAAGTGCGTGAAGCCCGTTGGCGGCATATCGATATCGACAAGGCGGAATGGGCGCGCCCGGCCGAACTGATGCGTAAGTCCGAGCAGCTTCATGTGGTGACGCTGAATGCGCCGGCCCTCGAGATTCTGCGGAGGATTTCGGCCTATTCCGATCCGTCCGATCCCGACGCCTTGATCTTCGGCAACAACAGGGGCGCCATGATCAGCGACATGACCATCTCGAAGATCATGCGCGACGGCGACATGCCATGGGTTCCGCACGGTTTCCGGACAAGCCTTCGGACATGGGCGGCCGAGCAGCAGCCCTATATTCCCGAGCCGGTGGCCGAATCCGCGCTGTCGCACGTCATCGAGGACGAGGTGGTCAAAGCCTACCAGCGCGCAACCTTCATGGAGATGCGGCGGATGCTGCTCGACCAGTGGGGTCTGTATCTGACGGGAGGCGCGTGGATCGCGGTTGCGCCGCGGCCGTTGGTGCCGGCTTCGTGACGGCGGTCTAGCGGATGTCGCTTCCGGCTCGATAAGCGGCGGGCGCTGCGAGCCATTGTTCGAGCTGGGACTCATACCAGCCGCTGCTCCGCGCGCCCAGTTTGACGGGGGGAGGGAAAGTGCCGTCGGCGGCCCGCCTGTAAATGGTGGATTTCGATAGTCCGGTTCTGGAAAGCACCAGCTTCAGGCGAACGATCCGTTCGCGCGCGACGAATGTCACGATCGCCTCCGCTGTTTGCTGAACTCCCGGTCGCCTGAGATAAAGCGCTCGATCATCGGCGGGATCAGGCGCTCGGGCGGGAGCGCCGCGCCGAGGCCGGTCATCTTGGCGTGGACTGCGCAATAATCCTGGAGATCGCGCATCAGCGCCCCTTGCAGCTCGATACTTAGCTTGACCGGCTTCTCTTCCGGAATCGGGCCGAGGCGAAGCTTGCTCATCAGTTCGCTCCTCTATCGTCGAAAATCAGATCGCGCGTCACGACGACGCGCAGCGGATGCCCGGGCCGGACGGTCAAGGTCGGCGGAATACCGATCTGGCGCTCGACGAGCCGGCGACCGGTCTGGTTCACGCTGTCCTGCGTGCCCTCGCGAAGCGCCCGCACGAGCCGGTCATCCTCGTCGCTCGCGAGCTCCGTGCCGACCCCGAGCAGGGTCGAGACGAGCGCCGCGCGCAGCATCTGGCCCCAGTGATAGTCGGTCCGGTCGGACAGGCCGGACATGCCCGCGGGATCGGCGCCGGGTAGCCGGGGGAGCGCGATCGAGCGGCCGCCGGGCAAAAGTAGCCGGTCCCACGCGAGCAGCACGCGATTCTGTCCGGCGGCGATCTCGCTGTCATATTCGCCAATCAGCCGCGAGCCCTGCGGGATCAACAACAGCTGGCCGGTCGGGCTGTCATAGACATTCTCGGTGACCTGCGCGGTTATCTGCCCCGGCAGGTCGGACCGGATGCTGGTGATGAGCGCGGCGGGAATGAGGCTGCCTGCCTGGAGGATATGCGCCGAGGCGGGGGGACGCACGCGCTCGGGACTATCGGTGGCGCGCGCGCCGGGTGCCAGAAATGCCTGTTGCCGGCTGGCAGGCGGGGCGCTTGCGAGGACGGCCGGTGCGGCCGCGTCGGCTGCCGGTTTCGCGGCGGCTGAAGCCGCGCCGCCATCGGCCATTGCTGCGCCGCCGAAAAAGAGCCGGCTCGAGCGCGCCGCGCCGGCTTCGTCGGCGGCACGCTCCTGCGCCGGGTCGGCGGCGCTCCGCGGGTCCGCGACCGGTGGTCCGATCGGCGGCATGTCCCCGTCATCGCCCTTCACCGACTGGACCGGCCCCAGGTCGCCCGGTCGGGGCGCTTGGGGCACGGCGTCGTAGCCCGCCTCGGCGTTCAGCACGTCGGGGCGGCTGCGCGCCTCGGCGGTGTAGAGATTGTCGGGCTCGCCAGGATCCTCGGGCTGGAAGGCGAAGAGCAGCGCCGCGCCGATCGCGAGGCCGGCCGACGCCGCGGCACCTGCGATCGTCTTGCGCGAAAGACGCATGACGCGGGGCGGATCCCCGGCCAGCCGAAATCCATCGGGGCTGGCAGGAGCGACCGGCTGATCGGCGGCACCCTCCGGGGCAGCTTCGCGAGCCGACGCTTCGACCTCCGGCGCGCGCGTCACGACCGGCCCCGACGGCGCTGTCCCTCGCGCTCGATCCGTACCGCGCGGGCCGAACGCCCTTTCCCGAGGCGCAGTTCGGCGCGTTCGAACAGCCGGTCGACGATCATATAGCGGCCGGCGACACGATAGTTCAGGAGCTCGGCGTCGCCGCTTCCGCCGATCGCGAAGAGTGGCGGCATTTCGCCGGTGGCAATGTCTTCGCCGAACTCGACATAGACCTGCCTGCCGTCGCTGAAGACGCGCCGCGGTCGCCACGCGGCCTTGTCGCCCGAAATCCGGTAGCGAAAATCGAGCCGCGCGAGATCGATGCCCGATGCCACCGGCGTCAGCCGCTCCTGCTCTGCCGTGGCGGCGCGGAGCGCGATCAGCGCATCGGCGGGGTAGGTCCAGGATACCGCCGCCATATAGGTCGCGGCATTGGCGCGCAGCTCGACATGATAGGTGCGCCGGTCGGTGTTGATGACCAGGTTCGTCATGATGTCGGGGCGCGTCGGCTTGACGAGAATATGCACGCGCCGCGTGGCACCCGTACCGCTGATCGTGTCGCCGATGATCCAGCGCACCGTGTCGCCCGAAGCGACGGGACCCGGGCCGACGAGCTGCTCGCCTTCCTCGAGAATGATGTCGGTCACCTGCCCGGGCGCGGCATAGACCTGGAACAAGGCCCCTTCGGCCCAGGCATATTGCTGGATCGCATTGCGATAGGCGTGCTTGCCCGGCTGGACGCGAGCCTCGGCGTTGGCCCGGCCGACGCCGAGCTTCGGGTCCGCCTCCCTGGCGCCGAGCGGGACGGCAAGAATGGCGGCCAGGCCAAGGCCAAGGCCGAACGATCTTCGCAGGAATTTTGTCATTGGGAGAGCTCCTTCGACCAGTTGATCGCGGTTACGTAGAGGCCGAGCGGGTTCCGGCGCAGCGCGTCGGGCGTGCGCGGGGTCTCGATCCGGACGGTGACAATCGCCGACCAGCGGGCGGTTTCGACGAGGCCGCCGTCGCGATAATGGCGCTCGGTCCAGGCGATGCGGAAACTGTCCTTCGAGGCGCGGATCACGCTCGAGACATCGACCGCGACCTGCAGCTTGCCGACCTCGGCGAAGGGATCATTGGCGCGGGCATGCTCGTTCAGCGCCCGCGCCCCGCTCTCGCTCGCAAAATCATAGGCGCGCAGCCAGTCGGCGCGAAGCACCACCGCGTCCGCCGGAATGGCACGGACATGTTCGATAAAGCGCGCGAGGTGGAAGGCGATCTGCGGATCGGTCGGACGATAATCGGCATCCGCAGGCGCCACCGTGCGCGCCTCGCCGAGCTTGTCGACCTCGACGATCCATGGCGTGATCGTCCCGCGCGCCGACTGCCAGACGAGACCGCCGGCAAGACCGCCCGAGATCAGCAGGCAGCCGAAACAGGCCAGCCGCCAGCTTCGGGCCTGCACGCGCGCCGCCCCCATCCGGTCGTCCCAGACCTGCGCCGCACGCTGATAGGGTGTCACTGGGACAGGTGAATGGCCGTAGCGGTTCGAAGATCGTCGAAACATGGCTTCAATCCTTTTCACTGATGTCGGGCGCGCTCCCGGCGCCGTGGCTGTCGCCGGCCTTCAACGTGCTGGCGGCGATCGTGCCGCCCTGCGCGAGCGTCTGCCGGCGCCGCATCGCCGCAGCCCATGATGGCGGGCCGCTCGCGGGTGCCGGCGCGCTGTCAGCCGCCCCTTCCCCTGCGCCCGCGCGGCCCGCCGCGAAACTGCCGCGAAGCTGCCCCGACGCCCGCCGGGCGGGCGTGCCGGCGCCGCTTGCAGCCGTACGTGCAACCTCGGCCATTCCGGATCCAAAGGCCGCAAACCCCTGCTTCCCGGCCGCCCCGCGGGCATAGGATGCCGATGCACTGCCGGCAGCACGCGATCCGCCAAGCGCCGCGCGCCCGGCGGCGCTGCTGGCAGCGCCCGCGGCAAGACTCGCACCAGCCGCCCCCGCGGCGATCGTCGCCCCGGCCGCGACCGTCGTCCCGGCCGCGGCGCCAGCCCCGAGCTGCGGTCCGCCGGCGACGATGCCATTGGCGATCCCGGGGCCGAAGATGCCGAGCCCGAGAAGCGTGAGCGCGCCGAGCGCGATTGCCATCGCCTGTTCGATGTCGGGCTCGGGGCCAAGGCCGGCTTCGAGGAAGCGGCTGAAGAGTGATGTGCCGATGCCGGTAATGACGGCAAGCACCAGAACCTTGATGCCCGAGGAGATGACATGACCGAGGACGCGCTCGGCCATGAAGGCGGTACGCCCGAAGAAGGCGAAGGGCAGCAGCACGAACCCCGCGAGCGTCACCAGTTTGAACTCGATGACGGTGACGAAGATCTGCACCGCGAGGATGAAGAAGGCGAGCACGACGATCACCCAAGCGATCAGGAGGATCATGATCTGGACGAAGTTGGTGAACAGGCCGACCGGCCCGACCAGCTCGGCGGTCGCGTCGATCAGCGGTTGCCCCGCGTCGAGGCCCGTCGCGGCAACGACGCCCGGCCGCATGAAATCACCAATCGCCATGCCGCTTCCGCTCGCCTGCAGGCCGAGGCCGGCGAAGCTTTGCAGGAGGATGGTCGCGAGCCCCGCGAAATTGCCGATGATGAAGGCAAAGACGCCAATGTAGAGCGTCTTCTTCACCAGGCGCTGGATGATGTCCTCGTCGGTGCCCCACGCCCAGAAGAGCGCCGCGATCGTCACGTCGATCACGATCAGGGTCGAGGACAGGAAGCCGACCTCGCCGCTGAGCAGTCCGAAGCCGCTGTCGATATAGGTCGAGAAGACCGACAGAAACTGGTCGATGACGCCCGTGTCTTCCATGGCGGTCAGTCCTTCTTGCCGAAAAAGCGCCGGCGCTTTGCATCCCAGGCGGCCTCGCATCCGGCATCGGGTGCGGTCACCGAACGGCAATGGCCGGGAATGGCGGCAGGTGCGGGGTGTGCGTCCGCCCCCGATTTGACAGGAGCGGACGCACGGGGCGCGGGCGGCGACATCAGGGTGACGACCGCGAGCGTCATGAGCAGGCCGCTCAGCACTCCGGTGACCGCGATCCTCGCCGCCCGGCCCATCTCAATCGGCCTTGCGGAAGCGGCGGAAACGCTCGCGCGCTTCGGCTTCGGCGGCGGCGCTGCGAGCCGCGTCCAGCGACTGCGCCCTGCCCTGCGCCGCGAGAGCGGCGGTCAGGTCGGCGAGTTGCTGCGACTGCAGCGCGAGCAGCTGATTGCCCGCCTGCGCGGCCTGGAGCGCGCCGGCCGCCGACTGGCTGGCACCGACCAGCCGTCCGATCGTCGTCCGGGTGGTTCCAAGGTTTCCGACGATGCCGGCCTGCACCTTCATCGCATCCTCGAAGGCGCCGACGCTATCCTTCCAGCGCGCATCGGCATTGGCGATCATCGCGGCACCGGGGCCGGTCAGCGCGGCGCCCTTGTAGCGTCCTTCGAACGCCGACTGCACATCGCGGACATCGAAAGCGATGCGCCGCGCCTCGCCGAGGAGGCCGCGCGTCCGGTCGACCTGCGCCTGCAATTCCTCGAGGCTCGACGTCGGAAGGCCCCTCAGATTCTTCGCCTCGTTGAGCAGCGACGTCGTCTGGTTCTGGAGCATCGCGATCTGGTTGTTGATCTGCTCGAGGGTGCGCGCGGCGGTCAGGATATTCTGCGCATAGTTGCGCGGATCGTGGACGATGCCGCCGACCTGTGCGGAGGCCGCTCCGGGCATCAGTCCGGCCGGCATGATCAGGCCGGCGTATAACGCCGCGGTCAGCAGGCGGCGCAATCGAGACGTCTTCATGGCATTTCTCCTTCTGGGGCTGCGATTTCGAGATGACCGAGGAGGTCCGCTGCCCATTCGAGACCGCGGTGGCGCAGCCAGGCCGCAGCGAACTGCGCCTGCCCGTGGGCGGCCATGAGTTCGGACATGCGGATCTGATCGGATTTGGAAGAGGCCGCGGCAAAGGCGAGTGCGATCTCGCCCAGACCGAGGTCGAACAGCCGGTTTCCGCGCCGCGACTGGCAATAATAGTCGCGCTTGGGCGTCGCCCGGCTCAATATCTCGATCTGGCGGTCGTTCAGCCCGAAGCGCGCGTATATTCGCGCGATCTGCGGCTCGGCGGCGCGTTCGTTGGGCAGGAATATCCGCGTCGGACAGCTCTCGATGATCGCGGGCGCGATGCTCGATCCCTCGATATCGGCAAGGCTCTGGGTCGCGAACACGACGCTGGCATTCTTTTTGCGGAGCGTCTTCAGCCATTCGCGCAGTTGCGCGGCGAAGGCGGGCTGGTCGAGAACGAGCCACCCCTCGTCGATTATGATGAGCGTCGGCGACCCGTCGAGCCGGCCCTCGATGCGGTGAAAGAGATAGGCAAGCACGACCGCGGCGGACGATGTCCCGACAAGCCCTTCGGTCTCGAGCGCCTGGATCGGGGCCTCGCCAAGCCGCTCTTCCTCGGCATCGAGCAGCCGGCCCCACGGGCCTCCGACCAGATAGGGGGCGAGCGCCTGCTTCAATGCCCGCGACTGGAGCAGTACCGCGAGCCCGGTCAGGGTCCGCTCGGAAACCGGCGCGGTCGCGAGCGAGATCAGCGCCGACCAGATATGCTCTTTCGCTGCCGGATCGACGGCAACGCCCTCGCCTGCCAGCAAGGCGGCAAGCCATTCGGCCGCCCATGCGCGCTCGGCGGCCTCGTCGATCCGCGCGAGCGGCTGCAACGCGACGCCGCCTTCGCCGTCGTGGAGTCCGCCACCAAGGTCCTGCCAGTCGCCGCCCATCGCGATCGCGGCGGCGCGGATCGAGCCGCCGAAATCGAAGGCGAAGATCTGCGCGCCCGGATACCGCCGAAACTGCATCGCCATCAGCGCGAGCAGCACCGATTTGCCCGCGCCCGTGGGACCGGCGACGAGACAGTGCCCGACATCGCCGACGTGGAGCGAAAAGCGGAACGGGGTCGAGCCTTCGGTCTTGCCGTAGAGCAAGGGGGCATCGCCGAGATGCTCGTCGCACTCCTCCCCGGCCCACACCGCCGAAAGCGGGATCAGGTGCGCGAGATTGAGCGTCGAAACCGGGGGCTGGCGAACATTGGCATAGACGTGACCCGGCAGGCTCCCGAGCCAGGCCTCGAGCGCGTTCACACCCTCGACGGTGCAGGTGAAGTCGCGGCCCTGGATCACCTTCTCGACGAGGCGCAGCTTCTCGGCGGCGAGCCCCGCATTGCGGTCCCACACCGTTACCGTCGCGGTAACATAGGCGACGCCCGCATGATCGGCGCCCAGTTCCTGCAATGCCAGGTCGGCATCGGCCGCCTTGTTCGAGGCGTCGCTGTCGAGAAGAACCGATGCTTCGTTGGTCATCACCTCCTTCAGGATCGCGGCGAGCGACTTGCGCTTGGCGAACCATTGCCGGCGGATGCGCGTGAGCAGTTTCGTCGCGTCGGTCTTGTCGAGCATGATCGCGCGGGTCGACCAGCGATATCCGAAGGGCAGCCGATTGAGCTCGTCGAGCAGCCCCGGGAAGGTCGCGCTCGGGAAACCGCTGATCGTCAGCGTCCGCAGATGGTGATCGCCCAGCTTCGGCTCGAGCCCGCCGGCGAGCGCCTCGTCGGTGAGCAGTGCGTCGAGATAGGCGGGCGTCTCGGGCACCCGGACGCGCTGGACCCTCGTCGAGACCGTGCTGTGCAGATAGGTGAGCGTCTCCGCGTCACCCAGCCATTCGGCCTCTGGCAGAAAGCCCTCGACCAGATGGAGCAGGCGTCCGGTCCGGTCGGCAAAGGATTTGAGCAGATCCTTCGGGTCGACGCCGGTTTTCGCGCTGCCTTCATACAGCCAGGCTTCGGCGCGCGCCGCATCCTCGGCGGGCGGCATCCAGAGGAAGGTCAGATAGTAGAAGCTCTCGAAATGGGCGCCTTCCTCGCGAAATTGTTCGCGGCGTTCGACGTCGACCAGTTCCGAGACGGCATCGGGGAAATCGGAAAGCGGATAGGATATCGCCGCGACGCGCTGCGCCTCGACGAACACCGCCCAACCCGACCCGAGCCGGCGCAGCGCATTGTTGAGCCGCGCGGTAACCGCGACGAGCTCGGCGGGCGTGGCGCTGTCGAGGTCGGGACCACGAAAGCGCGCCGATCGCTGGAACGACCCGTCCTTGTTGAGCACCACGCCCTCCGCGACCAGGCAGGCCCAAGGGAGAAAGTCTGCAAGGGCTGCGGATTTCGATCGATATTCGGAGAGGTTCATCATGGGCGCATCCAGACCGGATATTTGAGATGACGGCGGGCGACATCAACGAAGGCGGGATCGTGCCTTGCCGCCCAGACACTGAGCGCATGACCGACCGCCCAGATCGCGAGCCCCGCGAGCCAGAGGCGAAGGCCGAGGCCAATCGCGCCGGCGAGCGTGCCGTTGACGATGGCAAGGCTGCGCGGGGCGCCGCCGAGCAGGATCGGCTCGGCGAGCGCGCGGTGTGCCGGCACGAAGAAGCCCGGGACCTCCTCCTCGCGGGTCATCAGACGAGCGCCCCGCCGCCGAAGGAGAAGAAGGAGAGGAAGAAGCTCGAGGCCGCGAAGGCGATCGACAGGCCGAAAACGATCTGCACCAGCCGCCGGAAGCCGCCCGACGTATCGCCGAAGGCGAGGCTGAGCCCGGTCACGATGATGATGATCACCGCGACGACCTTCGCGACCGGCCCTTCGATGCTCTCGAGGATCGACTGGAGCGGCGCTTCCCAGGGCATCGACGATCCGCCCGCGCGGGCGGGTGCTACGACGGCAAGCGAAACATAGAGGGCGGTAGAGGCGAGCATGGCGCGGGAAGCGCCGTGCCGGAAATCAGAGGTCATGACGGGTCTCCTTCTGGGCAGGCGGGAATGAGGCGATATTCGCCGGTTGCGGGGTCGAGCCCGTCGACACGCGACAGTTCACAAAGGCGCCGGCCGTGGCCGTCGCGCGCGAGCACCGCGACGAGGTCGATGGTTTCTGCGAGCAACGCGCGCGGGACGGTGACCACGGCTTCCTGGATCAGCTGCTCCATCCGGCGCAGCGCGCTGAGCGCCGAGCCGGCATGGATCGTCCCGACGCCGCCCGGGTGCCCCGTGCCCCAGGCTTTCAGAAGATCGAGCGCCTCGGCGCCGCGCACCTCTCCGATCGGGATCCGGTCGGGCCTGAGGCGAAGCGACGAGCGCACCAGGTCTGCGAGCGTCGCGACCCCGTCCTTCGTCCGCATCGCGACGAGGTTCGGCGCGGCGCACTGAAGCTCGCGCGTATCTTCGATGAGGACGATGCGATCGGCCGTGCCGGCAATTTCGGCTAGCAGCGCGTTGGTGAGCGTCGTCTTGCCGGTGCCGGTGCCGCCCGCGACGAGAATGTTCAGCCGAGCCGCGACGCCGTGGCGCAGGACCGCGGCCTCAACCTCCGACATGATGCCGGCCGCAACATAATCGCCTAGCGAGAAGACAGCGACAGCAGGCTTGCGGATCGCGAAGGCCGGCGCCGCCACCACCGGAGGAAGCAGCCCTTCGAACCGCTCCCCGCTTTCCGGCAGTTCGGCCGAGACACGGGGCGAACGGGCATGCACTTCGGCGCCGACATGATGGGCGACGAGGCGGATGATGCGTTCACCGTCGGCAGCGGAAAGGCGAACGTCGCTATCGGATATTCCGCAGGCCAGCCGATCGACCCAGAGGCGTCCGTCGGGATTGAGCATGATCTCGATGACTTGCGGGTCCGCGAGCCACCCGGCGATCGCTCCGCCCATGGCGCTGCGCAGCATGCGCGCGCTGCGCTGGAACGCCTCCTGTCTCGCCGGTTCTGCGCCCATCGGTGGACCCCATTGGCTGGAGCGGGGCACGGCGCCCGGCTCGACGGGGTCGATCAAGAGACGCAGAAAAGGCGCTCGATCAACAAGCTTTTGGCGCTTTCGCACCATGGGGTAGAAAGACAGGCGGTGGCGTAGGCGCGCCGCGCGCCAATCGCCTGGGCCAGCTGGGATTTGCTTCGCGGCGCCGAGTGTACAAGAGTGTCAATATGGGCGATTCGGGTTCGCAAATGACTGAAAACCAGATGATATGGGAGCGGTTGACCGAGCGGCATCGCGCTTGCCTCGATCTTCTTCTCGATCACAAGACGTCGAAGCAGATTGCCCGCGAACTCGACATCGCGAAGGATACGGTCGATCAGCGCATCACCGCCGCGCGGAACATCCTCGGCGCCAGCGACCGTAATGAGGCCGCGATCCGCTACCGACACCTCAAGAGCATATACTATCGCATCGCATACGATCCGGTGGAGATGGCGGGTGAGCCACAACTCGTGCCATCCAATTTCGCGAACGGAAGGCCGTCCCGCATCAAGCTTGGCGAGAGCGCCAAGCGGATGGACGAACTCTCGGGCGCAAGCCTTTCGTTCGGGACAATCTGGAGACCCGGCGATGGGCCGGGGAAGCGGATAATGATCATGGTCGCCCTGCTGCTGGTCACGATCATTGCCATTTCCCTCGGCCTCGGGATTGCGCAGTCGCTCACGCAGCTGCTCTCCGGCTGACCCAATGACCAATGCTGAAACAGACACCGGGGCGTGGGGTGCTTCCCGGAAAAGGAGAAGTCATGTCCAAGGAAATCACGAATACCGCCGCGCGGCTTCAGGTGGACGTCCCCGTCGCCGAAGAGCGTCTCGACGAGGCCCTCATCGCATTGTCCAATCTGATGACCAGCGTCGTCACGGCCCGGCGCGACACCGCCGGCCTCCCCATCGCGAAGGGCCATGCGACAATCCAGCGGCTGGCGAAAGCCCAGCTGTCGCTGGTTGATGTCAGTGGCGATGTGCTCCGCGTCCATGGCGAACTCGTGGGCATCGGGCGGGAAACGGCAGGCTATGATCTGCATCAGGAATGCCCGCAGCAATCGGCCGTGCTTGTGCCTCTGCGCGCAGCCTCCTGACGATTTGACCAAGGGCCGCCGAAATGAATAAGAGAAGCCATGCGGGTCGCCGTTTTCATTCTCTTGTTGGCGGTGGCTCTTGGTTATTCCGTCTGGCGCGGCGGCGGCCCCGAACGGACGATGGCGGGGATCGCGTTCGGGATGGTGGCGTCGGACCAGCTCCTGCATCTATTCGTCCCGCCGGATTATCTGTCGACCGACCTCGGCCATCTCGCGATCGATCTGGCTGGCGCCTCGGCCACCTTCACCCTCGCGCTCTTTGCCTATCGCTTCTGGCCCATGTTCGCCGCGGTGCTGCATATATTGCCGCTGCTTGCGCATACGAGCCGGACGCTCGACGTGTCGATGGACCCGGCGGCCTATATGATCATGCAGGTGGCCCCGTCCTGGGCGGTTCCGCTCCTGCTGATCGCGGCAACCTGGCAGCACCGGACAAGGCTTGGGCGGTCCGGCAGCGATCCGTCCTGGCGAAGCTTTTAGCGGTCGTCGATCCCAAGGCCGAACATCGCCTGGCGGAGAAACTACTCGACGAGTTCGGCAGCATCGGCCGTATCGTGCAGCAATCTCCGGAAGCTTTGGCACGGGTCGGTGGCGCCTGCGACGGCACGGCCAGCCTGTTGCTGAATGCCCGCGATATGATGACAGAGGCCCTGCGTTCGGACCTGCGCATGCGGCGCATCGATGCCGCTGATCCAGCCCTCCACCGCTATCTCATCATGTCGATGGGCTCGCTGCCCGACGAGACTATGCGCATCTTGTTTCTCGACGGGAACAATCGGCTGATCTCCGACGAGCAATTGCAGCGGGGCACGCTTGCGGCCCTGACGCTTTACCCGCGCATATTGTTCCGGCGCGCCCTCGAGCATAATGCAGCGGGCGTCCTGCTCGTCCATAATCATCCAAGCGGCAACGCGGAACCCAGCAGGCAAGATATCGCATCCACCCGGCAGCTTGCGCGGATCGGTCACACGCTGGAGGTCGAGGTGGTCGATCACATCATCGTGACCCGAAAAAAGATCCATCACATCATATGGCGTGACGAAGGCGATCGAGCCTCGCGAAAAACCGGCTGGACGCTGCGTTGCGATCCGTGGGGAGAGGAAGCGGATATTGCGCGGGCGCTGGACAATGCGCTCAGAACGATGCGCCGCCGCCTGCTCCGCCGGCAACTCATCGGTTCCGACGAGCTATTCGGCGAGCCCGCGTGGGACTTGCTGATCGACCTGTTCGTTCAGGAGTACCGCGGCATAAATTTGCCGACCAGCTCGCTTGGCATCGCAACAGACGCCTCGCTAAGTAGCGCGACCCGCCTCGTGCGCCGCCTGTGCGAGGCGGGACTGATCGCCAGGGTACAGGATCCTGGCGATGGCCGTCGCACGTTCGTGCGTCTCACGCCTCAAACGCTGCACAAAATGCGCGCCTATTTCGCTGAAGCACCGGATTCGGAAGGCTAGCGCCCGACGTCGCGCCGAGTCTGCCGCCGGGCAAGCCATTGTTGCGTACTCCTCCCGGCGATCAGAACTTACCAATCACGTTTACGAAAAATCCTCGCTCATTGTAGCTGAGGTCGGAAAGGTCGTCCGAATAATCGGTGAAATTATACCCGACCCCGATCTTGAGGTTGTTACCCAGGTGCCGATAAATGCCGGCCAGACCGCCAAGCCGGCTGTCCTGCGCTTCCGAGACCGACAGTTCCCGGATCTCGAGCAGCATTTCCCAGCGCGCGAGGATCCGATAGTCCGCCCTCAACGCCCAGAAGGTCGCCTCGCTCGAAAACCATGGCGCGCTTGCATCGCGCGATGCCCGCAGTGATCCGACACGATGCGCGACCTTGCCGCCGACCGCGAGACGCGGCGTCAGCTGATAGGTCGCATCCACCGCGACGATGTGGCTCCGCTGCGCAAAGTCCAGATTGAGCCCCAGCGAGTCCACCTGAGCCGGGGATGGCAGGTCGTAAAGATAGGTGTATTTCGCCAGCACGTTGAGCCGGTCGTTGCTGGTCGGCCGGTAGGCCCCCGCCAGGACGAGCTCGTAATAGTCGGCATCGAGCGATGTCGTGGGGTTGCCGCCGCTCGACAGCGAGATATTGGCCCGCCCGAACAGTCGCAGGGCATCGCTCGCCTGATACGTCACCTGGTTGCGCGTCGCCCAGGTTTCGCGGTCGCCGAGGAGCGCAGTGCCGTCGCGGCGGAACTCGAGAGCGCTGCTCCAACGCAGCTTGTTATCGCCATAATCGCTGGTCGCCCCCATCACCTCGCGGTGGATCGTCGAGCCCAGCGCGTCGCGCAGCGAGCCGCGCTCGTAGCGCACGCCGAATGTCCAACCCGGTAGCGGAGTGAAATCGACCCCATAGGCCTGGGTCAGCCCCGTGGGGCCGGCCCCATGCTCATAGCGCCCCTCGGCAAAGACCGACGTGCTGCTCCCGACGCGGCGGCGGCCGCCCAATGTCAGGCGGCCGAGCCGCCCCGTGTTGAACGCGTCCGGATTTTCGGCAGCGAGCGCATAGCCGAGATAGAGCGATCCGCGATCGCCCATCGTGAATGTCGCCCGTGCATCCGCGCCCATGCCGAGATCACCGTCGGATACTTCGGCATCGACGCTCAGCCGGTCGCTGAGTTCGACCTTTCCGGCAACGCCGATCCGGTCGTTCTCCTGCCGCCCGCCGCTGTGATCGACCGTCGTCTGGCCGAAAAGCGACGCCGACCACGGACGATCGCGCTTCTGCTCGTCCGGTTCATCCTGGGTCGGCGTGTTCGGGGCAGGCGTATGTCGATATCCGATACTTGCGGCGACATCGGTGCGCGAGCCCGTCAGCTCGGGGGACGACGGGAACGGCGTGTACGACGTCGCCTGGCCCTGCTGCTTCTCCGAACGTACACCCAATGTTCCGAACCAGCCATCGGCTCGTTCGTGCCGGATACCCGCCTCGAGCGCATGACGCTCGGTGATCGAGCCGTCGGTGAGGTCGGCCTTCGCCTGGAAGCGGGTGCCCTTGACGATTTCGACGTCCGCAGTCCCCCCATATTGATCGAGCATCTCGTTGAAGGTGAGTTCGCCCGGCCCCGAAAAGCCGCGTCCGCGCTGACGCCAGTACATGCCGATCCGCCCCGAACCCGCACCAAGCACTTCAGCGACGTCCATGGCACCTTCGACGTTGAAGGCGTTGGCACGGCGCGCGATGGTGTTGAGTTCGGTAAAATCATATCCGCCGGTCGAGGAATAGAGTGCGCCGTTGCCGGCGCCCTTCGACTGGGCGAACTCGCCGCGCACATAAGTCCCCGGCTTGTAGCGGACGAGGATGTCGGCGCCGTATAGATTCTGCGATGCCTGATCCTCGCCTTGCCGGTAGCCGGTAAGGCCGACACGCACCTGATCGGTAAGCCAATGCTGCGCGCGGCCGCCGACGGTCAGCGCGTCGGGGCGCGTGAGCCCGGGCACATATTCATAGGTGACGACCAGCCAGACGGGGTTACCGGCCAGCGAGGAGTCGCGCACGAACAGGCTGCCGTCGGCCGTTATCGGCAGTGGTTCGCGCAGCAGGATGCGGCCCTGAATATAGTTCAGTTCATAGTCGCGCGCCGCGATGAGTTCGCGCCGTTCGAGCACCAGACCGGAATCGCGGTCGCGGACCTCGGCGAACAGCCGCTCGGAGCCTCCCGCGAGATCGCGGTTGCGCAAATAATAAACGGACCCGCCCGTCGATGTGAAATCCTCACGGCTTCCGACCGTACCCGGATCGGCGGCAAAGCCGTTGACCTCGGTACGCCGCTCGCCGAAGCTCGTCGTCGCGGCGTTGCGCCACTTGAGCTGCGCGCCGTAGAGGCCGCGCTGATAGCGGATGAGTTCGGTGCCGCTGAGCTGGGTCTGGAAATTGCCCCACATCGCCTCGGCATTCTCGCTCTCGGCGCGGATGTAGAAGCGGCCATAGGTCGGGGCGTCCTCGACCGTCGTCGAATCGTCGCCATAGGTCGGATAATGGCGCTCGGGATCGAGCCGCCGCAGCAGCGCGCGCGGGTCGCGGCGGAGGAACCCGTCGAACAGATCGGATAGCGGTTGCTCGCCCGTGTCCGCCGAAGCGGTCAGGCGCCAGCGCTCGGACAGGCGGCCGCGATAATAGAAGGCAAGCCGTCCGTCGACGAAGTCACGGCGCGCGTCCGCCTCGTCCGCTCCCTGAAGTTCGAGGCGACCCGGATCGAAGCTCCGGTGGCCCGCCGTGACATCCGCTATCGCAACGAGGAAATGGTCATCGGTGGGCGCATTCAGAGCGCGGCGGAACTCGCGTGCTTCGCCATTGGCGGGTTCGAGACGGATGACCACCTCGCCCACGCCAGCCGGGACAATCTGCTGACCGACGAAGCGGCGGCCGGCATCGACCGGGATGCGCGTGCCGAAAGCCATGACCTTCGTCGCGGCCTCGTCCACCGCGCCGCTCACCGTTACCTCGGTGCCGGCGACCGGAATATTCGCCGTGGTGCGCATATTCTCGAAGATCGGGCCAGTGCGCGCATCGCGGAGCGGATCCCGCGGCGCTCCCGTGACGGTCACATCGGTCGGCGCCGTTTCATCGAAACGCCCCTCGGCATCATAGACGCGGAGCACCGCACGATACGGCCGGTCTTCCGCCGCTCCCGGGCTCCACAATATGGGCTCGCCAAAGCGAACCGGGATCACCGTCAAGGGTGTGCCTTCGATCGAATCCTGCGGTCCGAACAGGCGCAGTTCGGCGCGCGCGATGAACGCGGCATAATTTGTCATCGCCTCGAAGCGCATCGGCTGCCCGGGCGCGATCGCCGGCTCCGCCGGAACGATGCTCAGCATCGGCTGTCCGTCGATCCGGGTCACCTGGATGTTGATGTTCGCCTCGGCAAGCGCGACGTCGGTGGCGCGCTGCGCATCGGCGGCAGTGGCGCCCTCTCCCTCGCCGTCGACAGTGACGCGAAACGCGCCCTCGGCCGGGCCGGTTTCGAGGTTGGCCGCGACGGCGCGCCGTTCGACCGAGCTGTCGTCGGTGCGCGGCCCGCACGGGCGCGTATCGTCGCCGCAATAGCCCGTCGGTTCGGCGGTCTGCGCGAGCAGCCCGCCGCTCAGCGCCAGCGAGGACGCCCCGAGGGCGAGGGCCGCCAACGGGCGGATCATGTGCGGGCTCATTTGGCGTCTCCCTGTCGGGCGGCGGCCGGGACCGCGGTCTCCTCCTCGATGATCAGACGATATCGGTCGTCGACCTGCTTCCATTTCGTTCCTATGACGTCCCGCAAGGACGCGAGCCGGCGGCGGATGGTCCGCTCGTCTTCGCCGCGCGCCGCATAGGCGATGCGCAGGACCGAGGGGCTCATCGCGATAACCTCGAGGAGGCCGTCGATACGCGCATCGAACGCCGGGGCAACGGCGTCGCCCTGGAAGGCGTCGCCATTGACGTCGAGCCGCACGACCCGGCCCAGCGCCGCTCCGAAGTTCAGCGTTGCCATGCGGCCGCGGGTGAGGCGGACGGTATCGGGATTGACCGAGATCATCCGGAAACCGGTCGGCAGCGTCCGCTCGTCGAGCTTCAGGATGAAGTTGGATCCGCGCTCCTCATTCGGAATCATCGGGCACGTCACATGATAGCGGCCTTCGGCGTCGGTGGTGATGAGCAGGCCCCGCGCGGAGGCAAGGCGAACGCCGGGCAAGCCGGGCTCGCCGTCGTCCTGGACCCCATTCATGTTGCGATCGTCGAAGACCTTGCCGATGACATCGGAGCAATCGAAGTCGGGATCGGGGATGATCCGAACGGTCGCGTCGGCGACGTTCGAGACGACCGCGCCGACGAGCGCGTTCACCGCATAGGCCTCGTTGACATGCTCGCCTTCGCCGACGCCCGAACCGACCACGAGGATCAGCTGGACCGCCTTCTCTTCGCCGGCCGTGAAGCTCTGGTCGGGCCAGCTGAGCAGGCGACCGCTTTGCTGCGGCTCGACCGCCGTGCCGTTGATCGTCGCACTGCCGGTACGATAGCGGAAACCGGCCGGCACCCGATCGGTGATCGTGATCCCGTTGATCGCACCGGCCAGCGTGTTGCGGGCGGTGACGACATAGGGAACGAGACCGCCGCGGCTGATATTGGTCATCGGGGTCCGCTTCGTGACTTCGATCGCGCCCTCGAGGATCGGATCGATCGGAATATGGTTGTTGACCACATTCGCCGACACGCCGGGCGTGAGGGTGAAGCTCAGGAAATAGGCGGTGCTGTCGCCACCGGTCGTGCAGGTCCGGACCGCGCTGGTGGGCGGCGCGCCATTATATAGCGAGACGAGCAACGGATCCGGAGTGCCGCCAACGTTGAGCGGACCCGCGCACGGCGGAATGAGGCTCGACGGCTGGATCGGATTGTAACTGCCATTGGGCGGCGTGACCGCGAGGGTGTAGACACCCGCCGGCGCACCGGGCAGCAGCAGATATTGGTACATGCCGCTCTCGCCGGTGACCTGGGCGAGATTGCCGGTCCCGCCAAGCAGGTGAATGGCGGGGTCGAAGCCAGCCGGGCCGCTCAGCGCCACCCGCGCACCGGAAACCGGCGTGCGGCGGACCGCGTCATAGACCACACCCGACGGGTCGAGCGGCAACGACTGCTGCGGGACGTCGGCGCCCGGAGCGAGCGTCAGTCCGGTCAGCGTGCCGCCCTCGGTCCGCGCACCCGCAGGATTGCTCGCCGACACCACACCCTCGGTAACCGGAGAACCGGTTTCGTTGGGCCGCGCGCTGCCGTAGAGCGCATTGCTCTCGGGATTGCGGAAGCGGATTTCGTAACCGCTGCCGGGGGCGACGCCGTTGAAGGCATAGCTGCCGTCCGCCGCGGTCGTGGTGGTTGCGATCAGGGCATCGCCGAGCAGGAGCTCGACCACCCAGTCCGCCTGGACCGGCTCGCCATTGTCGAGCGCGCGATCATGATCGCTGTCCATCCAGACGCGGCCCGCGACCCGCGCGCCCTCGCCCTGCTCGCCGAACAGATAGCCGGTGGCCTCGTCCGCCGCGGTCAGGTTGATCGCCGAGATCGTATCGCCGGCGGCCGCGCCGCCCGAGCTTCCAGGCGTATCGGTGCCGTCGCCATAGCCATCGGGCTGGGTTTCGACGATCGTGTAGCCGCCACCGGGGAGGCCGGTGAACAGATAGCTGCCGTCAGGCCCCGAGACGGCCGTCCGGGTCACGGGGTTGCCGCGCGCGTCGGAGCCGTTGAGGGTCAGCGTGACGCCGGGGATCGCCGGCTCGTTCGGGTCGCGCTGGCCGTTGCCGTTGCTGTCATTGTAGACGAGGCCCGCGATCGAGCCCACGCGCTCGCCGAAATTGATCGGGGTTACGGGGCTCCCGACGCCCACCGTCAGCGGGACGCGGTTTGCCGGGTTCTCCGCGGCATCGCCGTACCCCGCCGGCTGCGTCTCGACGATGACATAGTCGCCCGCCTCGATGTCGGCGAAGTCGTAACGCCCGTCGGGTCCGGTAGTGACCGTCTGGACGACCGATCCGTCCGGACGCTGCAATTCGACGGTGACGCCCGGAATACCCGGCTCGCCCGGATCTTGGACGCCGTTGCGGTTGGTATCGACATAGACGGTGCCGCCCTGGCCCTGGCCGACCTCGCCGAACACATAGTCGCTGGCATCGATGCCGGCGGCGAGCGCGATGGCCGCAATGCTGTCGTTCGCGACCGAACCGCCCGACGTGCCGGCGCTCTCGCCCCCGTCCCCGAAGCCGACCGGCTGGGTCTCGGCCAGTGCGTAGGTGCCGGCGAGCAGATCGCCGAAGCGATAGTTGCCGTCGGCATCGGTGGTCAGCGTGCGATCGACCGCAGTGCCCGCCTCGTCGGTTCCGGTGAGACGGACGGTGACGCCTTCAATGCCGCTCTCGCCGGGCTGGCGAACGCCGTCATTGTTGCTGTCGACGAAGACCGAGCCCGCAAGGCTGGAATTGGTTTCGCCGAAGTCGATCGACTGGTTCTGGCCGGCACTCACGTTGACCGACTGGCTGTTGGGGGTCGACGACCCGTAGCCCGCGGGCTGGGTTTCCTCGACCGTGTAGCTACCGGCGGGCAGGTTCTCGAACCGGTAGCTGCCGTCCGGACCCGTGGTCGTGGTGGCGACGACGGTGCCGCCCTGGCGCAGCGTGATCGTGACGCCCGGGATGCCGGTCTCGTTGTTGTCCGCGCCGTCGCGTTCGGGATCGAGATAGACCCGGCCCGAAATGGTGATCGCGCGCTCGCCGAAGTCGTAGCCCGTGCCCGCGACGCCGCCACCGAGTGCGATCGAGGCGACGCGATTGGTTGCGGGCGTGCCGCCGAAACTACCATTGTTGACGGTGCCTGCCGGGGTGCCGGCCGTTTCGCGGCCGTCGGCATAGACGCTCGGCTGGTCCTCGGTCAGCGTGTAGGTGCCGGCCGGCAGATCGTCGAAACGATAGCTGCCGTCAGGACCCGTTGTGGTCGTGCAGCCGAGTGCCGGATCGAGCGCAGCGCGGAGCGTGCAGATATCCTCGCCGCTGGCGCTCGTGCCCGACAGCGTGACCATGACCCCGGGCAGAGCCGTCTCGCCGCCCTGACGCACGCCGTCGTCATTGCCGTCGATATAGACGCTGCCCGCGAGCGAGGATCCGCGCTCGCCGAACGCGTTGTTGATGCCGAGCTCGCCGGCGCCGAGAACGATGCCGCTGATGACATCGTTGCCGGCCGTGCCGCGAGGGCTGCCCTCGACCGTGCCGGGTGCGTCGGCACCGTCGCCATAGCCGGAAAGCGGGGCGCTCGACTGGGCCTGCTCGGTCAGTGTGTAGCCTGCAGCCGAAGAGCCGGGCACGTTGATAAAGATGAAGTTGCCGCCCGCATCGGTGGTCGCGGTGCAGGTCGCGATGGTGCACACGTCCTGGCCGCCGCCGGTCTGGCCCGAGAGCGTGACGGTGACGCCGGAGATTCCCGGCTCGCCGTCGTCGCGAACGCCATTGTTGTTGCGATCGACATAGACATAGCCGCTGAGGCCTTCGCCGGTCGCGCCGAAGTCGTAACGCTCGGCGGTGGTGCCGGCGGCAATGACGACGCCGGTGACCATGGTGTTGGCGGTACCCGGCACCGGCACATTGGTGCCGCTGACGCCGCCCGAGCTGCCGCCCGTCGATCCGATATAGGCTCCGCTTGGCGTGAGGCCGGGAGGCGGCGTCTGGGCGACCGTGTAAGTGCCGGGTCTCAGAACGCGGCACGCCGGATCGGGATCGACGTCCGAGGGGAAGCTGTAGGTTCCCGCCGCCGAGGTGGTGATCGAGCAATCGACGCTCTGCCCGACATCGTTGGTGCCGGTGAGACGGATGATCGCACCGGCGAGACCGGTCTGCTCGCCCGCGTCGCGCGCCGCATTTTCGTTCGGATCGAGATAGACGATGCCGGACAGGGTCGAGCTCGGAATCTCGCCGAAGTTACGGCCGGTGAGCGTGGCACCTGAGCCGACCGGTCCGACCGCGATACCCTCGGGCGCAGCGCGTCCCGCCGAGCCGGCGACGATGTTGCCGGCATTGCTGTCGAGACCGTCCGAAAGACCGTTCGGCTGGACGAGCTGGGTCACCGTATATCCGGTGGCATCCGACGGCGGCAGGTCGGCGAAGCTGTAATTGCCGCTGGCATCCACCGTCGTCGTGAGATTCACCGGATTGCCGGCATAATCGTTGCCGGTCAGGCGGATCTGCGGCGTAGCCGGGAAGTCGGCCGGCCCCACGCCGGTTTCGCCGGGATCGATGATGCCGTCATTGTCGGCATCGCGGAATACCGTGCCGCTGAGGGATGCAGCGCGCACCTCCTGGAAGAGGTAGCCGGTCGCGTCGGTTGCGGCCGGCAGGGAAATGCTTGCGATCGAGTTGGTCGCCGCGCCGCTGCCGAAGGCGGCATTGTTGACGGTACCGCCCGCGCTGCCCGCGGTCTCCCGATAGTCGAGCAAGCCGGCCGGCTGGGTCTCGACGATGGTGTAGGTGCCCGGCGGCAGGCGGTCGAACAGGAAGGCGCCCGACGCACTGGTGGTCGCGGTACGCGCCGCGATCGCATTGCCATACGCATCGGTGCCGCTGATCGTCACCGTAACACCGGCGAGCATCTCGCCCGCCTGCGGCGCATCGTCGAGATTGTCGTCGGCATAGACCGAACCCGCGATCGAGGACGCCGCGACCTGCACGGCGGCCGTCTTGCTGTTGTTGGTCGGTTCGCTATCGCGCGCCAGTTCCTGGCCGCCGCTGTCCTGGCCCGGCGCGATCGTCGCGCTATTGGTCAGATCGGAGCCGAGCGGGCCGCTGAACGGATAGGCGGCGCGAGCGAAAAGGCGAATTGTGACCTGCGAGCCGTCGGGCGGAAAACTGCCGTCGAGGATACACAGCACCGACGTCGTCCCGCTGCAATTGATCGCGCTGACGCTCGCGGTGCCGCCGGCTGTGGCGGTCGGCGCGGGCGTAGCGAGAATAAGGCCCGCAGGGAGTTCGTCGGTAACGCGGATCTGGGCGATCGGCGAGATGCCGTTGTTACGCACGACAATCGCATATTCGACGGGCTCGTTGATTCCGGCGGGCGAGGCGGTGATACGGGTTTTCGATACGGTTTCAAGATCGACCGAAGGCAGCACCGTGGTCGTCTGGACCGCGCTGTTGTTGGCGAGCTGGGTATCGGCCTGGTTGACGCTCGTATTGTCCTGCTCGAGCGCGACCACGTTCACACCGTTGGTGAAGGTGAGCGAGGTCGCGGGCGCCGGACCGGCCGGCGTGAAGCGCAGCCTGAAGATCGTCTGCCGCAGCGGGTCGAGATAGTTCAGCGCGGGCTGCGAGCCGTGCAGGCGGCAAACAACATTGGCGCCAGCCTGGACACAATCGGGCGCGGGCGGCGTGTAGAGCGTGAGGCCGCCGTTGGCCGGCACCTGGTTTGTTTGAAAACCGGCCAGCGCCATTGTGTAGCCGGCGGGAGGTTGGGGAATATCGGTGATGACGACGTTCGTCGCGCGCGAGGGGCCGAAATTCGAGACACGAACGTCATAGACGAGCTCGTCGCCAAAGCGCCGCGGATCGAACTCGGGACCCGGCTCCTGCTTGGTGATCGCAAGGTCGAATCCAGGCGCGGTCACGTCATGCGTGACGGACGCGCTGTTGTTCGTGGTGTCGCTTTCGGCCGTAACCGTCGTGACCGAGGCCGTGTTGGTGTGGCTGAGGGGGAAGCCCGATGTCGCGCCGCCGAAGGGAAACAGCGGACGGACCTGCTGGTTGATCTGGAAGGTCTGGCCGCGCGTGAAGTCGGCCATGTTGCAACGCACCTCGCCGGTCGACGCCGTCGCGCCGCAGCTGCCGCCGGACTGCGTCGTCGACGGACTGCCGACGAGTTCGAAGCGGGTCGGATCGATCGTATCGGTCACAACCACGTCGTCGGCCGTGTTGGCGCCGTTGTTCCGCACGCTGATCGTGTAGGTCGCGACGGTACCCGTCTGCACCGGATTGGGCGCAATGGACTTCGCCGTCACCGCCATGTCTACCAGCGGCTCCGCCGTGTAGAGCGCGGTCGACTGGTTGTTCGCGCTGTTGGAATCAATCGTGTCGGGCGATGAGATACGCGCGACGTTGGTGTGCGCCCCTTCGGTGAACGGGCGCGTGACGCGAACGATGGCCGTCGCAGCGGCCGCGGGCGCGAGATTGCCGAGCGTCCAGCGGACCTCGCCGTTCGAGGCGGTGTAGGCGACCGAGCCGCTGGTCGCGCTTTCCTGCGCGACGCTCGTCACAAAACCGCCGCTGTTCAACCGGTTCGGAAGCACATCGCTCACGACGACGGTTCCGGCGGCCTGACTGCCGCCGTTCGAGGCGGTAAGGCGGATGTAGAAGCTCTGGCTTGTCGCCGGAATCGCGAGCGCCGGCGTCTGGCTCCATGGCCCCGAGGGGCTGAGCGAGACCTCCTTGACGACGGCGAGATCGGTCGTGACCGTCGTCGCGCGCGCGGTTGCGCCGGCACAGTCGTTCGCGGCATTGCTATCGGCCGGCGTCGCTTGCGATCCGCCGGTCGTCCCGGTGCAGGCATTGTTGGTGAGATTGACGTTGGCGGTGGGGCCCGCGCGGGTCACCAGTGTCAGGGTGATCGTCGAACCGACGGCGATTGTGCCCGAATTGACGGTATCGCAAGTGATCACCGTCCCGGCCTGGCCGCAACTCCATGCCGCGTTCGCGGATACATAGGTTTCGTCGGCAGAAACGCTGTCGGTTACCCTGAGCGGACTGCCGGGACCGAAGCTCAGCACGCCGGGGCCATTGTTGCGCACTATGATCGTGCTCGTCATGTCCTGGCCCGCCTGGACCGGATTCGGCGTCTTGCCCTTGGTCACGCTGAGATCGGCGGTCGGCGCCACGATCTGGAACGCTGCCGTGGCGACATTGTTCGCGGTATCGGGTTCGGCGAGGCCGGCCGGTCCGGTTACGGTCGCGCTATTATTCTCGATGCCTGCCGTCGCGGTGTTCGCCGTTACCGGTATAACGAAGGCGCGATTGGCGCCGCTGGCGAGCGTCCCGGCGTTGCAGGTCACGGTCTGCCCGGCGGCCGTGCAGCCTGCCGGCAAGGTTCCGATCGAGAAATTGGTGGCGAACGTGTCGCTGATCGTCGCGCCGGTGACGCTTCGCGGACCGTCGTTGAAGACAGTCAAGGTGACGCTCGCGCTCGTCCCTTCGACGATCGTCGCCGCGGAAAAGGCTTTTCCGGCTCGCAGGTCGGTGCCCTCCGTTATCGCCGTCACGACCGGAGTGGCGGCGTTGTTTCCGCCGTTGGGATCGAGAACGGTGGGTACCGAAAGCTCGGCAAAGGCGGTATTCGTGAGCGTACCGCTCGATTGGCGGATGACGCGGCCCGCGATGGTGATCGGCGGCAGCGCGCCGATCGCCGCAGCGCCGGAATAGATGCAGGTCACCGTCGTGCCGGCCCGCGAGCAATTCCAGTTGGTGCCACCGGCGGACTGGAACTGAAAATCGGAAGCCGGCGGCAGATTGTCGACGACGCGCACCGCCGCTGTCGCGTCGGGACCGGCATTGCTGGCCGTCAGTTGATAGGAAATGGTGCCGCCGGCGACGATGCTGTTGCCGGGCAGGCCATCATCCTTGACCAGCGAAAGATCCGCGCCGTTCTGGACCGCGGGCGTCACGACGAGGACGTCGTTCGCGGCGTTGGTATCGCCAGCGGTCGCGCTCGAGATGGTGGCAGACGTGTTTGCCGAGCCGACGGCAATGGCGGTCGCCGAATAGGAGAAGCTGCGGTCGCCGACCGCGAAGGCACCAAGGTTGCACGTCAGCGTCTGCGACCCGGTCGCACCGGACAAGGAGCAATAGGAAGGGAAGTCGCCGGCATCGACGCGAAAGCGGTTCGAGACCGCGAGGGAAACCACCGTGTCCGAGACAGAGCCCGGCCCGTTGTTGGTCAGACGCACCGTGAACTCGGTGGCGGCGCCATTTGGCACGGGATCGGGAGCCCAGGTGTAATCGGACACCTGCAGATCGGCCGCCCAGGCCGGTGCCGAAACGAGCATGGCAATGGCGAGACCGATGAAACGCGCAACACGAAATGCGCGGACCGAACCGCCGACTAGATTTTTAAACACTGAAAGCCCCCGCTCTCGCTATGAGATCGGGGCGCCTTAGAGGCGGTCGGTGGTTAATGAATAGTTGGAGAATTGTAAAATTGACACTATTTAACAATTCACTAGCCGACCGCCTCGCGACGAAAGCACTGGCTGGAAATTTTCCTTTTCGGCGTTCGTCCGAACCCAAAGGCCGAAAGATCGCGATCTATGGCTCCAGCGCTGAATCGAAAACTTGGGATCGCGGACGGGATGCGTGATCCTTCTAACGGGGTGCTCCCATGGTATGAAAGCGGCGCTGAACAGGCGCGCCATCGCGACCGGCACTCACTGATGCCGGGTGCGCGCCCCGACGCAGAGAAGCCCGCGTCAGCCTTTTGTTAATGACGTCTTGCGATAATCAACGCGGTCGGACCGCCCCCACATCGGCCCGGCCTGGGCGGCGGCGGGTTGGTCCCCAGCCGCCGCCCATCAGCCTCGCGCGCTAGCGACAGGGACGCGTGCCTGCCACAGCAGCGCCGATGAGCGAGCGATGCTCGACTGCTGCCCACAGAATTTCCAAGCGGGTCAGATGAGCGAAATGCTCGACGAATTCGGGATCGAATATGTCCGCACGCGGAAAGCGCTCCAGCAGCCACGCGGCCGCGGCGGACGAGCCATCGCTTCGACCGGCCATGCCGAACGTAGCCGCGGTGGCTTCGGGATCCGAACATATCGCCTCGCCTCGCCGCTGCAACTCGATGTCGACATCGGCGAGTTCCCCGGCGCCTATATCGGGCCAGCGTGCATGAAAAGCCGGCCAATCGGATGCATCGATGGTCCAGGGCACATGTGCCGCAATCCAGTCTGCGGCTTCCGCGATCCGGTCGCGCCGGACGCGAGCCTCCGATATCCTGTTTATTCCCACGGCCCCGTCTCCCCAACTTCGTCCGCCCCAAAACGCGTCGCTTCGCCGAGCGTTCCCGGGGCTTTGCGACCGATATCTTTGAGGCGATCGCAGCCCGCGGCGAGCAGGGCGACCGGAGATGCAAGCCACCATCCGCGAGGGGAAAGCGAGACCAGCCTTCGCTGATCTCGCCCTCATGATCATCGATCATGACTTGCGACCCAGGAGGCTCGCCCCCGGAATGAAGATGATCAGATATGTGGAGTAAACTCAACAACATGAATGTTAAATTATGCAAAGCTCCGCGCTTTTCCGCACCGCACTTCAAACATTCAAGTCGATTTTTAACTTCGGCTTCGTGCAGCGAGATTGTAGGAAGCGGAGATGAAAATCCTGCCGCTCGCCCTGCCGCCGATTCTGGCGCTATCCGCCTGCACCACGCAGCCTGCGATCATCGCTACCGAAGTGGGAAGGATGCCGGAACCGGGCAGCTACCGCATGCTTGTCGCTGGCCCCGAACCGTCCCGCATCGAGGCGGCGCTGGCATCGAAGCTCAAGGCAAGCGGGTTTTCGGCGGATGAAAAGGCTTCGCTAGTCGTTCAGGTCGGCCTCTCGGAGCCGCCAGCGAAAACCGGCCTTTCACTGCTCCAGGCCGCCGAACCGCAGTGGCTCCTGCCGCCGACACGCGCGAAATCGAAGCGGATGCGGCGTCTTGTCGTGACCGTGACCGACAGCGCGACGGGCGAAGAAATCTATCGCGCCCATGGGAGCGAATTGTACCGCGAAAAGAAATCCGATGAAGGCGAAGCTCTTCGGACCTCGGTGTTCGCATTGATGCCCTAGGCCAGGGCGGGCAAGGTGAGCGTGAAGCGCGCTCCCTGCCCCGGCTCGCTCACGCAGCGCACTTCGCCCTTGTGCCGCACCATGACGGTATGCACGAAACTCAAGCCGAGACCGACCCCCTCGATCTTGTGGCCGATACCGAGCGGACCGCGCTCGAAACGCTCGAAGATCGTTCCGCAGCGATCAGCGGGCAGGCCCGGCCCCTCGTCCTCGACCGTGCACTGCGCAAGCCAGCCGCCACCGGGCGCAGGCTCGCGGCGAAGCGTGCAGCGAATACAGGTTCCGGGCGGACTATATTTGACCGCATTGTCGATGATGTTGACGAGCGCCCGCGTCAGGAGCGATCGCTCGCCCTCGACAAGGATCCGCTCCTCGCCGCCGAGCGTTTCGGCCCGGATTTGCTTCGCGGTCATCTGCGGCCAGAGCTCGTCGATGGCGTCCATGAGGATGTCGTTGAAGTCGATTTCCTCCATGGCATATTTAAGCGATTCCGCGCGGGCCAATTGAACGAAACCATCGGCAAGACCGAGCGTCCGCTGAGCGTAATGACGAATGCGGGCCGCGAAGCCGGGATCGATCTGCTCCGACGCGGCCGAATCGAGCAACGCCATGATCGAGGCTTGCGGCGATCGCATGTCGTGGGTCAGAAGCTGGACGATGTCGTCGCGCTGCCGCTGCGAAGCGCGGCTTTCGCTGACGTCGAGCAGGCGGATGAGCCAACCGACCTGCTCGCCTGTCGCGGCGCTCTGGGACGCAAAGCGCACCGAATAGAAATGGCCTTCGGCAGTCGCCGCATCGAGATCGCCGCAATCGACTTTCAGCTGTCCTTTCTCGCGGGTCACCGGCAGCGGATCGCGCGAGGGATCGAGGTGAAAACAGGCGAAGAGAGCGAGACAGTCGTCGCCCTCGGCGATCGATGTGCCAAGCGAGCCGAACAGCGCCGCCGCCGCCGCGTTCGAGAGAACGATATAGCCCTCGCGATCGGTAACGAGGATCGCGTCGGGAAGCTGGTCGAGCCGGTCGAGAGCGAAGTGCCGAAGCTCGCGTGCATTGGAGATCGCGAGCCGCAATTTGCCGATCGTCGATTCGAGCTGCCCACCGGGAGGAAGCGGCATCTCCGGCTCGGGCAGCCATCGCGGATCGGACCGGAAGCGGTCGATTTCGGTCCGCATGAATTTGTCCGCCGATGCGAGCTGGCGCCAAGCCCAAAGTGGATAGCTTCCGACCAGTCCGGCAATCGCGACGGCCGGCGGAATCCAGAGCCCGAAAAGAATCAACGCGCCCGCGGCCGTGAGGAACACGGCCAATATCATGATCGCCGCGGCGAAAGCGGCCGCGCGGCTCGGAAGGTAGCGATAGGCCAGGAACGCCATCCACAAGGGAATGAGGCCGAAGCAGAGCATGGCGGGGATACCTGCCTCGCGCGCCGCCCGTCCGGTAATGAGGCCATTCAATATATGCGCCTGGATCTCGACGCCGGGCATACGCTCGCCGGCCGGAACCGGCTGCCCGGCGCCGAGTGCGTTGGCGGTCGCACCCACCATGATATATTTGCCGCGGAGAAACTCCGGAGGAACCTCGCCCGCAAGCACCGCGGCCGCCGGGACCGTTGGCCAGTGGCCGGCTGGCCCCGCGAACGGGATGAGAATGGGTGCGCCCGGGGCCCGCGACGGTTCGCGCCTGGGCCCGGCATGGACCAGCTCGGCCAGATGCCACCACCGATGCCGGGAATCGCCGAACGAGGACGAAAAGCGCCGGACCGTCCCGTCGGGATCGAAGCTGAGGTTGACGTGGCCGATCCCGGCGGCACCCTCGCGCACGGGGCCGATCGGTGCGAGAATGTCGAACCCGGCGCCATTCCGGCCGGGCGCGGCAAAGGATAGCGGTGCATAGACATTGCCGGCGCGCCGCATCGCCGCACCGAGGCTCGCATCGCCCGCCGCATCGGCCGGCTCGGAGAAGAGGATGTCATAGCCAATCGCGCGCGGTCTCGTCTTGGCTATCGCGTCGACGAGGCGCGCATGCGTCTCGCGCGGCCATGGCCAGCGGCCGACCCGCCGCAGGCTTTCGTCGTCGATTGCGACAAGGATGATGTCGCCGGACGATGCCGGCCGGCTGGCTTGCAGCAGGTGATCATAAATCAGATTGTCGAAGCGCAGGAGCGACCGGTCGGCGCTCATCCATCCGACAAGAAGGCTCGCAGCGAGGAGAATGATCCCCCATTCGACCTTGAGCCGTGTCCGGCTTTTTTCCCCGCTCATCCGCCCGACATCATTTTTCGGTATCGACCCGCAATTCCTGGAAGGTAGACCAGGAATCATAAGGGCGACCTTCGGCGAATTTCAGCGTCATCACGCGCCAACGGTAGCTGCCCTCGGGCAGGTCGGCGACGACGAAGGTGGTGGATGCGAGGCCGGTCTCATCGACGATCGGATCGATTGCCGACGCGGAGAAAAGCTGAAAGCGATATTGGGCACGCGGCGCATCGGGCGTTCGCCAGCGGAACAGATATTCGCGGTGACGGCCGGCCTGCGTGCCTTCGACGCTTGCCTCCACGCGGTTGAGACGCCGCTCGAAACCATAGGTCGCGGGCATTCCTTCAAGACCTCGCGCGTCGATCGCGGTGGCGCGCACGAAATAAGTTCCGTTCGCGAGGGGTTCGAGATCGACGAGCGGCGCCGCCGCCTCGGCGTCGTCGAGCAGTTCGAGAAATCCCGCGTCCCGCGAAACCTGGATATGGTAGCGAACCGCGCCGTCGACCGGACGCAATTCGAAGCGGAGCCTGTCCTCGTCCTGCACGCGCCCGGGACGCAGGAGGTCGGGTGGGCTCAGCAGCGCGACCGGCGCTGCGAGATCGGTCGCGATGCCGAAACCGGTGGTCACGAGTTGGGCGCCGGCAGGAGCGGCCGATCCTTCGATCGCAGGTTCGAAGGCGACCTTCCCTTCGGTGACTTCGGTCGTTGTGCGGCGCGCCCCGGGATCGAACGACATGCGAAATTCCGTACCGCGGACCGCCGAGACAGCCAACGGCGTCGACATGTCGAAGCGGCTGCCGGGATCGGTCATCGGCGTGACGGTCGCGTTCGCCCGCCCCTTGACGATCGCGAACAGCCTGTCGATCGAACCGCCGAGGAGCGTCCTGCGCAGACGCTGGATGCGAACCGACGAGTGTGAGGGCATGGCGACGGTGGAGTCATCGGGCAGCCGCAGGCTGACGAAGGATTTTTCGGCCGTTTCGAGCAAGTCGCCTTCGCCGAGCCGCATTCCGACCGCGACGGCCTGGCGGGCGGCGCCGCGCTGAACGATAACCGTACCGCGATAGCTCTGGACGACGGCTCTCAGCGGCTCGTGGCGAAGCAGCGAGCGCGGGATTCGGATCAGCGATCCCGGCCTGAGGCGCCGGGGATCGGAGATTGCGTTGAGACGCTGGACGGCAGCGTGGCTTTCGATGCGCGTGAGATAGCGCCCGGCGAGATCGTAGAGATTGTCGCCGGCCTTGACGCGGTAGAGGACGACCTCGGCGCCCCGCGCCTCGCGCCCCTGGGCGGCAGCGGGGAGACCGGGCGCCGCGACGAGGCACAGAAATGTCAGCGCAATCAGAATATGAAAGTCATTCAAGCGCTTCAAGGCGATATCCATAAGCGTAAACCGGGACCAGCTTGTAGCCGTTCGACGGACGAAGGTTGAGCTTGGTACGGACGTTGGAGATGTGAACGTCGAGTGTCCGGGTCGGAAGGTCGGGGCTGCGGCCCCATAATGACTCGAAAATATAAGCGCGCGAGAGCGCGCGGTGGGTGTTGCGGAACAGGAGCAGCGCCAGCGCGAACTCCTTGGCGGTCAGATTGACCGGCTCGCCGTCGATCTCGAGCTGTTCGCCCCGCGTATCGAACCTGTACCGGCCGAAGGTCTCGGTGCCGCTGACGGAATGCGGGTGGGCGCGCCGCGCGATGGCATCGACGCGCGCGAGAAGGACGGGCGCCGAGACAGGTTTTACGACATAATCGTCTGCGCCCGCCAGGAGGCCTTCGACAATATCTTCCTCGGTCGAGCGGCTCGTCAGCATGAGCGCCGCGGGCGGCGTCTCGAGATTGATCTTCATCCATTGCAGCACGTCGAGACCCGACGCTCCCGGGACGTTCCAGTCGAGAACGAGGAGATCGAACGTCTCGCGGCGCAACGCCCGAATGAGATCCTGCCCGTCGGCGAAATGGTCGCAACCATGACCCGCTTCGAGAAGGAATTTCTTCACATATCCGGCCTGCGCCAGATCGTCTTCCAGTATTGCGATCCGCATTTCCTGCTCCGCCACCCGCTTCGGGCGCGACCCTAGGGATGCAGGCGCGAAATGCGAGGAAAGAAGGGATGGTTAACAATATTTTACAGCCTGGCTCGAAAGCGGGGAGATTTTGCAATCCTTAACATGACAAGCTCCGGGGCAGCGACCAGAGCGCTTTGAGATTATTCGATGGAGTTGGTCATGGAACTCGCCTTGGGAGCGTGGTCGCGTGCGGCGAGCGAGCGGTGCGGTGCGCCGACCAGCACGCCGCGTCGCCTCGCCGCCGGGCCATCTCGATCGGCGCTTCCCGGCTATTTTGCCATGGCCCCGATCGCCCTTTGTATCATCGACCGTCAGCGCCGCTTCGAGGCCGTCAACGAGCGGATGGCGGAACTTGCCGGAGTGGCTGCCGGACAGCTCGCCGGTCGTTTCGCGGCAAGCCTGCTCGCCGACGCCGATACGATATTGAGCTCCTGCTTCGCCAAGGCCGACGCTGGAGAACAACTCAGGAATTTCATCATTCCCTGGCAGGATCGTTGGCTCGAGCTTTCCTTTTCGGTGCTGGCCGAGAACGGACAGGTGCAGGCTTTGTGCGTGGCGGCCGCCGACATCACGCGGCGCGTTCATACCGAGCGGCGTCTGCTGAGGTCGCACCGCCGGCTGCTCTCGATCGCCACCCGCGATCATCTGACGGGCCTGCTTAACCGCCGCGGTCTTGAGATGCGATTGCGGCAGGAATTGCGCCGCGCTGGCGCGGCGCGAAGTCGCGTCGCCGTCCTCCTCGTCGATATCGATCATTTCAAACTCTACAACGATCATTTCGGACATCCCGCGGGCGACCGGTGCCTGCGCGTCGTTTCGGCGGCGCTGGAGCAATGCGGCCTCGGCGCCGCCGCCTCGGTCGCGCGATATGGAGGCGAGGAGTTTGCACTGGTCGTCCCCGATGCCAGCCCGCGAGCCGCCGCCGAACTCGCGGACCAGTGCCGGCGCGCCGTCAACAGCCTCGCAGTGCCTCACCCGGCGGCGGATCGCGAGAAGGTGACGATCAGCGTCGGGGTCGCGGTGCTCGATCTTGGAACGGTTGCCGGATCGGTCGCCGCGCATGCAGCCGAGTTGCTGCGCGCCTCGGATGAGTCGCTCTACCGCGCAAAGCGGTCGGGCCGCGATCGCGTCTCGGTCGCATCCTTCGCGCACTGATCGCGCGACGCGCCATGCAAGAAGGCACGGCACGCGCATCGGCAGGTAAGGAGGCAGCGCGTCGCGCAGACTCATGGCGGTCAGATATCCGACTGGCCAATTGCGAGCCGGCTTATACGGAAGCGGCCTGCATAGGCTGACAGGCGACGGGCATATCCCTCGCCGGCAACGATGAATTCGGCCCCCGCAGCGTTGCGATAGACCGGAGCGAAGGTGGGTTTCGAACAGCCGCGCGGCCCGGCGGCACAGTGCAGGAAACCGGCGGGCCGCGGGGTCGCCCACGCCTCGGAGCCCGCGTGCCCGAGATCGCAAGCGCCAACGCCGAAGCGCGCTTCGCAAAGGGCACGCGTTCCGAACTTCGGGCCCGACCGATCGTGCTTGGCGCGGGCCGCCCGCCCCCCTTCCGCGCATGCTGCACGGCTGAGTCCGGACGCGGCCGCGCACGCGTCCACCGACCTGAAGATGTCGACGAGGATGATCCGATCGCCGCTGGTCCTGTCGGGAAGCCGCGGGGTCGTGGCTTGCCCGGACCAGAACAAGACGGCCATGGCTGCCGCCGACAATATAATCTCCCGGCGCATCGATCGTCACGCCCGGTCGCTTGGCCGGACCGAAAGAGCAGGAGGCGGCATCTCAGCGTCCGCGGTCGACATGCCAGCGGCGCTTGGCATCCTGGACCATCGGCACCCGGCAGTGCCTGCAGATGCCCTTGTAGAAAGAGCCGTCGCGCCATACGCGCTCGCGCCAGCGTTCATGTCTTCCGACCAGGCATCCGAGGCGGCGCAGCAGCTTCATCGCGCCGCTGAGCGGCCGCGAGGCCTTGGGGCCAGCGCGCCGGCAGGCGACACCGGGTGCTGGCGATCGAAGACCTTGCTCATCAGGTTCAACGAGAACAGATGCGCGATGATCAGGGGCAGCGCGCCGTTCCGGCTCCATTCGCGAAGCACCTCGGCATCGAGGTCGCGAAACTTGGTCTCGTCGATCATCTGAAAGCCGCGATAGACGAAAGGCGGGCTTTCACCACCGGGCTGGACGGTGAGTTCGCCGTCCATGAGAAGGCCGTGTTTGACGAGTTCGGCCATGAAGGCGCCGGTCTTCTGGCCGGCCATCTCGAACTGCTCGCAAAACTGCAGCGTCGAACGACATGCTTCGCTGGGGGCGTTGCCGTCGAACAGGAGCGAACCGTCGGCAAAGTCGCCCACCAGATCGGTGGTCGCATCGAAGCAGAGCGAGAGATCGCTGCTTTCAGGCGATATCCGGGCCAGCATGAACGGGTAGCGCCGCACATAGGCCGGGATATAGACCGCCTCGGCGAGGCTGCCGTCCGCCTCGACGAACACATTCACCCCGTCGTTCAGGCCCATCAGCGCGAGCGGGACCGGATCGTCTCCGACCGAAAAGATGATCGGATAATGCCGCTGCGCCTCGGCGAATTCCTCGACCGTGAGCGGCACGACATGCTGTGCGGCAAGCCAGCTCGCCTTGTCGGTCGTGCGGCTCCGCCAGGTCCCGTGATCGCGGACGTTGACCGGCGTGAGGTCCTTGTAGAACAGGGGCAAGGTCGCGCTCTGCGCTGCGCTGGCCATCGTTTTTTCTCCTATGCAATCCGAAATCAGAAGCGTCAGAAGGCGACCCGCACCCCGGCGACGCCCTTGATGCTGTAATCGTCGCCGAAATCGCGGAAGGGCGAACTCGCCGACGCCTGGGTGTAGATGGTCACCCGGTCGTTAAGACCGAGACTTCCCCCGAGCGCGATCTCGCCGCGTAGCCGGTCGTTCGAGTTGCGGATGGCCGTACCCGACACATTCGCCTCGGTCCCATCAAGCCATTCGTAGCTCACGTTGACGAGGCCGTAGAGGTGGCTCCGGCGCGTCGTCCCGTTCGCTTCCCACGCTTTCTGATGATCGAGCGAGATGCCCCAGCGCGTTTTCAGGCTGTCGCCCTTCGCCGAGGAGACCATGGCCTCGGACGGATCGGCGAAGCTGTCGAAATCGGCGTCCTGATAGATCATCTGGACCTGCGGCGTGACCGTGAGCCCGCTTCCGACCATAGCGCGCTTGCCGAGTTCGAGGCTGAACGCCTTGCCCGTGCCGTCGTTGCCGTCGACGAGCGTGCCGAGAACCGACGAGGTCAGACGGCCGTCGAACCAGGCGAACTGGGCCTGCGCATCGGCATAGAAGCCGCCCTCGCTGTACCAGGTCAGCGTCGCGCCGGCGCCATAGGCCTTGGCCTTGATCGTCCCATCGCCGAACATCGACCGGACCGACGCATTGGACTCGCCGTAATGGCCGGTGAGACCCGCGACGAGCACGCCGCTGTCACCGTCGCTGAGCGTGCGGTCGACGCCGATCTGCATCTTCCAGCTGTCGATATTGGCGTCGGTGCCGGCGGTCGACACGCGTGCCTCGGGCCGGGCCCGGGTGCTTTCCATCCGGCCCCAGATGCCGTTGCTCGCGCCGTCGGCAGACTGTGCCCACTGGCGGTTGCCGACACGCTCCTGCAGGGTCGGAAGCGTGTTGAGCGACGCGAGGACCTGCCCGTAATTTTCATAGAGCGGTACGCCCGGCTGATAGAGCGGACCCTGCGGCTCGTTCGAACCATTGAGCAGCGCCGAGCGGAGATACCAGTCGCCGTCAGTGGGCGTCGCAACCCCGTTCTTGTAGAGACGGTAGCCGAAGGCGCCCGCGATGATCGCCTGCTCGCCGCCGAAAATATAGTCGCCTTCGAGCGCGAAGCTGCCGTTCGACGCGCCCGCGACATCGACGATCTTGATCCCTTCGACGGTCTGGGCACCGAGCCCACCCCGATTGGTCACGGTCACGCGGGTACTGCCCGACGTCGCTCCGTTCACGACGAGGCGATCCGAAAGCGACCCATCGCCGCCAAGCTCCGCCTCGATCTCGAGCGTGCCGCCGTTGCTGCCATAGTCGCCGGCAACGGTCAGCGTTCCGATCTCGCCGCGTCCGGGCGCGACGATGCCCGAGTTCACAATCGAGCCGACCCGGCCGGTGCCTTCGAGGCGGCCGGCCGCAGCAACATCGACGGACCCCCCGAGGCTGCCCTGCACCGCAAGCGTCCCCGCGGCCACCGAAGTGCTACCGGCGAAGCCGCTGTTGTCGGCCGTGACGAGCAAGGTCCCGGCGCCTGCCTTGGTGAGCGATCCGGTACCCGAGAAGAGGCCATCATAGGTGAAGACGGTATCGGCCGCGGCCGAGATGGTACCCTCGCTCGCAACGAAAATGCCGCGCGCGCTCGCCATGTTCGCGCTTGTCTCGAGCGCGCCCCCGTCGAGCGTAACGGCGCCATCGGCGGCGCCGAGGTTGGCATCGCTCGCGATGCGGACCGCGCCCCCAGTGATCAACGTGCCACCGGTGTAGGCGTTCGCGCCGCCCAGCACGAGCGTGCCCGCGTCGGTCTTGACGAGCTGCGCCGTACCGTTCAGCGCCGAATTGATCGTCGCGGTGAAGCCTGCCCCGGCGACGCTGCCGTCGCCGACGCGGATCGTCGCGGTCGGGTCGGTCAGCGTTATGCCGCCGCCCGCAATGACATAATTGTTCGCGGCAAACTGCATCCCCGCGGCCGACACGGCGCCAAGCCCGTTGTCGACCGTGACCGTGCCGCCGGTGCCGCCGAATACAGCGAAAGCGCCGTCCGAATAGGGCGCGTTGACGGCGCCCGAGACGTCGGCCCAGTTATCGTTGCCGCCGCTGTTCTGCCAGACACCATTGCCGCCGTTGATCACGCCGTTGTTCTTGGGCCCGGCCGCGCCGTCCCAGAAGTTGAGGGTCAGCCCCGCCGAATTGACGAGGTTCACCTGGCCCGCGACCGAAGTCTGGACCTGCGCGTCCGCCCCGCCCGGCAGCGTGCCGAGCGTCACGCCATTGTCGGTCAGTGCGCCGCCATAGTTGAACATGCGGTAGACGCCGACGTCGAACGCGCCGCCCGCCGGAACGCCCACATTGAGAACGCCATCGAGCACGAGGTTGCCGCCGACGTTGACGAGATCGTTCAATGCACCCCCGACCGCGCCGACTTCGCCGAATTCGAAATCGAGCTGCGTGGTCGCTGACAGCGACAAATTGCCGCCGATGGTCAGCGTCCCTGCCGCTCCCGCGCCCGGCGCGAGTGTCGCGCCATTGGCATAAGCGACATTGCCGCCGATCGTGCCGGTGCCGCCCATCGTCGCACCGGCAAGGACGTTCGTCGTGCCCGTGACCGCCGCGTAGCTGCCGTTGACCAACATCGTGCCGCCCGCGACCGTCGCACCGCCAAAGGTGCCGCTGCCGCCCAGCACCAGCGTGCCAGCACCGCTCTTGGTGAGACCGCCGGCGCCCGAGACCGCGCCGCCGAGCGTCAGCACCGTGCCCGCATCGGTCAGGAACGTGCCCGCACCGGCCAGATCGACCGCTCGGGCCGAGCTGAGGCTAGAAGTGGTGTTGAGCGTGCCGCCATCGAAGCTGATCGCACCGGCCGCGCTACCCAGATTGGCGTCGCTCGAGATGCGAACCGTGCCGCCGTTGATCGCGGTGCCGCCGGTGTAGCTGTTGCTGCCCGAGAGCAGGAGCGTGCCCGCATCGGTCTTCACCAGCTGCGTGCCGCCTGTGATCGCGCTCGCGATGGTGGCAACATAGCCGCTGCTCGCCGCCGTGCCGTCGCCGACCCGGATCATCGACTGCGGCCCGACGAGCGTCAGGTCCTGGCCGGTGATCGTGTAACCGTCGGTTGCGAACTGCAGCCCCGAGGCGGTGACCGTGCCCAGGCTGTTGTCGATCGTGACCGTGCCTGCCGCGCCGGTGAAGATCGCGAACGCGCCGTCATCGAAGGGCGCATTCACCGCACCGGTCGCATCCGCCCAGTTGTCATTGCCGGTGCCATTCTGCCAGATGCCGTCGCCGCCATTGACCGCGCCGTCGAACTTCGGCCCGGCGGCGCCGTCCCAGAAGTTGAGCGTCGCGCCGCCAGTGTTGATCAGGTTGACCTGGTTCGCGACCGAAGTCTGCACGAACACATCCGACCCTGCCGGGGTGGTGCCGATCGCAAGCCCGTTGTCAGTGAGCGCGCCGCCATAGTTGATCACGCGATAAAGGCCGATGTCGAAGCTGCCTCCCGGCGTCACCGCGACATTGATCGTGCCGTCGAGGCTGAGGTCGCCGCCGACATTGACCACGTCGTTAAGCGGGCTGCCGGGCGCATTCGCCAGGCCGAAGTCATGGCCAAGGGCCGACCCCGCCGCAAGCGACAGGTTGCCATTGATCGTCAGCGCGCCCGCACCGCCCGCGCCCGGCGCCAGCGTCCCGCCACCCGCAACGATCACGTCGCCGCCGATCGTGCCCGTGCCGCCCAGGCTCGCGCCCGACGCCACGCTGGTGAGGCCCGTTGCCGCCGACTGGTTGCCATTCACGAGCAGGCTGCCCGCGGTGACGTTGGTCGCGCCGGCATAGCTGTTCCCGCCGGTCAGGATCGTCGTACCCGAGCCGATCTGGTCGACGCCGCCGCTGCCCGAAATCAGGCCGGCGAAGGTAATGCTGTCGGAGCGGCCGAACGCGAGCGTTCCATTGTTCGTAACGTCGCCCGTGATCGAGCCGGTGGTGCCGCCATCGCCAAGCTGAAGCGTACCCGCCGCGATCGTGGTCCCGCCCGCGTAACTGTTGTTCGCGGTGAGGATCGTCGTACCGGTTCCGGCCTGGGTGACCGCGCCGCTGCCCGAGACAAGACCGCCGAAGGTGACGATATCCGAGCGATTGAAGGCGAGCGCGGCATTGTTGACGACGTCTCCGGCAATCGAACCGCTCGTTCCGCCATTGCCAAGCTGCAGCAGTCCGGCGTCGATCAGCGTGCCGCCCGCATAATTGTTGTTCGCGGTCAGGACGAGCGTCCCGCCACCGGACTTGCCGAGGCTGCCCGCCCCCGAGATGGCACCGCCGAGGGTAAGCGAAGTGCCGCTATCGGTCAGGAACGTGCCTGCCCCGACAAGGTCGACCGCTCGGCCCGACACGATATTGGCCGTGGTGTGAAGCGTGCCGCTGTCGATGACGAGCCCGCCCGTCACCGCGCCAAGATTGGCGTCGGCGCCGATGCGGATCGTGCCGCCGTTGATCGACGTGCCGCCTGCGTAGCTGTTCGTACCGGAAAGCACGAGCGTTCCCGCATCGGTCTTGACCAGGCCCGCGGCGCCGCCAAGCTCGGCGTCGATCGTCGCGACGTAGGACGCGCCCGCGGCGCTGCCATCGCCCACCTGGACGATCGCCTGCGCGCCGGTCAGGGTCAGCGCATCGCCGGTCACGACATAACCATCGCTCGCGAACTGCATGCCCGAAGCGAGGACATTGCCGCCGCTATTGTCCACGGTCACAATTCCCGGTGCGGCCGAGAAGATCGCGAAGCTGTCCTGCGCATAGTCAGCGTTCACCGCGCCGGTCATGTCGGTCCAGTTGTTGGAGCCGCCGGCGATCCGCCACACGCCGTCGCCGCCATTGATCGTGCCGTTGTTCTTGGGACCGGCATTGCCGTCCCAGAAGCTCAAGGTCAGGCCGGCGGTGTTGACCAGATTGACCTGTCCCGCGATCGCGGTCTGGACCGTGACCGCGCTGCCACCGGGCAGCGTGCCGAGCGCGAGGCCATTGTCGGTAAGCGATCCGCCATAATTGAAGGCGCGGTAGATGCCGGGGCCGAACGTACCGCCGGTCGGCACCGTCACGTTGATCGTCCCGTCGAGCGTCAGGTTGCCGCCAACGTCGACAAGGTCGTTGAGCGAACCGCCGATGCCATTGGCCTGGCCGAACTCGAAATCGAGCACCGAACCCGCACCGAGCGCGAGGTTGCCGCCAATGCTGAGCGTGCCGACATTGTTGGTGCCCGCCGCGAGCGTCGCGCCATCGGCAAGGGTGACGTTTCCGCCGATCGTGCCCGAACCGCCCAGCGTCGCTCCGGATGCAATGCTAGTGAGTCCGGTCGCCGCCGATTGGTCGCCATTCACGAACAGGCTGCCTTCGGTCACGTCAACGTCGCCGCCGAAGCCGTTGGTCCCGGTCAGGACAAGGCTGCCAGTGCCGGTCTTGGTGAAGCCGGCGGCACCGGTGATGCCTCCGTTCAGCGTCAGCGTCGTTCCCGCATCGGTTGCGAATGTGCCCGCGCCAAGCAGATCGATGGCGCGGCCAGAGGCGATGTCGGCGGTGGTGTTGAGAATGCCGCCGTTGAGGCTGAGCGCGCCCGCCGCATCGCCAAGATTGGCGTCGCTGGAGATGCGCAGCGTCCCCGCATCGATCTGCGTGCCGCCCGTATAGCTATTGGTACCGGTGAGGACGAGCGTGCCGAGGTCGGCCTTGACCAACTCGGTGCTACCGATGAGGGCGGCACCGATCGTCGCGGTAAAGCCCGCTCCCGGTGCCGTGCCGTCGCCGACGCGGATGGTGGACTGCGGGCCGACCAGAGTCAGGTCCTGACCCGTGATCGTGTAGCCGTCGCTCGCGAACTGCATCCCCGACGCGCTGACCGCGCCGAGGCTGTTGTCGACATCCACCGTGCCGGGCGCCGCGGCGAAGATCGCGAAACTGGCATCGGTGTAGGCGCCGTTCACGGCGCCGGTGAGCTCGGTCCAATTATCGTTGCCGCTGCTGTTCTGCCAGATGCCGTCGCCGCCGTTGACGGCGCCGTCACCCTTGTTCGGCAGCGCCGCGCCGTCCCAGAAGTTGAGCGTGGCGCCGGTCGAATTGACGAGGTTGACCTGGCCCGCGACCGAGGTCTGGACCGATACCAGGTTACCGGGCGGCAGTGAGCCGAGGGCAAGGCCGTTATCGGTGAGCGTGCCACCATAGCTGATCACGCGATAGAGGCCGGGACCGAAGTTGCCGCCCGGCGAAACGGTCACATCGATCGTGCCGTCGAGCGTGAGATCGCCGCCGACCTGCGTGAGATCGTTGAGTGGTCCGCCGGGCATGTTCGCCTGGCCGAACTCGTAATCGAGCCGCGAGGTGCCAGCGAGCGCGAGATTGCCGTTGATGGTGAGCGTGCCCGGACCGGTCGCGTCGCTGGGCGCCAGCGTCGCGCCGCCCGCGAGCGTGACATCGCCGCCGATCGTCCCGGTGCCGCCCAGCGTCGCGCCGGAGGCGACAGTGGTTGCGCCGCTCGCCGCGCTCTGATCGCCATTCACGAGCAGCGTGCCACTGCTCACGGTCGTCGTGCCGGCATAGCTGTTGGCGCCGGTCAGGATGGTGGTGCCGCTGCCCGCCTGGGTGAGCGTGCCGGCCCCCGAGATCAGACCCGCAAAGGTCAGCGCGTTGGAGCGATTGAAGACGAGTGCGGCATTGTTGACCACGTCGCCCGCAATGCCGCCGCTCGCGCCGCCATTGCCGAGCTGGAGAACGCCCGCACCGATCGTCGTGCCGCCGGTATAACCACTGTCTGCAGTGAGGATGGTCGTGCCGCTGCCGAGCTGGTTGACCGCGCCGCTGCCGGTGATCGCGCCGGCGAAAGTCAGGCTGTCGGAGCGGTTGAACGCCAGCACGCCGTCGTTGGCGACGTCGCCCGCGATCGCGCCGCTGGTTCCGCCATTGCCGAGCTGGAGCGTGCCGGCGCTGATCGTGGTACCGCCAGCATAGCTATTGGCATTGGTGAGAATCAGCGAGCCCGCGCCATCCTTGGTCAGCGCGCCAGCGCCCGAGATTGCACCGCTCAGTGCGAGCGTCGTACCGGTATCCGTGAGAAAGGTGCCGGCGCCGGCAAGGTCAACCGCCCGAGCCGAGGCGAAGCTCGCGGTCGTGTTGAGCGTGCCGCCATTGAGGCTCAGTCCGCCCGCCACGCCGCCGAGATTGGCGTCGCTCGCGATGCGCAGCGTGCCGCCGTTGATCGCGGTCCCGCCGGTATAGCTGTTGGTGCCCGAGAGCACGAGCGTACCTGCGAGATCCTTCACCAGTTGCGCCGAACCGGTCAGCTCGGCAGCGATGGTGGCGGTGTAGACCGGATCGACTGTATCGACGCCCACGCGGATCAGAGCCTGCGCGCCGGTCAGCGTCAGCGGGCCGCCGTCGATGAGGTAGCCATCGCTCGCGAACTGCATTCCGGATGCCAGGACATTGCCGCCGACATTATCGACCGTGACCGTGCCTGCCGCACTCTGGAAGATCGCAAAGCTGTCCTGCGCATAGTCGGCGTTCACCACGCCATTCGGGTCGGTCCAGTTGTTCTGGCCGCCCGCTACGCGCCAGGTGCCGTCGCCGCCCTGGATCGTGCCGTCGTTCTTCGGCCCCGCCGCACCGTCCCAGAAGCTCAGCGTCAGCCCCGCCGTGTTGACGAGGTTCACCTGGTTGGCGAGCGCGGTCTGGACAAACGCCTGCGTCCCGACCGGCACCGAGCCCACCGTCAGCCCGTTGTCGGTCAGCGCACCGCTGTAGTTGAACATGCGATAGACGCCGGGGCCGAACGTGCCGCCGGGCGTCTGCGTCACGTTGACGACGCCATCGAGCGTCAGGTTGCCGCCCACATCGACGAGATCGTTGAGCGGACCGCCCGGGACGTTGGCCGCACCGAACTCGAAGTTGAGCTGCGAGTTGTTGGCCAGCGCCAGATTGCCGTTGATGGTCAGCTCGCCGACCCCGTTCGCGCCCGCCGCCAGAATACCGCCGTCGGCGATGGTCACGCTGCCACCGATCGTACCCGCACCGCCGAGCGTCGCGCCGGAAGCGACGCTGGTGAGGCCGGTCGCGCCCGCTTGGTTGCCGTTGATTAGCAGCGTGCCGGCGTTGACGTTGGTCGCGCCCGCATAGGTGCTGTTGCCGGTCAGCGTGGTGGTGCCGGTCCCATTCTGGTTGAGCACACCCGATCCGGAAATCACGCCCGCGTAAGTCGAGGCGCCCGCGCGGTTGAATGTTAGCGTTCCGCTGTTCGCGACATTGCCGACGAGCGTGCCCGTCGCAGTGCCGTCGCCAATTTGCAGCAGGCCCGCGGCGTTCGTCACGCCATTGATATAGCTATGATCGCCGGTCAGCATGAGGGTGACGGCCGTGGTCTTGTTGAGCGTCTCGAAGTCGGTGACACTCGCGCCATTCAAAACTCGGAAGGACGTACTGCTCACCTGTAGCGTGTCGTTGCCACTACCCCCTGCGACGTTGCCGCCGAGGCTCCAGTTGCCATTGAGCGCCAGCGTGTCGTTGCCGTCGCCAAGCGAAAGTGTTCCCGCGCCCGTGTTCAGCGTGCCCGTAACGTTGACGAAGTCGCCGCCGGCGCCGAGATCACCGGCGGCGCGCAATGTCCCGCCGGAATTGATATTGATCGTGCTTGCCCCGGCATCCCCGGCGAAGGTCGAGGCGCCGCCGGCAGCCGCGCCCATCGTGCCGTTCACCGTCAGCGCGGAGGTGCCGGTCATCGCGACCGTCGCGGTCTCCAGCGCGCCGTTGACCTGCAGCGTCCCGGCGCTGATCGTGGTCGCGCCGGCGGTGTTGGCAGCGGTCAGGGTGGTCGTGCCGGTGCCGATCTGCGCGATCGTGCCGGTGCCGGTGATCGTTCCGCCAAAAGTGACGGCATTGCTCCGGTTGAACGCCAGCGTGCCGCTGTTGGCAACGTTGCCGACGATGCTGCCGGTCGTGCCGCCATTGCCGAGCTGGAGCGTGCCTGCGCTGATCGTCGTGCCGCCGGTATAATTGTTCGTCCCGGTGAGGGTCGTCGTCCCGGTACCCGCCTGGAGCACCGAGCCCGTTCCGGTAATCGTTCCGGCATAGGTCACGGCGTCAGATCGGTTGAAGCCGAGCGCGCCGAAATTATTAATCGTGGCGCTTACGACCGATCCCGTCGTGCCGCCATTGCCGATATAGAGTGTCCCGGCGTTGATATTGGTGTTGCCGGTGTAGGTGTTCGTGCCGGTGAGATACCAGGTGCCGCTATCGCTCTTGGCCAGCGTAGTGACGCCGCCGGCGCCGTTCGCAATGCTCGCACCCATGATATTGGCGCCGGTGTTGCTACCGCCGAGCGCGAAGTTACGCGCACCGGTTCCAGAGAAACCGATGGCGCCGGTGTTGGTAAAGGCAATCGCACCGGTCCCGGCCGATTCGAGAAACGTGCTTCCTGCCGCCAGTGTAAACAGCCGGTTGGTCGTATCGCCAGCACCGGTGTAGCGCAGGGTCGTGCCGCTGCCGATAACAAGGAACGACGCATCGCTGGCTGACGCCCCGATGCTGCTGGCGGAGCCGCCATCCGACAGCTTGCTGACGCCGAGCACGCCGCCGACGATCGAGGTTACGCCGGTATAGTTGCTGGTCTGGTTTGTCAGAATCCAAGTGCCGCTGTCCTCCTTGGTGAAGGACGTCGTACCCGCGGCGTTGTTGCCAATCTGCGCGGCAAGGCTGTTATTGCCGGTGTTGGTGCCGCCTAGTTTGATCGTCTGGGCCGTACCTGGGCTAGAGAATGCGATCGCATTCGTGTTCGTCATCGTGAGCGCGCCAGTCCCCGACGCTTCAATCTTGCTCGAAGAGGACGGGCCAAGCGTGAACCGCCGGTCGGTACTCGTCGCGCCGCCGGTATATTGCAATGTGCCACCGTCGAGGATGAGATTGCCGGCGGCCGGGCCCGAAGCGCCGATCGCGCTGTTAGTTCCGCCATTGGCGAGGCAATTCACCGAGAGGATGCCGCCGTTGATGGTCGTCGACCCGGCGTAGCTGCTGTTGCAGCCCGAAAGGATCTGCGTGCCAGCGCCGCTCTTGACGAGGCCACCGGTGCCGCTGATAGCACCGCTGAAGGTCAGGCCGCCGCCGCCAGTCAGCGTGAGCGTTGCCGAGCCCAGGGTTATGTTTCCGCTTCCGGTGATGCCCGCAACCGAATTGCTGAGACCATCGAGGTCGAGCGTGGTTCCGGCATTCACTGTCATCCCACCGGTGCCGAATGCGGAGATCGACCCCGCCCGCAGCGTACCTGCTGCCACAACCGTGCCCCCGCCGTAAACATTGCTCCCGGAGAGCACCAGCGTGCCAGCGCCTTCCTTTCTGACAAGACCGTTCGCGCCGGTAACCTGGCCGCTGAATGTTAGCGTCGTGGCTGCGTTCTCAACGCCGATCGTGGCTCCCGTAAATCCCTGGATCGTGAATCCGCGATTCGTGCTGACGTTCGCGCCGGTGTAATTCAGCCCGCCGTTAATGAAGACGAGGTTGGACGACGCGCTGCCCGAGGCACCGATGCCGCTCGCAAAACCGCCGTTGGCCAGGCAGTCCACGGTCAGCGTGCTGCTGCCCTGAATCGTGGTCGAGCCGGTATAATTGTTGTTGCAGCCCACGAACGTCTGCGAACTGCTGTTGTCCTTGATGATCCCGCCTGAGCCGCTGATGGTGCCGCTGTAGGTTCCGTTCGCGCCGCCGATGGTAAGCGTTGCGCTACCGAGAAGCACATTGCCACCGCTTGTGCCACCTCCCGTCAATCCGCCGACCTTGTTGCTGAATCCGGCGAGGTCAAGCGTCACGCCCGCCGTGTCGGCCAGCGTCACCAGACTGGGACCACCAAAAGCCTTGGTCGACCCAGCCCGGAGCGTTCCGCCGTTGACGTTCGTCGCTCCCGGATAGGTGTTTATGCCCGAGAGTACCAGCGTGCCGGCCCCCTCCTTGCGTAAGGGAGCCGAACCAAGTCCGGCGACCACCCCACCGAATGTGAGCGTCGTGCCTGCGTTGGTTACGTCGATCGCGCCACCGGCGACACCATTGAGCGTCAAGCCGCGATCAGTCGTCGCAGTGCTGCCCGTGTATTGGAGCGCGGCACCGCCCTCGATCCACAGATTAGCGGATGCGTTCGAGGACGCGCCGAGGCTGCTCGGCGCGCCGCCATTGCCGATCGTCGAAATTGCCAGCGTCCCGGCGCCAATTTTCGTCACCCCGGCATAGCTGTTGGTGGCGTTGGCCAGCGTCAGCGTGCCCGCCCCGGTCTTGGTGAGACCAGCACTATCGGAGCTGGCCACTTGTCCGGAAAATGTGAGATTGGAGCCTGCGGTCGTCACGTTGATCGTCGGATCATTGCCGAGAGTGCGCGCGACGGTGAAGCCGCGGTCGGTCGTGGCCGTCGCGCCTGTGTAGCGCAGCTCGGATGAGTCGATGATTAGGTTCGACGCATCGGCGCTCGACGCGCCGATGTTGCTCGCGGCGCCCCCATTACCGATGGTGCTGACCGACAGCACGCCCTGGCTGATCGTGGTCGCGCCGCTAAAGTTGTTCGCACCGCTCAAAGTGACCAGGCCCGCACCGCCCTTGAGGAAGCCCGTCGCTCCGCCATTGTCGACGATTTGCGATGCGATCTGGAAGTTGCCGCCACCGCTTTGCTGAACAGCCAATACGCCGCCGCCGGTGCTGCCGGTGATCGAGCCGCCGGTAATCAGCTGGCTGTTATTGCCGACCGAAGGCGCCACAATGATCGCGCCGTCTATGCCCAGCGTCTGGCCGCCCGCGATGGTTATGGTGGTGGTGGGGTCCGCCTCGACGAAGCGCAGGCCGCCGAGCTGAACGCTGCTCGCGACGGTGCCGAAGAAGCTCGTGGTGTTGAGCGTATCCTCGTCGGTGATGATCTCACCGGCCTGCCAGGTTCCCGCATCGTCCCGGCCGGTATAGTCGTTGTCATCGAAGGCGACGATATTGCCGCCTACGACCTTGGCATAATCGGTATTATTGATGAGGGCCCAACCGCCAAGCGCGCCGTCGGCGTTGGCGGTTGTGATGAGCCCGTCTTCGGGCACGAAGTTGACCGTTCCGGCCGTGCGGGAAAGAGCGCCGAGATTGAGCGTAAGACTGCCGCCGGCACCCTCATCGAGCTTGATCGTATTGCTGCCGGACAGGATATTCACACCAGCAAAGCTCTGGCTGTTGGCTTCGGTCGCACCGACGAGCGAAAGCGTACTGCCCCCGGACAAGTTCAGGACTGACGAGGGTAAGAGGATATCGCTGGTGGCCGCGCCGGTGAAGTCGAGCCTGAGCGTGCCTCCCCCGACGTTCGTGGCGCCGGTATAGCTATTTTGCCCCGTCAGCGTCAGCACGCCGGTGCCGGTCTTGATCAGGCCGACCGATCCGCTTCCGGTAATGCTGCCGCCATAGCTGGAGGCGGCCGTGCCGTTGACGGTAAGGTTGCCAGTTCCCAGTGCGATCGTACCGCCGGTACCGCCGAGCGTCGGCGTGACCAGGCTGGTTCCATTCAGATCCAGCGTTCCGCCATTGACTGTGGTCCCCGTGACCGTACCGAATGCCGCCGCATTGCCGGCGCGTAATGTACCGGAGTTAACCGCAATGGTACCGGTTCGCGTATTCGCCGCCGTCAGCTCCCAGATGCCGGATCCGCTGCTGGCAAGGCCTCCGGCGCCGGAAATCAAGCCCGAGAAGGTGTTGACGCCGCCGGCATAGCTGCCGCCAAGCGTCAAGGTATCAACGGCACCGCCGGCCACGAAGCCGAGAGCCCCGCTGAGATTCAGCGCTCCCGCAACGCTGTCGTTGCTGATCGTGCCAGCACCGGAAACCGACCAGATCCGGTTGCTGCTGGCCCCAACGCCAGTATAGCTGAGAACACCGCCGTTGTTCACACCGACATTTGTGCCGGCGCCGAGCGAGCTGCTTGCGCCGATATTGGCCAGGACACTTGCCTTGACGGTAATAGTGTCGACCGCAGCGGACGCGTTGAAGGTGTTGGAACCGCCGAGCGTGATCGTGCGACCTACGCCACCGCTAAAGGAGACCGAGGCGAAGGTTCCTGTGCTGGTGAGTTGCCCGAGGAGATCGATATCACCCGTCGTCGCCGCGTAGCCGACTCCGGTGCCGGCGGTGCCGCTGAGGAGGATGTCTCCGCGCAGGGTGAGCGTTCCGGTGCCACTGTTTGAGAAGGTGAGATTGGCGCCGGTCGCCCGCATGTCCCAATTGCGGTTCGAGTCATCGCCATCGCCCACGTAGATCATTTGCCGAGTGGCTCCGCCGCCCGGGGCGACGATGATGGTTCCCTTTGCTACAGTGACGGGCGCGCCCAAAGCGCTTGCCTCACCCAGATTGCCGACTGAACTGAACGTGGCGAAGCCGTCGAAACTGAAGGTCGTCTGGCCGGTGTAGTCGTTAAAATTGTTCGTCAGGCCGCTGCGATAGGCGGTGAGGTCGCCCACGCCGGTGTAGCGCACCGCGCCCGCGCCGGCACCTTCGACGACGGTCCCGCCAGTGCCGAGCGTGACCACACGGCTCGCGGACAGGGTCGGAAGGATGGTCAGCCAGCTGCCAGCTGCCGTGAAAATGCGGTTCGAAGCGACACCGAGCGCAGCGTCACTCACGATCGTCAGACCGCCCCTCGCGGTGCTGTTGACGTAGATATCGCCGGTGAAACTGCTCGTGCCCGAGAGGCTGAGCGTGCCGGCATTGATCGTGATATCGCCAGTGAGTGTGTTCGCTCCAGAGAGCGTCAGTCCGCCTACACCCTCCTTGGTGAGGCCGGCCGTACCGGCCAGCGCGGATGCGATCGACGAACTGCCGCTGTTGACCCGGATGGTGGGCGCCAGCCCGGCAAGCGTCAATGTGTTGCCGGTCAGCGTATAAGCCGAGGTGTCGAAGGTAATGTTATGGACGGTGATCGGCGTCCCGAGCGTCACTGTGCCGGCGGTACCGCCAAAGATCGCGTTATCGAGCAACGTATTGTTCCACGGCGGAACATAGGGGCCATTCTGGCCGCTGTTGTCAGGACCCCAGTTCCCGCCGGTGGTGTTCCATGTGCCGGTCCCGCCATTGCCCGGCGTCGTGCCGTTCGCATCCCAATGTCGGTCGGAATCCTGAGCGTAAGCCACAGCAGGGATCGCGAACAACAAGGCCGCAGAGAGCGACGTACCGCAAAGCAGACGTCCAGCCGCAAAACCCGCGCGACGCCCGGCTTGTCCGATTCCGCTCATTCCACGACCCCCTGATTATAATCGACCCGCCCGCGCGCCCTGAAAGGCCTTGGGTTTCACAAATGACAATATCGCGGACGCTCCTGGAATGCCGGCTCACACAGCCTCAAGACACATCCCGCGATCAAGTTCCGATCATCCCCTTCGGCCAGTCAAAAACTCTCCGGCCGCCCGCATTCCGACAATCAAATCAAATTGATTCATACCTTCTTACAAAAAGATAAACGAGTAACGTCAAATCTTGAAAATTCGCGAATAAGGCGAATCACCTTACAAGATTTTACAATTGCAGATGTAGGATTTAGTAGGTTCCTACCTTTACCTACTATTCCAAACGCCCCAACGCAGCGAGTCTCTCTGTTTACATCTTTGTCATTTAGGCTGGATGGACTTTTCGCGATCAGCGCCCGAGTGCTTGCGCCGGTCGATGCGCAAACTTCCGGAAAAGAGATATCCGGTTCCATGGACGGTCTGAATCGGGACGGCGCGCTCTCCCAGCGCCCCCAGCTTTTTTCGAAGGCGACGGACAATGGCTTCGAGGTTGCGGTCGCCGGACCTGTCATGGCCGTAGCCGAGTTCCGTGCGAAGCTCGGACCGCGAGACCGCCGATCCCGGCTGCAACGCCAGCCGCCCAACGAACGACACCTCGGCGGCAGTGAGCTTCACGGCCTGGCCGTCAGGCGATTGCAGAATCCATTGCGACGGGTCGAAGAACCAGTCGGCTGGTCCGGCGCCAACATCACTCTCCGCTCGCTCGCCGCGGACGATGCGCCGTGCGACATTACGCACAGCCTCGACCAATTCGTCGCCATCGACCGGTTTCAGCAAATAGAAATCAGCGCCGCTGCGCCGGAGTGCGAGGCGATCCTCGAGATCGCCGCGGCTCGTCATGAGCCCAACGCCCACCCGGCCCTTCTCGCTCAGCCAGGCCGCGATATCGAGGCCGCTTTCGTCAGGCAAATCGACGTCGATGATTGCGATATCATAGCCGTTTCCGGCCATGCCGCGATAGAATTCCAATGCGGTGCCGACGCTTTCCACATCGAAGGCTTCTTCGCGCAGTCGATCGGCCAAAGCATCGCGAACGCTGGTCTCATCGTCTACAATGATCAGGCGCATCCGGGCATCCATATTTATCTGTGACATGGAAATCATTTGCACCTGGCCGTGCGGCTGGGACGGTCCATCCATGATCACGGGAAAGAGATCAAGACGTCAAAAGCTTGCTGCGGAACGATCAGATTTTCGGTCGTGTAGTTGACGCTAATCGACTGCTCCTGCGACAGCCATTGCGCCGGCTTGCCGGTCGCCATGCGGATATCGACGAGAAATTGAGCCGGGCTCACTCGCTCCAACGCGGCATCCATCGTCCGCGGCCTTCCCGCACCGTTGCTCCTTGCTGACAAGCTGCTTCCAAGGATCAGGAGCTCACGCCCAAGCTTCCGGCGCAGATAGGCACCCATGGCCGAGGGTGGTCTTGCATAGACGGACCATATCCCCCCGCGGCTATTTCCGTTCATGACATGGCCGTTGTGCGCGAACAACAGGATCCGCCCCCGGGGGCCTTCGCGATCCAACGCCCATAGGGCATTGTCCGCCATTGCCGCGTCGCGTGCGGCGTCGGCGCGATAGTCCCCGGGGAGGAGCCTGCCTTCGGGATCGGGCACGCCGGACACATCGAAAAGACTTTGGAGTTGCTGCGCCGCGACGACATTCTGCCGCGCCCAGTCATAGTCCCTTTGAGAGGATGCAGCGACCAAAGCAGCCCGGTTTGTATCGAAGAATGCGAGAATGCCGGCAATCGACAGTCGAAGTTTCTTTCGCTCGCGGCCTGTCAGCGCGCGATAGGACGGGGCCGAGAAGCGACCCAGAAATGGCTCGATGTCCTTGCGCGGAGGCATCGAACTCGCGGGCGCCGCGCGGGCCAGATAATCGAGGCCTTCGTCGAGCGTAATGCGTGCCCGTGCCCAAGCGCCGTCCGCATCGCCGCCGCTCACATCGATGCCATAGACGGCGATCTTGCGAGCGTGCGCGGGGTCGAGATTATAGGCGCGGATCCACTCGAGCAGCTCGATATTCTCGGGATAGCGCCAGAAGCCCCAGGTAAAGCCGCTCCGCGCGACCTCGCGCACGTCCCCGGCACCGCCCGCCACATAATCGTGCAGCCGGCGCGATTCATGGAGCCCTGTCTCCAGCGCGATCGCCGTGAAGCCCTGCTCTTCGACAAGATAGCGGAAGAGGCAGTTGCGCAGCGCCAGCGGTTCGTGCGCGCCGTGCACCGGCTCGCCGAGCGCGACGACGCGCGCGGTCCCGAGCGACGCGGCGATTGCGCGATAATCCGCGCCCGCCTTGATCGACGCACAGGCCGGCAGCGGAGCCGCGTGCGCCTTCGCCCATGCGACGAATGCTGCATCATGTGGCGCAGCAGCAGCGGCCGGTATCGCCCCAAGCAGCGCTGCGAGGAATATATAGATCTGGCGAAGCGCCATCACGGCAGTTCGATGCGGTAGAGGGGCACCCCGTTCAGGAGAAGCCGCTGCGCCTCGCCTTCGGCAATTGTGTCGAATCGCAACCACTCGGGCGAGTATTCCGGGGTATCGAGCCGAAAGCGCCCGGGCCCATCCTCGACGAGCGGCATGGGGAGGCTGGAATCGGCATAGGACATCATGAGCTTCGCGCCGCGCGTATAGATACGCACGCTTGGCCCCTCTTCGCCATGGGCGCTATAGCGTCCGACAAGCGGCCGATAGGATGTCGGCGCGACCGGTGCCGGAGTCCCGCCTGCGCGGACGAAAGTCACATCCCCATCGACCACATCCGACACGACACCCGAGGCATCGCGAAAGAAGAGAAAGGAACGTGGTCCTGCCGGCGTCAGATGGGCGCCCCAACCTTCCCGCCCGATCCGCGCAAGCGGGAGGATATTGCTGCCATCGTCGACGAGAAGATCGCCCGAGGGCCCGGGCCGAAACTCCCGCACCTTGTCACCAGGGCCAACGAAACGGCCGGCAAAGCTATCGGCTTCACGCCATTTGAGGTCGGGCACGGGGTTCGGTGCGGTGCCGAAAAGGCGCGCGATGATCCGCTCGCGAAGCGCCCTGTCCGCAGGTCCGTTGCCGAGCATGACGATCCCCAGCCCCTTCTCCAGATGGACGGCGAAATAGGCCTGGAAGCCCATGATCGAGCCGGTGTGGAAGAGCATCTTTCCCCGCTCGGCAATATCGAAGCCGTAGCCATAATCGTCGCGAACCGGCGTGATCATGCGCGAGAAGGCGCGATCCGACAGCAGCCGGCCTTTCGGTGCCCTGCCCCGCGCCAGCAGCATCCGGGCATAGGCGGTCATGTCGGGGGCGTTCGAGACGATCGCGCCATCGGCCGCGATATGCTCGAACCAGGGCGCCACGACGAGATCGCCGTCGGGCGCGCGCTCATAGCTTGTCGCCATCTGTCGGCGCTGCCGGTCGTCGATCTGCGGGGCGGTCGCGGTCATGCCGAGCGGACCCAGGATACGCTGCTGCACGATCATCGGGAACGGCCGTCTGTCGGCCGCTTCGGCCGCATAGCCGAGCAGTTGATAGCCGGAATTAGAATACCAGAAATGCTCGCCCGGCGCATAGCGCCGCTCGAAACCGGCGAGCGCGGTGATGAGGAAGCGCATCGATGCCACGTTGGCGAGATAATTGGGAAGACCCGAGGTGTGCGACAACAGCGAAGCGCCGGTGATCGGCGCATAGCTGCTGCGCACATGAAAATCGGGGAGATAGCGCGCAATCGGCGCATCGGGGTCGAACCGCCCCTCGTCCGCCATCTGCATCAGCGCGACCGCCGCGAAGGATTTGGAGATCGACCCGATCGCGAAGCGCGTATCGCCTGTCGCTGCGATCCGCCGGTCGATGTCGGCATAACCATGGGCTGCGACCATGATCGATCGGTCGCGATCGGTGATCGCGACGACGAGCGCGCTGTCGCCTGAAGCGCCCTCGACCATCGCCCGGATGTCGGCAAGCGCTGCCTCGCGGTCCGTGCCGCCACCTTCCTTCGCCGCCGCCGGCACGATCGCCCCGATCAGGAAGGCAAGAAGAAGGAGCAGCCGGGTCATGCGAGGCATGCGTCGACGAGCCGATCGAACACCGGGCCGCCGCGCATCGGGTCGGCGACGACGATATTCCAGGCGCGCGCCAGCTCGGACATCGCAGCCTCGGCCTCTTCGGCGCCGAGCCCCGCCGTATTGAGCGAGACGCCCGCGCAGCGGACGCCGGGGTTGGTGAGCTCCGCTTGCTGGAGCGTCACCTCGATCGCGCGCCCGATCGACGGCAGCGGATAGTCGGGCAGACCGACGATTCGCTCGCGGCCATGCGCGTGACACAGCACCAGCACATCGGGTTGCGACCCGTGGAGCAGGCCGAGCGACACGCCGGCGTAGGACGGGTGAAAGAGCGAGCCTTGCCCTTCGATCACGTCCCAATGCGCAACATCGGCATCGGGGCTGAGCAACTCGGCAGCGCCCGCGACGAAGTCGCTGACGACCGAGTCGATCGGAATGCCGCGCCCCGCGATCATGATCCCCGTCTGGCCGGTCGCCCGGAAATCGGCATCGATCCCGCGGGCACGGAAGGCATCCGCGAGCGCCAGCGCCGTATATTTCTTGCCGAGCGCGCAGTCGGTGCCGACGGTCAGCAGCCGCTTGCCACTCCTTCGCCGCCCCGTAGCGATCGGCAGTCCCGGCGGCGGCGTGCGCACGTCGATGAGGCGACGCCCATGCGTTTCGGCTACTTGGCGAAGCTGCGCATTGTCGCCGAGCCGGTCGTGCGCGCCGCTAACGATATCGAGCCCCGCTTCGAGCGCCTCGACCAGATAGGGAATCCAGCTCTCGCGGATCGCGCCGCCGATCGACGCCGCCGACAGGACGAACGCGCGCGCGCCCGCCCCATGCGCCACGCTTGGCCCCATGACGGGAAGCCCGAGCGTTGCCGCGGCGCCTGCGCATTTATGCTCGCCGATGCAGAGCCCGGGCGCCCAATCGCGGAGACCGAGGCCGGTCTTGAGGAAGGTCGTGTCTGCCGCATCGCCGAGGAAGAGCAGATAGGGGCCGGGAAGGTTGAAACCTTCGGGTCCGGTTGCCGGCGCAGCCACGGGATAATCGATCGCGATGCTCATGATTTATACTTCGAATAGACGGGTCCGCCCGGACTGACGCCTTCGACGAGCGCGCCGTGATCGACGACCAGCACGCCGTTCACCATCACGTAGCGAAAGCCGTCTGAATAGCGGGCCGCGTCGCCATAGGTCGCGCGCGTTCCCACCGTGCGCGGATCGAACAGCACGATATCAGCGTCCATGCCCGGCTGGAGGCGGCCCTTGCGCTTCATAGCGGGAACGAAGGCTTCGAGCCGCCGAGCAGGCAGCAAGGTGATCTTGCCGAGCGCCTCGACCAGACCAAGCGTTCCCGCCTCGCGAACATAATGGCCGAGCAGGCGTGCGAAGGTGCCGGCCGATCGGGGATGACCGTTCGGCCCCTCGATCCGCCCGCCGTCGCTCGCAACCATCACCGAACTTTCCTTCAGCAGTGCCGCGATCGTCGCTTCGCTGTTCATGTGCATGATGACCCCGTCATCGCCGGTGCCGCGGCGAAGCGCGTCGAACTCAGCCTGCGTCAACCGCTTGCCCGTGCTGCGCGACTGGAGATCGCCGACCCCGACACCCCAGCGCTGTTCCCAGCCGGGATCGAAGAAATGGCTGCGCACCGCGTCGACCGACCCGCCCCAGGGATAGGTTTCGGTGGTGATATCGACGCCGCGCGTACGGGCGTCGCGCATCAGCGCGGCCATGAAGGGCGCATCGCGCATCGCCATGCTGTTGATATGCGCGACATGGATGCAGGCGCCGGTCGAGGCGGCATTCGCGATATTCTCCTGCACCGCTTCAAAGGTGCTGTCCGGTTCGACGAGGCTGCCATAACGAATATGGGTGAAGAGGCAGGTTGCGGTTTTCGCGGCAACCGCCGTGACGTCGAGCATTTCGCGGCGCGTGATCCCCGGGGCATATTGGGTACCGCTGCCGATCCCGATCGCACCCTCTCGCACGCCCTGTTCGAGCAGGAGATCGAGCCTCTTCCCCATCGCATCGGACAGCGGCGCATCGGCTTCCTTCGCCCCGAACTTCTCCATCGGATCGCGCAGCGCTGCGAGCCCCGCAGCGCCTTCGCCCTTCTGGATGAAATAGCGCAGCGCCGTGTGCCCGGCGCTGGTGCCATAGTTCAGGAGCTCGCGTCCCTGTTTCGCCTCGTACCAAGCCGGGACCGGCCAGGTCCCGATCTCGAGCTCGAGCCGCGTCGTCACGCCGTCCTTCGCCTGGTAGCGCGCCGCCTCGCGCGTTGTCGCGTGCGAGTGAATGTCGATGAAGCCCGGCGAGGCGACGAGCCCATGCGCATCGATCATGCGCCGTCCGTTAAGCGGTGCCTCGCTGATCGCGGCGATCCGGTCGCCGTCGACCGCGATGTCGCGCACCGCATCGAGCCCCGTTTCCGGATCGATCGCGCGCGCACCCTTATAGACGATGTCATGGACCACGCCGGTCTGCGACGCGGCGGCGGAAAGGTCCGCCCCCAACGCGGCGGCCGCGAGCAGCAGCGCTGCTGCCCGTCTCGGCCGCCCCATCGTCAAGATACGCCTCGCATGCGCCACGCCTAGCACAGGGTCAGAAATTCGCGCGGAGCGAAACCGTGACACTGCGCGGCTCACCGACGACATTGCCGTAGAACAGCGTCTGATAATTGTTCACGAAATAATGTTTGTCGAAGAGATTCTTGACGTTGATCTGCGCGCGGAAGCGCCCGAAATCATAGCCCGCCGATGCGTCGACCAGCGTGTAGGACGGGATATCGCGCGTCGCGCGGTCGATGTCGGTCTTCACCGAGTCGACGTAGCGGATGCCGCCGCCGACGAAGGCACTCCCGAACTCGTAGCTGGTATAGATGCTCGCCGAGCTCTTTGGCAGGAAGGTGATGGTCTTGCCAATCAGGGTCGGATCGTCGTCGCGCCGGATCGTCGGGTCGAGGATGGCGAGGCCGGCATTGACCTGCCACCCTTTCGCAATCTCGCCGACCGCTTGCAGTTCGAACCCGCGGTGGCGAACCTTGCCGATCGGCGCGTAGCGGTCGATGAGATCGATCGTCTGGTCGTAGCGAGCCTGGTTGGACTGCCGGACGTCGAACAACGCGCCGGTGAGGAGCAGGCGCCGGTCGGGCGACACGTATTTGACGCCGACCTCATATTGTTCGCCAGTGAGCGGCGCCAAGACGTCACCCGCCGCATCGATGAAGAGCTGCGGCTGGAAGGATTCGCTGTAGGATGCGTAGAAGTTGAGGCCGCGTACCGGCTCCAGCGTCGCAGCGAGGCGGAGGCTCGTCTGGCTGTCGCCGCTGAAATCCTGCCAGGGCCCGGTGCCCGACTGCTTGCTGACATCGGGTTTGGCCCAGGAGAGCCCCGCGAGCAGGGTCAGCGGTTCGGCAACCTTGATGTTCGCCTGCGTCGACAGGGTGAAATAGCGCAGACGGCGGTTCAGGCTGTAGTCGAAGATGCCGGGATAGGTGCGCGTGTTGAAGAGCGCCTCGATCGCATCGACGCCGTCGAAGATATTGCCGACATCGCCCTGCGGCGTATCGGGAATCGTGCCCGCCTGTTTCGTGTCATAGCTCTGGTAATTGGCGGCAACCGTTACGAAGCTGTCGGTCAGCCCGAGATCGTCGAACTTGTACACAGTCGAGAGGCCCGCGCTGAATGCCTGCGTAACGCTCTTCGTGATTTTGTTGATCGCGATGAAAAAGTCGCCGTTCGGCTGCAGATCATAGCCATAGCCGCTCTCGCCGGTCGTGTTCGAGCGGAGATAGTTGACCTTGAGGCTGACCGACAGCGCCGACGAGGCTTCCCAGTCGAGCCCGCCGTTCACGCGAACGACCGGGGTCACCAGGTCGAAATCGCCCGACCCGATGAAGAAGGAGCGGCCGACCGGCGCCGGCGAGCCGTCGGGCAAGGTCGGAATGCCGTCGAACGAGGTGCGGCGGTAGCGCTCGTATCCGCCGTGGACATAACCGGTCAGGCCCGGCGACAGCTCGGCGTCGATCCCCGCGTAGAGCACCGTCTTCGATGAATCGACGCGCTGCATGAAGCTGCCCGCCTCCTCATGGACGCCGATCCCGATCAGATTGACCGTGCCCGAAGCATTCAGCGAGGTCGCGGCCTGGCCTTCGATCCGCCAGCGATCCCACGAGCCGCCGAGCAGTTCGATGTGCGAGGGCGTGTTGGGTTTCGCGCCTTTCGTGACCTGGTTGATGATGCCGCCCGGGTTCGCCGCGCCATAGACCACCGAGGTCGGCCCCTTGACGATTTCGAGCCGTTCGAGGGTCGCGAAATCGGGTTCGTAATCGAGGGCTCCGACGTTCAGCCCGTCGATCGCGTTGCCCGCCGCAAAGCCGCGCAGCTTGACGATCGACGACGTGCCGCCGGGATTACCGTCGAACAGCGCCCCCGGCGTATATTGCGCGACATCGCCCAGCGATTTCGCGTCGGTCGCGTCGAGGAAGTCTTCGCTGACGAGACTGATCGACTGTGGAACCTTTTCAATCGGCACCGGAAGTCCGGTTGTGCCGCTCGTATCTTCGCTGAGGTAGCGGTAGCCGCTGACGACGATGGCATCGCCTTCGTTCGCATCGGTCTCTTGCGCGCTCGCCGTCGAGGGGGCGAGAGCCGCGGCCGCAACGGCGCTGCCTGCGCAAAACAAATGAAGCGCCCCGCGCCGGCGCTGGTGACGGAACTCATGCGGCTGTCGTATCATCGTCATCACACACCCCCTGGATCGGCAATCGATATGCCCGGTCTTGCGCCCGCTTTCGCACCGCATCGCCGAAGTACGACAGAATTAAGGCCTGTTGACATATTTCTGTCAATTGATAGTTTTGAACATATTTCTGACATAGCGCCAGAGATGACGGATCAAGGAACGACGATGGCGGGGAGTGAAGATCAGGTTTCGCGGCCAGCAACCGAAGTCCCAGCGATTCCCAATGTTCCGCTGCTCCAGCGTTTGCAGGCCGATCTCGATAGCTATTCGTCCGCCGACCGTGCCGTTGCCGTCTATATCCTTGGCCATTATGCGACGCTCGCGTTCGAGACCGCGATGACCCTCTCCCAGAAGGCGGGGGTCAGCGAGATCACGATCGGGCGCTTCGCTCGCAAGCTCGGCTTTCGCAATTTCAAGGCGATGAAGAACGAGCTCAAGGACAGCAGCGAGGAAGGCTTTCCCTGGCTGGTCGGCGAGCAATTGCAGCACTTTATCGAAGCCCCGGGGCTGCCCGAGGAGGCCGACGGCTCGATTCAGCGCGAAATGAAATCGTTGCTTGCGGTCTATCGCCTTGCGGAAACGCCGCAATGGGCGGCCGCCGCCGACCTTCTCGCCAGGTCACGCACGGTGCAGATCGCGGGGTTCCAGACCGAGCGCGGAATCGCGATGCTGCTGGCGAACCATCTGCAATTCATGCGCGACGGCGTCCGGCTCGTCGACCTCACCGCGGGCAATTATGCCGACGTCTTCGCGACCGACGAGGATGCAGATCGCTGCCTCGTGGTCATCGACATTCGTCGCTACTCGCGGCAATCCTATCTGATCGCCGAACAGGCGAGCCAGCACGGCATTCCGCTGATCGTCATCACCGACCTATTCTGCGACTGGGCGCCCCGCTTTACGCCCCACGTCCTCGCCGTTCCGACGCAATCAGGCATGTTCTGGAGCTCGCCGGTCGCGCTCGTCTGCGCGGTGAACCTGATGGTGAACAGCGTGATCAAGCGAATCGGCACGAAGGTCGAAGCGCGGCTGGAAACGCTGACGCGGCTTCACCAGACATTCACCGGCTATGCGGGTCACCAGCCGCCACGCCCGAAGATGAATGGCTAAAGCAGCGAAGTCATGCTAGTTTTTTGTCATTAAAATTCATAGACAGAAAACCTACGACCAATTAGCCGGATCGCATGACCGCCGGATTTACTGCAGCCACTCTGGATTCGCTCGGAATTGACGACGCCCTGGCTCGGCTCGCGCCGTGCTCGCCAAATGTCGAAGTCGAGCTGGCCCGGCTTGCGCTCGCCGAGCCCTTTTGCATCGCGGGCCATATATTCGAAGAGGTCGAGACCGCGGTGCTGCGGCTCGAGGCCGATGGCCATGTCGGCCATGCCGAGGCGGCCGGCGTCTTCTATCGGGGCGACATGCCGTCGGATATCGTTGCCGCGCTGCGCGAAGCCAAGGAGACAATCGCACGAGGAATTGGCCACGCCGATTCGGCACGGCTCTTTCCAGCGGGCGGGGCGCGGAACGCGTTCGATTGCGCGCTCTGGGATCTGCAAGCGAAGCGGATGGGATTGCCGGTATGGCAACTGCTCGGCATCGCGCCGCCAGCCCCGCTGCTCACAACCTATACGATCGGCAGCGACACGCCCGATGGAATGGCGGCCAAAGCGGTCCTCTATAGCGAAGCGCGCGCTATCAAGATCAAGCTCGTGGGCGACGCGGCCGACGCATCCCGCGTCGCTGCGGTGCGCGCGGCGCGCCCCGATGTGTGGCTCGCGGTCGATGCCAATCGCAGCCTGGCGCCCGAGAGCGTCTGCCGCCTGCTTCCTGCGCTCGAAGCCGCGGACGTGCGTCTGATCGAGCAGCCCTTCGCGGTCGGCCGCGATGCGGAGCTCGCCGGCCTTAACCTGCCAATCCCTGTCGCCGCCGACGAGAGCATCCAGACGATGTCCGATCTTGAGCGGCTCGCCGGGCTATATCAGGCGGTGAACGTCAAGCTCGATAAATGCGGCGGTCTCACCGACGGGCTGCGGCTCGCGCAACGCGCTCGTCAGCTCGGGCTGGACGTGATGGTCGGGAATATGCTCGGCAGCTCGCTCGCGATGGCGCCGGCGTTCCTGCTCGGCCAGTTCTGCTCGATCGTCGACCTCGACGGCCCGATATTCCTTGCCGCCGATTGCGTGCCGGGGGTGTCGTATCGCGGCGGCCGGATCGATTGCATGCCCCATCCGTGGGGCAGCGGCCGATGAAATTGACAGGAATTATCGCCTCGCCTAGGGCGCGGCGTACATCAAGAGTCGGGCCGACGCCCGGCACCAACCTGCTCCCGAGCAAGGTGGTACCCCGTCACAGGCGGGGGATGTGGCCGGACCGGCAACCAACGGGACCCCAAGCCGCACGCGCGTCGACCTGCCTCGATCTCGAAGGAAGGAATTCGATATGACGACGCGGCCGCAGCAATTCGCCAGCGACAATTATGCAGGTATTTGTCCCGAAGCCTGGGAGGCGATGGCCGCCGCGAACTCGGCCTCGGCGCCCGCTTATGGCGACGACGAATGGACCCAGCGCGCCGCCGACGCGTTTCGGACGCTTTTCGACACGCCCTGCGAAGTCTTTTTCGCCTTCAACGGCACCGCGGCCAATTCGCTGGCGCTCGCGGCGCTTTGTCAATCCTATCACAGCGTCATCTGCTCTTCGTGTTCGCACGTCGAAACCGACGAGTGCGGCGCGCCCGAATTCTTCTCGAACGGTTCGAAGCTGCTTGGCGTGCAGTCCGCCGACGGAAAACTGACCCCTGAGGCGATCCGCGCGCTCGCGGCGAGCCGATCGGACATTCATTTTCCGAAACCGCGTGTCGTGACGATCACACAGCCGACCGAGACCGGGCAAATCTACACGATCGACGAGATTCGTGCGATTGCCGCGACCTGTCGGGACCTGGGTCTCAAGCTCCATATGGACGGCGCGCGTTTCGCGCACGCGTGCGCGACGCTCCAATGTTCGCCGGCCGATCTGACCTGGCGCTCAGGCGTCGACGTGCTCTGCTTCGGCGGCACGAAAAACGGCATGGCGGCCGGCGAAGCGATTGTCTTCTTCGACACGAAGCTCGCGATCGATTTCGACTATCGCTGCAAGCAGGCAGGACAGCTCGCTTCGAAAATGCGCTTTCTCGCCGCCCCATGGATCGGCCTGTTCGAAAGCGGCGCCTGGCTCCGCAATGCCCAACATGCAAATCGCTGCGCCGCGCGCCTCGCGGCGGCGGTCGAAGGCCTTCCCGGCGTGCATCTCGCCTTCCCTGTCCAGGCCAACGCGGTGTTCCTCCATGCCCCCGACAGGCTGCTCGAAAATCTCGGTGCGCGGGGCTGGCGTTTTTACACGTTCATCGGCGGCAGCGCGCGTTTCATGTTCGCCTGGGATGCAAGCTTCGAGGCCGTCGATCTCCTGGCACGGGATATTGCCGAGCTGGCCATGGAGATACCCCAACTGGTAGATGCGGACTAAAGCCCGGCGCCGAAACGGGAAGACAGGGATTGCACCAGCCCGACGGCGGACGTCCTGGCGGTGGCGGCAGGCGGAATAGCCGCCTGCACGATTGCTGTCTGAACCGTCCCGGCGCGTTCGTTTATCGCGGACACCAGCTTCGCGCGATCATTCGTGAAGATGGTCGCCGACTGCTTCGCGCGCGAAATCCCGACATAGAAACTCTTCTGGTCGACGAGATTGGTGGCGCGGCTGTCGGCATGGACAATGACATGATCGGCGGTGCGGCCCTGCGCTGCGAAGGCCGTGTCGACATAACCGTGGGCAATGTGCCGGTCGCGGGCAGCATCAAGGTGCAGGGTCTGGATCTGTCCGCGCGAGCCCCGAACGATGGCGGTCCTGGTCTCGGCATCGACCGCCGTCACCTCCAGGCGCGCGCCGTTCACCCGACCCGCGTCGCGGTCGTTGCGCGTGAACCTTATGCTGTCACCGGCCCTCAGTTCCAATCGCCGCGCCTCGAACACTTGCACCTTGCCGGCGCCCCATTGGAGCAGCCGCCAATCGACCTCGCGCCCGTCTTCCGACCTGAGCGCAAGGGCGGCCTTGATCGGATCGATCGCTTCGACACGGAACGCTTCGCCGCGCGCGACGCCCTTATCGGCATAGTCCTGCGCGAAGCGGACGACATCGCCCTTATCGTAGCTCAGCGGATCGCGTGCCTCGGCGCGCGTGAGGCCTTTATTGGCCAGGCTCTCCACGGTAACGGCCGGCCCCCTTAACGCCCCCGAACGGATAAGCGCCTCCCGAATATCCGCGGTCAAGGCGTCGCGGCCCTCGCGCGATGGTTCGACGACGAGCGTGCGGCCGCGACTCCCCCGGTCGAGCCCGGCATAATGCTCGGCGATCGCGGCGAAGCGCTCGGCACGGTCGGCGTTCTCGATGATCGCGCCGCCACCGCGATCAAGGGCGGCGAGCGCCTTTTTCGCGTCGCCCTCGATCGACGCCAGAACCGCGTCCCTGGTCGCGCTATTGGTCTGCCGGACGATCTCGCCGAGCTTGGCGGTTTCCATGCCTGCCGCTTGCAGTTGCGCGAAGGCGGCGCCGGCCTCGACCGATCCGAGCTGCTTCACGTCTCCGACCAGAATGATGCGGGCATCATGGTCTTCGGCAAGGGCAAACAGGTGCGCCGTGTCGCGCGCGGATAACAGCGAAGCCTCGTCGACGATCCAGGCGGCCGGCTGACCGGGAAGGGACCGATCGGCCGAGAGCATATGGCGCGCGACAGTGTCGCCCCGCGTCCCGAGCGCCTCGCCAAGCACTGCGGCCGCCGACGCCGTCGGCGCCAGAGCTACGACCGTCACCCCGCGCGCCTCGGCCTCGCGTGCGAACGTCGCGAGCACCGTCGTGGTTTTGGCAGTGCCGGCATAGCCCTGCACCGCGGTGATCCGGTTGCGGCTGGTGAGAAGCTGCCCGGTGGCGGCGCGCTGGTCTTCATTCCAGGCGAAGCCGGCGCGCTCGGACCGGCGTGCGGCCGACGCCACGGCCTTCGCCGCCGCCAGCGGCGATGCGATCGGAAGAAAGGCGCCGCGCCCCTCGGCTTCGAACCGTAACAAGCTGGTCTCGGCCTCGATATTCTGGCGGGTGGTGAATCCGGCGAACTCGGCCCCGCGACGATCGACGAATGTCCGGTCGATCAGCTGGCCCTGCTTCGTCGCCGCAGCGATTGCCTCCCCGATCCGGGCGTATCCCACCTTGCCCAAACCGACCCGCCCGGCCTCTTCGTGGAGGGCGGCGACCGAAAAGACCGATTGTCGTTCACCGAGCTTGTCCGCAGCGTGCGCGACCGCGCGCTCGGCTGCGTCCGTCCGCGCCGCCAGACTGGCCGCGCTTTCCGCACGGGATTTCGCCTCGCGAACGAGCGCGAGCCGCGCGCTCGCATCGAAACCGGCCCGATCGGCTGTCTCGCGCCAATCGGCAACAAGCAAGGCCTGGTCGGCTGTCGCCTTCGCTTGCCGGGTATCAAGCGCGGCGACCTGCTTTTCGGCCGCGCTGGCAGCCTCGCGCGACGTCCCGCGTTCGCCAAGCGCAGCTTCGATCTCGGCGCTACGGGTACTGAAGGCGGCCATCACGTCGGCGGAGACGCCCCTGATCTCGAACATCGAGTCCCTGGCCGTATCGATCTCATAGCCGAGGTCGCGGACCTTGAGCGCCAGCTCCTGCCGGTAGACGGCGCCGATCTGCTTCTGGAGCTGGTAGATCGCGCGCGGCTCGAGGCTGCGCCAGGCGCCGTCCTCGCCCTGCGTCGCGTTCACGATGACATTGTGCGTGTGAAGCTGCGGGTCCTGGGCCCGGCTCGTGCCGTGCTGAAAGCTGGCGACAACAAGATTGCCGGTCGCCTCGCGGGCCACGTTGCCGCCGCGCCGGACACGGGTCGCGGCCATATGCGCTTCCACATGCGCCAAGGCGGTCGTCACCGCTTGCCCATGCGCCGCGATCAGTCGCCGATCGCCCGCGACCTCGGCCATGATCGACACCGACTTCGGCGCACTCAGGGTGATATCCCACCCGGGTCGATGCTCGAGCCGGCCGTCGCGGATCGTGCCAAGCTGCCGGTCGCCGATCTTGCCGTCCAGCAGATCCCGAAAGACATCGCGGTCGACATCGCCCGAAAGGCCAAGTTCCCTCGCTCCCTTGCCTTGCCATTCGGACGGCGACAGCCCGCCCTCGGCATAATAGTCGTCGGTCTCATAATAGCTGCTGGCCTGCGCCGAGCTGGTCAGCGCGGATACCGACGCGACCATCAGACCGGCCCGTCATCGACGGCGGGTGGGGGCGCAGCCGGTTTGGCCTTTGGCCTGGGTTTCGGCTTCCCGGCGGCTTCGCGCGCACCAATTTCGGGCGGCGCAGGTTCCGGCGCGTGCCGCCACAGGCTGGTCGCGGGATTGGCTTCGACGAAAGCGTGTTGACGCGGATCGCCGCGCCGCGCGATGTGGTCGGCGGTGAGCGATATGCGCGCGACGGGCAGACCGTCGGGGAACAGCAAATATCCCTCGTGCCGCGCCAGGCGCAACTCGCTTTCGAGCACCGCAGGCCGGGTCTTGCGCTGGCGGCCAAGCGTCATTCGCGGCTTGTCGTCGCCCTCGCCGAGCACGCCGGTCATCGTGTGGACTTCCATCTCGCAGCTACCGATGGTGTCGCTCGCCCACTTGCGGCTCTCGCCATCGATCATCTGGAGGAAGAGCTTCGTATTGCAGCAACCGAGCATCGATTCGGCAAGATCGTCGCCATAGCGGTGCCGCATCTGGCCGATGGCCTGGAAGGTCAGCACGACCGCTGCCCCGAACTTGCGCCCCTCGGGGAGCAACCGCGCAAGATTGTCGACACGCGGCAGGTCGGCGAGTTCGTCGAGCAGGAACCAGACGCGCCGGTCCGCCGATGGCGAAAGCCCAAGCAAGGCGCTCGCCGCGCATTCGAGCCAGCAGGCGAGAAGCGGCTTCGACGCCTCGAAATAATCCTCCTTGCGCGGCACGAATATCCAGGGCCTGCGCCCCGTCCGTTCGTCGAGGCCGGAGATGAATGCGCGGAACGAGAAGGGCTTCTCGTCCCCGTCCTGCATCCGCAGGAACTGGATCAGGTTCGCGGCCTTCGTGAGCATGAAGAGCACGCTGCCCGTCGCCCGGTCGGCGTCGTCGGCGAAGGTGCGCGCCGACGAGCTGTCGCCAAGCCAGGCCTTGAGGTCGTCCTTGGTCCGCACCTGGAGAGCGTGGAGCAGGTCGGGCAGCGTGCCCTTGCCCTCGCGCCACAGCGCGCGAAGCATGTTGGCGACGAGGATACGGCTGGTCTCGAGCCAGACGTCGCGATCATGCTGCCCGGTCTCGGTGATCAGCTGGTGCGCGATGCGGTCGGCGTCGGCAGGGTGGGCGATCTCGGCGAACGGCGACCAATAGGCGCAGCGGGCATCGAAGGGATTGAGGATGATGTCTCCGCGCTCGGGGTCGAAGTAATGCGCGATGAACTCGCCGCTCGTGTCGTAGACCAGCGCCGCCTCGCCGCGCCCTTCGATCCCGTCGAGCATCTGGCGCAGCACGGTGGTCTTACCGCTGCCGGTTGTGCCGATCATCGCCATATGGCGCGTCTCGAGGCGCGGCGGAAGCGAAATGGAGCCGATCGCCAGCGACCGCTTGTTCGCCCCGGATCGCGCCAGCTTCGCGAGCCTGGCTTCGCTCGTCACCATCGTGCCGCTGAGGAAATGATCGCGAAGCGCCCGATCGCGCCGGCGAGCCGCAAGCCCGCGAAGGAGGAACAAGGCCGACAGCCATGCCGCGAGCCCCAGCATGCTCCCGCGCATCACGAACGAGACGGTGACGTCGGCGGCGCGGCGATAATATCGATCGGCCGCGACCCCGCGCGCGGGCACCCGATAGTCGGCACCCTCGTAGCGGATCGTCATCCCGGGATCGCCACCTCCGCTTCCGGCGAACCAGACGAGGAGCTTTGCATGATAATAGGTGCCAGTCTCCTGCATAACGCGCGGGTCGAGCAGCAGGAAGGGAGCGGCGAGTGCGCCGAGCGCGATCGACGAAAGCATGATCAGGACATGCCGCCTGAAGCGCCGCGTCTGGCTGTAGCGATAATGGCGCTGCAGCGTATCGGCATGGAGCCGGAGATCAGGACGCTCGATCACGACCGATCCTCCGCGATCCCCATTTGCCGGTCATAGGCCCGGTTGATTTCGACGAGGATGATCTCGTCGCTCTTGCCGCCGCCCATCGCTGCGCTGCGCGCGTAGCAATAAGCGGCACAGGCCGTGAACAGGGTCCGGTCCAGCAACCGCTCGAGGTCGGCAAGGCGCGTGCCGATCGACGCCACCTCGGTAATGAGTTCGCGTCCGTTCGTGTCGGCGAGCGGGGATTGTGTCTCGGCGGCGATCCCCGCCTTCACGCTGCGCTGGAGCATCGCGTAAGGCGTCATATCCTGTTGCTCGGCGAGTTTGCGAAGGGCCCCGTCGAGCGCCATCGGCAGGCGGACTGAATATTGAACCGCCTTCATAGCGCAGCTCCCCCGAGGGTGCGCCGCGCACCCTCGAATTTCGGCGGAAGTCCGACGGATCGGCTCCGATCCGCTGCCGCGCATCCGGATCGCACCCTCGAAAAACGGCAGAAAAGCTGGATGCACCCGTGCGTGAGGTGTGTATTCAAATTATGGGTCCGATGCGCAGCATCGCGGCCCCGCAATCTTCCGTCACTCGCGACCGATTCAGGCCCGAGAGAAATCCGCGGTATCGTCATTGTCCGTCCCCCGAGAGCGCGACGAAGAGCGGCGAAGTCGCATCAGACAAAGGACCGTCGGCCGCAGTGGCTTCGCGCGCCGGATGCAGCCGGATTCCCGGTTCCCGAGCAAATTTTTCGCGCTCCGATTGCGCCGTGAAGAGCGACGCATCGCGCCAATTCGGCGAATCCCAAGGCCGCGCCGGTGCAGCCGGGGACACGCCCGAGACGCCGAGCGACGACACAATCTGTGCGACATAGGCCCTGGTTTCAGCGGGAAGGCGGCGGCGCCCGGCTGCATAGGCATCGGCGCGCCCGGGGCCCGCATTATAGGCGGCAAGCATCAACCGGACATCGCGGTAGCGATCCCACATCGCACGCAGATAGGCCGCACCCGCGAGGATATTCATGCGAGCGTCGAACGGATCCGCGCCAAGCCGATGGCGAGCGCTCAGCATCGCCCAGGTTCCGGGCATGATCTGCATCAGGCCCATCGCGCCGACGGGCGAGACCGCGCGCCGGTTGCCGCGGCTCTCGGTGTGCATTACGCGCCAGATCCACGCCTCCGGTATGCCGAAACGCTGCGATGCCTCCGTCACATGGGCGGCATAGGGATGCGCATGGCCGCTCGCCGGGGATGCCGGCGACGCAGCCGCCGCGCGGCAGCCAAGCGGCGCGAGGGCGACCAATGCGGCCGCGGCGATGCGTGCTGCAATCATCGCCGCCCCCCCTCGGTCTGCGGTGAAGCAAAGGCCCGAGCCGACGCGGTGCGCCAGCGCAGGCGCGCGCCCGGCGCGTCGCGGACGAGGAGCGGGTGCGCGATACCGACGACGCCGGCGGCCGGCAGCGCCCCGAAATATCGGCTGTCGAGGCTGCCCGGCGCGCTGCCGAGCAGGAACAGCTCGCCGCTCCTGAGCTGGCGGCAGCCGATCCAATATGGCAGCGGCCGGCCGGCGCGGTCGCGCGTCAGCACGCGCCCCGCGAACGCCCCGTCGATCGTGACAAAGCTCCCGCTGCGGCAGACCAGCGCGCCCTCCGCGGCCGCAACACGCTTCAGCAGCGGCACGCCGCGCGGAAGATAGCCGCGACGCGCGAGCAGCGCGGCGACGGGCGCCGGCGGCGCGATGGCGACCAGGTCGCCCGGCGCCGGACGGGGTTCCGCGACGAGGCGATAGAGCCCGACCGGCACGCTGGCGCTTGCATTCCAGAGGAGGCGAGGCTGCGGCGCAAGCGCCGCGACTGCGCCGAACAGCCCCGCGAACAGGGCGCCGAAGCCGATGGTGGCCTGCAGCCATGCCCGGCTCATGACTCGCGCGCCTTGCGCTGTAGCCAGCCGGCGTGGCGTTCGGTGCCATAGGGCCGGAACGGCAGGTTGGCGGCAAGGCGGCTGCCGACATGGCGCCAATGATCGGGGGCCGCGTCGCACGGATCGATGCCCGCCGCATCGACCGCATCGATCGCGCCGACGACGGTCCGAACCTGTTGCCGTCCGTCGATACGCAGCAGGATGTCGCCGCCCGGACGCACGAACGGATGCGTGTCGAAGGGCTCTTCGGGCGCCCGCGCGGCGATGATCGCAAGGCTCGCGTGCACGGTTCCGAAATCGTTCGACGTCCAGCGCACCAGCGCGAAAATCGTACCGGGCCGGAACGAGACGATGCGCGTCCGGCTCCCGGCGATGCGCTCCGCCGCGACCCGGCCGAAGCGTATCGACTGTCCGAGGTGCTGCTCGATCCATGTCAGTTCGACGTCGGTCAGCCCGTTTCCGGACACCCCGACGGCGGCCGGCGCTGCGCCCACGAAATGGCCGCAGGTTCGCGCCGGAATAGCAGCGCGAGACATCAGCGGCGCACCGGCCGCGCGGGATGCACGGTTCCCGTGCCCGGGTCGGACGTCGAGCGCCGCCGCCCGATCTCGGCCCATGCATCGAGGTCGTCGATCGCGTAGACGATCCGTCCGCCAAGCTTTCGATAAATGGGGCCGGTGCCGAAGCAGCGATGCTTTTCCAGCGTTCGCGCCGACAGGCCGAGATGGACGGCGGCGTCGGGGGTTTTGAGATAGCGCGGACCGATAAATACGGGAGCAGGGTGCATTGGCGTCCTCCTTCGCTGCTTCGGCCGCCGCATGCGATCGCGAGGGCCCGTGGCGGACAATGGCGGAAAGACGCGCGGCGGCCGGAGCGGCTATTTTGAGCCGCCGCTTTTTGTCGCCCCCCGCACCCGGCCAAGGAGCAGGCGGCGATAGCCGCCGTCCCTCAGTTCGCGCGCCTCGTCGATGAGCCGCTGGGTGTGGCGCCGCTCCGAGGAGGTTTTCCACTCCGCCCCGCGGCCCACCGTCATCGCGGGATAGACGATTTGCCGCGCGACTTCGTAAGTGGTCGCCGGTCGTGCACCCCGGGGATCGACTGCGTCGAGGATGGCGAGAAGCTGCCCGAGCCGGTGCCGCTGGAAGGGCGATGGACGATGTCCGTTCAGCGCGCGCACGGGCGGCGCGCCGGCCAGGCGGCGGCCGAGCCGCCGCGCGGTCTCGAGGCGCAGTTCGGCGGCGGCATCGTAGGGAATGACATAAGCGAGCGGCACTCCTTCACCTTCGCTGCACAGCCAGATGCGATGCGGTCCGTCCTTGTCATCGAGGATCAGAAAGCGACCGCCGCGAAGCGGGCGATCGACCAGAATGGCGGGCCAGTCGGCTATCCGGGACGACGCGATGCCTGATCCCACCGGAGTGCTGGCGACAATAGTCGTGAAGGCCGAGGCCGACGGCGTCCATAGCGCGGGCTCCGCCGCGGCCGGCATGTCGGGCGACAACGGATAGGAAAGACCCCAGCGCCGGGTCATGTCCTCCTGAAGCGATGCCGGTCGCCGCAGCAAGTCGGCCGCCGTCTCGCGGAAATAGGCGCGATACGCGGGGCTGCGCCGGAGGAACTCCTGCGCGAAGCCCGGGAAGTCGAGGGGAACGGGTTGCTTGCCGCCCTCCCCTCTGCCGATCACGGGCGCCTCCCTTGACGTGAAGGTTCAGCTTGACGTCAAGTCCGCATCGGCAAAATCACCATTCCTTGGGCGGTGCATCCCCACAAAAGGGGACCGCCCGGCGGCGGGCGCCGGGTGGTCCGTTTCCGCGGGTTCAGTCGCCGCGGCGGTTCTGACGGCTCCAGACGAGGTCGAATTCGCCAGCCTCACCGTCGAAGAGCTGCGCGAATATCGGCGCCGTGAAACTCGGATCGTCGAGCTTGACCGAGAGATAGGGCCGGTCGTCCTGGGTGCGCTTCTGCCAGGCGGCCCCGACCTCGGCATCGCCGACGAAGACGCGGTGGCTGGGGGCGTTGCCGCTGGGATTGTCTTCGGGTGCGATGCGAATGCCCTTCGCCTGGACCGAGAGCGTGACGATTTCGCCGCGATACTCGCCCGAGACTTTCTTGAACTTGCCGATACGTGCCATTTCGATTTCCTTTCCTGGCGTCGAAGGCCGCGCCGATCGCGGCCTCGATGCGCATCGATGCTCGGCAAGGGACAGGCGCCGCATCCGCCAGGACCGCAGCGAAGCGAAGGATGGCGAGGGACCGCCTTTCTTGTCTCGCGGGGAACGGCGGCACGCCGGGGGAAGAAAGGCGGCTCCTCGCCGTTGCGGCAAGCCGGGCCAGCACAGCGGCTTGCCGACAGATTGCGCATGCCACGAGGCCGCAGCGGCGCGGCAATGCCCGGAAAGGCCAATCGAAGGTGAGTGGTTCAAGGTCGCGGCACGGTATCGCTCTCGCCAATCCGTACGACGAGGCCCGTCATCGCGATCGCATAGCAGCCAGTTCAGTCGCCGCGGTGAGCCTTGCTCGCCCAGGGATCGATGCCGAGTCCGGACCGGATTCGGGGCCCTCGGCGCCATCGACAAGACTTCGCCACGACGACGATGCTGCCATTATCCCGCCGACCAGTGACAGGAGGCTGAGGGCGATCCCCTCCCCGACAGCAAGACCGGCAAGGCCGCGCACCATCAGATAGCCGGCAAAGGCGGCCGGCGCCGCGAACATGATGGCGACGCCCGTCCGTATCAGCGGCGATATCGAAGATGTGAAGATCAATCGACCGATTGCCAGGAGCAGAAGCCCTGCCGCGAATCCCGCCGCAAGCGAGGCGGGGAGCGAGAAATCGCGTTCGGTCATGAGCGTCGCGGCGGCGAGACCCGCGGACAAAGGCAGCGCGAGCGTCGCCAGCCGGAACAGCAACCAGACAAGATAGAAGAGTGCGATAGCGCCGAGGATCAACAAAAAGGTCATGAGCGTCCTTCCAAAGGACGCGCTTTCCTCCACAACCGCAGCGCGGCTTGCCTTGCCGGTTTGGCATTTTCGCACCAAGGGGGAACCGAAATTCGGTCCGCCTTGGGAAGCGATTGGCGCGATCAGCGGCTGAACGGGTCATATTCGCAGACGATGCATGCGGGATCGCCGTCGAACTCGTCGAGAGGCATGACAGAATATCCGCTGGTGGTTTCGACAAGGACGATGATCGTCATCATCGTGCGGGCGAGGTTCCAGCCGAGCGATTGGGCGGTTGAAAGCGGCATTTCGAGGCTCCTGTCCGGGAGCGGGTCCATTCCCGCTCGACAGTCGCCCCGCCGGCCGGGGGCGTGCCGCAATCACCTGAGCGAAGCGAAGGCCGCACGCGCAGCGTAGCGGACCCCTCGCGGGTTGATTGAAGGAGGCAGGGCCTCGCGCCCAGGGATCAGCGGCCATCGAGAGCGGGATGGTGCCGCGCGGGAAGACGCAACGGCCTGAACACCGTCCGGCTTCGCGACGATCACCGGTTGCACGATCCGCCGTTATTTCCGATGCGGCGTCGGCCATCGCGGGACGGTCCCCGATGCCACCCACAAGCGAATGGATCGAAGCATGAAAAGCGAGAAGAAAGCCGCGCCCGCAAAGGCGGAATCCAACGGGCTTTCGCTGGAGTTGCTGATCGACGGGGCGCAAAAAGCCTTCGACAATGCCGAAGCGCTGTTCGGCGAGGCTCAGCTGCTGGCGGCGCACGGTTCTCGCGCGCGGGCGCTTTGTCTCCACCAGATCTCGATCGAGGAATGCTCGAAAGTCGAATATCTCGGGGGATGGGCGATGAGCCAGTTGCTCGAGAAGGAAGGCGATCGGGAGCAGATCGGTAAGGCGTTCAGAAGTCACGCCGCGAAGAACAAGCTGAACGCCTATATGCTCGCGTCATCCGCGGAAGAGATTGCGGCCCGCGAAAGCGGGGACTGGGACGCTTCCTCCGCCGCCTTCAAGAAAATGCAGGATGGTTTCCACCAGAGATCGAACAAGAACAAGAATGACGCCCTTTATGTCGACTGGACGGGCAGCGCGTTCGTCGCGCCGGCGGAGGCGGTCACGGAGGACATAGTCGCCGACATCACCAGGCTCAACATGAAGTTCCTCGGTCACGCCGCGCTCGGCATACGCATGTTCGCACGCGTTCAGAGCTCGTCCGCCGTTCTGAAGCCGCTCCTGATCGAGCTGGCCCAAGCGTTGGGAAACCTCACTGATGACAAACCCGCCGACCTGAAAGAGGCGATCGACGGGGTCCTGGGATCCTTCATTCGGTCAGGCGCCGAGCAACTCGGCAAGACATAGCCGGTCCCGCGAAGGCGGGACCGGCGGCCGATCAGCCCGGCGGATTCCAGATGATGACTTTCTTCATCGGGTCGTCGCCGGGTGCGTTGGCGATATTACCGTAGATCGTCCCGAATTCGGGGGCGGACAACGAGACCGAGACATATTCGGCGCCCGTCGCCTGCGCGGTGCGGACCCAGCCGGCGCCGAGCTCGAAGCCGTTCTTCTTGCTGACGATCCGGTAATCGGGCTCGCTGTCCTTGGTCTTGCGGCCGTTGGGGACGATCGCGATCGGTGCGGTGACGTTGAGGGTGGCGAGCGTGCCTTCGAAGCTGCCGTCGGCCTTGACGGTGAGATTTGCGATGGTGGCCATGTTCGATACTCCTTGGTGGCTCGGGGGACATTCCCCGATGGCGCCCACCGAAGGGGCCGGGAGCCGCCGTCACCGGAGCGAAGCGAAGGGCTAACCCCGCCAGGGGTTGACGGCCCGAGGCGATCCGCGGCCCGCAGAAGGCGACAAGGAGGGGTGCTTCCCCGAGCGGCGGGGGCGACGCGAGAGGCCGGACAGCGCAACGAGATCGACATGCGCAGAGAAACCGCACGCCGGCTGGCTGTCAGCCGTCCGGCTTCGCCGTCACGTAAAGGATCGTGAACCGCGACCTTGCCGATTCCAGCTTTTCTGTTCAGGAGCGCGGCGAGCGGCTCGAACATTCTACCGGACGACGGACCAGCGATCAGGGCGCAGGGGCCCGCTGTCGCTGTTCCGCCGTTCGGCAGGGATGGGGCGGGAGACGGCCTGTGCCTGACCGTCTCCCGCGGGACGGATTGCCGAGGGAAGAAGGCATATCCGTCCGGTTCTTCAGTTCACCGGCCGCCCGACAAGGTGTCGAGACCGGCCTTCGCGAACCTGTTGCCCTTCGGGCCGGCGTTTCAGAAGTTGAACCGCAAGCCGCCGCTGAGCGCCGCCGCCTTCAGGCCATCGCCGCGGCTGAGGCTGCCCTGGAGGAACACATTGACCTTGCCCGTGGCGTCGCGCCCGCTGATGCCGGCGCTATATTGTACGGCATTCTTGAACCCGGTGGTCTCCATGGCGACGGCCGAGGCGCCGAAGCTTGCGCTGCCCGCTTCGGTTCGCGAGAAGTTGCGCAGCGCATAGACCCCGACATAGGGACTCATCGTGAACTTCCGTTCGCCCTCGGGCGCCCAGTTAGCGTTGGCTTCGCCCCAGACCAGCTTGGCCCCGAAGCGCCCCAGGCCCTGGCGATCGTTCGCCGGGGTCACCGTGGTCAGGCTGTCGACGACAAAGGGATCCACACGGCTCGACGCCCAGGCATAGGAGGCCGACGGCACCAATTTGACCTTCTTGCCAAGATGGAAGGTGTAGCTGCCGGCAACCGAACCCGCCCAGGCGGTGCCATCGGTTTTGGCGCGGCCGGCGGCGAACAGGCTCGGGTTCGCCATGGTATAGTCACGCCATTCGTGCCGCACCGTCGCATCGAGGCTGAAGTCGCGGCTCTGGAGGTTCGCATAACCGCCAAAGAAATTGGCTTCGACCTTGGTAAGACCGCTCGCTCCGCGGGCGTCGGCGCCGTAGAACCCGCCGGCCAGACCGATATGCAGGTCGAGCCCGCCCCCGCCCATCTCGAGCACGCCATAATCGAGACCCAGTTGGGCGGTCCAATAGTCGGTCCGCACCCGGTCGCTCAAGTTCGTGGCGAAGCCCGGTGCGCCGAAGCTGGTAGTGAGGTTCTGGTCGAAGCTGCCGCCGCCATTGCGCATCCACAGACTGACCTGACGCTCGCGGTCGCGCCGGTCGACGATGAAGGGGGCATCGAGCATCGCCGAGACACTGCCCGCCAGCGTCGAGAGCGAGGCGAGCTGGACCGCGCCGGGGTTGACCGACTGCTGGATGCCGAACTGGTGGGCATTGGCCGGGTTCTGCACGAACTTCTGAGTGATGAACCCGGTCGTAGGCAGCGAGGTCGAGACGAACGCGCCCGCCGCGGGCGTACCGCCGTCGACGGTCACGACCGGGAGGAATCCGCCCGCAACGATCCCGTGCTGGACGATGTTGAGGTCGACGTTGGTCGTCCCGCTCGCCGTCCCGCTCACCGCCATGGTGTCGGTCTTGCCGGCGGCAACATTGGTGTCGAACAGCAGCTTCCCGCCGCCCGCATAGTTGCCGTTGACGACGACCTTGTCGCCCACCGCGCCATCGACGGTGGTGATAGTGCCAAGGTTGGTCACGGTTCCGTTGAAGGTATAGACCCCGGCGCCGCCGCCCGTGCCGATAAAGGTCGAGGTGGGATCGATCGACATGTTGCCGGTCTGGGTATAGGTGTTGAGGCCATCGAGGTTCGAACCGTTGGTGAGGTAGAGACCCGTGCCCGGATCCGAACCCACTGCGAGCGCGCCGTCCGAAATGGTCAGGTTGGCCGCATCGAGCGTCACAATCTCCCAGTTGACGATATTCGCGCCGGGAGCACTCGCCGTCACACCTTGCAGGGTCAGCCGGTCATTCCAGCCATCGGCCGTCGCAAGGTCGTCGCCGCCATCCAGACGCTGCGACCCGTCATAGCCGGCGGCCGAGACGATCGCCGTGTCCGTGCCGTTCTGGCCGTGGAAGCCGCCGGTCAGCGTCCCGCCACTCCACACGAAGGCATCGCCGCCATCATTCGCGCTGGTGACGGTGTCGTCGCCGTAGACGTCGCCGGTGAAGCTCCCGCCGGTCAGGGCGAACCTGTCGTCGCCCAGGCCGAGGATGGCGTCGCCGGTCACCGTGCCGGCGGTCGTCACAACGGCGTTGCCGCCGATTTCGTCGATGCCGTCGCCGTTGAGGTCGCCATCGCGGATCGCGATTCCCGACGCCGAACCGTCGGCCACGGCGGCCGCGCCAATGTCGATCGTCCCGCCCGCGGCCGCAATCGTGTGGACAGCCGCTGCGGAACCCGTGCCTCCGGTTACCGAGCCTCCCGTCAAGGACGCGGCGTAGGTGCCCGAAGTGCTCTGAGCCCGTACGCCGTCAGAGCCGGCACCGGCGGCCGCAACCATACCATCGCTCACGGCAACGCCCGCATCGCCGCCGTTCGAGAGCGCATAGATGCCGTGCGCGGCGTCGCCGGCGGTCGCAAGCGCGCCGCCCGTCATGCCGACAGTCGCATCGCCCGTCTGATCGCTGTGCGCCCAGATGCCATGGGCTTGGGCCCCTTGGGTCGATATGTCACCGCCGCTCTGCGCGGCAATCGCGTCGCCCAGTCCCTGGTTCCACGACTGGACGCCTTGCGAAGAGGTGCCGATTGTCGCGACCGAGCCGCCCTCCATGCTTGCCGTCACGGTCCCTTCGGAGTTGGGGTTTCTGATGTCCGCCATGACACCGACCGCATTGAACCCGGAGGTGGTGATTTCACCGGCCTTCAGCGTTGCCGCTGCATCGCCAAGGCCGCTGCTCCATGCCCAGATGCCGCGCGAGAAGGACCCGCTGGTGGTGATGGTGCCGCCCGACATCGTTGCGGTGGCGATCCCCTGCGAGGCAGCGTTTTGGACGCCCACAAACATGCCGTTCGAATTCATTCCGGTGGTCGAGACATTGCCGTCGCCTATCGTGCCGGCGGAGCCGCCAAGACCCAGGTTGAATACAGAGATTGCGTGTCCGCCGTTAAAAGTCGTGGTCGCAAGGGTACCAAAACGCGTTCCCTGGACCGAAACGTCAGCGCTTGACGTCGCGCTATTCCTCACCCGGACGGCGCCGCCGATCGTCGCCGGATCAGGCGTGACCGTCAGGTTCGGATCGTTGAGGATAAGCGTCAGACCGTCGACGCCATTTTCGTATGAGATATTGCCACCGGGCACCGGATTGAAGGTGGCCGCAGTGCAGGTGATCGTGGCGCCGGGCGAAGCGGGACCGCAATCCCCCGCCATCGCGGGACTTGCGCCGGCAAGTCCGGCCAGAACCAGCGTCGTCGTTGGCGCTACGCTCGCCACGATGCCCTTCCACTTGGTCAGGCGCCCGCCGCGCCCGCCACTTGACGGTGCCCGGCGTTGGGCGCGTTCCTGATCATCGCCAACCGCAGCGGCCGATAGAGATCCGAGATAAAATGCTTGCATTGTCGTAAGCCCCTTAATTGATGCTTGGTCCAATCGAGGCCGGTGCATTCAGTCACCTACTATCTATGCCCCTCAGACGAGGCGGCGCCCCTATCACCGGATTGAGTGAGAGCGTAAGTCAACAATTGTAAAAGGCGCGCATGCGTCGGATATTACTGTCAAAAAATTTGTTAATTATTGTAATCCGTCGCGATATCTCATTAGGTTAACTGAAGATTAACCAAATATTGAACAGAAATAGGGCAATAACTCTTCGAGAAGAGCCATAGGTTTTGCGCGAAACGAGCGGCTTTCCCGATCGTCGTCGCGGTGTCATTGCAACTATCTAATTGGCAACAGGGCGCTCGGATAAGGGAGATGGCACATGCTGGAATGGCTGCGGAAGTTGATGAGCGGGGACCAAACCGCAGAGCCGCCCGCGGGCGGCGTCGAGCGCGACGAGCAAGGGCGCATCACGCGGGCGACGCAAACGCTGTCGCTGGCCGAAGACGGCGCCGATACTCCCGCCTTTCCCGCGCTTGTCCCCGACGACAGCATGGCGCCGCGCCTCCGCGAAGCCTGCGACTGGCTCATCGGGCAGAATATCCGCCTCGCCCGCGAACGGGGGCTCGGTCTCGAGCGCAGTTATGATTTCGATCAGGACAGCGGTCGGCTTACCCTGAAGTTCATGCGCGGCCGCACGATCGCTGCCCATGCGCAAATCCTCGGCAGTTTCGATCCACGCGACCGCAGCTTCCTGTGGGCCTGGGCCAATCCTTCCCTCCTGCCGGCAATCTGCGAGGATGCCGGACGCGCGAAGGCCGAGGGCGAACGGCTGGGCTTCGTCGCTCTGAAGACACCGACCCAGACCGTCGTCTTCGACGACTTGATGCCCCTGCTCGCCTTCGCCGCCCGGGCGGGCGGCGCCGACGGCGTCTATCGCGCCATCGTCAACGGCTCGACATCTGTGTTCCTCTCGCTTCGCTTCGACGAACCGGCCCGCAAGCCCCGCGCCGCGGCGCCGATCGACGAAAACATGTTGGAGGCGGCCCATGCGCTGGTGACGGCCTATGATGCCGAAATGCTCCCGATCGACCGCGAACACCACGAACGCAGCGATGAGGACGGCCTCCTGCGCGAGCTGATGGCCCGCAAACTCGCTATCTACCAGCGCTACTGGGCGCGCAACGACAGCTATTGGGAACCGAGTTCGCTCGGTTGGCCGTCCGACCATGACCCGGACATGAAGGCAGTTTGCTTCACCGTCCCGCATCCCCAGGGCGGCGCGCTCGACATTGCCATCGGCAAACATGTCGGCGAGACGGTCTACCGGATCGAGCCGGTAGACGGCGCGCTGAAGATCACGGATCAGCTGCTCGATTGGGGCGCTGGTTTCATCTGGCCGAGCGCGAGCGGCTAGCCGACTGTCAGCTTTCGGCATTCCCCAAAGGCGACGGATCTAGCCATGTTATGGAGTTGCGCTTGGCCGGGACTCTCATGCAGACTGGTCGGATGAGGCGGCGGCTGCATTTCGATTTCAAACAACTCGCGGAGACGGTTTCACGTTCGCTTAGCCGTCCCATAGCTTGGTTCCAGGCATCGCCGACTGCATCCGCTGCGGTGGCCGGGCTCGTCTTGGTCTTCTTCGGCTATGCTGCGGCGTTCCTCGCGACACTTGATCAACCGGTCGGTTCTTCGATGTTTTATGCGGCCAACAATACGCTGGGCATCGGTTTGGCAGGGACTGGATTCTACCAGTTGCTCGCACGCTTTGTAGTGGATCGCCGGCCTGCGGTGGCCGCGGCGTTGCATGTGCCGCTGGCCGTCGCCTTCAGGACCGTCTCATCGACAAGCTGCGGGAAAGGCTTGGCCAGCTTTCTTTCCGCAAACCGAGCGAGATACTGAAACCCTTCTCCGGAATAGCCATAGCCGGCGCCGGGCGCTCGCTCGAATGCGAGCTTGCCGTCACGTCGGAAGAACCGCCAATTGGGGAAGCCCGTCATATGCGTAAGCGCGATGCGCGGGGTCAGGTCGAAGCGGCGCGGATCTGCGGCGATGTCGGGGTCGACCCAATATTCCGCCATCGTTTCGTCGAGCGAAAGCTTCCCTTGACCCACGAGGCGCAAAATCGTTTCGGCGGTGACGGTCTTGGTGATCGACGCCGTATTGAACCGGGTCGCAGCGCTGGCGGGCACGCCCGGCGACTGCTCGCCGAAATAGGCACTCCAGACGAGCTTGCCGTGCCTGATCACACCAACGCCTGCCGTGATCACTCGCTGTTCTACAACGATCTCTCCGAGCCGGCGCTCCAGAAGCAGCGCCGCAGACCCGTGGGGCGCCGCGACCTCGCCGAAGGGTGGCCCGGGCAACTGACGCGTTGTGGCGCAACCGGCGAGGGCGAGCGCCGCCATTGCCACGAGACCATGGCGCCATTCCAATTGCTTCATCGCTGTCCTCCACGGGGCTCGGCACCTGCGTCGAGCACGGCGCAGAACTAGTCATGCGAGGTTGCCGGTGAGAAAAAACCTTTGAAATGCCTCAGGCGACGGTGAAGCGACCCGCCCGAAGATTCAAACGGCACGCGCTTTCAACGCACGTGCGCCGGCTCGGCTGGTGTTCACCATGTCGCCATTCTCCATGTGGATAAGCAGCTTGCCGTTGCCGGCGGGTTCGGCGTGCCGGATCGCGCCCAGACGGACGATGCGCGATCGGTGCACACGGACGAACTGTTCGGGAGGAAGGATCGCCTCGAAGCGCGTCAGGGTCGTAGTCGAAAGCAGTCGGCGCGCGTTGGTGACGACTTCCGCATATCCGTCGACGCCCGAAATGATCACGATGTCGTCGAGCGCGACCGGGACCACTTCCCTGTCGCAGCGCACGAGAAGCGAACCAAGCGTTTCGCGCGCAGGGGCGTTCGTCGCTAGTTCGGTTGCGGCAGCGCGCCCGGCCCGAAGAGCCTCAAGTCGAGCCGTCGCGTCGCGCCAATACACGAAGAGGACCAACGCGGCATAAAGGGTCACGCCTTGAAACATCTGCCACGCCAACGCCACCGGACCGAACGGGACCACCGAGAGTCCGGCGTGGATCCATGATGGCGTCAAACCGAAGCTCACAATCGTACATAGATACCAGACTAACGCGAAGCCGGTGGGCATGGCCCACACCGATTTCACGGTCCGCACCGAACACGCGGACAAGATCGCCCGCCCGGTTGACGATGGCGGCGTGTTCCACGGTTATTTCTGCCGCCCCGAAGGCACGGCCTTCTGCCGCAAGCAAGGCGACTGGTCCGCTGCCTCGGATATGATGACGACGGTTGAGGACTATGCCGAGTTCCTCGTCGCGGTGATAGACGCGGACGGCTACGGCCCGGCGATCGCCAGCGATCGCGATCATGTGCAATCGGACAAGGGCAGCGAGCGCATCGTCCACTGCGAAGATGCGCCCAATTTGCCGTGCCCCGCCCAGCAGGGCTACGGCCTCGGCTTCAACGTGCTGAAATATGATGGCGTCACGGTGCTCGAGCATGGCGGTGCCGATTGGGCGCAACTGGCCGTCGCCTATGTCTACAAACCGTCGAGAGACGGTGTGATCATCTTCCTGAACGCGCCCAACCGCCGTGCGCTCGAAGCGATGCCGGGGATGCTCGCGCTCGTCGATCCCGCATCGCCCTTCCTCGCTGAATATAGCCGCTGGCTCGAAAGGGCAAAAGTGACCGAGAAAATACCCTGACGGGCCGTTTGCTGCGGCTGGCGCTTGGAACGGCGCGGGCAGCCGGACACGCTTGCCGGTCTCGTTTGACAGTGACGTGCGCGAATGGCCGATTACGACCAATCCGCTTTCGGTTCGGAAGTACGCCTTAACGGACAAGTGCCAATTCGCGTCATTTCCTAACCATCCCGACGGCCTCGAGAATATTGTCGACGACAAACGAAGGATCTTCATGCGGAAGGCCGTGACCGATGCAGTGCAGCGGGTTATGGCGAGGGCGCGTGCCAATCATGGCGGGCGATCTCACACTAACGCAACGCGCTAGCCCGGTTTCGACTTCGCCTTTCAGGTGTCGCAAATCGCACCGTACAGACCGGGAGAAGGCACGATAAGCGTGGCGATCAAATGACCGCTTTCAGGCAGACGCCAGTCAAGGCAGAAACGGCTGACATGAGGCAAGGCCGACATATTATCGGGTCGCCGAGCGCATTTTTCATCGATTGAAGTCAAATCCGGTCCTAGTTCTTGTCGCCATTCCCGTTGAGGCAATTATGGTTCCTTCTTCATCCGCAAGGAGACGGAACATGAAAAAGACTCTGGTCCCAATGCTCGTCATTCTAGGCGCCTGCAGCGCGAGCGAACCGCGCAGCACACAGTTTTTTGAAGCTAATGTCCAAGAGGCGCGTGCGGTTATTGCCGCCTGCAAGGAGGGTTCTGCCAGCGGCGAAGAATGCGCGAATGCCGATATCGCCGTCCAGACCGTGGAGGGACGCGAGCGATTGAAACGCTTCATGGGGAAACAATAGCTTGGTGTCGCAGGCCGAGATCCGCTGAATCATCCGCCGCGTGAGAAGCCCGATCAGGTCGCCCGGGCCGTCCGCTCGAAACGGCTCGCAGAGCTTGAACCGAGAGGAGTCCGGCGCGTTCGACAATGTGCAGATTCCCGGAACGGACCGCACGACGCCTAACGCGGCGTCCCGAAGCTCAGCGCCGAACGCCGGAATTCATCAAGTTCCGATCCGACGAACTGGAGGGTTGCGTCATAGCCATCGAACAGATCGTAGAGCGGCGTCAGGGTGCGGTGGACCACGTCGGCGAAATCACTCTGGAGCTCAGCGATACTTGTGGTCGTCGCAAGCTTGGCCGCGCTGGTCCGGCTGCGCTGGGTATCGGTGAGCGGCCAACGGAGCGGTGCTGCCCAAGAAATGAGCTGGCGCCCCTCAAGGCCGGCGTAACGGCTCTCGAAGCGGACCGGCGTCGCGGGGTCGAGTTCGAGCGCTCGCGCCAGATTGAGGATATGGACGAAAACTTCCGCCGTCCGCCAGACGGGGAGCGTCAGATCGAAGATCGTCCCGGGTTCGAGATTGCCCGAGCCATCTTCCTGAAAACCGCGGCGCAAATAGCCCTTGAGGTCGCCGGTCACCTGCCAGAAATCGCTGTGCGCGGCGTCGAGGAAGAACCGGTCGGCGGCAGGATCACCGAGCCAGCATTCGATGAGACCGTCCCGGATGACCGGGCGTATGCTGTCTTTTGTCGGCAACCAGAAGGGTGTCCAGCCTGAGGTGGAGGGTAGCCTGGCGAGGATGTTCCGGAGCGAGCCCAATGTTTCGTGGCTTTCCCCATTACCGAGTTCATAGGCATAGGACACGTGCCCGAGCGTCTGGCGCGACGGATGCGAAGGGTCGAGCGGCGCAACGAGTTCGGCCCAGCGCTGACGCGCCGCCCGGACGAACGCCGCAAAGCTCCCCGGCGTACTGGGCAGGATCACCAGGCCGAGCGCGTCGAGAATATTGAAGACCTTCTCGAGCCGCAGCTTGATATCGCCCTGCTCGAAGGCATTGACGGTCGGCAGGCTGACGCCGGCGAGTGCCGCCAGCGATTTTTGCGTGTGGCCTTCCGCCTTGCGGCGGCGCACGGCCTCGTCGACGAGTGCCTGCCAGTCGAGCGGTGCGCTGCTCATGCGAATATCCTCCGGCTGTTTTCCTCGACGCCTGCCTTGAAGCGTGCCCGGAAATCGCCTGCGTCGACGGGCGCAGCGAAGCGCAGGGTCTTCGGATCGGCGAGGCGCTTCGCCAGATCGGCGAGCGCGAGATCGACCGCTGCCTTCGGTAGACCGATGTCGAGCCCGAAGCGTTCAACGACCGCGCGCGACAAAGTGTCGAACTCGCGCTTCCTTCCGCCGATAGCGAGCGCGGTCTCGCGGCTGAAGGGATAGAGCAGGCTGTTCAGAAGATCATAGGCCGGGCTGAGGCGAAGACCCTCGGGCCGCTCGAGCAGCGAGAAATTCTTCAGATGCGCATCGGCGTTGCCGAGCGCGAAATTGAAGACGACCAGCCGGAAATAGCGATCGAGGTCGAGCCTCGCACGCGACGAGAAGCCGGCGATCACGCTCGCGGCTTCCTCATAGCTCGAATCATATTTGCCGCCGAACTGTGCGCCCCGCGGCTTGCCCAATATCTGCGCGAAATCTTCGAGCCTGAGCCTTACGCCCTCGTCGCGGTCGAACCTCTCGACCAAGAGTGCGAGCCCGTCGATGCCCGCGACGGCCGCGGGCGCGGCGCGCGTCACCTCAGCCTCGCCCAATATCTCGCGCGCGAGACGCAGGCTGAGATCCTCATTCTGAACGAGGGTCGGCTCGTCATTATGATTGAATTTTGCGATATGCGTCGCGGGTTCGCCGGCTTCGACCGAGGGGCGAAAGCCGGTGCCGTCGTGCCAGGCCAGGAGCTTGCGCTGGACGCCAGACACGGTGCGCGACGCGGTCACCGCGGCTTCCTCGGACACGCTGCCTTCGACATGGTGGACGGGCGCCACGCCGTCGGCAGGCAGGACGCCGACCGCGCCGATGCAGTCGGCGCCATATTGCAGCAGGATCCCGAAATCATCCTGATCGGTGGCCCCGCCCGCGCGCGCCTGCAGGCCGCGAAGCCAGCCCTCGGGACCCAGATGCTGGAAAAAGGGGATCAGTCCGTCGCGGTAGACATGGTCGCGGCGGACTGTCGGCAGTGCGCAGGCAATGTCGGTATCCCAGCCATCGGCATAGGTGAACTGGCTTCCATTACCGATTTCGCTGAGCAGACCTGCCGCCGTGCCTTTAAAGGTGATGATGGCGTGCCGATCGGGGATCGCGCTTCTCCGAATCAAGGTTACGTTGCAGACTCATTATCATGAGAGGTAATTTAAAGCAACATTGATTTTCATGCGTCGTAGTAGCTTAGGTGCGCTTTAAATTATCTTTGTACAATCGACATAAAGATAGGATGGATAGGACAAGCGTGTGGAAGAATGAATTAATTTAAAGCGAAAATTATCCACTTAAGTGCCAGCTCGCACGGCAATCTTTAAAGCGCTGACCCCTCGCCAGCCGTGCAGCTGGCATCCGCCCTCCCCATTCCGATCACCAATTCGGACAAGATTTGCTCCGATCAGGTTGCCATTCGCGCGCCGTGCCATCACACTGAAAACAATGCGAACCGACGTCGATCATCTTCCCCCGCACAAGCAGCGCGAACTCGAGCGCGTACAGCAGATCATCTTCGAGGAATTCGAGGATGCGCTCGCCCTCGCCACCCAAGGGTGGAAGAAAAAGGGCCGGATCGAGAAGATCATTCTCTACGGCAGCTATGCGCGCGGCGGCTGGGTCGACGAGCCGCACACGGCGAAGGGCTATCGCTCGGATTTCGACCTCTTGATCATCGTCAACGACAAGAGGCTGACCGAGCGGGTCGATTATTGGCTGAAGCTCGAGGCCCGGCTCAACCGCGAGCTTGCGATCGACAAGACCCTCCACACGCCGGTCAACTTTATCGTGCACACGCTTCAGGAAGTGAACGACGGCCTCGCGCACGGTCGCTATTTCTTCATGGACGTCGCGCGCGACGGCATCGCAATCTACGAGTCCGACGACAAGGAACTGCATACTCCCAAGCCGAAGACGCCCGACGACGCTCTCTTGATGGCCCAAGAGTATTTTGAGGAGTGGTCAGCGAGCGGATTAGAATTCTTCGAAACAGCCAAATTTGCCACGAACAGAGGCTGGACGAAGAAGGCGGCGTTCTTACTCCACCAAGCAACAGAAAGTTATTATCACTGCGTCCTCCTCGTCTGCACCTTCTACACACCGCACGTCCATAATCTCGCTTTCCTCCGCACCCAGGCCGAACGGATCGACATCCGTCTTGTCCATGCCTGGCCCCGCGAAACCCGCCCTGACCGCTCGCGCTTCGAGAAGCTGAAAGAAGCCTATGTGAAGGCGCGCTACTCGAAACATTATCGCATCACCGAAGCCGAACTCCGCTGGCTCGGCCGCTGCGTCGAGGAGCTAGGGCAGGTCGTCCAGACCATCTGCGCCGAACGGATCGCCGAGCTCGAAGCCCTCGCCGGCCGCCGCCGCTGAGCGAATGAGCCTTCCCACCGTCTAGATATGCCGTCCGGCCCGAACGCTCGCGATGCGATCCCGCCAGCGGGCAACGCCCGCGGCAGCCCGCTTCAGCGGACGCCGATATATCGTCTTGGCGACGCCTGACCGCCTCGACGACGCGATGGGGTGGGAGCATCGCCGCCAGCAGCAGACGGAGTTACCGTACTTATTCCGCCCGGCCAGCGAATCGAATGCAATTCGGTGAGGCACTCGGCGACCTCGCTCCAGAATTCGGCTTCGGAATCCTGTCCGGCGCGGCAAAGATCCTCGACCTTGCGCGCGATTACCTCCAGCCCGCGATCCCCGTATCGGGATTCGATAGCGAGCGCCTGGCCCCAAAGGTCATGGTCGGCCTTGGTTCCCATGTTTTGCGACTCCGGTATTATCGAGCGATGATAGCATGGAGCCTACATATGACAAAATTCAGTCGGCCGAACGATTGGCGAGTGGTGCCGTCGCTGGGGAAGGCGACCTCTGGCAGTACGTCACACCGTTTTGCAGATCGAAGTCTGGCTGGAAAAGCGTGCGCTGCGCGAGTCCGATCGGGCGCGTGCCCAACAATATCGAGCCCCCCGCCGGCCGCGCCGGCGGGGGGCTTTCGGATCAGCTGTTGAGGCGATCCTTGACGGCCTTGGCGGCCGTGAAGCCGAGCTTCTTCGATGCCGGAATCTGGATCGCCGCGCCGGTGGCGGGATTGCGGCCTTCACGCGCCGCCGATTCCTTGACCTTGAACTTGCCGAAGCCGGCGACCGAGACTTCCTCGCCTTTAGCGACTGCGTCGGCGATCGCCGCGATGACGGCGTCGACGGCTTTCTTGCCGTCCGCCTTGCTGAGGCCGAGCGCGGCCGCGACGCTGTCCGAAAGTTCGGCGTGGTTCATAAAATTCTCCTTCAGGCGCCTCGGGCCTGCCCCGGGCGGAAGGACGCTATAATCACCGCGCACCCGCAGCGCTATGTTGCTGATCAGACCCCGCAACCGTTAAAAAAGACACCCGACCGATCGAAACCGGACGGGTGTCAGATTGAGATCTCGTCCTCGCGAAAGGCTGAGCTCTCTGGGTCGCGGACGCGCCCATAAAGATACGAGATGAGTCGCGATTGTATGGAAACGCCAAAACGACAGCGGACAGCATTTTTATTCTAGAGCGGCGGCGGCTTCCGTAATCATCGGTCGCCGTCCTCCCCGGCAGCACGGCGTGCCCTCCCCGTCATAGCATTCGTTCAAGCCGATGGAGGGGCTGGCTAACCGCCCCCCGCCACGCGGAAATCCCAGACCGGGATCCCAAAGGCGCGCGCCTTGTCGACAAGATTGTCCTGGATCCCCGTCCCCGAGAAAACGACCAGCCCAACCGGCATCGCGTCGATCATCCGGTCGTTGCGCTTGAACGGCGCGGCCTTCTTGTGGCGGTTCCAGTCGGGCCGGAAAGCAACCTGCGGCACGCCGCGGCTATCGGCCCAGCATGCCGCGGCGCGCTCGGCGCCGGTCGGCGTTGCCCCGTGGAGCAGAACCATGTCGGCATGCCGGGCATGGATGCGATCGAGCGCCGACCAGATATGCCGGTGATCGTTGCAGGCGGGGCCCCCGCTGAACGCGATCCGTGTCCCCTCGGGCAGGAGCGCCCCGGCCTTTTCGTGCAGGCGACGATCCATGAAGTCGCGGCTGTCGATGACCGAGGCCGTCATCGCTTGGTGGCGGATGCGCGAGCCGGTGCGCGGCGTCCATGCCTTGCGCGTCCGGGTCCGATACTGCTCGGCGGCGGCTTCGCGAAAAAATTCCATCGTATCGCGCCGTTCGATCATCGAGATGCCCTCGGCGATCGCCTGTTCGAGCTCGACCGAGCGGATCTCGCTGCCATCCTGTTCGCGCTGCAGCCGTCGCTGCGCCTGCTCATTGTCATCGAGCTCGCGATCGGCGCGCTCGCCGGCGCGGTGGAAGAGGTTCACCAGATTCCAGAGCAGGTCGTCGAGATCGGGCTCGATCCGCGTATCCTCGATACATCCCGCCAGCGCGTCGAATATATCGGCGACCGCGCCAGCGGCGAGGCGAGCGTCGGGAAGCGGCCGCGGGTCGGGTTCGTCCTCAAAGGGCCGATGGCCGAACAGCTGCATTTCCTGGAGCAGATAGGCGGTCGAGCCGGGTCCGGCCCGGTCCTGCGGTTCGGGAGACATTTCGTCGTCGAGCATGATGAGTATCCTTGCGCTGCAGCCGCGCCTCGCGCGGCCTTCCGGCGACGCAAGGCGGCAGCCGGTCCGCCCGCGCACCGCGCTTGCCCGAAGTTCGTGTCGATGCCCCAGTTCAGAGCGGCCGCAGCGCCAGCGGAGGATGGCGGGCGCGCTGCTATTTTGCCTCGCGATGCAAAGGGGCTCTCGGGCCCCGGCGGAAAATAGCCGCGCGCACGCCATTGCGCTGCCGGACCGGCAGCCGCAGTCGCCCTCCGGGAAGGCCGGGAGCGCGGCGTCCCGCGAGGATTGTGATGTTCACGCTGATCGAATTCTCCGGCGGTCCATCCCGCCCCTTTCCGGCGAATCCCGATCATCCCAGAAACCGGGCGGCGTCGGCAGCGCTGAGCTGGCCCCGCAGCGACGCACCAAGCGCTTCCAGCCCGAAGGCGCAGAGGTCGCTGTTGAAATCATCGCGGCGGGGTTCGAGCCGGACGACGGGGATTCCGGCCTCCTCGGCGCGACCGGTCAGCGTCGCCAGCGCCGCCGCGCCCGCCTTGTCGTCGTCGCGCGCGACATAGAGCCGGCGCAGACCTGCAGGAAAGACGATGGCGGCGAGATGCGCGCCCGAGAGCCCCGCGATCATCGGCATCGCGGGCATCGCCTGGCGCAGCGACAGGATCGTTTCGAGGCCCTCGCCCGCGGCCATGACCGGACCGGCAGGGCCGAAGCGGACGCCGTTCCCGAGCAAAAGTCCCATCGCACGCCGCGGACAGGCGACCGGTGCCTTAGCCTCGCCGCCCTTGTCGAGCCATGTCCGGTGCACGCTCATGATGCTACCGTCGTCGTCGGTTGCCGCCGCGATCAGCGCCGGCCACGCCGTCCGTACATTCGGGACATCGTCTTCGGAGGGCCGATAATGGCAGGACGGATGGAAGCGCAGCGCAGCGAGTCCGCCGATGTTGCGGATGGCGCGACGGGCGAGATAGTGCGCCGCGAGGCTTCCGGGCAAGGGCCTCGAGGCAGCCCACAGGCGCCGCGCGGTCTCGGGCGACCCCGTCGGCGCTTTGGCTGGGCGCGGGTTCGCCATGCCCACGGGCGGCTGCGGCAGCGAGAGGAACAGCCGCGCTTCGGTGAGCGTTTCGCGCATCATCGCATGGCCGCAGCTCGCCGCGATGATATCGAGGAGATCGCCATGATCGCCGGTCGCGGCATCGGTCCATTTGCCCGCGGCTCCGCCGCCATCGGAGGAAACAAGCCGGACGTAGAGGCTCCGCCCCGGCGTATTGCGGATATCGCCGACGAGCCAATAATGGCCCTCGCGACGTCCGTTCGAGAGATAGCGGCGGCATACGCCCTCAGCATTGCCGCCGAGGCGGCGGGCGATTTCGGCAGCGGGACTGGTCATGAGGCCGCCTTCCACTCCCAGGCGCCTTGGGCGTCGTTCCCGCCATAGGCATGCGTGCGCAGCGCCGACGCATCCAGTGCCTTGCTCCGCTCGAGGTGCGGAAGCAGCACCTCGGCAGCCAGAAGGGAGAAAATCGCACGCGCAACCGATGTTTGCGCCTGGTGCGCGGCAGTGGCGCAAGGCGCCGCCTTGGAAGATGATGTCATGACAGGTCTCCGGATGGTTCAGGAAAGCGCCGCAGCTTTCTCGATCCCGCTGCGCGCACCCGTTCAGGCAGGCCCTCGGCCTCTCGCGCCGCCATCGGCGGCTGCGCAGCCGGCCGCGCCGGCTGCCAGAAGACCGCACCCTGAAAGGAGGCTCGATGCTGGCCGATCTGAGGCCCGGCAGCCGGGGCCTGTCGGCTGCCAAGGGGCCGAATGACCGCAGTCCGGCCGGTTTCAGCGTGTGCGCGGGGCCGCGGATAAGCGCCCCACTCTGGCCGAATCCCATTCGGTCAGTGTGGGCCATAGCCCCGCTCATTTCGTCTCTGCCCGGCGAGCGCGGTCGTTCTCGATGGCCAGGCAACAAAGGGGCCCGCCCCGGCGATCGACCGGGGCGGGCTGGCCAGTCTTTTCGCCCGGCAGCGAAATCACGACGTCACGATTACCGGGGCCGTATGCGTCAACGGCGATGCCCGAGCTCCGACGGTCTCGATCCGGACTTTCGCCAAATGATTGCGCGCAAGCCATTCGTCGGCGGCAGCCGCGTCCGGCGCGAGATATTCGAGTTCCTCGCCCTCGCCGACTTGTCTCAGGATCCGGATACTGCCCGGCGGCGGCAGGTCGACGATCTCGAAACTGAGCCGCGTCGTCGCCTGAAAGCTCCGCGTGAACTTGATGACGACGACCCCGTTCGATCCATAGTCACCGAGATGGAGCGAAAAGCCGCCCGGATAATTGAGGCTTTTGCCGATACGCGGCGGCTCCTTGCGGATCAGCCGCCCCTTGTCGTTGCGGTTTTCCCAGTCGGCGAGCTTGCGCCGGAAACGATCGGACGGACGCGGGGCGCCGTCCGAAAAGCGGATGATCGCGCCGAGCGGCGCATGGTCCATTATGGCCTGTGCAGACATGATATGTGCTCCTGAAATGCCAAGAGCCCGCGCGTCGACGGGCTCCTGGAAAATGGGATGGACAGGTCCGGGGCGGTTCTGCCGCCCCGAACGGTCATTCAGCCGCGATCGGCAGTTCGTCGGTGCCCGCCTCGTCGTCGAGGAAGGGCGGCAGGTCGGACGCCCCCGCGGCGGCAGCGCCGCCAGTTGCATCGCCCTGAACGGCCGCTTCCTCGGCCCCCGGCGTGCGCATCGGTTCCGGGAGCCAGCCGCTGTCTTCCAGAAGCCGCTCCGCCTCGCGCGCCATGTCGGCCTTTTTCAGATGGTCGATCATCTGCGCGAAATTCTCGCCGCGCGCCTCGGCGACGTCTGCGAGGATGCGCGGCTTGGTCACGCTCCCGAGATAGCCCGAGGCGGTCGGACGCCAGCCGGCCTCGACGAGATCGAGCCCGACCGCGCGCGCCAGGACATGGCTGTGCGCAATCCGCCGCTCGACCATGTGCTTCGAGATGCGGCCATTGTCATATTTGGGAACGATCTCGGCCTGCGCATTGACCGCGAGCGATGCGCAATGTGCGAACAGGGCCATCTGCTCGTCGCCGTCCAGTTCGAGCAGCGCGTCCCACACATCCTTGTCGGACTTCGGCAGCCGGGCGCGCCAGGCTTCCGCGCGCTCGGCGATCGCCTGCGCCGGCGGCGTGTCGCGCAGACCCCCCGGCGCGTTGCTGAATCCGACCGGATGCAGCGTCAGCTGGAGACAGGATTCGTGGCTGTATCCATAGAAGGTCGCGAGGACGAGACCGTGCAGGACGGTCGCGAAGGCCACTCCGGGATCGCGCGCAAAAGCATCCTGCAACGCGAGCGTGCGCCAGCAGGTGAGATCCGACACTGTCCGCTCCGACAGCGGCTTCAGCTCCTCCTCCGCAGGATCGGGCTCGGCGGTCATTTCTCCGCCCATGACTTCCGCAGGTGCGTCCCGATCGCCGGGACCGCCGTCACCGCTCCCTTTCTCCTCGCCGCCAGCTTCGCCGGCCACCGGCTCGTCCTCGGGCCGCACGAAGCCGCGCTCGACCGTCAAATTCCCGCGCGGATCGATAGACACGAAGGCGCCGGCGATCCCGATCTCCTCGGGATCGAAGAGCTGCGGACGGTCGGCGAGCGTGCCGATCTCGGCGTCGATCGCCTCGAGGCGCGCATGGATTTCAGCGGGGACGTCGGGCTCTTCGGACCATTGCTCCGAGAGCGTGTCCGCTTCTTCCTCGAGCGCCGCGAGCTTGGCCGCCTCCTCATCGGTCAGTTCGGCCTCGGTCCCGGCGATACGGCGCAGCGCATGCGTCGCATTCCAAGGGAGTTCGACGGCGGTATCGACCCACTTCCAGCCTTCCGCGCCGATCCGCGCGGCCTCCGCCTCCAGCCTCGCATCGACAAGCCGGTCGAGCAGCGCCGGATCGGTCAGCCAGCCGCCATTATCGGCTTCGAACAGGTCGCGCACAATGCTCCCGCCCGCTTCGAGATAGGCCTCGACGGTGACGAAGCCGACCCGCTTGTCGGCGGCGCGCACGCTATCCTCGGTCAGCTTTTGCCGGATATAGGTGGCGGAGCGGTTGAAGCTGCTTTCAAGCAACTCCCAGACTTGCTCCTGCCGCGCATGATCGTCCGAGATGGTGAACGCCATCAACTGTTCCAGCGTCATCGCGTCCGCCGCGTAGACGTCGTGAAGCTTCGGCGAGACGGCAGCGAGCTTGAGGCGCTGGCGCACGACCGCCGGGGTCGTCATGAAATGCGCCGCGATATCCTCAGGCTCGGCCCCCTTTTCGACCATCGCCTGCATGCCGCGAAACTGATCGAGCGGATGGAGCTGTTCGCGCACCGCATTTTCGGCATAGCTGTCTTCCTCGGCGAGGATGGCCTCGCCGGCGCGCTGGACGATGCAGGGGATCGGCGCATCCTTCGCGAGCCTTTTCTGCTTCACCAGCAGTTCGAGCGCGCGAAACCTCCGGCCGCCGGCCGGAATTTCATAGGACCCCGTCTCCGCGCCCGCGGTGTCGAGCAGGGGCCGGACGTTGAGGCTCTGGAGCAGCGTGCGGCGAGCGATATCCTCGGCAAGCTCGCCGATCGACACGCCGCATTTGATGCGCCGGACGTTGGACTGGGACAGTTGCAGCCGGTCGAACGGGATGTCGAGCGACGGGCTGAGGGTGATCTTCTGCGCGGCCTTGGCCATGGTTTTTCTCCGTGACAGGCCGCCGCGAGACTCTCTCCCGGCTCCCAGCCTGTCCCGAAATCCGAAGGTCCCTCTTCCTCCGGCCGCCGCAGGTGGCCGCCCGAAGCCCGGCGTGAAAGCGCCACCGCCAGCCCCTGCCCCGAGCCGATTGAAGTCAGAACTGAAAGTTTATCCTGTTGAAAAGCGGAGTTTTCCGGCTAGCAATATGTCCCGCCGCGGCAAAAGTCCGACGGCTTGCGCAGCCGCCCGTCGGGAGCGGAAAGGAAATGTCACCGGCGGGCCCATCGGGGCGGCGTGCACGGAGAGCGGGTTGGGACCGCCCCGGCAGCCGCAAAGACAGCAATGCAGAATGAACTCACGGAGCGTCTCGTCTCCGATATCCACAGCGCGGCGAACGAGGAGAGCCTCCACCGCGCACTGACCGACGCCGCAGCGCGGATCGGTTTCGACCATTTCGCGCTTTCCTATGAAAAGCGCCTCCCCGCGATCGGACGATCGGCGATCCTGCTGCACGACTATCCCGACGCCTGGGCGCGCGTCTATATCGGGTTCGAGCTTGGCGGCGCCGACCCTGTCCGCCGCGCCGGCGAGCGGTCGATGACGGGCTTCGAATGGCAGCATATCGATCGCTATATTCCGCTGACGCGCGGCGACCGGCAGATGCTGTCGGTCGGCCGCGAACATGGGATCGGCGACGGCTACACCGTGCCGCGGCATCTTCCCGGCGACGCCAGCGGGTCCTGCTCCTTCGTCGTCCGCCCTGACCGGATATTGCCGGCCGATGCTCTCGACGTCGCCGAAATCGTCGGCGCCTTCGCGCTCGCCCGAGCGAGACAAATCTCGGGAGCCGGCTTTCCAAAGGAACGCCCGACCCTCAGCGAGCGGCAGCGCGAGTGCGTCTTGTGGTCGGCGCGCGGCAAGACCGCGGGCGAGATCGCGATCATCCTCGACATTTCGGAATCGACCGTGATCCAGCATTTCAGGACCGCGCGCGAACGCTACAATGTTCACAGCGGCAATGCGCTGATCCTCTGCGCGCTGTTCGACGGCTTGATCGGATTCGCCGACATCTTCGACTGGCGCGATCCGTAGGCGACCCGGCGGTCCGAAAAATCGTCCCGGCCCTCCCCAGATATGGGGATGCCGGGGAAGCCGCGATCATGGTCTGATCCCTGCACGTCGAAAATCGGAGAGCCGACATGCAGGACAATTTGGTGCGGGCGCCGCAGGCGCCCGGAGATACGGCGCTGCGCGCCATGTTCGCGGCACGAAAACAGGTGTTCGTCGACCTGCTCGGGTGGGACGTGCCCGTGCTGGCGGGCCAATATGAGGTCGACCAATATGACACGGCCGACGCCGAATATCTCATTCTGATGGATCGTGATGGTCGGCACCGTGCTTCGACCCGGCTGCTCCGGACCGACGGTCCGCACCTTCTCGGCGAATATTATGCGCATCTCTGCGACGGCCCGCCTCCCCATGGTCCCTTGGTCCGCGAGATCACCCGCTTCTGCCTCGACCGCAACCAGTCCGCCGCCGAACGCCGCTCGGCCCGGAACCAGCTCGTGACCGCCCTTGCCGAGCACGCCCTGCGATGCGGCATCACCGACTATATCGGCGTCGCCGAGCCCGGGTGGCTTTGCCAGATCGTCGAGTTCGGATGGGATTGCCGGACGCTCGGCAGCGCGCTGGAAATCGGAACCGGCTTGGGCGCGCTGCACATCCGGATCGACGACAAGACGCTCGCCGGTCTGAGAGAGCGGGGCATCTATCAACCCGCCGAGCTCCGTCTGACCGCGGGCCGGGGGCTGGAGCAATGAAGCGGGTCGATGTCGCCGAAGCGACGGCCGAGTTGAACGCGCGCGGCTACTGCATTCTCGAGGACCTCATACCGGCGAAGCTGATCGCCGAACTTGACGCGGATCTCGATCCGCTGTTTGCGGCGACGCCCTTTGGCGAAGGTCATTTCTACGGCTATCGGACCAAAAGATTCGGGGGTCTTCTCAAGCGGTCGCGCCATGTCGAGGCGCTTGCGCTCGAACCCCAAATTCTCGCGATCGTCGACGCGGTGCTCGGCGACAGCTGCGACCGCATCCAGCTCAATGTCGCGCAGGCGATCGAGATTCATCCCGGCGAGAAGCGGCAATTCCCGCACCGCGACCATGACATGTGGGCGGGCGCCAAGGGCGCGCACGAATATCTGGTCAACATCATCTGGCCGCTCACGCGCTTTACGGCCGATAATGGCGCAACGCACCTCTATCCTTACAGCCATGGTCCGGAAGGCATGGCCAAAGACGATCCCGGCGAGCCGGTCGTCGCCGAATGCTCGCCCGGATCGGCGATCTGCTTTCTCGGATCGACAGCGCATGGCGCCGGCGCAAATATCACGTCGCGGGTGCGGCGCGGGGTCGTGATCGGCTACAGCCTTGGCTGGCTCAAGCCCTATGAGAATAACTGGCTCGCCTATCCGCCCGAGATCGCACGACGCTTTTCGCCCGAACTCGCGGCGCTCGCCGGCTATGTGCAGCACCGCCCCAATCTTGGCAATTACGAGGGACAATGTCCGTCCATCCTACTCGGCGAGACGGTGCCCGAGCATCTCGCCGCGATCGATGCGCTCCGACCGGACCAGGCAGCGATGCTCGCAGAGTTCGCCGAGCAGGAGCCTCGGCGGTGAGCCCGGCGCATGTCCTCGAACCAACCTACGAGGCGATCAAGCTACGCCTCAAGATCGGAAAATGGCCCGCCGGCCTCCGGCTTGAGGCGGCCAAGCTCGCCGACGAACTTGGCGTGAGCATCACCCCCGTCCGCGACAGTCTGTGGCGCCTCGCGGGCGAACATATGGTCGATGTCACGCCGGGCGAAGGCTTTCGGGTACCCCGCCTCGGGCAGGACGAGCTCCGCGACCTGCTCGAGCTCAACTGCATCTTGTTGCTGGCAGCCATGTCGGTGGTCCCGGCTGCCCGGGATCGCCGCACCGAGATCGGCGGCAACGTGGCGGAGCGCACCGCTCGCCTGTTCCTCGATATCGCCGGCCGCGCGGGCAACGGCGCACTGCTGGCCACCGTCTCCGCGATCAATGACCGGCTGCATCTGATGCGCCTCCAGGAAGGCGCCGTGATGCCCGAGTCAGACGGCGAACTGGCGACACTCGAACGAGCGATAGATGAGAGAGAAGCCGACGGCCGCGTTCGCGATCTGTTGCTTCGCTATCATCACAGCCGGGGGCAAGCGGCCGATCGCATGACGCGGCTGCTCGCACCGGGCGAATGACATTCGCCATGCGTTACGGCAGGAACCACGACGCGGCGCCGAAGACGTCCTTTTGCTTGTCAATCGCGCGGCCGCTTGTCATGATTCCTCGCAGCGCCCCCTCATTGGCGGGCGCGGCACAGAATATGCCAGGCATTATTTACGCCCGTCCCCGCAGGCCGGGCGGCCGCATCGGACAGGTTTGCCGGATCGATGCAATGGCACTGCCCTGGATGACGAGACGACCGGTGCCGCCGGCCCGTTTCGCGCGTATATGTTCAGGCCCGATCCTTGTCACCGCCTCCCCTCAAGCGTGCCGCGGCACAGCGCCATCCCTTCTCGGTCGCTTCGGCCTGCCATCACCGACCGGGCGATGCCGACGAGCACCGCGCTCCGGCACAGGCCCCCGGGGACGACGGGGCAAGCCTCGACGACGCCTTTCGCCGGCATGGCGCCGCCCTGCTGCGCTTTCTCGGCCGCCGCGCGGGCGACGAGGCGGCGCCCGATCTGATGCAGGACGTGTTCGCGCGCGCGGCGGGCAGTCCCCAGCGGCATCGCCTCGTCAATCCGGGCGGCTTTCTTCGCCGGATCGCCCAGAATCTGCTGATCGACCGGGCCCGCCGCCACCGGCGCGACAATGTCCTACTCTTTTCGCTGCGCGAGGAGCATGATGCGGCTTGCCCGGCGGAGCAGGAGCATGGCCTGGAAGCCGCCGACCTCCTGCGCCTTTACGAACAGGCCGTCGAGGCCATGCCGCCAAAGACACGCCGCGTTTTCCTGATGCACCGCGTCGACGAACTCAGCTATCGGGAGATCCACGAACGGGTGGGTATCAGTGTTGCGACGGTGGAATATCATATGATGAAGGCACTCGCGCATATCGACAGGGCTCTGGAAGGCTGCCGATGAACGATGACGACGGATCGCCTGGCGCCGGAAGCTATTCGAGCGCGGAAGTCGCGCGCGCCTGGGTCGTCAAGATGCGAGGTGAGGACGCGCCCTCGCTTCGCGCGGAGTTCGAGGAATGGCTGGCGACCTCGCCCGAAAACCGCCGCGCCTATGAGCGCGCCGCCGGGAGGTTCGCGCGAAGTGATATTCTCAAGACCTCCCAAAAATTCGGGCCGCGCCGCTTCGATCCGTGGGGCTTCGTGCAGGCGCGCCGATGGCAGATTGCCGGAACCGTCGCGGCGGCGGCTGCGCTCTTCGTCTTTGCGATAGGGGCTGGCGGCGCCCCCGTTCCGGGTCCCATGCAACCCGGGGCGGCGTCCGCCTATGCGGCCGAACCGCTCGCGACCAGGCGCGGCGAAATCCGCACCTTCCGCCTCGCCGACGGATCGACCGTCGTCCTTGATACCGACAGCGTGGCCGAATTTTCGATGGATGGCGGCGAACGGCGCCTGCGCCTGTCGCGCGGGCGTGCCCGCCTCGCGATCGCCGCCGACGCCCGGCCGTTTCGCGTCGATGCCGGCGCCACCGTCATCGCGGCGCGGGACGCGACGATCGACGTCAGCATTGAGACGAGCGATATCATTGCAGTCGAACTGGCAAGGGGTGCCGCCGCCGTCCGCTCCGCGATGGCGACATCGTCGCGGCCAGCCGCATTGCGTATCGGCCAGCGCAGCCATTACCGGACCGGCCAAATGGTCTCCGATGGGGGCTCGCCCGCCATCGTGAAATCGTCCGCGGACTGGACGACGGGTTGGTCGGAACATCGCGCCATTCGCCTCGATCGGCTTGTCGAAGAGGCGAACCGATATGCGGCTCGCCCGATCGTCATCGATGACCCAGCGCTCGCATCGCGCGAAATCTCGGGACGCTTCCACATTGCAGATGCGGACGGGTTTGCACGGCGCATCGCACAGTTGCTGGACCTTGAGCTCGACCGGCGCGACGACGGCATTCGGCTTCGCCGCAGATAATTTCACTCTCCGCCTAAGGTAGGCTGAAGACGAGCGTCAACGCTCCCCACTGGCCCTGCGCCCAACGCACGGCCGACCAAAAAGGGGGGAGTTAGATGACGATTTTCAAATCCCGTTCGGCGCTGGAGCTGCTTGCCGGCGCGGCGCTGCTCGTTGCGCCGGCCGATGCGGAAGCTTATGAGGAGGCGCGCCAGTCCTATAGCCTGCAAGCACAGGATCTCGGCGACGCCCTCAAGGGCGTTGCCGCGCGCGCCGGGCTCGAGCTCTACGCATCGAGCGAGGATCTAGTGGGTCGGCGCTCTCCGCCGCTCAACGGCACATTCACGCCGCGCGAAGCCATCGATGCGCTTCTGCGAGCGACGCTGCTGTCGGCGGAATTCGACGGTCGCTCGGTAATCATTCGACGACAGCGTAGCAGCCAGACATCCGCCGACGTCACCGACGATGCGGCTATCGTCGTGACGGGCTCCCGCATTGAAGGCGCGCCACCGCCCGCGCCCGTCATCACGATTACCGGCGATGATATCCGCGACGCGGGCCAAGCCGATCTCGGTGAGGTTGCCCGAAGCCTGCCGCAGAATTTCGGTGGCGGCCAGAATCCAGGAATTGGCAGCGGACAAGGGACCGGGAACGAGAATGTCAACGTCAATGGCGCTTCAACATTCAATCTCCGCGGCGTCGGCCCGAATGCGACATTGACCCTGCTCAACGGGAACCGGTTCAGCTACAGCGGTACGCAGAGCGTCATCGACGTCAGTGCGATCCCTGTTGCCGCGGTCGAACGCGTGGAGATCGTCGCCGACGGCGCGTCGGCAATTTACGGCGCCGATGCGGTGGCCGGCGTGGTCAACATCAAGCTGCGCAAGGACTATGAAGGCGTCACGACGAGCGCCCGTCTCGGAGGGTCGACCGACGGCGGCAACTTCCAGCAGCAATATAATCTGCTCGGCGGCGCAAAATGGTCCGGCGGCGGATTTGTCGCGACATATGATTATTTCGATAACAGCGCGATCTATGCGCGCGACCGGACTTATTCGGAGAGCAGTAACCCGGCATCGACATTCTATCCCCAACTCAAGCGTCACAGTGTTTTGCTGAGCGGCCATCAAGAGGTCGCACACAGCGTAAAATTGTCGGGCGACCTGATCTACAAGCGCGGCAATACAAGCAGCGTCCGCGCCCTGTTCGTCGACCGCCCGGTCACGACCCGGGGCTTCCTGGCCACCACGAAGTTCGTGACCTTAGGTGTCGCACCCACCTTCGAGGCCGATCTCGGCGGATCGTGGAATGCGCGAATTACCGGTCTGTACGGTACCGACAAGACCAACGCCCTTACCGACAACTACACCAATGATGTCGCGACGCAGGCCGTCCGCACCTACAATAATCGCAATCTCGCAATCGAGGCTGGAATTGAGGGTCCGCTGTTTGCGTTGCCTGCCGGCGATGCCCGGCTGGCCGCAGGCGGCGGCTGGCGGCGCAACCGCATCGGCGTCGAGCTTGGCGGTCGCCGCTTCAGTGCGGCGCGCGCAAACAGCTTCGCCTATGGCGAAATCTTCATCCCGCTAGCTAGTCCGTCCCAGCGCCTCGGCTTCGCGCATCGGGCCTCGCTCACGGCGGCGCTCCGCTGGGAGGATTATTCGGATTCGGGAAGTATCGTCACCCCGAAGCTCGGTTTCGTCTACGCTCCCGTTCCGGAGCTCAGCCTCGGCATCTCATGGGGCCGCTCGTTCAAGATGCCTACGCTCATCCAGCAATACACCGGCTACACGGCGCTGCTTTTGCCTGTCACCGGCTATGGCAATCTCTTCCCGCCGGGTTCGACCTATCTCTACATCGGTGGCCCGAACCCTGAGGTTGGTCCCGAGCGTTCGGAGAATATTACGCTGAGCGCGACTTTCCGGCCATCGCCGCGGCTCGAGATCGTGACGAGCTTCTTCCGGATCGACTATCGCGACCGCGTAGCGCCACCATTCGCGTCTCCACTCGGCGCGCTGACCAATCCGCTCTACGCAGACCTCGTCAGCTTTGACCCTGCCGCCGATGCCCTCGATGCGGCCATCTCGGGCGCCAATGCGCCGCTGGTTAATGCAACGGGCGGACCCTACGACCCCGCCAGAGTCATTGCGCTTCTTGACGGCCGTGATCGCAACATCGCGGTGCAGCAATATCAGGGCGCCGACCTCTCGCTTCGCTACCGCGCGCCGATGGCGGGTGGGCGGTCACTGACCCTCGCCGCAAGTGCGACCTGGATCGACAGCTGGCAGCGGCTCCTTCCCGGCCTCCCGGCGACGAACCTTGCCGGGACCATCTTCAACTCGCCTCATTTCAAGGCACGAGGCGGCGCGACCTTCGGTGATGAGCGCTTCTCACTTTCCGGCTTCGTCAGTTTCACCGGGGGTGTGACCGATCGGCGGCGGCCGGTCCCGCTGAAAATCTCTTCGATGGCGACGCTCGATCTGACCGGGCGGATCAAGATCGGCACCCTCGCTGAGGTCTCGCTGAGCGCCCTAAATATTCTCAATGCGAAGCCGGAGAGAACGACTGTCGCGGCGGCTGGCGATACCCCATTTGATACGACCAATTATTCCGCGGTCGGACGATTCCTGGGCATCACCATCCGGCGCGACTGGTGAGGCGGATCGCCATGATCGCCGGCGCCCGCTCTCACTTTTCGATCGCACTAGCGGTCGGCACCGCGCTATTGCCCGCAGCGACCGCCGCCAAGTCGAATGCGATACGCCCGTGGACGCTCGAGGATATCTTGCTCGTCCCCGAAATTCTCGAAATTTCCCTGTCAGGGGACGCTCGAACGGTCCTGTACGCGGTGCGAGCAAGCGACGTGAATGCCGGACGGCCCCGCATCACGCTCCGTCTGGTCGATATCGAAAAAAAGACGCAGCGCGACGTGATCGAGATCGAAGCCGCGAAGCTGATAAGGCAAATTCCCGGAACCGATGACTGGAGCGCGCTCCTCGATATCGGGCAAGGATTGCAACTTTATCGCATCGACCGGCACGGAAAGGTCGATGCGATTGTGCTCAATCCGGCGCCCGTTCGCGTCGGGAAAGCCGACATGTCGCTTTCCATCGGGGGAGATAGTCCGCCGCATTCGGTCGGCGTGCTCGCCTATGACTGGTCACCGGACGGACGCTGGCTTTGGTACAGCCTGCTCACGGCAGAGAACGACCCAGTGGGCGTCCGCTTCGACAAGGAGGTAACGGCACTCCGCGATCGCAGGCGCTCGCAGATCGAGGCGCGTATCGAGTTTTTTCTCCGCGGCCCCGACGGGCGGGTCGATAAGGTCACTTCACGCCCTTCCTCCGACCGCATGGCGCTCCATGCGGGGGGCAACATCATTTGGCAGGAGGATCAGGTCGGATTTCGCGTCGAAGAATCCGACGGATCGGTGGGGTCGGTGCAGGCGATCTGGGCTTGGGACCGCGTCCAGAAATCCACACAGCGACTGGAGAGTGAGCGCGACACGCAGTCCCTCTGGATGATTGCGGGACCGCGCGGGGGAAAACTTGAGTCGACGACCGGCGATGGCTCGAACGAACTGGCAGAAATCCTGCCGGGCGGAAGGCGGCACATTTATGGCCGCTTCGATTTTACCATCGGGGATCCGCGATCGGCAGGGTTCAGCCGTAGTGCCGATCGGCAAAGGACAATTGTAGGAACTCGCTACCTGAGTACGCCGCGCTATGGCCTCGCCCTCATCGACGGAAATAGTGTCCGCGAGATCAGCACCAAGGGAAGCCTCACAAAATGCGGCTTTTCGGGCAATCTTTCGTTCGCTGTCTGCGTATATGAGGGCATGACGTTGGCGCCCGAACTTGTTCAGGTCGACCTTTCGACCGGAAAGCTGGAGCACCTCCTCGAGGTTTCGCCTCGCCACTCAGCCATCACACCATTGGCCGTGCGGCCCCGGACCTGGGTCAATCGACTGGGCTACAGAGCCACCGGATATGTCATCCTTCCCCGCGGCTACCGCAAGGACCGTCGATATCCCACGATCGTCGTTACACACGGCAGCGACGCCGACGAACGCTTCGCGGAGAGCAGCAATCAATGGAATTATCCCGTCCAACTATTGGCCGAGCGCGGCTATGCCATACTCCTCATCAACGATCCTGCGCCGCAGCAAAGCGCGGCCCTTCAGGCCGCCTATCGAGCATGGCTCCGGGGAAGCGGCCCGCCAGGGCCGGAGGAGATTCAGAAGCTTGTCTGGATCAACGGCGTGTACAGTTTCGAGGATGCCGTCACCGAGCTGGCCGCCGAAGGCCTTGTCGATCTCGATCGGGTCGGCATCGCAGGATATAGCCGCGGCGCGCAAATGGTGAATGTCGCGGTCACCCACTCCCGCATGTTCCGGGCAGCTTCGAGCGGCGACGGCGGCTTTCTCGAACCGGCGGGCTATTCGCTATCGCCGGCCAGCTACACCGCAATTTACGGCGGCTCGCCTTTCGGCGAGCATGCCGCAAATTATCGCCGATTCAGTCCATCGCTCAATGCCGACAAGATTTGCGCGCCGCTGCTCCAGCAAGTGGCGTCGGCCTCACGGTCGCAAGCCGATCTCCACGACGCGCTGCGCGGCGCCAATGTGCCCGCGCAGATCAGCCTCTATCCAGGCGCAAGCGCAGCGTCGGACGAAACCCACCTGTTTCACATCCCTTCGAACCGGCTGCTGGCGATGCGCGAAAATGTCGCTTGGTTCGATTATTGGCTGCTTGGCAGGCGCGATTCCGATGCGCCGTTCCCACGGCGCTTTGCGGAATGGGATCGCATGGCGGTCAACGCTGGAGGCCGATGCGGCGTATCGCGCCATTAGCTGGAACCGCTCCACCACCTTGCCCAGTTTTCGGCCGCGGCGAGGGCCAGGATTCGCTGAAGGCGCTCGGTCCCGCGCCAGCTCGGATCGTCGGGTTCATCGAGAAGAGCGGTGTCAAATATTCCGGCGCTTGTGAGCAGTCCCCCGCGCAAACGATCGTGGAGGATCGCCCGGAACCGGTGGTAGATCGAGAGCTGAAATCCTCCGGGACCACCCTTCTGCGTCCGTCTTGCGACGAGCTCGGGAAATGAATGTTCGAATGCTTCCCGGGCGACCGCGCGATTGCGACCGCCTTCGATCCACAGCCAGCTCGGAATCGACAGGCAGAGCTCGGCTATGGGCTGCGACACCAGCGGAGCGACATGGATGGGCGAGCATGACCGCGGATAAAGCTCGATGCCTTTTTGTGTCCGCATCAGATAGGCGGCATGAACGGTCTTGCCCGGTAGCACCTCGGTCGGCGCTGACAGCCACGGGTGAGTTCCGCCTGCCGTCTCGATCCGCGACGCGGCGTCCGGCGAAATCCCACTGAAGTCGAAACGCACATGATGACGGCCACCGTCACGGCGGTAGCGCGCCCACGCGTGACGAAGGACCGTGCGGCTGTCGGTGCCGGTGAGAATGCAAATGTCGCGGAGCGTTTCGGCAAGCGCGGGTCGAGGACCCTCGGCAAGAAAGCGATCAAGAAGAGGAACGGCACTCCGGATGCTGCATAGCATTCCATCGCCGCCGTTCCCGGTAAAATGGGCATCGATGGGCGAGCGTGCGTTCATTCGCATATGAATTGCCTCTACCGATTGCTTGAACAGGGGCGCAATCGGCCAAGGCTGATGGGGTGCGACGGCGCGGCCGACATCGATGTCTTCAAGATCCATCGGTACGGCTTCGAGACCGAGGCCAAGCGACGCAGCAAGGGCTGCGGCATAGCGTTGCTCGTCACCTCCGAAATCAGGACCGACCAATGTCAGGCAAGCGAGCCGCCTCGCCCGTGGAGCGGATGCGACGGCGACGATGGAAGAATCGAGCCCGCCGGAGGAGCCGAGCAGGATCGATGGAAAGCAGCTTGCCCAACTTCCTACGCAATCCGAAATGGTTTCACGCAACCGGACTGCCGCCTCCGCGAAATCGGCGGATGCTGTCTGCTCGACATGATCCCACGGCGTCCACCAAGGTTCGATTGCAACTCCGTCGCGTCCCACGACAAGACATTCGCCGGCGATCAGCTCATCGATCCCGCTGACGCAGGTCCGTCGCCCCCGGGCGTCGCCGCTCGCTGCAATCCGCGCAATTTCTTCGAGATCGGCCACGCCAGGCCCCGGCTCTGCGAGGTCCGCAATGCTGCCCGCAAACAAGATATGATCCGCTTCACGCCGGAAATAGCAAGGCAATGCTCCGGAGGGGTCGCGCAGGATGCTGACCGTTCCGGAGACATCGGCCCGGATCATCACATAGCCGCCCCAATATTCCCTGAGCAGCGAACGCCCGCCGCTTTTGCTCAGTCGTTCCGCTTCGTCCGGACTGAACTCCATGACTCGCCTGCTGGGCGGGCCGCGCTTGAACAGGTAACCGATGATCGCTGTCTCGGAATCGACCCGCACAATCGGTTCGTCCGACCAAAGGACGAAGCCTGCCGTTGTGAGGTCGGGCGACCGATCGGCGTCAAGCCTGGTCAGCCCCTCTCTTCCGGCCCGCAATCCCACAACTATGCGGAACCCGCCAGCCATCAAACGGCGAGAATTGGCTTGTAGTGGAGGACAATGTCGAGCGGATCCGACAGCACGGTCGATCCAGCCTGGACCCAGCAATGTGCTGCGAAGGGCATGGTCACCCCAAACACCAGCGAAACCGCAGATCCGCGGTGCATCAGCATCCGCTTCATCGCTATGCTGCGGACGAGGCATTGATCGATCGCTGGCGCGTATCGCTTGGCACACAGAAAGGCCGCCGCAACTCCGGCAATTACGGCGTCGTTGGGCTGGGCAGTTTCCCGCCGCCCCGCGCTTTTCAGTTCACCTATGATGCTGGACAGCGGTCGGCGGCGCAGTTCTTTTCGTGTCCTCCATTGTAGCCAGAGCGATGCGGCCGTCGTCGCAACCGACGCTTCGTCGAGCGGCCCGTCGACGAGGCTTATTTTCGGAGCAACCAAAGCGTCAGGCTCCGTCCCTTCTTCGGTTTTTCGATCGGCGAAAATGCCCCGCTCGATTAGCCAATCCGACGCGCTCGCCTCTCCCGAAAGAGCGCGAAGGAAATCTTCGGCGTGGCCGTCCGTCAGGAGAAAATAGCGGTCAACCGGAAGATCGAGAAAGATGACGGCGTCGCCAATTTGACGATGATAGAGGCCGTCGCGAAGCATGAGAGCCATCGGAGCGCGTCTGCTAAACCAGAAGGGTGCGGCGTGCCGCCCAAGGACAACACGCCGCCGCCCTTCAGTCGTCCGCCGAAATGCCGCCGGAGAAGAGATATTTGTCGCTCGGGTCCTGATCCTCGAACCCGACGGGTTCGATCCCGCGGGTCTCGACGCTGATTGCGCCCAGGTCGATCAGTTCGTCACTGTTCTGAAACGTCTTCATCGCTTTCACCTTTTCCAAAATGCGACCGAAATGAGTCGCAAGGAAAAGTTATGTCGCGCCAATCCTGAGGGCTATTTTATAATCGGATTATAATCGCGCCGCCAATTTCGACTAAGATAAGAGTGACCGAGCAAAGGAAGACGCGCGTTGGGAGCGCGCACCGGCACCTTTAGCTTTCGCCTGGACATACGTGACAGAGCCCGGTCACACGCCTGCTGGCCTGAGCGCTCGCGCAGCCTGCAAATTCTGGAACGAATTGCAACGAGAACTGCAACCGGAAGTGACTTGAACTTTGTCGCTGCGCTCAGCACCCCACCGTGGGCATTCGCATCATCCCGCCGAATCAGTTCGAGCGAAATGCGATGGACGACGCCAGCGCCGCATTTTCTTCGCTCCCGCAGCCCTCCGCTGGCGGGGCGATATGACGGAGGAAATGTGGGAGGAGTGCATCGGTTCGACATAAAACCGAATGAATTCAATGCTTTATGGAAAGCTCTGGATGCCCCGTGAGGATTCGAACCTCAATAGACGGAATCAGAATCCGTAGTCTTACCATTAGACGACGGGGCAATGAGGCGCGCGCAATATGATTGCGGGAGCCGCCTGTCAAGGCCGGAGCGGCAGCCCGCACAAGCGCGCTTGCCCTGTCGCATTTCGCCGCTAGCATCACCCCATAACAAAAGAGGGGCCGCGCGCCCGCGCGGATGCCCGAAGGAGTGGGTTGATGCGTCATGTCGCGATCGTCGGGTCGGGCCCGGCGGGCTATTATACCGCCGAAACATTGCAGAAAGCGGAGGATATAGCGGTCGACGTCATCGACCGGCTGCCCGTGCCCTACGGCCTGATCCGCACCGGCGTCGCCCCCGACCATCAATCGATCAAGGCGGTGTCGCGCCGCTACGAGGGCACCGCGCTCACCGACAATGTCCGCTTCGTCGGCCATGTCTCGGTCGGCAGCGACGTGACGATCGACGAGCTTGTCGGCCTCTACGACGCCGTCGTGCTCGCGACCGGCGCGCCGAACGACCGGCCGCTCGACATCGCCGGCGCCGATCTTCCCGGCGTGATCGGCAGCGCCGCCTTCGTCGGCTGGTATAACGGCCACCCCGACTTCGCCGACCTCGATCCGCCGCTCGACGCGCCGGGTGTGGCGGTGATCGGCAACGGCAATGTCGCGCTCGACGTTGCGCGCATCCTCGCCAAGACGCCGGGCGAGTTCGCGGGCAGCGACATCGTCGCGCACGCGCGCGATATGCTGGCGGCGAGCGCGGTGCGCCATATCCAGATTCTCGGCCGCCGCGGGCCGCACCAGATCGCGATGACGCCGAAGGAACTGGGCGAACTCGGCCATCTCGAGCGCGCGAGCCCGCGCGTCGATCCCGCCGACCTGCCCGACGAGGGCGACGACGCGATGCTCGAGCCAGGGATGCGCAAGTCGGTGACGCACCTTCGGCAGTTCGCGGCCAACCCGGTCGCCAAGCCGGTGACGATCGATTTCGACTTCTTCGCGATGCCGGTGGCGATCGAAGGCGACGGGCGAGTCCAGCGCGTCATCGTCGAGAAGACCGTCCTCGACGCCGACCTTCGCAGCCATGGCACCGGCGAAACCTATGCCGTCGACGCAGGCCTCGTGATCAGTTGCATCGGTTATCAGACCCCGCCGATCCCCGGGGTTCCCTACGAACATGGGCGCGGTCGCTTCGCGAGCGACGAGGGACGAATCCTGCCCGGGCTCTACGCGGTCGGCTGGGCGCGGCGCGGGCCGTCGGGAACGATCGGCACGAACAAGCCCGACGGCGCGCGCATCGGCGAAATGGTGCTGGAGGATATCGGCCGCGGCGCGAACAAGGCCGGGCGCGCGGGGCTCGACGCGCTGTTGGCGAGCCGCGGCATCACCCCCGTCACCTTCCGCGACTGGCGCCGGATCGAGGAGGCCGAGGTCAAGGCGGCGCTCGACGGCAACCCGCGCGAAAAATTCACCAGTATCGAGGCGATGCTCGGCGCGATCGGGCGGTGAAGGGCCGCGTCCGTACCGCGCTGCGCTGGCTGCTCGCGCTCGCTTATGCCTATGCGGGCTGGCGCCATCTCGCGACGCCCGCGCCCTTCCTCGCGATCACCCCGCCGTGGGTGCCACAGCCCCAGATGGTCGTCGCCGCGACCGGCATCGCCGAAATCGCCGGTGCGATCGGGCTGATGATTCCCGCGACGCGGAAAGTGGCGGGCTGGGGCCTCGCGCTCTACGCGCTCTCAGTCTGGCCCGCCAATTTCCACCACGCGCTCGCCAATATCGCGATCGGCGGCGAGACGCTGAGCTGGTGGTATCACGGCCCGCGCCTCGCCGCGCAGCCGCTGATCATCTGGTGGGCGCTGTGGGCGAGCGGCGCGACCGACTGGCCTTTCCGCCGCTGAGTCCTATTTCGCGACCGGCGTCTCGATCGGCGGCTGGCCCTGCTGGCTCGCGGCATAGGCCTCGACCGCCTTCAGCACGCGCAACATGTTGCCGCTCGCGATCTTTTCGAGCTCGGCCTGCGAATAGCCGCGCTTCGCGAGTTCGGTGAACAACGCCGGATAGCCCGACACATCTTCCATCCCTACCGGCGCCGAATCCATCCCGTCATAGTCGCCGCCGAGCCCGATATGGTCGACCCCGATCGTCTTCTTGAGATGGTCGATATGATCCGCGACCTTCGCGACATCGGTCGTCGGCACCGGATTCGCCGCGTCCCACGTCTTGAGCGCCGCATCGGCCGCCGCCGGCTCGCCCGGATACATCGCCTTCAGCCGTGCCTGTTCGGCGGTGCGCGCGAGGCCCTGCGCACGGACGTCGGCGTCGAGGAAGCCGGGCAGCAGCACGACCATCACGATCCCGCCGTTCGCCTTCACCGCGGGCAGCACGCTGTCGGGGACATTGCGCGGATGCGGATTGATCGCGCGCACGCCCGAATGGCTGAACATCACCGGCGCGTGCGAGGTTTCGAGCGCGTCCTTCATCGTCGCTTCGCTCACATGGCTCAGATCGACGATCATCCCGATGCGATTCATTTCGCGCACCACCTGGCGGCCGAAATCGGTGAGCCCGTCGTGCGCCGGCGCGTCGGTCGAAGCGTCGGCCCAGCTCAGATTCTTCGAATGCGTCAGCGTCATATAGCGCGCGCCGAGATCGTACATCTGGCGCAGCACGGCAAGCGACGAGCCGATCGAATGGCCGCCCTCCATCCCGAGCATCCCGGCGATCTTGCCCGCCTTCATCGCCTTTTCGAGTTCGGCCGAGGTCGAGGCGAGCATCAGATCGTCCGGATAGCGCGCCACGAGCCGCTTCATCACGTCGATCTGCTCGATCGTCTGCTGCACCGCGAGCGGCTCGTCGGGGTTGCTCGGCACATAGACCGACCAGAATTGCGCGCCGACCCGCCCCTTGCGCAGCCGCTGGAGGTCGGTGTGCATCGCGATCTCGGGCGGGGTCGCGTCGGGTTTCGCGGTGTCGGTCGTGTCCTCGAAATCGAAGCCGTTGATCATATTGCCTTCGCGCCCGCGCAGCGCCCAGGGCACGTCGTTATGCCCGTCGAACACCGGCGCCTTCTTGAGCGCGGCATCGGCAACGGCTTCGGGCGACTTCTGCGCCAGGGCGGGGGTGGAGACGAGGGCGAGAGCGGCGAGGCCGGCGAGCAGTTGCGACTTGTTCATGGCGCGCGACCTTAAGTCCTTGTCGTCGCGGCGCAAGCCTCGCTTGACGCCTCCTACTTGACGTGTCCGTCAACCCAGCCCAGCATCGCACTATGACAGCCTTCGACGACTGGCGCGCCCGCTCGCCCTATTATGACGAAACCCACGAAGCGCTGGCGCAAAGCGTCCGCCGTTTCGTCGCGCACGAGATCGCGCCGCATATCGACCGCTGGGAGGCCGAGGGCGAACTGCCGCGCGAGCTGCACAAAAAGGCTGCGGAGGCGGGCATTCTCGGCCTGCGTTATCCCGAGCAATATGGCGGCCATTCGGAAGGCTTTGACAATTTCCACGGCCTCGTGCTGACCGAGGAACTCGCCGCGGTCGGCGCGGGCGGGCTCGGCGCCTCGCTGATGACGCACGGCATCGGCCTGCCGCCGATCCTGGCGCTCGGCTCGGAAGAATTGAAGCAGCGCGTCGCGCCGCCGGTGCTCGCGGGCGAAAAGATCATCGCGCTCGGCATCACCGAGGCGGGCGGCGGCAGCGACGTCGCGAACCTCAAGACGAGCGCGGCTCGGGACGGCGATCATTATATCGTCAACGGCGGCAAGATGTTCATCACCAGCGGCATGCGCGCCGACTGGCTGACCTGCGCCGTGCGCACCGGCCGCCCCGGCGCGTCGGGGATCTCGCTGCTGCTGATCGACATGGCGAGCCCCGGCGTCGAGCGCACGCGGCTGGACAAGATGGGCTGGCGCTGCAGCGACACCGCTGCGATCCATTTCGAGGGCGTCCGCGTCCCCGCCGAAAATCTGATCGGCCCCGAGAATGGCGGGTTCATCGGCATCATGCGCAACTTCAACAGCGAACGACTCGGCATGGCGATGGGCTGCTGCGCCTATGCCCGCGTGGCGATGGCCGAAGCGGCCGAATGGGCGCAGAGCCGCGAGACCTTTGGGCGTCCGCTCGTCGGCCACCAGTCGATCCGCATCAAGCTCGCCGACATGGAACGCCAGATCGAGGCGACGCAGGCGTGGGTCGACCTCGCCGCCTGGCAGGTCAAGCACGACAAGGCCCGTCCCGCCGACTTCGCGATGCTCAAGGTGCAGGCGACGCGCATGCTCGAAGCCGTCGCGCGCGAGGCGGCACAGATACTCGGCGGTGCGAGCTATATCACCGGCAGCAAGGTCGAACGCATCTACCGCGAGGTGCGCGTCAACGCCATTGGGGGCGGCAGCGAGGAAATCATGCTCGACCTTGCCGGGCGGCAGTTGTTTGGAGGAAAGAAGTGAACGAGATCGCCCGTAGCTGGCCCGCCGAGGCAGAAACTCTGTTGGGCGACCTCGTCGACCTTCGCCGCGCGATTCACCGCGAGCCCGAGCTGGGCCTCCAGAATCCCAAGACGCTCGCGAAGATCAAGGATGCGCTCGCGGGCCTGCCGCTCGAATTTCGCGAGGGGCCGTCGACCACCGGACTGATCGCGATCCTGCGCGGCCCCGCGAACGGGCGCACCGTGCTGCTGCGCGGCGACATGGATGCGTTGCCCTTGCTCGAAGAGACCGGGCTCGATTTCACCTCGGAGATCGCTGGCGCGATGCACGCGTGCGGGCATGATACGCATGTCGCGATGCTCGTCGGTGCGGCCAAGCTGCTGTGCGCGGCGCGCGACCGCTTGCCCGGCACTGTGATGTTCATGTTCCAGCCGGGCGAGGAGGGCCATCATGGCGCGCGCTTCATGCTCGATGACGGGATCATCGATCCGCTGCCCGACGCGGCCTTCGCGCTCCACATCATGCCCAATGCGCCACACGGCATTTTCGCCGGCCGCGCGGGGCCGCTGCTCGCTTCGTCCGACGTCCTCTCGATCACCGTCAAGGGTGCCGGAGGGCACGCGTCCATGCCGCACGACAGCATCGACCCGATCCCCGTCGCCTGCGCAATCGTCGCCGCGATCCAGACGATGGTCACGCGCCGCATCTCGGTTTTCGACCCCGCGGTCGTCACCATCGCGAAGATCGCCGCGGGCACGACGAACAATATCATCCCCGAGAGTGCCGAAATGCTCGGCACGATCCGCACGCTTTCCCCCGAACGCCGCGCGATGGTCGCGCGCGAACTGAAGCGCCTCGCGCCCACGATCGCCGAGGCGCATGGCTGCACCGCCGAGGTCACGATCGAGGAAGGCTTCCCCGTCACCATCTGCGACAGCCGCGCGGTCGGTTTCGGCCAGGCGGTCGTCGAGGAGACCTTCGGCGAGCAAGCCTGGCTGACGATGGACAATCCGGTGATGGGAGCCGAGGATTTCTCCTACGTCCTTGAAAAGATTCCCGGCGCGATGTTCTGGCTCGGCGCGAGCGCGGCGGGCAGCGACTGGCGCCAATGCTGCGGGCTCCATTCGAACCATATGGTCCTCGACGAGAGCGTGATGGCGCGCGGCGCCGCGCTCCACGCGGCGCTTGCCGAACGCTTCCTCAACGAAGGATTCAATGCATGATCAACATCATCGGCGCGATCATCTCTGGACTGATCATCGGCGCGCTGGCGCGCTTCTTTTACCCGGGCGCGGTCGAGATGGGATGGGTCGCGACGATCCTGCTCGGCATCGGCGGCTCGCTCCTCGCCGGCCTCGCGACATCGCGCGGCCGCGGCGACTTTAGCCGCGCGGGCTGTCTTGCTTCGGTGATCGGCGCGATCGTGCTGATCTTCATCGGACGACTGGCCGGAATCGGCGGCTAGAGTCTTTCCGCCCCGGATTGGGCACAAAGACTCTAGTTGCCCGTCGCAGCGAGCCAGTCGTTCAGTTTGCGTAGCGCCGGATCGGGCGTACAGCCGCCCGCGCGGCGCAGCACGCACGACGGTGCGTCAGTAAAGCCGGGCGGCGCGCAGGCTTCGAGGCGGTAGGCGGGCGGCAGTTCGCCGATATGCGCGGGGCCGGTCAGGACGACGTCGAAGGCCGCGGCATGGCGCGCCGCCTCGTGCCGCGTTGCAATCCTGTAGATAGGCGTTGCGCGGCGATAGAGCGCGTAGCTGCCCGCCACCGTCGCGCGCGGGCGATAGAGCGCGAGCCCGCAGGTCTTTGCTGGGCGCCCCGCGCGTTCGAGCGCATCGGCGAGCCCCGCCTCCATCGACCAGTTCGGCCGGAAATTACCGGCCGCGAGCGCGGCCGAACCGCCCGCCCACACGGCCATAGCTCCCGCCACCGCGATCATCAGGCGCCGGCGCGGCACCCGGCGCAACAGATCGGCGGTGCCGATCGCCGCGAGGATGATGAGCAGGGCCGCGGTGAGCAGCACGAAGCGATATTCCTTGTGTCCGATCAGCGAGTGGAACGCCAGATGCGCCACCGCCATCCAGGCAAGGACGGGATAACGCTTGGCTCCCAACCAGGCGAGCAGCACGATCGGCACCAGCGCGAAGTGCCAGTAGAAAACGAACAGGGAGAGATATCCGGTGACCGGTGACAGGCCGTAAGCCGCGGCGCGATTTTCGACGATGTTGATGCGCACCGATTCGACCGCCCACTGAAACGGCACCGCCCCCATCGCGAGATTGGCCGCGGCGTCGATGCCGAGCGCGACGAGCCCGCCCGCGATCAGCGGCGTCCACGCGCCGCGCCAGTCGCGCTTCGCGGTGCAGATCGCGAGGACGAGCAGCGCGGGCGCGTAATGGATGCGCGCGACGAAGCTCAATCCCATCAACAGCCCCGCGACAGCGAATTGCCGCGGCCCCGGCGGTGCCCGCCGCGCAACAAGCAGCCACATCGCCCCCATCAGCGGCGCAAGCCCGATCGGTTCGGACAGCGCCCGCGGCGCAAAGAAAATCAGTTCGAACCAGATCGCCGTGACGACCCCCGCCATCGCGCCGTGCAACCGCGACAATTTGAGCCCGAGCGCGGTCGCCGCGCCGACCACCACCAGCGACAAGACGGCGAGCGTCAGCCGCACCAGCGTCAGGTGGAAGGTCGTCTCGGGCGCCAGCGCATGCCCCGCGCCCATCGGCAGCGCGAGCAGTTCGGGGATCAGCCAACTGCGGATGCCCGACCGATAATCCCAGGTCTGCACCCACGGCCCTTCGACCAAATGCCAGGCAGGTTCCAGATATTGCCAGATCTCGTCGAACCAGCCGACGGTGAAGGGGATTGACGCCACCGCCCGAAACATCGCCGCCAATGCGAGCGCGCTCCAGAAAATCTGCCTTTCGCTGATTTTCGCTATCAAGGCACCAGCACCGTATCCACGGCCTGGGGCAGCAGACCGGGATAGTCGAGCGTGTAATGCAGCCCGCGGCTCTCCTTGCGGTGGAGGGCGCTGCGCACGATCAGTTCGGCGCATTGTAGCAGGTTGCGCAGCTCGATCAGGTCGGTGGTGACGCGGAAATGGCCGTAATAGTCGCCGACCTCGCCCGCTAGCATCTTGATCCGGTGTTGCGCGCGTTCGAGGCGCTTTGTCGTGCGCACGATGCCGACATAATTCCACATGAAGCGGCGGATTTCGGTCCAGTTCTGCTTGATCACCACCTCTTCGTCCGAATCGGTGACGCGGCTTTCGTCCCACGGCCGGATCGCGGGCGGCGGTTCGAGCTGGTCCCAGCGCGCGACGATGTCCTTCGCCGCCGCCTCGCCGAAAACGAAGCATTCGAGGAGGCTGTTCGACGCGAGGCGGTTCGCGCCGTGCAGCCCGCTCTCGGTGCATTCGCCCGCCGCATATAGCCCGGGCAAGTCGGTGCGCCCGTCGAGGTCGATCAGCACCCCGCCGCAGGTATAATGCTGCGCGGGCACCACCGGGATCGGCTGCCTGGTCATATCGATGCCGAGCGTCAGCAGCTTTTCATAGATGTTCGGGAAATGGCCCGCGACGAAATCGGGGTCCTGATGGCTGATGTCGAGATGGACATAGTCGAGGCCGTAGCGTTTGATCTGGTCGTCGTTCGCGCGCGCGACGATATCGCGCGGCGCGAGTTCGGCGCGCGCGTCATAGTCGGGCATATAGCGGTGCCCGGTGACGGGGTGCTTCAATATCCCGCCCTCGCCGCGCACCGCCTCGGTGATCAGGAAATTCTTGACGTCGAGATTGTAGAGGCAGGTCGGGTGGAACTGCATCATCTCCATGTTGGAGACGCGGGCGCCCGCGCGCCAAGCCATCGCGATGCCGTCGCCGGTCGCGCCCCTTGGGGCGGTGGAGAATTGGTAGACGCGCCCCGCCCCGCCGCTCGCGAGGATCGTCGCGCGCCCGACATGCGCGCGCACCTTTCCCGTCTTCTCGTCGAGCGCATAGACGCCCCACACGCGCCCCGAGCCCGAATAGCGTTCCTCATGCCGGCCGGTGATCAGGTCGATGCACGCCTGTCCGGGCAGCAGGGTGATGTTCGGATGCGCCTCGGCGGTCTTCAATAGCGCCGCCTGAACCGCCCAGCCGGTCGCGTCGTCGACATGGACGATACGGCGGTGCGAATGGCCACCCTCGCGCGTCAGATGCAGCGCTTCGGCTTGCTTGTTGAAGGGCACGCCCATTTCGACGAGCCGCTCGATCGCGTGCGGCGCATTTTCGACGACGAACTCGACCGTCTCGCGCCGGTTGAGCCCGCCACCCGCGATCATCGTGTCCTCGATATGATTCTCGAACGTGTCGCCCGCGTCGAGCACCGCGGCGATCCCGCCCTGCGCCCAGGCGGTCGACCCGCCGGTGAGTTCGCCCTTCGCCAGCACGAGCACCTTGCAGTGATCGGCAAGCGCGATCGCGGCGGTGAGCCCCGCGGCGCCCGAACCCACAATGATGACGTCGTGGGGGATAGGATCTGTCATCACAATTCCGTTCGCATCGAGCGAAGTCGAGATGCCGCTCGGCCTCGCGCTATCCTATTGGGTGTCTCGACTTCGCTCGACACGAACGGGAACGAACGCTCACCCATTCGCCGCGCGCGTCAGGTTGAGGAAGACATCCTCGAGATCGGCTTCGCGGGTCGAGACGTCGACGATGCCATGGCCCATGGCATTGACCGCGGCGAGGACTTCGCCGGCATTCATGCGGTCCTTGTTGTAGCTGATCGCAAGCCCGCGCTCGCCCTCGCGCTCGACCTTATCGAAGGCGGGGTGGCTCGGCAGCACGGTCACGTCTTGGTCTAGCGTGACGACGACGATCTTCTCGCGCGCCATATCGACCAGTTCGCGCGTCGGCTTGTTCGCGATCAGCTTGCCATGGTTGATGATCGCGATCCGGTCGCACAGCTCCTCGGCTTCTTCCAGATAGTGCGTCGTGAGGACGACGGTCACGCCGCGGTCGTTCAAGGACTGCACATATTCCCAAAGCTGCTGCCTGAGTTCGATGTCGACGCCCGCGGTCGGCTCGTCGAGCACGATGATCGGCGGCGAATGGACCATCGCCTTCGCGACGAGCAGGCGGCGCTTCATGCCCCCCGAGAGCGTGCGCGCGTAGGCGTCGCGCTTGTCGCTGAGGTGGACCGCGGCGAGCAGCTCGTCCGAAATCCGCCTGTCCTTCGGCACGCCATAGAGCCCCGCCTGATTTTCGAGCGTCTCATAGGGGGTGAAAAAGGGATCGAAGACGATTTCCTGCGGCACGATGCCGATCGAATATTTGGCGTTCCTGGGGTCGGCGTCGATGTCGAAACCCCAGATGCTCGCCGCCCCGCTCGTCTTGTTGACCAGCCCCGCGAGGATGTTGATCAGCGTCGACTTGCCCGCACCGTTCGGGCCCAGGAGGCCGAAAATTGCCCCTCGCGGCACGTCGAAGCTGACATTGTCGAGCGCCTGCTTGCCGCCGGCATAGAGTTTGGAGACGGCGTCGATGCGGATGGCGGCTTCACTCATGGCCGCCTCCATAGCCGCGCGCCTCTTCGCGTGAAAGCCATCTTCGCCGATAGATTTTCTGCTGACCGGCGCGTTAACGCTAAATTGGAATCTTGCCCTTAGAACGAGGTCTGTGGGGACCAGTCACATCTTTCGCCCGCTGCCCATGCAGCGCGGGCTAGCCATCGTTGCGCTCTCGATCGCGCCTTTCGCAGCCTCGCCGGCGCTGGCGCAGGCGGGCGCACCGGGCGAGGCCGAAGCCATCGTGCTTCGCCCGCTTTCCTTCTTCAAGGTGAACGACCTCGACTTCGGCGACATCATCCCGTCGAACGCCGCGGGGACCGTCACGATCGAACCCGACGGATCGCGGAACCGCACCGGCGGCGTGACCCTCGCGGGCGACGGCGGCGAACCTGCGCGCTTCGCCGGGCTCGGCAGCGTCAATCGCCAAGTCAATATCTCGCTGGGATCGAACAGCGTCTGGCTTACCGGGCCGGGCACGCGGATGCGCGCGCGCAATTTCGAGATCGGCAGCACACCGACCGCGATCCTGTCAACGTCGCCGACGCGCTTTCGCATCACCTCGCCGCTCGGCAATTATAATTTCCCGGTCGGGGCGACGCTCGAGGTCGGCGCCAACCAGGCGCCGGGCGAATACAGCGGCAGTTTCACGATCACCTTGAACTATCTTTAGGCTTCCTGTGGGGGGGAAGACGGCACCGGGGGACCACTGGCACCCGGACGGGTGCTTGCACCGGTGCCGTCACAGACCCCACCCCATGCGCAGACCCGATTGCCGAGCCTTCGCGGCCTTGCTATGGGCGCGGTCGATGACCCAGCCCGCACCCGAAACCATCCGCACGCCCAAGACCCGCATCGCCTGCGACGGCACCGGCGACGGCCTCGCCGATGCGGCGCTCGGCCACCCGCGCGTGTGGCTCGAAATCGACACCGACGAAGGCTTCGCCGACTGCGGCTATTGCGACCGGCGCTTCATCCTGATCGGCGGGGTCGCCGACAAAAGCTAAGCGTGGGCGGGGTTCCGGTGGCGCCAAGCGCGACCGGAGGTAAACGCCGCCTTTACCAAGCCCGTGCATCCTCGATGAAGGTCCGGTTGGCATAAATGTGTCAGACGGGAGCAGAATCGTGGGGATTCAAGGGACCAGATACAGGCAGGGAGCGTTTCGCGTCCTGACCATCGCGGCAGCGAGCGCGGCGCTATTTGCGCCGGCTTATGCCGCCGACATGGGCACCACCGCCAATGCGGCGGTCGTCCGTCCGAACACACTGATCAAGACCGACGATCTCGATTTCGGAACGCTGATCGGCGGATCGGCGGGCGGCACGGTCACGATCAACCCCGTCACCAACGGACGCAGCGCGACCGGCGGCGCGACACTCGTCGGCAACGATGGCCGCCGCGCGGTCTTCCAAGGCACCGGCGGCATATTCCTGATCACCGTGTCGGGCAGCACGTCGGTCACCCTCACCCGCGCCGGCGGCGGCGCGCCGGCAATAACCGCCAGCCTCGTCCGCGCCGCGACCACGAGCGGCGGCGGCATCGCGCTGCTCGGCGCGACATTGCTGCCGAGCGGCGTGCAGACCTATTATATCGGTGGCACACTCACCGTCCCCGCGAACCAGCCCGAGGGCAATTACAGCGGGACGTTCACGCTGACGGTCAATTATCTCTGACGAACCTTTGCGGTCGGCGAGACCAGCGCTTATATCCGTCTTATGACAAGCCCGACCGATCCCCGCCGCTTCCTCTATCGCGCCGACGCGCTCGACCCCGATCTCGCGCAGAAGCTTGCGCGCGAAGCACTCGCGAAAGCCGACGACGGCGAGCTTTACCTGCAATATCGCGCGACCGAGAGCTTCGGCTTCGACGACGGGCGCCTCAAGACCGCCGACTATTCGACCGACGCCGGCTTTGGCCTCCGCGCCGTATCGGGCGAGATGACGGGCTTCGCGCATGCGAGCGACGTCAGCGCGGGCGCGATCCGCCGCGCCGCCGAGACGCTCGCGCTGCTCGATCCCGCCAGCCAAGCCCCCGCCGGCCCGCCGCCGCGCACCAACCGCCACCTTTACGACGAGGCGAACCCACTCGACCTCATCCCCTTCGCGAAGAAGGTCGAGCTGTGCCAGAAGGTCGACGCCGCCGCGCGCGCGCGCGATCCGCGCGTCGTGCAGGTCTCGGTCGCGCTCGCCGGCAGTTGGTCGGTGGTCGAGATCGTCCGTGCCGACGGCTTCCTCGCGACCGACATTCGCCCGCTCGTCCGCCTCAACGTCTCGATCGTGGTCGAGGAGAATGGGCGCCGCGAATCGGGCTATTTCGGCCTCGGCGGGCGTTACATGTACGACCATCTGTTCGAGGAAGCGCAGTGGAACCGCGCGATCGACGAGGCGCTGAACCAGGCGCTCGTCAACCTGCGCGCGGTCGACGCCCCCGCGGGCGAGTTCACCGTGCTGCTCGGCCCTGGCTGGCCCGGCGTGCTGCTCCACGAAGCCGTCGGCCACGGGCTCGAAGGCGATTTCAACCGCAAGGGCACCAGCGCCTTTTCGGGAAGAATTGGAGAGCGCGTCGCGGCACCCGGCGTCACGGTGGTCGACGACGGCGCGATGGAAAGCCCCGTTGGCGGCGGTCGCCGCGGCTCGCTTTCGATCGACGACGAAGGCACCCCGACCGGCGAGACGGTGCTGATCGAGGACGGTATCCTCAAGGGCTATATGCAGGACCGCCTCAACGCGCGCCTGATGGGCGTCGAGCCCACCGGCAACGGCCGGCGCGAAAGTTTCGCGCACGCGCCGATGCCGCGGATGACCAACACCTTCATGCGCGGCGGCAGTGACGATCCCGCCGAGCTCCTGTCGCGCGTCAAGAACGGCATCTTCGCCAAGAGCTTCGGCGGCGGACAGGTCGATATCGTGTCGGGCAAGTTCGTCTTCAGCTGCACCGAGGCGTACAAGATCGAGAATGGCAAGCTTGGCGACTCGATCAAGGGCGCGACGCTGATCGGCGACGGGCCGAGCGTGCTGACGAAGGTCACCGGCATCGGCAATAATATGGCGATCGACGAGGGCATCGGCATCTGCGGCAAGGCGGGGCAGAGCGTGCCCGCAGGGGTCGGCCAGCCGACGCTGCTGGTGAGCGGGCTGACGGTAGGCGGGACGGCCTGACGCGCCTGTGATCGCCCTCACTTGGCGTTCGCCCCTCCCGCGCATATAGGATAGCCAAACAGAAAGAAGATTCGGTCGCATCATCCGTGGGGGATCCCCTGCAACAGGGAGGATAATATGCGTTCGACTCTGCATTTTGTGTCCGCGGCCCCCGTCGCCGCGATGCTTGCCGCCGTTCCCGGCTCGGCGCAAAAAACGACCGGCCCCAAGGAACGGTACGAGATGGACGTCGCGACGATGTCGGGCTTCGCCGCGATGGCGGGCGGCGGACGCGGCGGGCTCGGCGGCGCGATGGGGATGATGTTCGGCGGCGATCCGTCGAGCAAGGTCGCGCATCAGCTCCTGCTCCGTCTCGGCTCGAACGATGCGGCCACCGCGCCGCCGCCAAAGGGCGACCATTTCTTTCAGCCGCAGGCGAAGATGGGCAAATCGGTCCCGCTATATTGGGAGGAAGGCAAGGAAGCGACGGGAACGACGCCGTTCGAACGGCCGAAGGGCCGCCTGCTGCTCTATTGGGGCTGCGGCGCGAAGGCGGGCCCCGGCCAGCCGGTCGTGATCGATTTCGCCAAGGTCGCTGCGGGCCAGATGCCGCCGAACCTGTTTTCGAGCGCGGTGCCGGTGATCCGCGAGGTCAGCAAGGCGAACAGCCGTTCCTATATCGACTGGCCGAACAAGAAGGGCGGGCGCCAGCCGGGGTCGGGCTCGTCGCTGATCGGCGCGCACCGCATCGCGAGCAATATCGGCCCCGACATCAATTTCACGCTCGCGCAGGATTATATGCAGGGCCTGTCGGCGTCGACCGCGATCCAGGGCGACCAGTCGGTGATGGTGCGCTGGAATGCGGTGCCGGGCGCGACCGGCTATGTCGCGTGGACGATCGGCGGCATGTCGGGCGGCAGCGGCGGGAAAGACATGGGCGACATCGTCTGGTGGACGAGCAGCGCGTCGAAGGAATTCGGCGGCGGCCTATGGGACTGGCTGCCGCCGTCGGTCGTCGCGAACCTGATCACCAAAAAGATCGTGATGCCGCCGTCGCAGACAAGCTGCCAGATCCCCGCCGAGGTCAAGAAGGCGTCGGGCGAGATGATGATCGGCAATTTGAACGCCTTCGGCCCCGAGGCCAATTTCTCCTACCCGCCGAAGCCCGCGGGCAATGCGGCGTGGAACATCGACTGGACGGCGAAAGTCCGCTTCCGATCGCACACGATGCTGATGATCGGCGCCGATTTCGGCGGCATGAGCGGCGCGAACACTGGTGGCGGCACGCCGGCCGAGCCCGCGAAAAAGAAGAAATGCAAGGGCCCGTTCGGGATTCCGCTCCCGGACGGGGCGTGCTGAAAGCGCGGCGAGTCAGGCCCTGTTCACGCATGATCGCGTAAAAGAGCGCCGGGTAGGGTATGATGAAGACAGGAGTCGAACCATGCGTCACCTCATCCCGGCGCTCATTGCCGCCGCGGCCGTAGCGGCCGCCCCCGCCGCGACCGCGCGCGAAAAGCTCGAGCCCGAAGCCGAGCTCGCCAAGCTGCTCGAAGGCCGCGTTGCGGGCGAACCGCAGGACTGCATCCCGCTCTCAACCGCGCGCAGCTCGCAGATCATCGACAAGACCGCGATCGTCTACAAAGTCGGCAGCACCTATTGGGTCAACCGGCCGAAGGGCGGCGCAGAATCGCTCGACGACGACGATATCCTCGTCCTCAGGACGACGGGTAGCCAGCTGTGCAGCATCGACACGCTCGAACTGCACGATCGGACGAGCCGGATGTACAGCGGCTTCGTCTCGCTCGGCGAGTTCGTTCCCTATCGGAAAGCGAAGGGCGAATAGCTCGTCATCGCGAGCGCACAACTAAGCGATCCAGGGTTGCGCAAACCGCTCTGGATTGCTTCGCTGCGCTCGCAATGACAAGTGATTCCCAAGCACCCGCCCCTCCCCCCGCCGACTGGGCCAAGCAACTGCTCGCCTTCTGGTTCGACGACCATGATATGGACGACTGGTACGGCGGCGGCCCCGATTTCGATGCCGAGGTCCGCGAGCTTGCCGAAGGCTGGCACGAAGCCCTCCGCTCGCAGCCCGCCGAAGTCTTTCTGACCGACCCCGACACCGCGCTCGCGGCGACGATCCTCTTCGACCAGGTGCCGCGCAACATCTATCGCGGCTACGCCGACGCTTTCGCGACCGACAGCCTCGCCCGCGCGATCGCGCGCGGCATCGTGACACGCGGCTGGCACGAAGGCTGGCCCGACGAGCGCCGGCAGTTCGCCTGCCTGCCCTTCCAGCATAGCGAAGATCTGGGCGACCAGCGCGAATCGCTGCGCCTCTTCGGCCAGTTCGACGACCCGATGTTCCAGGATTATGCGCAAAAGCATTTCGACATCGTCGATCGTTTCGGCCGCTTCCCGCACCGCAACGAAGCCCTCGGCCGCGCGACGCGCGCCGATGAGGAAGCGGCGATAGAAGAGGGCAAGAATTGGTGATAGGCACGTCGCGAACCGGAGAGCAGCCATGGCCGAATTCACCGAAACGCTGACCGAAAAACATATCGCCTTCATCGGAAAGCAGCCGGTCTTTTTTACCGCGACCGCCGCCGCCGATGGTCGGATCAACCTCTCGCCGAAGGGCTATGCCGACAGCTTCAAGGTGCTTTCGGATATGCAGGTCGCTTATCTGGACCTCGGCGGGTCGGGGAACGAAACGCACGCGCATCTGGCGGCCGACGGACGGATCACGATCATGTTCTGCGCCTTCGATCGCAGCGCGCTGATCCTGCGCATCTATGGCCGCGGCCGCCCGGTCCTGCCACAGGATGCCGAATGGGACGCGCTCGCGGCCCATTTCACGCTGCTTCCCGGCACGCGCCAGATCTTCGTGATCGACGTCGAAAGCGTGCAGACGAGCTGCGGCTGGGGCGTGCCGATGATGGAATTGCAACACGAACGCGACACGCTGCAGAAATATCACCGCCAGGCCGACCGCGCGCTGTGGGTCGAGAAATTCAAGGAACGCAACCGGAGCATCGACGGCCTGCCGACGCGCCCGACCGACCGCTTTATCGCGGGAGACGCCTGATGCCGCTGGTCGAGTTGGTGCGGCTTCCCAATGGCGCCGAGGCCGAATTGCTGCGCGGCCGGCTCGAAAGCGCGGGTGTGCATGCGGTCTGCTTCGACGCGGGGATGAACATCGCCGAAAGCGTCGGGCTGCTCATCCCGGTGCGCGTGATGGTGCTCGACGAGGATCTGGGCGAAGCGCGCGCGCTGATGACCGAGTTCGAGGGCGGCGGGAACGGAAACGCGGCCTGAGCGCTTGAAAAGCAGATGATCAAGGTCGCCAGTTACAATATGCGCAAGGGCATCGGGCTCGATCGCCGTCGCGATCCCGGCCGCGTGCTCTCGGTGCTCGGCGAACTCGACGCCGACATCGTCGCGCTGCAGGAGGCCGACCGCCGTTTCGGCACCCGCGCAAGCGCGATCCCGCCGCACATGTTCGAGGATCATAGCGATTATGTCCCCGTCGACCTCTTGAGCGGCCGCCCCTATGCGATCGGCTGGCACGGCAATGCGCTGCTCGTGCGCAAGGGCGCCGAGGTCGAGGAAAGCCACGCGCTCCACCTGCCGACGCTCGAACCGCGCGGCGCCGTCGCGGCGACGGTGCGCATCGGCGATACGCGGCTCCGCGTCGTCGGCATGCACCTCGACATTTCGGGGCTGCGCCGCCGCCAGCAGGCGCGCGCGATCCTGAACCACGTCGCCGAGGGCGAGCCCTTGCCGACGATTCTGATGGGCGATTGCAACGAATGGCGCGCCAGCGGCGGCTGCCTTTCCGATTTCGGCGCGCATCACCGCCTCGTCGACACCGGCCACAGCTTCCACAGCCGCCGCCCCGTCGCCAAGCTCGACCGGATTTTCGCGACCCCCGACCTCGAAGCAGTCGAGGCGGGCGTCCACCGCAGCGCGCTCGCGGCGCGCGCCTCGGATCATTTGCCCATCTGGGCGCGATTTACGAAGGCGTCCTAAGTCGCCCTCCTTGGGTGCCTAAAATTTAGGCAAAGGTCTGCCTCGCCTGCCCACCGAACGCACGATCCGGCGCGTCGGCGACTCCAAAACCGTCACAAAATGTTAACTTTCGATCCTCGAGCGCAATTTGGCACGCCCGTTGCAGAGCGACATGGTGCCATTAGCAAAAGGGGGCGTCATGAAGCTGATCCTGGCCATCATCAAACCATTCAAGCTCGACGAGGTGCGCGAGGCGCTGACCGGTCTCGGCATCGCCGGCATGACCGTGACCGAGGTCAAGGGCTTCGGCCGGCAAAAGGGGCAGACCGAAATCTACCGCGGCGCCGAATATGCCACCAACATGGTGCCGAAGGTGAAGATCGAACTCGTCTGCGACGACGCGCTGGCGCCGCGGGTCGTCGAAACGCTGCAGCAAAGCGCCGGCACCGGTTCGATCGGCGACGGCAAGATTTTCGTCCTCGACGTCGGTCAGGCCGTGCGCATCCGCACGGGCGAAACCGGCGAGGCGGCTCTGTAATGACAAAGGGGGAAGCAATGAAGTTCGCAAACAAGATTGCGGCGGGCGCGGGGGCGATCGGCCTGTCGCTGTTCGCCGCGCTGCCCGCCTGGGCCCAGGAAGCCGTCACCGAAGCGGCGCCCGCCGTCGCCCAAGCCGCCGCACCCACGCCCGACAAGGGCGACACCGCGTGGATGATGGTCGCGACCGTGCTCGTGATGGCGATGATCGTTCCCGGCCTCGCGCTCTTTTACGGCGGCCTCGTTCGCACCAAGAATATGGCCTCGGTGCTGACGCAGGTGCTCGCCGTCGCGGCGCTCGCGATGGTGCTCTGGGTCATGTACGGCTACGGCCTCGCCTTCGGCGGCGATGCCAACTGGCTCATTTCGTCGGGCAAGTTCTTCCTTGCCGGCGTCACCGCCGATTCGAACGTCGCGACCTTCACCGACGGCGTCGTCATCCCCGAATTCGTCTTCATCGCCTTCCAGATGACCTTCTCGGCGATCACCGTCGCGCTCGTGCTCGGCGGGCTCGTCGAGCGCATGAAATTCTCGGCGGTGATGGTCTTCGCGATCGTCTGGCTGACCATCGTCTATTATCCGATCGCGCACATGGTCTGGTACCTCGGCGGTGACGAAGCCTCGACCGGCCTGATCTTCGGCTGGGGGGCGCTCGACTTCGCGGGCGGCACCGTCGTCCACATCAACGCGGGTATCGCGGCGCTCGTCGGCGGCTTCATCATCGGCAAGCGCAGCGGTTATCAGAAGGACATCATGGCGCCGCACTCGCTAACCATGACGCTGATCGGCACCGGCCTCCTGTGGGTGGGCTGGTTCGGCTTCAACGCCGGCTCGGCGCTTGAAGCCAATGGCTCGGCCGGCCTTGCGCTGATCAACACCTTCACCGCCACCGCCGCCGGCGTTCTCTTCTGGATGCTCACCGAACGCGTCCTCGGCCACAAGGGTTCGCTGCTCGGCGCCTGTTCGGGCGCGATCGCCGGCCTCGTCGCGGTCACCCCGGCCGCGGGCAATTCGGGCCCGTTCGGCGCGATCCTGCTCGGCGCGATCGCCGGCGTCGTCTGCTGCTGGTTCGTGATGAAGATCAAGCCCAAGCTTGGCTTCGACGACTCGCTCGACGTGTTCGGCATCCACGGCATCGGCGGCCTGATCGGCTCGGTGCTGACCGCGGTCACCATGCTGCCCGCGCTCGGCGGTCCGGCGGGCGACGATTATGTTCTCGGCAGCCAGCTCTGGATCCAGATCAAGTCGGTCGGCGTCGCCGTCCTCTGGTCGGCGGTCGGTTCGGCCATCGCCTTCACGATCGCCAAGGCGGTCACCGGCGGGCGCGTCTCCGAAGAGGTCGAACGCGAAGGCCTCGACCTCGGCGAGCATGGCGAGCGCGCCTATAATTATTGACGAGACAGGAACCCGTCGCCGCACGTCTCTCTCTCCTTTCAAACGGCGGCGGCGGGGGCCTAACGAGGTTCCTCCTGCGAACCACTAGCCGGGGCTTGGCCCCGGCTTTTTTTAGTTGTGGCCGGAAGGGTCACGGCCCCGGGACCGACGTCCCGGCCTCTTTTTATACTGTGGCGGCGACGCAACAGGTTCGGGTAATTTTATTACGCGCGAATCGTCCCCCATTGCCTCTCACCCGCAAGAGGCGCACCCTCCCGCCCGGACCAGCGTCAGATTGGCCACCAGGAGGAGGATTATCATGAATGCACGAGCATCTTTGCTCGCCGGCTTGTCGTGCCTTGCGCTCGCAAGCGCCCCGGCAGCGGCGCAGGAGGCGCCATCGGGCAGCTATGACGGCAACGAGATCATCGTCACCGCCACCAAGCGCGACGCGAGCCTTCAGGACGTTCCCTTTTCGATCAACGCCCAGACCGAACAGGCGATCGAGCGCGCCAATGCGAGCACGATCGAGGATCTGTCGCGCAACGTCGCGGGCCTGACCGTCCAGAATCTCGGACCCGGGCAGAGCCAAGTGTCGGTGCGCGGCGTGTCGGCGGGTCAGATCGCGCGCGACCAGCCGGGCGTCAAGGAACAGGTCGGCGTCTACCTCGATGAATCGGTCGTCTCGCTGTCGCTGTTCACCCCCGACCTCGACCTGTTCGATTTGAACCGCGTCGAAACGCTGCGCGGGCCGCAGGGCACGCTTTTCGGCTCGGGATCGGTCGGCGGCACGCTGCGCTATATCACCAATCAGCCGACCACCGACCGCGTCGAGGGCAAGGTCGAAGGCAATGTGAATCTCGTCGACGGCGACGATTTCGGCGGCCACCTCAAAGGCGCGATCAACCTGCCGCTGAGCGAGAATCTCGCGATGCGCGCGGTCGGCTATTACACGCGCTACGGCGGCTTCATCAACGCGCTGCGCGAAGGCGGCGGCGAGAGCGAGGACGTCAACAGCGGCGAACGTTATGGCGGGCGCTTCTCGCTGCGCTGGGAACCCGCCGAGGGCCTCTCGATCACGCCGCGCGTCGTCTATCAGAAGGTGACGACCGACGGCTTCAACCGGCAGGAGGTCTACAACCTCTACGCCAACCAGTTCACGACGACGCGGCCGCAGGTGACCTTCGAGGAACGCCAGCAATATCTGCTGCTCGACGAAGCGTTCGAGGACGAGGTCAAGCTCTTCGACCTCACGATGAACTATACCGGCGACGTCATCGGCGTGACCTCGGTCACCACCTACACCGACCGCGACATCCTCGTCAGCCGCGATGCGAGCGCGCTCACCGGCAGCGTGTCGTCCGACCTCGGCTTTCCCGACGCGGGCATCCTGCTTCCCTCGAACCTGGTCGACACCACGGGGGTCAAGCAGTTCACGCAGGAAGTCCGCGTCAATTCGGCGGGCGACGGCCCCTTCCAGTGGCTGATCGGCGGCTATTATGCGAATGTGAAGCGCGACTATACCCAGCGCCTGCCGACGCCGGGCTACGACGCTTTCACCAACCAGTTCTTCATCGACGCATGCAACGCCGACCCCGATGATTGCGGACCCGGCGGGGTGCCGCTCACCGCGGCCGATATCGCCAACGGCTTCGGGCCCGATTCGCCCTACAACGCCGACATTCCCTATGATCTGTCGCAAATCGCGATCTTCGGTGAGGTCAGCTATGATTTCACCGACCGCCTGACCGCGACGGTCGGCGGGCGTTATTATGCCTTCGACGAAAGCCGCCGCTTCGTGTCGGGCGGGCTCTTCCCGAACGGCGACAATGCGCGCGACAAGACCTCGTCGACCGGCTTTTCGCCGCGCCTGCTCTTGAGCTACGACGTCGCCGACGGCGTCACGCTCAATGCCCAGGCGTCGAAGGGCTTCCGCCTCGGCGGGGTCAACGATCCCTTGAACCTGCCGCTCTGCGACGGCGGCAATCCGGGCGGCCCCGATGCCGAGACCTTCGGCGGCCGGCCGCGCTACGACGACGAAACGCTGTGGAACTATGAAGGCGGGGTGAAGGCGCAGTTCGGCGGCATCACCTTCAACGCCGCGGGCTTCTATACCAAGATCAACAATCTGCAGGTCACCGCCGATGCCGGCAGTTGCTCGTCGCGTATCGTCTTCAATGCCGACGCGCATACGATGGGGCTCGAATTCGAGCTGTCGGCGAGCCCGTTCACCGGCTTCGATCTCGGACTGTCGGGCAGCTATGTCGAGGCCGAGTTCGACTCGACGCTGACGCGCCCCGACGGAACGGTGATCGAGGGCATCCGCGACGGCAACCGCCTGCCCTCGGTGCCGAAGTTCCAGATGGCGGCCAATGCGACCTACAGCTTTCCGATCGACGCATCGGGGAACAGCAACGCCTTCGTCACCGCCTCCTTCCAGCATGTCGGCAGCCGCTATACGCAGCCGGGCGATCAGGAGAACAACCCGCGGACCTTCGAGCATGGCTTCACTTTCGGCGGCGCGCCGATCGGGTCGGCGACGACGCTCGACCTCAAGCTGCCCGATTATCAGCTGGTCAATATCGGCGCGGGAATCGAGTTTCCCGACGAACTCGAAATCTCGGTCTATGTGAACAATCTGCTCGACGAAAATGCGCTGCTCGCCTTCGACCGCGAGCGTGGCGGGCGCGCACGCCTCGGCTTTGCGACGAACCAGCCGCGGACCTTCGGCGTCACGGTGCGAAAGGGCTTTTAAGCGGCTGCGAAAGGGGGCCGGATCGCCGGCGCGCGCCGACCCCTTTCTCAACTGAAATGCTGCACAAATTTTGTGCAACATTGCCGCAATTTTGGCCTTTCCAACATGACATTAATATGGCATTCATTGGGTCAACAGTTTCAGGAGGGGAGAGCCTGAAAGGCTGGGCCGGGACGCAAGTCCCGGCCCTCTTTTTTTGTGCGCACCATACGCCCGCCTGAAAAGTGGCGGCTTTCAGGGTTTTTTTCGCGTGTAGCGCAGCACGGCGAAGACGCGCCAGCCACCATCTTCCTGCAGGACCGAATCGCTAACGAGGAGCCGCCTACCCTCTTCGAGGACATAGGTCGATCGGCCGATCTCGACATCGGCGCTGCCCCAATGCGTCCACCATTTCGCCGCATTCACCCCGCCCGCAACCGCGCGTGCGCGCCCCGTGCTGTCGGTCCATTTTCCACTGACGCGCCCCTTGGCGTCGACGGCATAGGTCGCCTCGGCCGAGTAGGTGAGGGGTGGCGTTCGGGCGATGCTCAGCCGATAGGCAAGCGTCGCCGCGCCGCCCTCGCCCGCTGCGATTTCGAGCGTCGCGGTCGCGGGCTGGCCGAACGCCTCACCCTCACCGACCCAGCTTCCGTGCCAGGCGGTCAGCGACGACGGCTCGGCGGCGGGCGCCGGGGACGCGAGCAGCGCCGCCGCGGCCCAGCCGAGTGCCGTCATGGCGCCATCTCGGACTGCGAGAACATGAAAGCATTGCCGTCGGGATCGTAGAAGGTGAGCAATTTCACCAGCCCCGGGATATGCTGGATATCGCCGTCCTGCCGCACGCCCTCGGCATCGAGATGCGCCTTGGCCTGGGCGATGTCGGCGACTTCGAACACATTGGTCGCGCCGCCGCCCTGCGTCACGCTCTCGATCTCGCTCAGCCCGATATTGACCCCCGCCATCGGCGTTTTCAGCTCGCACCAGCCGATCTCGTCGGCGCGGTAGAGCAGTTCGCAGCGCATCACCCGCTCATACCAGGCGATCGACGCGGTCATGTCCTTCACCCCCATCGAGCAGGTGAGTTCGGATCCATATTCGAGTGCCATGTCTTTGCTCCCTCTGCCAACATCCTTGCACCGATGGTCTGGTTTGTATAGTTAGTTGCAAATGCCGTCAAGCAAGCCCGATCCGCCACCGCCCGATTCCCTGTTGGTCCAGCTCGGCAGCCACCGCTGGCTGGTGCCCTTGCTCGCCGATCTCGCGGGCCACAAAGGCGCGCGCTTCGTCGAGCTCGCCCATCGGCTCGGACTGTCGCGCGACAGCCTGACGCGGACGCTCGAGGCGGCGCGGGCGATCGGCTGGGTGCAGCGCAACCCCGGCCACGGCCACCCGCTCCGCCCCGAATATATATTGACCGAAAGCGGACAGGCGGCCGCCGCGCGCGCCGCGACGATCGCCGAAGCCCATGGCGCGCTCGGCCTGCCCCCGGGGGCCGCGACGCGCTGGGGGCTGCCGCTCGTCGTCGGAATCGGCGCGGGGCACGACCGCTTCAACGCGCTGTCGCGTCTGCTCGCCCCCGCGACACCACGGGCGCTGTCGCAGGGACTGGCCGCGCTTGGGCGTCATGGGCTGGTGACGCGCGAGGTGATCGACATGCGCCCGCCCGCGAGCCGTTATGAATTGACGGGCAGCGGGCGATTGCTGGCGGCCGCTTGCTCTTAGCTCTCAGGCCAGCGCGGCCTTCACGAAATCCGCCGCGCGCTCGCCGATCATGATGCTTGGCGCGTTGGTGTTGCCCGAAACGAGTCGCGGCATCACGCTCGCATCGGCGACCCACAGTCCGTCGATGCCTTTGAGCTTCAGCGTCGGATCGACCACCGCATCGGCGTCATTCCCCATCCGGCACGTGCCCACGGGGTGATAGACGGTGTCGGCGCGATTGCGGATCAGCGCGTCGAGCGCCGCATCGTCGTCGAGATCGACCGGGTGGCGGTCGACCCCCGCATAATCCGACAGCGGCGGCGCGGCGGCGATGCGGTGCATCATCCGCACCCCGGCGCGCAGCGTCGCCATGTCGCGCGCATCGGTCAGGAAGCCCGGATCGATCACCGGCGCCGCGGCGGCATCGCCCGATGCCAGCGTCACCGACCCGCGGCTCTCGGGCCTGAGCACGCAGGCGTGGCACGAAAAGCCGTGCCCCTTCACCTTGGTGCGGCCATGATCCTCGAGCATCGCGGGGACGAAATGATATTGGATGTCGGGCGCGGGCAGGTCGGGCCGCGATTTCCAGAAGCCGCCCGCCTCGGCGAAACAGGTCGTCATGATCCCGCTGCGTTTGGTGCGATGCTCGAAGATCGCCTTCAGCATCCGCCAGGTGCCGCCCGGACTGTCGCCGAAGGGGTCGGCCGAGCGCGTCTCCCAGCTCGACACATAGTCGATATGATCCTGCAGATTCGCGCCCACGCCGGCGCGGTCGAGCGCGACGGCGACTCCCTTCTCCTGCAGATGCGCGCCCGGCCCGATTCCCGACAGCATCAATATCTGCGGGCTGTTGAAGGCGCCCGCCGACAGGACGACCCCGCCGCGCGCGCGCAGCGTCTCGCGTTTCGATCCGCGCCGGATGACCACCCCCGTCGCGCGGCCATCCTCGATCAATATCCGCTCGACCAGCGCGCCGGTGCGCACCGCGAAATTGCCATGCTCGCGCAAGGGTTCGACATAGGCGCGCGCCGCCGACCAGCGCTCGCCGCCCTTCTGCGTCACCTGATAGAGGCCGAAACCTTCTTGCTGCGCGCCGTTGAAATCGGCGGTGCGCGGCAGTTGCAGCACCGCCGCGCTCTCGACGAAGCGCCGGCTCGTTACATTGGGCCAGCGCTGGTCCATGACATTGAGGGGCCCGCCGCTGCCGTGGAAATCATCGGCGCCGCGCTCATTATGCTCGGCGCGCTTGAACCAGGGGAGTACGTCGGCATAGCTCCAGCCCGTCGCGCCCAATGACGCCCACTGATCGTAATCGAACTTGTGCCCGCGGATATAGACCATCGCGTTGATCGCGCTTGACCCGCCGAGCCCGCGCCCGCGCGGCTGATATCCGACCCGGCCGTTCAGTCCCTTTTGCGGCACCGTCTCATATTTATAGTTCGAGCTGTTCCGGATGAAGGGCATGAACCCCGGCGTCTTGATCAGCATATTGTCGTTGCGGCCACCCGCCTCGACCAGACAGACGGTGCGCGTGCCGTCCTCGGCAAGCCGCCCCGCCGCCGCGCTCCCCGCGCTGCCGCCGCCGATGACGATGATGTCGAACTGATCCATGCTCGCGACTCTCCCTCGCGCCGCCTGCTGGCGGTCTCCCGGATGCTTACATGAATGTCATTAGGGAGCGAGGCAAGGGGCATCACGCGCGCACGAACGGACGGAGGGAAAGACGCTACTCCGCCGGCTCCTCGACCGGCCGCCCGGCCGCCCAGCGCTGCTTGATCATCGCGCTCGTCGCGCGGCTGCCGTCGTGGCTCCAGCCGGGCTCGCGCCACATGTACGAAAGCTTGTGCCGCCACGGCGCGTGCCAGACGTCCTTCGCGATCCCGACCCACTCATGCACCGCGGCCCAGAGGATGTTGAAGCTGCCGAGTTGTTTGACGATGCCGTAACGTACCGGTTCGTCGTCGCGCTCGGGGACGAAGCTGCCGAACATCTTGTCCCAGATGATGAAGACGCCGGCGTAATTGGCGTCGAGATAGCGCGGGTTCACGCCATGATGGACGCGGTGGTGCGACGGGGTGTTCATCACCGCCTCGAACCAGCGCGGCATCCGCCCGATCGCCTCGGTATGGATCCAGAACTGGTAGATCAGGTTCAGCCCCGCGCAGAAAAAGACCATCGCGGGTGGAAAGCCGATCAGGAACAATGGCAGGCGGAAGAGGAAGGTCAGGCTCAAAAAGCCCGTCCAGGTCTGCCTGAGCGCGGTCGACAGATTATAATGCTGGCTCGAATGATGGATGACATGGCTCGCCCAGAACCAGCGCACGCGGTGCGCGCTGCGGTGAAAGGCATAATAGGCGAGGTCGTCGAGGAAGAAGCAGAGGATCCACGCCCACCACCAGGTGCCGAATTCGATCCCGATATCGAACAGGCGGAACTGATAGACCCAAACCGCCATACCGATCACCGCCGCGCCGACGAGCGCTCCGGCGACCTGACTTACCGTCCCGAGCATCAGCGAGGTCAGCGTGTCGCGCGCCTCATACCGGCTCTTGTCGCGCCTGAGCGAGACGATCATCTCGGCGATCAACAGCAGAATGAAGACGGGAACCGCGTAAACGACGGGATCGGGAAGCTCAGGCACGGGCGATATCCCGCATGCGCGATGCCCACATCCCCGCATCCTTCCCCAGTTGCAGCGTCACCGCACCGAATGTCCGTTCCGGCGTCGTCAGTGTCAGGAAATCCTTATCGAGTCGCCCGATGACACTGGCGTCGACCGGCCGCGCCGCGAAATGATTGCCGTGCGCGCGCACCAGCATCATCCGTCCTTCGGCATTGCGGACGATCGCCGCGAAGCCAGCGCGGTCGCGCGCCACTTCGATCCCGCAAAACCCCGCTTCGGCCTCTTCGGCGAGCCGGATCGCATGGGCTTCATCCGCAATCCGCGGATCAGCGCCGAGCCCCATCCTGCCGACCAGCCAGGCGATGAACAGCACCGCGACGAGCGATGCGCCGGTCTGGATCGCGACCGCGGTCATTTTTCCCCCGAAAGCGCGTCCAGCATCGGCCGCAGCCCCGAAAGATCATAACCCGCCTTCGCCGCCGCATCGACAATACCGTCCACGTCGTCGCCGGCGCGCGCGCGGCTCAGTGCCCAGAGATGCGTCGAGCGCGTTCCCGAACGGCAATAGGCGAGGATCGGCCCGGTCGCGCTCGCCAGCAATTTGTCGAGCGCATCGATCTGCGCGTGGCTGAACCCCGCATGGCCGATCGGGATCGCGGCATAGGCCAGCCCCTCGGCGGCGCAGGCGGTCGATATATGCTCGCCCTGCGGCGCCGCGGGCTCCTCGCCGTCGGGACGGTTGTTGATCACCAATGCAAAGCCTTGCGCCTTGGCCTCGGCGACAGCCTCGATGTCGATCTGCGGCGCGACGCTGAATTGGGCGGACAGGGGACGAAAATCACTCATGCCGCCGATCTACTCCCGCCGCCCACTTGCTGACAAGCATGAAGGTGGGGGCGTGAAGGTGCGATCAATATTGCCGGATCACGTTCAGGAACGCGTCGCCCCACGCGTCGAGCTTCTTGCCGCCGACGCCCGGAATGTCGGCGAGCGCGCTTCGCGTCGCGGGCCGTTCGCTCGCCATCGCGCGCAGCACCGCGTCGTGGAAGATTACATAGGGCGGCACCCCGGCTTCGGCCGCCAGTTCGCGCCGCATCGCGCGCAGCGCATCGAACAAGGGATCGCCGACCGGGTTCGCGGCGGCCCGATCCGCGCGCGAAGCCCTCTGCGTCCGCTTCACCGGCGGCTCGGCGATCAGCACCGGCGTTTCGCCCTTCATCATCGCGCGCCCGGCGGGGCCGAACATCAGCCCGCCATGCTCGGTCGTCTCGAGCGCCTCGCGCGCGACGAGCGTGCGGACGAGCGGCTTGATCAGCCGCGCTTCCTCGCCCGCGACGATTCCGAAGACCGAGAGCTTGTCGTGCCCGCGCTGGGCGATGCGCTCATCGCTCCGGCCGGTGAGCACCGCCTCGACATGCCCCGCGCCGAAGCTCTGCCCGGTGCGATAGACCGCCGAGAGCAATTTCTGCGCCAGCACCGTCGCGTCGATCTGGCTTGGCGGCTCGAGGCAATTGTCGCAATTGCCGCAGCGCTCGGGCGGCGACTCGCCGAAATGGCGGAGCAGCAGCGCGCGCCGGCACTCGACCGTCTCGACGAGCGCCGCGAGCGCATTGAGCCGCACCCGTTCGCCCGCGACCCGCGCCTCGGGCAGTTCGCCGAGCCGCATCCGGGCGCGCGCGAAATCCTCGGCGCCCCACAGCATCAGCGCCTCGGCGGGGTCGCCGTCGCGCCCCGCGCGCCCCGTTTCCTGATAATAACTCTCGATCGACTTCGGCAGCCCGGCATGCGCGACGAAGCGCACGTCGGGCTTGTCGATCCCCATGCCGAAGGCGACCGTCGCGGTGACGATCCCGTCCTCCGACGCGACGAAGTCGTGCTGCACCCGCGCGCGACGCTCGGGATCGAGCCCGGCGTGATAGGCGGCAACGCTGCGCCCCGTAGCGGCGGCAAGCTTCGCCGCCATGCGTTCGGTCCCGTCGCGCGTCGGGCAATAGACGATCCCCGGGCCGGGATTGGCGGCGATAAAATCGGTGAGCTGCTTCGCCGGACTCACGCGCGGCGTCACGCGGTAGCGGATATTCGGGCGGTCGAACCCTGCGAGCACCAGCCCCTCGGCCGGAATGCCGAGCTGAAGGAGGATATCCTCGCGCGTATGCTTGTCCGCCGTCGCCGTCAGCGCGAGCCGCGGCACCGAGGGAAAGGCGTCGAGCAGCGGCCGGAGCAGGCGGTAATCGGGCCGGAAATCGTGCCCCCATTCGCTAACGCAATGCGCCTCGTCGATCGCGAACAGCGCGGGGGTGCGCGCTGCCATCAGCGACCGGAAGCCTTCGCCGGTGGCGCGCTCGGGCGCGATGTAGAGAAGATCGAGTTCGCCGTCGCGATACGCCTGCCGCGTGTCGGCGAAATCGGCATCGACGCTCGTCAGGCTCGCCGCGCGAATCCCCGCCGCGCGCGCGCCGCGCAACTGGTCGTGCATCAGCGCGATCAGCGGCGACACGACGACGACGCAGCCGGTCAGCGCCACCGCGGGCAATTGATAGGTCAGCGACTTGCCCGCCCCCGTCGGCATCACCGCCAGCGTATGTTCGCCCGCCATCACGCGATCGACGACCTCGCCCTGGCGGCCGCGGAAATGATCGAAACCGAAGGTGGATTTGAGCAGCGGAAGGAGCGCGTCGGCGGACATTGAGGAGGGCGATAGGAAGTTTGGCGCGGTGGGGGAAGTCCCCGATTGATCTATGCCCGCGTCAGCATCGCGCGCTCGGCCATGCGCGACGCGGTCTCGCGCTCGGCCATCACGACATGGTCGGCGCCGCGCCGCACCAGATCGCTCACTTCCTCATCCGAATGCGCGCGCGCGACGATGACGAGCTTGGGATTGATCGCGCGCGCGCGCCGCACGATCGCGCCCGCCTCGACCCCTTCGGGAATCGCGATCAGCAGCGTCGACGCCGCATCGAGTCCGGCCTGCCGCAGGATGCTTTCTTTCGTCGCGTCGCCGACGATCACCGTCGCGCCCGCGGCCTCGGCGGCGGCGGCCATGTCCTTCTGGTCCTCGATCACCGTCAGCCCTTCGCCGCGTCCGCAGATCATCCCGCCAATATGGCTGCCGACGCGGCCATAGCCGATCAGGACGACCCCGGCGTTGCACGGTTCGGGCGTTTCGGCGGCCGCGCCCTCGGGCTGCTCCGCGGCGGGCTCGTCGGAACGGATGCGTTTTACCGCCAGCGTGAAGAGGATCGGGTTGAACAGGATCGACAGCATCGACCCCGCGAGGATCAGGTCACGCCCGGTTTCGGGCAGCACTTTCAGGCCGACGCCGAGCCCGGCGAGGATGAACGAGAATTCGCCGATCTGCGCGAGGCTGACCGAGATCGTCAGCGCGGTCTGGTTGGGATGGCCGAAGGCGCGGACCAGCGCATAGGCGGCGAGCGACTTGCCGACGACGATGATCGCCACCGTCGCCACGACCGGTCCCGGCTGTTCGGTCAAGACCTCGGGATTGAACAACATTCCCACCGACACGAAGAAGAGCACGGCAAAGGCATCGCGCAGCGGTAGGGTCTCCTCAGCGGCGCGCCGCGACAGCTGCGTCTCGCCGAGGATCATGCCGGCAAAGAAGGCGCCGAGCGCGAAACTCACGTCGAAAATCACCGCCGCGCCGAATGCGACCCCCAAGGCGATCGCGAGCACCGCGAGCCGGAACAACTCGCGCGATCCCGAATGCGCGACCCAGTGAAGCACCCACGGCAGGATTCGCCGCGCGATCAGGAACATGAAAGCGCCGAAACCAACGACCTTGATCAGCACGATCGCCGCCGATTGCAGCAGCCCCGCGGTCGCTCCTTCGTCGCCGCGGTCGCCGAACATCGCGGGCAACAGCACGAGCGCGAGCACCATCACGAGATCCTCGACGATCAGCCAGCCGACCGCGATTCGTCCCTTTTCGGTCTCGACCATGTCGCGCGCCTGCAGCGCGCGCAGCAGCACAACGGTCGACGCAACCGACAGCGCCAGCCCGAACACCGCGCTCCCCTCGATCGACCAGTCCAGCCACAGGCCGAGCATCATGCCGAGCGCGGTCGCGACCGCGATCTGCGCGATCGCCCCCGGGACCGCGATCTTGCGGACCGAAAGCAGGTCCTTGAGCGAAAAGTGGAGCCCGACCCCGAACATGAGAAGAATGACGCCAATCTCGGCGAGTTGCATCGCCAGCCCCGTGTCGGCGACGAAGCCCGGAGTGAAAGGCCCGACGAGGATGCCCGCGAGCAGATAGCCCGCGATCGGCGAGATTTTGAGCCGGTGCGCGAGCGCCCCCATCAGGAAGGCGACCCCCAGGCCCGCGACGATGGTTCCGATCAGCGTGGTATCATGCGGCATGAACCCCTGCGTAAAGGGCGCATGTGCGGAGGGTCAACCCAAGCCAAGTATTTTAGTTAAAATTGCGCCTTCAGGCCGCGTAAACCCGCTCGCCGTCGCCCTCGTCCTCGCCCGTGGCCACGCCGCGCCCCGGCCGCCCGATCAGGAAGCCCTGCGCCTCGTCGCATCCCTCGCGGCGCAGCACATCGAGCTGCTCGGCGGTCTCGATCCCCTCGGCGAGGATCGGGATCGACAGGCTTTTGCCGAGCGCGAGCACCGCGCGCAGGATCGCGGTCGACTGAACGTTGCCGGCGAGTTCGGCGAGGAAGAAGCGGTCGAGCTTGATCTTGTCGAACGGAAATGCGCGCAGCGTTTCGAGCGACGAATAGCCGGTGCCGAAATCGTCGAGCGCGACCCCGACGCCCAATGCCTTGATCTGGCGCAGCACGTGCAGCGCGCGCTCGCGGTCGGCGATGATCGCGGTTTCGGTGAGCTCGATCTCCAACCGCCGCGGCGGCAGGCCGGTGTCGAGCAGGATCTGGTGGAACAAACGCGGCAAATCGACATGCGCGAGTTGCAGCGGCGATACGTTGACCGCGACCTTCGAGGCGTGCGGCCACGCCGCCGCGTCGGTGCAGGCGCGCCGCAACACCCATTCGCCGAGCGTCAGGATGAAGCCGTTCGCTTCGGCAAGCGGGATGAAGATGGCGGGCGGGATCGCACCGCGAACCGGATGCGTCCAGCGCAGCAGCGCTTCATATCCGGTGATCTCGCCGGTAGTGACCGAGGTCTGGACCTGATAATGGACGTCGAGCTGGTCGCGCTCGATCGCGCTGCGCAGGTCGGTCGCGAGTTCGCGCTGGTCGCGGATCGCCTCGTCGAGCTGCCAGTCATAGTGGCAGGGTGTGGTCGCCGCGTCGGCCTTCGCGCGGTACATCGCGAGGTCGGCGTTGTTCGCCAGCATCTCGGCGGTCGCCGCATCGTCGGGAAAGACCGCCACGCCGATGCTCGCGCCGAGCCGCGCCTCGAAATCGGGAAAGATAAGCGGCGCCTTGAGTTCGGCATCGAGCCGCGCCGCGAACGCCGCGAGCTGCGCGCGCTCGGTAAAGCGCGTCAGCGCGACGAACTCGTCGCCGCCCAGCCGCGCGACGAACTCATTATGCCCCAGGGTGTCGCGCATCCGTTGAGCAATCCGCGCTAGCACCTCGTCACCGGCCTTGTGGCCGTGGACATCGTTGATTTCCTTGAAGCGGTCGAGGTCGATCGCGCAGAGGCCGACGCGCTCGCCGCTTACCATCGCCGCCCCGATCTGCCGCGCCAGTTCGGCGCGAAAGGCGGTGCGATTGGGCAGGCCTGTCAGCGCATCGTTCATCGCCATCCGCATCAGTTCGCGCAGCGCCTCCGACCGCGTCTGGCGGTCGAGCATCGCGGCGAAGACGCCCGCCGCGATCACGATGCCGCCGACGAGGACCGTCGCGAGCGCGAGGGCGTTGAACTCCGCCGGGCGCAGCGGCGTCTCGTCGAGCGCCATCGGGGTGATCCGCATCGCGGTCATCGCGAGAAAATGGAGCGACGCGATCGCCAGCACGATGAGCAAAGTCGCGAGCGGCACGCGGTATCGTACCGCGCGGCCCGTGCGCAGCACGGTCAGCGCGGCGGCGGCGAAGGCCATGCCGCAGATCACCGCCGCGGCGATATACTCGCCGTCCCACGCGACGATCCCGTCGACACGGTACGCGGTCATGCCGGTGAAGTGCATCGCGGCGATCGCGGCGCCGAACAGCGCCCCGCCGATCGCGCCGAAAACCTCGTCCTTGCCCCACGCCGCGACCGCGAAGCCGATGAAGCTGCCGACCATCGCGACCATCAGCGAGGCGATGGTCAGCACCGGGTCAAGCGTCACCGGTGCTTTCGCTTCGAAGGCGAGCATTGCGACGAAATGGGTGCACCAGATCGTCGCGCTCGCGGCGACGGCGACGAGGAAGGCCCAGGCGATCCCCTGCGTACGCGAGGCGTCGCGCGCGCGCTCGAACATCTGGACGATCGCAAACGCGCCGACGCCGCATATCGCGACCGCCAGCGCGACGAGCCACGGATCGTGGTCGATCGCGATACACATCGCCAGCCTGATCAAGCGCCCACCTTCCCCTCGAACGTCCGCCAGCCTGACGGACAGGTCCAAAGAGGCTCAATGGGTGGGAATCACTTACAGAAATGTAAACCGGCGTTAAAATTTAGCGACCGCCGCGATCAGGCGTCGACCGTCCCCTCGTCGCGCTCGGCCTGCTGCCGCGCCCACATGTCGGCATAGAGCCCGCGCATGCCGAGCAACTGGTCGTGCGTTCCGGTCTCGGCGACCCGTCCGCGTTCGAGCACGATGATGCGGTCGGCGTTCGTCACCGTCGACAGGCGGTGCGCGATCACCAGCGTCGTGCGCCGCGCCGCGATGCGGTCAAGCGTCGACTGGATCGCCGCTTCGGTGCGGCTGTCGAGCGCGCTCGTCGCTTCGTCCAAAATCAGCAACGGCGGATTCTTGAGCAGCGTGCGCGCGATCGCGACGCGCTGCTTCTCGCCGCCCGACAGCTTGAGCCCGCGCTCGCCGACCTCGGTCTCATGGCCCTGCGGGAGCAGCGCGATGAAGCTGTCGATCGCCGCGCCCTCGGCCGCCGCCGCGATCTCCCCGGCGCTCGCGCCTTCGCGGCCATAGGCGATATTGTAACCGATCGAATCGTTGAACAGCACCGTATCCTGCGGAACGATGCCGATTTCGGCGCGCAGGCTTTTCTGGGTGACCTGCGATATATCCTGATCGTCGATCAATATCCGCCCGCGCTGCGGATCATAGAAACGGAACAGCAGCCGCGCGATCGTCGACTTGCCCGCACCCGACGGCCCGACGATCGCCAGCGTCTCGCCCGCGCCGACCGCGAAGCTCACGCCGTTCAGGATCGTGCGGTCGGGCTCATAGCCGAAGACGACATTCTCGAACGCCACCGCGCCGCCGTTCACCACCAGCGGCCACGCATCCGGTGCGTCGGCGATCTCGGGCGGGGTGTCGATCAGGCGGAACATTGCCTCCATGTCGATCAGCCCCTGACGGATCACGCGATAGACCATGCCGAGCATGTCGAGCGGGCGGAAGAGCTGCGCGAGCAAAGTGTTCACCAACACCACGTCGCCGACCTTATATTCGCCGGTCGACCAGCCCCACACCGTATAGGCCATTGCCCCCGCAAGCGCGGCGTTGGTGATCAGGCTCTGCCCGATGTTGAGCCACGCGAGGCTGTTCTCGCTCTTGACCGCGGCACGCGCATATTGGTCGGCGACGTCGCGGTAACGCGCTTCCTCGCGTTCCTCGGCGCCGAAATATTTGACCGTCTCGTAGTTGAGCAGGCTGTCGACGCTGCGCCCGATCGTCAGCGTGTCGAGGTCGTTCATCCGCGTTCTGAGCGCATTGCGCCAGTCGGTCACCTTGCGTGTGAAGACGATGTAGACGACGACCATCAGCGCGGTCGCGCTCGCGAGGCCGAAGCTGAACTTGGTCCAGAAGATGATCAGCACCGCGGCGAGTTCGACGATCGTCGGCGCGATGTTGAAGAGCAGGAAATAGAGCATCGTGTCGATGCTCTTGGTGCCGCGCTCGATCACCTTGGTTACCTCGCCCGTCCGCCGCGCGAGGTGGAAGCGCAGGCTCAGCGCGTGGAGATGGCTGAAGGTGCCGATCGCGAGTTCGCGCGTCGCATCCTGCCCGACGCGCTCGAACACCACGTTGCGGAGGTTGTCGAACAGCACCCCGGCAAAGCGCGCGCCGGCATAGGCGAGCACCAGCCCGATCGCGAGCGCGACGCCTTCCTCCATCCCCGGCGCCATGCGGTCGATCGCGGCGCCGTAGAGGAAACCCATCGACAGCTGCACGCCCTTCGACGCGAGCACGATGAGCCCGGCAAGGAGGATGCGGACCTTCGCCTCGGTCTGGCCTGCGGGCCACAGATAGGGGAGAAAGCGCCGCAGCGTCGCAAGGACGGGCGGTTCGCGGCTGGCGTCGGCGGAGGTTGCGGTATCGGGGGGCATGGACGCCCCATGTAGGGGCGTAAGGCCGCCGCGCCAACTCCCTCGTCTAGCGCGATTCGCGATAGCCCGCGTGGCGGATGATGCGATCGATCAGGCGCCGCTCTTCGGATGTCGGCGTCGGCACGATCGCCGCGGGCGGTTCCTGGCGGCGGCCGAACAGCGGGCGCCGGGGTGGGACGATGGGGGAAAAGCGCATGGGGGCTGCTTTCAAAATGCACGGCGTCGCCCCCCGGCACCGCTATGATCTGGTCCCTGCAGCCATGGTGAAACCGCATGGTTGCGGCCCGGTAAAGCGGGGTGGTTACTGCTTTCTTTCCGGTACCGTGAAGGTGCCGGTGACGCGCCCGCCGGTGCCGCCCTGCACCGGATTGCCGTCGGGCCCGCGCGCTGCGCCGCGCCCGTCAACCGTCGCGCGGCCGCTGTTCAGATCGATGACGAGCCGCCCGCCGCGCAGATTGTTGCCGCGCTGGCGAAGTTCGACATTGCCCACCATCGTGATCAGGCGCCGGTCGAGGTCATAGATGGCGACATTGCCCTTCGCCATCTCGTCGCCCTTAACCACCGTCACCCCGCCGGTCGCGTCGAGCCGGTTGACGTCGGTGCCCCCCGCGCGCGTATAAGCGACGGTCATCCGCGGCGCGGTGACCGTCAGCCCCGCCTGCGTCACGCGGACATTGCCCGCCAGTACGACGCGGTCGGCGCGGTCCTGCACCTCGATGCTGCCCGCCGCGAAATCGACCGGGGCGTTGCTGTTGTGATTGGCGAGCGCCTGCGCTTGCGCGGCGTCACCGCCGCCGGCCGACAGGAGCGCCAGGCTGGTCAGCGCGAAGCCCACACCCGCAAGCGCCATACTCCTCAGGGTCCAAAGCCGGTTCATTTGAGCACTCCCTGATTGATCCTGAGCCGTGCATTGCCTTCGAGGCGCACGATCCGCTTGTCGAGGTCGGCCGACAGCCGATTGGCCGAAAAGCGGCCGATGTTCAATGTGCCCTCGACGCCGCCTTGGCCGGAGAGCGTGCGCGTGTTGAGGTCGACCGCGACATTGCTCGCGTCGATGCTATAGCCGTTCGCGCTCTTGACCTGCACCGTTCCCGGCACCGCGACCTTTTCGGTCTCCATATTATAGGCGCCGTTCTTCGCGACGATCGTCGCGGGGCCGTCGACGAGCTTGATCGCGCCCGACAGGTCGGTCATCCGCACGATCGGCTCGGCCGAGCTTTTCTGCACCGCGCTGCCCGCGAGCAGTGCGAAGGGCTGCCCCTTGGCATCCTGGCCGCGATATTCGGCGCGCGTCACCTTCATCCGCTCGCTCGCCATCTCGACCTTGTCCTTGGCGAGCAGAAAGCTGATCTCCGCGCGCTGGGTGAAGGGCGAGAAGACGAGCACCGCCGCGACGACGCCGATGACGAGCGGCAGCCCGAAGCGCAGGATGCGCACGACGCGGTCGTGGCTCGACCCGCTCGCCGCCCACATGCGGCGCATCGTGCGATCAAGATCGGCGCGTTCGGACATGGGCGGAGCCTCCCGGACCTTCAGCTATGCGCGAAAATATCGACTTCGGGCCAGCCCGCAAGGTCGAGCGCGGCGCGCGTCGGCAGGAAATCGAAACAGGCCTGCGCGAGGGCGGTGCGCCCCTCGCGCGCCAGCCGCACGTCGAGAATCGCCTTCATCGCGTGCAGGAAGCGCACGTCGCTCGCGGCATAGTCGCGCTGCGCGTCGCTGAGCTCCGCAGCGCCCCAGTCGCTCGACTGCTGCTGCTTCGACACCTCCTGGCCGAGCAGTTCGCGCACCAGTTCCTTGAGCCCGTGGCGGTCGGTGTAGGTGCGCACGAGCTTCGAGGCGATCTTGGTGCAATAGACCGGCGCGGTCACCACGCCGAGCGCCTGCTGCAGCGCCGCGATGTCGAAACGCGCGAAATGGAACAGCTTCAAACGCGCGGGATCGGTCAGGATCGCCTTCAGCACCGGCGCGTCATAGGCGCTGCCGGGGTTGAAGCGCACCAGATGCTCGTCGCCCGACCCGTCGCTGATCTGGACGAGGCACAATCGGTCGCGCAGCGGGTTCAAACCCATCGTCTCGGTATCGATCGCGACCGGGCCCGGGCGCAGCACGCCCTCGGGCAGATCTTCTTCGTGGAAATAGACAGTCATAGGGCCGCCTTAGGCCAAGCGGCCCTGCCGCTCAATGGCTGGTTTTCGGGCCCGCCGCCGGGCTACGCAAGCCCGCGGCAAAGCGTGCAATATTCGGCACCGTCTTTCTGAAATTTTCTGTTCGCAGCCTGTGGATAATTAGGCTATATCTTGCGCTCTTGGTGGCATGGGGCGAGTCCGTGCCCGTGGTGAACTGCGTCCCCGTCCGGCGCAAGGAGCCGGTTGAATGGGGTGTGGACGACCGAAAGCGACTACTAAGCAATGAGTTTCAACAAGGATCGCCGTGGCCATCGGGGACGCGGCAAGCGCGATGATTTCGGCAATTTCGACAGCTTCGAACCGGCTCCCTACGGCGGCGACAGCTACGGCGGCGGTCGTGGCGGTTTCGGCGATCGTGATCGCGGCGGCTTCGGCGGCGGCGATCGTGGTGGCGGCGGCTTTGGCGGCGGCGACCGTGGCGGCTTCGGCGGTGGCGATCGCGGCGGCGGCGGTTTCGGCGGCGGACGCGGCGGCGGCATGCCGGCGCAGGTCGTCGGCGAGGGCCAGGGCACGGTGAAGTTCTTCAACGCATCGAAGGGCTTCGGCTTCGTCGCCCGCGACGATGGCGGCGAAGATGTGTTCGTCCACATCAGCGCGGTCGAACAGGCGGGCCTTCAGGGCCTCGCTTCGGGTCAGCCGCTTGGCTTCACGCTCGTCGAGCGCAACGGCAAGGTATCGGCGATCGACCTCAAGATCGAGGGTGAACCGATGCCGGTCGAGGAATTCGCCCCGCGTCGCGACGACCGCGGCGGTGACCGTCCGGGCGGCGCCCGCGGGCGTCGCCAGCTGACCGGTGAGCGCACCTCGGGCACCGTCAAATTCTTCAACACGACGAAAGGCTTCGGCTTTATCGCGCGCGACGACGGACAGGCCGACGCCTTCGTCCATATCAGCGCGGTGCAGCGCGCCGGCATGGCGGGCCTCGACGAAGGCGACCGCGTCGCTTTCGACATCGAAGTCGACGACCGCGGCAAGTTCGCGGCGGTGAACATCCAGCCGCATCAGGACTGATCGGCAGGACAGGCAAACGGAAAGGGCGGCCAAGGGGCCGCCCTTTTTGTTTGGAACGCAGGATTGCGCACGGCCGAGAACGGCCTTCAGTCGCCATCCCTTATTTCTTCATTCCAAAGCCCACGGTCGACGTGGGCCGTACATTCGACAGGCACCTTGACGCCTCGCGCCGGCCGCAGCATCCTCTGTCATCATGCCGCGGCTCTACACCAGCTTCGCCGAATTCTGGCCCTTTTACCTGCGCGAGCACAGCAAGGCGTCGACGCGCGCGCTGCATTATGTCGGGACGAGCCTCGTGGTGCTGATCGCGGTCGCGGCCGTGGCGAGCGGCCGCTGGGGCTGGCTCGTCGCGCTGCCGATCGCGGGCTATTTCTTCGCGTGGGTCGCGCACTTCGGGGTCGAGAAGAATCGTCCCGCGACCTTCACCTATCCGCTGTGGAGCCTCGCAGCCGATTTCAAGATGTGGGCGATGTGGCTCAGGGGGAGGCTCGGACCCGAACTCGACCGGGCGGGCGTGTCGCGGGAAAAACGATCAGACTGAACGAAAGCTCCGGCTGGCGATTGTTGCGAATCATTCTTAACTTGGACGGGTTCACCGCTGCTGGAGACGGGCCATGCCCACCGACCTGTTCAAGACCCTCACCTATCTCTCGATCCATCTGACGATCGGGTTCAGCGTCGCCTATGTGATGACGGGATCTGTCGCGCTCGCCGGCGGGATCGCGATCATCGAGCCGTGCATCAACGCTGTCGCCTTCTTCTTTCACGAAAAGGCGTGGCAGCGCGTGGGCGCGGGGCGTAAGCTGCTCGCCGTCTGAGGCTTCCCGAGTCCCGGGCGCCTTTTCCGTTTCGCACTCCCGATCGAACGCCCCGATCCAACTCCAGGAGAAATCGCATGACCGTCAATCGCGCATCGGCCCGCTACGAAGGTTTCGGCAAGGAGGGCAAGGGATCGATCACGACCAAGTCGGGAGTGCTCGACAAACAACCCTATGGCTTCGGTACGCGCTTCGAGGGGCAGCCCGGGACCAATCCCGAGGAATTGATCGCCGCGGCGCATGCCGCCTGCTTCACCATGGCGCTGTCGTTCGGTCTCGCGCGCGCGGGCTATTCGGGCGATACGCTCGAGACGAGTGCCGCGGTGACGCTCGAACAGCAGGACGGCGGCTTCACGATCACCAGGTCGGCGCTGACGCTGACGGGCAAGGTGCCGGGGATCGACGCCGACGAATTCGCGAAGATCGCCGAGGAGGCCGAGAAGAATTGCCCGGTGTCGAAGCTGCTCGACTGCGAGATCACGCTCGAACACAGCCTCGAAAGCTAAGCCGCATAGCGCAGCGGCGGCGGCAGCGCGTCGTCCATGAAGTCGAAGGCGCCCTGCACGGGCGCGGGAAGCCGCCAGCGTTGCAGGAGGCGGTGGCGGCTGTGGCCGACATGGCTTTCGATCAGGACGAGCTCGCGCGGCGTCCAGTTCCACGCGACCGGCACCGGGTCGAATACATGTTTGCCATAGCCGAGCGTGATATGCGGGCGGAGCCCCGACTGGCGATACCAGGGCGTGATCCCGTGCGGCGCGAGCCCTGCGACGAGGTCGTCGTAAAGTTGGCGAATCGCGGCGGTGCTCCCGACCGTCACCAATTCGGCGCCGGCATCCCGGCTGACGATCCGGCCAAAGGGAATCGAAGCGGCGGCGGGCAGGCCGGCTTCGAATGCACCGGCGACGCGTTGCCGCAGGAAGGGGTGCGGCACCGACGTCTCGTCGATCGTGCAGAGGGTGAGATGATAGTTTTGCGGCTTCAGCCCTGCGAACAGATCGCCCGAAACGGGCGGCAATTGACGCGCGAGCCAGCCGGCGCGGTCGGCGGCAAGCTGAAAGCCAAGGAAGTATCGGAACATCGGGTCCATCGTCCATTCCTCCGAATCGGATCAATGTTCCCATTATGTTCTCACTTGCCGCAGGAGTCGAATCCTTCCGCTAATCGCCTTCGACGGGCATGCGTGTGACGTGGATGTAGCTTGCCTGCCAGCTGTCGCCATGGCGACGGAAGATGTCGGTAAAGCGTATGCGGACGCGAAAGGGCTTGCCCGCCGACCGGCCCGACAGGATCGTCTCGGCGCTCGCGAGGCCGGCATCCTTGCCGAGCGGCAGCACCACCCGGTCCTTCAGCGTCACCGGGTCATAATCGTCGTCGGGGCCGGTCCAGCCATCGATGAAGAAGGCCTTGCCATAGCGCTTGCCGCTGCCGTCGATGAACACGAGGTCGTCGGCGACCATGCGGTCGAGCGCGGCGCGATCCTGCGCGATCTGCGCCGCGTCGAAGGCGTCGGCAAAGGCTGTGAGGCCGGCGAGGTCGCCCTGCGGCGCCTCGGCGGTTGCCGCCGACGCGCCGGCGAACAGGGCCACGGCCACAAGCGGAGCCCGGAAAAAAGGAGTCTTCATCCCGCTATCATCCCTGCCGGCGGCCTCCCGGTCAATCGTCCTCGGCCCTGCCCGATCCGATTTCGCGTTCGGGCGGCGACATTCGTGCTTGATCTCAACCGCGGTTGAGCTTTCATAAGGCGGGCAGATGATTTGCGAACGGAGCCTTTGACCATGTTGCACTATCCCGCTGCCCCTACCGATCCGGCCGATGGCGACGATGCGTCGCCGGACGCGGCCGATGCGTTCCTGCCGCGCTATTTCGCGCGCATCGGTTATAGCGGCGCCGCGGCGCCGACGCTGGAGGTGCTCGCCGCGCTCCAGGCCGCGCATATCGCCGGCATCCCGTTCGAGGCGATCGACGCGCTGACCGGCGCCGGGATTGATATTGGCGCCGACGCGATCGACGCGAAGCTGATCGGCCAGCGGCGCGGCGGATATTGCTTCGAGCAGAACGGCCTGTTCCTCCGCGTCCTGCAGGCGATCGGCTTCGCGGCCGAGGGGCTGATCGGACGGGTGCGCTGGATGCTGCCCGATGATGCGCCGCCGACGCCGCGCACGCACATGGTCGTGCGCGTGACGATCGAAGGGCGGCCGTGGCTCACCGACGTCGGTTTCGGCGCCGCGGTACCGCCGCAGCCGCTGGCGATGGACCGCGAGGAGGCACAGCCGACGCGGCACGAAAGCTATCGCGTCGTTCGGCATCGCGACGAATGGCAGGTCGCGGCGCTGATCGAGAGTGAATGGCGGACGCTCTACCGGATCGAGAATGCGGCGCCGCCGGCGATCGATTACGAGCTGGGCAATTGGTACACCTCGGCGCATCCCGAATCGCATTTCCGCCATCAGCTGATCGCAGCACGGACGACGGCCGAGGCGCGTTACGGGCTGCGCGACAACCGGCTGACGACGCGGCTGATCGACGGGCGGTCCGACCGGCGCTACCTGACCGCCGACGAGATCGAGCGCGCGCTGTCGGAGATTTTCCTGTTGCCCGTGCGGCCGCACTGGCGCGGCGCGATCGAGCGTGCGGCGACGGCGGAGATCGTCGGCTAGGACCAATCGATGCCCGCGGCTTGACTCGCCGCCGCCATGGCTTTCTCATGCTCCGACACAGAATTGCAGGAGCGAAAGCCATGACCCTTATCGCATCGCAGCGGGTTTTCGAGCGGCTGAAGGTCGCACCTCTGACGCCGTCGATCGGCGCCGAAATCTCGGGCATCGACCTCGGCCGCGAACAGGACGACGCGACGATCGCCGAAATCCGTGCCGCGCTGCTCGCCTACAAGGTCGTCTTCTTTCGCGACCAGTCGATGACTCCCGAGCAGCATATCGCCTTTGGGCGGCGCTTCGGCCCACTCGAAATCCACCCCGCGACGCCGCAGGATCAGCCGAACCGCGAGGTTCTGCACATCGCGCACGGGCCCGAGTCGCGCGGGCGCGAGAATTTCTGGCATTCGGACGTCACCTGGCGCGCCGAGCCGTCGCTGGGGTCGATCCTGCGCGCGATCGAGGTGCCCGAGGTCGGCGGCGACACGCTGTTCGCCGATATGGCGGCGGCGTTTCGCGGCCTGTCGCCCGCGATGCAGGACTGGTGCCGCTCGCTGAGCGCGGTGCACGACATCGCGCGCGTCTTCGCCAAAAGGCTGGGCAAGAGCGCGCACGAATTGCACGAACAATATCCGCCGCAGCTCCACCCCGTGGTCCGCACCCATCCCGAGACGGGCGAACAGGCGCTCTACGTCAACACCGCGTTCACGAGCCATATCGAGGGATTGTCGGCAAAGGAGAGCGAATGGCTGCTCGCGCATCTCTATGCCCAGGCCGCGGTCCCCGAAATCCAGTGCCGCTTCCGCTGGCGCGCCGGCTCGGTCGTCTTTTGGGATAATCGCGCCGCGCAGCATTATGCGGCGTCGGACTATTTCCCGGCGGTGCGGCGGATGGAGCGCGTGACGATCGCGGGCGACCGGCCCTTCTATCGCGACGAACGCTAAAGATCCCCGCGATGAGCGACAAGAAGGTCGTGCTGCTGTCGGGCGGCAATCCGCAGATCGCCAAAGCCTATGGCGACGCGCCGGTGCAGGCCTATATCGCCGCGATGCCGGGGTGGAAGTCGGCCGCCTGGGCGCGGCTCGACAGACTGATCGAAAAGACGGTTCCCGGCGTCGCGAAGGCGGTCAAATGGAACTCGCCCTTCTATGGCGCGCCGGGACAGGGTGAGGCGCCGACGCACTGGTTCCTCAGCATCCATTGCTTCGACAAATATATCAAGGTTGCTTTCTTTCGCGGCCAGTCGCTCGATCCGGTGCCGCCGGTTGCGTCGAAAAGCGGCGACACGCGCTATTTCCATATCCATGAAGACGATCGGGTCGACGAAGCGGCGTTCGCCGGCTGGGTGAAACAGGCCGCGGCGCTGCCCGGCGAGAAGATGTGAGGACGAGGCTATGGCGGCGGAGCAGATCGATGCGAAGATTGCGGGGCTCGGCGATTGGCGCGGCGACACGCTGGCGAGGCTGCGCGCGCTGATCCACGCCGCCGATCCCGAGGTCGAAGAATCGGTGAAGTGGCAGAAGCCGTCGAACCCGGCGGGGGTCCCGGTGTGGGACCATGCGGGCATCCTCTGCACGGGCGAGACGTACAAGGACAAGGTCAAGCTGACCTTTGCGAAGGGCGCGGCGCTCGCCGATCCGAAGAAGCTGTTCAATTCGAGCCTCGACGGCAACACGCGGCGCGCGATCGACCTGTTCGAGGGCGATACGATCGACGAGGCGGCGTTCAAGGCGCTGATCCGCGCGGCGGTCGAGGCGAACCTCGAAAAGCCCGCGCGGGTCAAAAAGGCCTAGTCGCAGCCCGTTCCTTCGGCGCGCGCGGCCCAGCCGATCGCGCCGTCGAGCATCTTGAGGTGCATCGGGTCGCGCCACGCCTCGGCCTTGTGACCGAGCGCCGAATAGAAGATGCGCGCACGGCCTTCGCAGCGCCACCAGATGAGCGCGTGGCCGCCCCCCATCCGGTATCGGGGTTCGAGCCGCAGCGTCGCCTCGTCGAGCGATGCGAGAATATGCGCGTCGGCGGCGGGCGGGGCGTCCCAGCTGTAATATTCGTCGGTCCAGCGCCAGCGCGCGGGCAGGTGCCGCGTCGCGGGATGGCTGCGATCGACGATGACCAAGTCGGCCGCCTGGAACTGGTCGGCGCCCCCCGGATGGCCGGTGAAACGGCCGCCCCCGCGCAGCTTCACGAACCAGTCGGGGTGACTGCCGTCGCCCGCGCTGTGGAGGCCGACAAAGCCGCCGCCGCCGGCGATCCACGCCTGGAAGGCTTTGCGCTGGTCGGAGGTGTAGATGTCGCCGCTAGCGTTCGCGAAGACGATGACGTCGAATTTGGCGAGGTCGCGGGCGTTGAAGACGGCGGCATTTTCGGTCGCGAAGCTGTACCAGCCGCGCGCCTTCACCAGCGCCTCGATCGCGGGCACCGCCGCCGCGATGCTGTCGTGGCGATAGCCGTTGGTCTTGCTGACGATCAGCACCGCCGGACGGGTGAGCGCGGGCAGTTCGGGCGGGACGCGGTCGAAGGTAGGCGCGGGGCGCCGCGGATCGGGCGCCGCCTGTGCGGCGCCGAGCGTCAGCAGCAGCGCGGCGGCGGCGAGCTTGGCGGCGGTGATCATTCAGCCTCTCCCCACAACATCGGGCGGAGGCTAATGACACCGGTGAACCTTCGCAAGCCGCCGTCGCGTCGCGCTACTCAGCGACAGCGCACCTCGTCGTTGCCGCTGCGTTCGATCGCGCGCCCGGCAACCGCGCCGCCGACCGCGCCGAGCACGGTACCGAGCGTCTTCGAATCGCCCGGTGCGATGACATTGCCCGCGATGCCGCCGATGACGCCGCCGACGATCAGCCCGGTCGAGCCGTCGTTGCGGCGGCAATAATATTTGCCGTCGCGCCCGCGATAGACGCGGTCGTTATTCGACAGGCGGCGCTCGCGGTAACGGCGGTCGTTGCGATAATAATTATCGGCATAATAGCCGTCGTGGCGCGGATCGGGCCGGTCCCAGTCATAGCGGCCATATTGGTCGTAATAGCTGCGGTCGTAATAGCCGTAGCCACCATCGTCATAGCCGCCGCCATAGCCGCCGGTCGAGGCGCAGCCGGCGAGCGCGGTCGCGGCGGCGAGGGGCAGGATCATGAGCTTGTTCATCGACATCACTCCATTCGGATCGCGTGCCGGGCCAAGCGGCGGCATGCGAATGGCCCCTCTGTATGATAGACCCGCGAAGGCGCGGTCCGGTTCCGTCGATTGGCCCCTAGCCGCCCGCGCCCGCCCGGTCGGGCGAGTAAGGCACGGGTTCAAGCGTGCGGTCCGAAATCGCGTCGACGAAGCTGCCGTGCTGCGCGCCCGTCTCCTTCTTGATCGCCGCCCATTCGGGATCGGCCATGAAGGCGGCCCACGCCGCTTTCATCGTGGCGGCGTCGGGCCAGTCGAGCAGATAGACGAACTCGACCTTGCCCTCATGCTCGCTGCGCCAGATCGAGCGCACCGCGAAGCCGTGGCGCGCCATGATGCGCAGCGCGTGATCGCGGAAGCGGTCGTGGAACACGCCTTCGTTGGTCCGCGGGATTTCATAGATGCGGAGTTGCTGCAGCGGCGCGGGCGCGTCGGGTTGCGTGGCAGCGGCGGCGGGCGCCAGCGCGAGCATTGGCGCGAGAAACGCGGCGAGGGTGAAGATGCGGATGGGGGAGGGCATGGGCTATTCTCTCCGTTTCTTTCGGACGAAATATCGCGGCATCAGTCGATGATCACGTCCTTCCCTTCGGCCTTCAGCTTCGCGAGGCCATCCTTCATCGCGGCGAGCACCTCGGGCGCATGCGGCTCCCAGCTTTCGACCTCGCCAATGACGCGGAGCGGGGCGCGGCTGCGGTAGCTGCGCGTCGGGTTGCCGGGGAATTTCTTGTCGGTGAGATTGGGGTCGTCGAACCAGTCGCCGGTCGGCTCGACGATATAGATGCGCTCGCGCCCCGCTCCCGCCGCGAGCTCGCAGCCCCAGATCGCCGATTCGAGCGCGGCCGAGAAATAGATCCACGACAGCGGCTTGTCGGTGCCGTAATTGCTGTTCCAGCCCGCGGCGAGCAGGTCGCCGACGGCGAGGTCGGCGCGCGTGCCGTGGTAGAAGGTCGCGCCCGCATCGGGGCCATGGGGAGCGTCGGTCATCAATATTCGTTGCGTTCGGTTCGCAGCACCGCCTTGCCGTCCTTCCAGTTCACCTCGGCGGCGGGCTCGTCGGCCTTGCCCGGGGCGAAGAGTTCATAGACGATGGTGCCGTCCTCCTGCGTGCTTTCGATGACGCGCGCGGGGGTGAAGGCGTCGTCCGGGGCGGCCGCGGCGGCGCGCACCGGCGCGGGGGCGTCGGCCCAGGCGATGTCGCGCTGCATCTCGACGACGCGAAATGCCTCCGCCTCCTCGATCAGGTCGAGTTCGACCGGGCTGCCGTCGGGGCGCGTTCCCTCGACGTCGTAGAAGAGCTTGCCATCGCGTTCCTTGCGCTCGGCCTCGGCGATTTTCATGCCCGGCACGCGCGCGAGCACGGCATCGCGCACCCCCTGCGGCAAGTCGGCGGCGGCGACGCTACTGATCTCGGCCGCGGGGCCCTCCGCGAGCACCGATTTTTCGGGCGCGGCACTTTCGGGCGCGGCTGGCGCTTCGGCCTTGCCGCACGCCGCGAGGGCCAGCAACGCGCCCGCCATGAGCCCGCCCTTCAGGCAGCTTTGTTTCCGCATCGTCACTCTCCCATATCGACAAGGGACGCCAGCCTATCGGCGACGCATCCTGAAGTCGAGCCGCGCCCCGCTGGCCGAAGTCGGAAGCGGTCATTCGCCTTCGGTGAAAATATACCCCGGGGCGCCTCGACGGCGCGTTAATTGCGTGCGGACCCGAGGACGCCCGCATCGACCATCGGCGGGGCATAGGGGCGAACGGTGCCGGTGAAGATGCCCGCGACGATCGCCGGGTCGGCGGCGAGGATCGCGTCGGCCGCAGCCTGATCGGGCGCGCGCAGCAGGACGAGCCCGCCGTCGGTCCCCACGGGGCCGGCACTCGCGATGCGCCCCGCGCGAAACAGCGCCATCCAGTAATCGAAATGCGGCCGCAGCCCCTGTTCGGCGAAGGGCCGGCCCGGCTTCCACGCCGGGCCGGGGGCGAGGATGAGCGCGAAGAGCGGCTGCGCGGCGGGTGCGGTCGCCGCCGGCTTCTCGGTTTCTGCTTGCGCTGCCGCCGGCGCGGCCAGCGACAGGAGCAGGGCGAAGCGGACCGGAGCCCACGTCATTCGCGGTCGTCCGACGGGTCGAGCCGCACCGTCCACGCCGGATGGCCTTCGGCGCTGCGCTCGATGTCGTGCGAGGGGACCATGTCGTCGCCGGTCTCGATCCAGCCGCGCCCGTCGCATTTGGGGCAGGCGTGGCGGATCGAGCGGTGGCTGACAAGGTCGATCTGGGTGTTCCACTGACCATAGCCGAGGCAGACGGGGCAGAGCGTGTCGAGATCGCCGCTGCGGTGGCGCCGCGAAATGCCGTCGAGCGCGTGCGGGTCGCCGGGGCCGGTGCAGTAAACGATGTTCGAGGGGTGCGACATGGGGCAATCCTTTCGCGCTTTATCCCCGCCCCGGCCGGAGCATCGGGGTCAGCAGCGGCGAGGTTTCGGTGCGGATCTCGCCGATGCTTTCGAAGCCGAAGCGGCGGTAGAGCGGGATGTTGCGCGGGTTCGAGCTTTCGAGCCAGGCGGGGCGGCCGTCGGCGTCAATGCGCGCGATCGCCGCCTCCATCAGCGCAGTGCCGAGCCCGCGGCCGCGATGCGCCGGATCGGCGGCGATCAGCGGCAGATACCAGTGCGGCTCCTTCGGGTGAAAGCGGTCCATCTGTTCGACGAGGTCGTCCATTTCGGCCTTGCGGTGCGGCGGCGTCTGTTCGTCCATGATCGCGGCCATGACCTCGCCGTCGGGCTCGACCCCCGGCGGCAGCCAGGTCGCGACCGCCGCGCCGTCGTCGGCGACGAACGCGGTGCCATGATCGAACGCCGCGCCGCCGAAGGCACCGAAAAATTCGTGGCGGCGGCTCATATAGGTCGCGGCGTCGGGCGAGGCCCAGCGCGCGACCGGGTCGGCGGAGAAGCCGAGCACCAGCGTGTGGAGCAGCCGCGCCTTGTCCGCGGGTTTGCCGATCGTGATCGTCGTCATGGCTACGCTCCTCTTTCGCTGCGCGGCGCTCAGTCGCGGGGCGGCGTGAGCGCCCAGCGACCGTGCTCGATATGGGTGGTCTTGCCGACAACGCTTTCGACCAGGAATATTTCCCGGACCGTCCATTCGATCGGCGGCATTTTCTGTGCGTTCAGCCGGTCGCCGCGATAGTTGATCGTGATGTGCGGTTCGGGGGTGGTGCCGTCCATGATCGGCGCCTTCGCCGCGAGCAGATGATTCACCAGCGCCTTCTGGAACGCCCGCGCCTCGGCCAGGGACCCACGCGTGCGCAGCGTCACCGCCTTGCGGTTCTCGATCCGGTCGAAGCGGAGCGGAAAGGGCGCCGCGACGAAGCTGTCGAGCGCGGCGACGGTCGCGGGCAGCCACTCGGGCGGCACATGGTGCAGGTCGTAGAGCGAGATGAGCGTGACATGGAGGAGGTCGACCCCGCGCGAAGGGTCGTTGCGCGGCAGCGCGGCGATCTGCGCCTGCACCTCGGGCGGCGGCTTGGCCATGACGTAGAGGGGGTTCCGGGCGCGCATGGGTGGGAGTGTAGCATGGTGTGGGGGTGGGTACGATTGCCCGCTCCGTTCAGGCCGAAATTTGGGGATTTAATAGAATATCACCGTAATCCTAGCGCATCCTTTATGCCGCGATAGCCGTATTCCCTCGTTCCATATCGGATATACGCTGGATTCCCGGCGGCAGAATTTGAATGGTGGAACCGTAAGCCTTTGCCTCGATACATCGCGAGTTATGCAATGTCGATATACGTCGATTGAAAGTGGATTTGCTTGCCTCATCCAACCAATCGAATAGCTCTGATCGCGTTGCTCGGCCGCCGGCGGAAGATAGAAGCACTAAGATCTTCTGATCCAACGATAGATTGTGATCCAAGACACGTCGCACGTCTGTATCAGACCATACAAGCGGCGACGAGTATTGGCTAAGAGAATCAACGATACTTTGAGCTTTGGCCGAAGGAAGGTCATGGGAATGCCGAATGATTTCAGCCACTACCCATTTTGCATTTGCCATAACAACGCTCGCATCCATAAAGCTCGGATCGACGTCGCTCCCTACATGACCGATGTCTCTGGTGTTTCGCACCTCATACAGCGCAGTCAACAGAGGTAGGAGAATGAACCGAAAGCTTTTCGGAAGCGAGCTAACATTCTCCAGCTGTTTACATGCATCTCTGAAGTTCTGTGGCTTCGAGGCTTTTGCTGCATAGGCTTGGTTGGCGATGCCTTGCACGACGCAATATGCGACCTCGCAAAACCGCCCTGCATTCAAGCCGCACGCTCTCCATCTTCCCTCGTTGAAGTTCTGGCCGAGTTCGGAGAACTCGTTGAACAACTCAAGACGCAGGGCATCGGGAAGATCGGGCAGGAGATTTTCTTGTTTCATTCATCCCCCTTTTGAAGCTCTTCAGCTAATTCGCGCGCACGCTTTCGGCCAGGTGCTGTCAACTTGATGTCGTACTGACCACCGCTCTTCGTGTTCATGACAACGAATGATTTTAGGCTCTTCAAGTAGCCTGCGAAATTGGTAGAATCATAGCATCCCTGATCCACGCAAGCATTGCGAATGAGTTCGGAAGGAATAACTTCCTTCCCATCAACATAGTGAGCGAAGAGCGTAAGAAGCGCAACATTTCTGGTTTGTTCAGCTTTACTTTTCCCATTAATTGCCGCGATAATTTTAATTTTTTCGTCTGCCGTGTCGAAGACGTTATCAAACTCAAGCAGCCCCGCTGACGAGGCACTTTTGGGCGCGGTTGTTGCCGCCACTTCGGGCTGCGCCGAACTCTGCGGATGAACAAATGCGGGCGCGGGCTGCTCTATTAGCTTGTCCCACAGATGCATGGCTTCCTTCACAAAAGTTTCGGACCCTTCCGCGCTGAGGCTCGTCGCGCCGTGCTGTATCGAGATTTTTGCCTGATTCATCGGATTCCCTCCTGTTCTCACTTTACGTGGATCGAGTCGGAAATTTTGTCAAGAGCATAAAAAAGGTAATCCTTCAAAGCATATAAAACTTAGGAGATGCAAAGTGCAATGGAATTTCATAATTTTTCGATATTTTCCGATGGTTATGCAAAAAATTCCGTTCTTCCAATTCTTCTCGGTGCGACTGCAACGTCAGAACATGAAATTTACCGTGGCATAGTCAAAAATTCATCGACCGATTTAAGGGCTTTGGGTCACAAATCGAAGAATATTGGATCGTTTTTACGTGTAATCCGTAATCTTATGAAGCCCGCCGCATTGCACCCGTTGCAGGATTCACGCTACCGGGGATCGAGGATGCAGTCGCATCGATCTGATTTCGCCATAATTGGCGAATTTCTATGGATTTTCATTCAACGCTTGCTCAACGGAGCACGGCGTTCTCTACCAGCGGTTCGACGAACCCGCTGGCGGAGCGCTCACGTTGGGCTTGGTATATGGCTGAACTCTCTACGATTGCCACGTTCTGAGAGCAAGAAACCTATTTGATGAAAATATAAATTCTTGAAAATCAATAATATAAATTAGGAGTTTGGGTCGCTTCGATCCGATATCAATTTACGGTTTATCCGTAATCTCTTGATCCCCGCCGCATTGCACCCGTTGCAGGATTCACGCTACCGGGGATCGGGGATGCAGTCGTATCGATCTGATTTCGCCATAATTGGCGAATTTCTATGGATTTTCATTCAACGCTTGCTCAACGGAGCACGGCGTTCTCCACCAGCGGTTCGACGAACCCGCTGGCGGAGCGCTCACGTTGGGCTTGGCAGATTAGTGGGCTGGCTAACGCTGCCGAAGGTGGCGAGTTCAATCATGCTCCCGCCCACCCGCGCCCATATACAGCTCCCGCCCCGTGTCCTCATAGACCTGGCTCATTTCCGCCATGCCTTTCTCCGCCTTTTCGGCGGCGATGAAGCCCGCGCTGTCCTGATTTTGCAGCTTCGCGAAGTCGCGGACTTCCTGGCTGATCTTCATCGAACAGAATTTGGGGCCGCACATGCTGCAGAAATGCGCCGACTTGGCGCCTTCCGCCGGTAGCGTCTGGTCGTGATATTGCTCGGCGGTGTCGGGGTCGAGCGACAGGTTGAACTGGTCGCGCCAGCGGAATTCGAAGCGCGCTTTCGATAGCGCGTCGTCGCGGACCTGCGCGGCGGGGTGGCCCTTGGCGAGGTCGGCGGCGTGGGCTGCCAATTTGTAGGTGACGACGCCGACCTTCACATCGTCGCGGTCGGGCAGGCCCAGATGCTCCTTGGGCGTGACGTAGCAAAGCATCGCGGTGCCGTACCAGCCGATCTGCGCGGCGCCGATGCCGCTGGTGATATGGTCGTAGCCGGGCGCGATGTCGGTGGTGAGCGGCCCGAGCGTATAGAAGGGCGCCTCGCCGCACGCCTCGAGCTGCTTGTCCATATTCTCCTTGATCTTGTGCATCGGGACGTGGCCCGGCCCCTCGATCATCACCTGCACATCCTGCGCCCAGGCGCGCTTGGTGAGCTCGCCGAGCGTGTAGAGCTCGGCGAACTGCGCCTCGTCGTTCGCGTCGTAGATGCTGCCGGGGCGCAGGCCGTCGCCGAGGCTGTAGGCGACGTCATAGGCCTTCATGATCTCGGTAATCTCGTCGAAGCGTTCGTAGAGGAAGCTTTCCTTGTGATGCGCGAGGCACCATTTCGCCATGATGCTGCCGCCGCGCGACACGATGCCGGTCATGCGCTTTGCCGCGAGGGGGACGTAGGGCAGACGGACCCCGGCGTGGATGGTGAAATAGTCGACGCCCTGTTCGGCCTGCTCGATCAGCGTGTCGGCGAAGATTTCCCAGGTCAGGTCCTCGGCGATGCCGCCGACCTTCTCCAGCGCCTGATAGATGGGGACGGTGCCGATCGGGACGGGCGAGTTGCGGATGATCCATTCGCGCGTGTCGTGGATGTTGCGCCCCGTCGACAGGTCCATGACGGTGTCGGCGCCCCAGCGGATCGACCAGACCATCTTGTCGACCTCGCTCGCGACGTCGGACGCGACCGCGCTGTTGCCGATATTGGCGTTGATCTTGACGAGGAAGTTGCGGCCGATCGCCATCGGCTCGCTCTCGGGGTGGTTGATGTTGCTGGGGATGATCGCGCGGCCGCGGGCGACCTCGTCGCGGACGAATTCGGGGGTGACGTAATCGGGGATGCTGGCGCCGAAGCTTTCGCCGTCGCGCTTATATTCGGCGAGGCGCGCGCGGCCGAGATTTTCGCGCTCGGCGACATATTCCATCTCGGGCGTGATGATGCCGCGGCGGGCATAGTGCATCTGGCTGACGTTCTGGCCGGGTTTGGCGCGGAGCACCTTCTTCCTGACGTTGGGGAAGGCGGGGACGCCGCCGCTGCGGTCGGGGCCGAGCTGGCCGTTATCCTCGGGCTTCACCTCGCGCTGCGTGACTTCCTCGACGTCGCCGCGGCCGAAGATCCACTCGCGGCGGAGTTCGGCGAGGCCGGCGTTGATGTCGATGGTGGCGTTGGCGTCCGTATAAGGCCCGCTGGTGTCGTAGACGCGGACGGGGGGCTCGCCCGAATGCGGGTCGAGGTCGATCTCGCGCATCGCGACGCGGATGCCGCTGCCGGTCTGCGCCGCGACATGGATCTTGCGGCTGCCGCGGATCGGGCCGGTGGTGACGCCGATGGGGGTTGCGAATTCGAACTTCGAGTCGATGTCGGCCATGTGCAGTCGCTCCATATCAATGCCGGAGCGAGAATGGGGATTCCGGCTTTCGGAACGCCGACCCTCCCTCCGCCGGTATTACCCGGATCAGGTTCAACGGGTCGCGGGCTGTTCCGCTCTCAACCTGTTTCTGCACACAGGCTCCCCGGGGATGACCGGCTTATAGGCGGCGGGGGGTGCGCTGTCCATTGATGATGGGGACGGCGCGGTGGTAAAAGGCGGCGAGAGGGAGAGGGCCATGCGGATGATCGCGGCGGTGTTGGCGACATTGCTGGTGGCGGCGAGCCCGGCGGCGAGCGTGGACGATCTCGGCTGGCTCGCGGGCGACTGGGTGAGCGAGGAGGGCGAACGCTGGACCGAAGAGCGCTGGACGCCCCCGCGCGGCGGGATGATGCTGGGGCATAGCCGGTCGGGGCGCGGCGAGGCCCTGCGCGAATATGAATTCATCCGCATCGCGCGCGGCGACGATGGCGCGATTTCCTATATCGCGATGCCTGAGGGCGGGGCGCCGGTCGCGTTCCGGCTGGTGCGGCAGGCCAAGGCGCATGGGGCAACGCGCGCGACCTTCGAGAATCCGGCGCATGATTTTCCGCAGCGCATCGACTATGCCCGCGACGGCGATACGCTGACCGCGACGATTTCGGCGATCGACGGGGCGAAGCCGCGCCGCTGGACCTATCGGCGGCGCTGACGGACGAAGGACATCATGGCGGACAAGACGGCGCGGCTCTTCGCGATCATCGACGGCCTGCGCCGCCGCCGGCGCCCGGTGACCGCCGAGGTTCTGGCCGAGGAACAGGGCGTGTCGGTGCGCACCCTCTATCGCGACATCCAGACGCTGATCGCGCTCGGCGCGCCGATCGAGGGCGAAGCGGGGGTCGGCTATGTGCTGCGCGCGGGGTTTTTCCTGCCGCCGCTGATGTTCACCGCCGACGAGCTGGAGGCGCTGGTTTTGGGCGCGCGCTGGGTCGAGGGGCGGCAGGACGGGTCGCTGTCGCGCGCGGCGGGGCTGGCGCTCGCGAAGATCGCCGCGGCGAGCCCCGACGAACTCAAGCAGCGGATCGACGAGGCGGGGCTGTGGCCGGTCAACAGCCGCTGGCGCGAAACCGACGCGCCGCTGCTCGCGACGGTGCGCGAGGCGATGCGCGCCGAGAAGGTGCTGCACATCGACTATGCCGACGAAAGCGGCACGGCGACGGCGCGCGCGATCTGGCCCGCGGCGCTCGCCTATTTCGAAGAGAAGCAGATCATCGCCGCCTGGTGCCTGCTGCGGCAGGATTTCCGCAGCTTTCGCATCGACCGCATCGCTGCGGCGCGGATCGGCGACGAAGGTTTCGGGCGCCGCCGCGCGGTGCTGATGGCCGACTGGTGGCGGCAGAGCGGTTACGATGCCGCCTCCTGACAATATCTGTCAGGGGGGCGGGCTACATCGCTTCGGGTGAAGGGCGCCAAGGACGGCGCCGGCAACCGGAGGATTTGCGATGCTCAAGACCCATCATGGTTCGTGCCACTGCGGCGCGGTCAAGTTCGAAGCCGACCTCGATCTCGAAGCGGGGACGGGTAAGTGCAATTGCTCGATCTGCACCAAGAAGCGCAATTGGAGCGCGCAGATCAAGCCCGACGCCTTTCGGCTGCTGACCGATCCGGCGGCGCTCGCCGACTATCAGTTCGGGTCGAACAGCGCGCATCATGTCTTCTGCAAGACGTGCGGCGTGTCGTCCTTCGGCCATGGCTATGTCGAGGAGATCGGCGGCGCCTATTATTCGGTCGCTATCGCGTGCCTCGACGATCTGACCCCCGCCGAGATGGCGGAGCTGCCGGTGAGCCATATGGACGGCGCGGGCAACAATTGGTGGAACCCGCCGGAGGTGACCGCGCATATGTGAGGAAAGGTAGGCGAATACTCAGAAATCGTCGCCCCCGCGAAGGCGGGGGCCGCTAGCGGCCTTACTCGGCGGCGTCGCGTAAACCGACAAAGGCCCCCGCCTTCGCGGGGGCGACGGCTAGGTTCGTCCGAACCCACCCCTCAACCCGTGCGACGCGCCAGATACACGCCCGCGATCATCAGTGCGATCCCCGCAACGCGCTTCGCGTCGATTGCCGAGCGGATCGCGCCGAACAGGCCGAAATGGTCGATCGTCGCCGCGCTGATCAGCTGGCCGACGAGCACGAAGAAGATCGCGTTGCCGACCCCGAAGCGCGGCGCGATGAAGGTCACCGCGATCGCGTAGAAGGCCATGAAGGCGCCGCCGAAATAGAAATGCGCCGGAATGTCGGACGACAGCCGCACCTGCCCGAGCGAGCCGGTGAAGATCGCGCCGGTGACCGCGATGAGCAGGCCGAGGGTGAAGAGAATCACCGAGGCCGCCATCGGGCTTTCGAGCCGCGCGCCGAGCCCGCCGTTCAGGGCGGCGAGGATCGGAATGCCGACCCCGGTCAGGAACATGATCGTGGCAAAGGCGGGGGCGGCATTGTTCGCGGTCATCGCTGGGTCTCCTTGGCGGCCTGTGCGGCGCGATAGTCGAGGATTGGCAATCCGCCCAATCCCCAATTGGCGGTCTCGACCTCGTCGATGGTGACGACGGTGGTCGCCGGGTTCTTGTCGAGGACGCGCCGGAGCAGATCGGTGACGCCGGCGATCAGTTCGGCCTTTTGTTCGGCCGTCGCCCCCTCGCGGGTGATCTTGATATGGACGTAGGGCATCATGCGGCGCCTTCGGCGGGCCAGCCCGGCATGGCGGGAAAGCCGGGCAGCGCGGCGATCCGGCGGGTCCAGGCATGGATCGCGGGCCACGCGGCGATGTCTATGCCCGCATCGCCCATCAGCGCCAGATAAGGGCTCGCCGCCATGTCGGCGATGGTGAGGCGGCCACCGGCGAGCCAGTCGCGGCGTTCGAGATGCGCGTCGATCACGGGAAGGAACCGCGCGGTGACAGCGGCGGCATGTTCCTCGGCGATGTCGAGGCCGAATTTGCGCGCGAGGCGGAGTGTGGCGGGGCCGTTCGCGATCTCGTTCGCGGCGTGCGAAAGCCAGAGCGCGACCTCGCCGCGTTCTTCGGGCGTACGGCCGTCCCAGTCGCCCGGGCGGTGGCGCGCCGCGAGCAGGACGAGGATCGCCTGGCTGTCGCGCAGGCTGAAATCGCCTTCGACGTAGAGCGGGATCTGCGCCATCGGGGTCAGCGCGCGAAAGGCGTCCGACTGGCGCGCCGCGGCGTCGGTGAGCCGCTCGTCCCACGGCAGGCCGAGGAGGGCGAGCGCGATGCGGACCTTGTGCGTGTTGCCCGACAGCGGCGTGCCATAGAGGGTGATCATTGGGCGTCTCCGGAAGAGGCCGCGCGCAAGGCCGCGATTTCGGCGCGCAGCTGGTTGATTTCGGCCGCCATCGGGCGGACCGCGGCGGAAATCTCGGCCTCGGTGAAGCGCGGGGTAATGTGCTGCGAGCAGTTCCACTCCCAGCCGATCACGTCGATGAAGAAGGCGCGCTCGGGCGTCGCGCGATAACCGGCGGGCATCAGCGCGGTGACCGCGGCGGGATCGTCGGCGAGTTCGACGATTGCCGCATGGCCGACGAGCTTCAGCCGGTCGCGGTTCGGATAGTCCATCAGGAAGAGCGAGACGCGGTCGTTGCCCGTCAGGTTGGCGGTGCTGATATATTGGCGGTTGCCGCGATAGTCGGCGAAGCCGATGCGGTTGCCCGCGATATGGCGGAGGAAGCCCGCGGGGCCGCCGCGATGCTGCATATAAGGCCAGCCGTCGGCGGTGACGCTCGCCATATAGAAGCTGTCGCGGAGCGCGATGTAATCGAGCTCCTTGGCGGTCAGCGCATCGGGGGTGCCGTCGGCGCCGGCGTCCATCTTCACATAGGCGGCGCGCGAGCCATGGCGTTCCTGCAGCGCCTTCACCGCGTCGTTGAACAAAGTGTGCCGGTAATTTCGCGCCATCGTCCGCTCCTTTGCGGGCCCGTCGCTAGAGCATTGCAGCCTGAGCGTTAATCGGCGAAGGTCGAATGAGTTAATTCCGCATAGTGGAACAATCATGGATCGCCTCACCACGCTCGAAATGTTCGTCGCGGTCGCGAGCGAGGGCGGTTTCGCCGCGGCGGCGCGCAAGCTCGGCAGCTCGCCGCCCGCGGTGACGCGCGGGATCGCGGCGCTCGAGGCGCGGCTGGGCGCGCGCCTGTTTCACCGTTCGACGCGCGCGGTCGCACTGACCGATGCGGGCGCGGCCTTTCTGGAGCAGGCGCGGCGCATCCTCGCCGAGCTGGCGGGCGCCGAGCGCGCGTTGCGCGGTGCCGAGGCCGAACCGCGCGGGCAGCTGCACCTGACCGCGCCCGTCATGTTCGGGCGGCTGCATGTTCTGCCGGTCGTGGGCGAGCTGATGGCGCAGCATCGCGACCTCGCCGTGCGCATGATGCTGATCGACCGCAATGTGCGGATCGTCGAGGAGGGGATCGACGTCGCGGTGCGGATCGGACCGCTCGCCGATTCGACATTGAAAGCGAAGCGGATCGGCCGGGTGCGCCAGATGCTCGTCGCGAGCCCCGCCTATCTCGCGCGCCGCGGGGCGCCGGCGGCGGTCGCGGATCTGGTGGGCCACGAGCTGATCGGCACGATGGGGCCGCGCTGGACGGCCGAATGGCAATTCGCGTCGCGGCGCTGGCGGCTCGACGCGCCGCCGCGGCTCGTGCTCAACACCGTCGATAGCGTGCTCGCGGCGGCCGAGGCAGGGCTGGGGATCGCAAATTTGCTGAGCTACCAGCTCGCCGAAGCGATCGACGCGGGGCGGCTCATATCCTTGCTGGCCGACGAAGCGCCGCCGCCGCTGCCGGTCCATCTGCTGTTCGAGCCGTCGCGCGCGGGCTTGCCGTCGGTGCGCGCGTTCGTCGCCGCGATGACGGCACGAATGCGGGCGGCGGGGTTGGATTGAGGGTGGATGGCTGGTTTGGGGTGGGAAGCGGACGTTCCACATAACCGTCGCCCCCGCGAAGGCGGGGGCCGCTGCCGGTTTACCCGGGCGCCGCCGAGTAAGGCCGCTAGCGGCCCCCGCCTTCGCGGGGGCGACGGCTGATTTCGGTCGCTTGCAGGCACCCAACGAAAAAGGGCGGCCCCGTCGGGACCGCCCTTTTTCTTGTTCGCCTTGGCTTAAAGCGTCAGGCTGCCTTGGGCAGCGCCGCCTTTGCCTGCGCGATGATCGCGGTGAACACGCCGCCTTCGTTCATCGCGAGGTCGGCCATGACCTTGCGGTCGAGGTCGATGCCGGCGAGCTTCACGCCGTGCATGAACTGCGAATAGGTCAGGCCTTCGGCGCGGACCGCGGCGTTGATGCGCTGGATCCAGAGAGCCCGGAAGCTCCGCTTCTTGACCTTGCGGTCGCGGTACGCGTACTGGCCGGCCTTTTCGACCGCCTGCTTGGCGATGCGGATCGTATTCTTGCGACGGCCATAATAGCCCTTCGCCTGATCCAAAATCCGCTTGTGCTTGGCACGCGTGGTCGTGCCGCGTTTGATGCGTGACATGGTCTAGCGCTCCTTACTTCAGACCGTAGGGCGCCCAGAGGCGCACATGGGCCACGTCCGAATCGCTGAGCACGCTGGTGCCGCGGTTGGTGCGGATATATTTCGAGTTATGCGAAATCAGGCGGTGGCGCTTGCCGGCGACGCCGTGCTTCACCTTGCCCGAAGCGGTGAATTTGAAGCGTTTCTTCACACCACTCTTGGTCTTCATCTTGGGCATTTTGGTCTCCTTTGAAGTCCGTTTGCGTATCGGCCTGGCAGCCCTTTCAGCCAGCCGACACAATCGGAAGCGGCGCGCTTAGGTGGATTCGCCCGGAAATGCAAGCGTTGTGGGATCAGAAACTCGCGCCGTCGACCTTCTGGACATTCAGCGCGTCGAGATCGGCGCCCGGAACGCAGCGCAGGTTCACCGCCGCCATCTTCGATCCATCGGGGCCGGTGCCCACCGAAAAGCTCTGGCACCCGCACGCGTCGCAGAATTGATGGTCGATATTATGCTTGTTGAACTTGTACGACGTCAGCCGCTCGGCGCCGCTCTCCAGCCGGAACTGGTCGATCGGAACGAAGCTGAGCAAAAAACCCTTGCGTCGGCAGTGCGAGCAGTTGCAGCTCATCGCCGTGTCGGGAATGTCACCCTCGACGCTATAGGTCACCGCGCCGCAGTGGCAGCTGCCTTGATAAGCCATGTCGTCTCTCCTTTCCGGGGTCCCGGCCTCAATGGTGGCAGGCGAGCCCCTCGATCACATCCTCGAGCCGCGCCGGATCGCCGAGCGCGATCACATGCCCCCCGCTGTCGGCGCTGAGCGGGTCGCCGTTCCAGTCGCACATCGTGCCGCCCGCGCCCTCGACGATCGGCGCGAGCGCGGCGAAGTCGTGGAGCTTGAGCCCCGCCTCGACCACCAGGTCGATATGCCCGCTCGCGAGCAGGCCATAATTATAGCAATCGCCGCCGAAGACCATCCGCTTGTGCGACGTCTTCGCCGCGAGCGCCATGAAATGCTCGCCGTCGTGATCGCTGAAATATTGTGGCCCCGTCGTCGCGAGTACCGCGTCGGCGAGGTTGCGGCAGGCGCGCGTGCGCGCCGGGGCGCCGTTGAACAGGGTCGGTTGCCCCAGCGCGCCGACCCAGCGTTCGCCGGCGATCGGCTGGTCGATGATACCGAGGACCGGCCAGCCGTCCTGCAGCAGCGCGATCAGCGTGCCGAAGATCGGGCGGCCCGCCATGAAGCTGACGGTGCCGTCGATCGGGTCGAGCACCCACTGGCGCGAGGCTTCGGGGCGCTCGGCGCCATATTCCTCGCCGATGATGCCGTCGCGCGGCGCCTCGGCATCGAGCAGGCGGCGCATCGCGGCTTCGGCGGCGCGGTCGGCCTCGGTGACGGGCGAGGCGTCGGCCTTGGCCTCGTGGACCCAGTTCGAACGAAAGAGCGGGCGGATCGCTTCGCCGGCGGCGTCGGCGAGGCGGTTGGCGAGGGCGAGGTCGGAGGTGATCGACATGACTTCGCGCTAGCCCAGCGCGGTCCGCGCCGCCAGTCCATGCAGGCCTATTGCGTGCTTTCGAGCTCCCATTTTATCAATTTTACAAATATAATCTAAACTGTAAAATCGGCGTCGTGCCGGGCGATTTTCCTCTCGATCCGATCGTCGCGACCTTCGCGCGCTATGGGCTGCGCAAGGCGTCGATGGAAGATGTCGCCGCGGCGCTCGGCGTGTCGCGGCAGGCGCTTTATCTGCGCTTCGGATCGAAGGGCGCGCTGGTCGAATGGGCGACCAAAGGCTTGGTCGATACATCGCTCGCCGCCGCGCTCGCGTGTATCGAGCAGCCCGCCAAGACGCTCGCCGAGCGGCTGGCCGACGCGCTCGACGCGTGGGTGGGGCGGCATATGGCGGCGCTTCATGCTTCGCCGCATGGCGCCGAAATCATCGCCATGCTCCAGCGCGATCCGCCCGACGCGGCGCGCATGGCCGAACGGCGGCTGGTCGCGGCGATGGCCGAGGCGATCCGGCTCAGCGGCCACGGCTCGGCGGTGTCGCGCGCGGGGAGCATGGCGCAGGCCCTATGCTGGACGGCGCGCGGGCTGGTTCATGCGGTGCCCGATCACGCGGCGTTCCGGCGCCAGCTCGATCATATCGTCGGCGCGCTCGTCGCGCGCTGACGCGGCCCACGAATGCGGCACCGGCCCGCTCCCCCTCCCAGCCTCCCGACATGGTATCCTATGGGAGGCTGGGAGGGGGAGCGGGCCGGTGCCGCCTCTAAGAACGATCAATCGAACAGGCTCGAGACGCTGCTTTCGTCGGCGATGCGCTTGATCGCTTCGCCAAGCAAAGGCGCGACGGTGAGCGCGCGGACCTTGCCGCTGTCGTTCACCGCGTCGGTCGGCATGATGGAATCGGTGATGACGAGTTCGGTGAGCTCGCTCGCATCGACGCGCGCGACCGCACCGCCCGACAGGACGCCGTGGGTGCAATAGGCGACGACGCCCTCGGCGCCCGCGGCCTTCAATGCCGCGGCGGCGTTGCAGAGCGTGCCCGCCGAATCGACGATGTCGTCGATCAGGATGCAGAAGCGCCCCGAAACGTCGCCGATGATGTTCATCACTTCCGATTCGCCGGCGCGTTCGCGGCGCTTGTCGACGATCGCGAGCGGGGCGTTGTCGAGCCGCTTGGCGAGCGCGCGTGCGCGCACGACGCCGCCGACGTCGGGCGACACGACCATCAGATTCTTGCCGCCGAAGCGCGCCTGAATGTCGGCGCTCATCACCGGCGCGGCGTAGAGGTTATCGGTCGGGATATCGAAGAAGCCCTGAATCTGCCCGGCGTGGAGGTCGATCGCGAGCACGCGGTCGGCGCCCGAGGTGGTGATCAGATTCGCGACGAGCTTCGCCGAGATCGGGGTGCGCGGGCCGGGTTTGCGGTCCTGGCGGGCATAGCCGAAATAGGGAACGACCGCGGTGATGCGCTTCGCCGAAGCGCGGCGCAGCGCGTCGTTGATGATCAGCAGCTCCATCAGATTGTCGTTCGCGGGGAAATTCGTCGGCTGGACGACGAACACGTCCTGGCCGCGGACATTCTCGTGGATTTCGACGAAGACCTCCTCGTCGGCGAAGCGACGCACGCTGGTGTCGGTCAGCGGCAGTTCGAGATAGTCCGCGATCGCGCGGGCCAGCGGCAGGTTGCTGTTGCCGGAGATGAGTTTCATAAAGGTGCAAAGCCCTTTCGCGCGGGGTGGGATTGCGCGCCCCCTTAGCCATCACAGGCGGAGAGGGGAAGGGTCTAGTTGCTTGGCCGCCATTGCTCCGGGACCGACGGCGGAATATGGGCAACGCATGACCTCGCCCGAAACGCTCACCATCGTCCTGTCGCAGATGACCCAGACGGTCGGCGACCTCGCCGCGAACGCCGACGCGATGCGCAGCATTCGGGCGCGGCACGCGGGGGCCGACCTGATCCTCTACCCCGAGCTGCAACTGATCGGTTATCCGCCCGAGGATCTGGTGTTGAAGCCCGCGCTGGCCGAGCGCGCGGCGAAGCTGCTCGCCGAGCTCGCGGCCGAGACCGCTGACGGCGGGCCCGCGATGCTCGTCGGTTCGGTCGAGCGGGACGGGGCTGACCTCTACAATATCGTCGCGCTGCTCGACGGCGGGAAAATCGTCGCGACGCGGCGCAAGCACGAACTCCCCAATTACGGCACCTTCGACGAGAAGCGCGTGTTCGCCCCCGGTCCGCTCCCCGACGTGGTCGAATGGCGCGGGGTGAAGCTGGGCCTGCCGATCTGCGAGGATGGGTGGCTGCCGAAGGTCTGCCGGCATCTCGCCGCGCAGGGCGCCGAGCTGCTGATCTCGCTGAACGGCAGCCCCTATGAAATCGACAAGGACGAGCGCCGGCTCAGCCAAGTGTTCGCGAGCCGCGTCGCCGAAACCAAGCTGCCGCTGATCTTCCTCAATCGCATCGGCGGGCAGGACGAGCTGGTGTTCGACGGCTGCTCCTTCGTCCTCAATGACGACGGGACGACCGCGCACCGGCTGACCGACTGGGAAGCCGAGGAGCGGGTGACGCGCTGGACGAAAGGCGCCGATGGCTGGGTGTGCGAAGCGGGCGCGATCGCCGAATGGGAAGCGCATCCCGCCGACATCTACAGCGCGATGATCGTCAGCTTGCGCGACTATGTCGAACGCAACCGCTTTCCCGGCGTCGTGCTCGGCCTGTCGGGCGGAATCGATTCGGCGATCTGCGCCGCGATCGCCGCCGACGCGCTCGGCCCCGACAAGGTCTGGTGCGTGATGATGCCGAGCCGCTTCACCGGGCAGGCGAGCCTCGACGATGCCGCGGGCTGCGCGGCGATGATCGGATGCCGGCTCGACACGATCCCGATCGTCCCCGCGGTCGAAGCCTTCGATCACATGCTCGCGGGCAGCTTCGCCGACAAAGACGTCGACATCACCGAGGAGAATGTCCAGTCGCGCATCCGTGGGCTGACCTTGATGGCGCTCAGCAACAAATTCGGCCCGATGCTGCTGACGACGGGCAACAAGAGCGAGATGAGCGTCGGCTATGCGACCATTTATGGCGACATGGCGGGCGGCTATAATCCGCTGAAGGATGCGTACAAGATGACGGTCTTTGCGATCGCCAAATGGCGCAACGAAAATGTGCCGCGCCTGTCGCGCAACCGCGTCACGCCGGTGATGCCCGACAATATCGTCACCAAGCCGCCGAGCGCCGAGCTGCGCCCCGACCAGAAGGACGAGGACAGCCTGCCGCCTTATGCCGATCTTGACCGCATGCTCCACATGCTCGTCGAGGAGGAAGCGAGCGTCGACGACGTCGTCGCCCGATATGGCTTCGATCGCGACGCGGTGGCGCGGATCGAGCGGCTGCTGATGCTCGCCGAATATAAGCGCCGGCAGGCGCCGCCGGGGGTCAAGCTGTCGACGCGCAATTTCGGGCGCGACCGGCGCTATCCGATCACGCACGGGTTCCGCACAGGATAATCAGGGGGAGGCACAATGGGATTGCTGGGACCGAAGGCGCCGCCCGAACGCGCGGGGCAATTTATCGAGCTGCTGCGGATCACCGTCGCGATCCTGATCCTGATCCACGGCGTCTATCGCCTCGCCGCGGGGCTCGTTGCCCCGTTCGGCATCTGGCTCGACAGCCTCGGCTTTCCATATGGCTATGGCTGGGCGATGGCGGTGACGCTGTACGAGCTTGTCGGCCCGGCGCTGATGCTGACGCGCCGCTGGACCAGCCTTGCCGCGCTCGGCCACGCCGCGATTCTGACGCTCGGCATGATCCTCGTCCACCTTCCCGCCGGCTGGTTCGTCGTCGGCGGCGGGCGCAACGGGATGGAATATAGCGTCATCCTGATCGTCGCGCTGCTCGGCATCGCCTGGGCCTGGTGGCCGGCGCGGCGCAGCGCATAGCTATCGCCGCGCGGGCAAATGCGGCTATAGGCGCGGCGCATGACCGTCATCACCCGCTTCGCCCCCTCGCCCACCGGCAGCCTGCACGTCGGCAATGTCCGCACCGCGCTCCATAACTGGCTGTGGGCGCGCAAGCACGGCGGGCGTTTCCTGCTGCGCATCGACGATACCGACCTCCAGCGGTCGAAGGAGGAATATGTCGAGGGCATTCGCGCCGACCTCGCATGGCTCGGGCTCGACATCGACGGCGAGGAGCGGCAGTCGGCGCGCTTCGCGCTCTATGAGGGCGAGTTCGAGAAACTGAAGGCGGCCGGGCGCGTCTATGCCTGTTACGAGACCCCCGAGGAACTCGATATCCGGCGCAAGATCCTGCTCTCGCGCGGGCTTCCCCCGGTTTACGAGCGCAAGCCCGAAGGCACGCAAGCCCCCGAGGGTATCGCGCCGCACTGGCGCTTCCGGCTCGACCATGATGCGCCGATCGAATGGACCGACATGGTCCGCGGCCCGCAGCATTTCGAGCCGAAGACCATGTCCGACCCCGTCGTGCGCCGCGCCGACGGCAGCTGGCTCTATCTGCTGCCGAGCGTGATCGACGACATCGCGATGGGGATCAGCCATGTCGTGCGCGGCGAGGATCATGTGTCGAACACCGCGGCGCAGATCCAGATGTTCGCGGCGCTCGGCGCGAAGCCGCCCGCATTCGCGCACGAGGCGCTGCTCGTCGGGACCGAGGGCAAATTGTCGAAGCGGCTCGGCTCGCTCGGCATGACGAGCCTGCGCGCGGACGGGATCGAACCGATCGCGCTTGTCGCGCTGCTCGCGCGGCTCGGCACCAGCGACCCGGTCGAACCGGTGACGACGCCCGCGCCGCTGATCGAGAGCATCGACTTCGCGCGCTTCGGCCGTGCGCCCGCGCGCTTCGACGAGAGCGAACTGGCGCTGATTAATCAGAAGATCCTCCACCACACCGACTATGCCGCGGTCGCCGATCGCCTTCCCGCCGCGATCAGCGAGGCGCGCTGGAACGCGATTCGCCCGAATTTGATGACGGTCGCCGAGGCGGCCGACTGGGTGGGGGTGTTCGACGGCCCCTTCGCGCCGCCGCCCGCCGACGCCGCCGACCGGCCGGTGCTCGATGCGGCGGCGAAAGCCGCGCCCTCGATCGATTGGTCGGCGGACCCCTGGCATTCGCTCACCGGCGCGGTGAAGGAGAGGACCGGCGCCAAGGGCCGCGCGCTCTTCCTGCCGCTGCGCCGCGCGCTGACCGCGCGCGATCACGGGCCCGACATGGCCGAACTGCTGCCGCTGATCGACAAGGACGAAGCGGTCGCGCGGCTTTCGGGCGCCTGATCCAAGCCGCTCCAGCCGATCGATGCTTGCTTACCGATCCGCTTGACAAGGTCAGTGATGTTATAATATCACGTGATCCTGACCTGGCCGGTTCGACGGTCAGAACGCCGCGGGGCCGGGTCGACAGGCAAGGAGAGATGCCATGACCTTGATACCCCTGATTTCGGCGATTGTTGCCGCGCCCGAGGCGACCACCGCGCCCGCGGGCGCCCATCAAGCCCTGCAACCGCGCAACAGCTATGGGGCGGGCAACCGCCACCGGCCGGTGGCCGCCGTGCTCGCCGTGGGATTGCCCGCCGCGCTCGTCGTCGCGGTCGCCCTGTCGCCGATGGTCGTCGAGCCCGGGCCGCGGACCATCCCGCTGATCGGCACGATCATCGAGCTGCCAAAGCCCCCGCCCCCGCCCCCAGAGGTCATCGAGGATGCCCAGCCGACGCCGAAAACCTCCTCGGCCAGCGACACCGTCGAGCCGCTCGTCAAGACGGTGCCGCTTGCCCCCGACTATGTGCAGCCGGGGCCTGTGATCGTCGACTTGCCGCGCGTCGATCCCGGCCCGCCGGTGAAGCCGGTCGATCCGCCCGCCCCGCCGAAGCTGGTGCTCGCCGACATCGATCCGCGCTTTGCCGACGCTTTCCAGCCCGAATATCCGGCGCGCGAGCAGCGCGGCGGGATCGAGGGCGTGGCGAAGGTCCGCGTGCTGATCGGCACCGACGGGCGCGTCAAGGCGGTCGAGCTGATCAGCGCCGACAGCCCGGCCTTTTTCGAAGCGACGAAGCGCCGCGCGCTCGCCAAATGGCGCTTCAAGCCCGCGACCCGCGGCGGCGTGGCCGAGGAAAGCTGGAAGGTGATGACCGTCCGGTTCGAGATCCGGAACGCTTGAAGACCCCCACCGACCCCTCCCGGGCGGGCGGCCGATATTGCCGCCCGCCCTTCGCTTTCGCTTGACAGAAAGGGCGAATCCCGCCAAAGGCGCCCGGATATTGGGGGCGGCGCCTCGTGCGCGGCCCTCTATGTTTTTCACACCAACGTCGGGGCCCCTAGTCCCGCCGCATCCATCGGAGCTCCGGCGGATGTGCAGTTATTTCGAGGAACAGGGCCATGGCCAAGCCGACGACCGTCAAGATCAAGCTGGTGAGCACCGCCGACACGGGCTTTTTCTATGTCACGAAAAAGAACCCGCGCACGATGACCGAAAAGATGACGGTGCGGAAATATGACCCGCGTGCGCGCAAGCATGTCGAATTCAAGGAATCCAAGATCAAGTGAGGCATTTCTCCGCGCGCTGAAAGCGCGTGGGTGAGAAATGCGTCATCCCCGCGAAGGCGGGGATCCAGGGCGGCCGCGTGCCGCCCTTTTTGCGTGCCGCGGATCGGCGGCTTTGGGGGGTAGGGAGCGGACGTTCGCTATGACCGTCGCCCCCGCGAAGGCGGGGGCCGTTAGCGGCCTTACTCAGCGGCGTTGCGTAAACCGACTGCGGCCCCCGCCTTCGCGGGGGCGACGGTTAGTTTCGCCCGAAACCCGTCAGAATTGATAAGCGAGCCCACCGCCGAAAAGCCATTGGTCGGCGCTGCCCACGTCCGCGACGATCGGCGATTTGGCGAAGCGCGAGGCGATGCGGCCATATTGCGCGCCGCCGATCAGCGTGAACCCCTTTCGGAGGTCGCCCGACAGCGAATAGGCGCCCGCGATGCCGAGCGTATATTTGCCCGCGGTCGCCTTGCGCCCCGCGCCGTCATAGACGGGGAGCCCGCTCGCGGCGCTGTCTTCGGCGTCGATGTCGTAATAATAGCGGCCGAAGCCCTTGCCGTAGAAATTCACCGAGGCCGAGACACCGATATAGGCGCGTTTCGACAGCGGCGTGCCATAATCGATCGTCGGCGACGCCGTCCAGCTGCCGTGGCGCCCCGAAACATCCTTCGACGCCGACATGCGAAAGCCGAGCTGGTCATATTTGCTGGTGAGAACGCCGGTCTGGGTGACCCCGGCGAACAGCCCGAGCTCGACCGCGACCTTGCGCTTGCCGAGCGCCGCGACCTGCGGATCGTCGATCTTGCCGCTGCGGTCGCCGCGCAGGCTGATCGACGGGCCGAATTTGAAATCGGTCTTTTGCCCCCGCCGCTGGCGGATCAGGTCGACCACGAGATTGGTGCCGCGCGTCGAGAAAGAAAAGCCGCTGACCCGTCCGCGAAAATAGAAGGCGGGCAGCGTGCGGCGATCGTCGGAGCCGTTATATTTCGGCGTGTTCAAAACGCCCACGGCGACCGCGAAATAGTCGCGCGACCATTTGCGTTCGGGGTCGTCGTCCTGCGGCCGCGCGGGGGGCAGCAGGATATTCTCGTCGATCTCGGTGTTCTGGAAATGGGCGGTAGCCTGTTCGTCGTCGCCGGTGGCGAGCGTCGTGTCGCTGATCGCCGGCAGGTCATAGGGAAGCGCGGCATCCTCGGCGGCGGCGGGCGCGGCCAGACCGGCGAGGGCGAAGACGGCAAGAAGAGGGAGCGATCGGGCCGGACGGGCCAAGCGGAACAACAAGGTCAAATCGGGCATAAACATCCGCCTATATTTTCTTTGTCTATACCCCTCTTTACGGGGGTGTAAGTAAACGACGCGCCTTTGCAACGGCTTCGTCTTGCGGAGGCACGCATTTCGCCGCATGTGGCTTTCATGTCACGACGCTCCTTCGCCGCTCTCATATTCCCCCGCTCCGTCATTGGTTCCCTTGGGCTGCCCCGGATTCGCCCGGCATGAGCCGGATTCCGCGCCTGATCGGCTATGGCTTCATGGCCGCCTCCGCGCTGCTGGCGGCGGTGATGAAGAAGGAGGGCGTCGAGACGGTCGGGCCGCTGCCCGCGGTCGCGGTGGCGCTTTTTCTCGGCATGGTCGGGGTGATGCTGGTGTTCACCGACCTGATGGTGCGCGGGCTCTATGCGCAGGTCGATGCCGCCAAACGGCGCGAGGAAGAGGGCGAACCGAGCGAGCGCGACTGATCCCTTTTCGTTCGACACTATCGGCGGTTACCAGTATGACAGCGCGATGACCGATCGTCCGCATACGCCGCTGCTCGACACGGTGGATGTCCCCGCCGACCTCCGCAAGCTGAAGCCCGAAGACCTCCGCCAGTTCGCCGACGAATTGCGCGCCGAGATGATCTCGGCGGTCGGCACGACGGGCGGGCATCTGGGGTCGGGGCTCGGCGTCGTCGAGCTGACCACCGCGCTCCACTATGTGTTCGACACGCCGCGCGACAAGATCGTGTGGGATGTCGGCCACCAATGCTATCCGCACAAGATCATCACCGGGCGACGCGACCGCATCCGGACGCTCAGGACCGGCGGCGGGCTCTCGGGCTTCACCAAGCGCAGCGAGAGCGAATATGATCCGTTCGGCGCGGCGCACAGCTCGACCTCGATCAGCGCCGCGCTCGGCTTCGCGGTCGCGAACAAGCTGACCGGCGCGCCGGGACGCGCGATCGCGGTGATCGGCGACGGGTCGATGTCGGCGGGCATGGCCTATGAGGCGATGAACAACGCCAAGCAGGCGGGCAACCGGCTGATCGTCATCCTCAACGACAATGACATGTCGATCGCGCCGCCTGTCGGAGGGCTTTCGGCCTATCTGGCGAAGCTCGTGTCGTCGCGGCCGTTCGTCGAGCTGCGCGAGATCGCGCGGCGCTTTGCGCGCAAGCTACCCGAGCCGCTGCACAAGGCGGCGAAAAAGACCGACGAATATGCGCGCGGCATGGCGATGGGCGGGACGCTCTTCGAGGAACTCGGCTTCTATTATGTCGGGCCGATCGACGGGCATAATCTCGAACATCTGATCCCGGTGCTCGAAAATGTCCGCGACAGCGAGCATGGCCCGGTGCTGATCCACGCGGTGACCAAGAAGGGCAAGGGCTATGCCCCCGCCGAGGCCGCCGCCGACAAATATCATGGCGTCCAGAAATTCGACGTCATCACCGGCGAGCAGGCCAAGGCGCCTCCCGGACCGCCTGCCTATCAGAATGTCTTCGGCGAAACGCTCGCGAAGCTTGCCGAGAGTGACGAGCGCATCGTCGCGATCACCGCGGCGATGCCGTCGGGGACCGGGATCGACAAATTCGCGAAGGCGCATCCCGAGCGCAGCTTCGACGTCGGCATCGCCGAGCAGCATGCGGTGACGTTCGCGGCGGGGCTCGCCGCCCAAGGCATGCGCCCGTTCGCGGCGATCTATTCGACCTTCCTCCAGCGCGCCTATGATCAGGTCGTCCACGACGTCGCGATCCAGAATCTGCCGGTGCGTTTCGCGATCGACCGCGCGGGGCTCGTCGGCGCCGACGGCTCGACGCACGCCGGCTCGTTCGACGTCACTTATTTGGCGACCTTGCCCAATTTTGTCGTGATGGCGGCCGCCGACGAGGCGGAACTCGTCCATATGACCTATACCGCCGCCGAATATGATGCCGGCCCGATCGCCTTCCGCTATCCGCGCGGCAACGGCACCGGGGTGGCGCTGCCCGCGGTTCCCGAGAAGCTTCCGATCGGCAAGGGGCGGGTCGTGCGCAGCGGCAAGACCGTCGCGATCTTCTCGCTCGGCACGCGGCTCGCCGAGGCGCTCAAGGCAGCCGACACGCTCGAAGCCCGCGGGCTGTCGACGAGCGTGATCGACCTGCGCTTCGCCAAGCCGCTCGATGAGGAGCTGATTCGCAAGACGCTCGCCGCGCACGAGGTTTGCGTGACGATCGAGGAAGGCAGCATCGGCGGGCTCGGCGCGCATGTGCTGACGCTCGCGAGCGACGAGGGGCTGATCGACGCGGGGCTGAAACTGCGCACGATGCGCCTGCCCGACGTCTTTCAGGACCAGGACAAGCCCGAACTGCAATATGACGCGGCGGGGCTCAACGCGCCGCAGATTGTCGACACGGTGCTGAAGGCGCTGCGCCACAACAGCGCGGGGGTCGAGGAAGCGGGCGCGCGCGCTTGAACGGCTGGTGGTTCGCCGCTGGCTGCGTCGGACTATATCTGCTGTTGTGGGTTTTCACGGCCCGAAAATGGAAAATTCAGGCGCTCGCGTTGGTCGAACGACGGCCGAATCCGGGCCGGGAAGAATTTCTCGCCACGCTCGCCGCCGATTGCGAGCCGGATATCGCCGAGTTCGTCTGGACCATATTCACCGAAGAATATTCCCATTGGGGTGTCGAGCTCACGCCGCATCCAGATGACGATTATCTGGAAGACATGCCGATCGATCCGGAAAATCAGAGCGACTGGTTCGGCGATTTCTGCAAGGCCTTTGCAGTGAGTTACGATGATTTCCCCGACTGGCCGCGGGACGCTGCGACGACGGTGCGCAATTACGCCCGCTGGCTGTCGGACGGCCGTCGGTTGCTGGCGCGGTCGGCGGCATGAACTTCTTCAACCTCCTGCAATCGCTCGACGAGCTGCTGTACGAGGTGATGTCGTGGCTGGTCTTTTATCCGATCACCTTGTGGCGCACGCTCGTGCACCCGCTCAAGATGATGGATTATTCGGACAGCGAGCAGGGCGATGCGAGCGACCAGCAATATACCGACACGCTGAGCCCGCCGCTGTTCCTGCTCTTGTCGCTGATCATCGTCCACGCCGCCGAGATCGCGCTGGTCGGCAATGACGCGGTGGTCGCGAGCAAGGTCGGGCTGTCGGCCTTCGTCAGCACCAACACCGACCTGATCATGCTGCGCATCGTCACCTACAGCCTGTTTCCGGTGATGATGGCGACGCGGATGGTCCGCGCGCAGACATTGCAGGTCAACCGCGACACGCTGCGCGCGCCCTTTTACAGCCAATGCTATGTCGCCGCGGTGCTGGCGATGATGCTGGGGAGCGCGGTGATCCTGATCAAGCTCGCGCACGACTGGTCGGTGCTTGCGGGCGGGGCGCTCGTGCTTTTCGCGCTGCTCTGGTTCGGCTTTTTGCAGACCGCCTGGTTCAACCAGCATCTGAAATGCGGGCGCCTCAGAGCGTTCGGCCACGCGTCGCGCGCGATGGTCGAAAGCCTCGCCGCGATGTTCCTGCTGTCGAGCCTGTTCAGCTAGCCAACGGGGACGATCGTCGCCTGCGCGATCGCGCAGCGGCGCGGTTCCTCGCCTTCGCTTTCGGCCCAGACGTCGGCGCGGACGATCGCCTGCCGCTTGCCCGCCTTGACCACGCTGCCCTTGGCGCGCAGCCGGCTGCCCTGCGCGGGGGCGAGGAAGTTGATCGTATAGCTGCCGGTGACGACGTCGCCGATGACGCTCGACGCCGCCCAGGCGCAGGCATTGTCGGCCATCAGCCCGACGATCGCGCCATGGGCATAGCCGTGATGCTGGGTCATGTCGGGGCGGAGCGCGAGCAGCAATTCGGCCTCGCCATCGAAGCAGCGCAGCGGTTCGACGCCGAGGAAGGCGGTAAAGCCCGACGCATCGACCGCGACGCTTTTCATATAGGCGACAGCCTCGTCGTTGCTGGCAAAGCGGTGTCCGCGCATGATCCATCCCTTTAAGTCTGCAATACAGACTTATTGCCGCTTGCATCGTGATGGCGTCAAGTCTTAAATCCAGACTTATGAAGGATTATGTGCCCTCGCGTTCGCCCTGCGCCGTCGGCCGCGCGTCGCGGCTGCTCGGCGACCGCTGGGTGCTGCTGATCCTGCGCGAAGCGTTTCTGGGGATCGATCGTTTCGAGGATTTCCTCGGCCGGCTCGACATTTCGCGCGCCGCGCTGACCTCGCGGCTCGGCTGGATGGTCGCGGCCGGGGTCCTCGAGCGGGTGCCGCCCGAGGGCAAGCGCGCGCTGTACCGCCTCACGCCCGCGGGCGAGGCGCTGCGCCCCACCTATGACGCGATCAAGGCGTGGGGCGACATATGGCTGCCGCGCCGGGCAAAAGAAAACGGCCCGGGCGATGCCGGGCCGTCGATCTATTGAAATCCGAGGGCTGGCTCAGGCGCCCGGGATCGAGGCCTGCGCGTCGCGGCCGTCGCCTTCGGGGGCGGCGAGGATGTCGCGGACGACGAGGCCCTTGTCGACGACCTGCGTGCCGGGGCTGCCGACCGCGCTGCGGATGCCGGGGTCGGCGCGCTGGCCGTCGGCGGCGCCGATGATCTGCGTCTCGCTCGCGCTGCGCTGCGACGCGCCGCCGAAGAGCGCGCGCAGCGTCTGTTCGGCGGTCGATTCGCCGCCGGGGCGCGCGGTGCCCGGCGCGGGCGGGGTCAGCGCGAAATCGGGCGGCACGACGAGCGGCGCCTGACGCGACACCATCATCTCGTCGGGGCGGTCGCGGCTGAACAGGCTGTTCGACCCGCAGGCCGACAGGGTGGTGGCAAATATCGAGGCTGCCAGGATGGCGGTGGTCCGGTTCACGTCAAAAAACTCCTATGCGCCCCGTTTACTCGGCGGACGGCGTGGCGTCCGCGGCTGGGGCCTTTTCGCCCAAGAGCAGCGCGCGCGCAACCAGCAAAAGCACGCCGAGCGTGATGCACGCATCGGCGACGTTGAAGATCATGAAGGGGCGGAAATCGCCGAAATGCAGGTCGGCGAAGTCGACGACATAGCCGAAGCGCACGCGGTCGACGATATTGCCGAGCGCGCCGCCGAGGATCATCGCGAGCGCGATCACATCGCCCTTCGCCTGTTCGCGCGTCATCCAGAAGGCGACCGCGGCGGCGACGATCCCGGTCACCGCGACGAGCGTCCAGCGCGTCGTGTCGGTGCAGCTCGCGAACATCGACAGCGAAATGCCGCAATTTTCCGCCCAGGTCAGGTTGAAGATGCTCGCAAGCTCGATCTGCCCCTTGGCTTCGAGCGACAGGGGGACGGTGACGACCCATTTGACGATCTGGTCGAGGATGAAGGCGGCGGCGGCGAAAATCAGGCCGAAGCGCAGATAGGGCGAAAATGTGCTGCTCATGCCGAAGTCAATACCGTGTCGCAGCGATTGCACAAGCTGCCGTCGGTCTCGACCTCGGGCAGGTGGCGCCAGCAGCGGCCGCATTTATGGTTTTCGGTGCGGGTGACGGTCAGCTCGTTGCCCGCGCGCGCGACCGATACGATGAACGCCTCTTCGAGCGCCGCGGGGTCGAGCGCGGGATCGGGTATCGTCACCTCGGCTTCGAGGCTCGAGCGGATCGTCTTTTCGCGGCGATAGGGCTCGATCGCCTCGGTCACCGCTTCGCGCTGGGTCCGCACGCCCGCCCATTTGGCGGTGAGCGCGGCGTCGTTCCACGCGGCGTTGATTACCGGCCACTCCAGCAGATGGACGCTGCCCGCGTCGGGATAGCGCGTGCCCCACACTTCCTCGCTGGTGAACACCAGCACCGGCGCGGCGTAGCGGACGAGCGCGTGGAACAGGATGTCGAGCACGCTGCGATAGGCGCGGCGCGTGTCGGTGCCGAGGGGTGCGGCGGGGCCGAGGTCGCAGTAGAGGACGTCCTTGCGGATATCGAAATAGAAGGCCGACAGGTCCTCGTTGCAGAAATCGGCGAGCAGGCGCGTGTAGCTGTTATAGTCGAAATCATCGACCGCGCGGGCCATCTTCGCATCGAGGTCGGCGAGCAGCGACAGCATATAGCGTTCGAGCTCGGGCATCGCCGCAACGTCGGTGACGCGTTCCTCTTCGGTGAAACCTTCCAACGCGCCGAGCAGGTAGCGGAAGGTGTTGCGCAGCTTGCGATACTGGTCGGCGACGCCGGTCAGGATCTCCTTGCCGATACGGTGGTCCTCGGTGAAGTCGACCGACAGCGCCCACAGGCGGAGGATGTCGGCGCCATAGTCGCGCATCAGGTCGATCGGGCTGATCGTGTTGCCGAGCGACTTCGACATTTTGAAGCCCTTGGCATCCATCGTGAAGCCGTGCGTCAGCACCGCCTTGTACGGCGCCTGCCCACGCGTGCCGCAGCTTTCGAGCAGCGACGACTGGAACCAGCCGCGATGCTGGTCGCTGCCTTCGAGGTAGAGGTCGGCGCTGTGCGTCGAACCATCGTGGCGCACGAGCGCGGGCCAGCGGCCGCTTTCCAGCACGAAGGCGTGGGTGCAGCCCGAATCGAACCAGACGTCGAGAATGTCGGTGATGCGCTCGTAGTTCGCGGCGTCATAGGCAGCGCCGAGATACTCCTGCGCGCGCGCGTCCGACCATGCGTCGACGCCGCCCTCGCGGACGGCCGCGACGATGCGGTCGTTGACGATCGGGTCGTTCAGATAATGACCGGTCTTGCGGTCGACGAAGAGCGTGATCGGCACGCCCCACGCGCGCTGGCGGCTCAGCACCCAGTCGGGGCGGTCCTTGACCATGCTGCCGATGCGGTTGCGGCCCTTTTCGGGAACGAAGCGCGTGCGATCGATCGCATGCATTGCGGCCTGCCGCAGCGTCGGCGCGTCGCAAAGACCTTCCTCGGCGGGGTTGATCGCGCCGCCTTCGGACTCCCAGCGCTGCTCGCGCGGCGCCTTGGGCTCGATATGCGTCATCACCTTGTCCATCGGCACGAACCATTGCGGCGTGCAGCGATAGATGACCTTGGCCTTCGAGCGCCAGCTGTGCGGATAGCTGTGCTTGTAGTCGGCGCTGGCGGCCAACAGCCCGCCGGCTTCGCGCAGATCGGTGCAGATCGGGCCGTCGGGGGCGTTGAACTTCGGGTTGATGACGCTGCCCTGACCGCCGAGCCAGCCCCAGTCCGCGCGATATTTGCCGTCGCCCTCGACCGCGAAGACGGGGTCGAGCCCGTTCGCCTTGCACAGGTCGAAATCATCCTCGCCATGGTCGGGCGACATATGGACGAGGCCGGTGCCGCTGTCGGTGGTGACGAAATCGCCCGCGAGGAAGGGCCGCGGGCGCGCGAAGAAGCCGCCGAGCGCGTGCATCGGGTGACGGGCGATGGAGTCGGCGAGGTCGGAGCCTTTGCCCTGCCAAACAATGTGAGGCGCGGTCATCACTCCCGTGCCATCCTCTTGCGGCCGGATGCCAAATTTGCCCGGAAATGCACGGCGCGAAAATTCCACCAATAGCGGCAGAGCGACCAGATAGCCTCGGCCGTCTACTTCGGCCATCACATACTCAACCTCCGGCCCATAGGCCAAAGCCTGGTTGACCGGGATCGTCCACGGGGTCGTCGTCCAGATCACCGCATGCGCGCCGACCAGTTCGGCGATCGGGCTTTCCGTGATCTCGAACGCGACATCGATCTGGGTCGAAACGATATCCTCATATTCGATCTCGGCCTCGGCGAGCGCGGTCTTTTCGACCGGTGACCACATCACCGGCTTGGCGCCGCGATAGAGCATGTCGTTCGCGGCGAATTTGAGCAGCTCGCGCACGATGGTGGCCTCGGCCTCATAATCCATCGTCAGGTACGGATGGTCCCAGTCGCCCCCGATGCCGAGGCGCTTCAACTGCTCGCGCTGGGTGTCGACCCAATGCTGGGCATAGGCGCGGCATTCGGCGCGGAATTCCTCGACCGGAACCTCGTCCTTGTTGAGCTTTTTCTTGCGATACTGCTCCTCGACCTTCCACTCGATCGGCAGGCCGTGGCAGTCCCAGCCGGGCACATAGGGCGCGTCCTTGCCCTTCAGCGTCTGGGTGCGGACGACCATGTCTTTCAGGATATGGTTGAGCGCATGGCCGATGTGCATGTCGCCATTGGCATAGGGCGGGCCGTCGTGGAGGATGAACTGGTCGCGGCCCTTGCGGCTCTCGCGAATCTGCCCCTCGAGATCGCCCTCGAGCCATTTCGCCAGAATCAGCGGTTCCTTCTGCGGCAGGCCGGCCTTCATCGGGAAGTCGGTCTTGGGCAGGAAGACGGTGTCGCGGTAGTCGAGAGCGTCGGTCATGGTCGCGGCGCTTAGCGCAGATTTGGGCGGGAGCAAAGAAATTGGGAGCGGGATGATAGCTGCGTCGTCAGACGTCGGCCAATAGCCTGCGGGCCTCGTCGCAATCGGCCGCGATCTGCGCCATCAGCGCGTCCATATTCTCGAACTTCGCCTCGGGCCGGATGAAGGCGTGGAAGGCCACGTCGATTTCCTGCCCGTACAGATCCTCGGCGAAGTCGAAGAAATGCGGTTCGAGCAGCTCCTTCGGCGGGTCGAAGCTCGGGCGGATACCGAAATTGGCGGCGCCCTTCAGCACGCGGCCATCCGGCAGGCGGCCTGTAACGGCGTAGATGCCGTAGCGCGGGCGCAGATACTGCCCCATTTCGAGGTTGGCGGTCGGAAAGCCGAGCAGCCGGCCGTTCTTGTCGCCATGCTGGACGGTGCCGCGCACGGTGAAGGGGCGCGTGAGCAGGCGCGCCGCGGTGGCGCAGTCGCCCGCCTTCAGCGCCTCGCGGATGCGGCTCGACGAGATCACCTCCGCGGCGTCGTCGACCGGCGCGACCATTTCGGTGAAGAAGCCGAGGCGGCGCGCATGGTCGGCGAGCGTCACGACATCGCCGCCGCGGCCCTTGCCGAAGACGAAGTCGGCGCCGGTGACGACCCCCGCGGCGCCATAGCGATCGAGCAGCAGCCCGGTGATGAAATCCTCGGCCGTCGTCCCCGCGAGCGCGGCGTCGAAGGGCAAGACGAGCATCGCGTCGGCGCCCGCTTCGGCAAAGAGTTCCTGCCGCTGGTCGAGCGTGGTCAGGCGGAAGGGCGGGACGTCGGGCTTGAAGAAGCGCACCGGATGCGGGTCGAAGGTCGCGACGATCGCGGGAAGCCCCTCGTCCTTCGCATGATGGACCGCGCGGCCGACGACCGCCTGATGCCCGGCGTGAAAGCCATCGAAATTGCCGAGCGCGATCACCCCGCCGCGCAAGCGCCCTTCGATGCGGTCGTGGCCGTCGAGGCGGATCATGGCGCCGAAATCGAGGGCGGCGGCGTGAGGGGCACGAGCCCCGCCCCCAGCACGCGGATCGCGTTGCCGCCCATGACGGCGCGGATTTCGTCGTCGCTGAACCCCGCGTCGATCAGCGCCTGCGTCACCTGCACCAGCTTCGACGTGTCGAAGCGCACCGTCGTGGCGCCGTCATAATCGCTGCCGAGCGCGACATGCCGGATGCCGACGAGGTCGCGGACATGCTTCATCGCCTTCGCGATGCTCGCGGGCGAGGTGTCGCAGACCGCGGCGTCCCAATAGCCGACGCCGACGAGCCCGCCCGTCGCGGCGACGCCGCGTATCTGTTCGTCGGAAAGGTTGCGGTTGACCTGGCACGTCGCCTGCACCCCGCCGTGGCTCGATACCACGGGGCGGCGCGCCATTTGAAGGATGTCGGCGACGCAGGCGACCGAGCAATGCGCGATGTCGACGATCATGCCCTTCGCCTCCATCGTTTCGACCACCTGCCGCCCGAGCGGCGTCAGCCCGCCCTTCTTGAGGCCGTGCATCGATCCCGCGAGGTCATTGTCGAAGAAATGGGTGAGCCCCGCCATGCGGAAGCCGGCGGCATAAAGCTTGTCGAGGTTGGCGAGCTTGCCTTCGAGGACGTGCAGCCCCTCGATGCTGAGCATCGCGCCGATGGGCGGCGCCTTGCCCCCGCGCGCGGCGAGCAGCGTGTCGAGATCCTCGGGCGCATCGACCGCGCGCAGCGCGCCCGCCGAATCGGCAACCGCGCGGTGCAGCTTTTCGGCGTGCCAGAGCGAGCGTTCGAGCAGCGAATTCCACGTCCGCACGGGCTGGAGCTGCGCGATCACCAGGCTGGTGATATTGTCGGTGTCGCCGCTATTGGCGTCGTAATTCTGCCCCTTGGGCGACTTGGTCGTGCTCGCGAGCACCTGCAGCGCGACGTTACCGTCCTCGAGCCGTGGCAGGTCCATATGGCCGCGCTCGGCGCGGTCGAGGATGCTGCGTTTCCAGAGCAGGGTATCGCTGTGCAGGTCGACGATCGTCAGCGTCTTGTGAAGCGCCTGCGCGCGCGCGCTGACCTGCGGCAGCGGCTTGCCGTCGATCTGATTCATTCCGCGTTCGATCATGCCCGGAGCCAGCGCAAAAAAGGCGAGCGCGGCGAGAGCGACGATGAGCAGGATGCCGATGATCCAGCGGCGCATCGCCTATTTCCTCGCCAGCGTGACGAAGCTGTAGGCGGGGCGGCCGGCCTCGTCGGCGGGATGGTCCTCACGCGCCGTCTCGCGCCAGTCGGCGGCGGGGGGATAATCGATGCTCGCGTCGCCCTTGGGTTCGAGCGCGACTTCGGTCAGCTCGATGCGGTCGGCGAGCGGCAGGAAGAGGCGATAGATTTCGGCGCCGCCGATCACCATCACATGCGGCGCGTTGGCGAGCTTCAGTGCTTCCTCGATCGTGCCGACCGGCTCGGCGCCTTCGTCCTGCCATTCGGGATCGCGCGTGATGACGATGTGGCGCCGGCCTTCGAGGATCGCGGGCAGGCTGTCAAAGGTCTTGCGCCCCATGATCATCGGGCGGCCCATGGTGAGCTGCTTGAAGCGGCGAAGGTCGGCGGGCAGGTGCCACGCCATCTTGCCGCCGGCGCCGATCACGCCATTGGCCGCGCGGGCGAGGATCAGCGTGATTTCGGGTCGGTTCATAAGGGTCCGTACTCGATTGCAGCAGCGTCGAGGCGCTCAAATGGCGAACAGATCGAGCCGAAAGACGCGCCGGGAAGGCTGGTTGCCTTTCCAAGCGACTTTCGGGCCGAGATGGAAGCCATTTGAGCGTCCCGAAGGGATTTGATCAAAATGGCCCATTGCTTCGTCGAGAAGCCTTGAAATATCGGCATATGTCTGCGCCTTCTCTCCTCGCACTGGGCCATTTTGCTTCAAACCTCGACGCTGCTGCAATCGAGTACGGACCCTTTGGGAGAGGCTCCAACCCATGTGGCGTGGCCGAGTTTGCGCCCGTCGCGCACCTCGGTCTTGCTGTAATGATGGACGTGACAATTTTCGTCGGCGAGCAGCGCGGGGACATCCGCGATGCCGGCGCCGATCAGGTTGCGCATCGTGACGGGCAGCGCGCGCGTCGCGGTGCCGCCGAGCGGCAGGCCCGCGACCGCGCGGATATGATTTTCGAACTGGCTGGTCACCGCGCCCTCGATCGTCCAGTGGCCGCTGTTGTGGACGCGCGGCGCCATCTCGTTGAAGACGGGGCCATTGTCCGTCGCGAAAAATTCGCCGGTGAGGACGCCCACATAGTCGAGCTCCTCGGCGATCTTCGCCATCAGCGCGCGGGCTTCCTCCTGCTGATCGGCAACGATTTGCGGCGGCGGCAGGCTCGAGGTGGCGAGGATGCCGCCCTCATGGACGTTGACGGGCGAATCCCAGAAGCGAACCTCGCCGTCGATACCGCGGACGAGAATCACCGAAAATTCATGCGCGAAGGTCACGAAGCCTTCGAGCACCGCGGCGTGGCGGCCGATCGCTTCCCATGCCGCATCGGCGTCGCCCGACGTCCCGAGCCGTGCCTGCCCCTTGCCGTCATAGCCCATGCGCACCGTCTTGAGGATCGCGGGCGCGCCGACCTGTTCGAGCGCCATATCGAGCGCGGCGCGACCCGGCACCGCGGCAAAGGGCGCGGGACGGCCGCCGAGGCCGGCGACGAAATTCTTTTCGGCGAGGCGGTCCTGCGCGATTTCCAGTCCCTCGTGCCCGGGGCGGATCGCGACATGCCCCGACAGGAAGCGCACCGTGTCGACGGGGACGTTTTCGAATTCATAGGTAATGACGTCGCAATGCGCGGCAAAGGCCGCGAGGCGCGGCTCGTCGTCCCACGCCGCCTGCGTGTGATGCGCGGTCACTTCGGCCGCGACGCTTTCGGCATCGGGGGCATAGACATGGACCTTGTAGCCGAGCTGCGCCGCCGCGAGGCCCAGCATCCGGCCGAGCTGGCCGCCGCCGAGGATGCCGATCGTCGAACCGGGAGGTAGCAAGTCGGGGTCCTAGCCTTCGCGAACGGGAACGGGGGCGACGCTGTTCGTCTGCGTCTCGCGCCACGCGACCAGCTTGTCCGCGAGGGCCGCATCCTCGTTGGCGAGCAGCGCTGCGGCGAAGAGGCCGGCGTTGGTCGCGCCCGCCTTGCCGATCGCGAAGGTCGCCACCGGAATGCCGCCGGGCATCTGGACGATCGAATAGAGGCTGTCGACGCCGCTCAGCGCCGCCGACTGGACGGGGACGCCGAGCACGGGCACGCGCGTCATCGACGCGACCATGCCGGGCAGATGCGCGGCGCCGCCCGCGCCCGCGATGATCGCCTTCAGCCCGCGCTCGGCCGCGCTCTTGGCATAGGTGACGAGGCGGTCGGGGGTGCGGTGCGCCGAGACGATCTGCACTTCGTGCGCGATGCCCAATTCTTCGAGGATCTGGACCGCGTGTGCCATCGTCGGCCAGTCCGACTGGCTGCCCATGATGACACCGACTTGCGGTGCGTTGTCGCCCATCGCCCAATCCCTCCTGCGGCGGCATGAATCGCCGCCGCCTTCCCCCTAGAGCCTGTCTTGTCGAGATGGAAGCATCGAGATCGCGTTGGGGGGATTGCTGGCAAGGAACGGGGCGCCGCGCGGGCAGGTTGCCCGTGCAAGCGCCGCGACGCCGTCCAGCAGTCCCCCCAACGCGACCCCTTCGGGGCGGGCCGATTTTGGCCCATTGCAGCGTTGCTCGTCGGTCACGATGCGAGAACATCGCTCCCTCCTCGCGCCTCGCTATGGGCCAAAATCTGCTCCGTCGCGATGTTTCCATCTCGACAAGACAGGCTCTGACGGCTGCGCTTCGCGCGGGCAACGCCGTGCAATTGATGTCGGGCGCGTTTACCGATTGGTATCAAGTCGCGGCTAGGGTTGCCGCATCATATCCGTCGGCATCCCGCCGGTGGAGGGGTAGGGCGCGCCGGGGACAAGGCATGGATAGCATAGGGGGGGCACGGATCGCGGTCGACCAGTTCGCCGCCGTACCCGTTGACTCCATTGAGGACCAGCTGCGTGAGATACGCCGGGAACGCGACGCCTTGCGCCGCGAGAACCGCGTGTTGAAGATCGCCGTCGCCGAACTGGAGCGCGTGTCCGAACGCGACACGCTGACCCCGCTGTTCAACCGCCGTTATTTCCTGACCGCGATTCACCACCGCATGGCACGCTTCGAACGCCACGCCGAGCGTGCCGCGGTCGTCTTCATCGACGTCAACCAGCTCAAATATATCAACGACAATTTCGGCCATGCCGCGGGCGATTTCGCGCTGATGGAAATCGCCAAGCGGCTCGCGGGTTCGATCCGCGCGACCGACGTCGCGGCGCGCATCGGCGGCGACGAATTCGGCCTGATCCTCGATCAGTCGAGCGAGGACGGCGCGCGCGCGCAGGTCACGCGGCTGTGCGACGTGCTGACCGCGGCGCCCGCGCATTATGACGGGCACGAGATCGCCCTGTCCGCCTGTTTCGGAGTCGCGATGCTCCAGACGGGAATGAACGAATCGGACATATTGGCGGCCGCCGACCGCGACATGTATCGCTGCAAGCAGGGACAGGGCGGGCCTGTGGGTCACCGCTAACCGCGCGTTAACCAAAAGGGCGCATCGTTCCCTGACGACAGGGGGTGGACGATGCGAAACCAGACCGACCCATATCTCGACATTCAGAACCGGATCACCGGCCAGATCGGCGCACTCGCCGAAGCCTTGCCGCATTGCGCGCTGGCGCAGATCGTGCAGGGGATCGACGATATTCGCTGCCTTGCGCGCGACAACGGCTTCGCCGCGGTCGAAACGCTGGCGAGCCGCCTCGAATCGGCGGTGGCGGGCGGCGGCTATCGCGCCGCGATCCTGACCTATCTCGACGCGATGAGCGACGCGGTGCAGGCGCCGCGCGGGCCGATGCCGGCGGCTGCGCACGAGGCGTGGCTGGCATCGGTGGCGAGCCGGCTCGGGCATTGACCCCGCACGCCTGACGATCCAGATCCGACGTCATGGACGCAATCATGCTCGCGCTGGTGGCGGTGCTGCTCGCCAATGCCGACGGGCGCAGCGGAATCGCGCTGTCGCGACTCGTCAGCGTGCGCAGCGACCGGCGCATCACCGTCGGCATCGCCTTCGGCGCTTTCATCATCAATGCGGTCGTCGCCGCGACCGCCGGGGCGATCGCGAACCGGATGATCGGCCAGGGCGTCGCCGCCCTGCTCGTCACGCTCGCGATGCTGTCGGCCGCGGTGGCGCTATTGTGGCCGATGAAGCCCGCTCGTGAGGAAGGAGATGGCGACGCGCCGGCGCCGCTATTCGCGGGACGGATGCTCGCGAACCAGTTCGGCGACCGCAGCCATTTCCTGATCGCCGCGCTCGCCGCGACCAGCGGCGCGGGGCAATGGGCGGCGGCGGGCGGGCTCGTCGGCTGGACGCTGTCGATGTTGCCTTTCCTCGCTTTCGGGCCGGCGCTCGCCGAGCGGCGCGCGGCGCGCGGCCTGCGCTGGGCGGCCGCGGGGATCCTGATGATCTGGGGCCTGCGCACCGCGCTCGGCGCCTTCGGACTGATCGGCTGATCGATCGATAGGAATGAGTTTCATCGTTTTTGTCGATGATGCTCATCCGAAGCTTCAATGGGAAAATGTCATCCCGCTTCGCTATATCGGCGGGGTAACAGAAAGGATGCTCCCATGTCCGAGAAGACCAACAATGCTCCCGCCGTCGCCGACGCGCTCAACGCGCTGCTCGCCGACAGCTTCGCGCTCTATCTCAAGACCAAAAATTATCACTGGCACGTTCAGGGCCCCCGCTTTCGCGAACTGCACCTGCTGTTCGACGAACAGGCGGCGCAGATTTTCGCGACGACCGACCTGATCGCCGAGCGCGTGCGCAAGAATGGCGCGCCGACGCTGCGCTCGATCGGCGATATAGGCCGCCGCGCTTCGATCCGCGACGACGATAGCGCGAACGCCGATGCCGAGACGATGATCCGCAAGCTGGCCGACGACAACAAGCTGCTGCTCGGCCAGCTCAAGGAAGTGAAGGCGGCTGCCGAAGCCGATGGCGACATCGCGACCAGCGGGCTGGTCGACGGCTGGGCCGACGAGACGCAGCAGCGCATCTGGTTCCTCGAGGCGACGCTCGGCTATTGAGCCGACGCTCCTCCCGGTGCGGACAGATTGCGTCCGCTTCGGGGTGGGAAGCGGACGGCAAACTACCCTCGCTTCGTCACCCCGGACTTGATCCGGGGTCCATTCGCGCAACGGTGGAAGGATGGATCCCGGATCAAGTCCGGGATGACGAAGCGGGGAAGATCCTCCCTGTCGCGCAGCGATGGGAGGTGGCGGCGCGAAGCGCTGACGGAGGCGCCAATGGCGCGACGTCTCCGCCCCTCCACCACCGCTTCGCGGCGGTCCCCCTCCCCACGGCCTCGCCGCAGGGAGGATTAAATGGCAACTACCGCGCGAAAGCAGTCACTCCGCGCCGACAAAGGAAAAGGGCCGCGAATTGCTTCGCGGCCCCTTCCATTTTCGCCTGACGGCTTCCGATCAGAAATCAGAAGACGCGGGCATATTGTTCGTTGCCGACGAAGCCGAGCTTGCCGACGCCGCTGCGCTTGATCACCGCCATGACATTGTCGACGACGATATAGCGCGCATAGGGGTCGGGCTGGACCTGCAATTCGGGTTCGACCGGCAGCGCCTTGGTCTGTTCCAGATATTGCGCCAGCTGCGCAAGGTCGACCGGCGTTCCGTTCCAGGTGATCGTCCCCGCGGGGTCGATCATCACCTTGTTCTTCTCGGGGTCGACATTGCTCTGGCTGTCGGTCGGGACCGGCAGGTCGATCTTCACCGCGTGGGTCTGGACCGGGATGGTGATGATGAACATGATGAGGAGCACGAGCATGACGTCGATAAGCGGCGTCGTGTTCATGTCCATCATCGGTTCGTTTTCGTCCCGATCTCCAACTGCCATGGACATGCGATTATTCCTTCATTCCTAAACGGAAGGCCGCCTTAGAGGCGACCCACCGTGCCCGAGCCAGGAGCCGGTTCGGAAATGAACCCGATCTTCTGGAAGCCGGCATATTGCATCGTATAGATCACGCCGCCGATGCACTGGTACGGCGTGTTCACGTCGCCGCGGATATGCACTTCGGGGAAGTTCTCTTCGGTGATGTTCTGCGGCCCGCCAATATCTTCGAGCAGCTTTTCAAGCTTTGCCTGCCCGCGTTCGAGCAGCTGCCGCGAATCGACCGGGGTCTGGCCCCAATAGACTTCGCACGCGCTGCTGTCGGCATTGGGCTCGCCGTCACCGTCGGTATCGGCCGAACGGATCGACAGCAGCACATTTTCGGGCTTCGTCGTCGTCGGCTCGAAGACCACGTCGGGCAGCTTGAGGTTCACCGTCTCCAGCACCACGGGAACCGTGATGAGGAAGATGATGAGCAACACAAGCATGATGTCCACGAGCGGGGTCGTGTTGATTTCGGACATCGGGGCGTCTTCACCGCCACTGTCGCCTACACTCATCGCCATAGGATTAGCATCCTGTCACAAAATTACTGTCACGGACCTTGGGTCGTCGCGCCACCGGCGCCGCGCCCTTGTCCAGCGGACCCCGCCCCTCGCCGCGCGGCGAAGGGCGGAAATCCAGGAACCAATCAGGCCTTCTTCGGCGCCGCGGCCGGAGCAGCGGCCTTCGCCGGGGCGAGCGTCGCCGGCTTCACCTGGCCGTTCGACATGATCGAACCGAGCACGTCGTTCGAGAAGGTCGACAGACGGCGGGCGATCGACTTGTTGCGGCTCTGCAGCCAGTTGAACGCGAGCACCGCGGGAACCGCGACGATCAGGCCGATGGCGGTCATGATGAGCGCTTCACCGACCGGACCGGCGACGGTGTCGATCGACGCCTGACCCGACGCACCGATCTTCACGAGCGCGCGGAGAATACCGATAACGGTACCGAACAGACCGACGAACGGCGCGGTCGAACCCACGGTCGCGAGGAAGGCGAGGCCCGAGTTGAGCTTCGAGTTGATGTGGTTCTGCGAACGCTCGAGCGTGCCGTGCATCCAGTCGTGGGCTTCGACGGGGTCGGTCAGCTTGTTATGCTCTTCGTTGGCGCGCAGACCGTCTTCGACGACCTGACGATAGGCGCTGTTCTTTTCGAGCTTCGACGCGCCGTCGGCGAGCGTCGGCGCACGCCAGAAATTGGCGTCGACCTGCTTGCCCTGGTTGATCACCTTGTTCTGCTCGAACAGCTTGGTGAACAGGATGTAGAGCGTGCCGATGAACATGATCAGCAGGACGAGGAAGGTGACCTGCGACACGATGCCGCCTTCGCAGAGCGCGGGGACGAGGCCGTAGGGGTTCTGGCCTTCTTCCTTCACGCACATCGATGCGGGCATCAGGCTCATGCCTGCGTCGTGAGCGGCAGCCGGCGCCGCAGCGGCGGCATTTGCGATCAGATTAAACATATAGGAAATTCCCTCTCAAAATATTCAAAATCGAAAACAGGTGGTCCGGCGCCGATCAGCGCGGAATCTGCCAACGGATACGGTTGCTGTAGGTGCCGCCCGTCGGGTTACCCGCGCGATCCTTGCCCGGATTGAACCGGCCGCGGCGCTGGATAAGCTTGCAGGTTTCGGCATCGAGATCGGCGTGTCCGCTCGACGAGGTCACGTCGCACGAGGTCACGCGGCCCTCGACATTATAAGTCACGCGGAAACCCGTCGTGCCTTCGCGTTCTTCACGCATGGCGCGCGCCGGATAGTCGTCGTTCGTCGCCCAGCGGCCCGGGTTGCCACGCGGCGTACCGGCCTGGCTGAGGTCCGGCGCCGGCGGAGCCGGGGGAGCCGGGGGCGTGAAGACCGGCGGCGGCGGCGTCGGCGGCGCTTTCGGCACCGACTGGACCGTATTGGTCGTCACCGGCGGCGGAATCGGCGACGGCGGCGTCACGACCGGCGGCGGCGGCGGCAGCTTGTTGTCCGGCGGCGGCGGCGGCGGCGGCTCCTCCGGCGGCGGCGGCTCTTCGACGTCCACCACATCCAATTTTTCGGCGATCTTCTTGACGATACTGATATTCAAGCCGTTAACCAGGCCATAGCCCAGAACTGCCGTAAACAGACCAACCAAGACAATCGCCACTACCCTGTTTTTAGGGTCGACATTATCACCATAAGCCATTCAGGGACGACGCTCCTTGCTAGATCATCCTGACACCAATTCCCAACCCTCGGGACGGTTGCCAAATGCCCGGATGATTTCCGATGCGTTTTCACAGACCCGACGGCGCTACATCCGGCTTATTATGTTTTCGCCGGACGCTTCGCGGCCCGTCCTATCGCGGTGGCGGCACATTCGCAAACCCTTTATCAGCGGTTAATGTGCCATGTCCCATGATGGGGATTCAGGCGCCGATACCGGTGTCACAGATGATGGAAAGTAGATCGACCATGCGCCTCCCTCACCCGGCCGCTATCGCCGGCATATTGACCTTGAGCTTTGGAATCCCAAGCGTTTCCGCAATGCAGGCGCCAGCGGGCGCCGCGGCGGCAAGCCCCTACACCTATGCCGACATCGCCGATCTGGCGACCGCGGCGCCGATCGTCCTGCACGCGCGCATCCGCGACGCGACCGACCTGAAACCCGAGCGAGCGCCCGGAGTCGCGGCGGGTCACGTCCGATTCTACGTCGAAGCCGACGTCGTCAGCCTGATTCGCGGCAGCGGCCCGCTCGCGTCGCGAATCTCCTATCTCGTCGACCTGCCGCTCGATGCGCGGGGCAAGCCGCCCAAGCTCAAGAAGAAGCAGCCGGTGCTGATTTTCGCCGGCCCCGTCGCGGGTTCGGCAGCGGGCGCCAACAGCACCGGCAGCGTCCGCCTGATCGCCCCCGACGCCCAGCTGCCGTGGGATTCCGCGACCGAAGCGCAATTGCGCGCGATACTGACCGAGCTGGTCAAGCCCGGCGCGCCACCCGCGATCACCGGCATTGCCAACGGCTTCCATGTCCCGGGGACGCTTCCCGGCGAGGGCGAGACGCAATTGTTCCTGAACACCTCGACCGGCGACCCCGTATCGCTCACCGTGCTGACCGCCGCCGACGGATCGCGGCGCTGGGCGGCGGCGTTCGGCGAGATCGTCGATGGTTCGGCGGCGGTGCCGGCGCGCGACACGCTCGCCTGGTATCGTCTCGCCTGCGGCCTGCCGCGCCAGCTGCCGCTCAACAAGCTCGCGGGAACCCCGCCCGAGGACCGGCGCAAGGCGGCGTCGGACTATGCCGTCATTCTCGGCGCGCTCGGCGACTGCACACGCACGCGCAAGCCACTGGTGGATTGATAGAACTTCTTCGCCTGGCGGCGAAGGCGGCACCGGCCCGCTCCCCCGCCCGGCCTCCCATAGGCTACTATCGTGAGGGAGGCCGGGCGGGGGGAGCGGGCCGGTGCCGCACGTTTTCGCATCGCGGCAACAGAAAAGCTTCCTTGTTTCGCCCGGAAAAGCCGATAGGGCGCTCGCGATGGCGGGGCGAGGCTCCGTAGTTTTATGGAGTCCCCCCGCATGTCGCCCTATTCCGCCCCGACCGCTCCCCGTCCGCCGCTGCGCGTCGCGCTCGCGGGGATCGGCGTCGTCGGCGGCGGTGTGGTGCGGCTGCTCGAGGCGAACCGCGAACTGATCGCGCGCCGCGCGGGCCGGCCGATCGAGATCGTCGCGGTGTCGGCGCGCGACCGGCACAAGGACCGCGGCGTCGACCTGACCCGCTATCGCTGGGAAGATGATATGGACGCGATCGTCGCGGCGGACGACGTCGATGTCGTCGTCGAGATGATCGGCGGCGCCGACGGATCGGCGCTGACGCTCGCGCGCCACGCGCTCGGCGCGGGCAAGGCGCTCGTCACCGCCAACAAGGCGATGATCGCGCATCACGGGCTCGACCTCGCGCGGATCGCCGAGGAAAAGGACACGCCGCTCAAATATGAAGCCGCGGTCGCGGGCGGTATTCCCGTCATCAAGGCGATCCGCGAGGGCGCGTCGGCGAACGAGATCGCGCGCGTCTATGGCATCCTCAACGGCACCTGCAATTATATCCTGACCCGCATGGAACGCGACGGCGCCAGCTTCGCCGACGCGCTAACCGCCGCGCAGGCGGAGGGCTATGCCGAGGCCGACCCGAGCTTCGACGTCGACGGAATCGACGCCGCGCATAAATTGTCGATCCTCGCCGCGCTCTGTTTCGGCACGAGGCTCGACATCGACGCGGTGACCGCCGACGGGATTCGCGGGCTGATCGCCGCCGACATTCGCGAAGCCGAAGCGCTCGGCCACCGCGTCCGCCTGATCGGCATGGCCGAACGCGACGGCGCCGACAAAGGCGGCGGCCTCTACCAGCATGTCCAGCCGTGCCTCGTCCCCGCCGACCATCCGCTCGCCTATGTCCCCGGCGCGCTCAACGCCGTGGTTGCCGAGGGCAATTTCGTCGGCCGCCTCTTCTTCGAAGGTGCCGGCGCCGGCGCGGGACCGACCGCGTCCGCCATCGTCGCCGACATCATCGACATCGCGCGCGACGAATATGGCCCCGCCTTCGCGATGCCCGTCGACGCGCTCGACGCGGCGCCCGCCGCCGATGCCGGCGCGCGCGTCGGCAAACATTATGTCCGCCTGATCGTCGAGGACCGGATCGGCGTGCTCGCCGAAATCGCGACGGCGATGCGCGACGCCGGCGTGTCGATCGAAAGCCTGATCCAGCGCGGCAGCGAGGACGGCGACGGCGTCGTGATCGTGCTCGTCACCCACGAAGGCCCGGCGAGCGCGATCCACGCGGCGCTCGGCATCCTCGGCGCGTCGGACTATGTCGTCGGCGCACCGATGCATATGCCGATCCTCGCGCTTTAAGGCTCTTCTTCCGGCGCCGCAGGCTCGCCGTTCTCGGGGTCGGTGCGCTCCTTCGCCATTTCATAGAGCGCATTATATTCGGGGCCCGGCTTCATCCGGCCGCCGATCGAGATCCAGTTATAGGGCAGCTTGTCGAGCGTCATCGCGCTCGCTTCGGCGCGCGGCAGCTTGGGCGGCGCCTCGCGCCCCTCGTTCGCGATCGCGCGCAATTCGGGGGTCAGGCGGTGGCGTTCGGTGTCGGTGCCGCACACGTTGATCGATCCGTCTTCGGCGGGTTTGCAGCGCCGGATCGGGTCGACCAGCTCCTTCGCGTTGGCCGCGGCGCTTTCGGCATCGCGCGGCGGCGGCGGGGCGGGCGGCCCCTGCACCTGCGCCGCGGCTGGCGCCATCGCGATCATGGCGCCGGTCATCGCCCCGGTCATCGCGATGACACAGCTCAGGGCGAAAGCGGCACCGAATCGGGCGAAGCGTTCTCGACAAGTGGCGCGGGCGACCATATGGCGCCCACCATGCCGACGCGGCGCAGCAAGTAAAGACGGAGAGTGATCGAGATGACGGATACCGGCAGCAACCTCGACCGGGTGCTCGTGCTCGAAATGGTGCGCGTCACCGAAGCCGCGGCGATCGCCGCCGCGAAGCTGATCGGCCGCGGCGACGAGAAAGCCGCCGACGCCGCCGCGGTCGAGGCGATGCGCACCGCCTTCAACACCCTCTATATGGACGGCACGATCGTCATCGGCGAGGGCGAGCGCGACGAGGCGCCGATGCTCTATATCGGCGAGAAGGTCGGCAACGCGCCGGGCAAGGGGCCCAAGATCGACATCGCGGTCGACCCGCTCGAAGGCACGACGATCACCGCCAAGGCCGGCCCCAACGCGCTCGCGGTGCTCGCGATCGCCGAGGAAGGCTGCCTGCTCAACGCCCCCGACGTCTATATGGACAAGCTTGCGGTCGGCGCCGGCTATTCGCCCGATGTCGTCAATTTCGACAACAGCGTGCGCCAGAATGTCGAGGCGGTCGCGCGCGAGAAGGGCTGCAAGCCCGAACAGATCATCGTCTGCGTACTCGATCGCCCGCGCCACGAGGCGATCATCGCCGAACTGCGCGCGATCGGCTGCGGCGTCGCGCTGATCCCCGACGGCGACGTCGCCGGCGTGATCGCGACGACCAACCCCGACACCAATATCGACATCTATATGGGGTCGGGCGGCGCGCCCGAGGGCGTGCTCGCCGCCGCGGCGCTGCGCTGCGTCGGCGGCCAGTTCAAGGGCCGCCTGCTGTTCCGCAACGACGACGAGCGCAAGCGCGCGAAGAAATGGGGCATCGAGGATCTCGACCGCGTCTACGACCTCGAAGACCTCGCCAAGGGCGACGTCATCTTCGCCGCGACGGGGGTCACCGACGGATCGCTGCTACGCGGCGTCAAGCGCCGCCGCGACGGCGTGATGACCACCGAAACGGTCGTGATGCGCGCCTCGTCCGGCACCGTGCGCTGGGTCAAGGGCGAGCACCGGTCGCATTGAAGATGGGTTGAAGGCGGCTGAAGCTGTCATCCTTCTCCCCTCCCGCAAGCGGGAGGGGAGATCAGCTCAAAGCCGCGCGCGCATCCCCTTCAGCAACCCCCGCCAATATTCCCCCAGCCGCCGCTGGAACAGCATCAGCTCGAACCCGTGCCGCGCGACGTGGCTTTGCGGGATGGCGTCCCAGCCGCGATGCTCGACGGTCACGCGCGTTTCGGCGCCGACCGCCTCGAAGCGCACATCGACCTCGGTCGTCTGGTCGTCGCGGAAGCTCGGCAGGCGCCAGGCGAAAGTCAGCCGCTCACCCGGCAGCCAGTGGCGCACCGCGCCGATCTCCCACTCGGCGCCATCGTCGAAGCGCGTGACGAGCCGCCCGCCCGGCCCCGCGGGATCAAAGCGCAGCGCGCCGTCGCCGTGCCGCGAAAGCTGGAACAGGGGATGGCTCCGCCACCATTGGCCGATATCGCGCGTGAAGGCCGTGAACGCCGCTTGCGGAGTCGCCGCGACGCGCAGCGCGACGATCACCGCCGCCCCGCTCATGGACCGCCCTCGACATGCGCCTTGAACGCGGCGAGCTGGTGCGACCACAGCGCCTCGGTCTCGGCGAGCCATTGCTTGAGCTCGGCGGTCGCGCCGTCCTTCAATCGATAGATGCGCACGCGCGCGTCGAAGGTCGGATGCCCGTCCTCGACCAGCCCGCCTTCCTTCAGCGCGCGCAGATGCCGGCTCATCGCGGGCGGCGCGAGGCCGAGCGCGCCCGCCAGCTCGCCCGCGCTGCGCGGGCGTTCGCCCAGCAATGCGATCGCGCGCCGCCGTTTCGGGTCGGCGAGCGCGCCCAGCATCCGGTCGAGCGCGGCGCTCAATCGTCGAGCCGCGTCTTGGTCGTGAAGCCGCCCGCCGCGTCCCACTCGTCGGCGCTCTTGTCCTCGACCGTGACGCCGAATGTCCAAATATGCCCCTCGGGGTCCTTGGCGCGGTAGGTGCGGTCGCCGTAGAATTGCGTTTCGGGTTCGGCGACGATGTCGGCGCCGGCGGCGCGCGCATGCTCGCAATGCGCATCGATATCCTCGCCGCGGCCGAGCTGGACGTGCACCGTCTGGCTATTCTTGCCGCCGAGATTCGCGGGGCTACGATGCTCGTCCGACCATTCATTGCCGATCATGATCGACGAATTGCCATATTCCATCTCGCTGTGCGCGAGATTGCCCTGATCGTCGAGCAGCACGAAGACGGGCTCGAACCCGAACGCGTCCTCCAGCCAGCGGAACGCCGCCTTCGCGTCCTTGTAGCAGACGGCGCTCGAAAGCCCCTTGGAACGCGGATGATCGGCCATGTCCTGTCTCCCGATTCGCCATATGATTTCTCAATTATAGAATATTTTCACAAAAATGAAAATACTCGCCGATATGCGTCAAGATGATAAAGCAGCGCGATGACCGACGACCTCCGCCACCATATCGACGAAGCGATGACACGCGCCGCCGCGCAGCTCGGAAAAGGGCGCGTCGCCGACTATATTCCCGCGCTGGCGAAGGTCGATCCGGACAAGCTCGGCTTCGCGCTCGCCCTCCCCGACGGCACCGTCCACAGCTCGGGCGACGCCGACGAGCCCTTCTCGATCCAGTCAGTGTCGAAGGTCTTCACGCTCGCGCTTGCCCTCCGCCGTGTCGGCAGCGCGCTTTGGGACAGCGTCGGACGCGAGCCATCGGGTTCGGCGTTCAACTCGATCGTTCAGTTGGAAAGCGAGCAGGGCATACCGCGCAACCCGCTGATCAACGCCGGGGCGCTCGCGACGACCGACCGGCTGATCGACGGCCGGAGCGGCGATGCGACCGTCGATGAGATCGTCGATTTCATGCGTGCGCGGGCGGGAGACGACAGCGTCGAAATCGACTTCGACGTCGCTTTCTCCGAATCCGACACCGGCGCGCGCAACCGCAGTCTCGCGCATTTCATGGACGCCTTCGGCAACCTCACGCATCCGGTCGAAACCGTCGTCGGCGTCTATTTCCGCCAATGCGCGATCGCCATGTCGTGCTGCCAGCTCGCGCGCGCCGGGCTGTTCCTCGCGATGGAGGGCCGCGATCCGCTCACCGGCGAGCAATTGATCGAGCCGCACCGCGCGCGGCGCATCAACGCGATTATGATGCTGTGCGGTCATTACGACAATAGCGGCGAATTCGCCTTCCGCGTCGGCCTGCCGGGCAAGAGCGGCGTCGGCGGCGGCATCCTCTGCATCGCGCCGGGGCAGGGATCGATCGCGGTCTGGTCGCCTGCGCTCAACGAAGCGGGAACGTCGCTCGCCGGCGCGGTCGCGCTCGAACATTTCGCCTATGCGGCCGGCTGGTCGGTGTTCGACTGAGCCTCAGTCGTCGGCGAGCAGCGCCAGCTTCACCCGCGCGGTACCGCTGCGCTGCATGCCGATTTCGCGCGCCGCGGCGTGGCTGACGTCGATCACGCGGCCGTGGGCGAAGGGACCGCGGTCGTTGATGCGGACGATCACGCTGTCGCCGGTGGTCATGTTGGTGACGCGCACCTTGCTGCCGAAGGGCAATGTGCGGTGCGCCGCGGTCAGCTGACCGGGATCGAACCGCTCGCCGCTCGCGGTGCGGTTGCCGGCAAGCTCGTTGCCGTAATAGCTCGCCATGCCGCCGTCGATTTCGGTTTCTTCGATAATGTCGGCAAGGGGAATCGCGCTGGCCGCGACGGCGGGAATGGCAGCGGCGTCACTGTCCTGTGCAGCGGCCGACGCAACGAGCATCAGCGGCATCACCATGGTTACAAGAGCCCGCATGGCATCCTCCCTTTTCGGTGAGAGCGCCAAAAGCAGCGGCGGCCTGCCGAAACAAGCCGCCGCGCGTTAAACTGAATATATTTCGCGTTCGAAAGTGCGTTTTGGCCCGTTTTTTAAGGAACCAAAGCGAAATCAGACGTCGAGATTCGCCACCGAAAGCGCGTTCGTCTGAATGAAATCGCGTCGCGGTTCGACTTCGTCGCCCATCAGCCGCTCGAAGATTTCGTGCGCGACATCGGCCTGTTCGGCCTCGACGCGCAGCAGCGAACGGTTGGCGGGATCGAGCGTCGTTTCCCAGAGCTGCTCGGCATTCATTTCGCCCAACCCCTTGTAGCGGCTGATCGCGAGCCCCTTGCGGCTGTGCGCGAAGATCGCCTCGAGCAGTTCGGACGGGCGCGTGACCGGATTGGCCTTCGCGTTCGTCGCGGCGGGAACGTCGCTCTCTTCGCCGTCGGCAACCTCGGTTTCGACCTCGGCCGCCGCGCCGCTCGCCTTCACCAGCCGGCCGGGGCGCGCATAGCTTTCGGCTTGTTCGGCGGCGAGCTTGTGCATGCGGCGCGCCTCCTGACTGGCGAGGAAGCCCGCGTCGATCGCATGATGATCGCTGACCCCGCGCCAGCGGCGTTCGAGCGTGTAGCCGCCGCCCTCGACCGCTTCGACGGTCCACAAGGCTTCGGCCCCGCCGGTCAGCGCGCGCTCGGCGGCGTTGAGCCAGGTCGCGGCGGTCGCGGCGGCGCTGTGGCGCCCTGCCGTATCGAGATCGGGATCGAGCGCGCCGGTGAGCGCCAGCGCCTCGACCAGCCCGTGATTGAGGGTACGCGGCACATAACGCATCAGCGCGCGCAGCCGCCGGCCGTGATCGATCAGCGAGCGAAGATCGGCGCCCGAGCGCGCGCCGCCGGCGGTTTCGAGCAGCAGCGCATCGATGCCTGCGTCGACAAGGTAATTCTCCAGCGCGGTGTCGTCCTTCAGATACACCTCGCTCCGCCCCTTCGCGACTTTATAGAGCGGCGGCTGGGCGATGTAGAGATGGCCGTTCTCGATGATCTCGGGCATCTGGCGATAGAAGAAGGTGAGCAAAAGCGTGCGGATATGCGCGCCGTCGACGTCGGCGTCGGTCATGATCACAATCTTGTGATAGCGCAGCTTTTCGAGGTTGAACTCGTCGCGAATCCCGGTGCCGAGCGCCTGGATCAACGTCCCGACTTCCTTCGACGAGATGATGCGGTCGAAACGCGCGCGCTCGACGTTCAGAATCTTGCCCTTCAAGGGCAGGATCGCCTGCACATGCCGGTCGCGGCCCTGCTTCGCCGATCCGCCTGCCGAGTCACCCTCGACGAGGAAGAGTTCGCACTTCGAGGGATCGCGTTCCTGACAGTCGGCGAGCTTGCCGGGGAGCGAGGCGATATCCATCGCGCCCTTGCGCCGCGTCAGCTCGCGCGCCTTTTTCGCGGCCTCGCGCGCCGCGGCGGCGTCGATGACCTTCTGGATCACCGCCTTGGCGTGCGCGGGATTTTCCTCGAGCCATTCGGTCATCCGGTCGGCCATCAGGCTTTCGAGCGGCTGGCGGACTTCGGACGAAACGAGCTTGTCCTTGGTCTGCGACGAAAATTTCGGATCGGGCAGCTTGACCGAGACGATCGCGGTCAACCCTTCGCGCATATCCTCGCCGGTCAGCGAGACCTTCTCTTTCTTGAGGATGCCCGACTTGTCGCCATAGCCGTTCAAGGTGCGCGTCAGCGCGGCGCGGAACGCCGCCAGGTGCGTGCCACCATCGCGCTGCGGGATGTTGTTCGTGAAGCAGAGGACATTTTCATAATAGCTGTCGTTCCACTCGAGCGCGACGTCGATGCCGATGCCGTCGCGCTCGCTGCTGATCGCGATCGGATCGGGCAGCAGCGCATTCTTGTTGCGGTCGAGATATTGGACGAACGCTCCGATTCCGCCCTCGTAGAAAAGGTCGTGTGTTTCATGCTCGGCATGGCGCGCGTCGACGAGCTTGATGCGCACGCCCGAATTGAGGAAGGCGAGTTCGCGATAGCGATGCTCGAGCTTCTCGAAATCGAATTCGGTGACATTCTTGAACGTGTCGGTCGAGGCGCAGAAGGTGACGCGCGTGCCCTTCTTGCCCGCGGGCGCGGGGCCGGTGACCTTCAAGGGCGCGACCGAATCGCCATGTTCGAAGCGCATCCAATGCTCTTCGCCGTCGCGCCAGATCGTGAGTTCGAGCCATTCGGACAGCGCATTGACGACCGACACGCCGACGCCGTGCAGGCCGCCCGACACCTTATAGGCATTGTCGTCGCTCGTATTCTCGAACTTCCCGCCCGCGTGAAGCTGGGTCATGATGACCTCGGCCGCCGAAATGCCTTCCTCGGCGTGGATGCCCGTCGGGATGCCGCGGCCATTATCTTCGACGCTGACCGATCCGTCGCTGTTGAGCGTGATGAGGACGAGGTCGCAATGCCCCGCGAGCGCTTCGTCGATCGCATTGTCCGAAACCTCGAACACCATGTGATGCAAGCCCGAGCCGTCGTCGGTATCGCCGATATACATGCCCGGGCGTTTGCGGACCGCGTCGAGGCCCTTCAATACCTTGATCGAATCGGCGCCATAGGCGTTGGCATTGGGCTGGTTGGAAGCTGCGCTCGGCGCTTCATTTTCAGGCGTGTCCGTCATATCGATTATATAGGGTCGCGGACCCGAAAACCCAAGCGAAAATGCGGCTCTCGGGTCTTGGGCGACGAGCGTTGCGCGGCGACGCCACGGCGGCTAGTTTCGCAGCCATGAAACATTGTCCCACAACGCCGCTCGCCACCCTTCTCATCGCCTCCCTCGCCGCCTGCAGCCAGCCCGCGCCGCCCGCCGACAACGCCCCCGTCGTTGCGGGTGAACCCATCGCGACGCGCGCGGTGATGATCGGCACCGAGGGACCGAGCCTGCCCGCCTGTTCGAGCATCAGCCGCGTCAAGACGGGCGGCACCGACGTCTATTGGGCGCCGAACGAAACGCGCGCGGTCAAAGCGAAGCTCGCCGGCGGCGCGAATGTCTCGCTGTGCGAGGCGGCCGAGAATGACAGCTGGTTCGGCGTCGTCTTCGCCGCGCCCGGCACCGATCCCGACATGTGCGGCGTCGGCAAGTCGGTCCCCAACGCACGCGAATATCAGGGTCCATGCCGCTGGGGCTGGATCAAGGGCGGGACGGTTCAGCTGGGCGGATAGGCCCGGCCGCGCCACCGATATGACCGGTTCGCGGCCGATAGCTGCCCGTCTTTTTACATCGTCATCCCCGCGAAAGCGGGGACCCAGAGCGTGCGAGGCTGATCTCAGACTGGTTCCCGCTTTCGCGGGAATGACGATATTGGGTTCGTCCGCTCCCCACCCCGAAGCCGACGCCCCTACCCCCGGCAATCCTCGATCACGCGCCCGATTTCGGACTGCACCGGCAATGTCAGCGCGCCGCCGCCCGGCGTCTCCAGCGCGAAACGGCCGCGGCTGAAGGCGATGCGGTCGAGCCGCGGGTCGCGGTTCGGCAGGTTCGCGCTGCCGCCGTCGAAACGGATCTGGTCGGTGCCGGCGCTGGTGCGCAGGCTGACGTTGCCCGAAAGCTCCGACGTCATGCGGATGCCGCCGCCGCTGCACGCCATCGTCAGCAGCGGATTCGCGCTGCCCGTCGGAACGAAGGCGGCGGTGCGGCTGGCGGCGTCGTAACGCCACGCGCCGCGATCGATCGCGCGATCCTCCCAGCCCGCCGTCGGAGTTGGCAGGGGGGCCGGCGCCGGCGCGGGCGCGACGGGTCGCGGCGCGGGCGGCGGCGCTTCGGGCTGGGGGATCGCGGCGCAGCCCGCGACGACCAGCATCAGCGTCGCTGCCGCCGCATAACGAAAGCCGGACATTTGCATCCTCAGAACCCCTGCCAATCGATCACTTCATCCAGCGGCGCGCGCGGCACCGGCCACTGGTTCACCGCCGCTTCGGTGTCGGCATAGCCGATCGCGAGCCCGGTGAACAAAATCTGTTCGTCGCCCAGTCCGAGCGTGCGGCGGATCGTCGCGCCATACATCGCCCAGCATTCCTGCGGGCAGCTCGCGAGGCCATGTTCGACGAGCAGCAGCATCACCGATTGCAGCCACATCCCCATGTCCGACCATTGCGGCGGCCCCATGATGCGCGAGCAATGGAGGAAAAGCATCACCGGTGCGTCGAAACCCCGGTAATTGTCCATGAACCGAGCGAGCCGCCCCGCCTTGTCCTCGCGCGGGATGCCGAGCGACGCATAGAGCGCCTCGCCGACCCCGAAGCGGCGGTCGGTCCAGGGCCCGGTCAGCGCGCGGGGATAGATGTCATATTCGGGCTCGTGCCCCTCGCGCCCCATCGCGATCCGGCTCGCGACGGCATCCTTCACCGCCTGCCAGGGCTCGCCGGTGAGCACAGTCACCTGCCACGGTTGCAGATTGCCGCCCGACGGCGCGCGCTGCGCCGCCGCGAAAATCTCCTTGAGCAGCGCCGGATCGACCGGCCGATCGGTAAAGGCGCGCACCGAGCGGCGCGCGTGGAGAGCCTCGGTAACGCTTATGTCAGTCGCTGGCATATTTATCCTCTCGCCTTTTGCCGAACAGCAATTTGCGTTCGAGCCGGGCTTTCAACTGGCGGTAATAGGAAAGCAGGAAGACGTCATCCTCTTCGGCGACCGGGCGCCCGATCTTGGCGCGGATCGCGTCGGCGACCTCGCGCATCGCGCGCGGATCGCGGCCGCGTAAAACCCGCTCGAGTTCCTGCAGCTCGAAAATGCCATAGACCGCGAGCTCGGCCTCGGTGAAGCTCATCGCGCCACCTGCGGCATCGACCGCGATATCGGCGTCGAGCTTGACCCGCTGCGCCATCACCACCCACGTGCCCGCGATCAGATCGCCCATCCGCATCCGGTCGCGGTTGAATAGCAGGAACAGGCTGAGCGTCAGCGACCAGAGCACGCCGGCGAGAATGATCCACCCCGAAACCATATCCTCCGCCGCGCCGGACCCCAGCATCATCAGCGGCAGGAAGAGTTCGAGCTCGCGGATCAAATTGCGCGCCACGACCGCGTCGGCGGTCAGGCGCCCGCCATCGCGCGCGACGACGCGGATACCCATCAGCCGCTTGCCCGGTGTCGCGGCGCGCGAGCCAAGCTCGAAGCCGATGAACCAGAAGGTGCGCAGCACGAAGGAACCGAGCAGCCAGACGACAACGGTGACGTCGGACCGCGAAGCGAGGCCGACCCACAGCATGAACAGCGAAAAGAGGAACAGCGCGAGCAGGATCAGGATGATGTCGACGAGCAGCGCGCCGAAGCGCAGCCCCGCGCTCGCGATCCTGAGTTCGAGATCGACGCCTTCGGGGGTCACGAACTGGCGGATCTTCTTCGCTTTCGCGGCGCGATGTTTCGCGTTGGCGGCGGCGGTCATGTCACATCCTCGCGCCGCGGAATGTAATAATAGGCGAGCCAGAAAAGCAGCATCAGCGTGCCGATCGCATAGCGGAGCATCGTGTCGGCGATCAGCTGGCGCCCGAAACCTTCGAGCAGTCCGGCGGCGAACAGCATCAGGATCACGCCGACCATCACCTTGCCCGCGGTGCGCCCCGCCTCCGACGCCGCCTGCAACCGCCCGCGCGCGCCGGGAAAGACGACCGCGGAACCGATCCGCAGCCCCGCGGCGCCCGACAGCGCGGCGGCGAACAATTCGGTGGTGCCGTGGATGAACAGCCAGCCGCCGAAATCGAAACCGAACCCCTTGGCGGAAAAGACCGCCATCATCGCGCCGAGCCCGATCCCCTGATAATATTCGAGCATCAGCGTCGGGACGCCGAAGGCGAAGCCGAGCGCGAAGGACAGGATCGACACGCGGCTGTTGTGCGTGAACAAATAGGTCGCGAAGACGTGCAGCCCGCTTTCGTCCTTCTCCGCCGCCGCCTTGCCGTGCCCGAGCGTCGTCTGGAGATATTCGGCGGTAGCGCGCGGGTCGCGGCCGCCCGACATCTCCTCGTCGACGAAGTTGAAATACCATTCGGGGTTGCTCGACACGAGCGAATAGCTGGTCAATGCGCCGAGCAGGATGACGAGCGCGATGATCAGCGTCTCCTTCCACACCGAGCGCACCGCGGCGGGCCAGTCGTAGAGGAAGAAGCGGCGGAGGCGGTTCCAGCGGCTTTCGCGCACGCCATAAACGAGGAAATAGCCACGGATCGACAGCGCCTCGAGATGATCGAGCAGGGCCTTGTCGAGGCTCGTCGCGCGCGCGATCGACAAGGACGAGAGCGTCGCGCGATAGAGGATGGGGAGTTGGAGCAGCTCGTCGCTTGTCAGCGCCTTCGCGCCCTTCTTCTCGAGCTTGGTGAGCAGAAGATCGAAGGCGATCCAGTCGGCTTCGCGCTCGGCGCGGAAACGGCTGGTCGAGAAGCTCGGCGCGTCGATCGTCCTTGCGGGGGCGGCGGGCGGGATCACAGGCTGCCCTGCCTTTTGATGCCGAGATAGGCCTCGACCGCGCTCGCCCCCATCGCGTCGGCGGGCACTTCGATCACGTCGGCGCCGAGGCGCTGGAGCCGCGCGATCACCAGCTGCCGGTCGCGCAGCATCGCCGCGGCAACGTTCGAGCGCGTGACGTCGGCGCCGGTCTCGGGCCGCCGCCGCTCCTCGCTCTCGACCTCCTCGTCGCGGATCACGACGAACAGCAGCCGGTGCTTCTGGACGAGCCGCCCCGCGGCGCGGATCATCAGGTCGGCGCTCGTCGCGTCGGTGAATTCGGTGAAAAGGATTATCAGCGAGCGGCGGTTGAGCTGCGCGCTGAGCGTCGTCAGCGCGAGGGTGAAATTGCTCTCGACATGCGCATAGTCGATCAGGCTCGCGGCGCGCTGCAGTGCCGGGAAATCCCGCGTGTGCATATAGGCGGGGGTCAGCGCCTGCGGCTTGGCGGCAAAGGAAAAGAAGCTGATCCGGTCGTTGAGCTTGAGCCCGACATAGGCGAGCAGCAGCGCCGCCGACACCGCGCGGTCGACGCGCGGCATGCCGCCGACGGGCTCGGCCATCGTCCGCCCGCTGTCGATCGCGAGGACGACGCGATTGTCGCGCTCGACGCGATATTCCTTGGCGAGCAGTTTGACGTGGCGCGCCGACGCGTTCCAGTCGATCGCGCGCCGGTCCATCCCGGGCTGATATTCGGCGAGCGCCTCGAACTCGGTGCCTTCGCCGCGGAAACGCTGCTGGCGAAGGCCGAACCAGCTGTTACGCTGGAACAGCCGGCTGCCCTCGTCGGTGACGGCGCGCAGGCTGGGCACGACGTGGATCGTACCGCCGATCTCGAATTTGCGCTGTTTCCACACGAGCCCGAGCGGGCCCGCCCAGCGGAGCCACAGCGCCTCGATGCGCGCCTGCCCGCGCCGCGATGCGGTGAGCGCGAGTGTGCGAACGAGTGCGCCGCCCGTATTGGCACGCCGCATATCGCCCGCGAGGCGTCCGTCCTCGGCGAGCCTTTCGTCGAGCGCGAGCGCGAGCTCGGCGCGCGGCGGGACGCTGCGGCCGCTTGCGGTCAGCGATAGGTCGAACGGGTCGCCGACGCCGACCTGATGCGGGAAACGCGCATCGAGCGTCAGATGGCGCGGACTGGCGCCCGCCAGGCAATCGAGGATCAGGCAGGCGATGATCACGCCGATCCAGCCGGGCGCGACCAGCCACAGCTCGGGCCGGATCAGCCCGAGCGCGAGCGCCATCGGGGCGCCCGCGAGCAGCAGATAGATCGCGCGGCGAGTCGGATAGATCAACGCGGCACCTCTTCGCGTTCGAGCAAGGCCGCGACGACCTGCTCGACGCCCCGGCCCTCGATCTCGGCGGCGGCCGACAGGATGACGCGGTGGCGGAGCACGCCCGCGGCAAGGCGCTGTACGTCGTCGGGGATCACATAGTCGCGCCCGTCGAGCGCCGCCGCCGCGCACGCCGCGCGCGCGAGCAACGTCGCGGCGCGCGGGGAGGCACCGCATTCGAGGTCGGCACTCTCGCGCGTCGCGCGGACGAGGCGGACGATATAGTCAACGATCTCTTCGGCGAGCCGCACCGTCGCGATGATGTCGATCGCCTCGCCGATCGCTTTCGCATCGGCGACCTGCGTCACCCCGAAATCGCCGACCGCCGGGCTCTTGAAGCGCCCGCCATGGTCGGCGACGATGCGCCGTTCCTCGTCGGCGTCGGGATAATCGACGACGAGCTTGAACAGGAAGCGGTCGAGCTGCGCTTCGGGAAGCGGATAGACGCCCTGCTGTTCGATCGGGTTCTGCGTCGCGAGCACCGTAAAGCGCGGGCTCATGACGTGCGGCTCGCCATTGATCGTGACGCGCCGCTCCTGCATCGCTTCCAGGAGCGCGGCCTGCGTCTTCGGCGGGGTGCGGTTGATCTCGTCGGCGAGCAGCAATTCGGTGAAGATCGGCCCCTTGGTCAGGGTGAAGCTCGACGTCTGGAAGTTGAACAGGTTCGATCCCAATATGTCGCCCGGCATCAGGTCGGGGGTGAACTGGATGCGTCCGAAATCGAGCCCCGTCGCGCGCGCGAAGGCTTGCGCGAGAAGCGTCTTCGCCGTCCCCGGCGGACCTTCGAGCAGGACGTGGCCGCCCGCGAGCAGCGCGATCGTCACCATGCGGGTGAGCGGACCTTGCCCGAACACGGCCTTGGCGACCTCGCCCTCGATCGCGGCGCCGAGCGCCCGCACGCTCTCGATCCCTTTGGCGATATTAGCTGTCACGGAGTAGATCCTTCCTGATGTCGTGCAGCGCCTGCGCGTCTGCGAGGAATTCATGGGTGTTGCGCGCGAGCGGCAGGCGCCGGGCGAGCGCGGAGAAAAGCTCGCTGCCCTTGCCCAGGTGCCGGTCGATCCACGCATCGGTTTCGGCGTCGTCGAGCCCGGTGGGAGCGTGCAGCCGCCGCGCGATCGCGATGCGCTGGCTCTTTACATAGGCCTCAGCGCCGTCGAGTTCACGCCGCGCCTGCCGGATCAGGTCGGCGCTGTTCGCGATCAGCGCCGCCTTCGACACCGGGATCGCACGGCCCGGCTTCAGCGCCGGGCCGAAGCGCATCCACGCCTGCCACAGCGCGAGCAGCCCAGCCGCGAGCAGGCAGAGCGTGATGCCGATGAAGGGCGGGACGAAGGCGAAGCGGAGCAGCGAACGCTGGCCGCCGAAGCCGTTGAGCGTCACATCGAAAGCGAGCCCGTCGGCATCGGCATAGTCGGCAACGGCGTCGATCAGCATCGCGCCGCCGCGCGCCCTGTCGCGCGAGGCGAAGGCGAGATTGTTGATGAGGTCGGGGTCGGCGAGAATGTAGAGATCGCGATCGCCGACCTGCGCCAGCACCGCCCCGCCGCCCGGCGCGGCGATCAGCGTTTCGAGATTGTCGCCCGAAATCGTCTGCACATTGGCCGGCAGCCAGGCGGTGAAGCTGTGTCCCGCAAGGCGCGCGGGCACGTCCTGCGCCTTGCCCGGCGCAGCCTTGATCGCAACCTTGCCGAAATGCGCGGGGGGAAGCATGGCATCGCGCGGCTTGACCGGAAGGCCGACGCTAACCCAGCCGGGCTTCTCCGCCTGGCCGGGCACCGCCATCGTTTGCCATTTGGGCAGCACGATCAGCGCCGGCGTGCTGATCTGCGCGTCGAGCAGCTCGGCGATCTCGGACGCGCGGGTGCGATGCGTCGGCGTGAGGATCAGCAGCGGCTCATATTCTTCGTAGCGCGTCGTCTCGACCTTCCGCCGCAGTTCGACTTCAGCGCCCGCGCGCTCCGAAAGGTCGACGATCGCGGCATAGCCCGGCGCCGCCTTCGACAGCGCATGGCCGCCGCCGTCATTGCCGCTGCTGAGCTGCGGCCCGAGCGCGATCAGTGCCCAGAGCGCGATGAAAGCGACCACGCCGATCGCGACGACCGCGGCGATCAGTCGCGGGTTGAAGCCATGATCGTCGGTGGAGGCCTCGCTCATGCGCGCGCCCAATTCTTCGGCACCGTGAGCTCGGCATAGGCCGCGCGGCATTGCTCCCACGCCCCGGCGTCGATCGATCGCCCGCCGAACAGGCTGATCTCGACCGCGCGCGCGATACGGCTGAATGCGCCGCGCGCGACCGACGGCAGGTCGTGTGCTTCGGCCAGGTCGCGCGACGTCATCGCGGGTTTGACGAGCCCGGGGCGGCGGCCTTCGATATCCTCGACGCTGCGATAGAGGAGCAGATGAACCGCTTCGGCGAAGCGCCCCTCGGCGGCGAGCGCATCGGCCTCGGTGAGCAGCGCGCGCGCAGCGCCGGCCTCGGCCTGCCCGATGGCATCGTCCGCATCCGCGTCGCCGCGCTTGCGACCGAAGCGCAGATTGTCGACCCACCGCGCAAAGGCGGGGACGAAATGGTAAAGGAGGAACAGCAGGATCAGCGCGACGACGATCCACATCAGCGGCTTCGCGGCGGGCGCGCTCCACTCGAAAAAATTGCCGATCGCGTTCAGCAGCGACTTCAGCCACTCGGGCGTCGGCGGCGGGGGTGGAGGCGGCGGCGGAAAGGCGGTCTGGATCTCGCCGCCCGCGATCGTCTGGCTATAAGCCGGATCGACGAGTTCGGGGTCGAGCAGCCACCCCTGACCCCCACCGGCGCCGGACGTGTCGGCCGCAGCCGACGTCTGGGCGATCCACATGGATATCATGTTGAAAAGATGATCTCGCCCCGCTCGGTCATTACCGATCTTGGTAGCGCGAGCGCGCTCTGCAAGGCAAGAGATGCTTGCGCGCCGAACTGCCCCGTTCTAGCGCGCGGAAAAATCGGCCGGTTCGTTACAATCGAAACCACCGGCCGCGCGACAGGAGAGACAGGTGGACGCGGCGCAGGCGGTACATGAGAAATTCCTTGGCGCGCTGGCAAGCGGCAGACTGCCCAGCCGCGCCGATGCGCCCGATCCCGCCGCAGCCGGGCTGTCGCGCGGCCGCGCGACCGATATCTTCCTGTCGCAGCTGACGAGCCGCCAGATGGACCGGCTGTCGCGCCATCTGCAGGCGCGCGGCGAGGGTTTCTACACGATCGGCTCGTCGGGGCACGAGGGCAATGCGGCGGTCGCGGCGGCGCTGCGCGTCACCGACATGGCCTTCCTCCACTATCGCTCGAACGCCTTCCAGCTTCACCGGTCGCGCCAGCTTCCCGGCGGCACGCCGACATGGGACATGCTGCTGAGCTTCGCCGCGTCGTCGGAGGATCCGATTTCGGGCGGGCGGCACAAGGTGATCGGTTCGAAGTCGCTCGCCATCCCGCCGCAAACCTCGACGATCGCCTCGCATTTGCCCAAGGCGGTCGGCGCCGCCTTTTCGATCGGCATCGCGCGCCGCCTCGGCATGACCGGGCTGCCGCTGCCCGACGACGCGGTCGTGCTCACAAGCTTCGGCGACGCCTCGGCAAACCATTCGACCGCGCAGGGCGCGTTCAACACCGCGGGCTGGGCTGCCTTCCAGGGCTCGCCGATGCCGCTGATCTTCCTTTGCGAGGATAATGGCATCGGCATTTCGACGCGCACCCCGACCGGCTGGATCGAAGCGCAGTTCCGCCACCGCGCCGGTCTCCACTACATCAAATGCGACGGCACCGACCTCGTCTCGGCCTATGCGGGCGCCGCCGAGGCGGCCGATTATGCGCGGCGCACCCGCAAGCCCGTTTTCCTCCACATGGGCACCGTTCGCCTTTATGGCCACGCCGGATCGGACGTGCAGGGCGCCTATCTTCCCAAGGCGCTGATCGAGGCCGACGAGGCGCGCGACCCGCTGCTCGCGGGCGCGGCACTGATGACCGAACATGGCTGGATGAGCGCGGGCGAGATCGCCGAAGCCTATCAGGAAATCGGTGCCACGCTCGCGCGGCAGGCCGAAGCGGCAATCCAGCGCCCCAAGATCATAACGCCCGCGCATGTGATGCAAAGCCTGATCCCGCCCAAGCGCGAGGTGGCGCGGGTCAACACGCCGTCGGACGAGGATCGTAAGGCGATGTTCGGCAGCGATGCGGGCCAGATGGACAAGCCGATGCACATGGCGCGGCTCCTTTCCTGGGCGCTCGCCGACCTGATGCTCGCGCACAAGGAAATCGCCGTGATGGGCGAGGATGTTGGACCGAAGGGCGGCGTCTACAACGTCACGGCGAAGCTCCACCAGCGTTTCGGATCGGCGCGGGTGGTCAACACGTTGCTCGACGAACAGGCGATCCTCGGGCTCGCGATCGGCATGGCGCACAACGGCTTTATCCCGATGCCCGAGATCCAGTTCCTCGCCTATGTCCACAATGCCGAGGACCAGATTCGCGGCGAGGCGGCGACGCTCAGCTTTTTCTCCGACGGGCAATATAGCAATCCGATGGTCATCCGCATCGCGGGGCTCGGCTATCAGAAGGGCTTCGGCGGCCATTTCCACAACGACAACAGCCTCGCGGTCTTCCGCGACATTCCCGGCGTCATCCTTGCGGTGCCCTCGAACGGACGCGACGCGACCCAGATGCTGCGCGAATGCGTGCGGCTGGCGCGCGAGGAGCAGCGCGTGATCGTCTTCGTCGAGCCGATCGCGCTCTATATGACGCGCGACCTCCACAAAGAGGGCGACGGCCTGTGGACCAGCGTCTACGAGGCGCCGGGCGAAGGTGCGCCGATCCGTCTCGGCGACGTCGGGGTCCACGGCGACGGCACCGACCTCGCGATCGTCACTTACGGCAATGGATATTATCTGTCACGGCAGGCCGAAAAATTGCTCGCCGACGATGGCATCAAGGCGCGCGTGATCGACCTGCGATGGCTCGGACCGGTCGACGAAGCGAAGCTGGTGGCGGCCGTCGGCGACGCGAAACGCATCCTGATCGTCGACGAATGCCGCATTACCGGATCGCAGAGCGAAGCATTGATGGCGACCTTCGTCGAACGCACGCCAGACAAGAAGCTCGCGCGCATCGCCGCCGACGACAGCTTCATCCCCCTGGGCAAGGCGGCGACGCTGACGCTGCCGAGCCGCGACAGCATCATCGCCGCCGCGAAGGAGCTGCTGGCATGAGCGCGCGCAAGACCGCGATCGTCGTCGCCCCCGGCCGCGGCACCTATGGCAAGGGCGAGCTCGGCAGCATCGCCCGATTCCACGGCGCTCGCTTCGCGGACCTCGTCGCCGATTTCGACGCGCAGCGCCGCGACCGCGGTCAGCCGACGGTCACCGAACTCGACGGCGCCGACCGCTTCAGTGTGGCAACGCATATGCGCGGCGACGTTGCGGCGCCGCTGATCTACACCGCGACCGCGCTCGATTATCTGAGCATCGACCGCGAAAAATACGACATCGTCGCGGCCCTCGGCAATTCGATGGGCTGGTACAGCGCGCTCGCGCTCGGCGGCGCGGTTTCGGTCGAGGACGGCTTCCGTATATCGAACGCGATGGGCCTCAACAGCCAGACACACGGTCCGGGCGGGCAGATTTTGCTGCAAGTGGTCGACGAGGATTGGCGTCCGGTACCCGGGCTGCGCGAAAAGCTGCTGGACCTTGCCGCGGCGATCGACGCCCGTCCGGACCACGCGCTCGCGCTGTCGATCGACCTCGCCGGCATGCTCGTGCTCGCGGGCAATGAGGAAGGGCTGGCCGCGCTGCTCGCCGAAGCGCCGCCGACCCCGGGGCGCGATCCGCTGCGCCTCGCGGGCCACGGCCCCTTTCACACGGCGCTGATGTTCGGCAGTTCGGACAAGGCCCGGGCCGAGTTGCCGGTCGCGCTTTTCGGCCGCCCCGACATTCCGATGGTCGATGGCCGCGGCCATATCTGGCGCCGCTTCTCCAGCGACCCCGCCGAGATTTGGGACTATACTTTCGGCCACCAGATCCTCGCGCCTTATGATTTCGCACTGTCGGTGCAGGTCGCGGTCAAGGAATATGCGCCCGACGCGATCATCCTGCCCGGCCCGGGCGACACGCTCGGCGGCGCGATCGCGCAATCGCTGATCGGCATCGGCTGGCAGGGCATGACAAGCAAGGCCGATTTCATGGCGCGGCAGGCGTCGGACCCCATCCTGTTCTCGATGGGCCGCGCCGACCAGCGCGCGCTGGTTACCGGACAGCGATAGGGCCGGCAGAGAGGAACGTCCCTGCCGGCCCTGTTGTTTGCCCGGGGTCAGGTGGGGTTGACCCCGGGCGGATGAACGGCAGCGCCAATGGGGACCAACTCAAGGGCGGTACACCGTTCATTTTCCTTATAGGCGCTACGCGCGGCGACTGGCCGGGTTCCCGTGCGATCATGCACCGAAACGGACCCGATCGCCCGACGCGGCGCGCGCATATTCGGCGGTGAACTGCAATCGCAGCAGTTCGGCCACATTACCTGCGCCTGCGCGGCGCATGATATTCGCGCGGTGCACTTCGACGGTGCGCGGGCTGAGGTCGAGCCGCCGCGCGATCGCCTTGTTGCCGAGCCCGGCGGCGATCGCATCCAGAATGTCGCGCTCGCGCGGGGTCAGCGCCGCCAGCCGCGCTTCGGCCTCGCGATGCCGCGCCAGCGCGCCTTGCGCCGCGCGCCAGTCGGCAAGCGCCGCGTCGATCGTGCGCCGGACGAGGCGAGGGTCGAGCGGCGCGGGCAGCAGATCCTGTGCCCCGCCGCGCAGGATCGCGCGCGATTCGGCGATGCTGAGCTGTTCGGCGGCGACGAAGGCGAGGATCGCGGGACGCCCGGCAATCCGTTCGAGCAGCGCCGTGCCGTCGGTTCGCCCGGGCTGGCGCCAGCGAAAAAGCAACACGCCGGACAGATCGTCGCCCTCGGCCTCGATCCAGGCGTCCGCGCTCGCAAAGCTGCGAACGACCCGCGCATGACCTGTAGCAAGCGTGCGAAAACAGGCCGCCCGTTCGACAGGGTCGGGCAGGATCAGATGGATATGGTCCCCGCTTTCGGTCACGCTGCGATGCTGCGCGCGAAACGATCGGGCCGACAGCGGGAAAGGATCGGCGGCGGCGCCATATCGGCGCGTTTTTCGAATTGCGCGCGCCGCGTTTCCGGATTTGGTGACCCCTACGGGAATCGAACCCGTGTTTCAGCCGTGAGAGGGCCGCGTCCTGACCGCTAGACGAAGGGGCCTTAGGTCGGAAATTTCGCAGGTGAGAGGAGCCGACCGCTCCTTTGACCGATGGTGACCCCTACGGGACTCGAACCCGTGTTTTCGCCGTGAAAGGGCGACGTCCTAGACCGCTAGACGAAGGGGCCGTCTGATCGGTGAGCGGGCGCCTTAGACGGGCGTTTGGGCGCGGTCAAGCATGGCGACGCCACCCCCGCGCAAAAATATTGCGCCGCACCCGAGCGGCCCGCCGCTAGTCGGCCCAGGCGGCATCCTCGAGATGTAATTCGGCGGCGGGGCGGCTGCCCCAATCGTCCCGTTTTGCGCGGCCCGCGAGCCATAATTTGCGCCCGCGCGCGTGGAGCAAGGCCTGTCCCAGCTCGGTCCCGGCACTGCGAAAGGCGACCGCCTTGAAGCGCGCGCCGTCGTCGCCCGACACGATGAGGCGGACATGGTCGGTACCGACGATCCCCGATTCGACGATTCGCAAAGGGCCGGTCGCGACGCGCGGTGCAGGCCAGCCGGCGCCATAGGGACCCGCGCTTTCGATCGCGTCGCACCACAGCGGATTGATCCCGCGCGGCGCGAGTACCGCGTCGATCAGCAGCGCCTTGTCGCCGCTCGCGCGCTCGACGTCGGCGGCGAGACGGTCGTTCAGAAACGCGCCAAGCGCATCGACCTTGTCCCTTTCGACCGTCAGCCCCGCCGCCATCGCGTGACCGCCGCCCGCGACGAGCAGGCCCGTTTCCTTCGCGGCGAGGATCGCGGCGCCAAGGTCGACGCCCGAAATCGAGCGCCCCGACCCCTTGCCGACGCCCTCCTCGTCGACCGCGATCACGATCGCGGGACGATGCAATTTTTCCTTCAGGCGCCCGGCGACGATGCCGATGACGCCCGGATGCCAGCCCTCGCCCGCGACGATCGCAACGGGTGCGTTGCCGCAGGCGGCGCTCGCTTCGATCGCCTGTTCGAGCACCGCGGCCTCGATCGCGCGGCGTTCTTCGTTTAGCCGGTTGAGCTCGGCTGCGATCTCCGCCGCTTCCTGCGGATCGCTCGTCGTGAGCAGCCGCACGCCGAGGTCCGACTTGCCGACGCGCCCGCCGGCGTTGATCCGCGGGCCGAGCGCAAAGCCCATGTCGCTCGCGCTCGGCGGCTTGGTGAGCCGCGCGGCGTCCATCAGCGCCGCGAGACCCATGTTGCCGCGCCGTGCCATCACCTTCAGCCCCTGCGTCACGAGCGCGCGGTTGAAGCCGGTGAGGCGCGCGACGTCGGCGACGGTCCCGAGCGCGACGAGGTCGAGCAGCTCGATCAGCGCAGGCTCGTCGCGGCCCGCGAAAAAGCCGCGTGCGCGAAGCGTGCGGAGCAGCGCGGCGCCGAGCAGGAAGGCGACGCCGACCGCGGCGAGATTACCGTGGATCGCGGCATCGGGTTCCTCGTCGAGCCGGTTGGGGTTCACGAGCGCGAGCGCCGCGGGCAGCGTCGTCGCGCACTGGTGATGGTCGACGACAATCACCTCGACCCCCGCCGCCTTGGCCTCGGCGATCGCGTCGAACGCTTGCGCGCCGCAGTCGACGGTGACGACGAGCTTCGATCCCGCCTCGCCAATCTTGACGAGCGCGGCGCCCGACGGGCCATAGCCCTCCATCAAGCGGTCGGGGATATAGGCGCCGACAGGAAGGCCGAGCCCGCGCAGCAATCGGACGAGCAGCGCCGCCGAGGTCGCGCCGTCGACGTCGTAATCGCCGAAAATCGTCACCGCTTCGCGGGCCTCCACCGCGTCGGCGAGCCGCGCGGCGGCAGTGTCCATGTCGCGAAACAGCGAGGGGTCGGGCATGAAGCCGCGCAGCGTTGGCGTGCGCTGCCGGTCGAGATCGTCGCGCGCGACGCCGCGCGCGAGCAGCAATTGGGTGACGAGATCGTCGGGGGCGAGATTTTCGCCGGCCATGTCGGCGCTCGCCCGCCGCCAGTGCCAGGGCTGCCCGACGATCGAGCGCGTAATTCCGAGCGCCGCATCACTCATCGCCGCGCCCTCGCGGCAAGGATGCGGGCGCGCAGCGCCTGTGCCGTGGCCGCCGGGATCGCAGGAATCTCATGGCTGGCGAGCGAGCTGCCGCCCGGCACGCCGAACACCAAAGTCGCGAGGCCCAAGGGACGCAGGATGAAATCGCTCTTGAGGTCGATGCTCTGCACCGACGCGTGCGGGAGCAGCGTCGTCTTGGGCTTCCATATTCCGCGCCGGATCGCCACTTGCTCGCCGAGGTCGGTCCAGCGGTGGAAGCGGGCGCCGAACAGCGACCCCGCACCGATCAGCAGCCCGGCGACCGGACCCAGCCAGCCGAGCGGTTGACCGAACGACACCGCGACAAGCCCGCCGGTCGCTGCGCACACCGCGCCGATCAGACCGCCGAGCGCGACGATGCGATGGCTGTGCTGCCATGCCGCCTCCGCCCCCGGCCGCGCGATCGCGATCTCGTCCAGCACCGGGTCGATTTCGGCCAGCTTGCCGAAGGGGACGACCTGATGGTCGCGCTCCTTCTCGCCATCGCTCGCAAGGCTTTGCAGACGGAGCTCGTGCCAGCCGAAACACCGGCGAAACCAGCCGGTAATGAGGATCGCCGCCTGCACGCGCTTGACCGGCACCGCGACGTCGGTGCGCGTCGTCAGCCCGCGGGTTCGGCGGAGCGCGCGCGGCTCGCGCGTCAGGCGGAAATCCCAGTTGGCGAAGACCATCATCGCGACCCCGCTCGCGAAACCGATCAGCAGCAGCGACAGCGCCGCACCGATCCCTGCCACCCAGCGATGCGCGAGCAGCCACTGGTCGAGGCCATAGCTTTCGGCGATGTCGATCCAGTCCATCGGATTGAAAATATTGAAATCGAACGGCAACAGCCCGTCGAAAAACTGCATAGCGGCGCCGACCACCGCGAGCGCGGCGAGCGAGAAGTTGAACAGCCCCGCGGTCAGCAACCGCCCCGGCCTCATTACGAAGAGCAGCCGATCGTCCGGCGCGGGCACGGCCGTATCGGGGGCGCCCGCAGCGACGGCCGCCGCCGCCTCGCCGCTGCGATGCGCGCGGATCGTCGTGCGCAGCGCCTGCGCCGCGTCGAGCGCGATCGCGTTGAGACTCGCATCATTTTCCTTGCCGCCCGCGCCGGTTTCGAATCCGACCTTGGCGATGCCGAAGGCACGCGCGACGAGCCCCTGCTCGATGCCGACGTCCTGAATGCGGTCGAAGGGGATGGTGCGGTGCTGGCGCGCAAAGACGCCGCTTTCGATCACCACCTCGTCGTCGCCGACGAGGAAGCGGAAGCGCAGCCACTGGAACCAGGCGGCGAGCAGCGAGATCAGTAGGAACGCACCGACCGCCGGGACGATCCAGAGCCAGTTGCCCGTAAAGCCGAGCGCAGCCACCGCGGGCAGGAAGTTGAGCGATTTCGGCCCGAGCGCGACAATCGCGAGCGCCAGCGTCGCGGGGTGCAGCCGCTGCCAGCGCGTCTCGTCCTCCGGCGCGGCGAGGGCTGCGGCGTCGGTCATGCGAAGTCGGTCTGGATATGGCGGCGGATCGTCTCGCGCATCGCCGCCGCGAGGTCGCTGGGCAATCCGGGCAGCGTCACCGTGCTGTTGTGCGTGCCCGACGTGTGGACGATCAGGTGCGACAGGCCGAACCAGCGTTCGATCGGCCCCTGGCCGACGTCGATATGCTGGACGCGCACGAAGGGCACGATCGTATCGGTGCGGAACAGCCAGCCGCGTGCGACGCGAAGCTGGCCGTCGCCGATCTTGTAACCCCAGCGCGACACGCGCCGCGACGGGAAACTGACGATCGTGACGATCGCGATCAGCCACGCCAGCGCGGTGATCAGCCCGTAAGGGCCCTCGATATGGCGGATCAGCAGCGCGTCGAAAACGCTCGCACCGATCGCGAGCGGGATCAGGTTGAGCGCGGTCGCGATGCGCAGCACTTTCGCATAGGCCGGATCGACCGGGTGCAGCCCCTCGGCGGCGTTGAGCGCCTCGGGTGCGAAGGGGTCGGTCGGATGCGCGGCGGGCGTGTCGGTCATGCTCCTCCGTTAGCGTCTTATATGACTACGGCACAACCACATTGAAGCGCGGATCGGCGGGCGGGTGGAGCGCGAACCATGACAGAAAGGCTTGCCTGTCGCCGTCGATGCGGATCGCCCCCGACTGGATGAGCGCGGGAAATTGCGCGCGCCCCATCATCGCTTCGTCGAGGATCTTGCGGTCGATCGTGATCGTCGCCGTGGGGACCGGGTCGGTCACGCCGTAGCGCGGAAATTCGACCCCGCCGACAACCACGACCGCGACGCTTTCCTTGCTGTCGGGCAGGATGAACTGGAAGGTCCCCTTGACCGCGCCGCCCTTCGCCGCGTCGAAGCGCGTCGCGAGCGCGTCGAAGAAGACCGCGGTCGGAATTGCGCTGACGAAGCTACGGCTTTGCCCGTTGCCGTTCGATGCCTCGACCGCGTTACCGCGCAGGCTGGCCGCCCCGGCAAGATAATAGTTTCGCCATGCGCCCGATTCGGCCTGATAGCCGAGCTGGTCATAGGCCGACGCCAGCGCGGCGCGCGCGTCGCTGTTGTCGGGCTCTGCAAAGACCAGCTTGTTCAAAAGCTCGGCCGCCCAGCGATAATCGCCCGCCTTCAGCGCCGCCCGTCCCGCCGCGAGCAGCTTGTCGGCGCCGCCCGCGAGCGCGACATATTTGGGCGCCGATTGCTCGGGCGGTAGCGGGTTGAAATTCGCCGGATTGCCGTCCCACCAGCCGAAATAGCGCTGATAGACCGCCTTCATGTCGTGGTTGAGCGTGCCATAATAGCCGCGCGTCGAAAAATCGGTCGCCTGCACCGGCGCCTCGGCGGTCTGGTCGGCGAGTTCGTGCAAGGTCGCGCCGCGGTTCGCGAGGAAGAGCGTGCGGTCATGGACATAGCGATAGGCATCGCGCTGGTTCGCGAGCAGCGACGACACTTCATCCGCGCCCCAGGTCGGCCAATGGTGCGACGCCATCGCGACCTCGGCCTTGCCGCCCCATTTCAGCAGCATCGCGTCGATCACCTTCGACCAGCGGAGCGCGTCGCGCACCTGCGCGCCGCGCAGGGTCAGGATATTGTGGAGATTGTGGGTCACGACTTCGGTCGTGTGCAGCGCCTTGTAGGCGGGGATATAGAAAACGAACTCCGACGGGGCCTCGGTGCCGCCCGCGTCGAGGAAGTCGAAGGCCAAGCCATCGATCGTCAGCGTGCCGCCCTTTTCGCCGACCGTCTCGGTCGGTTCCATATAGCCGATCGTCCCCGACGACAGCTTCGGCCCCAGTCCGGTATCGACCTGCCCCATCGGCCCCGGCGGCAGGATGGCGCCGAACATATAGAGCGCGCGCCGCCCCATCGCGCCGCCCGCGAGGACATTTTCCGACGTCGCCTCCTCCGAAAATCCGTGCGGTGCGATGATGCGGATATTCTCCGCTTTGACCCGTTCGGGCGTCACGATGCCCCCGACGCCACCGAAATGATCGCTGTGGCTGTGCGAAAAGATCACCGCCCTGATCGGACGCTCGGGCTCCTTGCTCGCGATCGTGCCGGCGAACAGCTTCCAGCCGGCTGCCGCACTCTCTTCGGACAAGAGGGGATCGACGACGATCCAGCCGGTCTTGCCGCGGATGATCGTCATCACCGACAGGTCATAGCCCCGGATTTGCCAAATGCTGCCCGGCACCACCTCGAACAATCCATGCACCGCGTTGAGCCGCGCTTGCCGCCACAGCGAAGGATTGACCGTATCGGGCGCCTCCTTCGCATCGAGGAAGGCATAGGGCCGGCGGTCCCACACCGTCTTACCTTGCTTGTCGAGGATGACCCCGTCCGGGATCTCGGCGAGCTTGCCGCGCAGCACATTGGCTTCGTCGCGCGGATCGTCGAGCGGCAGGCGATTAGCGATCTCGGCCTGCGCGGTCCGCGTCGCCTCGCTTGGGGCATCCTGCGCGAGCGCCGCGAATGGCAGGCAACTCGCGAGCAGCACGGTGGTCAGTCGGCGCATAGTCTCTCTCCCCTGTTGGCGCCCAGCTTGCGCCGCGTCGCGCGGCTTGGCAAGCGAGGGGCCGACGATGCCGGCGGGGCAGGATAGAGGATCGGCGCATGGACGAATGCAAGCTTCTTATCATTTGGCACAGCCGCACCGGGGGCAGTCGCGCGCTGGCCGAGGCGGCGGCCGACGGCGCGGCGGGTGCCCGGCTTGTCGCCGCCGACGACGTCACCCCCGACGCGCTACAGGCGGCCGGCGGCTATCTCTTCGTCGGCCCCGAAAATCTCGCCGCGCTGTCGGGCGCGATGAAGGAGATGTTCGATCGCTGCTATTACCCCTGCCTCGGCAAGCTCGAAGGCCGCCCCTATGCGACGATCATCTGCGCCGGGTCCGACGGCGAGAATGCCCAGCGCCAGCTCGACCGCATCGCCACCGGCTGGCGGCTGAAACGCGTCGCCGAGCCGGTGATTGTCAATACGGCGGCGCAAACCCCCGAAGCCATCCTGGCGCCGAAGACCATCGCGCCAGACCGCCTTGCCGAAGCGCGCGACATGGGCGCCGCGCTCGCGGAGGGGATCGCCGCCGGAATCTTCTGACGCTCAGGGCCGGCAACCGGTCGGGCATCTTCGGTGCGGGGCCGAAGCCCTTGCCCCCGCCCGTGCGCCGCGCCACATCTCGTCCATGCCGCTCCCCGCCCCTTTTACCGACTGGTTCGCCGCGCGCGGGTGGCGGCTCCGGCGGCATCAGGCCGACATGCTCGGCGCGGGCGCGCGGGGCGAACATGCGCTGCTCGTCGCGGCGACGGGGGCGGGCAAGACCTTGGCGGGGTTTTTGCCGAGCCTCGTCGATCTCGCGCAATACCCGTCGGACCGGCTCCACACGCTCTATGTTTCGCCGCTGAAAGCACTCGCGGCCGACGTCGAGCGCAACCTCCTCGGCCCGATCGCCGAAATGGGGCTCGACATCAGCGTCGAAAGCCGCAGCGGCGACACCAGTTCGGACAAGAAAGCGCGCCAGCGCAGCCGGCCGCCGAACATCTTGCTGACGACGCCCGAATCGCTGTCGCTTCTGCTCTCCTATCCCGACAGCTTCACGATGTTCGCGCATATGAAGACATTGGTGATCGACGAGATCCACGCCTTTGCGCCCGGCAAGCGCGGCGATCTGCTCAGCCTCGCGATGGCGCGGCTCCAGGCGATCGCGCCGGGGCTGCGCCGCGTTGGGTTGTCGGCGACGATCGCCGACCCGTTGCAATATGCCGGCTGGCTCGCTCCCGACGCCGATGCCGACAAGGTCACGCTCGTCGAGGGCGAAGCGGGCGCCGAGCCCGATATCGAGATATTGCTGCCCGAGGGCGCGGTCCCCTGGGCCGGGCATTCGGGGCGCTGGGCGGTGCATCAGGTGATGGAGGTGATCGCGAAGAATCGCACGACGATCATCTTCTGCAACACGCGCGGGCTCGCCGAGCTGATCTTTCAGGAGCTGTGGAAGGTCAACGACCTCAGCCTGCCGATCGCGATCCATCACGGCAGCCTCGACCGCGAAGCGCGCCAGCGCGCCGAGGCCGCGATGGCCGAGGGACGGCTGCGCGCGCTCGTCGCGACCGCGAGCCTCGACCTCGGGCTCGACTGGGGCGACGTCGATTGCGTGATTCAGATGGGGGCGCCCAAGGGAAGCTCACGGCTGCTCCAGCGCATCGGGCGCGCCAACCACCGGCTCGACGAACCGAGCCGCGCGCTGATCGTGCCCGGCAACCGCTTCGAATATCTCGAGGCGCAGGCGGCTTTGGACGCCGTCGAGGCGGGCGAACGCGACGCCGACCGCTTCCGCCCCGGCGCGCTCGACGTGCTCGCGCAGCATGTGATGGCGCTCGCCTGCGCGGCGCCGTTCGACGAGGCCGAACTGCTCGCCGAAATCCGGAGCGCGGCACCCTATCGATGGATCGACGCCCCGATCTTCGCGCGGCTGCTCGGCTTCGTGCGCGACGGCGGCTATGCGCTCAAAAGCTATGACCGCTTCCGCCGGCTGGCGCCCGACGGGCAGGGGCGCTGGCGGATCGCGCACCCCCGTCTCGCCGCGCAGCACCGGCTCAACGCCGGGATCATCGTCGAAGCGCCGATGGCCGACGTGCGCTTCAAGAACGGCCGGCGGCTCGGCAAGGTCGAGGAATATTTCGCGAGCACGCTGACCCCCGGCGACACCTTCGCCTTTGCCGGGCTCAGTCTCGAGGTCGAGGCGATCCGCGACACCGACCTGATCGTCCGCGCGACGACGCGCCCCGCGCGCATCCCGAGCTATATGGGCGCGCGCCTCGCGATTTCGACGCGGCTCGCCGACCGCGTGCGCAGCTTCCTCGCCGATCCGGCGAGCTGGGCGCGTTTTCCCGAGGATGTGCGCTTCTGGCTCGAAATGCAGGCGCTGCGCTCGGCGCTGCCGCGGCCGGGCGAACTGCTCGTCGAGACCTTTCCGCACGAAGGGAAGCATTATCTCGTCTGCTATCCGTTCGAGGGATGGAACGCGCACCAGTCGCTCGGCATGCTGATCACCAAAAGAATGGAGCGCGCCGGGTTGCAACCCCTGGGCTTCGTCGCCTCCGACTATGCGATCGCGATCTGGTCGCTGCGGCCGGTGGCGCACCCGCAAAACCTGTTCGATGCCGAGATATTGTCCGAAGAATTCGTCGAATGGGTCGAGCGGTCGCACCTCTTGAAGCGCGCCTTTCGCGAGGTCGCGGTGATCGGCGGGCTGATCGAGCGCCAACACCCGGGCAAACGCAAGACGGGCAAGCAGGTGACCTTTTCGACCGACCTGATTTTCGACGTGCTGCAAAAATATGAGCCCGACCATCTGCTCCTCGAAGCCGCGTGGGCCGACGCGCGCGAGCGGCTGACCGACGTCGCGCGGCTGGGCGACCTGCTCGACCGCGCGGCGGGTACGATGCTGCACCTGACGCTCGACCGGATCAGCCCGCTCGCCATCCCCGTGCTGGTGCTGATCGGGCGCGAAAATGTCGCAGCGTCCGATCTCGACGACATGCTGCTCGGCGAACTCGCCGATGCGCTGGCCGAGGAGGCGATGCGCGTTGACCCGCAGGAATGAGACGTCCAGCGCCGCATCGCTTGCCGCAGGGGCCGCACAGGCGTAAACTGGCGCAAAGATAGATGAGGATGCCAGCGATGACCCGTGCAACCAGGTGGTCCGTCCCATTGGCGCTGCTGCTCGCCGCCCCCGCGCTTACCGGTGCGACGCCGGCGCCGGCCGGCCCCGCGCCGGCCCCCGCCGCGGCCCCGACACCGCCCGGCGAACTGGTCGCGCCGCCGGTCACCGTCGTTCCCTTCATCCAGCCCTTCGACCTCGACGCGACGCGGCGCATGGCGGTGCAGGTCATGGTCGGCGGCCAAGGCCCCTTTTCCTTCCTCGTCGATACCGGCGCCGAGCGCACCGTGATCGCGCGCGAACTCGCCGCGCGGCTGAAACTTGTCGAAGGCGCCAAGCTCAAGCTCGCGACGATCGGCGGATCGGCGGTGGTGCCGAGTTTCCGCGTCGCGGCGCTGCGGATGTCCGACCTGCACCTCGCGCCGGTCGATGCCCCCGCCTTTTTCGGCCGGCATATCGGCGCCGCCGGACTGATCGGGGTCGACATGCTTGAGGAGCGGCGCGTGCTGATCGATTTCCGCAAGGAAACGATGGAGATATTGGAAACGCGCAAGCGCGCGCGCCCGATCATCCGCGACGACGATGCGATCGTCGTCACCGCGCGCAATTCGGCGGGGCGGCTGATCCTGTCCGACGCGCGGCTCGACGGCAAACGCATCGACGTCATCGTCGATACCGGCGCGCAGACCAGCGTCGGCAACCTCGCACTGCAAAAGCTGGTCGCGGCGAAACGCGCGAACCGCCTGCCCTTTTTGCCGACGACGCTCGGCGCGGTGACCGGCGAGGCGGTTCCGGCGGTCCGCACCGCGATCCGGCGCATCGTGATCAACGGCATGGACGTCAACGACCTGCCGGTCAGCTTCGCCGACAGCCAGGCGTTCCGTGCGCTGGGCCTCGTCGAGCGGCCGGCGCTGCTGCTCGGCATGGACAGCCTGTCGCTGTTCGACCGCGTCGAAATCGATTTTCCGAACAAGCGCGTCGTGTTCGACCTTCCCGAAGGGGCGAGCCGCGACATGGGGCGGCGCTTTGCCGCCAACGGAATCCGTATCGGCGGTTAGGCGAGAACCCTGACATGAGCACCGACTGGGCGCTTGCGGCGGAGCGGCGGCGCCTCCATAGCGACGCCATGTCCGCGCCGCCGACCTTTGTCTTTGCGGGCCAGCAGTTCGAGATGCTGGCCGACCGGGCGCTGTTCTGGCCGCGCCACGGCGCGCTGATCGTCGCCGACCTGCATCTGGAAAAGGCGAGCTGGTATGCGGCGCTGGGACAGCCGCTGCCGCCCTATGACAGCCACGACACGCTCGACCGGCTCGCCGCGCTCGCCGCCGAGACCGGCGCGCGCGCGATCTGGTGCCTTGGCGACAGCTTCCACGACCGTCACGCCGCGGCGCGCATCGTGCCGGCGATCGCCGAGCGATTGGCGCGGCAGGCGGCATCGGCGCGGCTGCTGTGGATCGCGGGCAATCACGACGGGCTCTCCGGTGGTGCGTGGGGCGGCGAGGTCGCCGACGAACTGGCCGTCGATGGCATCGTCTTTCGCCATCAAAGCCTGGCGCACGAGACGCGGCCCGAAATCTCTGGCCACTTCCATCCCAAATTGCGGATCAACGTCCGCGGCCGGCCGATTTCGCGCCCCTGTTTCGCGGGGGACGCCCGGCGGCTGATTCTGCCGGCCTTCGGCAGCCTGACCGGCGGTCTGGCCGCAGAAGACCCGGTCATCGCCGAAAATTTCGCTGGACCCTATGAAGCGATGCTCGTCGCGCGCGGTCGCCGCCTCTGCTTCCCCTGCGCCGGCCGGGCGCGCGATGACGCTACGGCAAGCCGCCTCCTTCGACGGGCGAGGAGTTAAGTCCCGTCGAACAGGCGCTTTTCTGGCTGTGACCGAAAAGCATCACTTTTTCAAAAACGACGCAAATTGGCGCCTCCGGCTGGATCGGAGACGCAATTGAGTTATGCTCCGCCGGCAACAAAAATAATGAAATGTTGAGAGGAGTGCCCGATATGAAATCATCTTCCCTTCGCGCTGCCCGTTTTCTTCGCACCAGCGCGCTGGGCGTTTCGATCGCCATGGCGGTGGTCGCAGCCCCGGCCTTCGCCCAAGATGCCCCGGCCAATGCACCGGCCGATACCGCGACCGACGACAGCGACGACACACCGATCATCGTCACCGCGCAGGGCCGCTCGCAGCTCCTGTCCGACGTCCCGGTCGCGATTTCGGCGGTAAGCGCCGAAACGCTGCAGAACAGCGGCGCGAACGACATTCGCCAGCTGAACCAGGTCGCGCCGTCGCTGCTCGTCTCGTCGACCGGTTCGGAAGCGAACGGTTCGGCACGTATTCGCGGCATCGGCACCGTCGGCGACAACCCCGGCCTCGAAAGCTCGGTCCCGGTCTTCATCGATGGCGTCTATCGCTCGCGTTCGGGCATCGGCCTCAACGAGCTGGGCGAAATCGACCGCATCGAAGTGCAGCGCGGCCCGCAGGGCACGCTCGGCGGCCGCAACTCGTCGGCGGGCCTGATCAGCATCTATTCGAAAAAGCCCGATTTCCAGTTCGGTGCCACGGGTGAGATCACCTATGGCAATTATGATTATTGGCGCCTCGGCGGCAGCGTTACCGGCCCGATCAGCGACACGCTCGCCGCGCGTCTCGACGGCGTGTGGGTGAAGCGCGACGGTTTTTACAACGACACCGCGAATGACCGCGACGTCAACAATCGCGACCGCTATTTCCTGCGCGGGCAGCTGTTGTTCGAGCCGACCGACGCGCTGTCGGTCCGGCTGATCGCCGACTATACCTATCGCAACGAGGAATGCTGCGCGGCGACCTATGTCGGGCCGTCGGTCAATCCCTATATCGGCAACCTCAACAATCCCGGGGTTCCCGCCACCGACACCTCCAATAATATCATCCAGGTGCTCGCCGACCTCGGCCAGTCGCTTTCGGCGTTCGATCAGGGCTATAGCCGCGATATTTCGGTTACCCCGGGCCGCAGCTATGCCGGCAAGACGAAGGATTACGGCTTCTCGGGCCAGATCGACTATGATTTCGGCGGAGCGACGCTGACCTCGATCACCGCCTATCGCGAATATCGGTCGAGCCAGGCGGGCGACGTCGATTATGGCACGGTCGACATCCTCTATCGCGCGCCCGACGACGACGCCTATCGCCAGTTCCACACCTTCACGCAGGAACTGCGCCTGCAGGGCGAGGCCTTCGACGGCAAGCTCGACTGGCTCGTCGGCGGCTTTTACGCCAATGAAAAGCTGCGCGTGCGCGACAACCTCCGCTTCGGTGAGGATTATGGCCGTTTCGCGACCTGCCGCATCATTTCGGGCGGCGGGCTCAATTTCCTGTATTCGCCGACGAATCCGCTCTGCGTCGCTCCCGGCGTCGGGCCGGCGACGATCGCGGGCGCGTCGGGCGCATCGGGTCCCGACATTCTCGCGGCGTTCAATGCGCTCGACGGGCTGAGCGACCTCGGCAGCATCAACGACGTCTATCGTCAGGATGGCGAGAATTGGGCGCTGTTCACGCACAATATCTTCCACATCACCGACAAGCTCGATTTCACCTTCGGTCTCCGTTACACCAACGACAAGAAGAAATTCTCGGCAAGCTTCACCAACGACAACACCGTTTGCACGACGGTCCAAGGGCTGGTGCTCGATGATCTGTCGAGCACGAACCCCACCGCGCGCGCGCTCGCCGGTGCGCTCATCGGCCTCGGCTGCCAGGGCAATTCGACCGCCGAACTCAATGGCGTGTCGATCAACGACAAAAGGAGCGAGGACGAATTCACCGGTACCGCGATCCTGTCATATAAGCCGGTCGACGATCTGATGGTCTATGCGAGCTATTCGCGCGGCTATAAGGCGGGCGGCTTCAACCTCGACCGGTCGGCGCTGAAATCGCCGATCCTGCCCTTCGCGGCGACGCCGGGCGGGGCGCAGGCGCTGGTCGGCGCGCTGCAGTTCGACCCCGAAACGGTCGACAGCTATGAAATCGGCGCCAAATATTCGACCGGTCCGTTCGGCCTCGGCCTGACCTTCTTCCGGTCGGACTTCTCGAGCTTCCAGCTCAACACGTTCAACGGCACCGTCTTCCTCGTGCAGAACATCAACGGCTGCGACAGTGATCTGGGGGGCGGCGACCGCGACCAGAGCAAGTTCACGGGTGCGCCGAACTATAATGCCGCGGCGGCGACCACCGGCGCCTGTCCCACCGACGACGTCAGCCATGGCGTCCGGTCGCAGGGCTTCGAACTCGAAGCCTCGCTCGTTCCGGCGCGCAGCTTCCGCATGACCGCGGGGCTGACCTATGCGAAAACCAAATATCGCGGCAACCTCGTCGGCAATGATTCGGGCGCGCCGCTCGATCAGGCGCTGCGCCTGCTGCCGGGCAACAATCTGTCGAACGCGCCCGAACTGGTCGCGACGGGCAGCATCGCCTGGACCCCCGACATCGGCAGCAGCGGGCTGACCGGTCTCGTCTATGTCGATGGCCGCATGACCAGCGACTATAACACCGGGTCGGACCTGTTCCCGCAAAAGGGACAGGACGGCTATGCGCTGTTCAACGCCCGCCTCGGCGTGCGCGGTCCCGACGAGAAGTGGGGCATCGAGCTGTGGGCCCAGAATATCTTCAACAAGCAATATGCCCAGGTCGCTTTCAACTCGCCGTTCCAGGAGGGCGCGACCTCGGCCAGCGCCGCTTTCGCCGACCCGCAATATCCGGGCGGCCGCCAGATCTTTTCGCAGTTCCTCGCCGAACCGCGGACCTATGGCGTGACGCTGCGCGGCAAATTCTGATCGCTTACGATCGCATGACGTTCGAGGGGGCGGGGCCGGTGGCTTCGCCCCCTTTTCTTTGCCCGGACACGTCAACCCGTCACATCTGACAGCTGTGACACAAAAGCCGCGCCACGCGCGGAATGACGCTAGGGCAGCCGCGCCGCGCTGGCATGACGCGCACAAGTCGTGATACGCCCCGGTCATAAACAAAACCGCTCTCCCCCGCACCGATGAACGATCGTGAGAGGAGGGCCATTTTCATGAAAAACAATTGCCGCCGCGCCGCCGGTCTGCTGCGAACCAGCGCCGCCGGACTGTCGCTTTCGCTCGCCCTTATCGCCGTGCCCGCCGTGGCGCAGGACGCCGCGGGCGCCGAAACCGACGACAGCACGATCATCGTCACCGCGACGCGGCGCAGCGAGGCGCTGTCCGACGTGCCGATCGCGGTCTCGGCGGTCACCGGCGATACGCTCGAAAAGACGGGCGCGACCGACGTGCGCGCGCTGGGGCAGGTCGCACCGTCGCTGCTCGTATCGGGCGCGACGAGCGAGGTCAATTTCACCGCGCGCATCCGCGGCATCGGCACGGTCGGCGAGAATCCGGGCCTCGAAAGCTCGGTCGGCCTGTTCATCGACGGCGTCTATCGCAGCCGGACGGGGGTAGGCCTGTCCGAGCTCGGCGATATCGAGCGCGTCGAGGTGCTGCGCGGGCCGCAGGGCACGCTGTTCGGCCGCAACTCGACCGCCGGGCTGATCAACATCGTCACCAAGGGGCCGGACCTTTCGGCGTTCGGCGCCAAGGGATCGGTTTCTTACGGCAATTATGATTATTGGCGGGTCGACGGCATGATCAACGCGCCGCTGGGCGACAAGGCGGCGGTGCGCGTCGACGGCGTCTGGCAGCAACGCGATGGTTTCATCGACAATGCGACGCCGGGCGAGCCCGACATCAACGACCGCGACCGCTGGCTGGTCAAAGGCCAGCTGCTGCTCGAACCCGCCGAGAATATCACGCTGCGGCTGATCGCGGACTATTCGAAGCGCAACGAGAATTGCTGCGGCGGCGTGCTGCTGAACCCCGTGCGCAGCCTGACGCGCGGCCCCGACGGCGCCCCCGTGGCGTCGCCCAACACGCTGCTGCCGTTGCTCCAGTTCCTCGGCGCGAACCATCAGGTCGCGCCGGCGAACGACAGCTTCGTGCGCCGCCAGTCGACCACCCCCGGCGTCACCTACCGGTCGGACACCAAGGACTGGGGCGTGTCGGGCGAGCTCGACTGGGATTTCGGCGGCGCGACGCTGACCTCGATCACCGCCTATCGCGACTACAAGAATGCACAGGGACAGGACGCTGATTTCAACACGCTCGACATTTTGCGGCGCACCGATCTCGATCGCCGTTTCCGGCTGTTCACGCAGGAGCTGCGGCTGCAGGGCGAGGCGTTCGATGGCCGCCTCGACTGGCTCGTCGGCGGCTATTATGCGAACGAGAAGCTCGATGTCGACGACGACATCGTCTATGGCGCCGACTATCAGCGCTATGCCAATTGCCTCGCCGCGGCGGCGCTCGCCCCGGCCTTCCTCAACCCCGCGTCGACGACCTGTTCGAACCTGCCCGCGGCGAGCTTCCCGGGCTTTCAGGGGATCGCCGCGCTGCTCGGCGCCGCACCGCTGAACGGCACCGGGAACAATGGATCGACCTTCGCGCAGCGCAGCACCAATTATGCGATCTTCACCCATAACAGCTTCGACATCGTCGAGGATGCGCTGACGCTGACGGTCGGGGCGCGCTATACGCACGAGAAGAAGACGCTGAGCGGCGACGCCAATTTCACCAACACGCTCTGTCCGGCGATCGTCAATTCATCCTTGCAAGCCTTGGCGACCCTCGCCTGCGTGATCAACGGCACCGCGCCCGACATCGTCGCCGGCGCGCCGGGGACCAAATTCAGCGAAGGCCAGTGGACGGGGACCGCGGTGCTCAGCTGGAAGCCGGCGCCCGAATGGCTCGTCTATGCCTCGGCGTCGAAAGGCTACAAGGCGGGCGGCTTCAACCTCGACTATTCGGCGCTCGACCGGCCGTGCAGCACGACCGCGGGATCGGATGCGCAGGATGCCGCCTGCGTCGCGGCGCTCGCGCGGCCAGCGAACACGCCGGGCAACGCGCGGCCCGAAGCGAGCGACCTGCAATTCGCGAGCGAGAAGGTCGACGCCTATGAACTCGGCGTCAAATGGGACGGCCCCGGGATCGACGTCAATCTGGCGGCCTTTTGGCAGGAATATAGCAATTACCAGCTCAACACCTTCAACGGGGTCAATTTCGAGGTCACCAACATTCAGGCCTGCAAGGACGATCTCGGGACCGGGCCGATCGACAACAGCGCCGCGACCGGCGGCTGCGCGTCCGACCGGCTGAAGCCCGGGGTGGTCGCGAAGGGGTTCGAGATCGAGACTTTCCTGCGCCCCGCACGCTATCTCTCGGTCAATATGGGGCTCACCTATGTCGACACCCTCTATCGCCGCAACCTCGTCGGCACCGGCGGCCGGCCGCTGTCGCCGGTGCTGTTCCAGCTGCCCGGGCGCGGCGTGTCGAACGCCGCGAAATATGTGGCGACCGCGGGGATCAGCTGGACGCCTCCGATCGGCGACAGCGGGCTGAGCGCGCTCGTCTATTTCGACACGCGGCTCCAGAGCGACACCAACACCGGGTCGGATCTGGATGTCGAAAAGATCCAGGACGGCTTCGCGGTCTTCAACGGCCGCATCGGCCTTTATGGGCGCGATCGCCGCTGGGGGATCGAGCTGTGGGGGCAGAATCTGTTCAACAAGCAATATTACCAGATCGGCGCCGACATGCCGCTCCAGGGATCGGGATCGTTCCGATCGGTCGCGGCGCCCGCGGCGCTCGGTTTCCCGGCGACCGCAAACCAGCTGTTCGTCGGCTTCCCCGGCGAGCCGCGCACCTATGGCGTCACCCTGCGCGGCCAGTTCTGACCGTCTCTCCCCCTCCCCAAAGTCGGGGAGGGCGTAGGAAGGGCCTGCCGCGGCCGGGCACTGTCGCGACAGGCCCTTTCCTTTTTTGGGCTTGGGCGGGGAGCGGACGTTCATAAAATCCGTCGCCCCCGCGAAGGCGGGGGCCGCTAGCGGCCTTACCCAGGGCCCGTTGCGTAAACCGACAGCGGCCCCCGCCTTCGCGGGGGCGACGGTTGGTATCGGCCGCAACCCGCCCTAGGCGAACGCCCCGACGCTTTCGATGAACTTGATCACCGAAATCGGTTTCGAGACATAGGCCTCGGCCCCCGCCGCCTTGATCTGTTCCTCGTCGCCCTTGCCCGCATAGGCGGTGACCGCCATGATCGGCACCGCGCGCAGCGTCAGGTCGGCCTTCATCTGGCCGATCAGATCGAGCCCGCTGACATGCGGCAGCTGGATATCCATGATGATCAGGTCAGGGGTGATTTCGCGCGCCTTCGCCAGCGCGTCGCGCCCGTCACGCACCGGATGCGCGCTGTAGCCATGGGCGTTGAGCAGATCGCAGAAGAGGCGGAGGTTGAGTTCATTATCCTCGACGACCAGGATGGTCTTGCCCATGTGCGTTCCGTTCCCCACCTTGCTTGCGCGGCCCGTTTAGGCGAATCGGCCGCACGACACAATTGCATCGCGACGGAGGGATCGAGCGTGCTGGAAGATGATGCGGCGCTGGCGCTTCAGGCGCTCGGGTGGATTTTGAGCGACGAACCGCGCGCCGAACGGCTGCTCGCGTTGACCGGCCTCGCGCCCGACGAACTGCGAGCCTCGCTGGGCGAGCAGGCGACGCTCGCGGCGATCCTCGCTTTCCTCGCGGGCCACGAAAACGACCTTGTCGCCTGCGCCGATGCGTTGCAGGTGCCGCCGGCCAGCATCGCCGCCGCGGCGCAAAGACTCGAAGGAACCCCCGCATGAACCGCCCGCTCGTCATCACCGATTGCGACGAGGTGCTGATGCACATGGTCGTGCCCTTCGCCGAATGGGTCGACACCGAACATGGCGTGATCTTTCGCATCGAGGATGCGAGCTTCGCCAATGCGCTGAAGCGCAAGGAATGCGGCACGCCATTGGAGGCGGCCGAGGTATGGCCGCTGCTCGACGGCTTCTTCCGCACCGAAATGACGCGGCAATATCCGATACCCGGCGCGCTCGCGGCGATGGCCGCGATCGGCGCCGAGGCCGATATCGTCGTCCTGACCAATGTCGGTCCCGAGCACCAGCAGGCGCGGATCGAGCAACTCGCGCTCCATGAATTCCACGCGCCGGTGATCGGCAGCCGCGGCGGCAAGGGCGAGCCAGTGCGCCGCCTGATCGAGCAATATCGGCCCTCGGTCGCCGTCTTCATCGACGATCTGGCCGGCCATCACCAGTCGGTCGCGCAAGAGGCGCCCGACGTGTGGCGGCTGCACCTGATCGGCGAGCCAGCGATCGCCGGCAAGATCGCCCCGGCGAAATACGCCCATGCGCGAATCGACGATTGGAAAGAGGCGCAGGGCTGGATATTGGCGCGCCTCGCCGAAAACATCCCCGCCCCGGCCGCCGAGCCGGTTTAAGAAGGAACCACCCCCATGGATATCGCCGCCAAGATCGCCGAGCTCGGCCTTGAGCTCCCCAAGCCCGCCGCGCCGGTCGCGGCCTATGTGCCGGTCGTCGAGCAGGGCGGCATGCTCTATGTCAGCGGCCAGCTTCCCTTCCGCGACGGGCAGGTCGTGACCGGCCGTCTCGGAGACGATATGGATGTCGCCGGCGGGCAGGATGCGGCGCAGCGTGTCGCGCTGATGCTCGTCGCGCAGATCGGGCAGGCCTTGGGCGGCGACTGGTCGCGCGTCGAGCGCGTCGTCAAGCTTGGCGTGTTCGTCAACAGCGCGCCGAGCTTCACCGATCAGGCGAAGGTCGCCAACGGCGCATCGGAGCTGTTCGAAACGCTGTTCGGCGAAGCGGGCCGCCACGCGCGCGCCGCGGTCGGCGTCGCGGTGCTGCCGCTCGGCGCGGCGGTCGAGGCCGACGCGATCGTCGCGGTGCGCCCGGCGTAGGATGACCTTGAAAAATATCGCCCAAAATCTTTCCGTGTCCTCGCGAAGGCGGGGACCCATCTCCGGTGGGTTCGAAATGGCACCGCCGGGTGATGGGCCCCCGCCTTCGCGGGGGCACGGCGTTTAAGGGCGTCCCGGCATGGCCGAAGCCGACCCGCCCGCCCGGACGATTTCGCTCGGAACCGGCGTCGCCGCGATCGATGCGGCGGCGTGGGATGCGCTGGCGGGTGGCGGCAATCCGTTCGTCGGCCACGCCTTCCTGTCGCTGCTTGAGCAATCGGGCAGCGTCGGGCCGGGCACCGGCTGGCAGGCCGCGCCGCTGCTCGTCGAGGACGCCGCCGGCGCACTCGTCGCCGCGGCGCCCGCCTATCTCAAATCACACAGCCAGGGCGAATATGTCTTCGACCATGCGTGGGCCGATGCGTGGACGCGCGCGGGCGGCGATTATTATCCCAAGCTGCAGATCGCGGCGCCCTTCACGCCGGTGCCGGGCCCGCGACTGCTCGCCAAGGACAAGGGCGACGCGCTGCTGCTGCTCCGCGCCGCCGAGGCGGTGGTGCGGCAGAATCAATTGTCGTCGGCGCATGCGACCTTCGTCGCGCCCGAACAGATGCCGCTGTTCGAGGAGGCGGGCTGGCTCGTCCGCCGCGATATCCAGTTTCATTTCGCGAATACCGGCTATGCCAGTTTCGACGATTTCCTCGCGACGCTGAATTCGCAGAAGCGCAAGCAATTGCGCAAGGAACGGCTGCGCGCGGTCGAGGGGCTGCGCATCGAGGAACTGACCGGCGATGCGATCCGCCCCGAACACTGGGACGCGATGTGGCTTTTCTATCAGGACACCGGCGCACGCAAATGGGGGCACCCCTATCTGACGCGCGCCGCCTTCGACCTGATGGGTGAGCATATGGCGGAGCACATCATCTTGGCCATAGCCTATGACGGCGAAGAACGCCCGGTGGCGGGGGCGCTGCACTTCCTCGGCGCCGACACGCTCTACGGCCGCTATTGGGGATGCCTCACCGAGATCCCCTATCTGCATTTCGAATTATGCTATTATCGCGCGATCGACATCGCGATCGAACGCGGCCTCGCGCGGGTCGAGGCGGGCGCGCAGGGCGGGCACAAGCTCGCGCGCGGCTATGGTCCCGTCGCGACCTGGTCGGCGCATTTCATTGCCGATCCGGGCTTTCGCCGCGCGGTCGCCGATTATCTCGAGCAGGAAAGGCAGGCCGAAGCGGCCGAGATGGAATGGCTGGAAGGGCAGATGCCCTTCAAGCGGAAGGATTAGGCCGCGAAGCGGCGGGCGGCGGGACGGCGCGCCGTCTCATCGAGCCAGGCGCGCGCCTGGCGCTGTGCCTCGGCGATTTCATCGCGCGACATTTCGCTCGACACGTCGGCGCGGCATTGCTGGCCTTCGATATTGCCGCCGAGCGCGGCGAGATTGAACCATTTATGCGCCTGGATCAGGTCGACATCGACCCCACCCGAGCCGGTGGAAAACGCGATACCGAGATCGAAATAGGCGCCCGCATCACCGCGCGCTGCGTCGAGCAAGCGGCTCTCGATCAGATATTGGGCAGACTTCAGACTATTCGCCATGATAACCCCCTTTGCCTCCACCCCACATGGAGACCTCGGGGCCCAAATTTGCGGCTTATGGTCAACAAAGTGTTAACGACGATGTCGTTTTTTGTGGATATTGTCCAAATCTCTCGGAAATCCTTGGGTTTCCGCGCCGATCAACCCACCTGAAGATTGTCGATCAGCCGCGTTTTTCCGATCCGGGCGGCGGCGAGCAGACGCGCCGGCACGCGGAAGGCGCTCAGCCTTTCGAGGCTGTCGGCATCGGCGAGCGCGACATAGTCGACGCTGTCGAAACCGCCCGCAACAATCGCCGCCTCGGCCTTGGCGAGTGTCTCGGCGACGTCGGCGCCGCCCGCGATCGCCCGCGCCGCGGCGTTCAACGCGGCGGGAAGGGCGGGCGCCGCCGCGCGTTGCGCGTCCGAGAGATAGGCGTTGCGCGACGACAGCGCGAGGCCGTCGGCGTCGCGCGCGATCGGCGCACCCAAAATGTCGATGCCGAAATCGAGGTCGCGCGCCATGCGGCGGATGATCGCGAGCTGCTGCCAGTCCTTTTCGCCGAAGATCGCGACGTCGGGGCGGACCTGGTTGAACAATTTCGCGACGACGGTCGCGACGCCATCGAAATGGCCGGGGCGCGCGGCGCCGCAATAATCGGCGCCAAGCTCGGCGACCTCGATATGCGTGCTGTGCCCGCCGGGATACATGGTCGCGACATCGGGCGCCCAGAGCAGGCTCGTCCCCTCCTCGACCAGCAGCGCGGCGTCGCGCGCTTCGTCGCGCGGATAGGCGTCGAAATCCTCGTTCGGGCCGAACTGGGTCGGATTGACGAAGATCGACACGACCGCGTGGTCGGCGACGCGCTTCGCCATGCGAACGAGCGACAGGTGGCCGTCGTGCAGCGAACCCATCGTCGGGACCAGAGCGACGCTCTTCCCCCCCTGTTTCAGTGCCGTAACGGCACGGTGCAGCATCGCGATGTCACGGATGATTTGCACGGCTCGTCGCCCTCCGATATTGGCGCGACTATATCACTTCGCGCGACGGCCGCCCATGCCGTGCCAACAGGAAAATCGCAACGCTCATGACGACGCCCGCACCGCACCGCATCATCTTTGCCAATGAAAAGGGCGGAACGGGAAAATCGACCTGCGCCGTGCATTTCGCGGTCGCGCTGGCGAGTCAGGGCTGGCGCGTCGCGGGCATCGACCTCGACCCGCGCCAGCGCACTTTCCACCGCTATCTCGAAAATCGCGAGAATACGGCGAAGCGCCGCGACATCGCGCTGCCGACCCCGCGCTTCGAAGTGTTCACCGGCTCGACGATCGAGGAACTCGACGCGCAGGTCGCGCGGCTGAGCGTCGACGCCGACTATCTGATCGCCGACACGCCGGGCCGCGACGACGTCTTCGCGCGCCACCTTGCGACGAGCGCCGATACGCTCGTCACCCCGATCAACGACAGTTTCATCGATTTCGACCTGATCGGGCAGGTCGATCCCGAAACCTTCCAGGTGACCCGGCCGAGCTTCTATTCCGAACTGATCTGGGACACGCGCAAAGCGCGCGCCAAGAGCGACGGGCGGACGATCGACTGGATCATCCTGCGCAATCGCCTGCAGCATGTCGATGCGCACAATATGCGCCGCGTCGGCGAGGCGCTGACCCAGCTGTCGCGCCGCGTCGGTTTCCGCGTCATCCCGGGACTCGGCGAGCGCGTCATCTATCGCGAACTTTTCCCCGCCGGCCTCACCCTGCTCGACAAGGCGCATCTGGGCGGCATGGGAATCGGCCACGTCGTCGCGCGGCAGGAACTCCGCGAGGCGATGGGCGGACTGAACCTTCCGGCGCGCGAGCGATTGCACCCGGACGGAGATTTGTTCGCCGCCGCCTGACTTCCTTCTCTCCCCAAGAGGTTCGAATATGACGCACAATTTCCATCCGACGATGCTCCGCGAATATGATATCCGCGGGGTCGTCGGCGACACGCTTTCGGACAAGGATGCCTATGCGATCGGGCGCAGCTTCGCGACGCTGATCCGCCGCGCCGGCGGCAAGCGTGTCGCGGTCGGCTATGACGGCCGGCTGTCGTCGCCGATGCTCGCCGACGCGCTGATCGCGGGTATCAACGCCGCGGGTGTCGATGCGCTGAACGTCGGGCTCGGGCCGACACCGATGCTCTATTATGCCGCATCAACCGAGGATGTGGACGGCGGCATACAGATAACCGGCAGCCACAACCCCCCCGACTATAATGGTTTCAAGATGGTGTTTCAGGGGCGTCCCTTCTTTGGCGCCGACATTCAGCGGATCGGCGAAATGGCCGCCGCGGGCGACTGGGATGATGGCGAAGGCACGTTTGAGAGCATCGACATCGTCGACGCCTATGTCGACCGGCTGGTCGAGGGGTTCGCCGGCGGCGCCTTCCGCATCGGCTGGGACGCCGGCAATGGCGCCGCGGGCACCGTCATCGAGAAGCTGACCGCGCGCTTGCCCGGCGAGCACCACCTGCTGTTTACCGACATCGACGGCCATTTTCCGAACCACCATCCCGATCCGACCGAGGAAAAGAATCTCGCCGACCTTCGGAAGCTCGTCGCCGAGAAGAGCCTCGATTTCGGCGTCGCTTTCGATGGAGACGGCGACCGCATCGGCGCGATCGACGGCGAGGGCCGGGTGATCTGGGGCGACCAGCTGCTGCAAATCTATGCCGCCGCGGTGCTCCAGGACATGCCCGGCGCGACGGTGATCGCCGATGTGAAGGCGAGCCAGGCGCTGTTCGACCGCGTCGCCGAGCTTGGCGGCAAACCGCTGATGTGGAAAACCGGCCATAGTCTGATCAAGGCGAAGATGAAGGAAACCGGCAGCCCGCTGGCGGGCGAGATGAGCGGGCATATCTTCTTCGCCGACCGCTATTATGGCTATGACGACGCGCCCTATGCGGCGGTGCGGCTGATCGAGGCGGCGACCAAGCTGGGGCAGAGCGTCACCGAGTTGCGCGGCGAAATGGCGCCGATGGTCAACACCCCCGAAATGCGCTTCCAGGTCGACGAGAGCCGCAAGTTCGCCATTGTGGACGAAGTTCTGGACCGGCTCGCCGAATCGGGGGCGAAGGTCAACCGCACCGACGGCGCGCGCGTGCTCACCGACGATGGCTGGTGGCTGCTTCGCGCCTCGAACACGCAGGACGTGCTCGTCGCGCGCGCCGAAGCGAAGGACGAGGCGGCGCTGACGCGCCTGCTCGCCGCGATCGACGAGCAGCTCGCCCTGTCGGGGATCGTGCGCGGACCGCAGGCGGCGCACTAAGCGGCCTGCGGCGCCACTTGCGTTGCCTTGCAAAAATCTTGCCAGATTGACGTTCGCCGCGTCGCTGGGGTAACGCCGCTCGGGGGCTAGAAACGGAACCGACCGACCTATGACCGACGACGAATCCACTGTTGGCACGCTGGCCGAGGGCGATCATGGCGTCACCGAGCATCGCGCGCATGTCCGCGAGGATGCGGCGGCGGGCAATGGTCTCGCGGTCATCTCGATCGCGAAAAGCTATGACAAGCGGGTCGTGCTGTCGGACGTCTCGCTGTCGGTCGGCAAGGGCGAGGTCGTCGGCCTTCTCGGTCCGAACGGCGCGGGCAAGACGACCTGTTTCTATTCGATCATGGGGCTGGTGAAGCCCGACGCCGGGCGCATCATGCTCGACGGCGCCGACATCACCGCGCTGCCGATGTACCGCCGCTCGATCCTCGGCCTCGGTTATCTGCCGCAGGAAACGTCGATCTTTCGCGGCATGACCGTCGCACAGAATATCGAGGCGGTGCTCGAACTCGCCGAGCCCGACAAGATCGCGCGCGAACGCCGGCTCGAGGAACTGCTCGACGAGTTCGGCCTCACGCGGCTGCGCGACGCCGCCGCGATGGCGCTGTCGGGCGGCGAACGCCGCCGCGCCGAAATCGCGCGCGCGCTGGCCGCCAACCCGTCGATCATCCTGCTCGACGAGCCTTTCGCGGGCATCGATCCGCTGTCGATCAGCGATATCCGCGACCTGGTCGCGGACCTCAAGACGCGCGGCATCGGCGTGCTGATCACCGACCATAATGTCCGCGAGACGCTCGACCTCGTCGATCGCGCGTGCATCATCTATGACGGCAAGGTGCTGCTTGCCGGCTCCCCGGCCGAACTCGTCGCCGATCCCGAGGTGCGTCGCCTCTACCTCGGCGAAGGCTTTTCGCTGTGATCTTAGTGGTTTGCCGCGACAAAAAATACCGTGTGTCCCCGCGAAGGCGGGGACCCATCTCCGGTGGGTTCAAGTTTGCACCGGCCGGAGATGGGCTCCCGCCTTCGCGGGAGAACGCGGAATAATGAACTAGCCGCCGATGGCGCTCGGTCCGCGTCTCGATCTCCGCCAGTCGCAATCGCTGGTGATGACGCCGCAGCTTCAGCAGGCGATCAAGCTGCTGGCGCTGTCGAACCTCGAACTCGAGGCCTATCTGGCCGAGGCGCTCGAAGGCAATCCGCTGCTCGACGCAGCCTCGGCCGACAGCGACGGCGGCGGCGGTGACGAGCCTGCGGGCGACGCACCCGCGGCCGAGGCCGCGTCGCTCGAAACCGATCAGGCGCTCTCGGCCGATGGCGGGAGCGAAAACGACCTCGACGTCGACCTCGCCGCCGAAAGCTTCCACCACGACAGCGCGAGCGACAATGTCGGGCTGTCGGGCGGCGGCGAGGATATCGATTTCGACAGTTTCGCCGAGCATGAGGGGACGCTCCACGATCATCTGCTGGCGCAGGTCGGCGAGCGGTTCGGCGGCATCGAGGCGATCGTTGCGGGACAGCTTGTCGCGCTGATCGACGAGGCGGGCTATCTGCGCGCCGACCTCGCCGAGCTTGCCGCGCAGCTCGGCGTTCCGCTGGCGCTGGTGGAAACGGTGCTGGCGGGCATCCAGTGCTTCGACCCGTCGGGCGTCGGCGCGCGCGACCTTGCCGAATGTATCGCGATCCAGGCGCGCGAGGCCGACCGTTATGACCCCGCGATGGCGACGATGATCGCGCATCTCGATCTGGTCGCGAAGGGGGCCTTTCCGCAGCTCAAACGCATCTGCGGCGTCGACGACGAGGATCTCGCCGACATGATTCGCGAGCTGCGCGGTTACGATCCGCGCCCCGGCCTCAAATTCGGCGGCGAGGGTGCGCCCGCAGTCGTCCCCGACCTTTATATCCGCCAGACCGCGAAGGGCTGGGCGGTCGAGATCAACAGCGGCACCCTGCCCCGCCTGCTCGTCAACCGCCGCTATTATACCGAGCTGGCTGCGGGCGCCGCCGCCAAGAGCAAGGCGTGGCTTTCCGAGCAACTCGCGGGCGCGAACTGGCTCGTCCGCGCGCTCGACCAGCGCCAGCGCACGATCGTCAAGGTCGCGAGCGAGATCGTGAAGCAGCAGGAGGGTTTCTTCCTGAACGGCGTCGCGCATATGCGCCCGCTGACGCTACGCCAGGTTGCCGAGGCGATCGGCATGCACGAATCGACCGTCAGCCGCGTGACGAGCAACAAATATCTGAGCTGCGCGCGCGGGCTGTTCGAACTCAAATATTTCTTCTCGTCGGGCATCGCCGCGACCGCGGGCGACGGCGCGGTATCGGCCGAGGCGGTGAAGAGCCGGATCAAGGCGATGATCGAGGCCGAGGACGCCAAGGCGATTCTCTCCGACGAGACGATCGCCCAAAAACTGTCGGCCGAGGGCCACGACATCGCGCGGCGCACCGTGGTCAAATATCGCGAGGCGATGGGCTATGGCTCGTCGGTACAGCGGCGGCGGCAAAAGGCTTTGGCGGGGTAACATTATAGTCATCCCGGACTTGATCCGGGGTCCATGCCTTCAGCGCCGCTGTGGATTCCGGATCAAGTCCGGGATGACGAAAAAGGGAAGGCGGCAGTTGACTTTTCGGCCCCATCCCCATAGTTGCGCCGCTTCGCGAGCAACGCTCGAAATTTTACGGAACAGAACGATGAAGATTCGCAACAGCCTGAAGTCGCTGAAGGACCGCCACCGGGACAACCGCGTGATCCGCCGCCGTGGCCGCACCTATGTGATCAACAAGACCAATCGCCGCTTCAAGGCGCGCCAGGGCTGATGTCCCTGCCGGGGCGTTTGCCGCCCCGCGCGCATTTGCGAGCCAGCGTGACGCCGTCGGATGCTTCCGGCGGCGCTTTCGCGTGTCTGGAGTGCCTATGATTCGGCAAAGCGTGATCTTCGACGTCGGCCGCGTCCTCTTCGACTGGGACCTGCGCCACCTGTTCGCCAAGCTGATCGACGACGCGGAGCAGCTTGAGTGGTTCGTCGCCAACGTCGTGACGCCCGAGTGGCATTTCCAGCACGATGCCGGGCGTCCGCTTGTCGAGATGGTCCCCGAACTCAAGGCCGAGTTTCCGGGGCATGACGCGCTGATCGACGCCTATGCGACGCGCTTCAACGAGACGATCCCGGGGCCGGTGCCGGGCAGCCTCGAACTCGTCGAGCGGCTCGATGCCGCTGGCGTGCCGCTCTTTGCGATCACCAATTTCGGCCATGAATTCTGGGAAGGTTTCCGCCCGACTCAGCCGGTGTTCGACCGCTTCCGCGACATCATCGTGTCGGGCACCGAGAAGCTGATGAAGCCCGACCCGGCGATCTATGCCCTCGCGATCGAGCGATTCGGCATCGATCCCGCGGGCGCGGTCTTCATCGACGATGTCGCGAAGAATGTCGCAGGCGCCGAAGCGGCCGGCATCGCGGGGCATCATTTTCGCGGCGCGATGGAGTTGGAACGCGACCTCGTCGCGCGTGGCTATTTGTCCTGACCACCGCCGGGCGCTTTGGCGAGCGTTTCCTTCGCGAGCGATAGCGCGGTTTCGAGCGCCTGGTCGGCGGGGACCGCGACGTCGGGTTTGACCCCGACATCCTGCCAGTTGGTTCGGGTGATCGGGTTGACCGACCGTTTCTCGGGCAGGCTCAGCGCAAAATGCGGGTGCACGCGGCGATATTCGAACGGGTTGGCGCCACCTCCCGTGACTTCGCCGACGATCGTCGCGCGTTTCAGGGCTTGAAGATCGTAAGCCAGCGCTTCGGCGGCCGAGAAGGTGCGCTTGCTGGTCAGGATATAGACCGGCTTCGTGTCGCCGAACCGGCGCCCTTCGGGCGGCGCGGGCGAGACATGGGGCGTCGTCTTGCCGCTCGGACGGTCGAAACTGCCGCTGAGCGGCGACCCCGCGGGAACGAGTTGGCTGATAATTGTGTCGACCGTTTCCATGCCGCCGCCATTCTTGCGCAGGTCGATGATCAGCGCATCGCCCTGCGCCGCGACGGTCATCATCGCGGCAATGACGTCGCCGCCAAGTGCCGGGGGCGGGAAGACGCGGAGGTCTATCAGCATGATATTACCGTCGAGACGTTCGATTTTCTGCACGCCATGATTGACGTGCGCGCCATAATAACGCTCGATCTCCGCGTCGAGAAAGGCCTGGTCGCCGCCGTCGGCGGGGATCGGGCTGGCGCTGTAGTCGACCGCGAAATGCCCGTCGCCCGAAGCTTGCCGCAGCCAGCCGGTCAGTGCTTTGGCGAAGGCGGGGCCGTCGGCCACGTCCCTCCATTGCCCCTTCGCCCGGTGCAACTCTGCAGCTATCCGCTGTCCCTTGTCGGCGTCGACATAGCGCGTCGCGAGCAAGCGAGCGATTTCGTCAATCGTTTGTCCCCGGTCGGCGGCGCTGATCGGCTGCGCCGCGACGGGCAGCGCGAAGCAGGCGAGCGCCAGCAAAAGCAGGGCACGTATCATGGCAAGCGTTCCTTCTTGATGAGATCGCCGAACGACTGGCGTCCGAGTTGTTCGAGGGCGGCATCGACCGTCGCGCCCAAGGGTTGCGGCAGCGCCGCATCGAGCGCCTGCGCGGCGCCAGCGGTCGCGGCCCAGATCGCTTCGAGATCGGGAATCATCGCGCGCGCGCCGACGGTGAGGGCAAAGCGTCGCTCGCGCCGGTCGCGACCGGGCACCGATTCGATCAGGCCTTCGCGCACCATCGTCTGCAACGTCTGGGTGGCGGCGGGCTGGGTGAAGCCGAGCGCGGCGACGCATTCGCCGACCGATGCCGACTCGTGTGCCATGAGCAGCCGGAAATAGGGGTAGAAGCGCGGCCGGAAATTGAGTCCAGCGTCATGATAAGCCTGCTCGACCGCGTCGTCGAGCGCCGCCACCAGCAGCCGCAGACGTGTCCCAAGGCCTGATCGATAGTTCATATATAAGGGCTTATATATATTGCCCTCGTCGAAACAACCCTTGAAATGAGGGCAGCGACCGCTCGCGGTTTAGTCGATGCGGGCTATCGCTATTATTTCTCGACGCCGAGCTGCGTCAGCACGAAGGCATATTCCTCGGCATCCTCGCGTAGCGCGCCCCAGCGGCCCGACTTGCCCGCGTGGCCCGCGCCCATGTTGGTGCGCAGCAGCAGGGTCGCGTCGTTGGTCCGCGTCGCGCGGAGCTTCGCGACCCATTTGGCGGGCTCCCAATAGGTCACGCGCGGGTCGTTGAGCCCCGCCGACACGAGCATCGGCGGATAGGCTTTCGCGGTCACATTGTCGTAGGGGCTGTAGCTCAGCATATAGTCGAACGCCGCCTTGTCGGTGATCGGATTGCCCCATTCGGGCCATTCTCCGGGGGTCAGCGGCAGGTCCTTGTCGACCATCGTGTTGATCACGTCGACGAAAGGCACGCCGGCGAGTACCGCGCCCCACAGCTCGGGCGCCTGGTTATACACCGCGCCCATCACCTGCCCGCCCGCCGAGCGGCCCTCGATCGAAATCTTGCCCGCGCTCGTATATTTGGCGGCGATCAGCCCCTTCGCCACGTCGATGAAGTCGTTGAACGTGTTCTTGCGCTGGTCGGTCTTGCCTGCGAGATACCAGCCGCGGCCGAGGTCGTCGCCGCCGCGGACGTGCGCGATCGCATAGATCATGCCGCGATCGACGAGGCTGAGACGCGTCGTCGAGAAGCCCGGCGGGACGCGGTAGCCGTATGAGCCATAGACATAGAGGTGCATCGGCGCGCTGCCGTCGCGCGGCGTGCCCTTTTTGTACACGAGCGACACCGGCACCGGCGTGCCGTCGCGCGAGGGCATGTGAACCAATTCGGTTTGATAGTCGTCATGATTATAACCGGACGGAATCTCCTGCACCTTCAGCGTTTCGAGCTTGCCGCCCGCGAGGTCGTAATCGAACACCGTGTCAGGGGTGACCATCGATTCATAGTCGAGCCGCAGCTTGTCCTGATGATATTCGGGATTGTCGCCGAGCCCCGCCACATAGGTCGCCTCGGGGAACTGGATCCGGCCGGGGGTCAGCGGCGCATCATATTTGCGGACGTCGACCTGATCGACGCCCTGCTCGCGCGATTCGAGCACGAAATAGTCGCGAAAGACCGACAGGCCGGTGATGTAATTATCATCCGATCCGGGAATCAGCGTCTTCCACGTCCCCGGCGCCCCGATGCTCGCGGTCGCGACGCGGAAATTGGGATGCTCGTCGTTGGTGTGGATGTAGAGCGTGCCCTCGCGCTCATCGACGCTATATTCGCGGCCCTTTTTGCGCGCCGAAACAAGCTGCATCGGTGCTTCGGGGTTATCGGCGGGGAGCAGATAGACTTCGCTCGTTTCGTTATCACCCGTCGCGATGACGATATAATTGTCGGCGGCGGTCTTGCCGATCCCCACGCCGAAGCCGATGTCGGCCTCCTTGTAGAGCAATTTATCCTCGGCGACGGGCGTGCCGAGCTTGTGCAACCGGACATTGTCGGTGCGCCAATTCTCGTTCGCGAGGCCATAGAGGATCGCGTCGTTGCCCGATGTCCAGACGAGCGACGAGAGCGTGCCGGGGATGGTGTCGGGCAGCAGTTCGCCCGTCTCGAGGTTGCGGATGCGCGCCTCGAAGCGTTCGGAGCCATTGTCGTCGAACGAATAGGCCATCAGCTTGCCGTTCGGGCTGACCGACACCTCGGCGAGGCGGAAATAATCCTTACCCGCGGCCATCGCGACCTCGTCGAGGATCAGGACCGGCTCGCCGCCCGCGACGGGTTTCCGGTACCATTTCTTATACTCGGCACCCTCTTCATATTCGACCCAATAGACCCAGTCGCCGTCCTTCTGCGGCACCGAGGAATCGGCTTCCTTGATCCGGCCCTTCATCTCCTGAAACAGCGTTTCGACGAGCTCGGCATGCGGCTTCATCGCGGCGTCGAAATACGCATTTTCCGCCTTCACATAGTCGAGCACGTCCTTGTCATCGATCGTCGGATAGCTTTCGTCCTTCAGCCAATGATAGGGATCGGACAGCGTCTTGCCGTGCAGTGTCGTCTCGTGCGGGCGCTTTTCCGCGACGGGGGCGGCGGACAGGGCGGGGGTCGGGCTGGTCAAGGCGGCGTCTTTCTCTTTGGCGAAAAGCTTGGGGGCGAACAGCGCGGGCGACGCGACAAGCGGGGTGGCAATTGCCGCCAGAAACATCCAAATAGCGCGCATCACAAAATCCCCCGCGGTTTCGCCCCTCTGGGCGGGATCGGGTGATGTAGGAACAAGGAAGCGACCATGTCCAGCCCCGTCCATGCCGAGCGCCTCGCGCGCGTCCGCGCCGAGCTCGCCGCCCGCGGCCTCGACGGCTTCGTCGTGCCGATCAGCGACGAGCATATGAGTGAATATGTCGGCGACTATGCGCAGCGCATGGCGTGGCTGACGGGCTTCGGCGGATCGGCGGGGACCGCGGCGGTGCTGCCCGCAAAGGCGGCGGTGTTCGTCGACGGCCGCTACACGGTGCAGGTCCGCGATCAGGTCGACGGGACGCTGTTCGACTATGTCGGCGTGCCGCAGTCGAGCGTCGCCGAATGGCTCGGCACGAATGTCAGCGCGGGGCAGAAGGTCGGTTATGACCCCTGGCTGCACGGCATCGACTGGGCGCGGGGACTGGAAAAGGCGCTGAAAGCAAAGGGCGCGAGCCTCGTCGCGGTCGAAGCGAACCCGCTCGACGCCGCATGGGACGATCAGCCCGCGCCGAGCGATGCGGTGGTGACCGTTCACGACGCCGCGCTCGCGGGGCAGGGCGCGGTCGAGAAGCGCGAGATCATCGCCGACTGGCTGAAGGCGAAGGGGCTCGATACCACGGTGATGACCGCGCTCGATTCGATCGCGTGGACGTTCAACATTCGCGGCGAAGACGTCAGCCACACGCCGGTGGGGCTCGCGTTCGCGCTGCTCCACGCCGATGCGACCGCCGATCTGTTCATCGCGCCCGAGAAGCTCACCGACGCGGTGCGCGCGCATCTCGGCAACAGCGTCCGCATTCACGACCGCGACGCGTTCGAGGGCGCGCTCGCGGATCTTTCGGGCAAGACGGTCGCGGTCGATCCCGATCGCGCGGTCGCGGCGATCTTCACCGCGATCGAGGGCGCCGGCGCGAAGATCGAGCGTCACCGCGACCCCGCGGTGCTGCCCAAGGCGATCAAGAACGAAACCGAACTCAATGGCACGCGCGCCGCGCATGTGCGCGACGGCGCCGCGGTGTCGCGCTTCCTCAAATGGATGGAAGAGGTCGCGCCGCAGGGCGGGCTCGACGAGCTTGGCGCCGCGGCGAAGCTGCGCGCATTTCGCGATGCAAGCGGCGCGCTCAGGGATCTGTCGTTCGACACCATCTCGGCCGCCGGCCCGAACGGCGCGCTGCCGCATTACAAGGTCGACGAAACGACCAACCGCGCGATCGAAACGGGCACCCTCTACCTCGTCGATTCGGGCGGGCAATATGATGACGGCACGACCGACATCACGCGCACGATCGCGATCGGCACGCCGAGTGCCGAAATGCGCCGCCGTTTCACGCAGGTGCTGAAGGGCCATATCGCGCTCGCGGTCGCGCGCTTCCCGAAGGGGACGCGCGGCAGCCAGCTCGACATTCTCGCGCGCCAGTATCTGTGGGCCGACGGGGTCGATTATGCGCATGGCACCGGCCACGGCGTCGGCACCTACCTCGCGGTCCACGAAGGGCCGCAGCGCATCGCCAAGCCGTCGGGCGGGCAAGCGGGAACCGAGGAGCCGCTGCACGCGGGCATGATCCTCTCGAACGAGCCCGGCTATTACAAGGCGGGCCATTTCGGCATCCGCATCGAGAATCTCGTCGTCGTCACGCCGCAAAGCATCGCGGGCGCCGAGGAGGACATGTTGGGGTTCGAGACGATCACCTTCGCGCCGATCGCGCAGAATCTCGTCGATGCGTCGCTGTTGTCGGGCGCCGAGGCCGACTGGCTCGACGCCTATCATGCCGAGGTGCTGGCGAAGCTCGGGGCCGCGATGGAGGGCGAGGAGCGCGCATGGCTCGAAGCCGCGTGCGCGCCGCTCGACCGCACCCCCGCCGCACTCGCTGCCTGAGGCCGGGATGACCGACGCTCGCAGAGACGTGCCGCTCGACGATTTCCGCGTCCGGGAGCGCGTGCGCGTGCGCTTCAACGAAATCGACGGACAGAATATCGTCTTCAACGCCAACTATCTGGTCTACGCCGACATCGGCGTGACCGAATATTTCCGCGCGCTCGGCGAGGGGCAGCCCGGCCCCTATTTTAACCAATATGGCACAGACATTCGCGAGACGCATTGTGAGATCGACTATCATGCGCCCGCGCGGCTCGATGAATTGATCACGATCGCCGCGCGAATCAGCCGCTTCGGCCGGGCGAGCTTCACGCTGCACTGCGGAATTTTCCGCGAAAACGAACGCCTTACCGACATCGAGATCAGCTACGCGCATATCGACACCGATAGCGGCCAGCCGACGGTGCTGCCGGGGAGCTTCATTGCGGAAGTAAGGCGATTCGAAGCGCGGACGCCGACACAGGGCTGATTCGAACGAGCCGAATCGACCCTCTCAACCAAAAAAGTCGAAAAAAAGGGCCGCCCAAGGGCGGCCCGTGAAAGTTTTGGGAGAGGATGCCTAAAAGGCAAGTGTGATATTGCAGTGCACAATGAATGTTGCAACTGCGAAAAAAGCATCCGCAATTGCATTTTTTGCAATCGAGAACGCTCGCAGCCGCCATTCGGTGCAATCGACGCGACGCGCCGCTTCCTCTCGCAAATCGCTGCGACATCGCCTAAATTGCGCCGATGGGAATGTTCAACAAAGTCGATGTCGGCGGCGGCCTGTCCGATTTCTGGTCCTATATCCGCGAACCGCGTCCGCACCGCTGGGCGATCTGGGGGGTCGCGCTCGCGCTGACCTGGATCGTCTTCAACGGGATCGAACAATATCTGATCCCTTATGAGAAGCCGAAGGCGCAGATCATCTATTTCGAGAATTGGAAAGCGACGCGCAGCGCCGATGAGATCCGCGCCGACTGGGTAGCGCGCGCCAAGGAGACGACGCGCCGCAATGCCGAGAAGCGCGCCGAATATCAGCGTTTCGCTGACAGCCTGGGCATCGAATATGATTCGAGCGAGGCCGACAAGGTGACGCGCGAAACGCTGGGCGAAGAGGCGGCCGCAGCTGCGAAGGAAAAGCCCGCGCCTGTGCAGACGCGCTCGACGCTCGCCGAACGCGCGGCGCGCGGCACGCCGCCCAAACCCGCCGACTGACCGGATGCGCCGACCGACCGCCGACGCCGACTGGATGGCGGTTGCCATCGCGCTGTCGCGGCGCGGGCGGCCGGCGGCGGCGCCGAATCCCAATGTCGGCTGCCTGATCGTCAACGACGGCACCGTCGTCGCGCGCGGTTGGACCCAGCCCGGCGGACGCCCCCATGCCGAAGCAATGGCGCTCGCCGCGGCGGGCGGCGCCGCGCGCGGGGCGACCGCCTATGTCACGCTCGAACCCTGCGCCCATGCGAGCCCGCGCGGCCCGGCGTGCAGCGACGCGCTGATCGCCGCCGGTATCGCGCGCGTGGTGATCGCCGCGCAGGACCCCGACCCGCGCACCGACGGCAAGGGCATAGCGCGGCTGCAGGACGCCGGGATCGAAGTGGTCTTCAATGTCCTTCCCACCGAGGCGCGCGCCGCGATGGCGCCGTGGTGGACGCGGCAGGCCGAGGGCCGCCCCTTCGTGACGCTGAAGCTCGCGACGTCGCTCGACGGCTGTATCGCGATGGCCGACGGGTCGAGCCGCTGGATCACCGGCGAGCGCGCCCGCGCGCACGGCCATCTCGAACGCGCGAGCCATCAGGCGATCCTCGTCGGGCGCGGGACGCTCGACGCCGATGCGCCCAAGCTCGACGTGCGCCTGGCCGGACTTGAGGATCGCGGCCCCGAGAAGCTTTTGCTGACCTCCGGCAAAGCGCCCGACGGCTGGACCGTCGTTGCCTCACCCGAATCGATCGACCGCGTTGATTCGCTACTCGTCGAGGGCGGCGCCGGCGCGGCATCGGCCTTTCTCGCCGCCGACCGCGTCGACCGGCTTTTGCTCTATCGCGCGCCGATCCTGATCGGCGGCGGCAGATCCGCGCTCGGCGACATCGGCCTCGCCGATCTCGCGCAAGCGCACGGCCGTTGGCGCCTTGCCGACAGCCGGATGCTTGGCAGCGACCGGCTCGACGTCTACGAGCGCATCAGGATTATTTGAGGACGCATATGTTCACCGGCATCATCACCGACATCGGCACCATCCGCAGCCGCGAGGATCGCGGGGATACGCGGCTCGTCATCGAGACCGCCTATGATGTGGGCGGCATCGATATCGGCGCGTCGATCGCCTGCTCGGGGGCGTGTCTGACGGTCGTCGATAAGGGTGTGGACGCGGACAGCAACGGGCCCGGCGGTTGGTTCGCGATCGACGCGAGCGGCGAAACGCTCGCGCGCACCGCGCCGGGGATGTGGGACCAGGGGCGGCGCCTCAACCTCGAACGCGCGCTCAAGATCGGCGACGAGCTTGGCGGGCATATCGTCACGGGCCATGTCGACGACATCGGCCGTATCGTGTCGGTCGAGCCGGTCGGCGACAGCGTGACGGTCACCGTCGCGGCGCCCGCGTCGCTCGCGCCGCATATCGCGCCCAAGGGCTCGATCACCGTCGACGGCGTGTCGCTGACGGTCAACGAAGTGACCGACCAGCCGGACGGCGAAGCGCATTTCACGCTCAACATCATCCCGCATACGCAGGAGATGACGACGCTGAACGAAGCGGCGGCGGGGCGCCCGGTCAATCTCGAGATCGATATCCTCGCGCGCTATCTCGCGCGGATGCAGGCGCGGGGATAGTTCCGCGACGAACAGACAAGGAGGGCGTATGACAAGCGTGCTTCATGGCTCCTGCCTGTGCGGTGAAGTTCGTTTCGAAATCGACGGAAAAATTGGCCCCGCCGGCCAATGTCATTGTTCCAAGTGCCGAAAAGTCTCGGGTACGGACGGCAATGCGGTCTTCTATGCGCCCGCCGCCAGCTTTCGTTGGCTGGCGGGGGAAGACATGATCCAGCGTTTCGCCGTTCCCGACGGTAGCGGCTGGTCGTCGCATTTCTGTCGGCAATGCGGCAGCCCGGTGCCGCTGAGCGGCAATGACGGAAAGTTTCTTTTTGTCCCGGCTGGCTTGCTTGACGAAGACCCGGGATTTCGCGGCTACGCGGCCCATATTTTCGTCGGTTCAAAAGCGCCCTGGGTGTGCATCTCCGATGCGGCGCCGCAATATGAAGCTGGCTTCGATTCGGCGCGGATCGATCCCGACTAGCCCTCGATCCACCCGGCCGCCAATTCGGGGTCGGCGGCGAGCATCGAGCGCCGCATCGCGAGCCGCCCGATCCTGAGCAGCTCGGCCTTGCGCCGCGCGGGCGCGAGGTTGCAGCTCGCGGCTTCGCGCACCACCGCCGCGCCATAGCGGTCGGCGACGATCAGCCCCGACGTTTCGGGTCGGTAATCGGGCGTGTCGAGGATCGCCGGGTCGAGCCCCGAGGCGAGCGCCCAATAGAAGCGGTCGCACCAGTCGCAATAGTCGGGCCATTTTCCGTCGCCGTGGAGGTCGGCGCGGCTGACCTTGATCTCGACGATCGTGATATTGCCCTTGGCGTCGATCGCGGTGAGGTCGGTGCGCCGCCCGTTGGGCAGCGGCACTTCGGGGATCGCGACAAGCCCCTGCTGTGCGAACAGCCGGCATACGCCGCGCGCGACGTGTGCGGCGGTGATTCCCATTTCGGTACCGGCACCGGCTAGTCCAGCCACGCTATTACCTTAAGCCGCTCGCCCTGAGCCTGTCGAAGGGCCGTTCTCGTTTCCCGCAACGTAGCAAAGAAAAGTACGGCGCTTCGACAGGCTCAGCGCGAGCGGGATTTTGATGGAGAAATCAGAACGGGACGTCGTCGTCGAGATCGTCGTCGAAGGGCGGGCGTCCGCCGCCGCTCGAACCGCCGCCGAAACCGCCGCCCGAGGAGCCGCCGCCACCGCCGCCCTGGTTCCAGCCGCCGCCCGAACCACCGCCCGACGAACCGCCGCTCCACTCATCACCGCCACCGCCGCGCGAGCCGCCGCCACCGCCGGGCGCGCCGTCGAGCATGGTCAGCGTGCCGCCCATGCCCGCGATCACCACTTCGGTCGTGTAGCGGTCGTTGCCGTCGCGGTCCTGCCATTTGCGGGTGCGCAGCGAGCCCTCGATATAAACCTTCGAGCCTTTTTTGAGGTAACGCTCGACGACGCCGACCAGCCCTTCGCCGTTGATCACGACATTATGCCATTCGGTGCGCTCCTTGCGCTCGCCGCTCATCCGGTCCTTCCACTGTTCGCTGGTCGCGATGCGGATATTGGCGATCTTGCCGCCATTCTGGAACGATTTGATTTCGGGATCGGCGCCGAGGTTGCCGATGAGAATTACCTTGTTGACGCTGCCAGCCATCCGCCGCTCCGCTCCGCTTGAAGATTGGGAGGATCAGCCGAGTCCGAAGGCGACGGCCGTCCAGTAAGTGATACCAGCAGCGGCATAGGCGAGCAGGAACAAATAGCCAACCATGAACATGGGCCATTTCCAGCCATTGGTCTCGCGCCGCGTGATCGCGATGGTCGAAATGCACTGCGGCGCGAAGACGAACCAGGCGAGGAAGGCGAGGGCGGTCGCGAGGCTCCACTTGCCCTGCAGCCGTTCGCCAAGCGACTCGGCCATCGCCTCCTCATCGTCGCCGGCGTCGATCGCGTTGGCGGTCGCCATCGCCGACACCGCAACCTCGCGCGCCGCCATCGCGGGGATCAGCGCGAGCGCGATATCGTGGTTGAAACCGATCGGCGCGACGACGACTTCGAGCCCGCTCGCGATGCGGCCCGCGACGCTATATTCGACCTGGCTCTCGCCCTCGGGTGCCTGCGGGAAGGTGAGCAGCAGCCACAGCACGACCGTGGTCATCGCGATGATCGTGCCCGCGCGGCGCAGGAAGATCCACGCGCGCTGCCACAGGCCGAGCAGAACGTCGCGCAGTTGCGGCATCTGGTAGCGCGGCATTTCCATCATGAAGCCCGCGCCCGCGCCCTTCGCGACCGTGCGGCGGAGCGCGAAGGCGACGACGAGTGCGCCGACGATGCCGGCAAGATAGAGGCCGAACAGCACGAGCCCCTGCAGCCCGATGCCCGTGCCGCCGACGCCGCGGTTCGGGATGAAGGCGGCGATGATTAGCGCATAGACGGGAAGCCGCGCCGAACACGTCATCAGCGGCGCGATCAGGATCGTCGTCAGCCGGTCCTTCTCGTCGGGGATCGCGCGCGTCGCCATGATGCCGGGCACCGCGCAGGCGAAGCTCGACAGCAGCGGGATGAAACCACGCCCCGACAGGCCGACCTTGCCCATCAGCCCATCCATCAGGAAGGCCGCGCGCGTCATATAACCCGAGGCTTCCAGAAGCAGGATGAAGAGGAAGAGGATCAGGATCTGTGGCAGGAAGACGACGACCGCGCCGACTCCCGCGAGCAGGCCTTCGACGACAAGGTCGCGCAGGAAATTCTGCGGGATATTGTCGACCACCCACGTCTGCATCGCGCCGACGAGCCCTTCGAGCGCGTCGGCGGGCGGCCCGGCCCAGGCATAGACCGCCTGGAACATCACGAACATCAGCGCGAGCAGGATCACCATCCCGGCGACTGGATGCAACACGATATTGTCGACGCGCTGGGTCCAGCGGCGCACCGGGGTTTCGCTGACGATCGCGGCCTTCGCGATCGCGCGGGCGCGCTGGTGAAGCGCGGCGTCGCTCGCTTCGGCGGGCGCGGCGACGCCGCGCGATGCATGCGACTGGATCGCGCCGTCGACCGCGACGAGCAGCTCGGTCAGCCCGCGCTTGCGCACCGCGACGGTGGGCACGACGGGGACGCCGAGCTCCTTCGACAATCGCTCGGCGTCGAGCGTCAGTCCATCGCGGGTCGCGAGATCGACCATGTTGAGCGCGACGACGGTCGGCAGACCGAGAGCGAGCAGTTCGATCGCGAAGCTCAGATGATTGTCGAGGTTCGCGGCGTCGAGCACGACGATCAGCGCGTCGGGGCGCGTCTCGCCTTCCTGACGGCCAAGCACGACATCGCGCGTCACCGCTTCGTCGAGGCTCGCGGGCGTCAGGCTGTAGGTGCCGGGCAGATCGATCAGCGACAGCGGCCGGCCGTCGGCGAAGCTCGCATGTCCCGCCTTCCGCTCGACGGTGACGCCGGGATAGTTGGCTATCTTCTGCCGCGCTCCGGTCAGCGCGTTGAACAGGCTCGACTTGCCGGCGTTGGGATTGCCGACGAGCGCGACCGAGGGAATCGCCGCCGTCATGCCGCGGGCTCCACTTCGATCGCCGCAGCTTGTCTGGCGCGGATGATCACCTTCATGCGGCCGACGGTCAGCGCGAGCGGATCGCGCGAAAAGATGCTGCCGCGATGGTGCGGCGTGACTTCGCACCCTTCCATCAGGCCGAATTCGCGCAGGCGCCGTCCCTCGTCTTCGGACATGGCATTCCAGTCGATGCGGGCGATCCGCACCATCACGCCCAGCGGCGATTTGTCGAGCAAAGCAGTCATTTGCGAGCGATTATCAATAACAACCGCCGAGCGCCAGTCCTTTATCGAAACGCGTCAGCGCCCCGGATAGCGTAGACGCCCGACGAAGCGCGCGAGGCTGGGCCGTTCGATGCTGTGCGCGGCGCGGCGGTGCTTCCAGCTTTCGAAGCGCATCACCTGGTCGATGCGGCGCGCGAGGAAGGCGCGCGTATCGGCGAAATCCTCGCTCTCGTCGTTCAGGAACACCGCCATCGTCGAGCCATAGACGGCGCCGAGAATCGCGCGCTTGCTGTAATGATTATAGTCGGTCGCGGTGTCGCCCGCGAGGCGCCACATATGATCGGCGGCGCGCCAGCCGAGCTTCGCGGCGTGCGGTGCGTTGGTCGGCAGCGCGAGCAGCGCGAGCGCGCGACGGAGCGATTCGCGGGTGCCGGCGAGCAGATCGATGCGCGTTTCGACGAGCGTCGTGATCCGTTCGCGAATCTTGAGCGCCCCGAGCTTTTCGGCGGGCCAGCGCGCTTCCATCGCGGCGTCGATATCGGCGAACCACGCGTCGACCATGTCGCGCGGGCCGCCGGGAAAGGCGAGGCGCGCGACGTCGGGGTCAACGCCGACGCGCGCGGCGGCATCGGCGAGCGCGGCGTCGCCGAAACCGTCGAAAGCCGCCGATGCGGCAATCAGCGGCGCGAGCGCGGCGCGAATCTCGTCGAGGGTCGGGTCAGCGGGCAAGATGGAAGCCATAAATGTCAAATAGGCCGCACCGCGCGGTTCGGCAACCGCACCCGTATCGCGCGCGTCGACGCGCACCTTCTTCGCTGTCATTTAGATTTTCTTTTGCTACTCACCATTGTGCCGGCCCCGCTGCGTCCATAGCTTCGCGGGCCAAGGCGGCGGCCGATGGGGCCGCGCGCAACGAAAGTGAATGTGGAGGAAATATGGCCGTATCCCTGTTCGATCCGATCAAGCTGGGCGCGATCGACGCGCCGAACCGCATCATCATGGCGCCGCTGACCCGCGGCCGCGCCGGACCGGGTTTCGTGCCCAACGAGCTGGCGCGCGAATATTATCGCCAGCGCGCGTCGGCGGGGCTCATCATTTCCGAAGCCACCGGCATTTCGCAGGAAGGGCTCGGCTGGCCGTCGGCGCCCGGCCTCTGGACCGACGCGCAGGTCGAGGGTTGGAAGCCGGTGACCGACGCGGTTCACGAAGCTGGCGGGCGGATCGTCGCGCAGCTCTGGCATATGGGACGCGTCGTCCATTCGGTGTTCAACGACGGCAAGCCGCCGGTTTCGGCGTCGGCGACGCAGGCGCCGGGCAAGGCGCACACGCCCGTCGGCCGCCGCGAATATGAAGTTGCGCGCCCGCTCGAGCTTGGCGAAATCCCGCGTGTCATCGCCGATTACGCCAAGGCGGCCGAAAATGCGAAGCGTGCCGGATTCGACGGCGTGCAGCTGCACGGCGCGAACGGCTATCTGATCGACCAGTTTCTGCGCGACGGGTCGAACCTGCGCGACGACAATTATGGCGGTCCGGTCGAAAACCGCATCCGCCTGCTCCGCGAAGTCACCGAGGCGCTGATTTCGGTCTGGGGCAAGGACCGGGTCGGCGTGCGCCTGTCGCCCAACGGCGACACGCAGGGCGTCGACGACAGCGCGCCCGAAAAGCTGTTTCCGATCGCCGCCGCGGCGCTGGGTGCGCTCGGCATCGCCTTCCTCGAACTGCGCGAACCCGGACCCGAGGGCACTTTCGGGCGTACCGATGTGCCGAAACAGTCGCCTTCGATCCGCGCGGCTTTCAAGGGTCCGCTGATCCTCAACAGCGACTATGATGTCGCGCTCGCCGAACAGGCGCTCGCCAGCGGCACCGCCGACGCGATCGCCTTCGGCCGGCCGTTCATCGGCAACCCCGACCTCGTCGAGCGGATCCGGCACCGCGCCGAATGGGCGGCCGACAATCCGCAGACCTGGTATTCGCCGGGCCCCGAAGGCTACACCGACTATCCGGCGCTGCAGCCGGCGTAACAGGCCGGTGATCCGGGCGGCCGCTGCCGTCCGGATCACCGCTTTTCGGCGAGCGCCTTGTCGACGATAGCGGCGCCGACAGGCCCGAGAAAATTGCCGCCGAAGCGGAACAGCAGGAACGCGGCGACGAACAACAGCAGCGGCGCGATGAAGGCGATGACGATCGCCGCGATCACCACCCCGAAGAACAGGAACATAAGGCGGCCGGTCAGTTCGGACTGCCCGTTCGGGCCCAGTTCGATCGTGCGCGGCCCCTTTGCATCCCACCATTTCGCCGTGACGATCGTCTTCCGGTCGCTCGCTCGCGATTGAGACTGCGGGCGTTGCGGGATGCGGGCCGGTCCCTTCCCCCTCGCCTGCTGGCCCCATGGCTGCTTGCGGTTCATCGCGCGCGCGGCCGCCTTCCCGTCGTTCGGCGGTCGCGGCGCGGTGCGCTGCGGCGCCGGGGCGGCTTCGGCAAGGTCGAGGATCGTCTCGGCACGGGCCGGAGCAGCCTGCGCCGCGGGCTGGACTGGCTCAATCCCCATGCGGCGATCATGCGCATCCATCCGCTCGGCCGCGGTCGGCGGAATCTGGCCGGTTTCGCGGTCGATCACCACCAACCGCCCGCCGCGCTCGACGACCGAAAAACGGCTGGGGGGCGGGCGGTCAACCAATACCGAATTGTTCCTTGAGCGCGAGCATGGCGAGCGCGGCCTTGGCCGCTTCGCCGCCCTTATCCTTGCGCGTCTTGTCGGCGCGCGCAAGCGCCTGTTCCTCATTCTCAACGGTCAGGATGCCGTTGCCGATCGCGAGCCCGTCGAGCGTCAACGCCATGATGCCGCGCGCGCTTTCGTTCGACACAACCTCGAAATGATAGGTTTCGCCCCGGATCACGACGCCCAATGCGACATAGGCGTCGTAACGCCCACTGTCGGCGGCGAGCGAGATCGCCGCGGGCACTTCGAGCGCGCCCGGAACCGTCACCGTTTCGTGGCTATGCCCCTCGCCCTCGAGCGCGCTGCGCACGCCGTCGAGCAGCATATCATTGAGGTGCGAATAGAAGCGGGCTTCGACGATCAGAACATGTGCCATAACGGCCTCCTTAGATGGATGGGAAGAGATGGGGAAGCAGGAGAAGCAGCGCCCCCGCCGCGATCAGGACGGCGGCGGTCAGGCTGTGCAGCGTGACGCGCTCCTTCATCCAGAACCACGCGATCAGCAGGCTGACGAGGATACATGTTTCGCGCAGCGCGCTGACGACGGCGACGGGAGCGTAACGCAGCGCGACAAGCGTCGATCCGAAACTGACGATCGCGAGCGATCCGGCCGCGATTCCCGGCCGCAGATTGTTTCGCATGCGCGCGAAAGCCGAGGGGCCGGCCGACGCGCGGAACTGGATCGTCAAAGCTATTCCGGTGGCGAAAAAGAACCAGCAGAGAAACGGAAAGACCCCGTCGCTCGCCCGCATCCCGCCCGCATCGACGACGGTGTAAGCGGCGGTCAGAACCCCCGCTCCCAGCGCGGCGATCAACCCTTTCGTGCCGATGCGCCCGCCCGCCGACAGCGAGAATATGCCCGCGCAGATCGCGGCCACGCCCAATATCTCTCCGACACCGGGCGTTTCGGCAAACAGCAGCGCGCCGGCGACCGTCGCGACGAGCGGCGCGGTTCCCCGTGCGATCGGGAAGGCGACCGAAAAATCGTTGAGCGTGTACGACCGCGTCAGCACCAGCGAATAGAGGCTGTGCAAGGTCACGGCGCCGGCCAGCCAGGGCAGTATCGCCGGAGCCGGCGCGCCGATGAATGCCAGGGGAATGGCCGCTGCCGCAGCCCAGGTGACCCCGCACAGCGCACGAACGGCCTCCTGATCCTCTCCCGACTTGAGTAGCGCATGCGACGAAGCGGTGGTCAGCGCGGCTACGACTGCAAAGCCGATCCCCAGCCCCTCGCTCACCGTCCGATCACGCCTCTCCGGGAATGGGGCGTTCGCCGACGACCGACAGGCCATAGCCTTCGAGGCCGACGATATTGCTGTGGGTGGGGGTGAGCAATTCCATCGCATGGACGCCAAGGTCGGCGAGGATCTGCGCGCCGATGCCGTAGGTGCGAAGGTCCATACCGCCGGTCGGCGGCGGCAGCGCCTCGGCATCGGCCGAGCCGGGGAGCGGGCGCATCAGCATCACGATCACCCCCGCGCCGGCTTCGCCGATCGCGTCCATCGACCGCTGGAGGCGGCGTTTCTTGGGGCCCGGGCGGCCCATGATGTCGTCGAACAGCGACACCGGGTGCATCCGCACCAGCGTCACGCCCGCGGGATCGACCGGGCCCTTTTGCAGCACCAGATTGACGCTGCCGTCGATCTTGTTGCGATAGGATTTGAGCCGCCAGTCGCCGCCATAATCCGATTCGAACGGATCGTCGGACACGCATTCGATCAGCCGGTCGCTGCGATTGCGATAGGCGATGAGGTCGGCGATCGTCCCGATCTTGAGCCCGTGGCGCCGCGCGAAGGGGATGAGATCGTCGAGCCGCGCCATCGTGCCGTCGTCGTTCATGATCTCGCAGATCACGCCCGAGGGATTGAGGCCCGCGAGGCGCGCGATGTCGACCGACGCCTCGGTATGGCCGGCGCGCACGAGCACGCCGCCGTCGCGCGCGATCAACGGAAAGATATGGCCCGGCGTCACGATGTCGTCGCGAGTCTTGCCCGCGTCGATGGCCACGGCAACAGTGCGCGCGCGGTCGCCCGCCGAAATGCCCGTCGTCACGCCTTCGCGCGCCTCGATCGAGGTGGTGAAGGCGGTTTCGTGCCGGGTGCCGTTGTTACGGCTCATCAGTTCGAGCCCGAGCGTATCGACGCGCGCCTTCGTCAGCGTCAGGCAGACGAGGCCGCGCCCGTGGGTGACCATGAAGTTGATCGCGTCGGGGGTCGCCATCTGCGCGGGGATGACGAGGTCGCCCTCATTCTCGCGGTCCTCGTCGTCGACGAGGATGAACATGCGCCCGTTGCGCGCTTCGGCGATGATCTCTTCGGGGCTCGCCATCGGCGACAGGTCGCTGCCGTTCGCGAGCCAGTTTTCGAGCTTGCGCAGCGTTTCGGCGGTGGGGTTCCAGCCGGGCGAATCGAGGTCGCGCAGGCTGTTGGCGTGGAGACCCGCGGCGCGAGCGAGTCCCGAGCGGGACATGGTCCCGTCGTCGACGATGGCGCGGATGCGATCGATGAGCATTGTGGACATGACCGGCATGTCTCACATCATAATGTGATTGTCAATCCGCCTATCACATTGCTCTGATCATTGCGGGCCGAAGGTCGGGCCGTACTCGCGCGCGGGTGCCTCCTCCGTCTTGGCTTCGAGCAGCGCGAGAATGCGTCCGCTGCGATCGTTGCGCTTGGCATAGTCGCGCGCCGACATGCCCGCGATATGATCGGCCTTGTCGGGATTGGCGCCGCGCTTGACGAGCAGGCGGACCATCGCGACATTCTTCGCTTGGACCGCGAGAATCAGCGCGGTTTCGCCGCGCCGGTTGGTCTGATCGACGGGCGCCTTGCGGTCGAGCAGCGCTTCGGCGCCGTCGGTGAAGTTGATGAGCGCCGTGTGCATCAAGGGGGTCACGTCCTGACGGTCGCCGATCGACGGATCGGCGCCCTTGGAGAGCAGGAAGCGCAGCCAGCTGATGTCGCGCCGCTTGGCGACGATGATCAGCGCGGTTTCGCCGGTGTCGGGATTGCGCGTGTTGACGAACGAGGGGTCATCCTTCAGCGCCTCGGTCGCCTTGGTCCCGTCGCGATTTTCGACCGCCTGCAGAAAGGCATAACCGCCGCGGAATTGCGCCTGCGCGGGGAGGGCCAGACCCGCAACCGCGAGCAGCGTGAGGAACAAGGAGGCGAGGCGGAATTCCGCGCGTCGAAACATGATCGGGCGACCCCTGGGGCAATTTGTCCATCGCGCGCCGCGACGACAATGGTTGATTTTCGAAGGCTAGCCGACCAAGGCTGGCCACATGATGAATATCGCAAATATGGGACAAAGGCTTGTCCGTGCAAGCCTGATCCTCGCTTTCGGCGCCGCGCTCGCGGGATGCAACGGCGCGGGCGAAGGCGCGCCCGCCAAGCCGCCGCTCGAAGGCGCGCGGATCGGCGGCGCTTTCACGCTGACCGACCAGAATGGCAAAACCGTCCGCGACAGCGATTTCGCCGGCCAATATCGCCTCGTCTATTTCGGCTACAGCTTCTGTCCCGACATCTGCCCGGTAGACCTGCAAAAGCTGATGCGCGGCCTGTCGCAGTTCGAAAAGGCTGACGCCGCGCGTGGCGCCAAGGTCGCGCCGCTGTTTATCACCGTCGATCCCGAGCGCGATACGCCCGAGGCCTTGAAGCCCTTTGTCGCACGCTATCACCCACGCCTGCTCGGTCTTACCGGCACCCCCGAACAGATCGCGAGTGTCGCGAAAGCCTTTGTCGTCACCTATAACAAGGTGCCGGGCTCGGCGCCCGACCGCTATCTGATGGCGCACAGCCAGCTCGCCTTTCTGATGGATCCCGACGGCAAGCCGCTCGCGCTGCTGCCGCTCGACGACCCCTCGACCGATGTCGACGAGGGCGCGCCGGCCAAGGTCGCCGCCGAGCTGGCGAAGTGGGTGAAATGATGGCGGGGGGCGCGATCGTCGAGCGCCCCTTTTGGGAAGCGCCGCTCGCCAGCCTCGACGCCGGGCAATGGGAGGCGCTGTGCGACGGCTGCGGCAAATGCTGCCTGCACAAGCTGGAAGACGAGGATACGGGCCGCATCTATCCCACCAATGTCGCGTGCCGCCTGCTCGACCTTACGACCGCGCGCTGCGGCGACTACAAGCATCGCCGCCGCCACGTTCCCGACTGCCTGACGCTGACCAGGGCCAAGGTCGAAGATCTCGAATGGCTGCCGCAGAGCTGCGCCTATCGGCTGCGCGCCGAGGGCGGGCCACTGCCCGACTGGCATTATCTCGTTTGCGGCGACCGCGACGCGGTGCACCGTGCGGGGCAGTCGATCGTCGGCTGGACGGTCGGCGAGGACGTCGCGGGGCCGCTCGAGAATCATCTTGTCGAACGCGTCGTTTGATCCGTCGGCCGACCGGCCGCACATCCGGGTCGGCGACGAAGCCTGGCCGGTGCGCGTCGTGCGCCATGCGCAGTCGCGCCGCTACCGCCTCGTCTTCGACGGTGCGCGCGGCGAGCTACGGCTGACGGTGCCGCGCCGCGCCAGCGAGCACGCCGCGCTGACATGGGCGGGCGAACAGCAAGCGTGGCTCGCCGAACAGCTCGGCAAAGCGGTGGTGCCGATCCTCGTCCAGCCGGGCGCGGCGCTGCCCTTTCGCGGGATCGAGCGCCATGTCGACTGGGCGCCCGCCGCGCCGCGCGCGATCCGCCTCGATGGCGAACGGCTCCACGTGGGCGGTCCGCTCGAGACGCTCGGACGGCGCATCGAACGCTGGCTCAAGACGCAGGCGCTCGAGCTGATGGAGCGCGAGAGCCGCGAAATCGCCGCCGCCGCGGGGCTCGCGGTCGGCCGTGTGGGGGTCGGCGATCCGCGCAGCCGCTGGGGCAGCTGCACCCATGATGGCGACCTCCGCTACAGCTGGCGGCTGATCTTGGCGCCCGATCATGTCCGGCGCGCGACCGTCGCGCACGAGGTCGCGCATCTTCGCCATATGGACCATGGCGCGGCGTTCCACGCGCTCGTCGATCAACTGCACGACGGCGATGTCGCGGCGGCGCGCGGCTGGCTGCGCCGCGAAGGGCGCGGGCTCCACCGCTACCGCTTCACGGCCTGACTTTAGTCAGAAGGGTCCGACGGCGGGCGCTGTTGCGGCGGCCGCGCCGGCGGCGGCACGACCTTCGGCACCGTGACGATTCTGGGCTGGCCGCCGTTCTTCGGCGCCGCGCCATTGGGGGGCGGTGCGCCATTCTCGGCGGGCGGCCGCCGCCCGGTCTGCTCCTCGATCCATTGCTGGTCGAGCACGGGCCCTTCGTCGGCCGGCGGCGGCATCGGCCCCGTCATTTCGGGGGGCCGGCTGTCATAGGGGAGCTCGATCGGCATGCCATTCTCGTCGACGAAACCGTCTTCGCCGGGCTCGCCCATATAGGCTTCGTCTTCGTCCTCGAGCTGCCATTCGGGCAGCACGACTTCGGTGTCGAACTGCTCGACCGGGCGCCGCGCGACCGCGACGCGCATATAATCGGCGAAGGCTCTGGCAGGCGCCCGACCGCCCTGCAGCCCGCCGACGGGCTTGGCATCGTCGCGGCCCATCCAGACGCCGGTGGTGATCCCGCTCGAAAATCCGAGGAACCAGCCGTCCTTGTTGCTCGACGTCGTGCCGGTCTTGCCCGCGACGGGGCGGCCGATCTGCGCCGCCCGGCCGGTGCCGGTGTTCACCGCAGTTTGCAAAAGATCGGTGATCCCGGCGGCCACCCAATGATCGACGAGTGTGGTCCCGCGCTCGGCGGGACGCTGGTAGAGCAGTTCGCCGCCGGCCGTCGTCACCTTGGTGATGCCATAAGGCTGCACCGACACGCCTCCGCGCGAAACCGCGGCGAAAGCGGCGGTCATGTCGATCACGCGGACCTCGGCGCTGCCGAGCACCATCGAGGGATGGGTGTTGACGGGCGTCGTGATGCCGAAGCGGCGCGCCATGTTCGCGACCGCCGAGAATCCGACTTCGTCGCCGAGCTTCGCCGCGACGGTGTTGACCGAATAGGCGAAGGCGCTGCGCAGATCCATCGTGCCCGCGAAGCGGCCGGACGAATTGCGCGGGCTCCAGCCGTTGATCGTGACGGGCTCGTCGACGACCGGGTCATTGACCTTATAGCCCGCCTCGAGCGCCGCCATATAGACGAACAATTTCCACGCCGATCCCGGCTGGCGCAGCGCCTGCGTCGCGCGGTTGTAGTTGGACGCGACATAATCGCGGCCGCCGACCATGGCGCGCACCGCGCCGTCGCGGTCGAGCGACACCAGTGCGCCCTGCACGCCTTTCGGCGTGTCGGCCTGGATCGCCGCAGTCGCCGCGCGCTGCATGCCGAGGTCGATCGTGGTGTAGACGTCGAGTGCCTCGCTGCCCTCGTCGATCAGCATGTCGAGCTGCGGCAGCGCCCAGTCGCTGAAATAGCGCGCGCTGTTCTGCCCGGTTTCCTTTGCGAGCTGAACGTTGGCGGGCTCGGCGGCGTCGGCTTGCGCCTGCGTGATGACGCCCGCATCGACCATGACGTCGAGCACGACACCGGCGCGGCCGAGCGCGGCCTGCGCGTCGGCGGTGGGCGAATAGCGCGACGGCGCCTTGACGAGCCCGGCGATCACCGCGGCTTCGGACAGCGACATTTCGGTCGCGCTATGGCCGAAGAAGCTGTTCGACGCGGCGTCGATGCCATAGCTGCCGCCACCGAAATAGACCTTGTTCAGATAGAGTTCGAGTATCTCGTCCTTCGAGAATTTCCATTCGAGCGCGAGCGACAGGACCATCTCGCGCATCTTGCGCGCCCAGGTATAGCTGTTCGACAGGAAGATGTTGCGCGCGAGCTGCTGCGTGATCGTCGAGGCGCCCTGCAGTCGGCGGCCGGTGCCGTAATGCTGCGCCGCGAACACCGCGGCGCGCGCCATGCCGACGGGATCGACGCCCGGATGATAGCGAAAGCGCCGGTCCTCGACCGCGACCATCGCATCCTGCATCACCTGCGGCGTTTCCCTGAGGGTCAGCCAGCGGCCGTAATTGGGCCCGAGCGACAGAAAGACCGTGCCGTCGGCGGCGCGGACGCGGATCGTCTGCCCCGCGGGCGATTTCTTGAGTTCTTCGAAGCTCGGCATGCGCTGCACCGCGATGCCGACCGCAACGCCGAGCGCGACGAGGCCGACGACGGCGAGGCCGAGGCCCCAGCGAAGGGCGCGGCGCAGCCACACGCGCCAGCGCGGCGGCTCACCACGGGGCGTGCCGCTGCGCTTGCTGGACGATGACGATTTATTCGACGAAGCTTGCTGTCTTTCGCGGCGCAAAGCCCGTATTCCTTCCCTCGCGTCGCCCCTGATGCGTCAGTAGCGAGGGCGTGTCAGCCTTCGCCGGTTGACGCCTCATCCTGCCCGCGGTCCGCGAAGTCAAGCGCCGCGCTGTTGATGCAATAGCGCAGGCCCTCCGGTCCGGGGCCGTCGGGGAAGACATGGCCTAGGTGGCCTTCGCACTTGGCGCAGCGCACTTCGGTGCGGACCATGCCGTGGCTCGCGTCGCGATGTTCGCTCACCGCGGAGCTCCCGGCGGGCGCGGTATAGCTCGGCCAGCCCGACCCGCTGTCATATTTGGTGTGGCTGTCGAAGAGCGGCGCGCCACATCCGGCGCAATGATAGACGCCATCGCCCTTGTGGTCGGTATATTTGCCGGTGAACGCGCGTTCGGTGCCGCCTTCGCGCAGCACATGATGCGCCATCGGATCGAGCGTCTTTTCGGTTTTCGGGTCGGTCATGGAGAATCTCCTTCCGACGGGCCATTTCATTCCCGTCGCTGTTGGTCACAATATCGGCGCGGCGCCCCGTTCTCGCAAGGGGGTGAGCGGTCAGCGGGGCTCGATCCGCGTCGCCGCTGACATCATTCGTACCAAAGCCGGAAAAAGTGACGCCATGCTCGTCATGGCTCCCGCCGTGCGCCGATTTTCGCCCATCCGCCAGACGAGATTGGCGAGTGCGAAGGGGCGCGTCATCGTCGCCGCGAGGCGCTTCTGATATGCGGGTGCCGCATCGCCGCCACCGTCACACCACGCAGCGGCAGCAGCCGCGGCGCTCGCGAGGGCAAGCCCCATGCCTTCGCCCGCAAGGCTGGGGATTACCCCCGCCTGATCGCCGAGCCGGAACAGGCCGGGCACGCTTTCGGCGGTTCGCCAGCCATAAGGGACGTGGCCGATCGCATCGACGTCTTGCGACCAGTCGGCGTGCGCCAGCCGCTCGCCAAGGTGCGGCAACGCGCTACCCAAGGTGCGAAGCAGGGCGGCCGGATCGCCGTTCGCTTCGTCGAGCCGCGATTTATGGACCGCGAGGCACAGATTGCCGCCACCGTCCTCCTGCCGCACCAGCCCGGCATAGCCGCGATCGAACAGATGCAGCTCGACCGCATCGCCGACCAGCCGGGCGAGCGCGGGATGCGCGGGCAGCCGCAGCCGCAACCCCATGACGGGATCGCCGCGCTGCCATCCGGCGGGGTCGCGCGGGAAACCGCGAAAGCCGTGCTTGCCGGTCGCAAGGAAGATCGAGGGCGCCGCCAGCGTCGCGCCATCGCGCGTCTGCACCGCGCCGTCCTCGAGCGCCGTCGCATGGACGCCGCGTTCGAGGCCCGCGCCTGCGGCGACCGCGGCCGCCTGCAACAAGCCGTCGAGCCGGCGGCGCGACACCCCTATGGCTTCGCCCGGCAGCATCGTTTCGCTTCGCCGCTCGCCCGCGAACAGGCGCACGAAGCGAACCGATTGCCCGCCGAGCGACGCCCGGTCGATTCCGAGCGCATCGAGCCGCGCCAGCGTCCGCCAGCTCAGGAAACCGCCGCACAGCGCATCGCCCGTTTCGCGCGCGCGGTCGAGCAATAAGGGCTTTGCACCTGCGCGTGCAAGCCCGACCGCCGCCGCCGACCCGGCGGGCCCGGCGCCGACGACGATCGCGTCGTTCACCGGATACGCTCGACGCAAAGGCGATAGGGGAAGCTGCGAAAGATGCGGCATTCGCTCGCCACATCGGGCAGCGCCTCCGCCAGCATCGCCGTCCATTCGGCGCGGCGGAAACTGCGCCCGACCGATAGTTGCCCGTCGCGCCGCACGATAGGATCGACGAACGCCAGAGTGGCGAGCACGGGATAGCCGACGAAGGGCAGGCGCCGGCGGTGGAGGTCGTTGACCAGCCAGCCGCGCGCCGCCTCGCCTTCCATGAAATGCAGAAATTCGGTGCGCTGCGCGGGCGTCATATGGTGGCTGACGAGGCTCGACAGGATGATGTCCCACCCCTGCCCCGCCAGATCGCGGTAATCGCCGGTGATGAGCCGCGCCCGGTCGCCGAGCCGCGCACGCGCGACGGCCTCGCTCTTCGGGTTGAGGTCGACCCCGGCGAGATCGAGCGCGACGCCGCGGCGTTCGCCCCAGCGCGCGATCCGCGCGAGCATGTCGCCCGCGCCGAAGCCGATGTCGAGGATGCGCCACGGCCGCGTTCCCGTGCCGCTTGTTTCCATGCCGCGCGCGCGCACCCGGCCCAGAAACCCCAGCGTCGGCCGCGGCGCCAGCGTCAGCACGTTGATCCGCGACAGGTCGGCGAGCACGCGCGCATAGCGATCGGGCGGCAGGTCGGCGGCGTCCATTTCCTCCTCGCGCGCGATCGGGACACGAAGGCTGGCGAAGGGGTTCATGCCCGGAACCGGATCGCCTCGGCGGCGAGGCCGGGGCCGAAGGCGATCGCGACGCCCTCGCCGCTCGCTCCGCGCGCCATCATGTCGGCGAGCACGAAAAGGATCGTCGCCGACGACATATTGCCGAACCGCGCCAGCACCGCCCGGCTGTCGGCGAGCGCTTCCGCCGGAACGGCGAGCGCGTGTTCGACCGCGTCGAGCACCGAGCGGCCGCCGGCGTGGACCGCGAGCAGCGGCGGCGCGCCGGCATCGCCGAACAGCTCGTGTTGCACATCCGGGTCCGCCAACGCCTCGCGCAGCCGCCCCGGCACCTCACCCGACAATATCATCTCGAAGCCCTTGTCGCCGATGTCCCAGCGGATCAGATCTTCGCTGTCCTTGAGCGCGAGGCTGCGGCCCTCACCCAGTTCGAGTCCGCGCGGCGCGGCCGAGACGATCCCCGCCGCCGCGCCATCGCTGAATTGCAGCATCATCAGCAGCGGCTCGGCCTCGTCGGCGGGCGCGAGGTGCAGCGTCGACAGCTCGACGCTGACCACCAGCACGACGGCGCCGGGTTCGGACCGCACGATGTGCCGCGCGGTGCGCAGCGCGGTGACCCCGGCATAACAGCCCATGAAGCCGATCAGCACGCGTTCGACGGTTGCGGACAGCCCCAGCCGCCGCGCGAGAATCTGGTCGATCCCGGGCGCGACGAAACCGGTGCAGCTCGCGACGACCAGATGGGTGATCCGCGCCGGATCGAGCGCGTCGCCCAATGCCGCGACCGCCTGCATCGCGAGGTCTGGCGCATGCTCCGCATAGGCGGCCATGCGGACCGATGTCGGCGGCAATCCGGGAACGTCGTAGAAGCCGCCCGCCGCGACCGGCGACCCGCCCCCCGGGGTCGGCGGCAGCACCGACCAGCGATGGTCGATCCCCGAGCGCGCCGCCATCCGCGTAAAGAGCGCGCGCACGCGCTCGTCGCCGAGCCGCGGCGCCGCCCAATCAATGAAGGCCCGATGGATGTCATGCCCCGGAACCGCGGTGGCGAGGGCATTCAGGTGGGGGAGCGGGGGCGTGGTCATCGCGCAGGTGTGGCCGAAAAGCGGAGGACAGACCAGCGATTAGCGCCCGGCCCACTTTACCCCGGATTAACCACGGCCGGGCTATGCGGGCGGGCGTGAAAATGCGTCTTTTCTTCGGCCTCGCCCTGGCCCTTGGCGGCGCGCCCGTCATTGCGGCGCCGTGCCTGCTCTGCGCGCAGGACAAATCGGGCGGCGCCGCGCCTCGCGCGACCGAAACGCCGCTGCGCGTCGAAGTCGAAACCCGGCTCGATATGGGCCGCGTAGCCGTCGGCGCGATGGGCGGCGAGGTCGAGCTCGATCCGGTGTCGGGCGCGCGCCGGGTGCGCGGCGATGTCGTCGATCTGGGCGGCTACGCGCTGAGCGGCGTCGTGACCGTGCGCGGCGCGCCGGGCGCCGAAGTGCGCGTGATCCTGCCGGCGAGCGTCGACCTGGAGGGGGGCCATGGCCGCACCGCACGGGTCACCGGCCTTGTCACCGACCTGTCGGCGGCGCCGCGCCTTGGCGCCGACGGCCGGTTGCAGTTCCGCTTCGGCGGCCGCTTGCAGGTCGCGGCGCTCGACGATGGGAATTATCGTGGGCGGATTCCGGTGACGGTGGAGTATCAGTAGGGCGAAGGTCGGCTTTGGGGGTGGTGAGCGGACGTTCCACATAACCGTCGCCCCCGCGAAGGCGGGGGCCGCTAGCGGCCTTACTCGGCGGCGCCCGCGTAAACCGACAGCGGCCCCCGCCTTCGCGGGGGCGACGGCTGATTTCCGCCGCTAGCGGACCTTCAACCCCGCGCGCCGAACAGCGCCGTCCCGACGCGCACATGCGTCGCGCCGAGCATCACCGCACTCTCATAATCGCCGCTCATCCCCATCGAGCGCAGCGGCAGGCCGTGGCGTTCGGCGAGTTCGTCGAGCAGCGCGAAAAAGGGCGCGGGCTCGATATCGGCGGGCGGGATCGCCATCAGGCCGTCGATCGTCAGCCCCGCTTCCGTGGCTTCGGCGAGCAGCGCGGGCAGGTCGGCGACGGCGCAGCCGCCCTTTTGCTCCTCGTCGCCGATATTGACCTGCACGAACAGCTGCGGTTGCCGGCCCGCCTTGGCGCACGCCTTGGCGAGCGCCTGCACCAGCGACGCGCGGTCGACCGAGTGGATCGCGTCGAACAGCCCTACCGCTTCTTCGGCCTTGTTCGATTGCAGCTGACCGATCAGGTGCAGCATGATGCCGGGCGTTTCGGCGCGCAGTTCGGGCCATTTGGCGGCCGCTTCCTGCACCCGGTTCTCGCCGAAATGGCGCTGACCCGCCGCGATCAGCGGGCGGATCGTCGGCGCGTCGTGCGTCTTCGACACCGCGATCAGGCAGATCGCGCAGGCCTCGCGCTGCGCGCGCTTCGCCGCGTCGGCGATATGTCCTTGCACTTCGGCCAGCCGCTCTGCTGCTTCGCTCATCGTCTCGCTTTCATACCGCGCGTTGCACGCGCTCGCGACGCGCCTATAGAAAGCGCGATGCGCCCGCGCCACCCCTTGCCCCTCCAAATTCCGATGCGATGGCTGTTCAGCGACGAGCGGACGCGGACCGGTCCTGTCGCGCTCGCCGCGCTGTTGCCGCCCGGCAGCGGCGTCATTTTCCGGCACGACGGGCTGGCGTCCGGGGCCCGCTGGCGCCTGCTCCGGCGGCTGATGCGCACCGCGAGGGCGCGGGGGCTCGTTGTCCTGCTTGCGGGATCTCCCGATATGGCGCGGCGCTGGGGCGCCGACGGCGTCCACCTGCGCCAGCGCGACGCCGACCGGGCGAAGCAGGCGCGCCGGCTCGGGCTGCTGGTGACGATGCCGGTCCATGACGTGCCCGAGGCGCGCCGCGCGCGCCGGGCCGGGCCCGGCGCCGTCTTCATCTCGCCGCTTTATCCGACCCGCTCGCATCCCGGGGGCTCGGCGCTCGGCCGGGCGGCCTGGCTGCGGCTCGCGCGCCTCACAGCGGCGACGCCGGTCGCGCTCGGCGGAATGACCGAGGCGCGGGCGCGCCGACTAAAGCTGGCGAGCGGAAGCGCGCACGGCTGGGCTGCGGTCGATGCCTGGGATGAAAAGGCGGCGAAGCGCCGGGCGCGTCAGAAGCGGAACGCGGTTCCGATATAGACCGCCTGGCTGTCGCGGCGCGAATCGGTGAGCGGTTCGACGCGGTCGTCGCTCCGGTACCGGACGCCCGCGGTCACATCGATATTCTTGGTCAGGCGATAGCTGCTGACGACATCGACGGCGGACGCCTCGCCGGGAGCGGTGACGCGATCGGTTGCCCCGCTCGGGTCGCTTGGGCGGTTCACCATACGCGTGGCGAAGCGTGACTTTTTCTCGTCCTGTTCGGGCGCCTTGGCGACCGGCAGGTTGCGAAGATCGGTACCGCGCGGCAGCGACGGCGTGACGAATTTTTCGAAGCCGACCGACGCGCCGAGATTATATTTGACCGGCGCGATCGCGACCGGCGCGGTGCGGCCCGCCGCCAGCGCCGAGGTGCGCGCGGCGCTCGTCGCATCGTCGCGGGCGCGAATCACGACGGTGATCGCGCGGTTCTGACGGGCCCTGTCGGTCAGGGCGGGCGTGAAGCTGAAGTTGCCGCGCTGTTCGGCCGACATCTTGTTATAGCGCGCGATCAGCCTTTCGTCGCCCGACGCCGGGGTGAACTGGCCCAGCAAGGTTTCCGAAAGCGCGGTGTCGCGAATGCGGTCGGCGTTCGACATCGCAGCGAGGGCCGGCGGCAGCGCAAGCGAAGCCACCGCCAAAGCGGTGAGACCTGCTTTCCAAAAATGTCGCGATGTCCGCGCCATTGCTCTGCGACTCCAACCCCAATCGACTCGTCAAATAGGACCGCCGGTCCGATAATACCAGCGAATCCCGCCAAATTGTTGCAACGATTCCGCTTTTTGCAAAAATTGTTGCGCGATCGTCACAGTGCGGATCGAATCTGACCAGAATCTGAATGATGTCGCGGCGGGAATTGCCGCGCTTGCAGGGTGGCGGCAAGGGCGATAGAGACGCTGGCAATTCCGTTATGCGCGGCCGATTTTCTTACGTTCGGGCGGGCTCAAAAAGATAAGGTGTTATCGGCATGTCCCAGCTTTCTGTCCTTGCCACGATCGGTCGCCGTCCGGCCACGCTCGCGCTGCTCGGACTTGCGGCGCTCGGCCTTTCAGCGTGCGCGGGCAAAGAACGGCCGCGCGCCGACCTCGCCGCCAGCCAGGTGACGACGATCGGTGTGAACAGCTATCTGTGGCGCGCCTCGCTCGACGCGCTGTCGTTCATGCCGCTGCTCCAAGCCGACAGCGCGGGCGGCGTCGTGATCACCGACTGGTACGCGAATCCGTCGAACCCGGGCGAGCGGATGAAGGTCACCGTGTCGATCCTCGACCAGGACCTGCGCGCCGACGCGCTGCGCATCGCGGCGTCGCGGCAGGTGTCGCAGGGCGGCGCCTGGGTCGATGCGCCGGTGCAGGCGGCCACCGTGCAGAAGCTCGAGGAAATCATCCTCACCCGCGCGCGCGACCTGCGCCGCAGCGCCATCAGGGACTAATCCGGCGGCGCGCGTCCGCGCGCCCACACAGACTAACGGGGTAACCGACGAATGACCCGCGAAACGCGCTTTGGCGCCCTCGCCGCCGATGCCCGCTGGCAAGCGGCGTGGGAGGCGGCGAACAGCTTTGCCACGACCGATACGGTGGATAAGCCGAAAGCCTATATCCTCGAGATGTTCCCCTATCCCTCGGGGCGCATCCATATGGGGCATGTGCGCAACTATGCGATGGGCGATGTGCTCGCGCGGTTCAAGCGGATGACCGGGCACGACGTCCTGCATCCGATGGGCTGGGACGCCTTTGGCATGCCCGCCGAAAATGCCGCGATGGAAAAGGGCGTGCATCCGGGCGGCTGGACGCGCGACAATATCGCCTCGATGCGCGGCCAGCTCAAGCGCCTCGGCCTCGCGATCGACTGGGGCCGCGAACTCGCGACCTGCGAACCCGACTATTATGGGCAGGAACAGGCCTTGTTCCTCGACCTGTTCGCCGCAGGGCTCGTCACGCGCAAGCACAGCTACGTCAACTGGGACCCCGTCGACATGACCGTGCTCGCGAACGAGCAGGTGATCGACGGGCGCGGCTGGCGCTCGGGCGCGCTCGTCGAAAAGAAGAAATTGTCGCAGTGGTTCCTCAAGATCACCGACTTCGCCGAGGAGTTGCTCGAAGGATTGGGCAGCCTCGACAACTGGCCCGACAAGGTCCGGCTGATGCAGGAGAACTGGATCGGCAAGTCGCAGGGGCTCGAATTCAGCTTCAAGCTCGCCGGCGGCGCGGTCGGCTTCGACGTCTTCACGACGCGCCCCGACACACTGTTCGGCGCGAGCTTCGCGGCGATTTCGCCCGACCATCCGCTCGCCGAACGCCTCGCCAAGGACTCGCCCGAGCTTGCCGCCTTCATCGAGGAGTGCCGCCGTCAGGGGACCGCCGCCGAGCAGCTCGACACCGCCGAGAAGATGGGTTTCGACACCGGAATTTCGGTCGAGCATCCGCTCGACCCCGATTGGCATCTGCCCGTCTGGGTCGTGAACTATGTGCTGATGGATTATGGCACCGGCGCGATCTTCGGCTGTCCCGCGCACGACCAGCGCGACCTCGACTTCGCGCATAAATATGAGCTTCCCGTCTACCGCGTGATCGCCGACGGCGACGAGACCGAACAGCATTTCACCGGGACCGAGGCCTACACCGGCCCCGGCCGCCTCGTGAACAGCCACTTTCTCGACGGCATGACGATCGACGAAGCCAAGGCGGCCGTCATCGCGCGCGCCGAGCATGAGGGCTGGGGCAAGGGCACCACCGTGTGGCGCCTGCGCGACTGGGGCGTCTCGCGCCAGCGTTACTGGGGCACGCCGATCCCGTTCATCCATTGTGCCGCCTGCGGCATGGTGCCGGTTCCCAAGAGCCAGCTGCCCGTCGTGCTGCCCGAGGACGCCGATTTCTCGGTCCCCGGCAATCCGCTCGACCGCCATCCGACGTGGAAGCATGTCCCATGCCCGTCGTGCGGCGGCGAGGCGCAACGCGAGACCGATACGCTCGATACCTTCGTCGATTCGTCGTGGTATTTCCTGCGCTTCGCGTCGGCGCCGAGTGACAAGCCTTTCGACCCCGAGGTCATTCGCCGCTGGCTGCCCGTCGACCAATATATCGGCGGCATCGAGCATGCGATCCTTCACCTGCTCTATGCGCGCTTCTGGACGCGCGCGCTCAAGCATATGGGGATGATCGACATCGCCGAGCCCTTCGCGAGCCTGTTCACCCAGGGCATGGTGACGCACGAGACCTATAGCCGCAGCCAGGGCGAAGGCTTGCCGCCGCTCTTCTTCACTCCCGACGAGGTCGATCGCGGCGCCGAGAGCGCGACGCTGACCGCCGACGGCGCCGCCGTCGAGATCGGCCGCGTGATCAAGATGTCGAAGTCCAAGAAGAATGTCGTCGATCCCGACGCCATCCTCGACCAATATGGCGCCGACGCGGCGCGCTGGTTCATGCTGTCCGACAGCCCGCCCGAGCGCGATCTACCGTGGAGCGAGGCGGGCATCGAGGGCGCGTGGCGCTTCGTCCAGCGGTTATGGCGCCTGTTCGGCGATACCGGAAATGTCGGCGACGGCGGCGAAGACAAGGCACTCGCGCGCAAGCTGCATCAGGCGATCGCGGGCGTCGCGGCCGACATCGAATCGCTCGGTTTCAACAAGGCGGTCGCGAAAATTCACGCGCTCGCGAACGAGATCGAGAAGGCACCGCCCTCGGCGACGCGTGCCGAGGCGTGCCGCACTTTGATCCTGCTCGTCGCGCCGATGATGCCGCACCTCGCCGAAGAGGCATGGGCGGCGTTGCCGGCAAGCCAGCGCACAACGCCGATGATCGCCGAGGCCGCGTGGCCCGCCGCCGATCCAGCACTGCTCGTCGATGACGAGGTGACAATCGCGATTCAGATGGCGGGTAAGCTGCGCGATACGATGACGATCGCCAAGGGCCTCGACAAGGACGCCACCGAAGCGGCGGCACTCGCGCGCCCGCGTATCGTCGAGCTGCTCGCCGGCGCGACGCCGAAGAAGGTGATTGTGGTGCCCGACCGTTTGGTGAATATCGTACCCTGATATGCGCGCCCTTCTGACCTCCTCGCTCGTCGCCGCTTCGCTGATGCTCGGCGGGTGCGGGCTGCGTCCGCTTTATGCAAATGGCAGCAAGGGGGCGGTCGCACAGATACTCGCCGACGTCGATGTCGCGCCGATCGAGGGGCATGAAGGCTGGCTCGTCCGCAACGCGCTCCGCGACCGGTTGCAAGCGACGCAGGGCGGCGAGGGCGCGGGCAAGCGCCTCCGCCTCGACGTCCGGCTCGAGGATTCGATCACCGGCTTCGGCGTCCGCGCCGATGATACGGTGACGCGCGAGCGCCGGACGCTGCGCGCGCGCTATCAACTCGTCGATTCGGCGTCGGGCGCGGTGCTGCTCGACGCAACCGCGGCGCAGGACGCCGGGATCGATGTCGTCGGCAGCGAATATGCGACGATCGCCGCCGAATCGACCGCGCTCGAACGGCTCGCCTCGGGCGTCGCCGACCAGATCGTCGCGCGGCTCGCGGTCTATGCGAACCGCGGCGGCGGTCAGCCGGGGGCGGTGCTCGCACCCGCCGTGCCCGCGCCCGCCGGGCAATGAAGAGCGTCAAGCCCGCCGACCTCGAACGCCAGACGCGCCTCGATCCCGCGGTTCGCTTCACCCTCCTGACGGGCCCCGACGAAGCGACGATGGAAGCCGTCGCGGCTCGCCTGATCGGCCTTGCCGGCAAGGAGGCCGAGCGGCTCGACCTGACCGGATCGCAGCTGTCGCAAGACCCCTCGCTGCTCGCCGCCGAAGCGGCGTCGATGTCGCTCTTTTCGCCCGCGCGCATCATCAAGCTCGAACTGACCGGTAGCGGCGACGACAGCCTCGCCGCGGTCGAGGCGCTGCTCGCCGCCGAAACCGCGATCAACCCGGTCGTCGCGACGGGCGCCTCGGTCACCGCCAAATCGAAGCTCGTCAAGCTGGTCGAGGGGTCGGACCATGCCGTCGCGGCGATCTGTTACCAGCCCGACCGGCGCGCGCTCGTCGGCATCGCGATGGCGGCGGCGCAGGAGCAGGGGCTGCGTATCGCCAACAGCGAGGCGCAATTGCTCGTCGACCTCGTCTCGGGCGATCAGGCGCTGATGCGCCGCGAGATCGAAAAGATCGCGCTCTACCTCGACGCCGGGCCCGACCGCCAGCGGCAGGTCACGGCCGCCGACATCGCCGCGCTCGGCGCCGCGACGCACGAAGAAGATGTCAGCGAATGCATCAACGTCGCGCTCGGCGGCAAGGTGCGCGATCTGCCCGAGATGCTGGCCAACGCGGCGGCGGTCGGCGTCGCCGAAATCCGCATCATCCGCGCGCTCGCGATCCGGGCGCTGGCACTGGCGCGGCTGCGCGCCGAAGTCGATGGCGGCGCGCATCCGGCGACCGTCGTCTCGGCGCGATCGAGCGGCATTTTCTGGAAGGAACGCGACGCGGTGACCGCGCAGCTGCATATCTGGGATTCGGTGCGCATCGCGCGGCTGATGAGCCGCCTGCTCGACTGCGAGCGCGCGCTCAAGGCGTCGGGCACCGCGGGCGGTGTGCTGTTCCGCAAGTTGATGACCGATATCGCCCATCAGGCTGCGCGGGCGCGCTAGCCCCGCTCCGAACGAAGAGGCGGCGCGGAGCTCGCGCGCCGGGCCGCCTCGACAATGGTTCCAGTGGAAACCATCGCCCCCCGCCCGTGCCGAATAGCCGTGGGTCGCAGAAGCCGACGGCCGGAACGAAGCTCGGAAAATCAGTCGTCTATTTCAGGTCCCCGCCAAGCCCCATCCTCTGGCGTCACGCCCGATTCTCCTTGCACGCCCCCCGTTCGGAGCAGGCAGCGCAACTATGAAGCAGCGGCAGCCCATAAAATTGTAAGAACCCGACAGAACACCGCTTCGGGACATTGTTTTTCATGCGTTTTGCGCGCTAAAATGAAACAACATGGCGCACCGCGACGCATCTCCCGCCAGCCCGCGTGTCGCGACGCGCTTCTTTCCCTTGTCGGAACCGCTGCGCCCCTATCTCAGCACCATCTATCTGAGCGAGGTCCGCGTCGCCGACGGTTCGCGGGTCGAGGATTATCTGCACCCGGAATGGGCGAACCTTCGATTTGTCGATGGCGATCCGCCGCTCGCGGCGATCGGCGGCGGGCACGCCCTCGAAACGCCGCGCTTCGTCGTTACCGGGCCGACGAGCCAGGCGACCTATTTCGCGGCGGGCAATATGCGGACCTGGGGCATCGGCGTGCTGCCGATGGGATGGGCAAAATTCGTTCCGCTGCCCGCCGACGCGCTCGCCGACCGGCTCTGCGACGGGAGCGCGCATCCCGCCTTTGCCCGATTCGCGCTGCTGGCCGAGCGGTTGCGGCGAACCAACGACGTCGATGCCGCAGCCGCTCTGATCGACGCCCATTTCCGCGCGCTGCTCGCCGATGCGCCGCCCGACGATCCCGCCATTCTCGCCGCGCATCGCGCGCTCGTCGACGATGATTTGTCGAGCGTCGCCGACCTTTCGGCGAAGCTCGGTCTTTCCGAACGCTCGATCGAGCGATTGAGCCACCGCGCCTTCGGCTTTTCGCCAAAGCTGCTGCTGCGCCGCCAACGCTTCCTGCGCAGCCTCGCGCGCTTCATGCTCGATCCGTCGATGGCGTGGATCGATACGATGGACCATCAATATTATGATCAGGCGCAGTTCACCCGCGATTTTCAGCGTTTCATGGGGATGAGCCCGCGCGACTATGCGGCGCGACCCAAGCCGATATTGGGCGCCGCGGCGTTCGCGCGGGCGGCGGCGGCGGGCGCGGCAGTGCAGGGGCTCCACAAACCGACAGGATAGACCGTTTTCCGCCAACAGGCTTGACCCGCGCGGCGGGTTCGGTGCAAGCGGCGGACGACGGACGCGCGGGTAGCCGCCTATCCACGGAACCACGGAAACATGAGGCTGGCGGCGACTTCGCCGCCGGAACAGGACGAATGACGATGAGCGATATCGAAGCCATCCAGACCCAGCTCTTGGGCGACATCGAAGCCGCGGCCGATGCGGGTGCGGTCGAGGCGCTGCGCGTCGCCACGCTCGGCAAGGCGGGCAGCATCACCGCGCTGCTCAAGACGCTCGGCGGCATGACCCCCGAGGAACGGCAGGCGCAGGGTCCCGCGATCCACGGCCTGCGCGAAACGGTCACGGCCGCGCTCGCGGCGCGCAAGGCGGTGCTCGACGCGGCGGCGCTCGACTTCAAACTCGCCGCCGAAGCGATCGACATGACGCTGCCGGCCGACGCGAGCCCGCGTGGTAGCGTGCACCCGGTGAGCCAGGTGATGGACGAGCTCGCCGAAATCTTCGCCGACATGGGCTTCGCGGTCGCGACGGGCCCCGAGATCGAGGACGACTGGCGCAACTTCACCGCACTCAACATTCCCGAGACGCATCCGGCGCGCGCGATGCACGATACCTTCTATTTCCCTTCGCAGATGAACGACGCCGAAGGCCGCGCGATGCTGCTGCGCACGCATACCTCGCCGGTGCAGGTCCGGACGATGATGTCGCAGGAGCCGCCGATCCGCATCATCGCGCCCGGCCGCGTCTATCGCAGCGACAGCGACGCGACACACACGCCGATGTTCCATCAGGTCGAAGGCCTCGTCATCGACCGCGGCATCCATATGGGGCATCTCAAGTGGACGCTCGAGACCTTCCTCAAGGCCTATTTCGAGCGCGACGACATCGTGCTCCGCCTGCGACCTAGCTACTTCCCCTTCACCGAACCCTCGGCCGAGGTCGATGTCGGCTATAAACAGGAAAAGGGCCGCCGCATCGTCGGCGGCAACGGCGACGATGCGGGCCATGCGTGGATGGAACTGCTCGGCAGCGGCATGGTCAACCGCCGCGTGATCGCGAACTGCGGGCTCGATCCCGATGAATGGCAGGGCTTCGCCTTCGGGGTCGGCGTCGACCGGCTCGCGATGCTCAAATATGGCATGGACGATTTGCGCGCCTTCTTCGACGGCGACCTCAGGTGGCTGTCGCATTACGGGTTCGGCGCGCTGTCGGTGCCGACGCTGAGCGGGGGGATTTCGGCATGAAGATCACCCTCGACTGGCTCCGCGAACATCTCGAAGGCGACTATTCGGTCGCCGATGTCGTCGCGACGCTCAATCGCATCGGCCACGAGGTCGAAGGCGTCGAAAACCCCGCCGAGAAGCTCGCGGGTTTCCGCGTCGCCAAGGTGCTCACCGCCGAAAAGCATCCGCAGGCCGACAAGCTGCAGGTGCTGACCGTCGATACGGGCGACGGTAGCGCGCCGCTCACCGTCGTGTGCGGCGCCCCCAACGCGCGCGCGGGACTGGTCGGCGTACTCGGGCTGCCCGGTGCGGTCGTGCCGGCGAACGGCATGGAGCTGAAGGTCGCCGCGGTGCGCGGGGTCGAATCGAACGGCATGATGTGCTCGACGCGCGAACTCGAACTGGGCGACGACCATGACGGGATCATCGAGCTGCCCGCCGACGCGCCGGTCGGCACGCCCTTCGCCGACTATAGCGGAGCGAATGACCCGGTGGTCGACATATCGATCACCCCGAACCGGCAGGACTGCATGGGTGTGCGCGGGATCGCGCGCGACCTCGCCGCCGCCGGGCTCGGCACGCTGAAGCCGCTCGACGTCCCGACGGTCACCGGCGAGGGCGCGCCCGCGACCGAAATCCGCACCGACGATGTCGAAGCCTGCCCCGCCTTCTTCGGCCGCACGGTCAGCGGCGTCACCAACGGCAGCGCCCCCGAATGGATGCGCCGCCGATTGGAAGCCGTCGGCCAGCGGTCGATCTCGGCGCTCGTCGACATCAGCAATTATGTGATGTTCGACCTTGGTCGTCCGAGTCATATCTACGACCGCGCCAAGCTGACCGGCGCGCTCGTCGCGCGGCGCGCCAAGGATGGCGAAACCGTCACGGCGCTCAACGGCAAGGAATACACGCTCACCGACACGATGACGGTGATCGCCGACGAACGCGAGGTCCACGACATCGCGGGCATCATGGGCGGCGAGCATTCGGGGTGCAGCGAGACGACGACCGACGTGCTGATCGAGGTCGCCTATTTCACCCCCGAAAACATCGCGCTCACCGGACAGGCGCTCGGCCTGTCGAGCGACGCGCGCAGCCGCTTCGAGCGCGGGGTCGACCCCGCATTCCTCGACGATGCGACCGCGATCGTCACCGCGCATATCCTCGCCATCTGCGGCGGCACGCCGTCGGCGGTGACGCGCGCGGGCACGCCGCCCGCCGAGGTGAAGGTGATCGATTACGACCCCGCGCTGTCGGCGACGCTCGGCGGCATCGCGATCGCGCCCGAGCGGCAGAAGGACATCCTCGCCGCGCTCGGTTTCGCGGTGATCGAACAGGGCGGCCGCTGGCAGGTGTCGGTGCCGAGCTGGCGCCGCGACATGGACGGCGCGCCCGACGTCGTCGAGGAAGTCACGCGCATCACCGGTTTCGACGCGATCGCGTCGGTGCCGCTGCCGCGCGCCGATGGCGTGGCCAAGCCGACCGCCACGCCCGAACAGATGGTCGAGCGCCGCCTGCGCCGCGCCGCGGCGGCCGCCGGGTTCGACGAGGCGGTGACTTGGTCGTTCATCAGCGAGGCCGACGCCGCGCCCTTCGGCGGCGGCGCGTGGAGTCTCGCCAATCCGATCAGCGAAGATTTGAAGGTCATGCGCCCGTCGCTGCTGCCCGGCCTGCTCACCGCGGCGGCGCGCAACCAGAATCGCGGCGCGGAGAGCATCCGCCTGTTCGAGATCGGGCGGCGCTATCTTTCCGACGCCGAACATCCGACGCTGGCGATCCTGATGGCGGGCGACAAAAGCGGGCGCGGCTGGCAGGCGGGCAAAGCCGCGCCCTTCGACGCGTTCGACGCCAAGGCCGCGGCACTGGCGCTGCTCGACGCGGCGGGGGCGCCCGCCGACCGGTTGCAGGTGATGGAAGCCGTGACGGACGGCAACATCTGGCATCCCGGCCAGTCGGCGACCTTGCGGCTCGGTCCCAAGGCGGTGCTCGCCGAGTTCGGCGCGCTCCACCCCGCGCTGGCCCGCGCTTTCGACGTCGATGGCCCGGTGATCGCGGTGCAAATCTTCCTCGATGCGATCCCAGCGAAGCGCGCGAGCGGCCCGGCGCGCGCCGCCTTCGCGCCCCCGGCATTGCAATCGGTGCGCCGCGACTTCGCCTTCCTCGCGCCCGCGGGGCTGACCGCGGCCGAGCTGGTGCGCGCGATCCGCGGCGCCGACAAGGCGAACGTCGTCGATGCGCGGCTGTTCGACCGCTTCGCGGGCGCAGGCGTTCCCGAAGGGCAGGTGAGCCTGGCGGTCGAAGTCGAGCTGCAACCGCAAGAGAAAAGCTTCACCGATGCCGAGTTGAAGGCGATCGCCGACAAGGTGGTCGCCGCGGCGGCGAAGGTCGGAGCGACGCTGCGCGGCTGATGACCGGGTCGGCGGGATGAAAGGGAGAGTTTGATATGGACACCCGCCACCTCGTCGATCGCGAGATCGCGCCGATCATCGATCTGTTTCCCCGCGTCGACCTCGACGCGGCGCCGATAGCGCAGATTCGGGCGAAAGCGGCGGAGACCTATTCCTTCCTGCCGCCACCCGTCATCGCGCCCGAAAAGCTGATCGTGCCGTCGATCCACGGCGGCCCCGACATCATGGTCTTCCTATATCGCCCCGCCGCGCCGCGGCCGGGGAGCGGCGCGATCCTGCATATCCATGGCGGCGGCATGGTGCTGGGATCGGTCGAACAGATGCAGGTGGGGCCCGCCGCGCTGGCGGCGGCCGCGGGCGTGCCGGTCGTGTCGGTCGAATATCGCCTCGCCCCCGAACATCCCTTTCCCGCGCCGCAGGAAGATTGCCATTCGGCGCTGAGCTGGCTCGCGGGGCAGGCCGACGCGCTCGGCGTCGACGCGCGCCGGATCGTCGTCGCAGGCGAGAGCGCGGGCGGCGGGCTCGCCGCTGCGCTCGCGATCATGGCGCGCGACCTCGGCGGACCCGCGATCGCCGGCCAGCTGCTGACCTATCCGATGCTCGATCACCGGACGGGCGGCGACGCCTGCCCATATGCCAATCCCGCGACCGGCGAATTCATCTGGACGCGCGCGAGCAACCGCTTCGGCTGGCGCGCGCTGCAGGCCGACTACAAGGCCGACGACGCGCGGCGCGGCTGGTTTTCGCCGAGCCTCGCCGAGGATCTGACGGGCCTGCCCCCCGCCTATATCGCGACGGGCAGTCTCGACCTCTTTTTCGACGAAAATCTCGACTATGCGCGGCGGCTCGTCGCGGCGGGCGTACCCGTCGATCTGCACAGCTATGCCGGCGCGATCCATGCCTTCAACGCGATTCCCGATGCGGCCTTGTCGCAGCGCTTCAACGGCGGGCTGCTCGCGGCGGCGGCGGCGATGACGGGGCCGGCGGGCGACTGACCCCAAAGCTGTCGGCCGCCGCGCGTCGCACCGCCGCTCTATGGCGTCGGCGCCGCAGGATCCTATATCTCTGGCAACGACGGAGAATCGCGCATGGCCGGGCAAAGCCAGTATCAGCTTTTCGAAACCGCCGCCGGGATCGCGGCGATCGGCTGGGCGGACGCAGGCGTCACCGCGCTGCGGCTGCCCGCGCCGGCCGCCTCCGAAACCGAGCGCGCGATGCTGCGCCGCCTGCCCGGCGCGCTTCGCGCCGCGCCGCCCGCCGGAATCGCGGCAGTCATCGACGCCGCGACCCGCTATTTTGCTGGCGAACGCATCGAATTTTTCACAGTGGCCGTCGATCCGGGCGAGCAGCCGCCCTTCTTCGCGCGCGTCTATGACCATGTGCGCATGCTCGGCTGGGGCGAGACGACGACTTATGGCGCTGTCGCGCGCGCGCTCGATGCCGGTCCCGAACAGGCCCGCGCGGTCGGGCAGGCGATGGCGACCAATCCCGTGCCGCTGATCATCCCCTGCCACCGCGTCATGGCCGCGGGCGGCGGAATCGGCGGATTCTCCGCGCCGGGCGGCTCGCAATCCAAGGCGCGCATGCTCGAACTCGAAGGCGTGCCGCTTCCCCCCGTCCAGCAGGGGTTCGATTTCTAGAGCAGATTATTTTGACTGATCGTCATCCCGGCGAAAAGGGAAAGCGGTGTTTCAGTCTGACCCGATCACGCTCTACGCCGCGACGGCTTCCTCGCTGCGGCTGCCGGCGGCTTCGAGCAGACGCTTTTCGAGGCTCTTCACGCGCGCCGCGCTGTCGATCTTGTCGCCGATCAGGTCGGTCACGTAAAATGTATCGACCGCGCGCTCGCCATAGGTGGCGACATGCGCGCTGTGCACCGTGACCTTCGACTGGAAGAGTGCATAGGCGAGCTGGTTGAGCAGCGCGGGGCGATCCTGCGCATTGACCTCGATCACGGTAAAACGATTGGAAGCCTTATTGTCGACGAAGACGCTGGGGGCGATGCGGAAGGCCTCGGCGCGGGTGCGCGGCAGCGCGCGCGCTTCGAGTTTCGGCAGCAGTTTCTGGCGGTTGGCGAGCGCGTCCTCGATCGCGCGCGTCAGCCGGCCAATCTGACCCGCCTCGTCGAACGGCCGGCCGAGCGGGTCCTGGACGAGGAAATTATCGAGTGCCAGCCCGTCGCGGGTCGTGTGGATGCGCGCGTCGATGATGTTGCCGCCGGCGAGGTGGATGCCGCCGGCGATGCGATAGAAGAGGCCGGGGTGGTCGGCCGCGAGCACCATCACCAGCGTGGCACCGCGATCGTCGTCGGGCACCGCGGCGATATGCAGCGGCGCATCGCCCGCCTGGCGGATATGGAGCATATTCGCCGCGATCACTTCGACCGGCTCGGCAATCCAGTAGCTTTCGGGGAGCCGCCTCGCGAGCTTTTCGAACGTCTTGGCATCGAAGCCGAATTGGGCGGCCACGGCCTCCTTCTTGCTTTCGATCCGCGCCTCGCGCCCTTTCTGCTTGTGGCCGAGGCGCAGCACTTCTTCGGCGGCGTCGAAGAGCTCGGTCAGCAACTGGCGCTTCCAGCCGTTCCACACCCCCGGCCCGACCGCGCGGATGTCGACGACGGTGAGCACGAGGAGCAGACGCAGGCGTTCAGCGCTCTGCACGATCTGCGCAAAGTCGAGGATCGTCTTGAAATCGGCAAGGTCGCGCTTGAACGCGGTGGCCGACATCAGGAGGTGATAGCGCACGAGCCACGACACCGTCTCGGTCTCGGCGTCGGTCAGCCCCAGCCGCGGGCAGACGCGCAGCGCCAGCTCGGCGCCGAGCACGCTATGGTCGCCGCCGCGGCCCTTGGCGATGTCGTGGAGCAGCACCGCGACATAGATGACGCGGCGCGAGTGGATCTGGTCCATGATCGCGGTCGACAGCGGGTGATCGTCCTTGAGCCGGTCCTGCTCGATGTCGGCGAGCAGCCCGATCGCGCGGATCGTATGCTCGTCGACGGTATAATGGTGATACATGTCGAACTGCATCTGCGCGACGACGCGGCCGAAATCGGGAACGAAACGGCCGAACACCCCCGCCTCGTTCATCCAGCGCAGCACGGTTTCGGGATCGCGCGGGGACGTCAGCACGTCGAGGAACAGCTCGTTGGCGCGGGGGTCGCGGCGCACGCTCTGCGTCTCGATCAGCTTGGCGTCGTGGCGCGCCTGCCGCATCGCCTGCGGATGGATTTCGAGGCCGTGCTTGTCGGCGAGCGCGAAAATCTCGACCAGCCGCACCGGATCCTTCGCGAAGAAATCCTCCGCCGGCAGCGCGAGCCGGCCGCGGTCGAGGACGAAGCCGTGGAGCTTGCCCGGACGCCGCCGGATCGTCGGCAGGAAACGCCGCCCGCGCGCCGCCATCTGGTCGTCGAGATGCGCGAGGAAGGTGCCGGTGACGTCGCCGACGCTTTTGGCGTGGAGGAAATAGAGCTGCATGAAGCGCTCGACCGCGCTCTTGCCCGGGCGATCGGCGAATTTCATGCGGCTCGCGATCTCGCGCTGGAAATCGAAGGTCAGCCGGTCCTCGGCGCGCCCCGCGAGGATGTGGAGATGGCAGCGCACCGCGAGCAGGAAATTTTCGGCGCGCTCGAACTGGCGCAGCTCGCGCGCCGACATCAGCCCCGCATCGACGAGTTCGGGCACGGTGCGGACGCGGTGAATGAACTTGCCGATCCAGAACAGCGTGTGGAGGTCGCGAAGGCCCCCCTTGCCTTCCTTCACATTGGGTTCGACGACGTAGCGCGAATCGCCCATCCTCTTGTGACGTTCGTCGCGCTCGGCGAGCTTGTCGGCGACGAAGGCGCGCGCGTTGCCCGCGACGACCTCGGCATCGAAGCGCGCCGACGCCTGATCGTAAAGATCGCGGTCGCCCCAGATGAAACGCCCTTCGAGCAGCGCGGTGCGGACGGTCAGATCCTCCTTCGCCGCGCGCACCATCTCGTCGAGCGAACGCGACGAATGGCCGACCTTCAGCCCGAGATCCCACAGCGTATAGAGCTGCGCCTCGATCACCTGTTCGGTCCAGCTCGTCTGCTTGAACGGGGTCAAAAAGCCGATGTCGATGTCGCTGTGCGGCGCCATCTCGCCGCGGCCATAGCCGCCGACCGCGATCAGCGTGATGCGCTCGCCCGCCGAGCGGTTGGCCGAGGGATAGAGATGGTGGGTGGTGAAATCGTGGCTGAGGCGGACGATCTGGTCGATGAGGAAGGCGGTCGCATTCGCCGCGACGCGCCCAGAGGAGGGGCGTTCGAGCAGTCGGCGCTCGATCTCGGCACGGCCCGCTTCGAGCGCGCCCTTGAGCAGGTCGACCATCGCGCGGCGGCGCGTGCCCGAATCGCTGCTTTCGGCGGCAATCGCGTCGAGCCGCGCCGCCAGATCGCGGCGATCGATGATCGCGCGGCGCTGGTCGAGATTGTCGAAGAGATTGCTCATCCTTCGTCCGCCAGCAGGCGTTTGAGCGTGTAGAGCGCATCGAGCGCATCGCGCGGCGCGAGCGCATCGGGGTCGATCGCGCCGAGCGCTTCGCGCAGCGCGTCCTTCGCCGCTTCGGGCGCGGCGGCGAGCGTCGCCGCGAACAGCGGCAGGTCGTCGAGACCCGCGGCGAGCCCGCCGGTCGCCTCGCGCCCCGCCTCGAGTTTCGCGAGCACCGTTTCGGCGCGCTTGACGACGGGCGCGGGGACGCCCGCGAGGCGCGCAACCGCGAGACCGTAGCTACGGTCGGCGGGGCCTTCGGCGACCTCATGCAGCAGCACCAGATCGCCCTGCCACTCGCGCGCGCGAACATGATGGAGCGACAGCGCGTTTAGCGTTTCGGCAAGCCGCGTCAGCTCGTGATAGTGCGTCGCGAAGAGGCAGCGGCACTTATTCACCTCGTGCACCGCCTCGACCACCGACCAGGCGAGCGCGAGCCCGTCATAGGTCGAGGTGCCGCGCCCGACCTCGTCGAGGATCACGAAGCTTTGCGGGGTCGCCTGCGCGAGGATCGCGGCGGTTTCGACCATCTCGACCATGAAGGTCGAGCGTCCGCGCGCGAGATTGTCGCTCGCGCCGACGCGGCTGAACAGGCGGTCGACGAGCCCGAGCTTCGCCGCCGCCGCGGGTACGAAGCCGCCCGCCTGCGCGAGCACGACGATCAGCGCGTTTTGCCGGAGAAAGGTCGATTTACCGCCCATATTGGGGCCGGTGACGAGCCAGAGCCGGTCGGCTTCCGACAGCGACACATCGTTAGGGACGAAGCGTTCGCCCGACTTCGCGAGCGCCGCCTCGACCACCGGATGGCGCCCGCCGCTGACGTCGAGGCAGGGCTCGTCGGCGAGGTCGGGGCGGCACCAATTGTGGCTCATCGCATGGTCGGCGAGCGCCGCCGCGACGTCGAGGCGCGCGAGCACGTCGCACGACGCGGCGATCGCCTCGCGGCGGCCGATCGCGGCGTCGGTGAGCGTTTCGAGATGCGCGGCCTCGGCGGCGACCGCGTGCACCCCCGCCTGCGTCACCCGGCTCGCGGCCTCGTGCAGATCGGATGAGTTGAAGCGCACGACGCCGGCGAGCGTCTGGCGATGGGTGAAGCCCGATTCGGGCGCCATCAGCGCGTCGGCGTGCTTCGCGGGCACCTCGACATGATAGCCGAGCACGCCATTATGACGGATCTTCAGGGAGGCGATGCCGGTGCGGTCGCGATATTGCGCTTCGAGCGACGCGATCGCCTTGCGCCCGTCGCGCGCGGTTTCGCGCAGCGCATCGAGCGCATGATCATAGCCTTCGGCGACATAGCCGCCCTGCGCTGCGTCAACCGGCGGCGTCTCGATCAGCGCGCGCGTCAGTTCGTCGACGAGCGCGCCGTGGCCGTCGAGCGCGGGGAGCAAGCGCGCGAGCAAGGGCGGCAGGTCGGCGCGCCGCGCGAGATGTTCGCGCAGCAGGCGCGCCCCGCCGAGCGCATCGCGCAGCTGCGCGAGATCGCGCGGCCCGCCGCGCCCCGCGACGAGGCGGCCCAATGCGCGCCCGGCGTCGGGCAGCGCGCGCAGCGCCGCACGCAGTTCGCCGCGCCACAAGGCATCGCGTGCGAGCGCGTCGACAAGGTCGAGCCGGTCGAGGATCGCCGCCTTGTCGGTGAGCGGGCTCGCGAGATCGTCGGCGAGCAGCCGCGCGCCCGCCGCCGTCACCGTGCGGTCGATCGTGCCGAGCAGGCTGCCGTCGCGCGTGCCCGCCATGGTGCGGACGAGTTCGAGGCTTTCGCGCGTCGCGGCGTCGATCGCCATCCGACCCGACGCGAGGTGGCGCAGCGGCGGCTGGAGGAAGGTCGGGCCGCCGGTGCCGACATGGTCGAGATAGGCGACGAGCGCCCCCATCGCGGCGATCTCGCCGCGGACGAACTGACCGAAGCCGTCGAGCGTCTGGACGCCGAAAAAGGCTTCGAGCCGTTTTTGCGCATTCGTGCTCGAAAATTCGGAGGACGGACGGCGCACGATCTGGCGCGCCGAAGAGATCGGCAGGTCCTCGGCATTCTCGCTCAGCAGCAATTCCGACGGCGCGAGCCGCGCAAGCTCTGCGTCGACCGCTTGCGCAGGCACCGCGACCACCTCGAAGCGGCCGGTCGAAATATCGGCGGCGGCGATCGCGACCTCGCTGCCGACCTGCGCCAGCGCGGCAAGCCGGTTCGCGCTGCGCCCTTCGAGCAGGCTTTCCTCGGTGAGCGTGCCCGCGGTGACGAAGCGCACGATGTCGCGCGCGACGAGCGCTTTCGACCCGCCGCGCGCCTTCGCCTCGGCCGGGGTTTCTACCTGCTCGGCGATCGCGACCCGGTGCCCGGCGCGGATCAGCCGCGCGAGATAGGATTCGGCCGAATGAACAGGCACGCCGCACATTGGCACCGGCGCGCCGCCATGCTCGCCGCGCGAGGTCAGCGCGATATCGAGCGTCGAAGCCGCGGCCTTGGCGTCGTCGAAAAACAGCTCGAAAAAATCGCCCATGCGATAGAAAAGCAGGCAGTCGCCGGCCTTGTCCTTCAGCGACCAATATTGCGCCATCATCGGCGTCGCGGCGGGCGCGGCAGTGTTCATATTGGCGGCGGCTCGGGCGGTGGCGGACATCGGACCCTGCTTAGTGATTGGGGGCGGCATGGCAAGGTCGGAGGGCGACGGCGAGTTCCGGTCGCGCCGGGTGGATCGCGATCAACATTGCCGGTTACATTTTCGCGAGGCGGCGCTAGGGGAAATATTCGGGCGCGCATCTTGTGGAAATTTCGAGAGGATACAGAATGGACAGCGGCAGCAAGGTGCAATTTTCCGACCGCGAGGCCCTGCTTTACCACGAATATGGCCGGCCCGGAAAAATCGAGATCGTCGCGTCGAAGCCGATGGCGACGCAGCGCGACCTCAGCCTCGCCTATTCGCCCGGTGTCGCGGTGCCGGTCAACGCGATCGCCGAAGATCCCGCCAAGGCCTATGACTATACGATCAAGGGCAATCTGGTCGCGGTGATCTCGAACGGCACCGCGATCCTCGGGCTCGGCAATCTCGGCGCACTGGCATCGAAGCCGGTGATGGAAGGCAAGGCGGTACTGTTCAAGCGTTTCGCCGACGTCGATTCGATCGACCTCGAGGTCGACACCGAGGATCCGCAGCGTTTCATCGAAGCGGTCGAGCTGCTCGCGCCGAGCTTTGGCGGCATCAACCTAGAGGATATCGCCGCCCCCGACTGCTTCGTCATCGAAGCGGCGCTGAAGGAACGCATGAACATTCCGGTGTTCCATGACGACCAGCATGGCACCGCGATCATCACCGCCGCCGGCCTGATCAACGCCTGTTACCTGACCGGGCGCGACCTTTCGACGGTGAAGGTCGTCGTCAACGGGGCGGGCGCCGCCGCGATCGCCTGTACCGCGCTGATCAAGGCGATGGGCGTAAGGCACGAAAATGTGATCATGTGCGACCGCAAGGGCACGATCTATCAGGGCCGCACCGAAGGGATGGACCAGTGGAAGTCGGCGCATGCGGTGCCGACCGAAGCGCGCAACCTGACCGAGGCGCTGGTCGGCGCCGACGTGTTCCTCGGCCTGTCGGCCGCGGGCGCGCTCAAGCCCGAGATGGTCAAGGACATGTCGCCGGCGCCGATCATCTTCGCGATGGCGAACCCCGATCCCGAGATCTCGCCGCCCGACGCGCGCGCGGCGCGGCCCGACGCGATCATCGCGACCGGGCGCTCGGATTATCCGAACCAGGTCAACAACGTCCTCTGCTTCCCCTTCATCTTCCGCGGCGCGCTCGACGTCCATGCGACCGCGATCAACGAGGAGATGAAGATCGCGGCGGCCTATGCGATCGCCGACCTCGCGCGCCAGCAGGTGCCCGAAGAAGTCGCGGCCGCCTATGGCGGGCGCGCGTCGAGCTTCGGCCCCGAATATATCATCCCCTCCCCCTTCGATCCGCGGCTGATGGAAATCGTCCCCGCCGCGGTCGCCAAGGCGGCGATGGATACCGGCGTCGCTCAGCGCCCGATCGAGAATCTGGACGATTATCGCACCCGGCTGCGCGCGCGGCTCAATCCGACCACCTCGGTTCTCACGCTCGCCTATGAGGCCGCGCGCAACAATCCCAAACGCGTCGTCTTTGCCGAAGGCGAAGAGGAGGTCGTGCTGCGCGCCGCGATCCAGTTCCGCGACGGCGGATACGGCATTCCGGTGCTCGTCGGGCGCGAAGGTCTGCACGACAAGCTGCGCGCGATGGGCGTCGCCGACGCCGAAAGCTTCGAGGTCCACAACAGCGTCAATTCGCCGCATGTGCCGCAGATGGTCGACATGCTCTACGAGCGGCTACAGCGGCGCGGATACCTCCGCCGCGACGTCGAGCGCATGGTCAACCGCGACCGCAACATCTTCGGCTCGCTGCTCCTCAAGATGGGGCTCGGCGATGCGATGATCACCGGCACGACGCGGACCTATTCGCAGACGATGCGCGAGATAAGGCGCGTGATCGACCATGCCGAGGGCAAGACGCCGTTCGGCATCCACGTCCTCGTCGATCAGCATCACACGATCTTCATGGCCGACACGACGGTCAACGAACGGCCGACCGCCGAGATGCTCGCCGACATCGCCGAACGCACCGCGCAGGTCGCGCGGCGCATGGGCCACGAACCGCGCGTCGCCTTCCTCTCCTATTCGACCTTCGGCAATCCCGAAGGAAGCTGGCTGGAGAGCATCCGCGAAGCAGTGGCGATCCTCGACCGGCGGAAACCGGCCTTCGAATATGAAGGCGAAATGGCGCCCGACGTCGCACTCAACGAGAAGGTGATGAAGAATTATCCCTTCTGCCGCCTGTCGGGTCCCGCGAATGTGCTGGTCATGCCGGGTCTGCAGTCGGCGAACCTGTCGGCGAAGCTGCTGCGCGAACTGGGCGGCGGTGCGGTGATCGGCCCTATGCTCGTCGGCATGGAGAATCCGGTGCAGGTCGCCACGATGGCTTCGACCGCGTCGGATCTCGTTACCTTGGCTGTGCTCGCGGCAGGCGGGATCGCGCAATAATATAGAGAAATAAGTCGCCGCCCCCGCGAAAGCGCGGGCGACGGCGGTTTTACCGCCCGCCGGGCGCGCCTGCACCAGGCGCGCCGACCGCGCCGATATTGCCGAAGATGTCTTCGAAGAAGCTGCGTTCGCGACCCAGTGTCGGCGTCTTGTCGCCTTCGGGGCTGATCTTGCGGACCAGTTCGAGCCCGGTGCGATCGACTGCGGCGACATTGCCTGTATCGTCGAAGCGGATGCGCAGCACCTGCTGGTCGATCGGGCGCGGCCTCGCGAACGCGAGCTGGCGCGTTTCGCGCGAGACATAATAATATTCGTCGGTACCGAACTGACCGACGAAGGTCGGACGGCCGAGCGTCTTTTCGACCGACTCGCGGTTGTCGACGCCGGGGGTGATCGCCTGGGTCAGCGCCGGATCGGCAACATAGCCCTGCCGCCCCTTGAGCTGCGTGCAACCGCCAACGGTCAGCGCGAGCGCCAGCCCGGCGACGATCAGGCGCACGGGGCGGACGGGAGACTTCGGGTCATGGGTCGGCATCAACATATATCTCCGTTGCGCCGCTTGTATGGGGCGCTGGCAATCGCGCCTCTTAACCGCAAGCGGTCGGCGCGCACAAGCGGCTTATGCCGCGGCAAAGCTTGCGCCAAGCTGACTCAGGCCCCTTTTCCGCCGACATGATTCGGCCTAAGCGTTGCGCCATGTTTTCTTCGCTCCGCAAACTCTTCAAATCCGAACCCGATCCGCGCGAGGCGCGGCGCCCGCTGTGGAACGCCGTCGTCGCCACCGCGCGCGCGCCGCACTGGTATGCGCAAGGCGGCGTTCCCGACACGCTCGACGGCCGCTTCGATATGATCAGCCTCGTGCTCGCGCTCGTGCTGCACCGGATCGACAAGGACCCCGCACAGGGGCTCGCCGGCGTCCAGCTCACCGAATTGTTCGTGAACGACATGGACGGGCAGATGCGCCAGATCGGTTTCGGCGACATGGTCGTCGGCAAGCAGGTCGGGCGGATGATGAGCGCACTTGGCGGGCGGCTTGGCGCCTATCGCGCCGCCGACGGCTCGGCCGAATTGCGCGAGGCGCTGGTCCGCAACCTGTGGCGCGGCAACGCCCCCCCCGATGCGGGGCTGGCGCATGTGATGACCGAGGTCGCGGCGCTCCGCGCGCTACTCGCGGCGACGCCGGTGTCCGAGCTGGTCGTCGCCGACCGGCTGGACGGAGCGCGGGCATGACCGTTCCCGAATTCTCTCTGGTCGTGACGCTCGCCGACGCGGCGCACGGCCGCGCCATTTCGGTCGAAGCAGACGCCGGCGCGCGCGCGGCGATCGCGCGGCGGCTCGGACTGCTCGCGCTCGATCGTTTTTCTCTCGCTGCCGAAGTTCGTGCTATCGCGGGCGGGATCGCCGTAAGAGGCGAAGTGGGCGCCGACGTCGTGCAGGCGTGCGCCGCGACCGACCTGCCCGTGCCCGCGACGATCGCCGAGCCGTTCGACTTGCGCTTCCTGCGCGATGTCGATGCCCCGGCGAGCGAGGAGGACGAGATCGAGATCGGCAGCGAGGATCTCGACCTGCTGCCGCTCGAGGGCGACCGGGTCGATTTGGGCGAAGCCGCGGTGCAGACGCTGTCGCTCGCGCTAAATCCCTTTCCGCGCCATCCCGACGCCGAACGCCTTCTCGCGGAGAAGGGCGTGCTGAGCGAAGAGGCGGCGGGGCCGTTCGCCGCGCTGGCGAAGCTGCGCGGCAAGCCCGGCGCCTAGGGCCTTTCGTCGGGGGCGGGCTTCGCTTCCTCCTCGACCAGATCGGCGACCGCGGCGTCGAGTCCGGGTTCCTCTTTCGCTTCCGGGGCTTCGGCGGCGGGTTCCTCGGCCGCCTTTTCGTCGCGCGTCGGCGGCAGCGCCCCGCCGAGCGCATTGGCGAGGCCGAGCAATTGTTCACCGATCACCTTGTCGACCGCGGGCGCGATCTCGGCGACCTTGAAGCGCATATAGCCGCCGACGACATAGTCGAAGCGTAGCGCGCTGCCCGTCGGCGTTTCCTTGATCTGGATCGTCAGCGTGGCATCGAGCGCCTCGCCCTGAAGCGGGCCGAAGGCGCCCGACAGGCGAAGCATCTCGTTCGGCTTGGCAAAGACGATGCGCGCGTGCTGGACGCTGCCGACGCCCGATCCGGCGTCGGGCAGCTTTTCGCAGAAGCAGCCGCCCGCCTGCGAATCGAGCCAGAAGTTGGCGGCGTCGCCCGACCAGCTATGCTCCTTCGACCACCAGCTTTGCGGCATGCGGAGCATTTTCCACACATCGGCGGGGGTCGCGGCGACCTGTGCGGTGTGCGCGACGGCGAAGCCGATCTCGCCCTGATCGATGACCTTGGCCTGCGCGGGCGCGAAGGCGAGCGCGCCGATCACCGCCGCGCTCGCAAAATATCTGAAAAATGCCATCAGCCCGTTCCCCTTTGGCGCGTCAATAACCGGCGCCGGGGAAAGTTGCTAGCCAGCCGTCGCGAGAACCGTTTCGATCGCGTCGTTGACCTGGTCGATCGGCGCCATGCCGTCGACGTGGGTGACGATGCCGCGCGTTTCGTAGATCGGCAGGATCGGCGCGGTCTTGGCGCGATATTCGGCCATGCGCGTGCGCACCGTTTCCTCATTGTCGTCAGGACGGCGCTTGAATTCATCGCTGCCGCAAACGTCGCAAACATTCTCCACCTTAGGGAGCTTGTAACGATCATGATAGCCCGCGCCGCACTTCGCGCAGCTGAAGCGGCCGGTGATGCGGTCGACGAGCGCGTCTTCCTCGACCCGCAGTTCGATCACATGGTCGAGCTTGCGGCCGCGGTCCGAGAGGATCGTGTCGAGCGCGTCGGCCTGCGCCGCGGTGCGCGGATAGCCGTCGAAGATCACCGAAACGTCGGGGCCCAGCTCGTCGAGCCGCTCGCCGATCAGCCCCGAGACGATCGCGTCGGAGACGAGTTCGCCCGCATCCATCACCGCCTTGGCCTGGAGGCCGATCGGCGTTCCCGCCTTGACCGCGGCGCGCAGCATGTCGCCGGTCGAGAGCTGGACCATGCCATGCTCGTCCTCGAGCCGCGAAGCCTGCGTACCCTTGCCCGCTCCCGGCGGACCAAGCAGAATGATATTCAGCGTCATGGGGACCCCTGTTTGCCCTACCGTGTCGCGAGTGCCGTAGCGGGCGCCTTAGCGCCGCGCAACGCCGCCTTTCAATTTGGCCTTCTTGATGAGGTCGCCATATTGATGGGCGAGCATGTGGCTCTGGATCTGGCTGATCGTGTCGATCGTCACGTTCACGATGATCAGAAGGCTGGTGCCGCCGAGCTGGAAGGGGAGGCCCGATCCGGCGATGAAATATTCGGGCACCAGACAGATGACCGCCAGATAGGCCGCGCCGATGACGGTGATTCGCGTCAGCACGAAGTCGAGATAGGTCGCGGTATTCTTGCCCGGACGGATGCCGGGAATGAAACCGTTCTGCTTTTTGAGATTGTCTGCGGTTTCCTCGGGGTTGAAGACGACCGCGACGTAGAAGAAGCAGAAGAAGATGATGCCCGCGGCATAGAGCGCCATATAGAGCGGCTGGCCGTGCGCGAGATACTGGTTGAGCGTGATCAGGAAGTCGCCGGTCGCGGTGTCGCCCTGGACATTCTGGCCCATCATCTGCGTCACCGTCAGCGGCATCAGCAGCAGCGACGAGGCGAAGATCGGCGGGATGACGCCCGCGGTATTGACCTTCAGCGGCAGATGGCTGCGGTCGGCCTGCATCACGCCGCGCTGCGTCGCGCGCTTCGGATACTGGACGAGCACGCGGCGCTGCGCGCGTTCCATGAAGCTGATGAAGGCGATGATCACGATCGCGCCGCCGATGACGGCGAAAATCGTGCCGCCGCCCATCGAGCCTTCGCGGACCTGCGTGAACATCTGCGCGAAGCTGCGCGGCAGCTGCGCGAGAATGCCCGCCATGATGATCAGCGAGACGCCGTTGCCGATGCCGCGGCTGGTGATCTGTTCGCCGAGCCACATCAGGAAGAGCGTGCCGCCGACGATGCTGATCACGGCGCCGATGCGGAACATCATCCCCGGATCGACGACCGCGGCGATGCCCTGGCTCGCGCCGAGCGTTTCGAGCCCGACGGCGATGAAATAGCCCTGGATCGCGGTCAGCGCGACGGTGCCGTAGCGCGTGTACTGGTTGAGCTTCTTGCGCCCGCTTTCGCCCTCTTTCTTGAGCGCGGCGAGGCTGGGCGACAGCGCGGCCGCCAGCTGCACGACGATCGACGCGGTGATATAGGGCATGACGCCGAGCGCGATGATGCTCATGCGCTCGAGGCTGCCACCAGAGAAGGTGTTGAAGATATCGAGGACGCCGCCCGAAGCGGCCTGGCTGTAGAGCGACGCCAGCGCGACCGGATCGACCCCGGGAAGCGGCACGAACGACAGGAAGCGGAAGACGATCAGCGCGCCGATCGTGAACCAGATGCGGTTCTTGAGCTCGGTCGCCTGACCGAACTTCGAGAAATTGAGGTTGGATGCAAGCTGGTCGGCGCGAGAGGCCATGGGTGTTTTCCTCGGATATTCCGGACCGCGCCCCCCGCGACCCGGCGCCTATGTGCGTTCGGCGGTCGCGAAGCGCAAGGGGAAAGGCCTTACTTAAGCGGCAGGTCGATGCCGGGTGCCGCTTTCACTGTCCGTTCGCATCGAGCGAAGTCGAGATGCCTCTCGAACTTGCGCTGTCCCGAGGGGTGTCTCGACTTCGCTCGACACAAACGGGAGGGGGTATCTTATATGACAAAGGGCGGTTCCCTTAGAAACCGCCCCTTCGCCCTAATTATTCCGCCTTGGCTTTGGCGCGGCGCTGGGCCTTCTTGCCTTCGGGCGCGGCTTCCTTGACTTCGGGCAGTTCAACCTTGCCGCCAGCCTTTTCGACCGCTTCGATCGCGCCCTTCGAGGCGCCGGCAACGGCAAAAGTCAGCTTCGCGGTCAGCTCGCCCTTGGCGAGGAGGCGGACGCCATCCTTGCCACCGCGGGCGACGCCAGCGGCCTTGAGCGCGGCGTGATCGACGGTCTTCTTGGCGTCGAGCTTCTTTTCGTCGATCAGCTTCTGGATCATGCCCAGATTCACGATCGCGAAGTCCTTCGCGAAGATGTTGTTGAAGCCGCGCTTCGGGATGCGCATGTGGAGCGGCATCTGGCCGCCCTCGAAGCCGTTGATCGCGACACCGCTGCGCGCCTTCTGGCCCTTCTGGCCGCGGCCGGCGGTCTTGCCCTTGCCCGAGCCGATGCCGCGTCCGACGCGCATGCGGCCCTTGCGGGCGCCGTTGTTGTCACGAAGTTCGTTAAGCTTGATAGTCATGGTTGCACTCGCTTTCGCTGTGTTCGCGCTGTGGACTGAAACGCTTCAGTCCGGTTCGATTTCACTCGACGGCTGAAAGCCGGGATAGGGCCCGGCTTTCTCCATCAGGATGGCCTGGGCGACATAGCCACGGCCATCGACACTGGTGATCGAGGGGCTGCCGTGAAGCTGCCATCCCCGGTTGAGCAGCCCCTCGACCCGCGCGCAAAAGGCGGCGTCATCGGGACCGGTCAACAGGCGATAAAGCTTCACTGGCGTTTTAGCCCTCGACGACTTCCACCATGTGCGGAAGCTTGCGGATCATGCCGCGCACTTCCGGGGTGTCGACCAGTTCGACCTCGCGGTGCATCTTGCCCAGGCCGAGGCCGGTCAGGATCGCACGCTGGCTCTTGGGACGACGGATCGGCGAACCGATCTGGCGGATCTTGATCTTCTTGTCGGCCATGGTCTTACTCCGTCACCGCCGCGGCTTCGGCCTCGGCTGCGCGGTCGGACGCACCGCCACGCTTGATCAGGTCCGAAACCTTCTTACCGCGACGCTGCGCGACCGACTTCGGGCTGGTCTGTTCGCCGAGCGCCTCGAAGGTCGCGCGGATCATGTTGTAGGGATTCGAGGTGCCGACCGACTTGGTCACCACATCGGCAACGCCCAGCGATTCGAACACGGCGCGCATCGGGCCACCGGCGATGATGCCGGTACCGGCGGGCGCCGAACGCAGCGTCACATTGCCCGCGCCGAACACGCCGCGGCCATCGTGGTGGAGCGTGCGGCCGTCGCGCAGCGGAACGCGAATCATCGCCTTCTTCGCGGCAGCCGTCGCCTTCGAAATGGCTTCGGGCACTTCGCGCGCCTTGCCATGACCGAAACCGGCGCGGCCCTTGCCGTCGCCGACGACGACGAGCGCGGCGAAACCGAAGCGCTTGCCGCCCTTCACGGTCTTCGAAACGCGGTTGATGTGGACGAGCTTTTCAATGAGCTCTTCGCCGCCATCCTCGTCGCGCGGGCGACGGTCGTCGCGGCGGCCACGGCCACCGTCACGTCCACCACGACCGCCATCGCGGCCGCCGCCACGGCCGCGGCGCGGAGCCTGGCCTTCGGTCGGGGTCGTCGCCTCGGGGGCGGCGCCTTCGGCGTTCTGAATTTCGTCTGCCATGATTAGAACTCCAATCCGCCTTCGCGAGCCGCGTCGGCCAGCGCCTTGATGCGCCCGTGGAACAGGAAGCCGCCGCGATCGAACACGACCTGCGTCACGCCCGCCTTCTTGGCGGCAGCGGCGAGGCGCTTGCCGACGTCGGCAGCCGCCGCCGTGGTCGCGCCGGTCTTGCCGCGAACATCCTTGTCGAGCGTCGAGGCCGAAGCCAGCGTCTGCCCGGCAGCGTCATCGATGAGCTGCGCATAGATGTGACGGCCCGAACGGTGCACCGACAGGCGGGCACGGCCAGCGGCGCGCTGACGGAGGGCGGTACGAACGCGCTGACGGCGTTTCTGGAAAGGGGTAAGATGTGCCATGGCTTACTTCTTCTTGCCTTCTTTGCGGAAGATGTACTCGCCGCGATATTTGATGCCCTTGCCCTTATAGGGTTCGGGCTTGCGCCAACGGCGGATTTCCGCCGCGACCTGGCCGACCTTCTGCTTGTCGATACCGTTGATCTCGATCGTCGTGTTGTCCGGCGTCTTGATCTCGATGCCTTCGGGCACCGCGAAATCGACATCGTGGCTGTAGCCGAGCTGCAGCTTCAGATTCTTGCCCTGTGCGTTGGCACGATAGCCGACACCGGTGATTTCGAGCACCTTGGTGAAGCCTTCGGTCACGCCCGTGATCAGGTTCTGGACCAGCGTGCGCTGCATGCCCCAGAAGGCGCGTGCTTCGCGGGTGTCGTTCGCGGGCTGCACCGAGATGCTGCCTTCGCCGACTTCATATTTGATGAGGTCGGACAGCGGCATCGCGAGCGTGCCCTTCGGACCCTTGACCGACAGCTGGCCGCCGTCGATCGCGGCGGTGACGCCGCCGGGGATCGCTACTGCCTTTTTACCAATGCGCGACATCAGAACACCTCCGCCAGCACTTCGCCGCCGACATTATGCTCGCGGGCTTCGGCGTCCGAGAGAACGCCGCGCGGGGTCGACACGATGGTGATGCCAAGGCCGTTGCGCACGATCGGCAGCTCTTTCGAGCCCGAATAGATGCGGCGGCCCGGCTTCGAGACGCGGGCCACGTGGCGGATCGCCGGCTGGCCTTCGAAATATTTGAGCTCGATGCGGATGCCCTTGTGCTGACCCTTGGCACCCAGCGCTTCTTCGCTGTAGCCGCGGATATAGCCTTCGCGCTGGAGAACATCGAGAACGCGGACGCGCAGGGTCGAGGCGGGAGTCAGGACGCTGTCCTTCTTCGCCTGCTGGCCGTTGCGGATGCGGGTGAGCATATCACCCAGGGGATCGGTCATTGCCATCTTGTCAGTCCCTTACCAGCTCGACTTCACAACACCGGGGATCAGGCCCTTGTTGGCCAGATCGCGGAGCTGGATACGGCACAGCCGGAATTTGCGATAATAGGCGCGCGGACGGCCCGTCAGCTCGCACCGGTTGCGGATGCGGGTCGGGTTACCATTGCGCGGGATTTCCGCCATCTTGAGGCGCGCGATCAGACGCTCGCCATCGTCGAGCGACGTGTCTGCCGCAATCGCCTTCAGCTTCGCGTAACGGCCGGCATATTTCTTCACCAGCTGCTTGCGACGCTCGTTCTTGTTTACCGAACTCAGTTTCGCCATGACTTAAGTTCTCTTTCCTTCTTGAAAGAGCCTGCCTGGTCCCGAAGGATCAGGCGGCTTCCTTTTCCTGCGCTTCGATCGGGAAGGGGAAGCCGAACAGCTTGAGCAGTTCGCGGGCTTCTTCGTCCGTACGGGCGGTGGTGGTGACGATCACGTCCATGCCGCGCACCTGGTCGATGCGGTCATAGTTGATCTCGGGGAAGATGATCTGCTCTTTCAGGCCCATGGCATAGTTGCCACGGCCGTCGAAGCTGGTCGCCGACACGCCGCGGAAGTCGCGGATGCGCGGCATGGCGATCGTGATCAGGCGATCGAGGAATTCATACATGCGTTCGCGGCGCAGGGTGACCTTGCAGCCGATCGGCATGCCTTCGCGCAGCTTGAACTGTGCGATCGACTTCTTCGCCTTGGTCACGACGGGCTTCTGGCCGGCGATGAGTTCCATCTCGGCAGCGGCCGCTTCGACCTTCTTCTTGTCCTGCGTGGCTTCGCCGACGCCCATGTTGAGCACGATCTTTTCGATCTTCGGCACTTCCATCGCATTCTTGTAACCGAATTTCTCGGTCATCGCCTTGACGATCACATCGTCGTAGCGCTTGCGCATGCGCGGGGTGTAGTTATCAGCCATTGATCGTCTCCCCGGACTTCACGGCCACGCGGACCTTCTTGCCGTCCTTGGTTTCAAAACGAACGCGCGTCGGCTTGCCGGTCTTGGGATCGGCGAGCGCGACCTTGCTTGCGAACAGCGGCGCTTCCTTGCGTTCCAGACCGCCCTGCGGGTTGGTCTGGCTCGGCTTGCGGTGGCGCGTGATGACGTTGACGCCCGCGACGACGACCTTGCCGTCCTTCGGCAGGCTCTGCGTCACTTCGCCGGTCTTGCCCTTGTCCTTGCCGGACAGGATGACGACCGTGTCGCCCTTCTTGATCTTGTTCGCCATGGTCAGAGCACCTCCGGCGCCAGGCTGATGATCTTCATATAGCCGCGGCCGCGCAGTTCGCGGACGACGGGGCCGAAGATACGGGTGCCGATCGGCTCCTCGTTCTTGTTGACGAGCACGGCGGCGTTGCTGTCGAAACGGATCACCGAGCCATCGGCGCGGCGCACATCCTTCGCGGTGCGGACGATGACGGCGCGATGCACGTCGCCCTTCTTCACCTTGCCGCGCGGCTGCGCTTCCTTGATCGACACGACGATCACGTCGCCCACGCCGGCGGTGCGACGCTTCGAGCCGCCGAGCACCTTGATGCACTGGACGCGCTTCGCGCCGCTGTTGTCGGCGACTTCCAATTGTGACTGCATCTGAATCATCGATGCATTTCCTTCTTCCTTGGCCTACCGGGATGCCCCGGCGGTTCCGTGAAACTCTTTAGCCTTCGGCCGCGGCGGGAGCAGCCGGAGCGGCGCCCTTGGGCTTGCTGTGGGTGTCGACCTTGTCGAGCACCTTCCAGGTCTTCAGCTTCGAAATCGGCTTCGTTTCCTCGATGCGGACGGTTTCGCCAGCCTTGATGGCGTTGTCCTCATCGTGGGCGTGATACTTCTTCGAGCGGCGGATGATCTTGCCGTACAGAGGGTGCTTCACCTTCCGTTCGACCTTCACCACGACGGTCTTGTCGCCCTTGTCGGACACCACCGTGCCGGTCAGAATGCGCTTCGGCATCGATAGTCTCCTTACTTCGCGGCCGAGCGCGAACGCTCGGTCTGCTGCGTCTTGATGCGGGCGATCGAGCGCCGCACTTCCTTGACGCGCGAGGCCTTTTCAAGCTGGCCGGTGGCCGCCTGGAAGCGGAGGTTAAACGCCTCGCGCTTCAGTTCGCCAAGCTGTTCGGCGAGCTGGTCGTCGGTCTTGGCCTTGAAATCTTCGGTCTTGGCCATGTCCTTAACCCTCCAGATGCGAGGTGTCGCCGAGACGGGCGATCACCTTCGTCTTGATCGGCAGCTTCATCGCGGCGCGTTCGAACGCCAGCGCGGCCACGGGGCCGGGAACGCCGTCGAGTTCGAACAGGATGCGACCCGGCTTCACGCGCGCGGCCCAGAATTCCGGCGAACCCTTGCCCTTACCCATACGGACTTCGGCAGGCTTCGACGACACGGGGACGTCGGGGAAGATGCGGATCCACAAACGGCCCTGACGCTTGATCGCACGGCTGATCGCGCGGCGGGCCGCTTCGATCTGGCGCGCGGTGATGCGCTCGGGTTCCATCGCCTTCAGCCCGTAGGAGCCGAAGTTCAGGCTAGTACCGCCCTTGGCATTGCCATGGATGCGGCCCTTGAAGGCCTTGCGGAACTTGGTTTTTTTCGGTTGCAGCATGTCAGCAGTCCTTAGCGGCGGTCTTCACGGGCCGGACGGACACCGGTCGTCTGCGCATCGAGCATCAGACGGTCGGTCGCCATCGGGTCGTGACCCAGGATTTCGCCCTTGAAAATCCAGACCTTGATGCCGCAGACACCGTAAGCGGTGTGCGCTTCGGCCTCGGCATAGTCGACATTGGCGCGCAGCGTGTGCAGCGGCACCCGGCCTTCGCGATACCATTCGGTGCGCGCGATTTCCGCGCCGCCGAGACGGCCGGCGCAGTTGATGCGGATGCCCTCGGCGCCGAGACGCATCGCCGACTGAACGGCGCGCTTCATGGCGCGGCGGAACGCGACGCGGCGTTCGAGCTGGTCGGCAATGCCCTGGCCGACGAGCTTGGCGTCGACTTCGGGCTTGCGGATTTCGACGATGTTCAGCGACACGTCGCTGCCCGTCATCTCACCCAGCTTCTTGCGCAGCTTTTCGATGTCCGCGCCCTTCTTGCCGATGATGACGCCCGGACGGGCGGCATAGATCGACACGCGGCACAGCTTCGCCGGACGCTCGATCACGACCTTCGAGATCGCGGCCTGCGGCAGGTGCTTGAACACGAACTTGCGGATCTTCAGATCCTCGACAAGCATGCGGCCATAGTCCTGGCCTTCGGCGAACCAGCGGCTGTCCCAGGTGCGGTTGACCTGCAGGCGCAGGCCGATCGGATTGCTCTTCTGGCCCATCTTACGCCTCTTCTTCCTGTTCGCGCACGACGATGCGGATGCGGCTGAACGGCTTGACGATCCGGGTCGACTTGCCGCGGCCACGCGCATGCCAGCGCTTCATCGAGAGCGACTTGCCGACGCTCGCTTCCTTGACGACGAGCGCGTCGACGTCGAGGTTGTGGTTGTTTTCCGCGTTGGCGACGGCGCTGGCGAGAACCTTGCGCACGTCGACGGCCATCGCCTTCTTCGAGAAAGCGAGGACGTTCATCGCGTCTTCGACCTTGCGGCCGCGGATCAGCGCGGCAACGAGGTTCAGCTTCTGCGCCGAGCCGCGAATCTGCGTGCCGACCGAGAGCGCCTCATTGTCCGCAACGCGGCGGGGGGACTTTTCCTTGCCCATTAGCGTTTGCCCTTCTTGTCAGCCGCGTGGCCGGGGAAGAAGCGCGTCGGCGCGAATTCACCCAGCTTCATGCCGACCATGTCTTCATTGACCGACACCGGCACGAACTTGCGGCCGTTGTAGACGTTGAAGGTCAGCCCGACGAACTGCGGCAGGATGGTGGACCGGCGCGACCAGGTCTTGATCGGGGCAGAGCTGCCACCGTCCTGGGCCGTTTCGGCTTTCTTGAGGAGATGGAGGTCCACAAAGGGACCCTTCCAGACCGAGCGAGCCATGGCTTACCTCTTCTTCTTCGCGTGACGCGACCGGATGATCATCTTGTCGGTCGATTTGTTGTGACGGGTACGAGCACCCTTGGTCGGCTTGCCCCACGGGGTCACCGGATGACGGCCACCCGAGGTGCGGCCTTCACCGCCGCCGTGCGGGTGATCGACCGGGTTCTTCGCGACACCGCGAGTCAGCGGACGCTTGCCCAGCCAGCGGTTGCGGCCGGCCTTGCCCAGGTTGGTGTTCTGGTTGTCGGGGTTCGACACCGCACCGACCGTGCCCATGCACTCGCCGCGGATGTAACGCTGTTCGCCCGAACCGAGACGCACGATGACGAGACCGCGATCACGACCGACGACCTGCGCATAGGTGCCGGCCGAACGGGCGATCTGGCCGCCCTTGCCCGGCTTCATCTCGATATTGTGGACGATCGTGCCGACCGGCATCTGCGACAATTCCATCGCATTGCCCGGCTTCACGTCGGTCTTCTTGCCCGCGACGACGGTGTCGCCAACGGCCAGACGCTGCGGTGCCAGAATATATGCCACTTCACCGTCTTCGTACTTGACGAGCGCGATGAACGCCGTGCGGTTCGGGTCATATTCCAGACGCTCGACGACAGCCGGCATGTCCCACTTGCGACGCTTGAAGTCGATGAAGCGGTACTTCTGCTTGTGGCCGCCGGCGATACCGCGCGAGGTCACATGGCCCTTGTTGTTGCGGCCACCGGTCTTGCGCTTGCCTTCGGTCAGCGCCTTGACGGGCTTGCCCTTCCACAGCGACGATTTGTCGACGAGGATCAGGCCGCGCTGCGCGGGGCTGGTCGGATTATAGGATTTAAGTGCCATTTTCTCTGCCTCTTCCTACAATCAGACGCCCGTGGTGACGTCGATCGACTGGCCTTCGGCCAGGCGAACGATCGCCTTCTTCACGTCGCTGCGGGTGTAGGGCTTGCCCTTCCAGCGCTTGGTCTTGCCCTTGGTGACGAGCGTGTTGACGCTCAGCACCTTGACATCGAACAGCGCCTCGACGGCGGCCTTGATGGCGGGCTTGGTCGCGTCGTTCGCGACCTTGAACACCACCGCGTCATTTTCGCTGAGCAGCGTCGACTTTTCGGTGATCACCGGAGCGAGGATCACGTCATAGTGACGCGCGTCGATGGTTTTTGCCTTAGCCATTGCAGCGGGCCTCCAGCTGTTCGACCGCGGCGCGGGTCAGGACCAGCGTATCGGCACGGATGATGTCATAGACGTTGGCACCGATGGCGGGCAGCGCGTCGACACCGATGAGGTTGGCCGAAGCCATCGCGAAGCTTTCGTGCACCGCGTCACCGTCGATGAAGAGCGCGCGATTGCCGAGGTCCATCTTGCCGAGCTTGCCGGCGAGCGCCTTGGTCTTCGCGTCCTTGAGCTCGAGCGTGTCGAGAACGACGAGCTTGCCGCCCTTCGCCTTGTCGCTCAGCGCCATCTTCAGGCCGAGGGTGCGGATCTTCTTGTTCAGCGAGTGGCCGAAGGTGCGGGCACGCGGGCCGTGCGCCTTGCCACCGCCGATGAAGATCGGCGCCTTGCGATCGCCGTGACGGGCGGTACCGCCGCCCTTCTGGCGACCGAACTTCTTGCCGGTGCGCGACACATCGCTGCGTTCGCGGGCGGCGCGAGCCGGACCACGGCGCTTTTCGAGCTGCCATGCGACGACGCGGTGCAGGATGTCGGCGCGGGCGTCGACACCGAAGACGTCGTCGTTAAGATCGATGTCGGTGCCGGCTTTGCCGTCGAGGGTCTGAACCTTGACCTTCATGATCAGGACTCCTGTGCGCCGTCGGTGGCCGCGGTGTCGACGACGGTTTCTTCGACCGGCGTTTCGACCGGCGCGTCAGCCGGGGCATCGTTGGTGTTGGCCGCGCTCTTGACACCCGCCGGATAGGGGGCCTCGGGGTGGCGCGGCAGCTTCACCGCATCGCGGACGAGCAGCCAGCCGCCCTTCGAGCCAGGGACCGAGCCCTTGACGAAGAGAAGGCCGCGCTCGACATCGGTGCGGACGATTTCGAGATTCTGCTGGGTGCGGTTGCGCGCGCCCATGTGGCCGGCCATCTTCTTGTTCTTGAAGACGCGGCCCGGATCCTGGCGGTTACCGGTCGAACCATGCGCACGGTGGCTGATCGAAACACCGTGGGTCGCGCGCATACCGCCGAAACCCCAGCGCTTCATCGCACCGGCAAAGCCCTTACCCTGGGTCACGCCCTGGATGTCGACGATCTGGCCGGCGACGAAGTGGTCGGCCGACAGTTCGGCGCCGACGTCGAGCGTCGCGTCGTCGGCGACGCGGAATTCGACGAGCTTCGCCTTGGGCTCGACTTCGGCCTTGCCATAAGCGCCGCGCTGCGGCTTGGCGACGTTCTTCGCCTTGGCCGAACCGGCACCGAGTTGAACGGCCACATAGCCGTCACGTTCTTTATCGCGCACGGAGACGACCTGGCAGCCTTCGAGGCTCAGGACGGTGACGGGCACGTGGCGGCCGTCGTCCTGAAACAGGCGGGTCATCCCCATTTTCTTCGCGATCACGCCAGTACGCATGATCATACTCCTCAACAGAGGCCGGGCGGACCATTCCGCACGGCTTGCGGGAAGCCATCAGACGAACGCCCGACGGCTACCCTCCCAGCCCAAAATTTCGATGCATCGCCCCGTCCGGGCTGAGGTGCCGCCATCCCGAAGGAGAAGCGGCGAGACGGGGGACGCAGCCCGGTCTGGATGTTTCCGAAGAAACGACCGGCGGTATCCACCCTATCGTCGGCCCGGATCGCTCCGGACAATGCAGGCGGCGAACCACCTGCCGATAGAGACCCCGGTTTTCACCGGGGCGGCGTTGGCTTAGGCCAACTTGATTTCGACGTTCACGCCCGCGGCGAGGTCGAGCTTCATCAGCGCGTCGACCGTCTGCGGGGTGGGCTGCACGATGTCGAGCAGCCGCTTGTGGGTGCGCACCTCGAACTGCTCGCGCGACTTTTTGTCGACATGCGGACCGCGGTTCACGGTGAATTTTTCAATACGCGTCGGAAGCGGGATCGGGCCGCGAATAAGCGCTCCGGTACGACGTGCCGTGTCGGCAATGTCGGTGGTGGCCTGATCGAGCACGCGGTGATCAAAGGCCTTCAGGCGAATGCGAATATTCTGCGTTTCCATGACTGTTCCAGTCGAATCCCGTCTAACGATGCGAAAGAGCCGAAATGGCCTGCTCCGACTTCCGCAGGGAAGCCGGATCGGCCATCAAAAACCTTTAAGCTACGAGCCGCGCGAATCGGTCCGAATCGCGCGGCTCGCGGCCCTATATTACTTTGTGATCGTCGCGACAACCCCTGCGCCGACCGTGCGGCCACCTTCGCGAATCGCGAAGCGGAGACCCGGGTCCATGGCGATCGGGGCGATCAGCTTGACCGACAGCTGGACGTTGTCGCCCGGCATGACCATCTCGGTGCCCTCGGGGAGGATGACCTCGCCGGTGACGTCGGTGGTGCGGAAGTAGAACTGCGGACGATAGTTCGCGAAGAACGGCGTGTGACGGCCGCCTTCGTCCTTCGACAGGACGTACACTTCCGAGGTGAACTCGGTGTGCGGCGTGATCGAGCCGGGCTTCGCCAGAACCTGGCCACGCTCGACTTCTTCACGGCCGACGCCGCGGATCAGCGCACCGATGTTGTCGCCGGCCTGGCCCTGGTCGAGCAGCTTGCGGAACATTTCGACGCCGGTGACGACGGTCTTCTTGGTGTCCTTGATGCCGACGATTTCGACTTCTTCACCAACCTTGACGATGCCGGTTTCGACGCGGCCGGTGACAACCGTACCACGGCCCGAGATCGAGAACACGTCTTCGATCGGCATCAGGAAGGGCTTGTCGAGCGGACGTTCCGGCTGCGGGATCCATTCGTCGACGGCCGCCATCAGCTTCAGGATCGCGTCCTTGCCGATGTTGTCGTCGCGGCTTTCGAGCGCGGCGAGCGCCGAACCGGCGATGATCGGAATATTGTCGCCGTCGAAGTCGCGCTTCGAAAGTTCTTCGCGGATTTCGAGTTCGACGAGCTCAAGAAGCTCGGGATCGTCGAGCTGGTCGACCTTGTTGAGGAACACGACCATGGTCGGAACACCGACCTGCTTCGCGAGCAGGATGTGCTCCTTGGTCTGCGGCATCGGGCCGTCAGCGGCCGACACGACGAGGATCGCGCCGTCCATCTGGGCGGCACCGGTGATCATGTTCTTCACATAGTCGGCGTGACCCGGGCAATCGACGTGCGCATAGTGGCGGCCGTCGGTTTCATATTCGACGTGTGCGGTCGAAATGGTGATGCCGCGCTCGCGCTCTTCGGGAGCCTTGTCGATGTTCGCGAAGTCGACGGCGGCGTTGCCGGCGACGTTTTCGGCGAGCACCTTGGTGATCGCTGCGGTCAGCGAGGTCTTGCCATGGTCGACGTGACCGATGGTGCCGATGTTGCAGTGCGGCTTCGTCCGCTCAAATTTAGCCTTGGCCATGATTTAAGAACCTTCTTCTTAGGTGTTTCGTTTGATCAGTCCGGACGGGCCTGCTGAATCAGGCGCCGCCCTTAGAGGGTCTTGCCGCGCGGTGCAAGCCCGCGCGGCTTTGACCCATCAGGCCATCTTGGCCTTCACTTCTTCGGCGACGTTGGTCGGCACTTCCTCATAATGCGAGAATTGCATCGAGTAGCTGGCGCGACCCTGGCTGAAGCTGCGCAGCTGATTGACGTAGCCGAACATGTTCGCCAGCGGAACGATCGCCTCGACGACCTGGGCGATGCCCCGGCTATCGGTGCCCTGAATCTGCCCGCGACGGCTGTTGAGATCGCCGATCACGTCGCCCATGAATTCCTCAGGGGTGACAACCTCGACCTTCATCACCGGTTCGAGCAGCTTGATGCCGGCCTTCGCCGCCACTTCGCGCATCGCCGCACGGCCCGCGATTTCGAACGCCAGCGCCGACGAGTCGACGTCGTGGTACGCGCCGTCGGTGAGCTTGATTTCGAAGTCGATGATCGGGAAGCCGATCATGTGACCGTTTTCGGCCGACTCGCGCATGCCCTTTTCGACCGACGGGATATATTCGCGCGGAATGTTGCCGCCCTTGATCTCGTCGATGAAGGTGATGCCCGCGCCGCGTTCGCCGGGAGCGACGCTGACCTTGACGCGGCCGAACTGGCCCGAGCCGCCCGACTGCTTCTTGTGGGTATAGTCGACGTCGACCGCCTTCGCGAGCGATTCGCGGTACGCCACCTGCGGCGCGCCGACGTTCGCTTCGACCTTGAACTCGCGCTTCATACGATCGACGAGGATGTCGAGGTGAAGCTCGCCCATGCCCTTGATGATCGTCTGGCCCGATTCATGGTCGGTCGACACGCGGAACGAGGGATCCTCGGCGGCCAAGCGGTTGAGCGCGATGCCCATGCGTTCCTGGTCGGCCTTGGTCTTCGGTTCCACCGACAGCTCGATGACCGGCTCGGGGAATTCCATCCGCTCGAGGATGATCGGCGCGTTGGTCGCGCAGAGCGTGTCCCCGGTGGTGGTTTCCTTGAGGCCGGCGAGCGCGACGATGTCGCCCGCATAGGCTTCTTCGATGTCTTCGCGGCTGTTCGCGTGCATCAACAGCATGCGGCCAACCTTTTCCTTCTTGTCCTTCACCGAGTTCAGATAGGTGCCCTTGTTCAGGGTCCCCGAATAGATGCGGGCGAAGGTGAGCGAACCGACGAACGGGTCGTTCATGATCTTGAAGGCGAGCAACGACAGCGGCGCCGCGTCCGACGTCTCGCGCGAGTCGGGCTGGTCGGTGTCGGGGTTGATGCCCTGAACGTCGGGAATGTCGAGCGGCGAAGGCAGATAGTCGACGACGGCGTCGAGCAGCGTCTGCACACCCTTGTTCTTGAACGCCGAGCCGCAGAGGACCGGGACGAACGCCTGCGCCAGCGTGCCCTTGCGGATCAGCGCCTTGAGCTGGGCGACGTCGGGGACGGTGCCTTCGAGATAGGCTTCCATCGCGTCGTCGTCCTGTTCGACGGCGAGCTCGACGAGCTTTTCGCGATATTCGGCCGCCTTGTCGGCGAGGTCGGCGGGGATTTCCTCATAGAAGAATTCGGCGCCGAGGCTTTCGTCCTTCCAGATGATCGCACGCTCGTTGACGAGGTCGACGAGACCCTTGAAGTCGCCTTCGGCACCGATGGGCAGATAGAGGACAGCCGGGGTCGCGCCGAGGCGGTCGATGATCGTCTGGACGCAATAATAGAAATCGGCGCCCGTGCGGTCGAGCTTGTTGATGAAGCACATCCGCGGAACTTTATACTTGTCCGCCTGACGCCACACGGTCTCCGACTGCGGCTCGACGCCGGCAACGCCGTCGAACGCGGTGATCGCGCCGTCAAGCACGCGCAGCGAACGCTCGACTTCGATGGTGAAGTCGACGTGGCCGGGGGTGTCGATGATGTTCAGGCGATGCTCGGGACCCTGACCTTCTTCGGCTTTCCACAGGCAGGTGGTGGCGGCCGACGTGATCGTGATACCGCGCTCCTGCTCCTGTTCCATCCAGTCCATCGTCGCGGCGCCGTCATGGACTTCGCCGATCTTGTAGGACTTGCCGGTGTAATAGAGAATGCGCTCGGTCGTCGTGGTCTTGCCGGCGTCGATGTGCGCCATGATACCGAAATTGCGATAGCGTTCGAGCGGATGGCTGCGTGCCATGATCTTTTCCTTGGATTTGGGGGGAGGCCTTTGGAGCCGCCCCCGATATAGGAAGTTTTGTTGCGATTGCGAGACGCCCCCGTAACACGGAGAGCGTCCGGCAAATTACCAGCGGTAGTGGCTGAAAGCGCGGTTGGCTTCGGCCATGCGGTGCGTGTCTTCGCGCTTCTTGACCGCGTTGCCACGGTTGTTCGACGCGTCGAGCAGTTCGCCCGACAGGCGCGCGGCCATCGTGGTCTCGCTGCGGTTGCGCGCGGCGGTGATCAGCCAGCGGATCGCGAGCGCCTGCGCGCGGTCGGGGCGGACTTCGACCGGAACCTGATAGGTCGCACCGCCGACGCGGCGGCTGCGGACTTCGATGTTCGGGCGGATGTTCGCCAGCGCTTCGTGGAACACGCCGATCGGTTCTTTCTTGGCGCGGGCTTCGACCGACTCGAGCGCACCGTAAACGATGCTTTCGGCGACGGACTTCTTCCCGTCCAGCATGACGCTGTTCATGAATTTCGACAGCACGACATCCCCGAAACGGGGATCGGGCAGGATTTCGCGGCGTTCAGGACGACGACGACGAGCCATGGGTAATTCCTTTTACAACAGCATCCCGGCGCCGAGGCAGCCTGGGATGATCAAATAGCCGAAAAAGCGGTCCTTACTTCGGACGCTTCGCGCCGTACTTCGAACGGCTCTGCTTGCGGTCCTTCACACCCTGCGTATCGAGCACGCCGCGCAAGACGTGGTAACGCACACCGGGAAGATCGCGCACACGGCCGCCGCGGATCAGCACGACGCTGTGTTCCTGGAGGTTGTGGCCTTCGCCGGGAATATAGGTGATGACTTCGCGGGCGTTGGTCAGGCGGACCTTTGCAACCTTGCGGAGCGCCGAGTTCGGCTTTTTCGGGGTCGTCGTATAGACACGAGTGCAAACGCCGCGCTTTTGCGGGTTTGCTTCCATCGCCGGGACCTTGGACTTCACCTTCTGGAGAGTCCGGCCCTTGCGGACCAGCTGGTTGATCGTGGGCATGAATGCTTCACCTTTTTGTGTCCGCCCATCAAAGCGAACGGTTACTGTACCGCGGTGGATGAAGCTCCGGCCGCTAGCCCGCCGAAAATGGCGGAAAACGGCCGACCTGATAACAGCAAAAGACCCCGGCAGATCGGATTGATCTTCCGGAGGCTCCATCCGCGCCAGCAATGTTCAAGCGCTGTTGCAACTGAAAGAGGCGGCAAACCGCCCTTTTCGGTCGAGCGCGCCCCTAGACCCGATTCCCTCCCCGGTCAAGAGGCAGGCAATATTGTTGCGCCACGCGGAGCGGGCTATCGCGGGTCCATGCCCGCCGTCCGCCACGCCAGCTTCGCCCCGCATGTCGCGCCCGACACGCGATTGCTGATTTTGGGAAGCCTGCCCGGCGCCCGCTCGCTCGCCGCGCGGCAATATTATGCGCATCCGACCAACCAGTTCTGGCGCCTGCTGGGCGAGGTGATCGGCCGGCCGCTCGCGGATATACCCTATGACGACAGGCTGACCGCGCTGCGCCAAGCGAAGGTCGGCCTGTGGGATGTGATCCGCAGCGCCGAACGCCACACGAGCAGCGACAGCCATATCCGCGAAGCCGAAGCCCACGACCTCGCAGCGCTGATCGCCGACCTGCCCGATTTGCGCATGATCGCCTTCAACGGCGGCAAGGCCGCGGCGATCGGGCGGAAGCAGCTCCCGCCGATCGAGGGCGTCGCTCTCGTCGATCTGCCGTCGAGCAGCGCCGCGCATACGATCGGATTCGATGCGAAGCGCGACCGCTGGCTGGCGCTGCGCGGCGCACTATAGGTCAGTCGACGACCTCTCCCCGCGCCATCACGAAATCGACCTTCTTGAGTATGCGCACATCGGCGATGGGATCGCTCGCCACCGCGATGATGTCGGCGCTCTTGCCCGGCGCGATCGAGCCGATCTGGTCCGAGAGGCCGAGCAGGTCGGCCGCATTCACCGTCGCGGCCTTCAAGGCTTCGACCGGGGTCATGCCGTGCTGGACCATCAGTTCGAACTCGTCGCCGTTGCGGCCGTGTTTCGAGACGCCGGCGTCGGTGCCGAAGGCGATGCGCACGCCACGCGGGACGAGCGTTTCGAGGCTTTTGCCGGTGATCGAGATGCGCCATTTGATCTTCGCCAGCACGTCGGGCTCATAGGCGTCGGGATTGGCGGCGAGCCGTTCCTTGTAACCGTTCACGGTCGACAGCGTCGGAACATAATAGGTTTTCGACTTCGCCCATGCCGCGATCGTCGCGTCGTCGAGGATCGTGCCATGTTCGATCGAGTCGGCGCCGGCACCGATCGCGAGGCGGATGCCGTCGGCGCCGTGCGCGTGGACCGCGACCTTCTTGCCGAACAGATGCGCGGTCTCGACGATCGCCCGCGCCTCGTCGTCGAACATCTGCTTGCCGAGGCCCGCGCCGATGCGGCTGTTCACCCCGCCGGTCGAGGCGAATTTGATCACGTCGGCGCCGCGCCCGATCTGCAGCCGCACCGCGCGGCGGCAATCGTCGGCGCCGTTGCAGGTGTTGCCTGCCCCCGCGAAAAAGGGGCGAAGCTCGTCGCGATAGCCCAGCGAGCCGTCCATATGCCCCGCGCTGCCCGAGATGCTGGCGCCGGCATCGACGATCCGCGGTCCCCGCACCTTGCCCGCCGCGATCGCGTCGCGGAGCGCCAGCGTCGCCCCGTCGCCGTCGCCGAGATTGCGGACGGTGGTGAAGCCCGCGCGCAGCGTCTTCATGCCGTTGACCTCGGCATTGAAGGCCTGCGCCGCCGGGCTAAGCGTGATTTCCTCGAGCTGGCCGGCGATTCCGCCCGCGTCGCTCGTCAGATGGACATGGCTGTCGATCAGGCCGGGGAGGACATATTTGTCCTTGAGGTGGATCAGCGTCGCGCCGGGGTCGGCCGCCTGATAGCCGTCGGCGATGCTCACTATCTTGCCGCCCTCGACGACGATCGTCGAGGCGCCGCGCGCCGGCTTGCCGGGTTCGGCGAGCAATTGCCCGGCATGGATAACAGTGCGCGCGGGCGCCTGGGCGGCGAGCGGCATGGCGAGCGTCGCGCCGAACAGCGCGAGCGGAAGAATTTGAATCGGCTTCATTTCGGCATCCCCTGTTTTGATCTTTGGGGAACGTTAAAGCCGATCAGAAGCCCATCGTAAAGCGGAGCGCCGCGCCGCGGTCGTCGGGCATCGCGGCGATGTGGCCGGGGTCGCGGCGCCACCATGTGTTGGCGATCAGATCTCCGCCGAACAGCGAAAGCGCATAGCTCGCCTCGACCACCAGCTCGCGCCCCGTCGGCGCGAGATTATAGGTGCGGCGGCCGAAATCGGTTTGGCCGCTGGCATAGTCGTGCGCGACGGGGAGCATCAGGTCGATGCCGCCGCGCGCGACGCGCAGCGGCTGGGCGAAGCGCAGCGCGGCGCGGTCGCCGGCTTGCAGCAGGCCCGCCTTGGCGAGGTCGAGCGAGAAGGCGGTCGAGCGAAGCGCGCCGCCCGCGACGAGGCCACGGGCGTCGGGGCGGGTCCACATCTGGCGCCAGACGGCTGCAATTTGCCAATCTTCACGCATATTGAGGGTGAAGCTCGCGTCGCCGACGAGGCTGGTCGCGCCGCCCGCACCGAAGACGGGGCCGAGGCGGGCGCCGAGGAGGCTGTCCGATTCGCGGAGCCAGCTGGCGCCGATCGCGGCGCGCACGGGGCCGAGATGGCCGTCCCACGCGGCGCCGAGGCGCTGGTAGCGGCTGTCGGAGCGCGAACGGTAGCGGAGGAGGGGATCGTCCTGCCAGCGCGAGCCCGAGACCCAACCGCTTTCGGCATATAAATTAACATATTGATTTTTATATATATTATGCCGAATTATCGTTCCGATGCCGGGGCTCGCGGCAAAGCCCAGCCCTTCGTGCGCGGCGTCGGCGATCAGCATCGCGTGACCGCTTTCACCGCGCTCGTCCGCGAGCAGGCCGCCGGTGCCGCGCCCCGCGGCGAAACCGAGACGCGTGTGCGCATCGAGGCGCGTCATCACCGACGCGGCGAGGGTGCGCGCGCGCCGCGCGTCGTGGAAGGACAGCCCGGCGAGCGCATCGGTGCCGCCCGCGCCGGGCGCGGTGACGAGCGAGAGCGCGAGCGAGGAACTGGCGGCGCTTTGCTGGTGGACGAGTCCGCCGATCGCGCCCGACAGCTTGAAATCGGGGCGGCGGATGCCAAGCGATCCGCCGAAGTCGACGGTAAAGGCGCGCCCGAAACCGTCGGTGACGAGGCCCATCGTGCCCGCCCCGCCGGCGTCGCCCATCGGACCGCCGAGCAGGCCGAGCGGCGCACCGAGCGGCACCGCAGTCATGGTCCCGGTCAGCGCCGTCGCCCCATCGGCTGGAAGGCGCGCGCGATGTCGAGGATGCCCTGACCATAGACCCCGTCGGCGCCCGCGGCGCCCGCATCGCGCGCCGACTGGTAGAGAAGCGAGACGATCTGCTGGCTGGTGAGGTTCGGGAAGGCCTCTGCGATCAGCGCGACCGCGCCCGCGACCTGCGGCGCGGCGAAGCTGGTGCCGTTGAGCACGAAGACGAAATTGCCCTCGGTCTTGAGCGCGCCATTTTCATAGGCGCAGCACACGCCCTCGCCGAGCGCGGTGAGGTAGGAGCCCGCATAGCCGCCCGCGCGGTTGCTGAACGGCGAGATCGCACCGCCGCCATCGACCGACCCGGCGATGACGACGAGCCCGCCGCCGGCATCGCGCAGCCCCTGCGCGAAGCGATCGGGGCTGCCCGGATCGTTGCCGTTCGCGGTGGTGTCGCCGTCGTTGCCGGCCGCGACGATGACGATGATTCCCGCCGCGGTCGCGCGCGAGACGGCGGCGCGCAGCATCGCGCCGGGCGGATCCTCACCGCCGAGCGAGATGTTGACGACGCGCGCGCCCGCGCTGACCGCGCGGTCGAGCCCCGCCGCAATCGCCGTTTCGGGATAGCGGCAGCCGCTTTCGTCGTTCGACGGATCCTCGGTCGCGCAGCTTCCCGGCCGGTCGGCGCGCAGCACGAGCAGGCTGGCGTCGAACGCGATACCGAAGGTGCCCGCGTCATTTTTCCCGCCGAGCAATAGTTGCGCGACGTTCGTCCCATGCGTGCCTTCGCCATTGATCCCGCGCGACCCGGCGAGGTCGGCCGAAGCGGCCGAGATGCGCCCGGCGAATTCGGGGCTGTCCTGATCGATACCGTCGTCGATGACGCCGGCGAGGATATTCCGCCCCGTCGCCCCCGCCCGATAGGCGGTGATCGCGCCGTGGAAATTGACCCCGTCGGACATGCGCGTTTCGGCGGTGTCGAAATTGCCGGTCGGCGGTGGAGGCGTGGGCGTTGGCGTGGGGGTCGGCGTCGGAGCGGGCGGTGGAGCCGGAGTCGGCGAGGGGCGGGCACCGCCGCCACCTCCACCGCACGCCGCAAGCGAGAGCGCGGCGATGCCAAACAAAAGAGGTAAAGACCGCCCAGCCATCCGGTGGATGCGGCTGCGTCGGTTCGCGTCGGCCATCGCCGTTCCCCTTTGCCCTGATGCCCGTCTTTTAACGCGACGGAGGGGGAAGGGGTAGCATCATGCGGTTAATTGGGGGTTCGCTGATCCTCGCTATTCCAACCCGTCGCCCCCGCGAAGGCGGGGGCCGTTGGCGATCGGGCCTCATCGTTGCGACAGACCGACAGCGGCCCCCGCCTTCGCGGGGGCGACGATAGGGTGATATGGTGCGTGCTCGCTCACCCGCCTTGCCGCTGCCCACCGCAGCCTTTATGCGCCCGCATCATGTCCCCCGCACTCGACCATATCGACAGCTGGATCTTCGATCTCGACAACACGCTCTATGCGCCGTCGGCGAAGCTGTTCGACCTGATCGACGCGCGTATGGGCGCCTTCATCATGCGCCTGCTCGACGTCGACGCGGTCGAGGCGCGGCGGGTGCAGAAGCAATATTTCCACGATCATGGCACGACGATGGCGGGGCTGATGCGCCACCACGGCGTGCATCCCGAGGATTTCCTGGTCGATGTCCATGATATCGCGCTCGACCGGCTGACGGTGGACACGCGGCTGCGCGCCGGGCTCGAGCGGCTGCCCGCACGCAAGCTGGTCTTCACCAACGCCGATGCCGATTATGCGGCGCGGGTGCTGAAGGCGCGCGGGATCGCCGACCTGTTCGACGGCATCTGCGACATCCGCGTCACCCGCTATACGCCCAAGCCCGACGCGGCGGCCTATGACATGATGGTCGCGCACCTCGGCGTCGATCCGGCGAAGAGCCTGTTCGTCGAGGATATGGCGCGCAACCTGACCCCGGCGAAGCGGCTGGGGATGACGACCGTGTGGCTGGACAATGGCAGCGAAAGCGGCCATCGGGACCACCTGCCGGACCATGTCGATTTCCACGCGACCGACATCGCCGACTGGCTCGATACCTTGCCTTCACCTTGGGGAATTTCATGACGACCGACCTGCAGAGCACGATCGAAGCCGCGTGGGACGCGCGCGACACGCTGGGGCTGACCACGACCGGCGCGGTGCGCGAGGCGGTCGAGAGTGCGCTCGCGGGGCTCGACGACGGCAGCTACCGCGTTGCCGAGCGCGACGCGGGCGGCACCTGGCAGGTCAACCAGTGGTTGAAGAAGGCTGTGCTGCTGTCGTTCCGCCTCAACGACATGGAGATCATCGAGGGCGGCGCCGGCGGCGCGACCTGGTGGGACAAGGTGCCGTCGAAATTCGCCGGCTGGGGCGAGAACCGCTTTCGCGACGCGGGCTTCCGCGCGGTCCCCGGATCGATCGTCCGCCGCGGCGCCTTCATCAGCAAGGGCGCGGTGCTGATGCCGAGCTTCGTCAATATCGGCGCCTATGTCGGCGAAGGGTCGATGGTCGACGCCTGGGCCACCGTCGGTAGCTGCGCGCAGATCGGCGCCAATGTCCATCTGTCGGGCGGCGCGGGAATCGGCGGCGTATTGGAGCCGCTGCAGGCCGGGCCGGTGGTGATCGAGGACGGCGCCTTCATCGGCGCGCGCGCCGAGGTCGCCGAGGGCGTGATCGTGCGCGAAGGCGCGGTGCTGTCGATGGGCGTCTATCTCGGCGCATCGACCAAGATCATCGACCGCGCGACGGGCGAGGTGTTTATCGGCGAAGTCCCCGCTTATTCGGTCGTCGTGCCGGGTTCGCTGCCGGGCAAGCCCCTGCCCGACGGGACGCCGGGACCGTCGCTTTACTGCGCGGTGATCGTCAAGCGCGTCGACGCCAAGACGCGCGCGAAGACCGGAATCAACGAGCTGCTGCGCGACTAGAGTCTGTCCGGCCGGGTCAGCGCATCGTCGCGGGCGAAAGGCAGGGAACGGTGTCGGCGGTCCAGTCGATATCATAGGTGGCGGGCACGACCCGGCCCGTGGGATCGTGCGGCTTCGCGACCTCGGGTTTGTAGGAGACCCACGCCATGCTGTTGTCGAAGCCGGCGATCCGGCCGTTGTCGCGCCGCGCGCTGACCGCATCGATTTCGGGCTGTTCGACGCGCAGCCCGCGGATCATGCGGATCGCACCGTCGCGAAGATCGAAGGCGCGGTAATAATTCATTCCGAAAATGCGCGTGTCATAGCCCGATTTGAACGACCAGTTCGCCGCGTTCGTGGTGGCCGGCAAGCGGAGCGTCGTCACCCGGCAGTCGAATTCGGGCGCGCTGTAATAGGGCAGGTCCTGATCCTGATCGACCGCGCGGGCGCGTCTTTCGGGCGGACTGAATCCGCCTCCGGGGAGCGCATAGGATTTGTCCCCGTCGCCGTCATCGTCCCAATCGATCGTCCACGTCCCGCTCACGGTCAGGATGCTCGCCTCGGCCTTTTGGTCGTAGCGCCATTTGACATCGTCGACCGTTTCCCATGTCGCGCCGATCAGCTGCTGGCGCATGCCGTCGCGCAACTGGTCGGCGGTCAGGCCGGATAGCTGGACCTGTTGCACGAGCCCGGGCAGCCCCCGAACGATCATCGTGTTCGTCACCTTCGCCGGTTTGTCGAAGCCGGCGCGCGCGTCGATCTCGTACAGCGTGATTTCGTTCGGCTTGCTCGCCATCCGCCATTCGAGATTCTGGAGCGCGCTGCCCCGTTCGGTGAGCGGAAGGACCCAGCGATAGGGTATCGCCGGGGTCGAGCCGGGGGAAACCACCGGCGGCAGCGTGCCGTCGAGCCAATAAGCGACGCCGTCGATACGGGCACGCACGAGGACATGGTCGAACATCCCGGGATTGGGCAGCCGCGCGTCGAGACCGTCGTCGCCGCCATTGTTGTTGGCGAGCACGGCTTCCGCCTCGATCCCCAGCCGGGCGAGCAGCGCCAGGAGCAGCGCGGTCTTGCCCTTGCAATCGCCGTAGCGGCGCTGCCACGTTTCCTCCGCCGTTGCGGGGGTCAGATTGCCGTTGCCGAGGCCGACGTAGATGTAGCGCACATCCTGCTGGACGAGCTTCAGCGCCGCGCTCGCCCGGTCGAGGGGCGCGGCGTGCGCCGCCGCGATGCGCGCGGCTTCCCGGTCGAGCGCCGACCCCTCGTCGATCCGCGCCGCCTTGGCGAACAGCGGAGCGAAGTGCCGCGAAATCGTCGCCCAGTCGGCAAAGTCGGTGAATTCGACGATGCGTTGCCACTGATAACGCCCCGGCGCGTCTTTCGGCGGCGTCAGCATCGCCGGATTGTCGAAGCTGAAATCGATTCCGTCGGCGCGCGACCGGGCGACCGGCGCGATGTCGGGGGTCATCCGGACATGCGGCTTCAACCCCTTTTCCCAGCTCAGCCCCAGGCGGTAGCGGCCGGGCGCGGGGCTGGGACCGAGGAGAAGCACGCCCGAATCATTCTTGCCCAGCGTGGGGTCGCTGAGCCGGGTGGTCAGGCCGACCTCGAGCTCGTCGCCGACGCGCAGGTCGGGAACGCGGAGCACCGCGGTCAGAATGCCGTCGAGCATCGCCGCCTCGAGCTGACCCTCGCGGCGCAATATTTCGAACGATGATTTTTCCAGGACGTCGATGGTCTCGCCGTCGCGATGGACCTTGATGAAATGCACGACCGGCGGCCCCGACGCGGGATTCCACGCGGTCTGGATATTGCCCATCTGCAGCGCATTGGGATGGAGGATGCGGATGCGATAGCCGAAATATTGCGCCTGACCCTCCGCATCGAGATGGATCAGCGCATCCTGGCGTCGCACGAAAATCAGCCCGCCAGCTCCCTCGGGAACCGGCATCAGTTCGGACGGGGTCGCCCAGTCCGGAACCGGTCCCTGCTCGATCCGTTCGTCTTTTGCCTGAACCTGAGCCTGCGCCAAGACGGCGCCGACCATCATCGAGAAAAATATCCGCACCATAACCCCCCGTTATCCGGGGCAATCATGTCGCGAATTGCGCGCGATGCAAGAAAAGACGATACCGATCCCGAAGTATCGGTATCGTCCTGCTGCGCCTGCGAGAGTCGTGTCGCGGCCGCGAAAGCGCGCTCAACGTTCGCTGAGATAATAGCGTTCGCGCGCGGTCAGGTCGTCGGCGAGGTCGTAGACGATCGGCTGGCCGGTGGGGATTTCGAGCCCGGTGATGTCGGCGTCCGAAATGCCCGAGAGATGCTTGACGAGCGCGCGCAGACTGTTGCCGTGCGCCGAGATCAGCACCGTCTTGCCCGCCGCGAGCTCGGGCACGATCGCCGCTTCATAATAGGGGAGTACGCGCTCGATCGTATCCTTGAGGCTTTCAGCCGACGGGATATCGATGCCGGCGTAGCGCGGGTCGCTCGACAGGTCCCACGGCGAGCCGGCTTCGAGCGGCGGCGGCGGGATGTCGAAGCTGCGGCGCCAGATCTTGACCTGATCGTCGCCATGCTTCGCCGCGGTCTCGGCCTTGTCGAGCCCGGTGAGGCCGCCATAGTGGCGCTCGTTGAGGCGCCAGTCCTTGGTGACGGGGAGCCACAGCCGCCCCATCGCCTCGAGCGCCAGGTTCAGCGTCTTGATCGCGCGCGACTGGACCGAGGTGAAGCAGGTGTCGGGCGCGATGCCCTTCGCCTTCATCAGCTCGCCTGCGGCGATCGCTTCGGCGACGCCCTTTTCGGTGACATCGACATCCCACCAGCCGGTGAAGCGGTTTTCGAGATTCCACTGCGACTGGCCGTGACGGATGAGGATGAGCTGGGGCATTTGGGATCCTTGCACTGGAGGAAGTGTGCCGCCCTTTAGCGCGGCTTTTCATCGAACGCCAACCGCGCTCTTGAAATGGTTTCGGCGGCACCCAGATTTGGATCGTCCGGCCGCCGATACGGGGCCGGGTGGCGATCGCGGGCGTTCCCGCGGTCCCTTTGCTTCGCTTTTGCAAGGAAGGAATGACCCATGCGTAACAGTTTCGACTGGACCCCCTATCGTCGTTCGACCGTCGGGTTCGACCGGCTCTTCGATTTCCTCGAAACCGGCGGGTCGGGCGCCGAAAATTATCCGCCGTTCGACATCGAAAAACTCGCCGACGACCATTTCCGGATCACGGTCGCGGTCGCGGGATTCAAGAGCGACGAGATCGACATCACCGCGCAGCAGAATATGCTGACCGTCAGCGGCCGCAAGGCGCCGGTGGCCGAAGGCGAGGCGCGCCAATTGCTCTATAGCGGCATCGCGACGCGCGCGTTCGAGCGCCGCTTTCAGCTCGCCGACTTCGTGCGGGTGAGCGCGGCCGACCTCGCCGACGGGCTGCTGACGATCGACCTGGTGCGCGAAGTGCCCGAGGCGATGAAGCCGCACAAGATCGCGATCGGCGGTGCGCCGGTGATCGAGGACAAGAAGGCCGCGTAAACGGCGGCCGATCTGGTTTGATGATGCGGGGTCCGGAGTCCCTTCCGGGCCCCGTTTTCGTTGCTAGAGCGCGCGCGCCATGAAGCGGCTGAACGGGTCGGGTTGGTAGTCGGCGAAGGGTTGGCAATCCTCGAAGCCGTGGCGCGCATAGAGCGCGAGTGCGGGCTGGAAAGCAGGACCTGACCCGGTTTCGAGGCTGAGCCGTTCGAGGCCGCGAGCGCGGGCTTCGTCGATGATGTGGACGAGCATGCGCGCGGCGACGCCCTGCCGCAGAAAGGCGTCGGCGGTGCGCATCGACTTGATCTCGCCGTGACGCTCGTCGAGCGCCTTGAGCGCGCCGCATCCGGCGAGGTCTTCGCCGCGATGGATCGACCAGAAGGTCACGTCGCCCGCGCGCAGCCCGTCGAAATCCAGGAAGTGGCAGCTTTCGGCGGGCGAGTTGGCAAGCATGCCCGCGAAATGCTGCTCGAGCAGCGCGCGAATGGCGGCGCCCGACAGATCGTCCTCGACGATCCGCCAGGCATCACCTCTCACAGTAGCTGGTCCAGCGTCGCGAGGCAGGCGTGGGCGAGCAGTTTCGACCGCTCGGGCGACCAGCCCTGCACCGGATCGGGAAGGTCGCGATTGTCCTTGAACGGCATTTCGAGCGTCATCGACACCGCGCCGAAGCGTTCGGCGAGTTGCGTCGTCGACATCGAGAGATTGGCCTTGCCCGGCGCCGATTCTTCATAGCCGAGATCGACCTGGAAATCGGGGGTGTTCGCCGCGAGTGCGATTTCGAATGCCTTATACTTCTCGGTCTGTTCGGGTTTGAGTGACGGGATGCCCTCGAACCCCGCGAGGAAGACCGCGGGGATCGCCTCGTCGCCGTGGACGTCCATCGCCCAATCGACGCCGCTTTCGTCCATCGCATTGCGCACGGCGAGCACTTCGGGGCTGCGCTCGGCGGTCGGATTGTCCCATTCGCGGTTGAGGTTCACACCGGCAAAATTGGTGCGCAGATGGCCACGGCGCGAGCCGTCGGGATTCATGTTCGGGACGATGTGGAAACGGCATTTGGCGAGCAGCGAGCGCGTGTGCGGGTCGGCGGTATCGGTGAGCTTTTCGAGCGCGCCTTCCATCCACCATTCGGCCATCGATTCGCCCGGATGCTGACGCGCATAGAGCCAGACCTGCGTGTCGCCGCTGCCCATTTCGAGGCAGTCGATCGGCTGGCCTTCGAGGCTGGTGCCGAGGCAGCGATAGGTGACCCCCTCGCATTCGGCGACCGAGGCGATCAGGTCGTGATGGCGTTCCATCGAGTAAGGCGCGAAATAGGCGACCCAGAGGAGCGGGCTTTCGGCGTTGTGACGGATCGTCAGCGTACCGGCATCATAGCTGGTGTCGAGGCGGAACCAGGTCTCGCGGTCGTAGCTCGCGCAGGCGGCGTAACCCGGCCAGCCGTCGGGATAAGCCGATTCGGCCAGCCCGGCGATCGCGAGTTCGAGCGCGTCGCCGACGCTGCACGCAACGCGGAAGTGGAACCATTGGAAAAAGTCCGATTCGCGATCCTTGCGAATCGAAAGGCGCGCCGACGTGCCGTCGACATTTTCCACGACGATATTGCCGCTGTCGAAAGCGGCGTTGATGCTGATGGTCATTTGACGCTGATAGTGCGTCCCGATTCGCCGGGGAAGTCCTTGAATAGGGCTTCGGCCAATTTCGCCGCGGCGAGGCTCGGCTGGTTGGCGGGCGCCTTGACCGGAACCGCGGTCAACGCGCGACCTTCCCACAGCGCCTGGCCGGATGCGGCATCGTCGATGCGGACGAACAGCTGGAGATCGGCCATCCGCTTCGGACCGCCGCCGAGATTGATGCCGATCCCGAGTCCGACCCCCGAGCCGTAACTGCCGGTCGAACCGCCGACGCCGACCGACACGGGCGAGCGGCGGCCCTCGGGCAGCTGGTCGACGCGGTCGAAGGAGATGCGGACGAGGAGCGGCGCACGTTCGCCCGATCCGGCGGGGACCAGCCCCTGCCGCTGAAGCTGCTGGTCGACCGCGGCGCGGTAGCTGTTCCATTCGAGCGAGGGCATCGCCGCGCCGGGAACCGCACTTGGGGTTTGCGCACCCGGGGCGTCGAGCGGCGCGGTCGCGATCGCGTAGCGCGTGCCCGGCGCCCAGCCGGCAGGCGCATTGGTGTGAAAGCGGGTGACTTCGACCGGCGGCACCGCCGTCGCGCAGCCAGCCATGGCGAACGCCACTGCAGCGAGCAGGGCGGCGGAAAGAGAACGCGTCATCCGCGCATCATGCGCCAGCAATTATGGCTTGGCAATGAACGGGATGCCTGAACACCCCGCCCCGGCAATCAACGATAGAAGATGTGGTTGTCGATTTGCGCGATACGCGTCTTGCGCCAGCCCGGCGAGACGTAGCGCGCGTGGAAAAAGAGCGCGCCCGGGGCGTGGTTCTTCCACGTGCCGTCGCGCGCGATCTGGGCGATCGCGACCGCATTGTCCCACTGCGCGCCTTTGCGGACCGCCGGCATCCGGCCGCCGCGCACGAAGCTGAACTGGCTTTTCTGCAGGACGACGCCGCACAGGCTTTTGGGGAAGCGGCCCGACTGGGCGCGATTGATCACGACATGCGCGACCGCGAGCTGGCCGGGGAGCGATTCGCCGCGCGATTCGAAATAGACCGCGCCGGCGAGGCAGCGCAATTCGGGATCGATTTCGGCGGGCCGCGGCGTCACGGCGACGAGTTCGGCGAGCGAAGCGGCGGTCACCGGCGCCGGGATCGGCGCGGGATCGGCTTCGGTTTCGTTCTGGGTGCTGTCCTCGACCGGCGCCTCGGCTTCGATCGGGAGATCCGCCTTCTCCTCAACCGCCGGCGCATCGGCGCCCGGGAGGATGATCGCGGGGATATTGGCGTCGGCAGCAAGATCGCTTGCAAAGCCCGGTTCCGCCAGAAGCAGCATGGAGGCGGCAGTCATGCCAACGGCAGCCATGCCGGCCACGTTCAAAATGCGACTCATAGTGTCCGTCAAAAGGGCGGCCGATGAACCGAACCTCTCAAAACAGGCGGGGGACTATGGTCCAATATCGCCTGCGGTCATCGTCCGACTGCGTGTCCGAACCGTTTTACCGGAGCTTCGCCCAAGGCGATGCAACCCGCGGAACGACCTACGCGTTATCGAATGGGCGCCAGTTATTGTGCGCCGCAACAGAGTCAAGTTAACGCGGCCCACTCCGCGACGAGTCGTGGCGCATCTGCGATATCCAGTTCGACGATCCACAGATCGGGATCGGCCCTTCGCCGCCGATCGTGATAGTTTTGGCGCGATTCACCATCTTTTGGGTCGGCGAGGCCGACCTCCTCCCAGATATAGTGCCCATCGAGGCCGAAGCGCCGCTCGAGGAGCGGCCCGGGTTCACCGCGATCGCTGCACTGGACAAGAATGATGCCCGATGTGTCGTCACCCTTGGCGAGGATCGTCGCAAAGCCGCCGGCCGCCTCGGTGCGGCGAAGCAGCAGGTCGACAAGGAAACGGCTTTTGAGGCGGGTCATCTCAGCGTGTGCCCCTGCGAAGGCCGGCGCCTATCACCGAACCTTCCGGCCTGAGGCGGGGGAAACTGAAATCGCGACGGCGGGTGATGGGTCCCTGCCTTCGCAGGGGCGCGGTGTTCTTTTGTCAGGCCGCGTCACGCGTTTCGGTATCGGCGAGCAGCGCGTAGAGCGCCTCGTCATTCTTCGCGCCGCGCAGCCGGTCGGCGATCGCTTCGTTGCGCAGCATCCGCGACACGCCCGCGAGCGCTTTCAAATGGTCGGCGCCGGCATCGAGCGGCGAGAGCAGGATGAAGAGCAGGTCGACGGGCAGGCCGTCGACGGCGTTGAAATCGATCGGCCTCGCCAGTTGCAAGAACAGGCCGCGCACCCCGCCGAGGTCGGCCATCTTGGCGTGCGGCAGAGCGATCCCGCGACCGAAGCCGGTCGAGCCCAGACGCTCGCGTTCGAGCAAAGCTTCGCTGACTTCGCCGGCGTCGAGGCCGAGCGAACGGCCGGCGAGATCGCCGACGAAGGGGAAAAGCGCCTTTTTCGAATCGAGCTGAACATGCGCGCGCACGGTCGCCGGATAGAGAAGGGAAGAAAGATTCATCGTCTGGCCAAATCTTGTTAAACGCCGGCCGCCGCCAGGAACTATGCTGGCAAGCGGTCGCGGATCTGTCGTGGCAGGCCCCCCGCCATCCCGGCTTCGGGCATCGTTGGGCGCGGCCCTTAAGCCGGATGGCGGAGAAAATCCAGCCCTATCGTGGTTCGACCCAGCCGATCGTCCCGTCGTCGCGGCGATAGACCATATTATGCGTGCCGGTCTTGCTGTTGACGAAGAGCAGCGCGTTGGTGTTGCGAAGGTCGAGCATCATCACCGCGTCGGACACGCTGCTGCTGGGAATGTCGACGCGCGTTTCGGCGATGATCGCGGGCGCGTCGCCCGCATCCTCTTCGCTGCCGGCGTCGAACACGGTGTAGGCCGCATTATCCTCGATCTCGTCGATCGTCGGCGACGGGGCGGCCACGCCATTATTATGATCCTTCAACCGCCGCATATAGCGCCTGAGCTGTTTTTCGATGCGTTCGGCCGCGCCCTCGAAAGCGACATGCGCGTCCTGCGCCTGGCCGTGTCCCTTGAGCACGAGCCCCTGCATCACATGCGCGACGATGTCGCACTGGAAACTGTCGTGCGGACCTTTTCCGAAGGTCGCGTGCGCCCCGATCGCCCGCGAGAAATATTTGTCGGCAATCGCGTTCATCCGGTCCGACACATGCGCCTGGAGCGCTTCGCCGGTTTCGATCTGGTGGCCAGAGACGCGGATTTCCATTTTTCTTCTCCTTCTTGGCCGGTGCGACGACAATGGGAGAGTCGTTACACCGTATCGAGCCACAGCGGCTGGTTCAGCCCTGCGACAAATTCGGCGTGCCGCGCGAGTTCGGCGGCCGACGCCATATGGGGACGGGGTTCGCGAAAGGGGCGGTCGGGGCCGCGCGGCGCGGTGGGCGCCGCGACATCGAGCGACACCGATACGGCAGCGGCGGCCGCGAGGCCGAGGCCGATCTGCCGCCCGCCGGTCATTTCGATATAGAGATGCGCGAGCAGTTCGGCGTCGAGCAGCGCGCCATGCTTGACACGGTGGCTGCGGTCGATGCCGTAGCGCGTGCAGAGCGCATCGAGGCTATGCTTCGCGCCGGGGTGGAGCTTGCGCGCCATCTGCACCGTGCAGCACATGCGCGCCATATCGAGCGCGGGCCGGCCGGCGCGGGCGAGTTCGGCGTTCACGAAGCCGAAGTCGAAGGCGGCGTTGTGCGCGACCAGCGGCGCATCGCCGAGGAATTCGATCAGCTCGTCGACGCGCGTCGCGAACAACGGCTTGTCGGAGAGGAACTGGATCGACAGCCCGTGCACCGCTTCGGCGGCGGCGGGCATGTCGCGCTCGGGGTTGAAATAGGCGTGGAAGGTGACGCCGGTTTCGCGGCGGTCGACCAGCTCGACACATCCGATTTCGACCAGCCTGTCCCCGCTTCTGGGATCGAAACCCGTGGTTTCGGTATCGAAAATAATCTCGCGCATCGAATGGATAATCTGGACCCTATCGGGCGTGGAAACAAGAGGCGATGAAGCGAATTTGACGGTGCGTCTCGCTTTTGGGGCGGCCCGTTTCGATGATGAAATCGGCGCGCGACCGTTTGACGCGGTCGGGAACCTGCAGACGGCGGATCGCCTTCAGCTTCGCCGCGGTCATGCCGGGGCGGCGCATCACGCGCTTTCGCTGCATCCACGCCGGTGCCGAGACGACGGCGATCGCGCCGACCCGCCGCCAGCCGCCCTTTTCGAAGAGCAAGGGGATATCGAGCACGACGAGATCGCGCGCGCGGTGGCGGGCGAGGAAGCGTTTCTGGGCCTTGCCGACCGCGGGGTGGACGATCGCCTCCAATGCCGCGAGTTCGTGGGTGTTGCCAAGGACCAGCGCGCCGAGCTTCTGGCGGTCGACGCCCTTCGGGCCGGTGGTGCCGGGGAAGCGCGCCTCGATCGCCGCGACGAGCGCGCCGCCGGGGCCTTGCAATCGGTGCACCTCCGCATCGGCGTCGAAAACGGGGACGCCTTCGCGTTCGAACATCGTCGCGGCGGTCGACTTGCCCATGCCGATCGAGCCGGTGAGCCCGAGGATAAAGGGCCGGCGCAGCCGCGAGCCGGGGCGCGGGCGATGCGTCATGTCACGATTATCCGGCCACCAGCAACGCGCGCAATTCCTCGTCGCGGCCCTCGGGCGGCGACGCGCCGAAGAACAGCTCGAAGGCGAGCGCGGCCTGCCCGATCAGCATGTCGAGCCCGTCGACGATATCGAGCCCGCGCGCCGCGGCGGCTTTGAGCAGCCCGGTCTGGAGCGGCGAATAGACGAGGTCGTAGACGATCGCATCCTCGGGGAGCGGCGACAGGTCGAGATCGAGCGGCGGCTGGCCCGCCATGCCGAGGCTGCTCGAATTGACGAGCAGCGATACGGGAGGGAGCGGCGCGTCGAGGCCGACAACCTCGCCCTTGAGGCCGAAGGTCGCGAGCAGGCCCATCGCCTTGAGCGGGCTGCGATTGAGGATCGTCACCGGGCCGACATTGGCGCGGGCAAGCGCGAAGAGCACCGCGCGCGCCGCCCCGCCCGCACCGACGACCGCGACGGGCTCGCCCTCGAGATCGAGTTCGGCGAGCGGCGAATAGAAGCCCGCGGCATCGGTGTTGGTGCCGATCAGCGCGCCGTCGGGCTGGCGCACGACGGTGTTCATCGCGCCGATCGTGCCGCGAATGTCGCCGGAATCGTCGACGAGATCCATCACCGCCCCCTTGTGCGGCATGGTGACGTTGCAGCCGCGCCAGTCGGGATCGGCGCGGCGGTTCTCGATATAGGCGCCAAGGTCTTCGGGCTTTACATGCGCGCGGCGATAGTCGCCCGGGATTCCGAGCGCGTCGAGCCAGAAGCCGTGGATCAGCGGCGATTTCGACTGGGCGATCGGATCGCCGATCACTTCGGCGTATGGAATATTGCTCATGATGCGGCGAGCCCGGTGGCGCGCAGCCACGCCAGCAAGGGAAGCATCGGCATGCCGATAATGGTCCAGGGGTCGCCTTCGACCCGGTCGAACAATTGCACGCCCGCTCCTTCGATTTCGTAACAGCCGACGGTCCAGCGAATGCTGTCCCAGTTTTGCGCGACATAGTCGGCGATGAAGGCGTCCGACAAGGGGCGCATCCACAGCTTCGCCTCGCCGATCGCGCGCCAGACGGGCGCGCCGTCGCGGGCGGCGACCGCGGCGCTGAACAGGCGGTGCCGCGTTCCCGCCATACGGCGGAGATGATCGGCGGCCTCTTCGGGGCTCGCGGGTTTCGCGAGCATCGCGCCGTCATCGAGCGCGAGCGTCGAATCGGCGCCGAGCACGGTGACGCCGGGAAGCCGCGACGAGATTTTGACCGCCTTCGCCTCGGCGAGCGCGTCGGCGATGTTGCGCGGCGTCTGGCCGGCGGCGAGCAGCGAAGCGGTGAGCGCCTCCTCATCGACATGCGCGGCGCTCGTTTCGAAGGCGAGCCCGGCGGCGCGGAGCATCGCGGCGCGGCCGCTGCTTTGCGAGGCGAGGAGGAGGCTCATGCGCCGGCCCGGTCTTCGACGAGTTTGATCACCGCGGCGGCGGTTTCCTCGATCGAGCGGCGCGTCACGTCGATCACCGGCCAGCCGTTGTCGGCGAACATCCGCCGCGCATAAGCGAGTTCGGCCTTGACGCGCTCGTCGTCGACATAGGCGGTCTCGGGCGCCTGGTTCAGCGAGAGCAGCCGGTTACGGCGTACCTGGACGAGCCGGTCGAGCCCAGTCGTCAGCCCGACGATCATCGGCCGCTTGAGGTTGAACAGCGCGTTCGGCGGCGGCGATTCGGGAACGATCGGGATATTCGCGGTCTTGAAGCCGCGGTTCGCGAGATAGATGCTCGTCGGCGTTTTCGACGTGCGCGATACGCCGGCGAGGACGATGTCGGCCTGTTCCCAATTTTCCCAGCCGATGCCGTCGTCGTGCGCGACGGTGAATTGAATCGCCTCGACGCGCGCGAAATAGGCGGCGTCGAGGACATGCTGGCGGCCCGGACGCGCCTTCGCCTCCTGCCCGAGCATTCGCGATAGTGCGTCGGTCACCGCGTCGAGCGCCGCGACGGTGGGGAGGTTGAGCGCGCGCGCGCGGCGTTCGAGGCTGACGCGGAGCTCGCCGTTGACGAGGGTGAAGAGGATCATGCCGGGGCTCGCCTGCACTTCGGCCATGATGCGGTCGAGATGCGATTCCGATCGCACCATCGGCCAGAAATGGCGCACCACCTCGACATCGTCGAATTGCGCGATCGCCGCCTTGGCGATATTTTCGAGCGTCTCGCCCGTGGAATCGGATATGAGGTGAAGGTGAAGCCGGCCCATCGCGCCACCATGGCGGGAATCCGCGAAAAAAGGCAATGCCGGATCGCGCCCGGCTGATGAAAAGCCCCCTGTGGATAAGTTTGGCAGAAGCCCCGGGATGATTTCGACAGGCGGGATTCATCCCCGGCCGTGTCGATTCCGCTCCACCGCTTATCCACACGGGACGAATCTTATCCACAGGCTGTGAATTAGGGGGACAGTGCGCGGCGACTCTATGGCCCGACCCGCAATGCCGGGAGTCAAGCTGTTGGCAAAATGGGCGCCCCGGCCTAAAGCCGCCTTGTCCGCCGACCTACAAACCACCACAATCATATTTAAAACTATATGAAGAGAGAAAGAGGGGCCGCGTGAAGGCGTCACCGAAGAAGCTGCTCGCGACGCTGCGCGGGGTGCGTCAGGAGCGCCCGCCGCTCTGGCTGATGCGTCAGGCCGGGCGCTATCTGCCCGAATATCGCGCGCTTCGCGAAACCAAGGGCGGTTTCCTCGAGCTATGCTACGATCCCGAGGCGGCGGCCGAAGTGACGTTGCAGCCGATCCGGCGCTTCGGCTTCGACGGGTCGATCCTCTTTTCCGACATTCTCGTCATCCCGCACGCACTCGGCCAGCATCTGTGGTTCGAGGTGGGCGAAGGACCGCGGCTCGCGCCGCCGCTCGTCGACAGCGCCCTCGCGTCACTCGAGGCGGCATCCGAGCGGCTCGACCCGGTTTACGCGACCGTCGCGCGCGTCGCGGCGGCGCTGCCGCGCGAGACGACCTTTCTGGGCTTCGCGGGAAGCCCGTGGACGGTCGCGACCTATATGGTGGCGGGGCAGGGGTCGAAGGACCAGGCCGCGGCGCGGCGCATGGCGTTTGGCGATCCCGCGGCGTTCGAGGCGATCATCGATGCGATCGTCGAGCTGACCGTGACCTATTTGGCGGGGCAGATCGAAAATGGCGTCGACGCCGTGCAGTTGTTCGACAGCTGGGCGGGCAGCCTGTCGCCGGCGCAATATGAGCAATGGGTGATTGCGCCCAATGCCGAGATCGTGCGTCGCTTGCGCACGCTCCATCCCGATACGCCGATCATCGGATTTCCGAAGGGCGCCGGGGGCAAGCTCCGCGCCTATGCCGACGAAACCGGAGTCGACGCGATCGGGATCGACGAGACGGTCGATCCCGCCTGGGCCGACGCCGCCTTGCCGGCGCATCTTCCCGTACAGGGCAATCTCGACCCCCTTGCGCTCGTTGCGGGCGGCGCCGCGCTCGATACGGCGATCGACCGCATCCTTGCGGCTTTCCCCGATCGTCCCCATATCTTCAATCTCGGCCATGGCATCGTGCCCGACACGCCGATCGCGCATGTCGAGCATCTGATCAAACGCGTTCGCGGCGGATAATCTATGGAACTGGCAGGTTTTTTGGGGGCGACGATGCTTTGGATCAAAGCCGCGCATATCATTTTCGTGATCTTCCTGATGGCCGGCCTGTTCATGATGCCGCGCTTCTTCGTCTATCATCACCAGGCACCGGTCGGGTCCGACGAAGACAAGAAGTGGATCGAGCGCGAGGACCGGCTGCGCCGGATCATCCTGGGTCCGTCGCTCACCATCGTCTGGATCTTCGGCCTGATGCTCGCCTTCAACGGCGATTATTGGCGCGAGGGCTGGTTTATCGCTAAATTGCTGCTCGTGATCGCGCTGTCGGGCTATCACGGCTGGATGATCGGCTATTTCAAGAAGCTGAAAAAGGGCGAGCGTCCGCTGACCGAAAAACAGCTGCGGATGCTCAACGAGGTGCCGGGCGTCGCCGCGGCGATCATCGTCATCCTCGTGGTCGTGCGCCCCTGACCCGCCTTCGCCCCGGCGCAGCCCGATTGACTTGATCCCGAGCCGGTTATAGGGGCGATTCAACCCCCGTTCCATACGGGCGGCGCGTCCCCCGTGCCGATGCTATCGAAACGGTCGTCCCACGGCCGGATAGGCACCCCAGCGGTGCGACAAATTCGCGTCCTATTTCTCCCGAATATCTGGAATCCATCCAATGCATCTCAAAGAACTCAAAACCAAAGCGCCCGCCCAGCTCGTCGAAATGGCGGAAGAACTGGGTGTCGAGGGCGCATCGACGCTGCGCAAGCAGGACCTGATGTTCTCGATCCTGAAAGAACTCGCCGAAGAGGGCGAGGAAATCATCGGGTCGGGCACGATCGAGGTTCTCCCGGACTCGTTCGGTTTCCTGCGCTCGTCGGACGCCAATTATCTGGCGGGTCCCGACGACATCTATGTCTCGCCGAACCAGGTTCGCAAATATGGTCTGCGCACCGGCGACACCGTCGAAGGCGAGATCCGCGCCCCGCGCGACGGCGAACGCTATTTTGCGCTGACCAAGCTGATCAAGGTCAATTTCGACGACCCCGAAGCGGTGCGCCACCGCGTCAATTTCGACAACCTCACCCCGCTCTATCCGAACCAGAAGCTGTCGCTCGACACCGTCGACCCGACCGTCAAGGACAAGTCGGCGCGCGTCATCGACCTCGTCAGCCCGCAGGGCAAGGGCCAGCGCGCGCTGATCGTCGCGCCGCCGCGTACGGGTAAGACGGTGCTGCTCCAGAATATCGCCAAGGCGATCACCGACAACCACCCCGAGGTCTACCTCATCGTCCTCCTCGTCGACGAACGTCCCGAGGAAGTCACCGACATGCAGCGCAGCGTGAACGGCGAAGTCGTCTCCTCGACCTTCGACGAGCCCGCGACGCGCCACGTCCAGGTCGCCGAAATGGTGATCGAAAAGGCCAAGCGCCTCGTCGAGCATAAGAAGGATGTCGTCATCCTGCTCGACTCGATCACGCGTCTCGGCCGCGCCTACAACACCGTCGTCCCTTCGTCGGGCAAGGTGCTGACCGGCGGTGTCGACGCCAATGCGCTCCAGCGCCCGAAGCGTTTCTTCGGCGCCGCGCGCAACATCGAGGAAGGCGGTTCGCTGTCGATCATCGCCACCGCGCTGATCGATACCGGCAGCCGCATGGACGAAGTGATCTTCGAAGAATTCAAGGGCACGGGTAACTCGGAAATCGTGCTCGACCGCAAGGTCGCCGACAAGCGCATCTTCCCGTCGCTCGACGTCGGCAAGTCGGGCACCCGCAAGGAAGAATTGCTCGTCGAGAAGGACAAGCTGTCGAAGATGTGGGTGCTGCGCCGAATCCTCATGCAGATGGGCACGGTCGACGCGATGGAATTCCTGCTCGACAAGATCAAGGATTCGAAGACCAACGAGGATTTCTTCGACAGCATGAACCAATAAGCCGCGCTTGTGGCGGTTCTCGAACATGCCTTGCTTCCGGTTCGTGCTGGAAGCGAGGCCGCGTTCGAGGCGGCCCTTGCTACGGCGCGGCCGCTGATCGAGGCGTCGCCAGGCTTTATTTCGCTCGAAATTCGCCGCCCGACCGGAACCGGACAGCCCTATCTGCTGTTAGCCGAATGGCGATCGGTCGCCGACCATCGAGACGGATTCCGGCAATCGGATCGCTACCAACAGTGGCGGGCGTTGCTGCATCCTTTTTATGACCCTATGCCAGAGGTCAGCTATTTCGGAGATTTGGTGTGATTCTGGAATTTTTGACTCAGGCCGCGGCGCACGCCGGCGGTTTCGGCGGTCCCGCGGGAATGTGGGACGCGATCGTAAAGGATTTCTCGAATATCACCGAACCAGCGGCCTTTGCCGCTTTCCTGCAGGTGCTGATGATCGACCTCGTCCTCGCGGGCGACAATGCGATCGTCGTCGGCGCGCTTGCCGCAGGGTTACCCGCCGACCAGCGTAAGAAGGTTATCCTGATCGGCGTACTCGCGGCGCTGGTGCTGCGCATCGCCTTCGCGCTCGTCGTCACCCAGCTGATGCAGATCGTCGGACTGATTTTCGTCGGCGGGCTGCTGCTCGTCTGGGTCGCGTGGAAAATGTGGCGCGAACTGCGTCACACCGGCCAGTCGCATGGGTCGCCCGAGATTGCGGGCGACGAGCATTCGGGCCTGAAGCCCGCCAAGAGCTTCGCCGGCGCAGCTTGGGCGGTGGCCGTCGCCGACGTCAGCATGAGCCTCGACAATGTCCTCGCGGTTGCCGGAGCGGCGCGCGAGCATCCGGGCATCCTCATCGTCGGCCTGATCTTCGCGGTAGCCCTGATGGGCCTCGCGGCGAACATCATCGCTAAATATATCGAGCGCTACCGCTGGATCGCCTATCTCGGCCTTGCCGTGATCGTCTATGTCGCGTTCAAGATGATCTACGACGGCTGGGTCGACCCGAGCGTCGGGGTGGGTACGCTGTTCGGCTGATCGATTTTCGGCTTGAAATGAAGAGGCCGGCTCCGCCCAAATGAGGGAGGGGCTGGCCTTTTTCGTTCAGGCTTCCCATCTGCTTCGTATGTCCCAGCTTCACATGACCCGCGTTGCCGTCGGCTGTTCCGATTACCCGGCGCTGCAAGCGCGGATCGCCAATCATGCCGAAGATAGCGAAATCCGTTTCGCGACACGGTTCCGGCCCAAGCGCGCCGACGAGTTGATCGGCGGCAAGCTGCATTTCATCGTCAAACACACGCTGGTCGGGCGCGTCGAAATTTTGCGCTTCGAGGATCGGAGCGACGGGCGGGTCGATATCGTCTGCGTCGCGAAGCTCGAGCGGATTCATCCGCAGCCGAAGCGCGCGCACCAAGGGTGGCGCTACCTTGCCGATGCCGATGCACCGAAGGGAATCAGCGAGGATGACGGGCTCGCCGATCTGCCGCCCGAACTGTATCGCGAGCTCGCCGAACTCAGCCTGATCTAAAAGGCTGCGCGGAAGCTGTCGGCGCGCGCCATCGCCCAGTAACGGGCGCTCGCGATCGATTGCGGATCGTCGAGAAGAACCCCGCGCTCGTAGAATTTATAGATGCGGTCGATCGAGTCCGAGCGCGCCGAATTGAGCCGCTCGTGGAGGTGGTGCGGGCGGATCGCCCACGGATCGTCGAGCCCCATCGCGCAGCTGATGTCCCACAGCGCCGAGACGGTCGCCGCTTGAAAGCGGCGCACGCGCTCGGCCTTGTCTTCGACGACGAGGCCGCTTTGGCGGCCGGCATCCTGCGTCGCGACGCCGGTCGGACACATGTCGGTATGGCATTTGAGCGACTGGACGCAGCCCAGCGAAAACATGAAGGCGCGCGCGGCGTTCGACCAGTTGGCGCCGAGCGCGCAATTGACCGCGAGCCCCGCGCCCGAATGGACCTTGCCCGACGCGGCGAGGCGAATCTCCTCCTTGAGCCCGCAGCCGACGAGCGCGTTGCGCACGAAGATCAGACCCTCGCGCAAAGGCATGCCGACGCGGTTCGAAAATTCGACCGGCGCCGCGCCCGTGCCGCCCTCGGCGCCATCGACGACGATATAATCGAGGCGGATGCCGGTCTCGATCATCGCCTTCATGACGGCATAGATTTCGTGCGGCTGACCGACGCAGAGCTTGATCCCGACCGGCTTGCCGCCCGACATCTCGCGCAATCGAGCGGCCCATTCGAGCATCTCGATCGGCGTGTCGAACGCCGAATGCGCGGCGGGCGAGATGCAATCCTGCCCCTCGGGGACCCCGCGCGTCGCGGCGATTTCGGCGCTGACCTTGGCGCCGGGGAGGACACCGCCGTGCCCCGGCTTGGCGCCCTGACTGAGCTTGATCTCGATCATCCTGACCTGATCCTCGACCGCGCGGTCGCGGAAGCGTTCGGGGTCGAAGCGACCTTCGGCGTCGCGGCAGCCGAAATAGCCGCTGCCGAGTTCCCAGACGATGTCGCCGCCGTGGGTGCGATGGTAGGGGCTGAAGCCGCCCTCGCCCGTGTCGTGATAGAAGTTGCCGAGTTTGGCGCCGAGGTTGAGCGCCTCGATCGCATTGGCGCCGAGCGAACCGAAACTCATCGCCGAGATGTTGAGCAGGGCGGGCCGATAGGGTTTCGAGCATTGCGACGTGCCCACCACCGGGCGCAGCGTCCGGTCGTGCCCCGCGACCGGCGCGATGCTGTGGCTCATCCACTCATATTCGTCCGAATAGACGTCGAGTTCGGTACCGAAGGGATGGCTGTCGAGCTCGCCCTTCGCGCGCGCATAGATGATATCGCGCTCGGCGCGCGCAAAGGGGCGGCCGTCGAGCGGCCCTTCGACGATATAGGCGTAGAGGAAGGGCCGCAAATCCTCGAACAGCCAGCGAATGCGCGCGATCAGCGGAAAGTTGCGGCGGAGGCTGTGGTGCCGCTGGATCGCGTCATAGAAGGCGACGAGAAGAAGCGGCACCCACAGGATCAGCGTCCAGCGCGCCGGCGGCCACCATATTGCCAGCGCGATCGCGGCGAGGAGGATAGGGAAGGCGATCCAGCGGTGCATTGGATGGCGAGCGGCTTAGCCCGCCTGCGCCGCGAGCATCGCCGCCATCTTTTCCCAGACCTTGTTGATCGCCTTGAGCGGTCTAACCATCACCTTGAAATCTTTTATCTTTCCGTGTTCGTCCCAAGTGATGATGTCGACCCCGTTGATCTGTATCCCGTCGAGGTTGCTCTGGAACTCGAGCACCGCCTGGCCGCCGTCGACGATCTCGCGCAGATAGCGGAAATCGTCGCCGCCAAGGACGTGACTCGCGGCGTGGAGATAGGCGAAGACCTTGTCGCGCCCTTCCTGCGGCGTATGGACGACGGGCGAGTGGAACACCGCATCCTCGGCGAGCAGGTCGCGCAAGGCCTGCGGGTCGCCGCCGCCCGCCATATAGGCGTGCCAGGCGGCGAGACCCGCATGGCCCGTCATGCGAGCTTCTCGGCGAAGAAGGCGCGCGTGCGGCCGTCCGCGAGTTGCGCTCCTTCCTCGTCGCGGCGATTGCCCATCGTCGCGGCGAAGCCATGGTCGAGCCCCGGATAGTCGTGGAGCGTGACCTTCGGATGCGGATCGAGCGCCTCGTGCACCTTTTTCTGCGCCGCGTGATCGACGAAATGATCCTCGGTCGGGATGTGGAGCATCAGCGGATTGGCGATCGCATGCGCCTCGTTCAGCATCTGGTCGATCATGACGCCATAATAGCCGACCGATGCGTCGATATCGGTGCGCGTCGCCGCCATATAGGCAAGGCGGCCGCCGAGGCAGAAACCGACGCAGCCGATCCTTTCGGCGCCTTCGCCGCGCAACCAGTGGATCGCCGCCTCGATATCCTTGACCCCGTCGTCGGCGTCATATTGGCCGAAATAGCCGAGCGCCTGCTGGAATTCGGCCTCGATATCGGGGCTGAGCTCGACGCCGGGGGCGAAGCGCCAGAAGATGTCGGGTGCGATCGCGAGATATCCTTCGGCCGCCCAGTCGTCGCATTTCTTGCGGATGCCTTCGTTCACCCCGAAAATTTCGGGAATGACGATGATCGCGCGCGTGCTGTCGGCGTCGGGACGCGCGACATAGGCGGGAAGGGTGCCGGCGCCGTCGAGCGTCGGGATCTGGGTGTTGGTCGCGGCCATGTGGGGAGCTCTCCTGTCTCTTGCTTCTTTGTGGTGAAAGCGCGAAGCTAGCGGCGCGATGAGCAGGGCTCAAGCGGCTAACCGGCATTTTTCGGCGCGGAGACAGGCGATGAAGTTCAATATCGAGATCGATTGCACCCCCGAGGAGGCGCGCCGCCTGTTCGGCCTTCCCGATCTCGAGCCGCTCCACGATATCTACCTCGACCGCGTCAAGGAATTGATGGCGAAGGGGATCACCCCCGACATGGTCCAGTCGATGGTCAAGACCTGGGTGCCGATGGGCGAGAGCGGGCTGGGGCTGGTCCAGTCGTTGCTCGGTCAATTCGGTGGCGGATTGATGGGCGGCGCGAAGCCGGGCGATGCGGCGGTCGATGACAAGCCCGCCAAGGGGCGCAAGAGCTGAACCAAAATCCTGTAAGCGATACGATCTTCGCGCTGTCGAGCGGGATGCCGCCGGCGGCGATCGGCGTCGTGCGTGTGAGCGGACCGGCGGCCGGGGCGGCGCTGCAGGCGCTCGCGGGACGCCTGCCGGCGCCGCGCCGCGCGATCCTGGTGGGGTTGAACGATGCCGATGGTGCGGCGCTCGACCGCGCGCTGATCCTGTGGTTCCCGGGCCCGGCGACGGCGACGGGCGAGGATCTGGCCGAGCTGCATCTGCACGGCGGGCGCGCGGTGGTCGCGGCGGTCGAGGCGGCGCTTTCGGCGATGCCGGGGTTGCGCCGCGCCGAGGCGGGCGAGTTTACGCGGCGCGCGTTCGAGAACGGCCGGATCGACCTTGCCGAGGCCGAAGGGCTGGCCGACCTGCTCGCGGCCGAGACCGAGAGCCAGCGGGTGCAGGCGCTGGGAATGGCGAGCGGGCATGTGTCGCGCGCGGTCGCGGGGTGGCAGGAGCACTTGCTCGCCCTGATGGCGGGGGCGGAGGCCGAGCTCAATTTCGCCGACGAGGATGACGTCGAAGTTGGCGAAGGTGCCGCGCAGCGTTTGATTGCGGGGATGGCGGAGCTTTCGGACGAGCTCGGCACATGGCTGGCGCGGCCGGCGGCGGAGGTGATCGCCGAGGGGCTGTCGGTGGTGATCGCGGGGCCGCCAAATGCCGGAAAATCCACTTTAATCAATGCCTTGGCGCAGCGAGAGCTGGCGATCGTGTCGCCCGTCGAAGGAACGACGCGCGATGTGATCGAAACCCCGCTGGCGCTCGACGGCATCGCGATGCGCTTTTCGGATACGGCGGGGATTCGCGGCGAAGGTGCCGATGCGATCGAGGCGATCGGGATCGACCGTGCGAAGGCAGCGGTCGAGGCGGCGGATATTTTGCTGTGGCTCGGGGCGCCGAAGGCGGTTCCCGATCATCCGCGAACGATCCTGATCGCGGCGCAGGCCGATCGTTGGCGCGGCGATGCGGCGGCCGAGGCGGACGCGGAGCATTGCGACCTGACGCTGTCGGCGGCGACGGGCGAGGGGATGGACAGGCTGCATCGCATGATCGTCGAGATGGCGCGGACGTTGCTGCCGCGCGAGGACGAGGCAGCGCTGCGCCAGCGCCAGCGCGCCGCACTTGCCGAAGCAAAACAATGGCTTGTGGTCGAGGAGGGGTCGCGCGAGGCCGGCGACCTGATCCTGCTCGCCGAGCGGCTGCGGCTCGCCGCGACGGCGCTCGACCGCATTACCGGGCGCGCGGGGGTCGAGGAGATGCTCGACGCGCTGTTCGGCCGTTTCTGCATCGGGAAATGATGTTTCACGTGAAACATCGAGCGGCAAGCAGCGCGGTGGATTCGATACGCGCTTTGCGCTATGCGCGCCGCCATCATGCACGATAGCGCAATTTTCGATGTCATCGTCGTCGGCGGCGGACACGCCGGGACCGAGGCCGCCGCGGCGGCGGCTCGGCTCGGCGCGTCCGTCGCGCTCGTCAGTTTCGACCCCGCGCTGATCGGGACGATGTCGTGCAACCCGGCGATCGGCGGCCTCGGCAAGGGCCATCTAATGCGCGAGGTCGACGCGCTCGACGGCTGGATGGCGCGCGCGGCCGATAGCGCGGCGATCCATTACCGGATGCTCAACGCGTCGAAGGGCGCGGCGGTGCAGGGGCCGCGCATCCAGGCCGACCGCAAACTATATCGCGACGCGATCCAAACGCTGCTCGCGGCCGAGGAGAATATCGCCGTCGTCGCGGGCGAAGCGGCGGCGCTGCGGTTGTCGGATGACGGACGCGTCGAGGGTCTAGAGCTGGCCGATGGTTCGGTCCTGATCGCAAATGCGGTCGTGCTTGCAACCGGCACTTTTCTCGGCGGGAAATTGTTTCGCGGCGAAGAGCGAATGGAGGGTGGGCGCATTGGCGAAGCCGGCGCGCATCGGCTCGCCGAGCAATTGCGCGCCGCACATCTGCCGATGGCGCGGCTCAAGACGGGGACGCCACCGCGGCTCGACGGGCGGACGATCGACTGGGGGCGGCTAGAAGAGCAGGCGTCGGACAGCGCCGCGGGTGCGCGCTGGACCTGTTCCACGTGGAACAGCGAACGCACGGTGCCGCAGATTTTCTGTGCGATCACGCGCACCAACGCCGAAAGCCACGCAATCATCGCGGCGAATCTCGACCGCTCGCCTTTGTTCACCGGCGCGATCGGGGCGGCAGGGCCGCGCTATTGTCCGTCGATCGAGGACAAGATCCACCGCTTCGCCGACCGCGACGGGCATCAGGTGTTTCTCGAGCCCGAAGGCCTCGATAGCTTCCTCGTCTATCCGAACGGGATTTCGACCTCGCTCCCCGCCGACGTTCAACTCGCGATGCTGCGCACGATGGAGGGGCTCGAGACGGTCGAGATGGTCGTTCCGGGCTATGCGGTCGAATATGATCATATCGATCCGCGCGCGCTCGACCGGACGTTGCAGGTTCGCGCGATGCCGGGCGTGTGGTGTGCGGGGCAGATCAACGGCACGACGGGATATGAGGAAGCGGCGGCGCAGGGGCTGGTAGCGGGGGCGAATGCCGCGCTCGCCGCGCAGGGCCGCAACCCGCTGATCCTCGACCGGTCCGAATCCTACATCGGGGTGATGGTCGACGATCTGGTGCTGCAGGGGGTGACCGAGCCGTACCGGATGCTCACCGCGCGCGCCGAATATCGGCTGCGGCTGCGTGCCGACAACGCCGCGACGCGGCTGACCCCGAGGGGGATTGCACTGGGGCTCGTTGGCCCGGCGACGGCGGCGCAGTTTGCGGAGCGGCGGGCCGAACGGTCGCGGGCGGAAGCTCTGCTCGATGCGCCGGTGATGACCGCCGACTATGTCGCGATCGGATTGGCGCTGCCCGGCGACGGGATCGCGCGCAAGCGGATCGATCTGCTGCGCTATCCCGATATGACGATGGCGCGGCTCGCTGTGCTCGCGCCCGAACTCGTATCGATCGATCCGGCGATCCTTTCGGAAGTCGCCGAGGACGCACATTACGCGCCCTATATCGCGCGGCAGGACGCCGAGCTGCGGTCGCTCGCGGCGAACGAGGCGATACTGCTTGACCCGGCGCTCGATTATGCCGCGATCGGGGGACTGTCGCGCGAGATGGTCGAGCGGCTGACAAAGGCGCGGCCCGAGACGCTGGGGCAGGCGGCGCGGATCGACGGGGTGACGCCGGCGGCGCTGACCGCGATCATGGTGCATAGCCGCCGGCGGGCGGCGGCTTGAGACCATCAGGACGAGGTCGTTGAACCCCGCGGCGAGCCTGCTAGACCGGTTCTATGCAGACAGAAGAACCAGAAAAAGCTGACGAGGCAACGAGATCCAAGGCATCGGTTCGTGATCGCGCCGATGCGATTCGGGCGTTTCGCTGCAAGAATCTAATCGCCGTAATCGAAAGCCCTTCCGACATTCGGAACATAGGAACCGTCGTTCGCAATGCCAATGCGCTCGGTGTCGAGAAGGTCTATATCGTTGATCCACGTAAGTCGCTGCCCGACAATTGGCAGGATATGCGTTCGCGCAAATCGCTTTCCCAGACCTCTGTTTCGGCTGTGAAATGGACCTTCGTCAAACGCTTCGACAGCACGGAGGAGTGCTTAGATCATCTGGAAAAGCGGGGTTTCGTATCGATCGTTACATCGCCTCATGTCAAAGGAAAGCAGAGCCGCTACCTGCATGAGGGCGATTACAAGCAGCACGCGAAGCTTGCCGTGTGGTTCGGTAATGAAAAACGGGGCATCAGCGATCTTGCCGTCGAGCGCAGCGAGATGTGCGTCGCAATACCGATGTTCGGGATGATCGAAAGCCTAAACCTTGGGACCAGTTCCGGGATCGTTCTGTATGAAGTGGCGAAGCAAAGGCGGGAATATCAAAGCGAGTACCGACGTAGCCGATTTAAGGGGAAGCGTGGCATGCCTCTGCCTACGGTGATGCTGCTTACCGAAGACGATATATGACGAATGGACTCCTCAACAGCGAAGAAGGGTCTCGGTCTTGGCTCGAAGAGAAATTCGCACCGACCGGCGATCAATGGACGAAGATCGAACGCTTCGTCGGCATGCTTATCGCCGAAAACACACAGCAGAATCTGATTTCCGCGTCGACGATCCCGACGATCTGGGTGCGGCATATCGCCGACAGCGCGCAGCTGCTGTCGTTCGACACGCGCGAGGGCGAGGGGCTCTGGATCGACCTGGGGAGCGGGCCGGGGCTGCCGGGGCTGGTGGTCGCGATCCTGTCGGAGCGGCCGATGCTGCTCGTCGAATCGCGCAAGCGGCGGTGCGATTTTCTGCGGCACGTCGCAGCCGAGCTCGATCTGGCCCATGTCGAGGTCGCCGAGATGCCGCTTGAGCGCGTCGGAGCGCGGCCTGCGGCGACGATCAGCGCGCGGGCTTTCGCGCCGCTCGACAAGCTCATCACCTTATCCACCCGTTTTTCCACCGAATCGACGCGCTGGTTGCTGCCAAAGGGCCGAAACGCGGTTAAGGAACTGGCTTTGCTGCCCGAGGCATGGCAGAGAATGTTCCACGTGGAACAAAGCCGCACCGACGCCGACAGTCAGATATTGGTGGGTCAGGGGCGGATCGGCGCAAAACAGCGAGGAAAGCGATGATCCGCATTGCCGTGGCGAACCAGAAGGGCGGGGTCGGCAAGACGACGACGGCGATCAATCTGGCGACCGCGCTCGCGGCAACCGGCTGGCGCACGCTGATCATCGACCTCGATCCGCAGGGCAATGCCTCGACGGGGCTCGGGATCAAGCAGTCGCAACGCGAATATTCGAGTTACGAATTGCTGCGCGGCGACGCGACGGTCGCCGAATGCGCGATCGCGACCGCGGTGCCGCGGCTCGACATCGTCAGCGCGACGGTCGACCTGTCGGGCGCCGAGATCGAGCTGATCGAATTTCAGGACCGGCTCCACCGGCTCCAGCAAGCGCTGTCGGGCGCCGAAGCGGGGCAGTGGGACATCTGCCTGATCGATTGTCCGCCTTCGCTGGGGATGCTCACGCTCAACGCGCTGATCGCCGCCGAATCGCTGATCGTGCCGCTCCAGTGCGAATTTTTCGCGCTCGAGGGGCTGAGCCAGCTTCTGACCACGGTCGAGCGCGTGCGCGAGCGCTTCAACCAGAAATTGTCGATCCTCGGCGTCGCGCTGACCATGTTCGACCGGCGCAACCGGCTGACCGATCAAGTGTCCGACGATGTGCGCGAAGTGCTGGGCCCGGTGGTGTTCGACACGGTGATCCCGCGCAATGTGCGCCTGTCCGAAGCGCCGAGCCACGGCCTGCCGGCGCTGATCTACGATCATCGTTGCGCCGGGTCGGCGGCCTATATCGCGCTCGCGCGCGAGCTGATCGACCGGCTCCCCGAAATCCGCAAGGCGGCATAAATGGCTGATAATGAAAAAGAAAGTGGCGCAACGCCGATTCGCAAGCGTCCTTCGGGGCTGGGCCGCGGGCTGAACGCGCTGTTCGGCGACGCCGCGGTCGAGGCGCCGGTGCTCGCGACGCCGGGAAGCGCGGCGCGCGCGGCGCCGGTGGCGGGCGATGCGGTGCAGCATGTCCCCGTCGGCGCGATTCGGCCGCTGCCCGGGCAGCCGCGGCGCCATTTCGACGAGAATGCGATCGCCGAGCTCGCCGATTCGATCGGGCTGCGCGGACTGTTGCAGCCGATCATCGTCCGCCGGGCGCCGGATGGCGAGGGTTTCCAACTCGTTGCGGGCGAACGGCGCTGGCGCGCGGCGCAGCGCGCCGGGCTGCACCAGATTCCGGCGCTCGTGCGCGAGCTCGACGATGCCGCGACCTATGAGATCGCGCTGGTCGAGAATATCCAGCGCCAGGACCTCAATGCGATCGAAGAGGCGAGCGCCTATCGCCGGCTGATCGAGGATTTCGGTCATAATCAGGAAGCGCTGGCGAAGCTGGTCGGCAAGTCGCGCAGCCATGTCGCCAATTTGATGCGCCTGCTCGATCTGCCCCAAGCCGTGCAGGCGCTCGTCGGCGACGGATCGCTCGCGATGGGTCACGCGCGCGCGCTCATCGGTGCCGAAGACGCCGAAGCGATCGCGCGCCGCGTCGCGAAGGAAGGCCTGTCGGTGCGCGCGGTCGAGGCGCTGGTGCGCGCGGGCAAGGGCGGCGACGCGCCGCGCAAGGCGCCCGCCGATTCGGGCGCGATCGCGGCATCGGGGCGCGACCCCGACATCGTCGCGGTCGAACGCCATCTGTCCGAACTGCTCGGGATCGGGGTGGCGATTCAATATGCCGGCGAGGGCAAGGGCGCGCTGACGCTGAAATTCGCGTCGCTCGACCAGCTCGACATGATCTGCCAGCGGCTCTCGGGCGAGGGGATCTGATTCGCGCCATTGCGCGCGTTAAAATGTGCCGGATCGGGCCGCCGGCGCGGGGAAGGTGGTTCTCGACCCGCTCATGATTTTTCCGTAACTACTTGATTTATATATGATATATTGCGGTGCGCGGGCCAGTCCTTGTCGCGCTGTTAACCAAGCTTGCTGGCAAAGCCTGAAGAGGTCCCCGCCTAAACAGGGCGGTGAATGGTGTGGGATTTCCATTCGACTCTAGACCGAATTCAAGGGACCAAATCATATGCAATACCATGGAATGAAGCGCGCCCTGCTGGGCGCCGCGATTGCTGCCCTCGCGATAAACGCCCCGGCGGCGCAGGCGGCGACGGCCACGGGCACGGCGACGGCCAAGATTCTTCGCCAGATCACGCTCACCAAGACCAGCGACCTGCAATATGCGACGATCATCAGCGGCGCGACCGCGTCGACCGTCGCGGTGTCGACCGCGGGCGGGGTGACCTGCGGCGCGGGGCTGACCTGCACGGGCACGGCCGCCGCCGGCAGCTTCGACGTCGCGGGCACGAGCGGCGCGGTCGTGCTCGTCGGCGGCGATTCGAGCGTGACGCTCAACGGGTCGCTCGGCGGCTCCATGACGTCGACGCTGACCTATTCGGCGCCGAACATCACGCTGGGCGCCACCGGCGGCAGTTTTCAGGTCGGCGGCACGCTGAGCGTCGGTGCCAATCAGGCGTCGGGCGACTATTCGGGGACGTTCAACGTCACCGCCAACTATCAGTGAATTTGGGGGGAGCTGGCGGGCTTCGATCCGCCAGCCGTTTGAAATGGGCCGCCGGGCACGCGCCGGGCGGCCCCTTTTTTTGCGCGGTCGAGGGTGATGGTTAGCGAAATATCAACCATGTCGGCGCAAGCGGGGGGCGACCATCGGGACGGTGTGGGGCCGCTTCCCGGACGATTGTGGGGATCGTGACCAATGTTTCGCTTTCTGAAGGCCTTTGGCCTGTTCACCGCGGCCGCGCTCGGCGCCGCGGCTGCTCCCGTCCATGCGGCGGGCGACCTGCTCGTCGCGCCGACGCGCGTGATCCTCGACGGATCGCGCGGGACCGAGGTGGTGCTCAACAATATCGGCAGCGCGCCCGCGACCTATCGTATCAGCCTCGAGATCAAGCGGATGACCGCGGCGGGCGGGCTCGACGAGATCGTCGAGGAGAATGTCACCGCGGCCGAGCGCGCGGCGCTCGACATGATCGTCTTCAGCCCGCGGCGTGTGACCTTGCCGCCGAACCAGCCGCAGGTGGTGCGCGTCGGGGTGCGCGTGCCCGAAGGGACGCCGCCGGGCGAATATCGCGCGCATATGCTGTTTCGCGCGGTTCCCGACGCGGTGCCGGCGACGGCCGAAGCGAAGCCCGCGAGCACGGGGGTGTCGATCGCGCTGACGCCGATCTACGGGATCACGATCCCGGTGATCGTGCGCGTCGGCGACCTCGGCGCCGAGGCGGCGATTGGCGACGCGTGGGTGAGCGAGGGCGCCGACGGGCCGGCGTTCAATTTCGATCTTTCGCGGAGCGGAAACCGATCGGTCTATGGCGATATCGAGGTGACGCGGGCGGGGGTGGCCGAGCCGCTGCTCGTCGCGCGCGGGATCGCGGTTTATCCCGAGGTCGCCGCGCGCACGGTGTCGCTGCGCGTGCCCGGCGAGGTGGCGGCGAAGCTCAAGGGGCCGGTGCGCATCCGCTATTCGGAGGATCGCGAGATTGGCGGCGGCACGATCGACGAGGCCGAGCGGGTCGTGAAGTAGGAAGCGGAGGGACAGTTCAGGCGCGGCCGTGATGCGGTGGGGGCGCTTCATCGTCGCCGCGCTGGCGCTGGCGGGCCTCGCGCCCGCCAGCGCCGAAGCCGTTGATCGGATGCCGGTTTCCCCTTCCTCCGCGGTGTGGGCGCCGAACGCGGACGACAGCTGGCTGTTCGATGTGCGGTCGGGACAATATCGGCTCGGCGACGGGGTGCGCGGGTATCAGACGCCGCAGGGGATTTGCGTCGACCTGGCCGATGTCGTGCTCGCGCTCGATCTCGCGGTGCGGGTCGATCGGAAGTTGCGCCGCGCAACCGGCTGGGTGTTCGACGAGCGGCGCGGCCTGACGATCGACCGCGAGACGGGCGAGGTGCGCGCGGGGAGCCAGACATTTCGTCTCGCCGCGACGACGATTCGCGACACGGCGGCGGGCTGGTGCGTCGATTTGGACAGCTTGAACGCGTGGCTGGGGGTGCCGCTGACCGCCGATCTGTCGAACGCGGTGCTGCGCGTCGATGCCAAGGAAAAGCTGCCGTTCCAGCTCGCCGCCGAGCGGCGCGCGCGCGCGGCGTCGATCCGCCCGCGCGCGCAATTCGATCTTGCCACTCTGCCGCAGGCGGCGCGGCCTTACGCGGCGTGGGCAACGCCCTCGGTCGATGTCGTCGCGTCGGCCGGTGCGGTGTCGGACAAGCGCGGCGGATCCTATGTCCAGGCACGCTACGAGATTTTCGCGGCGGGCGAGCTGCTCGCGCAGAGCTTCGACGCGCGGCTGTCGTCGGACAATGAGGGCGTGCCCGACAGTCTGCGGATGCGGCTCTATCGCACCGACGCGCAAGGGCGGCTGCTCGGGCCGTTGAAGGCAACGCATTATGGCGTCGGCGACGTCAGCCTGCTGTCGACAGGAATCGTCGCGGCGTCGGCGCCGGGGCGCGGCGCGGTGCTGACCAATCGCCCGGTCGAGCGCCCCGACGCTTTCGACAAGACCGATTTTCGCGGCGATTTGCCGGCGGGATGGGACGCCGAACTTTATCGCAACGGCCAGCTGCTCGCGTTCACGAGCCCGAATGGCGACGGGCGTTACGAGTTTATCGACGTGCCACTGCAATATGGCGCGAACCGCTTCGAGATCGTGCTGTACGGACCGCAGGGGCAGGTGCGGCGCGAGATCAAGCAGGTGCAGGTGGGGCTCGATTCGATCCCGCCGCAGCAGACCTGGTATTGGGCGGGCTTCGCGCAGGAAAATGCCGACCTGATCGAATTCGGCGGCCGGCGCGGCGGCGCGTTCCGGCGCGGCTGGCGCGGGACGGCGGGGATCGAGCGCGGGCTCGACACGCGCACATCGGCTTCGGCCTATCTGCACAGCCTGTTGATCGAGAATGTCCGCCACAATTATGGCGAGGTCGCCTTGCGGCGCTCGATCGGACCGACCTTGCTCGAGGTCGGCGGCAGCTATGAACAGAAGGGCGGCGTCGCCGCGCGCGCGAGCTGGCTCGCGGCGTTCGGCGAGACTTATGTGCGCGCCGATGCGATGCGCGGCTGGGGCGGGTTCGTGTCGGACCGCTTATTGGGCAATATCAACGCGATATATTCGGTGTCGGTCGACCAGTCGGTGAAGCTCGGGCGGACGATATTGCCGCTGCACTTCGACGTGCGGCAGGTCGAGCGATGGTCGGGGGGCGACAGTGTCGAGGCGAGCGCGCGCGCGTCGGCGAGTTTCCGCGCGATGACCTTCACCGGCCAGCTCGACTGGAGCCGGACGAAAGCGCCCGCCGGTCCCGACCCGCCCGACAATCTGATCGCGAGCCTGCTGGCCAACGCCCGCATCGGGCGGGTGCGCGTCCGCGGCGAGGCGCGCTTTGCGCTGTCGGGCGGCAATAGCGACACGCGGATGGCCTTGATCGGCGAATGGGCGGGGAAGGGCGAGGCCGAATGGCGCGCCGAACTCGGTTATGACCGCGGGCTCGATCGCGCGCGCGCCGGGCTCGGTTATACGCGCCGATTCAACAAGTTGCAGTTGTCGGGTTTCGGCGAGGTTGCGAGCGATGGGTCGGTCGCGGCGTCGCTGGCGCTTGCATTCAGTTTCGGGCCGGGAAGCGACGGTGGCTGGCGCGTATCGAGCGAAAAGCTCGCGAGCCGCGGGCAGGTGATCGCCGATGTCTGGATGGACGAAAATGGCGACGGCGTCCGCCAGCCGGGCGAAGCGGCGCTGCCCGGCGTGCCGCTGACCGCGGGCAACGCCTTTGTCGATGCCGCCACCGACAAGGAGGGGCGCGGGACGATCGATGGACTCGAGCCCTTTCGTCCGGTGATGATCGGAATCGATGCGGGGAGCCTGCCCGATCCCTATGTCCAGCCCGCGCTGCCGGGGGTGGTGGTCGCGCCGCGGCCGGGGGTCGCGACGCGCGTCGCGCTGCCGATGGTCGCGGCGGGCGAGATCGAGGGGATATTCCGGCGCGACGGCGGCAATCCGGTCGAGGGGCTGCGCGTCGAACTGGTCGACGCCGAAGGGCGGGTGCGCGCGGCGACGCTGACCGAGTTCGACGGCTATTTTCTGTTCGAAGGCGTCGCTTACGGGCGTTACACGGTGCGGCTGGGTCCGGCGTCGGCGGCGGCGCTGCGGCTCGACAGCGGTTTCGCGATGAGTGCGGTTTCCGGCAAGGCGACGCCGCGCGTGCGGCTGGGGACGGTGGTGCTGAAGCCGCTGCGTAAGGTTGCGGCGGGCGGCGCGGCGCCGGGAATCAGCAGCGCGCGCGGCCCGCCGCGCGAGGGCGATGCAGAACCGTAACCGATCCGAAAAGCAGATAATTTGCTTGCCGCGCCCAGCCGCGAAAGAGATGAAGCACGGCGACGATGATCGCGACGACGTCGGTCCGTGAAAGGCATGATGTGCGAAAAGCGGCGTGGATAGCGGTGTCGATGGGTCTCCTGTTAGCGGCGGCGGGCCTTTTTGCGGCGCTCGTATCCGCCGTGCCGTCGCCGCGCAAGGAAGGCGGCAGCCGGCCTTCGATCGACCACAGCCCGCCCCAACGCACGCAGAACAGAGAGGTTTACTCGCCGATCATCGCAAAGGACCCCTATGTCGCCGATCAATGGGAAAAATCGATCCAGGCGCTGGAGGCGGCGTGCGCCCGACGCGGCGAATATTGTGATAAGGCCCGGCAAGCGCGCCGATCGGTAAACAGATAACGACGCCGCGCGGACGGCCGCGATCGCCGAGGACGTGGGCGGACTCGGGCGCCGCGATTGACTTCACCGCCGCTTCGGATGATATCGGCGGCAACGGGCCGACGCGGACGCCCGTTCAGGCGAGGGCTCGCCCAAGTTCCGTTCCCCCGCCGCGCTTCGCGGCGTCCGGAGCGTTGAGATGACCACCGACCTTGCCCCCGTCCCCCCGTCACAGCTCGGCCTGGCGGCGCTGTTCCTGAAATTCCTGCGTTTCGGTTTCCTCGCCTTTGGCGGCCCGGTCGCACAGATCGCGATGATCCGGCACGCGCTCGTCGAGGAGGAGCACTGGATCGAGCCGGCGCGCTTCAACCGGCTGCTCGCGGTGCTGCAGGTCCTGCCCGGGCCCGAGGCGCACGAGCTTTGCGTGCATCTGGGCATGGTCGCGCGCGGCCGGATCGGCGGGCTGCTCGCGGGGCTGGGGTTCATGCTGCCGGGGCTGGCGCTGATGCTCGTCGCGGGGTGGCTCTATGTCGGTTGGATTGCGGGCAAGGCCGGCTTGTCGGGGGTGCTGCTCGGCGTGCAGCTCGTCGTGCTCGCGATCATCCTGCGCGCCGTCGTCCGGATCGGCGAGCATATCGTCGAGGACCGGCTGCTCGCGCTGCTTGCGGCCACGAGCCTGCTCGCCACGCTGGCGGGGGTGCCTTTCTGGATTCCGCTCGTCGCCGGGGGGCTGGCCTATGCCGCTTCGCATCGCCCGGTCGCAGCGATCCTGGTCGTCATGGCCGCGGTTGGCGTGGCGGCGGCGCTTCGCCTGATCACCGGGTCGGCTCCGGCGGGGAATATAGCGGCGCCTGTGACGCTGACGGCCTTGTTCATCGCCGGGCTGAAAGGCGGGCTGCTAACCTTTGGCGGCGCCTATGCCGCGATCCCCTATGTTCGCGCCGATACGGTCGGGCGCGGCTGGATCGGCGACGGGACCTTCCTCGACGGCATCGCGCTCGCGGGGGTGCTTCCCGCGCCGCTGGTCATCTTCGCGACCTTCGTCGGCTATGTCGCGGGCGGCCCGGGGGGTGCGCTGGCGATCACCGCGGGTATGTTTCTGCCCGCTTTCGCCTTTTCGCTGATCCTGTTCGAGCGGCTCGAGGCGATCGTCGAGAATCCCGCGTTGCACCGGCTGCTGGCGGGCGTCGCCGCCGCGGTGGTCGGGATCATCGCCGCAACTTTCGTGCAGCTGGGGCAGGCGGTGGGCGCGCGGGTCGCGGAACCACTGTTCGCGCTGCTGCTCTTTGCGGCGGCGCTCGCGGTGGTGTGGCGTTTCAAGGCCGTTTGGGTCGCGCCGGCGGTTGTGGCGGGCGGCGCGGTTGCGGGCTGGTTGGGAATGACGGCTTAGGGGTGGAAAGCTGACATTCCCCTCCCTTTTAGGGAGGGGCGAGGGGTGGGTGCGCAAGCGCAGCGAGCCAGAAGGAAGAGTGCGGCCTTCGGCGGCTACCCACCCCCCCCCGGCCCCTCCCCAAAAGGGAGGGGAGAAGTAGGTCCGCTCCCGGCCGAAACCCGCCATCTCAGCTCAGCAGCGGCTCGAGCGCGTCCCATTCGCGGTCGACGGCGCGGCGGCCGGCGTCGATCGCGGCGCGGATCTTTGCGGGATCGAATTCGAGCGTTTCGGCGACTTCTTCCTCGGGCTCGATGATGCGGATCGGCGCGAAGCGATAGCGCGCGATCTGGACGTCGAGCGGGCGGAGGATGCGCGCCGCCTGCGCGCCGCCGATGTCCTCGCTCTGGAGCGCGCGGAGCTGCGCCTCGCGCGCGGCGATGAGGTCGTTGATCAACGCCGCGCCGGCGAGGTCGTTCGCCGACACCTCCGACTGGAGGATGTCGACCGCGCGCAGCCCGATCTTGATGAGGTTGGGGAAGGTGCGCACCGCGCCGGGCTGCGGCGCGGGCGAGGCGCGCACCGCGATCACGCCGCGCGGGTTCATGTCGAGCGCCGAGCTCAAGGGGGTGACGTCGCGCACGCCGCCATCGACCCATTGTTCCTCGGTCCCGTCGCCCGCGCGCGTCTTCAAGGGATCGAAAAAGAGCGGCATCGCGCAGCTCGCATAGACCCAATTGTGGATGCCGGGCACGCTTTCGTCGATCGTGCGATAGGTGCCGGTGCCGAGATTGACGACGCCGAGCAGGAGTTTGCGCCCGCTCGCGCGCAGTTTCGCTTCGTTCGCGAAGTTTTTGAGCAGGCGCTTCAAGGGTCCGGTGTCGTAGAGCGCGTCTTCGCCGAGCAACCCGCCGACGACGCCGAGCGGGCGCGATTTGTAGATCGAGCTGTTGCCGCGGATGCCGAGCCAGGCGTCGAGCAGCGCGGGGACATCGTTCTGTGCGACGCCCAAGGCCTGGATCGCGCCGGTCGAGACGCCGGCGACGATGTCGAGCTGCACCCCGCGATTGACGACGAGTTCGTGGACGACGCCGACCTGGAAGGCGCCCTTCGCGCCGCCGCCGCTCAATACGATTGCCAGACCGCCTGCCATGTGCGCCTCCTTGGCCCGTGCCAGCTTACCGCAGGTTCGCCCGCCGACCAAGCGCCGCGACAAGGGACGGCGAGAAAATCCGTATATTTTGAAATCCCTAGCGCGCTATTAACCGGTTTTTAGAGCGCCAAGCCTATGACGGATTGCGGGCTGGAACGGCCGGAGGGGGATACCGATGGCCGGAACGATAGCAAAAGCGCGGGAAGGCGGGCGCGCGCGTTCGTCCCTGTCCCCCGACCGGTTTGCGCTGATCCTGTGGTGCGGTTTTTTCGGTGCCAGCCTGTTCCTGAACCGCGATGCGATCGCTCATCTGAGCTTTTCCGATCCCGACAATGCGATGCGACTGGCGCAGGTCCGCGATCTGGTCGCCGGACAGAATTGGTTCGACACGACGCAGTACCGGACGAATCCGGGGGGCGGCGGCGGACCGACGCATTGGTCGCGCTTTATCGACGCGCCGATTGCCGGGTCGATCTGGCTTATTGGCCTTTTCGTCGAGGCCCGGACCGCCGAGCGCCTGGTGCTGGCGGCCTATCCGCCGCTGCTGGCGCTGCCCCTGCTGCTCGTCCTTTCGCGAATATTACAGATGCTGGGCGATCGCGCCTCGGTATTTTTCGGTCTTGCGATCGCGGCCACGACGATCAGCTATCTCCATCATTTCGCGCCGCTCAACATCGATCATCACAATTGGCAGATCCTGCTCTCGGTCACGCTATTGTGGCTCGCGTTGCGGCCGGCGACCATCGGCAACGGATTGCTGTCCGCCCTGATCGCCAGCATATATGTCGAGATTTCGCTAGAGGGCTTTCCGTTTCTGGGGTTTTTCTGGGCGCTTTTTGTGTTCGACTGGTTGCACGATCCGTCGAAGGCGGATCGGCTGCGCGGCTTTTCCGCGGGGATGATCCTGCTTCCCGCGTTGTGGTCGCTGCCGTTTCGCGGGCCCGCCTATCTCTCGAGCGTTTTTTGCGACAGTTTTTCGTTGCCCTATATTCTCGCCGCGGCGTTGGCCGGCACGATATTCGTGATCGCTATCTCGTTGCGCCCGGCCACGTCGCTGGCGCAGCGCCTGGGCGTCGTGCTGGTCGCGGGCATGGCGGCGGCGGCCGGATTCGCCCTGACGGGGCCGTCCTGTCTGGGCGGACCTTTCGGCGAACTGGAGCCGTTCGTGCGGACCTATTGGTACGATCCGATTTTCGAAGGGCGACCCTTGTGGGTGCAAACGCCGGCGAGAATGCTCGGCTATGCCATTCCGACCGTGGTGGGTGTCGCGGCGAGCCTGTGGGCGTGCGGCCAGGCGCGGGACCGCCCCGAAAGCGAAAACCGGGTGCGACTGGCGCTCGTCATATCGTTCGGCGCGATCATGGCCTGCCTGGTCGTGCGAACGATCGCGGTGGCGCACGCCTTCATGATTCCGGCCTTTGCCGCGCTCGCGGCCGCGCTGTGGCGCCGCGCCGATGCCCAGCCGAATTCGCTACGCCGGCTGGGCGGGGTTCTGCTGTTCATGCTTGCGATCCCGACGGTCGATATGGCGCTGGGCTTTCGATTGATGTCGTTGCAAGCCGGATCGCCCGCGGTGGCGAGCGCGGCGCCGACCTGTCTGGACCGGAGCACCATCGCGCTGGCCGACGAACCTCCGGCGCTGCTCTTTTCCGCCGTCAATATCGCGCCGACTTTGCTGGTGCGCACGCCGCATAGCGTGGTCACGACCGGCCATCACCGCAACCATGCGACACTCCACCGCGTCCTGTCGGCCTTTCTCGCCCCGCCGGCCCTTGCAAGGCCCTTGGTCAGCGAGAGCGGGGCGCAATATCTGGTATTCTGCGACGAAGAGCTTGCGCGGCTGGCCCCGGGCAATCCCGACGGACTGGCAGCCCGGCTGCTGGCGCGGGATCGGATCGATTGGCTGAAACCCGAAACCCGGCTCTCGTCGGGCAGCTTCCATGTCTATCGCATCCTCCGTCCCGATAGAGAAAGCGCGCGATCAACGGGAAATCCCGCACGGTATTAACCAGTTCTTAGCCATGTTTCCTCCATGGCGAGACCCAGCGAGTTATCTGTGTGGGGGAATATTCACGTGACTAACGCCCAAATGTCGAAAAATCGTCCGACGAGCGCCGACGTCGCCATCATCGGCGCGGGTCCGGCGGGCCTGACCGCGGCCTATCTGCTGACGCAGCAGGGCTATAGCGTGACCGTGATCGAGAAGGATCCGGTTTACGTTGGCGGGATCAGCCGGACGGTCGAGCATGAGGGCTTTCGTTTCGACATTGGCGGGCACCGCTTCTTTTCGAAGAGCCGCGAAGTCGTCGAGCTGTGGAACGAGATTTTGCCCGACGATTTCATCGAGCGGCCGCGAATGAGCCGCATCTATTATGAGGGCAAATTCTATTCCTATCCGTTGCGCGCGTTCGAGGCGCTGTGGAACCTCGGCGTCGTGCGGTCGACCTTGTGCATGGTGAGCTATGCCAAGGCGAAGCTGCTGCCGAAGAAGAAGGTGCGCAGTTTCGAGGACTGGACGATCAACCAGTTCGGGCAGAAGCTCTATTCGATCTTTTTCAAGACCTATACCGAGAAGGTGTGGGGCATGCCGTGCGACGAAATGTCGGCCGACTGGGCGGCGCAGCGCATCAAGGGGCTGAGCCTCGGCGGCGCCGTGATCGACGGGCTGAAACGCAGCCTCGGGCTCAACAAAAAGCCCAACGACGGCATGGCGACCAAGACCCTGCTCGAAACCTTCCGCTATCCGCGGCTCGGCCCGGGCATGATGTGGGAGGCGGCGCGCGACAAGGTCGTCGCGGGCGGTAACCATGTGCTGATGGGCCACAGCTTCAAGCAGCTGACGCAGGACCAGAAGACGGGGCGCTGGCGGATGACCGCGAGCGGGCCCGACGGCGATGTCGTGATCGATGCGGGCCATGTGATCAGCTCGGCGCCGATGCGCGAGCTCGCGGCGCGAATCCATCCGCTGCCCGCGTGCGCGCTCAGCGCCGCGCCGAAGCTCAATTATCGCGACTTTCTGACCGTCGCGCTCAAGATCCGCTCGGAGGATCTGTTTCCCGACAACTGGATCTATATCCACGACAGCAAGGTGCAGGTCGGCCGGGTGCAGAATTTCCGCAGCTGGTCGCCCGAAATGGTGCCCGATCCGGCGATCGCGTGCGTGGGCCTTGAATATTTCTGCTTCGAGGGCGACGGGCTCTGGTCGTCGAGCGACGAGCGCCTCATCGCGCTGGCGACGAAGGAAATGGAAATCCTGGGGCTTTGCGATCCCGAAGATGTCGTCGGCGGCGCGGTCGTGCGGCAGGAAAAGGCCTATCCCGTCTATGACGATGATTATGCCGCGCATGTCGAGACGATGCGCAGCGAACTCGAGGCGCGTTATCCGACGCTGCACATGGTCGGGCGCAACGGCATGCACCGCTATAACAACCAGGATCATGCGATGATGACCGCGATGCTGACGGTGCGCAACATCGCCGCGGGCGAGAAACTCTATGATATCTGGGGCGTCAACGAGGACGCCGAATATCATGAAAGCGGCACCGAGGGCGAACAGGCCGCGCTGGCGTCGGTCCGCGAGGTGCCGGCGCGCGTCGCGAAGGCCGCCTGAGCATCGGGCCGGGGGGACGCGCGATGCAACCTATTGCCAAATTGATCGCGTCGGTGCGGCGCGGCGAGATCCGCTGGCTGAACTATCTGCTCGCGAGCGGGCTCGCGCTCGGCAGCGACGCGGGGCTGTTCCTGCTGCTGCTCGACGCCGGGATGGCGCCGGTAACGGCGTCGGCGACCGGCTATTGCGCGGGCATCCTCGTCCATTGGGTCATTTCGAGCCGGCTCGTCTTCGCCGACGGTGCCGCAGCGCGCGGCACGGGTGAACGGCATCGGCAGAAACTGCTTTTCGTCGGCTCGGCGCTCGTCGGCCTCGCGGTCACGACCGCGATCGTCGGCGGTGGCAGCGCGCTGGGGCTCGACCCCCGGCTCGCCAAGCTCGCGGCAATCGTCGTGAGTTTCCAGACGACCTATCTGCTGCGCCGCCATATCGTGTTCCGGGCGGCCGCGGCGTGAGCGAGGCGCCGTCCGCTTCAAATCCGGGCGGCATCCATCTCGGCCCCTGGTTCACGCCCGCCCGCATCGCGCTGATCGTGTGGGGCTTGATGAGCCTGATCGCGGTCGTCGCCAAATGGCAGGCGATCGGGGCGCTCGACCTTTCCGATACCGACGATGCGATGCGCATGGCGCAGGTGCGCGATCTGCTCGCGGGGCAAGGCTGGTGGGATCTGGCGCAGTATCGCGTCAATCCGGCCGGGGGCGGGGTGCTGATGCACTGGTCGCGCCTCGTCGATGCGCCGCTTGCGGCGGGCATATTGCTGCTGAAGCCCTTGTTCGGGCAGACGATGGCCGAGCGGATCGTGATGGCGCTGTGGCCGCCGCTGCTCGGTGCGGCGCTCAGCGTCGCCTGCGCGCTCGGCTACCGCAACCTGTCGGACCGCCGAATCGCTTATGTGGTGCCGTTGTTCCTGATCATGTCGGGCTATATCCTCGTCCAGTTCCGGCCGCTGCGCATCGACCATCATGGCTGGCAGATATTCCTCGCGATGCTCGTTATGGCGCAGGCGCTGCGCCCGGCATCGTGGCAGGCGGGGCTGCTCGGCGGGCTGTTCGCGGCGGCGCTGCTTGCGGTGTCGATCGAGGGGCTGCCCGTCGTGGCGCTGTTCGCGGGGCTTGCCGCCTTGCGCTGGGCGCTCGATGGCCGGAGCGAGGATCGCGCTAGGCTGTGCGGCTATATGGGCGCGCTCGCGGGCGGGGCGATCCTGCTCCAGTTCGTGACGCGCGGTCCGGTGGGCCTTGTCGGAAGCTGGTGCGATTCGCTTTCGGCGCCCTATATGGCGGCGTTTGTCGCGGCGGCGGCTGTGAGTTTTGCCGCGGCGCGGGCGAATCCCGGCGTGGCTTGGGTCCGCTTCGCTTTGCTCGCGCTGGCGGGTATCGCGGCGGCCGCCGCGCTGGTCGGGACCGAACCGCAATGCGCGAACGGGCCCTTCGCCGCGCTCGACCCGATCGTCGTGCAATATTGGTATCGCAACGTCCTCGAAGGCCAGCCGTTGTGGGTCGCGAAGCCGCACGACATGATCCATGTGCTCGTGCCGTCGATCGTCGGCCTCGCGGGGGCGGTTTTCGCCTGGCGCGATTGCACCGATGCGGCGGATCGCAGGAATTGGGCGACGGTCATCGTCGCGCTCGCCGGCGCGGCGGCGCTGTCGCTGCTCGTCTTCCGCACCGTGTCGACCGCGCATCTCTTCGCCTTGCCGGGCTGCTCCTGGCTCGGGCTGCGCGCCTGGACGTGGGCGCGGACGATTTCGTCGGCGCTGCCGCGCATCCTCGCCTCGGCGATGGCGGCCCTGACGCTGCCGCTGCTCGGCAGCATGGTGGTCGCCGCAGTGCTGACGCCGGTAGTCCCCGCGCTCAAGGATGAGGAGGAACGCGCAACCGCAGAGAAGGCCGAAGCCAACGCCTATAAGGCGAACTGCCTCGACCCCGCGGCGATCGCCGATCTCAATCATCTGCGAGCGACGACGCTGCTGACGCCGATCGACCTCGGCGCGCCGCTGATATTCTGGACGCGGCACAGCCTCGTCGCGACGCCGCATCACCGCAACAGCCAGGCGATGGCCGACACGATCCGCGCCTTCGCGGGCGATCCGGCCAAGGCCGAAGTACTGGTGCGGCAGCAGCAGGCGACGCTGATCGTCTTTTGCCGCACGGCGAACGACTTCACCAAATATCGCCGCGCGCGGAAGGATTCGCTGGGGGCGCGGCTCTATGCGGAGACGCCGCCGGCGTGGCTCGAAGCGGTGCCGATCGGCTCGCGCGCGGGGCTGTCGGTGTGGCGGGTGAAGGCCCCGAAGCATGATCATCTTTGAAAGGGTGGTGTGTCCCCGCGAAGGCGGGGACACACCATCGGCCGGCTCGAAATAGCACCGACCGGAGATGGGCTCCCGCCTTCGCGGAGCACACAGCTTATTCAATTTGACCATATATCAGGCCGCGCGGAAGGCGAGCGCGGCGCCGTTCATGCAATAACGCTTGCCCGTCGGTTTGGGCCCGTCGTTGAAGACATGGCCGAGGTGGCCGCCGCAGCGCCGGCAATGGGCTTCGGTGCGCGCATAGCCGAGGTCGCGGTCGGTCGACGTACCGATCGCGCCTTTGAGCGGCGCCCAGAAGCTCGGCCAGCCGGTGCCGCTGTCGAACTTGGTCTTGCTCGAATAGAGCGGCAGCGCGCAGCCGGCGCAGACGAAGGTGCCGGCGCGTTTTTCCTTGTCGAGCGGGCTGGTGAAGGCGCGCTCGGTCGCCGCTTCGCGCAGCACGCGATATTGGAGCGGCGACAGGCGCTTTTTCCATTCGGCGTCGCTGAGCTGCCAACCGGCCTGCGCCTTGGGCCGCGCCGATTTGGCGAAAAGCATGGGCGCGCCAATGACGGCGCCGCCGAGTGCGAGTCCGCCGAGAAGATAACGACGTTCGATCATGCCTTTGATACGTATGACGCGGCCGCCGGGTTACAAGCGCGCGTCAATATTTCTCGATTTGCACCGGCAGCGCGCGGAAGCCGTGGACGAAACAGGCGTGGACGCGCTCGGGCTCGCCCGCGACCGTCACGCGCATCCGCCGCGCCGCCATTTCCTCGAGCAGGATGCGCAGCTGCAGCTCGGCGAGGCGCGCGCCGACGCAGCGGTGGACGCCGTAACCGAAGGACAGGTGCCGCCGGGCATTCTCGCGGTCGAGCCGAAGCGCGTCGCCGTCGTCGAACACGCTCTCGTCGCGGTTCGCCGAAATATACCAGAGGATGAGCTTGTCGCCCTTTTTGATCTGATGCCCGAACAGGTCGGCATCGGCGAGCGCGGTGCGGCGCATGTGCGCGAGCGGGGTCTGCCAGCGGATGATCTCGCTCACCGCATTGGGGATCAGCGCCGGATCGGCCTCAAGCTTCGCGCGCTCGCCGGGATATTTGTCGAGCCCGTAGGCGAGCCCCGACATGGTGTTGCGCGTCGTGTCGTTGCCGCCGACGATCAGCAGCACGAGGTTGCCGATGAACTCGTACTTGTCCATGTGGCTCATCGCCTCGCTGTGGAGCATCATCGACAGGAGGTCGGGGGTCGGCGGCTGATCGAGCTTTTCCATCCACAGTTTCTGGAAATAGACGAACGCCTCTTCGAGCACCGCGCGGCGCTGTTCCTTGAGTTCGACCTTTTGCGCGAGCTCGACGTCGCCCATCCAGTCGGACCATTCGGTCAATTTGCGGCGGTCCTCCCACGGAAAATCGAACAGCAAAGCGAGCATCTGCGTCGTCAGTTCCATCGACACGCGGTCGACCCAGTCGAACGTCGCGCCCCACGGCAGCCCGTCGAGCACCTCGCCGGTGCGATTCCTGATGTCTTCGGACAGGCGCGTCATTTCGGCGGGGGTGAAGGCGGGGGCGACGGTGCGGCGCTGGTCGGTGTGCTGCGGCCGGTCCATCGCGATGAACATCGGCAGGCGGAAATCTTCATCCTCGTCGCGTTCGAGGATGGTGATGCCGCCATATTCCCACGACGAGCTATAGATGTCGGGGAGCGCCTCGACATGCTGGATCGCCTGATGGCTCGCGATATTCCAATAGGGTCCGTGGACGCTGTCCGCGCATTTGACGATGCCGCCCGCCTTGCGGATTTCGGCGAAGGGCGCCTGCCAGCGATCCTCCGAATAGATCGCGGCGGGGCTCATGTCATAGCGGTCGGTGACGGGCTGGGGCGCGGCTGCAGTCGCCATCGGGCATCCTCCTCCTCAAAAGGGACTCGCCGCGACGCTTGCCGCCGTCGGCCAGATCAGTTGCAGGATGCCACTGTTTACAGCTTTGTCAACGAGGCTGGGACGAAGCGGCCTCGATGGCGGCCGCAGCCGCAGCGACAGCTTTTTTGCCGCGCCAGAATTTCCAGCCGCTGCCGCCGCTGAGGACGCCGGCGCGGAACAGGCGTACCGAAAGCCAGATGACGAGCGCGACCCAGAGCGCCTGCCAGCCGAGCGCGAGCAGGTGGACGGCTTTCGCATCGTCGGTCGCGGCGCGCGCCGCCATCGCGAGCGGCGAGGAGAAGGGAAAGATTTGCGCGAAGCGGGCGAGGCCGCTGTCGGGCGCGCTCGCCGCGGCGGCGCAGAGGCTGAACATGCCGACCTGGAAGATGGTGATCGGCAGGCTGAGCATCTGGATTTCGCGCACCGTTGCCGCCTGCGCGCCGACGCCGAGGAAAACCGCGCCGAGGAGCAGGAAGGCCATCACGAAATAGATGAAGCCGATGGCGAGGAAGAAGGGCCAGCCGGTCGCCGGCGTCGCGGCGAGCGCGGTCGCCGCCTTGCCCGCCTTGCCCGCCGCGGCGATCGCCGCGGGGTCCATCTGCGTCGCGGCGATCAGTCCGCCGCCGAACGCGAGTGCCATCCAGAAGGCGATGAACAGCACCGCGACGCCGAGGAAGCCGAGCAGCTTGCCGAGAAAGACGCTTTCGAGCGGCACCGCGGCGGCGAGGATCTCGATGACCTTGTTGCCCTTTTCCTCGGCGAGCGAGCTGACCGTCTGGCCCGCGAGGAGCAGGGTCAGAAGGAAGATGACGAACACCGCGCCGAAACCGAGCGACTGCTGCACCGCGATGCTCGTCCCGCCGCTCGCCAGGCTTTCGAAGCGCGGGGTCACGGGCGGCAGGTCGCCGGCGGCCTCGGCGCGCCGCACTTCGCCCGCGAGCAGCGCGAGATAGCGGCCCGAGCCGCTGCCCTCCTCGCGCTCGACGATGCGCGGGGCCGCGAGGTCGCCGCTCATCACCGCATAGGTGTCGCTGCCCTTTTCGCGCGCGATCGCGAGTGGATCGGCGGCGGGACCGGCGACGCGCAGTTCGAGCAGCGCGGGCTCGCGCGGCATCGCGGCGCGGAGCCGGGCGTCGGCGGCGCGCAGCGCCTCGATCTGGGCGGGATCGGCGACCGCGACGATGCGGCCGGCGCCGCGCGCGCTGTCGGCGAGCTGCGACGCGCCCATGCCGCCCGCGAGCCCCATGCCGACCATGAACAGCGGCGCGAGCAGGAAGAGCAGGAAGGTCGGCGTCGCGACGATCGCGAGAAAGTCGCGCCGCGCAACCACGAACATATTGCGAATGAAGGGGGTCATGCGCTCGCCTCCTCGATGGCATCCTCGGCCGCATCGGCGTCGAAACCCGCGTCGACCTGGCGGACGATATGGACGAAGGCGTCGTGGAGCGCCGGGCGGCTGATCGACAGGCCGGTGACGCCATGACCGCTTGCGGTGATTTGTGCGAGCAAGGGTTCGACGCCGTCGTCTTGAATGGCGAAATGCCAGGCATCGCCGCGCCGTTCGGCGCCGGCGGGCAGGGTCGCGGCGACCGCGGCGGGATCGCCGGCGTCGCGCGGCGTGTAGCGCACCTGCATCGGGAGCAGCGCGCGCGCCTCTTCGACCGTGCCCTCGAACCGCCGCGCCGAGCGAGCGATGATCGCGATCCGGTCGCAGAGGCGCTCGGCGTGCGCCATCACATGCGTCGAGAAGAGGATCGTCGCGCCGCGCGCCTGTTCGCGCCGGATGAGCGTTTCGAGCCGTTCCTGATTGACGGGGTCGAGCCCCGAGAAAGGTTCGTCGAGCACGATGAGGTCGGGGGCGTGGACGATCGAGCCGATCAGCTGGACCATCTGCGCCATGCCCTTCGACATCTTGCGGATCTTGGCGTCGATCACGCGTTCGAGTCCGAGTTCGGTCATGAAGGTCGCGGCGCGGCGGCGCCCTTCCGACCAGTCGAGCCCGCGCAGCGCGCCCATGAAGGCGATCGCCTCGCGCGCTTTCATGCCGGGGTAAAGCCCGCGCTCCTCGGGCAGATAGCCGATGCGGTGGCGCACCGATTGCGGCCGGTGTCCGCCGAGCAGCCGGCTCGTCCCTTCGTCGGGGTCGATGATGCCGAGCGTCATCCTGAGGCTCGTCGTCTTGCCCGCGCCATTGGGACCGAGCACGCCATAGATGCTGCCCGTTGGCACCGCGAGGCTGACGTGGTCGACCGCCTTGTAATCGCCGAAATATTTGGTGAGGCCGTCCGCCTCGACGCTGAAATCGTTCAAATGCCGGTCCCCAATCATTCCCATACCAAGCTATGGCACGGCGAGGCGGCTCGCGTATAGAGCGCCAATGGTTGCCGAAGCCTTGCCTTCGCTGGAACAGCGCCTCGAAGCGGTCGCGCGCGAACATGGGTTCGCGGCGTTCGGGATCGCGCGCGCCGACGCGGCGCCGCAAACCGCCGCGCGGCTGAACCAGTGGCTCGCCGAAGGGCGCCACGGCGACATGATCTGGATGGAAAGCCGCGCCGAACAGCGCGGATCGCCCCAAGGGCTGTGGCCCGAGGTCCGCTCGGTGATCGCGCTCGGCATGAGCTATGCCCCCGCGCTCGATCCGCTCGCGCTGGCGGGGCATCCGGGGCGCGGGCGGATTTCGGTCTATGCGCAGGGCGGCGACTATCATGACGTCGTAAAAAAAGCGCTGAAGGCCGTCGCACGCTGGCTGATCGGCGAGGTCGAGGACGCCGAGGTCAAGGTGTTCGTCGACACCGCGCCGGTGATGGAGAAGCCGCTCTCGGCCGCGGCGGGGCTCGGCTGGCAGGGCAAGCACACCAACCTCGTCAGCCGCGAGCATGGCAGCTGGCTGTTTCTGGGCGCGATCTACACCACGCTCGATCTGACGCCGTCGAAGGCGGGGCGCGATACGTGCGGCAGCTGTTCGGCGTGCCAGGAGGCGTGCCCGACCGACGCCTTTCCCGCGCCGTACAGGCTCGATGCGCGGCGCTGCATCTCCTACCTGACCATCGAGCATAATGGCCCGATCCCGGTCGCGCTGCGGCGCGGGATCGGCAACCGCATCTATGGCTGCGACGATTGCCTTGCCGCCTGCCCGTGGAACAAATTCGCCGACACCGCGCACAGGCACAGGGCGTTCCTGCCGCGCGCCGAGCTGGCGGCGCCGTCGATCGGCGACCTGCTCGACCTCGACGAGGAAGGATTCCGGCAGATCTTCGCAGGGTCGCCGATCAAGCGAATCGGGCGCGGTCGGATGGTACGCAACGCGGCGATCGCGGCGGGGAACAGCGGGGATGCTCGCTTTGTGCCCGCGCTTCAAAAGCTTGCCAAAGACGAGTCGCCGATGGTTGTCGACGCGGCTTTATGGGCGCTTCACGAGCTGACGCCCTGACGTCAACCTAACGCCGCAGCGACTGCGCGCAGCTGTTGACCTCGGCGTTGCGGCCGTCGGTCGTACGCGCGTCGACATGCGTCGCGACCGGATCGGCGCCCGCGCGCGGGGCGTAGAAATAGACGTCGAGGATGCAGTTCGAGCCCGCGTACTGGATCTTGCGGCCGGCGCCCTCGGTGACGTCGAGCCGCGGCTTGCCGAACATGCGGCCGATCGCGTCGGCGCTGTTTCCGATCAGCACATTATTCTGCACCGGCCGCACCACGGTCGGCGGCGGCGCGGTGGCGCGCGGCGGGGCGGCGCGCGGAATCGCCGGGCCGGCGCAGGCGCCGAGGGTCAGGCCGAGCATGGCTACGACGCCGAGACGGCGGTTATCGATCATATTTCGGGGTCCCCTTTGCCCAGGTGCAGCATGTGAACGGCCATAGCGGCGCTCAATATCGGCGCCAACAAATTGGCGACGGGCACCACGAAGCTTGCGGCGGACAGCAGCCCGAGCGACCAGCGCGCCGGCCGGTCGAAGCGCGGACGGTCCGGGTGGCGCGCGAGCACCATCGCCTCGAGATCGCGGCCGAGCAGCAACGCGTTGACGAGCAGCGCGAAGATCGGCGTGCCGATCCCGGTGACGAGCAGCAGGATATAGATGGGCAGCGCGAGCAGGTTGCCGCCGATCAGGCGGACGAGCGAAGCAAGCGCGAGGCGGATATTCTGCCGCCAACCGACATCGACCGCGCGCGCCGCCGCGGCGGGATAATGACGCCCCTCGACATCGGCGACGATGCCGTCGGCGAAAAGGCCGATGACGACGATCGCGACGGCGCGGAAGAGCAGCCAGCTTCCCGCGATGATCAGGAGGATGATCAGCACGCCCGCCATGTCGAGCTGCGCCCCTTCGAGCCATTTCCAGTGTGCGAGCGCCCAGCGCGCGCCGAAGAAGATCGCTGCGCCCGATACGGCGAGGAGCAGGAGCGTGAGCGCGAGGCTTTGCGCGAGGACGCGGAGCACGCGCGGGTGCGGCAGGTCTCTGAGCGCGAGCAGGAAAGCGTGGGCGGCGCGGGCCATCGCCGGGGGATGACCGGCGCCGCCGCGTGCGTCAAGCGCCCGCGCTTGCGTTGGCGCGCCGCCGTCCCTAAAGCGCGCGCAGCTTTTTCCCACCAGCACAGGATTTTCCATGGCCTCCACCGCCCGTTTCGACGTCGTCGCCATCGGCAATGCGATCGTCGACGTTCTTGCCCGCGCCGACGATGCGCTGATCACCGCCGAAGGCCTGACCAAGGGGTCGATGCGGCTGATCGACGCCGAAGAGGCCGAGCGCCTCTATGCGGCGATGGGCCCGGCGGTCGAAGTGTCGGGCGGCAGCGCGGCGAACACGCTCGCGGGCATGGCGGCGCTCGGCGAACGCTGCGCCTTCATCGGCCAGGTCGCCGACGACCAGCTCGGCCATGTCTTCACGCACGACCTGCGCGCATTGGGCGTCGCCTATGAAACCCCGGCGCTGAAGGAAGGAGCGCCGACCGCGCGCTGCCTGATCCTCGTCACCCCCGACGGCCAGCGCACGATGAACACCTTCCTTGGTGCGAGCCACCTGCTCGAGCAGGCGATGATCGACGAGGAATGGATCGCCGATGCCGAGATCCTCTATCTCGAAGGCTATTTGTGGGATCCCGAACTGTCGCGCGCGGCGATGCGGCGCGCGATCGACGTGTCGCGCGCGGCGGGGCGCAAGGTCGCCTTCACGCTTTCGGACGCCTTCATCATCGACCGCCACGGCGCCGATTTCCGCAAGCTGATCGGCGAGGGGCTGTTCGACATATTGTTCGCGAACGAAGTCGAGATCCAGGCGCTGGCCGAAACCGACGATTTCGAGGCCGCCGTCGCGAAGATCGCGCCGCAGGTGCCGCTGCTCGTCGTCACGCGCGGCGCGCATGGCGCGATCGCGCTGCAGGACGGCACGCGCACCGAGGTCGGCGCCGAGCCGATCGATCAGGTCGTCGACACGACGGGCGCGGGCGACCTGTTCGCTTCCGGATTCCTCGCCGGCCTCGCCGAAGGCCGGTCGATGCACGAATGCCTGACGATGGGCGCGGTGTGCGCGCGCGAAATCATCGCGCAGGTCGGTCCGCGCGCGCAGACCGACCTCAAGGCGAAGGTCGCCGAACGGCTGGGGTAGGATTCTTTTCGCTTGCGCGGAAACGGCACCGGCCCGCTCCCCCTCCCGGCCTCCCATAGGCTACTATCGTTGGGGAGGCCGGGAGGGGGAGCGGGCCGGTGCCGGAACTTCTAAGCACTTTGAAACGTCCTATGCCGCATCACAGGCATGGGAGTTTCCTTTATGGCCGACGAAATCCACACGACGCGCGATCCCGACGGGACGACGCACACCACGACGGTCATCGACCGTGAACCGCGCCGCCGGGGTGGGATCGGCATCGGGCTGATCCTGCTCGTCGCGATTCTGGTGGCGGCCTTTTTCGCCTTTCAGTTCCTCGCGAGCGAACAGGCCGAGAGCGGCGCGATCAGCGAAGCGGCGCAGCAGGTCGGCGACGCCGCGCAGGATGTCGGCGACGCGGCACAAAAGGCGGTCGACTAAGCCTCAGCTCGCGGGTGTTGCGGCCGGATCGGGGTGCTTCCGGAACAATTCGCGGTCGGCGGGGCCGAAGCCGCGGGTCCAGATCAGCCAGCCGTAGATGGCGAGGATGAAGGGCACGCCGATCAGGAGCTCGGCCCATTCGGGCAGCTGCGTCGCGCCCCAGCCGAGCACCGCCGCCCCCGCCGTCGCCCAGACGAGCGCCCAGCGCAGGCTGTTCACCGGGGCGCCGAGGATATGTGCGAGCAGCCGCGCCTTGACCAGCGACGCGAAACCGAGGGCGAGCATCAGCGCGAGCGCGACCGCCGCGGCATAATAAATCGGCGGCCATCCCATCGACTGCGCGATCAGGATCAGCGCGACGCTGAGCACCGCCTGCAGCGCGAGCGTCGCGATGCTGATGAGCAGGTTGCGATGGCGCGCGACATAGACGAGCGCGGCTTCGCTGACGACCGCGGTCGCGGCGACGACTTCGGCGGCGAGCAGAAAGGCGAGCGCGGCGGTGCCGCTGACGAATTCGGGGCCGACGAGGCCCATGACGGCCTCGCCCGGAATGCCGAGCGCGAGCGCGACCCCGGCCTGCGCGGCGATGATCCAGAAACCGACCTGGCTGACCTGCGCCGCCACCGCGCCAAGCCGCTTTTCGGCGAGGTTGCGCGTGATCACCGGGCCGAGGATCGGCTCGAAGCTCGTCTTCAGCTTTTGCGGCAGCGAGGCGACCTGCTGCGCCATATAATAGATGCCGTAGATCGTCGGCGAGGTGAATTGGCCGAGGATGAAGAGGTCGAGGCGGCGCGTTCCCCATTCGATCGCGTCGGCGGCGGCGAGCGGCGCGTTGCGCCGCGCGAGCAGGATCAGATGCGCCGGATGCGGGCGCCACACGCCGGGGCCGCCATAATGGCGGATCATCGGGACCAGCGCGGTGAGGAAGGCGCCGACCATCGCGGCGGCGTAGGAGAGCATCAGCCCGTCGCGCGCCGAAACGAACCAGAAGCCCGCCGCGGCGACGCTGATCACCCAGGGTTCGACGATCGCGCGCGCGCGCACCGTCGCGCCGACGTCGAATTTATAGGCGCAGGCGGCGAGCGCGATGTCGGTCCCCGCGATCACGAAGACGAGCAGAGCCATCCAGCGGTCGGCGCTGTCCACGTCGCCCGCGGGATACATGAGTTGCGGAAACAGGAGGAGCAGCGCCGATCCCGCCGCCGAGACGATGAAGGCGACGAACATGCCGTCCCACACGACGATGCGCTGGTCGGCGCCCTCGGCGCTCAACTGTTCGGCGAGGCCGCGCTTCAGCCCCAGGGTCGCGAGCTGCGCGACGAGTTCGATGACGAGCACGGCAAAGGCGAAGCGCCCGACCGCCTCGGGCCCGTACCAACGGCCCGCCACATAGAGGAAGGGCAGGCGCGCGACGAGGCGGAGGATGAAGCCGAAGAAATTGGTGCGCCCGCCCTTGGCGAGCGCCGCCGTGTCGGCGTCGCGCGAAGCGACGTCGGGCGATTGGGGCGCGGCTGCGCTATCGGTCTGGCTCAAGCCTGGCGCCCCTTCTGCTTTGCCCAGAGACGCAGTCTAGCGCGGCCCGAGGGAGCAGGCAATTGTGTGCGGCAATTCATCGCCCTTCGGGTCGCAGCGGACGGCTGAGCAGGGCCTGAATGGCGTCGGCGACGCGCACTTCGCCGGCGACGAGGCGCGCGACCGTATCGGTGATCGGCATGTCGATGCCGTCGGCGCGCGCGGCGGCGGCGACAACCGGCGCGCTGAACGCGCCTTCCGCAACGGTGCGGCGATCGGCCATCAGCGTCTCGACCTTTTCGCCGCGGCCAAGCCCCTGACCGAGCGCGAAGTTGCGCGAATTGGATGAGGTGCAGGTGAGGACGAGGTCGCCGAGCCCCGCGAGTCCGGCGAGCGTTTCGGCCTGCGCGCCGCGCGCGAGGGCGAAGCGCGTCATCTCGGCGAAACCGCGGCTGATCAGCGCCGCGCGCGCGTTGAGCCCGAGCCCGGCGCCGTCGACGATGCCGCAGGCGATCGCGAGGATATTCTTGACCGCGCCGCCGATCTCCGCCCCGATCATGTCGGTCGAGACATAGGGACGGAAGTGCGGGCGCGCGAGCGCCTGCGCGAGCGCAGCCGCGACGTCCGCATCGGCGGCGGCGAGGGTGATCGCGGTGGGGAGGCCAGCGGCGACCTCGTGCGCGAAGGTCGGCCCCGACAGCACGGCATGCGGACGCTGCGGCACGAGATCGCGCGCCATGTCGATCGGGAAAGCGAAGCTGCCCGCTTCCATGCCCTTGCTGCAGAAGATCAGGGGGGCGTCGCCGGACGGCAGGTCGGCGAGCACGGCACGCAGAAAGGGGACGGGGACGACGATGAGCAGCGCGTCGAGCCCGGCCATGTCGGCGAGTTCAGCCGTCGCGGACAGCGACGGCGATAGCGCCGCGCCGGGGAGGAATACCGGGTTGTGATGCTCGGCGTTGATCGCGTCGACGACGTCCTTTTCGCGCGCCCAGAGGCGGACCGGCGCGCCGCCGGCGGCGAGCAGCTGCGCGAGCGCGGTGCCCCATGCGCCCCCGCCGACGACGCCGAAATTCCTGTATGACGTCATGCTTTCACTCCGGCTCCGCGCACGGCTTCGGCTTCGGGATCGAGCGGCCATCGCGGGCGCGCGGGCGCGTCGAGCGCGTCGGTGAGGCCGGCGGCAAGGCGTTCGGCGCCCGCCCAGGCGATCATCGCGCCATTGTCGGTGCAGAGCCAGAGCGGCGGCGCGACGAAACCCTTGTCGAAGCGCGCGGCGAGATCGGTAAGCGCGGTGCGGATCGCGCCGTTCGCCGCGACCCCGCCGGCGACGACGAAAGCAGTCGCTTCGGGACAGACGGCGAGCGCGATGCGGCTGCGGTCGACGAGGCAGTCGACGACCGCCTGCTGGAAGGAGGCGGCGAGGTCGGGAACGCTATGCGCGCCGCTCGCCGCCGCGCGCGCGACCGCGCTCTTGAGCCCGGCGAAGGAGAAATGCGGCTCGGCGCTGCCGACGAGCGGGCGGGGGAGCGGCACCGCAAACGGGTCGCCGTCCTTCGCGACGCGCTCGACCGCCGGGCCGCCCGGATAGCCGAGCCCGAGCAGCTTCGCGGTCTTGTCGAACGCCTCGCCCGCGGCGTCGTCGATCGTCGTCGCGAGGCGGCGGTAATCGCCGACGCCGCGCACGAGCAGCAGCTGGCAATGACCGCCCGACACGAGGAGCAGCAGATAGGGGAATTCGAGGCTCGCGTCGGCGAGGCGCGGGCTGAGCGCATGGCCTTCGAGATGGTTGACCGCGATCAGCGGCTTGTTCGCGGCGTGCGCGAGCGCCTTGCCGGTGACGAGCCCGACCATCACGCCGCCGATCAGCCCGGGACCGGCGGTCGCGGCGATCGCATCGACGTCGGCGAGCGTCACGCCGGCATCGGCGAGCACCCCCTCGACGATCGGCGCGAGCCGGTCGACATGCGCGCGCGCCGCGATCTCGGGGACGACGCCGCCATAGGGGCTATGCTCGGCCTCCTGCCCCGCGACGCGCTGCGCCAAAATGCGCCGCTTGCTGTCGACGAGCGCCGCCGCGGTTTCGTCGCAGCTCGATTCAAGGCCAAGGATGAGGGTCATATGTTGCGCGTTCCTTTACCCGCCCCTTTATCGACAGGGCAAGCCGCGCTAGCAGGCGGCTGATGAATGGACTTCCCACCCCCGAAAACCCGCTGCGCATCGGCACGCGCGCTTCGCCGCTCGCGATGGCGCAGGCGCATATGGCGATGGCGGCGCTGATCGCCAGCCATGGCGTGCCCGCCGCGGCGCTCGAAATCGTGCCGATGACAGCGACCGGCGACCGGATTCAGGATCGCGCGCTCGCCGAGGTCGGCGGCAAGGCGCTGTGGACGCGCGAACTCGACGCGGCGCTCGACGCGGGGACGATCGACATCGCGGTGCATTCGCTGAAGGATGTCGAAACGCTGCGCGACGCGCGCTTTTTCCTCGGTGCGATGCTCGAGCGTGCCGACCCGCGCGACCGGTTGGTGGTGCGCGAGGGGATCGCGGCCGCGACGATCGCCGAGCTGCCGCCGGGCGCGCGGCTCGGTACGAGCAGCCCGCGCCGCGCGGCGCAGGTGAAGCGGCTGCGTCCCGATCTCGAGACCGTACTGCTGCGCGGCAATGTCGCGACGCGGCTCGCCAAGCTCGCGGCGGGTGACGCCGATGCGACGCTGCTCGCCGCGGCGGGGCTCGAGCGGCTGGGGATGCACGATGTCGGGACGGTGCAGGATGCGGCGCTGCTGCTTCCGGCGGCGTCGCAGGGCGCGATCGGGATCGAATGCCGCGCCGATGATGCGAGGGCGATCGCGCTGCTCGGCGCGGTCGACCATGCGCCGACACATGGCGCGGTGGCGGCCGAGCGTGCCTTTCTCGCGGCGCTGGGCGGCGATTGCCGTTCGCCCGTTGCGGCGCATGCCTTTTGGCAGGAGGATGGCGCGCTGCGCCTCGACGCCGAGATTTTTTCGGAGGATGGCGCCGAGCATGCGGCGGGGCATATCGTCGTGACCGGGCCCGACATGCCCGCCGCGCTGGCGCGCCGCCTGCTCGCCGAGGCGCCCGACAGCGTCCGGGCGTTGTTCACGCCATGACGGGCGGGCCGCCGCTGATCGTCACGCGGCCCGAGCCGGGCAATGCCGCGACGGCCGGGCGGGCAAGGGCGATGGGTTTCGAGGTCCACGCGATGCCGCTGTTCGCCGCGCACCCGCTCGACTGGCGCGCGCCCGCCGCCGAAGATTTCGACGCCCTGCTGCTGACCAGCGCCTTTGCCGCGCGGCTGGCAGGGCCCCAGATTGCGCGGCTTCAGGCATTGCCGGTCCACGCGGTGGGCGAAGCGACCGCGCGCGCCGCCGAAACGGCGGGATTGCGCGTCACGATGCGCGGAGCGGCGGGCGCGCAGCAGCTTCTTGATGCCATGGCGTCACGGAATATTCGTTCGATCCTGTGGCTTTGTGGGCGCGAGCGGACCGGGTTCGACGCGCGCGGGGCGGCGATCACGCCGCTGCCCTGCTATGCCGTCGATCCCGTGCCGCCGCCCGCCGCATGGGCCGGCCTCATCGCGGCGCCTGCGGTGCTGCTCGCGCATTCGGCGCGTGCGGCGGAGCGCATGTCCGACCTTGTCGGCGCGGCGCGCGCGCATCTGTCGCTCGCCGCGATCAGTCCGGCTGCTGCTGCGGCGGCGGGGGAGGGGTGGCGCGATGTCGCGGTTGCCGAACGGCCCGACGATGTCGCAATATTGGCACAGGCGCGCGCTTTGTGGCACAAGGGTGCGAAATAGGGTCGTTCGAAAGAGAAACATGGCAATCGACAGCTTCGAAACCTCCCCGCCTGCCGACGGGGCGGTCCCGGCGAAGGGGCTATCGTTCCGCGCCCTCGCCATCGGTGCCTTCCTCCTCCTGCTGATCGGCATCGTCGGCGGCGGCTGGGCGGTGAATCGCTGGCTGGTGGGCAATAATCTGTCGCCCGCCCCAAAAGCCGTCGGCGTTCCGGCGGCGGCCGCCGATCCTCTGCTGACGGGTGGGGCGGTGAAGGGCGGCGCGGCTGCGGCGCCGCTGGTGGTGACGCCGGTCGACGGCGCCAATGCGCTTGCGGCGCGCGTCGCCGAGCTTGAGCAACGGCTGTCGCGCATCACGCTCCAGGCCGAATCGGCGTCGGGCAATGCATCGCGCGCCGAAGGGCTGCTCGTCGCCTTCGCGGTGCGCCGCGCGCTCGATCGCGGGCTGTCATTGGGCTATCTCGACGCGCAGCTGCGGCTGCGCTTCGGCGACGACCAGCCGAATGCGGTCAAGACGATCATCGACACGTCGCGCGACCCTGTGACGCTCGAGAGGCTGCGCACCGAACTCGACGCGATGGCGCCGCAACTCGTCGGGCGCGACGGCGACGGCGACGGCAGCCTGTGGACCGGGCTGCGCCGCGAACTCGGCGAACTGTTCGTCGTGCGCGCGGCCGGAACCAAATCGCCGCGCGCGTCCGAACGCCTCGATCGCGCGCGGCGTTATCTGTCGGCGGGGCAGGCGGATCAGGCGATCGCCGAGGTCGAAGCGATGCCCGGCGCGGAGGTCGCGGGCGAGTGGCTGATGGACGCGCGGCGCTATCACGAGGCGCGGCGCGCGCTTGACCTGATCGAGACGGCGGCGATATTGGAGCCGCGCGACAGCCCGCCTGCCGCGGCGGCCCGCAAAACGGCCGAACCGACCCCGTAGCGACCCGGTTCCAAGGGTCGCCTTTGAAGAAAGCAGACCCATGGCCCTCGCCGATCCGCAGCGCATCGAGGCGCTCGACCCGCTCGACCCCCTCCAGCTCGACGCCGAACTGAGCGACGAGGAGCGGATGGTCCGCGACACGGCGCGCGCCTATGCGACGGGCGAGCTGTTGCCGCGCGTGACCTCGGCGTTCCTCGACGAGCGTTTCGATCGTGAGATCATGTCCGAAATGGGTGCGCTCGGCCTGCTCGGCGCGACGATCGACCCCAAATATGGCGGCGCGGGGCTGAACTATGTCAGCTACGGGCTGATCGCGCGCGAGGTCGAACGGATCGATTCGGGGTACCGCTCGGCCTGTTCGGTGCAGAGCAGCCTCGTGATCCACCCGATCAACGCCTATGGCAGCGAGGAGCAGAAGCGGAAGTTTCTGCCCGGGCTGACCTCGGGCGAACTCGTCGGCTGTTTCGGGCTGACCGAGCCCGATGCGGGCAGCGATCCCGGCGGGATGCGTACGCGCGCCGAAAAGATCGCGGGCGGATATCGCCTCAAGGGCGCGAAGATGTGGATCACCAATTCGCCGATCGCCGACGTTTTTGTCGTGTGGGCGAAGTCGGAGGCACATGACGGCGCGATTCGCGGTTTCGTGCTCGAAAAGGGGATGAAGGGGCTGTCGGCGCCGAAGATCGAGGGCAAGGTGAGCCTGCGTGCCTCGATTACCGGCGAGATCGTGATGGACGGGGTTGAGGTCGGCGAGGATGCGCTGCTGCCGCATGTCTCGGGGCTCAAAGGACCGTTCGGCTGCCTTAACCGCGCGCGTTACGGGATCGGCTGGGGCGCGATGGGCGCCGCCGAATTCTGTTACGAGGCGGCGCGCAATTATACGGGCGAACGTCAGCAGTTCGGGCGCCCGCTCGCGGCGAATCAGATCGTCCAATTGAAACTCGCCAATATGCTCACCGAAATCGCGCTGGGCTTGCAGGCGGCGCTGCGCGTCGGGCGGCTGATCGACGAAGGGCGGCTCGTCCCCGATGCGATCAGCCTTTTGAAGCGCAACAATTGCGGCAAGGCGCTCGATATCGCGCGCGTCGCGCGCGATATGCACGGCGGCAACGGCATTTCGGCCGATTATCATGTCATCCGCCACGCCGTGAACCTCGAAACGGTGAACACCTATGAGGGCACGCACGACGTCCACGCGCTGATCCTCGGCCGCGCGATCACCGGCATCAGCGCCTTTGCCTGATCCGAAGCCGCTTGAAGGCATCCGCGTCGTCGAACTGGCGCGGGTGCTCGCGGGGCCGTGGTGCGGGCAATTGCTCGCCGATTTGGGTGCCGAGGTGGTGAAGGTCGAGCGGCCGGGCGCGGGCGACGACACGCGCGAATGGGGCCCGCCCTTCGTCACCGGCGCCGAGGGCGAGAATCTGGGTGCGGCCTATTATCACAGCTGCAACCGCGGCAAGCGCAGCGTCGCGATCGATATCGCGCACGCCGAAGGGCAGGCGAAGGTGCGCGCGCTGCTCGCCGATGCCGATGTCGTCATCGAAAATTACAAGGTCGGCGGGCTCGCCAAATATGGCCTCGACCCGGCGCGGCTGCGCGCCGATTTCCCGCAGCTGGTCATCTGCTCGATCACCGGCTTCGGCCAGAGCGGACCTTATGCGCACCGCGCGGGATATGACTATATCGTGCAGGCGATGAGCGGCTTCATGTCGCTGACCGGCGAGCCCGACGGCGCGCCGCAAAAGGCCGGAATTGCCTATGCGGATATCTTCACCGGCATGTATTCGGCGGTCGGAATTCTCGCGGCTTTGCGACGCCGTGACGTCACAGGTGCGGGCGCGCATGTCGACATGGCGCTGCTCGATTCGCAGGTCGCGGTGCTCGCCAACCAGGCCGCCAATTATCTGGCGAGCGGCGTCGCGCCGAAGCGGATGGGCAACGCGCATGTCAATGTCGTGCCCTATCAGGTCTTTGCGACCGCCGACGGCCAGCTGGTGATCGCGGTCGGCAACGACGGGCAGTATCGGAAGCTCTGCGCGATATTGGGCGTGCCCGAATGGGGCGACGATCCGCGTTTCGCGAACAATGCCGCGCGGCTCGCGAATCGGGGCGAGCTGATCCCGCTGCTCGCGGCGAAGATCGCCGCGTGGGACGCGCAGCCGCTGTCGCTCGCGCTTGAGGCCGAAGGGGTGCCCGCGGGGCCGATCAACGATCTGGCGCAGGTGTTCGCCGATCCGCAGGTGCAGGCGCGCGGGATGCGGTTTCGCCCTGATGGCGCGTCGATCGACGGCGTCGCGAGCCCGATCGTGATCGACGGCGAGCGCATGGTCGCCGCGCGCGGCGCGCCGCCGCTGGGTGGCTAACGACCGGAAGCGGCCGCCATCATGTTCCTCGTCACCCCGGGCTTGACCCGGGGCCTGCCTTGTCTTTTCGACTTTGAGCAGGAGGAAGGCGGGTCCCGGGTCAAGCCCGGGATGACGAATGTAGAGGACGTCAGCTCTCCACCCCAAAGCAGACATCCGGCCGTTTCGCCGACTGATCGCGAAAGAAAAGGGGCGCCGCGATGGACGCCCCCTTCTCCCCCTTATTATCCGAAAATCAGAACTTCACCGTGCCGGTGACGAAGATCTGGCGCGGGTTGCCGTAGAAAGCGGTCAGCGTGCCCTCTGTGCCGAGCGCCGAGACCGGGAGGCCGTTGGCGCCGAGCGCGGGAACGCCAGTGACCGGGTCGACGACGATGAAGGTATAGCCCGAGGTCTTATACTCCTTGTCGAGCAGGTTCTTTCCGAATAGCCCGAGGCTCCAGCGGTCGTCGGGTGCGGTGTAGACGATGCTGGCATCCCACAGCGCGAAGCCCTTCTGGTCGATATAGGGGTTGGGGATTTCGAACTGATAGGTCTTGCTGCGGTACGACAGCGTCGTCCCGAAACTGATGTCGCCGTCGCCGATCGGAGCCGAATAGGCGAGGTTGGCGCTCGCGGTCCATTTCGGCGTGTTCTGCACCTCGCGGAAATCGGCGACATCGGTGGGCACGCCGCCGATGTTGGTGATATATTCCTTATATTCGGCGTCGATATAACCGAGCGCGGTCGACAGCGTCAGCCGGTCGCCCGTCGCCGCCAGATCCTCGCCGAGCCGGGCGCGGCCTTCGAACTCGATCCCCTTGAAGGTCGCCTTGCCCGCGTTCGATACGACGCCGCAGAAGCTCGGCAGGCCTTGCACGGTGCAGGCGACCGAGCCGGGAATCTGGACGTCGGTATAATCGGCGTAGAAGCCCGCGAGCGCGAGATTCAGAGCGCCGTCGAACAGGCTGCCCTTATAGCCGATTTCATAGCTGTCGACCTGTTCGGGACGGAAGCTCAGGAAGGCGGCGACCTCGTCGTCGGTCGGCGCGCCGGGGGTCGCGGCGGGCGCGTTGACCCCGACACCGCGCGGGTCGAAGCCGCCGCCCTTGAAGCCTTGCGAATAGCTTGCATAGAGCGTGTGGTCGGGGGTCGGCTTGAACGATAGCGAAGCGCGCGGGGTGAATTTTTCGAAGCTCCGGCTGCCGTCGAAATCGGTGCCCGGGGCGCCGAAGGGCACCCCGGCGCCGCCGAATACCGGCGATCCGCCGCCGAGATAATTCTGGCGCAGGATCGACGCGGTGCGCTTGTCCCACGTATAGCGGCCGCCCACCGACAGGCTGAGCCGGTCGGTGAAATCGAAGGTCGCGTCGCCGAAGACGGCAAAGGTCGTGGTGTCGACGTCGGCCTCGGTAAAGGCGGTCAGCCCGGCGAAGGTGTTGAAGATGCGCACGTCGAACAAAGTGTCGGCGGTCGCGTCGAGATAATAGAAGCCGAGCAGACCCTTGAGCCGGTCGCCTTCGTAGAGCAGCTGGAATTCCTGGCTGATCTGTTCGTTGAAATAGAAGCCGGGAACGTCGACGTCGACCGCGGGCAGCGCGTCGAAATCGATCGGAGTCGCCGAACGGTCCTTGCGCCACGCGCTGATCGAGCGGAGCGTCAGTGTGCCGCTGAGTTCGGCGGTGACGTTCATCGCGAGGCCATAGGCCTCGATGTCCTGCTTTGGATCGTTGAGGCCGCCGCGTGTGTCGAAGACATCGTCGAGCACCGGCGCGCCCGTCGCGAGCGAGGGGATCAGGCGGTGGCCGCCGCGCGGATCGCTCTTGTCCTTCGAATAGTCGCCCGAAATGCGGATCAGCACCGGCGCGCCATAACCGCCGAGCTCGACGGTGCCGCGGCCGGCCCAGACGTCCTTGTTGTAATTTTCGGTGCCGGTGGTGAGATTGTCACCGAAGCCGCCGCGCGACAGCCGCGCGACCGAGCCGCCGACGCGGAGCAGGTCGCCGATCGGCGCGCTCGCGGTGACGACGAGGTCGGCCTGGTCATAGGTGCCGAGCGTGCCCTTGATCTTGAGCGAAAATTCCTCCGGCAGCTGCTTGGTGACATATTTGACCGCGCCGCCGATCGTGTTGCGGCCATAGAGCGTGCCCTGCGGCCCGCGCAGAATTTCGATACGCTCGACGTCGTAGATGTCGAGCACCGCGGCCTGCGGGCGGTTGAGATAGACGTCGTCGAGATAGATGCCGACGCCCTGTTCGAACCCCGACACCGGATCCTGCTGGCCGACGCCGCGGATGAAGGCGCTGAGCGTCGAATTCGACCCGCGCGACACTTCGAGCGTCGTGTTCGGCGTCGTCTGACCGATGTCGGTGATGTCGATCGCGCCCGCTTTTTCGAGCGCCTCGCCCGAATAGGCGGTGATCGCGACGGGGACGTCGATCAGCCGCTCGTCGCGGCGGCGTGCCGTCACGATGATCTCGTTGTCGCCGGCGTCGGTGGCGCCCGCTTCTTGCGCGAAGGCGGGCGGAGCGAAGGCGATCATCGAAAGCGCGCTGGTGGCGAGCACGGCACGGCGCAGCGGGCGGGCGAAAGGACGCATGAAAACTCTCCCATGTGATGGGCGACCCCTCGCCGCCCGGTTTGCTTTTCTTGGGCCGGTGCTTGCCAAGCCGCGCCGCTTCCAATAATGAAACATGAACCAAGTTTCAACTTGGAAGTTGGTTTCGTCGTTTTTTGCTTGCCAGTGGTGCGGAAATGCCACGATGCAGGCGGAGCCGGACGACGGGGGAGACGGAAAGGCAGCCATGGATCAGCCGCAGACCGACACGGGGCAGGACGAAGAGGCTCAGGGCGATGCGCGCGACAAGACGCCGCGCACCGAGCGCGGGCGGCGGACGCTGCGCAAGCTGCTCGACGCGGCGGCGATCGAATTCGGCGAGCGCGGCTTTCACGAAGCGTCGATCAGCGCGATCACGCGCCGCGCCGGGACCGCGCTCGGCAGCTTTTACACCTATTTCGATTCGAAAGAGGAAATCTTCCAGGCGCTCGTCCGCTATATGAGCGAGCAATTGCGCGACCATGTGACGCCGCTGGTCCAGGCGGCGCCCGACGAGATCAGCGCCGAGCGCATCGGGCTCGAATCCTATCTCGGCTTCGTGCGCGAACATAAGGAGATATACCGCATCATCGACGAGGCCGAATTCGTCGATTATGCGAGCTATCGCAGCCACTATGAAACGACCGTCGCGCGCGTGCGCCAGCGGCTAGAGAATGGCGCGGCGCGCGGTGAAATCCGCGATGACGTCAGCGAGATTCACGCGTGGGCGATCGGCGGGATGAACGTATTCCTCGGGATGCGTTACGGGCTTTGGGATACCGACAGCGACATTTCGGAGATCGCGCGCGTTGCGAACGACCTGCTCGCGAACGGGCTGAAGAAGCGCGACTGACCTAGCGCGAAATCAGGAAGATCGCATGTTCGGCGCGCCAGCTCGCGGCGGCGTCGCTTGCCGGCTTGTCGCCCGACAGGTGCCAGACGCGCTCGACCCCGATGCCCTTGTCGCGGACGAGGTCGCGGAAGTCGCTGACCGTCACATGGTGGATGTTCGGGGTTTCGTACCAGGCGACGGGGAGCAGCCGCGTCACCGGCATCCGCCCGCCCCACAGCAGCGCGAGCCGGATGCGCCAGTGGGCGAAATTGGGAAAGCTGACGAAGGCGCGCGGCGCGATGCGCAGCAGTTCGTCGACGACTCGGTCGGGGCGCTCGGTGGTCTGCAGCGTCTGCGACAGGATCGCATAATCGAAGGCGTCGTCGGGATAGTCGGCAAGGTCGCGGTTGGCGTCACCCTGCACCACCGATTGGCCGCGCGCGATCGCCGCGGTGACATTGTCGGGATCGATCTCGAGCCCGCGCGCGTCGACGCCCTTGGCGCGCAGCGCCGCCATCAGTTCGCCGTCGCCGCAGCCGACGTCGAGCACGCGCGCCGTCGAGGGCACTGCTTCGGCGATGATCGCGAGGTCGGGGCGAAGCTTCATTGCTCGGCCTGCCGGTAGACGTCGGGAAAATGCCGCTGCATGAACGGCGTGGAGTCCTCAACGGCAGTCCAGCCGAGACTTGCGTAAAGGCCGTGGGCGTCGCTGGTCGCGAGCATCCAGCGCCGCAGACCCTGCAGATCGGGATGATCGTGGAGCGTGGTCACCATGCGCGCGGCGAGGCCGTGCCCGCGATGCGCCGCGAGCACATAGACGTCGGCGAGGTAAGCGAAGGTCGCGCGGTCGGTGACGACGCGGGCAAAGCCGACCTGCTCGCCGCCGGGCGCGAAGACGCCGACGCAGAGCGACCCTTCAATCGCGCGTTCGACGAGGCCGCGCGCGATATTTTCGGCCCAATAGCTTTGCGCCAGAAAGGCGTGGATCGCGTCGACCTGCATGTCGGCAGGGTCGAAGGAGAGGCGATAGGCGTCGGTCATGCCAGACCCGCCCGCAAGGATCCCGCGACGAGGCGGTCGAGCGCGGGGACGTCGAGGAGGAAGCTGTCGTGGCCGAAGGGCGCCGACAGCTCGACGAAGCTCGCCGCCGCGCCGACGCTTTGCAGTGCCTGCACGACGCGGCGCGATTCGGAGGTCGGATAGAGCCAGTCGGTGTCGAAGCTGACGAGCGTGAAGCGCACATCCCTGGCGCCCGCGAAGGCGCCCGCGAGGCGGCCGTCGTGCGGGTCGGCGAGGTCGAAATAGTCCATCGCGCGCGTGATATAGAGATAGGCGTTGGCGTCGAAGCGGTCGGTGAAGGCCAGCCCCTGATGCCTGAGATAGGATTCGACCTGGAAATCGGCGTCGAAGCCGAAACTCTTGATGTCGCGTGCCTGCAGGCGGCGGCCGAACTTTTCGGTCAGCCCTTCCTCGGACAGATAGGTGATATGCGCCGCCATGCGCGCGACCGCGAGCCCCTTGGTGGGCGCGCGCGCGCTGCCATAATATTGGCCGTCCTGCCAGTCGGGGTCGGCCATGATCGCCTGCCGCCCGACCTCGTGGAACGCGATATTCTGCGCCGAATGGCGCGCCGCGCTCGCGATGACCAATGCCGATTGGAGGCGCTCGGGATAGGTCGCGGCCCAGGCGAGCGTCTGCATCCCGCCCATCGACCCGCCGACGACCGCGTGGAGGCGCGAAATGCCGAGATGGTCGAGCAGCATCGCCTGCGCGCGCACCATGTCGGTGATCGTGATGACGGGAAAGGCCATGCCGAGCGGCGCGCCGGTCGCCGCGTCGGGGGTCGCGGGGCCACTCGTCCCCATGCAGCTGCCGAGCACATTGGCGCAGATGACGTGGAAGCGGTCGGTATCGATCGGCTTGCCCGGGCCGACCATGCGCGCCCACCAGCCGGGTTTCCCCGTTCCGGGATGGTCGCTCGCGACATATTGGTCGCCGGTGAGCGCGTGGCAGATCAGCACGGCGTTCGACCTGTCGGCGTTGAGCGCGCCATAGCTTTGCCAGGCGATCGTCACCGACGGCAGCACCTGTCCGCTGTCGAGCGGCAGCGGTGCGTTGATCGTCACGCCCTGATGCTGAATCTGGTGGAGAAGGCTCGCCATCGTTCGCGCGGGCTAAGCGGGTGCGGGGAGCGTGTCAACGTGCTGGACTCGCCACGCATAGCCGTTAAACGGCGCGGCATGACCGACGCGACCCAAACCCTTACGCCCAAGCCGTGGATCAGCGGCATCGCTCCCTATGTTCCCGGCAAGTCGGCGGGCGCCGACGGGCGTCCGCTGATCAAATTGAGCGCGAACGAAAATCCGCTCGGCACCGGCGAAAAGGCGCGCGCGGCCTTCGCCGCCGCGCAGGGCGCAGCCGATGCGCTGTCGCGCTATCCCGATCCGGGTTCGGTCGAGCTGCGCGAGACCATCGCGGCGAAGTTCGGGCTCGATCCCGCGCGGATCATCTGCGGTAACGGGTCGGACGAGCTGCTTCACTTGGCGGCGGGCACCTATGCCGGGGTGGGCGACGAGATTCTCTATGTGCGCTACGGCTTTGCGGTCTACGAGATCGCGGCGCGCCGCGTCGGCGCGGTGCCGGTCGAGGCCGACGACCGCGACTATGCGACCGACGTCGACGCATTGCTTGCCGCCGTGACCGACAAGACGCGCGTCGTCTATCTCGCCAATCCGAACAATCCGACCGGCACGCTCGCGACGCGCGAGGAGGTCCAGCGGCTCTATGCCGGGCTGCCGAAGAATGTCCTGTTCGTGATCGATCAGGCCTATAGCGAATATCTGTCGGAGGCCGAGGACGACGGCGGGCTCGAACTCGCGAAGACGCAGCCGAACGTCTTCATCACGCGCACCTTTTCGAAGATTCACGGGCTCGCCGCCGAACGCATCGGCTGGGGCTATGCCGACGCCGAGGTGATTTCGGCGCTGCACCGCATCCGCCTGCCGTTCAACGTCACGCGCGCGGGGCAGGCGGCGGCGGTCGCGGCGCTCGGCGACGAGGAATTCGTCGCGCACAGCCGCGAGCATAATGCGACATGGCGCGCGTGGCTGGCGGGCGAGCTCGAAAGCCTCGGCAACCATGGCGTGCGCGTCGTGCCGTCGGCGTGCAATTTCCTGCTCGTGCTGTTCGAGGGCGATGTCAGCGCCGAGACGGTCTACAACCGGTTGATGGACGCGGGCTATATCGTCCGCTGGCTGCCGGGGCAGGGACTGCCGAACGCGCTGCGCATGACGATCGGCACCGGGGACGAGACGCGCGGCCTGGCGGCGGCGATCCGCGCGGCGCTGAACGGCTGATGGCGATCCGCAAGGTCGCGGTCATCGGGCTGGGCCTGATCGGCTCGTCGATCGCGCGTGCGATCGACGAGCGGCTGCCGCAGGTGGCGGTGACCGGCCATGACGCCAGCGACGATGTGCGCGGGGTCGCGCGCGCGCTGGGCCTTTGCGATACGATTACCGACGATCCCGCCGCGGCTGTGGCCGATGCCGACCTTGTCATCCTCGCGGTTCCGGTCGGTCGCATGGCCGACGCGGCGGCGGCGATCGCGCCGGGGCTGAAGGCGGGAGCGATCATTTCGGACGTCGGATCGTCTAAGGCCGGCGTGGCGGACGCGCTGGCGAAGGCGCTGCCCGACCATATCGTCATTCCCGCGCACCCCGTCGCGGGGACCGAGAACAGCGGTCCCGCCGCCGGTTTCGCGACCCTGTTCGACGGCCGCTGGTGCATCGTCACCCCGGGCGCGGGGGCGCCCGACGAGGCTGTGGCGGCGGTGACGGGCTTCTGGCAGGCGCTCGGCGCGAAGGTCGACGTCATGGACGCCGCGCATCACGACATGGTGCTCGCGGTGACGAGCCATTTGCCGCACCTCATCGCCTATACGATCGTCGGCACCGCGAGCGAACTCGAAGAGGTCACCGAGAGCGAGGTGATCAAATATTCGGCGGGCGGTTTCCGCGACTTCACGCGCATCGCGGCGAGCGATCCGGTGATGTGGCGCGACGTGTTTCTCGCCAACAAGGATGCGGTGCTCGCGACCTTGCAGCGCTTCAACGAGGATCTTACCGCGCTCCAGCAGGCGATCCGCCGCGGCGACGGCGCGAAGCTAGAGGACTGGTTCACGCGCACGCGCGCGATCCGGCGGTCGATCATCGAACAGGGGCAGGATGATGCGGCGCCCGATTTCGGGCGGAAACATTAAGCCGAGGCTTTGCTTGCCAGTAGTGCTTCGGGTGGGTTCAGGGCATTGATCGCGCGCCACACGCGTTCTTCGGCTTCTTCGCGCGGCAGGCCGGCGGGGATCGTTTCGCCGACCTTGTAGGTGATCGTCCCCGGCCATTTGACCCAGCGGCGCGGCGGATAGGCCATGCCGCTGTTCACCGCGACCGGGATCACGGGCACGCCGAGCAGACGATAGATGCCGGCAAAGCCAGAGCGCAGTGGTGGCGCCAGCCCGTGCGGGATACGCGTCCCCTCGGCGAACAGCACGAGCGGACGGTCCTTGGCAAGCGCGGCCTTAGCGGCGTTCAGCATCGCGCGCATCGCCTTGCCGCCGCCGTCGCGGTCGACAGGGATCAGGCCATAGAAGCGCGCGGCCTGGCCCCAGACGGGGATCGAGAAAAGCTGTTCCTTGGCGAAGACGGCTGGGTGCTTGAACAGGCCCGGCTGCTCGATCGTCTCGAATGCGCCCTCATGCTTGAAGACGTAAAGCACCGGAATGTCGGGCATCTCGCCCTCGACGATGATCTTCTGGCCCAGTACGAAACGGCAGATCAGCCGGTGGAACTGTGCCCAGATGCGCACGAACCAGATCGTCGCCTTGTGCGAGACCGGCAGTGAAATCACCGCGCCGATTGAGCTGATGCTGCTCATCAGAACGAACAGCAGCCAGAAGAGGATCGAGCGGATCAGGGCGATGGTGTAGCGCACGGAGGGCGTTTACAGTCCGAGGAGGCCGCCCGCCAGTCCCGCGAGATATTTATGATATTCGCGGAACAGGGTCGCAAAGCTGGGCTGGCTGCGCACCGCGTCGGGCAGGATCGTCACCGTATCGCCGACCGCGCGGCCGATTTCATATTCGGCGCGGCGCATGTGCCAATCGGTGGTGACCAGCCGGATGCTCTTGTACTTGCGCCGCTGCGCCCAGGTCGCGACCTCGGTCGCGTTCGAGCGCGTATCCTCGGCCTCGAACCCCAGTGCGATGCAGCAGTCGAAAAGCGAAACCGGACGCTTATACTCGGCGGCAAGCTCGCGCGGCTTCACCTCGCGCGCGACGCCGCTGATGAGCAGGCGCTTGGCGTCGCCCGCCTCGAGCCGTTCGAGCGCGCGGTCGATGCGTCCGGGCCCGCCGGTGAGCACGACGATCGCATCGGTCTTTTGCGCGTCGGCGGGCAGCGGCAACAGCAGCGCAAACCATGCGAAGCCAAGCACCCAGGCCAGAAACAACAGGGAAATCAGGCGCTTGATCATAGAATCTTCTTGAGCGCCGCGAGCAGGGTCTGCCGCGCGGTGAGGGCAGCGAGCGCGATAGCCAATAGCGGCAGCGCCAGCAAGAGCGCCCAGCCCGCCGAACCGAGCGACGCGGTCGCGGCGAGACCCGCGGTGACCCCCGACCATTGCCAGCCGATCAGCAGCAGAATCGCCGCGGCGACGGTGCTGCCGAGCGCGATCCCATAAGCGGTGTCGATCGCGATCCGGCGCTGGAACAGCCGGGTGATCTGGCGGTCGGTCGCGCCGATCATATGAAGCATCTCGATCGTCGCATAATGGGTGCCGAGCGCGGCGCGGGCGGTCATGATCACCACCGCGGCGCTCGCCGCCGCCATCAGCAGCACCATGGCGCCGGCGATCCACGCGAGCGAACGGATGAGCCGCGCGACCGGGCCCAGCCATTCGGCGTGCGGGATGATCCGCGCGCCCGGCGCCTCGCGCGCGACGAGGGCGCGGAGCGCCTCCATATGGCGGCCGCGGTCCTCACCGACGAAATCGACGTCGACGAGGGCGGGCAGGGGGAGCGACTTCAACACCGGGTCGTCGCCGTCGGCGCTGCCGAACCACTGGCCGAGCGTCGCCTGCAGCTCCTCGCGCTCGACCGAACGCGCCGACCGCACGAAGGGCTGCGCGGCGGCGGCGCGGCGGAGCGCGGCCGCCTGCTCGGCGCGCGTCACCGGGTTGGCGGTGACGATCTGGACGGTGACGCGCCCGGCGATCGCGTCGCCGATCGCATTCGCCGAGCGGGCCAGCCCGACGCCGGCGGCGGCGGCGAGCAAAGTCAGCATCATCAGGATCGCGATCACCCACGGCGTTGGGCCCGACAGGCGGCGGTCGGGAAGCAGGCGGCGATGCTGGACGGGAACGCGCGGGATGATCATGCCCGGTTCGCCGGTGGATAGCGCAGCGCGCCGGTGGGGTCGGCGAGGCGGCCCTTTTCGAGCCGCATCATCTGCGCATTTTCGATGCGGCTGATCAGGTGGATGTCATGCGTCGCGACGACGACGGTGGTGCCGAGGCGGTTCAACGCCTCGAACAGGCCCAGGAGGCGCATCGCCATCTCGGGATCGACGTTCCCCGTCGGTTCGTCGGCGATGAGCAATTGGGGGCGCGCGATCACCGCACGCGCGATCGCGACGCGCTGCTGTTCGCCGCCCGACAGCGTCGCGGGGCGCGCGTCGGCGCGGTCGCCGAGCCCGATCCAGCTCAGCATTTCGCCGACCGGGCCCGAAAGATCCTCTTCGCTGACCCCTGCGATGCGCAGCGGCAGCGCGATATTGTCGCGCGCGCTCAAATGCGGGATCAGGCGGAAGTCCTGGAAGACGACGCCGATGCGGCGGCGAAAGCCGGGCAGGCGGTGGCGCGGCATCGCGACCAGATCCTCGCCGAATAGGCGGACGATCCCGCGGCTCGGCCGCTGCGCGAGATAGAGCATCTTGAGCAGCGACGTCTTGCCCGCACCCGACGCGCCGGTGAGGAAATAGAAGCTGCCCGGCTGGAGATTGAAGCTGATGTCGGAGAGGATTTCGGCATCGGGGCCATAGCGCAGCCCGACGCCGTCGAATTCGACCATCGCGCCGCCGGGGCGCACCGGCGCTACCTCGGTCATGACGCCACGCGCGCACGATCATGCGCCTCTACGGGGTCAAGAAACAGGGGCGCTGGTCCGCTCATCCGCTTGCCTGTCGCACGGCTATCCACCAAGGACAAGGTGCGAGTGGAACGCGGCGCTTGCAACGCCGCGAATCAGCGTGTTTAGAGGGACCCCATGATCCTTGCCTGCCCGTCCTGCCATACCCGCTATGTCGTTCCCGATACGGCGATCGGACCGACGGGGCGCACGGTGCGCTGCGCCAATTGCCGACACAGCTGGTTCCAGGAACCCGCGGCCGCCTCCGCTCCGGCGGTCGAAACGCCTGCTCCGGCCGCGCCGCCGGCGCCGGCGGCCGAACCCGCCGCGGCCGCCTATTCGGAGGCGGCAGAAACTTCGCCCGCTCCCGCACCGGCGCCGCCGGCCTTTGCCGCCGCCGCGGAGCCCGCGCCGCGCGTCGCACCTGCCGCTGCCGACGCGCCGCTACCGTTCCGCCGCCCGCGGCGCAATCCCGCGAAACGCTGGACGGCGATCGCCGCGACCGCTGCCGTGCTGATGATCGCCGCGACCGCGGGGCTCGCCTATTTCGGCTTGCCGGGCTGGGCGCAGGGGCTCGGCCTGCCGGGCGGTGTCGACGAACCCGACCTGGTGATCGAGCTGCCGCCGAACCAGGATCATCGCGAACTCGCCGACGGGACAATCTATTTCGCGGCGTCGGGGGTGATCATCAACCCGACCGACCGCGAACAGCGCGTGCCGCCGATCCTCGCCGAGCTGCGCGATGCGCAGGGTACGATCGTCTACAGCTGGACGATCAAGCCGCCGGTGCGGATGCTGCCGCCCAACGAGAAGGTCAATTTCAGCGAGGCGAAGCTCGACATCCCGCGCCGCGCGACGCAGCTGACGGTGAGCTGGGCGCTACCGAAGGGCTGATATTTCAACGATTTGCTATGACGTCACGCCGTCATAGCAGCAGCGCGGCCGCAAGGGACAGCAGGAAGCCGGTCAGCGTCGCGACGATGATCGGCGCGAAGCTGCGCCACCCCTGATCGAGCAGCAGGTGCAGCCGCGCCTTCATCGCGGTGGCGACGATCGCGAGGAGGAGCAGCGCCTGCGCGGCGGTCGCGGCGGCGTCCTGCGCGGGGCGCGGAATCGCGACGAGCGAATTGATCGCCGCGAGGCCGAGAAAGCCGATGATGAACCACGGCAGGCGGAGCGGAATACGCGTCTTGGCGCCCGTTCCGCCACTGTGGCCGAGCCAGAGCGCGACGAGCATCAGCATCGGGGCGAGCAGCGCGACGCGCGTCAGTTTGACGATCGTTGCGACCTCGCCCGCCGGCTGCGAGAAGGAAAAGCCGCCGCCGATCGCCTGCGCGACGTCGTGGACCGACGCGCCGATCAGGAATCCCGCCTGCGCGTCGGTAAGGCCGAGCTGCGCCGCGAGCACCGGATAGAGCGTCATCGCCAGCGCGCTCGCGACGGTGATGCCCACAAGGGTGAGGGTGAAGCGCGCCTGATCAATACGCTTGTCGCCGATCAGCGAATAAAGCGCGAGCGCCGCCGAAGCGCCGCAGATCGCGGTCGCGCCGCCCGCGAGCAAGGCGGCCTGCTTGTCCTGCCGGAACAGCGGCGCGGCGGCGACGGTCACCACGATCACCGCGAGCATGATGAGTACGAGCAGCGCGAAGGGCAGCGGTCCCAGCTCGGCGAGCTGTTCGGCCGTGATCCGTGCGCCGACGAGGACGATGCCGATGCGGAGCGCGGTCTGCGACATCAGGTCGAGCCCGGCGTGGGTGCGCTTGTCCTGCGACAGGAAGGACAGGGCAAGGCCGATGAGCAACCCCATCAGCACGATCGGCGCGGCATAATGGTCGGCGAGCCACGCGGCGGCGAGCGCGGCGATGGTGGTGACGAGAATGCCCGGAAGATAGTCGCGCCAGCGATGCCGCGCGGGCGGGTTCGCCTCGAGCTGCATCTCGCCGTATAGGTCGGCGGCCATCGGCCAGCCCTGTTCGGATAGTTTCACCAACGTTCCCGCTCTCTTCGCGGGGTCCGCTTCGCATATCCGCGCGTCCCGGTCGATAGGCCATTGCTGGCGGGCCAAGGGCTTGCTAGAGGCCGCGCTCTATCAGCACCCGTAGCTCAGCTGGATAGAGCGCTGCCCTCCGAAGGCAGAGGTCAAGCGCTAATTTTCCGGTAAATTTCTGTATATCTCTTTGATATTAAACGATTTTTCTGGCTTAATTTGCGTACCAAATAGGTTTGGTTATTTCGCGTAAGCATGACGTAAGCATACTGCGTAGTATCATAGCGTACGAAGGGTTTTGCTGGAGTAGGCGATCGCCGTCGGGCTGGTCGAGCCATTACGCATCGAATCCGTTGACCGATGCCCGTCGAACCGGCTAGGCACCGCCCCGAAGCACCCGTAGCTCAGCTGGATAGAGTGTCGCCCTCCGAAGGCGAAGGTCACAGGTTCGAATCCTGTCGGGTGCGCCATCAATCATCATTCTGATCCTGTTCGGCGATGAGCCTCGGTCGCTGCCGATCATCTTCCGGCGCCTTCGCCGGTTTGCTCGACAATGGCGCCGCTCAGGGGAGAACTTGGCTAAACTGCTGATTTCGAGTCATTTTGTTCTCCTCCTAAGCGCTTGAATCTAATGACTGAATCTTGTAGTTTTGGCAGATTATGAACGTGCCGCTCTTGCATCAGCGTTCGGATCGGGGTTCGACGAGGCACACCCAAGGCGAGATGTCGGTGTCCTACAAGCCGCCCGAAGACGTTAAACGCGCAAATCTTGCAGATATACTTGCGAGCCGCGGTGGTGCGCCGTTTGAAACTAAGCAGCTCGATCTCATGTTTGGCAGCGCCGAACCTGACCGATCGAAGGATATTTTCTACTCCGGCAATCTCGACTTCCTGACCGCGCCTGCAGTCGCGATCGTCGGGACGCGGAAGGTGTCGCCCGAAGGCGCTGCTCGTGCGAGGAAGCTCGCACGAGGGCTCACGGCTGCCGGCGTTGCGGTCGTTTCGGGTCTTGCGGAAGGTGTCGATACGGAAGCGCTCACTGCCGCGATCGGATCCGGCGGGCGCGTGGCTGCGGTAATCGGGACACCGATCAACAAGGCCTATCCCGCGATAAATGCGGCACTCCAGGAACAGATATACCGGGACCATTTACTGATATCCCAATTTCCCGCGGGGGCCCGAACGTTCAAATCCAATTTCCCGGAACGAAACCGCTTGATGGCGGCGGTATCGGATGCGACGGTCGTCATCGAAGCATCTGACAGCTCGGGGACCCTGCACCAGAGCGCGGAATGTCAGCGTCTCGGTCGTTGGCTGTTTATTGCAAAATCAGTCGTGGAGAATCCGCGTCTGACCTGGCCGGAGCGCTTTTTGCCGTACGAGAAATGCGTCGTACTCGAGCGGATCGAGGACGTGCTCGACCGTCTCAATAAGTAGTACGGCCGAGCGCCGCGCATTTGACGAAATCGGCCCCGGCGGCGAGCAGCAGCTTCCGACAGGCAAGCAGGGAATAGCCGGTCGTCAGCACATCATCGATCAGTAATATCCGCTGACCCTTGATCGGCTGGCCGTCGTCGATCCTGATGGACTCGAGGTGCACGTCGATGCTTCGATTGCCGCCCGCGGCGAGCTTTTGAATTTTAGTGTGCCGGACAAGCAGCCCGCTCACATTCTTGCAATCTCCGGCCGCCTCCAATTTGGCGGCGAGCATACGAATCCCCGACGACGATTTGTCCGGGTCATGGGATGGAACTGCCGCCACCATCGGATAGCGCTTCATCCGGGGCGCGATATATTCGCAAAAATAATCGATGCCTCGGGCGTCGCCATCCTTGAGATCGAGTATGCGACTACTGTGCAGCGGGTAGTTTGATCCGTCGCCGCCTTGCTCCTTGTGATACCACCAGGGCCGATAGTTCCCGAACAGGGCGATGTCTTCGCCCTCCAGATGCTCATGACGGATTTCCATCGGGGAAAACTAGTCGATTTGCCGCCATTCGGAAAGCGATGACGGCGCCAAGCGGTAGCGTCGGATAAAGAAATACATCCATATTCGGTCCCAGTTGTCGTTGCGAAATCGGGTACCCACGCCAAGACTGTGCGATCGCCCGCATTTATCTCGGGCGGGTGACCGGGATCCGTCACGTATGTCCAGGCGTATGCTAAAGGTGGCGGTACGGGCTCTCGACGCACGTTTCCTTCGCTCGGTCACATTTTTTTGAGTAAAGGACGAGGAATAATAATTGGATTATTAAATGGTAGCCCCTTCTCGTCAGGCATAACTTTCTGATTGCGACTCATCCGGTCGCTTGTTTGGAAAGGAAATTGCCATGAAGAAACTGCATACCAGTGAAGAACTGATCGAACTCGGCGCGATCAGCGCCGAAACCCGCGGAATCGAGCCGGTTGGCCCGCGCGATGAAGCCACGGGCGATCATTTCCTCTTCTCGGGCGGCATCACGGCCGACGACTGACTGCGAGCGGCGTGCCGTCACTCGGCGGTACGCCGACCGCTTCGGCTCCATCCATGATCTATATGCTGCGCCCCGGCCTCTATTTCCGCCCTTTCGGAAACATAACTCTGTTCTTCGACCTGCCCCGCGATCGCTATTTCATGTTGAGCGGCAGCCGGGCGCAGTGTTTCGCGCGCTTCGCAGCTGGGAAAGCCGCAGCACAAGATATCGAGGCGCTGCAAAGAGAAGGCTTGATATTGCCGGCAAACCGCCAGCTGAGCTGCGAGGACCGCCAAGCCCCGCCCCCGACTCGGAGCCTCGTCGACGGACCGCTTCCGCAAGGTACCGTTCGCGCGACGATTGCCGTTTTGAAAGCGCAGCTCTTAGCGAAACGCGACCTGCGTCGGCACGAGCTCGCGTATGTCATTGCCGGATTACAGCCAGAATGCCCGGACGCAGCCTCGGCTGAGGCGGATATTTGCACGGACCTTGCCGCAGCCTCTCTGCGCGCGGCTCGCTATCTGCCTGCCACCGATGAATGCCTCGCCCGCGGCATTGCGATGAAGCGCCTTCTGTTGACGCGTGGTTGCCCGTCGATCCTTGTCTTTGGCGTCACTATACCCTTCGCGGCTCATTGCTGGATTCAGGTCGGTGATACGGTGCTGACCGACCCTCTCGATATCGTACTCCATTATCAGCCGATCTTTGCGATCTGATGGCGGGCGGCTTCCATATCCACATCGCACGGCGACGAGGTTCTACTGCCGCCTGTCGCGGGCCTGAGAGGCCGCTGCTCATTGCCGAGGGGAGTTTGGGAGTCTGGGCGGACGAACCGTTCGTGCCCATCGACGCGCATACGGTCGTTGTCGGCCATCTCTTCAAGCGTGGATCTCCCAGTCGGCGCATCACGAACCTGCAGGAGATCGGGAGCGAGAAGCTTTTGGCCGATCGCGGTCGCATGCTGTTGGCCGACTATTGGGGCGGCTATGTACTGGTTCACGCACGCGCCGATGGCCGGATCAAGGTCTTGCGCGACCCTTCCGGCATCCTGCCTTGCTACGTCCGGACCAGTGACATGGGTGTAACGCTCGCTGGCGACATCACCGACCTGGCGCACCCCGGCCCGGGCAGGGTGGATTTTCGGGAGGTTGCCCGGCTTCTGGCGAGCGGCGACGCTCGAGGCCGGCGCACATGCATAGAAGGCATCGACGAACTGATCGCTGGTGAGTGCCTTGTGGTCGATGGCAGCGACATCCGGACCGAAGCCTGGTGGACGCCCTGGCACCATGTCGCGCCCCCAAGAAGCATGGCGGCCTCCGAGGCTGCGGCCGGACTCCGCGACACAATCACTGACTGCGTCGGCGCCTGGGCCGGATGCTTTCCGTCGATTCTGCTCGGTGTCTCGGGCGGTCTCGACTCATCGATCGTCGCCGCGGCAGCAGCGCCGACAGCGAGCCGGCTTAACTGCCTCACGCTCTTTGGCCCCGACGCCGATGGCGATGAGCGTCGATATGCCCGCGCGCTGACCGACGCGCTTGGCGTCGATTTGCATGAGATGCCGCGGCAGATCGACGATATTGACGTGACGCGTGCGCCATCGCCGCATCATCCATGGCCGGTCGCGTCGATCGGAAAACTGACCAATGAAGCGATTCACGGTCGCCTCGCGCAGGGGCTGGCGATCGATGCCCATTTTTCAGGAAATGGCGGTGACGGGATATTCTGCAGCACCCGCAGCGCCGTGCCGTTTCTGGATCGCTACCTGGCCGAAGGGCCTCATCTTCGCCTTGCCGATACGCTGCGCGATATATGCATGGTGACGGGTGCCGATCGGATGACTGTCCTCCGCTATGCGTGGGACCGTTACCGGCGAAACGGCGGTTCCCATCGTGCGCGCTACAATGGCTCGGGAATAGCGCCCAATATTCTGGAAGAACTCGAGGCCGAGGGGTCGACGCATCCGTGGTTCGTGTTTCCGAAGGATGCGCTGCCCGGAAAAACCGTTCACGTCGCCTATTTGATGCGCAGCCAGAAGGGTATCGAACTCTATCCCCGCGCAGCGTCGCCCCCGCACATTGCGCCGTTGCAGTCCCAGCCGATCGTGGAACTTTGCCTCTCGATACCGACCTGGATTTGGGTCGCCGATGGCCTGAATCGTGCGGTGGCTCGATTGGCCTTCGAGGGCATCCTTCCCCCGCTCATCCTGCGGCGGACACAGAAGGGCGGTCCCGGCGGGTTCGATCTTGCCATCTACCAGCGCCACCGCGCGGCGCTTGTCGACCGACTTCGCCACGGCCGTCTGGCTGAGGCCGGCATGCTCGACCTCGCCTTTCTCGACGAAGCCGAAGATCCGACCTGGCGCGGGACCGAGAGAATCCAGCGCATCCTCGACCTCGCCGCGGCGGAGAACTGGGTGGACTGGTGGAGTGGGCCTAGGGCCTGACCGGCGATGGACATGGCTGCGCGCGAGTGGCCATTTGCTCCCATTGCGCCAAACGCCCGGGAAAGGGGGCATCGTCATCGCGTATCCCGCGCAGCCAGAAGTCGAACCAGGCGATGTTCTCGCGCATGGCGAGAAGCCGGTTGGACGGTATATGGAAGATATGCGTTTCGTCCGACGCCGCGCTTGCGCCGGGATAATAGCTTATCTGTGTCGGCACCTTCACGGCGCGCAGTGCATCGTAAAACTCGATCTGCGGCGGCGAGGCGGATGCGACCTGCTGCAACACCGGCGTGCAGATCCTTGCGGCGTTGAGCGATGGAGCGAACTTCCGGTAGGCTTCGATATGCTCGCTGAGCGGCCCTCCGCCATAGACAGGGTCGTAGCTCGCAGCCGAATAGAGGTAACCGGCGGGCTCGAGGAAACCTCCGTCGCCGCTTGATGCTGCCCGGAAGACATTCGACTGCGTCACCGCGACATTTACCAGCTGGGAACCGCGGCTGTAGCCCGCAATCCCGACCCGGTCCGGATCGACAAGACCTTCACGAGCCAGATCGAGCACCGCATCTTCGAAACTGCGGACCCCGTTGATCCATATGAGACGTTGCAGCGTGTCCGGCCCGGGCGGCCCGCTGCCGCGGATCCAGGCGTTGTAGGCGGCCATGAGTTCGTCGGACTGCTGCGGCCACGGGTCGTTCAGGAGAAGAACCACATAGCCCCGCTCCGCAAATAACTGCACCGGATAGTTCCACTGGTTGCCGATCTCGGAAAAGCGATCATCAGCGTCCCCGCCATGCGTTACAACAATCGCAGGATAGCGCGTTCCTGCGCGATAGCCCCGCGGCAGGACGACATAGCCGGCCATCCGGTACCCGTCCCGATTGCGCCAGATGTGCGGCCGCGCAACCAGAGGTGCGATCTCGTCGTGGCGCGGCGAAACCGACACGAGCGGGGTTACCGATCCCTTCGCAATATCGACTTGTACAAGTGAAGGCGGACGAGACATGCCTTCCGCCACGCAAACCCCGACCGTCAGCGCCGCGTCGAAGCCGCAACGCGTGAGGCTCGCGTCGTTGCGGATTTCGCGCACGCCCCGCTTGTCGACGACCGCGAGCCCATAGCGTGGATTGCCGAGACTGCGCGTTCCGAGTACCGCACGCTGCAACTCGGCGTTGACCGAAATGCCCGCCGAACGAAGATCGCCGATCGTGAAACCGAAGCGACCGTAATTATGCTTCCTGCCGTCTGCGAAGCTTTCTGCAAGTTCGAGCCTGTCGCCGGTGCCAGTGGTGCCAAGGGTGCCGCCGCGCGGACCTCTGAGGATCCAGAGCGTCTGAAGATCATGTTCGTCGGCGAGCGTGCGCATGGCTCCTGTAACCCGGTTCCAGGCGCGTACCTCATAGGTCCCGCCGGCACTCGAACCCGGCGTCTCGATGCGAAACTGAATTTCGTCTCCGCGCCACAGGATATTGCCTGCGGCGTGCAGCGCCATGCGGTCGCTCGATGGCCGCGTCATCACCTTGACGCTCTCGCCATCCGGGCGGCGCAGATAATATTCGATCTCGGCTTCGATCGAGGATCGTCGTCGCGCCTGTAGCGGACGAACCTCGTCGTCGAAGCGGATTCGGCGCGGGTTCGGTACCGGCTTCAACAGCGCGTACCAGAGCCATCGGCCGTCCGGCGCCCAGTCATAGGCGAGTACGCCAATCCGGTGCGGTACCGTTCCTCCGCCGACCGCCAAGGACATGTCAGCACGGCCCACCGGCACGGTGTCGGCGTTGACGAGCAGCGGCTCGACGGCCCCCGATGACGCGATCCGATAGAGTTGCAGTCCCTCGCCCAAATCCATCAAGCCGCTCCAGTCGTCGGTTCCAGGGATCGGTCGCAGCGATTTCACCATGTCCGCGGTCCGCAATGTTCGCTGCGCTCGCGCCGCAAGATCGAGGAGGCGCAGCGTGAGACGCGGTTTTCCCGCTGATGGGTCGGCCGCCTCCACCGAATAGATGGCGAACCGCTTGTCGCGCGATAGCGCGATATCGGTGACTTCGGGGACGAGGAGAATGTCTTCAAGGGTCCAGGATCTGCCCTTGCTCTCCCCTGCCAGGGAGGCAGGGGAGAGCGCCGCGGCGGCAAGGAGCGCCGCGACCGGGAGGCCGGTTCGGAGGGGACTCGGCATCGAGATTCTCCTCACCAGTCGCGGCGGATCGTGACGCCGAGGAAACGTCCGACCGCCGAATAATTTGTCGAATCAAAGGGCGTGTCGCTCGGCGACGCCACCGCAATTCTCTCGGGTTTTGCGTTGAAGATATTCAGCGCGTTGACGCTGATTTCGCCCAATGAGCCGATCCGCACCCGGGCCGACAGGTCGAGTGTCGTGACCGACGCAATTTTCACCGGTACCGGACGGCGCCGGTCGGTGATGCCGCCCGTAAAGTTCACAAAGGATGCGAGCGTGAAACTCTCTTCGCCGAACGTCGCACCGCCCCGCGCGCGAAAATGCGGAGAATTGAACAGGGTGCCGGAAAGATCGGTGACCGGAAGGCCCGGAAGCAATTGCTGCCGGCTGTCCAGCCAGGTGCCGCTCGCGGTCAGTGTGAGCGTCTGCGTGCCGAGCGGGGCGCGATAGCGCAGCGACAAATCCGCCCCTTCATAGCGCTGTGACGCGATGTTCCGGTCACGCCCGTCGATCAGCGCAATGACGTTGGCGGGGTCATAGGGTCCCGAAGTGGCATTGCCGAGCGGATCCGAGGCGCCCGCGATCGCAGCGGCCAGTAGAGCGGGCGAGGGATTGAATGTGACAAGATCGGCGAACAGCGGATTGGTGAGAATGCCCAGCGGCGACCCGAATGGTGGTGCTACCCGGTCGCGATAATCGATGCGAAAGAGGCTCGTCACGATCTGCAACCGGCTCGAAGGCCGGAAGGTCGCGCTCAGCATGATATTTTCGGACCGCTCGGGGCCCACGTCAGGGTTCGGGCCGCCGAGATAGATATAAGTCGACCCTGCCGGAAACATCGAGCCATAGCCGGTGACGGGGAGGAGGACCGGCGTGTATCCGCTATATTGCTGGTTCAGCGTCGGCATCTTGAACGACTTGCCCCACGAAATGCCCAGGCTGAACTCGGGCGCGGGTGCATAGACGAAACCGAGCTTGGGGACGACGATGCTGCCCGATTCCGAATAATCCTCAAAGCGCATCGCCGCCGTGATCGAGGCGCGGTGCGCAAAGGACAGCTGCTGCTCCGGGCTGGCTAGCGGCACGAAGAGTTCGCCATAGGCATAACGATTTTCGCGCGTCGGCGCGAACGCGCGGCCGGCAATCAAGGCGTTGAGGCGATTGCTGCGCCAGCCGCCTCCGGCTGCGAGCCGGACGTCTCCTGCCGGAAGGGCGAAGAGGGGGCCTTCGACGCCCGCCTCGACGCTCAGACTGCGGTTGTTGAAGATCCGAACCGAAGTCCGGGCAATGTCGTTGGTGAAATTCTGTGTGATACCATTGGTCCTGTCCGTGCCGTAAAAGCCGGAGATACGCGCGCTCCAGTCGGCGCCGAGGTCAGCCTCGAGGGTCGGCGCGAAGCCCAGAGTTTCGAATTCATTGTGGACCACGATCCCGCGCGTCATGATCGGCCGGTCGACGAACAGGCCGAGCACCGAGGTCATGTCGCCGCGCTTGTAGATCAGGTCGGCCTTCGCGCGGAGACCGGGTGCGAGTTGCTGATGGCCGCTCAGCAGCATACTGTGGCGCTTGAGGTCGGGATAGAAAGTCGAGAGCGGGTTGCTCGACGCCGCATAGCTGCGGTCGCGCGCCAGTATCGCGCTGTTCTCGAAATAGTCATAGGTGGCAAGGAAGCCTCCGCCCGACCATTTGGCTCCGCCTACGACATTATATTGTTGCTGGAAGTTTCCGCCGTCGGTCGAGCCGCCGATCCTAGCGCTCGTGGTCAGACCCTCATAATCCCTCCGCAGCAGGATATTGACCACGCCCGCAACCGCATCGGCGCCATAGATTGCGGATGCGCCATCGGTGACGACTTCGATCCGTTCGACCGCGGCCGTCGGAATCGCGCTGATGTCGATCACGCTTTGCGTCCCGCTGTAGGCAAAGCGGTTCCCGTTCAGCAGTGTGAGCGTCGCATTGGGACCGATGCCCCGAAGGTTGAAGGTCGACGCCCCGTTGACATTGACATTCTGGTTCTGGACCCCTTGCGCCGATCCGATTCCGGGATTCTGCCCGCCCCCGAAATTCTGGGGCAGGCTGCGCGCCACCTCGCCAAGGTCGGCGTGTCCGGCGTTGCGAATATCCTCGGCCGTTACTTCGATGACTGGCGCCGCCGCCGGCGCGCCGGCGATGCGCGAGCCGGTGACAATGATGGCTTCCGGCTCGCCCGGGGATGTGGCTTCGGCCGAAGCGTCGGTCAGAATGATAACCGACCGGCTGTCGAACCTGGCTATGAGCCCGCTACCTTCGAGAAGCGCCTCGATGGCTTCGCGCGGCGTCAACTCGCCCTTGAGGGCGGGCGCAGTTTTTCCTTCCAAGTCGCGTGAGGCGGCATAAAGCTCGATACCGGCGAGTTCGGCGGCGCGGCGCAACGCCTCTCCCAGATCCTGTGCCGGCAAGTCATACGACTGGCGCTGTTGCTGCGCGGTCATCGCGGCCGCCGGAGAAAAACAGGCTGCGGCACCCACCAGCAGCACGGCCAGCGAACGGGATTTTTTCAACATCATCACTCCCCCAGGTTCTCGGCCGTGCATCAGGCAGGCCGCCAGTGGGGGTGAGTTGACGGGAGGAGCCCCGCGACCTTAGCCGGAGGATGAAAAAATTATTGGCGGCTGAGGATAATCGCGTCGGGCTTCCGCTCGACGCGCAAACCAAACAGGCTCGCGATCCGTTCTGCGAATTGCTCGGTCTCGCTGATCTGGAAGCGTCCCGACACCTCGCGCGCGGCAATCATGCTGTCGTCGATGGTTATCGGCAGCACGGCATAGCGATTGGCCTCGGCCACAAGGCGGTCGAGCCGTATCGAACGATATTCGGCCCAGCCTTCGGGCCAGCTCGCCGGAATGCCCGGTGTCGGCGCAGGGCCGGGCTCCGTCGTGCCATCGGCCTGATAGGCCAGCGTGCTACCTGATCGAAGCGTGGTCAAATCCCCGCCGTTCGCGTCCGCCAATACCTCGGCGCTCCCGCGCCGCAAGGATGCGACAACCCGTCCGGACTCGTCGAGGCTGAGGTCGATTATGGCATCATTTGCGCTTGCCGTGCGCAATCCCGTCTCGATCCGCATTGGACGATCCTGCCGGGCGATCGAAAGGCGCACCCGTCCCTTGATCAGGCGAACGCTTCGTACGCTCTGCCCGACAGCAATGTCCAACCGGCTGTCGGTGTCGAGCGTGGCGCTCGACCCATCGGCCAGCCGAAACGTATGAATCTCACCGCGACGCGTTTCCAGCGGTTCGGCGGCAATGGCCGTCGAGGCGCTGTCAGGCTGGCCGGGAAGCGGAGCACCTCCCGCCCCGATCGCGATGATCAGCAGCGCGATCACCGTCGCGGCGGCGCCCCAAGGCAGCCAACCGCGGATCCGGCCCAGCCGCTCCTGCGCATGTGCCGTTCCGTGGCGCTCCGACGTCTTGAGGATCGCGAGCGCCGCCATGCGCTGTTCCGCCCGTCGGTACGCTTCGTCATGGGCAGCCGATGCGAGCCGCCAAGCCTCGAATTCTCCGCGCAGCGCATCGGCATCTTCGCCGCGCATTTTGATCAGCCAAGCCCTGGCGACCTCGTCGACCGAATAGTCGTCGCCGCATGTCGTGGTCATCGACCGCCGTCCACCGCCTTCGCGATCTGACCAAGCGCTTTCATCATATGATATTCCACCGTCGCGATGCTGATGCCGAGCGCTTCATGTATCTCGCGATATGAGAGCTCGTCCACCCGGTGCATCAGGAAGACGCGGCGCGTCTTCGGCGGCATGGCGTCAACAGCGGCTTCGTAGAGTCGGAGCAGGTCCGCGGCTTCCAGGTTCCATTCCTGCGCCGCGGGTATGGCGCCCTCAGCTTCTTCGCGGAGCGGATAGAAGACTGCGCGCGAGGATTTTTGCCGCCGCGCGCGGTCGATAAGGAGATTCTGGGCGATCCGGCGCAGAAATCCGCCCGGATTGACGAGTTGGCGGCGTTGCGCGCTGCCCGCCGCGCGTGCGAAGACCTCCTGGACAAGATCGGGGGCTTCCTCGGCGCCCGCGTTGCGGCGCAGGAAATGAAAGAGCGATGTGCGATGCGCGCGATAGGCCGCTTCAAGATCATGCTCCGCGTCTGGCCGCATCTCGATGAACGGGGGCCGGTCGGCAGGATGCACATGACAAGCAGACGACGGAGAAAATGGATGACGCGGCGGAGCACGGTCGCGGCAGGTACATGAAGACAATGCGGCAGTCCCGGACGGCGCGAGCGGATGCGGCCGGCTTCAGCCGGACACCGCTCTCCCAGTGCTGTGCCGCCGTCTGGCCGCTCGCGCGGGTCCATGGTCCGGTTGGGCCGCCGGTCCGATCAAGGACTGGCGTGTTTGATGACTGGCGAAACATTCCGCGCGGGAGCTGCCAGAAAATGCACCCGCGCGGCAGAATCATGTCAATTCCGGACGGCGCTGACAAGCAAAAGCTTCGGGCCGGGTCGTCGCGGCGTCAAGGCTCACCGCCGGAATGACTGCCTAGCATGCGGGCATAGCTCGCCGCCTCATGCGCGCGCCTCTCATGATAGCTGAGCAGCAGGCCCCGGACCTCGGCTTGCGGCTCGGCATCGGCGACGGCATGGGCGATCGCATCATACTCCGCGTCGACATCGACGAGGATCATCGCGTCGAAATGCCGCGATAGCTGCAATCGGTCGCCGATCGCCGCGATGTTCGCGACGATCTCGCTGTTCGCCGATCGCTCGGCGATCGCGAGGAACAGGTCCGCGATCCGGTCGGGATAGGGCTGGTCCTCGGGCACCGACCCCGCGGCGCCCTTGGGGGCGGTCGCCAGCGCGGCGAGCAGCAGGATCAGGTGCAACTCCAGCAGGTCGCGAAACTCGGTCTCGGCGAGACGGTGCACATGAAATCCCTCGCCGGGCGTGAAGTCGACCATGCGCTCGCCGTTCAGCCGGTAGAGGCTGTCGCGCACTGGCGTCATGCTGACACCGAGCTTGTCGGCAAGACGCGCCGCCTCGATACGGGCGCCCGCGGCCCATGCGCCCGTCATCAAACGCCGCTTGATCGCTTCATAGGTCGGCTCGAACACATGCGCGGGGCTCATTGTCCGTTCCTTTCCGCGGCAGCGAATTCGGACACGGCGTCGGCCTGGTCGGGACGAAGCGCGTCGATCGCGCCGATATGCGCCGGCAGTTCGTCTTGCAGCAGGATCGATGGACATCGCCCTTCGTAATTGCCGAGATTCGGACGGTGCAGCGCATAGCCGGCGAGGGCGGCCAGTTCGGGCGGAAAGTGCTTGGCGATCTCGGGCGGGTAAACGAGCCCCAGATTTTCGTACGGCTTCAGCCAGCCGAGGCTGTAGCTGACGAGGACGCCGCGCCGGACCTCCTTGCTGAGGTTCGAGCCCGCCCCATGCGCGGTTGATCCGAGAAAGCAGATCGCCGAGCCCGGCTTGCATTCCGCGAAGATCGGCTGGCCGAGATCGGTTTTCGCCATCCCCAGCACGCCGTGGCTCTTCGGGAAGATGCGCGTGGCGCCATTCTCTTGTGTGAACGGGGTCAGCGGCCACAGCACATTGACAAGATATTCCTGCGTGCCGTCGGCCCCGCGCCACATATCCTGGTCGCGGTGCGGGAACTGGCGCACTTCGCCAGGATGAATTTCAATCGCCTGCGTGAGGTTGAGCTGGATCCGGTCGCAGCCGGTGCCGAGAATGGTCTGCACGGCAGAAAGGATGAGCGGGTTGAGAACCAGTGCGGCCATGTGCTCCGATCGCTTGAGCAGGCCGCCGAAGCGCTTTGTCCGGCCGCCGTAGAAATTGCCCTCGCAAAAAGGCGTCGCGGCAAAGATCGGATCAAGGTCCCTCGCGAGGGCATGCACGCGCCCGATCGCCTCGTTGCCGATGATGCAATAGCCTTTGCGGCGCAGTTCATCGACGAGCAGGTCAGGAAGATCGGCTTCGGTCAGGTCCTTTTTCATTGTGCGCGCTCCCCGCCTTGCTCGAACCTGAGGGCAAGCGGCGCGTGGGTTCCGGTGCGCTTGAGCCCTGCGATCGTGTCATCGTCGATGTGGATGTTGAGCGCGAGTAGGTCGCAGATACCATCAGTGTGAAGGGGGCCAAGCGTGCGACAGAGCCATCCGAATTTGCTGATCTTGTCGAACCAGCTCTCTTCGGCGATGCCGACATACTGGGTTATGCCATTCCGCAAAGCATGGTTGGCGAGCGCGGTGACAAGTTGATTGCGGGCATCGCGGCGCTCGGCATGCGTTTGCGCAGGATCGAGGCAGAAGCGGCTGATCTCCCACACGCCTTCGCCGGACGGCGGGCCGTCGGTGCAAAGCTGAGGATAGACGTCGCCGAGAAGGTGCGCCGCCGTTGTCGGCAGCAGCCGTGCCGATGCCCGGTGACGCAGATCGTCAGGATCGAGCAGGATCAGGTAGCGGGCATCCGGCGTATCGAAATGGTCGATCTCGAAACGGCCGTCGAGGGCAGGCAGGTCCCATTTCAGCTGGTCGATGAAAACCTGTTTGCGGGCTGCGAACATGGCGCGCAACGCGACATTCCCGGGCGCATCATGCGCCCGCGTGAATTGAGTGATCATAAGAAGTCCTTGGCTTGTGGAGCCGGAATCAGACCATCAATCCCGCGGGTCGCCTATGCCCATTTCTGGGCAAGCATTTCGCGATTTGTGTCGCGCTCAGTTCGGACGCCACCAGTCGTAGATATCCGAAAAGCCGATCAGCCCGTCGAACAGTGCGCACAGGATGAGCATCGAGCGGCAGTGAACCGAATAACGGTCGCGGGCCATCTTGAGGTGGCGCACCACCGTCTCTTCGCTGATCCCCAAGATATCGCCAATCTCGCCTGCCGTCTTACCACGCGCCGACCAGAGGACGCATTCGCGTTGACGCTCGGTGAGAACAGGGCGCGGCCGCAAGGGCGAAGACCCGATCAATTCGCGGGCTGACGCAATAGCGATCGCGCCGAGGATCTCAGCGGCGTGCAACATGTCGGCGGGCAGGGCTGCGCGCGGACTGACTGCGAAGGAACAGGAGCCCGACGCTTCGCCGGGCAAGTGCCGCGGAACGGTGAAACCGTCGCCGACCCCGCTCTCGCGCGCAACATTCAACAGCTGCCGATCGCCGCGCGACAGCGGAATGTAGCGGTTCACATCGCGCCACTGGAAGCCGGTGACCGACCGCTCGCCGGCGCGGCGGATCGGATCGGCGGCGCCGAGGTCGAAGCCGACATAGATTTTTGCCCAGGCGTCCGGATAATTATGGACCAGCATTGAGGCGCCATCGTTTCCTCGCCGGTCGAAGGCGAGGGCGAAATGATCGAACCCCATGCGCCCGGTCGCGTTCGCGAGCGCCGCGAAAAGCTGTTCTACTCTGCCGGCACCGGTAATTTCCTGTGCGAGTTCCTCCGTCAAATGAAAATGCTTCACGTCTGATCATCGGCCGCTGGCACGGTCCCGACCCGGCTGCCCGCGGTCCGCTCCATTGGATCGCGCGCTCTCGGTTCCTCTCCGAGGCGTACGAAGGATGGACATTTCACCGACGGGTCCTGACATGGCCGGGCGGGCTGCTGTTTTCGCGGCCTCGACGCGGCGATCGATCGGTTGCCCTAGTCTAACAGTCGGAAAAATGGCGTAAAGGCTCGGCATTCCGGAGATGGACCCAATTTGATACTTCATCCGCCGAAGGGCGGGCGCTTGAATTTGTTCGGGCGACGTCGATCCGGTCAGCTGCCGACAAGCGATCGGATCGCGGCGATAAGTCCGGCGATGAAGGATCCCGCGACCAAGGCAGAGAGGAGCCAAAACTCAATCGCGATAGCGCGGCTTTTCCATTTGGGTTCGGGGGTCATGGCATGAGCATGACACTGTCCCACGATGTAGGACATACGAAAAAGGGCCCGTCTTTCGACGAGGCCCTTCCGGCTTTCGATATCACAGGAGCCATATCGAAAGTCGCCCCCCTCCCCGAATCTTCTAGGTCGCATCGAAGATCGAAAAGAGGTGTCCTAGCTACCGCGCTCGGCAGGAGAGTCAAGGCCCCGTTAACGCTACGGTTTCCTGACTTAACACAGGTTATGTTCGCAGTTTTTTCCTGGCGGGGCGGCGCCATATTCTTGGGCTGATTGGACTGGGACCGGCGAACTCGGCGGGCCTTGTTTATAGCGGTGCTAAAGAAGCGTCGGGGCCTCGACCGTCGGCGGTCTGGGGCTGAACCAAGGAATGTCCGTTCGTTCGACGGCGAGCCGCTCGGCAGGATATTTAGCGACCAACTGTATGGCCTCTTCGGGCGGCGCGTGCAGCCAGGCGTCATGATCCGCTGCATGGAGGATGACTGGCATGCGGTCGTGGATGTCGAAAAGCTCCTCGGTCGCATCGACCATCACCATGGTATAGCAGTCGCCCCACTCGTCCGTCGGTCGCCAGAGGCCTGCACAGGCGGCGAGCGGCTGGTCGATAACGCTGAGCCAGGTGCGCGTCATTCGGCCCTGTTCGCCCTCGGCCTCGGCAAAGGACGTGATCGGGATCAGGCAGCGCTGGCCGGGATTGGTGAACCAGGTCCGCCAGAAGGTCATCAGCTTGTCGTCGCGGGCATTGTTCACCGGCTTCGGCTTGCTCGTCGGCTTCATATGCTTGAGCCGGACAGGGAAGCCCCAGGTCATCGACTGCAGCGCGCGCGTGCCCGCATCGTCGCGGATCACAAAGCCTTGTCCGCCTGGATAGACTTCGCCGGGTTGCGCATTGGTGATCGGACGCCGCGCGCCGAAGGCCGATGCGACTTCGGCGACCGAAGCCTTGAGGGTCACGAGATTGCACATTGCGGCGGTCCCCTGCGACAATAGCTGTCAGGTCGCTCCGAGCAACTCGTCGAAATTCTGCTGGATCGGCGGCATGATGCTGAAGCTGTTCTTGGGGAAAGGCTGCAATATGTCCAGCGGCGGCCTTGTCCCCATCAGCCAGTCGAACCAGTCCTCGGGGCGCACCACGCCGACATGGCGGTCCTTGTGCGGGGCAAGATCGTCATAGGCCGGCACGGTGAGCGCCGCAAAACTCTCGGGCCAAAGCTGGTGCGCCGGGCGCCAGACCGCTGCGATACAGAAGAAGGGCTCGTCGGAGATGAGGCTCGCGGCATAGATCGTCTTGCCGCGCTTCACGAGGCCGAACTCATTGGCGAGCAACAGGCAGGGCCGGTCGATGATTGCGGTCTCGGACTTCAGGAGCGGGATCTGGAACACCTCGGCTTCGCGCGAGGGCAGGCCCCAGAGCATTTCCTTCTCGCGCTCGCGCTGGCCGTCCCAGATCATCACCCGGTGGAGCTTGCCGATGCCGACGAGCGCGTCGTCCGTTTCGATATCCATGCACTCAATCCTCAGGCACGGAAGCGGCTGAGCGCGCGCTTCCATTCGCGCTCGTCGGGCATCGGCAGCGCGATGTCGTCGCGGCTCGGTTCGACGAGCTCGATCCGCACCGGGCGAACGCGCTTGCCCGTCCGCGCCCCGCAGCGGACGCACCAGAATTTCTGTCGCGCCTTGAAAAGATCATCGTCCCACATCTTGCACTGGAAGCGCCACCAGATGCCGTACGGATTGAAGGTCGCGCTGTGCCCGCAGCGGCACACCGGCTTGATCGCGCGGAACCACGCGGCCGCCTCGAAAATGTGGGTCGCGCGGGGCTGTCCATCCTTGGTCCAGCCGCCCACGTCACAGGGAGAGCCCGAGCTGATCGGGGTTTTGCGGCTCCGCACCGGCGCATGCGCTCTCGACGATCGCGCGCGCAAGCTCGAATGCCGCCTCGACCCGAATATGGCTGGTGGGCGCGGTGATGCCGACGCGCGCCCAGCCGGGAGCGGAAAGGATGGTCTCTGCGACTCGCGCGGTATCGATATTGTTCATGGCCTTATGAGAACATAGGAAGAACATTTTGGCAAGTGCGTGGCCGGGACGGAGCGGGCGGCCTTGGCGGCAGGCGCGCGCCTGCGCCGGCCTGCCTCGCGCCTTCGGCGCCCGCCACCGGCGGTGCCAACATCCGGCGAGGCAGAGAAGGGCCTGCCCCGGGGCGGCGGACCGGGCGCGGCGAGAGAGGCTCGCTGCCGGCCGCCGGAGGAGACCCATGCCATGCAACTCTTGACCCCCGAACTGGAGGCGCAGCTTCGCACCAATCTGGCCTCGCGGATCGACGCGCTTTCGCGCGGCGAACGTGAGCCCGATCCGAGGCCGGTCGTCCGCCTGTTCAGCCCCGTCGGCGCGGCGACCTGGCTCGCGACCGAGATCGATGCGGACGGCATCTTCTTCGGGCTCGCCGACCTCGGCTTCGGTTGTCCCGAACTCGGCAGTTTCGCGCTCGCCGAGCTCGAAGCCGTCCGCCTGCCATTCGGCCTCACCATCGAACGCGATCTGCACTTCGCGCCGAGCCACCCGCTCTCGGCCTATGCCGAAGCGGCGCGGAGTGCGGGATCAATAGTGCTGGGGGAGCAAAGGCTGCGCCGGGCGGCCGAACGGCTTTCGGGGCGCGGCTGATGCGCCTCGCCGCCTGCCGGGGCCGCCTTGCGCGGCCCCGGGAGGAAGAGGGGGGCTGGCGCCTTCGTGACGGGTCCAGGAGCCGGGAGAGAGTCTCGCGGCGGCCCGTCATGGAGAATGGCCATGGCCCGAACTGCCGCCAAGATCACCCTCAGCCCGTCGCGCGACATCCCGCTCGACCGGCTGGCCCTCTCGCAGTCCAACGTCCGGCGCATCAAGGCCGGCGTGTCGATCGAGACGCTCGCCGACGACATCGCCCGGCGCGGACTGCTCCAGAGCCTTAGCGTTCGCCCGCTGCTCGATGCGGAGGGCCAGGAGACCGGCCGCTATGAAATACCCGCCGGAGGGCGCCGCTACCGCGCACTCGAACTGCTGGTGAAGCGCAGGCGCCTCGCCAAGGATGCGCCGATCCCCTGCGTCGTCCGCGCGCCGGGCGATGACATCCTCGCCGAGGACGACAGCTTCGCCGAAAATGCCATGCGCGAGAGCCTGCATCCTCTCGACCAGTTTCGCGCGATGCAGGCGATGGTGGACAAGGGCGACGATGTCGAAGCGATCGCCGCGCATCATTTCACTACCCCCGCGGTCGTGCGCCAGCGGCTGAAGCTCGCCGCGGTGTCGCCCAAGCTCCACGACATTTACGCCGAAGACGGCATGACGCTCGACCAGCTCATGGCCTTCACCGTCGCCGACGATCATCAGCGCCAAGAAGACGTCTGGGCCCAGCTCGATCACAGCTTCAACAAGAGCCCTGCCTTCATCCGCCAGAAACTGACCGAGGACAGCGTGCGGGTGACCGACAAGCGCGCGGCGTTTGTCGGCGTCGATGCTTATGTCGCAGCGGGCGGCGGCGTGGTGCGCGACCTGTTCGAGGCCGACGGCGGCGGCTGGCTCACCGACCCGGCGCTGCTCGACCGGCTGGTCGACGAAAAGCTGAAGGCCAAAGGGACACGCATCCTCGCCGAGGGCTGGAAATGGGTCACCACCTCGATCGACCTGCCGTGGGACGCGACGCGCGACCTGCGCGCGATCGACCGCGCGGACGTCCCGATGAGCGACGACGAACAGGCGCGCGTCACTGCGCTCGAGGCCGAAAGCGAGGCGCTTTGCGAGCAATGGTCCGACGTGCCTAATGTGCCCGCCGAAGTGCATGCGCGGATCGATGCGATCGACGCCGAACTTGGTGCGGTCGTCGACCGCCCGCTCGTCTTCGACGCCGCCGATATCGCAATCGCCGGCGCCTTCGTCTCGATCGATCGCGACGGGTCGGTGCGGATCGAGCGTGGATTCGTTCGTGCTGAAGACGAGCCGGGGCAGGAAATGGCCGATGGCGCGGCTGCGCCCGACGCGGAAGCCGACGGCGAAGGCGTCGCCTTGCGCGGCGGTGGGGATGGCGATCACGCTACACCGGCTGCGGGCAGCGATGGCGAAGAGGAAGGCGAGGGGCTCCGTCCGCTCCCCGATCGGCTTGTGTCCGATCTCACGGCATGGCGCACGCTCGCGCTCCAGGATGCCTTCGCACAGGATCCGGCGATTGCCTTTGCCGCGGTACTCCACGCCCTCGTGCTCGGCTGTTTCTACACCGGGACGCGCGAAAGCTGCGTCCAGGTCGCGGCGAACCGGGTCTATTTCAGCAACGCGCCGACGAAACTGCGCGATTGCGGGCCGGCGCAGGCGATCGATGCGCGCGCTTCGGCATGGAAAGAGCGGCTCCCGCAGTCCGACAAGGAATTGTGGGACTTTCTGCTGACCCTCGATGGCAAGGAGCAGGCACAGCTGTTCGCCCATTGCGCGTCGCTCTGCGTTAACGCCCAAGCCGAGATCGTCCCCAAATATGACAATGGTCGCATCTCGGCGCACGGCGTGGCGCGCCGGCTCGCGCACAGCGACATATTGGCGCGGGCGGTCGGGCTCGATCTTGTCGCGGCGGGCTGGCTCCCGACCGTCGAGGGCTATTTTCGCGCGGTGACCAAGCCGCGGATCCTTGCCGATGTCGCCGAGGCGCGGGGACCGCAATTCGCCGAGATGATCGATCATCTCAAGAAGGCGGACATGGCCCGCGAAGCCGAGCGGCTCCTCGAAGACGCAGCCTGGCTCCCCGAGCCGATGCGCACGCCTGGGCTCGATGTTGCCAAGCCTGGCGACGCCGAGGGCGATGCCGCCGACGCCGAATTGCCTGCCTTCCTCGCTGAGGATGCGGCCAGCCCCGACGACGCGGACGACCCCGAACTGGCTGTCGCGGCCGAATAATCGGCTGCCGCGCATCACCGACAATCAAGGCTCCGACCCGGCAGCAATGCCGGGCCGAGCCGTTTTTACGGAGACCTGACATGAAGAGTTCAAATCCCACCCGCCGCATGAACGATGGAGGCTGTCATGGCTGATCGTGTTCCCGCTTCAATCCTGATCGGCGGCGGCGTCTCTGCCGCAGTTTTCGCAGAGCTGCTCCACATCATCGCTTTCGAAGGCCTGTCGCCCGAATGGGGCGGCGAGCCCTTCGAAGCCGGGAGCCGCGTTCCGGGCGAGCCGCTCGCACTGTTCGACGAGAGCTGCGCCTGGGGCAAGATCGACAATCTCGAGGCTTTCTGCGTCGAGCATGGCCTGTCGTTCGTCCGATGGTCGGGGAGCTGCCCCGGCGAATGGTCGCCCGAGCGGCTTGTCTACCGGGGCTCGGGCACGGTCGATAGCTACATGATCGATGAAAGCGACCGCGTTTTGATCGATCGCCGCCTGCTCAGCGACCTCGGCTCGATCGAAGCCGCGCTTGCTTACTTCGACGGCGCGGAATTCGAAGTGCCGCCGCTGGTGGTCGAAGGCGATCCGCCGCTGGCCCCGGCGGCGGCGGAAGACGCGGATGTACCTGGGGAGGCGCGCCATGGCTGACTATTTCTCTCAGACCGTCATCCGTCCCGACATCCCGCGCACGGCGATGACCGCGCTCGAATATCAGGTGCTCGCGCAGATGTTCGATCATGAAGATGTCGGCGAGGATGTCTATTTCTGCGCCAGCCACGGTCCGAACGATATGCTGTTCCTGGACCTCGGGGAGGTGAAGGCGCTGCTTGGCGAAGATGAGGGTGTCGCAAGCGGCCTCGCCGATCTCGTCCGGCAGGAGATGGCCAAATGCGATCCTGACGGTGCCGAGTTCGAACTCGACATGTCGATGATCGGTTTCGAGGGCATTTTCCAGGACATCGTTCGGCGGTCGGCGCTCGATTATATCGAAGTCGAGGCCGCATGGACCTGTTCCAAAATGCGGCCCGACGGTTTCGGCGGTGCCGCGACGCTGATCACGACGGATGACATCGAAACGGTCTCGACAGCCGGATGGCTCGAGGAAGCGATCGCGCGCCTGTCCGGCGATGCCCCCGGCTGACGCCTGTTCAGCCCATCGTTCACCGACTGCGAAAGCCTGGCCCGCGCGCCGGGCTTTCGCCTTTTCTGGCCCCTGAGCCGAGAGGAGGATATCATGCCCTCGATTATCGAAACGACCGTCTATTGCCTCGATGAACTGCCGGATGACGGGAAGGAGAAGGCGCGCGCCTGGTATCGCGAAGGCGGTTTCGACTATGACTGGTTCGAATTTGTCTATGAGGATTTCGAGCGCGTCTGCGACATATTGGGGATCAGCCTCGATACGGTCGCCGTGCGCCTGTTCGGCGGCGGAACGCGCCGGAAGCCCTGCATCTGGTTTTCGGGTTTCTGGAGCCAGAGTGACGGGGCCTGCTTCGAAGGCGCCTATAGCTATGCCAGAGGCGCGAGCGGAAAAATCCGCAGTTACGCGCCGACGGACAGCGAGCTTCATCGCATCGCGGACGCGCTGGGATCGATCCAGCGGCGCAATTTCTATCAGCTGAGCGCGCGTATCGCGCATCGCGGCCGCTATTATCACGAATATAGCATGGACATCGCTGTCGAGCGCGACAGCCCGGTCGTCCAGGACTTGACCGCCGATGCCGATGAGGATGTGACGGAGGCGCTCCGCGATCTGGCCCGCTGGCTCTACGGACGCCTTGACGACGAATATGAACATCTGACGTCGGACGAGGCCGTCGACGAGATCATCCGTCTCAATGAATATAGCTTCACCGCCGACGGCGTTCGCTTCGGTTGAGAGGGAGAGGCGGGGCCGGAAAGGGGGAACCCCCGGATCGAAGAGAGAGCAGCGGGCGGTTCATTCCAGCCCCGCTCTCCCAAGGATTTCAGCCATGCGAATGACCTTCCCCGATGCGGCGCCCGGCGCTGCGGCGACCGCCGCTTCTCGCCCGGACGCGCCAGCGCCCCGGCGCTTGCTCGATGCCGCCGCGGCGCTTCAGCCACTGCTCGAGGCGGGCCAGCCCTTCTCCACCGCCGAACTGCGCGCGGCGATGACGACTGCCTTCGGCGCGAGCGACGCCGCCGGCGCATGGGACTGGAAAGCAGCCTATGATGCGTGCGAGGCGGCGCAAGTCCTGCTCCTTCGCCGCTATGGCTGCGCGCTTGCGGTGCGCAGCCGCTCGCCCCAAAACCAGCTCGCGACTTGGGAACGACTTGCCGCTCGCATTCCCACGCAGACGCGGCGGTCGGAGGAAGGCCAGTCCTTCCAGCAATTCTCGACGCCCCTGCCGCTGGCCTTCGTCGCGGCGCATGCAGCCTCGATCCATCCCGGCGACCGCGTTCTCGAGCCATCCGCGGGCACGGGCATGCTCGCGATCCACGCCGAACTCGCCGGGGCCGGTCTTGCGCTCAATGAAATGGCCAGCGGGCGCGCCGAACTGCTCGGGTTGCTCTTCCCCGCCGTCCCGGTCAGCCGACACGATGGGGCATCAATCGACGACCGGCTCGACGATGCGGTCGTTCCCGATATCGTGCTCATGAACCCGCCCTTTTCCGCGACGGCGAATGTCGATCGCCCAATGCGCGGCACCGCGCTTCGCCACATCGCTTCCGCTCTCACGCGTCTGCGCGACGGCGGACGGCTGGTCGCCATCGTCGGCGCCAATTGCGCACCCGAGGCCGCAGCCTTCCGTGAAGGCTTCGCCCGGCTTCACGAGCGGGCGACGATCCTGTTCTCAGCCGCGATCGCTGGAAAAGTCTACGCCAAGCATGGCACCACGACCGCGACGCGTCTGCTTGTGATCGACAAGGTGCCGGCGGCCGATCGAGCCATGCTGCCGGCGAGCCATGGGGAAGCTCCCGACCTGGCGACGCTCCTTGCCTGGGTGTCCAGCCATGTTCCGCCGCGACCAGCACCGCCGTCCCCCGCACCAGCAGCAGCAATGCCGTTCATTCGCGGCGCATCGACTGCTCTCGGCCCTTTTGCCAAGGGACCCGCGCGACAGGAGAAGTCCGCGTGCGTCGCTGTAGGCGAACTGGACTATGAGACGATCGCGTGGTCGCCGCCCGAAGGCCAGCTCGGCGAGGCGATCTACGAGCCCTACGCGCTCCAGTCCTTGCGGATTGGAGGGGCGCTTCCCCATCCAACCGACCTCGTCCAGTCGGCGGCGATGGCCTCGGTCGCACCACCGCGGCCGTCCTATCGGCCGCATCTTCCCGAGCATCTCGTCCGCGACGGCCTCCTCTCAGATGCGCAGCTGGAGTCGGTCATCTACGCCGGCGAGGCGCACGCCGGCCATCTGTCGGGCGCCTGGACCGTCGACGAAACGTGCGACGTCGTGAGCGCGGCGAGCGAGGACAATGAGGCGGCGGTCGCATTCCGGCGCGGCTGGTTCCTCGGTGATGGCACCGGCGCGGGCAAAGGGCGGCAGGTCGCGGGAATCATTCTCGACAATTGGTTGAAGGGCCGACGCCGCGCACTCTGGATCTCGAAATCGGACAAGCTGCTCGAAGACGCGCAGCGCGACTGGTCGGCGCTGGGGCAGGAGCGACTCCTCGTCACACCGTTATCACGCTTTCGCCAGGGCGCGCCGATTCGCCTCGCCGAAGGCATATTGTTCACCACCTATGCGACGCTGCGTTCGCAGGGCCGCGAAGGAAAGGCGAGCCGGATCGACCAGATCGTCGAATGGCTCGGCCCTGAGTTCGACGGCGCGATCATCTTCGACGAGGCCCATGCCATGGCCAATGCGGCGGGCGGCAAGGGCGGGCGCGGCGACCAGAAGTCGTCGCAGCAGGGGCGCGCCGGCCTTCGGTTGCAGCATGCTCTGCCGCAAGCGCGAATTGTTTATGTGTCGGCGACCGGAGCGACGACCGTCCAGAACCTCGCTTATGCGCAGCGGCTCGGCCTGTGGGGCGGAAGCGACTTTCCCTTCGCGTCGCGGAGCGAGTTTGTCGCCGCGATCGAGGAGGGCGGGGTCGCGGCCATGGAGGTGCTCGCGCGCGACCTCAAGGCGCTCGGCCTCTATGCGTCGCGCTCGCTGTCGTTCGACGGCGTCGAATATGAGCTGCTCGAACATAAGCTCACCGACGAGCAGCGGCGAATCTACGACAGCTATGCCGGCGCCTTCCAGGTCATTCACAACAATCTCGCCGCCGCGATGGAGGCGGCCGGGGTGACGAGCGCCGAACATAGTACGCTCAACGCGCAGGCGAAGTCGGCGGCGCGTTCGGCGTTCGAGAGCACCAAGCAGCGCTTCTTCAACCATCTCATCACCGCGATGCAGACCCCGAGCTGCATTGCGAGCATCGCGCGCGATATCGAGGCGGGCCATGCCGCGGTCGTCCAGATCGTCTCGACCGGCGAGGCGCTCCAGGAACGGCGGCTCGCCGAGATCCCGGCGGATGAATGGGGCGACGTGTCGGTCGACATCACCCCGCGCGAATATGTGCTCGACTATCTTGCGCATGGCTTTCCGGTGCAATTGTTCGAGCCCTGCACCGACGGGGAGGGCAATCTTGCGTCGCGGCCCGCTTATGACGAGGCCGGCAATCCGATAGTCAGCCGCGAGGCTTGCCGGCGGCGCGACGCGCTGATCGAGAAGCTCGCCGCGCTGCCGCCGGTGCCGGGCGCACTCGACCAGATCGTCCAGCATTTCGGGACCCAGCTGGTCGCCGAGGTCACGGGCCGCTCGCGCCGCATCGTCCCGCGGCGCGGGGAAGGCGGGGAGGTGCGCTTTGCGGTCGAGAACCGGCCCGGCAGCGCAAACATCGGAGAGACCCATGCCTTCATGGACGACGAGAAGCGCATCCTCGTCTTCTCGGAAGCGGGCGGCACGGGCCGCTCCTATCATGCCGATCTCGGCGTGAAGAACCAGCGGCGACGCATCCACTATCTGCTTGAGGCGGGGTGGAAGGCCGATGCCGCGATCCAGGGCTTTGGTCGGACGAACCGCACGAACCAGAAGCAGCCGCCGATGTTCCGTCCCGTATCGACCGACGTGAAGGCGCAGAGGCGTTTCATCTCGACGATCGCGCGGCGGCTCGATTCGATGGGGGCGATAACGCGCGGCCAGCGCCAGACCGGCGGGCAAAATATGTTCCGGGCGGAGGACAATCTGGAATCCTTCTACGCCCGCGATGCGCTCCGCCAGCTCTACGTGCTGATCGCGGACGGCAAGGTCGAGGGCTGCGCGCTGCTGACATTCGAGAGCGCGACCGGCCTCTCGTTGCTCGACGTCGACGGCTGCCTGCGCGAGGAGCTGCCGCCGATCACCACCTTCCTCAATCGCATGCTGGCGCTGACGATCGACCTGCAGAACATCCTTTTCGAGGCCTTCGAGGGTCTGCTTGTGCACCGCATCGAGGCGGCGATTGCGGCGGGCACTTATGAGATCGGCCTCGAAACGCTGCGCGCCGAGAGCTTTTGCGTGAAGGCGCGGCAGACGATCTACACCCATCCGGGAACCGGGGCGGAAACGCAGCTCCTGACGATCGAACGCAAGGAGCGGGTCCTGCCCCTCGGTCTTGACGATGCGCTGGCGCTCGCCCGCGAGCGTGGCGGCGAACTGCTCGTGAATCGGCGCTCACAGCGCGCCGCGGTGAAGCTGGGGGCGCGCAGTTTCATCGACGACGATGGCGCGGTCCACCGGCGCGTGCGTCTCCACCGGCCCCTCGAGGCCAGCCACATGCTGATCGCCGATTTCGTCATAAGCCATTGGCAACCGGCCGACCGCGACCTGTTCGGGAGCGTTTGGAATGCCGAACTTGCCGCTATTCCCGACTATGAGACCTCGACCCTGCGCATTGTGTCGGGCCTGTTGCTTCCCATCTGGCGGCAACTGCCCAAGGAATCCTCGCGCGTTTACCGGCTCCAGACTGATGACGGCGAACGCATCATCGGACGCAAGGTCTCGGAGGGCTGGGTGGCATCTGTCGTCCGAGACGGGCCATGCGATCTGCCCAGGGAGGAGGCGTGGCAGGTTGTTCAGCAAGGCGAGGTCGTCTTGCACCTTGCCGAAGGGCAGATGTTGCGCCGTGTTCGCGCGATGAACGACTGGCGCATCGAACTCAGCGGCTTCAACGATCTCGGCGTCGAGCGGCTGAAGGCTTTCGGCTTGATGTCCGAGATCGTCTCGTGGAAATTGAAGCTCTACGTGCCGGCAGGGGCTGCTGGCGCCGATGTGTTCGCGCGGCTGGTGGATCGCTTTCCGATCCAGCGGATCGCCGACCGCAAGGCCGCCTGAAGGAGCCCCGCCATGGCCAATCCGGTTCGTGAACTCGCGCGTCGTCTCGGTGAAAATGCCGAGGCGGTGTGCCGCCACTATTTGTCTAACGGTCGCCGCGAAGGCCATTACTGGATGGTCGGCGATAAGGGCAATGCAGCTGGGCGCAGTCTTTATGTGCGCCTCGTCGCCGGCGATGACGGTCGGGCAGCCGGCAAATGGTCCGACGCCGCGACCGGCGAGCATGGCGACCTGCTCGATATCATCGGCGCGAGCTGCGCCCATGCCAACCTCGGCGACACGCTCGCCGAGGCGCGGCGCTTCCTGAGCCTGCCTTCATCCGATGCCGGCACCCAGGGTCTGGGTTCAGGTCCGCGTCCCCGTGCGCGCCGCGCCCGCGCGGGCAGCGCCGAGGCGGCCGTTCGGCTGTGGGCGGCATCGAAGCCGATCGCGGGGACCTTGGTGCGCACCTATTTGACGGGCCGGTCGCTGCGGCGCGGCGGTGATCTGCCCGCGCTGCGATGCCACCCGAATTGCTATTATCGCCGGTCCGAGGAGGATGGCCCATCGGTCAAACCCGCCTATCCCGCGATGATCGCCGCGGTGACCGATCTCGATGGTTTGATCAGGGGCGTCCATCGCACGTGGCTCGATCCGGATCGATCGACAAAGGCGGCCGTGGCCTACCCGCGGCGCGCGATGGGACATCTGCTCGGTCATGGCGTCCGCTTCGGGCTCGCGGGCGAGGTCATGGCATTCGGCGAGGGTATCGAGACCATGCTCTCGCTGCGCGAAATCGCCGCCACGCTGCCGCTTGTCGCGGGCCTGTCGGCGGCGCATCTCGCGGCGCTCGAATTTCCTGCGCCGCTGCGCCGCCTCTATGTCGCGCGCGAACGCGATAACGCGGGACGCGCCGCATTCGCCGCCCTCGCCGAGCGCGCTGCGCCGCTGGGGATCGAAGCCTTGCCGCTCGATCCCATGCTGGACGATCTGAACAGCGATCTCCTATCGATGGGCCGCTTGCAGCTTGCGGCCATGATCCTCACCCAGATGCGTGACGTCGATGCCGAACGGATGCTGGATTCGGCATAGATAGCTTCTTCCGCCGCAAAACCACCCCGCGCCCAGCATCGCGCCGAACGACGTTGCGCTGCGGCGATGGCGCTGGTGGCATCGACGCCGGACGAGAAGCCGATAGCAATTCTGGATTGTAGCAGGGCGTTTCGGCGCCGGGGATGGGGTCGAGCCTGTCCGGAAAGGGATAAGCCCGATCGGTCCTTTCTCGAAAGGCCACGCCTCGGCCTTCGCTGGAGGGCGACTGCGGCAGCGGGCGCGGGCGCCGCAATGGCTCTGGTCGCGGCTATTTTCCGCCGGGGCTCACGCCCCTTTGCATCGCGAAACAAAATAGCCGCGCCCCCGCGATCCTTCGCTGCGCTTCGGCCGCGCGGGTGCCCCGCACGGTGCGGACCCGCACCCGCCGCCGCGAAGGCGTCGCCGCGAAGGCCGCGAAAGGCGCGGCCCCAGACAAGAGAAACGACATGACCGACTTCTTCGAGCTTCCCGAACGGGGCGAACCGCAGCAGCCCGGCGCCAGCGCCTATCTGCTCCAGGAAATGCAGCTTTACGGCCATCGGCCCTATGACGACGAACCCGACCCACGGCCGCTCCCTTGCGACCGGCTCGCCGGCGGTGCGGTCGCCGACATCTTCGACGCCCTGGCGGGGTGCCTTGTCGATACCCGCATCGAGCCCGATCTCGAGGACCTTCTCTGGAATGTCGTCAACATCTTCCACCGCGCCGGCGAGCGGGTCGAGCGCGAACTCGATCGCAACGAACAGGCGCAGCGTGAGCTCCAGCGCGAGCAGGATGGCAGCGAAATCCGTTCGGTCGAACTCGAGCGCGCGATCGCCGAAGGCATCACGATGATCGAGCGGCGCGACACGATGGAATTTTTCCGCGAATGCGCCGCCGAGCAGTTCCGCATCCACGCGCGCAAGGCCTGGCAGCCTCGCACCGGATCGCGCATCCGCCACCAGACGATGACTGCGGCGATCATTGACAGCCGTGACTTCATGGACAAGCGCCTCCGCGAAAAGGCCAAGGCTCTGATCCCCGAGGGAACGCGCATTGCCTTCAGCGGAGGACCGGCATGCAACGATCATCGCCATATCTGGTCGGCGCTCGACAAGGTCCATGCCCGTCATGCCGACATGGTGCTGATGCATGGGGCGACGCCGACCGGCGCGGAGCGTGCCGCCGCCTGCTGGGCCGACACGCGCGGGGTGCCGCAGGTGGCGTTCCGCCCCGACTGGAACCGTCACAAGAAGGCGGCGCCTTTCAAGCGCAACGAGCGGATGATCGATGCCATGCCCGCCGGGCTGGTCGTTTTTTCGGGCACCGGAATCCAGGATAATCTCGTCGACAAGGCGCGGGCGTTCGGCATTCCGGTCTGGGACTTTCGGGTGCCGGGATGAACTTGTCTTCAGATTTGGACCCGACGATGCTTGCCATCGGGCGAGCGGGATTACAGGATGAAAATCAATGAAAACCGATCTCGATCATCTCCCGGCGAACAAGCAGCGCGAGCTCGAACGCGTGAAGGCGATCATCTTCGAAGAATTCGAGGATGCGCTCGCGCTCGGCACGATGAGCTGGAAGAAGAAGGGGCGGATCGACAAGATCATCCTCTACGGCAGCTATGCGCGCGGCGGCTGGGTTGACGAGCCCCACACCGCCAAGGGCTATCGCTCGGACTTCGATCTGCTGATCATCGTCAACGACAAGCGCCTGACCGACAAGGTCGACTTCTGGGCGAAGCTCGACGATCGGCTGACCCGCGAGCTCGCGATCGACAAGACGCTGCACACGCCGGTCAACTTCATCGTCCACACTCTGCAGGAGGTGAACGATGGGCTCGCGCACGGGCGCTATTTCTTCATGGACGTCGCGCGCGATGGGGTCGCACTGTACGAGTTCGACGAGAAGGAATTGCACAAGCCGAAGCCGAAGACGCCCGAACAGGCGCTGGCGATGGCGCGGGAGTACTTTGACGAGTGGTTTCCGGCAGCGATGAAACGCTTCGGGGGAGCGCAATATTATCGCGAACAGGGCCACTTCAAAGATGCTGCATTCGATACGCATCAAGCCACTGAGCGGCTTTATCACTGCGTTCTGCTCGTCTGCACCTTCTACACTCCGCACGTCCACAATCTGGGGTTTTTGCGAACCCAAGCTGAGCGATTAGACATGCGCTTAGTCGACGCATGGCCCCGTGAACTGAAGGCGGACCGATCGCGTTTCGAAAAGCTCAAAGAGGCCTACGTGAAAGCACGCTACTCGAAACATTATCGGATCAGCGAGGAGGACCTGATTTGGCTCGCGGGACGCGTGGAGGAATTGGGCCGGGCAGTGCAGGAAATCTGCTCTGAACGTATCGCAATGCTGGAAGCAAATTGCCATCCTGCGTGATGATGACGCGACGCTCACACATTTTCGGGAGTTAGTTGCGTGCGATACAATGTGTTGCCGCGTAGCACCACTTTGCAATATTCCGTTACGGCAACCTGAATCCACTGGCGATATCTATCAATTCATGTAGGGGGCGCATCGCGACCCAAATGGAGGGCTCCTCCATTCAACTTTGGCGGCCTTTTAGGCCGCCTTTTTTGTAGGTCGGCTTCGCGCCTGGTTGTTGCCGTCCAAGTGAAGGAAACGCCGATCCGAAAGCGGTCATTCACAGGACGCGGCGCCATTGGCGATTGGCTGGTTCCCGGTTTCTAGGCAATCTCCCGGAGGACGAAACAGGTTATTTTACAAGCGGTGGACGCGCTTCCAAGTCGATCTTAACTTCTCGTCTCTACGGCAATGGCATGGAGGCGACGCGTGCGACGGAGCGAATATCAGGCAACGGTCTATCTGACTTCCGTCGAGCGGACCTGCTTTGAACAATATGCCCGGCAGTTCCTGCTCGACGCAGCGGGGCTGCTCGCACTACTCTTTGGACGCGAGCTGCGAGTCGCACGGCTTCGCGAACTCATTCCGGAGGATCATGCACCAGATGACGCACGACGATCTAAGGTCACGGCGCATGTCGACGGTGCCGCGCATGCCGCTCTCACTGCTCTCGCGCAGGCTCATGGCAAAGGCCTATCACAAATCGGCGCGGTCCTCGTGAGAGCCGAACTGCGAGATCGCTGGCTCGAACAAGCGTATTCGACTCGATTCGAGTCGCAATCCGTGGAATGATATGGTAGCCTTGGTAACAGGCCAGGGCGAGGGACGGAGATGATGATGCAGACGCATGCGATGGCGGCGCGGCTCTCGAAGTTCAAGGTAGGAGATCTCGCGCTGAAGTCGGCGCTCGAGCTCGAACGCGCGCGTGCCGGTATGAAGTATGACAAATCGCAGCTTGCCGAACTCGCCGAGGCGCTGCGTGTCTCCGCCGGCGAGGCGGATGGGTCGGGCAAGGTCGCCTATATGCGGCCCGGCTATTTCGAGCCTTTCGAGCGTGTCTATCGATCGAGCCATGCGGCCGAGCCCAAGTCTTTCGACGATATCCACAAGTTCATGGTTAGGGCGATCGCGGATATCGACGCGGCGGCAAGCCGCAAGATAAACGAAACGCTCATGGCGAAGCTCGTTGACTTCTGTCTCGAACTCAACAGGGAGTTTGTTCGTCGTCCGCCGACGGAGAATCGAGTTGGGAGAAGAGAACGCAGCGTCTCAGTTGAGGCTTTCGTCCGCTAGACGGCGGATCGACGCTTTCATCGAGCAAATTGACGTATTGGCGGCATCGAGCTTTCCGCACGACGACGGGCGGGCGGCGCTCGCGGCCATCCGCAAGCATTGCAAGGATTTGCAAGCCGACCTCGATCTGCCCGTCGGCGTGCGCACCGACGTGGTCGATCATCTTTGCCTCAATCTGCTCGACAAGGTCGACAAGTTCACTGCTATTCTCGGCTTCATCCTGCGCTCGACCAACGTCCGCAATCCTTTCGAATTGCACTATATCGTCAAGAAGCTCGTCAGCCGAGCGCTCGACGGCGATGTCAGTCTGCTGATCTCGTCCGAATGGACCTATGTCCCATTCACCTATCCGATGAGCGTCGATCAGTTGCCCGATGCCATTCTTATCGGAACACCCGCGCCTGAATCGGGCAACCCTCTTTTGATCCCGCTCGCTGGACATGAGGTCGGCCATTCGGCTTGGCGCATGTATGGCTGTTCGCCTTTATATGCGCGAATGGCCAACCAGGCGGTAAAAGAGGAGATCGATCGCAACAAGGAAGCGGGTAAGGCACTTCTCGAGGCTGCGCCTCTCAAGGCGCTCGACAAGGACCGGGTCATCAACCAGTGTGCCGGCCATGTGATGGAGCAGCTCGAGGAGATATTCTGCGATCTCTTCGGCCTTTATCTCTTCGGATATGGTTTCATAGCTGCTTTCGATTATCTGCTCGGGCCGGGCGGTCATGTGAGGGGGCTCGACTATCCAAGCGACGACCAGCGCATGGCGATCCTCGTCGAGGCGGCGGGAGACAAGGTCGAGGGCGCCCTCGACCTCCGGCTCGACGCTGCCATGGCCGCGCATTGGACCGTTGCCGCGCCGAGCTTGGCCGACAAGGCGGGCGCAGAGATTGTCGATGCGGTCACGCGGTCGATGGTGCCGCAAGTGCGCACCGACCTGTTCGCAAGGCTTCAGTCCCTAGGTATCAACCCGCCGCAACAACACGTGATCGACAACGTGCTCCAAGCTTTCGAGCGGGGCGAACCCTATCCCGAACGCGTCGAGCTCGGCGAAATCGTCTCGGCCGGCTGGCATCGCCTGCGTGCGCTCGATCTCGCGCCGTGCCGCGGCGCGGATGAGGAAGAGAAGCGCGGCAATCGGTCCAAAAGCTACAAAGTTCTCGCCGATCTCGTCTTGAAGACAATCGAGGTTGCCGAATATCATGACAGGATCGCGGGCCATGCTTAATGCCGACGAAATCTGCATCCGCCTCGAGCATGACCCAGGCCATGTCGACCGGCTCGCCATTGTCCCGCGGCCCGACCAGGCGATACTGCGCGCGCGGGGTGGCACATCCGTCGACCTGCGGCTGGGGCGCTGGTTTCGATCGTTCAAGCCGTCGAAGAGTAGCGAAGCTAAGCTCTGGCTCGAGCCATCTGCCGCTGCACCGCCGCTCGATGCCGATCTGGGCGATCTCCCTGCCGAGCGCCAATGGGCGCCGCCCGCACGCGATGCAATGCGTACCAGCGAGCATTTCGTGCGTTTCGGGGCGAATTTCGTGTTGCATCCAGGTCGCTTCGTGCTTGGCGTGACGATGGAGTGGCTCTCTCTGCCGCGTACCCTCTCGGGCTATGTCTCGGGGAAATCCTCGCTCGGCCGGCACGGTCTCGTTATCGAGACCGCGGCGGGCCTTCACCCCGGCTTCTCGGGCTGCCTCACCCTCGAGCTTGCCAATGTCGGTGAGGTCCCGGTCGCGATCTCGCCCGGCATGGAAATCTGTCAAATCTTCCTGCACCGGGTCGAGCAGCATGAATGTGACGATCCCGGCACCTTTTCGGGCCAGCGCAAGCCGGCTATCTCGCTGCCTAAACGCGATGCGATCTTCGACAGGTTGCGCGGCGCTGAGCCCTATTCGGCGGCGGCGCTGCGATAGGGTCAAAATGGGGGAAACAGTGCTGGCGATTTTCGCCATAACTGGCAATCTCTACCGTTGACGGGCGATTCGGCCGGGATACTGCGCGCCTGATCGCGGGGAACGGAGGGGAAAGGGCATGCCGGATATGCGGCAGACGCGCGCGCAGTCGTACATTCAGGCTTGGCTGACACCATGACGGCGCGCGAACCCGGCGCGATCGGGGATCCGATCTTCGGCACAGGTGTACCTGACGACGGCGTCGGCCTTTGCCTGTCGGGCGGCGGCTATCGCGCCATGCTTTTCCATGTTGGCACGTTGTGGCGCCTCATGGAGGCGGACAAATTGTTCGAGCTCACCCGTATTTCGAGCGTCTCGGGCGGTTCGATCACCGCAGGCGTGCTCGCGCTCGCGTGGGATGGACTGAAGTCGGGCGGCATGGCTGCCTTTCGCGAGGATGTCGTCGAACCGCTTCGCGGCCTCGCGCGCGTCACCATCGACGAGCGCTCAATCCTCGGTGGTCTTTTCCTTCCCGGCAGCATCGCCCAATATGTCGCCAATTCTTATGCCAAACATCTCTTCGGCGATCGCACGTTGCAGGATCTGCCCGAGGCGCCAGTTTTCGTTATCAATGCGACCAATCTTGAAACCGGCTCGCTTTTCCGATTCATGCGGAGCGCCATCCGCGACTGGCGCGTGGGACGCATCGCTGCGCCAACGGTACGAATTGCCGACGCCGTTGCGGCTTCCTCGGCCTTCCCGCCAATTCTCTCGCCCTTCATCCTCGATGTTGATCCCGCCGATTTCGATCCGCCTGCGCCCGGCGAGATCGCCGACGATGCCTTTCGCAACGAGATTAGCCTCTCCGACGGTGGGGTCTATGACAATCTTGGGCTGCAGCAGGTCTGGGCGCGCTGCAAGACGGTGCTCGTCTCGGACGGCGGCGGCCATATCGCCGACAATGCGGCGCCCCCCGGCGACTGGGCGCGTCAGTCGCTGCGGGTACTTGAGGTAATTGACCAGCAGGTTCGCAACCTGCGCATGCTCCAGGTGGTCGGATCGCTCGAAAGCAAGGAGCGCTTTGGTGCCTTCTGGAGCGCGCGCACCAATATCGCGGCTTATGATTTGGCCGATGCGCTACCCTGTCCTTATGAAAAGACCGCGCGCATCGCGGCCATTCCGACACGGCTCCGGCGGATGGACGATGCACAGCAGGAACGGCTGATTAATTGGGGATATGCCGTCGCCGATGCCGGAATGCGCCGCTACTGGATGCCGTCGCTATCCGCTCCTGCGGGCTTTCCCTATCCCGGGACGGGGATCGGTTGATGATGGATCCGACCGGCAGATACGCCCAGATATGACCGATCCGGCCCTTATCTTTCACGACTCGGCAGATCGCGCCGGCATGCATGTTCTTCTCATTGGCGTTGGGGACTATCCTTGGCTCGAGGATGGCGACCAATATGTTCCGGAGAAGCATGAGGACAATGCTGTCGGCATGGGTCAGCTCGCCGCGCCACCTGTCTCCATTCGGCACCTTGCCGACTGGTTCTTGACCTCCTTCCAGAATCCCGATCGCGAGCTGGCCAGCGTGTCCCTCCTTCTCTCGGAAAAGACTCCGGCGCCTTTCACGCATGACCGCGTGCCGGGCGGCAGCGCGATGGTACCGCGTGGCGAGATCGAGGAAGTCCAAGATGCCGTTGACGCCTGGATCGACCGCGCATCGGCCCGCCGCGATAACAGCCTCATATTTGGCTTCTGCGGCCATGGACTGCAGTCTGGCAATCCGGTCCTGCTCTGCCGCGACTATGGCAAGGTGCCAACCAGTCGCTTTCGTGGCGCGATCAACTTTGAGCAATTCCGCATCGCGCTGTCGACCCACCAACCCGACACCCAGTTGTTCCTGATCGACGCTTGCCGCACGCCGGATCTCGAAAATGCGCTGCTTGGCCAGGCAACGCCAGGCAATGGCCTGCTCGACCTTGAAAGCCTTTCGAACCGTGACAATGCGCCAGCGATGCAGAGCGTGCAGTTCGCAACCTCGCTCTTCACCGAAGCATGGGGCCGGACCGAGGGGCCGAGCCTCTTTACCGAAGTCCTTTTGAAGGCGCTGAAAGGTGGAGCTGCCGAGCACACCGCGGAGTGGTGGGTGACCACCAGCCGTTTGCACACCGTGCTGAGCACCTATCTGCAGCGCGTGAGCTTGACCGAAGGCGTCATCCAGCGCCCGGCTGCCCAGTCACAGGATTTCCGCATCGCAAAACCGGGACCGATCGAGGTTGACCTCTATGTGAACAGTCGGGAACCTGCCGTGTGGCGCGAAAAGGTCGAGATTGAAGCGCGCCGGGGCACGTTCCAGAAGAAGGTCGTGCATGATCCACCGCTCGAGACGGACACCGTAACTGCACCGTCGTGCTTGATGCAGTTGGTCAATCCGACACAGCGCGCGGCCGACGTTATATATAATGTCGAGGCGCGGTTCGCGAACGGCTCGCAGTTTCAGAACTGCGCTGAGGACGTCATCGCCTATCCACCCGAGGTGGTTTGCGATCTGCCAGTGAGCAGGCGGCCATGATGGTCCGGCCGACAGGCATTACCATCAGCTTCGGCGGTACGGGCGGGGCCGACGATAGCCGTCCCGTCGTCGCGCGCATCTTCGGTTTCGCTGGTGATGCCGGAACGACCGTCAGCCACGAAATGGTCGTGCCGGCTGGGAAGAGCGTCGAACAAAAGCTCGAACAAGGCCTCTACAATGTCGAGCTGACCCTGCCGTCGGGGCGCATTATCCAGCGTCATGTGAAGATTGGCGAAGATACGCACGAAGATTTCCAATTCTTCGAAGATTTCGCCCCCGCCGGCGGGTTCAGCTTGCAGGAATCGGTCGGAAGGCCGGACCGCGAAATTCTTGCCGAAGCTGCGGTCTCGTCAGGCAACAGTAGCAGTGAGGACTATAAAGCGGCACTCGATCTCGCAGCAAATCGGGCGCGTAGCGCACCGCTGACGCGAGGCTTCAAATCAAGAGGACACCCCGCCGCCACATCATCGACGCCTGCCGTCGCGCTTCCTTCACTTGCCGCGGTTTCGCAGCGCGTCGGGTCATTCGATCTCGCAGCTGAATCCGCGGACAGTCCGGATTGGGAGAGCATAGAGCCCGCCGACCGGAGCGGCGACAGCGCATTGTGGCGAATCCCATCGGCGGATGCGGTCAATTATCAGCCCGAAACCCGGCGCTGGGCACGCATTGAGCTGCCCAATGGGGGTGTCGAAATTGCGAGCTTGCCCTTGCCTTGGCTCTGCGCCGCCAATCGTGAATATAGTCCGGCGGAACTTCTCGTCGATCCGGCGCGGAGCGGTGCCGCAGCGACCAGCGTCGCCGTGCGCGACCAGCGCCTTGCCGGGCTCTTGGCCTTTCTCGATCGCGGCCAGGCCAGTTCCGCCGCGCCCATTCTCGCTGAGCTTGCACGTGACCAGATGATCGAGGAGACGATCTTCGCGAAGATGATCAATCCGCTCGCCGCATGCGCGGCCGCCTATGTCGGCCTCGCCGTAAACCCACCGGGTGCACAAGAAAAATGGGATTTGTGGCTCAACAACTGCATGACGCGTTTCCCCGGCATTCCCGATGCCGCGATCGTCCATGCGCGGCGGCTCGTCTTGCGGCCAACCGACGCGAATGACAATGATCGTGCCGCTGAGGCGCTACGAGCGGCCTGCGCGGCTGGCATTCCCTATTTTTCGGCGGGCGCTCTGCTGCTGCGGGAAATGCTGCTTCAGCTTTCCGCCGATCACGATGATCTGGCACCGCTTGCGGAAAAGGCGGGCCGGCTCGTCGGCCGTCTCGATGCGGGCCAGGCCTTCACCGTCCTGCGCTACGCACCAGAAAAGGCAGCGATCCGATGAGCGTTTTCCGGCTGACCATGTTGCCCGCGAGCGAGGGCGATTGCCTGATCCTGAGTTATGGGCCCGAGGAGAACGTGCTCCGGCATATTGTTATCGATGGGGGTCGCAAGGCGACATGGCCGCGGCTGAAGACGGCCCTCGCGACGATCGCCGCACGCGGCGAAGAAGTCGAACTGTTGCTACTCACTCACATTGATGCCGATCATATCGATGGCCTGGTTGAGCTTGTCACCGATTCCGGTCTGCCGCTTGTTCCCAAAACGATCTGGTACAATGGCTATGAGCAACTGAAGACGATGGTCCCGCCCGGAGGCCTTCAGCCATTCGGATTCAAGGCAGCCGACGCGTATAGCAAAGCGCTGGCCGCAAAAGGCTGGCCAATCAATGAAGCTTTCGGAGGAAAATCGATTTTCACCGAAGGCCAGCCCACGCCTTTTCTCTTTGCAGGCCTGACGCTCACGCTGATTTCGCCAGATCGCGCAAAGCTGGACAAGTTGCGCAATGACTGGCGCAAGGCGCTCGCGCCGCCACCACCGCCGGCCGCCGCACATGCAGGCGGCAAGCTTGAGGCGTTCGGGAAGCGACCAATGCCGGCGACGCTCGATGTCGAGAAGCTCAGTGCCGCGAGCGGGATCGACAAGACCGCGCCCAACGGCTCGAGCATCGCAATGATCGCTGAATATGATGGACGTTCGGTTCTTCTGGGCGCAGACGCTCATCCCGATGTTGTCCTTGAAAATCTGACGGCGCTCACTGGCGACGCCAAGCGCTGCCGGATCGACTTGGTCAAACTTCCGCATCATGGCAGCCGTGCCAATATTACGCGCGAAATTATTGAGACGCTCGATTGCGACCGTTTTGCCATATCAACCAGCGGGAGCGTTTTCGGTCATCCCGATCCCGAGGCAATCAGCCGGATCCTGAAATTTGGATCGAACAGGCAGAAGACGCTTTATTTCAATTATGCCAGCGAACGCACTCTTCCCTGGAACGACGCGGACCTGAAAAAGACCCACGGCTACGACTGCGTTTATCCCGCGTCTGAAGGCGCATCCCTCGAGATCGATATCTGAAGCTTGGCTTGGTTGCAGAGCGAGACCGCTGCACTGGTCACGATAGTTTTGGCGTCGCATCCCCTTCTGCAGCCTCGGCGTCGAGAACGAAGCTGATGTTCCGCGGACGAAAGCTTATAATCGGCAGCGGCGGGATCGTCAGGCCTGCCTGCCCCGCTAGTGACGCCGTGAGCGCGCGGAAGTATGGATATGCTGCGAGCCTCCCGACGCGATCGATGAACAGATCCGCCGTATACTGATCGCAGCTGCCTTCGACATGGTAGCTGACGAAATAGCGCGCGGTAATACGGAGCATCCTTTGCCGTCCCCGCCGCGCAGTGACCTCGAAGTTGATAAAACCATACAGCGTTCCATCCGGCTGGATCACAGCTTCCTCACGCTCGACGCGCATCCCGTGCTTGAGCGGCGTATCGTCGAGATCGAGCGCTGCGGGCTTCATATCGAGACGGGACTCCGTCATCCAGATGCCGCGAAGTGTCGTCTGGCCGACCATATCATTATAGACGATGTCTTCGCGTTTCGGCTTTTCCTTTGCCATGGACTTGTCCTCAGGCGCGCCGGAGCGCGGGCTCGGCTGCCATCCACTCACGGTTGCGTGGCGCACGGAACCCGTGCGGGCCTTCCTCATCGTTGCACGGCTGGCCCTGCAGCATGACGAACATGTCGAAATTGCTGGCCTCAAGTTTCCAATCCCCGCCTTCCTCGGGCGCGTCCGATATCGTTCGGCCGGAAAGCAAGGCTTGCAGTTCTTTTTCCGAAGTCAGGCGCGGCGTTTCTTCAAGGCAATAAAAGATACGCGCTACCGTGCGAATTGTCAGGTTCGAGGCATCGTCGCCAAGCATTTGGCTGACGCGCGCTTCGCTTACGCCGAGCCGCTTCGATAAATCTCTATACCGAAGCTTCTTCCGGTGGAGCAGTTTTTGGATGCGCGTCTGCACGTGCAACAGGAATCGTTCCTCGAACAGGCGGTCGTCGCAATCGAACTCGTCGCATTGCATGATTTTGGCCATGGTCAATTCCTCTCTGACGGGTTGCGGGGGAAGGGTAGTCGGCCCTGGCGCCGATCATCGGCGCGGATTCGCCCGCGGGTAGCGGGCTGCGGCGGGTCCATGCTGATTTCGGTCACGTAGAAGATTTTCTCTTTGTCGATGGTCCCTTGGCGGCCCCGGACCACAACACCATGCGCCTCGAACGCACCCTGGCGCGAACCGCCGGGAACATCGGGATCGGAAGCCAGCCATCCAAACGCACGGCTTGGCAAATCGGCTTCACCATCATCGCAAAAATGTTCGAATATTACGAGCAGGCGATTGCGTGCGTCGGTACCGATGCTGCTGCAAAATAACGCCCACTCCGTTTCGCCCATGGCGACGCTCCAGCGACGCCCACCGACTCGCACCAAAGAAATTTCGGCTGCGATTGACGGCGCACGACGCGTCATTGCCTGACCCCTTCGCCTTAACATAGGCATTAAGCTTCTGATAGTCTATCGGCTTTTGGGCATAATCCTTTCGGGATAGTTAACCTTGATGTTCTGCGTAGAATGTAATATATAAGTTATGTAGGGGGAGGCGAACAAACCGGGGCCAAGGGGGCCTCTCGAAAGGATATGCTATGAGTTGGTCCCGTCAGCGTGCCGAAGCGCGCATCCGCAAGTTCAGCGAAACCGCCCCGGACATCCAGATCCAGCGCTATGAGGACGAATATCTGCCGCGTTTGGAAGCCCGGCGGATCGAAGCCCGGCGTCTCGGCCTTGCTGACGCTGCGGACGCACCGCCGCTGTTTGACCTTCCGGACGGTGCAGCGGTCCTCGTCGAAACCGTTCAGGTGTATGTCCGCACGCTCAACTATGACGACTTTCGTCTCCAGGATGGAGCCGAGACCGAAGCGAGCCATGCGCGGGGCCTTTCCTATCTCCATGTCCTTTACAGCGCTGGTGACCGGGTGGTCGAGCAAGTCGGGGGGCAGCGGGTCGATCATCATGGATCGCGCATGCATGCGGTCGTTACCGAACCGCGCGGGAATGCGAGTGTCGCCGAGCGGATCGCGATCGCGATCGCCTTCGCCGAGGAAATGATTGCGCTCACCGACGCTGCCGGCCGGGAGTTTCTGAGTGAGGTCGGCGTGCGTCCGCGCTTCCGTGTCGGCATCGACATCGGGCGCTGCGTGGCGATCAACAGCGGCCGCCGTGACGAGCGCGAGCCGATGTTTATCGGGCCTGCGGCCAATCACGCTGCAAAGCTCGCCGCGGGCAATGCCGAAGGCATCTATCTGTCCGACCGCATTCGTGCGCTCTTCGGGCTCCGCCGTGCACCGGGCATTTCCGAGGAACGGGCATGGACGGCGAACTCGGTGGAGCTCGGCTTGCTTCGGGACGGCGCGCTGACCGTCCGCGACAGCGCGGCGCTCACCGCATCTCGTCTTGAACGCTGGCGCGAGGACGTCCGCGGCCGCGTTACTGCCTCGGTCGGGCCCAGCGCCTTTGCCTTCCACCATCACACGCCGCCGCTGAAGTCGATCGACTACGACGATCTGTCGCCGAGCCGCTCGATCCGAATGCCACTCGTGTCGATCTTCGCCGATCTCGATCGCTATACCGCCTATATCGATCGCTGCATGGCGAACGGCCGGCTCGCCGAGGCGGTGCGGCTCCTCCACATCCTGCGCAGCGAATTCAACGCCGTTCTGCAGGACGACTTCGGTTCCCGGAAGGTGCGCTTCATCGGCGACTGTATCCATGGCATCCTCGCCGAGGGCACGTCGCGCGACACCGATTTGGCAGGATCGGTGTCGCTCGCCGCTCGCTGTGCTGGCGGTCTTCGCTCTTCCTTCAAACTGTGCCAGCAACTAATCGCGGGGGCGAACGAACTGGGTCTCGCCATTGGATTCGAGCTCGGTGAAACGCCCGTCTCGCGTATCGGCATTCGCGGCAACCGCGCGGTGCGGACGGCTTCTAGCCTTGCTGTGCGTGCTTCAGAGCAGTGCCAGAGTGACTGCGGAGGTGCCCAGTCGAAGATCGGGCCCAAAGCCTATGCGCAGGCCACCCCCGCTGTGCGGCGTCTCTTCGGCCCCGGTCGTGTCGTCGACGATCTTTGTTATGACGATGTTGAAACTGCGGTGAATGCTCCTCGCGTGGCGGCCACCGTCGCGGGTGCCGCGGGAACGGTCCTTAGTGCCGCTCCTGCTCTCGCTGCGCCGGCGCGGGCATATCATGAAGGCTGAGGAATCTGTCCTCGCCGCTCAAGCTCCTGCTTGGGCGGCATGCCTCTTTTCGGGCGCGCGCTCGGAATGGTTGGCCGCGCCGCCCCAGCCGAGTGGGGTCGCGGTGCCGCCTTTTCAGCTGCGAATTACCGAAGATGATGGGCAACTGATTGTCGCCGAGCGCACGCTGGGTGACCGGTTGCCGGCCAGCTGTCCGGAGCTCCATGTCAATCGCAATGGCACCTTCTGCATTGCGCGCCGCTCCTTTGCGGCTCGGCATCACACGGACGTCGTGGCCTTTTGGCAAAACCTCGGTCAGTATCTTGTGAACCAGACATATGCCGAACGGCGGGGCGTCTGGCCCGCAGGGCGCTGGCTATCGCATGGCCCGGATGCTGCCGACGCGCAGATCGAGGCCGAAACCTCGGCGGCTACCGCAGGCCTTGGAGAAGATTATGCGCAATGGCTTGAGGCAGGTGAGGGCTGGCTCGCACAGTTTTTTCCCAACGCTAATTCGGGCAGACCGCGCGTGCGTGGCGCAACATGCCCCTTGGGATGCGTCGATGGCAAAGACCAGCCGCTCGCGCTCCGCCACTGTCCGCATCGCACTGCGGTCGACCATATTTTGGTTGCCGAGTCACGGCGGCGAGCGGCCGAGCGAGCGTTTTTCGATAGCCTTCGCGCGCTGGGCGACACATGCTGCGGCCGTGTCGCGGGATGTCCGCTCCCGCGCACGACGCAGCCGAAAGGGACCGCATGACTCGCGCGATTGACCGATTTCGCGACCGCGAGGAGCGCATCGACGCCATGCGGCAACAGACCATCGTTGGCGGGCATGCCCTTGTGGCCGCGGCGCTCGTCGACGCGGGCAAACTCGTCGACTTTGAGGCGGGCGTCGAACTGATCGTCCAGGAAGGGCAGGATCGCGAAGCGTACTTCCTGCTCGCGGGCGAAGTGGAAATACGGGTCAACGGGATGTTGCTCAACGACCGCCGCAAGGCCGGTCAGGTTGTGGGGGAGTTTGCTGCAATCAACAATGCCATGCCGCGAACAGCGACAGTGATCGCAGCTACCGAGGTGGTCGCCATCCAGGTCGATCATTCGGCGCTCCGGGAGGCCGGGAAGCTGGAGCCCGACGTGTGGCGGTTTCTCGCAATCGATCTCACCCGCAAAGTACATCAGCGTAACCAATATGTGAGCCGTGCGAACGAGCGCCCCCGCATCTTCATGGTAGCGACCGCAGATCAATATGATGAGGCGGAGGAAATCGAGATGGCGCTCGGTCCGAGCTACGAAACCGAGCTTTGGAAAGAGAGCGATCTTGCACCGCCCGGCACCTATGCGGTCGAGCGCCTGAATGCAGCAGCGATGCTCGCCGACATAGCCATTGTCTTGGCTCATCCAGACGACTTGCGCCGTACCGTTCAGGCCGATGGCGGACCGTCGCGCGAGTCGGTCCTCTTCGAACTGGGTTATCTGATGTCGATCCTCGGCCGCCATCGCACGCTGCTGCTCATTCCCGAGGGTACCCGAAGCGAACTGCCTGAGGAATTTAAGGGGATGAAGCCGTGGGCCTATCCGATACTCGACGGGAGCCTTCCCGCAAATATCGCACTCGCTCCGATCGTGGCCCGGCTGAAGAAGTATATCGACGAGAAGAAAACAAGGTCTCGGCTCGAACGTGAAATCTGAGCTGGCGCCGCTGCGCCGCTGCAACAGGAGAATATTTTGCGCGACTATCTAATTTATCGGCGGTCGAGAGCGGGCAAGTCGGCCGATCTTGAGACGCGCAGTCTCGAACGCTTCGGGGCGGCGCAAGTTTCGATCGCCGTCGAACGCCTCGAAGACCGCGACGCGGCCAGCCTCGCACGCGATCCTAGTAACCTCATTGCTCCCGTTATGCCGACGCGTCTTATCGCACCTGTCCGGACCGATATCAGCCTTTCAGGCGAAGGGCCTGGAACCGTCGATCACCCTTGGGGCATTGCGGCAGTCGGCGCCGATACAACCCCATTTGACGGTGCGGGCGTTCGCCTTGCCGTCCTCGACACCGGGATCGCACGCGACCATATCGCCTTTCAGCACATCCGCTTTCTCGAACGGGATTTCAGCGGCTCGGGCGATGGCGATGTGCAAGGCCATGGCACCCACTGCGCTGGAACCATTTTCGGCAAGCTGCCGGCGGGTCGCATTGGGGTCGCGCCGGGTGTGACGGACGTGCTCATTGGCAAGGTCCTTGGCGACGACGGCAGCGGCGGGTCGGATATGTTGTTCAATGCGCTTCACTGGGTGATGCAGGAGCGTGTCCAGATCGTCAGCATGTCACTGGGCTTCGACTTTCCGGGTATGGTCGAACGCCTCGTCAAGGACGGATGGCCGCCTGCGCTCGCCACGTCAGTGGGGCTCGAAGCTTATGGGGGCAATCTCCGGATGTTCGATGCTCTGATGCAGGAGATGCGCGCTCGCGCCCCGTTTGGTGGTACGCCCTTAGTCGTAGCGGCGGCAGGCAATGAAAGCCGGCGGAGTGTCGACGCGCAATATCGAATTGCGGCTTCCTTGCCGGCAGCGGCACACGACGTCATTTCCGTCGCCGCGCTTCGTCAAGATGGTGACGGTCAAGATGGTGACGGTTATGCCGTCGCGGATTTTTCGAACAGTCAGCCCATCGTCTCCGCGCCGGGTCAGGACATCCTCTCGGCGGAGCCTGACGGCGGCCTTGTCAGCCTGAGTGGAACTTCCATGGCCTGTCCGCATGTAGCTGGTGTCGCCGCTCTTTGGTGGCAGAAATTGGGAAACCGGGCAAATGCGGCCAGCGTCGCTGCACGGCTTCGCGCATCGTGCCGAATGAATCAGCTTCGCGGCACCGACCCGAGCGATGTCGGCGAGGGTCTGGTCACAGCGCCAGCTGACTGAGGGAGGCGTGGGGTGAAGATTCTCTATATCGCAGGCAATCCGGCGGATGCGCCGTCTCTACAGATTCAGAACGAAATCCAACTGTTGCAGCATGAACTGAACCGTGTGCCGACTAGCGAAAGCTTGGAGCTCATGGTTCATCCCGACCTCCAGTTTGATCAGCTTGTCGGTGTTCTAGGTCAGTTCAAGCCTGGCATCCTGCATTTGTCAGCACATGGGCGGGACGATGCCATTCTTTTCGCGCAGCGCGAGAAGGGGCATGTCGTTCTTGATGCTAGAAGGCTCGGTCAGATCCTGACGGCATTGAAGTTGCGGCCTCGTCTTATCATCCTCAACGCTTGTCGGTCTGAAACAATGGCAGGGGAACTGGCCGAGTTTGCCGACTTCGTTATTGGGACGGACGCGCCGATCACAAATGTCGGCGCACGTCAATTCGCGGGTACTCTCTACAATCGGCTGGCGAACGGCGATACCCTCGCCGATGCATACACGACTGCATCCGCCGTTCTTGGTACTTTCGACGATGATCAAGTGCGCTCGAAGCTCTTTTCGTCAGGAGGCGAGGATCGCGCGGCAGCGACTTGGCTGGTTGACCGGTTTCGCATTGTTGCGCGCTTTCCCTTGATCGATCGTTGGCTCCAGCACCAGTATCGCGAGCCGCGCGATGGCTTCGAAGAACACTACCCAGAGGTGCAATTCGGCGTTGCTGGCGTACCCGCTGCATCCCGACTCACCCAGATTCTCACCGATGACGACGAAATCAAGATCAGCAAGAAAGAGAGTCTCGCGGACGCACGGGGCTGGATGACGGCGGACGAGCCTTCCGGAGGAGAAATCTGGTTCGAGCCTGTATACCGTTATTATGGCGACATGCGCTGGTATGCATCGACCATTCCCGCAAAGCTTCGCATCGACACGGCGACAGCAACAACTGTTGCGGCTCTCACCCGTTATTATTTCATGGAATGCTGGCAGGGCAAGCTGCCACCCGCGATGGCTATGCTCATTCGAGAAGCGGTCTTAAATCTTGAGCGAAATAATGGATCTCGTAGGTTGGCTGGTGCAGCTGCGGCAACGCCTTCCACTCATAGAAATGGTCGGTGATTAGGATAGTGGCTTATGCCGATCGGGTGGAAGCCACCAAAAATCCTGCTCTGGGAGTCGGGCGCGGTGGGGAAGAGGGGGCAGACGAAAATGCCGGTTCGATCGCATCGACGTAGCAGCAGGGCTTCTCGAACGGCTAGGCGCGCGGCCCCGCGTCAGAGCCCTTCTTCTCGTAGAACATCGGATTGATGGCAGGCCATTTGAACTTCGCGGTGTCGACGCGCAGCTTTTCGAGCTCGCCGAGGGCACCGGGGAAATGCTTCTCGAAGAGCGCGAACAGGAGATTGTAGATGTGAAAGGTGAGCTCAAAGCTACCTTCAAACAAGATGAAAGCAGTATGGAGCGAAACCCGTTCATGCTCGATCGTTGCTTCATCATCGCCGTTGACGAGCCGAAAAGCCTTGAACTTGCTGTCCTGGAGCATCGACAGCGCAGCACCGTGCAGGATCGCGTGACGCTTTTCGCCCAGTGTCGCCGTCAGTGAATGAATCTGGAGCAGTTCGCCGCGATAGGGCAACAGTTCGGGCTGATCGCGCATTGCAACAAAGATGGCTGAGAGCTTGGCGCCAAGCGGAACCGGATGTCGCTTTCGCTTAGGTGCGTTAGGGAGGTTATCGATGAGGCCGATCAGCATGTCGAGCCCGAGCTCGACATGCGCCCAAACGAGCGCGATGGCGCCCACGGCAAGAACCATTTCTTGCGTGTCTCCCGGGACCTTCTTCGCCATCGCGCTAAATGGCTTAAAACTCATCGACCCTCCGTTCTCATCCAATTCGCTTCGCTTGGTCCGCCACGTCGAGTAATCGCGCGGCGTTTCGTCTTCAGTAAGAGGATGCCGAGTTCGCAGCGCACATATCACATGCCTATGTCCGCTTTTCTGAAATCTTGCCCAAATGCGGACCGTCTCTAAGCGGCCAAGGGCGGCTATGGCGCGCTCATGCGTAACAAAGCAGCTGGGCTTTGATTTCGCGTGGTGGAGCGCAGCGGGGCACGTCAATCTTTACTGCACGACAGCCTGTTGATTGAGTCCAAAGCTTCCCTGTTTCGCTGCTCAGTAGCCCAATATTTCAAGGGAATTCGCACATCTCTGCGGGCGCTCAGCCGGCGAGATGCACGCAGGCGTTCAACAAGTAGCACCCACCAGTTCATAGTCGGAGCTATAGCGCAGGCGTCCCGAGTCGAGGCTCAGGGTCGTCTTGTGAGCATCTCCGTCTTCGAGATCTACAACCTCGATTTGATCGCCGACGATCTGGGCAGTCTGCGTCCAGAACACCGTAGGCTGCCCGGAGCGAATACGGCGGTTCCGAATCTGCTCGCCATCAACGGAGCGCTCCAGCACATAGTCGCCGAAGTCGATTTTGATCGTTCGCCCGGGATTGGACCAGCACCGCGTAGTTTTAAGACCCGACAGTCGTCGATAGCCAGCCATATGAGCCAGAAGGAATTGCGGCAGCGAGCCTGGCGTTGCCGTACGGCGGATCGTGTAGTTCGCAGTCGGTTCGGCTCGGAGTACAGCGATGGTATACATGTCACCCCAGGCTGGAATCGTCTCGATCTCGACCTCTCCCTTTCCCCAGCTTTCCGCAACGACGTTGCCGCCTGGGTCGCGGATCTGAATTTCGAACGCCCTCTCGTTAGACGACCGCAGCACCACCCGTTGTTGATCGCCCGGCAGCGTAACGAAGGTGTAGAGATCAGCGCGGTCGGGCTGTCCGGGTCCGCTCCGAACTTCCTTGCTATTCTCGATCATTCGAACGCCGTCGGGCATCGCCGATTGAGCAATAGTCGGCGAAGGCGCCAGCAGAAGCGCGGCAACAACAATCATTACATTTAGCCGGATCATTGCGCTCTTCCCCGCTTCCGTAGCTCATGGAGCATCTCGCTCGTTGCCGCTTCCGTTTCTGCCTTGAGACGTGCGTTATTCGCAAGGAGCCGGGTTCTGGTCGCGGCATCTTCCCGTTGCCGCTCTCTCACCTTCTCGTCCCACCCGGGTTCGATCGGCGGCTTGATTGAGCCAAGCACAAGAAAGCCACCGCCTTGGTGTCCCGTGCCGCTCCGCGCCGGCTGAACTGGCAGTGCAGCTACGTTGATCGGTTTGAACCAGCCGGCACTGATCAGTGTCGCCTGTGGGGCGGCCTGCCATTGACCAAGAAGGGCGCTAGCGCGTTCAACCATGTTGGTGTCCATAGACCCATCGGACAGCTCGACGGCATGCACGCGGCAATCGACTCCAAAATTGTCGCCGACGTCGTAGTTGCTCCTGATGTAGTTCTGAAACGCGCGGTCGAGCGCCCGCTGGTACTCCTTCATGTCATTCCCGTCGCCATCGACCCGATCAACAACGAGTTCAGGGACTACAAAGGTTTTGCTCCCGTGAAGCGCGCGACAAGCAATCTGGACTTGCTCTGGACGAGCATGGGCCGGACTAGCCAGAACAACAAACCCAACAAGAACCGCAAGTTTAGCCCACATGCCTGCCCCTCTTCGCGTCCTACCCCAGTAAACAGCGCTCATATTCAAGAGGCGAAGACCTTTGACAAGTAATATCCCTTGCGCGTCGCTCGAGCAGTAATGCTGTCAAGGACAGCTATCACCTTCTTGCTCGCGTAAGTTGCCGGGCCGCAATCGGCCAGAGGTCGTCAATCCATCCTTTCATCGAAATGCGCTACGCCGCGGCGGCGAGGTGCGGGGCAATCCAACCGAACGCTCCAGCGGCTCTGCGGCGAACTACTCATCCGTACCCATATGAAAACGGTGGCCATCGAGAACTGGCCGGAAATGATCCGCCTCGCCGGCTTCGCGTCTGCCCTGTCTTCATCTTGGAGAACCACGAATTTCAATCGTTCTGCCACTTGAAACTTTGTTCTTCATGGCACGCATTTCGGGAATGCGCTGAGCGAAGGAACTAACCTAGGTTAAAGCCGTTTCCTTATCACCACCGGCCAGACCGAGCCAACGGTGGCTGAGAGACGGTTCCGCGCTCCCGCTCCGGGAGCCTTGGTATGTTTCAAGCAAAAGCGATTCTGATCGTCGAAGACGAACCGTTCGTGGCTCTCGAGCTCTCAGATGCGATCACGAGCCTGGGCGGCATCGTCATGGGACCTTACCCGCTGGTCAGCGAAGCGCTCGCGATGCTTGAAATCTCCGTTGTCGCCGGCGCGATCCTCGATGTGCAATTGCAGGATCGTGACATTACGCCGGTGGCTCTGCATCTTGCCGGATCGAAAACGCCGCTCGTGTTCCATACGGGCACTGGCTTGCCCCCGGATTTGGCGCAGCAATTCTTCGAGCCTGCGCTCGTTATGAAGCCGATGCCTGCCGGAGCTGTCGTCAAACGTCTCTGGGACGAGATGCAGAAGGCCAGCTCCTACACGCGCGACTGATGCAGACTGGAGACTAGGGGCACGGTGGTGTCTGGCTGCTGGCGGCGGAATCGATGCAGGGTGATGTCGCGCGACTGCCCAGTCATTGAGCAGATCAACTCTTCGGCAGCTTCAGCTCCCGCGGCCCCTCGGGATGCAGATAGGCCGAGCTGAAGCCGGCCAGACGGATCATTTCCGGCCAGTTCTCGATGGTCACCGTTCTCATATGGGTCCGGATCAGTCGTTCGCCGCGGAGCCATTGTAGCGTGCGGTTGAGATGGACCGGCGTTATTCCCAGCGCGTCCGACAGGTCCGACTGACTGATCGGGAGCTCGAACCCGTCATTGACGAGCTGGTCCGCGGCGCGGAATTTATAGGCGAACTCAAGCAGCAGATGCGCCGTTCGCTCACGCGAATTGCGCCTTCCGACATTGACCGTCCACTCGCGAAAAATCGCGGCATCGATCAACGTGTCGAACCATAGGGCCCTGCCGATCTCGGGATAGTCGGCAGACGTCTGCAATATATCCCGATGGCTGATTGCAACAACGGTCGTCGGTGCGTGGGTACGGATTCCGTGATCGGCAACAACAACCAGAGCCGATGAGAGATCGACCATGTCGCCGGCAATGTGGAACGACACAATCTGCCGGGCGCCACTTCGCAGTGTCTTGTAGCGACTGACGAGTCCATCGGCGACAAAGCAGCAATGCTCGGGCCGGTCGCCCTCGCGCACGATATCCTGATAGATTCCATATTCGCGGGTGCGGGTCGGCAGCGCCATGATCGCTTTCCGGCCAGCCACCGAAAGCGGACCGCGCCGTTCCAGCTTGGCAACATATAAACTCATGTCGGATCGGATAGACATCGCGCGCTCCCCAGGCGGGAGCGCGAGCCTGTCTCTCTGCCACCGAGTGCCGTGGCGTGGGCGGTGGTACTGATCGTGTACACTGTCCGAAGTTAAGAAGTAACCCAGGTTACCGAAGTTTCGATGGCTCTCGGCATCTACCGATGCATTTTGCGATTCAACACTACATGCTTTGTCTCGCAACGTTCGGAAGCGCGAAAGCTCGTACAACTGCTGGATTGAACACATGCCACTCTACTATTTCAACGTTCAAAACGATTTGTTTTCTGAGGATTTAGAGGGATTGGAGTTGGCGGATTTTGCGGCTGCTCGGGTCCACGCGGTAGCGGGCGCGCGGGGCATTGCGGCAGAAACCGTGATCGAGGGACATCTCGACCGGCAGCATTACGTTGAGATTCTCGATGCGGCGCGGCGTTCGATCGCCAAAGTCAATTTTGGCGACGTGATCGAAATTCGTTGACTGAAGTTTCGGTTCTCGGAAAGCGGTCCGCGCAAAAAATTATATGCGCTATAATCTAGGTTAGACTGGCTGTTCTTTGCAGAATTTATGCTTCGTCGGCAGGTGGCACGATGGAGGCTTCCCATGACGCAAGGAAAAGGTTCGATCTGGCCGGCCGTCATTGCGGCAGAAGACGAATATGGTGAGGGTGCTGAAGAATATGCCCGGCGCGAGGCGCGAATAGCCGCCGCAGCCGGAATGGCAAATGAAGCCAGGAGATGGCTTGCCGTGGCCGATGAGCTTCATACGCTTCACTCAATCAATCAGCGTTGGGCGCGGCCGGCACGGGAAACACGGCCCGTATCAGCTTTCGCCAATCGCGCGCCAAAAGCCGTCTGACTGCTGCCGGCCAATACCTTCGTCCTATCCGCGTGGGAATGGCCAGCTGGATCGAGGTCAGCGTACGCGAGGATCGCGCGCTGTAAAATTACGCGCTTGAAGATTCCAGTCTGGTCCGCTCGAATGTCGAACTGAGTTTCGCGGCCTTTGGAGCCGCTATACGGGAGCGAAAATAAAATGACCGAAGGCGTCAATCTTGCTGCGATCGAGGAAATTCGGTTGCTTAAAGCACGTTATCTGCGCGCACTCGATACGAAGGACTGGCCCTTGTTGCGCAGCCTGTTGACCGACGACATGGTCGGCGACTTTCGCGAAATGCCAGGCGGCCTACCGGACGAGAAATTGCTCACGACCGGCGCCGATGCCTTCGTGGCGGGGGTCGCCGCAGAGCTCCACGAGGCCACGACTGTCCATCATGTCCACAGCTTTGAAATCCGTTTCACCGGCGCGCGCGACGCCGAGGGCATCTGGGCGATGGACGATCATTTCTGGGCGGGCGAGGGTAGCGATCTTGCCGGTCGGTCGCGCCACGGCTTCGGGCATTATCATGACTGCTATCGCAAGGCGAGCGGGCGCTGGCTAATCGCCAAGACTCGGCTCAGCCGCATCCGGGTCGTGCGCGACTGACGCCCGGTTCGCTTCATTCGGCTATCGGCGAATGGCTGGTGGAAGGCACATTCCGGGTCAGTGGCGATTAGCCATATTCCGACAATTCGAGCAGCTATCGGACGGGACCAAAAAAGACACCCACCTGATCGAAACCGGGCGGGCATCAGATGAAGATCTCTGGTTTCCTGAAAGGAAGAGCTCTCCTGGGTCGCACAGCGCAGTTACGGGGTCCAACCTACCGAGAATTGTACGGCAACGCCAAAAGGAATTCGGCTGTGCAATTATCCGGAACGGGTTACGGGAATTATTCCACATTGTGCCGCAGCGCGCATGTCGTGCGCCGTAGACGCATAGAACGGGCTGCCCGCTCTTTACCGATTTTTAGTCGACCAACTGACCGGCCGTAACCGGTCATTTCCGCTTATTCCTGCCACTTCGTTTTGCTTGTGGCCGACAGTCATTCGATCAACGCAGTATCGATCATGGCTCGATAAATTATTCCGATTTCGTCTTTGGCAAAGTGGCCACCCGCAAGCGCGGCAGCACTGACCATCTCCGCGTCGGGTTCGTGAAGAGCCATGATCGCCGCCCGGGCCTCTGGGAGATAGTCTTGCCAAAGCGACTTGCCGCCCATCGTCGCATCGGGCGGATTTCCATCCAACTCGCAAAGTGCGCGGGCGACTCGCTCTAGGCAGTAGGTCATGACGCAAGCATAGCATAGAACCCCACACGGATATGGTGGGATTGCGGTGTTTCTCACGATCCCACCAGATCCGATTCAGTGCTCGGATATCGGTAACTTTCCAGAATTTCGATCTTTCACTACAGCCGCCCAATGGCGAGACGCTCAACCATTGCAGAACGTGTCGAAGCGCTCATCCGGCGAATGGAAGGAACGCCACTCTGCGACGAATGCATCGCGGACCGGCTCGACCTTTCTTCCATTGCCCAAGCGAGCGTCGCGACCGGCGCGGCAGCGGGTACCGGAGGTTTTGAACGGACCAAGGGTCCGTGCGGCCTGTGCGGCGAGCCGCGACCGGTCATTCGTCACAAGGGCTGAACTTGGTACTTTCGCCGCGGGCAGATAGAGCGCGGCTGAATTGAGCGTACTCTGACGCCGACAGGCGGCGCCAGGGGCCGCGTGTTGTTTTGGGCCGCGCAGCGCACTTGGCTCGGTCACCTTGCCGGACGGCGGCTGGCCCACAGGCCCGCGCGCACGCCGTCCGGCTGAGGCCTCGCCAAGAGCGCGTTTGTCTTTGGGCGCTTCGCGCAGTTCTATGATGCTTTGTGATAAATACGGGGTTTGAACCGATCGGTCGGCCGCATTACGGATTCGTGATGATGTTCAGCCCGTTCCTGCTCGCTACGGTCGTACCGGCCGGCCAATCCTTCGCCTCTACCCCCGTCGCGGTCTGGGATGGCGACGGCCGATCTGGTGTGCGGAAGGTCCACATGTTCACCTTTCCGGCGTTGCTGCACGCGAAATGAACGGCAGCTGCAGTCCGGGGCATCCCTGTCCGGACGCCGATGCGGTTGCGGCGCGTGATCATCTGGTCGGCCTGCTCGGGGAACCGCAGGGGCGGAACCGGACCGGCCATATCCTTGTTCGCGGTCCGGCTATGCGCTGCGTCTCGCGTGGCGGGGCCGGCGGCACCCGCACCGCCGCCTTCTGCACCTCGCCCCGTTCCGGCGATATCTCCTGCGCCATGGTCCGCAGCGGTCTTGCCGCGCGCTGGGACAAATATTGGGGCGCGCATCGCTGCGACTGATCCGGACCGGATCGGGCCCGCGGATCGGGTGGGCGGGCCTTGGCGTGCGGCGCTGACAGTTGAATGGACGTGGCGGCAGTTGTCTCCGTTGCTCAAAGCCACCCCCTCCTGTCGCCCTTCTGCGGGCCCGGCTCGCCTCTGGCCGTCAACCCCATGCGGGGTTCGCCCTCGCGTTCCGCTCGGTGACGGCAGCTCGCGGTCCCTTCTTCTGGCGCCATCGGGGATGTCCCCCGAGCAACCGAAGGAGAAAATCCATGCCCACAATCGCCAACCTCAACGTCAAGCCCGACGGCAGCTTCGAAGGCACGCTTGCCACCCTCAACGTCACTGCGCCGATCGCTATCGTGCCGAACGGTCGCAAGACCAAGGAAAACGAGCCCGATTATCGCATCCTCAGCCGCAAGAATGGCTTCGAGCTTGGTGCCGGCTGGACCCGCACCTCGCAGAACAACGGCGCCGAATATGTGTCGGTGACGATGTCGGCCCCCGAGTTCGGGACGATCTACGGCAATGTCGCCAACGCACCCGGCGACGATCCGATGAAGAAGGTCATCATCTGGAACCCGCCGGCCTGACGGGTTCTCCGGCTCCGCCTTCGGGCGGAGCCGATTATTTCCACCACGTGAAGGCGGTCCTGTAGGCCGCCTTTTTCTTTCTTCACGTCGATCTACCTGGCTGAGCGTCATGTTGGTTGTCGGGACCGGCGAACAGGCGTCTCTCCTTTTCGGCGATTGGGGGGCAACGAATGAATAGCGTCGCGCGATTTGCGAACGGAAGAAAATCATCAGGTCTGCGACGCAGAAGGGTCAGCGAGGGGGCCGGGACGCGGCGGCGAACCGGGGGCAAGTGGGGCGTGGGGCACTGCCGCATGGGAGCGGGCCATCCGCGCTCTCGATTGCCGCTATTCCCTTGGCCGAGGCCAGGCCTCCTTCAATCAACCCGTGAAGGGTCCCCACGCTTCGCTCGGGCCGCGGCTTCGCGCGCGGTGATTGCGGCCTGTCCCCGTCCGGCGGGGCGCCTGTCGAGCGGGAATGGCCCGCTCCCAACACAGGAGCCTATCCCATGCCGCTTTCCACCGCCCAATCGCTCGGCTGGAACCTCGCCCGGACCATGATGACCATCATCATCCTCATCGAGACCAGCGCCGGATATTCGGTCATGCCGCTCGACGAATTCGACGGCGACCCTGAAACGATCGTTTGCGAATATGATCCGTTCAACCGCTAAGTCACTGGATTTAGGTCCAGTCTGGGGCCGGTTCGGGTTCGACCCCGAGCCGGCTTTTGCTATACTCGGCCTGCAGAATGCGCTGTGGAGGTGGTGGTGGGCGCGTCCGATGGGAGGACGTCCATGACCCTGATGCTGATCCTTGGCGCGGTTGCCGCATGTTATTGTCTGCTTCTGCTCTTTCGCTGCGCGACATATGCGCTGCCGGTTTTCGCCGGGCTTGGCCTGGTCTTCACGCTTCGGGACCATGGTTTCGGCTGGTCGGTCATTGTGGTGGCGGGACTGCTCGCGGGGATCTCCCTTCATGCCCTTGGCCGACACCTGACGCGCAGTTCTGCTCCGCTCGCCGTCCGGCTCGGCGTCATCCTGATGTTCGTAGGCGCTGCCGCTGCTGCCGGCTTTCAGGCTGGAGCTGCGCTCTCGGCGTTGGCCGACCTCGATCCGTTTACGCAGCGCAGCTTATCCATCCTTATCGGCCTCGTTACCGGTCATGCCAGTTGGCGTGATCTCCGGTCGCTTGAACGTGGAATCGAGCCACCGGCGCTGCACGGCTAGGCGCTCACCCGCCCTTATGCTTCTTCGCTTCCCGACCGACCGGCAACGCATCCGTCCGCCGATCCGCACCATTACGGCCTCTCGAAATGCGCCATCTGTCAGCGCGCCGCTTCGCTGACCAGGCTTGGTGCAACCGCGCCTTTTCGACTTTCTTCCCCCGGCGTGCCGCCGTTCCTCGCGAAACAAGAAAGCCGAACGGCGCGGTCCTTCGCTTCGCTGCGGGCCTGCGGCTGCACCGCCGGTTCCCCGCTGACAACCGATGCGCATCGAGGCCGCGATGGTGCGGCCCGAACCAAGGAAGGAATGCGACATGGCCAAGATCGGCACGTTTAAGAAAGTATCCGGAGAATTTCGAGGTCAGATCACCACCCTCTCGGTGCAGGCGAAAGCGGTTCGCATCGCACCCGAAAAAGACCCGAGCGGCAATGCGCCCAGCCACCGCGTTTTCGTCGGCGACGTCGAAGTCGGCGCGGCCTGGGAAAAGCAGACGCAGGACAAGCGGCCTTATCTGTCGGTCAAGCTCGACGACCCGAGTTTCACCGCCCCGATCTTCGCGCAATTGTTCGCGAGTGAAGGCGACGAGCATGACCTGGTCTGGAGCCGCCAGACCCGCCGCGGCGACTGAGCCGCAAGGGTCCCGCCCGGCAGCTGCCGGGCGGGATACCCATAAATGGGGATGGGCATCCCCGCGCCTTGGAATTGGCGCATGCCCGCATTTCGCCAACGCTTCGGCCTCCCTGGAGGCTGTTATGGCGGTGGAGAAGACGGCAGAAAGCAAGCGGGCGCTGCGCCTCGACTTTCCCGGCTATGCCCAGGAATTTCTGCGCCGCAGCCCGCACTATCGCCGTTCCTATGACAGCGTGATGTCGGATCGCCACGCCGATCCGGCGTCGCAGGAGGTTATGGCCCGGCGATGGGGCCTCTGCTTTCCCGGCCGATCCGCGTCTTTCTGCGGCTGCAGCACCCGCCTTCTGGGATGCTGCGGTCTGCCCCTATGTCGTGATCTTCGACGCTGCGCCGCGCGGGATTGCGGCTGAACCGCACTTCGATCCGGCTCGCTTGACGCATCGCCTTGGCTACCGGGCGTCGCTTGGGGGCGGTCATTATATACTCGGCGACGGCTCCATCTGGCAACGGATCTGGCTGCGCTGCGATCCGGCGATTGTTCCGCTCGCTGCCCTGATTTTGTGCGATGCCATGACCGAGACGCGCCTGCTGGCGGTGTCCAATCTTGAACGTTGGCTGCGCGGCATAACGCCCGCTTCGCCAGTCGGCTGGCCGACCTCTTACCAATCGCAGCGCCTCGATCTGTTGCTGTCGATTCTCGACCTTCGCGGCGAACGGGATGCGACCAGCCATGAGGTCGCGCGTCGGCTCATCTATCCGCGCCTGGATGTGGGCCGCGGCGCTGCGTGGAAATCCTCGCCCGAACGACGCCGAACCCAGCGCCTGATCCGCGAAGCCGAGGCGCTGGCGGCGGGCGGTTATCGCGCGCTGCTGGCAGGCCGGGCGGGGCGACAAAAATAGCACCGCAATTCAGCCGCTCCCCGCGAGGCCGCTTTCGCGCCACCACGCGACATCGCCCGCCGGCCCGCGCTTTGGGTCCGAACGCTGGAAGGAGCCCTCCAATGACGAACGGTCACCCGCCGCGCTTTCTCACGACCCCCGATGCCGCCAAGCGGGTCGGCCTCTCGCACCGGACACTGGAGAAGCACCGCTGTTATGGAACGGGCCCCGCCTATCGCAAACTTGGCGGCCGCGTCGTTTACGCGATCGACGAACTCGATGCCTGGGTCGAACTTGGTCGGCGTTCGTCGACGTCCGATCCCGGCACTGGCACCGTACATCCGGCGCGGCGGGCGCAGCGCTGATGCGGTCCGCCAATTTTGAACGGGCGATGTGCCCGCCGCTGACCGCAAGGTGCAACGCTGGCGCACATCCGTCGCCGCGTGTCGCCGCGTTCACCGAGGTCGAATTGACCTGGATCGAAGGGCGACACGAGCAGTGGATCCGCTTCGGCCGCATCGCGGCTGAGCGCATCTTGAGCAGCGCCACGCGCGTCGCGGCCTTCCGGCCCGGCGCCGTCTTTGCCTATGTGCGCTGGACGTCGAACGACTTCGGGACGATCCATTCGACCATCGCGCTCGCCGTCGCGGTGGCGCCCGGCGAACCCTGTGCGAAATTGCCGTTCATCCGTCCCGGCGCGGACATTCTCGCGCTGATCGACGGTTGGCCGAACGTGCAAAAGATGCTCGAGGCGATCGACGCGGTCGAAGCAATCGGCATCGATGCGTGCGATGCGGCGCCCGATCATTGGCGCCATGTCGGCAGCCGGATTGTCGCCGGTCTGCCATTCCGGCCCTATTCCAGCGACCGCCACTTGGCGTGGCTTCGCCGCCGGGCGGTCGGGTCGTGAACCGCCGGGCGCTCCGCGCCACGGCGGCGGCCGCGACGATCTTCAGCACATTATTCGTCGCGGTCGCGTGGCTGAAGCCCGCGCCGCGTTTCCTATGGAATGCGAGCGCCAGCGCGCCGACCGGTCTCTACCGGATCGATGTCGGCGCGCCGCCGGGGCTCGGCGACCATGTCGCCATCGCCCCGCCGCCCGCGCTCGCGACATTCCTCGCGCGGCGCGGATATTTGCCACGCGGCGTCCCGCTGCTGAAGCGGGTCGCAGGCCTTCCCGGCGCGCTCGTCTGCCGTTCCGGCGTCTTCGTCACGGTCGACGGAGTCGCGGTTGCCCGCGCGCTGTCGCGCGATCGGACCGGTCGCCCGCTCCCTGTCTGGGCCGGTTGCCGGATCGTCGGCCGTGACCAGCTCTTCCTGGTCAATGCGGCGCCGGACAGCCTCGACGGTCGCTATTTCGGGCCGCTGCCCGTCGCTGGTTTGCTCGGGGTGGCACATCCGATCCTCACGCGCGCCGCGCCCGGTGCGCCGCTGCGCTGGCGCCCGGACGCCGGCGCGCCGCTTTTTCTCTGAACGATCGGGAGTTACGCGCATGATCATCGGTATCTTTCGCATGAGCGGCGACCGCTATGTCGGGCGCCTCCGTTCGCTTACATTGGACGTTGAACTCAGCATCGTTCCGGCCCCCGCGATGGGCGACGACGGCGCGCCGGCGTGGCGGCTTTGTCTTGGCAGCCAAGGCGAGGGCGCCGAGACCGGGGTGGGCTGGAACCGAACCGGTGAGGTAGCGGGCGCCTATATCGCTTTGCAAATTAACGATCCCGCGTTGACCGAACCGATGCGCGCCCATCTTCTGCACTCCGGCCAGAAAGACGATAATCGGTATCTGCTCTGGTCTCGTTTCCCGATACGCGAGAGCAACTGATGACGACGCGCAATTTGCTGTCAAACGGCGCTCGACTTGTTCTCGTGCTGCGGTTCGCCGCACTTGGAGCCGCTTCTATGGCCGCTTTCGTCTGCGCGTCGAGCACGGCCCATGCGGCACCGCCAGTGCGTAGCGAAGGCCATCCCTATGCCGCATCGGTCACGGAGGCAGCGCAGCGCTTCGGCATCCCCGAGGTCTGGATTTGGCGGGTGATGCACGCCGAGAGCCGCGGCAACCGGCGCGCCGTATCGCGCGCCGGCGCGATGGGACTGATGCAGGTCATGCCCGCGACCTGGGCGATGCTGACCGCGAAGTATCGGCTCGGGAATGATCCGTTCGACGCTCGTTCCAATATCCACGCCGGCGCAGCCTATCTTCGCGCGATGTGGGACCGCTATGGCGACATCCGCTTGATGCTGGCCGCCTATAATGCCGGTCCCGGACGCACCGATGCTTATGCCGCGCGGCGGCGAGGGCTGCCCGCCGAAACGGTCGCTTATGTCGCTGCGATCGCGCCCGAGCTCGGTTCATGGCGACGCGTCTCTACCACCTCCGAGATGTCGGTGGCAGCGCCCGGCTGGCGCGATGCAGGACTCTTCGCAGCACCGGGCGCGCTGCCGCCTGGCGAAAATGTTGCAGCGACTTTGCCTCCGCCTCGGCAGCCCGAAGACGAACTGCGGGCGCGTCCTGCCACTCTCAACCCCCTTTTTGTAACGCTGTCTGGAAAGGACCGCTGATGACGGCCACCGACTCTCGCTCGCCCTGGGGCGTGTCATTTTATCGTCACAGGCCGGATCGGACCCGCGACAACAGAGCGGTCTCAAGGGGACCGCAGAGCACTACCGAACCGATGGCATTGGAAGCAAGGTTGCGGGGCCGCGATGCTACGCATCGGACCCGTAATTTGGATACACACCTCACGCACGGGTGCATCCAGCTTTTCCGCCATTTTTCGAGAGTACGATTAGACTACAGGGAGCGCGGCTTGCTGCAAAGTCGCGGATTCTCGCGCATATTCGAGAGTACGACTCGCACTCTCGCGCGGGTGGCCTGATGAAGACAATCCAATATACCGTCCGCGTGCCAGCCGCCGTCGACAAGGCCATGCAGAAGCTCGCGGCGCAGCAGAATGTCACCCCATACGAAATGCTCCAGCGCTGTGTGAAGGCCGGTGTGAACGCGCAGTTGATCCTGCCAGCCGCCGATGGTGGATCGCATGAACTTGTCGCCGAGGTCGCGTCGATCAGCACCCGTCTCGCCGATGTCGAGCGCATGCTCGACCGCACCCTGTTTACCGCGTGCGCAGCTTATTGCTATGCGCGCAGCGCAGCGATGGGCGGCGAGAAGACCGACGAGGTCATCACCGCGGAGACCAACCGGGCCTATGACCGGCAGCTCGCCGCGATGGCGGAACGGCCATGAGCGAGCCGCATGATCGCCGGCTCCACGCCGAGACGCTGCGGCGTCATCTTCGCTACGCCCAGACGCGGCGGTTCAAGCGGCAAATTGCCATCATGCTGTCGTCGATTGCGCTCGGCGGTCTGGTCGCGCCCTATCTCATGCTCGATCCTCGCATCGTGCAGGACGCCGGCACCCATTATCATGCGAAGATGCTGTCCTGGTTCGCGGGCAGCGGCGGCGGCGATCCGGGGATCGTGGTCCGTTACAAGGGGGCGGATTATCTGACGCCCGCTCGCACGGTCGCGACCGATCCCTATTGGGTTCGCCGGGCGAGCATCGCCAAGTCGTTTGTCATGCGCGGCGCCGTGCTGGGCTTTATTGCATGGCTGTCGGGGCTGTTCCTGCTCCGCGATGTCGCCGCGCGCCGACGTGAACGCGCGCTCCGCGATCGCGTGATCGACGGCACCAAGGTGACGTCGGAGACGGAGCTCGCGAAACTGGCGCGAGGCGAAGCCGGCAAGCATCCGCTGGCCATCGGTCCCATCCCCTTCCCCCGCCGTCTCGAAACCCGGCACATGGCGATGGTCGGAACGACCGGCAGCGGCAAGACGACGGTGCTGCGCCAAATGCTCGACGGGATTGCGGCGCGCGGCGAGGCCGCGCTGGTCTATGATACCAGCGGCGAGTTCATCGCTCATTATTACCGGCCCGAGTGCGGCGACATCATCCTCAATCCATTCGATGCCCGCTGCGTCTATTGGTCTCCCTTCGCCGAGATCGCGCATCCGGCCGACGCCGATCGTATTGCGCAGCAGCTCATTCCCGAGACCGGCGACAAGGACAACGACGTCTGGCTGGAGACGAGCCGCATCCTGGTCGCGAACATACTTCGGGAATTGTGGAAGGAGAAGAAATGCACATTGCCCGACCTGCTCGAGGCGCTGCAAAAGTGGGACAAGGACAAACTCAAGGACTGGCTGAAGGACACGTCGTCGGCGCGCACCTTCTCCGACGATGCCGACCGGGCCACCGGCAGCGTGCTCTTCATGCTCGCGAAGGCCGCAAATCTGATCCAGTTCCTTCGAATGCCAGAGGAAGGCGAGAAGGCTTTCGCCTTCCGCGATTTCATTACCGGGCTCGACGAGCGGAAGGGGGCGAAGCCGTGGATCTTCGTGCCACGGAAGGAGGAGCATTTCGCGGCGTCGAAACCGCTGCTCGCCTGCTGGCTCGAATGTGCCGCCAGTGCAATGCTCGGGCTTTCGCCATCGTCCGAGCGGCGAATCTGGTTTCTGCTCGACGAGCTCGCCGACCTGCCCCCCGTCGACAATCTTGCGCGTCTGCTGCCCGAGGGCCGCAAGTTCGGCGCCGCGGTCGTGATCACCTTCCAGGCCATCGGCTTGATGCGGCATCGCTACGGCAAGGATTTGTCCGAATCGATGCTGGGCTGCTGCAACACAAAACTCTTCCTCCAGATGACCGACGCGGATTCCCGGCAATGGGCAAGCGACACGATCGGAACCTGCGAGGTCGAGCTTCACACCATGAGCGGCGCACTCGGCGAAGGCGATGACAAGCCCAGGATGACGCTCGGGCGGCAGCGTAAGACCCGGCCCGCCGTATTCGAAAGCGAACTTCGCCTCCCGCGGCACGAGGGTTATTTGCTGTTCCCCGACGGGTTCCCGGTCGCGCGCATCTCGCTCACCGCCGATCATATCGCGCGACGTGGTGATCCGCGGCAACCTGCTTTCGTCGCAGCAGACCCCAAGACAAGCCTGTGGCATCGATCATTGGCGCCGCTGGAGGAAACGCTGGAAGATCCGGCGCCAGCGGCGACCGAGAAGCCGAAGCCGAAGGCGAAGAAGAAACCGGCGCCGCCCGCGGCCAATGGCGATGATGGGCCGATCTGATGGTGGCTTCGCTATCGGCGCTGACCAGCTCGGCGCAGGCCAGAACCTATTATGAGGCTGACGACTATTATGCCGAGGGCGGGCTGTCGCCATCCGAATGGCATGGCAAGGGCGCCGAGGAGCTTGGTATGTCCGGCGAGGTGGATCGCAACGACTTCCGCGAACTGCTAGACGGCAAGATCGGCGATCAGCAGCTTGGCACAATCCGCGGCGGCGAGCTTGAACATCGGCCCGGCTGGGACGTGACCCTCAGTGCGCCCAAGTCGGTGTCGATCATGGCAGAAGTCGCGGGCGACCGACGGTTGATCGAGGCGCACGGGCAAGCGGTGAAGACGGCTCTCGCACATGTCGAAACCCATATGGCCGCGACCCGCGTCCGGCACGGCGGCACGGTGGTCCGTGAATCGACCGGCAATCTGATCGTGGCCAGTTTTCAGCATGGGACCAGCCGGGCGCAGGACCCGCAGCTTCACACGCATAATGTCATCATGAACGCGACACAGGGCGAGGACGGATCATGGCGCAGCCTCGAACCGCGCGCTATCTATCAGCTCCAGAAGCAGATCGGTGCGATCTACCGGCAGGAGCTCGCGCTCAAAGTCCGTGAACTCGGCTACGAAATCGAGACGGCCAAGGAGTCGATGTTTGAAATCAGGGGTGTGTCCGATGACGTCATGACGGCATTTAGCACCCGCAGCGCCGAAATCGAAGCCGCTCTCGGCGAACGCGGCACATCGCGCAAGGAAGCCGGCGCGGCCGAGAAGCAGGTGGTAGCACTGGACACGCGGCAGCCGAAGGTCGCAGCCGATCAGGCGTCGTTGGTCGCGGACTGGCGCGAAACCGCCGACCGGGCTGGCTTCGATGTGAGCGCGCGTCTGACGCTCGTCCGGGACGCGCAGACCAGCGTCGCGCGTGGAGCGGGCAGTTTAGAGCGGACGGACGCAGGCGCGCGGGCGGTCGCCCATGCCGCAGACAAGCTCGGCGAGCGGCGATCGGTGTTTTCGGTGGCCGTCCTGCATGAGGAAGCGGGACGTGTCGGACTCGGAAAAGTCAGCTACGCACAGATCGGGCAAGCGATTGAGGCGGCAAGCGCGCGGGGTGACCTGATCGATCGCACTTATCTTGACCGACGCGGCGCCGAGTTCGCCGGGGTAACCACGCGTCAGAATATCGAGGCCGAAACGCGGCTGTTGCGCATTGAAACTGAGGGCCGCGGTGCGTTCGCGCCGATCGCATCGCCGATGGCGGCGGCCAAAGCGGTCGCTACTGCCGCGCGTCACGCCGAGCGTGCTGGCTTTGCTTGGAACGACGATCAGCGCGCCGCGACCGAGGAGCTTCTGACCAGCCGTAATCGGATCACCGCGGTGCAAGGTTATGCCGGTACCGCCAAAACGACCACTGTACTCGCGACCTGCGCGCGCGAAGCAGAGGCGCGCGGCGTTTTCGTCGTCGCGCTGGCACCGACCGCATCGGCCGCGATGGTGCTCGGCGAGGCGCTTGGGACACGCGGCGATACGGTCGCGCGCCATATGCTGTCGCCGGGGCAGTCGGCGTCCGGTCAGCCCGCCGTATGGATCGTCGATGAGGCTTCGCTGCTGTCGGCTCGTGATACTGCCCGCCTGTTCGATTCGGCCGAAAAGCAAAATGCCCGCGTCATCTTGGTCGGCGACGTGAAGCAGCTTGGCTCAGTCGAGGCGGGCGCGGCGTTCGGACAGTTGCAGGCCGCGGGCATGGAAACCGCCAAGCTCGGCGAAATCGTGCGGCAGACCAACGCCGCCGCGAAGGAGGCCGTGCTGGCATCGATCGAGGGCGATGCGAAGAAGGCGCTGGCCGCGCTCGATCGCGGCAGCGGCCAAATCATCGAGGGCGCCGACCGATCGGAGCGCTTCGCCGCTATCGCCGAGCGCTATGCCGGTCTCGATAAGGCGAGCCGTGCGCGCACAATCGTCATTGAACCGTCGCGCGAGGGCCGCGATACTCTTACTCGGGATATTCGTCAGGCGCTTATTCGATCGGGCGAACTGAGGGGACCGGCTGTCACCGTGGAAAGTCTCGTCAACAAAGGGCTCACCCGCGCCGAGGCCAACGATCCGCTGAGCTATGACAAGGGCGATGTCGTCCGCTTCTCCCAGGATTATGCCGATAAGGGCGTAGCGCGCGGTGAGGCCTTTAGAGTCGAAGGCATCGATCCGGCCAAGGCTGCGATTGCGCTGAGGGCTGAGGATGGGCGCGAGGTGGATTGGCGGCTGCGGCAATGGGGTGCTGGCAAGGTGCAGGTGTTCGAGGCGCAAAGGCTGGAATTACGGGGTGGTGACAGCATCCGGTTTACGCGCAACGATCGCGAGGCGGGACGGGTGAATGGCGCGCGTGTGGAAGTGACGGCTGTAGATGCCAAGACCAAGGTCGCCACCGTTCGCGGCGCGCGAGGGCAGGTCCAGACTTTGCGGCTCGATACCGCCCGCGACCGGCACATCGCCCATGGCTATGTCGACACAGCCTTCGCGGCCCAGGGCCGCACGGCCGATCATGTCATAATTCATGCCGACAGCCGCGCCACCAATCTGGTCGATCAGAAAAGCTTCTACGTTGGAATTTCTCGCGCGAAGCTGTCGGCAACGATCGTCACCAATGACCGAGCGAAACTGATCTCGGCGATCAACGAGCGCGCCGGTACGGTCCAGACCGCGATCGCGCAGGCCGCGATTGCGCAGCCTGTTGCAGCCAAGGTGAGCGGGAGCGGTTTGGCAAACAGTCTGTCTTCCCGTTTCGGCGCCGGGCTATAGCGATCGCCCATATCGACGCGCGGGGATTGAAGATCGCATGCGATCATTCTTCGCCCGCCGCAAAATAAGCAGTGAGCCGATGCGCGAGATCGGGGGCCAGCCGGATATATGTCCGCCGCCCGTCGTCGCGATCGGCCTCGCGGACGACGAGGCCGGCATCGCAGAGCTTCTGAAGCAACCTGAGCGCGGAAGATCTAGGAAGTCCAGACGCGATGCAGGCGGAACCCGTCGATACCGATTTGCCCTGGCCTTCGTGAATGAAAAGGTCGACCAAAATGTCCCAGGCCGGCTCGCCGAACAACCCGTCCGCGCCGACGAGCTGGCGACGCAGCAGCCTGCGTCGAGCAATTTTATGCGCGTTTTCCAGCGCGAGGCCGGCCTCAACTCGTTGGTTGGCGCTGTCGCCGAGCCGTTCCGACGGCCGCCGTCTCGGCCTCGCCCGGCGGTTCAAGATCATCTGGTGGTCGCTGCTCGTCACCACGATATGCTCCAGCAGATCGACATCGAGCGCGTAGCCGATCGCGACCAGCCGTTCGGTGACATCGATATCGCCCCGACTCGGATTCGGGTCGCCGCTGGGATGGTTGTGGACAAGAATGATCGCGGCTGCATCGAGTTCAAGCGCGCGGCGGAATATGACGCGCGCATGGATTGTCAGCTGACCAATTGTCCCATTCTGCATCTGCTCGTCGGCAATCACGCGCCGTGCAGAATCGAGAAACAGCACGCGGAGAACCTCAAGCGGAAGAGCGCCCATCGATGTTTGCAAATATTGAATCAGCTTGGGATCCCACGGCGCAATGGCGCGGCCGGAGACTTCCGAGCGCATCGCTTCGAGCGTTGCTGCGCGCGCAGCGCAGAGCATCGCGATGACGGGGTTGTCCTTCCCGAGAACCCGCCCAAGAGATCGCGGAGACTGGGTCCAGAGACGCGCGAGCGTGCGATACTCCGCGAGCAGGGCGTCCGCTATCGCATGCCTGTTCGCCGGATCGACCGCGGCGATGAGATCAGCCAGGATGGTTCGCTCTCGCCGCGCGCCAGCCGTCGCCGGTGACGCCAGGTTCCTAGGATGAGGATCAACGGAACCGGCCAGGACGTCGCCACCTGCATCGTGAGATAGACGGCCGGTTGCACCGTCACATCGATCAATTTGCTCGTGTGCGCGAGGAGGGGAGGCATGTGGAGCACGGCGACGCACATGGGCCAGAAGCGATGCGCAAAAAGTGCGAGCACGAATGTGGCCGCCGCGCCGAACAAATCTATCGCGAGATGCCCGATGTCCAGCGCCGCAAATTCCGGCGGCACAAAGATATGGAGCAGTTGGTCCGCTCCCACCATCGTCAGCGCGATCGCCGCCATCGCGCGTTCGGGGCCGCCGCCGCGCCAGAGGGCGTAGCCCGTAGCGACCAGCAAGAAAGCGAGAAACAAGGCGATGCGCACCGCTCCAGATTTCCATGCCGATCGCTCCTGGTCAACCGATCAGGCGACCGACGCGAGGGGAGCCGCATCGCTTCGCGCCGTCTTGGGACATTCGTGCAGATCATAGCCTGCGGTCGCTTGCCCGATGTCGGCGAGGTCGCCATGGACGCGAAGGATGTCGCCGCTCGCCCCGACGAGGGCGATTTGCGCCTTCATGAGCCGCTGGATCGTGGCATGGCCTTTTGCCGCGGGCACGCCGACGGTGTCACGGCGCGCTGTCACGATGCTCGTCATCAGCGACGAAACAGCGATCAGGGCGTCGTCGAGCCTGATCTCTGCGGCCGGAACGTCGCGAGCAAGGCGGGCAGCTGTGAATGTGATTTCCTTGGACATGACTTCTCCTTTTCCGAAAGCGCGATCGCGCTTCGGCTATCGACATTGGGACTTGTAAATGGGATCAGCCGGAGATCAGCCGCGTCAGCGCCTGCGCAATCGCAAGTCCCGTCAGGATGAGCAGGGCCAAGCCGACCAGCAGGGCCGCCATGATCCAGACTCGCCTGACCCGGGCATGATCACGCCTCCAGAAATCCCCGAACGGTGGGCGACTGCCCTCCGGCTCGTTTGTCGGCGAGCCGCGGTCGTGGATCGCCTCGGGCAACCCGCCGTTCGGAGAGTCGAATGACATCAATGCCGGCCGCGGCGCCAGTATGATCGGATCACATGGTATCCGATCATAGGTTTGCCGCAGCCGGGCGTAGATGAGCGCAGCCTCGTCGCGGTTCGGGACTCCCAATATGTTGCGCGCGTTGGTCAGCCGGAGATCGACGGCTTGTTTGGAGATCCCGAGCTCACGCGCGATCTGCTTCGATGTCTGCCGCTCGACCAGCAAATCGAGACAAGCGCGCTGCTTGTCCGTGAGCCGCGCCCAGCGCACTTCATCCTCTGACGGCTGCGACCCCGAATCAGTCATTGTTACACTGTTGTCAAAATCGGGCGTTTCACAAGTTCCAGCATGATTATTATCGGTTCCGCTCCGGATCGACCTACGCCACGGCCTGTCTTTCTACGAGACGGTACGACGGCGCGAAAACCTTGTTGAAATCGGGTTTCTTCTGCGTCTCTTACTCGTCCCCGTCGAGCCGGGCGCAGTGCTCTGCTCCTAGAAAACGGGGATCCCGATGGGCGCAGAACCGATCCGGCTGGAGGCGCGTCATCGCAGTGCGCGCATGCTGCGAACCGCGATGGGCGGTGCGATCGCCGATTGGCTCGCCGACCGCGAGGTCATCGAAATCATGCTCAATCCCGACGGTCGGCTCTGGGTCGACCGGCTGGGGCAGGGGATCGAGGATAGCGGTGCCACACTGAGCGCCGCCGATGGCGAGCGTATCATCCGGCTCGTTGCGCATCATGTCGGCGCCGAAGTCCACGGCGCCGCCCCGCGCGTATCGGCCGAGCTGCCCGAAGGTGGCGAGCGTTTCGAGGGATTATTGCCACCAGTCGTTGCCGCGCCGACCTTTGCAATTCGCAAACCGGCGATCGCCGTGTTCACGCTCGGCGATTATGTGGCCTCGGGCATCATGTCGGCGGGCGCCGCGGACACACTTCGCTGCGGCGTTCGCGATCGGCTTAACATCCTCGTCGCTGGCGGCACCGGCACCGGCAAGACCACGCTGACTAATGCACTGCTCGCCGAAATGGCCGGCAGCAGCGACCGGATCGTGTTGATCGAGGACACGCGGGAACTGCAATGCACGGCGCCCAATCTTGTCGCGCTGCGCACGAAGGATGGTGTCGCCTCTCTGTCAGATCTCGTCCGCTCATCCTTGAGGCTGCGGCCCGACCGCATTCCGATCGGTGAGGTCCGCGGCGCCGAAGCGCTCGACCTTCTGAAAGCATGGGGGACCGGTCATCCCGGCGGCGTCGGAACGATCCATGCCGGCACCGCGCTCGGCGCGCTTCGCCGCATGGAGCAGCTCATTCAGGAAGCCGTGATCACTGTGCCGCGCGCGCTGCTCGCCGAGACGATCAATCTGGTGGCGGTTCTCGTCCGCGACGGGACAGGGCGGCGTCTCGCCGAACTCGCACGCATCGACGGGTTCGACCGGCTGAACGTCGAATATCGCCTGACCCCGCTCATCACCCGTGAAGGAGAAAATCTATGATCCCCGCCCTCCGGCATGGCGCGCCCCGCGTCATGCTATGTTCGACCGCGCTGTTCGTCGCGCTTGCGGTATCGGCTCCTGCTCATGCCGGCGGCTCGTCGATGCCCTGGGAAGCGCCGCTGCAATCGATCCTTGAGAGCATCGAGGGTCCGGTCGCCAAGATTGTGGCGGTGATCATCATCATCGTGACCGGGCTCAGCCTTGCCTTCGGCGATACGTCGGGCGGCTTTCGCCGGCTGGTTCAGATCGTGTTCGGCTTGTCGATCGCCTTCGCCGCCTCGAGCTTCTTCCTCTCCTTCTTCTCCTTCGGCGGTGGAGCGCTCGTCTGATGGGCCGGGAAGCGGAGGTGCCGGGCTTCTTCGCGCCGGTCCACCGGGCGCTGGCCGAGCCCATCTTGCTGGGCGGCGCGCCGCGGTCGCTCGCGATCGTCAACGGTACGCTCGCCGGCGCGGTCGGGCTCGGTCTCCGCCTCTGGATCGTCGGTCTCGCCATCTGGGCTGTCGGCCATGCGCTCTCGGTCTGGGCCGCCCGCCGCGATCCGCAGTTCGTCGATGTCGCCCGCCGTCACCTCAAATATCCCGTCTGGATGCGCTCATGATGAATCTCTCCGAATATCGATCGAAATCCGCCCGCCTCGCCGATTTTCTCCCTTGGGTCTGCCTGGTGGCGGAGGGCGTGGTGCTCAACAAGGACGGCTCCTTCCAGCGCACGGCGCGCTTCCGCGGGCCCGACCTCGACAGCGCCACGCCCGCCGAACTGGTCGCGGTGACGTCGCGGCTCAACAGCACGCTGCGTCGGCTCGGATCGGGCTGGGCGGTGTTCGTCGAGGCGCAGCGTGTCCCTGCCTTGTCCTATCCGGTATCCGAATTCCCCGATATCGTGTCCGAGCTCGTCGACGTCGAGCGGCGCGAGCAATTCCGCGAGGAAGGGGCGCATTTCGAGAGCTTCTATTATCTGACCCTGCTGTGGATGCCGCCCGCCGAAGAGGCCGCGCGCGCCGAGGCCTGGCTCTATGAGGGGCGCTCGAAGACCGGGGTCGACCCCAAGGAGCTGCTCGCCGGGTTCATCGATCGCACTTCGCGCGTCCTCCATCTGGTCGAGGGTTTCATGCCCGAGGCCGAATGGCTCGATGACGGCAAGACGCTGACCTATCTCCACAGCTGCGTCTCGACCAAAGTCCAGCGCGTCCGGGTGCCGGAGACCCCGGCCTATCTCGATGCCCTCCTCGCCGACGAAGCGCTCGTCGGCGGTCTCGAGCCGCGGCTCGGCGATCATCACCTGCGCACCCTCACCATCACCGGCTTCCCGAGCGTGACTTTCCCGGGCCTGCTCGACGAACTCAACCGGCAGGCCTTCGGCTATCGCTGGTCGTCGCGCGCGATCATGCTCGACAAGACCGATGCCACCAAGCTGCTGACCCGGATCCGGCGGCAATGGTTCGCGAAGCGCAAGTCGGTCGCCGCGATCTTGAAAGAGGTGATGACCAACGAGGCGTCGGTCCTGATGGACAGCGATGCTTCGAACAAGGCGGCCGACGCCGACTTGGCGCTGCAGGAGCTTGGCGCGGACGAGGCAGGCATCGCCTATGTCACCGCGACGATCACGGTGTGGGACCGCGATCCGGCGCTTGCGGCCGAGAAGCTCCGGCTGGTCGAGAAGATCGTCCAGAGCCGCGACTTCACCTGCACGGTCGAGGGCGTGAACGCGCTTGAGGCCTGGTTCGGGAGTCTGCCCGGCCATGTTTACGCGAATGTCCGCCAGCCCCCGGTTTCCACTCTCAATCTCGCCCACCTGATCCCCCTCTCGGCGGTGTGGGCGGGGGCGGAACGGGACGAGCATTTCGGTGATGCCCCCTTGCTGTACGGCAAGACCGAAGGCTCGACCCCGTTCCGCCTTTCGCTTCATGTCGGCGACGTCGGCCACTGCCTCGTCGTGGGGCCCACGGGCGCCGGCAAATCGGTACTGCTCGCGCTGATGGCGATGCAGTTCCGGCGCTACCCAGGCAGCCAGATCTTCGCCTTCGACTATGGCGGTTCGATCCGCGCTGCGGCGCTTGGCATGGGCGGCGACTGGCAGGATCTGGGCGGCGCGCTCCACGACGCCGGCAGCGACGGCTCGGTCGCGCTGCAGCCGCTCGCCCGGATCGACGAGGCAGCCGAGCGCGCCTGGGCGGCCGAATGGCTTGCCGCGCTTCTCGCCGGAGAGGGTGTCGCAGTCGACCCGGCAGCGAAAGAGCATCTCTGGTCGGCGCTGACCTCGCTCGCGACCGCGCCAGTCGCCGAGCGGACGCTCACCGGCTTGGCAGTGCTCCTCCAGTCGCAGGATTTGAAGCTCGCACTGTCGCCCTATCTCGTCGGGGGTCCGTGGGGCCGGCTGCTCGATGCCGAGGCCGAGCATCTGGGGTCGGCGCGCGTGCAGGCGCTCGAAACCGAAGGGCTCGTCGGGGCCGCGTCGGCCGCGACGGTATTGTCCTATCTCTTCCACCGCATCGAGGGACGCCTCGACGGATCGCCGACGCTGATCATCATCGACGAGGGCTGGCTTGTCCTCGACAGTCCGGCCTTCGCCGCGCAGCTGCGCGAATGGCTCAAGACGCTCCGCAAGAAGAATGCGAGCGTGATCTTCGCGACGCAGAGCCTTGCCGACATCGAAGGATCGAGCATCGCGCCCGCGATCATCGAGAGCTGCCCGACGCGGATATTCCTGCCGAACGAACGCGCGGCCGAGCCGCAGATCGCGCGGGTCTATGAACGCTTCGGACTCAATGAGCGGCAGATCGAGATCCTCAGTCGGGCAACGCCCAAGCGTGACTATTATTGCCAGTCGCGGCACGGCAACCGGCTCTTCGACCTCGGTCTCGGCAACATCGCGCTCGCCTTTGCCGCCGCCTCCTCGAAATCTGACCAGATCCGCATCGGCGAGCTCATCGCCGCGCACGGGCAGCAGCAGTTCGCCGCAGCCTGGCTGCGCCACCGCGGCCTCACCTGGGCCGCCGATCTGCTCGGCCATCTTGAAATCGCAGCCCCCTGAAGGAGTGAATATGATGAAGTCGTGCCTGTTTCGCCGTGCGGCCCTCGCCGGCCTGATTGTGATCGCCGCGCTGCCCGCCGGCGCAGTTGTCGCCCCTGCGGCCGCCCAAGTCGGCGGAATCGTCCACGATCCGCGCAACTATGCCCAGAATATCCTGACCGCCGCGCGCACGCTCGAGCAGATCAACAACCAGATCAGGCAGCTCCAGAACCAGGCGACGTCGCTGGTCAACGAGGCTCGCAACCTTCAGAGCCTGCCAACTTCGACGCTGCGGGAGCTGCAGGGGCAGGTCGATCGCACCCGCGAACTGCTGGGCGAAGCGCAGCGCGTCGCCTTCGATGTCGGCGACATTCAGAAGACGTTCGAGGGGCGTTACAGGGGTGCGGCGCTGGCCGGCCCGCAGGCGGCAATGGTTGCCAATGCCGAGGCACGCTGGAACGACAGCGTCGGCGCCTTCCAGGACGCGATGAAGGTGCAGGCCGGTGTCGTCACCAATATGGGCGCCGCACGCCAGTCGATCTCGACGCTGGTCACCGCCAGCCAGTCGGCGAGCGGCGCGCTACAGGCGGCGCAGGCGGGCAACCAGCTGCTCGCGCTCCAGTCGCAGCAGCTCGGCGATCTCGCCGCCGCGATCTCGGCCCAAGGGCGCGCCGAAATGCTCGATGCCGCACGCGCGGCGGCGGCTGAGGCCGAAGGGCGCGAACGCTTCCGCCGCTTCCGCAAGGGCCATTGAGATGAGCCGGGCGGGGAAGCTCGTCGCCGGAGCGATCGTCGGCGGCATGGCACTGACGATCGCGCTTCTGGCTGCGGTCGACCCGCCCGCGCCGCGTGCGCCCGCTTCCCCTCGGATCTCCGGAGCGGACGCACGCCCAGAGCTTGCCGAGACGCTCCGCCGCTGCCGCACGGTCACCGTCGCCGACCCCGAATGCGAAGCGGCCTGGGAGACGCGACGCCGCCATTTCTTCGGCCAGGAAAAGGATGAGACATGAACGATACCGGCGTGATCGACCAGTTCCTGTCGGTCTTCTCTACCTATATCGACAGCGGCTTCGGCCTGCTCGGCGGCGAGGTCGGCTTCCTTTCGTCGACGCTGATCGTGATCGATGTGACGCTTGCGGCCCTCTTCTGGGCCTGGGGTGCGGACGAGGATGTGCTGCAGCGTCTCGTCAAGAAGACACTCTACATCGGCGTGTTCGCCTTCATCATCGGCAACTTCCAGAGCCTCGCGACGATCATGCTCGAAAGCTTCGCGGGCCTTGGGCTCAAGGCGAGCGGTGGAGCAATGGCGATCGGTGATTTCATGCGTCCCGGCGTTGTCGCGGCGACCGGGCTCGATGCGGCCGAGCCGCTTCTCGATGCCAGTGCGGACCTCTTGGGACCCGTCGGGCTTTTCACCAACTTCGTCCAGATCATGATCCTGCTCGTCGCCTGGGTGATTGTTGTGCTCGCCTTCTTCATCCTCGCGGTGCAGGTCTTCGTGACGATCCTCGAATTCAAGCTCGTGACCCTCGCTGGGTTCGTCCTCATTCCCTTCGCCTTTTTCGGGCGGACGGCCTTCATGGCCGAGCGCGTACTCGGGCATATCATATCCTCGGGCATCAAGGTGCTCGTGCTCGCGGTCATCACTGGTATCGGCACAACCTTGTTCGATCGCTTTATTGATGCCGGCATTGGCCCCGACCCCGATATCGAGCAAGCGATGGCGATCGCGCTCGGGGCGCTCACGCTTCTAGGCCTCGGCGTTTTCGGGCCGAGCATCGCCAATGGCATCGTCGCGGGCGGACCGCAGCTCGGAGCTGGCGCCGCCGCGGGGACCGCAGTCGCGGCGGGCGCGACGCTTGCTGCCGGCGCCGCGGGCGCGACCCTTGCGGGCGGCGCGGCAGCCACTGCGGCGCGCGGCGCCGCCGCTGCCGGGGCTCGCGGTATCGGCGGCGCTTCGGCCGCCTATTCGGCGGGAGCGGCCGGGAAGAGCGGCGCGGGAGCGGTCAGCTCAGGTCTCGCCAATGTCGCACGCACCACTGCGAGCGGCGCCGCATCTCCGCTGCGCCGCGCCGCGGAGAAGCTTCGGGCGAACTTCGCGGCCGGGCGCGACGGGCCTGCCCCTGCTCGGACCGCCGATGCGCCGCCCGCTTGGGCCGCCGCGATGCGGCGCCGACAGATGGTGACGCAGGGCGCCACTATCGGTGCGCACACCCTGAAGAGCGGCGACAGCCATGGCGGCGGCTCGGCTCCCGACATCAGCGAAAAGGACTGATCCCATGTTCAAGAGACCCCACAATCATTATGGTCGCGCGCCCGAGCCGGTCACGCCCTACCAGCGCGCGAGCCAAGTCTGGGATGACCGAATCGGGTCGGCGCGCGTACAGGCCCGCAGCTGGCGTCTTGCCTTTTTCGGCTCGCTCATCTTGTCGGGCGGGCTCGCCGCCGGGCTTGTCTGGCAAGCTGCGCGCGGCACGATCACACCTTGGGTCGTCGAGGTCGACGAGCTCGGCGCAGCGCGCGCCGTCGCGCCGGCCGACGGCGACTATCGGCCGACCGATCCGCAGGTCGCCTTCCACCTCGCGCGCTTCATCGAGCATGTTCGCTCTATCCCCGCCGATCCGGTCGTGCTGCGCGCCGACTGGCTCAGCGCTTATGATTTCGCAAGCGCCTCCGGGGCGCAGGCGCTCAATGACTATGCGCGGATCAACGACCCCTTCGCCGAGGTCGGGAAGGTCCAGGTCGCGGTCGATGTCTCGAGCGTCATCCGTGCCTCGAAGGACAGCTTTCGCATCGCCTGGACCGAGCGCCGCTATCAGGGCGGGAGTCTGATCGAGCGCTCGCGCTGGTCGGCGATCGTCACCGTCACTCTCCAGCCGCCAAGCACCCCCGACGCGATCACCAAGAATCCGCTTGGGCTTTTTGTGACCGCTATCAACTGGTCGAAGGAACTCAATCAATGACGACGCCCAATTCCCTCCCGATCTTGCTCGGGGCCGCGCTTGCCCTGCTCGCAGCGCCCGCCGCGGCGAGCGGTCCTGCCGATCCGCGCCAGCGGGTCGTCCGCGCCAACGCCGAAGCGCGGGTCCAGCCCGACCGGCAGGGCTATCGAAACGCGATCCAGCAATATGCGTGGGCCGAAGGCGCGCTCTTTCAGGTCTACGCGGCGCCGGGGCAGGTCACCGACATCGTCTTGCAGGAAGGAGAACAACTCGTCGGCCCGGGTCCCGTCGCCTCAGGCGATACGGTGAGGTGGATCATAGGCGACACCGTCAGCGGCGCCGGGGCGCGGCGCCGCGTCCATATCCTCGTCAAGCCGACCCGCTCGGATATCATGACCAACATGATCATCAACACCGACAGGCGCACCTATCATGTCGAACTGCGCGCGACCGCCGCATCCTATATGGCGTCGGTCTCCTGGACCTATCCCGCCGACGAGCTCATCGCCTTGCAGGCCGCCGAAACCGAGGCGTCGCGCCTCGCGCCCGTCGCCGGAGCGATCGATCTTGCGGCGCTGAATTTCCGCTACCGAATTGCGGGCGGCAAGGTGGCCTGGCGTCCCATCCGCGCGTTCGACGACACGCGCCAGCTATTCATCGAGTTCGGCGCGGATATCGCATCGGGCGACATGCCGCCGCTCTTCGTCATCGGCAGCAGCGGCGAGGCCGAGCTCGTCAATTACCGGGTGCAGGGCCGTTATATGATTGTCGATCGCCTCTTCGACCGCGGCGAGCTTCGCCTCAGCGTCGGCAAGCAGGCGCGTGTCGTTCGCATCGAACGGGAAATGCCGCGCCGCCGGGGCCGGTCATGAGCGAGCGCGCGGGTCAGGCGGTGCCACCCGCCGAAGCGCCGAGCGATGAAGATCGCGCCGCGCCGCAGCACGGCGCCGATGCCTTCCGCCTGCGCGGTGAACCGCCGCGGGTCATGCGCCTGTCGCGCAAGACGTTGGCGATCATGGGCGCTGCCGGGGGCGCGGCGATCGGCGGCGCCTTGCTATGGGCGTTGCAAACACCGGCGCCCAAATCGGCTGAAAATCTCTATTCGGCCGACACGGCGAACCGCGCAGACGTGGTGACGAGTGCGCCCGCCGATTATGGGGCGGTGCCGAAGCTCGGGCGACCGCTGCCCGGCGATCTCGGCGGGCCGATCGTCGCCGCGCAGCAGGGCGGCGAAGCCACCCCGGTGCCACCGATGGGTCCGCCGGCCGGCGCCCGCTCGCCCGCCGCCGAGGCGCGCGAGCGGGCGCGGCAGCAGCGCGAAGCCGCCGCCGCCAGTCGCCTGTTTCTTGGCGGCGCTTCCGCGGGGACGGGAGCGGCCGATGTGCTGCGCGAAGCGTTCGAAGTGCCCGCTCCCGGAGCGGCGGCGCCAGAAGCCAGCGCGCGAAACCCTGCGGCGGCGCGCCGCGCCTTTCTCGAAGGAGGGTCCGGCAAGCCGGACGAAAGCAGCGAACGCATTCGCGAACCCGGCTCGCCCTATATTCTCCAAAGCGGGAGCGTCATTCCGGCCGCGCTGATCACCGGGATCCGGTCCGACCTTCCCGGGCAGGTCACTGCCCAGGTGACGCAAAATGTCTACGACAGCCCAACTGGGCGCATCCTGCTCATTCCGCAGGGCGCAAGGCTCGTCGGCGACTATGACAGCGAAATCGCCGCAGGGCAGGAACGGGTGCTGCTCGCCTGGGACCGCCTGATCCTGCCCGGCGGCCGCTCGATCCGGCTCGATCGTCAACCGGGAACCGACGCCCGCGGGATGGCAGGCCTCGCCGACCGCACCGACAATCATTGGGGATCGATGCTGCGTGCTGCGCTGATTTCCACTTTGCTCGGCGTCGGCGCCGAGCTTGGCTCGAACGGGGACGATGCGCTCGTGCGGGCGCTTCGCGACGGGTCGCAGGGCACGATTAACCAGTCGGGCCGTCGGCTGGTCGAACGTCAGATGAATATCCAGCCGACCCTCACGATCCGGCCTGGCTTCACGCTGCACATTCTCGTCACCCGCGACCTCATCCTTGAACCCGACGCCGGAGCAGCGCCATGAGCAAGCTCAGACTGGGTCCGATCGCCGACGACAAACCTGTGAAGCTCACGATCGAACTGCCGGGAGCGCTTTACCGGGATCTGATTGCCTATGCGGATATTCATGCGACGGCGACAGGTCTTGGCGAACCGCTGCCCCCGGAACGGATCGCGGTGCCGATGATCGACCGGTTCATCGCAGCCGATCGTGGCTTTGCGAGCGTGCGCCGACGGCGCTGATTGCCGCCAGCCCGGTCCGGTGCGCAGTACAGGGTTCAGACCCTGACGTTGGCTCCGGTCCTGACCATTTTTGTTCAGCAATGCAGCCATTGCGCGCCCGCTTCGCGCGTCCCTGATCAGTCTGCGACGCTTTATTGCAAGGGGTAGCCGCCACCTAGCCCCTTCGCGGGCTCGCCGGGAACCGCAGCGATCATACCGCTCCCGGATCAGGCAAGATGCGCCGCAAGCTCATAAATCATCGCGCGCGTCTTGTCGCCTTGGCGGTCGAGCCTGATCCAGCAGTCCGCATCCAGCACGGAGGACATGACATGCGAGCGCTGGTTTGCGAGCGGCACGGCATCATTCGCACCGCGCGCCGCTCGCAGTCCTCGGAGAAAGAGCGTCATTCCGTCGCGGCCATCTTCGGGCGGGGCGATTTCGAACCCCTCTTCCGCGGGCAGTCCCATTTGCCGCCGGATTGCCGCGAGCACGAAGAAACGAAAGCCCACGAGCGCCGCAACAGGATTACCCGGAAGCCCAAAGAGGGGGCGGCCGTCGGGAAGGCGCGCGAACAGGATCGGCTTTCCCGGACGCATCGCAAGCCCGTGAAAAAGGACCACACCCCCAAGCTCTTCGAGGGCCTCCCGCACAAGATCATGCCGGCCGCCGGAAATCCCGCCGATCGTAAGCAGCATGTCTGCGCCGGGGGAGGCGATCGCCTTGTCGAGCGTTTGGCGCACCACTTGGCGGTCGTCCACCACAGGTGCATAGAGTGTGCAGTCCATACCGAGCGACTGGCAGGCTGCCTTGATCATTGGCCCATTGCTGTCCAGCTTGCTCGACGGCTGGCGGACCGCGGACTCCAGTTCGGAGCCGGTCGGGATCAGAATCGCGCGCGGCTGGCGCCGGCAGGAAATCGTCGTGACGCCCGCCGCGAGCAGGGCACCAATGGCTTCGGGTGACAATCGCCTGCCCGCAGCGAATATCGTCGATCCAGCGCGCATGTCCTCGCCGCGGCGCCGGATGTTGAGACCCGCATCAACGGGTCCCGATAGCTCGACGGTCGTTCCGTCAGACTTGCATCTTTCCCGCGCAATGACCGCGTCGGCGCCGCGCGGAATGGGCGAACCAGTATGGATGGGCGCCGCCTGGCCTGGTTCGAGATCGTCGGCCTTCGCATGGGCGGGGATGTCGGCAGCCAAGGAAAATGTTGCAGGGCGCCCGGCGGCTTCCGTCTCCGCGGCGCGCACCGCATAGCCGTCCATCGCCGAACAGTCGAAGCGCGGCGCGTCTGCAACCGCCTTCACCGGCGCTGCGGTGACATGGCCCAGCATGTCCGCATTAAGGGCATGGCTCTCGGGCGGCAGGGCTTCGACCTCGCGCGCGATCATGGCAAGCGCCGCGTCCACCGAGAGCCTCTCGGACATCGTCAGGCTTCGCCGCCGATATCCGACGGGTGATTGACGTTATGGATTGGCTCGTCCCACGTGAGCGACCGGACGCCGGCCGCATCGGCCCAGCTTCGCATCGACCGCGGGCGGTCCGCTTCCAGATAATCTTCCAGGTGATCTGCGAGGATGGATGGCCAGAAACCAAGGACCGGGCAGCTCGCGACATAAGCACCCCCATTCTCCGCGACGAGCGCCTGCAGCAGCGGCTCCGGTATCTCCGGCGTGTCACAGGGTGCGCAAAGCAGATGAGTGAAGCGCTGCTCGCGGGCTACGAAAAGTGCGCCGCAAATGCCCCCAAGGGGGCCGAGACCCGCAGCCGGGCGGTCGGCGACAGCCCCTTTCCCGCCATGCTGACGGCCCGCGACGAAAATGACCTCGGCATAGGGCCGGAGCGCGCCAAGCGAATGGTCGAGCAGGGCACGCCCGCGATAAAGGGCGGCCGCCTTGTCGCTGCCGAACCGGCGCGATTGGCCGCCCGCCAGCACAACCGCGGCAATCCTGGGAATCATCATGCGAGGGAAAGCAAGGCGTCGCGGCGCGCGAGTACGCGCAGCGGCAGACCCGCTTCCGCTGCACGCCGAAGGGCGAGGTTCGTCGGTGCCGAAATGGTGACCAGCAACGGGCAGTTCGAGAGCGCGGCCTTCTCGACGAGCTCATAGGAACAGCGCGATGACAGCAGCGCGAAGCCGCCGTCCCAACCCAGTCCGCCGCAGCGCATTGCACCGATCAACTTGTCGAACGCATTGTGACGGCCGACATCCTCGCGCACGAGACGGATGCCGCCCTCTTCCGATACAAGCGCCGCCGCATGAACGGCGCCGGTTTCGCGATTGAGATGCTGGTGCGCCTGGAGTTCATCGAGTGCGTGGAAGACAGCGGCGTCGTTGGCGTTGCTCTTGGCGGTAACAGGCGGCAGCGAGCGCATTGCTTGCTCGATGTTCTCGATTCCGCAAAGCCCGCAGGACGAGTCGGTCGCGCGGTGCCGGACGCGCTCGAGAAGTCCCTGTGCTCTGTCCGCAGCAAGGTTCGCGCGCGCGACGATGCCATTCTCATTCTTGTGAAGCGCGACCTGCGGCGGTGTGTCGCCCATATCCTGCAGGCGCTCGGACAGCAGGAAACCTGCCACCAGATCTTCGAGATCGGCGGGCGTCGCCATCAGGACAGCATAACCGATCCCGTTGAATTCTAGCGCGATCGGCATTTCCTCGGCGAGGCTGCGCTCGATCGGCGCGCGGGCGCCATCGCGCGCGACGCGAACCAGGGCCTGGCCGGCGAAGGTCGCCTCGTTCAAGCTGCGCCGATCCGTTCGACAGCGGCAGCGGCAACCGGGGACAAGTCGCCGGGCGCGGCGCTGGCGAGAATGACAATGCGGGCGCGCATATGGGGATCCCAGTAGAGCCGTATATGGTCTTCGACCATCTTGGCCGCCCGTTCGCGACCTTCGGCTTCGAAATTGCGGGCGATCTGGTTCGCCATATAGATCAGGCGATCGCCCGTCGACATGACGCCATCCTCGTCATGACCCCCGCTCATTCGGCAGCCTCGATCGGCACGATCCGGCGGCTCTGCCGAGCCTGCGCAGCATAATCCTCCTGCCAGTCCGAGGGGCCGTTCGAATGCCCGACCTGCACTGCGGTGACCTTATATTCGGGACAGTTGGTCGCCCAGTCCGAATAGTCGGTGGTGATGACATTGGCTTGCGTGTCGGGATGGTGGAAGGTCGTGTAGACGACCCCCGGCGCAACGCGATCGGTGATCAGCGCGCGGAGCGATGTCTCGCCGGCACGGCTGCGCAGGCTCACCCAGGCGCCGTCGTTGATGCCGCGATTTTCGGCATCGACCGGATGGATTTCGAGCCGGTCTTCGGCATGCCAGGCGGTGTTCGCCGTCCGGCGCGTTTGCGCCCCGACATTATAATGGCTGAGAATGCGCCCCGTGGTGAGCAGGAGCGGGAACCGCGGACCCGTCTTTTCATCCGTCGCCACATAGTCGGTGACGACGAACTTGCCCTTGCCGCGGACGAAGCCGCCGATGTGCATTGTCGGTGTCCCATTCGGCGCGGCATCATTGGCTGGCCATTGCAGCGAGCCCTCCGCTTCGAGCCGGTCATAATGGACACCCGCGAATGTCGGCGTGAGCGCGGCGATCTCGTCCATGATCTCAGACGGGTGGCTGTAGTTCCAGTCGAGTCCGAGCGCCTGCGCGACGAGCTGGACGATCTCCCAGTCGGCGTAGCCGTTGAGCGGCGCCATCACCTGACGGACCATCTGGATGCGGCGCTCGGCGTTGGTGAACGTCCCATCCTTTTCGAGGAAGGTCGACCCGGGCAGGAAGACATGCGCGTAGTTTGCGGTTTCGTTGAGGAACAGGTCCTGCACGACGACGCATTCCATCGCCGCGAGCCCGGCGGCAACATGATGCGTGTTGGGATCGGATTGGAGGATGTCCTCGCCCTGGATGAAGAGGCCCTTGAAGGTTCCGTCCGTCGCGGCATCGAGCATGTTGGGAATCCGCAACCCCGGCTCATGATCGAGCTTGACCCCCCAGGCGCTCTCGAACATCGCGCGTGCGCTGTCGTCCGACACATGGCGATAACCCGAAAATTCGTGAGGGAAGCTGCCCATATCGCAGGCGCCCTGGACGTTGTTCTGGCCGCGCAGGGGGTTCACTCCGACGCCTTCGCGCCCGATATTGCCCGTGGCCATTGCGAGGTTGGCGATTGCCATAACGGTCGAACTGCCCTGGCTATGCTCGGTGACGCCAAGACCATAATAGATCGCGGCGTTGCCACCGGTCGCATAGAGGCGCGCCGCGGCGCGTACTTCGTCGGATTGAACGCCGGTCAATGCCTCGACCGCTTCAGGCGAACGATGCGCTTCGGCGACGAAATCGGACCAGTCGAGAAATTCGTCCCAGTCGCAGCGCTCGCGAATATAGGCCTCGTCGTAAAGCCGCTCGGTCACGATAACATGCGCCATGGCGGTCAGCACCGCGACATTCGTCCCGGGGCGCAACGGCAAATGATGCTCGGCCTCGACGTGCGCCGATTTAACGAGATCGGTGCGCCGGGGATCGATGACGATCAGCTTGGCGCCCTGGCGAAGTCGCTGCTTCATGCGGCTGCCGAAGACAGGATGGCCATCGGTGGGATTGGCGCCGATGACGAGGATGACGTCCGACTGCATCACGCTGTCGAAATCCTGCGTCCCCGCCGACGTCCCGAAGGTCGTCTTCAGTCCATAGCCAGTGGGCGAATGACAAACGCGCGCGCAGGTATCGACATTATTGTTGCCGAAGCCCTGACGGATCATCTTCTGGACGAGGAATGTCTCTTCGTTGGTGCAACGCGAAGATGTGATGCCGCCGACCGCGCGCGTGCCATATTTGGCCTGGATGTGGCGAAAGTCGCTGGCGACGCGCGCGATCGCTTCTTCCCAGCTCACTTCCTGCCACGGGTCGCTGACGCTCGTGCGGACCATTGGCTTCAGGATGCGGTCTTGATGCTGGGCATAGCCCCAAGCGAAGCGGCCTTTGACGCAGCTATGGCCATGGTTCGCCTTGCCCTCTTTCCAGGGCACCATGCGCACCAGCTCCTCCCCGCGCATCTCGGCGCGAAACGTGCAGCCGACGCCGCAATAAGCGCAGGTGGTGACGACTGCCTTGTCCGGCGTTCCAACCTCGACGACTTTCTTCTCGATCAGCGTGGCAGTGGGGCAGGCTTGCACGCAAGCGCCGCACGAGACGCATTCGGACGACAGGAAATCCTGTCCCTGGCTCGGGCTGACCTTGGTGTCGAAGCCGCGGCCCTCCATCGTCAGCGCGAAAGTACCCTGCACCTCGTCGCACGCGCGTACGCAGCGCGAGCAGGCAATGCATTTCGAGGGATCGAAATCGAAATACGGGTTCGAATGATCCTTTGGCTGGCCCATATTGGTGGCGCCGTCATAGCCATAGCGAACATCGCGGAGACCGACCGCGCCCGCCTGTTCCTGCAATTCGCAATCGCCGTTCGCGGCGCAGGTCAGGCAATCGAGCGGGTGATCGGAGATATAGAGCTCCATCACGCCCTTGCGCAGTTGCTTCAGTCGCTCGCTTTGGGTGCGCACGACCATGCCCTCGGCAATCGGCGTCGTGCACGAAGCAGGGTAGCCCGCGCGTCCCTCGATCTCGACAAGACACAGGCGGCACGATCCGAAGCTCTCGAGATTGTCGCTTGCGCACAGCTTGGGGATTGAGGTGCCACCGAGCGAGGCGGCGCGCATGATCGACGTGCCTTCGGGAAGCGCGATCGTCTTGCCGTCGATCGACAGCGTGACATTGCGTCCGGTAGCGAGCGCCGGAGGCGTGCCATGATCGGTTTCGCGCGTGAAGCTCATGCAATTACTCCGCGGCGAGGGGCTTGCGCACCCCCGCGCCAAAATCTTCGGGAAAATGATCGAGGGCGCTCAGCACCGGATAGGGCGTGAAGCCCCCGAGAGCGCAGAGCGAGCCAAATTTCATGGTGTCGCACAGGTCGCGCAGCAGTTCGGTCTGAGCGGAGGCGCTGACATCGATCCGGTCGGGTGCGCGCGAATAGAGCGCCTGGCCGAGCACGCCGCTTGGCGGCGCAGGCGCTGCGGGCTCCACCGTTCGCGCGGCGATGATCCGGTCCATGATTTCGACCCCGCGCGTCGATCCGATGCGACAAGGCGTGCATTTGCCGCAGCTTTCGACCGCGCAAAATTCCATCGCGAAGCGCGCCATATGAGCCAGGTCGACGCTATCGTCGAAAACGGTGATCCCGGCATGGCCAATGAGCCCGCCCGCCTGAGTGAACGCTTCATAATCGAAGGGCGTGTCGAACAGGGAGGGCGGGAAATAGGCCCCGAGCGGGCCGCCGACCTGGACGGCACGCACGGGACGGCCGCTGGCCGTCCCGCCGCCGATATCCTGTACGAGTTCGCCGAGCGTGATACCGAAGCCCACCTCGAACAATCCGCCATTCTTCACATTGCCTGCGAGCTGCACGGGCATCGTCCCGCGCGAGCGGCCGAAGCCAACCCCCGCATAAGCCTCGGCCCCTTCGCTGAGGATGAAGGGAACGGCCGCGAGGCTCAGGACATTGTTGATGACTGTGGGTTTGCCGAACAGGCCGGACAGCGCAGGAAGCGGGGGCTTGGCGCGCACCTGGCCGCGCTTGCCTTCGATGCTGTCGAGCAGCGCCGTTTCCTCGCCGCAGACATAGGCTCCGGCACCGACGCGAACCTCAAGCGTGAAAGGCGCGACCCGGGTCGCCGAAAGTTCGATCGCTGCGCGCATCGTGTCGATGGCGAACGGATATTCGCTGCGGATATAGATATAGCCATGCCCGGCGCCGACGGCATGCCCCGCAATCGCCATGCCCTCAATCAGGCAGAAGGGATCACCTTCCATGAGCATGCGATCGGCGAACGTCCCGCTGTCGCCCTCGTCGGCGTTGCAGACGATGTATTTGGGCGCATTCGGTGCATCGAGAACCGTCTGCCACTTGATCCCAGTCGGGAAACCCGCCCCGCCGCGCCCGCGGAGACCACTCGCTTTCACTGTGTCGACGACCGCCTGCGGCGGCGACGATCGCGCGATGTCGAGACCGGTCCAGCCGCCGTGCGCTGCATAGTCGGCCATGCCGAGCGGGTCGATGACCCCGCAGCGCGCGAAGGTGAAGCGTTGCTGCGCGGCAAAGAAGGGCAGCGCATCGATCCGGCCAAGGTGGTGGACATGGGTGCCTGCGAGCACCGCGTCGACGTCGCGCGATGATACCGGGCCATAGCCCATCCGTCCCGACTCGGTTTCGACCTCAACGAGCGGCTCGATCGAAAACAGGCCGCGCGAGCCGGTACGGACGACCTCGCAGCCAGCGGACGCGAACGCCTGGGCAACGTCGTCGGCGCCCAGCGCGACCGACGCCATGTCGCGGCTGATATATATACGCGTCATGCCGCGACCTCGGCGGCGATGCGCTCGAGGACGACCTCGTCGATCCGGGCAACGGGGCGGCCGTCGACCAAGGCGTTGGGACCGATCGCGCAGAGGCCGAGGCAATAGATCGGCTCAAGGCTGACCTGGCCATCGCGCCGCGTCTCGCCCATCGCAACACCTAGTCGCTTGGCTGCGGCCGCTTCGATCCCGACGCCGCCTCGCGCCTGGCAGCTTTCCGCCCGGCAGAGCTTTACGACATGGCGGCCGGCCGGTCGCCGGCGGAAATCATGATAGAAAGTGATCACGCCATGGACGTCGGCGCGAGAAAGATTGAGCGCGCTCGCCAGCAGTGGCACACACGCATCATCGACATAGCCTATCTCATGTTGAAGCGCATGGAGCAAGGGCAGCAGTTGCTCGCGGCCGCTACCATAGCGCAGGGTCCATTCCACTATCGTCGTCTTTGCGTCATTATCGCGCATGTACCTACACCCTCTACCAGCATGTGCGGGTGCCTCAGATGATGCCTCGCGTCAAATCGAACGATCGCATGTTTGATAGAGTATCTCTATCATCTGGAAGTCATTTCGGTTGGGAGAGTGAGATCACGCGCCACCGCCAGGACCGATTGCGCAAGTGGACTCATCGGTGTCCGGTCCGAGACAATCACTCCGACCCGGTTGATGTCGTCAGTGTCAGGTAGCGGGGTTGCGATGGCCCAGTCGAGGCCATCGAGCAGCATCGCGTGACTGGCCGGCATGATCGAGCAAAGCAGGCCCTGCCGGACGATCGCGAGCAATGCGAGATAGGAATCAGCGGTGACGATTGGTCTTAGCGCATATCCTAGCGCAGCTAACCGTGCGTCGAGTATCCGGCGGTTCTGCATGCCTTGCGGCAGCAGGCACAAAGGAAGGCCCGCGAGATCTTTCCAGTCAGGCTTGGAAGGGACCGCGATCCCGCCGCGCGAACTCACAAGCATGCTGCGCTCCTTATAGAGCGGGACCGACAGCGCGTGAGCGGGAGGTTCGAAGTCGACATAGGTTATCCCGGCATCGAGCTCGAACGCGGCGAGCTCGCGCTCGATCTGCCGCGACGTAAGAGCGCGGAGCTGAACATTGAGGTCGGGGAAGCGCCCGCGAATGACCTCGATCAGATAGCCAGCCGCCGGCATAGAGGCCGGAATTGCACCGAGCCTGAGTTCGCCTTTGAGCGGTCCGCGCGCCGTGCTTGCCGCTTGCCCGAGAGCCTCCGCGGCAGCGATGAGCTGCTGGGCCCAAGGCAGGATGGCCTCGCCCTCGGGGGTCAGCCCGGCATATTTCCGGTCGCGAGCGACGAGCCGCTTGCCAAGCTGCGCCTCGAGCATGGCAATGCCGGCCGAGAGCGTCGGCTGTGAAACATGGCATGCCGCGGCGGCGCGCGCGAAATGGCCTTCGCGGTGGAGCGCCAGGAAATATTCGACGAGCCGGGTCTGCATGCGGAACGTCCTGATCTCTCAATCATGTGCTATGGGCGAGGCTGATGCAACCTCGCGACCTTCCCCATCTATTGCACCAAAAGCGGGTCGGAGTCCTTTTGCACGCCAATCCAACACCCCCAGGACTTACACTAAGACATCGCATCCGAGCAATGCCCGCTCGCTCAAAGGGACGTGCGTTATTCACGCCAACGCGAATCCCCGCGGGATTCGCTGTCGTTTATGCCGTCATGTTTGTTTCGCCTTCAAGCCGACTGTGCGGCGATCTCGTCGCGGATCATTGCCTGCAGCTTGCTGCGAGCCCGCACGGTTCCTTTGTCGCACGGAAGAATGACGGGAAAGAGGGAAGACAGGTTGGGCGTTCCCACCTCTTCCTGAACATCACCAACCATCGGCGTGTCCTCGGTACGGAACGCGTCGACGGTTGCCGCAAGGAAGGCGGTGTTCAAATCGACATCATCGACAAGCCAGTTCCGCCAACCGGACTAAAAATAGTGTGTGCGGGTTTCGGTCTCGGGCGTCATGATGTGATTGGCCCAGAAGATAAGGCCGGAATCATAATCGCGGCTTCCCTGCACGGTGCCGACGAAAAGATACATCGACGACCCGGAGCAACTTTCTGACGTTGGAACGCCATTGAAGGATTTACTGATAACCGGGTAACTCACGCCGCTGCAACTTCCGCTGACGGCGTTTTTACCACCGGCGATCAGATCCTTGAACCTCTGAATGGAAGCGAACGATGACCATACTCAGGCTGGGCCCGATCGTCGAGGAAAAGCCGGTCAAGCTGACGCTCGAACTACCCGGTCACCTCGTCCGGGAGCTTGCGCAATATGCGGCGGTTCACGCGAAGCTGACAGGACTGGCAGCGCCGCTTCCGCCCGAGCGCATCATTCCCGCGATGATCGGACTCTTTATCGCCAGCGACCGGGAGTTCAGCAAGCAGCGGCGACGATCCCCCGGCTAGCCATAGTTCAGCGCTACGCCGGACCTGCCGCCGTAACGAAGCAGCCAGCAGCCATAACCTTAGTGGCTGACGGCCTTGGAAAAGAGATTCATGACCATGACCCCAACAATAATCAAAGTCATGCCGATAAGGGCGGGCGTGTCCATTTTCTGCCCCTGAAACAGCCATGCGGCGGCCGTTATCAATACGATCCCTACCCCTGACCATATAGCATAGGCGATGCCTGTCGGCAGATCGCGCAGCGTCAGCGACAGAAAATAGAAGGAGATCATATAGCCGACCACCGCGGCGAGCGATGCCGCGAGCCGAGTGAAGCCCTGCGACTCTTTCATAAAGGAAGTTGCCGCAACCTCGGCGACAATGGCCACAAGAAGATAGAGATATTTCATGAGAGCTCCCAGGGTTAAAGCTTCGTCCGACACGCCACTTACGCACAAGAAACTGCGTTAGCGCGAGCAAACCGACCGCTGTGTGACACCGAGGCAACTAAAGATTCGCTTGAGGCGAAAGCAGGAGACACCACCCTGCTACTCTCTTTCCGGTGACATGTTCTTACCTGAACAGGGAACCAGTTTCAACGATCGGTTTGGTCCGAGAGGCGCGCGCATTGCGGGTTTACTAAGGGCGCAGCGCGCGGGACGCCGGACACGCTCAAGGCCGAGGAGATTAACGAGCACGCCTGCTTCAGGGCGCTGAACGAGCACAGCCGCAGAGCGAAGCAACGAAGCGCAGAACGCGAGATGCGCATGGCTCGCTACCCGCCCGGTTATATTCCCCCCGTCCGGATGGGGCGCCCCATAGGCTCAGTCAGCGACCGCGGAAGACTGCCGCACAGGCAAGGCGGATCCAGTCGGGACGGGTAAGGAGGCCGTCGAGGCGCGAGCTGCCGATAGCGTAGCAACACGAGAGCAGTAAGAAAAAAATTCTGGCACAAGACAATCAACTGTCACTACTCTGCGACATATGGGGTTCCATGCGTTTATTCCCCAAAATCTAAAGCAGCTAAAGAAAAGTTGGTATCAAAACAGAATATTAAATTGCGCGCTGAGCACACTTCTTACTGGGGAGGAAGTTATGTTTCAAGATAAAAGGTTAATGCGGACCTTATGCATCTCGGCGCAGACAGCGCTTTTTGGAGGCATATCGAGCTGTGTCCTGCTGGGTACCTTCGCGGTTACTCCCGCGATGGGGCAGGATCGCCCGACTTCCAACCCAGTTTCTCCTGACCAAGCGGCTCCTGACCAGGGCAATGGCGCCAATTCCAGCGACATCGTCGTCACGGCGAGCCGACGTGCGACCAACGTCACCGACATTCCCTACAATATTTCTGCGATAGGCGGGGAAGCGCTCGAGCGTACCCAGACAACAGACCTTACCAAATTGTCCCGGCAGGTTCCTGGCTTTTCCGTTCAGGATCGGGGTAGCCGCAACATCGCATATTCGGTTCCCGTCATTCGAGGCCTAAACGCGGCCGATGTAAGCCGCGAAAATTTCGTTTTGGAGCAGTCGCCCGTTGCGACCTATCTCGGAAACAGCGTCATGGCCGGCTATATCCCGGTCGATGATGTCGACCATGTCGAAATATTGCGTGGCCCGCAGGGGACGCTTTACGGCGCAGGCTCTCTCGGGGGGGCGATCCGGATCATTCCCAATTCTCCCGAGTTGGAGGAATTCAGCGGTCAGGTCTATGGAAGCAGCACGACAACGGCGCACTCAGCCAAGCTGGGCTACACGGCCGGTGGCGTGATCAACGTGCCGATCGGCGACGTCGCAGCATTCAGGGTCAGCGGCAAGTTCGACCATCAGGCCGGTTTCATCGATCGCTATGGCATTGTTAAGCGCGACGGCGACAGCGCGGATGCACCTGCGGTCCAGGCCGATCCTTCCAATTTCGTCACAAGCCCGGCCGTCTACTACAATAAGAAGGACGCGAACTACGCGGACATCGCCAACATTCGCGGTGCGCTGAAAATTCGGCCCAGTTCGCAGTTCAACATCGAAGCGTCGCTGAATTACCTGCACATCAAGGGGCAGGGTGGTCCTGAGACCAACTCAGCCTTTGCAGGAGGCCCTTATCCGATCGATCCTCGCATCACCCTGCCGGCGGCCGGCGATTATGGCTTGGTGTCGCCAATCCTCGAGCCCTACACGCGAAGATCCTGGCTCGCCGCGCTCGACATGAGCTACGATCTTGGCTTTGCAGATCTGTCGTCGACCACCACATATTACAACACGCGCGGCACGACCGCCGACCAAGGCGTATTCTTCACCTTCACAGCGCCTGCTGCCTCCATTCCTTTCTTCACGGGCGACCCGATATTTCCACGGTTCCTCTTTACCGGGGTGTATGGCGATCGGAGCAAGACCTTGACCCAGGAATTCCGGCTGGTCTCCAAGAAAGGTGAAACATTCGACTACGTTTTGGGTGGCTTCTACATGGATCAGCGCAACAGCATGTCAGTGGACATGCACACGCCTGGTATCACTCAATATACACAGGCGCTGTCTGATGCTGGCGGTGGCTTTCAGCCGTTTGGCCCCCCTGGTTTTGTTACCAATGTCGACGCTGAAGGGCGGGCGTTCGTGGTGGGCGCGAGACAGCGGTTCAAGGAAAAGTCGATCTATGGTGAGTTGACGTGGCATATCACGGACCGGTGGGACACGACGGGAGGCGCGCGAGCGTTCTGGCAGGATTTCGATCAAAGACTCAGCTATTCCGACAACATCTTTGACCTGCTCGTTCTGCAGAACAACACGGCCAAGGTGAATGACCAAATCTTCAAGGTTAATACGACATATCGTTTTGCAGGTGAGAATCGGTTGTATGCGACCTGGTCGCAGGGGTTTCGCCGGGCCGGCGCCAACACATTCCCGACTGAAGGCATATTTCAGGAGCCGCCGGCCCTCCTGTCCTATGGACCCGACAAAGCCAATAATTTTGAGTTCGGCGTGAAAGGGCGGCTGCCTGGCGGCCTGCGCTACACGGCGGATATATTTTACATCGATTGGAAGAATGCCCAGGTTTCTGCAATCACGCCAAATGGCGGCTGGAACGTGACGGTCAACGCCCCGAAGGCAGTATCGAAGGGACTAGAGGCTGAAATATCCACGCCCCTCTTCGATCGCGACCTCAACCTGTCGTTGAGCTACGCCTATGTTGATGCCAAATTGAAGGAAGATTTTGCCTTCCCGGTTGGTGACGGGAATGGCGGCTTTGTCGCAGCAGGTATTGTCGGGACGAACGGTGATCGTCTGCCGGGATCATCAAAGCATAGCGCCTCTGCCACCTTGTCCTATAAACAGGATCTGGGCCGCGATCAGACGCTTAACTATACGATCAATGCTTTTTACAAAAGTTCCGTCATATCATCTTTACCGACCAGCGGACTCACGCCCTACAAGGCGTCTGGTTACGCGATGGTCAATGGCGACGTTGCCTTTGATATGGGTGCGCTGGAACTTGGCCTATTCATCAACAACCTCCTCGACAAACGAGTAGTTTATTCGCGTGACATAAGACAGGCGCCGCTTCTCGGCGCCCTCAATCAGGTCGATAACATCAGTCGGCCGCGTGAAATTGGCGTCAGAGCTAAATATTCTTTCTGATGTAAACGAGATCGAGCTAATTTGTTCGAGAAATTAGCACGAGTAGCGTTGAATATTATGCCTATATTGGATTGCACAATCTCCCGATAATAAGCAATTCGCGCAATTTTACGAATCTGGTCAAATTAAAGATAATGGAGAAAGTGGATGTTTAAAGTCGTAATCATGATGAAGCGCCGTAAAGACATTACGATGCAAGAGTTTAAGGATTATTACCAGAACACCCATATTCCCAATGTCATGGCTATCCTTCCGCCGACCGATATTCTCCCGAATGTCCATCGCAGAAACTTTGTCATTCGCGATGATAGCTTCCTAGACAGCGTCGCTGACGGCCGCACAGATCCCAATCCGCCGTTCGACTGCCTCACCGAGGTGGAATATGAAACCCGCGAGGATGCCGAAGCGTCGATGCAGCTGTTTTTCGATCCCAAATATCTGCCTGATTTGAAGGCCGACGAAGCGAAGTTTATCGACCTCAGCACCGTGAAATATTATGTGGTCGAATGCATCGAGATCAAATTCAAATAACCATCTCCGCGTGGGAAGAAAAAGGATCGATCATGCGATTCGAAGGTAAAGTTGCGCTTATAACTGGTGGTGCAAGCGGCATCGGAAAGACTACCGCTATACGTATTGCTCGTGAGGGCGCAACATGCGTGATCGGGGACATTCAGATGGAGGCCGCAGATTCCGTCGCCGCCGAGATTAATGCGAACGGCGGATCGGCCATCGCGATGAAACTCGACATCGCGCGCGAGGATGAGTGGAACACCGTGATCGCGGATATCGTCCACCGACATGGCAAGTTGGATGTCCTCGTCAACAATGCCGCGATCGGCGACTTGGACACGATCGAAGACACGTCGCTGGAAACATATAACAAGGTTATTGCGGTAACGCAGACGAGCGTTTTTCTTGGCACAAAGGCAGCATCCGCCGCCCTCAAGGCGTCGGGCAACGGCGCGATCGTCAACGTCAGTTCGATATGGGGCATGATCGGGGGCTTTGGCGACAGCCCCGCCTACTCCTCGGCGAAGGGAGCCATTCGGAACTTCACAAAAGTTGCGGCAATGGCTTGGGCGAAGGAGAAGGTGCGCGTCAACTCCGTGCATCCCGGTTTCATCGACACGCCAGTGACCCAAGGCATGGATCAAGCGATGTTTGCGGAAATGACCCCGTTGGGCCGCATGGGGACGACGGACGAGGTTGCGGCCGTCATCCTCTTCCTCGCCAGCGACGAGGCTTCCTACGTCACAGGTTCGGAATTTGTCGTCGATGGCGGCTACATCGCGAGATAGGTGCCGCTGCGGCAAAAGATTGAATCAGCTTTCTAAGCTATACTTGGAGTTCCGTCGACTGGAACGATCTCGAATTACGCAAAGCCGGTTGCGATTTAAATATGAATGCAAAGATTATCGTCAATTTCATGAGGAACGTCTGATATGGATCTCAAGTTGAAGGGCAAAACTGCAATCGTTACTGGCGCAAGCCAGGGAATCGGATTGGCGACCGTACGGTCGCTGATCGCGGAGGGTGTGCAGGTTGTCGGTGCGGCCCGCAACATCCGGCCGGAACTGAAAGAAACCGGGGCAGTCGGTTTGTCGATTGACCTCAGCGAGCCCGACAGCGGCGACCGTCTTGTCGAAGCCGCGATCAAGGAATTTGGAGGCGTCGACCTGCTGGTGAACAATGTTGCCGGCGGTGAGAATATCACGCTGGACGGCTTTCTGGGCATTGACGACACGATCATGGTGGAGATGATGAACATCATCCTCTTTGCGGCCGTGCGCGTCACCCGCGCCGCACTGCCCAGCCTGATCGAACGTGGCGGCGCGATCGTAAATGTCGGTTCGCTAACCACCTGGCAGCCCGCCGATTCCCCTATGCCCTATTCGATCCCCAAAGCAGCGCTCAAGTCTTTCAGCAAGGCGCTGGCGACCGAGTTCGGTCCCAAAGGGGTGCGGGTCAACATGGTATCGCCCGGACCGGTTCGCACAGGTGTATGGGAGTCGGACCATCATGTTGGCGCGAAGATGGCCGCCGCCAGCGGAATGACCAAGGAAGAACTGATCGCTACGCTCCCGGAAATGTCGGGCATGCTGTTGGGCAAAATCACGGAACCGGAAGAAGTTGCGGCGCTGATCACCTTCCTGTTGTCCGACGTGGCACGCAGTGTGATCGGCTCGGATCACTTGATCGATGGCGGCATTTGCAAGAGCGCCTGATCCTTCGATCATCGTGCTAAGGTGCCGATCGACGACATCGCGCACCCCTTGTGCGGCCAGCGGCAGGCATGTTCGTTTTGCTCCGATGAAAAGAGCGCTTGACTGTTTGGCTCGCCCTTGGGTGAGGCTCTAGCTAGGATTCCTTTATGCTGACCTATCGATCAGCGTCGTTTGCCGTGAGTTTTTTGGCACTTGCCGCGTTCCCCGTCACGGCTGCGCCCAGGGAGCAACCCGTTACAGAGTCGACGCAAACCCGGCCTGCGGGCGATCCAACTGTTGAAAGAAGTACTGTCATGGACGATGTCTCGCGCCTTCAGGCCTGCGAAGAAATCAAGCTCCTGAAGGCACGCTACACGCGCGGCATCGATACCAAGGACTGGGGGCTGGTTTCCGACGTGCTTGCTGACGATGTTGTCGCCGATTTCGAGGGGTCCGCGACCGACCCCGGCACCGGCGTCAATTTTGCGCCGGACGCGACCGGGGAGGTGATCAAGGGCCGCGAGAATTTCGTGGCAATCGAGAAAAAGAGTCTCGATGGAATCGTAACCGCGCACCAGGTCTATGCTCCGGAGATCGAGTTGCTCAGCGAAACGACTGCGCGGGCTGTATGGGGGATGCACGATGAGCTGCGTTTCCCGGATGGCGCCCCGATCCGGCTCTTTGCCGGGTTCGGCCATTATCATGAGACATATGAGCGCGTTGATGGAAAGTGGAAGATAAAGACGTTGCGTCTGACACGCCTACGTGTGGACGTCACCAAACCATAAGCAGGAAGTCAGGGACACCAGGATAGTTCGGAAGTGGCCATATGAAGAAACTAGCCAAAGTTGCCGCCCTGATCGGAGCTATTGGGCTTGGAACGGTCACTTATCTCTATAGCGACCCAGTTCAGCGTTCGCCTGACAATCCGGATTCCGCACTGATAGACTGGAACTTGGAGGACGACTGGCCGGCTTTTGGTCGCACATACGGTGAGCAGCATTACAGTCCCTTGGCGCAGATTGATCGTGGCAGCGTTCATCAGCTTGGTCTTGCCTGGTCTCTCGACCTGCCTGCAGGCAATCCGGTGAGCGGTCCGATCGCGGTCGGCGGCGTGCTCTATACATCGACGGGATATAGCGTCGTGCGCGCGATTAACGTCACGAGCGGAAAGTTACTCTGGACATTCGACCCGCAGGCGCCGGAGCGCTCGGGACACAAGCTGCGAATGGGCTGGGGGAGCCGCGGACTCGCCTGGTGGAACGGTAAAATCTATATCGGCACACAGGATGGGCGGCTAATCGCCATAGATGCAAAGACCGGCAAACAGGTCTGGACCCAGAAGACGTTCAGCAAGGAGGACGGTCGTTTCATCAGCGGGGCGCCAAGAGTATTCGACGGGAAGGTCATCATCGGTCACGGCGGTGCGGACTCATGGGATGTCCGGGGTTATGTCACGACTTATGATGCTGAAACCGGCAAGCAGTTGTGGCGGTTCTATACTGTCCCCGGCAACCCGGCCAAGGGCTTCGAGGATGAAGCCCAGGCGATGGCGGCGCAGACATGGCACGGGGAATGGTGGACATACGGAGGTGGCGGCACCGCTTGGAATTCCTTCACTTATGATGCGGAAACTGAAACCGTTTTTGTTGGGACGGGGAACGGGGCTCCTTGGAGCCATCGCATCCGCAGTAAGGGAAGGGGCGATAATCTCTTCCTCTGCTCGGTCGTCGCCTTGGACGCGAAGACCGGGAAATATAAGTGGCACTATCAGTTTAATCCGGGCGAAAGCTGGGATTACAACGCCTCTATGGATATGCAACTGGCCGACATCAAGATCGATGGCAAGGTTCGCAAGGTGCTGATGGAATTGCCGAAGAACGGCTTTTTTTACGTCATCGACCGGATCAGTGGAAAGCTTATTTCGGCCGACAAGGTGACGGAAGTGACTTGGGCAAGCGGTATCGATCTGCGAACGGGCCGTCCGATCGAAAATCCGAAGGCGCGGATGCCCGCCGGGGAACCGTTCAGACTAGTTCCCGGGCCGGATGGCGCTCACACTTGGTTGCCCTCAGCTTACAGCCCCCTGTCGGGCTTGATGTACCTTCCTGTCGCTCACTCGGGCACTGTCTATGACGAAAAGGGCATTCCCGAGAATTGGAAGCGGATGCCCGGAAACCTTGCCGATCCGGGATTGAATATCAATTTCGATCCGCAGTCGAAATCGGGCAAGGATGCCACATCGACTTTGCTGGCGTGGAACCCGGCGACACGCGAGGTCGCCTGGAAACGGGAAATGCCCGGTGGCTGGAACGGAGGAATTTTGGCTACAGCGGGGCAGTTGGTGTTCCAAGGAGATGCTACGGGCAAGTTCAATGCCTACGACGCGGTGACCGGAAAGACCCTTTGGCAGTTCGATGCGCATGTGCCGGTTTTGGCGCCCCCGATAACCTACAGGCACAATGGCCGCCAATATGTGACCGTGCTTGCCGGCGTCGGGACCGCCCTTGGCATCAATTCGCGCGCATGGCCGGAGCTGACTGATTATCGCACGCAGCCGAGGCGCGTGTTAACTTTCGCGTTGGGCGGCGCCGCGACGATCCAGAAGGCCAAGAATGCGGCGTTCACCCCTGCGGTTGACCCAGATTATAAAGCGGATACGGCGAGTTCCGCTCGAGGAGCATTTCTGTACGGATCACGCTGCGGCATTTGCCACGGTTTTGATGGCGTTAGCGCGGGAACCGCTCCGGAACTGCGGGCTTCGGGGGTGCCGCAGTCGCCGGAAGCCTTTGCGCAGATCGTGCGTGAAGGCGCGCTTGTGTCGGCGGGTATGCCGGCCTGGGGCGAAATGAGCGATGCCGAACTTGACGATTTGCGCCAATATATTCGTTCCAAAGCAGCAGAGGTGAGGAAATAATGTGAGGAATGATCACCCATCCGCCGCAGGGCCTTTGGAAGTGCTGCTTGGGTGCCTCTCTCGGCGCGGGTGATCCCGGTCCCGCTCTCGGTGGCGCGGCGATATCGGTCCCGGATACCCTTGGTTAGCGTGCGACCCGATCAGGCGAAACCGTCAGCCAGCATTTCCAGCATTTATTCGACGGACAATGGGGTGCGCCACGCCGCTCTCCTCCTGGTCGCTATAGCCATGGCCGGTCCGGATTGTGTTGCATTTAGGCAAGGGCGTGACCGATATCAGCGCCGTGGCCATGATGCCGGCGTCTCGGAGATAGTGTCCAGTGATTGGAGATGCGCTCGCCGCGCGGGAGTCTAAATAATCCTGCGAGTGGTGATTAGCCGGCGTAGATAAGCCCCATTTTGCCGTGACGCCGGTTGGTCGGAAGGAAGGGTGAATGCGCGGTGTTGAGCGGAACCGAAAGGGCGTGGGCCGGCGGTTCAAAGTCGATATAGGTCTCTCCGGCATCCGGTTCGTAGGCGGCCAATTCGCGTTCGATTTGCCGAAACTTGAGGGCGCGAAACTGCTCGGCTATTTCAGTAAAACGCGCGCGTCGCTTCGAAAAGATGGCCCGTCGCAGCCGTTCATGCCGGTATGGCGCCGAAGCGCGGTTCCCCTTTCGGGGGCCGCGGGCAGTGTCCATTACTGACTGAGCGTTCGGTGTCGCTACAAGCTGTTGTGCCCAAGGAAGACTCGCTCCGCCTTTCCGCAGCAGACGAGCATATTGCCGGTTGCGTGCGATCCGCCGCTGTACAAGTTGCGACGCGGGCATGGCTATGCCGGCGGACAAAGTCGGTTGCGAGACGTCGCAAGCTGCCGCTGCTCGGGCGAAGTGACCTTCGCGATGGAGTGCCAGCAATATTCGATCCGCTTGGTCTTCATTCGACCCGAATTGCCGAAAATATCACCGCTCGCCACATCTAGCAGATCGCCTCATTTCGATAAACTGGCCGAGGGGCGATCATAGCGTCGTCCGCTAATGGAGCGTGCATGCAGCGATTCTTTGCTTACACCTTTCGTGTCGAAGTCCGAACGTCTCCGCATGCTGCGACGGCGCATCACAGATGGCGAAACAATTGCCATAACAACGGCCGCGATGCGCGATGTCTTGAGGCGCGGACGGCGGCGGACATCGCGAAAGCGCAGCTAGTTATCGCTTCTCGGCGGCGGAATTTTCTAAAATACTACCACCGAACGTATGCTTGTCCCCGCATGCATCAGGTCGAACCCCTTGTTGATCTCGTCGAGGCCCATGACGTGCGTGATCATCGGATCGATCTCGATCTTGCCGGTCATGTACATGTCGACGATCTTGGGCACGTCGGTGCGGCCCTTGGCGCCGCCGAACGCGGTGCCGCGCCAGTTGCGCCCGGTGACGAGCTGGAACGGCCGCGTTGCAATCTCCTTGCCCGCCTCGGCCACCCCGATGATGATCGAGGTGCCCCAGCCGCGGTGGCACGCTTCGAGCGCGGTGCGCATGACTTCGGTGTTGCCCGTCGCGTCAAAGGTATAATCGGCGCCGCCGTCGGTCAGCTGCACGATCGCGGCGACCGTGTCTTCGCGGCTCATGCCTTTCGTATTAAGGAAGTCGGTCATGCCGAACTTGCGGCCCCATTCCTCGCGCGCCGGATTGATGTCGACGCCGATGATCTGCTTCGCACCCGCAAGCCGCGCACCCTGGATTACGTTGAGCCCGATGCCGCCGAGGCCAAAGACGACGACATTGTCGCCAACCTGCACCTTGGCGGTGTTGATCACCGCGCCGACCCCGGTGGTGACACCGCAACCGATATAGCAGCTCGACTGGAACGGCGCGTCCTCGCGGATTTTCGCGACCGCGATCTCGGGCAGCACGGTGAAGTTCGAGAAGGTCGAGCAGCCCATATAATGGAAGATTGGCTGCCCCTTGTAGCTGAAGCGCGTCGTGCCGTCGGGCATCAGTCCCTTGCCCTGCGTGGCGCGGATCGCAGTGCAGAGGTTGGTCTTGCCCGAAAGGCAGCTTTTGCACTGCCGGCATTCGGGGGTGTAGAGCGGGATCACATGATCGCCGGGGACGACGCTCGTCACCCCCGCGCCGACTTCGCGCACGATGCCTGCGCCCTCATGGCCGAGCACGCTGGGGAAGATGCCCTCGCTGTCGAACCCGTCGAGCGTATAAGCATCGGTGTGGCAGATGCCCGTCGCCATGATCTCGACCAGCACCTCGCCCGCCTTCGGGCCTTCGAGGTCCAACTCGACGATCTCGAGCGGCTTCTTTGCTTCGAATGCAACGGCGGCACGGGTTTTCACGCATTATCTCCGATTCTAAAGTTCAGTCGCTAGCATTGTCCCTCATTTGTGATAATGCGCGAATATCGCAAAAGACTGTGCCAGATGGAGCTATAATTGACGCGATGGGATGGTATCGACGAGTTTGTAGCAGTCGCGAATTCCGCGAGCTTCACGCGCGGTGCCCTAATCATTGGCAGGTCCGCCACACATGTTAGTCGCGCGGTCATGGCGCTGGAGCGGCGTCTTGAAACGCAGCTTTTTCACCGAACAACGCGAAGCGTCAGACTGACCGACGCGGGGCGGACCTTTCTCGAGCGATGCGAGCGTATTATTCAAGAGCGGAATGAGGCTTTTGCCCTCATTGGGGAAAAGGGCGAGCCTCATGGAGAATTGAGGGTAACCTGCTCGACGACGATGGGAGAGCGATATGTCGCACCGATCCTGCGGCGCTTTGCGATACAGTTCCCCCGCCTGAGCATCACGATCGAACTCACGAACCGGGTCGTAGACCTGACAGCCGAAGATTTCGACCTCGCGATCCGTACCGGCAGTATCAGCGATCCGCGGCTGGTTGCGGTGAGTGTTGGATCGCGAAATGTCCGCACCTGTGCCGCCCCCGACTATCTGTCCTCCCAAGGTCGGCCGCTAGTCGTCGAAGATCTGGTTGCGCACGAATGCATCGTTGGAACGGCGCCAACCTGGCATTTTACTGTCGGCGAGCAGGAACATCTGCATCGCCCTGCCGGTCGCTTCCGTTGCAATAGCGGGCACGCCGTGATCGAGGCTTGCATCGCCGGCATCGGCATCTGCCAGCTCCCCGACTTCTATATCTTGCCTTTTCTGGAAAAGGGCATGGTGGAACTCGTCCTTGATGATGTCCGGCCGGCGGACGAACCGATTTGGGCCGTTTATCCCCGCCGACGCCATCAATTGCCCAAGGTTCAGCGTGCTGTTGAAGCGCTGCAACACGAATTGTCAGCCGCATTGGGATTGACGGGCTGACCTGAAGCAACCGCCCGCCACTCCGGTTTTTGCGCAACAATATTCGCTGACGCGGTTGCCTTCGTCCATCAGGCCTCCGCCGACGGCGCCCACTTACTCAAGCCAAGCGCACATAATATCGCGTCCGTGAGATTGGTCGAAGATTGACCGACCAGCGAGCGAACTCAGTCTTAATCCGTGGCTGGCACAATCCCGCGCAGCGTCGCCTCTTCGGGCCAATAAAGCCGCATCGGATTCTCGATGAGGAGCTTACGCTGCAGATCAGCTGTCGGCGCAATGCGGGGGATCATGTCAACGAGATCACCGTCGTCTGGAACGGCATCTTCCATGTTAGGGTGAGGCCAGTCCGTGCCCCACACTACCCTGTCTTGATAGTCGCTAACCAAAGGGGAAGCAAAGCGGGCGAAGTCGTTCCAAGGAGGGCCTCTAGGATCGAGCCTGTCGGGACAAGTGACTTTGGTCCAGATGTCCTCGCGGCTGTCTAACAGCGAGCGGAACGCGCCCATTTCAGGCCCGTCGGGATGCCGGGTAACGTCGGGCCGACCCATATGATCGATTATGACGAGAGTCGGGATCGCATCCAAAAACGAACGCATCTCTTCCAGAATGTCGGCCTCGAAATAGACCACGGTGTGCCAACCGAGCGGCAGGATACGGCGAGAGATCTCCAGAAACTTGTCCTTCGGGGCCTCATCAACGAGGCGCTTCAGGAAATTGAAACGAACTGCCCGAATACCCCCGTCGTGCAGTCGCTCCAATTCGAAATCGCTTATGGCAAGGTCAACAACGGCCACGCCCCGTGCTTTCCCCCGGGACTTCGCGATGGCGTTCAAAGTCGCCGCATTGTCGGTGCCGTGGCAGCTCGCCTGAACGATAATGTTCCGGGATATTCCCAACCGATCGCGCAGTGCAAAGAGCATATCGGGACCGGCGTCTTGGGGTGTATATTTTGCCTTTGGGCTGAGGGGAAATTCCGCCGTCGGGCCAAACACGTGACAATGCGCATCGACAGCGCCAGGCGGTAGCTTGAAGCTCGGCGTGGAAGGGTTGGCGTGCCAGCTGACCTTGCGATCGCTCATCCGAATATCTCGCCGTCCATCAACTTGCGGGCGGTCCGCAACATGGCAACACTTCTTATGTCATCCCGCTCGTCCATATCGACCACGCAGGTCGTTTCTCCGGTCGGGTGCTCGACCGACAACGTCTTGCGGGCGCCTTCTGGCACGGAAGCGACTTCAAACGCAGGCGAGCCTTCAATAAGGCAGGCTGACGCAACGCTCACAGCGCCCAGAACACCGATCGAAGCGTGCGCGCGATGGGGAATGAAACTGCGAACCGTGATTGCTCCGCCGCTTCGCGGGGGGGCAACGAGCATCATCTTGGGAACCGACTTGTCCGTGACGTCGCCGAGGTTCATCCGCTCGCCCACCGCGAGACGGATCTTTTCGATAATCGCCTTGAGCACGAGATTATCATCCAGGGTGGCGCGGTCTTCATAGCCGGTGACGCCGACATCCTCGGCCTTCATCACGACGCACGGCATACCATTGTCGATCATCGTGACACGCACGCCTTCCACCTCGTCGGCGGCATTGCCCGTTGGAAGCAGTGCGCCACAAGTTGAGCCCGCAGTGTCCCGAAACTCAAGCGCAATGGGGGCGGCAGTGCCGGGGACGCCATCAATGTGAGCTTCGCCGGCATAGCAGACTTTTCTGTCTGGCGTCTGGACGGTCGCGATGGCGACTTGACCGGTATTCACCATGAAGATGGAGACGCAGGTTTCAGCTTCTTCAGCCGCAACCAGTCCGCGCTCGATGGCGAAGGGGCCGACACCTGCAAGAATGTTGCCGCAATTCTGGCTATCGCTGACAATGGCCTGATCAACAAAAACCTGAAGAAAGAGATAGTCGATATCGACGCCGGGCCGCGAGGATCTGCTTATGATCGCAACCTTGCTCGTTAGAGGGTCAGCCCCGCCCATGCCGTCGATCTGGCGCGCGTCCGGTGATCCCATGACACGCAACAGAAAAGCGTCGCGTTTGGTTGCCTCCGCTGGAAGATCCTCAGCCAGGAAATAACCGCCCTTCGACGTGCCGCCGCGCATCCACATCACCTTGGCCGAGTTTGGGACATCAGACATATCTAAGTCCCATTTCCTCCAGGCGTGGACGCATATTATAGATATCGAGGCCAAGTTCACCGGCGGCGAGCCGAACGCGCTTTGCTTCTTCTGCCGCTTCGCGTGCCCGCGCCTTTTCAAGAATGTCGGCGGCGTTTGCGCATGGCACGATGCAAACACCATCGTCATCCGCGACGATCACGTCCCCCGGATGCACCAGAGCATTCGCACAGACCACCGGGACATTGACGCTGCCCAATGTGCTCTTGACGGTGCCTTGGGCGTGAACGGCTCTAGACCACACCGGGAAGCCCATTTGAGTGAGGTCGCGGATGTCGCGCACTCCGGCGTCAATCACGAGGCCGCGGCACCCTCGCGCTTGAGCCGATGTAGCGAGGAGATCCCCGAAATAGCCATCGGTGCAGGGGCTTGTCGGCGCAAGCAGTAAGATGTCACCCTCGCGCAGCTGCTCGATCGCGACGTGGATCATCCAGTTGTCGCCCGGCGGAGCCGAAATGGTGATTGCATTGCCTGCAATGCGAGCGCCGGTGTAGATTGGGCGAATATCGGGCGAAAGAAGTCCGGTTCGGCCCTGGGCTTCGTGAACGGTCGCAACGCCGCATGCGGCGAGGCCATCGACAATGGAGAGGTCCGTTCGTTCGAACTTCTGGACCACGATCCCCGACATGATTTCTTCCTCCGATATATGACGAAAAATGAGGTGACAAAACAGAAGCAATTTCTCAAATATGAACTATGCATCCGTTATTAGATTTTGCTAACTTTAGTTCGTGACACCCGAGCATCTCAATATCCGGCACCTAGCCGCCATGGCGGTTGCGGTGGAGCATAGCAGCGTCAGCGTGGCCGCGCGCGCAGTGAATTTGACACAGCCCGCCGTGACGCAGGCGATAGCCAAGCTGGAGGTGCAGCTCGGGATGGCGCTGTTCACGCGCCAGCCGAGCGGAATGGCCCCCACCGAGGCCGCGATCAGACTGGCGCCCCGGGTTGAGGCAGCATTGAGGTTGATAGGCAGCAACAGGGTGACCGCTGCGCAGATCAGGGCATTCGTCGCGTTGGCGCGGACGGGGAGCTACACGGCAGCTGCGGTTGAATCAGGCGTGACAGAACCCTCGCTTCACCGGGCGGTGGGGGATTTGGGAATTGTTCTCGGGCATCGACTTGCCGAACGAAGGGGTCGCGGCCTGGTGCTGACACGCCAAGGCTCAGCAGTGGCCCGTCGACTGCGATTGGCGTTGGCAGAGCTTCGATCCGGGTTGGATGAGCTCACGGAGCAGAATGGACAGCAGGGCGGCCGAATTGTGGTAGGCGCAATGCCGCTGTCGCGCGCCAGGTTGCTTCCCAAAGCAATCGGCGCCTTCAGGACCGAATTTCCGCAGGTACATATCAGCGTCCACGAAGGATCGCACGCCGAACTGGTGGGGCCGCTTCGTGATGGCGAAGTCGACATGATGATCGGCGCGCTACGCGATGCGTCGCTCGGAAAGGATCTTGTGCAGAGGCCCCTGTTCGAGGATCGCCCTACGATCTTTGCCCGGTCGGGGCATCCCCTTGTCGAAGGCTGGGACGCCGAGGCCCTGCGTCGATATCCCTGGATTTTGCCCCCCGAGGGCGCTCCTTTGCGGCAGCTTTGGCGACAAATGTTTGAAGCGCTCGGAGGTGATCTGCCGCCAGTGCCGATCGAATGCGGGTCGGTGATGACCATCCGCGAACTGTTGGTAAGTGGCGATTACCTGACCATGTTGGCGGTAGATCAGCTCATGGTGGAGCTGGATGCCGGCTTGGTTGTCGACATCGGTCCGGCACCGGGCGCAATCAGCCGGACGATCGGATTGACTACGAGGGAAGACTGGCGACCGACACGATTGCAGCGACGCTTCATGGCAGTAATTGATGCCGAGGTGGGTAGTTTGGTTCGTAAAAACTTATAGCGTGGCTGCGGATTCGATTAGCTGCGGCGACCTCCTTGAGTCATGGCTCTGCTTATGGAGCAGAATGTCAGTCTGATCGGGTTTGGCGAAGCGGGATCTACGTTCGCTTGCGCTGGTCGCTGGTGCAAGCGCGTACATGTGTATGACCTGCAGACCGAAACGCGCCTAGAGCGTGACGCAATGCTCGCTGCATATCGGGAGGCCGAGGTCGTGGGCGCGGCCCATCTTGCCGATGCGCTTTCGCAATCCAACCTGATTTTGTCGCTCGTGACTGCCGACCAAGCGCTGTTGGCGGCGGCGGCCGCAGCCGACCATATTTTGCCGAATAGCCTCTATTGCGACATGAACAGCGTCGCGCCTCAGACCAAGCAGGCGGCGGCGCAGCTTATCGATGCAGCCGGCGGCCGCTATCTTGATGTTGCGGTGATGGCACCCGTCAATCCAGCGCGACTGTCGGTGCCGCTCCTGCTTAGCGGCAGCGGTGCTCAGGAAGCTGCAGGACGGCTCAGCGCGCTGGGCTTTGCAAACTTGAGCGTCGTGGGCGAGACCGTGGGTCACGCCTCGTCGGTGAAAATGATCCGCTCCGTAATGATAAAGGGACTGGAGGCGCTCACTGCAGAATGCATGCTTGCTGCCGAAGCAGCGGGCGTGCGCGAGGAGGTCATTGCGTCCCTCGACGCAAGCGAACCAACTGGATCATGGGCTGCCCGAGCTGACTATTATCTCGACAGAATGCTTGTCCATGGTCTGCGCCGTGCCGCGGAGATGGAAGAGGCGGTCAAGACATTGCAAGGGGTTGGCGTGCGCGCGCCAATGACGCGAGCAACGGTGTTGCGGCAGCGGCAAATCGGCGAACTCGCTCTTGGTCCGGCAATTGAAGGACTAAGTGAAAAGATCGCTCGGGTTCATGCAGCCACGCGGCGCGTTAAATTGCCCGACAAAGCGCCACTCTCCTCCCGTCGCGGCGCAGACATGAAATTAGAGATGCGCAGAAAGACTGGAGCGACGAACCGATGACCCTGATAATCGATTGCCATGGCCATTATACCGTTTTGCCGGAGGGGCATGATGCATGGCGCGAGGAACAGAAGGCCGCTTTCAGAGCGGGCGCGCCGACGCCGCCCTATCCGCAGATTTCCGATGACGAAATTCGCTCCACGATCGAAATCAACCAGCTTCGTCTGATCAAGGATCGTGGCGCGGATCTCACGATCTTCTCGCCCCGCGCTTCTGCCATGGCGCCGCATGTCGGCGACGCCCGTGTCGCCATGGAATGGGCCACACGTTGCAACGACCTGATCGCGCGTGTCGTCGGGATCTTCCCGGAAACTTTCGTCGGCGTCTGCATGCTGCCGCAATCTCCTGCTGCGGACATGGGCAACAGCATCGCCGAACTGGAACGCTGTGTCGACATGGGGTTCATTGGCTGCAACCTGAATCCAGATCCGGGGGGAGGCTATTTCAAACATCCGCCGCTGACCGATCGGTTCTGGTACCCCTTCTACGAAAAGATGGTGGAGTTGGACGTGCCGGCGATGATTCACGTGTCGGGAAGTTGCAATCCGGCGATGCACGCCACCGGCGGCTATTATATCGCAGCCGACACGATCGCTTTCATGCAACTTCTCGAAGGCGACCTGTTTGCGGATTTCCCAAACTTGCGCTTCATCATTCCGCATGGCGGCGGGGCGGTTCCCTATCACTGGGGTCGCTATCGCGGGCTCGCTGACATGCTTAAAAAGCCAAGCTTAAACACGCATCTGATGAACAACATCTTCTTCGACACCTGCGTATATCACCAGCCAGGCATCAATTTGCTTGCCGACGTGATCGACAGCAAGAATATCCTGTTCGGTTCCGAGATGGTCGGAGCGGTGCGGGGCATCGACCCGACTACCGGCCACTATTTCGATGACACGAAGCGGTATGTGGATGCGCTTGATATCAGCGAAATGGACAGACACGCAATCTTCGAAGGCAACGCCCGAAGGGTATTCCCGCGTCTGGATGCGCAGCTCAAGGCGCGCGGCTTGTGATCCCTGAAGCCCAAGACATTATCTTCTGGAAAGGTGGGGCATGAGCACCGACATTCATGAATATCTCGCTGAGCTCGACGATATTCCGGGGACGCGCGTTTACACGGCGAAACGGGCGCGACAGGGCTACTGGATGAACCAGTTTGCGATGACCCTGATGAAGGCCGAGAACCGTGAGCGATGGAAGGCAAACGAGCGCGCGTATATCGACGAATGGCCGATGTCCGAGAACCAGAAGCAGGCGATTCTTGACCGGGACTATAATCGCTGTCTCGATCTTGGCGGCAACATCTACTTCCTTGCCAAGGTGTTCTCGACCGATGGCCTCAGCTTCCTCCAGGCAGTGGGGACCATGACCGGCATGGCACCCGAAGATTATCAAGCGATGATGGTGGCCGGCGGACGTTCGCCCGAAGGCGTCCGATCCATTAAGGAGAAAAGATGATGGCCCGCATTTCTGCAGGCGTCGCCACGAGCCATGTACCCGCAATTGGCGCGGCGATGGACCTGGGCAAGACAGAAGAACCCTATTGGCAGCCCCTGTTTGCAGGCTATGATTGGTCGCGCCAGTGGATCGCGCAGGAAAAGCCCGACGTCGTGATCCTGGTCTATAACGATCATGCCAGCGCCTTCGACATGAAGATCATCCCCACCTTCGCGATCGGATGCGGTGAGCGGTATAAACCCGCCGACGAAGGCTGGGGGCCGCGACCCTTGCCGGACGTTATCGGCGAGCCGGACCTTGCATGGCACATCGCGCAGAGCCTGATCCTGGATGAATTCGACATGACGATCATCAACGAAATGGATGTCGACCATGGCTTGACCGTCCCGATGAGCTTGATGTTCGGGCAGCCCGAAGCGTGGCCGGCGAAGATCATTCCCATTGCCGTCAATGTCGTTACCTATCCGCCTCCTTCGGGCAATCGTTGCTGGCTATTGGGCGAGGCGATCGCGCGGGCAGTGCAAAGCTACGGCGAGGACCTGAACGTTCAGATCTGGGGCACCGGCGGCATGAGCCACCAGCTCCAGGGACCAAGGGCGGGTTTGATCAACGCCGAATGGGACAATCGTTTCCTGGACCTGATGAGCGAGGATGACGGCGAGGCACTTCGTGCGATTCCCCACATTGAATATCTGCGTGAAACCGGATCCGAAGGGATAGAGATGGTGATGTGGCTGATCATGCGCGGCGCGCTGGGGAAAAAGGTGAAACCTCTTCACAGACATTATCACGTACCGGCAAGCAATACGGCTGTCGGTCATCTGGTGCTCGAGCCAGCATAACCTGATCAGAACCGCAAATGGAAGGAGCCAAGGTCATGCGTATTGCGCTCGCGGGAGCGGGTGCTTTTGGTGAAAAGCATCTTGATGGGCTGAAGAACATCGACGGTGTGACGGTCGCGTCCATAATTGGCCGCGAACTGGCACGGACCCAGGCGGTCGCCGCCAAATATGGCATAGGCCACGTCACGACCGAACTAGGCGAAGCCCTCGCCCGAGCCGATGTCGATGCTGTGATCTTGTGCACGCCGACGCAGATGCACGCGGAGCAGGCTGTCGCCTGCATGCGCGCAGGCAAGCATGTGCAGGTCGAAATCCCCTTGGCCGATAGCTGGACGGGCGCACAAGCCGTGCTCGCAAAACAGGTCGAAACGGGCCTCACCTGCATGGTCGGGCATACGCGCCGCTTCAACCCGTCGCACCAGTTCGTCCACAACCGCATCAGGTCGGGCGAGTTCAATATTCAACAGATGGATGTGCAGACCTATTTCTTCCGACGCACCAACATAAACGCCAAGGGCGAAGCGCGCAGTTGGACAGATCATCTCCTGTGGCACCATGCGGCGCATACCGTCGATCTCTTCGCCTATCAGGCAGGCCCCATCGTTGATGCTCATGCAATGCAAGGACCGATTCACCCCGATCTGGGAATCGCAACGGACATGTCGATTCAGTTGAAAAGCGAGAGCGGAGCGATCTGCACCCTCTCGCTAAGTTTCAATAACGACGGGCCGCTTGGCAGCGTTTTCCGCTATATCGGCGACACCAATACCTATGTCGCGCGCTACGACGACCTGATGGATGGCCGGGATCAGCCGATTGACCTTCGTGCAGTCGCCGGCTCGACGAATGGAATTGAGTTGCAGGATCGCGAATTCATTGCGGCGATCCGCGAGGGGCGTGAGCCCAACTCAAGTGTCGCGAAAGTGTTCGACTGCTATCGCATTCTCGGCGAGCTGGAGCGGCAATTGGACATATTCGCCGTGAGGCCACGCCCAACCTAAGCGCTCGGTGCGCCTCGCCGTGAAGGGCTTGCGCCTGGTAGATCGAAGACATGGCGGGCTTGTCCAAGTCTGAAACGGCCGGTCGTATCTGGGGGTGGGCCACGGCGTTGCTACAAGTTGGTTGTGCCAAGCCATGCCCAGTGGCATTGAATGCCGCATTTCCGCCGCGGTCTGCGAGGCATTTTTCGAGGCTTGACGGCGCGAGCTTGCCGGGACGCCCTCTCGCAGGTGGCCTCGGGGATATCCAGAAGGTCAGCGAACAAACTCATGCAGCTACCTCACCCCGATCAGGCCTTTGCTCTTTTCGACGACGCGCGTCTGAGCGGAGCCGCGCCTGGCCGGCTTTATCGCGACCCCGTCGAGGTGATCGCCGCTTACCGGCAGGAAGATGTGCAATCTGCGCTCGACCGTCTGGCAAAAGCCGGGGAGCAGGGCTTCCATGCTGCTGGCTTCATTAGTTATGAGGCGGGCCTGGCGCTCGAAAGCAAGTTGCGGCCTTTGGCAGCACGGCGCTCTTTGGGAGAAAGCTCGCCGCTGCTGTGGTTTGGCTTGTTCACAGACCTCGAGATCATTCCGGCACGAGCCCTGCCAAAAATCCTTCCGGATCCGTTCGGCGCATGCATCGACGGGTTCCACCCGCTGATCAGCGAAGCGAGCTATCGCGCGGCATTCGCGCGAGTTCAAAAACTAATTCAGGCGGGCGATATCTATCAGGCCAATCTGACATTCGCGTGCGAAGTACGCTTCAGCGGTGATCCGATGGCGCTATATGCTGCGGTCAGGCCACGGCAGCACGCAGGCTATGGCGCAATAATAAATACCGGCGCGCAATCCGTGCTTTCCTTTTCGCCAGAACTATTTTTCTCGAACATGCGCGGCCGACTTACCGCGCGTCCGATGAAGGGAACCGCCCCGCGCGATCCAGATCCTAAGCGGGATGCCGCCCTCGTCCGCTGGCTTCGGCAAGATATCAAACAGCGTGCCGAAAATTTGATGATCGTGGACCTGCTTCGCAATGATCTCTCCCGGGTTTCGCGTGCGGGCTCCGTTACGGTGCCGGATATGTTCAAGGTTGAAACCTACCCGACTGTTCACCAGTTGGTTTCAACGGTGTGCGCGGACTTGCTGCCGGAATTGGGGACGGTTGATGCACTGCGCGCGCTTTTCCCTTGTGGATCCATCACAGGCGCGCCCAAGCTGCGCGCGATGGAGGTGATCGCGGCGGTCGAGGCATCGTCGCGCGGCGTCTACACAGGTTCCATTGGCTGGATCGACCCTCAGGGTGACGCGGTCTTCAATGTTGCCATCCGCACATTGAATATTGAAAATGGCGGATCAGTCGCGCGATTTGGTCTTGGATCCGGCATTGTCGCAGATTCAGATGTCGAATCCGAATGGGAGGAGTGTCTTTCAAAAGGGCGGTTCCTGTCACCGGCTATGGCGCCGACCAGCAAACGGCCATAACGTCCAGTCGAATCATCGCTCTCAAAGCTATCTGCACAGCCCGGAACAGCAAGCTCAGCCGCTGCGGCGTTCGCACGAGTCTGATCCTTACCGAGGACGATCAGGGGTCAGGCCCCACGAGGCACCAGCGAGGATTGTCAGCATTCGGGCATACTGACGGCGAGACCGCCGAGCGATGTTTCCTTATATTTGGAGTTCATGTCCTTGCCGGTCTGCATCATGGTAGCGATGACCTGATCGAGCGATATCGTATGGGTCCCGTCGCCGCGCATTGCGAGAGAAGCGGCGTTGATTGCCTTGACCGCGCCGAAGGCATTCCGCTCGATACAAGGCACTTGAACGAGGCCGCCGACGGGATCGCAGGTCATGCCCAGATGATGTTCCATCGCGATCTCCGCCGCATTTTCAATCTGCCGAATGCTACCGCCCATGGCTGCGGCGAGGCCTGCGGCAGCCATCGCGCTGGCAGTTCCGACTTCGCCTTGACAACCGACCTCGGCGCCCGAGATCGAAGCGTTCATCTTGGTCAAAACGCCGATCGCACTGGCTGTGAGCAAAAAATCATGCATGCCGTCCCGATCGGCGTTCGGCCAGAAGTCGCGATAATAGCGTAGCACGGCCGGGATCACCCCGGCGGCGCCATTGGTCGGCGCGGTCACGACCTGACTGCCCGCGGCATTTTCTTCGTTAACCGCGATCGCAAACAGGCTGACATGGTCCATGATCACATGGGGCGCTTGGCGATTGCGGAAACGGTCGCCATCAAGCTTGTCCTTGATCTTTTTTGCACGGCGCGGGACCTTGAGGCGCCCGGGTAAAATTCCCTCAGCACGGATTCCGCGGTCGATACAGGCCATCATGATTTCGATAATCTTGTCGAGATAGGCATCGGTGTCGGTCTCGGCCGAACGCGATCCTTCGTTGGCCCGCATGACTTCGCCTATGGAGAGGCCGTTTCGGTCGCAGGTCAACAAAAGTTCATCCGCGGTGGAGAAGGGAAAGGGTACATCCATTCCCGCTTGCGCCGGCGCTGTACCGAATTGCGCTTCCTCGACGATGAAGCCTCCCCCTATGGAGCACCAACGCTGCTCGAATATCTGTTCTCCCGCTTCATTGCATGCGACCAGCCGCATGGTGTTGGGATGCGCCGTTGGCTCTGTTTCGCGGTTGAAAATGACGTGCCGGGCGGGATCGAACGATATCTCGACATTTGCGACCGTCAGCCTCCCCCTTTCAGCCACATCCGTCAGGATCGCGTCGATCGCCTCCGGACGGATATTCTCGGGCGCATGGCCGGCCAGTCCCAGGATCACGGCCTTGTCGGTCGCGTGACCAGAGCCGGTCCAGGCGAGAGAACCAAGGAGTTCGCACGCAATTTCAGAGAAGCGCCGTCCCTGCAGGGCGGTCGCGAATGCCAGCGCAGCCTTCATTGGCCCCACGGTGTGCGAGGATGATGGGCCGATTCCAACCCGAAAAATATCCCTCATCCCGATCATACGTGATTGCCTCTCGCCGTCACGCCCTCAGCCGCGCGCGCTCTCGTAAATCGGGTATCTTGCACAAAGCGTTTCCACCTTTCTCCGCACCGACTGGGTGAGATCTGCGGAAATTGGCCCCGCGGCTGCGGCATCGAGAACGACATTGATCAAGTCGGCAACTTCTTCAAAAGCCGCTTCATCGAAACCGCGCGTGGTCAGGGCGGCGGACCCCAATCGAATGCCGGATGTGATTGCGGGCTTTTCCGGATCGAACGGGATACCATTTTTATTGCAGGTGATGCCTGCCTCATCCAGCGCTGCCTCGGCGACCTTGCCGGTCAGCCCCTTGGGCCGAAGATCGACTAGCACGACATGCGTGTCTGTACCGCCCGAAACGATCGAGAAGCCGTTGCGGGCAAGGCCATCGGCAAGGACGCGTGCATTTGTGACAACAGCGGCCGCGTAGTGGGCGAATTCGGGTCGCAGGGCTTCGCCGAAAGCAACTGCCTTCGCAGCGATCACATGTTCCAGCGGTCCACCCTGTATGCCAGGGAAGACAGCCGAATTGATCTTCTTGGCCAGTGTTTCGTCGTTCGTCAGGATAAGGCCGCCGCGAGGGCCGCGAAGGGTCTTGTGGGTGGTCGATGTCACTATATCTGCGAATTCGAGCGGATTGGGATGCGCTCCTCCCGCGACGAGTCCGGCAAAGTGTGCCATATCGACCATCAACTTGGCGTCCACCCGGTCTGCGATGGCGCGAAAGCGGGCAAAATCTATATGTCGCGGATACGCGGATCCACCGGCGATAATCAGCTTGGGATGATATTCCTGCGCGAGATCCTGGACAGCATCATAATCTATCCGCTGATCTTCTTCGCGGACACCATATTGAACCGCATTCAGCCACCTGCCCGACAGCGTCGGTGCCGCACCGTGGGTAAGGTGCCCGCCATGCGCAAGTCCCATCCCCAAAATGGTATCTCCCGGCTTGAGCAGGGAAAAGGCCACCGCCATATTGGCCTGAGCGCCGGAATGAGGCTGGACATTCGCGAATTTGGCATCGAACAATTTGCACGCCCGATCGATGGCGAGCTGCTCGGTCACATCGACATGTTCGCACCCGCCATAGTAGCGCCGACCGGGGTAGCCTTCGGCATATTTGTTGGTCAGAATCGATCCTTGAGCCTGAAGAACGGCGGTTGAAACGATGTTCTCCGACGCGATCAGTTCGAGTTTGGTGCGTTGACGGTCGAGCTCCGCCTGAATGGCGATGTCCACTTCCGGGTCGATCAGGCCGAGATCACTGCCGAAAAAGGGCTGCATCCTGGACGAATTCGAAGAGATCATAGTGTTTTTCCTGGATCTTCTGGCGAAAAAATATGCTCATCTGTGGAGCGCGCGCGGTCACGCCAGCAGCGGTGCGGCCAAGCGCTCAGGCCGAATGCGACTTGCCAGCCTTCGTCGGTACCCGCCTATTGTAAGAGACCACTCGGCGCCGCGGTGTCGGCTCAGGCAGCGCTGCGCCCTTATACTACCGCCCCGTACGACGTTCCCAGCACGGTGGCGGGCTGGTCCGATCGGTTATGCCAGGTATGGCCGGTCCCATGAACGACAATCCAATCTCCTGCCGCGAGAGTGACCTCCGAACCGTCTTCCACTTCAAAACGGAGCTCGCCGTTGATGACAAAATGGACATCGATGGTCGGCGTCTGGTGATAGCCGGGTCGTTTCGCCGAGAAGTTGAGCTTCTGATCGTCGCTGATCAAACTCTTGTTAGCCTCGAGCGTCCAGAGCGCCACTGCCATGCTGCCGGGCGTCGAGGGCATTTCAAAGGAGGGGCTCAACGCTCCATCATGGGGCAAAGAAGGCGGCTCTCCAATGTAAAGCACCGGGACCATTTCCGAAACGCCAGATGCGGCAAACCCATCGACCCTGTCTTCGGAGACAATCATTTGCTTGCCATTACGGGTGCCTGTGACAAATCGCGTGTGTGGCATCTGCTATTCCTAAGTTGGACAACGAACCCAATGCGGTCGTCGAGAGCCATCATGAATGGGGGGCGCGTGTCGCGGTGTAAAATAGATAAAAGACATTCCTCCCAGTCTTGCCCGCTCTGACATTTTCCCAGAGGAAGGCATCGGGTCCTCCCGCCGCACACTTTTGCTTGGCCCGTTGGCTGCCATAAGAATAATGTTTTTGGCGAAGGGCTGAAAAGCGTCTTACTCTGCCCGTGAGCTGCCGCGTCGGCCAATGAGAAGTGAGATTCTGCGAAAGTTTTGGTCGCTACCCGACGACGTATGACCGCACTTTCTCACTTCTGCATCGATGCCAGATTGCGTTTTGGAGGGTGTCGGAATGTTTTTGAAAAATGCATGGTACGTCGCGGGTTGGTCCACCGATTTCACCAAGGATCGCGTGACCGCCTTGACCGTGATCGACGAACCCCTTGTCCTTTATCGCACCGCTGACGATGAGCTGGTAGCGTTCGACGGCAGATGTCCGCATCGCTGGGCTCCGCTTGAACTCGGCCGCATTGAAAGTGACGGCCTGCGCTGCATGTACCACGGTGTTAAGTTCGACAGCGAGGGCAACTGCATAGAAGTGCCTGGCGGCGGGCAGGCTTCCAAAACTCTTTGCTTGCGGAAATTTGTCGTTGAAGAGCGATACAGCTGGGTGTGGATCTGGATGGGGGATCCGGAACTGGCCGATCCCAGCCTGATCCCCGATGCGGGCATGATGGACCATGCACATCGGCGTCTCTACAAGGGTCACATGGATTTCGAAGCGGATGCCGAACTGCTTTGCGACAATCTTTTGGACCTCTCCCACGTAGCCTTTGTTCACGAAAACACATTCGGGCGTGCCCAGGAAGGCGATGAAGGCGATCCCGCCGAGCGTTCATCCACCGGCTTGATGGCAAAGCGGATCGAGCGCGGGGTTCGTTCGGACTTCTGGCGCACCGATGTGGCTGGCCGCAAAGTCGTGCAGGGTGACGACACCGTCGGCGACATTTGGCACCGCACGGACTTCATGGTGCCCGGCATTTTCCTGACGAATATGACAACTTATCCGGCCGGAACTGCTGAGCTTTCAGGCGGAGGCGAACCGTCGGAAGATATCGTGCCGATCAACTCGTCCTTGACGGCGCAGGCTGTCACGCCGCTCGGACGTGGGAAGACCCGATATTTCTATTGTTTCGGCCCGCAGCTAACCGACATGTCGAAAGAGATTGCGGATCAAGCATGGGACGTCTTCATTGAGGCATTCGCCGAGGACAAGCGGATGATTGAGGCGCAGCATCGGATGATTCAGCAGCACCCGGGACACCGCATGGGGTCCATCAGTGCGGACCGCGGTCTGGGAATGTTCCGTGTTATTATGTCGCGCCTCAAGGCCGACGAGGCGGAAATCGACGACAAGAGACGCGCGAGTGGACCTGGCTCATCCGCCGATGACCAGTTGGCGATCGCAGACTGAACACTGGCGTTCTGAGCGCCGGGGCTGAATTTTCGACGCATATCACAAGTTTTGCCAATGTCGGCTGGTCAGTGCTCCGCCGATGCGAAGGACTCTTTACATGTACAAGCTGATGGCCTTTTTCCGAAAGCATCCCTCGCTGAACCGCGAACAGTTCATCGAGGCTTATGAACAAGGCGAAATCCCTGTCATTCTTCAAGCCGGGGGTGCGCCGCTGCTTTACCGCCGCAGTTATCCTCGGCGTCCAATTGGTCCCCATGGATCGGATTCCGGCGACGCGACCGAGTTTGGCTTCGACGTACTCACTGAAATCGGCTTTCCGGACAAGGCAGCCGCCGATGAATGGTTTGCAAAGGTAAACAGCCCTGAAGTCGAGTCGGTAGCCCACAAGGTTTTTCATTCTGATCATGTCGTCTTCGCGTTCGAAGTGGAAGAGCATGACTCATCCGCCTCGAAACAGGATTCCAAATAGTTCTTAGCCTGCAAGGGATAGTCACGATGATCACACTGCCCTCGACACCGCGACAGGCGTTTATCGCCGGCAAATTCAAGGACGCTCTCTCAGGGCAGACGATCGCCACCGTCAATCCCGCAACAGGGCAGGAGATAGCGTCCTTTGCGGCGTGCAACACCGCGGATGTGGACGAAGCCGTAGCAGCCGCTCGGGCGGCGTTCGAAGCGGGCACTTGGAGCCGTGAGGCGCCGGCGGAGCGCAAGCGAGTGCTGCTGAAGTTCGCCGACTTGCTGGAAGGGCGCTTGGATGACATTGCCGCTCTCGACTGCCTGGAGGGCGGAAAACCTATCACGGAGACGCGGGAAGGCGACGTAGCTCAAACCATCGCTTGCTTCCGCTGGTATGCCGAACTGGTCGACAAGATCTACGATCGGGTGGCACCAACGCCTAGCGACATCCTCGGGATGATCGTGCGCGAGCCAATCGGTGTAGCGGGAGCCGTATTGCCATGGAATTTTCCCGCGCTCATGTTCGCCTGGAAAGTTGCCCCCGCGCTGGCAAGCGGCACCAGCATCATCGTGAAACCCGCCGAGCAGACCTCGCTCAGCGCCCTCCTGATGGCACAGCTGGCCGCCGAAGCGGGGATTCCCGACGGCGTGTTGAGCGTGCTGCCCGGCTATGGGCATGAGGCAGGCGAGGCGATGGGGCGACACAACGGCATCGATCTTGTGTCTTTCACCGGATCCACCGAGGTCGGCCGCTACTTCCTCCGCTATTCAGCGGAATCGAACCTGAAGCGCATTGTGCTGGAATGTGGAGGCAAGAGCCCGCAACTGGTGCTCGCTGATGCGCCCGCGCTCGATGTGATGATCGACGATGTGCTTGCCGCGGCCTTTTGGAACATGGGCGAGAACTGTTCTTGCGGATCGCGCCTCATTGTACATCGGAGCCGGAAGGACGAATTGGTCGACGGAATCAAGAACGGCTTGGCACAGTGGAAGATCGGCAATCCGCAAGACGCGGATACTAAGCTCGGACCGATGATCGAGCCCGGTCATCTCGAGAAGGTCATGGGCTATATCGAAGCTGGCAAAGAAGAAGGGGCTCAAATCGTCACCGGAGGCACGCGCATTCTCGAGGAAACCGGCGGCTATTTTGTAGCGCCGACGATCCTGGGTGACGTGACCAACTCTATGTCGGTCGCGCGGGAAGAGATTTTCGGTCCAGTGCTTTCCACCATCGTTTTCGACGACGAGGATGAGGGTATCAAGATCGCCAACGAGACAGATTATGGCTTGGCTGCATCGGTCTGGACCGAGAGCCTCGATAAGGCGGTGAAAGCATCGCGGGCGATCAAGGCCGGCACCGTATCGGTCAACTGCTTTTCCGAAGGGGACGACACGACCCCGTTCGGCGGATTCAAGCAGTCCGGCTTCGGCGGGAAGGACAAGGGCGTCGAAGCTCTTGACCAATATACCGAGCTCAAGACAATCTGGATCAAAACACGGTAGGCAGCAACGCTGTGCGTATCCGCCGATTGTCATGAATAAAGGGCCTCAGGTGAGGTGCAGTTTTGAAGATTGTCACCTCATCGCTTAGAATGTGCAAAACTGCTGGAAAAGGAATGGTCCTCTCCGGTTTGTTTGTCATCGTCCCGGCGAGTGCGGCAATCGACGTCGAAATGGACAGGCGAGCACCCGCAGGATATTCGATACGATCCACCAATAGTTCCGAGAGTAGAGCCGACGCTGCCAGCGATCGGGAAGAAATATTCGACCTTTTGGATCTCTACGCATTAGCAATGGACACCCAGCATTGGGATTTGTTCGATCGCATCTTTATGCCCGATGCCATTATTGATTATGGCGAACACATGAGATGGGACAGTCTGGAGAGTTTTAAAAAGGCTTTTGCGGAAATGCACGAGCCGCTCGACAGCTCGACGCATATCATGGGAAACCAGCAAGTTCGCATCAGGGGCAGCGAGGCGCACGCATTCACTTACGGGCAGTTCCGATTGATCCGAGCCTTGAAAGGTAAGGACGGAAATTCCTGGGATGCGACTGGATGGTACGATGATCGCCTTGTCCGAACGGACCGAGGATGGCGAATTGCCAGCCGCAGATATCGTCTCGCTTGGTGGGGCGGCAATCCGTTGGTCCTCGGCCTTACGGCCGAAGAAGCATCAAGCCTGAAGACCTACTCGATAAGAAACGAAGCGGAAGATAACAATATAATCTATCTCCGAAAAATTAGCGAGTAATGGTCGCGCTGTTGAGCATTGGTTTCAAACTATGAAGGGACCATCGCTTAATCGACGCTTCGTCCTCCCGGGCATTAGCTCGGTATACAGCCTGTTCCACCCAAGAGAACCAACCGCAGCGACAAACGTGACATCTTGTCAGCAGATGGCCGCTCCCGACCGCGCCGCTGTTCTATCTGCTTTGCCGAGACCGACGGGTGAATGTTTCAGCGTGAGTTGGCAAAAGCTCACAGAGTTGGCCGGGCCGGTCGAGGCGTGTCGATGTCCCGACCGCGGCACCGGTTCTGCGGCTGATCCCGTTCCGGTCACTCAGCCACCCTTGCCGGTATCCCGGGATATGTATTCGACATGCCGCCGTCGAGCAAAAGCGCAACACCATTGACGTAACTCGCCAGATCGCTCGCAAGATAGACCGCCGCGTCTGCGACTTCCCGCGGATCCCCCTCGCGGCCTAGCGGAATAGTCCACGCAACATCCTTGCCCTCTGTGTCGCCCCCCATAGCAGTTGCTATGTCCCCCGGCTGGATGGCATTCACGCGGATGCCGTGCGGGCCGAGCGCTGCCGCCATGGAGAAGGTCATCAGTTTCACGGCCGCCTTCGAGGCGCCATAGTGCAACGCCATCGCATGGCCAACATCGCCAAGCCGCGATGACATGTTGATGATCGCGCCCCGGCGCTTTCCCGAAACCATGGAGCGAGCGGCCGCTTGGGCCCCCAGGAAAACCCCGCGCGCATTAATCGCCATGGTTGTGTCGAACTGTTCCTCAGTCATTTCAAGAAACGACGCACCTTGCGCAATGCCGGCATTGTTGACCATGATCGTGACACCGCCAAATTCGTCCGCCGCGGCCACGGCGCGGGCCATGTCGGCCCCCCGGGTGACATCGGTATTTACAAACCGCACATCGCATCCGGACTTTGCCAGGGTTTCCATGACCGACGGCCCACCTTCGCGGGGTTCTTCACGTATGTCGGCGACGATGATTGCGCGGACACCTTCTTCCGCAAACCGCTCGCAGATGCTCTTGCCAATTCCTCCCGCACCGCCGGTGACGACTGCGACCTGACCTTTCAACAACATCTTTTCACTCTCCTGCGACCAACCTTGACTCTAACGTGGGTGCGGCGCCTCCGCCAACGCGGGGTAGCCCCGTTGTTGGCGGAAATTGGTCACCATGCCGTTTCAAGATGCGGCAAGGCCGGCTTGCCTTCCAACGCGGCGTAAGCCGGCGCGATGCTGTCCCACACGATTCGATTGAAACGCTGGATCGGCTCCTCGATGACCGGGATCGTCCGGCCGTAGCCCAGTGCATCCGCGCGGTAACCGGCCTGCACCTGCGCCAAGACCTCATTGTCTTCCTTGATCGTCTGGGTCATCGCTTCAGCCAGTTCAACATTGTCGGGTGCTGAGTAGCCGGTCTTGCGGTACGTGTTAAAAACCCGCGTGACTTCTTCCGGTCCAGTCGGAATGACCTGGGTAACGGTGGCGCCCCACTGGAATCCGGTGGCGAGCGTGGTGGTCGGAGCCAGATAGTATGAAAGAAGCGAAGCGGTCGCGTCGATGTTCAGCGCCTTGGCGGCATTCTCCTTGAAATGAGCCACGCTGTAGGAACCGCGGTCATAGCTTGCTTCCAGATATTTCTCGTCGCCGATCCGGACGTGATAGAATCGCGACAGCGATGTGGGATGGACGGTCGGGCAGTGGAAGCACTCGATGGCGTTCATCCACGCCAACTTCCAGTTCACAGGACTGGTCACCTCGAAGCGATCGACGAGGGTCAATTCCTCATCGGTCGTGAAGGGGGAATCATAGTTGGTAGCATCCATGATAGCCGGCAATTCGCCCATCCACTGCCGCAGCGTCTCGTTCGGATTGAGGCTCACAAAAAGCAAGCCGGCGAAGGTGTCGACGGACGCTGATAACAGGTTGAGCGAGCTGGCATCCAACTTACCGCCTGATGAGGTCGAGGCGGGATTCAGCTTTCCGGAAAGGTCGTAAGTCCAGCTGTGATAGCCGCAGCGCAGAGCTTTGCAGCTACCCTTTCCGTGCGCGATGATATTGGCGCGATGGCGACATATGTTGATATGAGCGCGAAGCTGCCCTTCATTGTCGCGCACCACCACGACTGGCACGCCATCGACGGTGGTGGTGATATAGTCGCCGGGTTTAGCCACTTCGCGCTCCAACGCCGCAAAGTGCCAAGCGCGTCGGAACAGGTGCTCGCGCTCGAGCTGAAAAATGGTCGGATCGAAATAAAATTCGGAGGGCAGCGAGTATCCGTCGCTCAGATGCTGCTCGATATCGCTCGCAGATTTCAGAAGTAAGCTCTTTTGCACGGTCTCGCCTTCCAGATTGAAAATTCAAGATGATCATATCGCCCGCGTCTTGCTCCGGCCTGCGGAACGCCGACGACATTTTTCGTTGTCGATCTAAACTTATCGCAAGCGAGCGCCGGCCCCCAATACAAATCATGTCTGGCTTCGGTGGAACAATTCTTGGCCCCCGCATGACGATACAGCACCCAGAGTTTTTTCGTTCTGGGATTGCGCTTGGGTCCAGCTAAACATCGGACATCTGGCCGCATCGTCCGTTGCCATACGCTGGCGGGCACTCGTCGTGCCGACGCCACATTTTCTTTGGGAGGCGAACTCATGGGTACAACCACATTGCAAGCGGCTGCCGCCGATTTACGTAATGCCTATGGCGGATCGGCGATCGCGCCGTTGCGGGGTGTTCTCGAGCCTGCCGATGTCGAAGGCGCGTACGAAGTGCAATCGATCAATACGCGTGCCTGGCAGGAGGCGGGCCGAAAGATCGTTGGACGCAAGGTCGGCTTGACCGCGAAAGCAGTCCAGGCGCAGCTTGGCGTCGACCAGCCCGATTTCGGGGTGCTTTTCGACGACATGCGGATCGAGGAAGCCGGCACCCTCCGGTCCTCGCAGGTTCTTCAGCCCAAAGCCGAGGCGGAGATCGCAGTCGTCCTCGGTAAGGACTTGGACGGTGAAATCGATCTGGCCCGGCTAGCCGATGCCGTTGAATTCATCGCGCCTGCTATCGAGATCGTCGATAGCAGAATCGCGGACTGGAAGATCAGCTTTGCTGACACGGTCGCGGATAATGGGTCATCCGCTTTCTTCGTGTTGGGAGACGCGCGCCTTCCGCTCGCGGGACTCGATCTTTATTCGTGCGGCATGGTGTTGGAGGTAAATGGCGAAGTGGTTTCGTTGGGCGCGGGAGCCGCTTGTCTCGGGCATCCGCTCAACGCCGCACTGTGGCTCGCTCGCACACTGGAGAAGCGGGGAGAGCCGCTCCGCAAAGGTGACATTGTCCTGACCGGCGCGCTTGGCCCGATGGTGGCAATTAAGCCGGGCGATCATGTCGTGGCGCGGATCGGGGGCGTCGGCGACTGCAGTTTCAAATTCTTGAAGGATGAATGACGATGGCCAAGACGAAGGTGGCGATCATAGGGTCCGGGAATATCGGGACTGATTTGATGATCAAGATCATGCGCATGTCCAACGTTCTGGAGGTGGGCGCTCTCGTGGGCATCGACCCCCAGTCGGATGGACTGAAACGCGCGGCCGGCTTGGGTGTCGTCACGACGGCGGAAGGGCTAGATGGCTTGCTCCGCCTGCCAGGCTGGCCGGAGATCGGCGTGGTTTTCGACGCAACTTCGGCCGGTGCGCACAAAATGCACAGCGAGGCGGTGGTCTCGGCGGGAAAGGTGATGATCGACCTCACGCCTGCCGCCATCGGCCCATATGTTATCCCCGTCGTCAACGGCGATGCGCATCTTGATGCGCCGAACGTCAACATGGTGACCTGCGGCGGACAGGCAACAATACCGATCGTGGCGGCAGTTTCGTCGGTCTCTACGGTACATTATGCCGAAATTATCGCTTCGATCTCGTCCAAGTCCGCCGGTCCGGGCACGCGCGCCAATATCGACGAGTTCACCGAGACAACGTCGCACGGTATCGAGCAGGTTGGCGGCGCGGCAAAGGGGAAGGCGATTATCATTCTCAATCCGGCCGAGCCCCCGATGATCATGCGGGACACCGTTTTCACCCTTTCGTCTGGTGCAGACGAAATGGAAATCGAGGCCGCGGTCAAGGCGATGGTGGAAAAGGTCAAAGCTTATGTCCCCGGTTATCGGCTGAAACAGGATGTGCAGTTCGAACGTTTTGGCGCCAATAATCCCGTTCATATTCCGGGCTTGGGCACATTCGAGGGCATAAAGACGAGCGTGTTCCTGGAAGTCGAGGGCGCTGCCCACTATTTGCCGGCCTATGCGGGCAATCTGGATATCATGACCTCAGCCGCGCTGCGGACGGCCGAAGAGATCGTAAACCAAAAGCTCGCGAAGGAAGCCGCGTGATGGATCCCAAGGGCAAACTCTACATTCAGGATGTCACTCTGCGCGACGGCATGCACGCCATTCGTCATCAATATGGCATAGATCATGTGCGTAAAATCGCCAAAGCTCTCGACGAGGCGAAGGTCGATGCGATCGAGGTGGCCCATGGCGACGGATTGAACGGATCGTCATTCAATTATGGTTTCGGCGCACATACCGATTGGGAATGGATCGAGGCGGTCGCCGATGTTGTGGAACATGCCAGGCTGACCACGCTGCTGCTTCCGGGCATCGGAACGGTCGAGGATCTTAAGCACGCGTATGCGCTGGGTGTTCGATCGGTCCGTATCGCGACCCATTGCACGGAAGCCGATGTTTCAAGGCAGCATATCGAGGCTGCCCGCTCGCTCGGAATGGATACGGTGGGCTTTCTGATGATGAGCCACATGGTGACGCCGGATGAACTCGCGCAACAGGCCCAACTGATGGAGCAATATGGAGCGACGTGTGTTTATGTGACGGATTCTGGCGGCGCTCTCGACATGGACGGCTATCGCGAGCGTCTGGAAGCCTATGACCGCATTTTGAAACCCGAAACGGATCGCGGCATCCACGCGCATCACAACCTCAGCCTGGGTGTCGCGAATTCGATTGTCGGCGTCCAGCATGGCGCGGTGCGTATTGATGCCAGCCTCGCCGGCATGGGCGCGGGCGCGGGCAACGCACCGCTCGAGGTTTTCATTGCGGCCGCGGATCGGAAGGGTTGGTCACATGGCTGCGACCTTTACAAGCTGATGGATGCCGCGGAGGATCTGGTGCGGCCGCTCCAAGATCGGCCCGTGCGCGTTGATCGCGAAACGCTGTCGCTCGGCTACGCTGGCGTTTATTCGTCCTTTCTCCGTCACGCTGAAAAGGCGAGCTTGGATTATGGCGTCGACACCCGCGAGATTCTCGTGGAACTTGGCCGACGGCGCATGGTGGGTGGGCAAGAAGACATGATCGTGGACGTGGCACTCGACATGCTCAAGGACCGCACCGCGGCTTGAGGCAAGTGGCAGGGTGTTTGCCCGGCGATGCAGAAATGACATAAAATGCGCCGGGCGGGCTTCGTGAGCTCCGCTCCGGCGCTTTTTATGTCAGAGGAACCGTGCCGGGCTCTGGCAGCGATTCAGGCTTTGCCGGGCCGCCCACGCGCCTTCCGCCCTGTTGCTTCGAGAAAATCCTCGAACCCTGCGAAGACCCTGTGCGGTCGGTCGTTCAAGAAGCCTGACTGCCGGCAAAATCATACCAGTAATCGGGCGCCCAAGGCTTCTTCGGGCAGTGCGGCATCAATGGAGCGACCAGTTCGACCACGTAGCCCAGCCTTGGACGAAGATCATGATATTCGAACAAGGCCACCTTGTCGCGGAGCCAGCCGCTCATACAAACGGGTGCGTCCATATCCTCCAGCAGCCATTCGCTGAACTTTTCCCACTCTGCCCAGTCCGCCATCGGGACTTTCAGGTCGATGTGATGGATGCCGGCGCCAAGCGGTTCCAGAAAATCTTCCTTGTAATGACTTGGACCGAAAACCGGCTGAACAATCTCCAGTCCGAAGGGTTGCCCCAGGCTGTTCTTGCCAAGATCCGCGCGACCCGTGAAATAGGAATGCTTGACCGGTTTGCCATTGTTCGTCGGCTCCTCCAGCGAGCCGGGCTCGGTCCGCCAGTGCATGCCGCGCCACAAATCGCGACCGAACAATTTCGCCGAGCGCTCGATGACCGGACGCAGCTGCGGGACAATCACGCCGAAATGTGTGATGCCGGGAGACGTGCGCGAATAGGCTGCACGTGCCTCGTCAATTTCGAACGACCATGTCGTATCGACCGGCATGGCTGCTTGCCAGTCGTCGACCAAAGGCACGATCGCCTCCACATAATAGCCGCCGAGGTCAGCACGTGTATCGAAATAGAGGAATTCTGCGACTCCCGGCACCGTGTAGGACTGCGCCAGGCGAATGCTCTCGCCGCGGAAAAAGGATTTTAGGTCCTCCGCGCCGGCCTTGTCGACCGAAGTCATGCACATGCCCTGTATCCCGGGGCCGCGGGTGACCAGAAATTCTTCAAAGGTGCTAAGCCCGCCGGTGGGCTGCACGATGTTGAAAGTGATCGCGCCATTGGGCGTGGTGCCTCGGGCAAGCCTGAATCCGAACGTCCCGGGCGTCGGGTTTGGGGTCGAAAGGTCCAGTGGCGGCGGAGCGGTCGGAACCCGCCCGAAAATGGTCTGGTTCGTAAGACGGTCCGGGGTGAAATCTGTCACGTCCCAGCGCTCCACTCCATAGAATTCGGAATGGTGTCGCGCCGTCGTCTCGGCGTCGGCGCTGATGACAGTGGCATGATAGAGGGTATCAACGGGGATATGATCCATCGACGTGGCCTTTAGAAGAAGATGCTGATGTTGGGCGATTGCAGGACGGTGTGATCGAGGAATATGTCGCGCCGGCAAATCCGCAGACCCTGGTCGGTGCGGCGAAGCCGATCGACGCGGCGGCAGCTCCATAGGTCCTGCTCCAGCTCAAGGCGGGTGCGAAACAGCAAGAGGTTCGAACTGACGTTCAACTCCTCTCCCATATCCTCCAGAATCCTGATGCCGGTCACGAAGTGGCGGGTTCGCGAGGCCGGATCTTCGGACCATGCAAAACCGGATTCCAGCTTGCGGACGCGATGCGATAACAGCTCCTTCGTGTCGTCGAAGAAGGCGCCTTCACCCGGTTTCGCAAACTCTCCGGCTTCGTCGCCAGGAAGTCGCGTCGTGCGCGTGGGCGCCCAGTAATAGGCGTCCTCTGTAAAGAGATCGAGCCACTCGTGGAATCGCCGGTCGTCAATGAGTGACGCCTCATGCTGAAGGAATTGCTCGATCTCCAACTGCATGAGGAGCTCGTTCAGGCGATCGAGGGTCAAGGCTGAGGCTCCGGTCATCGCTTTCCAAACGCCTCCTGAGGTTCGACGTGATTTGCGGCAAGGGACGACCAGTCTTCCGCGTCCATAAACTCCGCCCACGCCCGGTACATCCACATCTGGCCATGCTCATTGGTAAGCGTGTTCAAAAGTGGGGGTGCATCTTCCGGATAAATGAAGGCAGCATGATCCACGCCCATTGAGAAATTGAGGTCATAGTCAGAAGAGACAGCGCCGGAGGCTGCCTCCGTGCTTGATGACCAGTTCTCGCCATCATCCTGTTCGAACATTCCCGCGGGGCCAAAGTGGCGATTAGCGGCACGGACCTGCGCATGCTGCACCTCTTCCGCATCAGCCTTGCTGACGAGCACGGTTTTAGAGATCTCAATTTCTCCAGGCCCCCGCGGATGGCGAACCATCAGGTCGCGGGAGCCGCTGTTGATGAACAAATTGGGGAAGACCAGCATGTTTGCGCGCGAAAAACTGGCGCGTGTCGGCCCAAGCCGCTCCTGAACGACGGGGTCCCGCCGCCATGCAGCCAGCGGATTGTCCCAATCGTGGAGTTCCGTTTCGGCGTAATCGGCGTTCACCCCATGGCCATATCCGGCGACGAGCGTCGTCCCTTTGGGGTTCCGCAGCTTATCCAGGATTAACGTGCCTGTGCCCCCCGCGTGTCCTGAGAGAATTCCGGACCGGTGTGTCCAAGCGCCGTGATAGTAATCCACCGCATTGTCGGAAGCGAACTTCCAGTTTGACTTGATACGCCACCTTACAGTGCCCGGCGCTGCCACCATGTCACCCTGCCCGAGCAGGATATCCATTCCCCAGCGCATGTCGCCGAGATAATCATCGAGAGAGGGTGCCTCCGCGTCGAAAGTCCCGAAGATAAGACCGCCATAAATCCCCAATTTCGCGACCTTGATGAGCCCCCATTTGCTGCGGTCGAGGGCCTCCTTATAATCTTCCCGGATTCCCGGGGCGCCGATGAGCTTGCCATCGCTGGCGAATGTCCAGCCATGGTAGGCGCAGGCAAATGATTTTGCATTGCCCCGATCCACCCGGCAGACCCTGTTGCCGCGGTGGCGGCACGAATTGATGTACGCCCCGATCTGCCCCTGCTTGTCCCGCCACAGGATGATGGGCTCTTCGCCCATGTAAGTGTGAACGAAATCACCCGGGCCGGGTATTTCGCTCTCATGGCCAAGGTAGAGCCACGCGCGAGCGAAAATCTGCTTTAACTCCGTCGCATATATCTCGGCGTCGGAGAAAATCCTTCGACTCACGGTCCCCTTTTCCCAGTTCACGTAGTGAGCGAAGTCACCGTTATCCACATTTTCCATCCATACCTCCGGCTGCGAACTGGGCCGGGGCGCCGAGCGCCGCGATCCCCGCCATGCCTATTTATCGACGATTTGGTGCATGATCGGCCAGAAGGATAATTGTCTAGCAGCAAAGAAACGGCGACTGCGCTTCCGACCATCGAAGTAGCTTTGGGAGCTGTAAACTTATCGTTCTGGCCGGCCTTCGAGCGGCCATGTACCTATTATCGTAGCTCGCTCAGTTCCGCCGATCGAGCGTCGATCCTACAAGTAATCGTCAGGCTGAAACTATGACTTCTGCGCAGCGTAAGGCAAACCTTCTTCATGCGACTGTCAAGTGCACGGTGGATGCTGTCATCCAAGCCGGGCGCGACATTCGGTTCTTTCGGTTCCGGCCGCTCGATGGCGAGTCGTTGCCCCCATCCGATCCTGGCGCGCACATCGGCCTGTTGCTGCCGAATGGAATCGTCCGTCAATATTCGCTGATGGAGCCCGATATGGCGCCAGACAGCTACATGATCGGCGTAAAGCGGAACCCCGATGGCGGTGGAGGATCCGAGTGGATTCACACAGAGCTCAATAGCGGAGACGTGATTGAGATCGAACTGCCCCGCAATAACTTCCCTATGGAGGAAGCGTCAGCGAAGAATGTGCTGATTGCCGGCGGGATCGGCATCACACCGATATATGCGATGGCGAAGGCGATGCACCTCCAAGGCCGGCCATTCACATTGCACTATTCCTGCCGATCGCGCGACGACGCGGTGTTGTTGGAGGAACTCGCAGCTTTTGGCGACGTGAGGCTCCATTTCGACGAGGAGCGCGGAGGCGAGTTCTTGTCGATCGACAAGATCGTCCAGGCCTCCGATCTCGATACGCATCTATATTGCTGCGGGCCCGGACCGATGCTGGGCGCGTTCGAGGCGGCCTGCAAGGATCGCCCCAGGAGCCATGTTCATCTGGAATATTTTCAGGCGAAAGAGGCGGCCGCCCGGGACGGCGGGTTCGAAATCGAATTGGCGCGCAGCGGCGATGTCTACTGGGTCGAAGAAGGTTCGACGATACTCGATACGCTGATCCAGGCGGACGTGGATGTGCCCTATTCCTGCGAAGAGGGCATCTGCGGCGCGTGCGAGGCAAAGGTTCTGGGAGGGGAGCCGGACCACCGGGATTCCTACCTCTCTGACGAGGACCGCGCCAGCGGAGCGATGGTTCTGATCTGCTGTTCGGGGTCCAAGAGTCCGCGGCTGATTTTGGACCTTTGAAGCACCTCCCGTCTGGCTCCGGTATGGAGAAAGCTTTGGTCGGCGTGGTTCAGCGCATGATAATTACCCGGTCAGATCAAGTCGAGAATGGAGTCCGGTGAGCGTGCTAACGAAGAATGCCACAAGCAGATTTACGGAGGCGAACGGGCTGAAGCTTCACTATCATGAAGCGGGCGAAGGCGCGCCTCTGATCATGACTTCGGGCAATGGGGTCGGATCTTCAACTTGGTATCCCTATCACCGCAGTTTGCCGTTCCTCGCGCCGCACTTTCGATGCCTTTTGCTCGATCAGCCGGGGTACGGCGGCGGAGACGTCGTCATCGTAAAGGGCGAATCGCGTAGCACCATGTACGCTCGCACCATCCGCGACTTCATGGACAGCATGGGCATCGAGAAGGCGTCCTTGGTAGACATGTCGTTCGGCGCACAGACGGCGCAGGTCTTTGCTCTCACTTACCCCGAGCGCGTCGACCGGATCGTGATGCATGCTGCAGCCTTGCCGGGTCCGAGTCTCATCGGCATCAAGCCCGATGCAGGTTTCAAGGCGATGGGCCGGGCATTTGATGCGCCATCGATGGAAACGATGCGCGAGATGATGCGTACCTTTTTCTCGCCATCGTCGAACTACAGCGATGACGAACTCGACCTTCAGGAGCGGCTGGATGCATGGCTATCCCGCCCCGAACAGGACGAGGCCAGGCGCAAGTCCGATGCGATCTGGCGTGACCTCAGCGACGAAATCAAGAACATCGAGGCACCTGTCCTGCAGATAAACGGCAAATACGACCTGCTGGCACCGCTGGAAGAGGGGCTCCGCCTCTTCAACCTTATACCAAATGGACGTCTCGTCGTACTCAACGACTGCGGTCACTGGATACCATTCGAGAAGCCAGAGGAGTTTGCCTGGCTCGTCACCGCGTTTCTCAAAAATCCACTCGCACAAGTTGCGAACAAGGGAGCTGCCTGATGCCTGTCGTGCTGGGCCTCGCTTCGTCGCACGCACCTTCGATGTTTGTCGAAGCGAGCGAATGGCCGACTATCCACGGGAGACTTACGAAGGGCGTTCCCCAGCCGCCGCAGCTTGCGCTCGAAACTCCCGAAGTACTTGAGCAATATGTCGAGCGCATCAAAGCCGGGTTCGCCCATTTGTCATCGGCAATCGACCGCGCCGAACTCGACGTGCTGATTATCATCGGAGATGATCAGACAGAGGTCTTCTCGAACGCCTGCGTTCCCGCCTTTGGCATTTATACGGGGGACGGCGTCAGCGGATCGATCAGCATTCCCTCGCTCGGTCAGTCGGTGAAAGACAATTGGTACCGTTTCGCGACCAGCCCCACGGTCGCGGAAACGCTGCTCAACGGCCTCATGGATAAAGGCTTCGATCCGGCCTACCTCGAAACGATTGTACCGCTTGGGAACCCGGATGGTTCTCTAGGCCACGCATTCACTCGCGTGGCAAAGGTAACGGGCCTCCACGAAAGCGGGCTGCCGATTATTCCTTTGTTCGTCAACGGCTATCACCCGCCGCTGCCCAGCGCAGCACGCTGCTATGCCCTGGGACGCGCGATCACCGAGATTTTCCGCAGTCGGCCCGAGCGTGTCGGGCTCTACGCATCGGGCGGAATGTCGCATTGTCCCGGCGGCCCCAGGGCCGGATGGGTGGATGAGCCACTCGATCGTTGGGTAATGGCGAAGCTCGAACAAGGCGAAACAGAGGCGCTGACGGGGCTGTTCAGCTTTGACTCCGACACCCTGCGCAGTGGCACAGGCGAACTGCGCGCCTGGGTGTCATTGGCGGGCGCGTTCGCCGGCGTTCCGGCCAAGATCGTCGATTACATACCCGCGCGTCATGCGGTGACCGGGCTGGGGTTCGCCACTTGGGGCGAACAATAATTCTACTGAACAACATATATCGGAAGGCGAGTTATCGATGACCATTTCAGTTCGCTCCAGGTTCGTCCGCATCGACGGACGCCGGACCCATTATTCTGAAGTCGGCGAAAACGGTCCTGCCATCGTCGCCGTGCATGGCGGCGGCGCGGGTTCCTCCGGCGAAGCAGGCATGGGGCCGTTGATGGGGCGCTTATCCGAATTTCGAGTGGTCGCTCCGGACAGCACCGGCGGCTTCGGAAAAACGGACGTCGATACGCCGACCTCACGTGGGCTCCAGAGCCGCGTAGACCATCTGGCGCAGTTCGTTGATGCGCTTTGCCTCGACCGCTTCACCCTGATGGGCAATTCCCAAGGCGCCTGGGTGGCGGCGAAATATGCAATGACTTTTCCAGAGCGTGTCGAACGGATCATTCTGGTTGGAAGCGGCAGCATCGCGGGGGCCATGGGCGTAGGCGGCCCGATCACCCCCAGCATGATGGCAATGCTTAATTATGATGGAACCGAGGACGGTATGCGCCGCCTGATCTCTGGTCTGGTCTACAACCAGAGCCTGGTTTCTGAAGACATTGTCAAAATGCGGACCGAATCCGCGAACCGCCCAGGCGCAATGGAGGCTTTTCGCGCCGCCCAAGCTGGAACGCGCTGGCTTCAAAGCGACCCGCTGATGAAGGAGGTCGCGTTCGACATGCGTCAATCTCTGCCCGCTCTGACGCGGGCAATTCCGACCGCGTTTCTCTGGGGAGAAGATGACAGCTTTGCCCTGCCCGAAAATGGGCGAGAGGTCCAAAAGCTGCTGCCCGACGCCGACTTCCACTGGATCGCCGAGGCCGGTCATCAGGTTCAGAACGATCAGCCGGACCAAATGGCAGACATAGTTAAGAAATTCATGGCGGTAGGCGCCGCTCAAGTGAAAGCCGGATAGCTATTGCATTTGATAAATCTCAATGCCGTTCAAGCAATGGCGCCTATTTATATGAAGATATGAACGGCGCAAAGGTGATTATAGTTTGAAGAATGAAGTTTAGTTAGGTTTCTCGATTTTAAGTATCCGTTCCAGTTTCGACTAAAATAAAACATAAATCGGCAATTTTGCTCATGGGGAGTTCGAAATGATTAAGCACATCAAGATGAAATGGATTTTGACTGCTGCCGTTTTGGCGTATCCGTCGGTCGCTCATGCGCAGACCGCCGCTGAAGAAGCAGAGCAGCCGGATGGGTCCAACGACATCATTGTAACGGCCACACGACAGTCGACGGGGGCGCAGAGCGTGCCCATCGCCTTGACGGCGATTGGCGGTGCCGAGCTTGCAAGGCAGGGCGTGGCTTCGGTGCAGGATCTGCAGCAACTCGCGCCCAGCCTGTATGCCGTAAGCGTGTCCTGAAGGCCGCAGCTAGGCGGCCTGAGCGATCTGCTGGTGCTCGGCCTGCCAGTTCCACGGCATCAGCTCGTCCCACCGGGATGCGGGCCAGCCTGAGGCGATCTTCTCGATGACATCGGCGATATAGGC
>NZ_DASRYZ010000001.1:0-265446 GCF_035686825.1 Sphingopyxis sp. | reverse complement strand
CGACCCCAACCTTGGCAAGGTTGTGCTCTACCCCTGAGCTACGCCCGCTCTGGCGGCTGGAAACCGGTCGGTTCCAGCGGGTGAGGCGGGCGATTAGCACCGGCTTTTTGACTCGGCAACCCCTGAATGCGCTTTTTCTCTGGAGGGTTGGCATATGGGCGACAAATCCCACATAAGCGGGGCAAGAGTCCTTTCCGCCCGCCCGGAAACGACGGAAATCAAAAACAGGAGCATTATCGCGTGGCCACGCTCGGTCTGAACCCCACCGAAAAGGAAGCCGTCGAAGCGTTTCGCCGGGATGTCGTCGAACCGTCGATGACCAGCCTGGTCATCCTCGATTTCTGGGCCGAATGGTGCGGCCCGTGCAAGCAGCTCGGCCCCGTGCTCGAAAAGGTCGCCGCCGATTATGCCGACAAGGGCGTCGTGCTGGTCAAGGTCGATGTCGATGCGAATCGCTTTATCGCCGGCCAGTTCCAGGTCCAGTCGATCCCGACCGTCTATGCGATCTTTCAGGGCCAGCCGGTCGCCAACCTGACCAACGCGCGCACCGAAAGCCAGCTGAAGGCGATTCTCGACCAGCTGCTCGCGCAGCTGCCGATCGAGAGCGCGGCGAAGGATCTGGCGGTCGAGATCGCGCCGCTGATCGACATGGGCGAAAACGTGCTCGCCGAAGGCGACGGCGCGCGCGCCGCGAGCATCTTTGCGCAGATCGTCGACATGGCGCCCGACAATGCCGCGGCGCACGGCGGGCTGATCCGCGCGCTGCTGCTCGCGGGCGATACCGAAAGCGCGCAGGCTGCGCTCGACGCGCTGCCCGCCGAGATCGCGGCCGATCCCGCGATCGCGCAGGCGAAGAGCGCGCTCGCGCTCGCCGCCGATGCGCCCGACGCGGGCGAACTGACCGCGTTCGAAAGCGCGGTCGCGGCGAACCCCGGCGACCATCAGGCGCGCTTCGACCTTGCGAGCGCGCAGATCGGCGCGGGCCAGCGCGATGCCGCCGCCGACAATCTGCTCCACATCGTCGCCGCCGACCGCGAGTGGAACGACGATGCGGCGCGCGCGAAATTGCTGTCGCTGTTCGAGGCCGTCGGGCTCGAAGACCCGTGGGTAGCGGCGCAGCGCCGCCGCTTGTCGCTGATCCTCTTCGGCTGATGAACACCGACGCGCCTTTGACCATCCAGCGGATCGCGATCTTTCCGCTCACCGGCGCGGTGCTGTTCCCCGGGCTGCACCTGCCGCTGCACATCTTCGAGCCGCGCTATTCGGCGATGGTGCAGGAGGTGCTGGCGCGCGACCGCCAGATCGGGATGATCCAGCCGCGCCAGATTCCCGGCGAGGAAGATCGCGAGCCGCCGGCGCTTTACGACGTCGGCTGCGTCGGGCGGATTGTCGATGTCGAGGCGCTCGACGAGGGACGCTTCAACCTGGTGCTCGAAGGCGTCGCGCGCTTTCGCGTCCGCCGCGAACTCGACGTCACGACGCCCTTCCGGCAGGTCGAGGCCGAGATCGAGGTCGAGGCCGAGGATGACGCCGTGCTGGCAAGTATCGAGCGCGCGAGCCTCGAGCGCGAGGCGAAGCGATTTGCGCAGCGGCAGGGTTATGTCGTCGACTGGGATTCGGTCGGCCAGCTCGACGACGCGACGCTCGTCAACGGCATCGCGCAGGTCGCGCCCTTCGACGCGGCGGCGAAGCAGGCGCTGCTCGAAGCGTCGCCGATCGACGCACGCGCCGAGTTGGTCGTCCAGCTGATGCAATTCTTCGGCCGCTTCGACAGCGACGACGGGCGCGCCACGCTGCAATGAATTTAGTGAAACTCGCGGCCCGGCGCGTGATGCGCGATGTCGGCAAGCGCGCGGCGCACGACATGGCGGTCGCTTTCGTGCAGGCGCGCGGCGGCATCGCTCGCCGTCAGATGCTGGCGAACGAGCGCCTTCTCGGCCGCAAGCCGCGCGTCGCCGCGCGATCCGCATGACCGGGCGCGGCGGCGGTCGGCCCAATCCGCGACCAACCGGTCGGCGAGGCGCGCGGCGAGATTGTCGGCGGCGCCCTGTTCGGTTTCGATTTCGGCGGCGGGATCGACCAGCCACGCGTCGATGCCCTCCGCCAACAAGGCGTCGAGCGACAGCGTCGCGGTGACGCGGCGGCGGCCGGCGCACCGCTGGTCGCCGTGCAGGCGGTGGCGCAGCGCCTGCAGTTCGGCGCGGAATTGCCAGTTCACATAGGTGGTGAAGCGCGCCCGCGCGGGATCATAATGTTCGGCGGCGCGGTGGAGCGCGATCGCGCACACCTGCGCCGCATCCTCGGCGACGTCGACCAGCCCGTAGCGACGCGTGAAATAGCGTATCCGCGGCGCCGCCAGCGCCGCGAGGCGCGCGAAGCTGCGATCGGCGCGCCCGCGTGCCCGCGCGCCCGGCGCCGCGTCGAGCGCGGTGCGCGCCCGGATATAGTCGGCCACCGCCGTTTCGAGCGCATCGCTTTTTGCCGACATGGCCCTGCCCCCATCCTGCCCGCGGCGTGCTTGCCGCGTGGGTAGGGATAGGCGGTCATGCTTAGCCGCAGCCTGCCGGACGCCTAAGTGGTAATACCTATATCTCGGCGCCCGCGAGCAGGCGCGGCAGGTCGCCAGCCTCACCGCGCGCCTCATCCATGAAGAAGCGCTTGAGCGTCGGCATATGCTGGACCGCGCCGAGCCCGGTGCGGCGGATCGCGGCCGCCGTGCGCCCCGGGATGCCGAACAGCCGCGTCAGCCCGTCGGTCGCGAGGCTGACCATCATATTGTCGAGCCCGCGCCAGCGCTGATAACGCGCGAGCAGCGCCGCATCGCCGAGGTCGAGCCCGAGCCGCGCGCCCTCGACAAGCACTTCGGTCAGCGCCGCGACGTCGCGCAGGCCGAGGTTGAGCCCCTGCCCCGCGATCGGATGGATGCCATGCGCCGCATCGCCGACGAGTGCGATGCGCTCGGCGACGATCGACGCGCTGTGGTGAAAGCCGAGCGGATAGGTCATGCGCGGCGCGACGAGTTTCATCGCGCCCAGCACGCCGCCCGCGCGCTTTTCGAGTTCGGCGATGAAGCCACGCTCTCCCAGCTTGGCAAAGCCGGGGCCGTCCTTCTCGGACACCGTCCATACGAAGGCCGAGCGGTGGCGCCCCTGCGCGTCGTCGACGAGCGGCAGCAGGGCGAAAGGCCCCGACGGATAGAAGATTTCGTGCGCGACGTTGCCATGCGGCCTTTCGTGCGCGACCGCGCCGATCATCGCGTGATGATGGTAGGACCAGTTCGCGATGCTGAACCCCGTAGCGTCGCGCGTCGGCGAGCGGCGGCCTTCGGCGACGATCAGCAGCGGCGCCGCGAGCTTCGTGCCGTCGGCGAGCGTCAGCGTGACGCCATGACCGTCGATCGCGCGCGATACGACGGTGGCGGGCATCCAGCGGCGCACCAGCGGCGCATCGGCGAGCGCGGCGGCGAGCGCGAGGCGGAGCTGACGGTTTTCGACCATCGTGCCGAGCGGCGGGTCGCCCTCAGCGGTGACGAAATCGAGTTCGCCGCCGCGCCCGCTGTCGGGGGCGCCGTCGCCCACCCTGATCGCGCGGATCGGGCAGCCGTGGCCGGCGAGGCGATCGGCGATCCCCAGCACTTCGAACATCTGCCACGTCGCGCTCGCGATCGCCGAGGCGCGGCCGTCGAAGCCGGGCGCGATCGTCGTCACCGGGTCGGCGGGATCGACGATCTGGACCGACAGGCCGTGATGGGCGAGGGCAAGCGCGAGCGCCTGGCCGACAAGGCCGCCGCCCGAAATCAGGACATCGCTGCGCAGCGTTTCTTTCATCGCTTCGCCCTAAAGCCTGTTTCCCCCAGAGGGAAGCGTTGTGATCGTTCCGGGAAGTTCGCTGGGTAGAAGCGGGGCGCCGCACGGGCCGGTGGCCCGTACCAGCCCCGCGACGCCCCCAGCGGGCTTCCCGGAACGACCCATATGGGGCGGGCCGATTTTGGCCCATTGCCACGTTGCTCGTCGGTCACGATGCTTCCGCATCGCTCCCTCCTCTCGCCTCGCACTGGGCCAAAATCGGCTCCGTCACAACGCTTCCCTCTGGGGGAAACAGGCTCTCGTGCGGCAGGACGGTTGGAAAGGCTGTGGGCGAGCGCGGGGCCGCGCTTGACGACGAGTCCGCCGCATGCGCATATCGCCGGACCAACTCACAGGGACCGGAAGAGAGCATGGCAAGCCGCAAGGCCGCACCCGCAAAGGCCGATTGGCGCACCGTTTTCCGCCAAAGCATCGCGCGATCGATGGTGATCGCGGCGGCGGTGGCGCTTGGGCTCTTCACCTTGTTCCTGACGCTCGCCCTCATCACCTACGACAGCACCGATGCCGCGCTCAACACCGCGGCGCACGGCACCGCCGCCAACTGGATGGGCAGCGCGGGCGCGTGGTTCGCCGACCTCGGCCTGTCGATCGGCGGCGTCGGCGTCGCGCTGTTGCTGCCGCTGCTCGGCATCATCGCCTGGCGGCTGTGGACGGGCGAAGCGCAGCCCTATTGGCCGCGCCAGCTCGCCTACAGCTTCATCGGCATCCTCTTCGTCGGGCTCGGCGCCGAACTCTGGTCGCCGGCGACCAACGCACCGCTGCCCGCGGGCTGGGGCGGGATCATCGCGCTGCTGCTCGGCGGCGCGATCGCGCCGCTCTTCGCGCAGGCGGGCGAGCCCGCCGCGGCGCTGATCCGCTTCGCGACGATCCTGCTGCTCGTCGGGCTCGGGCTGTGGCTCGCGTGGCGCGCGCTCCGGCTCGAGAAAGGCTGGGCGTCGCGCTTCCGCCTGCCCGCCGCGACCAGCAGCCGCATCGCCGAGCCCGTCCGCGCGCCGCGCGCCGACGACCGGGTGCCGAGCCCGCTGGAGCCCGCCGTGCGCCCGCGCGCCGTGGCCGAGCCCGTCGACCGCGCCCCGCCCGAGATCGCGGATCCGGCGCAGCGTAGCGCGCCCTCGAAACCCCGGCCCAAGCCGCAGACCGAGCTGTTCACCAATTACCAGCTGCCCTCGATCGACCTGCTCGCCCCCGCGCCCGACCGGCCGGCGGGACAGATCGACAAGGCGGCGCTCGAGCGCAACGCGCGGCTGCTCGAATCGGTGCTCGAGGATTTCCAGGTCAAGGGCGTCGTCACCGCGGTGCGCCCCGGCCCGGTCGTCACCATGTACGAGCTCGAACCCGCGCCGGGCACCAAGGCGAGCCGCGTGTCGAACCTCGCCGACGATATCGCGCGCAACATGTCGGCGCTGTCGGCGCGCATCGCGCCGATCCCGGGGCGCACCGTCATCGGCATCGAGCTGCCCAACGCGCAGCGCGAAGCGGTGGTGCTGCACGAAATAATCGGCAGCGCGCTGTTCCAGGACCAGACCGGCGCGCTGCCGATCATCCTCGGCAAGAATATCAGCGGCGACGCGATGATCGCCGACCTCGCGCCAATGCCGCACCTGTTGATCGCGGGCACGACCGGGTCGGGCAAGTCGGTCGGTTTGAACGCGATGATCCTGTCCTTGCTCTATCGCCTTGGTCCCGACCAGGTGAAGATGATCATGATCGATCCCAAGATGCTCGAACTCAGCGTCTATGACGACATCCCGCATCTGCTCGCCCCCGTCGTGACCGAACCCAAGAAGGCGATCCGCGCCCTCAAATGGGCGGTCGAGCAGATGGAGGACCGCTACCGGATGATGTCGTCGCTGTCGGTGCGCAACCTCGCATCCTACAACGACAAGGTGCGCGGTGCGCTCGCCAAGGGCAAATCGCTCGGGCGCCGCGTCCAGACGGGCTACGACCCCGACACCGGCCAGCCGGTCTATGAGGAAGAGACGCTCGACTATCAGCCGCTGCCGCAGATCGTCGTCGTCGTCGACGAACTCGCCGATTTGATGATGACCGCGGGCAAGGAGGTCGAATTCCTGATCCAGCGGCTCGCACAAAAGGCGCGCGCGGCGGGCATCCACCTGATCCTCGCGACCCAGCGCCCGTCGGTCGACGTCATCACCGGTGTGATCAAGGCGAATTTGCCGACGCGCATCAGTTTCAACGTCACGTCGAAGATCGACAGCCGCACCATCCTCGGCGAGGCGGGCGCCGAACAGCTGCTCGGCAAGGGCGACATGCTCTACGTCCCCGGCGGCAAGCAGATCACGCGCATCCACGGGCCCTTCGTCTCCGACGACGAAGTGCGCGCGGTCGCCGATCACTGGAAGGGCCAGGGCCGCCCCGACTATGTCGAAAGCGTCACCGAGGACCCCGAGGACGGCGGCTTCGCGATGGAGGGCGCGCCTGCGGGCGGCGACAGCGCCGAGGACCGCATGTACGCCAAGGCCTGCCAGATCGTCGCCGAGAGCCAGAAAGCCTCGACCAGCTGGCTGCAGCGGCAACTCCGCATCGGCTACAACAGCGCGGCGCGCCTGATCGAGCGGATGGAGGAGGAAGGCATCGTCAGCCCGCCCAACCATGTCGGCCGCCGCGACGTGCTCACCGACCAATATGGCCAGCCGCGCTGAGGAACCTTTTCCCGCCCCGCGACTTGAACAGCGTCTAACCGCGGGGTTCAGCGCGGGTTCAATGCCCGGTTGCGAAAAACGGGCCGCAAAAAACGAGAATGAGAGCCAAATGACCAAGAAGACGATGACCCGCCTTGCCGCCTGGATGCTCGCCCCCGCCGCCGTCGCGGGGCTCGCCGTCGGCGCGCCCGCGATCGCCCAGTCGGCGAACGCGCTGGCGTCGGTGCAGTCGCACCTCAAATCGACCAGTTCGATGACCGCCGACTTCGTGCAGACGGATCGCAACGGCCAGCGCGTGTCGGGCAAGCTGACCCTCAAGCGTCCGGGCAAGATCCGCTTCCAGTATCAAAAGGGCGTGCCCTTGCTGATCGTCGGCGACGGCAGCCGGCTCACCATGATCGATTATGAGGTCAACCAGGTGCAGAGCTGGCCGGTGAAGAATTCGCCGCTCGGCGCGCTGCTCGACCCCGATCGCGACCTGTCGAAATATGCCAAGACCCTGCCGACCGGCAACGACGACGTGCTGAGCGTCGAGGTCAAGGATCCGAAGCGCCCCGAATATGGCACGATCACCATGGTGTTCGTCCGCGACGGCGCGGCGCCGGGCGGGCTGCGCCTGCGCGGCTGGGTCGCGCTCGATTCGCAGAACAACCGCACCCGGATCGACCTCAGCAATCAGAAGTTCAACGTCGCGGTCGCCGATTCGGCCTTCCGCTGGACCGATCCCCGCCCGAAGCGGCGCGGCCGTTAACCCTTTTGCTGTCATGGCGTCGGTCCGGCTCACGACCGGCGTCCATTTTTCCAGACCAACCGTCGCCAGCTATCGACGAACTGCAGGACCGGCGCCAAGGGCGCCTTTTTGTTCAGCTTGGCGACAGGGAACACCGGCTATTTCAACTCTCGAAGGCGCCAACACGGCCCCGGATTTGGGTTTCCCCCTGTTGCCCCACCCGGGTTGCCAGGCACCTTCATTCAAGAGCGTGACGAACGCTGACCTTGAACCCCCGTTCCACCGCCCCTGGGACGGGGGTTTAATTTGTCCGGAACGTTTTTGCGGCCGCTGACGCGGCAGGCGGCACCAGCCCGCAACCGGCATTGCGAACAACCTTCCGCGCCGATAGAGCCGACCCCATGACTCGCACCAGCATCGCTTCGTGGAACATCAACAGCGTTCGCGCACGCATCGGCATCGTCGAAAAATTCCTGCGCGAAGAAGCCCCGGACATCCTCTGCCTTCAGGAAACCAAGGTCGAATGCGGGCTCTTCCCGCCCGAGATGTTCCGGCGGCTGGGCTATGAACATATCGTCACCCACGGCCAGCGCATGCATCATGGCGTCGCGATCGTCAGCAAGGTGCCGCTCGCCGACGTGCGCAAATATGACTGGCAGGCGAATGGCGAGGCGCGCCACGTCGGGGTGACACTGCCGTCGGGCGTGCGACTCGACAATGTCTATATCCCTGCGGGCGGCGACATTCCCAACCGCGACCTCAATCCCAAGTTCGGACAGAAACTCGACTTCTTCGGCCGCATGACCGAATGGTCGGGGGCGCTGAACGGCACCCCGACGGTACTGACGGGCGATTTCAACGTCGCGCCGCTCGAAAGCGATGTCTGGAACCACAAGGCGCTGCTCGACGTCGTCAGCCACACGCCGATCGAGGTCGAAACGCTCGGCCGGTTGCAGGCGGCGTCGAACTGGGTCGACCTCGGGCGCCACTTCATCGAAGCGCCGACGCCGCTCTACACCTGGTGGAGCTATCGCGCGAAGGACTGGGAGGCGTCGAACCGCGGCCGCCGGCTCGACCATATGTGGGTGACCCCCGACCTGATGGCGAAGGCGGTGTCGCACCGCATCGTTCAGCCGGCGCGCAGCTGGGAACGGCCGTCGGACCATATCCCGCTGATCACCGAGTTCGACTTTTGAGCGATGCGCCGGAGGGGCGCGGCGCCCGGCGCGCGGCGCGCGCGATCGATGCGCTGCGGCGCGGCTGGCCCTTCCGTGTGATCGACGCGGGAGGCGCGCTCGACCTGCTCGCGGTCGAGAGCGCGCGCGATGCGGGGCTCGCCGAATTCGCCGGCGAGGACCTGCTCCTTTCGGGCGAGCGCGCGGTCACGCTCAAGCTGACCAACCAGCGCGCCGCCGCGACGCCCGGCCCCGTGCGGCTCGCGGGCGCGGGCGCGGGCGACACGGTCGCCGGGGCGCTCGCGATCGCCGACCCGGCGCTCGATCTCGCCAATCCGCTCAAGGGGCCCTTCCGCACCGTCGCAACCGGCGGCGATGCGGCGGCGGCGGCGGCGATGACGATGGCGCGCCACGCCGGCCTGCTCCCCGCCTTCTTCGTGCGCGAAGCGGTGGGCGAAGCCGAGAGTGAATGCAGCGTCGGCGATGTCGCGGCGCTGCTCGATCCTGCCCGGCTCGAGATCGCGGCGCGCGCGCGCCTGCCCGTCGCCGCGAGCGAGAGGGCCGAGATCGTCGCTTTCCGCTCGCCCGAGGAGGCGTCCGACCATATCGCGCTGATCATCGGCAAGCGCGACGCGGGTCCGCCCGTCGTGCGCCTGCACAGCGAATGTCTGACCGGGGACGTGCTCGGCAGCCTCAAATGCGATTGCGGGCCGCAGCTCCACGCCGCGCTCCATGCGATGGCGGACGCGCCGTGGGGCGTGCTGCTCTATTTGAGGCAGGAAGGGCGCGGGATCGGGCTCGTCAACAAGCTGCGCGCCTATGCGCTGCAGGACCAGGGCTATGACACGGTCGACGCGAACCTCAGGCTCGGCTTCCCGGTCGAGGCGCGCGATTTCGCGATCGCCGGGCGGATGCTCGAACTGCTGAACGTGCCGCGCATCCGGTTGATGACGAACAATCCCGAGAAGGTCGCGCGGCTCGAAGAGGAAGGCGTCGAGGTGGTCGAACGCATTCCGCTCGCGCTGCCGACGAACAAGTATAACGAGCAATATCTCGCGACGAAGCGCGACCGGACCGGGCACCAGCTTTAACTGCCGTTCCCGCTCGCGGGAACGAAGCGGCACCGGCCCGCTCCCCCTCCCGGCCTCCCCGACCATAGTAACCTAGGGAGGCCGGGAGGGGGAGCGGGCCGGTGCCGCTTCTGCCGTCAGGCAGAAAATATCAGTGCACGAACCTTGCCACGACGTCGCGGTAGCTGCGGCTGACCTTCACCTGCGCGCCCGATCCGAGCACGAGGAAGCATTCGCCGTTGGTGTGCGGCTTGACCTGCTTGACCTGACTGAGGTTGACGATCGTCGAGCGGTGGACGCGCTGGAAATTGCGCGGATCGAGCCGCTTTTCGAGGTCCTTCATCGTCTCGCGCAGGATCAGGCTGTTGTCGGCGGTATAGATGCACATATAGTCGCCCGCGGCGTCGATGCGCTCGATGCTGTCGACGTCGACGCGGAAGATCTGGCCGCGATCCTTGATGTTGATCATCTTTTCATAGCGGTCGGCGGCGTGCGCGTCGGGCTGCGTCTCGGCATCATAATCCTCGACCGCTTCGGGCGCGACTTCGGCCAGCACGGTCTTCAGCCGTTCGACCTCGGCCGCACCGCGCTTTTCGGTGAGGCGCTGGCGGACGCGGTCGAGCGCGTCGGCGAGCCGCTCGGGCTCGACGGGTTTCACCAGATAGTCGACCGCCTGCGCCTCGAAGGCGCGGATCGCATGGTCCGAATAGGCGGTGACGAAGACCACGAGCGGCGGCTCGACCTCCATCAGCCCCTGGATCACCGAAAAGCCGTCGAACCCCGGCATCTGGATGTCGAGGAAAACGAGGTCGGGTTTGTGGGTCTTGATCTTTCTTATGGCCTCGCGGCCGTTCTGTGCGGTGTCGACGATTTCGACATCACCATGCGCTTCGAGCCTGAGTTGCAGGCCCTGGGTCGCCAATTTTTCATCATCCACCAGGATGGTTCTGATCGTCATGTGCGTTCGGTTCCAATCGTCATTTGCCCGTCGGGCTGGAACGGAAACTCGATCACGACCGTGAATCCGCCATCAGCGCCCATATGGACGTCGAACCTCTGCTGATCGCCAAAAGCCTGCGCCAGCCGGTCCCTGATGTTGGCTAAACCCACACCGGTCGATTCCGTTGCAACGCCAGTGGTGGGGTCCGAGGGGTCGGCTGACAATCCCGCGCCGGTGTCGGACACGGTGATCCGGACATTTTGACCGGCCAACTGTGCGGAAATCGTGATATCGGCGCCTTCCTCCTGCGGCGTCACCGCATATTTGATCGCATTTTCGATCAGCGGCTGGAGCAAAAGCGACGGCAAACGCGCACGCGAAACCGCGGGATCGATCATAAAATGGGGACGCAGCCGCTCCTCGAAACGCATCTTCTCGATGTCGAGGTAGAGCTTCAGCGTCTCGATCTCCTGCGCCAGCGTGACCTGCGCGGTCGGCTCGTTGGCGAGCGTGTAGCGCAGGAACGCCGAGAGGCGCGACAGCATCGCGTTGGCGGGCTCGGCCTGCTTCAGGAGCACGAGCGTCGAGATGCTGTTCAAGGTGTTGAACAGGAAATGCGGGTTGAGCTGATAGCGCAGCATCGCGAGCTGTGCCGACGCGGCCTGCGCCTCGAGCCGCAGCACGCGGTCATTCTGTTCCTCGAGCTGGAGGAAATAGTTGATCGCGAAATAGAGCGCCGACCAGGCCGCGAGCGAAGTCGCGTCGATATACATCGCGCCGAGCAAAAGACTGGTGAAGCCCGCTTCGCTGTCCGGGTTCTGAATCTGCGCGACCCATGCGTCGATGAAGGCCCAGAGCGCGGTCGCGACCCCCGCGAGGCCGAAGCTGACCCCCCACATCAGGAGCGGGCGGCGGCTGATCAGCGCGCGGTAACAGACGGACAGGATCAGCGTCAGCGAAAAGCCGGTGATCGCCGAAATCGTCTGCGGGATGAAAAAGGTGAAGGCCTGCCCGTTGGCGAGCCCCGACACGCCGCGCAGCCCGAGCCACGCGGCCCAGCCCAATATCTGCAAATTCCAGAAGGCCCGGACCTTGTTGTCGAAGAAGGGCCCGGGCGAAGTCAGGCGAAACAGCGGCATGAGGGTCCGTGCGTTGGCTATGTCAATGACCGTGTCAGTGGCCGTGCGCGCGATCGCGGACGGCGGCGGGGTGCATCATTCGGCCGCGACCGGCGTCGCGGGATTGTCGGCGCGCACGCGCGCCTGCCCCAGCGGCTGCAGTTCGGACCGATGCTTCCACAGCAATTCCTTGTAACCGATCACCCGCCCGTCGTGCGCGGTCAGCGTGACGGGACCGATCGGCTGTTCGTCGCGCGCATCGACGAGCACCGGGGTCGACGGCACGCCCGCGCCCCATTTTTCGCCCCATTGGCGCAGCGCGATCATCGCGGGGAGCAGTTCGATCCCCTTGTCGGTGAGCTGGTAGCGGACCTTGCGCCGGTCCTCGGCCATCACTTCGCGCGCCATGATGCCATGATCGACCAGCTTCGACAGCCGGTTCGACAATATGTTGCGCGCGATATTCAGTTCCTGCTGGAACTCTTCGAAATGATGCACGCCGTTGAACGCCGCGCGCAGGATCATGAACGACCATCGCTCGCCCATCGCCTCGAGCGCGAGCGGCAGGGCGCAATTGTCCCCATGCAGGTCGTTCAATACTTCGCGTAATTTTCCCATGCCCAATGCCCTAACGTAAAATCTGCCGGCGTGCCAAAAAAATATAGGGCCTTGGTTGCATTTCGCAACTCAAACGCGCGAGGCGTTTCGCAAGAGCCGGCTCAGGCGGCGATGCGGTTGCGCGCGACGACGAGCGACCAGCGCGCGATCGCGGGCAGCCGCGCCGCGACATGCGCCGGATCGGCGCGGAAGGCGCGGCGCACCAGATCGAACCGCCAGCGATGCTGGCTGCGCAGCGCGAGCCCGAGCAGGATTTCGCTGCGGCTGCGCACGGGGAGCGCGTCGGGCATCGCGCGTTCGACGATCTCGGCGGTCAGCGCCTGGATATGCTCGGCGCGCTGGCTCGTCAGGCTGCCGCCATGCTTGCGATAAAGGTAGAGATCCTCGTGCAGCGTGGCGAAGGTGAAGCGCCGCGCCGCGCGCAGCCAGAAGTCGTAATCCTCGACGCCGAACAGCGCGGTGTCATAGCCGCCGAGCACTTCGGTCACGCGCGCGCGATAAAGGAAGCAGGCGCCGACATTATTGCCGTGGAGCAACCGCTCGACAGGGCCGACGCGCGAGTGCCCGATTTCCCTGCCGGCATCGTCGATCAGGATGAAATCGGCATGGACGATATCGGCGCCGGGCTGCGCGTCGAGCTCCGCGACGAGGCGAGCCAGCATTTGGGGCCGGAGCAGATTGTCGTCCGAGGTCCAGCTGTGCAGTTCGCCGCGCGCCGCCGCGAAACCGTGATTGAGCGCCGCGGGCAGGCCGACGTTCGTATCGAGCCGCAACAGCCGCACGCGCGGGTCGCGCGCCGCGGCCTCCGCCATGATCGCGGGCGAGGCGTCGCGCGACGCATCGTCGACGAGGATCAGTTCGAAATCGCCGAAATCCTGCGCCAGCACCGACGCGATCGCCTCGGCGAGCCAGCGCGCACCATTGTGCACGGGCATCACCATCGACACCCGCGGCGGCGCGGTCGAATCGAGAGCTTCGGTCCCCATCTCGCCGATCGTCCTACCCGCGGCGAACGATGCTTCCAACGGGCTTTACCAAAGTTGCTAACGCATTGGCGCAGGGCGCAATCAAATTTCGCATTGCAATATGTGCGCCAAGGGCGACATTGGGATCGATGCTGCGTCAATATGAACTTGTCGAGCGCGTGCGCGCTTATGATCCCGACGTCGACGAGGCGCTGCTCAACCGCGCCTATGTCTTTACCGTCCAGAAGCATGGCACGCAGAAACGCGCCTCGGGCGACCCCTATTTCAGCCATCCGGTCGAGGTCGCGGGCATATTGACCGATCTCCACCTCGACAGCGAGACGATCGTCACCGCGCTGCTCCACGACACGCTCGAGGATACGCTGACGACCCCCGAGGAGATCGAGCGGTTGTTCGGCAGCGACGTCGGCCGGCTGGTCGACGGGGTGACGAAGCTTTCGAAGATCGAGGCGCAGACCGAGAATGAGCGCGCCGCGGAAAATCTGCGCAAATTCCTGCTCGCCATGTCGGACGACATCCGGGTGCTGCTCGTCAAGCTCGCCGACCGGCTGCACAATATGCGCACGCTGCATTTCATCAAGAACCCCGAGAAGCGCCGCCGCATCGCCAAAGAGACGATGGACATATATGCCCCGCTCGCCGAGCGGATCGGCATGTATGAATATATGCGCGAGATGCAGCTGCTCGCGTTCAGCGAGCTCGAGCCCGAGGCCTATGCGACGATCACCGGCCGTCTCGCCAAGCTGACCGCGGGGGGCAAGGACAAGGTCGCCGCGATCAGCCGCGAGTTCAAGGAGCTGCTCGCCGGCGCGGGGATCGAGGCCGAGGTGTCGGGGCGCGAGAAGCATCCCTATTCGATCTGGCGCAAGATGCAGGAACGCCACGTCAGTTTCGAGCAGGTGACCGACATCATCGCCTTTCGCATCGTGACCCCGACCGACGCCGACTGCTATGCCGCGCTGGGCCTGATCCACCGCAAGTGGAAAATGGTCCCCGGCCGCTTCAAGGATTATATCTCGACCCCGAAGCGCAACGGGTACAAGTCGCTGCACACGACGATCATGCACCAGCAGAATATGCGGATCGAAATCCAGCTCCGCAGCCTCGGCATGCATCAGCAGTCCGAATTCGGGCTCGCCGCGCACTGGGCGTACAAGCAGGGCGGCAGCACCCCCGACGGGCAGGCCGGCTGGATTCGCGACCTCATCGAAATCCTCGAACAGACGCACGATCCCGAGGAGTTCCTCGAAAACACGCGCATCGCGATGTATCAGGACCGCATCTTCGCCTTCACGCCGAAGGGCAGCCTCCACCAGCTTCCCAAGGGCGCAACCCCGGTCGATTTCGCCTATGCCGTCCACACCGGGCTCGGCGATCGCACCGTGGGCGCCAAGGTCAACGGGCGGCTCGTGCCGCTGCGCACCCAGCTTTCGAACGGCGACACCGTCGAAATCCTGTCATCGGACAAACAGACGCCGCAGCCCGCCTGGCTCGGCTTCGCGGTCACCGGCAAGGCGCGCGCGGCGATCCGCCGCCATGTCCGCTCGAAGGAAAAGGTCGAACTCGCTGCATTGGGCCGCACGATGTACGACGAGATCGTAGCGCGGCTGCCGAACAAGGTCGGCGACAAGGCCCGCGCCGCGGCGCGCGAGCGGCTGAAGCTCGACGACGATAGCGCGCTCTATGTCGCGATCGCCAAGCAGCGGCTCACCGACAATGCGGTGCTCGAGGCGCTCGTCCCCGGCATCACCGCCGAGATGAAGACCAAGCCCGGCAAGCTCGTGCAGGGCGCGGCGGTGTCGATCGCCGGCCTGACCCCCGGCGTCGCCTTTCAGCTCGCCGACTGCTGCCACCCGGTGCCCGGCGACCGCATCGTCGGCCTGTCGCGCCCGGGCGAAGGGATCGAGGTCCATGTCATCGACTGCCCGAGCCTCGCCGACGGCGTCGATGCCGACTGGATCGACCTCAGATGGCAGGAGGACAGCGAGGGCGGCAACGCGCGACTGTGCATCGTGATCCTCAACGAGCCCGGCACGCTCGCCGAAATGTCGGGGATCCTCGCGGCCAATATGGCGAACATCACCAATTTGCGGCTGTCGAACCGCGAGGGCGGCTTCCACACCTATGACGTCGTCGTCGAGGTGCGCGACGTCCAGCATGTGATGCGCATCCTGTCGGCGCTGCGCGCGTCGGACAGCGTGGTGCAGGCGGAGCGGCTTTAGACCGCGCCATTCAATCCGCGTAAAGCAGCGGCGGTCGCCACGCGCTCTCGTCGACCTCGTCGCGGACCTTGTAGACCGCCCCCTTGCTGTTGAGGAACAGCTTCTCCATCTCGCCGCGCGTGAACGGACGCGAGCCGATGCGGCCGAACACCGCCATCTGGCCGCCCGTCTCGTCGACCGCGCGGTCGCGGTCGAGACCCTTCGACAGCGCGAGCGCGGGCGACGGCGTCTTCGCCCAGGCGATCAGCTCGGGGGTCGGCTTGGGCGAGAAGCCGTAGAGCTGCGAATTGTCGGGGCTGGTGAGCTGGAGCACCTTGATGCCGTTCCGCCCGTCGGCGACATAACCGAACAGCGAGGCATTGGTCGACGCGACGATGACATCCTCGGCATCGGTGAGCGCGCCGCCGAAGGTCAGCCCCGGCCAGACGATCGGCGCCGCCGGACGCGTCACATCGACGATCACGAGCCCGTCGGCCTTCGCCGCGACATACATATAGGTGCGCGCGAGATAGATTTTGCGCGCATTGGCTAGCCGCACCGTCCCCGCGGGCACCGCGACCGGCTGCGCCAGATCGGTGACGTCGAACAGCTTCACCCCCTCGGCATCGGTGACCCAAAGGTAGCGGAACTGCGCCGCGCTCGCGCGCGCATCGGTGAGCGGCAATTGCGCGGTCACCTTCGGCTGGAGCGGGGTCGTCAGGTCGAGCACGACGAGCCCGGCGTCGGTGGTGACGTAGGCGATGCTGCCCGCGAGCGTGACGTGCCGCGCCCCCGCGAGCACATTCCCCTCGTTCCACGTCAGCGCACGGCGAAGCTTGTTGTTGCGGAACTCGCCGTCGGCCAGCGTGTCGATGTCGACGAGGATCAGGCCTTCGACGCTGTCGGTGATCACCGCATAGCGATAGATGTCGTGCATCACCTGTTCGTGGTTCTCGGGGAAATTCTTCACGATCGCCTCGTTGCGCGACACGCTGATCGGCTGGGTCGTCGCGAGCGCCATGCAGGTCGCGTTCTTCGTCTTCACATGCGTGTCGTGGCCCATCGGCGAGAAGGGCGCGCGGACGATACGTTCGGAGAAGCCCTTGTTGCCGATCGAGGCGACGTCATAGACGCGGAAGCCGCCCTTGCCTTCGGCCACGAACATATATTCGCCGCGCTGCTGGAGGCAGTTCACGCGGCCGCTCGTATCCTGAACGATATTGGCGAACTCTTCGAGCGCGTGCGTTTCGCCCGACCCCTTCTTGTCGAAGATCTTGCCGCGCACCCAATTCTTGAGCTCGCGCCCGTTCCGGTCGACGTGCAGCTTCCAATAATCGGGGTAGGAATAACGGTGGAGGTAGCTGCCGATCACCGCCTGCGGCTCGTCCCATTCGGTGACGCGGGTCGCCTGAAAACCGTCCTCCATCCCCGACCAGACGTTGAGGCCGACGAAATTGACGAAATTGGTCCCGAGCAGCAGCAGCTGCGACATGATGGCGTTGTTGTCGTCGGCGGCCGACAGGTGGCAGTCGCTGCACTGCTTGGTCTCCGCCCGGCGTACCGTGTGCGGGAAATGCGGCGCAAAGGCCTGGCTCGAATAACCCGCCGCCGAGATCGGCGGCTGCTGCACATAGATGCGCTCGCGGTTGATGTTCGTCGACGACAGCACCAGCGCCGAGGTCGAGCGGACCGGGGTGATAATGCCGCGCACCTCGCCGTTCGGGCCGGGTTCGCCCGGCTTGGTGAGCTGGTGCCGGCCGAGCTGGAACATCTCGTCGCGCGCGACCTGCGGGTTGTAGGTCGCGAAGTTGCGCGTCTCCTCGCCTTCGAAATGGTGCGACTTGGTCTTCCAGTTCGCCTCGATCGGCAAGTGGCAGCCACCGCAGCTCGTCGTCCAGCTGAGGTGACAGGTGAAGCAGGTCATCCTGTCGTCGCCGTGCGCACGGTCTTCCCTGGCGACGCCCGGCCCCCATTCATATTTGCCGTCTTCCGAACCGCTGCGCGCCATCAGCTTGGCGCGCGCCGCCTTGGCGTTGAAATGCGGCCCCGGCGTCACCGCCTGCTTGACGAGGCTGACCCGCCATTCGAGCTTCGGATCGACGATCGAACGCTGGATCAGGCCGATCACCTCGGCATCGTCATTATACTGGAATTCGAAGCGCCGGCGCCCATCGGGGTTGCGCAGCAGCGCAAGGTTGGTGCCCTGCGGCCGCGCCGCGACGTTCGAGGTCAGAAGGTTGGGGAAGGCGTCGGCGGTGCCGTGACAATCCTTGCAGCTGATCTCGATCGCATTGGCGACCTCGCCTTGGATATAGCCGTTGCCGTGGCTGTCCTGCGCGAAGTGGCAATCGGCGCACTGCATCCCCTTTTCGGCATGGATGTCCATCATATGCACCGTCTTGCCGGGGTTGAGGCCGGGCGGCACGAACTTGCCCTCGACCCCGGGCTTTTCGGGATCGGCGCTCGCCAGGCAGAGATCGCGCTCCTTGGCGTCGCTGTAATGGCTACAGCTTTTGCGCCATTTCTCGGGATCCTTCGGGTCGACGATGTTCGCGGTGTCGGTGCCCCAGGTCGCCATATTGCCGTCGGCGGTCAGCAGGTTTCCGTTCCGGTCGCGCTTGAAGACGCCCCGGAAATTCCAGCCATGCCCATGATAGTCGGCGAACTGCGTATCCTTGTTCGTGTCGTTGACGTCATAGACGTCGCGCAGGAATTCGACATCGGCCCACAGCCCGCGCGGCCCCGCGCCCTCGGGATTGCGTTCGAGTACCTGATGCACCTCGGCGGCGGTCGGGTAACGCTGCTGCTTATATGTCTTCCGATATTCCTCGTCGCTCATCCCCGGCGGACGCGGCGCGGTGTTTTCGGGGCCCGGCCACATCTGCGGCGCGTCCGATTCATAATCCCACATCGTGTAGCCGAGGTAGGAGTTCAGGAAGATGTTCGGCTGATGCATGTGGCAGGTCATGCACTGCGAGGTCGGGATCGCGCGGGTGAAGGCGTGGCTGATCGGATGCCCCGCCTCCTTGCGCCGCGGATTGTCCTGCGTGTGCGAACGGGTCGGGTCGATCAGCGAGCCATGACCGCCGCCATGGCTGTCGGCGGGCGGGCCGGGGGCCGCATCGTCGTGGCCCCCATGCGCATCGCCGCCGGAGACCGCGAGCTTTCCGGCGATCGTCGGATCGATCGTCGCCGTCTCACCGTCGCGGCCAAATTTCGCATAGGTCAGGCTGTGACGCGGCTCGCGGTCGTTGGCATAGACGACGTGACAGCCCGAACAGCCCGAATGGCGATAGTCGCCGGGCTGGTCGTTGGTCCCCATGAACCACATATAAGGATCGTTGAGGCGCGTCTTGTGCAGGTTGAGCACCGCGATCGCGATGCGCAGCCCCGTGCCGGGCCCGCGGTTCGACTGTTTGAGGTCGGGTCGCCCGGGTTCCTCGAGCCGCTGGATGCTGCCGGTCGGATTGGGCAGGCCGATTTCCGGAAACTGCGTATTGATATTGCGTCCGCCGCGTTCGAACACGCGGAACACGTCGCTCGGCGGCATCACATTCCAGCGCGGCAGCGGATAGATTTTGGCGAGCGCGCCGCGCTTGGCCTCGGCATCGGTCAAAATCTTGTCGAAGCCGAACGACGGCTTGCAGGCTTCCTTATATTGCTCGGCGGTCAGCCGCGACGACGGCGACAGGACGCACGCCGGGTCGCCCTCGCGCGTATAGGCTTCGCCGAAGATCGACGTCTTGAACGGCACGATACCGTTGTTGTAAGCGGCGCCCGCCCAGAACATCGCCGCCGTCGACATCTGCGACCGCTCGGTCGCCTCGATGATCTCCAGATGGCACGCGCCGCACGCTTCGCGCGCGACGCGATAATCGCTCGGATTGACGAAGCGGATGAATTCGGGCGCCTCCTTGTTGAGCAAGGTATAGCTGCGTTCGGGGTTCGCCGAGCTGTCGTGCCACGCGCCGGGCAAGGTCGGCTGCGGGTGCGCGACCTTCATAGCGGCGATATTATAGGGATTTTTATAACCGAGCTCGGGCTTGCCGAAGGCGGCGGGCGAGGTCGAATCGCCGCCGTGGCAGTCGGTGCAGCCGAGCTTGACGGCGGGCGTCGCGTGCATCGACGGCTGATCGGTGCGCGTATGGCACGAATAGCAGCCGTTCGATTTGGCCGCGACCTCGGCATCCCCCTGCTCGCGCGGCGCGGGCGGGGTGAAGCGATATTCGATCTTGAGCGGCTTTTCCTCTTCGGCCGCGCGGCCGACGCTCGCGCCAAAGGCGGCGCACAGCGTCACGAAGGCAAGCAGGGCGAAGAGTTTGCGCATCAGCATCTAAAAGCTCAGGATCACATTGGCGAGGATGGAGACGTAAGCGTCATTCTTCTGCTTGTTGTCGAACAAATCCTTGAATCCCTTGCCGGGGAGCAGCACCGCGCCACTGAGCCGGCCGACGATGTTCTGCGTCGCCTTGGGCCGCCAGATCGTCGCGACCGACAGGTCGAAACCGATATCCTTGGGGATCGAGCCCTCCATGCGCAGCGCCTGCAACGATGAGGTATTCTCGAACCACAGATGGTTGAAATTGGTGCTGACGCGAAGTTCGGGGGTCAGATCGAAATCGGCGCCCGCGCCGACGAAGACGGTGCCGGGGTTGTTGAAGTTCGACTGCCCTTCTTCCTTCGACGAGCGCAGCGAGTTCAATATGCCGTTGCGGCCGTTGATCGCGATCACCCGCCCGCCGCCCGCGAAGGGGATCGTCTGGCGGATCCAGTAGCTGGTGTCGGCGCCGCCGAAGATCGGATTTTCAAAGATCGCGTCGAAGCCGCCCTCGGTCCTGTTATACGGATCGCCGTCGCCGGTCGCGTAGAGGCCCGACAGGCGGAAACGCATCCAGTCATAGTCGTAGCTGAGTTCGACCGCGCCGAAGCCCGCGCGGATTTCGGCGGGCTTGCTCGTGAAGAAGCTGTTCCGATCCTCGCCCAGCGCGGCGTAGAAGCTCGCGGTGAGGTTGATCCGCCCGATCCGCCCGTCGGCGCTGTAGCCGAGGTAAACCACGTCATATTCGCGCCCGCGCAGGTCGCCGAGCAGCGCCGGCCGCACCGGGAAACCATTGTGGTCGATCTGCACGTCGTTCTTTTCGCGGTTCATATTGTATGTCACGCTGACCTGGCTGGTCAGCCCGACGACCGGGAAATCCTGGCGATAGAGATTTCCGGTGAAGACGAAGTCGCTGCGCGGCGTCTGGGTGATGTCGTTGAGACCGCTGTTCGTGTCCTTTTCGAGCCGCCAGAAGGCTGCGAGATTATATTGGAATCGGTTGTTGTCGCGGTTGCCGAACAGGCGGATGCCGAGCTGGCTGTCGTTGAACAGGAAGCCGCGAAAATCGCTCTGGAACGGCTGGATGCCGAGGCGGACCGAATAGAAGTCATAGCGGTCGGACGTGTTGCCGAGATGCTTGTCGACGAAGAGTTCCTGCACGCCCAGGAAGCTGTCGTAACGGTGGCTCGCCTTCGACGGGCGCACGTCGAGCACGCGCCGTTCGGGCACGTCGACATAATTGGCTTGGTACGCGAGCGTGACGCGATATTCGATGTCGGGCGGCTTGAACGCCGTCGATCCCTTGATCAGCGCCGCGCCCGCGATGAAGGTCTGCGCGAAGACGAAGCTGCGGTCCTTGCCGAACACGTCGAGGCTGCCCGGCCGCTCGGTCGTCTGGACGCCGACGGGGATGGGAAAGGTGCGCGGTTCGAACACCGTGTCGGACACGGCATTGGCGACGATGAACCAGTCGTCGCCCTTGATCGGCAGCCATTTGACCTTGCTGCGGTCGATCGGCCGGTCGCCCTTGTAGGTGTTCTGGTTATAGGGATCGAACCAACGTTCCTTGACCACGCCCAATGTCTCGATCAGGCGCCAGCGGTCGGGGATCGGCAGTTGATCCTCCATCCCGGGAAAGGCCTGCGGCGGCGGCGGGCGCAGCGCGCCGACATTGTCCTGGCTCAGCGCATCGGGAAGGTCGGGACGATAGCCGGGACGGCGGCGGCCCTCGATGATCTCGGTGACGAGGTCGTCCTTGATCCTGTCCTGCCAGTCGACCGGCGGCGGTGGCGGAATCAGCTCTTCGGCGGGCTGCTCGGCGGGTGCGGCGTCGTCCGCGACCGGCGGCTCTTCGGGCGCGGGCGGCGGCGGCGCGACATCGGCGCCCGGCGCACCCTGCGCCGCGAGCGTCGCGATGATCGGCCAAAGGCTGCCCCCCGTCATCATCACCTATAGCCCCTCGCAGACATTCTGCTGCGCGGTGTCGAGGAAGGGGGCGAAGGGGCAGCTGATATAACGCAGGCGCACGCCGGCGCCGACGCCCACGACGATCGTGTCGGCACGGATCGCTTTCGGCGCATTGCCGATGCCGCCGACGCGGGCGCCGCCGTTGTGCGTCCCCAAAAAGCTGATCATGTCGTCCTGGTCGATGCCATCGCCCGACACCCCGATCGCGCCGACAAGGCTGTTGCCGCGATAGATGGGCACCGATCCGGGGAAGATCTGGATGCCGTTCTGCAGCCGGTTCCGCCCCGGCGCGACGTCGGGCAAGGTCGTGCAGCGCGCCGGCGTGTCGGTCGGACTCGCGCCCGACACGAAGCCGAGATGCTGCCCCAGATTGCCGATGATCAGCGCCGACTGCAGTCCGGTCGAGAAAGGGTTGAACTGTGCGATCGGGCGCGACAGCGGACCGTGCGGCCGCCCGACCTCGCCATCGGGGAAATAGGGCCGCGACAAATTGCCCCCCGAACGGTCGGCGAAGGCGATCGTGCCGGTGAGCGCCGCCGGATCGCTCAGGAATGTCCGCGTCGCGGCGACGAATTGGCGCACGTCGGCGCTGGCGTTGGCGTTCAGCTCGGCTCCCGCCTGCGCGCCCGAGAAGAAGGCGGCGGTGCGCGCCTTCTGCAGGCTGACATCGGTGCCGAAAATCGGCGCGTCGGGCGAGCGCACGATGCCGAGCACCGCGCCGTGCGTGTCGACGATGCTGATCGTCACCTGCGCGCGGCTGTCGAGCGGGCGGCGGATCTGCGCGCGCGCGCGGCTCATCACCGCGAACGCCTCTTCGAGCACCGCGCGCGTCTCGGCGGCGGTCAGCGGCGCGCTGTTGCTCGCGCCGTCGGTGCCGGCGCGGATCGGGTAGCGGTTCGCGCCGCTGCCGTCGGTGAGCACAAAGGCGTCGCGGTTCGAAAATTCGGCTGCGGTCGACGCGCGAATGCCCGACGCTTCGGTGCCATAGGCGATCCCCGCGGTGATCGCGGCATTGGCATAGCCGATGACCGCGACAAGACTGCCCGCGGTTCCGTTGAGGCTCGCGAAACTCGCGCCGCCGCTCGTCATCACTCCGGCGAAGGTCGCGTCGGAGAAACGCAGGGTCGTGCCGTCGACGGCAATCTTGTCGGCGGTGATCGCGCCCGGCGCCTCGAACCCGCGCGTCCCCGCAAGCGCGATGAACTCCTCGGGATCATTGTCGACATCGAGGATATTGGGGTCGCTGCCGTAGACGCCGTCGCCCATCACCCCGATGCCGCCGACGAGCACGCCATTCTTGTAGAGCGGCAGCCCGCCCGGATCGGCGGCGAGGCCGAGCGGCGAGCGTTTGGGCCCGATCAGCGCCGCGCTGCCCGCCGCGCCGAAACGCGCCGCGAGGTCGCTGCACGGCAGCTGGCTGAACTGCACGCCGAACAGGGGCCCGCTTTCGAGCCCGGCGGTCGTCGGCGCGGGCGGGAAATGTTCCTGGACGATCTGGCTCGCGGTGCGCGTCGAAAAGGCGTTTCCGCCACTCGAGAGGTAAGCGCCGGTCACCGCCTTGGCGATCGCGCCCCCCTCGGCGGGGAAGGTGACGTTCTGCGCGTCGATATTGTCGCCATTGGGCGCGGGCGAGGTCGTCGCGGTGGCGCGCGCGCCGTTCATGCGAAAAACGCCGAGCACATTGCCAACGCGGTCGGTCACCGCGATCACCGACGGCAGGCCGCGCGCCTGCGCCTCCGCGATCGCCTGCGCGAGCACGCGTTCGACGTCGGCGGTGGTCAGCGCCGCGGCGGCGGGCGGCGTGTAGAGCCCGCCCGTCGGCGTGGGAGTAGGGGTCGGCGTCGGGGTGGGGGTCGGGGTCGGCGTTCCACCATCGCCCCCGCCGCATGACGTCAGCAGCAATGCGCCCATCGCAGCAAAGGCGGCCGAACGGAAAAGAGAGGTCTTGCTTCGCATGATCTTACCGCAGCGCCCCGATCGCGCGCACCGCGCTGCCGAACGAGGCCTGGAATTCGGACGGCTTATAGGCATTGGGATCCTTGACCGCGGCATAGGCGCGATCGATGTCACCGCGGATGCCCGCCGCCGCGCCGACCGTGATGCGGCCCGACGACACCATCGCGTTAAGCAGGGTGTCGACGCCCATGACGGCCTGCTGCGACCCCGAATAATCGGTGTAGCGGTCGCTGATCGCCTTCGCCGAAATCGCATCGACCATCGCGAAGGCGTCGGCGCCCGAGAAATTGCGCGAGGCGAAGGCCGATTTCAGCGCCGCGACCGTCTGCGACAGCTGCGCCGCCGCTTGCACCGCACTCGCCCGGTCGGTTGCCATCGCCTTGTGGAAGGCGGCGGTGCGCGCCGCGAGCTGGTCGGCGAGCGCGGGCGACGCCATGCGCGCCGCGGCGGCGAGCATGATCAGATTCTCGTCATTATAGGCGGGCATGCCCTCGGGAAGATTGCGCCCCGGATTGTCGAGCCCTGTGCGCACCGGCTTAGCCTGGTCGAAGATGCGGCGATGGCAGCTGTGGCAGTCGAGAAAAGTGAATTCGGGAAATATCCCCTCGGTCCCGCGCCGCGTCTGGAACAGAGCGAGGCTGCGCTCGATCGCGGTCGCCTGTCCCACCGCCCACATCTGGACATGGTCGGTGCGCCGGCCCGCCGCGCCGAACTTGCGCCAGCCATAATCGGCGTCCTCCTGATGATGCGCCTGCAGCGACGAAAAGAGGTCGAGTTCGAACGAGATGCGCGGATGCCCCGCCGCCATGATGCGGTGGGTGACGAACTGGCCGTCGGCCGCCGAACCGAAATGGCAGTCCACGCAAACGCCCGCACGGACCACCGGGTCCTCGAGCTTCTTGAGCCCCGCCGACAGGTTGGCGAGATGCTTGTCGCGCATTTCGCGGTCGGGATCGGCGTTGGTGCCCACTCCGGCATAATGGCTCGCGAGCCAGCCGCCCGCCGGACCGTGGCACGATTCGCAGCCGACGCCATCCTCGACCGGCACCGCGCGCGCGGTGCCCGCGGTGCTGTGACAGCCAAGGCACATCTGCGCCTTGGCGGGATCGCCGATGCCGAGATTGCGCGCGATGAACTGGCTGCGATTGTTATTGAGGACCGCCCAGGCGCGGCTGTGCGCGCCGCCGGGGGTCGAGGGCTCCTGCCATTTCATCAGCTCGTCCTGGCGGACGATTGTGCCGTCGCCCTCCATCCGGCCGTGGCAGGTCGACCCCGCGCACGAGGCGACGCCGGTATAACGCGCGCCGGTTTCGCCCTGCGAGCGCGCGGGCGGCGCGAAGACGAACGCCGCAATGGCGAGCGCGAACAGCATCGCCGCCAGAACGGCAAATGCCGCGCGTGTGGGAAGACGGGCGGCTAATGCCGCCCGAGGCCGATCGCCGCGCTCCTTCCCAGCGTGCGCCGTCATCCGCAGTACCCCTTTTGCCCAACCCGGCGCTTATTACGCCCTGGATCGATTTACACCACCCCGAAAGCCAGCATCGCGTCGGCAACCTTCTTGAATCCCGCGATATTGGCGCCCTTCACATAGTCGATATAGCCATTGCCCTGATCGCCATAGGTCAGGCAGCGCGCGTGGATACCGTCCATGATATCCTTGAGCATCTGTTGAAGCTCGCCCTCGCTCCACGCGCGGCGACCGCTGTTCTGGCTCATCTCGAGCCCCGAGACCGCGACGCCGCCGGCATTCGCCGCCTTGCCCGGCGCGAACATGATCTTCGCATCCTTGAAGACATGCACTCCGTCGAGGTTGGTCGGCATATTGGCGCCCTCGCTGACCGCGATGCAGCCGTTCTTGACCAGCGTCTTCGCATCCTCGCCGAGCAGCTCGTTCTGCGTTGCGCAGGGCAAGGCGACATCGCACTTCACGCCCCACGGCGTCTTGCCGGGCGTAAAGCTCGCGCCTTTGAACTCCTCGCAATATTCCTCGATCCGGCCGCGGCGATGCGTTTTGTGCGCCTTCACCCAGTCGATCTTCTCCTGACTGATGCCGTCGGGATCGTGGATGAAGCCGCCCGAATCCGATAGCGTCAGCACCTTGCCGCCGAGCTGAACGATCTTTTCGGCCGCATGCGTCGCAACATTGCCCGATCCGGAGATCACCGCGCTCTTGCCGACCAGATCCTGCCCCTTCGCGGCGAGCATGTTGGCGAGGAAATAGACCGCGCCATAGCCCGTCGCCTCGGTGCGGATCAGCGAGCCGCCCCATTCGAGCCCCTTGCCGGTGAGCACCCCGGTGAATTCGTTGGTGATGCGCTTGTACTGGCCGAACATGAAGCCGATCTCGCGCCCGCCGACGCCGATGTCGCCCGCGGGCACGTCGATGTCGGCGCCGATGTGGCGATAAAGTTCGGTCATGAAGCTCTGGCAAAAGCGCATGATCTCGCGCACGCTCTTGCCCTTGGGGTTGAAGTTCGACCCGCCCTTGCCGCCGCCCATCGGCAGCCCGGTCAGCGCATTTTTAAACGTCTGCTCGAAAGCGAGGAATTTGAGCACGCTTTCGGTAACGCTCGGGTGAAAACGGATGCCGCCCTTATAGGGGCCGATCGCATTGTTGTTCTGGACGCGCCAGCCGCGCTGGACCCGGATATTGCCGTTGTCGTCCTCCCAGCAGACGCGGAAGGACACGACCCGGTCGGGCTCGGCGATGCGGCGCAATATCTGCTGCGCGTGATATTCTTCCTTGTCGGCGATGAAATCGAAAATGTCCTCCGACACTTCCTGCACCGCCTGCACGAACTCGGGTTGCCCCGGGTTGCGCCGCTTTACGCCTTCCATGAACGTCGAAAAATCGACGTGATCCGAAACTGCCATGCACCCCTCCCCTGTTGACTGGGAAAGCCGGTGCGACCCCTGACGATTGTATCGTTGACCGACCTTATATGCCAAAGGCTACACCATCGCCGAACAAAGGCAATATGACCGCGCGCACAGCCGGCATTTTTCGCGGCGCGTAAAAGAGGGGCAAAAATGAGCGAGAGCAACAAGATGGCGGAGGGCACGACCGGCGGCATGACGCGCACCAATCGCGCGATATTGATCGCCGCCTTCGTGTTGCTCGCGGCGGCGGTTGGCTATGCGATCTGGCGCGATTCCGCTCCGTCCGTCACGGGCCCGGCCAGCGAAAGCCCCGCCGCGCCGTCCGACCAGCTCGCCGAGCTCGAAGCCCGGACACAGCGCGAGCCGGGCAGCGCCGACGCGTGGACCGCGCTCGGCGCCGCGAAATTCGACCTCAGCGATTTCGCGGGGGCGATCGCGGCTTATGAAAAGGCCGTCGCGCTTTCCCCCGAATCGGCGGGTCTCTGGTCGGCGCTCGGCGAAGCGCGGGTGATGGCGAGCGACAGCGACCCGATGCCCCTCGCCGCTTCGCAAGCCTTCGAAAAGGCGATCGCACTCGATGCGAAGGATCCGCGCGCGCGCTATTTCCTCGCGGTCAAGAAGGACATCGGCGGCGATCATAAGGGCGCGATCGAAGACTGGTTCGCGCTGCTCGCCGACACGCCGCAGGGCGCGCCGTGGGAGGCGGACCTGCGCCGCACGATCGAACAGGTCGGCCAGATCCACCAGATCGACGTCGCGGCGCGCCTTGCGAGCACGCAGCCAAGACCGCTGACCGCCGACGAAATGCCCGTCGCCGCGCGCGCGATCCCGGGCCCGAGCCGCGCCGACATGGAAGCCGCGTCGCAGCTCCCCAAGGGGCAGCAGGACGCGATGATCGAGGGCATGGTGAGCGGCCTCGAAGCCAAGCTGAAAGCCAACCCCGCCGACGTCGACCGCTGGATCATGCTGATGCGCAGCCGGATGACGTTGGGCGAAACCGCGAAGGCGGCGCAGGCGCTGAAGGACGGCATCGCCGCCAACCCTGCCGCGGCGGGACGCCTCAAGGCGCAGGCGCAGCTTCTCGGCGTGCCCGGAACGTAAATTTCAGTTGGTGCGCGGCCGCGAAAAGGCTAGGCCGTCTTCGCTGCGGGGGGCGCCAAAAACATAAGGTCGCCGCGGCACTCCGCCGCGAGACGCTTTCGGACGTATTTGCCCGGGACAGCCGTCCACTCTGTATCGGGCCTCGTGGTTTCAGCTGAAGTCTGATCCGCCCGACGCGCGTCCGCGTTTCACCCCGCCATCAGCGCCGCATTGCCGCCCGCCGCGGTGATGTCGGTCGAAATCGACTTCTCCTCGGCGAAGCGGTGCAGATAGTGCGGGCCGCCCGCCTTTGGCCCCGTCCCCGACAGGCCGCGCCCGCCGAAGGGCTGCGACCCGACGATCGCGCCGATCTGGTTGCGGTTGACATAGACGTTGCCGACCGCCGCGCGCGCCGCGATATGCGCCGCCACGCCGTCGATGCGCGTGTGGACGCCCAAGGTCAGCCCATAGCCCGAGGCATTGATCGCATCGATCAGCGCGTCGAGCTCGCCGCCCTTCCACGTCGCGACGTGGAGCACCGGCCCGAAAATCTCGCGCTTCAGATCGGTGACATGGTCGAGGCGGATCAGGACGGGCGGCACGAAATGGCCGTCCGCGAGCAGGTTCGTCCGCCCGGCTTCGGCGATCACGCGGCCCGCGGCGCGCGCTTCGGCGACATAAGCCGCGATATTCGCCCGCGCCTCCTCGTCGATGATCGGCCCTACGTCAGTCGCGAGGATCGACGGATCGCCGATATTGAGTTCGGCCATCGCGCCCGCGACCATCTCGATCATCGTATCGGCGACATCTTCCTGAACGCACAGCAGCCGCAGCGCCGAACAGCGCTGCCCCGCCGACTGGAAGGCACTGGCGACGGCATCGCGCGCGACCTGTTCGGGGAGCGCGGTCGAATCGACGATCATCGCGTTGGCGCCGCCGGTTTCGGCGATCAGCGTCGCGATCGGCCCGTCGCGCCCCGCTAGGCTGCGGTTGATCATCCGCGCGACCTCGGTCGATCCGGTGAACGCGACGCCGATGATGTCGTTGTTGCTCGTCAACGCCGCGCCGACGGTCTCGCCGCGGCCGGGAAGATAGGCAAGCACATCGCCCGGGATGCCCGCTTCGAGCAGCAGTTCGATCGCGGCGTGGGCGATCAGCGGCGTCTGTTCGGCGGGCTTGGCGAGCACCGCGTTGCCCGCGGCGAGCGCCGCCGACACCTGCCCGAGGAAGATCGCGAGCGGGAAGTTCCACGGGCTGATGCAAACGAACACCCCCTTGCCTTCGAGCATCAGCTCGTTGCGCTCGCCCGTCGGGCCGGGGAGCGCGATCGGGTAAGTGAAGTCGGCGCGCGCTTGTGCCGCATAATAGCGGAGGAAATCGACCGCCTCGCGCACCTCGGCGACCGCGTCGACGAGCGTCTTGCCCGCCTCGTCGATCGCGAGGCCGAGGAAGAGCGCGTCCTGCTCCTCGAGCAGGTCGGCGGCGCGTTCGAGGCGCTCGGCGCGGAAGGCGCCGCCGGCGAGGCTCCAATTGTCGTGCGCCGCGCGCGCCGCGGCGACCGCGTCGGCGACCACCGCCGCACCGGCCTCGATCACCTGCCCGACGACCGCGCCCGTCGCGGGGTTGCGCACCGGCTCGGCCTTGCCCTTGCGCGAGACGCCGCCGACGATCGGTGCCGCGACCAGATCGCCGCGCCGCGCCGCGCCGATCGCCGCGACCAGCGCCTCGGGCACGCCCGGATCGCCAAGGTCGTAGCCGCGCGAATTGCGCCGCACCGGATCGAACAGGTCCAGCCCCGTCGCGATGACGGGCGCCGCGGGGCTCGCCACGCTGCGCGGGTCGATCGCGAGCTGTTCGGCGCTGACGTCGGGATCGGAGAATTGATGCACGAAGCTCGAGTTCGCTCCATTTTCGAGCAGGCGGCGGACGAGATAGGCGAGCAGGTCGCGGTGCGTGCCGACCGGCGCATAGACGCGCACGGGGCGCGGCGGCGGGAACAGCGCGACGAGCGCGTCGTGCGCGCCCTCGCCCATGCCGTGCAGCCGCTGCAGCTCGTAATCGGCGCCCGCGAACAGCTCGGCGACGAAGGCGAGCGTCATCGCATTGTGGCTCGCGAACGCCGGATAGATGCAATCCTGACAGTCGCGCAGCAATTGCGCGCAGCGCATATAGTTGAGGTCGGTGTGCAGCTTTGCCGTGAAGACCGGAAAATCGCCGAGCCCGAGCGTCTGCGCGCGCTTGATCTCGGTATCCCAATAGGCGCCCTTGACGAGGCGCATCGACAGCTTGATCCCGCGCGCCCGCGCGCGGTTCGCGAGCCAGTCGATCACCGCGGGCGCGCGCTTCTGATACGCCTGGATCACGATGCCGAGCCCGGTCCAGCCGTCGGCGATCCCGGCGTCGATCAGCGCCGCGAACACGTCCATATGCGGTTCGAGCCGGTCGCTTTCCTCGGCGTCGATCATCAGCGGGATGTTCACAGCGCGCGCCGCTTTCGCAAGCTCGATCACGCGCGGGATCAGCTCGCCCGTAACGCGCGCGCGCTGCAGATATTCATAGCGCGGGTGGAGCGCCGACAGCTTGATCGAAATACCGTGGTTGGCGTGCGGGTCGCCGGGCTTCGCGCCCTTGCCGATGCGCTGGATCGCCGCGGCATAGCTCTCGTAATAGCGTGCGGCATCTTCGGCGGTACGCGCCGCTTCGCCGAGCATGTCGAAGCTCGCGAGTTCGCTCTTTTCCTTGTCGGCGCGCTTGACCGCGGCGTCGATCGTCTCGCCCATCACGAACTGCTGGCCGAGCAATTTCATCGCGGCGAGCGCCGCCTGGCGGATCACCGGCTCGCCCGAGCGGCGAATCATCGATTTGAGCAGGCTCAGCGGGTTCGCCTTGCTGCCCATCGCATCGAGCATCAACGTCGCCGAGCCGAGCGACAGCCCGCGCGCCGACAGCGCGACGACCAGCGGGCTGTCGTCATCGTCGCCCTCGGCCCAGTGGCGCCCCGCGATCTTGTCGCGGATCAGCGCATTGGCGGTCGCATTGTCGGGAACGCGCAGCAGCGCCTCGGCGAGGCACATCAGCACGACGCCCTCCTCGGTCGACAGGCGATAGCGGTTCATCAGCTGCGCGACGAGCGTCTCGCGCTCGCCCTCGGCCTTCGCCTTGCGGATCAGTTCGAGCCCGCGCCGCGTCACCGCTTCGACGCTGGCGGACGAGGTCGCGAGGGCGGCCCGCAGCTCGGCGACGATGTCGGTTTCGCTGCGGCGGGCGAAAGTACGGAGGGCGGCGCGGTCGGGGCTTTGGGTCATGGTGCCTTGTTACCATATCGCCATAAGGCAATCCGACTTGTTTACGAGCATTTCATATACGAATTGACCAAGTTTTGGAATAATCCTAGTCGATTCACATGAAAAATAGCTCCTCGACAGTCGAACTGGACGAATATGATCGCAAGATCCTCGCGATTCTGGGCCGCGACGGGCGGATCACCTTTACCGAGCTGGCGTTGCAGGTCGGGCTGTCGAAAACCCCGTGCCAGCAGCGCGTGAAGCGCCTCGTCGACAGCGGGCTGATCACCGGCTTCCGCGCGATCGTCGATCCGGCCAAGGTCGGGCTCGACCATGTCGCTTTCACCGAGGTCAAGCTGTCCGACACGCGCGAGGAGGCGTTGAAGCAGTTCAACGCTGCGGTGCGGCGGATTCCCGAGGTCGAGGAATGCCATATGATCGCGAGCAGCTTCGACTATCTTCTGAAGGTCCGCACCCCCGACATCCGCCGCTATCGCATCGTGCTCGGCGAAAAAATCTCAAGCCTGCCGCACGTCGCCAGCACCTCGACCTTCGTCGCGATGGAGACGATCCTCGAATCGGCGCGCTGAAGGATTGACCGCTGCGCCGGAAGGCGGCAAAGGCCGGAAACGGCGCGCGGGTGTAGCTCAATGGTAGAGCAGAAGCTTCCCAAGCTTACGACGAGGGTTCGATTCCCTTCACCCGCTCCAGGCTTTCGCAGCGATTTAGCGGCGCTAAATCGCGATCAGCGAAAGCTCGGCCAGCCCGCGCAGCGGGACTGACGGCGTGGCTTTGCCACGCCGGACCTAAATCTTTTCCACCGTCACCGCTTGCTCGATAAACTGGATCTCGCGATAGGCGGTGAGGAAGGCGATGTCGGCGGCGTCGCGGCCGGTGCAGATGCGCGCCGTTTCGGTCGGGAGCGTCATCCCCGTCGCGTCGACCATATGCCAGTCGCCGTCGAGATAGACTTCGGCGACGGCGTGGAAATCCTGCGGGTTCACGCCAAGCGCATAGACGCTCGCCATGCGCGCCGGGATATGCGCGGCGCGCGCGAGCGCGATCATTACGTGCGTATAGTCGCGGCAGACGCCGCGCCGCTCGACGAAGCTGTCGAGCGCGCCCGTCTCGCTGTTGCTCGCGCCCGAAACATAGGTGAAGCGGCTTTCGATCCAGTCGCGCATCCGGCCGATTTTCTCGCCGCCTTCGAGCTCGCCGAAGCGCCGGTCGACGAAGGCGTGAAATTTGTTCGACGGACAATAGCGCGATTCGTTGAGATAGGGGACCGCGCTGGCCGGAAGGCGGTGGAGCGGCACCGCCGCGAGCGCGCGAAAGTCGACCGCCGGCCGGTCGATCTCGACCCGCGCGCGATATCGGGCGCGGAGCGTGCCTTCGCCGCGCAGCCAGATCGGCTCGCAGACGCCGCCCGATGCCGGAACGCGCGCCAGAACCTCGGGCGCGCCGAGGTCGAGCGACGCGTCCAGAACGCGCTGGCCATGCCCGTCCGCCGCCTCGATCTGAAGCATCAAGTCGACGGGTTCGGACAGCCGGTAATTTAGGGAGGCGGAGATTTCGAGTTTCATCTATCGGCAACGCATGAGGGAGGGTTCGGTGGCGCTTAATAGAACAAAGGAAAAGCACAAGTGACGCCTTCGCGCACCATTCCGTTCATCGTCGCGACGATTTTCATGGACGCGGTCGGCTTCGGCATCATCATGCCGGTGCTGCCGCAGCTCGTGATGGAGGTCGGCGAGATCGATCTGCCGCATGCGATCGAGGTCGGCGCGTGGATCGGCCTCGTCATGGCGGTCGCGACCTTTCTCGCCTCACCCGTGCTCGGCAACCTCTCCGACCGCTTCGGGCGGCGGCGCGTGCTGCTGCTCGCACTTGGCGGGCTCGCGGTCGATTATGCGCTGCTGACGATCGTCGAGACCCTGCCCTGGCTGTTCGTCGCGCGCGCGCTGTCGGGCATTTTTGGTAGCAGCTACGGGGCGGCGCAGGCGGCGATCGCCGACATCACCGCGCCCGAAGACCGCGCGCGCAACTTCGGCTTCGTCGGCGCGGCCTTCGGCGTCGGCTTCGTCGCCGGGCCCGCGATCGGCGGCTTCCTCGGCGAGATCAGCCCGCGCGCGCCGTTCGTCGTCGCGGCGATTCTCGCCGCCGCGAACATGCTCTACGGCCTCTTCATCTTCCCCGAAACGCTGCCGCCCGAGCGCCGCCGCGCCTTCGACTGGCGCCGCGCCAACCCGCTCGGCGCGTGGAAGACGATGCGCGCGCTGCCCGGGATGGACGGCGTCGCGGGGGTGCTCGTGCTTTGGCAGATCGCGAGCCTCGTCTATCCGATGACGTGGAGCTTCTATTGCATCGCGCAGCTCGGCTGGACGCCGGGGATGATCGGCGCGAGCCTCGCCGCGGTCGGCGTGATGATCGCATTGGGGCAGGTCTTCGTCGTCGGCCCCGCGGTCGCGCGCTTCGGCGAGCGCGACGCGGCGACGCTCGGCATCCTCGTCGCGGTCGCCGTCTATATCGGCTATGCCTTCACCACCTCGACGATCGGCGCCTTCCTGCTGCTGATCCCCGTCGCGCTGCAGGCGCCGGTGCAGCCGTCGCTGATGGCGATGATGTCGCGCCGCGCGACGGCCGAGACGCAGGGCGAGGTGCAGGGAATTTCGGCGATGGCGATGGGGCTGGGCCAGCTCGTCGCGCCGCTGCTGCTCACCGGGACGATGGCCTATTTCACCGCCGACAAGGCGCCGGTGCATTTCCCGGGCGCGGCGTTCGTCGTCGCCGCCGTCTTCGGGCTGCTCGCGATTGCGATGCTGCGCCGCCTGCCGCGCGCACAGCCGGTCGATCAGATGCCGCCGTCGGTCACCGCATAGCCGAGCGTCTCGAAACCCGCGGTGAGCATCGCGACGCACGCCGCGACCTCGGCACCTTCGGTCGAACGAATGACGAAATTCGCCCCGACCTTGCCGTCGCGAAAGAAGGGATAGCTGCCGATCGCGACGCCGGGGTGATCCTTTTCGCCAAGGCGGAGCAGGTCGGCGATCTCGCTTTCGGGCGCCCAGGCGCCGATCGTGTGCGCGACGAGCGGCTTGCCGCCTTCGAGCTCGCCGGTCAGCGCATCGAGCATGCCCGCGGTGATGTGCGGCACTCCCGCCATCACGAACAGATTGCCGATGCGGATGCCCGGCGCGCCCGACATGCGGTTGGGGATCAGCTCGGCACCGGCGGGGGTGCGCGCCATGCGCAGCCGTGCTTCGGTCAGCTCGCCGCCGCGCTTGCTGTAATAGCCCTCGAGGATCGCGCGCGCCTCTGGATGGACGATGACGCCGACGCCGAGCGCCTTCGCGACCGCGTCGACGGTGATGTCGTCGTGCGTCGGGCCGATGCCGCCGGTGGTGAAGACATAGTCGTAGCGCGCGCGGATCGCGTTCAGCGCATCGACGATCTCGTCCTCGACATCGGGCACGATGCGCACCTCGCGCAGGCGAATCCCTTGCACGTCGAGCCAGGTCGCGATCTGCGATACATTCTTGTCCTGCGTGCGGCCCGAGAGAATCTCGTCACCGATCACCAGCACGGCGGCGGTCCAGATGCGTTCGTCGCTCATCGCTTTGCCTTAGCCCGCTGGCATGACAAAACAAGTCCGCTGGCAGTCGAACCTTGTTCTTGATATGTTCTCATTCGAATCGAAACCTGTGGGAGAAGCGCGATGGCCGACAAACTGATTTTCTACACCAACCCGATGTCGCGCGGACAGATCGCGCGCTGGATGCTCGAAGAGGTCGGCGCGCCCTATGAACCGCGCATCCTCGATTATGGCACGACGATGAAGGACGCCGCCTATCTCAAGATAAACCCGATGGGCAAGGTTCCGGCGATCGTCCACAGGGACAAGACGGTCACCGAATGCGCCGCGATCTGCGCCTATCTCGCCGACGCCTTCCCCGAAAAGGGCCTCGCGCCCGACCCGGCCGGCCGCGCCGATTATTATCGCTGGCTCTTTTTCACCGCGGGCCCCGTCGAGCAGGCGATCACCGCCAAGCATTTCGGGATCGAACCCGATGTCGACCAGCAGCGCATGGCGGGCTTCGGCTCGCTCGCCGCGGCGCTCGACACGCTCGAAAGCGCGGTCGCGGACAAGGCCTTCGTCGCGGGCGATCGTTTCAGCGCCGCCGACGTCTATGTCGGCAGCCAGATCGACTGGGGACTGCAGTTCGGCACGATCGCGCCGCGCCCGGCGTTCGAGGCCTATGCCGCCGGGCTTCGCGAACGCCCGGCCTATCAGCGCGCGAAGGAAATCGACAACGCGCTGATCGCCGAGATGCAGGCGGCGGGCACCGCGGGCTAGCGCGTGAAAACGAGACAGCCCTCCCGCCTGGGTCGCAGGGGCGGGAGGGCTGTGGTTCCGGACCGCCGTGGTGGGGCGGCCCGGATAGGAAACCGGTCGGGCCTAGCGCGCTGCGGCTTCGCGGACCTTCTGCACCGCGGGCAGCAGCAGGCCGATCAGAATCTGGATCGGGTTCGAGGTCAGCGTCATGCCGCCCTGCACGGGCTGCGCCGACTGAGCCATCGCGGGGGTCACCGACATGAGGATGGTGAGGGCGAGAGCGGGGGCGAGAATCATCTTCCTGGTCATCGTCATTCCTTTCCAAAGTGGTTCGGTATGTTTCGAATGGGGCTCGGGTCTTTCCCGATGACCCGACTTATGCCGCGCGGCGGCGCGCCCGGCGGTGATCGCCATCACTCGCCGGAGAAAAACTCACAAAGACTTGAAAAGAAAAGAAAGAAACTTTCTATCCGCGCTTCAGCCGCACCAGCGCCGTATCGAGCGCCTGCAGAAATTGCGAGCGATCGGCCTTCGAAAAGGGCGGTGGTCCGCCGACCCGGCCGTCCATGCCCGCGCGCAGGTCGGCCATAATCGCACGCGTCGCGATCGCGGGGCCGATCGACGCCGCGGTGAAGGGCTTGCCGTTCGGGCCGAGCACCGTCGCGCCTGCTTTCAATGCACGGTCGGCGAGCAATATGTCGGCGGTGATCACGATACTCCGCGCATCCGCCGCTTCGGCGATCCAGTCGTCGGCGGCGTCGAAGCCGTCCGAGACGACCACCCGCTCGATCAACGGATGCTCGGGGACGCGCAGCCGGCTGTTGCTCACGACCTTGACCGGCACCTCGTGCCGCCAGGCGACGCGATAGATTTCGTCCTTCACCGGGCAGGCGTCGGCATCGACGAGGATGACCGGCGCGCTCATCCCGCGAGCCCGTCCCAGAGCAGCTTGGCGCCGAGCAACACCATCAGCGCATAGATGAGCACATAGAAGCGTTCGGGGTTCATCCGCTTCATCCAGCGCACCGTCAGCAGCGTCGAGACGATCGCGAGCGGCATCAGCAGCAGCGCCGCGACGACGACCTCGTGCGGAAAGGCGCCGAGCGCCAGATAGGCGGGCACCTTCATCCAGTTGATCAGCGCGAAGAGGACCGAACTCGTTCCGATGAAGAAAAGGTGCGGCAGGCGGCGCGGCGTCACCCACATCTGGAACGGCGGCCCGCCGGCGTGCGCGATCTGACTCGTCAGCCCGGTCGCGAAGCCGAACAGGCTGCCGACCCAGCCCGGCGACCGCGACGCGGCGACGATCCGCCCGCCGCGTTCGACCCACAGGCGGTAAAGCCCGAAGGCGAGCGTGATCGCGCCCAGCGCCGCCATCAACTGCGCCTCGTTCACCCGTTCGGCATAATACCAGCCCGCGAGGATGCCGAGCGCGGCGCCGGGCAGCATCCAGCCGATGATCCAGCCGTCCCACGTCTTGCGGAACGACCAGACGCTGATCACGTCCTGCACGATCAGGACCGGCAGCAGCAGCGCCGCCGCGGTCGCCGGCGGCAGCACCAGTGCCGCGAGCGGTGTCGCGAGCGCGCCGACCCCGGCGAGCCCGCCCTTCGCCATGCCGAGCAGCACGACCGCGACGACCAGAATCGCCAGCGTCGCCGGATCGGCCAATATGCTCACGCTTCGGGCTTCTCCGGCAGGCGCCAGTCGATGGCGCCGCGCCCCTGCGCCTCCAGAAAGGCGTTCGCCTGGCTGAACGGCCGCGACCCGAAAAAGCCGTTATGCGCCGACAGCGGCGAGGGATGCGGCGCGCGCAGGATCAGGTGCGGGGCGTCGGGCCCCAGCCCCGGCACGTTCGCCGCCTTCTTCTGCGCATGGCTGCCCCACAGGATGAAGACCTTGGGCGCCGGATCGGCGGCGACCGCGGCGACCGCGGCGTCGGTGAACTTCTCCCACCCCTTGCCCTGATGCGACGCGGCCATGCCGCTCTCGACCGTCAGGCAATTGTTGAGCAGCAGCACACCCTGCTCGGCCCAATGTTTGAGGTAACCGTGCGAAGCGGGCGGGATGCCGAGGTCGCTCTTCATTTCCTTGTAGATGTTGACGAGGCTCGGCGGCGTTCGCACGCCGGGCTGCACCGAAAAACAGAGCCCGTGCGCCTGCCCCGGCCCGTGATAGGGGTCCTGCCCCAGGATCACCACGCGCACATCCTGGGGCGGCGTCGCGTCGAGCGCGGCGAACCAGTCGCGCGGGCGCGGAAAGATCGCCTTCCCCTTGTCGCGCTCACCCGCCAGGAATTGCTTCAACGCCGCCATATAGGGCTGCTCGAACTCGCCGCCGATGCGGGCGAGCCAGTCGGGATGCAATTTGACCTCGGCCATGCCCGCGGCTTCACCAGAGCGCGGCGGGCTTGTCCAGCTTTCTATCCCTGCCGTCAGAAGCTCAGCTCGTCGTAGATTTTCGAAAGATCGTGGTTCCACGGCCCCTCATAGCGGTCGAGCAGGTCGTGCGCGGGCGATTTGCCGCTTTTGGCGATGCGGCGGAGCGGTTCGAGGAAGCCGACCTCGTTGTCGCCCATCGAATTGACCTCGCCGCGCGCCTTGAGGCCCGCCGCCGCGATGTCGAGCACATGATGCGCGAGATCGCCGACGGTGCCGCCGCCGGGCGCGGGGGCGCAGAGTCCGTCGCGGGGCACCGCGTCGCGCAGGCTCTGCTGCTCCGCAATGCTCCAGCCCTTGACGAGATCCCAGGCGGCGTCGAGCGCGCCCTGGTCGTAGAGCAGCCCGACCCACAGCGCCGGCAGCGCGCAGATGCGGTTCCACGGCCCGCCGTCGGCGCCGCGCATTTCGAGGAAGCTTTTGAGCCGCACTTCGGGAAAGGCGGTCGAAAGATGGTCGTTCCAGTCGGAGAGGCGCGGCTTCTCGCCCGGAAGCGCAGGCAGCTCGCCCTTCAGAAAGTCGCGGAAGCTCTGCCCCGCGGCGTCGATATATTTGCCGTCGCGAAAGACGAAATACATCGGCACGTCGAGCATATAGTCGACATAGCGTTCGTAGCCGAAACCCTCGTCGAACACGAAGGGCAGCATGCCGGTGCGCGCGGGATCGGTGTCGGTCCAGATATGGCTGCGGTACGACATATAGGAGTTGGGCCGCCCTTCGGTGAAGGGCGAGGAGGCGAAGAGCGCAGTCGCGAGCGGTTGCAGGGCGAGGCTGACGCGGAATTTCTGCACCATGTCGGCCTCGCTCGCATAGTCGAGGTTGGTCTGGATCGTGCAGGTGCGCAGCATCATGTCGAGCCCGAGGCTGCCGACGCGCGGCATATGGTCGAGCATGATCTTGTAACGCCCCTTGGGCATGATCGGCAGTTCTTCGCGCGTCTTGTCGGGCCACATGCCGAGCCCGAGGAAACCGAGCCCGAGTTCGGCACCGACTTCCTTCACCTGCTTGAGGTGCCGCCCGGTCTCGGCGCAGGTCTGGTGGAGATTTTCGAGCGGCGCGCCGGAAAGTTCCAATTGGCCCGCGGGTTCGAGGCTGACGGTGCCGTCGCTGCCCGCCAGCGCGATCACCTTGCCGCCCTCGATCACCGGCTCCCAGCCGAAGCGCGTCAGCGCCATGAGCAGGTCGTGGATGCCCCCGGGTTCGTCATAGGAGGGCGCGCGATGATCGGCGGTGCGATAGACGAATTTCTCGTGCTCGGTGCCGATGCGCCAGCGGTCCCTGGGCTTTTCGCCCTTGATCATGGGCGCCGCGAGCTGGTCGCGGGTTTCGACGATGGGATCGTTACTGTCGGAGGCGGTGCGCGTGCTCATGCCGCGCATTTAGACTATCCGGTATAGAATGCAATCGGGGCCGATCGTCAGTTGATTACGACGTCGAACGCGATCGCCATCGCGGCGGCGGGCAACAGCGTCGCGGTGGCCGCGGCGACGGTCGTGCCCGCGACCGACGCGCCGAACGGGTCGCTCTCGTCGGCGCCGCTCGCATTGTCGTCTTCCACGCTCGTCGCGCCCGCGCAGTTCGTCCCGCTGCGCAGCGATCCGGCGACAAAGCTCGTTCCGGCGGGCAGCGGATCGGCGAGGGCGATGCCCGTCGCGGTGCCGCTGCCATTGTTGGTGACGAGGATGCAGTATCGCATCCGGGCGCCGGGAATCGCCTTGGGATTGGTCGTGCCGTTGACCGGATCGCTGACGACGCTGCTCGTCTTCGCGATCGTCAGGTTGGTGGTCGGGCGGCAGAAGATGATGTCGTGGAGCGCCATGCCCTGCTGCCCCGGATTGGCGGGGGCGAGGCTGTGGCTGCCATATTCGATGGTGATGCTGTCCACCGGCGCGTTGAAGGTCACGGTGACGGTGCCGTCGGCGCTGCCGTCGGCCGATAGCGCGTCGCCATAAGCGCTGTTCCCGATCACATAATTGGCGGTGCCGTTGGTGAGTATGGGCATAACGGCGGCGCCATTATAGGTGCCGGTGACGGTGACGCGGTCGGCGAACTGGCCCGACGAATAATCGACGTCGAACAGCCGGAACTGCGCGCCGGGCACCGCGGTCGGCAGCGTGATCGTCGAGGTGACGGTCCCCGTCTGGCCGGTGAAATCGACGAGCTCGAAGATCGAATATTGCGCCGGCGCCAGCCCCCCGGTGACGACATTCTGCCGCGTCGGCGACTGGCCGCCATAGGTCGCATTGCTGAGGAAACTGCCCCCGCTGATCGCGATGTTGAAATTTGCCGTGCCGATCGCGGTCAGTGCTGCGCTGCCGCTCGTCGTGCCCGCGGGCCAGCTGACGCCGTCCCAATCGTGCAGCGTCGACCCGACCGGGCAGACGAGCGTCGGCGGCGTCCCCGCGACGCGCGTCCCCGATACGGTGAAGCTCGCGCTGTCGTAGTCATCCTCGCCCGCCGCGCCATTGCCGGGGGTCGAATCGAAGTCGAACGCCGAGGAGGCGCTGACTTCGGCGATGTTGGTGACGCTCGCGCCCGCGGTCGCCGCGACGGTCCCGCTGATCGTCAGCGTCCGCGTCACCCCCGCCGGAATGCTGCCGACCGTCCATACCCCGGTCGCGCTGTTATAGCTGCCGAAGCCCGACGCGCCCGTGAAGTTGAACCCCGCGGGCAGGTTGTCCTGCACCGTCACGCCGGTCGCGGTCAGCGTCGACCCGCTCGCATTGGTGACGCTCAGCACATAGTTGATGCTCGCGCCGAACGCCGGCGCCGCGTTGCTGACCGATTTGGTCAGCGACAGGTCGGCATAGTTCGACGGCACGCTGGTGAGATAAAGGTCGGCACGCACAAAATTGCCGTTGTCGGCCGACGGATATTGGTCGCAAATCTCGATCCGCCAGGTCCCGGCGCTGTTCTGGCCGTTGAAGGCCGATAGCGGCGAATTGGGACGGAAATTGTTCTGATAGGGCGGCGCGCTATTCGAATGATTGGTGCCGTTGCCGTCGGTATTGACCGTCTGCGCTGCGTCGTCGTCGAGGCGGGCGTTGAAATTATTGCCGTCGATCGAACCGGTATCGCCGTCGACGAGCTGGACGCGCGTTCCCGCGGGCGATTGCAGCGTGACACGCAGGTCGCCGCGCCAGCTGTGCGTCGCGAGCAGGCCGAGATCGACGTCGCCGACGATATAGCTGGCGCTCACCGAGACATTGCGGACGAGCGGCGCGGTGCAGGTCGTGGCGGCATTGATCGTGCCGGCGGTGCTATTGCTGTAGGTCGTGGTCGTCTGCGCGGCGGCGGGATTTGCGGCAAGCGCGAACGCCAGCCAGACGAGCATGATACAGGCTCGCGCAGACTGTAAACACTGGCCCCCACGCCAGCGGTATCGGCTCTGGTCCCGCCGTTGCATGGCGCCGCTATGGACGCGGGATAGCTAATATCGGGTTAAAACGACGGCGTTGGCGGTGATTCTGTCCGGTTTCGGGACAGAATGGAAAGCAAGGACGTCCGGTTTCGGCTAATTGCGGACGTTCCCTTTACCGTCACCCCGGGCTTGACCCGGGGCCTGCCTTGCCTTTTCGCCGTCGTCAGGAAGAAAAGGCGGGTCCCGGGTCAAGCCCGGGATGACAAAGATGGAGGTAGCAATGGCAACTCCCCACCCGCCAAGCTCGAACCCCGCCTCTAAATCTTCCCGCGCACGCCGAGGAAGAAGCGCCGCCCGAGATAGTCGTACTGCGTCCCGAACGCCGGCGCCTGCCCGATCACCACCGGCGTCGCGGTGACGACGGTCGACACGCGCGGCGGGGGCGTATCGAAAAGGTTCGCGACGCCCAGCGTGATGCGGAAGCGGTCGGCGACGTCGCGGCTCAGCGACAGCGAATGATAGAAGGTCGCGGGCACGCTGACGTCGGGGCAGAAGCGCCCGCCGGGACGGAAGCTCGATGTGCGGCACGGATCGCCGCCCTGCGCGCGCAGCAGATCTTCCTCGTTCGACGCGGCGCCGGTGACGTCGAGCCCGTAGAAGAGCGTCCACTTGTCCTTCGTCCAGCCGAGGTTGAAATCGCCGACCCATTTCGGATTGCCGATCTTGCCATTGTCGTCGATCTCGGTGCCGGGGAAGAGCGCGACCTTGTCCTCGATTTGCCAGGTCATCTGCGCGCGGAACGTCAGCGCGCCGAGATTGCCGAGGTCCTGATCGATCGCGAGCGACAGGTCGACGCCGCGATTGCGCTGACGGCTGATGTTGACATAGCGGTCGGTGACGGTCGCGACGCTCTGCGCGTCGGGGCCGGCGGCGGTGCGCGTGAACAGGCCGCAGAAGGGTTCGGTCGCGAAATTGTCCGAATCATAGCAGCCGGTGAGGATATTGCCCGCGCCGAGCAGCGCGATCTCGTCCTTCACCTTGATATCGAAATAATCGACCGCGAGCCGCGTCTTGAGCCCGCCCCATAGCGCGCCCGACAGATCGGGGGTCAGGATGACCGACACCGTCTTCGCGGTCGAGGTTTCGGGTTTGAGCCGCCCAAGCCCGCCGCCCGAGGTGATCGTCGCCGGGCCGATGCCGCCGGCATAGTCGGGCGCGATGCCCGCCGCGGCGCAATTGTCGAAGACGCGCTGGCTGATCGCGCCCGCCGCGAGCCGTGCCGCGCTCTGGATGCACGGATCGATGTCGGACTGGCCGAGGAAGCCCGTCTGGTCCTGAAGGAAAAGCTCGAACAGCGCAGGCGCGCGGAACGAAGTCCCCCAGGTGCCGCGGAACCGCAGCCAGTCGGTCACCGCCCAGTCGGCGCCGACCTTCCACGTCGTATCGCTGAAACTGTCCTGCGCGCCGCCGCGCGCCGTCGCCTCGACATGCGTGTAGCGCGCCGCGCCCGACAGCGTCAGCCGCTCGATCATCGGCAGACCTTCGAGCAAAGGCAGCTCGACCTCGCCGAAGACCTCCTTCGACACCGTGCGCCCCGCGGTGACGCCCGAGGTTGTGAAATTGGCGACATTGCCCGCGCGCGTCGCCTCGCCCGGCGTATCGTTGATTTCGTCGCGGCGGATGTTCGCGCCGAACGCCACGCCGACGGGTCCCGCGGGCAGATCGAACAGCTTGCCGGTCAGCAGCGCCTCGGCCGATGTCTGCTTGAACAAGGTCCGCCCCGTCTCGCGCCCCGTCAGGAAGGCGCGCTCGGCGGGTGTGAAATCGCCGCGCAGCACGCGCGGATCGGTGAAGTCGATGTCGATGCACTCCGCGCCGCGGATCGCGGTCGTCGTGCCGACGCACGAACGCGTGCGCAAGGTCTGCGACGCGAGCGCGTCCTGATAGATGACATCCTGCGTATAGCTCGCGTCGGAACGGCTGTGCTGGCCGTGGACATCCCATTTCCAGCCGCCGCCCAGCTCGCCGCGCAAGCCCAGCACGCCGCGATAATAATCGACGTCGGCCTCGCTTTCCGACTTCACCAGCACGCGCGGGCGCAGGATCAGGTTGCCGCCGAACTCCCCGTTGAGCGGATCGCCCATGTCACCCGGGTCGCAATTATACGCCGTCGGATCGCAGAGGAAGAAGGGTAGCATCGACGCGCCGGTGAACTGCTGAAGCTCGATCCGCTGGACGCCGTTGTTGTGCGACTTGCGGTTGCTGAACAGGAATTCGCCATAAGCGGTAATCCCGTCGGTGACGTCGTAAGCCCCCTCGACGAAAGTGCTGACCCGGCGCACGCCCGAGAAGACGTCCATATCCTGCTCGGCGGGCTCGAACTGGTTGAGCGCGCCGGTCGAGGGACCGTCGAAATTGACTCCGAAGAAATCGGCGGGTCCGAACACGCCGATCGGATTATAGGCATTGATCGGGATGCCGACGCCCGCAAATTCGGCGCCATATTGGCCCGCGAAAATCGCCTGCCCGTTCGGCGCGATCAGCCCGGGGCCGAAGGTCGGGAAACCATTTTCGTCGACCCCCGAAAAGTCGCTGAACACGATCATGTTCGCCTGGGTGCTGTTGCACGCCGGGCGTCCCGTGCGGAAATCGACGATGTCGGCGCGGCTGCCGTCGGCCTCGCGCTTGAGATATTCCTCGGAGCAGAAGAGGAAGCCGCGGTCGCGGCGCGTCAGATTCTGCTGGTGGAAAATATCGACCGTCGCGAACAAATGGCCGCGATCGAATTTTTTGCCGAAGCTCGCGTCGGCGCCATAGCTTTCGCCGCCGCCATGCTCGGTGATCGACGAAAAGCCGCCCGCCTCGAAACCATCGAGATCGTCGCGGGTCAGGATGTTGACCACGCCCGCTACGGCATCGGAACCGTAGATCGACGAAGCGCCGGTCTTGAGTATTTCGACCTGGCGCACCACCGACAACGGCAGCACATTGAGGTCGAACGGCGCGACCGAACCGCGAATCCCCGCCGGCCCCGCGCGGCGGCCGTTGATCAGCACCAATGTCCGCTCGGCACCGAGCCCGCGCAGCGACACCGTCTGCACATCATTGCCACCATTGGCGACGAAACGGTTCGAGATCGCCGAGGTGATCTGGATCGACCCCTGCGCCGCGGGGACCTGCTGCAGTATGTCGGCGAGCTGGACCTGCCCCTGCAGCTTAGCCGTCTCGGGGTCGATCACCTGTATCGGGTCGGCGCTGGTGAATTCGCTCTTCGCGATGCGCGAGCCGGTGACGATGATTTCGTCGCCGTCGTCCTGCGCCATCGCGGGGCTCGCCGATAAAGCAATCGCCGAGGCTGTTGCAGCCAGAAACACCTGGGCCGAAAACACCTGGGAACGGGTGCCCATTTTTCATCATCCTTGTTCGAATAGAAGTTGATCTCGCCCCCCGGCGCGCCCGAAATTAGCCGCGGGGCGTTTCGATATGGTTTACGCAGCGGTAATTTTTTGGGCCTCGCGCCCGCTTGCCGCGACCGGCGCGCGCCGCTACGCACGCGTCCGAAAGGATCGGATGATGGTGAGCGCGATGGGCGAAGCATTGGACCGGCTGGAATCGGTCGTCCGCGACCGTCTCGCGGCGGGCGACGCCGAGGCTTCCTACGTCGCGAGCCTCGCCGCCAAGGGCCGCGGCAAGATCGCGCAAAAGCTGGGCGAGGAAGCGGTCGAGACCGTGATCGCGGCGCTCACCGAGGACGATACCGCGCTGACCGGCGAGGCCGCCGACCTCGTCTTCCACCTCACCATCCTGCTTGCGACACGCGGCCTGTCGTGGGACGACATCGCCGCCGAGCTGGCGCGCCGCCACGGCACCTCGGGCCACGCCGAAAAGGCCGGCCGACCCCAATAGGAGCTTTCCGCATGCCGATCGACGCCACCCTCCCCTATGACGACAGCAACATCTTCGCGCGCATCCTGCGCGGCGAGCTGCCGTCGAAGACCGTTTACGAGGACGAATATGCCCTCGCCTTCCACGACATCAACCCGCAGGCGCCGCTGCACATCCTGGTGATTCCCAAGGGCGCTTACGTGAGCTGGGACGATTTTTCGGAGCGCGCCAGCGACGCCGAAATCGCGGGTTTCGTCCGCGCGGTGGGCAAGATCGCACGCGATCAGGGTCTCGTCGCCCCCGGCTACCGCCTGCTCGCCAACACCGGCCTCGACAGCCATCAGGAAATCCCCCACCTCCACGTCCACATCTTCGCCGGCCAGCCGCTCGGCCCGATGCTCGCGCGCTGATACCCCGCTCCGTCTGTGACCCCGGTCACAGCATTTTCCCCATCCGCGACTAAGCGTGCGCGATGCGCGGCGACGGGTGGACTCTTGCCCCTGTTTCCAGCAGGATAGATGTCCGGGCCAGAACGGGGAGACGAAGCGATGGGCAAGGCATGGCGCGCGCTGGCTACAAGCTTGGCCGGTAAGACGAAACTGGCGCTGATCCTGCCGCTCACCCTCGCGATGGCCGCGACCGCGACCGCCGACACGGTGCCGCAGGTCACGCTCGCGACGCCCGGCAGTTCGGGCACCGGCGACGGCACGATCACGCGCTTCACGCTGCGTTTCTCCGAGGACATGGTCCCGCTCGGCGATCCGCGCGCACCCGCGCCCGCGACCAACGACTGCAAACTTCCGTCGACCGGCCGCTGGGTCGACACGCGCACCTGGGTGCTCGAATTCGACAAGCCGCTCCCCGGCGGGCTCGCCTGTCATGTCGAGCTGCGCGACGGGCTCACCACCGCGCGCGGCGTCGCGGTCGCGGGCAACAGCCGCTTCGCGCTCGACACCGGCGGCCCCTCGGCGCGCGCGGTGCTCGTCGGCGGCATGGGTGGCGGGATCGAGGAAGAGCAGATCTTCCTCGTCGCGACCAACGTCGCCGCCAACCGCGCCTCGGTCGGCCGCTACGGCTATTGCGCGGTCGACGGCATCGGCGAGAAGATTCCGCTCGACGTCCTGCCGCGCGAAACCGCGACCGAAATATTGACCGGGCTGGGCGACAATAATTGGTCGCGCCAGTCCTTCACCTACGACGCCGGGCTGCCGCAGCGTTTCCCCGCCGCGGGCGCCGACCGCGAAGCCGCGCTCGACCGCATCGTCCCCGTCAAATGCCGCCGGCCATTGCCGCCGGGACGCGAGATGGCGCTCGTCTGGGACGCGCGCATCAGCCAAGCCGGCGTCCCGGGCCGCACCGCGGGCCGCGACCAGCGTTTCGATTATGACGTGCGCCCCGCCTTCACCGCCAAAATGTCGTGCAGCCGCGTCAACCCGCAGGCGGGGTGCAACCCGATCAAGGATGTCGTGCTGAGCTTCGCCTCGCCCGTGCGGCGCGAGAGCGTCCTCGCCGCGACGCTGAGCACCTCCGACGGCAAGACACTCGCGCCCAAAATCGACGACGACGACAAGAACGACGCCTGGCTGACCACCGTGCGCTTCGCCGGCCCGCTGCCGCAGAATGTCGACGCGACGCTCGTGCTGCCCGCGGACATCACCGACCAGAGCGGCCGCAAGCTGCAGAACCAGTCGAATTTCCCGCTGAAATTCCACATCGACCGCGCCCCGCCGCTGGTCAAATTCGCCGCCGAATTCGGCATCCTCGAAGCGGGCGAGGGCGGCGTCCTGCCCGTCACCGTGCGCGGGGTCGAAGCCAGCCTCGTCCAGTCGAACCTCAAAATGCCCGTGGCCGCGCTCCGCGTCGGCGACGACGATGCCGCGATCGCGCGCTGGCTTCGCCGCGTCGACGACGCCGACGACACCGACTATCGCGAGGAAAAGAATGCCGCGGGCAAGGACGTCACCGTCAACTACACCGGCACCAAATCGGTGTTCGTCGGCGCCCCGGCGGGCGGCGAACGCCGCAACCTGCAACTGACCCCGCCGGGCGGCGGCAAGGCGTTCGAGGTCGCCGGCATCCCGCTCGCCGAAAAGGGTTTCCACGTCGTCGAGATCGCGAGTCCCGAGTTGGGCGCCGCGCTGCTCGGCCGCCGCGAGACGCGCTATGTCGCGACCGCCGCGCTCGTCACCAATATGGCGGTGCATTTCAAATGGGGCCGCGAAGGCTCGCTCGCGTGGGTGACCGAGCTCGACACCGGCCTTCCCGTCGGCGGCGCCGAAATCCGCGTCACCGACAGCTGCACCGGCCGCCTGCTCGCGCGCGGCACCGCCGACAAGGCGGGCCGCCTCGCCTTCCCGTCGGCGCTGCCCGAGCCCGAAACCTATTCGAGCTGCGAAGAAAATCCCGACATGGCGAAAAGCGAAGGCCATGCCCTGATGGTCAGCGCGCGCGCGGGCGACGATTTCAGCTTCACGCTCACCGACTGGGGGGACGGGATCCGTCCCTATGACTTCGACCTCCCCTATGGCTGGTCGGAGCGGGCGGACATCCTCCACACCGTCTTCGACCGCGCGCTCGTCAAGGCGGGCGAAACGGTCCACATGAAGCATATCCTGCGCCGCCCGGTCGGGCTGGGCTTCCGCACCCCCGAACCGCTCGCGGGCAAGCTCCGCCTCGTCCACCGCGGCTCGGACACCGAATTCGAGATGCCGTTCGCGATTCCCGCCACCGGCAGCGGCGAGACGGTCTGGAACGTCCCCGCCTCGGCGCCGATGGGCGATTATGAACTCGTCTTCGTGACGAAAGACAAGAAGGGCGAGGACAAGACGATCTGGTCGAATCAGTCGGTCCGCGTCGACGAATATCGTCTGCCGACGATGAAGGCGACGATCACCGGCCCGAAAACCGCGCTCGTGCGCCCCGCCGCGGTGCCGCTCAATCTCTTCGTCGGCTATCTTTCGGGCGGCCCCGCCCCCAATATGCCCGTCGAGCTGCGCACCAATTTCCGCGCGACCTGGTCGCCGCCCGAGGATTATCGCGACTGGGATTTCGACGGCCAGCCGGTCAAGGAAGGCACCGTCCAGCTCGACGACAGCGGCGATACGCCGTCGGCCGACCTGCCGCTCGCGCGCTCGGTCCCGCTCACCCTCGACGCCAATGGCAGCGCCACGACCAGCGTCACGGTCGACCAGCCGATCACCGAGCCGACGCTGATGGCCGCCGAAATGGATTATGAGGATGCGAATGGCGAGACGCTGACCTCGAGCCGCCGCATCACCCTCTACCCGTCGGCGGTCCGGCTCGGGCTCAAGACCGACGGCTGGCTGATGCGCGACAACGACCTCAGGCTCAATTTCATCGCGCTCGACCTCGATGGCAAGCCGATCCGCGGCCAGCGCGTCGACGTCGCGCTCTACAACCGCGAGATCATCACCGCGCGGCGGCGCCTGATCGGCGGCTTCTACGCCTATGACAACCAGATGCGCACGACGCGCCTCGGCGCGACGTGCGGCGCGACCACCGACAAGCTCGGCCGCGCGAGCTGCGCGATGGCGCCCGGCATTTCGGGCGAAGTCACCGTCGTTGCGACCACGCAGGATGCCGACGGTAACGAGGCGCGCGCGGTGCGCTCGGTGTGGCTCGCGGGCGACGACGATTGGTGGTTCGGCGGCGACAATGGCGACCGCATGGACGTGATCGCCGAACAGCCGCGCTACGACGCGGGCGACACCGCGAAATTCCAGGTCCGCATGCCGTTCCGCGAAGCGACCGCGCTCGTCACCGTCGAGCGCGAAGGCGTCCTCTCCAGCTTCGTCGTGCCGCTGAAGGGCACCAACCCGGTCGTCAAGGTCAAGCTGCCCGCGACCTATGCCCCCGACGTCTATGTCTCGGTGATGGCGGTGCGCGGCCGCGTCACCGGGGGCGAAAGCTGGTTCCGCAAGCTGAAGCGCGCGGCCGGCTTCAAGATCGAGAATAGCGAGGGCGCGCCGCCGACCGCCCTGGTCGACCTCGCCAAGCCCGCCTACCGCATGGGCATCGCGCGCATCAAGGTCGGCTGGGAGGGCCATAAGCTCGGCGTCAAGGTGAAGGCCGACAAGGAGAAATATTCGGTCCGCGAAACCGCGAAGGTCGCGATCGAGGTCGAGACGCCGGGCGGCAAGGCGCCGAAAAACGCCGATGTCGCTTTCGTCGCGGTCGACGAAGCTTTGCTTCAGCTCGCGCCCAACGAAAGCTGGGAAATCCTCTCGGCGATGATGGGCGAACGCACGCTCGACGTGCTCACCTCGACCGCGCAGATGCAGGTGGTCGGCAAGCGCCACTATGGCCGCAAGGCGCTCGAACCCGGTGGCGGGGGCGGCGGCGACCTGTCGGGGCTGACGCGCGAGGATTTCCGCCCCGTGCTGCTGTGGAAAGGCAACGTCCCGCTCGACACCAAGGGCCGCGCCACCGTCGACGTGCCGCTCAGCGACAATCTCTCAGGCTTCCGCCTCGTCGCGATCGCGACCGACGGCTCGCAATATTTCGGCACCGGCGAAACGAGTGTGCGCACCGTGCAGGATCTCGGCGTCTTCGCGGGCATGCCCGAACTGGTGCGCACCGGCGATACCTATGACGCGCGCTTCACGCTGCGCAACGGCACCGACAAGCCGATGGAGGTCACCGCGACCCCGACGCTGTCGCCCGCGATCGCGACCGCGCCGCCGCTCACCGTCACCATCCCCGCGGGGGGCGCGGTGCCGATCAGCTGGTCGATGACCGCGCCCGACCGGACCGGCCCGATCGAATGGACCGTCGAAGCCGTCGCCAAGGGCGGCAAGGCGCGCGACCGCCTCGTCTTCGAACAGACGATCGAACCCGCGGTGCCGATCGAGACCTGGGCCGCGAGCCTGTTCCGCGTCGGCCCCGCGACGACGTTGCCGATCGCGATCCCGGCGGGCGCGCTCCCCGGCGGCTATGTCGATATCGCGCTCGCGGGCACGCTCGCGCCGCCGCTCACCGGGGTGCGCGACTATATGAGCGCCTATCCCTATACCTGCTTCGAACAGCAGACGTCGCGCGCCGTGGCCTTGGGCGACATCGGGCGCTGGCAGGCGCTCGCGGGCGCGATGCCGACCTATCTCGATGACGACGGGCTGCTCCGCTACTGGCCGAACGAGCGGCTCACCGGGTCGATCGAGCTCACCGCCTATGTGATGAGCGTGACCGCCGCGAACGGCTTCGCGATCCCCGAAGCATCGCGGGAAAAGATGGTGAAGGCGCTGCAGGCGGTCGTCGAAGGACGCCTGACGCGCCAGGGCTATGGTCCGTGGGATATCCGCCCGGTGCGTATCGCGGCCTTGGCGGCGCTCGCGCGGAACAAGGCGTCGAGCGCGAGCCTCGTCGCGGCGATCGACGTCGCGCCCGCCGACATGGCGACGGGCACGCTCGCCGACTGGCTCGTCGCGCTCGAAAAGACGCCGGGCGTGCGGAACGCCGCAGGCCTCCGCACCGCGGCCGAAGCCGAACTCAGGAAGCGCCTCGTCTATGAAGGCACGCGCCTCGACCTCGTCGACGATGCCAGGGCGCCCTGGTGGATGATGACCAGCGGCGACGAAATGGCGATCAAGGCCTTGGAAGCCGTGCTCGGCCGCAAGGGCTGGGAGGATGACGCGGGCAAGCTGATGGTCGGCGTCGCGCAGCGCCAGCGCAAGGGCCATTGGGACACCACCCCCGCGAACGCGTGGGGCGCGGTCACCGTCCGCCGCTTCGCCGCTCTTTATCCGGCAAGCGCGATCACCGGCGTCACCAACATCGGCCTCGCGGGTGATACCGCGTCGCAAAGCTGGCCGCTGCCGGCCGAACCCGTCTCGCCGCTCCGCGTCGCGCTCAACGCCGCGACGATGAGCCTTCAGCATGACGGCACCGGCGCGCCGTGGGCGACGGTCAGCGTCAAGGCGGCCGTCCCGCTCAAGGAACCGCTCAACGCCGGCTACCGGATCAAGCGCTCGGTCAGCATCGTCAAGGCGGCGAACAAGGACCGGCTGACGCGCGGCGACGTGATCAAGGTGCGGATCGAGGTCGTCGCGGCGGCGGGCCGGACATGGGTCGTGGTGAGCGATCCGGTCGCCCCGGGCGCGACGATCGTCGGCAACCTCGGCGGCCAGTCCGAAATGCTCGGCAGCCAAGCGAGCGGATCGGGCGCGCAGCCGAGCTATGTCGAGCGCGGCAAGGACAGCTGGCGCGGTTATTTCGGCTGGATGCCCGCGGGCACCCACGCGGTCGAATATGTCGTGCGCTTGAATGGCTCGGGCCGCTTCACCCTGCCCCCGACGCGCGTCGAGGCGATGTACTCGCCCGCGATCCGCGGCCAGTGGCCGAACGCCCCGCTGACGGTGGCGAACGTGGGGTCGTGATGCTTACCTGCCACCGCCCCCTGTTTCCGTTCGTGTCGAGCGAAGTCGAGACACCCCGAAGGCGCGCACTACCGATGGGCATCTCGAATTCGCTCGATGCGAACGGGAATGAAAAGTTCCGCCTCAAGAACCCCGTGTCCCCGCGAAGGCGGGGACCCATCTCCGGACGGTTCAAACTCGCACCGGCAGGAGATGGGCTCCCGCCTTCGCGGGAGCACACGCTAATTTAGTCGATGGATTTACCCCGTAAACGCAGCTGGCTCGACGCGCTCGCATGGCTCGCCCTCGCGGCGCTCATCCTCGTCACCGTCGCCCACCTCCTCACCCGCCCTCCCGCGATGCCCGATTATGCCGAGGTCCGCGCCGACTGGCGCGCCAGCGAAGCCTGGCTTTACGACCGCGACGGCCAACTCCTCGACAGCGAACGCGTCGATTTCGCGCGCCGCCGCCTCGCGTGGGTGCCGCTCGGCGACATCAGTCCCGCCGTCCGCGACGCCGTCGTGCAAAGCGAGGACCGGCGTTTCTGGTCGCACGGCGGGGTCGACTGGCTCGCGGTCGCGAGCGCGGCGCGCGCGCGCCTGGGAGCGACCCGCGACCGTTCGCGCGGCGCTTCGACGCTCGCGATGCAGCTCGCCGCCTTCCTCGACCCCGGCCTCGCGCAGCCGGGCCAGCGCGACTGGCGCACCAAGATCCGCCAGATGCGCGCGGGTCAGGCGCTCGCATCGAACTGGTCGCACGAAGAAATGCTCGAGGCCTATTTCAACCTCGTGCCGCTGCGCGGCGAGGCGCAGGGCATCGGCGCGGGCGCGCAAAGCCTGTTCGGCAAGAAGCCCGCGCAAATGAGCCGCACCGACGCCGCGCTCTTCGCCGGCCTCCTCCCCAACCCCGCCGCCGATGCCGAAGCGCTCGGCCGCCGCGCCTGCCGCATCGCGCAAAATAGTGAGCGGCGCGCCAAGGATTGCACCGCGATCCGCGCCGCCGCCGCGACGCTCGTCTCGGGCGAGCATGCCGCGCGCTTCGACCCCGGCCTCGCGCCGCACCTCGCCGTCCGCCTGCTCGACAAGCCGGGCAAGCGCGTCACCACCACCATCGATCGCCGCATCCAGACCGCCGCGATCGTCGCGCTACGCCGCCAGCTGTCGGGGCTCGGCGCGAACCGCGTCCGCGACGGCGCGGTCGTCGTGCTCGACAATGCGACCGGCGAGGTGCTCGCCTATGTCGGCGGCGTCGGCCTCGGATCGACCGCCGCGCAGGTCGACGGCGCCAACGCGCGGCGGCAGGCGGGTTCGACGCTCAAACCCCATCTCTACGCGCAGGTGATCGAGCATGGCTGGCTCACCGCCGCGTCGATCCTCGATGACAGCCCGGTCCAGCTCGACACCGCCTCGGGGCTCTACGTCCCCAAAAATTACGACCGCAGCTTCAAGGGGCCGGTCAGCGTCCGCCACGCGCTCGCCTCGTCGCTCAACGTCCCCGCCGTCCGCACGCTCATCATCGACGACGTCCAGCAGTTCCGCGACCGCCTGTGGGCACTCGGCTATCACGGCCTGGTCGAGGACGGCGAATATTACGGCTTCTCGCTCGCGCTCGGCTCGGCCGAAGTGTCGCTTGTCGAACAGGCCAACGCCTTCAGAACATTGGCCAATATGGGCAAGTGGTCGCCCGTCCACTTCGGCGATATGCGCAAAGATGGTGAAGAAGCGCGCGCGATCGTCAACCCCGCCGCCGCCTTCATCGTCGGCGACATCCTCGCCGACGCCTCCGCGCGCGCCGACGCCTTCGGCGCCGACAGCGCACTCCGCCTCCCCTTCTGGGCCGCGGCCAAGACCGGCACGTCGAAAGGCATGCGCGACAATTGGTGCATCGGCTTTACCGACCGCTTCACGGTCGCGGTGTGGGTCGGCAATCTCGAGGGCGATTCGATGCGCGCGGTGTCGGGCACCTCGGGCGCGGCGCCCGTCTGGCGCGACGTGATGATGGCGCTCCATGCCGGAAACCCGGGCAAGCCGCCGAAAATGCCGAACGGCGTCGAGGTGCGGCAGGTCAGCCTCCCCGGCACGCGCGAGCCGCCACGCCGCGAATATTTCCTCGCCGGCACCGCGCAAACCGAGATGGCGGCCGCGCCGCAGGCCGCGCGCCGCCCGCGCATCACCAGCCCGGTCAGCGGCAGCGTCTATGCGCTCGACCCCGACATCCCGATCGACCGCCAGCGGCTCGCGGTCATCGTCAGCGGCTCGGTCGCCGGATACCGACTGATCCTCGACAAAAAGCCGCTCGGCGATGCCGATGCCGGGCAGCAAATCCTGCCCCGCCCGGGCGCGCATATGCTCGCGCTGGTTGATCCAGGCGGCCGAATGATCGACCGTGTGCGCTTTACGGTACGGTAGGCCGCCTTCGCCCGTGAAATTAAGTTGCGCTGACGCGTGGAGCGTCTAGTCTGCCCCGCCATGAGACGGGCGGCAGTTCAGCCGCTCCCAAGGGGATGACTATGCTATTTGACCGCGTAAAGCCGTTGGATGCCATTTTGGCGACAGCGGAGAAAAAGTCGCTTACGCGCACGCTCGGCGCTTTCCAGCTCACCATGCTGGGGATCGGCGCCGTGATCGGCACCGGGATTTTCGTGCTGACCGCCGAAGCCGCGCAAAAGGCGGGCCCCGGCATGATGATCAGCTTCATCATCGCCGGTTTCGTCTGCGCTTTCGCCGCGCTCTGCTACGCCGAAATGGCGTCGATGGTGCCCGTTTCGGGCTCGGCTTACACCTATAGCTATGCCGTGATGGGCGAGCTGATCGCGTGGATGGTCGGCTGGGCGCTGATCCTCGAATATGCGGTCGCCGCGGGCGCCGTTTCGGTGGGCTGGTCAGGCTATGTCGTCGGGCTGATCGAGCATAGTTTCGGGATAGATATACCCGCGAAATTCGTGCTCGGGCCGTTCGACGGCGGCATGATCAACCTGCCCGCGATGTTCATCGCCGGGCTGGTCACCATGCTTCTCGTCATCGGGACGCGCGAATCCGCGACGGTCAATGCCTTCCTCGTCGTGGTCAAGGTCGCCGCGCTGACGCTCTTCATCGTCCTCGCCCTGCCGGTGATGAACATGGAGAAATTCGAACCCTTCGCTCCGCTCGGCATCGGCGGCATCGGCGCCGCCGCGGCGTCGATCTTCTTCGCCTATGTCGGCTTCGATGCGGTTTCCACCGCGGCCGAAGAGACCAAGAATCCGCAGCGCAACATGCCGATCGGCCTGATCGGCAGCCTCGCGATCTGCACCATCTTCTACCTGCTCGTCGCGGCGGGCGTCATCGGCACCGTCGGCGCGCAACCGGTCGGCATCGATGCCGCGACCGGCCATGCGCTCGAACCCGGCAGCCGCGAACTTGCCGCGGCGTGCGGCGCGATGGGCGATCAGGCGGTGGTCTGCTCGAAGGAAGCGCTGGCATGGACGATGCGCGAAATCGGCTGGCCGCAGATCGGTAACCTGATCGGCCTCGCCGCCGGCCTTGCGCTGCCGTCGGTCATCCTGATGATGATGTTCGGCCAGACCCGCATCTTCTTCGTGATGAGCCGCGACGGCCTGCTGCCGCAAGCTTTCTCGAAGATCCATCCGAAGTTCAACACGCCGCACGTGATCACGATCATCACGGGCATCGCGGTCGCGCTGTTCGCCGCCTTCTTCCCCGTGGGGCAGCTGGCGAACATCTCGAACTCGGGCACGCTCTTCGCCTTTGCCGCGGTGTCGATCGCGGTGATGGTGATCCGCCGCACCGACCCCGGCCGCCACCGCCCGTTCAAGACGCCGCTGATCTATATCACGGCGCCGATCGCGATCCTCGGCTGCCTCTATCTCTTCTTCAATCTCGACCAGAAGAGCATCAACCTCTTCCTGATCTGGGCCGCCGTCGGCCTGGTGGTCTACTTCGTCTACAGCCGCAAGCGCAGCCATGTGGGCCTGGGGCATGTCGAAGTGCACGAAGACGATCCCGACGCACCGCCGCCGCCGGTCCCGCCGGCTCCGTCGTTCAACTGACGGCTCGACCGACAAAGGGAAAGGGGGCTTCGGCCCCCTTTCTTTTTGGCTTATCCGATAAGATGATGGCAGCGATCGACCGATTGCGGAGGTCGGCGAATGCGGGAGTTGGCTGCATGGCTCAACACTGTTGTGAAATGATGCGCTCGAATGTCGAGAATAGCTGCGACGCGCATGAAGACCGCTTTGATTGCCCCGATTGCCTCCTCCACTATTCTACCGATCCGGATCGCTACGGGCTAATCATTCATGACGGAGGAAGTTCGACAATCACAATCTCATATTGCCCATGGTGCAATACGAAGCTCCCGAATGGTCTTGACTGAGGCAGCAACCCGACCGGAAGCCGCCGTCGCCCTCGCTTTTGCGGGGACGACGATTATGGAAACGTCTGCTCCCCCACCCCAAAGCGGCCGTTATCGCGGCAGCCGCCCGCCGCGTCAGAAGGGCGTGCGCGGCGCGGTTCCCGGGCGGGTGAACAGCTTGCCGCGCTCGGCCCAGAAGACGAGTGCGAGGCCGACCACGGCGCTGATCAGGAAAGCATAAGCGAGCGGCAGCGTCGTGCCGTCATATTGCTGCCCGATCGTCGCGCCGACGGTCGCCGCGAGCAGCGTCTTGGCGAAGCTCTGATAGGAGGAGGCGACGCCCGCCATATGGCCGAAATCCTCCATCGCGATCGAACCGAAATTGCTGCCGATGAAGCCGACGAGGCCGACGTTGACCATCATCAGCGCGGTGAACATCCACAAGGTCTCGGCGCCGCTAAGCGCCGCGACGATCTGCAGGATCGAAGTCGCCATGAAGGCGAAGACCGCCGACTGCGACACGCGCCGCGCCCCGAAGCGTTCGACGATCGCGGCGTTCGAGAAATTGGCGATCGCGATGCCCACCGCCACGATAGCGAAGATCAGCGGGAACATCGCCCGCGCGCCGAACACTTCGGCGATGATCTGCTCGCTGCTGTTGAGATAGCCGTAGAGCGCGCCCTGCATCATGCCCGACGCGATCATATAGCCCGCAGCGCGGCGGTGCCGCGTCACCGTCGCCCAGCCCGCGACCATCGTCTTGAGGTCGAGCGGCCGCACATCGGCGGGATCGAGCGTCTCGGGCAGGCGGCGGAGCCAGAGCAGCATCACGATCGACATCACCGCAAGCACGATGAAGATCGCGCGCCAGCCCGCCACCGCGGCGATGCCCGCGCCGATCGTCGGGGCGATGATCGGCACGATCATGAAGACGAGGAAGATCAAGGACAGCCGCTTCGCCATCGCGTCGCCCGAAAACAGGTCGCGGATCACCGCGACGACGATCACGCCGAGCGCGGCGCTGACCAGCCCGTGGACGAAGCGCAGCGCGAGCAGCATTGCGAAACTCGTCGCGAGCCCGCAGCCGATCGACAGCGCCAGATAGGCGAAAAGCGCCGGGACGAGCACGCCCTTGCGCCCGAAGCGGTCCGAAAGCGGCCCGTAAAGCAGCGACCCGAAACCGATTCCGAGCAGATAGATCGAGATGACATGCTGGCGGTCGTTGGCGACGGTGACGCCCAGCGCCTCGCCGATCGCGGGCAGCGCGGGCAGCATCGAATCGATGGCGAGCGCGTTGAGCGCCATGACCATCGCCATCATGACCACCATTTCACGGTCGCCCGGCAGGCTCCGTTGGGGGGATTGGGCCGGCTTGTGCATGGCAGCAGCCTATGCGCCCAAGCCGCCGCTTTGGATAGCCCCCAAGGTGAAAGGGCATTGCTATGCAAAGCAAAAGGGCCGCCCGGTCCGGACGGCCCTTCGCTTGTTTCGCGCTGGCGGGTCAGCCCTGACGCGTGCCCGTCATCGCCATCGAACCGAACGCGCCGGCCTTGATCGTGCCGGTCAGCGCGTCGCCGTCGATCGTCGCTTCGCATTCGAGCGTCATCGGCATCGGCACCTTCATGTTCATGGTCCAGCTCAGCTTGTTGCCGTCGACCTTGCCATTTTCGACATCGAGCGACCCCATCGCGCCGGCATTCTGGCCGGTGAAGCTGTCGCCGTTGCTGGCGACGGTGAAAACCGACTTCTGATCGCCCATCGGCGACTTGGTGACGCAATCATAGCTGCCATCGACTTGGGACATCTGCGCTCTCCTTACTGAAACTGATGTTAGTTAGCGGGAGACACCGTTTCCACGGGCAGACCCAATCCGTCAAGCTGCGGTTTCACCACCGCGGCATCGCCGACGACGACAAAGACGAGATCGTCGGTGCTCAGCGCCTTGCGTGCTGCCGCATCCAGTGCTTCCGGCGTCATCGCCTCATAGGTCGCGGGCAGTTTTTCGTAATAATCGTCGGGACGATCGAACTTCTCGATCGCGCGCAGCCCGCCGAGCACGTCGCTCGACGTTTCGAAACTGCCGGGCAGTTCGCGGACGCTGCCGTTCACGGTGCGCTGCAATTCCTCTTTGGTCACGCCCTTCTCGCCGAGGAAGGCCTTGAGGTCGCTTTGCAGTTCCTTGATCGAATCGCCGGTGCGGTCGGCCTGCACCGGCGCCGAAGCGATCCAGCTGACGCGGTTCTTTTCGCCCGACACCTGCGTGCGCACGCCATAGGACCAGCCCTTCGTCTCGCGCAGGTTCATGTTGAAGCGCGACAGGAAATTGCCGCCGAAGATGTCGTTCGCCGCGCGCAGCACTTCCAGCCCGTCGCCGCCCTTGGCGTCGAGCACCTTGCCCGCGAGGATCACCGATTGCGGCGATTTGGGCCGGTCGACGAGCAGGATGCGCGGCTGCGGCTTCGGAACCGCGACCTCGAAATGCTTCGTCGGCTTCGGCGTTGCCGGCGCTTTCCAGTCGCCGAACGCCGTGTCGAGCTCCTTCTTCACTTCGGCGAGCGTCGTGTCGCCGACGACGAAGATCCGCGCATTGTCGGGGCGGATCCACGCCGAATGAAAGGCCGCGAGCTGGTCGCGCGTCGCTGCGGTGACCGCTTCGGCATTGCCGAGGCCCGAGGGCGGAATGCCATAGGGATGCTCGGCGCCGTAGAGCGCGGGCATCAGCACGCGGCTGGCGATCGCGCGCGGCTCGTTGAGTTCGGCCTTCAGCCGGTTGAGCTGCTGCGCACGCACGCGTTCCAGTTCCTTCGCATCGAAGGCCGGGTTGCGCACATAGTCGGCGAGCAGTGCGAGCGACGCGCGCAAATTCGGCTTGAGCGCGAACAGCCCGAGCGCGGTTTCGTCGGCGTCGGCATAGCCATAGGTCTGCGCGCCGAGCCGCTCCTTCGCTTCGGCGAAGGCGATCGAATCGAGGCTCGTCGTGCCCTCGTCCATCAGGCTGAGCATCAGCGACTGGGTGCCGAGCGCGCTGCGCGGGTCGGCGGCATAGCCGGCGTCGAAGCTGACCTGGACATTGACCGTCGGCACCGTCGTGCGGCGCGCGAACACCACCTCGATCCCGTTCTTGAGCTTGGCGCGCTCGATCTCGGGAAATTCGAGCGCCTTCAGGCCCGTGACGCTCGGAAATTGCGAGCGGTCGGCGATCGAGGTCGCCGCGCCGATCCCGCTGTCGGGACCGACATCGCCGAGCGCCGGATTCCAGTAATGGTCGGGCTGGACCGCCGGCGCGCCCTTCGCCGCGACGACGGCGCCGCCGCGGTTCTCGCCGCCTTCGGTGCGCTCGCCGGGGGTGTAGGTCAGCGAGAAGGCCGGGCGCGACAACCATTTGCGCGCCGCGTCGCGCACCTGTTCGGGCGTCGCCTTGGCGAGACGCTCGAGCTCGACTTTATAATAAGCGGGATCGTTCGAATAGAGCGCGCCCTCGGCGAGCGTCACCGCCTTGCCGCCGAAACCGCCGACCGATTCGAGCTGCGAGATCGCGCCGCCGAGATAGCTGGCGGTCGCACGCTGCAACTCGTCGGCGGTCGGCCCGCTCGCGAGGAAGGCCGCGATTTCCTCGTCGAGCCGCTTGGCGACATGCGCGGGGTCGACGCCTTGCTTGACGTCGGCCTGGACCAGCACGATCCCCGCATCCTCGAACGGCGAGGCGCCCGCCGAGACGCTGACCGCGATGGGGTCCTTGCGCACGAGGGCATTGTCGAGCCGCGACGAGGACAGCCCGCCGAGCACCGACATCGCCATCTGCAGCGGCACCGATTCGGCATCGTTCAGCCCCGGCATCGTCCACATGCGATAGATGCGCGTCGTCGGGATCAGGTCCTTGACCTCCTTCGCCAGCGGAGCGGGCAGCGTCGGCAGCGATGTCGCGGGCGCCGTGATCTCGGGACCGCGCGGGATGTCGCCGAACCATTCGCCCACTTTCGCGCGGGCCGTCGGCACGTCGATGTCACCCGCGAGGACGAGCACCGCATTGTTCGGACCGTAATTGTCGGCGAACCATTTCTTCACATCATCGAGGCTCGCCGCGTCGAGGTCGGCCATCGAACCGATCGTGCTGTGATGATAGGGGTGCCCCTTGGGAAAGAGATTCTCGAAAATCTCATAGCGGAGCAGGCCATAGGGATTGTTGTCGCCCTGCCTTTTTTCATTCTGGACGACACCGCGCTGGTTATCGAGCTTTTCCTGCGTCACCGCGCCGAGCAGATGCCCCATGCGGTCGCTTTCGAGGAACAGCGCGAGGTCGAGCGCGCCGGTCGGCACCGTCTCGAAATAATTGGTGCGGTCGAGGAAGGTCGTGCCGTTGAAATCGGTCGCGCCGACCTGGCGCAGCGGCTCGAAGAAATCATTGGGGGCGTTTTCGGAGCCGTTGAACATCAGATGCTCGAACAGATGGGCAAAGCCCGTCTTGCCCGCGGGCTCGTGCTTCGACCCGACGCGGTACCACACCGACACCGCGACCACCGGCGCCTTGCGATCCTCGTGCACGATCACGCGCAGGCCATTGTCGAGCGTGAAGGCTTCGTACGGAATATCGACCGCCTTGACGAGGTCGGCGGTCGGCGCGGGCGCCGCGGTTTTGGCAAGGGCCGGAGCGGCGGCGACGAGCGAGGTCGACAGCGCAAGGGCGACAGCGAAACGATGGAAACGAGCCATGAAAATCCCCTAGATCAAGGCGCGCAGGCGAACGCCTGCTCAAAATCGGGTGCCGGACGGCACTGTATCAATGGTTTAGGACAGTGGTCGGGGGCTTTCAAGGCCGATAGAAACGCGCCCCGCTCGCCTTCAGCGCCGCGGGGTCGAACAGCACGGGCTTGAGCTTGTGCGCGACGAACAGCGGCGCCTGATCATTGTAATGCGGGCTGTCGGGGCGCGTCGTCGCCGCACCGAACGGCTGGATCGATTCGGAGCGCACGCGGCCGTTCCGGTCCCACGTCACGAACATGATGAAGCTATCGCCGTGGCGCACCTTCAGCCGCCCGTCGGGCTCCTCGTCCCACAGGGTCGAGGCACGCACCGTGTCGTTGCCGCCGTCGAGCGGCAGGTCGACGCGGTTCGCGCCTTCGCCGTGGCGGAGGCGCAGCACCGTGCCGAGCTTCGGATCGAGCCCGTTGAAATGCTCCTGCAGATGCGCGACCGTCTCCTTCAGCACCGTGCGCGGGTCGGGCGCGGCGCGGCGCTGATAATGGCGGCCGTTCGCCGGGCGCAGCACCATCAGTGCGAGCGCGTCGCCCTTGCCCCGGCCGTCGAGATTCCAGTCCCATTTGCGCAGCAGCCGCTGCGCTTCGGCGAGCGCCGGATCGCCCTCGGTGTCGAGCGCGAGCAGCCGGTCCATCCACGCCTTCGCATAGCCGGTTTTCGCATAAGCGGTGTCATATTTGATCGCTTTCAGCCGCGCTTCGTCGATCTGCCCCGACGCTTCGAACAGCGCGATCAACCGCACCGCGCGGTTGGTCATATCGTCCTCGATCCCGAGCAGCGGCGAAAAGGCGGCCGCGTCGAGTTCGTCGCCCGGCCCCGCCGCGACCCACGGCGTGTTGTTCGCGTTCATCACATAGCCCGAGCGCGGATTGACGAGCGCGGGCACGCGGTCGAACGGCAGCGTCTTCGTCCAGAGGTCCGCCGATGTGTCGCCGGGCAGCACCCCGCGCCAGTTGAAACCCGCGGGGCGGTCGGGGAACATGGCGTTGTAGAAAAGCCCGATATTGCCCTTTGCATCGGCATAGATGAAATTGGTCGCAGGCACGCCCTGCCCCGCCATCGCCGCGCGCCATTCGGCGAAACTCTTCGCCTTGTTGAGCCGGTAATATTGGGTGACCATATTCGCCTGATCGATCCCGGCGTAGCGGATCGCGAAGGCGCCCTTTTCATTCTTCACGACCGGCCCGTGGACCGAACGCCAGATGGTGCGCGGCACCGGCAGCACGAACGGCCCGAAGCGGACCTTCAGCCAGATGCGCTTTTCCTCGAGCGGCCGCCACGCGCCGTCGAAGCGGTAATTCTTGCCGCTGTCGTCGAGCACCAGCTTGTAAACGTCGATCAGGTCGGGCCGGTTCACCGTGTTGGTCCAGCCGAGATATTTATTGTGGCCGAGGAAGGGATAGGGCGAGCCGGGGAAGTTCGCCCCCGCGAAATCCCAGCCCTCTTCCGAATGGACGACCAGTTCGTACCAGGCAACGCCGCCGGTCCATGGCTGGTGCGAGTTGGAGACGAGTCGCGTCGCGCCGTCGGTCGATCGCGCCGGGGCAACCGCCATCGCATTGGAGCCATTGTCGGCCGGGTCGGTGCCGACCGGCGTCAGCTCGCGCGGGACGAGCTTGCCCGACTTGTCGAGCGCGGGACCGCCCTCGCGCCCGATCTCGGTGCCTTCGGTGAGCGAACCGAGCACCGAATCGAGCCCGAAGAAAAAGGGCGAGCGCAGCACGAAGCCCGCGACGACATCCTCGCCGGTGACCGGGAACAGCCCCGCCAGCCGCACCTCGCCCGGATGCTTGTCGGCATAACGGTTGAGCCCCGCGGCATAAGCCGTGAACAGCTTTTTCACGTCCTCGGGCAGCCGCGGCCAGTCGCGCCGCGTCGTCGCGCGGACATCGAGCAGCGCCGCGGCATAGTCGACCTTCGCCCCATCCTCGCCGAGCATCGCGCCGGCACGCCCGCGCGTCATTGCGAGCACTTCCTGGAGCGTCGAAAAATCATCCTCGGCATGCGCATAGGCGACGCCATAGGCGACGTCGGCGTCGGTCTTTCCGAAGATATGCGGCACACCGAAATTGTCGCGCGCGATGCGGACCTCGGTCGGCTTGAAGGCCGGCGCCGGCGGCGCTTCGGCGGTCAGCGGCTCCCAGAAAGCGAGCGATACGGCGGCAACGACGACCAGAGCCAGAAAGCCCAGTAAAATCCGTCGTAGCATTGTGGGTCCTCTTCGTCGCCGGTCCGGGCGCATCTGTGACCGCCATGTCGTCCGATGGCAAGCGGCTGTCGTTCGTCGAGGCGGATTTGCGGGTGGGCCGAGCGCCGCTATGCAGGATGCAGGTCTTTGAACAACGGGGAATTTCGAACGATGCGCATGAAGAGCCTGCTCCTTTCCGCCTGCCTGACGCTGGCGCCCGCACCCGCCGCGATGGCGCAGACTGTCACCGGATCGGGCGTCGTCCCGGCGACCGCCGCGAACAGCGCCGAGCGCGCGATCGGCTTTGCCGCGACCGCACCCGCAGGTGCCGCGCTCATCGTCATAATGACCGACGCCACGCTGCCGCCGCTCGACGGCGTGGCGCTGGGCGCGGCCGAGCGTCAGGCAGTCGCCGCAGCGACCACCGCGGCGGGCTTCGACGGCAAGGCCGGATCGACGCTGTCGCTGCGCGGCATTGGCGCGCACCCGCGCATCCTGCTTGTCGGCGCGGGCGCCACGCCCTCGTCGCTCGCGCTCGCAGAAGCGGGCGGCAAGGCGGCGCAGGAACTCAGGAGCGAAGGCCATCCGGTGACCATCGCGGGCGCTTTCGGCGACACAAGCGCGGCCAACGTCGCCTATGGTTTCGCGCTCGGCCAATATCGCTTTGACCGGTACAAAACGGTCGACAAAAAGACACCGCCGACGGGCGCGGTGACGTTCGTCGGCGTCAACCCCGCCGGCGCCGAAACCGCCTTCGCCAACCGCTGGAAGCCGCTCGCCGACGGCGTGCGCCTGTCGCGCGACCTCGCGAACGAGCCCGCGAACATCATCTATCCCGAAAGCTTCGTCGCGCGCGTCCGCCAAGCCTTTGCCGGAGCGCCGGGCGTCAGCATCGAGGTGCTCGACGAAGCGGCGATGCGCAAGCTCGGCATGGGAACGCTCGTCGGCGTCGGACAGGGCAGCCCGCGCGGATCGCGCCTGCTCGCGGTCCGCTATCGCGGCGCGGGCGCATCCGACGCGCCGATCGCTTTCGTCGGCAAGGGCATCACCTTCGATTCGGGCGGCATTTCTTTGAAGCCCGGAAACGGCATGTGGAACATGAAGGGTGACATGTCGGGCGCCGCCTCAGTCGTCGGCGCGGCGCTGTCGCTCGCGAAATCGCGCGCGCCGGTCCATATCGTCGCGGTTGCCGCGCTGGCCGAAAATATGCCCGACGGCAATGCCCAGCGCCCCGGCGACGTCACGCGCACCATGTCGGGCAAGACGATCGAGATGCTCAACGCCGACGCCGAAGGCCGTCTCGTCCTTGCCGATGCCAATGAATATGTCGCTGCGACCTACAAGCCGCGCGCGATCGTCAACATCGCGACGCTCACGGGGTCGATCGTTGGCGCGCTCGATGACCAATATGCAGGCCTCTTCGCGCGCGACGAAAAGCTCGCCGACGCCTTGCTCGCCGCCGGCGCCGCGAGCGGCGAGGAACTGTGGCGGATGCCGCTCCACAAAAATTACGCCGAGAAGCTCAAATCCGACATCGCCGACATCCGCAACATCGCGCCGAGCCAGGGGCCGGGCGCCAGCCTCGGCGCGCACGCTATCGGCTTCTTCGTCGACGAGGCGACTCCTTGGGCGCATCTCGATATCGCCGGGGTGAACCAGGCCGACAAAGCGACGCCGCTCGTTCCCAAGGGGATGACCGGCTTTGGCGTTCGCCTGCTCGACCAACTCGCGCGGGGCAGCGAATAGAGTCTTGCGGAACCTCGCAACGCCCCTTGTGTTGCACAAGTGCAACACTATCTTGCCCGGCGAGAAAGGGGCTTTCTGAATGAACCTCGAAAAATTTACCGACCGCGCCAAGGGCTTTTTGCAGGCGGCGCAGACGATCGCGATCCGCATGAACCATCAGCGGATCGCGCCCGAGCATATCGCCAAGGCGCTGCTCGAAGACAATCAGGGCATGGCCGCGGGGCTGATCGCGAACAGCGGCGGCGACACCGCGCGCGCGGTGGCCGGCATCGACGCACTGCTCGCCAAGCTCCCCGCCGTGTCGGGATCGGGCGCGCAGGCGACGCCGGGCCTCGACAATGACGCCGTGCGCCTGCTCGATCAGGCCGAACAGGTCGCGGCAAAGGCCGGCAGCGAATTCGTCGCCGTCCAGAACATCCTGCTCGCGATGGTGCTCGCTCCGAGCACGCCTGTCGGCAAGGCTTTGGCCGATGCGGGCGTGAAGCCCGAAGCGCTCAATGCCGCGATCGCCAAGCTGACCGGCGGGCGCACCGCCGACAGTGCCTCGGCCGAGGACCGCTACGACGCGCTTCAGAAATTCGCCCGCGACCTCACCGAGGTCGCGCGCGAGGGCAAGCTCGATCCGGTTATCGGCCGCGACGAGGAAATCCGCCGCACGGTGCAGATTCTCGCGCGCCGCACCAAGAACAACCCGGTGCTGATCGGCGAGCCCGGCGTCGGCAAGACCGCGATCGCCGAAGGGCTCGCGCTGCGCATCGTCAACGGCGATGTGCCCGACAGTCTGAAAGACCGCCGCCTGCTGTCGCTCGACATGGGCGCGCTGATCGCGGGTGCGAAATATCGCGGCGAGTTCGAGGAGCGGCTCAAGGGCGTGCTCGACGATGTGAAGGCCGCCGAGGGCGAGATCATCCTGTTCATCGACGAGATGCACACGCTCGTCGGCGCGGGCAAGGGCGAGGGCGCGATGGACGCGTCGAACCTCTTGAAGCCCGCGCTCGCACGCGGCGAACTCCATTGCATCGGCGCAACGACGCTCGACGAATATCGCAAGCATGTCGAAAAGGACCCCGCGCTCCAGCGGCGCTTCCAGCCCGTCTTTGTCGGCGAGCCGACGGTCGAGGATTCGATCTCGATCCTGCGCGGGATCAAGGAGAAATATGAGTTGCACCATGGCGTGCGAATCACCGACGCTGCGATCGTCGCCGCGGCGACGCTATCGAACCGCTATATCTCCGACCGCTTCCTGCCCGACAAGGCGATCGACCTGATGGACGAGGCGGCGAGCCGCATCCGCATGGAGGTCGAATCGAAGCCCGAGGCGATCGAGAGCCTCGACCGCCGCATCATCCAGATGAAGATCGAGGAGGCCGCGCTCGGCAAGGAAAGCGACGCCGCGTCGAAGGACCGGCTCGCCACGCTCCAGTCCGAACTCGCCAATCTCGAACAGCAGTCGGCCGAACTCACGCAGAAGTGGCAGGCCGAGAAGGACAAGATTCACGCCGAGGCGAAGATCAAGGAGGAGCTCGACGCCGCGCGCTCGGCGCTCGATCAGGCGCAGCGCGCCGGCGACCTCGCCAAGGCGGGCGAGCTCAGCTACGGCACCATCCCCGGCCTCGAAAAGAGGCTCGAGGAAGCACAGGCCGCCGCGGGCAATGCGATGCTGCGCGAGGAAGTCACCGCCGACGACATCGCCGCGGTCGTGAGCAAATGGACCGGCATCCCCGTCGACCGGATGATGGAAGGCGAACGCGAGAAATTGCTCGGCATGGAGGACACGCTGGGCCAGCGCGTGATCGGCCAGGACGAGGCGGTGCGCGCCGTCTCGACCGCGGTACGCCGCGCGCGCGCCGGGCTGCAGGACCCCAACCGGCCCTTGGGCTCGTTCCTCTTCCTCGGCCCCACGGGAGTCGGCAAGACCGAGCTCACCAAGGCGCTCGCACGTTTCCTGTTCGACGACGACAATGCGATGGTGCGCATCGACATGTCCGAATTCATGGAAAAGCACAGCGTCGCGCGCCTCGTCGGCGCGCCGCCGGGCTATGTCGGCTATGAGGAGGGCGGCACGCTGACCGAAGCGGTGCGCCGCCGCCCCTATCAGGTCGTGCTGTTCGACGAGGTCGAGAAAGCCCATCCCGACGTCTTCAACATCCTCTTGCAAGTGCTCGACGACGGCCGCCTCACCGACGGGCAGGGCCGCACGGTCGATTTCACCAACACGCTGATCATCCTGACCTCGAACCTCGGCAGCCAGGCGATCGCCGCGCTCCCCGACGACGCGCCGGTCGAGCAGGCCGAGCCCGCGGTGATGGAGGTCGTGCGCGCGCATTTCCGGCCCGAATTCCTGAACCGGCTCGACGAGATCGTGCTCTTCAACCGCCTCGCGCAGCAGCATATGGGCGGCATCGTCGACATCCAGGTGGCGCGCGTCCAGAAATTGCTCGCCGACCGCAAGGTGACGCTCGACCTCACCGATGCCGCGCGCGCGTGGCTCGGCCGCGTCGGCTATGATCCGGTCTATGGCGCGCGGCCGCTCAAGCGCGCGGTGCAGAAATATCTGCAGGACCCGCTCGCCGACCTGATCCTGAAGGGCGAGGTCAAGGACGGATCCACCATCAAGGTCGACGAGGGCGACGGCGCGCTGAAGCTGACGCCGGTCTGAGCCGCATCAGCCCGCGCCCGCTGCGGTCAGTTGGCGTGATTGACGGGTGCGCGCGTCATCGCTTCGGCGGTGTCGCGCGCGTTCTGGTTGCCCTGCGCCCACGACTGTTTCCATTGCTCGTTGGTCCGGCAAACGCGCGCCTTTTTGACCCACGAGCCGATCTCGTCGATCTTGCGGCATTTGATATAGTCGGGATGGGTCATCGCCAGCCCTTCGTTATACGCCTTGATCTCGGCATTGGTCATCGCCGACGGCGCCTTGTCGAGCGCGCGGCGGTTTTCGGTTTCGGCCGTCGCAGGGGCGGCGGCAAGCGCCAGTGCGGTCACGATCTGCAGCATCGACGAGATCTCCTTCGGTTCATTGCGGCCGGTTCGGCATCCGCACCAACTGATCCTGCGGTTCCTGCGAAACGCTCCACCCGCGCGCGAGCGTTTCCATCGAATCGCGGGCGTCCTGATTGCCCTTGTCGACGATCCGCTTCCATTCGGAATTGGTGTTGCAGACCCGCAGCTTCTTGACGAGCGAGCCGATCTGCTCGATCCGTCGGCAGCGGATATAGTCGGGGTCGCTCGCTATCCGCCCTTCGTTATAGGCGTCGATTTCCGCACCCGACATGTCCGACGGCGCCCGGGCGAGGCGAGGCTCGCTTTCTTGCGCGCCTCCCGGACCCGCGGCCAGACTGGCGATGAGTGCGATGCTGGTGATGGTCGTCCGCATCTTTCCCCCAGAAAGCGTGAGTGAACGATCAGTTCTGGTTCAACCCCTTGCCCACCATTGCTTCGGCGGTGTCGCGCGCGTTCTGGTTGCCTTGGGCGATCACTTGCTTCCACTTTTCGTTGGTGTAGCAAACGCGATTTTTCTTCACGAGAGAGCCGATTTCGAGCGTCTTGCGGCATTTGATATAATAGGGGTGGGTCTGCGCCAGCCCCTCGTTATGCGCCTTGATCTCGGTCGGGGTCATCGCCGACGGCGCCTTGGGCGGCGGCGCGTGATCGGCGGGCGCCGCGCTCTCGGCGGCGAAAGCCGGCGTGGCGAGCAGCGTGACGGCCATGAAAGCAGGCAAAATCCGGTTCATGCTAGTAGTCCTCCTACCGCGGGCATCGCCCGCAGCCTCATGCCCCGCATCTTATGTGCCCCCGAGGCTTTCGCAAAGCTGAATTTCTGCGGGAAAACGCGAAGCCACGGCCCCCCCCGTCGCACTAGCGCGGCACGGCGTAGCCCGACGTGTCGGCCGACGCGAAATAGCGCAGCAGCAGCTCGCGTTCGCCGGCGGTCATATGCGGGTTCCAGACGTCGAAAATCAGCACCGCGCGCAGCTCGTCGCTGTCGTTCCACGCTTCATGCTCGATCGTGTCGTCGAAGGCGAAGGCGGTGCCTTCCTTCCATTCGCGCGTCTCTCCCCCCACCCGAAAGCCACAACCCGAAGGGACGATCAGCGGCAGATGCACGATCGCGCGCGTGTTGGTGACCCCGGTGTGCGGCGGGATGCGCGTGTGCGGTTTCAGCATCGAGAAGAAGGCACTCGGCGCGCGGCCGGGAATATGCACGCCCGGGACGGCCGCGAGCGCGGCGGCGGTCGCGGGGCAGCGGTCGAGCACCGGCTGGTTCGGCTCGCCATATTCCCACAGGAAACAGGCGCCCCAATCGAGCCGGTTGTCGAGACCCGACCAGATCGTTTCGGGCGTCCCCGCCTCCATCCGCACATAGGGCCGCAGCGCCTCGCCCGGATCGTCGAGCAGCGCCTGCAATTCGGTGCGGATCGCAGGGGTCTGCGCCTCGATTTCGGCGAGCCAGGGAAAATGGCTGCGGTCGAAGAATTCGTCGGCGGGCAGGAAGGGATAACGGACCCCCGCGCATTCATTTTGATAGATGCGGCGCCGGCCGAGCGCGCTCGCGATGAAAGCCTCGCCGCGCCGCGCTTCCATTTCCGACAGGTCGCCGCGCATGTCCTCGAACGCGCCTGACGCCGCCGTGAACATCGTATCGGTGGCCGCCGTCACGAAGTCCCGGCCATGCGCGAGGAACGGCGCAAGCGGCGGCGGAACCGGATCGAGCTGCGCACCGAGCGCGATCGCCGCGCTCCATGCAGCGAGCGCCGCGCCCATTTCGCCGCGCGCTTCGTGCCGTTCGCCCTTGCGGATCCATGCCATCAGGTCGCGGCGATCGATCGCGAGCGCGGCGTCGAGCGCCTCTAGCTCGCGCACGTCATCGTCCAGCGCGCGCCATGCGGAGGCGAGGTTGCGCTGCAATGCGCCCGAATGCGGATCGGCCTCGGTTGCTGCGCCGAAATGGCGCGCGGCCGCTTCATTGTCGCCGGCTTGCAGGGCTGCGATGCCGAGCCGGTTCGCTTCAACCGCCGTTAGCGGTGGAGATGTGCTGGTCATGCCCATGCTTGCCATCGACAGGACCAATCGGCAAGGTCGATTGATGACCGCAGCGCCCTCCGTGTCCGCCATTGTCGACGACGCCGAATGGCTCGCACATCGATATGATCCGGGACACGACGCCTTCCACTTTCGCCGGGTTGGACGGCAAACGCGCTCCGCGGTTCCGTTCCTCATCGACGCGCATCTGGGCGAAGAGGCGGCGCCGGTGATATTGCGCCGCAGCGACTGCCTCGGCGCGATGGGCGCCGCACCCGCGCCGCTCCATTTCATCTTTCATTCGGCCTATTGCGCCTCGACGATGCTGACCCACGCCCTCGACCAGCCGGGCGTCGCAGCCAGCCTCTCCGAACCCGTGCTGCTCAACGACTTGGTCGGCTGGCGCCGTCGCGGTGCGGCGCCGCGCGATCACGGCCGGGTGATGGACGGCGCGCTCGCGATGCTGGGGCGCGGCTTCGAGCGCGGCGAGGCGATGATCGTCAAGCCGTCGAACATCTTCAATCCGCTCGCGCGTGGGGCGCTGATGCTGCGGCCGCAGGCACGCGCGATCCTGCTCTACGCGCCGCTCCGCGCCTTTTTGCTGTCGGTCGCGCGCAAGGGCATGTGGTGCCGTCTGTGGTGCCGTGAATTGCTCGAATCCTATCTCGCCGACGGCTTCGTCGGGCTCGGTTTCGAGCCGCGCGATTATTTCCGTCAGTCGGACCTGCAGGTCGCGGCGGTCGGCTGGCTCGCCCAGCAACAGGCGTTCGCCGCGCTGCTCGACTGGGCGCCCACGCGAATCGCGTCGCTCGACAGCGAGACTTTGACGCGCGATCCCGTCGCGGCGGTCGCGGCGGCGATGGACCATCTGGACCTCGCGGGCGATCGTTCGATGGTCGCCGATCATCCCGCACTGGCGCGCAACAGCAAATCGGGCGCCGCCTTCGCCGAAGGGGAACGGCAGCGCGACCTCGCGACCGCCGAGGCCGCCTATGGCGAAGAAATTTCGCAGGTCGTCGGCTGGGCCGAAACCGTTGCCGGGCAGGCGAACATCCCGCTGACGCTTCCTGGGGCGTTGCCCGTGCGCTGACGCGCCCGGAAAGACCAGTTTCTACCGAAAGCGGACCCATCCATACTCGTCACCCCGAACTTGATCCGGGGTCCCGCTTGCGGTCGAAGGCAAATGAGTGCGTCAAAAAGCGGGATCCCGGATCAAGTCCGGGATGACGAAAGGGGGATCGTCCGCTCCCACCCCGAAACGGTCGTCAAACCGGCTTCGCCATCCGCATAGAAAAAGGGGCGGACATCGCTGTCCGCCCCCAATTCTTGCCGAAGCGTGAAGCGACTAGAACTTCAGCTTCGCCGACACCGCGTAACGGCGGCCCAGCGCGTCGTAGGTCGACGGGAAGGTGTTGCCGCTGTTGTAGGTGGTCGAACCGATCGTGTTGCCGAGGATCGGCGGCTTGTTGTCGAGCAGGTTCTGCACGGTCGCCGTGAACACCAGATTCTCGCTGACGTTGAAACGCGCCGTCAGGTCGAAATAGTTCTGCGCCTTGACCTTGCGGAACGCCGGATCGACGACGCAACCGTCGGGATCGGCGCCCGTCGGATCGGCGCAATCGCCGGGATTGGCCAACGCGAAGTCGAGGTCGTCCTGCAGCTGCTGGGGTTCGAACTGAACGCCATCGATCCAGCGCCACAGCAGCGAGATGTCGACGGTGTCGAAGCCGAGCGTGAAGCGGTTCGAGAACTGGAACTCCGGCTGGATCGAACCCGTGAACGAGCAGTTCACGCTGTAGTAGCCGACGCATTCGCGGTTAAGCGAATCCGCGCTGGCGACATTGGCGTTGAACTTCGAGTGGCGGGTCCAGTTGCCGACGAACGACCAGTCGAGGCTCGCGAAGCCAACATCGGTGCTGTAGTTCATCAGAAGGTCGAAACCATCCGTGTACAGGCGGCCGAGGTTGTTGGTCAGACCGAACAGACCCGGAGTGGTCGCCGGATCGCCGTCGAGGCCGCCGGTGAGCGGGTTGCGGCGGATCGACGTACAGGCCGGGTCGCTCGCGCTTGCCGCCGTGATGTTGTCGAAGCAAGCCGCGATGATGTCACCCGGAAGCGGCGTGCCCAACACGTCGTTGATCTTGATGTTGTAATAATCAAGCGACAGGTTGAAACGCGGCAGGAAGTCCGGCTGGAACACCACGCCGAGCGTCCAGGTATCGGCCTTTTCGGGCTGCAGGTTCAGGTTACCACCAGCGGTGATGTTCGCCTGCGCCGCGGTCGGATTGGTGATGACACCGATCGTCCCGGCGGGAGCGCCCTGCGCGATACAGATGGCGCGCAGGTTGGCGTCGGCAACCGGAGCACCGCCCGCGCACGGATCGATACCAAGGTTGGTAAGCACCGTCGAAGTCGGCGTGAACAGCTCGCCGATGTTCGGCGCGCGGACCGCGCGGCTGTAGTTACCGCGGAACTTGACGCCCGCACCCGGTTCCCAGCTACCGCCGGCCTTCCAGGTCCAGGTGTCGTATCCGCCGGCACCACGGATGCTGTAATCCGAATAACGGACACCCGCTTCGAGGGTCAGGCTTTCGAAGAAAGGCTTGTCCTCGATCAGCGGCGCGACGACTTCGGCATAAGCCTCATACACGTCATACGCGCCGTCGATGTCGGGAGCCGCACCGCCGGCGCCGCCGAGTTCACCCGCCGTCTTGGCAAGGAGATCCGACTGCTGCTGCGCCTTGTAGCTGCGATATTCGCCGCCGAGCGCGAAGCCGATCGGCTGCACCGCCAGCGGCGACGCGAAGCCGAGGTCACCCGAGAGGATGCCGCGAACCTGTGCCAGCGAGGTGCGGTTGACCGAGGTGCTGTTTTCCTGAAGGTAATCTGCCATTTCGGGCGTGATCGAACCTTCGGGGCCGAACATGTCGACGGGAACGCAATCGGTGTTGCCGCTCGAGCAGGTCACGCCGTCGTTCGACAGCGCCGCTTCGCGCCAGCGCGACTGCAGGGTGTAGCCCTGGATCGTCTGGATATTTTCCGATTCGCCATAAGCACCTTCGACGCTCCACTCGAGCGTGTCGGTGATGCCGCCGCGGGCGCCGACGCGATAGTCGAAGAAGGTCGTCTGATAGTCGCTGATACGCGGCCCGACTTCGGGGGTACGACGTGACAGCGCGGTCGTGACTTCGCGATAGTTCGGATCATCCGCGTCCACCGCGGTCGCCGCGGCGTCGCACTCGGCCTGCGAGAAGAGCGGCGTATAGATGCCGTCGGCCTGCGTCGTGTTGAAACCGCAGAACTGGTTACGCAGGTTGGCGGGCAGGAACGGGTTGTTCAGGTTGATCGCGACCGAGCCCCCGAACGAACCCGACGGAGCGATGATCGTCGACACAGTCTGCTTCGAGAACATGCCGCGCGTATAGACTTCGAGCGCGTCCGAGACTTCGTAATTGGCCTGGCCATAGATGTTGAAGCGTTCGAACGGCGTCTGGAAGATGTTGAACGGGTTGAAGTTAAAGGTCGAGAAGGTCGGAACCGCCGTGCCCGTGGCCGGATCGACCTGGAACACGCCATTGTTCGCGACCGTCGGATCGGTGCTCGGCAGACCGGTCAGCGGATCGATCGGACGCGTGCCCGAGAAGCGCGACGGAACCGCCGTGCCCGAACCGCCGGTGCCGCCGGTGTAGCTGTCGACCTGATCGATCGAGAAGGGGCGCGCGCCCTGATAGACGGCGTCGGCCTGCTGATAACCGACGCTGAGCACTGCGTTACCGCGGCCGTCGTCGAAGTTGGCGCCGATCGTGGCGTCGACGCGGAAGATGTTGCCGTCGCCCTGTTCGGTCAGCTGCTCCGAAGCGGTAACTTCAAGGCCGGCGAAATCGCGCTTGGTGATGAAGTTGATAACGCCGGTGATGGCGTCCGCGCCATAGGTGGTCACCGCCGCGCCGGTCTGCGCGTCGACGCGCTCGATCAGCGCGAGCGGGATGTTGTTGAGGTCGACGCGGCCGTTGACGTCCGACGGAGCGACGCGGTTGCCGTTCAGAAGGACGATGTTGCGGGTCGAGCCGAGGCCGCGAAGGTCGACGTACGACGCGCCGCCGTTACCGTTGTTGACCGCCGAACCGATGTTGGCGACCACGCCGGGCAGTTCGCGTAGAACTTCTTCGGCGACGTTCGACTGCTTCAGCTCGATCGTGTCGGCGGTCGTGACGTTGACCGGCGTCGACTGTTCGAGGTTGGGGTTACGGATCAGCGTACCGGTGACGACGATTTCCTCGCCCGGCGCCGCGCCCTCTACGGCTGCGTCCTGCGCATAGGCAGGAGCCGAAACCAGGGCGACGCTCATCACGAACGGCGCAGCGCCCAGCTTCAGCTTGGAATAGTGGGTTTTCTTCACAGTGCAGTCCCTTGCTACTGGTGGATTGAAATTACCCGGACCCCCAGCGCGACAGGCCAAAGCCGACGCGCAGATGCCCCGATAGCGTGCGGGATGAAACTTCGTTCATGTCGAGTAAAGCTAATTCCCGCCGCAAAGGGCCGTTTCGCGGCGCATTGTGACGTATTTGCAACAAACTCGGAAAGCGACGAAATACAATATGCTGCATCGCGTCATTCGCGACATTTTGTTTCACTGGTTACGAAATGCAGGTGGCGGCCATGGCGCTCACCCGCCAATCGGTCCCGCCAGCTTGCCGGGGTCGAGGCGCGCGTCGCGCCATTTGAGGCCCCAGTGCATATGCGGCCCCGTCGCGCGCCCGGTCCGACCGACGGTGCCGAGCCGCTGCCCCTGCACGACGCGGTCGCCGAGCTTCACGTCGAGGCGCTGGCAGTGGAGGAAGGCGCTCGACAGTCCCATGCCGTGATCGACGATCAACAGATTGCCCTCGAGCGTGAAGGGCGCGTCCGCCGCGAGCACGACGACACCGTCGGCGGGCGCCACGAAGGGCGTTCCCGCGGGAACCGCGACATCGGTCCCGCTATGATAGCTGCCGGGCTTGCCCTGATAGACGCGCTGCGAGCCGAAGAAGCCCGACAATCGCCCCGTCACCGGCCAGCGGAACGCCTGCCGCCAGCCGTCGGATTCGATCTGCCTGTTCCGCGCCGCCGCGATCTGTGCCAGCTCGGCGGGACGGCGGCGCTCGAAATCGGCGTCGCTCCGCGCGCTGCCACGATAAGGCGCGTTGATATGCTCGAGCCGCCAGCTACCGGGCGCAACCGCTATCGGACGGACGGCCTCGCGCCCGTCGGCGAGCGTCGCGACCAGCCGCGCCTTGGCCCCCGCGTCGCGATCGAAGGCGATCAGGAAACGCCCATCGGGGGCGACCGGGATCGCCTGCCCATCGAAGGTCAGGCTGCGCGTCCCGTCCGGCACCCGTCCGACCATCACAGCGCCCTGCTCGGCGATGCCCTGCAGCGCGAAATCGGCACGCACCGGCGGACGCGGCGGAGCCGGCGGCGGCGCGGGATCGGGCCGAACCGGCGTATGGGGCACCGGCGCCCTTCCCGTATCGACAGGCGGCACGCAGCCGGCAAGCAAGGCGACGAGCGCCAGGGTCCCGCCGCGTCGAAACCGATCCGCCGCCGTCGACCTCATGCCTTACGCGCGGTATCCAGTGCGGCCTGCACCGACAGCGCGGCGCTCGCATAGGGTTCCTGCCGCGCGACCGACCAATAGCGCAGCTCGTCGAGCCCGATCGGCGCGCCGGTCACCGCGCACAGCACATGGTCGCCGGGCGCGAGGACGCGAAAGCCGTTCGGTCCATATTGCAGGCGGGCAAGGCGGTTGCGGCTGGCGATCAGCATGATTCTCTATCCATAAGGCGGCAGGTCATGGCCCGGTTATAACAGCATCGCGCGATGCGGCCACCCCCCACCCCGATCCTTTGGCCGGGTCCTTTGGGCGGCTTCAGAAGAGCTCGCCCTGCCCGCGCTTCGGCTCGGCGGGCGGCGTTTTGCGCTGCGGCTTGGGCGCGGGCGGCGGCGCATCGCTACCGGCGACCTGCACCGGCACGTCGCCGTCGGCGAACTGCAGCCGCAAATGCCCGGCATCCTTCGCCTTGCCGGCCGATGCGATGATCGCGCCGCCGCCGTCGCGCACCATCGCATAGCCGCGCGACAGGAGCGCGCGCGGATCGAGCGACGTCAGCAGCCGCCCCAGCCCTTCGAGCAGCGCGCGGTCACGGTCCCAGCGCCGCGCGAGCAGCGCGGGCCGCAGCGCCGCGCCGCGCGCCGCGAGCCGCTCCGAAATCATCGTCAGCCGGTGGCGCTGGCTGCGGTCGAGCCGCTCGCCCGCATCGTCGAGCCGCTGGCGCTGCGGCGCGTAAAGCGCCTCGCGCTTCGGCAGGTGGCGCGCGAGCGCAGTCAGCCGCTCGCCCGCCAGCCGCTGATGCCGGTTCGCCGCCCCGATGACGCGGCCGTTCCACGTCGCGAGCTGCGCCTGCAATTCGGCGCGCACCGGCACCGCCATCTCCGCGGCGGCGGTCGGGGTCGGCGCGCGGAAGTCGGCGGCATAGTCGGCGAGCGTCACGTCGGTCTCGTGCCCCACCGCGCTGATCGTCGGGATGCGGCAGTCGGCGATCGCGCGCACGACCACCTCTTCGTTGAACGCCCACAGATCCTCGATCGACCCGCCGCCGCGCGCAACAATCACCAGATCGGGGCGCGGAACCGGCCCGCCGGGCGCAATCGCATCGAAGCCGCGAATCGCATTCGCGACCTGCGCCGCCGCGCCGTCGCCCTGCACCAGCACCGGCCAGACGATGACGTGCGTCGGGCAGCGGTCGGCGAGGCGATGCAGGATGTCGCGGATCACCGCCCCCGTCGGCGAGGTCACGACGCCGATGGTGCGCGGCAGATAGGGCAGCCGGTCATATTTGCGCTCGCGGTCGAACAGCCCCTCGGCGCCGAGCCGCGCCTTCAATTTCTCGAAGAGCAGCATCAATGCGCCTTCGCCCGCGACCTCGAGCGTATCGACGACGAGCTGATATTTGGAGCGCCCCGGATAGGTGGTGAGCTTGCCGGTCGCGATCACCTCGATCCCGTCCTCGGGGCGGAAGGCGAGCCGTCCCGCCTGCCCCTTCCACATCACCATGTCGATCAGCGCATTGTCGTCCTTGAGCGCCGCATAGAAATGCCCCGACGCCGCGCGCTTGGCGCCCGACAATTCACCCCTCACGCGCACGCGCGCGAAGCCGTCCTCGACCGTCCGCTTGATCGCCGCCGATAACTGGCTGACCGACAGCGGCGGAACATTGTCCCCGGGCGAAGCCTCGGCTAACAGCCGCGCTTCGGTGCCATCGTCGGACGCCGTATCGGGAAAAGGGACTGACATGAATATCCTGCTGGTCGGATCGGGGGGGCGCGAACATGCGCTCAGCTGGCAGTTGGCACAATCGCCAAGCTGCGCCAAGCTCTATGCCGCGCCGGGCAACCCGGGGATCGAACTCTACGCCGAATGCGTGCCGATTTCGGTCGACGACATCGACGGTCTGATCGCCTTCGTGAAGGCGCACGCGATCGACTTCGTCGTCGTCGGCCCCGAAGCGCCGCTTGTCGCAGGCCTCGCCGACCAGCTTCGCGACATCGGCATTCCTGCCTTTGGTCCGAGCGCCGCGGCGGCACGGCTCGAAGGCTCGAAGGGCTTCACCAAGGATCTTTGCGCGCGCGCGTCGATCCCGACCGCCGCCTATGTCCGCTGCACCAGCGCCGAGGAAGCGCATGCGGTGCTAGAAGGTTTTGCGATTCCCGTCGTGATCAAGGCCGACGGCCTCGCCGCGGGCAAGGGCGTGATCATCGCCGAAACGCGCGAAGCGGCCGCGGCGGCAGTCGAGGACATGTTCGACGGTGCCTTCGGCGGCGCGGGCGCCGAGGTGGTGATCGAGGAGTTTATGACCGGCGAGGAAGCGAGTTTCTTCGCGCTCTCCGACGGCAAGGACGTCATCGCCTTCGGCAGCGCGCAGGATCACAAGCGCGTCGGCGACGGCGACACGGGTCCGAACACCGGCGGCATGGGCGCCTACAGCCCCGCCCCGGTGCTCACCGCCGACCTCGAAGCCCAAGTGATGGACCGCATCATCCGGCCGACGGTCGCGACGCTCGCAGCCGAGGGCACGCCCTATGTCGGCGTGCTGTTCGCGGGGCTGATGCTCACCGCCGAAGGCCCGAAGCTGATCGAATATAATTGCCGCTTCGGCGATCCCGAATGCCAGGTGCTGATGATGCGCTTCAAGGGCGACTTCGCCGCGCTGCTCCACGCCGCCGCGACCGGGGCGCTCACCACAGCCGAAGCGCCGGCCTTTTCGCACGACTATGCGCTGACCGTCGTCATGGCGGCGCAGGGTTATCCGGGCACGCCCGAAAAGGGCGGCGCGATCCGCGGTATCGCCGACGCCGAGGCGGGCGGCGTGCGCGTCTTCCACGCCGGAACGGCACGCGAGGATCGCACTCTCGTCGCCACGGGCGGGCGCGTGCTCAACGTCACCGCGACAGGCAAGAGCGTCACCGAAGCGCAGGCGCACGCCTATGCCGCGGTCGACAGGCTCGATTTCCCGAGCGGCTTCTGCCGCCGCGACATCGGCTGGCGCGAAGTCGCGCGCGAGGCGGAATAAAACCCAACCTTGTGTGGCGGGCGGCTGGACGCAGGAGACGCTCACGCATAGGCTGACCCAAACTCACAAGCGGAGAAGATCATGATCTGGCTTCAGGAAAACTGGATTATCGCGGTCGTCGGCCTCGTCGTTGCCGTCGTCCTGTTGTGGTGGCTGTTCGGACGCGCCAAGCCCGCCAAGATTGCGCCGCCGACGGTCGAGCCGGCGAAGCCCGCCAAACCGCTCGAACCGGCAAAGCCCGAGATCGTCGCCGCCGAACCTGCGCGCTTCAAACCGGTCGAGCGGGCGCCGCAACCCGCCCCGCCCGCGGCTCCGCCGCCTGCGCCCGCGCCGGCCGCCGAAGCGCCCCCGCCTGCGCCGGAGCCGGCACCCGTCGTCGAGCCGGTCGCTGCAACAACCCCTCCGGCGCCCAAAGCCGCAGCCAAGCCCAAGACGGCCGCAAAGCCCGCAGCGAAGAAAGCCGCGGCCAAGGAACCGGCGGCGAAGCCGGCAACGAAGACGGCCACCAAGTCCGCGGCAAAAAAAGCGGCGGCCAAACCGGCAGCGGCCGGCGCCGCCGCGATTCCCGAAGAACCGACTGTTCCCCCCCCGCCCGCGGCCAAACCCGCCCCGGCACCGTCGGCGGCGAAGGCCGACAATCTGCAATTGCTGAAGGGTGTAGGCCCGAAGCTCGTCGTGCTGCTGAACGGCCTCGGCGTCACCAGCTTCCAGCAGATCGCCGACTGGACCGACGCCGACATCGCGCGGGTCGACGCGCAGCTTGGCGCCTTCCAGGGCCGCATCGCGCGCGACAATGTCGTCGACCAAGCGGGCTATCTCGCGCGCGGCGACAAGGCAGGGTTCGAAGCCAAATATGGCGCGCTCGGGGGCGAACTCTGATCGGCTGAGCCGCCGGCCGAATGGCAGGGAACGGCCGGAAGCGGACGTTCCCTTTACCGTCACCCCGGGCTTGACCCGGGGCCTGCCTTGCCTTTTCGCCGTCGTCAGGAAGAAAAGGCGGGTCCCGGGTCGAGCCCGGGATGACGAGGGTGGTGTAGCAACGTCCGCTCCCCACCCCGAAACGGACTTCAGCGCGCCCGCGAAAAATCCTTTCCTACATTCCTCCGCCATGCTTCAAACTGGCGGATGACATCCCTTCCTCTCCCATCCCGCCTGCTCGTCGGCGTCGGCCGCCGGCGCGTCATTACGGTGGGCTCACCCGGCGACGGGTATCATTTTACCCGAGGGGAATGACAAGTTTGACAACTTCGGAAGTAAATTGCGCGGACGCGGCGCGCTACGCGTCCCCATCATCCTTCGGCTTGCGAACCTCGGTGACGAGCAATTTGTCGATCTTGCGCCCGTCCATGTCGATGATTTCGAAGCGCCAGCCGCGGTCGGTGAACTTTTCGCCCTCGGTCGGCAGATGTTTCAGAATCGCGAGGACGTGACCCGCCGCGGTCGCATAGTCGCGGTCTTCGCCGAGTTCGATGCCGAGCCGCTCGGCCATCTGGTCGGCGGGCATCGATCCCGCGATGAGCAGGCTGCCGTCGTCGCGCTCGACGACGAAGGGCTCGCTGCCGATATCCTGGTCCGACGCGAATTCGCCCGCGATCGCCGAAAGCAGGTCGGCGGGCGTCACCAGCCCGTCGAAATGGCCATATTCGTCGTGGACGAGCAACATCGGCACTTCGGCGACGCGCAGCGCCTCGAGCGCGTCCATCGCGTCGATCTGGTCGTGGATGACTTTCGCCGGCCGCATCAGCTGTTCGAGATCGAGCGTCTCGCCCCGAAACAGCGCCGCGGCGATGTCGCGCGCCTGCACGACGCCGACGATGTCGTCGACCGACCCGCGCGCGACGGGCAGGCGGCTGTGCGGCGTTTCGAGCAATTTGTCGCGCACCCCGCGCGCGTCGAGCGAGATATCGACCCAGTCGACATCCTTGCGCGGCGTCATCACCTCGCGCACCGGCCGGTCGGCGAGCCGCACGACGCCCGAAATGATCGCGCGTTCGCTTTCCTCGATCACCCCCGATTTCGACGCCTCGGCGACGATCAGGTGCAATTCCTCGGCGGTCACCCGGTCCTCCGATTCGCGGTTGAGGCCGAGGATGCGGAACACCAGCGCCGAACTATTGTCGAGCAGCCACACCAGCGGCGCCGCGATCCGCGACAGCCAGTACATCATCGGCGCGACGATGATCGCGATCCGTTCGGGCGCGCGCAACGCGAACTGCTTGGGCACCAGCTCGCCGGCGATCAGCGACGCATAGGTGGTGAGCGCGATGACGAGCGCGAACGCCGTCGACAAGGCGGTCTCCGGCTCGAGACCGAATGCCGCCTGCAGCCGCTCGGCGACGGGCTGGCCCAGGCTCGCGCCCGAATAGGCGCCGGTCAGGACGCCGATCAGGGTAATGCCGACCTGCACCGTCGACAGAAAGCGGCCTGGGTCGGAAGCGAGTTGACGCGCTATCTTCGCGCCCCGGCTGCCGCGCTTTTCGGCTGCCTGGAGGCGCGGGTCGCGCGAGGAAACGATCGCGAGTTCGGACATGGCGAAAACGCCATTGAGGAGGATGAGGACCAGGATGATCACAACATCCGACCAGGGAAAAGGGGTCATCGGGCGGTCGTACGGCGCGTCGGCGCCCGGCCCCTGTCAGCTTCGGTCATGCCTCCCTATAGGCGAAAGCCGGCACACTACACAATGGCGCACGATCGCGGGCTCGCTCAGCCGCGGTTCAGCCCTATTCGGGAACCAGATCGCCGGCCATATGTTATCGGCACACGGGCGCGGCATGCCGAAGATCGGGTATCCGCCGGATAAAGGGAGCGAAAAATGAACAGCAAGACGATCAAGCTCACCATTCTCACCAGCATCGGCGCGATCGCGCTGACGGGCTGCGTCACCGATCCGGTGACCGGCGAACGCAAGATATCGAAGGCCGCGATCGGCGGCGTCGGCGGCGCGCTCGGCGGCTATCTGCTCGGCGACCTGATCGGCGGCCGCAACAGCCGCACCGAGGAAATCGTCGGCGCGGGCATCGGCGCAGTCGCGGGCGCAGGCGTCGGCTATTATATGGATCAGCAGGAAAAGAAGCTGCGCGAACGCACCGCCGGCACCGGCATCGACGTCGAACGCCAGGGCGACCAGCTCGTGCTCAACATGCCCGGCGACGTGACCTTCGACCTCAACAGCGCGATGGTGAAGTCGCAGTTCCGCAGCGCGCTCGACAATGTCGCCTCGACGCTCGCCGAATATCCGAGCACCTATATCGACGTCTATGGCCACACCGATTCGACCGGCAGCGACAGCTATAACCAGGGCCTGTCCGAACGCCGCGCCGCCTCGGTCGCCGACTATCTCGCAGGCCGCGGCATCCAGCGCGCGCGCATGGCGACGCTCGGCTACGGCGAATCGCAGCTCAAATGCTCGCCCGAGCGCGGCGAGGCCGATTATCAGTGCAACCGCCGCGTCGAGATCCGCATCGCGCCGGTCACCCAGAACGACGTCAACGCGGCGCGGTAAGAGTTTCCATTCCCGTGGAATGAAAGGGCGTCGCCGGAAGGCGGCGCCCCTTTTACGCGAGGCTCGGGAAGCTCGCCTTCAGCCCGTCGATCACGAATTGCGCGGCGAGTGCGGCGAGCAGCACGCCGAGCAGGCGCGTGATCACCGCTTCGCCCTTGTTGCCGATCAGCCGCATCAGCGGGCCCGCGGCGAGCAGCGCCGCGAGCGTGAGCAACAGCACGAGGAGCAGGGCGCCGAAGATGACGAAAGCCCGGTCGAGGCCGTTGTTCTGCGACACGAGCAGCATCACCGAGGCGATCGACCCCGGCCCGGCGAGCATCGGCATCGCCATCGGAAAGACCGAGACATCCTCGATTTCGGGGGTCGCCATCACCTTTTCCGCCCGCTGTTCGCGGCGTTCGGTGCGCTTCTCGAACACCATGTCGATCGCGATGATGAACAGCATGATCCCGCCCGCGATGCGGAAACTGTCGAGATCGATGTGGAGGAAGCTGAGCAGCGCTTCGCCGAACATCGCGAAGAAGACGAGGATTAACCCGGCAATGATCGTCGCGCGGATCGCCATCGAACGGCGCTGCTGCGCGCTCGCGCCCGTCGTCAGGCTGGCATAGATCGGCGCGCAGCCCGGCGGATCGATGACGACGAACAGCGTGACGAAGGCCGAGATGAAAAGGTCGATCATGGCTGCTTCGGCGCCGCGACCCGGTCATCGATCACGGTCGCCATTTCCTTGCCGTCCCACAGGCGGATCGTGACGCGGCGCGACTTGTCGGCGCGGACGGTCGAGGTCCAGCTCAGCGTCTGGTCGGCCGACAGGCCGACCGCCCTATCCTCGCCTTCGCCCGCCGCCTCGATCGGCACCGCGGGCCGCGAACCGCAGACCGCCAGTTTCGACGCGATAAACTCGGGTGCCTCGCGCGGCGTCGTCAGCGCGTCGCCATGGTCGAGGACCCAGCTCAGCCGTCCCTTCTTGTCGCGCGCCCAGACGGTGGTGAAAAAGCCGTTCGCCGGCCCCTTCTGCCAGGCGCCGGTGGTGACGCCGCTATTGCCGTCGCAGCTGACATAGACGGCGTGCGGCTGCCACCTCACCGCCTCGGCGGGATCCTTTTGCGACTTCAGCCAGTCGCGCGCGTTCACCCGCTCGGGCACGAACATCACGGCGTCGGGGTGCGCGGTTTCGCGGAACGCCGTCCACTGCCCCTTTTCCTGCGCGAGCTGCGCGAAACCGATCTCGGCGGCGATGAAGGCGCTGGGGTTCGCGGCGAGCGGCCGGTTGCGGAAATCGTCGGGCGATCCCCCGCAGCCCGCGAGCATCAGGGCAAGCGCGGGAACGAGCAACTGGCGCATCAAAAACCCTCCGGATCGGCAAGCCCCGCGCGGCGATGCGCGGCGACGAGCGTGTTGCGCAACAGGCAGGCGATGGTCATCGGGCCGACGCCGCCGGGCACCGGCGTGATCGCGTCCGCAACGCTTGCGGCGTCGGCATAATCGACGTCGCCCACCAGCCGTCCCTTCGCCTCGCCCTCCGCGGGGGGCAGGCGGTTGATACCGACGTCGATCACGACCGCACCGGGCTTGATCCAGTCGCCCTTCACCATTTCGGCGCGCCCGACCGCGGCGACGACGATATCGGCGCGGCGCACGATATCGGGCAGATCCTTCGTCCGGCTATGCGCCATCGTCACGGTGCAATTGGCGCCGAGCAGCAATTGCCCCATCGGCTTGCCGACGAGGATCGAGCGTCCGACGACGATCGCGTCCTTGCCCGACAGGTCGCCGAGCCGGTCCTGCAACAGTAGCAGGCAGCCATAGGGCGTGCACGGCACCATGCCCGGGATGCCAAGCGCGAGACGCCCGGCGCTGACCGGGGTCAGCCCGTCGACGTCCTTGTCGGGATCGATCGTCGCGACCGCCGCCTGTTCGTCGAGATGGCCCGGCAGCGGCAATTGCAGGAGGATGCCGTCGACCGCCTCGTCGGCGTTGAGCGTTGCGAGCAGTGCTTCGACCTCATCCTGCGTCGCCGTCGCGGGCAGGCGGTGCTCAAAGCTTTCCATACCCGCGCCGACCGTCGCCTTGCCCTTCGACCCGACATAGACCGCGCTTGCCGGATCGTCGCCGACAAGGACGACGGCGAGCCCAGGCGCGCGTCCCGTCGCCGCATGAAAGGCCGGAACCGCGTCGGCGATCCGCGCGCGCAGCCCCGCGGCGAAGGCCTTGCCGTCGATCACTTTGGTCGCGGGAACCGAACCGGCCATTCCTCAGGCCATCCCGGTCTGGACGCCGAGCCGGTAGAGATAGGACATCACCGGACCCTGGATGATGATGAGCAGGATCAGCACCACCATCGGCGTCAGGTCGATGCCTCCGAAATCGGGCATGATACGCCGGAACGGACGATAGAGCGGCTCGGTGATCCGGTCGAGCACATGCCAGAGCTGCCCGACGAAATCATTGTGCGTGTTGATGACGTTGAACGCGATCAGCCACGACATCACCGCCTGGACGATGATGATCCACCACAGGATGTTGAGCAGGATCGACAGAATATCGAGAAACATGAAATACAAGGCAAGGTCTCCGGCCAAAGGTCGCTGGCTTGGTCTTAGCGGTGAATGAGCGTCCCCGCACCCCTGGCGGTGAAAATTTCGAGCAGCATCGCGTGCGGGATGCGCCCGTCGAGGATGACCGCCGCCTCGACCCCCGCATCGACCGCCGCGACGCAGGTTTCGACTTTCGGGATCATGCCCCCGGTGATCGTGCCGTCGCCCTTCAACCCGTCGATCGCGGTGCGGTCGAGATCGGTGAGCAGCGCCCCCGATTTGTCGAGCACTCCGGCAACGTCGGTGAGCAGGAAGAAGCGTTTCGCGCCGAGTGCACCGGCGATCGCGCCCGCCATCGTGTCGGCGTTGATATTATAGGTCGCACCATCGGCTCCAAGCGCGACAGGTGCGACGACGGGGATGAAATTGTCGTTCGTCAGGTTGACGAGGATCGTCGGATCGACCGCGACGGGCTCGCCGACGAAGCCGAGGTCGACGTGGCGTTCGATGCCCGAATTGGGATCGGGCTCGGTGCGTGCGACCTTTTCGGCGAGCACAAGGTTCGCGTCCTTGCCCGAAATGCCGACCGCGCGGCCGCCGAGCCCGGCGATCCAGCTGACGATTTCCTTGTTGATCTTGCCCGCGAGGACCATTTCGGCGACCTCTGCGGTCGCGGCGTCGGTGACGCGAAGCCCGCCTACGAAGGTCGATTCGATCCCGAGTTGTTTCAGCATCGCGCCGATCTGCGGCCCGCCGCCGTGCACGACCACCGGATTGATCCCGACGGCCTTCAAGAGCACGACATCTTCGGCGAAGTCGCGCTGCGCCTCGGGATCGCCCATCGCATGGCCGCCATATTTGATCACGAAGGTCTCGCCGGCATAGCGCTGCAGATAGGGCAGCGCCTCGACGAGCGTTTCGGCTTTGGCGAGGAGGTCGGGCATTTGCGAGGGGTCGGTCATCGATATCATCCGGCGTTCTTCGCATCGAGGCTGCGGCCGAGTGCGACCAGCCCGGTGATGACGAAAGGAATGACGAGCACCGACAGCGCGACCTTGGCGAGCATCTGCCCGCCCATCAGGTTGGCGATCGGGAACACGCCGTAAAAGGCGATCGTGACGAACAGCAACGTGTCGACGATCTGGCTCAGGGCGCTGGCGATCGCGCCGCGGATCGCGAGCCAGGTCGTGCCCGCTCCGTCGCGGCCGCGAAGCTTGCTGAAGATCGTGACGTTGAGGAATTGCGATGTGCCATAGGCGACGATGCCCGCCGCCATCAGGCGCGGGCTTTGGCCGAGGATCATGTCGAAGGCGGCGAGCCGTTCGGGCTGCATCTCGGGCGATGCCGGAAGCGCGAGGACGAGCGCGGTCAGCATGATCGACAGGACGAGCGGAACGAAGCCCCAAAGCACCAGCCGGTTGGCGACAGATTGTCCGTGCAGTTCGGACACGGCGCTCGACAACGCGACGAGCAGCAGAAAGGCGAAGATACCCGCCTCGACCGCGAGCCAGCTTCCCAGCGCGACCTGCTTGTTCCCGAGCACGCCCGCGAGCACGACCATGCCGCCATAGACGATCGAAAAGAGAAAGAGCGACGGTGAAAGCGTGCGCGGCAACGCCGCCGAGGTGGGTTCGGTCATGCCGCCCGATAGTCGGTTTTGCGCAGGGTGGAAAGTCCGAGAAGCACGGCTCGACGCGCGGCTCTTGCCCCGCCGCCAAAGCCCGTTATTCAGGCCCATTAACCTGCGGGGGACGCATTTACATCATGGAACGCCTGATCGGTCTGCTTGGGATCGTCGCATTGCTTGCGATTGCCGTGCTTTTTTCGTCGAACCGGCGGTGGATTCGGCTGCGCGTCGTCATCCCCGCCTTCCTGCTCCAGGCCGGCTTCGCCGTGCTCGTCATCGGCACGCCGTGGGGCCGCGCGGTGATCCAGGCAATGTCGAACGCCGTCTCGAATCTCCTCGGCTATGCCAAGGCCGGCACCGATTTCATCTTCGGCCCGCTGGCCTCGCCCGAAATGGGGGCGAACAGCTTCGCGATCGCCGCGCTGCCGGTCATCATCTTCTTCGCCTCGCTCATCTCGATCCTCTATTATCTCGGCATCATGCAGCTGGTGATCAAATGGGTCGGCGGGGCGATCCAGAAGATCACGGGTATCACCAAGGTCGAAAGCCTCGGCGCGGCGGCGAATATCTTCGTCGGCCAGTCCGAATCGCCGCTCGTCATCCGCCCCTATCTCGCCGGGCTCACCCCGTCGCAGCTCTTCACGGTGATGACGGTCGGCATGGCGGGCGTCGCGGGTACGATCCTCGGCGCCTATGCGAGCATGATTGGCGAGCAGCTCCTGCCCTACCTCCTCGCGGCGAGCTTCATGTCCGCGCCGGGGGGCATATTGATGGCCAAGATCATGATGCCCGACGATCCCAAGGACCTCGGCATCGAGCCCGTGATCATGCCCGAGGCCAGCCACGACGAGGAAAAGCCCGCCAACATCATCATGGCGGCAGCACAGGGCGCGCAGACGGGGGTCAAGCTGGCGGTCGCGGTCGGCGCGATGGTGCTCGCCTTCGTCGCGCTCGTCGCGCTCGCCAACGGGCTGCTTGCCGGCATTGGCGGCTGGTTCGGCTATCCCGATCTGTCGTTCCAGGCGATCATCGGCGCGATCTTCCGCCCGGTGATGTGGCTGATGGGAGTGCCGTGGGAGGAAAGCGCGACGGTCGGCGGCCTGTTCGGCAGCAAGGTCGTGCTCAACGAATTCGTAGCCTTCATCGACCTGGGCAGGGCGCAGGCCGACATGTCGCTGGCGGCGGTCGCGATCGCCACCTTTGCGCTGTGCGGCTTCGCCAATTTCAGCTCGATCGCGATCCAGATGGCGGTGACCGGCGGGCTCGCGCCGAACCAGCGTCCGATGATCGCCAAGCTCGGACTGAAGGCGCTGCTCGCGGGCAGCCTGTCGAACCTGATGTCGGCGGCGCTCGCGGGGCTGATGCTCGGGATCGCGCCGCCGCTCGCGGCACCGGCTGCCGAACCGGCTGCGCCTCTGCCGGCGCCCACTTCAGGGCCCGAAACGACGGGCTCGACAACGCCCCCCGCAAAGACGCCGTAACGCGTGGCCTCCCATCGCGCTGACGATATGGGAGAATTTGCAAGCCCCCAGCGAATGGCGTAAACTTAGCGACATAATGAATCCGGGTCGCGTTCGCAAAATGGGAGGCTGTTATGAAAACCGCTTATCGTTTGTCGATCCTTGCCGCGGCCGCGGCGTCGATAGGGGCGGGGCTCCTCGCCACCTCCTACGCCCAGACCGTCGAAACCGAGCGCTATCGTCCCGATCGTCCGCCCGAGGCGACGATTTATCGCGACGCCGGCTATCGCGGCCCGGCCGTGTTCATCGGCGAAGCCAAACCGAACCTCGGCCTCGCGTGGCCGGTCAATTCGGTCCGCGTGCCGAACGGGCGCTGGGAGCTTTGCGAAAGGACGCGTTATCGCGGCAATTGCCGGACGGTCGATCGCGATACGCCGATGCTGAACAATGTCCTGCGCGGCGTCACGGTCCAGTCGATCCGTCCGGTCGGTTCGGGCGGCGGCGGGGGCGGGAACCCCAATCCGCCCGCCAACGATCAGGTCGCACGCGGCAATTTCGCTGAATTCCATACGCAGCCGGCGACAAGCAACTATCGCGTGCTCGCCTGCACCCGCGGCTCGGCGACCGCCAGTTGCGCCGCGAGCACCGCCGACAGCTGGTGCCGCTCGATCGGCTGGAACGGGTCGGCGCGCGAGCATATGGAAACGGTGAACCGGCGCGTCTACCTCGCCGATGTGCTGTGCGTCCGCTCGGGCTATTGAGGGGGAGGGCAGTATGAAAACGACATCTGTTGTCGCGGCGGGCGCCGCGATGTTCGCGCTTGCCGCCTGCTCGTCGGTGCCGCGTAACACGGGCACTAGCTATGAATGCAGCGGCGGCACGCGGCTCAAGGTCGATTATGTCGGCGACGGCGCGATCGTGCGCGTCAATGGCGGCCGGACGATGGCGCTCAAAGCGACCCCGGCGAACCGCGGCCAGATTTACGAAAACAAGAGCGGGGCGCGGCTGCAACGAAATGGCAACAGCGTGACGTGGAACACCGCGGCGCGATCGGCGCCTGAAAGCTGCCGCGCCGTCTATACGCCGCTCTGACGGGACAAGATGTCAGGGCCGGGCGGGCGCCTTGCAACCGCGTTCGAGCCCGACGCCCTTGAGGAACCCTCGACGCACCGTTCCGGCATAGACCGCGAGCGCATAGCGCCGCCGTTCGGCATTGGCGCCGGTGACCTCGCCGATCAGCCCGCGAAAGGGGATGATTCCTCCCGCGACCGTGCCGGCAACCCGGCCGGCGGTTTCCTCGCGCTTCTTGGCGCGATCCTTGTCGACCTGCTCATTGACGTCGGCACCGAGCACGGCGTTGAGTTCGTTCACCTCCGCGATGATCGCGGCGCATTTGCCCAGACCCGCCAGAGAATAGGGGTCTTCCTGAATTTCGAGCAGCTTGGGCGGGACCTCCTTGCCGTCGAAGGGTTCGGTCACCGAATTGGCCGTGCCCTTGATCATCGACTCTTCGGGCGCGCCCTGTTGGGCGTGAGCGGATGCGGTTCCGGCAAGCAGGGCTGCCGCAAGAGCGAATAAGGCCTTGTTTCGCATAATTATATCATCCCCTAGCTTCTCGCCGATTCAACGCACCCGAGGCCTTTCGGCTCCATGTGGCGCTATCTCGGGCGGCGCACGGTGATTTGAACCCATGGCCCCTGCACTCCATCATAACCGCCGCCGAGGCTTTCGGCGAGATCGAGCCAATCCCAGCGTGCGGCTTCGTGATAGATGGCTTCAATCTCTTCGCGTGCAAAATAGTTGAAATATCGCCCGAAACGGTCTCGCCCTTCGCGTCCGCCACCCTTGTAGCTCGCGAAATGCAGTCCGCCGGGTTTCAGCGCGCGATGGATACGCGCAAGCACGCCGGGAAGATCGTCGCGCGGTACGTGGAGCAGGCTGGCCGATGCCCATATGGCGTCGTAGCGGTCGGCGGCAGCGAGTTCGTCGAAACGCATCACCCGAACCGGTCTACCGATCCTGGCTTCGGCCTTGGCCGCGACCTCGGCCACCCCGTCGGTCGGGTCGACCGCAAAACCGCGCACGATCATATGCGCCGCATCGCGCCCGCCGCCGCAGCCGAGTTCGAGAATCTCCGCTCCGTCGGACAGCCGATCTAGGAAGCGGTCGAGGTGGCGCGACACGCCCGATTGGCCCGACGCTGTATAAACCGGCGCTTCGGCCGCGTAGAAAGCGAGGGTTCGGGCGTCGTAGCCGCTCACCGCGTCGGCACAGGCTCGGCACCGCTCCAGTCGTAGAAGCCGCGGCCGGCCTTTTTGCCCACCCAGCCGGCGTCGACATATTGGACGAGCAGGGGCGCGGGGCGGAATTTGGGGTCGCCCGTGCCGCTATAGAGCACGCGGATGATTTCGAGGCAGGTGTCGAGACCGATGAAGTCGGCGAGCGTGATCGGTCCCATCGGATGGTTGAGGCCCAACCGACAACCGGTGTCGATGTCCTGCATCGTCGCGACGCCTTCACCCAGTGCAAAGACCGCCTCGTTGATCAGCGGCATCAGCACGCGGTTGACGATGAAGCCGGGCGCGTCGTTGGCGTGGACGATTTCCTTGCCGAGACCGCGGCCATAGGCCTCGACCGCAGCGAGCGTTTCGTCGTTCGTCGCTAGCCCGCGGATCAGTTCGATCAGCCCCATCACCGGCACCGGGTTGAAGAAATGGACGCCGATGAAGCGCGCCGGGTCGGGTGCCGCCTGCGCGAGGCGGGTGATCGGGATCGAGCTGGTGTTCGAAGCGAGGATCGCGGTTGCCGAGAGATGTTCGCCGACGCTCGCGAAGATCGCGCGCTTGATTTCCTCGCGCTCGGTCGCCGCCTCAATGACAAGATCGGCGGGGGCGAAGGCGGCATAGTCGGCAACGGGCGTGATCCGCGCGAGCAGCGCGTCAGCGTCGGCCTGACTCATCTTCTCTTTCGCCACGAGGCGGCCGAGCGCCTTCGCGATGCCCGCCTTGCCCGCTTCGGCGCGGGCGATGTCGATGTCGGACAAGAGCACGTCGTGGCCGGCGGCCGCCGACACCTGCGCGATCCCCGCGCCCATCTGCCCCGCTCCGATAACGCCGACGATCATATCCTGCCCTTTCGCTGAAAATCTGCCCGTGGCCCTACGGCTTCGGGCAGGGGCGTCAAGAGCGGGCGTCAGGGGGCGGAGCGGAACTCGGTCGCTTCGGCGAGGATCAGCGCAAAGGCGGGGCTGGCGTCATCCCATGTCGCGACCGGGGTCCAGCCGCCGGCGCGGAGCAGCAGATTCGCGTCGCGCGGGCCATATTTATGGCTGTTCTCGCTGTGGATCGTTTCGCCCTTCGCCATATGATAGGCGCGGCCGTCGATCGTGAAATCCATGTCGCAGGCGGCGACGAGATGCATTTCGATGCGCGCATGGACGTCGTCCCAGACCGCGCGGTGGCTGAAATTCCCGACCGCCATGTCGCCGCCGAGTTCGCGATTGATCCGTTCGAGGAGGTTGAGATTGAACGCCGCGGTCACTCCCGCCGGATCGTCATAGGCGATTTCGAGTATGCCAATATCCTTGATCCGGTCGATGCCGATCAGCATCAGCGACCCGTCGCCGAGCGTCGCGCGCCAGTTGCGCAAGAGGTCGATCGCGGTGCGCGCGACCATGTTGCCGATCGTCGAGCCCGGGAAAAAGCCGAGTTTCGGGAGCAGGCAGATTTCGCGCGGCAATTCGACGCGCTGGGTGAAATCGGCTTCAACCGGATAGATCGGCACCGCCGGGAAGCGCGCCGCGAGCGCCTGCGCGCTGTCGCGAAGGAAATCGCCCGAAATATCGACCGGGACATAGGCGGCGGGCGCGATGGCATCGAGGAGCAACGGCGTCTTGGTCGAGCTGCCCGAACCGAGCTCGACGACCGCGCGGCCGGGGCCGATCGCCGCGGCGATGTCGGCGGCATGGCGCGTCAGCAGATCGGTTTCGCTGCGCGTCGGATAATATTCGGGGAGCGCGGTGATGTCTTCGAACAGCGCCGAGCCGGTCGCATCGTAGAACCAGCGCGCCGGAATCGCCTTTTGCCGCTGCGCGAGGCCGGCGTGGACGTCGGCACGAAAGGCGATGTCGATGCCGGCATCATCGGCCGAAACCTGACGAAGGTTGCGCACTACGCCCATGATTGGGGGGCCATGTCAAAGATCCTTTGCGAGACGCAGACCGGTGAATTGCCAGCGCTGGTGGGGGTAGAAGAAGTTGCGGTAGGAGGCGCGCAGATGGCCGCGCGGGGTCGCGCAGCTGCCGCCGCGCAGGACGAACTGGCCGCTCATGAACTTGCCATTATATTCGCCCACCGCGCCCGGCGCGGCGCGGAAGCCGGGATAGGGGCGATAGGCGCTGCCGGTCCATTCCCACACGCTGCCGAACATCTGTTGCAGGTCGGTTGCATCGGCGGCCGGGGCGGGCTGCGCCGGGCCGGCGGCATCGAGCTGCTGCCCCTCCTCGGGATCGAGCCCCGTAGCCGCCGCTTCCCATTCCTGTTCGGTCGGCAGGCGCGCGCCGGCCCAGCTCGCGAAGGCGTCGGCCTCGAAGAAGCTGATGTGCGTCACCGGCGCGGCAGGGTCGATATCCTGCCAGCCCGAGAGGGTGAAATATTGGCCGTCGCGCCAATAGGCGGGCGCCTCGACATCTTCGCCCTGCGCCCACGCCCAGCCGTCGCTGAGCCAGAGCGCGGGGGTGTGATAGCCGCCGTCGGCGATGAATTCCTGCCATTCGCCGTTGCTGACCGGGCGGCTGGCGAGCGCGTGCGGCGTCAGCAGCACCTCGTGGCGCGGTCCCTCGCAATCGAAGGCGAAGCCGTCGCCGCCATGACCGACCGCGGCGATGCCTTCGGCGCCCCTCACCCATTTCATGGCGGAAAACTGCCGAACTTCACTCGCGATTCGCGTATCCCACACCGCCGGGCCGAGCGGGTTTTGCGCGAAAAGATGCTTGATGTCGGTGAGCAGCAATTCCTGATGCTGCTGCTCGTGATGGATGCCGAGGGTGACGAGCGCCAGCGCAGCGGGCGGCAGGTCGGGCAAGGCGCTCTGCACCGCCGCATCGACATGCGCGCGCCAGACGCAAATCTCGTCGAGCGAGGGGCGCGTCAGCAGACCGCGCTGCGGACGCGCGTGGCGCGGCCCTTCGGCCTCATAATAGGAGTTGAAAAGATAGGGATAGCGCGCGTCGAAGAGCGCATAGCCCGGCACATGATCGCGCAGGATGAAGGTTTCGAAAAACCAGGTCGTGTGCGCGAGGTGCCATTTGGCGGGCGACGCGTCGGGCATCGACTGCGCGCTCGCGTCGGCGTCGGAGAGCGTCGCCACGAGATCGAGCGAGAGACGGCGGGTCGCGGCGAAGCGCCGGATCAACGCCTCGATCGGGTCGGCGCGGGTCGAAGCGTCGGTGCGGCTGGCCATGTCGAGACAATCCCCCGGGGTGCGATTCGGTTTCGCGGTTCGTCGGATTATGGTTACGGCGCGATCGATTGTCTAGAACATTTAGGGAACATTGGTCGTCGGCGGCGCGCGGGTGACTGCAGCCCTCGGCCTTGCGCCACCTCTCCAGCGCCCCCCGCCTGCGCGGGGGCGACGGTTTTAGCGCGTCGCGCCGGGTTTCCAGAGGATATCGCCGCCCGCGGCGGCGTTGAGCTGGCGCGTGAGCACGAAGAGATGGTCCGACAGGCGGTTGAGGTAATTGAGCGCGAGCGGGTTGAGCTTGCGCGCCGCCCCCGCCGCGACCGCAGCGCGTTCGGCGCGGCGCGTGACCGCGCGCGCGAGGTGGAGGCGCGCCGCGGCTTCGGTGCCGCCGGGCAGGATGAAGCTTTTGAGCGCGTCGAGCGCCGCGTTCATCGCGTCGATCTCGTCCTCCAGCCGCGCGATCTGGCTCGGCACGATGCGCAGCGCCATTTCGTGCGGACCGAAGCCGAACTGGATGTCGGGCGGGGTCGCGAGGTCGGCGCCGAGGTCGAACAGCTCGTTCTGGATGCGCGACAGCATCGCCGCCTCGTCGCTCGCGGCGTCGATCGCCGCGGCGGCGATCCCGATCGCGCTGTTCGCTTCATCGACGTCGCCGATCGCCGCCATCAGCGCGTCGGATTTGGCGATGCGCGAGCCGTCGACGAGACCGGTAGTGCCGTCGTCGCCGGTGCGCGTATAGATCTTGTTCAGTTTAACCATCGCCGGGCCTTAGCTTCCGGCAGCAAAGACGCCGATCAGCACGAGCAGGATGATGGTGATCGCCTGCCACTTCACGCGGGCCATCATCATCTTGTTCTGCATCACCTGATTTTCCTGGACGGTGCCCTCCACCTGGGCCTTGTGCCCTTGCGAGAAATAGAAGAGCCCCCGCGCGAGCGAGAAGAGGACGAAGCCGGCGGCGATGACGACACCAAGGATGAGCAGGATTTCCATAACCCTTATTTAGGCGTTCTGGAGCGAATAGCCAGCAGGAAGCCGGTCGGCGGCGAGATCGGCGGCGAGCGCGCGGCCGTCGACCCCCGCCGCGCGGAGCGAGGCGAGCGACGCCGCCGCGTCGCGCTTGGCGAGCCGCTTGCCGTCGGCGCCGCAGACGAGCGCGTGGTGACGGTAGACCGGCGTCGGCAAGCCGAGCAAGGCCTGGAGCAGCCGGTGGACGTCGGTCGAGGCGATCAGGTCGGCGCCGCGGATCACATGCGTCACCCCCATATCGGCGTCGTCGAGCGTGCTCGCGAGATGATAGCTCGCGGGAGCGTCCTTGCGCGCGAGGACGATATCGCCGTGCGCGAGCGGGTCGGCAGACCGAAGTCCCTGCCCCGCCTCTTCCCATTGCAGATCGCCATTGTCGGCGAGCGCGCGCGCCATGTCGAGGCGCCAGCAATGCGGTTCGGCCGCCATGCGCCGTTCGCGTGTCGCGGCGGACAGGCCGCGGCAGGTTCCGGGATAGGTCGCCCCGGACGGACCGTGCGGCGCCGACAGGCTCGCGGCGATGTCGGCGCGCGTGCAGAAGCAGGGATAGACGAGGCCGCGCGCGCGCAAATTTTCGAGCGCGGCGGCATAGTCGCCGAGCCGGTCCGACTGGCGCACCGGGTCGCCGTCCCAGTCGATCCCGAGCCATGCGAGGTCGGCGAGCGAGGCCGCGACAAACTCTTCGCGCGAACGGCTGCCGTCGATGTCGTCGATACGGATGCGGCATTTCCCGCCGGCGGCGCGCGCGGCATGGTGCGCGAGCACAGCGCTATAGGCGTGTCCCAAGTGCAGGTCGCCGGTCGGGCTGGGAGCGAAACGCGTCAGCATCGGCACCCCCATGAATCCATATACTGTGCCGAGTCAAAGCCAATCATTCCATATCTTGCGGGCACAAGCCCCTTGACGTCAGAATCTGATGCGGCATGTAATGATGGTGTCACGCGCGGGAGGCAGTGGCGCGCCATCCCGTGAAGCAATGGGGGCAGCGTTATTTAGCCATGTTCCATCCCGATCTTGCCCGGCACCCCGATAGCTGTCCGGCGCTCGTCCTCAACGCCGATTACACGCCGCTGAGCTATTATCCGCTGAGCCTCTGGCCCTGGCAGACCGCGGTGAAGGCGGTTTTTCTCGACCGGGTCACGATCGTCGAGAATTACGAGCGCGAAATCCATTCGCCGACGCGGACGATGCCGATCCCGAGCGTCATCGCGCTGCGCCAATATGTGAAGCCGTCGGAGCATCCGGCCTTCACGCGCTTCAACCTGTTCCTGCGCGACCGCTTCGCGTGCCAATATTGCGGGTCGGGCAAGGATCTGACCTTTGACCATGTCGTGCCGCGCCGGCTCGGCGGGCGCACGACGTGGGAAAATGTCGCGACCGCCTGCGCGCCGTGCAATCTGAAAAAAGGCGGCCGGACGCCGCAACAGGCGCATATGCCGCTCTATCGCCAACCCTGGCGCCCGACGAGCTGGCAGTTGCAGGACAATGGCCGGGCGTTTCCGCCCAATTATCTGCACACGAGCTGGATCGACTGGCTCTATTGGGATGTCGAACTCGAAGGCTGACGGGCGCATGAGCGAGCGCGACAGCATGGGTTCACCTCGATGGCACTAGGCGGCCGCCAGCCATCGAAAAAAGGAGAAACATCATGGTTCGCATCACCCGCATGCTCGCCGTCGGCGCGATCGCCGCCCCGCTGCTCGCCGCCTGCGCGACGATCCCGCCCGCCGAAGAGCCGGTGTCGGTCACCGGCAGCATCACCTATCGCGAGCGCATGGCGTTGCCGCCGACGGCGCAGGTCGAAGTCACGCTCGCCGACGTCAGCCTGATGGACGCGCCGTCGAAGACGATCGCGCGGCAGTCGTTCACCGCCGACGGCCGGCAGGTGCCCTTTGCCTTTTCGCTGACCGTCGATCAGCGGCAGCTCGATCCGCGCCACAGCTATGCGGTGTCGGCGCGCATCACCGACGCGTCGGGCAGGTTGATGTTCATCACCGACACGCGCAACTCTGTTACGTTCGATGGCCGCCGCGCAATCGATCTGGGCATGCTGACCCTCGTCAAGACGAACTGATCGTATAGGCGCATAGCTATGCGCCGCTTGACCCTGCACCTTCGCAGGTGCAGCAAGCGGCGCATGGGCCCGCCTATCCAGATCTCGCAAAATCCCGACATCCGCTATTTGGGGCGGATTCTCGGCGACGTCATCCGCGCCTATGGCGGCGACAAATTGTTCCGCCAGACCGAATATATCCGCTCGTCGAGCGTCGACCGGCACCGCGGGATCGCGGGGGCCGAGGCGATCGATCCGGGGCTCGATGCGCTCGGCCTCGACGACACGATCGCGTTCGTGCGCGGCTTCATGCTGTTTTCGATGCTCGCCAACCTTGCCGAGGACCGGCAGGGCGTCGCCGCCGAACCCGAAGCCACGGTCGCGGCGGCGATCGAGAAATTGAAGGGCGACGGCATCGACGGCGAGGCGGTCGCGGCGCTGCTCGGCGCCTCGCTCGTCGCCCCCGTGCTCACCGCGCACCCGACCGAGGTGCGGCGCAAGTCGGTGCTCGACCACAAGAATCGCGTCGCCGAGTTGATGCGGCTGCGCGATGCCGGGCTCGAAGAGACCCCCGAGGGCGACGTGATCGAGGACGCGATCCGGCGGCAGGTCGTTCTCCTCTGGCAAACGCGCCCGCTGCGCACGCAGAAATTGTTCGTCGCCGACGAGATCGACAATGCGCTGACCTATTTGCGCGACGTCTTCCTGCCTGTGGTGCCCAAGCTTTATGCGCGCTGGGAGAAGGAACTGGGGACGCGCCCGGCGAGCTTCCTGCGCGTCGGGAGCTGGATCGGCGGCGACCGCGACGGCAATCCCTTCGTCACCGCCGAGACGCTGCAGCAGGCGACGGCGCGCAACGCGGCGGCGGTGATCGGCCATTATATCGACCAGGTCCACGCGCTCGGCGCCGAACTGTCCGTGTCGTCGAGCCTCGCGCCGGTGCCCGAGGCGGTCGAAGCGCTGGCGGAAGCGAGCGGCGACGGTGCGCCGAGCCGTGGCGACGAACCCTATCGCCGCGCATTGTCGGGCATTTATGCGCGGCTGTCGGCGACTTATCTCGCGATCACCGGCAAGGCGCCGCCGCGGCCTGCCGCGCTGAAGGGCGAAGCCTATCGAGCCCCCGCCGATTTTCGCCGCGACCTCGTCACCATCGCGAACGGCCTGTCGGCGAGCGGCAAGGGCCAGCTCGCGGGCATCGGCGCGCTCGGGCGGCTGATCCGCGCGGTCGAGGTGTTCGGTTTCCACCTCGCGACGCTCGACATGCGGCAGAACAGCGCGGTGCACGAACGCGTGCTCGCCGAGCTGCTGGCGGTATCGGGCGTGTGCGCCGATTATCTGGCGCTGGACGAGGAAGCCCGCGTCGCGCTGCTGACCGCCGAGCTGCAAAGCGACCGGCCGCTCGCCGCGCCCTGGCACCAATGGAGCGACGAAACCGCGGGCGAACTGGCGATCGTTCATGCCGCTGCCGATGTCCGCGCGCGGCTGGGGCAGGATGCGATCTGCCAGTGGATCATCTCGATGTCGCAGGAATTGTCCGACCTGCTCGAAGTCCATCTGCTCGCGCGCGAGGCGGGGCTGTGGCGGAGCGGCGATGCCGCAGGCAAATCGAACCTGATGGTCGTGCCCCTGTTCGAGACGATCGCCGATCTCGATCGTGCGCCCGCGATCATGGCGCGTTATTTCGCGATGCCCGAAATCGGCCCGCAGATCGGCCAGCGCGGGCATCAGGAAGTGATGATCGGCTATTCGGATTCGAACAAGGATGGCGGCTATCTGACTTCGACCTGGGGGCTGCATCAAGCGTCGCAGGCGCTGACCCCGGTGTTCGAGGAAGCGGGTACGGCGATGCAATTGTTCCACGGCCGCGGCGGTGCGGTCGGGCGCGGCGGCGGCAGCGCCTTTGCCGCGATCCGCGCGCAGCCCGCGGGCACGGTGCAGGGCCGCATCCGCATCACCGAACAGGGCGAGGTGATCGCGGCGAAATATGGCACGATCGACGGCGCCGCGACGAACCTCGAGGCGATGGTTTCGGCGAGCCTGCTCGCGAGCCTCGAGCCCGAGGCGAAGAGCGACGCCGACGGCGCGCGCTTCGCCGAAGCGATGGACGCGCTGTCGGACACCGCGTTCGGGGCGTATCGCGGGCTTGTCTATGACACGCCGGCGTTCCGGGATTTCTTCCGCGCGATGACCCCGATCGCCGAGATCGCGGGGCTCAAGATCGGGTCACGGCCGTCGAGCCGGACGAAGTCGAGCGCGATCGAGGATCTGCGCGCGATCCCGTGGGTGTTCAGCTGGGCGCAGTCGCGCGCGATGCTGCCCGGCTGGTACGGGACGGGCGAGGCGTTCGCGGGCTTCGGCGACAAGGCGCTGCTGACCGACATGGCGCAAAGCTGGCCCTTCTTCGCCGCGCTGCTCGGCAATATGGAGATGGTGCTCGCGAAATCCGACATGGGGATCGCGGCGCGCTATGCCGAATTGGCGGCGGGGATCGACGGGCACGCCGAGCTGTTTACGCGTATCCGCGACGGGTGGCACCGCGCGCACGACGGCTTGCTCGACATCACCGGACAGACACGGTTGCTCGAGAGGAATCCGGCGCTCGAAGCATCGATCCGGCTGCGACTGCCCTATATCGAGCCGCTCAACCTGCTGCAGATCGAGCTGATGAAGCGCCACCGCGCGGGCGAAACCGATCCGCGCATCGCAGAGGGCATCCAGCTGACGATCAACGCGATCGCGACGGCGCTGCGGAATAGCGGCTGAGACTCGTCGCCCCCGCGAAGGCGGGGGCCGCAATCGGTTTGCGTGGCGAGGAAGATCAAGGCATCCAGCGGCCCCGCCTTCGCGGGGGCGACGGTTACCTCAACCCTTGGTGATCAGCACCTTGCCTTTGGCGTTCGCGCCGTCGGGGCCGAAGTTGATCGTGAAATCCTCGCCATCCTTCGTCTTGCCCGCGAGCGTGTCGCCGCTGCGCGTGACCTTGACGCCGTTTTTGGCGAATTCGCTCGCCATCCAGTCGGCCGCCTTCGCGGGCGCGGCGGGCGAGGTGAAGCCGAGTTCGACCCGCGCCTTGTCGACGCCCCCCTTGTCGTTCGCGTCGACGTTGACCGTCGTCACGTTGCTGCCGGGGTAGAGCTTGACCCCGTCGATATCGAAATCGCCCTCGATGTCGAGGTCGACGAAGTCGGGGACGTCGATGTTGATCGCGGCCCCTTCGCCGCCGATGCTGATCTTGCCGCCGTCCTTGCCGGTGCGGATCTTGACGCCGCCGCCGTCGCCTTCGGCGTTGATCGAGACTTCGGTGGCGTCGCCGGCCGCCTTCTCGTTCGACCCGCACGCGGCGAGGAGCATCATCGGGGGAATCAGGAACGCCAGACGCATGGTCAATCTCCTTGGTGCGTTAGTTATATAATACACCTTGGAGATTAGTGAGTCAATCTATCCTCGTTCGTCATGCCGGACTTGATCCGGCATCCCGCTTTTTTGACGTCGCGTAGCGGGACCCCGGATCAAGTCCGGGGTGACGATGCAGGAGAGGAGGCGTCAGGCGTCGATGCTCGTCCGAACGTCGCCGTGGACGAGACCGCCGTCGACGGTGATCGTGTCGCCGACGATATAATCGCCCGCCTTCGACGCGAGGAAGATCGCGGCGCCCGCCATATCCTCGGGCACGCCGATGCGCTTGACGGGGATGCTCTTCGCGACCGCGTCGCCATGGTCGCGCGCGGCCTTGTTCATGTCCGACTGGAAGGCGCCGGGGGCGATCGCGGTGACGAGGATATGATCGCTGACCAGCCGCGCCGCGAGCCGTTTGGTGAGGTAGAGGATCGCGGCCTTCGACGCGTGATAGCTGTAGGTTTCCCACGGGTTCAAACGCTGGCCGTCGATCGAGCCGATGTTGATCACCTTCGCGGGGCGGTCGGCGCTGCCGCCGGCCTTGAGCAGCCCGTGGAGCGCCTGCGTCAGGAAGAAGGGCGATTTGACATTGATGTCCATCACCTTGTCCCAGCCCGCCTCGGGGAAGCCCTCGAAGGGTTCGCCCCAGGCGGCGCCGGCGTTGTTGACGAGGATGTCGAGGCGTTCCTCGCGCGCTTCGAGTTCCTTGGCGAGCGCGCGGCAGCCTTCGACGGTCGAAAGGTCGACGGGGAGGCCGATGACCTTGCCCGGGTAGCGCGTCTCGAAATCGGCGACGGCTTCCTCGATCTGCGCGGTCTTGCGCGCCGAGATATAGACGCGCGCCGCGCCCGCGGCGAGATAGCCCTCGACGATCATCTTGCCGATGCCGCGCGAGCCGCCGGTGACGAGTGCGATGCGGCCGTCGAGGCCGAACATGTTCTGGAGGTTCATAACGCTATCCCTTTTTCCGTTCGTCCCGAGCTTGTCGAAGGACCGTTCTTCCCCGCGACGTCCGAAAGAGAGGACGGCCCTTCGACAAGCTCAGGGCGAACGGGTTTGGAAATGCTTGGCTCAATAGCCGTTCATCCGCGCGACCTGATCGATGTGATAATGCACATCGCCCATGAACTCGGCGAGCGCGCGGTCGCGTTTCATGTAGAGGCCGATGTCATATTCGTCGGTCATGCCAATGCCGCCGTGCATCTGGACGCCTTCGCGCACCGCAAGATTGGCGGCGCGGCCAGCCTTGGCTTTCGCGACCGAGACCATCAGCTTCGCGCCATCGCTGCCTTCGTCGAGCAGCTGCTGCGCCTTCATCACCGTCGCGCGCGCGACTTCCATCTCGCCATAGAGATGCGCGGCGCGGTGCTGGAGTCCCTGGAACTCGCCGATCAGCTTGCCGAACTGCTTGCGTTCCTTGAGGTAGGTGACGGTCATGTCCATCGCGCCCTGCCCGACGCCGACCATTTCGGCGGCGGCACCGGTGCGGGTGGCGGCGAGCAAGGCATCGAGGATTTCGCCGCCCGCATCGACCTCGCCGATCACCGCGTCGGCGTCGACTTCGACGCCGTCGAGCGTGACATGGCTGGCCAAGCTGCTGTCGACGAGACGGCGCGGGTCGGCGGTCAGACCCTTCGCATCCTTTGGCACCGCGAACAGGGTGATCCCGCCGTCGGTCTTTGCCGCGACGATGCTCATGTCGGCGACATGGCCGTGGAGGACGAAGCTCTTCTTGCCGTCCAACCGAAACCCGTTGCCGGCGCGCGTCGCGGTGGTCGCGATGCGCTCGGGGCGGTGCTTGGCGCCTTCGTCGATCGCGAGCGCGATGATCGCTTCACCGGAAGCGATGGCGGGGAGCCAGCGCCCCGCCTGCGCACCGCCCGCCTTGGCCAGCGCGGCGACGGCGCCGACGCCGGTCGACAGGAAGGGCGACGGGGTCAGGTTGCGGCCGATTTCCTCGAGCACGATGCCCGCTTCCATATGCCCCATGCCGAGGCCGCCATGCGCCTCGGGAACGAGCATGCCGGGCAGGCCCATTTCGGTGAACTGTGCCCAGAGGTCGCGCGAGAAGCCGGTGGCGTCGGCAGAGTCGCGGAGTTTGCGCAGGTGCGACACCGGCGCCTGTTCGGCCACGAAGGGGGCGACGCTGTCCTTGAGCATCGCCTGGTCGTCATTGTGATACAAAGGCATGGGTCAGGCTCCGGGCAGGTCGAGGATACGCTTGGCGATGACGTTGAGCATGACTTCGCTCGTCCCGCCTTCGATCGAATTGGCCTTGGTGCGCAACCATCCGCGTGCCCTTGCGCCGCCCTTGGTCTCTTCGCTGTCCCATTCGAGCGCTTCGCTGCCGCCGCCCGACATCACCAGCTCGTGCCGGCGCTTGTTGAGTTCGGTGCCGACATATTTCATCATGTTCGACGACGCAGGATGCGCGCGCCCGGTCTTCCACATATCCATGAAACGCTCGCCCATCGCGCGATAGGCAAAGACGTCGACGTCGAACGCCGCCATTTCGGCGCGCAGGATCGGGTCATCGAGCTCGCCCGCCGCATTCTTGCCGAACGCCTTGGCAAAGGCGCCGCCGATGCTGACCATGTCGCCGCCCGCGCCGCCGCCCGAGATCATCTCGCGTTCGTGGCCGAGCAGATATTTGGCGACGTCCCAGCCGCGGTTGATTTCGCCGATGAACTGCGTCTTGGGCACTTCGACATCGTCGAAGAAGGTTTCGCAGAAGGGCGAATTGCCGCTGATCAGCAGGATCGGCTTGGTCGTGACGCCCTTGCTCTCCATGTCGAAGAGCATGAAGGTGATGCCCTGATATTTGTTCATCTTGTCGGTGCGGACGAGGCAGAAAATCCAGTCGGCCTTGTCGGCGTAGCTGGTCCAGATCTTCGACCCGTTGACGACCCAATGATCGCCCTTGTCCTCGCCGAAGGTCTGCAAGGACACGAGGTCGCTGCCCGAGCCGGGTTCGGAATAGCCTTGACACCAGCGGATTTCGCCGCGCGCGATCGGGTTCAGATATTGGACCTTCTGCTCCTCGGTGCCGAATTGCAGCAGCGCGGGGCCGAGCATCCAGATGCCGAAGCTGTCGAGCGGCGAGCGCGCGTGGATGCGCTTCATTTCCTGTTTGAGGATCTTGGTCTGCTCGGGGGTGAGCCCCGCGCCGCCATAGGGCTTCGGCCAGTCGGGCACGGTATAGCCCTTCGCCACACACGCTTCGAGCCATTGCTTCTGGGCGTCATTCTTAAACACCCAGTTGCGGCCGCCCCAGCACACGTCGCCCTCGTCGCGCACGGGCTCGCGCATTTCGGGGGGGCAATTGGCCTCCAGCCATTCGCGCACTTCGGTGCGGAACGCGTCCAGTTCGCTCATCCTTTTGGCTCCTCTTCTGCGGCCAAATCTACGTCCGCTTCGCTGCTTTACGCAAGCGTCAACTTGGCACCGCGCCCCTGCCGTTACGGCGCCGTAGCGTCGGATTGACCGCCGTTGACGCGTCACCTTTGGCGCCTAAGCTAAGTGGCAAAAGAAAACGGGAGAATGGGTCATGCGATTCGCAGGCAAGGTTGCCGTCGTCACCGGCGCGGCGTCGGGTATCGGCAAAGCCACGGTGCTGAAGCTGGCGGGCGAAGGCGCGCATGTCTTCGCCGCCGACATCGACGAAGTGGGCGGGAAAGCGCTCGCCGAAGCATCGAACGGCAAGGTCGACTTCGTCCGCTGCGACGTGACGAGGCCCTCGGATATCGAGGCGCTGATGGACGCCGCCGCGGCGAAGGCCAGCGGGATCGACATCGTCTTCAATAACGCCGCCGCGGGCGGCGACCGCGCGCCGATCGACGAGATCACGCCCGATGGCTGGGACCGGACGATGGATCTGGTGCTGAAGTCGGTCGCGATGGGCATCCGCTATGCCGCGCCGCATATGAAGGGGCGCAAGGGCGCGTCGATCATCAATACCGCAAGCGTCGCGGCGCTCGGCGCGGGCTATTCGCCGATCGCCTATGCGGTCGCGAAGGCGGGCGTGCTGCACCTCTCCAAGGTCGCGGCGACCGACCTCGCGCAATATGGCATCCGCGTGAACGCGATCTGCCCGGGCTTCATCAACACCAATATCTTCACCGCCTCGCTCGAGGTGCCGGGCGAGCTCAAGACGCAGGCGAATGCGGTGATCGCCGAGATGAGCGCGAACGCGCAGCCCGTCGCGCGCGGCGGCCAGCCCGAGGATATCGCCAACGCGGTCGCCTATCTCGCGAGCGAGGAATCGAGCTTCATGACAGGCACCCACCTGCTCGTCGACGGCGGGCTGACGATCGGTCAGCGCCACGCGTGGGACAAGGAAACGCCGGGCATATTCGACGCCCTGCTCGCGATGGAGGAAGCGGCGAAGGCCGGAGCCGCCGCGTGAGCGCGGCTACCGCCGCGCCCCCGCGCCCCGAACGGCTGCCGGTCTGGCTGAAGCTGGTGCACGGGCTCGGCAGCATCGCTTACGGCGTCAAGGAAAACGGCTTTTCGACCTTCCTCCTGCTGTTCTACAATCAGGTCATTGGCCTCGACGCCGGTATCGTCGGCATTGCGATCATGGTCGCGCTGATCTTCGATGCGTTCATCGACCCGGTGATCGGCGAGCTGACCGACCGCACGCGCAGCCGCTGGGGACGCCGCCTGCCCTGGCTGTATGTCGCGCCCTTCCCGCTCGCGCTCGCGTGGATGGCGCTGTGGAGCCCGCCCGAAATGAGCGATGCGGCGACCGTCGCCTGGCTGATCGGCTTTGCGATCATCGTCCGCGCGCTGGTGTCGATGTGCGAAGTGCCGTCGGTGGCGATCGTCCCCGAACTCACCGCCGATTATGACGAGCGCACCGCGGTGATGCGCTACCGCTTCCTGTTCGGCTGGGGCGGCGGGCTGGTGATCCTCGTCCTCGCCTATGGCGTGTTTTTCGGCGGCGCCAAAGGGCTGGTCGATCCGGCGGGCTATTTCCCCTATGCGCTGACGGGCGCGCTCGTCATGCTCGGCGCGGTCGTCATCTCGGCGGCGGGCCAGCACAAGCGGATCGCGGTGTCGAACCTCGCCGACCACAAGCCCGCAATGAGCCTGTCGCATATCCTGCGCGACATGCGCGACACGCTGTCGAACCGCGCCTTCCTGTGGCTGGTGTTCGCGGCGCTTTTCGGCTTCGTCAATCAGGGCATCACCTTTTCGATGAACAATTATCTGCTGAGCTTTTTCTGGCAGTTCACGCAGGGCGAGATGGTCGCTTATGTCTTTCTGCTGTTCGGGACGATGATCGCGGCCTTCCTGCTCGTCGCGCCGCTATCGGCAAAGCTCGGCAAGCGCGACGGCGCGATTTTGGCCGGCGCGATCTCGCTGATCGTCAACAGCGGCATCTATTTCGCGTGGATCCAGGGGTTTTTCCCCGGCCTGCCCGGCAAGCCGAGCGTCGCATGGATGTTCGGGCTGGTTTTCGTTTCCAACACCTTCTCGATCATCCTGATGATCCTCTCCTCGTCGATGATGGCCGACGTCGTCGAAGCTTCGCAAAGCGAAACGGGCCGCCGGTCGGAGGGGCTGTTCTTCGCCGGATATTTCTTCATGCAGAAATGCGCGACGGGCATCGGCATCTTCGTCGCGGGGATGATCCTGTCCTTCGCCGCCTTTCCGGCCGGGGCCGAGCCGGGACAGGTCAGCAACGCGGTGCTCGGCGATCTGGCGCTCGGCTACATGCTTTCGGTGCTCGTCATCGGGATCGTCGGGCTGATCGTGATGCGGCGCTTCCCGATCTCGCGCGCCGATCACGAGGCGCGGCTGGCGCTGCTGGGCGACGCGGCGCGCGCCGAACCCGACGCGAGCGGAGCGCACCCCTAAGCGAAAAATGCGCGCCATGACCAAATGGGGTAATTTTCGGACCGCAGGACTTGGCAAGGCCGGCGAATCGGTCCAAGGGTTTACGTGAACGTAAAGGGAAGGATGCGGAGATGGATTTCGATCTCACCGACCGGCAGGTCTATTGGCGCGACCGGGTGCGCGACTTCATCGAGCGCAAGGTCCGCCCCGCCGTCCCGACCTACAACGAGCAGGACAAGGCCGGCGACCGCTGGAAGGTCATCCAGATCGTCGAGGATCTGAAGGCCGAGGCGAAGGACGCCGGCATCTGGAACCTGTTCATGCCGCCGCGCAGCGCCGCGCATCACCATGTCGACGAGACGTTCGAATTTGCAGGCCCCGGCCTCACCAACCTCGAATATGCGCTCTGCGCCGAGGAAATGGGCCGCGTCGGCTTTGCGAGCGAGGTGTTCAACTGCTCGGCGCCCGACACCGGCAATATGGAGGTGTTCCACCGTTACGGGACGCGCGCGCAGAAGGACAAATATCTCGGCCGGCTGATGAACGGCGAGATCCGTTCGGCCTTCCTGATGACCGAGCCGCGCGTCGCCTCGTCCGACGCGACGAATATCGAGACGCGGATCGAGCGCGACGGCGACGATTATGTGATCAACGGCCGCAAATGGTGGTCGTCGGGTGCGGGCGATCCGCGCTGCGAGGTCGCGATCGTGATGGGCAAGACCGATTTCGCCGCGAAGCGCCATGCGCAGCAGTCGATGGTGCTGATGCCGCTCGACGCCCCCGGGGTGAACATCCTCCGCCACCTGCCCGTCTTCGGCTATGACGATGCGCCGCACGGCCATATGGAAATCGAGCTCAAGGATGTGCGCGTCAATGCCGAGGAAGCGATGCTGCTTGGCGAGGGGCGCGGGTTCGAGATCGCGCAGGGGCGGCTCGGGCCCGGGCGCATCCATCATTGTATGCGTACGATCGGCGTCGCCGAGGAAGCGATCGCCAAGATGGCGAAGCGGCTGCAGTCACGCGTCGCGTTCGGCAAGAAGGTCGCCGAATATAGCATCTGGGAGCACCGCCTCGCGCGCGCGCGCATCGATATCGAGATGACGCGCCTGCTCTGCCTCAAGGCCGCCGACATGATGGACAAGGTCGGCAACAAGACCGCCGCCGCCGAGATCGCGATGATCAAGGTGCAGGCGCCGAACATGGCGCTCAAGATCATCGACGATGCGATCCAGGCGCATGGCGGCGCCGGCGTGTCGGAGGATTTCGGGCTCGCCAAGGCCTATGCGCACCAGCGCACCCTGCGCCTTGCCGACGGACCCGACGAGGTCCACGAACGCGCGATCGCGCGGATCGAATTCGCCAGGCATAGCGAGGCAAGCGAGCCCGGCTTTTCGTCGGGCGACATCGGCGTTTCGCGTTAAACCAGAAACCGGAGAGATAGTGTGACCAAAGCCGCGATTCTGATCGAGCCCGGAAAGCCGCTGTCGATCGAAGATGTCGTCGTTGCCGATTGCGGCCCGCACGAGGTGCGCATCCGCACCGCGGCGTGTGGGCTCTGTCATTCGGACCTGCATTTCATCGACGGCGCCTACCCGCATCCCCTTCCGGCTATTCCCGGCCACGAGGCCGCGGGCATCGTCGAGGCGGTCGGCAGCGAAGTGCGCACGGTGAAGGTCGGCGACGCGGTCGTGACCTGCCTCAGCGCCTTCTGCGGCCACTGCGAATTCTGCGTGTCGGGCCGCATGTCGCTGTGCATGGGCGGCGACACGCGCCGGCCGGCGGGCGCGGCGCCGCGCATCACGCGGCCCGACGGATCGCCGGTGAACCAGATGCTCAACCTCTCGGCTTTCTCCGAGACGATGCTCGTCCACGAACATGCGTGCGTCGCGATCGACCCCGAGATGCCGCTCGACCGCGCGGCGGTGATCGGTTGCGCGGTGACGACGGGCGCGGGGACGATCTTCAACGCGTGCAAGGTGACCCCCGGCGAGACGGTCGCGGTGGTCGGCTGCGGCGGCGTCGGGCTCGCGACGATCAACGCCGCGAAGATCGCGGGCGCGGGGCGGATCATCGCCGCCGACCCGGTTCCCGAGAAGCGCGCGCTGGCGGTGAAGCTCGGCGCGACCGACGTTGTCGACGCGCTCGCCGACGATGCCGCGAAGCAGATCGTCGAGCTGACCAAGGGCGGCGTCGACCATGCGATCGAAGCCGTGGGCCGTCCCGCTTCGGCGAGCCTCGCGGTGGCGTCACTGCGCCGCGGCGGCACGGCGACGATCCTCGGCATGATGCCGCTCGCCGAAAAGGTCGGATTGAGCGCGATGGACCTGCTCTCGGGCAAGAAATTGCAGGGCGCGATCATGGGCGGCAACCGCTTCCCGGTCGACATCCCGCGCCTCGTCGATTTCTACCTGCGCGGGCTGCTCGACCTAGACTCGATCGTCGCCGAAACGATCCCGCTCGCGAAGGTCAACGAAGGGTTCGACAAGATGAGGAAAGGCGACGCCGCGCGGTCGGTGATCGTGTTCGACCAATGACGCTCGACGCGCAAAAGGCGTTCAGCGGCACCGTCGCGCCCGAAGGCGCCGATGTGCTCGACGAGGCGAAGCTGACCGCGTGGATGGAAGCCAATGTCGAGGGTTTCGAGGGTCCGCTGACGCAGGGCAAATTCGCCGGCGGCCAGTCGAACCCGACGTACAAGATCAGCGCGCCGTCGGGCAATTATGTGCTGCGGCGCAAGCCGTTTGGCCCGCTGCTCCCGTCGGCGCATGCGGTCGACCGCGAATACAAGGTGCAGGCGGGGCTCCACAAGACGGGCTTCCCCGTCGCACGCCAGTACGGCCTCTGCACCGACGACGATGTCGTGGGGAGCTGGTTTTACGTCATGGGCATGGTCGACGGGCAGACGATCTGGGACGGGTCGATGCCCGGGTCGACACCCGCGAACCGCCGCGCGACCTACGACGCGATGATCGACACGCTCGCTGCCTTGCACAGCGTCGACGTCGAGGCGGCGGGGCTTTCGGACTTCGGCAAGCCCGGCAATTATTTCGGTCGCCAGGTCGACCGCTGGACGAAGCAGTATAAGCTTTCCGAAACCGAGACGATGGACGAGATGGAGCGGCTGATCGAATGGCTGCCGGCAACGCTGCCCGAACAGACGCGGACCAGCGTCGTCCATGGCGACTATCGCATCGACAACATGATCTTTGCCAAGGACCGGCCCGAAGTGCTCGCGGTCCTCGACTGGGAGCTGTCGACATTGGGCGATCCGCTCGCCGATTTTACCTATGTCGCGATGGCGTGGGTTACCGAAAATGGCGGCCGCTCGGGAGTCATGGATCTCGACCGCAAGGACCTCGGCATTCCCGAACTCGACGAGGTGGTCGAACGCTATTGCGCGGCCACCGGCCGCGACGGCGTGCCCGACATGAACTGGTATTTCGCGTACAACTTCTTCCGCCTCGCCGGCATCATGCAGGGGATCAAGAAGCGCGTCATCGACGGCACCGCTTCTTCCGCGCATGCGAAAGCGATGTCCGAACGCGTCCTGCCGCTCGCCGAGCGCGCGTGGGACTTCGCGAAGAAGGCGGGCGCATGAGCCTGTTCGACATGAGCGGGCAGGTCGCGCTGATCACCGGATCGTCGCGTGGCATCGGCAAGGCGACCGCCGAGGCGATGGCCGAGCAGGGTGCGAAGGTCGTGATTTCGAGCCGAAAACAGGACGCATGCGACACCACCGCGGCCGAGATCAATGCGAAGTTCGGCGAAGGCACCGCGATTGCGATCGCAGCGAACATCTCGTCGAAGGACGACCTCCAGAACCTCGTCGATGAAACGCGCGCGGCTTTCGGCAAGATCACCACGCTCGTCTGCAACGCCGCGTCGAACCCCTATTATGGCCCCGGGCTCGGGATCAGCGACGATCAGTTCCGCAAGATCATGGACAATAACATATTGTCCAACCACTGGCTGATCAGCATGGTCGCGCCCGAAATGCTCGAACGCGGCGACGGATCGATCATCATCATTAGCTCGATCGGCGGGCTGAAAGGATCGCCGATCATCGGCGCCTACGGGATTTCCAAGGCCGCCGACATGCAGGTCGCGCGCAATTTCGCAGTCGAGTTCGGCCCGCGCGGGGTGCGCGTCAATTGCATCGCGCCGGGGCTGGTGCGCACCGACATGGCGCGCGCGCTGTGGGAAAATCCCGACAACCTCAAACGATCGACCGCCGCCTCGACCTTGAAGCGCATCGGCGAGCCGCACGAGATCGCGGGCGCCGCGGTCTTCCTCGCCAGCAAGGCGGGGGCATTCACCACCGGCCAGACCATCGTGTGCGATGGCGGGGCCACGATTTCGGGAGGCGCATGATGGGCGCGTTGGATGGCAAGGTTGCGATCATCACGGGTGCCGGTTCGGGCATCGGACGCGCGAGCGCGCTGCGCTTTGCCGTCGAGGGCGCGAAGCTCGTCATCGGCGACAAGACGGAGGCGGTGCACGACACCGCGAAGCTGGTGAAGGACGCGGGCGGCGAGGTCGTGGCGCTCGAGATCGACGCGGGCGTCGAGGCCGATGTCGCGAAGCTCGTGGCGGCCGCAAAAGAAACCTATGGCGCGCTCGATATCGCCTTCGCCAACGCCGGGATCATCGGCGACATGGGCGGCATTTTCGATTTCGACCCCATCGCCTGGGCCGAGACGCTGCGCGTCAACCTGATCGGCCCCGCGCTGATGGTGAAACACGCCGGCAAGGCGATGGTCGATCAGGGCCGCGGCGGCGCGATCGTGCTCACCGCGAGCGTTGCGGGGATCAATTCGGGCGCGGGTCCGGGGGCTTATTCGGCGTCGAAGGCGGGGGTGATCAATCTCGCCAAGGTCGCGGCGCAGCAGCTCTCGACCAGCGGCGTGCGTGTCAACGCCGTGTGTCCCGGCCTCACCGAAACGGGGATGACCAAGCCGACCTTCGATTATGCGAAGGCCAAGGAGGTCACGCACAAGCTCGGCCAATTGAACCCGCTGCGCCGCGCGGCACAGCCCGAGGAACTCGCCAATGTCGCGCTGTTCCTCGCCAGCGATCAGGCGAGCTACGTCAATGGGCAGGCGATCGCGGTCGACGGCGGCCTCACCAGCTCGCATCCGGTGACACGCCAGTTGCTTGGCCAGACCTCGCACTGATAGGTCCCGTCCTATGACCCATGGATTCGACCTCGCGCGGCTGGACCGCATCCCCGCCTTTCTCGCCGCCAAATATGTCGACACCGGCCGCTTGCCGCACGCCGCGACGCTCGTGTCGCGGCGCGGCGAGATCGCGCATCAGTCATGCATCGGCGGGGGCCGGCCGGGCGAGGCGCTGAAAGAGGATGCGATCTTCCGCATCGCTAGCATGACCAAGCCGATCACCAGCATCGCCTTCATGATGCTGGTCGAGGAGGGCAAGGTCGCGCTGTCGGACCCTCTGGTGAAGTTCTGCCCTGAGTTTCGCGACACCGGCGTCTTCGTCGCGGGCGGCGGCAATGTGCCCTTTCTGACGCGGCCGCCCGCGTCGCCGGTCCGCATGGTCGACCTGCTGCGCCATACCGCGGGGCTGACCTATGGTTTTCAGGAGCGTACCCCGGTCGACGCGGCTTATCGCAAGGCGCGCATCGACGATTTCGACGCCGATTACACAATGGACAGCTTCATCGCCGATCTTGCGAAGATCCCGCTGCAGTTCGACCCCGGCGCGCACTGGAATTATTCGATGGCGACCGACGTGCTCGGCGCGGTGATCGAACGGGTCGAGGGCAAACCGTTCGGCGAGGTTTTGCAGGAGCGCATTTTCGGCCCGCTCGGCATGGTCGACACGGGGTTCAAGGTACCCGCCGACCAGCAACACCGGCTCGCCGACGCCTATGCCTTTCATCCGAAGGAAGTGAAGCAGGGTTTCGACGAAGGCGCGCGCAGCCGCTGGGCGAAGGACCGCAGCTTTCATTCGGGCGGCGGCGGGCTCGCCTCGACGCTTCACGACTATCACCGCTTCTGCCTGATGCTGCTCGGCGGCGGCAAGCTCGGCGATGTGCGGATCGTCAGCCGCAAGACGCTCGACCTGATGACCTCGAACCATTTGCCCGGCGGCGGCGACCTGACGCAGCATAGCGTCGGCATTTTTTCCGAGGACGAGAATGCGGGGGTCGGCTTCGGGCTCGGCTTCGCGGTCACGCTCGACCCGGCGCGCGCGGGCATTCCCGGCTCGGCGGGAGATTTCTACTGGGGCGGCATGTTCTCGACCGGCTTCTTCGTCGATCCGGTCGAAGAGATCTGCATGGTCTTCATGACCCAGCTCATGCCCTCCTCCACCTATCCCGTGCGGCGCGAGGTCAAGACGCTTGTCCACGCCGCGCTCGACGACTGACATTTAGACCAAGGAGTTCTCCCATGTCCGAAGACACCCCGATTTCCGTCACGATGGAAAAGGATGGCGAAGTCGCCGTCATCATCGTCAACAACCCGCCCGTCAACGCGCTGAGCTGGCACGTCCGCCAGGGCCTTGAGGACAATTTCGGCGCCGCGCTCGCCGATGACAGCGTCAAGGCGATCGTGCTGCGCTGCGACGGCGCGACCTTCATCGCGGGCGCCGACATCAGCGAATTCGGCAAGCCGCCGCGCGGGCCCGATTTCAACGCGGTGCTCAACAGCATCGAAGCGGCATCGAAGCCAGTCGTCGCCGCGATCCACGGCACAGCGCTCGGCGGCGGGTTAGAGACCGCGCTCGTCTGCCACTATCGCATCGCGGTGCCCTCGGCGAAGCTCGGCGTGCCCGAGGTGAAGCTCGGCCTGCTGCCCGGCGCGGGCGGCACCCAGCGCCTGCCGCGCGTCGTCGGCGTCGAAGCCGCGGCGACGATGACCTCGACCGGCGATCCGCTGCCCGCATCGAAGGCGAAGGAACTCGGCCTCGTCGACGAACTCGCCGGCGAGGATAGCCTTGCCGCCGACGCGATCGCCTTTGCGCGCGCGAAGATCGCCGACGGCCCGCGCCCGACGCGCGAACGCGAAGTGTTCGGCGATGTCGGCGTGATCGAGCAATTGACGGCGAAGAACGCCAAGCGCTGGCGCGGGTTCGAGGCGCCCTATGCCAACCTCGCCTGCGTCGAGGCGGCAACGCGCCTGCCGTTCGACGAAGGGCTCGCCTTCGAGCGCGAGCAGTTCATGAAGCTGATGTTCGGCAGCCAGTCGGCGGCGCAGCGCCACATCTTCTTCGCCGAGCGTCAAGCAGCGAAGATCGACGGGCTACCCAAGGATACCCAGCTCCGCGATATCAAGAAGGTCGGCGTGATCGGCGCCGGCACGATGGGCGGCGGCATCAGCATGAACTTCCTCCAGAAGGGCGTGCCCGTCACGATAGTCGAGATGGCGCAGGACGCGCTCGACCGCGGCGTCGGCGTGGTCCGCAAGAATTACGACGCGTCGGCGGCCAAGGGCCGCTTCAAGCCCGAGCAGGTCGACCAGATGATGGGCCTGCTGACGCCGAGCCTGAGCCTCGACGACCTTGCCGACTGCGACCTGATCATCGAGGCGGTCTATGAAAATATGGACGTCAAGAAGGACATCTTCGGCAAGCTCGACAAGATCGCGAAACCGGGCGCGATCCTCGCGTCGAACACCAGCTACCTCGACGTCGACGAGATCGCGACCGCGACGAGCCGCCCCGGCGACGTGCTCGGCATGCACTTCTTCTCGCCCGCCAATGTGATGAAGCTGCTCGAGGTCGTGCGCGGCGACAAGACCGCGCCCGACGCGCTGGCGACAGCGATGGCTACGGGTAAGAAGATCGGCAAGGTCGCGGTGGTCGCGGGCGTGTGCGACGGCTTCATCGGCAACCGCATGCTCAAGCCGCGCCAGATGGAGGCGATGAAGCTGCTGCTCGAAGGCGCGACCCCGGCGCAGGTCGACAAGGTGCATGTCGAGTTCGGCATGCCGATGGGGCCGTTCCAGATGAGCGACCTCGCGGGCGTCGACATCGGCTGGCACCGCGACCCGAACCGCATCGAAAGCATCCGCGACGCGCTCGCCGCCGAGGGCCGCTGGGGGCAGAAGAAGCAGGCGGGCTTCTATGACTATGACGAGAAGCGCAATCCGTCGGAAAGCCCGCGCGTCGCCGAGATCATCGAGGAATTCCGGGCGAAGGCCGGCGTCGAGAAGCGCGAGATCACCGATCAGGAGATCATCGAGCGCACGCTTTATCCGATGGTCAACGAAGGCGCGCTGATCCTCTCCGAAGGCAAGGCGCAGCGCGCGAGCGACATCGATGTCGTGTGGATCTATGGCTATGGCTGGCCGGTCTATCGCGGCGGTCCGATGTTCTGGGCGGGGCTCGAAGGCACCGACAAGATCGTCGCGGCGCTCGAAAAACATGGTTTCGAGATTGCGCCGCTGCTCAAGGAAAAGGCGGAGGCGAAGTCGGGCTTCTGACCCGCGCACGCTCACGAAAAGGAGGCCGTCTGTCCCGCTGCGGGGCAGGCGGCCTTTTCTTTGCCCGGTGGCGGCCGCAGGCGTGAGCGAAAACTTGCGATTCAGGGTTAAAGCGCTGGCAAGACCCGCCGTTACGGCAGAGCATGAACGCCATGTCCGCCCTTGCCCTCCTGTTGCTCGCCGGCAGCGCGCCGGTTGCCGTGCCCGTGGCGGCGCCCCAGGTCAGCGCTGTGGGGGTGGCGCGCGCACGGATATTGGCGCCAGCCGAGGTGCGCCGCGTTGCTGGACGGATCGAGGTGCGCACCGGCGAGCGCAAGGCGCCGACGCAGGTCCACCGCACCGAGCGCAAGGACGGCGGCGAGACGGCGGATTTTTACTGAATGGCCTAAACCCGTTCGTGCTGAGCTTGTCGAAGCACCGTCCTTTCTCCTTCGACGCGCGAAAGAAAGAACGGCCCTTCGACAAGCTCAGGGCGAACGGATGGAAGGGGCGGCCTATCCCTGCAACGTCTTGATGATCGCCGAGAAGTCGCGGCCGTCCTTGTCGGCCTCGACAAAGGCTTCGTAGAGTTCGCGCGCCTTCGTTCCCATCGGGACGTCAGCGTCGACGCTGGCGGCCGCCTCCATCGCGAGGCGCAGATCCTTGAGCATCAGCGCGGCGGCGAACCCGCCCTTGTAATCATTGTCGGCGGGCGTGGTCGGGCCGACGCCGGGGAGCGGCGCATAGCTCGTCAGCGACCAGCACTGGCCCGACGAGACGCTCGCGATGTCGAAGAATTTCTGCGGATCGAGCCCGAGCTTCTGCGCGAGCGCGAGCGTTTCGCACGTCGCGACCATCGAGGCGCCGAGCAGCATGTTGTTGCAGATCTTCGCGCCCTGCCCCGCGCCCGCGTCGCCGGCGTGGATCACCGCCTTGCCCATCCTGGCGAGGACCGGTTCGGCACGCGCGAAGCCATCACTGGTGCCCCCGACCATGAAGGTGAGCGTGCCCGCATTGGCGGCGGCGATGCCGCCCGACACCGGCGCGTCGACCGCGACGAGGCCCGTGGCGGTCGCCGCCTCGATATTGGCGCGCGCGGTGGCGACGTCGATCGTCGAGCAGTCGAGGAGCAGGGTGCCGGGCGCGGCGTTCGGAAAGACGTCAGCGTCATAGACCGAGGCGACATGCTTGCCCGCGGGGAGCATCGTCACCACGGCTTCGGCGCCGGTGACGGCTTCGGCGGCCGATGCGGCGCGCGCGCAGCCCGCTTCGACGGCGCGCGCGAGCGCCTCTTCGCTAAGGTCGAACGCGCGGACGTCATGGCCAGCCTTCGCGAGGTTCGCGGCCATGCCGCCGCCCATATTGCCGAGTCCGATGAAGGCGATTTTCATGTCATTCTCCCGGGGGATTTTTCGATTTAAGCCATTGCGCAACCAGACTGATTGCAAGCGTCAGCAAAGCAGCGGCCGGCAAGACGAGGAAGGCAACGAGCCACCAGAGCAATCCTTCCAGGTCGCCCTGATCATATAAAATGCGCTGATCCACGACATAGGCATAAGCGAGTAAGTGGAGGCCGGTCAGGATCGCGGCAGCGTATATCGCTCGCTTTGAAACCAGCTGCCTCCGGGCGGGACTCACCGCCCCTTCCACACGCCTTCGCGCTTTTCGATGAAGGCGGCCATGCCTTCGGCCTTGTCCTCGGTCGCGGCGAGGATCTGGAACAGGCGGCGTTCGTAGATCAGCCCTTGGTCGAGCGTCGTTTCGAACGCGGCATTGACCATGTCCTTGTTCACCATCGCGGCCATCGGCGGCATCGATGCGATCACCGTCGCGGTCCTCACCGCTTCGTCGACCAGCGCCGCATGTTCGACGACGCGTGCGACGAGGCCCGAGCGTTCGGCTTCGGCGGCGTCCATCATCCGGCCGGTGAGGCACATTTCCATCGCTTTCGCCTTGCCGATCGCGCGCGTCAGCCGCTGCGATCCGCCCATGCCCGGCGCGACGCCGAGCTTGATTTCGGGCTGGCCGAATTTCGCCTTGTCCGACGCGATGATGAAGTCGGCCATCATCGCGAGCTCGCAGCCGCCGCCGAGCGCGAAGCCGTTGACCGCGGCGATCCACGGCTTGCGGACCTTCTTCACGAAATCGCTCGTCCATTTCGAGAAGAAATCCTCGAGGTAGAAATCGGAAGCCGGCTTGTCGGCCATTTCCTTGATGTCGGCGCCCGCGGCGAAGGCCTTGTCGCCCGAACCGGTGAGGACGGCGCAGCGCTGGCTGGGGTCGGCTTCGAAGGCGGCGAAGGCGGCGATCAGATCATCGAGAACGCTGGAGTTGAGCGCGTTGAGCGCCTGCGGGCGGTTCAATGTCACCAAAGTGACGGCGCCGCGCTGTTCGACGAGGAGGGTTTCGTAGGTCATCTTTTTCTCCGTCGCCCCCGCGGAGGCGGGGGCCGTTGGCGTTAAAGTCTGGCGGCCCCCGCCTTCGCGGGGGCGACGATCAGCTAAGCGGCGTCCATTTCTCATTTTCGGGAAGCGGTTCGAAAATCGCGTCGATCCAGTCGTCGGTGACCGCTTCGGGAGTCGGCGGATCCCATTTGGGGCTATTGTCCTTGTCGATGATCAGCGCGCGCACGCCTTCGATGAAGTCGTGCATCGCGACGACGCGGCTGCCGATCGCATATTCCTGCGTCATCTGCGCCGCGAAGTCGTGCATCTCGCCGCCTTCCTGCAATTGGCGGAGCGCGACCTTGCAGGTCTGCGGCGATTTGCCGTGGAGCGTCGCGAGCTCCTTTTCGGCCCATTCGCCGCCGTCGGCTTCGAGCGCGGCGAGGATATCCTCATAGCTGTCGCTCGCGAACAGACGGTTGATCTTGTCCAGATGCTGGGTGATCGCGGCGGGCGGCGCGGTGACCGAAAGCTCACCCAAAATGCCGCCGATGCGGTCCGGGTCGACCGCGATGCGCGCCTTGGCCTCGGCGAGCTTCTCCGACGGCAGATAATGCGTTGCGAGGCCGAGCGCCAAACATTCCGCTCCATCGAGCCGCGCGCCGGTGAGCGCAAGAAATGCCCCGACGCGCCCTTCGAGCCGCGGCAGATACCAGCCGCCGCCGACGTCGGGGAACAGGCCGATGCCGGTTTCGGGCATCGCGAAGCGTGTATGCTCGGTCGCGACGCGATATTTCGCCGGCTGCGAAATTCCGACCCCCCCGCCCATCGTGATGCCGTCCATGAAGGCGACGACAGGCTTGGGATAGGTGAAGAGCAGATGGTTGAGGCGATATTCGGTGTGGAAGAAGGCGCGCGCTTCCTTGCCGTCCTTCGCACCGCTTTCCGCGAGCATGCGGATGTCACCGCCGGCGCAGAAGCCGCGCCCCTCGCTATGGTCGATGATCACCGCCTCGACCGCGTCGTCGTCGCGCCATTTCACGAGCGCGTCGATCATCGCTTCGCACATGGCGTGGTTGAGCGCATGGATCGCCTTGGGGCGGTTGAGCGAAATGCGGCCGACGCGGACGTCGGTCGAGATCAAAACATCGTCTGTCATTGGCGCAGCAGGTCCCTTCCGACGATCATCCGCATCACCTGGTTGGTGCCTTCGAGGATCGAATGGACGCGCAGGTCGCGCCAGAAGCGCTCGATCGGATAGTCGCGGAGATAGCCATAGCCGCCGAACAGCTGGAGCGCGTCGTTGACGATCTTGCTGCCGTTATCGGTCGCGAGCCGCTTCGCCATCGCCGAAAAGCGCGACTTGTCGGGGGCGTTCGCGGTGACCTTGGCGGCCGCCATGTAAAGGAGCGCGCGCGATGCTTCGAGGTCGGTCGCCATGTCGGCGAGCGTGAACTGGGTGTTCTGGAAATCGGCGATCGGTTGCCCGAACTGCTGGCGATCCTTGGTGTAGGCGATCGCTTCGTCGAGACAGCGCTGCGCGCCGCCCAAGGAGCAAGCGCCGATGTTGAGCCGGCCGCCGTCGAGCCCCGCCATCGCGAAGCGGAAGCCGTCGCCCTCGGCGCCGACCAGATTTTCCGCGGGCACGCGGCAATCCTCGAAGATCACTTGTGCCGTAGGCGAAGCATTCCAGCCGAGCTTCTTCTCGGGCGCGCCGAAGCTGAGGCCCGGCGTGTCCTTTTCGACGACGAGGCAGCTGATGCCTTTCGACTTCTCGTCGCCGGTGCGGACCATGCAGACATAGATGTCGTTATAGCCGGCGCCCGAGATGAACTGCTTGGTGCCGTTCAAGACATAATGGTCGCCGTCGCGTTTGGCCGTGGTCTTGAGCGCCGCGGCGTCCGATCCCGAGCCGGGCTCGGTGAGGCAATAGCTCGCGATTTTCTCCATGCTGACGAGCTGGGGCAGAAAGCGCGCCTTGATCTCGGCCCCGCCGAAGCGGTCGATCATCCAGGTCGCCATATTGTGGATCGAGACATAGGCGCTGGTCGCAGGGCAGCCATAGGCCATCGCCTCCATGATCAGCGCCGCCTCGAGCCGGCCGAGCCCGATGCCGCCCGATTCCTCGGCGACGTAAATGGCGCCGAAGCCGAGCTCGCCCGCCGCCTTCCACACGTCGACGGGATAATGATGCGTCTCGTCCCATTCGCCGGCGAAGGGCGTAATGCGGTCGGCAGTGAATTTGCGCGCCATATCCTGAATGGCGAGCTGATCGTCGGTAAGCTGGAACTGGTCGGTCATGGTCATTTCTCTAGAATGGCTTCGGCTTCGATTTCGACTTTCCACTCGGGCCGGATCAGCGCGGGCACAACCAGCATTGTCGATGCCGGACGGACATTTTTGAATGCCGATCCGTGCGCGCGGCCGACGAGGTCGGCATCGGCGGGGTCGGTGATATACATGCGCGTGCGCACGACGTCGGCGAAACTGCCGCCGAGCGCTTCGAGCGCCTCGCCGACGATCGTCAGGCAGCGCGCCGCCTGAACCCCCGCATCGCCGACGGTCGAACTGCCGTCGGCCTCGATCGGCGCACAGCCCCCCACGTCGATGCGGTTCCCCACCCGAACCGCGCGGCTGTAGCCGTAGATCGGTTCGAACGGGGACGCCGAGGAGTGATTGCGCCGGGGCGCGTCAGCCACAGGTGACCTGCGTGATCTTGGACGCGTCGTCGTACATGATGTTCACGCGGTCGACACGGTAATCCATCGTCATCGCCGAGCGCGGCGGGCCCCAGCGCAGCGTGCGCGCACCCGATGCCTTGAGGATCGCGGCGCCGAGATCGGGGGTGACGGACTGGCCGACATAGCTCTGCACCGCCTCGGCGTTGCACGTCATCTCGGCCTCGGCGGGCGGCGGGGTCGGGGTCGATTCGACGGGGGTCTCGCTGCTCGAGCAGGCGGCGAGCGGCAAAACGGCGGCAAGTACGGCCAAGCGAATGTCCATCGATAATCTCCCTTTCAATAAACCGTCATCCGGCGCAGCGCGTATAGCGCATCGCGCCCGCCGCGGCACCCTCACCCGAATCGCGGCGAACGAGCGCCTTGCCGCCGTCGGCAAGGTCGAGCTGCATCCGGCGATCCCATTCTTCGCCCTCGCCGCTGAATTTATAGTCGGCGACGATGCCGCTCGCGTCACTCTTTTGCACGCGCGCGAGCTCGCCATGCGATTCGAAGAAGCGCAGGTTGGTCGCATCGATCGTCAGCGCGGTGAGGTCGGTGCCCCTCTTCGCCGCGCAATCGGCCGCCTTCAGCGCCCAGCGGCCGCGGATCGCGGGCGGGATGGTCTTGCCGTCGACCTGACCGCCCGCCTCGGCCTTTGCGGGCGTTTCGGGTTCCGCGTCGGGCGCGGGCGTTTCGGCGGGCGCCGGGCGCTCGGCCTTTTGCAGCGGGCCGATATCCGAGCTGGCTTCGGGCCCCGTTTCCTCATCCTGTCCGCCGCTGCACGCGGCGAGCATCAACAGCGCGGCAGGCATCGTCCATCGCATCATCGTCATTCTCCTTCGCGGGAGAAATGTTCGATCGGGCACAGAGGTTTCACCGCTGCGCCCGATCGGGGCATCATCCCATCGTCGGGATCACGAAGGCGTTGCCGCCGTCCGGCGCGCCATCGGGCCAGCGCGCGGTGATGGTCTTGACCTTGGTCCAGAATTTGACGCCTTCCATGCCGTGCTGGTTGGTGTCGCCGAACGCCGACCGTTTCCAGCCGCCGAAGGTGTGATAGGCGACGGGCACCGGGATCGGCACGTTGATCCCGACCATGCCCACTTGCACGCGCGCGGCGAATTCGCGCGCGGCGTGGCCGTTGCGCGTGAAGATCGCGACGCCATTGCCGTACTGGTGCTTCGACGGCAGTTCGAGCGCGGTTTCGAAATCGGCGGCGCGGACGATCTGCAGCACGGGGCCGAAGATTTCTTCCTTGTAGCTTTCCATGTCGGGGGTGACATGGTCGAACAGGGTCGGGCCGACGAAAAAGCCCTTTTCGTGGCCCTGCAGTGTGAAACCGCGGCCGTCGACGACCAGCTCGGCGCCTTCATCGGCGCATTTCGCGATCCAGCCTTCGACCTTTTCCTTGTGCGCCTGCGTCACGACGGGGCCGTAATGCGCCTCGGCATCGGTCGACACGCCGACGCGCAGCGCCTCGATCGCGGGGACGAGCTTTTCGCGCAGCCGGTTCGCGGTGTCCTCGCCGACGGGGACGACGACGGGCAGCGCCATGCAGCGTTCGCCCGCCGAGCCGAAGGCGGCGCCGGTCAGGTCGTTCACAACCTGATCGAGGTCGGCGTCGGGCATGACGATGCCATGGTTCTTCGCGCCGCCCATCGCCTGGACGCGCTTTCCGTTGGCGACGCCGCGGTTGTAGACATAATGCGCGATGTCCGACGAACCGACGAAGCTGACCGCGCCGATGTCGGGATGGTCGAGGATCGCGTCGACCATTTCCTTGTCGCCGTGGACGGTCTGGAAAATCCCCTCGGGCATGCCGGCTTCGAGGAAGAGTTCCGACAGACGCACCGGCACCGACGGATCGCGCTCGCTGGGCTTCAAGATGAAGGCGTTGCCGACGACGGTCGCGATCGCGCCCATCCACAGCGGGATCATCGCGGGGAAGTTGAACGGCGTGATCCCCGCCCCGATGCCGATCGGCTGGCGCATCGAATAGACGTCGATGCCGGGACCGGCGCCGATCGTATAGTCGCCCTTCAGCACATGCGGCGCGGCACAGGCGAATTCGACGACGTCGAGCCCGCGCTGCACGTCGCCCTTGGCATCGGCGATCACCTTGCCATGTTCGGCCGACAGCATCTGCGCGAGTTCGTCCATATTGGCTTCGACGAGGCGCTTGAATTCGAACATCACGCGCGCGCGGCGCTGCGGGTTGGTCGCGGCCCATGCGGGCTGCGCGGCCTTCGCGGCGGCAACGGCGCGGTCGAGGACGGCGCGGTCGCCGAGCGCGACCTTTGCCTGCACGCCGCCGTTGTTGGGGTCGAGGACATCGCCGAAGCGGCCGCTGCCGCCGGCACCGCCGACGATGTGATGGTCGATCTGTCGCATGGCTCTTGAGTCTCCCGTAAAGTCTTGCCGCTGCCACAGACCAGTTGCGGCGCGATTGCAAGGGATAGACTTGCAGGATCATCCTGCATATTTGCAGCTTATGGACTGGGACAAGCTGCAATATTTCCTGTTCGTCGCGCGCCACGGCACGCTCGCGCGCGCGGGAGCGGCGCTGCATGTCGATGCGACGACGGTCAGCCGTCAAGTGAGCGCGCTCGAAGCCGCGCTCCAGCAGACCTTGTTCGAACGCGCGCCGACCGGATTCGTTCTGACCGCCGCGGGCCGGGCGCTCGTTCCGCACGCCGAAGCGATGGCGGCGGCGGCGGCGCGCATCCATGCGGGGCGCGAGGGCGAGTCGGGGTTGTCGGGGCAATTGCGGGTGAGCGTCTCCGAAGGCTTCGGCAACAGCTTCATCGCGCCACGTCTGGCGCGGTTCGTCGCGGCGCATCCCGAGCTCGAGATCGACCTCGTCGCTTCGTCGGGCTTCCTCAACCCGTCGCGGCGCGAGGCCGATATGGCGGTGTTGCTCGCGCGGCCGCGCAAAGGCCCGCTGATCACGCGCAAGCTGTCGGACTACAGCCTCGGCCTCTATGCCCCCGCCGGCCGGCCCGACTGGCAGGAAGCGGTCGCCGCCGCGCCGCTGTCGCGCGCGGGCATTCCGGTGATCGGATATATGCCCGACATCCTTTATGCGCCCGAACTCGACTATCTGGGCGAAATCGAGCCGGGATTACGGGCGAATGTGCGATCGTCGTCGATCCTCGCGCAGCGGCGGATGATAGCGGGCGGTGCGGGCGTCGGCGTGCTGCCCTGCTTCCTCGCGGCAGGCGATCCGGAACTGGTGCGCGTGCGGGGCGATCAGGTGGTCGCGCGCGCCTTCTGGCTCGCGCTCCACCGCGACGTCGCGCCGCAGCCGCGCATCCGCGCGTTTATCGACTGGCTCGATGCGGAGGTGCGCGAGAGCCGGGGGCTGCTGGTTCCGGGCTGACGGGAGATCAAGAAGGCGGCCGCCAGTCGGAGGCGATCAGCCCGCCTTCGCCGAACAGCCTCTCCATCGCATCCGGGCCCGCTACGGCTTCGCGCAGATTATCGGCGAGCGGGTCGTCGACCGGATGCTCGCTGCGCAGGAAGGCGACCCACGCCGCGATTGCGGCTTCGAGCGACGAACAGCGCGCGCCGCGCTTCTGATGCCATGCCAGCGTTTCGAGCCAGCGCTGCGGAATCTTCTGGCTGCCGTCCATCGCGATCTGGATCAGCCGGTGGTCGAGCGCGGGGTTGGCGAAGCGGCCCAGCAACGCATCGGCATAGGCGGCGAGATCCTGCCCGGGCGCGGCGTCGATCGTCGGCGCGGCTTCGCCCAGCATCAGCCGTTCGATGACCGGGCGGATTTCAGGATCGGCGATCGCCTGATGGACAAATTCATGCCCCCTCCCCAGCCCGATATAGGCGAGCGCCGAATGCGCGCCGTTGAGCATGCGCAGCTTCGCGGTCTCATAGGGCGCGACATCGGCGACGATCTCGGCGCCGACCTTTTCCCAGCGCGGGCGCGGGCCGACGAAATCATCCTCGATCACCCACTGGCTGAAGCCTTCGGTGAACACCGCCCCCTCGTCACGCGCGCCGAGCGCGGCTTCGACCGCGGCGCGGTCGGCATCGGTCGTGGCGGGGACGATGCGGTCGATCATCGTCGCGGGGCAGGTGCATTCGCCATCGAACCACGCCGACAGGTCGGGGTGATAGGCGACGAGATATTCGCGCATCAAACGGCGCAGCACCGCGCCATTGCCCGCGAGATTATCGCAGCTGAGCAGGGTGAGCCCGCCGAGCCCCGCCGCCTTGCGCGCGGCAAGCCCGGCGGCGAGGAAACGATAGAGGCTTGGCTTCCCGACCGCTGCGGCGAGGTCGAGCGAGCCGTCGGCGCGGCGCAGATAGCCTTTTTCGGTGACGGTGAAGCTGACGATATGCGTGCATGGCGCCGCGATCGCATCGATCACCGCCTGGCTGTCGTCGGCTGCCACAAGAACTTTCTGGACCGCGCCGATCAGGCGGAGCCGCGTGCCCGCGGCGCTGCGCGTGCTGACGGTATAGAGCCCGTCCTGCGGACCCAGCTGCGCCGCGACGTCGCCCGAGCGCAGCGACACGCCGACGATGCCCCAGTCGCGGTCGCCCGCCCCCATCGCATCGTCGGTGTACACCGCCTGATGCGCGCGGTGGAAGGCGCCGATGCCGATATGGACGATGCCCGCCGCCTGGGCGGCGCGGTCGTATCCCGGCGCCTGAACCGACGCGGGCAGCGGTGTTTGTGCGGACAGTCTCACAGCTTGTAGGCCGCTTTCGCGAGATTGTAGCTGAGGTCGGTCGCCAGCTCGGCCGCCTCCCATTCCTCCATCCGGTGTTCGGCGACAAGCTGCGCGAGGAAGCCGCAGTCGATGCGGCGCGCGACGTCGTGGCGCGCGGGGATCGAGAGGAAGGCGCGCGTGTCGTCGTTGAAACCGACGCTGTTGTAGAAGCCCGCGGTCTCGGTCATTGTCCCGCGAAAGCGACGCATGCCTTCGGGGCTGTCGTGGAACCACCAAGCGGGGCCGAGCTTCAGCGCGGGGTAATGGCCCGCGAGCGGCGCGAGTTCGCGCGCATAGCTCGTCTCGTCGAGCGTGAAGAGGATGATCGTCAGCGCAGCTTCATTGCCATATTTGCCGAGCAATGGACGCAGCGCGTGGACATAGTCGGTCGCCATCGGAATATCGGCGCCCTTGTCGCGGCCATAGTTGGCGAACAGCCAAGGGTTATGGTTGCGGAAGGCGCCGGGGTGGATCTGCATGACGAGCCCGTCGTCGAGGCTCATCCCCGCCATCACGGTCAGCATATGCGCGCGGAAAAGCTCGGCATCGGCGGCGCTGGCGTTCGTTCCGGTGACGCGGGTGAACAAGGCCTCGGCTTCGGCCTCCGACAGATCGGCGGTCGCCGCCGTGGGATGCCCGTGGTCGGTCGAGGTCGCGCCCATTTCGGCGAAGAAGCGGCGGCGATTGCGGTGCGCGGCGAGATAGCCGGCGTAGCTGAAGGCGTCCTCGCCCGACATCTCGGAAAAGCGCCTGAGGTTGTCGCGGAAGCCTTCGAACTCGGGGTCGACGACCGGGTCGGGACGGTAGGCGGTGATCACGCGCCCGCCCCATTCGCCGCTTTCGTTGGCGGCGCGGATCGCGGCATGATGCTCGAGCGTGTCGAGCGGGCTTTCGGTGGTCGCGATCACCTCGATCCCGAAGCGGTCGAACAGCGCGCGCGGGCGGAAGGCGTCCGTCGCCAGCGCCTCGGTGATGCGGTCGTAATAAAGGTCCGACGTTTCGGCCGAAAATTGCACGTCGAAGCCGAACGCCTCGGCGAACACCCAGTCCATCCACATCCGCGACGGAGTGCCGCGAAAGAGATGGTAATTCTGCGCAAACAACCGCCAGCTTTCGCGCGGGTCGGCGCCCCGGTTTCGAATGCCGAGCGCGTCTAGGGGAATGCCCTGCGAATAGAGCATGCGGAACACATAATGGTCGGGGTGGAGCAGCAGCTCCGCGGCATTGCCGAAGGACGCGTTGCCCGCGAACCACGCCGGATCGGTGTGCCCGTGCGGGCTGACGATCGGCAGGCCCGCCACCTCCCTATAGAGCCGGCGCGCGATGTCGCGCTGCGCCGAATCGGATGGAAAGAGGCGGTCGGGGGAGAGAAGCAGCGGACGCGGCATCGGCTTATTTTGCTCCTTCTACGCTGACCGGCGCAAGGCGCGGGCTGAGGATGTGGACCGCGAGCACGGCAAGGAAATAGACGGTCGTGCAGGCGGCGAAGATGAGCGTGTAATTGCCCCCCGTCGCGTCGAGCACGAGCCCGGTCGACTTCGCCATGATCATGCCGCCGACGCCGCCCATAAAGCCGCCGAGCCCGATCACCGACCCCACCGCGCGTTTGGGGAACATGTCGGGCGGGATCGAGAGGATCGTCGACGAAAAGGCCTGGTGCCCGGCCAGCGCGATGCCGATCAGCACGACCGCGAGCCACATATTCTCGAGCCCGGTGACGAACAGCAGCGGCAGCACGCAGAGGCCGGCCCCGATCATCGTGACCTTGCGCGCGAAATTGACGCTGTGGCCCGCCTGGATCAACTTCGACGACACCCAGCCGCCGAGAATGCTGCCGACGTCGGAGAGCAGATACATGATGATCATCGGCAGCAGCACGATCTTCAGATCGACGTCATAGGTGGTGCTGAAATATTTGGGCAGCCAGAAGAGCATCAGGAACCACACCGGGTCGGTCAGGAATTTGGCGGCCGCGAACGCCCACGCCTCGCGCTTGGTGACGATGGCGCCCCAGCCGAGCCGCTCGACCTTTTCGGGCGGATCATGTTCGATCCATGCGAGCTCGGCCTCGCTGACCTTTCCGCTCTCGCGCGGGTTGCTGTAGAGCCAGAGCCAGAGGATCAGCAGCAGGACGCCGAAGGCGCCGGTGTAGATGAAGGTTTCGCGCCAGTCGAAGCCGAGCACGCGCATGAACAACGCGACCGTCGGCGCAGTCAGGATGACGCCGATCGTCGTCGCGCTGTTGACCCAGCCGATCGCGTAGGAGCGTTCCTTTTGCGGGAACCATTCGCTCGAAGCGCGGACGACCGAGGGGAAATGCCCCGCCTCGCCGACGCCGAGGATGACGCGCGCGAGCATGAAGGAGACGATCGAGGATGCGAAGCCATGCGCGACATGGCCGACGGTCCAGATCGAGATCGCGATCGCATAGCCGATCTTGGGTCCGAAGCGGTCGATCAGCCAGCCCATGAGGAGAAAGCCCAGCGCATAGGCGAACTGGAAAGCGGAGACGATGTTGCCATAGTCGTTCTCGGTCCACTTGAGCTCGTCGCCGAGGGTCGGCGCGAGCAGCCCGAGCATGGTGCGGTCGATGTAGTTGACCGTGGTCGCGGCGAACAGCACCGCGACGATCAGCCAGCGGTAACGCCCCGACCGAGGCACCGGCGCCGCCGTCCCTCCGTCCGCGAATGCCTGTGCCATAATCCTCTCCTGTTATTTGCTCTAAAAGCTTCTGATCGAGCAGCCGACGCGGATTTTTCCGTCGAAGATTGCTTCGGCACGCTGGCCCGGCCTGATTTCATGAATACCGGTGATCGCCCCCGCGGACACCCATGTTCCGGGTGGAATAGCTATGCCGCGCGCGCGCAAGACGTCGATCAGGAACAGCGCAGAGCCAAAGGGCCCATCGAGCATGGCCTCCATCGTCGCCGTGCCGACGGTTTCGCCGTCGAGCGCCATTGCGACCGGCATGCGGATCAGATCGGCGCCCCGCCAGTCGGCGATCGGCGGGCCGAGGATCAGCCCCTTGTTGTTGCCATAGTCCGACGCGGTGACCGCGGGGCCGTGGCGGTTGATTTCGGCGAAGGGCGAGCTCGCGATCTCGATGCCGGTGCGGACGTCGGCGATGCAGTCCTTCACGCTGTCGATATCATAAGCGCGCGTGCCGACCTCGCCGAAGCAGAGCAGCACTTCGGCCTCGGCCGCGGCGAAGCCGTCGGCATAGACGGGCATCGCCGGCTGTTCGGCGGCATCCACAATTTCGTCGGCGAAGATCGGACCGGTCAGGCGGTTGCCGCCATAGCGGGCAACGAGATCGGCCGCGATTCGCCCGACCTTCCATCCGCCGACGCGGCGGCCGTCGAGCGCGATCGCGCGATCCTGGATCGCATAAGCCTCGGCCATCGTCTGCGGCATCGCGCCGGGATAGGCGGTAAGCGGTGTCTTTCGCGCACGCGCCTCGATCAGGGCCCGCGCTATATTATCGTGATCGCTTGTCGCCAGCATCTTTCCCATTTCCCTATTTCGCGATGCGGTGTAAGAGACACCGGTGTCAAAGGCAAGTGAATATCGGATGTATGACAAATTGCTTCGCCCTGCCGGATGCTAAGCGACGATGACCGGCGTTGGCAAAATCCATGCGATCCGCGTCCACGACGCGGACAATGTCGCGACCGCGATTGCCGATATCGCTGCGGGCGAGGTGCTCTTCGGCGATAGCGGTCCTCGCGCATCGGTCGCCATCGAACGCGGGCACAAGATTGCGATAGCGCCGATCGCGCGGGGCGCGGCGGTGGTCAAATACGGCTTTCCGATCGGCACCGCGACCGCCGACATCGCGCCCGGCGAGCATGTGCACAGCCACAATCTGGCGACCGCGCTCGGTAGCGACGGCGACTATCTTTATGCGCCCTCACCCGCCGGCGCGGCGCCCGCCGCCGCGCCCTCCCCGACCTTTTCGGGCTATCTCCGCCCCGACGGCCGCGTCGGAACGCGCAACGAAATCTGGATTCTGCCGACCGTCGGCTGCGTCGGCAATCTCGCCGCGCGCGTCGCGCGAATCGCGGGCGAACGCCATGCGGGGCGTGTCGACGGCGTCCATGCCTTCAAGCATCCCTTCGGCTGCTCGCAGCTCGGCGACGACCTCTGCCATACGCGCGCGCTGCTCGCGGCGCTCGCGCAGCATCCCAATGCGGGCGGGGTGCTGATCGTCGGATTGGGGTGCGAGAGCAACCAGCTCGGCGCGCTGCTCGATTTGATCCCGGCCGAGCGCCGCACGAATATCCGAACACTGTCGGCGCAGGCGGTCGAGGATGACGAGGCCGCCTGCCTCGCGCTGGTCGACGAGCTGGCTCAAGGCTGCGCCGGCGCGCCGCGCACCGAGGTGTCGCTGGCGAAGCTGGTGCTCGGGGTGAAATGCGGCGGGTCGGACGGCCTGTCGGGGCTGACCGCCAATCCGCTCGTCGGGCGCATGGCCGATGCCGTCGCGGCGGCGGGCGGCAAGGTGGTGCTGACCGAAATTCCCGAAATCTTCGGCGCCGAACAAATGTTGATGGACCGCGCGGTGTCGCGCGCGGTGTTCGACGACGCCGTCGCGCTCGTTCGCGATTTCAAGCAATATTTCATCCGCCACGGCGAGCCGGTGAGCGAAAATCCCTCGCCCGGCAATATCGCGGGCGGGATCACCACGCTCGAGGAAAAGTCATTGGGCGCGGTGCAGAAGGGCGGCAAGGTGCCACTCGTCGATGTCCGTCGTTATGGCGGCGAGGCGGTGCTTCCCGGCCTCTCCCTGCTCGAAGCGCCCGGGAACGACGCGGTGTCGTCGACCGCGCTGACCGCGGCGGGCGCGACGGTCATCCTCTTCACGACCGGGCGCGGCACGCCGCTCGGCTTTCCGGCGCCGACGCTGAAGATCGCGTCGAACAGCTCGCTGGCCCAGCGCAAGGCTGGCTGGATCGACTTCGACGCCGGGCAGGTTCTCGATACCGGCTTCGACGACACCGCGGATGCGCTGCTCGACCTGATCGCCGCCACCGCCTCGGGCGCGCCGACCAAGGCCGAAGCCAATGAAGAGCGCGATATCGCGATCTGGAAATCGGGCGTGACGCTTTAATCGAGCGCCGCGAAGGTGAAGTTGCGGAAGCGCGCCTCCCCCGCCCCCGCCGAATAGAGGCCGGGGCGCAGCATCAGGAATCCGCCGCGCACATTATGGTGGTATCCCGACACCTCCATGCCGCGGTCGAAGCGGACCCACGTCTTTCCGCGGTCGCCGCTCGTGTCATAGGTGACGATATGACGGTCGTTGGTGACGCGCATCCGCATCCGGCTCCCGTGCGGATTGACGGGCCGCGCGCGCTCGATGCCATATTGGTGGGTCACGAACCGCGCGCCGTCGAAGCCGAGTCCGCAATAGAGCTTCTCGTCATAGAAGAGGATCAGCCCCGCCGTCCCGCCCGGCGCGATCTCGATATCGCATTCGAAGCGGTACGCCTGATCGCCCGCAATCAAGAGTAGCGGCGCGGAGTCTACCGGCGCCTTGCCGCGCGCAGCCAGCACCAGCGCGCCGTCCTCGACGCGCGCGCGGCTGCGTTCGTCGGGGGCGGGCTTGAAGAAATTCCATTTCGCGCCGAGCGCCAGCGTGCTGAAATCATCCGACAGCGCCATGCCATGCGGTCCCGCGATCATGCCGCCCTCGGGCTTCGCGAGCGGCTGCGACAGGTCGCCGCCCTTCATCCGGAACCAGCCGTCATCGGTCCATTCGACGGGATCGAGCAGCGCCTGCCGCCCGAGCGTCCAATAGCCATTTTCATAACCGTGATAGACGCTCCACCAGTCGCCCGCCGGGCCTTCGACGAGCGTGGCATGGCCGCGCGACCACCATTTTTCGGCGGACGAGCGGGTGCGGACGAGCGGGTTGGCGGGGCAATTTTCCCACGGACCGTGGATCGATTTCGAGCGTGCGGCGATCACCATATGGCCGGTCGGCGGTCCCGCGGTGCCGCCGACCGCGGTGATCATGTAATAATAGTCGCCGCGCCGCGTGATCTTCGGCCCTTCGGGCGCGAAGCCTTCGACGACCCAGTCGGACGGATAGCGCCACGGGTCATAGACATGCTCGGGCTCGCCGATGCGCGACAGGCCATCGTCCGAGAGGCGGACGCGGTCGCCGCCCGACAGGAAGAGCCAGCGCGACCCGTCCTCGCCAACCGCATGACCGGGGTCGATATGGTTCGGCAGATTGAGATCGACGGGGTCGCTCCACGGTCCCTCGATCCGGTCGGCCCATATCACCCAGCTGGTGTTCGGGCCCTTGGTGGGAATGTAGAGATAATAGCGGCCCTCATGCTTCACGAGTTCGGGTGCCCAGACCGAACCGATATTGCGGGTCAGCGCGGGGCCGATCGGGCGCCAGTTCACCAGATCGCGCGAATGCCAGATGACCAGGCCCGGATAGCTATCGAAGGTCGAGAAGGTCATATAATAGTCGGCGCCGTCCTTCAGGATCGACGGATCGGGATGGTCGCCCGCCATGATCGGGTTGAGGAAACGCCCGTCGCCAAGGTCGGCCTTGCGCTGGCCATCGAAGCCTTTGGCCCACGCTGGCGCGGGGCCGGGTGAAGCGGGCGCCGCGCCGGCCAAGGCGGCCGACGCGCCGAAGCCCGACAGCCCCGTCCCGAACAATCCCGCTCCAGCCAGTTTCAGCATATCGCGCCGATCGGTCACATTTCTCTCCTTGGAAAAAAGAAAGGCCCGGCCCCCGCAAGCGAAGGCCGGGCCTCACCGGGACGAACTGGTTCGTGTCAGATTTTGAGGCGCGCACCGAACAGGAAGGTGCGGCCATAATGGTTATTCTCGTAATTGCGGTTCGCGTCGAGATCGGTGAAGCGATAGCGGTAATCGTCGGTCAGGTTGGTGCCCTCGATCGACAGTTCGATATTGTCGGTCAGCGCATAGCGGATCGACGCGTCGACGTTGAACGAGCTGCCATAGCCTTCGAAGATATTGTTGTTGCCGCTGGTGCTGTCGTTGTAGCCGCTGCGCCAAGCCGCCGAAGTGCGGACCGAGAATTTGCCGTCGTCATAATAGATGGTGGCATTCCACGCGCGCTTGGCGAGACCGAGCAGCGGCTGGGTATAGGTGCCAGCCGGCTGCGCTTCGAGCCGATTGTCGGCAGGATCATAGGCCAGGGGACCCGCAACGGTATAATCGACGTCGCTCTTCACGAAGGTCGTGTTGCCGAGCACGCCGAAGTGGCGCAGCGAATCCGAAAAGACCGAGAAGGGCAGTTGCAGCGAAAGCTCGACGCCCTTCAGGCTGGCGCCGGGCCCGTTGACGGTGGTCCGGAATTCGAACTCTCGGCCCGGATTGCCGCCCTCGACGATCGCCTGATAGGCCGGCGTCCCGGGCGTCAGCAGCGCGAGCGGCAGGCCGCTCGACGCATAGGTGCCCTGGAAGCTGTCCGAGAGCGGGAAGCTTTCGATATCCTTGGCGAACAGCGCCACCGACGCGATCGCTCCCGGTGCGAAATACCATTCGGCTGTGAGGTCGAAGGTGGTCGCGCGATAGGGTTCGAGGAACGGGTTGCCCGAGGTGATCCGGAAATTGAACTGGTCGACCGAACCGCCCGGGGTCAGGCTGCCCAGCGTCGGACGCGTGATCACCTTGGCGATAGCGCCGCGCAGGATGATGCTGTCGCTCGGGTGCAGATTGACGTTGAACGAGGGCAGCCAGTCGTCATAGGTCCGATCGACCGTGACGAAGGTGCCGCTGGTGAAGCCCGACGACGACTGATCGGTCTTGGCATAGCGGACGCCCGCATTGCCCGTCATCCGCATGCCGAGCACGTCGGTCTCGAACTCCGCCATGAACCAGCCGCCATAGGTTTTTTCGGTGACGCCACGCTGTTCGCCCTGCTGAAGCTGCGCGGGGCGGCCATAGAGATCGATCAGCGCGGTGCCCGCGTCGAGATCGGGCACGATCCAGGCGTTGGTGTTGCCCGACGGCTGCCCGGCGTCGCCGAGTTCGAACAGGTCCGCGATATCCGACGTGACGGGTAGCCCGCCGGTGCCGGGCGCGCAGGTGAAGGCGCTGCAATAGGTGCTGTCGCGGCGATAACCGACGGTGTCGAAATCGAACTGGCGATAGAAACCGCCGCCGCGCATCTTGAACCGGTCGGCGACATCCCAGTCGAAATCGGCCGCGAAGGTCTTGAACTTGTTCGTCAGGAAAGACGGGCGGTCGCGGAATTCGGCGAGCACGAAAGACGAGGGGTCGTCGATGCCGGCACCGAAGGTCAGCAGCGGATATTTCATATTCGTATAATCGTAGCGATAGCCGGTCGCGTCGACATCGTCGAAGGCGAGCGTCGTTTCGACCGGAATGTCGGCCTGCGACTTGGAGATGCCGCCGAGAAGATTGACCGCGAGGGTGTCGGTCAGGCGCTGTTCGAGGCGGCCCGAAATCTGGTAGAATTCGGTCTTGCTCTGGCGCGAATAGCGTTCGGTGCGGACATAGACATTGTCGAGGTCGGCGGCGATGAGGTTGTTGTCGCCGTCGATCGTGTAGTTCGACACGTCGATCGCGTCCTCTTCGCTGCGCAGCAGCACCTCGCCCCAAAATTCGTCGCGCGTCTCCTTGAAGGTCGAATAAAGGCCGTCGATCGAGATTTTGGTGTTTTCGCTCGGTTCCCACTGGATTGACGCGGTCGCGCCGAGGCGCTCGCGGTCGTGGCTGACGAGGCCGTAGCGCGGGATGCGCGGGTGAAAGGCTTCGGCGACCTCGATGCAGCCGTCCGACGGGTTGGCGACGAAGCTCGATCCGGCGAGGCAGGTGACACCGTCGACGCTGCGGAACGGCGCCTGCGCCCAGCGCACGCTGTTGTTGCCGAGTTCGTGCGTCTTGTAATCGGCCCAGGCGACCGAGGCGGAGACGCCGAAGGTCCGGTCGGCATTGGTCCAGGCGATAAGGCCCGCGAGGCGCGGATCGACGTCCTTGGTCAGGTCGTTGTAGCGCCCCTGAACCGAGGCGACGGCGGTGAAGCCCTCCTTGCCGCCGAGCGGATTGCCGGTGTTGAGATCGACGACCGCCCCCAACGAGCCTTCGTCGAGCGAGGCCGACGCCGTCTTGTGGACGACGAGCGAGGTGAAGAGTTCGGACGCGAAAACGTTGAAGTCGAACGCGCGGTCGCGGTTCGCCGAAGCGCCGTCGGTCGAGGTCGCGATCGTTTCCATCCCGTTGAGACGGACGCGGGTGAATTGCGCGCCGAGCCCGCGTACGGTGATCGCGCGGCCTTCGCCGGCGTCGCGCTGGATCGATATGCCAGGGATGCGCTGAAGCGATTCGGCGAGATTCTGGTCGGGGAATTTGGCGATATCCTCGGCGACGATGACGTCGACCGCCGCGATCGAGTCGCGCTTCTGATCGAGCGCCTTGTCGAGCGAGGCGCGGAAGCCGGTGACGACGATCTCGTCCTCGCTCGCGACGGCTTCGGTGGCGGCGTCCTGTGCGTGGGCCGGTGCCAGCGCCAGCGCGGCAAGCGAGGCGCCGCACGCCAGCCGGGTCAAAGCGCGAGCGCTCCGCGTTGCATAAATTGCCATTATCATCCTCCCTTATCGCCCGTTGCCCCCGCCTGCGCAAGAAATGACACCGGTTACTTTGCTGGATAAAACGATTTGGCTGACCGCTTCATCCGTCGATTTTTCAGAGAGTGATGACAGGCCGCCGCTGGACGCGACGAACCGGATCAGACCCTCTCCCTTGGAAATATTTTCTCGTTGACCGATTGGGGTAACCGGTGTCAGGAAGATTGAAGGATATGGGTAGCCGTGTCAATACCCAAAGAATAGGGAGAGAGAGATGCGCCGGAAACCTTGGATAACCGCGCTTTTACTGGCGCTTGCGATGCCGGCCGCACCGGCGTCGGCCGCCGATGCCGCGCCGTCGGCTTTCCCCGGCGCGGTCGGTCCGGCGGCCGCGACCCCGGGCGGACGCGGCGGCAAGATCCTGCGCGTGACGACGCTCGCCCCCGATGGCCCGGGGTCGCTGAAGGCGGCGATCGAGACGCCGGGGCCGCGCATCGTCGTGTTCGAGGTCGGCGGGGTGATCGACATGGGCCGCAAGACGATCGAGATCAAACATCCCTATCTGACGATCGCCGGCCAGACCGCGCCGGGACCGGGGATCACCCTGATCCGCACCGGCATCGATGTGAAGACGCACGACGTCGTGATGCGCCACCTGCGCGTCTATACCGGCGCCGACGGCCAGCCCAAGCGCAGCGGGTGGGAAGCCGATACCTTCTCGACCGTCGCGGCGCAGAATGTCGTCGTCGATCATTGCACCTTCCTGTGGGGGATCGACGAGAATATGTCGGCGTCGGGCCCGCGCTTCACCGGCAAGAGCGTCGCGGAGTGGCGCAAGGGAACGAGCCACAACATCAGCTTTTCGAACAATCTCGCCGCCGAAGGGCTCGCCGACGCGAGCCATCCCAAGGGCGAGCACAGCAAGGGATCGCTGATCCACGACAATGCGACGGGCATCGTCTTCTACCGCAACGTCTGGGCGCATAATGTCGAGCGCAATCCGCTGATCAAGGGCGGCGGGCAGGCGCTGATGATCAACAATCTGATCTACAACCCGCAGCACCGCGCAGTGCACTACAACCTCATGAACCTCGAATGGGTCGGCCATGATTATGTCACCGGCCAGATCACCGCGATCGGCAATGTCCTGCGCGGCGGTAACGACACCGACGAAGGCCTGCCCTTTCTGATGCTCGGCGGCGACGGCGACCTCGAATATTATGGCCGGGACAATCTGGCGGTGGACCGCCACGGCAACGCGCTTCCCGAATTCGGCCGCTATGGCGAAACACAGGCGAAGCTCATCCGCGCGAAAGCGCCGCTCGCGCCGACCGACAGTTATCGTATTCTGCCGGTGCGCGAGGTCGAAACCTCGGTGCTGGCGACCGCCGGCGCGCGTCCCTGGGCGCGCGATGCCGAGGAGATCCGCATCCTCTTCTTCGTCGCCGAGGGGCGCGGCGACGTCATCGACGACGAAAAGCAGGTCAGCGCCTATCCCAAGGTCGAAGCGCCGGTGCGCGCGCCCTTCGTCGAGAAGGATTGGGACCTCACGACGATGGAACCGAAGTCTGGCCGCTACCCCGGCCAGACCGCGCCGCTGCCGCAGGAGCATCTGTCGGCGCGCGATCGCGCGTCGCGCGGAGAGGGACAATGACCGCGCTGCTCGCGATCCTGCTCGCGAACGCCGCCGCCCCCGCGATGGTCGTGATCGACGAAGCCGCGACGCTACGCGAAGAAGCGCCGCCACATGGCGCGATCGGCATGTCGACCGCTTACCGGATCAGCGATGCGGTCCCGGCGCCGCGCAGCTTCGAATTCCGCAAGCGCGCGCTGCACATCGGCGCCGCGATCGGCATCCACCCCATCGGCCATGACGAGATTTATTATGTCCTCTCGGGCACCGGCATCGTCCATTCGGACGGCGAGGAGAAGGCGCTGAAAGCCGGAACCGCGGCGTGGCTCTACAAGGGCGCGAAGGTCGGCATCCGCCAGACGGGCAGCGAGCCGCTGGTGCTGATCATCGCCTATCCGAACCAGGCGGCCGGGCAATGACCGTCGGCCGCCGCGCGCTGCTGACCGCGAGCCTCGCCCTGCCCCTTGCGAGCGCGGCGGCGCGCGCGGCGTGGACGCGGCCCGCGGGCCTGACCCCCGATGCGAGCGTAATGCTCTGGTCCGAGGGCCATATCGAGCCGCCTGCGGGCCTGATCGAACGGGTCGTTCAGCGCAGCGACGACCCCAATGCCAGCGACCGGATGCTCGAGGGCATCACGCGTCCGCGGCTCGACATCTTCCGCCCGGCCAAACCCAATGGCGCGGCGGTGATCCTCGCGCCCGGCGGCGGCTATCGCTATGTCGTGGTCGACAAGGAAGGCTATGAACTCGCGCGCTGGCTGACGGCGCGCGGCGTCACCGTCTATGTCCTTTTCTATCGCCTGCCCGGCGACGGCTGGACCAACGGCGCCGATGTCCCACTCGCCGACGCGCAGCGCGCGGTGCGGCTCGTGCGCAGCCGCGCGAAGACAGACCGCATCGACCCGGCGCGCGTCGCCTTCGGCGGCTTCTCGGCCGGCGGACAGGTCGCGACGAGCCTGCTCACGCGCTTCGATGCGAAAGTTTACGCTCCGGTCGACGCCGTCGACGCGCTGGCGGCGCGCCCCGATGCGCTCGCGGCCATCTATCCGGTGGTGTCGATGGACCCCGCGATCGCGCATGCGATGAGCCGCGAGAAGCTGATCGGCGCGAGTCCCGATGCGGCGCGCGAAAAACTCTACTCCCCCGAACGCAATGTCCGCGCCGACCAGCCGCCGCTCTGGCTGCTCCACGCCGAGGATGACGAGGTCGTGAAGGTCGAAAACAGCGTGCGGCTACGCGAAGCGACGCGCGGCATCGGCGCGCCGGTCGAGACGCATTTCTTCGAGCGCGGCGGGCATGGTTTCGGGTTGATGAAGAGTGCGGGGCTACCCGTCGCGATCTGGCCCGAGCTGCTGTGGAACTGGCTCGCCTCGCACGAGATCGTTTAGCTGCCGGGCTGGATATAGGGCACGCGCGCGAACAGCTCGCGTTCCCACTGGCGCGGGTCGTGTTCGATGCGGCTCTCGATATCGAAGATCATCGTTTGCCGCCGGGCGAGATCATAGGCGGGCCAGCCCGGATGGCCGGTGCGGGCGAAGCGGACGAAGGCGTCCATGACGCGCTCGCTCATCGCCTGCTGCGCCGGGGTCGGATCGGGCACCGTGCCGAAGCTGAGGCCGATGTCATCGGTGTGCTTCGCGTCCTCGAAATCGAGCTGATAGACGAAAGCAGGCGCCCCGGCGCGGGCGCGCGCTTCGGCTTCCTCGACCTGCCCGCGCCAGCTACGCGCCGCGGTGACGATGCGGTGGAAGAGTTCGAGCGGTTCGGCTTTCGGGTAGCGCGTGCGAAACTCTGCCACCGCCCATTCGGGGTGGATATCGATCCGCATCTCGGGCGCGATCCGTGCCGCGAGGTTGTCGAAATCGAGCCCCGCGAGCTGCTTGCCGTCCGGCGCATAAAAGGCGCGCGTCTCCATCACCGTGTTGCCGAGCATCATCGGAATGCCGAGCGACTGCGGCGCGGCGTCGGGCCAGAAGGGATGGCGCGTCAGATGCTTCATGTCGAGCACCGGTCCCATATAGACGCCGCCGCCGAGGATCGGGTCGGTCGCCGACAGCGCCGCAACGAGTTGCTCGACGGGAGCTGTCGCTGGATCGACATCCTTGCCGAGCTTGGCGAGGAACGCCTCCGCGCGCCTGGTCGCGTTGAGCGGGCCCGAGGCGGTGACCTGCTGCCCGCTCATCGTGATCGCCTTGTGGAACAAGCCCTTGGCCCCCGGCATCGCCATCAAGGTCGCGATCTTCGCGCCGCCACCCGACTGGCCGAAGACGGTGACATTGCCGGGATCGCCGCCAAAGGCCGCGATGTTTCGCTCGATCCATTGCAGCGCCGCGATCAGGTCGAGCTGCCCGGCATTGCCGCTGTCGAGGAAGCGCGGGTCGAGCCGCGCGAGATAGAGATAGCCGAGCGCGTTGAGGCGGTGGTTGACGGTGACCACGACGACGTCGCCGCGCGCCGCGAGCGCCGCACCATCGTTGACCGGGTCGGTGACGCTGCCGGTCGAATAGGCGCCGCCGTGAAAATAGACCATGACCGGACGCTTCGCCGATTGCTCGATGTCGGGCGTCCAGACGTTGAGAAACAGGCAGTCCTCGGATTGCGGCCGATAGCGGTCGCCGCGCTGCGGGCAAGCGGGGCCGAAACCGCCGAGCGCAATGCGGTTGTCGAGCAGCGGGACCGGCGCTTCGAAGCGCTTTGCGCTGCCATAGCGTATGCCTTTGAACGTGCGCACCTCGCTGCTGGTTCGCGCGAGAAGCGGCGGCGACAGCGCGACGGCGGCGCCCGCCGCCAGAAGTGTGCGCCGTGTCAGCTCAGCGCCGGACATCGAGCCCGCCGCCGTGGAAGGCGTCGATGTCGGCCTGTCCGAAGCGGCTCGCATCGCCCGGCAGCGAATGTTTGAGGCAGGTGAGCGCGAGACCCGATTCGGCCATCGCGCGCGCATCGCCGCCGCCGAGGTGTGCGTGGAGCACGCCCGCGGCAAAAGCGTCGCCCGCGCCGATGCGGTCGACGATGCCGGTGACGTCGATCTCGGCGGTCTGGTGGCAGGAGTCGCGGAGGTCGACGCGCGCCGCGATCCGGTGATGGTCGGCAGTGGCCGTGTGACGCGCGGTCGAGGCGATGAGCTTGAGCGCCGGGAAAGCCGCGAAGCCCGCCTCAGCCGCTTCGCGGCGCCGGTCCTCACCTTCGCCGCTGAATTCCTGCCCGAGGACGAGCGACAGATCGCGGTGGTTGCCGAAGAGGATGTCCGCGCTGCCGATCAGTTCGGAGAGGACCCTGCGCGGATCGCTGTCCCAGGCTTCCCACAGCATCGCGCGGTAATTGCCGTCGAAGCTGACAGGCACGCCGAGCCGCTTCGCCGCGCGCGCCGCGCCGAGCGCCGCTTCGGCCGAGCGTGGCCCGAGCGCGGGGGTGATGCCCGACAGGTGCAGCAGGCCGGCGCCCGCGAGCAATTGGTCGAAGTCATAATCTTCGGGCCCGGTCGCCGCGAAGCTCGATCCGGCGCGGTCGTAGACGATCTCCGACGCGCGCAGCCCGGCGCCGACGCTGAGGAAATAGAGCCCCATGCGCCCCGGATGAAGCGTGACGGCGGCGCAGTCGACGCCTGCACCGCGCACCGCCGCCACCGCACCGCGACCCAGTGCGTTCGAAGGAATCTTGCTGACCATCGCGCAGTCGTGACCGAGATGCGCGAGGCCGATCGCGACATTCGCCTCGGCGCCGCCGACGTGGAGCGACAGCGACGGCGATTGCATCAGCAGCTCGTTGCCCGGCGCGGTCAGGCGGATCAGCAGTTCGCCGAAAAAGACCAGCTTGCCCTCGGTGCCGCTCACCGCGCCAGCCAGCCGCCGTCGACGGCGAGGATATGGCCCTGGACATAGTCCGATGCCGACGAGGCGAGGAAGACAGCGGCGCCGCCGATGTCGCTGGGATCGCCCCAGCGCCCGGCGGGGATGCGCTCCATGATCTGGCGGTTGCGCGTCTCGTCCGATTGCAGTGCGGCGGTGTTGTTCGTCGCGATATAGCCGGGCGCGATCGCGTTGACCTGCACGCCTTTTGCGGCCCATTCGTTCGCGAGCAGCTTGGTCAGCCCGCCGACCCCCGATTTCGACGCGGTGTAGCTCGGCACACGGATGCCGCCCTGAAAGGTCAGCATCGAGGCGATGTTGACGATCTTGCCCGAACCGCGCGCAATCATGTGGCGGCCGACGCTCTGGCAGAGAAAGAAGAGCGTCTTCAAATTGGTGTCCATCACCGCGTCCCAGTCGGCTTCGGTGAAGTCGACCGCGTCGGCGCGGCGGATGATGCCGGCATTGTTGACGAGGATATCGATGCGGCCGAACTCGGCGAGCACCGCATCGACGAGCGGCTGCACCGCGCCGACGCTCGACAGGTCGGCGGAGAAATTCTCGGCCCTGCGCCCGAGCCCGCGGACCTTGCCAACGGTCTCGTCGGCGGGCGAGCGGCCCGCGGCGGCGATGTCGGCCCCGGCTTCGGCGAGCGCGACCGCGATCCCCTGCCCGATGCCGGTGTTGGCGCCGGTGACGAGCGCGACTTTTCCTGTGAGGTCGAACATCTTCATCGTTCCGTCTTATCCTTTCGTCACCCCGGACTTGATCCGGGGTCCATGACTTGCTGCGCCTCGCTCCCCAATGGATCCCGGATCAAGTCCGGGGTGACGAAGGAAGCAAAGACGGCTCTAGCTCAGCTGACAGATGTCGAGGACGTTCATGTCGGTATAATCCTGATTCTCGCCCGCCATCGCCCAGATGAAGGCGTAGGATTTCGTGCCCGCGCCCATGTGGATCGACCAGGGCGGCGAGATCACCGCTTCCTCATTCTGCATGACGATGTGGCGCGTCGCCTCGCCCTCGCCCATGAAGTGCATGACGCGGTCGGTGTCGACATTGTCGAGTTCGAAATAGAAATAGATCTCGCTGCGCCGCTCGTGGATGTGCGGCGGCATCGTGTTCCAGACGCTGCCTTCCTTGAGCACGGTCAGGCCCATGACGAGCTGCGCGCTGTCGCATACGCCGGGGATGACGAGCTGGAAGATCGTGCGCTCGTTCGATTCGGCGAGGCTGCCGCGGTCGAGCGCATTGGCATCGGCGATGCCGAGCTTGCGCGTGGTGAACGCCTTGTGCGCCGGGCACGACGCCAGATAGTAGCGTGCGCCCTCGCCCGCGAAGCTGACGTCCTTCGCGCCCATCGTCACATAGAGGCAATCCTTGTTGCCGAGCGTGAAGCTCTCGCCGTCGACGGTCACCGTGCCTTCGACCGACGAGACGTTGACGATCGCGAGTTCACGGCGTTCGAGGAAGGGATGCCCCGCGGCCGACGGCGGCTCGGTCTGCGCCGGCAGCTTGACCGGCGCCGCACCGACCGCGACGCCGCCGATCACGAAACGGTCGGCGTGGGTGTAATTGAGGACGCATTCGCCGGTGCGGAACAGATTCTGGATCAGGTAGCGATCGCGCAGCTCCGCATTCGACACCTCCTCCATCATCACGGGATGGGTGGCGTAATAGGTCTTGGAAAACATGGGATCGCATCCTCGCTCGATATTTCTGGGCTTGCCGCCTTGCTAGTTTTTATGGTAACCGGTGTCAAGAGGTGTTGGCAACCCCGCCGGGCGTTGATTTTACGCTTTCGAGCGCCCATCAGCATAGGAAAGCGCGAGCCTGGCCAGAGGCCCCGCAGGGGAAAGAGCGAATATGGCGGCACAAAATAAGGGGCCGGGGGGCAAGCAGCCGACGATCAACGATGTCGCGGCGCTGGCGGGAGTGTCGAAGAAGACGGTGAGCCGGGTGATCAACCGGTCCGAATTCCTGACCGACAAGACGCGCGCGGCGGTCGAAAAGGCGATCGAGCAGCTCGGCTTCGTCCCAAATCCGCAGGCGCGCGCGCTTGCCTTTCGCCGCAACTTCCTGATCGCTTTGCTCCACGACAATCCGAACGCGCAGACCGTGCTCAACTTCCAGCGCGGGGTGCTCGACGCGATCAAGGACAGCGACTTGGCGCTGCTCGTCCGCCCCGTCGACCGCGGGTCGGACAAGATGCTCGACGACGTCCGCACCTTCCTTGAAAAGCAGCGGCCGATCGGCGCGATGCTGCTGCCCCCGATCTCGGAGAATGACGATCTCGCCGCGCTCTGCGAGGATCTTGGCGTGCGCTATGTCCGCATCGGGTCGGCGCGGATCGACGATGCGAAGCGCTGCATCTCGTCGAACGACCGCGAGGTGGTCGCCGAGGCGGTGCGCGGGCTCGTCGCGCTCGGCCACCGCCGCATCGGCTTCGTGCGCGGCCCCGTCGGTTTCCGCTCGGCCGCCGAGCGCGAAGAGGGGTTCCGCGAGGCGCTCGCCGAAGCCGGCCTCGATCTCCCCCCCGAACTTTATGCGCCTGGCAATTACCGTTACACTGCGGGGATCGAGGCGGGCGAGGCCTTACTCTCGCTCGCCGCGCCGCCGACCGCGGTCTTCTGCTCGAACGACGAGATGGCGGCGGGGTTGATGAGCGTCGCGCATGGCAAGGGCATCAAGGTGCCGGGCGAGCTGTCGATCATCGGCTTCGACGACAGCCCGACCGCGACGCATATCTGGCCCGCGCTCAGCACCGTGCGCTGGCCGATCCGCGAGATGGGTATCCGCGCCGCGCAGACGCTGGTTCCCGACTTCCTCGGGCCGGGCGCCAAGGCGGCGGGCGACGAAAGCAATGTGCTCGCCTCGACCTTTGTCGAGCGGCAATCGGTCGCCGCACCACCCGGGCGCTGACCCTCAGCGCCGCCGGCGCGCGAGCTGATATTCGTAGAGCGACGGCGCGGCGCCGACCGCCTGCCCTGTGCCCTCGATATAGGGCGTAGGATTGTAGCTGACCCGGATCTTCCGATTCGCGTGCAGCCCGACGATCCGCTCGCCCGGCCCTTCGAGCCCGCTCGTGATCGTCACCGTCGCGTCGGCGGGCACGCTGCCCGGCATCACCAGCTTCGCGTTCCACAGCGTGTTGTAGAGGCCGTGTCCGGGTTTCCAGTAAGGCGCGCCGCCGCCGACCCAGAGCTGATACTGCCAACCGTCCTCGCCCCGCTTCGGGTCGATGTGCATCTCGACCTGATCGAACAGATTCTGGTGGTTCGACCCGCTGTGCTGGTCGATGATCGCGTCGCGGTCGACGACCGAGCGCAGGAACACCGAGCGTGTCGAGCGCGTGTTGATGCTGAGCGGGTGGACGACAGGATTTTCGACCTTCAGATCCTTGACCAGCACATTGTGCACCGCGCCGACATGCACCGAATAATGCGCGCGGCGGTCGCCCGTCGTTATGATGTCGGAAATCGTCAGGTTCGCGGCATTGTCGGTGAGGATACCGCTGTCCGCCCGGTCGATCGTCAGTCCGCGGATCCAACCATCGAACACGCCGGTCATATAGATGCCGTTATAGCCCTGCTCGAGATGATGGCCGAAGGCGGGCGCTTCGGGAAATTGCAGCCGCAGATTCTGGATGCCGACGTTGGTCAGATGCTTCCAGTCGGCGACCACCGCAGGCTGGTCGGCGCGGATGTCGTGGAGCAGCGGATCGCCCAGCGTCACCGTCTTGCCGCGGATCGCCGCGACGCGCGTCGCCTGCGCGACCACCGGACGGTTCGGGAAGGTCCAGTGGTGCGAGCCGATCGGCAGGTCGGTGTCGCCGTAAAGCGATTTCAGAATCTTGCTCTTCGGCCCGTCGACCGAAAACCATTGCAGCTGGACGACGTCGCCGACCTTGAGCTTTGACGGATCGTCGACCGTCAGCGTGCGAGCGAACTGCTTGCCCGATACCCCGGTCGCCAGCACCGGGTCGCGCACATCCTTCGTCCCGTCGTAGGAGACCGGACGGCTGCCTGCGGGCGCGACAGTGATCATCCCGCCCGCCCAGGTATATTCGGTGAAGAGATAGTCGATATTATGCTCGGGCTCGACCTGCTGCTTCTTCTCGCGCACCAGATATGCGCGCAGCTCGTCGTAATCGTGGCTTTTGTCGATCAGCTTGAGCGGGCGCGGAAACCAGAGCTCGCTGCCGCCCGGGCCGTCGCCCGCGCCGTCGAGGATGATGTCGCTGCGCGTGATGCGCAATATTTCGGTGATCTGCGTGCGCCCCTTGGGGAAGCGCAGCGTCACCTTGCCCTTCACCGCATTGGCCGCAGCGAGCGCGCGGAGCACCGCCTTGCTGTCGTCGAGCCCGTCGTCGGGGATCGCTCCATGATCGGTCACGTCGATGATTGTCCCGGCATCGGCGGGAATCGGCGCGAGACCGAAACCATAGCCCGCATAGGAAAAATCGGGGAGCGGGTTCGCCGCCGCCGTCGCGGGGTCCGACAGGATTTTGGGCAGTTTCGCCGGCTGCGCCTGCGCGGGAAAAATCAGCGCCGCGCCGAGCGCCAGAATGGAAACAAGGCGCGCACGCCGATTACCCGAAATCATCACCCGATTACTCCTTGCGGGCCCGGTGGCATGGCGGCGCGCGACCAGTGGAGGGTCGGGGGCGCCGCCATGCCGGGGGCCCCTTTTTTAAAACTTCGCGCGCACGCCGACCGAAAAGCGCCGTTCGGACAAGGCATAGCTGTTGAGCGCGGTGGTGTTGAAATTGCTATATTCGCTCGTCGCCGATTTTTTCGGCAGCAGATTCTGCGCCTGCAGCGACAGCGCGATATTCTGCGTGATGTCGACACCGAGCTGCGCGTCGAGCTGCGAGCGCGCGCCGATGAAGCTCGGCCGCCCTTGCGAAAATTCGAACACCGCCTCGTCGCGATAATTATAGGCGATGCGCGCCGAGAAAGGCCCCTTCTCATAGAGGCCGACGAGGTTGTAGCTGTTCTTCGACACCGCGACGAGCGGGAAGCCGGCGTTATCCTCGGCATCCGAATAGGTGTAGTTGGCGATCACGCCGAAGCCGTCGAGCGGCGAAGGCAGGAAGTCCATGAATTGCTGGATGCCGATCTCGAAGCCCTTGATCTTCGCGCTCGCGAGATTTTCGGGACGCGAGAAGGTCAGCTCGCGGCCCTGATCGTCGAGCTCGAGATCGATCCCGGTGGTCACGAAGCTCGCGATGAAATTCCTGACGTCCTTGTAGAAGACCGCGCCCGAAATCAGCGAGCTTTTCCCCGTATAATATTCGAAGCTGATATCGGCCTGCGTCGCGATCGGCGGTTCGAGATTCACATTGCCGCCGGTGACCGACAGGTTGGTCGCGTTGAAGAAGGTCGAGGGAGCCAGATCGGCGATCGAGGCGCGCTGCATCGTCTGCGATCCCGACACGCGGACGAGGAAATCGTCGGTGACGTTGAACGCGATATTCGCGCTCGGCAGGACGTTGGTATAGCGATTCCTGTCGTTGCGCAGCGTGCTGACCGCCCCGACATTGACATAGCTATCGACCGACAGGCGGGTCGATGCGATGCGCACGCCGGCATTGGCCTTGTATGACATGCCGGCGATCTCGCCCTCGCCCGACACCATCAGATAGCCGGCGAGCGTCTTTTCGCTGAAGTCATAATCGCGCTGGAGGTTGGGCAGCAGCGTCGAGCGGCCGTCGGGATCGGGATTGGGTTCGGCCGCCTGCGCACGGTTGAAGACATAATCGTAGGTCGGCGCGGTGCTCAGGAAGCTGTTCGGGAAAGTGCCCGGAATGTCCGAGAGGAAATCGCCCGCGTCGACGCGCTTCAGATAGGGCTCGATCTCCTCGCGGGTCGGGGTGACCTGGCTACGGAAGGCGTTCGAGCGCGCGTGGAGGTCGGTATAGCGCACCCCCGCCGCGATCGTGACCCCGCCCGCGGTTTCGTAAGCGACGTCGAGCTTGCCCGTCCATTCCTCGAGCAGGCCGAGCAGGCGGTTGCTGCGCACGCCGTTGTTCGCGGGGTTGTAGGAGGCGTAATCGGCCGGGTCGAACGTCCCGCCGAGCGTCAGCGACGGGATCGTCTGATCGCGGAAATCGAAGGCGCCCGGAACCGGCGCGGCCGCCTGCAGCGTGATGATCTGGATCGTCTGGTCGATCGTCCCCTTGCTGTAATAACCGTCGGCCTCGATCGTCAGCCCGTCGCTTTCATATTTGCCGTTGAGCCCGTAGAGGAAGCTTTCGGTCGGCTCGTTGCGGATCTGCCCCGCGGTGGTGACGGTGCCGTTCGCATTGCCCGCGACGACCATGTCATCCTCGACGACCGCGTTCGTCACCGGATTGGTGCCAGTGGGCAGGCGGAAGGCGAAGAAATCCTGGCGGCGCCCGGTCTTGAGCTTCGAATAGAGCGCGTCGGCGGTGACCGTGAACTCGGGCGTCACCGCGAACTGGATCGCGCCGTTGAGGCCGAGCCGCGAGCGGTCGACGGTGAACTGTTCATATTGGAGCAGCACCGGCGTCTGCTGGACGGTCGTCGTCCCGCCGGCGGTGTAATTGCGGTCGAGGAAATTGTTGCGTTCGAACGCCTGCGTCGTCGAGGTGCGCTTCTGATATTCGCCCGCGAGCATGACGCCGATGCGGTCGTCGGCGAATTTGGTGGTCGCGAAACCGGTGATCGCGGGTTCGAACTTGTCCGAATTTTCCGAATAGACACCCTGCGCGCGCAGCGACACCGTCGGCTCCTTGAACGACAGCGGCTTCGGCGTGACGAGGTTGACCGTGCCACCGAGCCCGCCCTCGGCCTGGCTCGCGAGCGGCGATTTGCGCACCTCCAGACGCCCGAACAGGCTCGACGGCACCGAGTCGAGCCCCGACGAGCGGCCGAGCTGGTCATTCTCGGGCGGCGACAGCCGCGCCGACCAGCCGAGCAAAGTGCGCCCGTCGACCTCGACGCGGACCTGCTGCAGCCCGCGCACCGACACCGACTGGCCTTCGCCGAAGACGCGGGTGATCTGGACGCCGGTGACGCGCTGCAGCGCCTCGGCGACGTTCGCGTCGGGAAGTTTGCCCACATCCTCGGCGGTGATAACGTCGAGCACCTGATCGGCCTCGCGCTTGATGTCGGCCGCCTGTTCGAGCGATGCGCGGATGCCGGTCACGACGATCGCATCCTCTTCGGCGGGCGCGGCGGCCGCGTCCTGCGCATGAGCCGGCGTCATCGCCAGCGCGACCAGCGACGCGCCGCCCGCGAGCTTCGCCACTATCCCGATGCCTCGTCTTGCCTGAATAGCCATATCCATCCTCCCACCCGGGCGCAGGACTTGCCGCCCGAGCGCCCGTTTTCCACGGATTGCGACCAATGCCGCCTTTCGGAGCCACTCGGTCGCCCATCTATTTCTATTTCGTTATCCGGCTTTGGTAACCGGTGTCACGATGATGCGGGCAAGAGCGAGCCACTGTCAAGCAAAAAATTGTATGACAACTATCCCATTAGTATGACAACTTTGGGCCGCGTTTGGCTGGTCGGCCGTCGGTTAGAAAAATTGTCGCAAATTGTCGCATCGCGTCCAGAGGGCTTGCCAGCGCGGGGGCAATGGGCTGAATAGGCGCAAAACTCCCCCGTTCCGATTTGAAACGAGATAATCCATGCTGGACAAGAGGCCGCTGCTTCGTGCCGGAGCCATGTGTGCCATCGCGCTGTCGCTTGCCGCCTGCTCCGCCACAGAGGAGAAGGGCGGGCGTAGCGCGCCCGAGGTCGGCTATGTCACCGCCGCGGTCCAGCCGGTGCCCGTCACCACCTCGCTCGGCGGACGCACCGTCGCCTATGAAACGAGCGAAGTGCGCCCGCAGGTGAACGGCCTGATCCGCCGCCGGCTGTTCACCGAGGGAAGCTTCGTGCGCGCCGGCGCGCCGCTCTATCAGATCGACGCGCGCCTCTATCAGGCAGGGGTCGACCAGGCCGCCGCGAACGTCGCGAGTGCGCGTGCGAGCGCAGAGGCGGCCGACGAACGCGCGCGCCGCCTCGAACCGCTTGCCAAGATGCAGGCGGTCGCCGAGCAGGATTATACCGACGCGCTCGCACAGGCGCGGATGGCGCGCGCCGCGGTCGCGCAGAATAGCGCCGCGCTCGAAACCGCGCGCATCAACCTGCGCTTCGCGACGATCACCGCGCCGATCAGCGGCCGCATCGGACGCAGCCTCGTGACGCCCGGCGGGCTGGTCAGTGCGAGCCAGGCGACCCCGCTCGCGGTGATCCAGCAAACCGATCCGATGTTCGTCGACATGCAGCAGTCGAGCGCCGAGCTCACTACGCTGCGTCAGGCGATCGAAAGCGGCGGAGTCACCGCCGGCAGCACGTCGGTGCGCCTGCGCCTTGAGGACGGCAGCAATTACGGCTTTGCCGGGACGGTCCAGTTTTCGGACGTCACCGTCAACGAGGCGACCGGCACGGTGACGCTGCGCGCGCGCTTTCCCAATCCGAAGGGCGTGTTGCTGCCCGGCATGTTCGTGACCGCGATGTTCGATCAGGCGGTGAACCCGTCGGCGATCCTGCTGCCGCAGGCCGCGGTGCAGCGCGACTTCGACGGTTCGGCCTTCGTCTATCTCGTCGGCAAGGATAACAAGGCGGTGCGGCGCAAGATCGTCGCCGACCGCACCTCGGGCGCGAACTGGGTCGTCACCGACGGGCTGAAACCCGGCGAGCGCGTGATCACGCAGGGGATCGGCAATCTGCGGCAGGGTGCGTCGATCCGGCCGGTGCCCGCGAACAGCCCGCAGCGCGTGGGGCCGCCTAAAGGCGCGGCCGCCGGAACGAAGGGCAAGTAGCGCCCCATGTCGCGCCTTTTCATCAACCGGCCAATCTTTGCCTGGGTGCTGGCGATCATCGTCATGCTCGGCGGCGTGGGCGCGCTTTTTTCGTTGCCGATCGAGCAATATCCCGACATCGCGCCGGCGCAGGTCAATATCCGCGCCTCCTACCCCGGCGCGTCGGCCGAAACGATCGAGAACAGCGTCACGCAAGTGCTCGAACAGCAGCTGACGGGGATCGACGGCCTCCTTTATTTCAGCTCGCAGTCGAGCTCGCGCGGGCGCGCGGACATCACCGCGATCTTCGAAAAGGGCACCGACCCCGACATCGCGCAGGTGCAGGTCCAGAATCAGATCCAGTCGGCGATCTCGCGGCTCCCGCAACAGGTGCAGGCGCAGGGTGTGCGCGTCACCAAATCGAACTCGGACACGCTGCTGCTCGTCGGCGTCTATGATACGACCGACACCCGGTCCTTCCCCGATGTGGCCGATTTTCTGTCGTCGAACATCCAGGATCCCTTGTCGCGCGTCGAGGGTGTCGGCGAGGTCAATGTGTTCGGATCGCCGCACGCGATGCGCATCTGGCTCGATCCGCGGCGTCTCGCCGCCGTGTCGCTGATGCCAAATGATGTGATTTCGGCGATCACCGCGCAAAATAGCGAAGTCGCCGCGGGCGACGTCGGCGGCCTGCCGGCGCCCGAGGGCCAGATGCTCAATGCGACGGTAACCGCCCAGTCACGAATGCAGACGGTCGAAGAGTTCGAAAATATCGTCCTGAAGACGCTGCCCGACGGATCGACGGTACGCATCAAGGATGTCGCGCGGGTGGAGATCGGCGCCGAGAGTTACAGCGCGATCGTTCGGATCAACGGGCATCCGGGCGCCGGCATGTCGATCTCGCTGTCGCCGGGGTCGGACGCGCTCGAGACCGCCGACCGGGTCAAGGCGCGGATGGAGGAACTCGCCGCCGACTTCCCCGACGGCCTCACCTACTCTTACGCCAATGATGCGACCGCCTTCATCAAGCTGTCGGTCAGCGAGGTGCAGAAATCGCTGTTCGAGGCGATCCTGCTCGTCATCCTCGTGATGTTCGTCTTCCTGCAAAGCTGGCGCGCGGTGCTGATCCCCGCGATCGCGGTTCCCGTCGTGCTGCTCGGTACCTTCGGCATCTTCTATATATTGGGATTCAGCATCAACACGCTGACCCTGTTCGGGCTGACGCTCGCGATCGGCCTGCTCGTCGACGACGCGATCGTCGTGGTCGAGAATGTCGAGCGATTGATGGAAGAAAATCCCGGCATGTCGGCGCGCGAAGCGACGATCCAGTCGATGCAGGAATTACAGGTCGCGCTGATCGCGATAGCGCTCGTGCTGTCGGCGGTGTTCCTGCCGATGGCCTTTTTCGGCGGGTCGACCGGCGTCATCTACCGGCAATTCTCGGTCACCATCATCTCGGCGATGATGCTGTCGGTGCTCGTCGCGCTGATCCTCAGCCCCGCGCTGACTTCGACCCTGCTCAAACCGAAGAACCATGGCGACGCGGCCTCTGGCGGCGGGCGCTTTCCGCGCGCCCACGCTTTCCTCGAACGCGCGAAAAACGGCTTCAACACGCGCTTCGACCACGCGGTTGAACGCTATGTTGGCAGCGTGACCAAGGTGGTCGACCGCAAATGGCTCTTCCTCGGCATTTATCTCGTGCTGCTCGCCGCGCTCGCTTTCCTCTTTCTCCGTCTGCCCAGCGGCTTCCTGCCCAACGAGGATCAGGGGCGCGTTTCGGTCCAGTTCCGCCTGCCCGCCGGCGCAACGCAGGCGCGCACGCTCGAGGTGCGCGACGAAATCGAGAAATATCTGCTGACGCAAGAGAAAGCGAACACACAGACGCTGTTCCTCATCGCGGGCGGCGGCGGCGGCGCGGCGGCGGGCCAGAACACCGGCCAGGGCTATGTCAACCTCACCCATTGGGACGACCGGCCGGGCAAGCAAAATACCGCCGATGCGATTGTCGAGCGGGCGCGCAAGGCGCTGAGCGGCCTGCGCGACGCGCAGATCTTCGCGCTCGTCCCCGGCGCGGTGCGCGGCCTCGGCGATTCGTCGGGCTTCACGATGCAGTTCCAGAACCGCAGCGGGATGAGCCGCGCCGAATTCGCCGAAGCGCGCGACCGCCTGCTCGCGATGGCGAACGAAAATCCCAAGCTCACGTCGATGCGCCTATCCGACCTGCCCGACGTCGCGACGCTCAAGATCGACGTCGATACGCAGCGGCTGACCGCCTATGGCATCGACAATGCCGATGTGAATTCGACGCTCGCGACCGCGTGGGGCGGCCGATATGTCAACGACTTCATCGACAAGGGGCGCGTCAAGCGCGTCTATGTGCAGGGCGATGCCCCCTATCGCGCCAAGCCCGAGGATCTCGGCCAATGGTTTGTCCGCTCGGCCGACGGCGAAATGTCGCCCTTCTCGGCCTTTGCCCGGACCGGCTGGTCGACGACGCCGAGCAGCAGCTCGCGCTTTCAGGGCGTGCCCGCCTTCGAAATCTCGGGCCAACCCGCCGCCGGCACCAGCTCGGGCGAGGCGATGGACGAGATGGAGCGCATGGCAAGCGAAATCCCCGGCACCAGCGTCGCCTGGTCGGGCTCCTCCTATCAGGAGCGCCTCTCGTCGGGACAGGCGCCCCTGCTTTACAGCCTGTCGCTGCTCGTCATCTTCCTCTGCCTCGCCGCGCTCTACGAAAGCTGGTCGATCCCGATCGCGGTGCTGTGCGTCATCCCCTTGGGGTTGATCGGCGCGGTATTCGCGGTGAATCTGCGCGGGCTCGAAAACGACGTCTATCTCCAGATCGGCCTGCTCACGACGATGGGACTCGCGGCGAAAAATGCGATCCTGATGATCGAATTCGCCGAGCAGGAGGAGCGCAAGGGCAAGCGGGTGATCGAGGCCGCGGTCGAGGCGGCGCGAATCCGCCTGCGGCCGATCCTGATGACGAGCTTCGCCTTCATCTTCGGGGTGCTGCCGCTCGCGATCGCGACCGGCGCCGGCGCGAACAGCCGCGTCGCGATCGGGACCTCGGTGATCGGCGGCATGCTCACCGCCGCCTTCCTCGCGATCTTCTTCATCCCGCTCTTCTTCGTCCTCGTCCGCCGCGGCGTGCGCGACGGGCTCGCCGCGATGCGCGCGCGCTTCGGCAAGAAGAAGGACGGCGGGACGGCCGAGGTGCCGACATGACCGGCGCGCGCGCCCTCCTGATCGCGAGCACGCTCGCGCTCGCCGGCTGCTCGCTCGCGCCCAAGACGGTGCTGCCCGCGCCGCCGGTCCCGCAAAGCTGGCCGGTCGGCGACGCCTATCTGCTGCAAAGCGAAGCGGCGCTGCCGATCCTCTCTTACAAAAGCGTCTTTACCGACCCGCGGCTGCAGGCGCTGACCGAGCAGGCGCTGAGCGGCAACCGCGACCTGCGCACCGCCTATGCCAATGTCGCCGCGGCGCGCGCGCAGGTGCGCGTCACGCGGTCGGGACAATTCCCCGAAATCGGCGTGACCGCGGGGGCGGGCTATTCGGACGGCGGCGGCAACGGCGCCGGAAATGGCGGGGGGAATAGCGGAGGCAGCGGCGATTTCTCGCTGCGCGGCGGCGTCACCGCCTTCGAACTCGACCTCTTCGGCCGCCTCGCCAATGCGACCGAGGCCGACCGCAACCGCGCGCTCGCGACCGAGGCCGCGTCGCGCACGGTGCGCCTCGCGCTGATCGCCGGTCTCGCCGAGGCGTGGGCGGCCTATGGCGCCGACCGCGACCTGCTGAAAATCGCTGAAGACACCGCCGCCAACGCGCGCGAAAGCGTGCGGCTCACCCAGGCGCGGCTCGACGGCGGCGTCGCGCCGCGCACCGACCTGCGCCAGGCCGAACAGATTCTCGCGACCGCCGAGGATTCGATCGCGCAGCAACGGACCGCGCTCGCGCAGGACGAGAACCTCATTCGCCTGCTCGTCGGCGGCGACGTCGACCGCGCGCTGCTGCCCGCGAGCCTGACCGAAGTCACGCCGTCGGTCGTAGCACTGCCCGCAGGGGTCAGCTCCGAAATCCTTCTGCGCCGCCCCGATGTGATCGAGGCCGAATATGATCTGCGCGCCGCCAATGCCGACATCGGCGTCGCGCGCGCGCGGCTCTTCCCGTCGATCTCGCTCACCGGGCTACTCGGCTTCGCGAGCAACGCGCTCTCCAGCCTGTTCGACAGCGGATCGTTCAGCTGGTCGGCGGGCGGCGATGCGACGGCGACGATCTTCGACGCCGGCGGCCGGCGCGCGGGGGTCGCGGTCAGCGAGGCGCAGCGCGACGCCACGCTCGCGGGCTATGAAGGCGCGATCCAGACCGCCTTTCGCGAGGTCGCCGACGCGCTCGCGGTGCAGGGCACGATTTCCGAACGCGTGCGCGCCGCCGCCGCCAACAGCGAAGCCGCCGCCGACACCGCGACGCTGACCGACGCGCGCTACAAGGGCGGGGTCGACAGCTTCCTCGCCAGCCTCGACGCCCAGCGCAGCCTCTATACGGCGCGGCGGAGCGAGATCGCGACGCAGCTTTTGCTCGTCCAGACGCGGATCGCGCTGTTCCGCGCCTTGGGCGGCGACAGCAGCGCGGGAAGCCAACCCGCGCCCTGACATCTTCGTCATGCCGGACTTGATCCAGCATCCACCGCGGCGGCGGAAGATGGACCCCGGATCGAGTCCGTGGTGACGATCTCGGCAATGGCTGACTCTGCTTGACAATCGCCCCCGCTCGCGCGCTAATAGAACATATCAGGAACAAATGATGCGCGAGTCGTCTCACCCTCTCGCCGGGCTGCGCCAACGCATCGCCCGGATCGCCGCCAGCGACGGCGTCGAAAGCCGCCGAGCCGAAGGCTGGCTGGCGAGCGGCCACGTGCCCTTCGACGCGGCGCTCGGCGGCGGGCTCGCCGCGGGGCGCACCCATGAATTTTTCGCCGCCGACGCGCTCGACGCGACGAGCGCCGCCGCTTTCGCCGCGCTCGTCGCGCTGCGCACGCCGGGCAAGGCGCCGCTGATCTGGCTCCGCACGAGCGACGCCGGCAAGCGCAGCGGCCATATCTACGCCCCCGGCATCGCCGAACTCGGCGGCGACCCCGATCGGTTGCTCCTCGTCGAGACGGCCGATCCCAAGATGCTGCTCGCCTGCGCGAACGATGCGATTCGCTGCGCGGGATCGGCGGCGGTGATCGTCGAAAGCTGGGGCAAGTTTCCTTTGCTCGACCTCACCGCGGGGCGGCGCCTCGCGCTCGGCGCGCGCGACGCGGGAACCACGCTGCTGATGCTCCGCCTCAACGCCGCGCCGACGCCGAGCGTCGCCGAAACGCGCTGGAGCGTCGCCGCCGCCGCCTCGCGCGCGCTCGAAGCTAACGCCCCCGGCGCGCCCGCCTTCGACCTCGAACTGCTGCGCTGGCGCGGCGGCCCCGCAGGGACGCGCTGGCGACTGGACTGGAACCATGACGAACAAGCTTTCGGGGAGGCGGCGCTATCTGGCGCTCTTCTTCCCCTTCCTGCCCGCCGAGCGATGGCTTCGCACGGCGCCGCTGCCGCCTGACGCCCCGCTCGTCTTCGCCGAGAAGCGACGCGGCGCGATGCGCCTCGCGAGCGTCGATGCGGCGGCGCTCGCCATCGGGCTGCGTCCCGGCATGCCGCTCGCCGACGCGCGCGCGCAGGTCGGCGAGCTTATCGTCGTGCCGCACGATCCGGTGCTCGATCAGGACTGGCTCGACCGGCTCGCGCAGGGCTGCGCGCGCTATACCCCGCTTGTCGCGCTCGACGCGCCCGACGGGCTGATCCTCGACATCGCGGGGACCGAGCATCTCTTCGGCGGCGAGGCGGGGCTGATCGCCGATGTCGAGATGCGCCTGTCGCGGCTCGGCATGACGCTCCGCCACGCGCTCGGCCCGACCGCCGACGCCGCGCGTGCGCTCGCGCGCTATCAGGTGCGCCCCGCGCCCGACGAAGCCAGCGCGATCCGCCGCTTGCCCGTCGCCGCGCTCGAACTCGAGCCCGAAGCGACAACCGCACTCGTCCGCGCGGGGCTCAAGACGATCGGCGACCTGGCGAGCCGCCCGATGGCGAACCTCGCCGCGCGCTTCGGCGCCGACGCCGCGATGGCGCTGCGCCGCCTATTGGGCGATGCGCCGAGCCCGCTCGACCCGCGCGTCACCCCGCCCCCGGTCGCCGCCGAACGCCGCTTCGCCGAGCCGCTCGGAAGCACGGCGCACGCCACCAAAATACTTGCCGCACTCGCCACCGAAGCGATCGAAGAGCTTGGCGAACGCGGCAAGGGCGGACGCCATTTCCGCGCCACCTTCTTTCGCAGCGACGGCCTCGCGCGGACGATCGCGATCGAAACGGGGCATCCGACGCGCGACGCCGGCCTCGTCATGCGGCTTTTCGCCGAGCGCATGGACAGCCTCGCCGACCCGCTCGACCCCGGCTTCGGCTTCGACATGATCCGCCTCGCGGTGCCGCGGGTCGAGGCGCTCGGGGCGAGCCAGCTCAAGCTCGAGGGCGGCACGGTCAAGGAGGCCGCGATCGACGAACTCGCCGACCGGCTCGCGACGCGGCTCGGGCGCGGGCGGGTGCGACGGCTGCGTCCCGCCGACACGCATATCCCCGAACAGGCGCAGCTCGAACTGCCCGCGATCGACGCGCCCGCGCCGCTGCCCTGGCAAGCGCCCGAGCCCGGCGAGCCGCCGACGCGTCCCTTCCACCTCTTCGACCCGCCGCAGCCGATCGAGGTGATCGCCGAGGTCCCCGACGGCCCGCCGCAGCGTTTCCGCTGGCGCCGCGCCTTCCATGCGATCCGCCGCTACGAAGGCCCCGAACGCATCGCCGCCGAATGGTGGCGCCGCCGCGACAATGGCGGGCTGACGCGCGACTATTACCGCGTCGAGGATGCGCAGGGTCGCCGCTTCTGGCTCTTCCGCCACGGCCTCTACGACGAAAAGCCCGACCCGCGCTGGTATATCCACGGGGTCTTCGCATGAGCGAGGAAACCCAACCCGGCTTCGCCGAACTGGTGGCGGCAACCAATTACAGCTTCCTGCGCGGCGCCTCGCATCCCGCCGACATGGTTGCCGAAGCTATGGCGCTCGGCATGCCCGGCATCGGCATTGCCGACCGCAACAGTGTGGCGGGGGTGGTGCGGGCGCTGACCGGCCTGCGCAAGCTGGGCGAGGATGCCGCCGAAGAAGGAATCGAGCTTCCGCCGTTTAAACTCGTCGTCGGCGCGCGGCTGGTCTTCGACGACGGCACGCCCGACATCATCGCCTATCCGACCACGCGCCATGGTTGGGGTCGCCTCACCCGCATGCTGACCATCGGCAATCGCCGCACCCAAAAGGGCGACTGCGTGATGAAGCTCAAAAACCTGCTGATCCATTGCGAGGACATGATCCTGATCGCGATGGCGACCGAAAAGGATGAACCCGTCCTTCACCGCCTCGCTGAAGTCGCACCGGATTCGCTATGGCTGGGCGCAACGATGCCCAGAGGCGGCAGCGATCGCCGGCGTCTCGCCCGGCTGGAATCGCTGGCGGACCGTGTCGGCATTCCGATGCTCGCCACCAACGACGCCCTTTACGCGACCCGCGCGCAGCGGCCACTTCACGATGTCGTCACCTGCATTCGCGAGGGCACGAACCTCAATGATGCCGGGCGCTTGCTGCGCGCCAATGGCGAGCGCCATCTGAAGTCACCGCAGGAGATGCGGCGCTTGTTTCGGACCTGTCCCGAAGCGGTCGATGAAAGCGCGAAGATCCTCGATCGCATCGGCTTTTCGCTGCGTGATCTGGAATATGAATATCCGCACGAGCCGGTTCCCGAAGGCTGGGAGCCGCAAAGCTGGCTCGAACATATGGTGACGGAGGCTGCGAACAGGCTCCATCCCGGTGGACTGCCAAAACGTTGGCGGGAGGTGCTCGATGAGGAGCTTTCCCTCATCCGCAAATGCAAATTCGCCTGCTATTTCCTGACCGTCCACGACATCGTCAATTTCGCCCGCACCCGTGACCCGCCCATCCTTTGTCAGGGACGGGGCTCGGCAGCCAATTCGCTGGTCTGTTATCTGCTCGAAATCACCTCGATCGACCCCATCCACAATAATCTGCTCTTCACGCGCTTCCTGTCCGAAGAACGACGCGAGCCTCCCGACATTGATGTCGATTTCGAGCACGAGCGGCGCGAAGAGGTGATGCAATATGTCTATCGCCGCTACACGCGGAGGCGCGCAGGAATCGCCGCGACTGTGATCCATTACCGCCCACGCAGCGCGGTACGCGAAGTCGGAAAGGCATTGGGACTCAGCGAGGATGTCACCCAGCGGCTCGCCGACACGACCTGGGGCAGTTGGGGCAGTGAGATGCCTATCGAACGCTTCGTTGAAGCCGGATTGGACCCCGAACTGGACGATATTGCCCGGCTGCAATTGATCGTCGCGCAACTGCTCACTTTCCCGCGCCACCTGTCGCAGCATGTCGGCGGCTATGTGCTGACCGAGGACCGGCTCGACGAGACGGTGCCGATCCACAATGCCGCGATGGAAGACCGCACCTTCATCGAATGGGACAAGGACGACATTGATGAACTGCGACTAATGAAGGTCGATGTGCTCGCGCTCGGGATGCTGACCTGCATCCGCAAATGTTTCGACCTGATGCGGCTGCACGATCTTGGCGATCACGACCTCAGGAATGTTCCGGAGGAGGATTCCGACGTTTACGACATGCTGTGCGAAGGCGACAGCATCGGTGTCTTTCAGGTCGAAAGCCGCGCACAGATCAACATGTTACCACGCCTGCGGCCAAGGGAACTTTACGACTTGGTCATCCAAGTGGCGATCGTTCGTCCCGGTCCGATCGAGGGGGACATGGTTCACCCATATCTGAAGCGTCGCGCTGGCGAGGAAGCGGTGGACTATCCTTCGCCCGCGCCGCCGCACGATCCCAAGGAGCTCTATAATTTGCTTCGCAGGACATGCGGCGTCCCCCTGTTTCAGGAGCAGGCGATGAAACTCGCCATCGTCGCCGCCGAGTTTACGCCGGACGAGGCCAATGGCCTGCGGCGCGCAATGGCGACCTTCCGCAATGCCGGGACGATCTATCAATATAAGGAGAAGATGATCGGCGGGATGGTCCGGCGCGGCTACGAACCCGATTTCGCGGCGCGCTGCTTCAAGCAGATCGAGGGGTTCGGTAGCTATGGCTTTCCCGAAAGCCATGCCCAGTCGTTCGCCAAACTCGTCTATGTTTCGTCATGGCTGAAATGCCATCATCCCGCCGTCTTCGCGTGCGGCATCCTCAATTCGCAGCCGATGGGCTTCTACGCTCCTGCGCAACTTGTGCGCGATGCGCAGGAGCATGGGGTCGAGGTGCGTGAGGTCGACGTCAATGCGAGCGGCTGGGACAACAGTCTCGAACCCAAGGCCGACGGCAGCCTCGCGCTGCGGCTCGGCTTCCGGCAGGTCGACGGGTTTCGCGAGGAATGGGCGGCACAGATCGCCGATGCGCGCGCCACGCGCTTTGCCTCGGTCGAGGAACTCGCGCGGCGGGCCAAGCTGCCGTCGCGCGCGCTGCGGCTGCTCGCCGATGCCGATGCGTGCCGTTCGATGGGGCTCGATCGGCGCCCGGCGCTGTGGGATGCGCGGCGGGTGCGGCAGGGCGTGCTGCCGCTGTTCGGCGCGGCCGAAACCGATGAGCTCGGCGCCGAGGAAGATGCACAGTTGCCGCCGACGCCGCTCGTCGAGCATGTGCTCACCGATTATCAGACGACGCGGCTGTCGCTGAAAGGCCATCCGATGGCGTTCCTGCGCCGCGATTTCGAACGCGAGAGGGTGCTGAGTGCCACCCAGGTCGTCGCCGCGAAGAATGGCGCGATCGTCCGCACCGCGGGGGTCGTGCTGATCCGTCAGCGGCCGGGCAAGGGCAATGCGATCTTCATCACGCTCGAGGACGAGGGCGGGATCGTCAACATCCTGCTCTGGGCGCGCCATTTCGAACGCTATCGCCGCGCCGTCATGGCGTCGCGGCTGATGCTCGCCGAGGGCGAGGTGCAGCGGAGCAAGGAGGGGGTCATCCACCTGATGGCGACGCGGATCGTCGACCGGACGGCGATGCTCGATACGCTGGGGAGCGACCGGCGCTTCGACCCCGACGTCTGCCGCGCCGACGAGGTCAGGCATCCGCAGCTGCCGCGCGGGCATGCGGCGCAGCACGGCCATCCGCGCAACGTCCGCATCCTGCCCAAGTCGCGGGATTTTCATTGATGGATCGTTTTCCGGCTGACGCCGGAAGCGGCACCGGCCCGCTCCCCCACCCGGCCTCCCGACATAGTATTCTATGGGAGGCCGGGTGGGGGAGCGGGCCGGTGCCGCGCCTTCGCGCAAAAAGAAGATGCCCCGGCTGTGGGGGCCGGGGCATCCAATCAGGCTATCTAAGGGACCAACCGAATATAGCCTGAAATTTTCGTAGAACTTAGCGGAGCAGGTTCATCACGCCCTGCGAGCTCTGGTTCGCCTGGGCGAGCATCGCGGTCGATGCCTGCGCCAGAATGCCGGCGGCGGCGAGGTTCGTCGATTCGACCGAGAAATCGGCGTCTTCGATGCGCGACTTCGATTCCGACAGATTCGTGACGCTCGACGTCAAATTGTCGACAGCCGACGACAGGCGGTTCTGCTGGGCACCGAGGTTGGCGCGTTCGGTCGCGACCGTGTCGATCGCCGTGTCGAGCGTCGCAAGCGCGCCCTGCGCACCCGCCGCGGTCGAGAAGTCGAGCGTGTCGACGCCAAGCGCGGTGGCCTGCAGATCGGCAATCGTGATGTTCACGACCTGGCCGGTATCGAGACCCGTCTGAATGTCGAAGCCCGCGGCGACGCTGCCGTTGAGCAGCACATTGTCGTTGAACGTAGTGCGGGTCGCGACGTCGCCGATCTGCGAAATCAGCGCGGTGACTTCTTCCTGCACCAGCGTACGGTCGTCGTCGCTCAGCGTGCCCGTCGAGGCCTGCATCGCCAGTTCGCGCATACGGACGAGGATGTCCGAAATGCTGCCGGCGGCGCTATCGGCGGTCTGCGCGAGCGAAATACCGTCGTTGGCATTACGGATCGCCTGGGTCAGGCCGCGCGCGCTGGCGTCCATGCGGGTCGCGATGGCGAGGCCGGCGGCGTCGTCCTTCGCGCTGTTGATGCGCTTGCCGCTCGACAGGCGTTCCATCGCCTGCGACTGCATTTGGCTCGCGACACGCGAGTTATTCTGGGCGCGCAGCGCGCTCACATTGGTGTTGATGACAGTCATCTTTGTTCCTTTCCGGCCTCGATGGCCATTCCCGTGATGTGAGGGCTCGAGGAGCGGTCACGAATGCAGTAACGGCGAGACGCGCCGACGCTTAAGCCCGCCCGTCAAAAAAATGCCGAAGGCCTCCGACAGCCATCCTCGTGACGATCTAAACCACCGAAAATATTAGTTTAATTTTTTTGGCACGAGCTTTGCATTCTTCTTTGTGCGTGCGGCAGACCGCCGCGCATCAGGACGGATGAAGAAGCAATGAGCACGATTGACCCGAGCCGGCTGCTGCAGATGCGCAGTTCGATCCTCAATCAGAACCAGGCGCTCCAGCGCGCCGCCGGTCGCGGCGGAATCGGCGCGGCCGAAGGCGGCGCTGAAGGCGCCGGGAGCCCCGATTTCGGTGCCGCGATCAACAATGCGCTGCAGCAGGTCAATGCCCAGCAGACGAAGGCGAGCCAGATCACCGAAGCCTATGAGCGCGGCGACACGCACGACATCGTCAGCGTGATGATCGAGCGCCAGAAGGCCTCGCTCGGCTTCGAAACCACCCTGCAAGTCCGCAACAAGCTGCTGTCCGCGTACCGCGACATCATGAACATGCCGGTGTAATCCATGGCCGAAGCCCAGATCCTGACCCCCGTCGACGACGGGACCGCGAACCGCCTGCCCGCCCCCGTCCTCGGCGGCCGCCTCGCACCCTTCACGCAATTCATCCGCCAGCCCGCCGTCCAGCGCGCGCTGCCCGCGATCGCGATGACCTCGGCGATCGGCATCGCCGCGCTCGCCTATTTCACGATGCAGGCGGCGCCGCAGGCGCAGCTATTCGCCGGGCTCGACGACACCGACAAGGCGGCGGTCGCCGAGGCGCTGCAGTCGCAGGGCATCGCGCATAACATCGACGCCTCGACCGGCGCGCTGACCGTCGACGCCGACAAGCTCCACCAGGCGCGCATCGCGCTTGCAGGACAGGGCCTGCCCAAGGCGGCGCCGAGCGGCGACAGCCTGATCGCTTCGCTCCCCATGGGGTCGAGCCGCGCGATCGAGGGGGAGGCGCTGCGCTCGGCGCGCGAAGCCGATCTGTCGCGCACGATCGAGACGATCGACGCGGTCAAGAGCGCGCGCGTCCACGTCGCCGCCGCCGAACCCAGCCTCTTCGTCCGCGACGACAAGCCCGCCACCGCTTCGGTGATGCTGACGCTGCAGAACGGCCGTTCGCTGTCGGACGGTCAAGTGCAGGCGATCCGCTTCCTCGTCGCCTCTTCGGTTCCCGGCATGAACGCCGACCAAGTGTCGGTGATCGACCAGCGCGGCGCGCTGCTCTCCGACACCGCGAGCGGCAGCGACATGAAGGCTTTTCAGCTGCAATTGCAGGTCGAGGAACGCTTCCGCCGCGCGCTCGACACGCTGCTCGGCCCGATGCTCGGCGCCGGCAATTATACCGTCGAGGTCCACGCCGACGTCGACATGTCCGAAAGCCAGGCGACGCGCGAAAGCTTCCCCGAGAATGACCGTGCGCTGACCAGCGAACGGATCACCCGCTCGACCAGCGGCACGAGCGCCCCCGCCGTCGGCATTCCGGGCGCGCTGTCGAACCAGCCGCCGCAGGCGACGACGGTCACCGCCGACGGGCCGCAGCCCGCCGCGCCCGGCGCAGCGCCGGCGCCCGGTATCGAAAGCAACGAAAACGCCGCGCGCGCCTATGAGGTCGGCCGCGAGATTTCGGTCACGCACTCGCCGCAGGGCAGGCTGCGCCGCGTCTCGGTCGCCGTCGCGCTCAACCAGGGCAAGAAGGCGCTGACGCAGGCCGACCTGACCAAGATCGACAGCTTGGTGAAGGGCGCGATCGGCTATGACGCGGCGCGCGGCGACCTCGTCGCGATCAACCAGCGCCCGTTCGTCGTGGTCGAAGACACGGCGCCCGCCTTTTATGATCAAGGCTGGTTCCTGCCGCTGGTCAAGCAGGTCGGCGCGATCCTCGCCGCACTGCTCGCCTTCCTGTTCATCGGCCGCCCGATGATCCGCGCCGCCAAGGAACGCGCAGCCAGGCGCGCCGAACAGAATCAGGAGCTTGAAGCATCGCTGCTCGCCGCCACCGACCGCCCGGCACTCGCCAGCGGTCAGGGCGGCCGCGAGATCACGCTCGAGATGATCGAACAGGCGCCGAGCTATGAAGCGCGCGCCAACCTCGTCCGCGCCTTCGTCCGCCAGGATTCGGCGCGCGCCGCGCTCGTCGTCCGCCACCTGATGCAGGAGGGCGCCCGTGCCTGAGGTCGCCGAACTGGACAATATGCCCGCGCTGCCGGCGATCGAAGGATCGTCCGCCGCCGCGATCCTGCTGATGCTGCTCGACGAAAGCGAAGCCGCGACGATCCTGAAGCAGCTCGATCCCGACGAAGTGCGCCAGCTGGCGAAGGCGATGTTCGACACCGCCAATGCCAGCGAACAGCAGATCGGGCAGGCGCTCGACCGCTTCGTCACGCGCAGCCGCGACGTCAGCGCGCTCGCGATCGGCGCCGACACACGCATCCGCACCGTGATCAATGAGGCGGTCGGCAACGTCCGCGCCGACAATATTCTAGCTGCCGTCGCGCCGCAACGGAGCGCCGCGTCGCTCGAAATGCTGCGCTGGATGGACGTCGATGCGATCAGCGGCCTGCTCGCGAGCGAGCATCCGCAGGTCGGCGCGCTGATCCTTTCGGTGCTCGTCCCCGAGGTCGCCGCGCGCGCGATCGAGACGCTCGACGAAGTGCTGCAGGCCGATCTGGTGCTGCGTGCCGCGATGCTGACCTCGGTGCCCGCCGCGGCGATCGAGGATCTCGAATCGGTGCTCGCGAGCGCGAATGTCGACGGCCAGCGCGTCGCCAAGCAGGCGATCGGCGGCCCGAGCGACGTCGCCAAGATCATGAAGAAAATGCCGAAGCAGCTTTCGGAGCGCACGCTCCGTTCGCTCAAGAAGCACGACCGCATCCTCGCGCAGACGATCGAGGAAGAGATGTTCATCTTCGAAAATCTGCGCGACCTCGACAAGAAGAGCCTCAGCAGCGTGCTCCGCTCGGTCGATGCCGCCCAGCTCGCGATCGCGCTCAAGGGCGCCGACGAGGATATGGTCGACATGTGCCTTGCCACCATGTCGCAGCGCGCGGCCGAAACGATCCGCGACGAGATGGACGAGATGACGATGGTCAAGCGCGCCGACGTCGACGACGCGCAGAAGAGCGTGATGCAGATCGTGCGCCAGATGGCGGCGGCCGGCGAAATCATGATCGCGGGCGGAGGCGACGATTATGTCTGATCGCACCGCCGAAACGGGTTTCGCGCCCGTGCGCCTGGCCGATGCCATGGCGCGCGGCGGCGGCTTTCGCCCCCTGTCCTTCGCGTCCGCCCAGCAGGCCGCGCCGGAGGAGCCCGAAGGCCTCGACGAAATCGACCTCGACGACCCTTTCGCGCTCGGCCTTGCCGAAGGCCAGCGCCTGGCCGAAGCCGCCTTCGTCGCCGAACGCCACCAGCTGCTCGCGCTGCTCGCCGGCGCCGAGGCGCTGCAGGACGAACCGAGCGAAGAGCTGGCGCAGCTGATCGCCACGACGGTCGAACGCCTCGTCCGCCAGATCGTCGCTACCGCGCCGATCGATGCCGAATGGCTGCAGGCGCAGGTCGAGACCGCCGCAGCGATGATCGCCGACGCCGACAAGGCCCGCACCTTGTGGGTCCATCCCGACGACGCCGCCTTGCTCGCGGATTGCCCGCTTTCGATGGCGGTCGAGAGCGATACGGCGATGATGCGCGGCACCGTGCGCATCGAAACCTCGACCGGCTGGATCGAGCATGGCCGCGCGGTCTATCTTGAGGAATTGCGCGCGGCGCTCGGCGAAAGCGAAGCGGCATGACGCGCCGTCTCGCCCTGTCGGCACAGCAGTTGCTCGAGCCCGTCGACCTGGCGCACGCGAGCCCGCGCCGCATCGGCACGCTCGTCTCGCACGAAGGCATCATGCTCGAAGTGTCGGGTTTCCCGATGCCGCTCGGCAGCAATGTCCGCATCCGGTCGGCCGACAATGATTATGTCTATGGCGAGGTCGTCGGCTTTCGCGGTCACCGCAGCCTCGTCCTCCCCTTCGACTCGGGCAAACCGCTCGTCACCGGAGCGCCCGTCGAACCGCACGGCGCGTCGAGCATGGTTCCGGTCGGCAAGGCTTTGCTCGGCCGCATCATGGATGCGCAGGGCAACCCGCTCGACGGGCGCCCGGCGATCAAGTCGCAATTCCAGTGGCCGCTCGCCGGCCGCAAGGTCAATCCGCTGCGCCGCGGCCGCGTCACGCGCGCGCTCAACATGGGCGTGCGCGCGATCAACGGCCTGCTCACCGTCGGCGAAGGCCAGCGCGTCGCGATCATCGCGGGCTCGGGCGTCGGCAAGTCGGTGCTGATGGGCCAGATGATCGCCGGCACCGAATGCGACGTCATCGTCGTCGGGCTGATCGGCGAGCGCAGCCGCGAAGTCAGCGACTTCGTCGAAACCAAGCTGCCCCCCGAGGTGCGCAAGAAATCGGTCGTCGTCGCGGTGCCCGCCGACCATCCGCCCTTGCTTCGCCTGCGCGCCGCTATGCGCGCGACCGCGATCGCCGAAGCCTTTCGCGCCGAGGGCAAGAAGGTGCTGCTGCTGATCGACAGCCTGACCCGCGTCGCGCATGCGCAACGCGAGATCGGCCTGACCTTGGGCGAGCCGCCGACGATGAAAGGTTATCCGCCGTCGGTCTTCGCGCTCATCCCCTCGCTGTGCGAGCGCGCCGGCATCGACCGCGAAACGGGCGGCTCGGTCACCGCGCTCTATACCGTGCTCGCCGACGGCGGTGACATCGACGACCCCGTCGTCGACAGCGCGCGCGCGATCGTCGACGGCCATATCATCCTGTCGCGCCAGCTCGCCGAACAGGGCGTCTATCCCGCGATCGACGTCGCGCGCTCGCTGTCGCGCACGATGGTCGACTCGGTCGACCCCGAACATGCCGCCGCCGCCGCGCGCTTCCGCCAGCTCTGGTCGCTCTATGAAGAGAATCGCGATCTGATGCTGATGGGCGCTTATGTCGCCGGCGCCGATCCGGTGCTCGACACCGCGATCGCCCGCCACGCCGACCAGCTCGCCTATGTTTCGCAGCCTGCGAAAGCGCAGGTCGATTTCGACATTTCCCGCCAAGCCCTGATCGAAGGATATTCCGCATGAACGCCCGCACCGCACGCCGCAAACGCATTATCCGCGTGCGCTCCGTCGAACATCAGCTGGCCGAGGCCAATCTGGCGCGCGCCAATGGCGAGCTGGCGAATCTGGTCGAACTCGCCAAGCGGCTCGAAACGCTGCGCGTCGACCTCGCGATGGCGAAGGGCGCGGTCGCGGGCCGCGCGCTCAACACGATCGGCGAGCTCGCGATGCGGCTCGACATCGCGCAGGAAAGCCTGACCACGCCGCTGAGCAATGCGAGCCAACGCCGCGACCAGATGGGTGCGCTCGCGCAGAACGCGATGGTCCGGGAAGAATCGGCGGTGCGCCTCTATGAGCGCAGCCGCAAATCGGCCGAGGCCGAACAGGAACGCCGCGACGACGCGAACCGCCCGCACCGCCCGCGCACGGGCATGCGGCTGCGCCTGATCGAAGGCGGCGCGGCATGATGGGCGCGCCATCCCTTCCCACGCCGCAGGGCGCGATGCCCGCGGGCTTCGCGACCTTCCTTGCCAATATCGGCCAGCTTCCCGAGGGAGGCGGCGAAGGCGGCGGTTTCGACCAGCTGCTCGCCGCAGCGCCGGTTGCCGCCGCCCCGGCGACCAACGCCGCCGTGACGATCAAGGTCGATCCCGCGCTGACGGCCGCAGCCGCGGCCCCGCAAAGCAATACCCCGTCGCTCGAAGCGCCGGCCGGTGCAGACGTCCCGGCCGTCCCGGCCGAGCCGGCCAAAGCTACGCCCGCCGAAACCGACCCTGCCGCGCTGGCCGCGACCCTGCTGGTCGCGCTGAGCGGCAGCGTGCCAGGCACGGCGCCCACGCCCGGCAAGCCGGCACCGGTCGAAGCCGAAACCGACGCCGCTACCGATACGGCGGAACCGGGCGAAACCGTCCCCACAGCCATCCCTGGGACCAATTTAGCCGCGGTCGTGACCGCCGCCATTCCGGCCGCCGCGAAGCCCACCAAATCGGTCGAAGCACCTCAGGCCCGGACCGACAGCGAGGCGCCCGCAGCGCCGGTTGCCGCGCAGCCCCGCGACGCCAAGGTGCCGCTGCCGATCCTCACCGGCGCCGACGCGCCGATCGCAAAGCCCGTCGACGCCGCCCCGTCGATGACGATCCTCTTCGCCCAGCCCGCGGCGCAGGGCACGGCCATGGTGGCCGACGCCGCCGCGCCCGTCGTGCTCGCCGAACGCGTACTCGATATGGACAGCGACGGCGCGTGGATCGATCAGCTCGCGCGCGACATCGCTGCGACCAAATCGGACAGCGGCGACATCAGCTTTCGCCTGATGCCGCGCCACCTCGGCCGGCTCGACGTCGCGATGCGACAAGGCGACGAGGGTGTCGCGCTGAAGATGGACACGCATCATGAAGCGACCGCGACGATCGTGACAGCGGCGCAGGGCCGCCTCGTCGAAGAGCTCCGCCAGCAGGGCGTCCGCGTTGCCGGCGCCGAAGTGACCTGCACGCCGGGCGAGGCCGGCCGCCAGTCGCCGGGCCAAAACCAGGGCCAGGGCCGCGCCGCCGCACCTGACCCCGCCCACCTCATCGAAACCGCTACCGAACGCGCCGAGCCGCGCGACGAAGCGCGCGCCGCGGACCGCCGCGGCCGCTTCGCCTGATCAGAAAGGGTCCCATCATGGCCAAGGATAATGTCGTCGAAGGCGCCCCCAAGAAAAAGGGCAAGTTCAAGAAGCTGCTGCTGATCGGGGTCGCCGCGGTCGCGCTGATTGGCGCCGGCGCGGGCGCGGGCATCTATTTCGGCGCGCTGCAGGCGCATGAAGCGAAGCCCGAGGATAAATATCCGAAGCTCGTCGTGCGCAGCGAGGAAGACGCCGAACCCGCCGCCGAGGGCGACGACAAGGAAGCGCCGCCGAAGGTCGGCACGGTGTCGGTCCCGAACGACAAGTTCAAGGTCGATCCGCGCAAGTATGAGATCACCTATTATCCGATCACCGACAGCTTCACGACGAACCTCGCCGATGGATCGGGCTTTCTGCAAATCGGTATCAGCCTTTCGACCTTCTACGACGGCAAGGTTATCAATAATATCAAACGACAGGCGGTGCCGATCCGCTCGGTGGTGCTTATGGTGCTCGCCGAACAGGATCCGGCTCTGCTCTCCACATCGCAGGGGAAACAGCGGCTTCAACGCCAGTTGACCGCCGCGATCAACGATGTGCTGCGCGAGAAGGAAGGTTTCGGGGGTATCGACAATGTCTATTTCACGAGTCTGGTGATCCAGTGACCACCAGCACGAAATCGGTCAAAGCCGTGAAGGCGCCGGCCGCTCCGGCGCCGACAAGCGCGCCTGCGGACAGCAAGGAGTCGCTGCTGCTGCGCAAGGCGGAGGGCGGCTATGCCTTTCCCGCGCTCGAGGGCGTCGCGAACCAGTTCGCGCGCAGCTTGCGCGACCTCATCCGCGCGCTCGGCGCGCCGGCGATCCAGATCGAACGCGCCGGCGCCGAACAGATGAGCTTTGCCGAGTGGAGCGCGTCCGCGACACCCGCCATTTTCTGGCGCTATCACGCGCCGCCGCTCAAGGGGCCCGTGCTGCTCGCCGGATCGCGCGCGTTGCTGCTCCAGCTCGTCGACATTTTCTATGGCGGCCAGGGCAAGCTCGCCGCCGAACGCGAAGAGCTGACCGACGCCGAGGATCGCTTCGCCGCGCGCCTCGGCCGCGACATCGGGATGCAGCTCGCCGCCGCATGGCGCGGCAAGTTGGCGATCGAACCCGAACTCGACAGCGTCACCGCCGACCCGGCCAAGCTCGCCGCGGTGCGCGCCGACGACGAACTGTTCGTCCAGCGCTTCACGCTGCGCGGCGCGCCCTTCGACGGGCGGATGATCATGTGCGCTTACCCCGTCGCCGCGCTGCGCGGGATCGCGGGGGACGAGCTGCTTCCCGACATGCAGGCGCACGGCGGCGGCGATCCCGCCTGGTCGGGCGCGCTCGACAAGGCGCTGCGCGACGTGCGCATGCCCGTGCGTTCGGTGCTCGCGCGTCCCGAGATCAGCCTCGTCAAGCTGCTCGCGCTCGAGGTCGGCGACATCATTCCACTTTCCATGCCGCGTCATGTGCCGGTGACCGTCGCCGGGCGCAGCTTCGCGTTCGGCAGCATCGGCGAGGCCAATGGCAACGCCGCGATCATGATCGAACATATCGAAAAAGGACCCGACAATGACTGACATCGCCGAAGCCCCGAAGGCCGCGCGCGCCGACCGGCGCGACAAGAGCATCGCCGCCGCGCCCAATTTCGACCTGCTCGCCGGCGTCTCGCTGCGCGTGTCGGTCGAGGTCGGCTCGACCTCGATGACGCTGTCCGAACTGCTCGCCTTGGGTGAAGGCAGCGTGATCGAACTCGACCGCGCCGCGACCGACCTGCTCGACATCTATGCCAACGGCACGCTGATCGCGAAGGGCGAAATCGTCAGCGTCGACGGCCGCTATGGCATCCAGGTCGCCGAAGTCGTCGCGCCGGCGCGCGGGCTCGAAGGCTTCGAACGGAGAGCCTGATGTTCGAATATATCCTCCGCCTGCTCATCCTGCTGCCGATCGTCGGCGGCATGGCGTGGGGCAGCCTGTGGCTGTGGAAGCGCGTCCAGATGGGCGTGCCGCTCGTCGGCGGCGCGACCAAGGCGCGCGCGGTCGAAATGGTCGACGTGCTGCCGCTCGGTCCGGGATCGAAGCTCGCGGTCGTCGAATTCGCCGGGCAGCGGGTGCTGATCGCGGTGTCGCGCAACGGCATCACGCGGATCGCCGACGACAGCCAGGGGGATTTCCATGCCGACTGATCGCCGCTTCTGGCTGCGCGCCGCGGCGCTCGCCGGCGGCGCCGCGCTGCTCTGCGCCGCGCCCGCAGCCTACGCACAGGCGGCCGACGGCCTCAGCCGCGCGGTGAATGAAATCGGCGGCGACGGCCGGCCCTTGAGCCTGTCGCTCCAGATTCTCGTCCTGATGAGCCTCTTGACGGTGCTGCCGTCGCTGCTTCTGATGATGACGAGCTTCACGCGGATCATCATCGTGCTGTCGATCCTGCGCCACGCATTGGGCTTGCAACAAACGCCACCGAACCAGGTGCTCGTCGGCCTCAGCCTCTTTCTGTCGCTGTTCGTGATGGCGCCGGTGATCAGCGAAGTGAACCGCGTCGCGATCGAGCCTTATGGTCAGGAACAGATCGACATCGGCGAAGCGGTGTCGCGCTCGGGCGTCGCGCTGCACGGCTTCATGATGAAGCAGACGCGCAAGACCGACCTGATGATGTTCGCCAAGATCGCCAAGGCGCCGAGCTACGCGAGCCCGAAGGACGTCCCCTTCTCGATCCTGCTCCCCGCCTTCGTCACCAGCGAGCTCAAGACCGCGTTCCAGATCGGCTTCCTCATCTTCCTGCCCTTCCTCGTCATCGACCTGATCGTCGCATCGGCGCTGATGTCGCTGGGTATGATGATGCTGTCGCCGACGATCATATCGATGCCGTTCAAGCTGTTGCTCTTCGTCCTCGTCGACGGCTGGGCGCTGACGATGGGATCGCTCGCTTCTTCCTTCGTGGGTTAGGGTCGATACGATGGGGTTGATACATCTGGATCACGCCGTGGAGCAGGCTTCGGGGGAACGCGGCGCGGCGCGGCGCGGGAGCCCCTTCGGAACCGGCCGCTTTTGGCCCATTGTCACTTTGGTCCCCGAGCGGGACATATCGCATCGCGGCGCCTTGCCTGCCCTGCACCGGGACAAAATCGAACCGGTCAAGGCAGGCCAGTCGCCCGACAGCAGGCACTGAGGCCATGGAAGCCGACTATTTCATCGGAGTCGCGCAGCAGTCGCTGTGGATCCTCGCGCTCGCGTCGGCGCCGCTGCTGCTGCCGGTGCTCGTCATCGGCGTGCTGCTCGGCATGGTGCAGGCGGCGACCTCGATCAACGAACAGACCTTGACCTTCGTGCCCAAGCTGATCGTGGCCGCGATCTGTCTCGCGATCTTCGGCGGCAGCATCCTCGTGCTGCTCACCGACTTCACCCGCGAGCTGTTCGCGCAGATTCCGGCGCTCGTCCGCTAGGGCACGCGACACGCCGATGAACCCTGCCGACATCCCGAATATCGAGGCGATGCTCCAGCTGTGGATGCTGGGGATGATCCGCCCCGGTGCCGCGTTCATCGCCGCGCCGGTGTTCGGCGCGGCGAACGTGCCGGTGCAGCTCCGCCTCGTGATCGCGCTTGCGGTCGGGGTGCCCGCGGTCGCGGCGTCGGGCATGGCGCTGCCGCCCGAAGGCATCGTGTCGGTCCCGGGCTTTTTCTTCATCATCGGCGAGGTCGTGATCGGGCTCGCGATCGGCTTCGTGCTCCAGATGGGGCTCGCCGCCGCCTTGCTCGCGGGCGAAGTGATCAGCAATGCGATGGGCCTCGGCTTCGCGTCGATGGTCGATCCGCTGAGCGGCGCGTCGAGTTCGGCGATCGGGCAGTTTCTTTCGATGATGGCGACCGCGCTCTTCCTCGCCGCCGACGGCCATCTTCTGCTCATCGACATCATCGTGGGCAGCTATGACGCGCTGCCCCCCGGCAACGCTTTTCCCTCGTGGGACGCGATCGGCGGCCTCATCCGCTTCGGCAGCCTGATGTTCGCGGCGGGGCTGACGATCGCGATGCCGGTCGGCTTCGTGCTCATCCTCGTCCAGATCATCATGGGCGTGATTGGCCGCTCGGCGCCCGCGCTCAACCTGTTCGCGGTCGGCATCCCCGCGACCCTGCTCGCCGGGATCGTGCTGCTCGGCGTCGCGACGCCCGCGATGGCCGAGGCGATCGCGCGCTTCCTCTCCGAAGCGCTCGACGCCGCGCGCATGGTCGCGGGCGTCTGAGCCATGGCCGAAGGCAGCGACAAGGACCAGAAAACCGAACAGCCGACCGCGAAGAAGCTCGCCGATTCGGCGCGCGAGGGCGATGTGCTGATGTCGCGCGAACTCGCGACCGCGCTGATGATGCTCGCCGCCGCGGGCTGGATCGTCGCCGCGGGCGGCTGGTTCGTCCAGTCGGCGGGCGACCTCGTTCGCCGCGGGCTGACGCTGACCGCCGCCGACGTTTCCGATTTCGCGCCCGCCGAGGCGCTGATGCGCAACGGCGTCGAAATCCTGCTGCCGCTCGCGAGCCTGTTCGCGCTCGCGCTCGGCGCCGCGGTCGCGGGCCCCGCGATGCTCGGCTCGATGGGCTGGCGCGGCAAGGCGCTGCACTTCAAGGGCAACCGGATGAACCCGATGAGCGGGCTCAAGCGCATGTTCGGCATGCAGGGCGCGACCGAACTCGGCAAGGCGATCGCGAAAGTGCTGCTGCTCGGGACAATCGGCTATTGGCTGGTCGCCACCAGCCTGCCGGCGATCATGACGATGGCGTCGACCGACCTGATCGCCGCGATCGGCCTTGCCGGAAAGGCGATCGGTCACGCGATGCTGACGCTCGCCGGCGGGCTGGTCGTCATCGCGCTGATCGACGTGCCGGTGCAATGGTTCCAGCGCAACAAGCGGCTGATGATGAGCAAGCAGGAGATCAAGGAGGAGATGCGCCAGTCCGACGGCGCCCCCGAACTCAAGCAGGCGCAGCGCCAGCGCGCGCACGAGATTTTGAGCGGATCGGCGCGCAAGGCGGTGTCCGAGGCGACCGTCGTGCTGACCAATCCGACGCATTTCTCGGTCGCGCTGCGTTATCGTCCCGGGACCGACGCCGCGCCGGTCGTCGTCGCGCGCGGGCGCGGCGACGTTGCGCTGTCGATCCGCGAACTCGCGCGCGCCGCCAGCGTCCCGATGCTCGAATATCCGCAGCTCACCCGCGCCATCTATTTCACCGCGCGCGCCGGGCGCGTGATCCCCGAGGAATTGTTCGTCGCGGTCGCGACCGTGCTCGCCTTCGTCTTCCAGCTCGAGCGCGCGGTCGCCGACGGGCTCAGCCAGCCCGCCATCGACGTGCCGCCCTCGCACCGCTTCGATCCCGAAGGGCGGCGTCAGGCTTAATCTTTCGCGCGCGCCGCCGTTAAGCAGTGCGAAGGATATTTGCCATGGTCAGCTCAATCGCCAACAGCCTCGGTTTCGGCTCCGGCCTCGACGTCAAGCAGCTCGTCACCGACCTGTCGAACGCGTCGCGCGAGCCCAAGATCGCGCGCATGGCGGAACTGACCCAGACGAACCAGGCGCGGATCAGCGCGCTCGCGCAGGCGCGCGCCGATCTCGACGGATTTGCCGATTCGCTGAGCCAGATGGTCAATGACGGCACGCTGCGCAGCACGCCCACCGTGTCGGACGAAAGCGTGCTCGGCGCGACCAGCCGCGCGGGCCTCTCCGCCGACAGCTTTGCCGCTACGGTCGTCGTGAACCAGCTCGCGCGCGCACAGACGAATTATTCGGGTGTTGTCACCGACAAGACCGCCGCGATCGGCGCGGGCACGATGACGCTGACCGTCGGCGGCGTCGCCAAGACGATCACGATCGACGCGACGAACAACAGCCTCGACGGGCTTGCGAACGCAATCAACGCGAGCGGCGCGGGCGTCACCGCCTCGATCATCGCCGACGAAGGCGGGCACCGCCTGATCCTGAAAGGCCCGACCGGCGAAGCGGGCGCCTTCACCCTTACCGCCGATGCCGGCGCCGATCCGGGCCTCTCCGCCTTTGCCACTGGCGGCGGCATGACCGAGGGTCAAAGCGCCGCCAACGCCGAATTCACGATCGACGGCGTCGCCTTCAGCCGCGCGACCAACATCATCGACGACGTCGTGCCGGGCATGTCGCTGACGCTCAAAAAGGCGGCCCCGGGCCAGCCCGTCGACATCGGCGCGAGCCGCCCGCTCGACATGATCAAACAGACCGTCGGCGATTTCGTCGCGGTCTATAACCAACTCAAGAAGAGCCTTGTCGCCGCGTCGAGCCTGTCGGGTCCGACGACAGGCTTGCGCGAACTCGAACGCGAACTCGGCGGGCTCATCCACAAGGTGGTTTCGAGCCACGGCAGCGTCAACCAGCTGTCCGACATCGGCATTTCGGTAACTAAGGAAGGCCTGCTGTCGGTCGACAATAAAAAGCTCGACAAGGCGCTCGAAACCGACGCCGGCGCGGTCGAGGCGCTGTTCAACCCGCGCCGCGACGCCACCCACACCGAACAGAGCGACCCCGGCATCGCCTTTGCGCTCGACGCGATCCGCGACAAGGCGGTCGGTATCAATGGCGCGATCGATCGCGTGTCGAAATCGCTCGACACCAAAAAGGAAAATCTCGCCGACCAGCTCGAGAAGATCGAGGAACGCGAGGACGCGTACAAGAAGCGCCTCGAGAAGCAATATGGCGCGCTCGAAGCGAAGCTTGCGGCGTTCAAGGCGACGCAATCCTATCTCGAACAGCAGATCAAGCTCTGGTCGAATCAGGGCAATGACTAACTAGAGCGTGGGGACCAGGACCGTGACCGCTACCGCTTCGACCGTCCGGGCGACCGGGCTTTATCGCCGATTGCAGAACGAAAGCCGCGCCGCCGCGGCCGACCCCGTCGAGCTGGTGACGATGCTTTACGACGAGCTGGAAACCGCCGTGGGCGTCCTCGCGGCGATGGTGCGGCAGGGACAGCGCATTTCGGCGACCGAACCCGCGCACCGCGCGCGCGCGATCCTGATCGGCCTCGACGTCAATCTCGACCGCGACAAGGGCGGCGACGTCGCGACCGCGTTGTCGCGCGTCTACCGCAGCATGCGCCGCAAGCTCGACGACGCCGTGGCGGCGAACAACGCCGAGGCGCTCGCCGACCTGCTCGAGGGGATTTTGACGATCAGTTCGGCCTGGCGCCAACTGCGCTAATCCGCAAATCAGGGATGGCAAACGGCCCGCCCCTCGAAGGAGGAGCGGGCCGGTGCGGTATCCATTCAAAAAACCCGCTGGGTACCCGGCCGCCCTAGGTGGGGACGGGCGGCCGGGTGGTGCGGGAGCGGACCAGAGCCCCCTTTTTTCAGCGGGTGCTGAAACTTGTGTATGTCAGACCGTCAAGCGGCCTGCTGGTGAACGCCATATTTGCGCATCTTCTCGATCAGCGTGGTACGCTTCAGCGTCAGCAGGCGCGCGGCCTCCGAAATGATACCGTCGGCAAGGTCGAGCGCGACATGGATCTGCTCGAGTTCGATCGTTTCGATCTCGCGCTTGAGGTCGATCGGACGGCCCGGCGCCGGCGTCTTCGCCGTCGGTGCGGCTGAAGCGAAGGGCACTGCGGCGAAATCGTCCGCGCTGGCCTGCACCTCGGCGGGGCTGCTGGGGACAGCCAGCCGCGGCGCAAGCGCTGCGGTGGGGTTCAAAAGCATCGCGACATCGTCGGCGCCGAGCGTCTCGCCGCCATGAAGAACGCTGGCGCGTTCGACGAAATTCCTGAGTTCGCGGACATTGCCCGGCCAGGCGTGCTGCATGAGGAGCGCCATCGCGGCATCGTCATAGCGGCATTTGGCGTCGGCCGGCATCTGGCGCTGGAAGTGGCGGACGAGCGCCGGAATATCCTCGACGCGGCTGGCCAGGCTGGGGACCTGGAGCACAACCACGCCGAGCCGGAAGAACAGATCTTCGCGGAACTTGCCTTCGGCGATCGCAGCGCCGAGATCCTGATGGGTCGCCGAAATAACGCGAACGTCGACGGCCTTTACCTCGCTGCTGCCGACGCGGACGATCGTCCGGTCTTCGAGCACGCGGAGCAGTTTCACCTGCATGTCGAAGCGCATGTCGCCGATTTCGTCGAGGAAGAGCGTGCCGCCCTCGCTCGCTTCGAAATGGCCGATGCGGCGGGCATGGGCGCCGGTGAAGCTGCCCTTTTCATGCCCGAACAATTCGGATTCGATGAGTTCGCCGGGAATCGCGCCGCAGTTGATCGCCGAAAAGGCCTTGCCCGCACGGACGCCTTCGTCGTGGATCGCACGAGCGACCAGTTCCTTGCCCGATCCCGACGGTCCGCAGAGCATCACCGAAGCGTTCGAGCGCGCCACGCGGCGGATCATCTCGCGCAGCCGGCAGGTTGCCGGGCTCGACCCGATGATCAGCGCTTCGAGCGCTGCATTTTCATTGTGCCCCAGTGTCATTTTGGTCTCCACCGCACCGCCCGCTCGGTGCCCCCTTCGATGGACTCAGCAATTGACGAAACTGGTAAACAAAAGCTTATCGCCCGTTCACTAAGTCCTTCAAAATAAATGGATATTGCCAATATGGAAGTATTGGCGGCGCAAACGCGTTAACTATCTCCGATATACTGCCAAACTGGCACTAATTCCCGCCAGCCCCCCGCCATCCGAGCGTGATCGAGATGCGGCGATTGCGCGGATCGAATCGGTCGGAGGGGACATAGGGCTCGCGATCGGCGACCCCCTCGATTCGCGAAAAGCGCTCCGAAGCGATGCCGCGGAACTCGAGATAGTGGCGCGTGACCTCGGCGCGGTCGACCGACAGACGCCAATTGTTCGTGCCCGACTTCGCCGACCAGGGCGCGGCATCGGTGTGCCCGCGGACCATCACCCGGTTGGGCACTTCGGCGACCAGCGCCGCGACCTCGCCGAACAGCTTCGCGCCGGACGGAGTCAGCTGGCTGGTGCCGATCGCGAACATCGAGACATCGGCATCATCGACGATGTCGATGCGCAGCCCTTCCAGCGTTTCGGTGAACCGCAGGTTCCGCGCGAGGCGCTTGAGGTCGGCCCGGCTCTGGAGCCGCTGCTTCAGCGACTGGGCGAGCAGGTTGAACTTCTTCGATTCGGCTTCGCGCTCGCGCCCCGACGCCTCGCGCGGCCCGCCGACCGCGTCGCGCGGGATCGTCATCGCGCGCGTGCCCGTTTGCGCGGCGCCATGCGGATAGCGGTCGGCCGCCACCAGCGAATCGCCGCCGAACAGGCCGGTCGACCCCGCGCTGTCGGTTTTCGTCTGCACGATCGTCGGCGCGAAATAGTCGGCGAGCGCCTTGCGCTGCTTTTCGTTCGTCGCGCCGAGCAGCCACATCAAAAGAAAGAACGCCATCATCGCGGTGACGAAGTCGGCATAGGCGACTTTCCATGCGCCGCCGTGATGGCCGCCATGCGCTTCCTGGATCACCTTTTTGACGATGATCGGCCGCGGCGGGGTGTTCGGGCGGGCGGCCATCAGCGGCCCCGCATCCCGTCGAAGACTTCGGCGAAGCTCGGCTGGTTATGATGGTCGACGCCCGAGCGCGCCGCCTCGATCACCAGCGGCTGCGGATGGCCGTGGAGCGAGGCGATGATCAGCTGCTTCACCGTGTGATAGATGGCGCCATCGCTTTCGATCACGGTCTTGGCGCGCGTCGCGAACGGCCCGACCAGGCCATAGGCGAGCAGCACGCCGAGGAAGGTGCCGACGAGCGCCGAGCCGATCATTGCGCCGAGTATCGCCGGCGGTTGGTCGATCGAACCCATCGTCTTGACGACGCCGAGCACCGCCGCGACGATGCCGAGCGCTGGGAGCGCGTCGGCGAGGCTCTGCAAGCCTTCGGCGGGCTTCAGGCTATGATGATGATGGCTCTTCAGCGCATTGTCCATCACCTCCTCGACCGCATGGGGATCGAGCGTTCCCGACGACACCACCACCAGACGCAGCGTGTCGCAGATCAGGTGGACGAGCGTGTCGTCCTTCAAAAGCTTGGGATATTGCTGGAAGATCGTCGAGTTTTTCGGATCCTCGATGTGCGGCTCGACCGCGACCGGGCCTTCGGTGCGCATCATCTTCATCAGCGTCGAGACGAGCAGGATGCAATCGAGATAGTCCTGCTTCTTGTACTGCGGTCCCTTGAACACCTTGCCGAGCCCGCCGGCGAGCGCCTTCAGGTCGGCGCCCGAATTGCCGATGATCAGCGAGCCGAGCGCCGCGCCGCCGATGATCAGCATCTCGTGCGGCAGCGCGTGCATGACGGGGCCAAGATTGCCGCCGGTCAGCGCAAAGCCCCCGAAGACCAGCAGGATCAAGACGACGATGCCGACAACGGGAAACATGTGTGCGCAACTCCATTCGGGACCCGGCTGTCGAGGCCGGCCCCCGCAAACTCAGGGACGTCTTGATGATTAACGGCAGCGGCGCCGCAAGATTGAGGGCCGTCAGCTCAAAATATCGAACAAGGTCTGTCGGTTGATCTTGGCGAAGGCCGCCTGCGCGGCGCTGAGCGTCAGTTCCTGGGCGTTGAGTTCGGCGATAGCGACCGACAGATCTGTATCCTCGACCACCGAGCGTTCGTCCTTGAGCGTGATCCCGCGCGACGCGAGGCTATCACCGATGCGGTCGAGGCGGCCGCCCGACAGGCCGATCTTGGCATGTTCGTCGGCGACGTGGCTGATCGCGGTGTCGAGCGCGCCGAGCGATGCGTTCATTCCCGCCTTGTCGTTCGCCGCGACCGCCGTCGCGGCGTCGCGGATGCCCGTCGACAGGCTGTTGCCGCCGACGACGAATATATCGGCGGCCGAGGGCACCGGCGCAAAGGTGACGTCCGAATCGAAGCGCATCACGCGCGCGGCGCCGGCGGCGAACACCGGCTCGCCGTTCGAATCGCGGGTCGCCGCCAGCGCATCGAGCTCGTCGGCGATCGTCCCGAGTTCGGCGGCGATCGTGGCGCGGTCGCCGGGGTTCGCCGTATCGCTCGATGCCGCAAGCGTCAGTTCGCGCGCGCGCGACATCAGGTCGCTCACCGATTTCATCACCCCGTCGGCCTGCGACACGAGCGCCGAGGCCGCGTTGATGTTCGACGACCAGGCGGTCATGCTCGCCTGCGTCGTGCCGATCGTCGCGATCCGCCGCGCCGCGACGGGATCGTCGGACATGCGCAGCAATTTCTTGCCGCCCGAAATCTGGATCTGCGTCCGCTCGAGCTGTTCGGCGAGCTTTTGTTGGCGCGCGATTTCGCGCGTCATGCGATTGCCCACGGCGTTGATCATGATGGTGCCCCTTCCTTAGAGCGAGCTGAGCAATGTCTGCATCGTTTCGCGCGCGACCTGGATGGTGCGCGCGGCCGCCGAATAGGCTTGCTGGAAACGCAGCAATTCGGCCGCCTCGGTGTCGAGATCGACCTGGCTGACCCCGTCGCGCGCGGCGGCCGAAGCATCGGCGCGCGTCGCGGCGGCGGCATCCTGCGCGCGCGCCGACGCCACCGTCTGTGCCTGCGACGCCATATGGCCCGACCAGCGCGCCTCGGGATCGTCCGCCCCGCGCATCGTGCCGAACGCCAGCATATTGCCGTTGCTGCCCGACGCGTCGGCGGCGGCCACCTGATCGGGGGTCAGCGCCGTGGCGGTCAAGGTCGCGGCGCTCGTGCCGGTGAACAACGGCTGGCCCGGATTGCCGCCGGCATCGGTGCCCGCCTGGTGCGCGGCGTTGAGCTCGGCCGCGAAATCGCTCGCCATCGTGTCGAGCGCGGCGCGCTGGTCGGCGACATGGCCCGCCCCCTCGGCCAGCCCGGCGAGCGAGCCGGTCGAGATCGCGAGCGGCGAACCGCCGACGCTGTACGACAGACGCCCGTCGGCGGCGGCGGTCACCGAGATCGGGTTCACGACCCCGCCGCCGACGAGCAGCTCGCCCGATCCGGCAGCGCGCAGCGTCACCGCGCCATTATTATCAAAACTCGTGCTCACGCCCGCCTGCGACGACAATTTGTCGAGCAGCCGGTCGCGCTCGTCGAGCAGGCTCGCCTCGTTCGTCGACCCGGGGCGCGCCTTGCGCAGCCCGATGTTGATCTGTTCGAGCGCATCGAGGTTGGCGTTGAATGTGTCGACCTCGCTCGTGGCGGCGCCCTCGATCCCCTCGCCCATCTTGTCGAGTTCGTTCGCGGCGGTGCGGAAGCCCGAAGCGATATCGTCGACCGACTGCAGGAACTGGGCGCGCAGCGTCCGGTTCGACGGGTCGGAGGTCAGCTGGTCGGCGGTCGTGTAGAGGTTGGTGAGGCCGGTCTTGATGCCGTTCGTCTCGTCGCTGAGCGCCCCTTCGACCTTGCCCAGCCAGTCGAGTTTCGTCGCCGCGCGCTCGGCATCGCCCGAGGTGAGGCGCGAATCCTCGATCAGCCACGCGTCGACCGAACGGTCGAGACCGCGGATGTCGACGCCGCCCGGATTGGTGTTACCGCGATAGAAGATCGAATTGCCGCCGCCGACGGCTTCCATCATCTCGAGCCGGCGCCGTGCATAGCCGGGCGTCTGGGCGTTGGCGATATTGTCGCCGATCGTCGAGAGCGCGCGCGAATAGGCCTTGAGCCCGCTGTAGCCGATGCCGAGCAGGTCGCTCATTGCACGCCTCCGCCAAAGCGGCCGGCGGGCATGCCGCCGAGCTGACCGCGGAACTGCCGCTCGACCATGTCGGCGATGCCGAACTGACGCATCGCGGCGAGGCTGTCGGCGGTGCGCGCGTCGGCCATTTCGCGGAAATTGTCGGTCGCGCTCGACCCGAAGATGTCGTCGGCGAGCTTTGCCTGCCGCATCGACGCCATCAGCTGGCGCAGGATCACGGCTTCGAACGCCTCGGCCGCCTTGCGCAGCCCGCCGTCGCCGCCGCCCGCAGCTGCGGGGGTGGGCGTCGCCGAAACGGAAGAAATGGGGCTCGTCATATGATCACCAGTTCCGCAGTGAGCGCGCCGGCCTGGCTCAGCGCCTCGAGGATGGCGACGAGGTCGCCGGGAGGAACGCCCAGCCGGTTGATCGAATCGACCAGATCGGAGAGCGAGGCATTGGGGTTCATCAGGAAGGCCGGGCGATAATCTTCGGTGACTTCGATCTCGCTCGACGGCTCGATCGCGGTCTGCCCCCGACTGAACGGCGCGGGCTGGACGACCATCGGCGCTTCCTTGATCGACACGGTGAGCTTGCCGTGGCTGACCGCGGCGGTGCCGACGCGGACCGCGCCGTTGATCACCACCGTGCCGGTGCGCGCGTTGACGATCACCTTCGCCGGCGGCTCGGCACGCGTCACGCCGAGATTCTCGATCTGCGACATCAGCCGCATACGATCGTCGCCGTTTCCGCTAGCGCGGATCGCGATGCTCGCGCCGTCGATCATCGATGCGGTGCCCGGGATCGCCGCGTTGATCGCGTCGGTGACGCGCTTGGCGTTGGTCGCGTCGAACTGGTGGAGGTTGAAGGTCAGGTAGCTCGCGGATGCGAAGCCGGTGTCGACCGCGCGTTCGACCGTGGCGCCGCCCGCGATGCGTCCGCTCGACGGCACATTGACCGTCAGCTTCGACCCGTCGGCGGCATCGACGCCGAGCCCGCCGATCACCAGATTGCCCTGCACCATCGCGTAAATCTGTCCGTCGGCGCCATAGAGCGGCGCGAGCACGAGCGTGCCGCCGCGCAGGCTTTTCGCCTTGCCGATCGCCGATACGGTGACGTCAAGACGCTGGCCGGGCTTGGCGAAGGGCGGCAGTTCGGCGGTGATCATCACCGCCGCGGCATTCTTGAGCGCCGGGTTCACTCCGGGCGGCAGCGTCAGGCCGAAACGCGACACCGCGCCCCGCATGCCCAGCGTCGAATAATCGAGGCTGTCGTCGCCGGTGCCCGCGAGCCCGACGACCAGGCCATAGCCCGTCAGCTGGTTCGCGCGCAGTCCCTGGAACTGGCCCATGTCCTTGATGCGCTCGGCGTGCGCGGGCGCCGCGAAGGCGAGGCCCGCGAGCAGCAGCGCGAAAAGGGTGAACAGGGTCGGACGCTGGATCACTTCAAATTCCTCTTAGAAGGGGCTGATCATCGAGAAGAAGCGCTGCAGCCAGCCTTGGCGGCTCGCGCGGGCGATCTCGCCCTTGCCGACGTAGCGGATGTGCGCATTGGCGACGCGCGTCGACAGGATGCGGTTGTCGGGGCTGATGTCGATCGCGCGCACGATCCCCGAAATCTGGACGCGCTCGTCGCCGCGGTTGAGGGTCAGGAATTTCTCGCCCTTCACCAGCATCGTGCCGTTGGGATAGACGGCGGCGACGGTCACGCTGACCTCGCCCGACAGCGCGTTCGACTGCGACGCTTCGCCCTTGCCCTTGAACTGCTGGCCGCCGCCCATGCCGATGTCGCTGGGGTTGAACAGCGAGAGCGGGCCGGTGGTCGGCGGGCTCAGGCCGATATCGCCGTCGCGCTGCGTTCCCGCGGCGTTGCTTTTGGTCGCGGCGGTGCGCTCGACGAGCTGGATCGTGATGATGTCGCCGACGGCGCCCGCGCGCCCGCCCGACGTCAGCGGCACATAGGCGCCCTGAAAGATCGAGCCGTTCGCCGGCGGCGGAGGCGGCGGCAGCGGCATCGACGCCGAAAAGGCGTCGAGCGGCAGCTTGTCCTTCGCCTGCGCCGCAATGGGCACAAACGCCAGAGCAAGCATCGCCAGCCCGGGTATCGCCAGCTTAGAGAGTCTGCGACGCATTTTTCATCATCTCGTCGGTCGCGGAGATCATCTTCGAATTGACCTCATAGGCGCGCTGCGTCTCGATCATGTCGACGAGTTCCTCGACGACATTGACGTTCGATCCCTCGAGCATCCCGCCGCGAAGCGAGCCGCGGCCTTCCTCGCCCGCACCGCCGACCAGCGGCGCGCCCGAGGCCTGCGTTTCGACGAGCATGTTGCCGCCGATCGCCTGCAGCCCCGCCGGGTTGGCGAAGCGCGCGATTTCGATCCGGCCGAGTTCGAGCGCGGTGCCGTCGGCGGCGGTCGCCGAAACGGTGCCGTCGAGCCCGATCGTCACATTGCTCGCATCTTCGGGAAGCTGGATCGCGGGGGTCAGCGGCTTGCCGTCCGAGGTCACGATCGTGCCGTCGGGGGCGCGGCCGAAATTGCCCGCGCGGGTATAGCCGATCCGCCCGTCGGGCATTTCGACCTGGAAATAGCCGGCGCCGTCGATCGCGACGTCGAGCCCGTTGCCCGTCGTCTGGAACGCGCCCTGCGTATCGATGCGCGCGGTGCCGTTCAAAGCGACCCCGGTGCCGAGGTTGAGCCCCGTCGCATAGCGGTTTTCCGCCGTCGAAGGCGCGCCGGCCTGCGTCATCAATTGATAGCTCAGCGTCTCGAAGCTCGCGCGGTCGCGCTTGAAGCCCGTCGTGTTGACGTTGGCGAGGTTGTTGGCGATCACCTGCATCCGGAAGCCCTGGGCATCCAGACCGGTCCGCGCGACGTGCAAGGCACCGATACTCATTTCATATTCTCCTTAACGGGGGAGCTGCATCAGATTGGCCGTCGCGCTGTCCATGTCGCGCACGTCGCTGATCATCTTCAATTGGGTGTCCCAGCTGCGGCTCGCCTCGATCATTTCGACGAGCGCGCTGGTGGCGGTGACGTTCGATCCTTCGATCGAACGGGTGAGCAGCCGCGCTTCGGGATCGTCGGGCAATATGCCGCCGCCCTTCACGCGGAACAGGCCGTCGAGCCCCTTGGCGATCTCCGACCCCGCCGGGGTCGCGAGCCGCAGCCGGTCGACTTCCTGCGGATTTTCGGGGTCGCCGCCCTGCGGCACGACCCACACGCGGCCTTCCTGGTCGATGCTGATCGCGTCGGCGGGCGGGATCGTCACCGGCCCCTGGCCGCCTTGGACGGGGTGGCCGTCGCCGGTGGTCAGCAGCCCGCTCGGCGAGATCTGCAAATCGCCGCGCCGCGTATAGGCCTCTTCGCCGTTCTCGGCCTGCACGACGAGCAGCGCGTCGCCCTGCATCGCGATATCGAGGTCGCGGCCCGTCTGGGTGACGGTGCCGGCGCGCATGTCGGCGCCGAGCACTTCCTCGGACGCCATGGCACGCGCGTCGAGTCCGCTGCCGTCGAGCCACAGCGACTGCGCATTGGCGATGTCGGCGCGGAAGCCCGGCGTCTGCGCGTTCGCCAGATTGTTGGCGATCGCCGTCTGCCGGGACATGCTGCCCCGCATCGCGGTGAGGCTGGTATAGATGAGGCGGTCCATCTGGATACTCCCGGCAGGCGGCGGTCAGCGTGGCGTCAGCGCATGCCGATGATCGTCTGGGTCAGCTGCGACGCGCCCTCGATCGCCTTGGCATTCGCCTGGAAATTGCGCTGCGCCGACATCAGCATCACCAGTTCCTCGGTGATATCGACGTTCGAGCGTTCGAGCGCACCCGAACGGACCGCGCCCATCGAGCCGCTGGTCGGGCCGTCGATGGTCGGCGGGCCGCTTTCGCCCGTCGACTGCCAGTGCGCGTCGCCGGTCGGACGCAGGCCCGACATCGTCGGGAAGGTCGCCATCGCGACCTTGCCGAGCTTCTGGTCTTCCCCGTTCGCGAAGGTCGCGGTGACGAGGCCGTCGAGGCCGATCGACACATTGACCAGCGAAGAGGCCGGGTCGGACGGCGCGCCCGTGGGCAGTTGCATGTCGAATGCCCCGGCGAGCGTGTTGTTGGTGACATTGCCGTCGGCGTCGACGGGCAGCAGCTGCAGCTTCGAACCCGTCGTGTCGATGACATAGCCGTCGGGCGTCGGTTCGAACGAGCCGTTGCGCGTATAGGTGATCGCCTCGGTCGGCGGATTGCCCTTCACGACGAACAGGCCCTCGCCGACGATCGCCATGTCGAGCGTCTTTTCGCTCGCTTCGTACGAGCCCTGCGTGAACTGCTGGGTGATGCCGTTGAGGCGCGTGCCCTGGCCCGCGATCGTCTTCGTCGACTGCGTCGGCGACGAGGCGAAGATGTCGCCGAACTGCGCCTTGCTGCGCTTGAAACCGACCGAACCGGCGTTCGCGATATTGTTCGAGATGACCGACATATCGGTCTGCGAAGCCTTGAGGCCCGAAAGCGAGGTAAAGAATGACATGGACTTATCCTTCCTGGGTGGTGGGGGCGGGCGCCGGGGTGGCGGCCTTGATGTCTTTGAGCAGCTGCGTCTGCGCGGTCAGCTGTTCCGAAATCTGGGCGAGCACATTGTTGGTCTCGCTGATCCCGGCGAGGCTCGAGAATTGCGCCATCTGGGCGACCATCTGCTGATTATCGACCGGGTTGAACGGGTCCTGCTGCGACAGCTGCGCGGTCATCAGGCGAAGGAAATCGCTCTGATCCATCTGCTGGCTGGTGCCTTTGGGGTGGATCACGGGGTTGTTGTTGGTGATGCTGTTGACGCCCATCTTACTGTCCCATCCTGAGAGTTTCGTTGATCAGGCCCTTCGCGGTTTCGAGGACCTGGACATTGTTCTGATACTGGCGCGCGGTCTCGACCATCTCGACCAGCTCGGCGGCGCTATCGACCGCGGCTTCCCAGACATTGCCGTCGGCATCGGCGAGCGGGTTCGACGGGTCGTGGCGTTTCGACGGCGCCATTTTCGAGGTCGTGACCTGGTCGATCTGGACCGTCGCGCGGCCATGGTCGTCCATCACGGTGCGAAACACCGGCTTCAGCGAGCGGAAGGCACCCGCCTCGCTGCCCGCGACCGTCCCCGCGTTGGCAAGGTTCGATGCCGTCGTGTTCAGCCGGACGAGCTGCGCCGACATCGCGCGGCCGCTGATATCGAAGACCGAGAAATTGCTCATCGTCATTCGCCCTTCAGTGCGCGCGACAGCGTGTTGATGCGGCCGCTGAGGAAAGAAAGGCTCGACCGGTAGGCGAGCGCGTTTTCGGCATAGGCGGTCTGCTCGGTCGCCATCTCGACGGTGTTGCCGTCGAGCGACGCCTGGACGGGAACGCGATACGAAATCGCGCCGTCGGTCGAGGCGCCCTGCTGCGCGAGGTCGAGCGCCTTGGCGAAGTCAATGTCGCGCGCCTTGTAATTCGGCGTCGCGGCATTGGCGATGTTCGACGCGAGCATCATCATGCGCTGGCTGCGCAGCTGGAGCGCCGTCGCATGCAGGCCAAAGAGTTTCTCGGATGCCATCATCCCGTTCCTTCATTTGCCGCTATCCGGCCGGCTGGCCCGGACGCGCGGAAAAACACCAAGGCAGGATGCAATGGGCGTGCCAAAATGATTTTATCTAAGTAATTCAGATGGTTACATATGATCCGAAGCGAGGCGCGTTGGTGCTCGTCAAAAAACCGACGATGCGCTGCCTTTCTCGCGAAAACCCCGCAGCGAACGGCGACTGGCACGCTTCCTGCACTTTATCGGGCGAACAACCGGACCGAAGGAGATCGACCTTGTCCCGCAAAATTCTTGCCGGCCTTGCCGCCTGCGCCATCGCCGCCCCGAGTTCCGCCGAAGCCCAACCGGCGACCGAGGACTGGCAAATGATCGACACGCTAACCGCGACGGTCGCCAATGCCCTGGGCCGCACGGCGACCCCGATCGACCGCCGCATCAAGCTCGCCCGCTGTCCCGAACAGGCGTCGATCACCGCGATCGACGCGCACACGCTCGCGGTGCGCTGCGCCCCGCTCGGTTGGCGCCTGCGTGTGCCGATGACCGGCCCCGTCGACGCCGTGCCTGCGGCGGCAAGCTATGCCCGACCCGCGCAGAGCGCACCGGTGATCCGCCGCGGCGACAATGTCCGCGTCACGATCGACACGCAAAGCTATTCGATCAGCTATGCCGCGATCGCCGCCGAGGACGGCCGCGTCGGCGAGACCATCACGCTCAAGGGCGAGGACAACAGGTCGAAGCTCAGCGCCACCGTCACCGGTCCCGGCCGGGCCGTCCTGCAAGACTGATCCTCGCCCTCACAACCCACCCATCGGGCCCGGCCTGTCGGCTTTCCGACGGCGCCGGGCCTTTCTTTTGTTTTTTTGCGATCGGCCGCCTTAATCGCCGCAAGCACCGTCCGTTAAAGCCTTCGTGAACCGCGCCGTCACTTTTCTGACGGCACCGGATGGAGGCTTTTATGTCGGGTGACAGCAAGATCGGACCAGTGGGCGGCGTCGGCCGCACCGGCCCGTTGCGCCGGATCGCCGGCGAAAATGTCGCGGCGATGCGCACCCCCGCACAGCTCCAGCCGGCGCAGGAAAATCTCCCGACCGCGAAGCTGACGCGCCTCGCGAACAGCCTTGCCGACCAGGCGCCGCCAGTCGACGTCGCGCGCGTCGCCGCGCTGCGCACCGCGATCGCCAACGGCAGCTATGGCGTCCACCCCGCGATCATTGCGAGCGCGATGCTCGACTTTCACGGCCGCGGGGCCGAATGATGCTGGCGCAGATGGACGAGGTTCAGTCGCGGCTCAATGCGCTCGTCGGCGCGCTCGACGGCCATGATGCCGGCGCGATCATCGCCGCGACCGAGGAACTCGCCACCGCGGTGATCCTGTTTCGCGGCGCGGCGATCCCCGCGGGCAGCGAGCACCGCGCGCGCGCGCTGATCGGGCAGACGCTGAACCAGCTCGAAGCCGCTGCGGTGCGCGTCAACATATTGAAGAACTGGACGCGTCAGAGGATTGACAAGAGCCACGAAATCCGCGGCACGCGGCCGCGCGGGGCGGCTTTAAGCTACTGATAACCAGACAATTTCCGCGCACTTACGGGAAATGGCACGATGATTGCTTTTGGTCTGCTGAACAAGCGGAACCAGAGCCATGAACGCAATCAACAATCCCCAGGGCGCCAACCGCATCGCCGCCCCCGTGCTCGACGCGGTGCAGAATGCGTCGGCGCGGTCGGGAATCGATTTCGACTATCTGTTCGACGTCGCGCGCGTCGAGAGCGCCTATAATCCGGCTGCCCGGGCGTCGACCTCATCGGCGCGCGGCCTCTATCAGTTCACCAAGCAGACCTGGCTCGCGACCCTCGACCGCCACGGCGCCAACCATGGCCTCGCCTGGGCGGCGGATGCGATCGGCCGCGACGCGTCGGGCAGGCTGAGCGTCGCCGATCCCGCGCTTCGCCAGCAGATCTTCGACCTGCGCGACGATCCCGCCGCCTCATCGAACATGGCCGCCGCGCTGACCGGCGACAATCGCGCCTATCTCGAAAGCCGGATCGGCCGCAGCGCCGAGCCGGTCGACCTCTATCTCGCGCACTTCCTGGGGAGCGGCGGCGCCGCCAAATTCCTGACGGCGCTCGCAGCCAATCCCGACCAGCCCGGCGCGTCGATGATGCCCGAGGCGGCGGCCGCGAACCGGTCGGTCTTTTATGCCGGCGACGGCAGCATGCGCAGCCTCGCCGAGATCCGCGAACGTTTTCGCGTGAAGCTCGAAGAGGGCGGCAAGACCGAAAATATGAAGCCTTTCGCTCCTTCGAGCTGGCACGCGCAGGCGAGCAGCTCGAGCGGCCTCGCGAGCCCCGCCGGTGGCGGGCGCCCGCCGCTCCAGATGATGGATATCCAGCCTATGCCCAAAAAGCTCTCGATGGGCTTTGCCGCCGATGCCTATCGGCGGCTCGCCTCGCTTTCGGGAGGCGCGGCATGACCGCCGGCTTCAACATCCGCAATTTCTCGCGTTTCGCCAGCGTTTCGGCGCTGCCGGCGGGGATGCTGATTGTCGTCGGGCTGATGGTGATCCCAGTCTCGCCGCTGATCCTCGACATCAGCTTCGTCGCCAACATCATGATCAGCCTCCTGATCCTGATGGTCGCGTTGCAGGCGTCGAAGCCGCTCGATTTCTCGGCCTTCCCGACCGTTCTGCTGCTCGCGACCCTATTCCGTCTCGCATTGAACGTCGCCTCGACGCGCGTCGTGCTCGTCCACGGCCACGAAGGCACCGCGGCGGCGGGCCACGTCATCGAAGCGTTCGGCCAGGTGCTGATCGGCGGCGACTATATCGTCGGCCTGTTCGTGTTTTTCGTGCTGATGATCATCAACCTGATCGTGATCACCAAGGGCGCGGGCCGCGTGTCCGAAGTGTCGGCGCGCTTCACCCTCGACGCGCTGCCCGGCAAGCAGATGGCGATCGACGCCGACCTCAACGCCGGGCTGCTCACCCCCGAAGAAGCGAAGGCGCGCCGCGTCGAAGTCGGCACCGAAGCCGATTTCTACGGCTCGATGGACGGCGCCTCGAAATTCGTGAAGGGCGACGCGGTCGCGGGCCTCCTGATCCTGTTCGTCAACATCGTCGGCGGCTTGATCCTCGGCATCTTCAGCCACGGGCTCAGCCTGTCCGAAGCCGGCAGCACCTATATCACGCTGGCGATCGGCGACGCGCTCGTCGCGCAGATCCCCGCCCTCTTGCTCTCGATCGCCGCCGCCGCGATCGTCACCCGCGTATCCTCGCCCTTCGACCTCAGCGGCCAGATCGGCAGCCAATTCTCCTCGCCCGTCATCTGGATGGCGGTCGGCGGCATCCTCTTCATCCTCGGCCTCGTCCCCGCGATGCCGCAGATGCTGATCCTGCCCGCCGCCGCGCTGTCCTTCGCGATCGGCTGGCAACTTCGCCGCGCCGAGGCCGCGGTCGCCGACTTGCCCGAACCCGCCGCCCCCGCGCCCGACCCGTCGCTCATCGAATGGGCCGACGTCAGCGACGCGAGCGCGTGCCAGCTCGAGATCGGCTATGCGCTCGTCACCCTCGTCGACGAACGCAAGGGATCGCCGCTGATGACGCGCATCACCGGCATCCGCCGCCAATTGTCGAAGGAACTCGGCTTCGTCGTTCCGCCGGTGAAGGTCAGCGACGACCTGTCGCTGCCCGGCAACGTCTATCGCATCTCGGTCGCCGGCGTGATCGTCGGCGAGGACGAGGTCTTCCCCAACGAAATGCTCGCGCTCGATTCGGGCGACCTCGTCACCAAGGTGACCGGGCGACCGTGCAAGGATCCGACCTTCGGCCTTGACGCGCTGTGGATTCCGAAGGCGATGCAGAATGACGCGATCGCGGCGGGCTATACCGTCGTCGACCCCGCCACCGTCGTCGCGACCCACCTCAACAACAGCATCGTCGGATCGGCGGCCGAGCTGTTCGGCATCGACGACGCGCAGGCGCTGATCGACAATCTCAAGACGCATTATCCGCAGCTCGCGCAGAATCTCAGTCCACAGGGCTATTCGCTGCCGCGCGTCGCGAGCCTCTGCAAATCGCTGCTCGTCGAGCGCGTGCCGCTACGCGATTTCCGCAAGATCGCCGAGGCGATGGTCGCGCTGTCGGGCCAGCAGCTCGGCGAAATCGACCTCGTCGAAGCGGTGCGCCAGCGCGTCGGCGCGCTAATCGTCCAGACGATCGTGCCGAGCCGGATGCCGCTGCCCGTCGTCACCTTCAGCCCCGAGATCGAGATGCTGCTCAACCAGGCGGTGCGCGCCAATCCCGCCGCCGAATGGCCGTTCGAACATGGCATGGCGATGACGATCATCGAACAGGTCGGGCAGGCGGTCGAGCCGCTGCTGCTCCAGACGCGCAGCTTCGCGCTCGTCGCCTCGCCGATCTGCCGCTCGGCGCTCTCGCGCCTCGTGCGAGCCACTTTCCCCGACGTCGCGGTCATCTCCTACCTCGAGATTCCGGCGACCAAGCAGACCGAAATCGTCGCGACGATCGGCGCCGAAGTGCCGCGCCTCGCGTCCGGGCCCGACGGCCACATGGAGGACCAAGTGCATGAGAATTGAGCCCGCCGAGCAATTTGCCGCGAGCGGCCGAGCGCCGGGTACGCGTGGCTATGGCGAAAGCGTCGAGGCGCTGGTCGCGGAATATGCGCCGCTGGTGCGCAAGATCGCGTGGCAGGTCTTTTCGCGCGTGTCGCGGACGAGCGAGCTCGACGATCTGATCCAGACCGGGCTGATCGCGCTGATCGAAGCGAGCCGCCATTATGAGGAGCGCGGCTTCGCCTTTGCGACCTATGCGACGACGCGCATCCGCGGCGCGATGATCGACCAGTTGCGCCGCGAGGCCGACGTCGGCCGCTCGGCGATGGTCGCCGCGAAGCGAATCCAGGCGATGCGCGGCGCGCTCGAACAGCAACTGATGCGCGCGCCGACCGCCGCCGAGATGGCGGTCGCGTTCGACATGTCGGCCGAGGATTATTTCGCGCTCGAACGCAATGCGACGCACGGCCGCTCGACCTCGCTCGACGAGCTGACCGAAATCGGCGCCTTCCTCGCGGCCGACGAGGATGCCGGCGCCGACGAACGCTGCGAGCAGGAGGATCTGATGGGGGCGCTGCGCCAGTGCGTTGGCCGCCTGTCCGAGCGCGAGCAGATGGTGCTCCAACTCTACTTCTTCGAAGAGCTCAACCTGCACGAAATCGGCCTGACGCTCGACGTCAGCGCCGCGCGCATCTGCCAGATCAAGCGCGAGGCGATGATCAAGGTCGATCGCATGATGAAGGAAATGACCGAATAGGAGGGACCGGATGCGGTGCGCGCGACCAGTCGCCCTGCGCACCCGATCCCAAGGGGTTGGAGCAGGCGCCCTATGCCGCCAGCGGGGGAAGAGCCTGGCGGACGCCGCCGATCTTTTCGAAATAGCTCGCCATGCGCTCGGTTCCGTTTTCGCTCAGGCGCACGATCGTGCGGCGGCGATCGCGCTCGTCGATCGAGCGGTGCACCAGCCCGCGCTGTTCGAGCGATGCGATCATGCGCAGCCCCGACGACAGCGGAACCCCCGCACCGGTCGCGAGATCGCTCGCGCTGAGCACGCGGCCGTGGGCGCCCGCGAGCATCAGGTCGAGCATCATGTCCCAGACGGCTCCCGATATTTCGGCAGTGCCGAAATGGCTGCGGCGAATGCGCCGGATCTGGATGCTGAGCGACAGCTGGTCGAGCAGACCCGCGCCGCCGGCTGGCGCGTCGCCGCGAACACGCTCGCCGCCGCGCGCGGCGACGGGCGGCGATTCTTCGCCGCGGCTCGCGAGCAGCTCGTGGATCTGATCGACCCGCGATTTCAGCTCGGCGATTTCTTCATTCGAAAATGGCTGCATGTGACGATGCCCCTGGGGAGCCACATCTCAGGCCGTAACGTCATTCCGCCGACTGTAGGACCCCGATGCGTAGATGATCAGCAACAGGATCGGATAGGATATATAAACCGAGAGCAGCGAATAGGGCCGCGCCAATATCTCCGAGAACATGAGCTTCTGGATATGCCCGAAAATGGCGATCAGCTGCCATCCGGTGATCCAGTAAGGCCAGAAACTCTGCGTCCGCATGGCGATGAACCAGAAGCTCATCAGAACCAGTACGTCGATGATGAAGATATTGATCTCGATGTTCGTCCAGGTCGGGAAAGGCGTCACGGCCGTCGTGAGGACCGAGGCGATCAATGCCGTATAGGCTGCCCAGCGTTCGAGCGGTCCGCCGCGTCGGATCGCGACGGCCACGGTGATGAGCAGAACGGCATAATAGATCGCCACGGACCACATTGTGGCAGTCAACCTTTCTTGCGGATCAACCGGCCTTCGCGAACGCCGGCGCGTCGGCGCCCTGGCGGTCGTTGCTGCCTTCGTCGACCAGCTTCGCGCTCGCCGGCTTGACGCCCGCGCCGAACATGCGCGTGCCGAGGCCGACTTCCTTCTGCGTCACGGTCAGCGCGAGATGCGCGTCGGTCAAAAGCTGGCGAACCTCGCCGGCGGCGGCGAGCGCCTGCGCGACCTTCGCCATCGCTTCCTGGCCGACGATCGCCGACATGTTCGTCTCGCGGCGCGCGGTGGGCAGCGTCGCGGCGAGCTGCGCGATTCGGATCATCGCTTCGTCGATGGCGTCTTCGGCCAGATGCAGCTCGGAAGCGATCTTCTTCGCCGCAGAAACTCGTTGATTCAGCATCATCTTTTTCCTTGAAAAAGAATGCTACCGGTTCCCCCCCGCAGCATTCGTTCGAACTTCAGGTCAGAACGCGACCGAGTCCGACAAGGATCGAATAGAGGGCGGAGAAAGCCAAAATCGTCGCTACTGCGATCAGGATCGGCCAGATTATCCGTTCCATCAACCCATGCCGGTTGGCCGGCTGGGACGCGGTAGGAAATGGCGAACCAATGTCGAAAAATCGCCGAAACGAACTGCGCCCCGGTTCGCCATCGGCGGCCGGGGGAACCTCGCCTAGGTCGATCAATTGATATGTCAAAGGCTGATAAGGGGTAACATTGTCGAAGACACCGTTAACAGCCAGAATTCGCGCTGCCTCGATCCTGTTGGAAACATTGAGCTTTTTCAACACGCGCCGAACGCGCTCATCGACGGTGTGCGGCGACACATTCATCAGGCGCGCGATCTGCTTGGAATTTTTATGCTCGTAAACGTGCCGCAGCGTCTCGATCTGCGCGGCGGACAGCAGGCTGAGATAATTGTCGGGGTCGCCTTGCACGGGGGTTGGAATAGAGCATCACGAGTCGAAATCAAGGTCGGTAGCTAGCTAATTTCCCGTCCGCCCCATATTCGGCCACCGCTGCGGCGCCCGATTCGCCGGCGCTAGCGGCTCTCCTTGAGCGTCCGATAGCGCTGGATCGATTTTTCGATGTGCCGGCGCGCGGCGCGGCGCGCGGCGACAGGATCGCTCGCCTCGATCGCGACGACGATCGCCTCGTGATCGCGGTTGATCGTGTGCGCGTAACGCTGGTGCCGGTCCGGATCGTCGCCCTGCAGATAGAGCCGCCGCGACGGCACGAGCCGCACGCCAAGAAACTGGGTAAAGCGCAGGAAATAGGGATTGCCGGTCGCGCTGGCGATCGCGGCGTGAAAGGCGGCGTCGGCGGCGACAGACGCATCGACGTCGCGGCTTTCCTCCATCGCGTCGAGCGTCCGGCGCAGCGCCGCGAGGTCGGCGTCGGTCCGCCGCCGCGCCGCGAGGTCGGCCATCTCGACCTCGAACCCCATGCGCATTTCGAGCAGCCGCAGCACATCGTCGATCTCGCCGATTTCCTCGGCGGTGACCTGGAAGGCGCGATATTGCGCGCCATCCGGCACATAGGCGCCCGATCCGCGCCGCGACACCAGCAGGCCGCGCGCCGCGAGCCGCGAATAGGCCTCGCGCACGACGGTGCGGCTGACGCCGAACGTCTCGGTGATCTCTTTTTCGGTCGGGAAACGCGATCCGACGGGCATTTCGCCCGTTTCGATCTGTTCCTCGAAACGCTGGACCAGATCATCGGCCAGCGATGCCGCCTTGGTTACCGCCATGGATGCTGCGTTATCATCGCACCGCGAAGCTGGCTAGGGCCCGTACCCACGAATTACGCGTTCGAGGTTCGAAGCGATTTTGTCCGGTACGGGAAGGCAAGGACCGCAAGGATCGTCGGCCGCATCACCAGCTCCACATCGTGCCGTCCTCGAGCCGGTTCACCGGCAGATAGGCGCGGGCATAGGGAAAGCTTTCAGCGAGCGTCTCGTCGATCTCGACGCCGAGACCGGGCGCCTCGCCCGGGTGGAGCATGCCGTCCGCGAAGCGCCAGGCGTGCGGAAAGACCGCGTCGGTCTCGGCCGTGTGGCGCATATATTCCTGAATGCCGAAATTGGGGATCGCGAGCCCGAGGTGCAGCGCCGCCGCCATCGTCACCGGCGACAGGTCGGTCGCGCCGTGGCAGCCGGTGCGGACCTGATGCAGGTCGGCGAGCGCGGCGATCTGGCGCATATGGGTAATGCCGCCCGCGTGGAGCACGGTCGCGCGGATATAGTCGATCAGCCGGTTCTCGATCAGATGCTTGCAGTCCCAGACCGACGAAAAGATCTCGCCGACCGCGAGCGGCGTCGTCGTGTGCTGGCGGATCAGGCGGAACGCCTCTTGATCCTCCGACGGGGTCGCATCCTCGATCCAGAAGGGGCGATAAGGCTCGAGATCCTTGCCGAGCCGCGCCGCCTCGATCGGGGTCAGCCGGTGATGGATGTCGTGGAGCAGATGCACGTCCCAGCCGAGCGCCTCGCGCGCCGCGGCGAAAAGGTCGGGGACGACGCGCATATATTTCGCGGTCGACCAGCTATTCTCGGTCGGCAGATCATTGTCGGCGGGCTCGTAGAAATAGCGGTCCTTGCTGACGCCATAGGTCGACGCCATCCCCGGCACCCCGCATTGCAGGCGAATCGCCTTGTAACCCTGCCGCTGGTAATCGAGCGCCGCCTCGATCGTGTCGGCGATCGTCGTACCATTGGCATGGCCATAGACCATGCAGCCCTCACGTGCCGCGCCGCCGAGCAATTGATAGACCGGCAGCCCCGCGATCTTTCCCTTGATGTCCCACAGCGCCATGTCGACCGCCGCGATCGCCGCCATCGTCACCGGCCCGCGACGCCAATAGGCGCCCTTGTAGAGAAATTGCCAGATATCCTCGATCCGGTGCGCGTCGCGCCCGATCAGACAAGGGACGACATGCTCCGAAAGATAGGCCGCCACCGCAAGCTCGCGGCCGTTGAGCGTCGCATCGCCGACGCCGGTCGTGCCGTCGTCGCATTCGATCTTCAGCGTCGTGAAATTCCGGCCCGGCGAGGTCAGGATAACCCGGGCTGACACGATCTTCGGCATTCCATCCCCTTTGGCCAAATGCGCTAGTTGTGTGACAACATTATTGACACACGACCGAAAAGAAAAGAGAAATGTCACCGGTGTCAAGGCGAAAAGCCCGCCGGGTTGAAAGGGAGAGGATATGCCATGTCGCTGAGCCTGTTTTCCATGATGATGACCGCTCCCGCCGCCTTGGCGGCACCCGCCGAGCCGGTGGTGCCGCAGCCCGCCGCGATCCTCGCCGATACGCGCCGCGTCGCCGACTGGCAGCTCGCGAACCGCACCAACTGGGCGACGATGCCCGCCGCGCGCAAGAGCGTGCAGGAGGTGCGCGACTGGCAGCAGGCGACCTTCTGGGTCGCGCTGACCGAACTCGCGAACCGCGACAGGCGATATGCGAAGCCGCTGCTCGACCTCGGCCGCGCCGAACAATGGCGGATGGGCTACCTTCCCTTCCACGCCGACGACCAGCTGATCGGGCAGGCGTGGCTGTGGGCGGCGCGAAATGGCGAGGGCAAGAAAGCGATCGCCCCGATGCGCGCCTATTTCGACCATGTGCTCGCCAACCGGCCGACGATCGGGCTCGAATTCATCCCCGTCGCGCCCGGCAAGGGCACGTCGACCTGCACCGATCGCTGGTGCTGGTGCGACGCGCTCTTCATGGCGCCGCCGACGATGCTCCGGCTCGCCAAGGCAACGAGCGACAAGCGTTACGCCGATTTCGTCCACGAAGAGTGGAAGGCGACGACCGACTATCTGTTCGACCCCTCGGAAAAACTCTATTTTCGCGACAGCCGCTTTTTCGACATGCGCGACGCGAAGGGACGCAAGCTGTTCTGGAGCCGCGGCAACGGCTGGGTGATGGGCGGTCTCGTCCGCGTCCTGCAGGTGCTGGGCAAAAGCGATCCGCAGCGCCCCTATTATGAGAAATTGTTCAAGGACATCGCGGCGAAGATCGTGACATTGCAAAAGGCCGACGGCTATTGGCCCGCCTCGCTGCTAGACAACGACCCCGGCACGCCGCCCGAAACGAGCGGCACGGCCTTCTTCACCTATGCCTTCGCGTGGGGGGTCGATAATGGCCTGCTCGACCGCGCGACCTACCAGCCCGCCGCAGTGCGCGGCTGGGCGGCGCTCGGCCGCGCGGTCCAGCCCGACGGGATGCTCGGCTGGGTCCAGCAGGTCGGCGACCGCCCCGACAGCGTCTCGGCAAAGGAGACACAATTCTACGGCAGCGGCGCCTATCTGCTCGCGGGAACCGCGATGTACGATCTGGCGAAAAAGCGCGCAAATCCGCGATAAACGCGGCGTTTTCGGTTCATCCCGGCCGTCAGCGCGGATGATTGACTTCTCCTTTTAAAGTTGTAATACATCTCACAAGTTGTATAACAACTGAAATTGACACCGGTATCAACCGGGTCCGCGCCGCAAGTTCAGGGGCGGCAAAAAAGGAGAGGGAAATGAAGTCACCATCGGTCCTGCCGACCCGCGCCGCCTTGCTGGCGTCCGCGGCGCTATTCGCCGCCATGCCCGCATGGGCGCAGGAAGCACCCGCCGAAATCGAAGGCGAGCCGGCGGCAGCGGTCGATGGCGGCGACGAGATCCTCGTCACCGGCACGCGCGCGACGCAGCGCAGCTCGATCGAGTTCAAGCGCGCCGCCGATGTCGTCGTCGACGGCCTCGTCAGCGAAGAGATCGGCGCGACCCCCGACAATTCGGTCGGCGACACGCTCGAACGCATCGTCGGCGTCTCGGCCGACCGCTTCAAGGGCAATGCCAACGAACTGTCGGTGCGCGGGCTCGGCCCGACCTTGAGCTTTTCAACCTTCAACGGCCGCGAGGTATCGACCGCGGGGCCCGACCGCTCGGTCGCCTTCCAGCAGTTCCCGTCCGAGCTGGTCAACGGCGTTCTCGTCTACAAGACCCAGCGCGCCGACTTCCTCGAGGGCGGCGTCGGCGGGGTGATCGAGCTTCGCTCGATGAAGCCGCTCGATTATGGCAAGCGCCGCATTCAGTTCGAGGTGCGCGGCGATTTCCAGCCGCAGGACGACGACGTCTATCAGCACGACGGGCTCGGCTATCGCGCCAATTTCTCCTACACCGACCAATATGAAACCGGGCTCGGCGACATCGGCGTGTCGATCGGATATCAGCGTCAGGACACGACCGCGCCCGAGGATTATTACAACGGCAATTCGACCTTTCAGCTCTGCAACACGTCGGCGGACAATCCCTGGCAGCTGACGGGCAATTCCGCGACGCAGGCGGCGGCGGGCGCCAATGTCAATTGCACCTTTGCCGAGGGGCCGCGCACCGCCAATGGCGTGACCGTAGGTGAGACGATCGGCGACTATTATTTCCCGACCTCGTCGCGCAGCTTCCGCACGCAGAAAACCTCGGAAATCCGCGACGGGCTGATCGGCGCGATTCAGTGGCGCCCGTCACCCGAGTTCGAGATCGCGATCGACGGCCAATATTCGAAGCGCCGCAGCCTCGAGGACCGCAACGTGCTCGGCATTCCCGAAGGGCTGCGCGGCCTCGAGCCGCTGGTCATCGGCAACGGCAGCAACGGCTATTCGCCCGGCGCGCTGATCAGCTATCGCGGCAATTCGAATATCGAGAATCAGCTCGAAACGCGCCAGCGCAACGAAACCTACAAGGGCGGCGGCCTCAATCTGATCTGGACCCCCGATCGCTGGACGGTCAGCTTCGACGGATCCTATTCGGACAGCCACCGCACCGAGACGCAGAAGGCGACGCGCATGCGCTCGAACCGCCGCGTCGGTTACACGCTGACTTATCTCGACGACGATGTCGTGCCGGTCGTCGAGTTCGAGGATTTCGACATCACCGACCACGACCTGTTCCTGACCACCGCCGCCAATTCGGTCTATGCGCGCAACCGGTTCGTCACCGACCGCCGCGACCGGATCTGGGCCGGGCGGCTCGATATCGAGCGCGAGCTCGACGGCTTCATCACCTCGGTCAAGGTCGGCGGCCGCTATTCGGACCATCACCGCACCAACGACAATGCGCGCAACAACGACCTCAATACTTTGGCCGCAATCGACGGCACGACCCCGGCCGAGCTGATCGCGCAGGCGAACCGGAACTGCCGCGTGCCCTTCACCACCACCAGCTACATGCAGGGCATGGGCACCAACGTCACACGCTGGGCGACCTTCGACAACGACTGCCTGTTCCGCACCTTCACCGGCGGCGACGACGCGCTGCCCTATCCGACCGACGGCCGCGATCCGAGCGACATCGACGTCACCGAACGCATCTATGCGCTCTACGGCCTCGCCAATTTCGAATCGCAGGCGGGCAGCGTGCCGTTCAGCGGCAATATCGGGCTGCGCTGGGTCAAGACCGACATCACCTCGATCGGCTATCGCCAGCCCTATGTGATCACGATCGACACCGCCGGCGACAGCTATAGCGTCGACCCCGATCCGAATGGCGAGCTGCTGACCAACCGCGCCAAGGGCAGCTATAATTATTTCCTGCCGAGCGCGAACATCTCCTTCGACCTGTCGCAAGAGGTCAAGCTGCGCCTCGCCGCCTATCGTGCGATCGCACGGTCGGGAATCGAGAGCTTCGGCGCGGGCATCCGGCTCAACCCCTCCGCGGGGACCGGGCTCGACAATATCATCTTCGACGCCACGACCGGCAACCCGAACCTCAAGCCGCTGCGCGCGTGGAACCTCGACGCGAGCCTCGAGCTCTATGCGTCGCAGGACACTTTGCTCTCGATCGCCGGCTATTATAAATGGGCGAAGGGCACGGTGATCAGCGCCGAGGAGCCGATCCCCTCCGACATCACGATCACGACGATCCGCGACGGCGGCGCGCCGGTGACCGAGACCGTCACCATCGCGCCGGTCGCGCCGACCAACGACGGCGAAACGCGGCATCTTTACGGGATCGAGGCGACCGCGAGCCACGCCTTCACCTGGCTTCCCGACCCGCTCGACGGCCTCGGCATCCAGGGATCGGTCAACCGCGCCTTCGCCAATTTCGAATATCCCGACACCTCGCCGATCGCCGATTATGTCGATCCGGCGAACCTGATCGGGCTGTCTAAATGGACCGCGAGCGGATCTTTGTGGTTCGAAAAATGGGGCCTCTCGCTGCGCGCCAATCTTCGCTACCGCTCGGGCTATTACAAGCCGAACGGCGGCACCAACCGCGAGATCCGCGGCGCGACCTATATCAACCTGTCGGCGCAATATAATCTCACCGACAATGTCCAGCTGAAGCTGCAGGCGCTCAACGTCACCGGCACCAACGACATCATGTACAAGGGCGGATACGACAGCATCGCCGAGGTGTCGCGCAGCGGCACGCAATATTTCTTCGGCTTCCGGGTCCGCCTGTGAAGCCATCGACTTTAGCCCGACTCCCTTGGGCTATCCTAGCCGCCGCCGCGACTCCGTCCGCGGCGGCGGCTTTTTCCTTGCCGCCGGGGGCGCCCGTTTGCGACGCGAGCGAAGGCTATTCGGCATCCTTTGACGGCCGCCGCACCTTCGCACTGCGCCCCGCCGATCTCGAAGCGATCAAGGCGGCGCTGCCGAACGATCCGGCGATCGGCGCCGCTTATCGCGACCTGATCGCCCGCGCCGACAAGGCGCTCGCGGCCAAACCCGCGTCGGTGACCGGCAAGCGCAGCGTCCCCGTATCGGGCGACCGCCACGACTATGTCAGCCTCGCGCGCTATTGGTGGCCGAACCCCGCCAATCCGAAAGGCGCCTATGTCCGCCGCGACGGCGACACCAATCCCGAAATCGAAAGCGACCGCTTCGACCGCGCCGCGCTCGCGCGCATGGTGCGCGATGCCGACACGCTCGGCCTCGCTTATTATTACAGCGGCGATCGAAAATATGCTGACGGCGCGGCGCGCGTCATCCGAACCTGGTTCCTCGACCCCGCGACGATGATGAACCCGAATATGAACTTCGCGCAGGCCGTGCCCGGCGTGTCGAACGGCCGCGCCGAAGGCGTGCTCGACGGCGCGGGCTTCATCGCGGTGATCGACGCGGCAGGGCTGATCGTGCCTTCGGGGGCGCTGACCCCGGCCGAAACCTCAGCGCTCGAAGGCTGGTTTTCGCGCTATGTCGACTGGATGCTGACGAGTCCGAACGGCAGGGCGGAGGGCCAAGCTTCGAACAACCATGGCCTCTGGTACGACGCGCAGGTCGCGCGCTTCGCGCTGTTCGCGCGGCGCCCCGATGTCGCACGTCGGATCGCCGCCGCCTTTCCCAGAACGCGCCTTGCGCGGCAAGTCGATCGCTCGGGCGCCTTGCCCGAGGAGCTGACGCGAACGCGCAGCTTCCATTATTCGCTCTATGCGCTCTCCGCCGCCTATACTGTCGCCGACAGCGCGGCGTGCCTCGGCGTCGACCTCTATCGCGCCGACGAACGCGGCCGCTCGCTGCGCAAGGCGACCGATTATGTCGCCGCCTGGCGCGGCCGCGCCGCCGACTGGCCGTACAAGGAACAGGGCTGGCCCGCCGCGGTGCTCGACGAACTGCTCGTGCACGCCGACGATGCCTGGGGTCCGGGCGCCTATCCGCGCGTCGTTGGCGACGACCTGTTGTTGCGCCGCCAAGTCTCCCCAAAGGGTGCCCCATGATCGCCCGCCGCGCCCTGCTCCTCACCGCGCTGCTCGCCGCGCCCGTCGCATGGGCGCGCCCGCGGCCCGGCACACTCGACATTCGCGCGATCGAGCGCCGCCGCCTGCTGCCGCAGGCCGAAGCCCTGCTTGGTGCAGAACCGCGCACCATCGCGGCGATCGCAGCACCGCGCAGCCCCGCCGGACGGCAGGACTATTATTCGGAGGGCGATTATTGGTGGCCCGATCCGGCGAACCCCGGCGGCGCCTATATACGCCGCGACGGCCGCTCGAACCCCGACAAGTTCGACGGCCACCGCGACGCGCTGATCGCTTTCGGGCGCACCGTCCCCGCGCTCGCCGCGCTGTGGGATCTCACTCGCGAGCGGCATTTCGCCGACGCCGCGATGCGCCACCTCGCGGCGTGGTTCGTCGATCCGACGACGCGGATGAACCCGAACCTCGACCATGCGCAGGCGATCATCGGCGTCAACACGGGCCGCGCGATCGGGGTGATCGACACGCTGCAGATCGTCGAGGTCGCGCGCGCCGCGGCGCTGTTCGCGCGGCACGGCGCGCCGGGCTATGCCGCGATCCGCGCGGGCGTCGAGGGCTGGTTCGCCTCTTATCTGAGTTGGCTCACCACCTCGCGCTTCGGCACCGAGGAACGCGACGAGGAAAACAACCACGGCACCTGCTGGCTGTTGCAGGCGGCAAGCTTCGCCGCACTGCTCGGGCGCGACGACATCCTCGCCGATGCCCGCACCCGGCTCAAGTCGATCATCATCCCGACGCAGATCGACCCCGACGGCCGCCAGCCGCTCGAACTCGCACGCACCAAGCCCTACGCCTATTCGCTCTTCAACCTCGACGTGCTCGCCGCGTCGGCGTGGCTGCTCGGCGGCGGCGACCTCATCGGCTGGCAGACCGCCGACGGCCGCTCGATCGGCGGCGCGATCGCGTGGATGGCGCCTTATATCGCCGACAAGGAAAAATGGCCGCTGCCCCCCGACATCGAATATTGGGACGGCTTCCCGGTGCGCCAGCCGAGCCTGCTCTTCGGCGGCCTCGCGCAGGCACGCGGCGACTGGCTGGCGCTCTGGCAGCGGCTGGACCCCGACCCCGCGATCGGGGAGGTCGTGCGCAACTTCCCCGTCCGCCAGCCTTTGCTCTGGCTCTAGTTGCGACCCTCAACCAGTCCGCGCGCGATCACCTGCGCCTGAATCTCGGCGGCGCCTTCGAAAATATTGAGGATGCGCGCGTCGCACAGAATCCGGCTGATCTCATATTCGAGCGCATAGCCGTTGCCGCCGTGGATCTGCAGGCTCGCATCGGCGTTCGACCAGGCGGCGCGCGCGGCGAGCAGCTTCGCCATCCCCGCTTCGATATCGCAGCGTTTGCCGCTGTCCTTGGCGCGCGCGGCGGCGTAGCTCAGTTCGCGCGCCATCACGAAATCGACGAGGCTCATCGCCAGCTTGTCGGCCACGCGCGGGAAGTCGATGATCGCCCTGCCGAACTGCTTGCGGGCGAGCGCATAATCGAGCCCGAGCTCGATCGCGCGCCGCGCCACCCCCACCGCGCGCGCCGCGGTCTGGATCCGCGCGCCCTCGAAGGTGCGCATCAATTGCTTGAACCCCTGCCCCTCCGCGCCGCCGAGCAGCGCATCGGCGGGGGCGGACATCGCATCGAATTGCAGCGCATATTCGCGCATCCCGCGATAGCCGAGCACCTCGATCTCGCTGCCGCTCATTCCGTCGGCGGGGAAGGGGTCGGCGTCGGTCCCGCGCGGCTTGGGCACGAGCAGCATCGACAGCCCCGCGTAGCCCTTCGCTTGCGGAAGCGTGCGCGCGAGCAAGGTCATCAGATCCGAGCGCGCGGCGTGGGTGATCCAGTTCTTCGCGCCGTCGATCACCCACTGATCGCCCTTCCGCCGGGCGCGGGTCTGGAGCGAGCCCAGGTCCGACCCGACGTCGGGCTCGGTGAACACCGCGGTGGGCAATATTTCGCCGCTCGCGATCCTCGGCAGCCATTCGGCCTTTTGCGCGTCGGTGCCGCCCGTCGCGATCAATTCGCCGGCGATCTCCGACCGTGTGCCGAGCGATCCCGCGCCGATCCAGCCGCGCGACAATTCCTCGGTGACGATGCACATCACGAGCTTGCCGAGCCCGAGCCCGCCATAGTCTTCGGGGATGCACACGCCGAAGGTGCCGAGGTCGGCCATCGCCTGAACCGTGGCGTCGGGGATCAGCGCGTTGGCGAGGTGCCAGCCGTGCGCGTTGGGCACGATCGCGGCGTCGGTGAAGCGGCGATATTGCTCGCGGATCGCGTCGAGATCGGCATCGTGCAGCGTCTCGCTCGGCCACTGCCCAGCGGCGAGCGCGGACGCAACCTCGGCGCGGCTCGCACCATGGTCGACGTCGAGCAGGCTCGCGCAGGCATCGGCGAGCGTGCGCGCCGCCGCGCCGAGCCCGAGGTCGGCGGGACGGAACATCTCATTCTGCCCCATCGGCAGACCCCCGACGAGCTGGCCGATGCTTTCGGCAAAAGCGACGGTGGTGATCTTCGCATCGAGCGGGTTCGAGTCCGAGCCGGAATCGCACCAGCCGAGCGTCGCTTCGAGCGCCGCGACCGTCGTCGCGACCCAAGCGAAACCATGCGCCGCGCGTTGCTCGCCGTCGATCGGCCGCGCCGCCAGCCGGTCGGCCAGCGCCGCCCGCGCCGCGCCGCGATAGGCTTGCGCCGCCGCCAGCGCCTCGCGCAAATCGGCCATGCTCAGGCGGCGCGCTCGAAGATCGCGGCGATGCCCTGCCCGCCGCCGATGCACATCGTCTCGAGCCCGTAACGCCCGTCGCGGCGCACCAGCTCGCGCGTCAGATTGGCGAGAATGCGCCCGCCGGTCGCGCCGATCGGGTGGCCGAGCGAGATGCCCGAGCCGTTGACGTTCAAAATCTCGCCCCGGCTGTCGTCGTCCGACCAACCCCAGCCCTTCAGCACCGCGAGCACCTGCGGCGCGAAGGCTTCGTTGAGTTCGACGAGGTCGATGTCGCTCCAGCCGAGCCCGCTGCGCGCGAACAGCCGTTCGACCGCGGGCACCGGCCCGATTCCCATTCGGCTCGGGTCGCAGCCCGCCGCCGCCGAGCTGTGATACCAGGCGATCGGTTCCAATCCGAGTTCGCCGAGCTTGTCCTCGGCGACAACAAGGCACGCCGCCGCCGCGTCATTCTGCTGGCTCGCATTGCCCGCGGTGACGACGCCGCCTTCGAGCGGACGCAGCTTGCCGAGCGTCTCCATCGTCGCATCGGCGCGATACCCCTCGTCATGCGCGAAGACGATCGCTTCGCCCTTCTTCTGCGGCACCTCGACCGGCACCAGCTCGTCGTCGAACAGCCCCTTCGCCCACGCCGACGCCGCGCGCTGGTGGCTCTGCACCGCATAGGCATCGGCCGCCTCGCGCGTGATGCCATAATCCTTCGCCAGATTCTCGGCGGTCTCGATCATGCCGCTGATCACCCCGAACCGCTCGACCGGCTGCGACATCAACCGCCCGCGCGTCAGCCGGTCGTGCAGCGTCAAGTTGCCCGCGCGAACACCTTTACGAATCTCGGTCGAATAATGCTCGACGTTCGACATCGATTCGACGCCGCCCGCGACGACGACGTCGGACATGCCCGTCTGCACCATCATCGCGGCGTTGATCACCGCCTGCAGCCCCGAACCGCAGCGGCGGTCGAGCTGATAGCCCGGCACCTCGAGCGGCAAGCCCGCCGCGAGCCACGACCAGTGGCCGATCGCGGGCGCCTCGCCATTGCCATAGCCTTGGCTGAAAACGACATCGTCGACGCGCGCCGGGTCGATCTTCGTCCGCTCGACCAGCGCCTTCAAAATCACCGCGCCGAGTTCGCCCGCGGTCATCGAAGAAAGCGCGCCGCCGAACTTGCCGACGGCGGTCCGGATCGGGGCGACGATGGCGGCGCGGCGCAGGGTCATTCTTTAATCTCCATAGTTTGCGATGCCGACGATACCGGCATCGATCAGGCGGGCAAGCTCGGCGCTCGAAAGCGACAGGCGATCTGCCAATATTTCCTCGCTATGCTCGCCGTTGCGCGGTGCGGCGCGCGGCGGCTGGCGATCCCGCTGCGGCAATGTCGCAAAGGCGCCCGCGGCGGGATAGGCGAAACCGCTAGGGTTGTGGGCGTTGCCGAAGATCGGATTGCCGGCGACGAGCGCGGGGTCCTCGACCGCCTCAACCATGGTGCGATAGGGCGAATGGACGATCCCCCCGGCGTCGAAGGCGGCGGCCAGATCGTCATGGTCGCGCGCCGCGATCGCCGCCTCGAACAGCGGATAGAGCGCGTCGCGGTGTTCGAAGCGCAGCCCGTCGTCGGCCGCGAAAGAGACGCCGCGTTCCGCCTCGATTCGCGCAACCGCTTCGCCGAGGTTCAGCGCGGCGATGAGGTTCGCCCATTGGCGCGGCGTCACGACGACGATCATCGTGCGGCGCCCGTCGCGCGTCACGAAATCGCGCCCGAACAGGCCATAAACCGCATTGCCGAGCCGCGGCCGGTTTTCGCCCGAATAGAGCATTTCCGCTACCCCGCCGAGATTGGCGACGGTGCCGATCGCGACATCGGAGAGCGGAATGCGCACCTCGCCGCCTTCGCCGCTGACACTCCGCCGCTGGATCGCCGCGAGCAACGCGAAGGCGGCATAAGCGCCGGTCAGCAAATCCCATGCGGGCAGCACATGATTGACCGGATCGGGTCCCGCCCCGGTCAGCATCGGATAACCGACGCTGTTGTTCACCGTATAGTCGAGCGCGGGCGAGCCGTCGGCCCAGCCCATCACGCGCACGGTGATCAGGTCGGCGCGCCCCTCGGCGAGCTTGTCGTGCGACAGGAAGCCGCCGACAGGAAAATTGGTGACGAACTGCCCGGTCGCGCGCACCAGTTCCTGCAAAAGCTCGCGCCCTTCGGGCCGGCCGAGATCAAGCGCGACCGACTTTTTCGCGCGGTTGAGATTTTCCCAATAGAGCGAGTCGTTGGACGCGGTCACCGGCCAGCGCCGGAAATCGGGACCGCCGCCGATCTGGTCGACGCGGATCACTTCGGCGCCCATTTGCGCGCAGTAAAGCCCGGCGGTCGGAGAGGCGACAAAGGACGAAGCTTCGATCACCGACAGGCCGGCCAGCAAGTCGTACATCCGGCGCCTGTCTCCCCAAGGTCCCTGGCCCGAACGGCCGATCGAAGCTATCCGGCACCCCCCGAAGGGATTCCAACCCCGGCCTCTACCTTCGGAATCGGTACTAACAGCCCGCGCCATTCTATACCAGAGCCCGTTTTAATACTCTAAGCCATTATTATCAGTGAATAAAGCTGAAATGCGGATTGCGCCGTGGCCAGGATTGCCGAACGCTTGGTCGAAACTTTCTAGCGGAGAGCGGGCTCCGCAACCGGCTTTCGACATGATCCTTCGCATCGAGGTTGCGCACGATATGAAGCTGGACCGCGGTCCCGGTGTAGCGCAGCGACGCATCGAGGACGACGAGCGCGAGATTGCCCGCGACATTGAGCGTGCCGATCGAGTTACCGGGCGCGAACCGGCCGTTGACGGTCAGCCCGCGGCTATGCAGGACAGCATCCGGAGTCGGGGCTTCGGCGGCGCGAAGATGCGGACAGGGACGCCGGTCGCGATGCATTGACCGGCGGCGCTCGGCCGTTCAGCCTCTGCTTCGGCGATTATCTATCAAGACTTCCCGAGTGGAGACCCAATGTGATCCGAATATCCTCGCTATCCTTTGTTGCGATTGCCTCGCTGCTCGCGCTTTCCGCGTGCGGCGACGATGCCGCCGAAACGGACAGCCTCGCGACCGGCGCCAAGGTTGCGCGCAGCTGCCCGGGCGTCGCCGATACGCCGGTGAAACTGGCGGGCGGCACGTTCGAAATGGGCGAGGAGGATGTCTATGAGGAAGAGGGGCCGGTGCGTAAGACGACGGTCGCCGGCTTCTGGATCGATCCGCACGAGGTGACCAACCGCCAGTTCGCGAAGTTCGTCGATGCGACCGGCTATGTCACCGTCGCGGAGAAGCCGGTCGATCCCAAACAGTTCCAGGTACCCGTCGAGCAAATCCCGGCCGACATGCTGAAGGCGGGATCGGCGGTGTTCACGCCGCCCGATTTCCCGTCGAACAATTATGCCGACTGGTGGAAATATGTCCCCGGCGCGAACTGGAAGAAACCCTATGGTCCGACCGGTCCCGATCAAATCGCGAACGAGCCCGTCGTCCATCTCGCATGGGACGATATGGTCGCCTATGCCAAATGGGCGGGCGGGCGCATTCCGACCGAGGCCGAATGGGAATATGCCGCGAGCGCGGGCGCACGGTCCAAGAACGTCCAACCTACCGAAGCGAACAGCTGGCAGGGCGCCTTTCCGAACTACAATGAAGCAAGCGACGGGTTCAAGGGTGTGGCGCCGGTCGGCTGCTACCAGCCCAATCCGAACGGCCTCTACGACATGGTAGGCAATGTCTGGGAAGTGACGTCGGACTTCTTCAAGCCCGGCCATGATCCCGACGACAGGGACAATCCGAAGGGCCCCAGCGAAAACAATGCCTATGACCCTTTCAATCCCGGCATGCCGTCGCGCACGGTGAAGGGCGGCAGCTACCTGTGCGCCCCCAATTATTGCCAGCGCTATCGCCCCGCCTCGCGGCAGGGCCGCGATCCGGGGCTCGGCACGAGCAATGTCGGCTTCCGTCTCGTCTACGACCAGACGCCGAAGGCCTGACATGCTGACGCGCCGTAGCTTCATCGGCAGCGCCGCGGGCGCGACGCTTTGCGCAACGGGTCTTCGTCCCGACCGTCAGACACAGCCGTCCCTGTCTTGACTCGGGCCGTTACGATCGGCGCTCGACCTTATATCCACGACCATAAGCGAACTCTGGCAGGCTCCAGACAGTCTGCTTTTCTTGGGTTCAGTGGAAAAAAGACCGGCGTCGACGCCGGGAGGTGAAGGTTTACGCAGCGAGCACGGCCGCGCCGATCAGAATTGATCCTTGAGCATCTCGCCGATCGAATTGTTGAAATGGCTTTCCATCGCGGCGCGCGCGCGCGCGGGATCGCGATCGGCGATCGCCTCGGCGACCTCGCGGTGAAGCGCGAGCGTTTCGTCGCGCTCCTCGTGAGTCGTGCGCCCCGCCCAGGCACGCGGGATCGCGACCGCCATCAACTGCTCGAACGAACGGACGATCTGGTAAAAAAGCTGATTGCCGCTCGCCTCGGCGATCGTCTGGTGAAAGACGGTGTCGGCCGCGGTCCGCGCCGCCTCGTCATGCCCGACCGACAGGCCGTGCGCAGCAGCGAGGATTGCGCGCGCCTGTTCGTCGGTGCGATTGATTGCGGCGAGCTCGGCGGTTCGCAGTTCGAGCGTGCGGCGGACCTCCCACACGTCGGCGAGGCTGACCTGTGCGGTGTTGACAGCATGGCCCATCGAGGCGGCCATTACCGATCCGTCGATCGCGCCGACGCGGGGCTTTCGGCCATTTCCGACGTCGACCAGGCGGAGCGCCGCGAGCGCGCCGAACGCCTCGCGCATCACCGGGCGGCTGACGCCTAGCTGCTGCGCGAAACTGCCTTCGCCAGGCAGCGTGTCGCCGACCTTGAGGTCGTTGACGCGGATGAAGTCGCGCACCGATTCAACCGCGCGCTCGACGAGCGAGCCGCGGACGCCGGGGTCTATCATCCCGCTCACGCAGCGACTCCAACGCGGCGCATCGCGGTCGGCGCCATACCGAAACGACGCGAAAAGGCGCGCGTGAAGCTGGCATTGTTGAGATAGCCGCAACGGTATCCAATGCTCGCCACCGGCAAGTCGCTCGCTGCGAGCATCTGCCGCGCCTGGCGCAGCCGTCGCTCGCTCAGCGCCTCGGCGACGCTGCATTGATAGAGTTCGCGGAAGCCGCGGGTGAGCTTGTCGCGATTGATGCCGCAGCTTTTCGCGATATCGTCGATCGTCAATTTCTCTTGCCAGCGGGTGTCGACGATCCGCCGCGCGGCGGCGATCCGCGCGATGTCGCTTTCGGTAAGGCTCGGCTGCCCCTCGACCGGGACAAGCCGTCCGGCGCGCAGCGCAGCGAAAAACTGACAGAGAAGTTCGATGCTGCGGGCGAGGCGCAGCGTATCGGTGGCGCCTTCGTCGCTGTCGGGCGCGACGATCGACTGTCCGAGCGCGCGAAGGTCCGACGGAAGATACCAACGCGCATCGGGATCGGGCAGATCGCCGAACAGGCGGCGGCACGCACAGCGCGAGACCGCGAAAACGAGCAGGTGCTCCTCATTCTCCAGCTCGCGAAAGGCCAGCGTGCGGACGACGGGCTCGCCGATATCGCCGAAGCCGAGCAGCAATGCGTCGGGCGGCAACAGCAGCCGGTCGCACGAACCGCGGCCAACGTAAGTCGTCATTTCGGGTGACACGATGACAGGATGCTTGGGCGGCATGATTCTCTCCCTATCGCCGTCCTAAACCTATATGATAGCTTTCACAATAGCTATCTTACAGGTTGGGGTGCGCGGCGCATCGCCAGGAGGAAGGCGAAGAAGGAGAGCGCACTGACGATAACCCCGACGAGCGCGAGTGCCTCCGCCAGCATCGCCTCGCCACCCAACAACGCGCTGACGCGCGTCACCACCCACGGCGCGAGCCCGAAGCCGATCAGCCCCGCGATCGCGATGAAGGCGCCGATGCAGAGGCCGCGCAGTTCGTTGGGGAGCAGCACGGTGAGCGCGACCGACACCACGAGGCCGGTAACGGCGCCGCAGAGCGACATGACGCCCAATGCAACCGCAAGTCCGGCCACGCTCGGCATCAGCGGGAACATTGCCGCGGGAACCCCCACCCCCGCCGCGATGACCGCGCCCAGAAGAATGCCGCCGCGGCGGCGGCTGCGCTGCCCCATATCGGCCGAAAGCCCGCCAAGCACCGCACCCGCGACGCCGGTGCCGAACATCAATGCGCCGACCCAGCCGGCGAATTGCTGCGGCTGGAGTCCGAAATCGCGCGACAGCACGGGTGCGACCCAGACGGTCGCCGCGACATCGGCCATCACAACCGCGACCTGCCCGGCGAAGAGCGGGCCGAGGAAAGCGCGGCGCGCCCAGAGTTCGGCGGCGACGATGCGGAAGGGCGCGTCGGGACTCGCCTCGACCTCGCGCCGCACGGGTTCGCGCAGGAACAGCAAGGGAAGCAGGCAGAGCGCGCTGATCGCTGCGAGCAGCACATGCGCGCCGCGCCAGGGCGCGAGACCGGCGAGCCAGCCGGGCGCCGAAAAATCGGCGAGCAGGCCGAACAGCCAGCCCGTCAACGCAAAGCCGAGCGCGACGCCGAGCGCTTTCCCCAGATTGACGATCAGCATCGCGCGGCCGCGTTGTTCGGGCGCGCAATAATCGGCGCAGAGCGAGAGCGCGGCGGTGAGCGAGCCGGTCGACCCGATCCCGACGAGCATGCGCGCCGCGGTGAGCAACTCCGCGCTCGGCGCGAAGGCGGTGAGCAAGGTGCCGAGGGTCCAGAGGAGCGCGAGGCCGATCGTCAGCCGCACGCGATTCCGACGATCGACGAGGATACCGATCGGGATGGAAAAAAGCACCATCGGCACCGCGGCGCCGAGCCCCTGGATCAGCGCGAGCGCATCGTCGCTGAGCGCCAGTTCGGCCTTGGCGCTTTCCTGGATCGTGCCGAAGCTGCCGAGCGCGGTGAAGCCCATCGTCGTCACCAGCGCGAGCAGCAGCAGCGGGACGAGCGTCGCGGGCGCGGTCAGGCGCTGCGTCGGTACGGCGAGCGGTTCGGCGTGGGTCGCCATCACAGCGCGAAAATCTTGCCGGGGTTCAGCAGATTCTGCGGATCGAGCGCGCGCTTGATCATTCGCATCTGCTCGACCGCTCCGCCGAGTTCGGCGACGAGCCAGTCCTGCTTGCCGATGCCGATGCCGTGCTCGCCGGTACAGGTGCCGTCCATCGCGAGCGCGCGTTCGACGAGCCGGGCATTGATCGCCTCGACCTCGGTCATTTCTTCCGGCGCATCGGGATCGATCGAGAAGATGACATGGAAATTGCCGTCGCCGACATGGCCGAGGATCGTCGCGGGAACGCTCGCCGCATCAAGATCGACATGCGTTTCGGCGATGCATTCGGCGAGCCGGCTCATCGGCACGCACACGTCGGTCGCCCAGCCGATCGCGCCGGCGCGCATATTGACCGCGGCATAATAGGCCTCGTGCCGCGCGCGCCACAGCTTGGTGCGCTCCTCGGGCAGGTTCGACCAGTTGAAGGCGCTGCCGCCATTGGCTTCGGCGAGCGACTTTACCATTTCGACCTGTTCGGCCACATTGGCTGCGCTGCCGTGGAATTCGAAGAAAAGCGTCGGTGCCTCGGGATAATCGAGCTTGGACCAGCGGTTGACCGCGATCATTTGCTTCGCGTCGAGTATCTCGACACGCGCCAGCGGCACCGCGCATTGAATCGACTGGACGACGGTATCGACCGCGCCGCCCAGCGTATCGAAACTGCACACCGCCGCCGAAATCGTGTCGGGCACCGGATGCAGGCGAAGCGTCACCTCGGTGATGATGCCGAGCGTTCCTTCGGATCCGACATAGAGCCGCGTCAAGTCATATCCCGCCGCCGATTTGCGCGCGCGGCGCGCGGTGCGGATCACCTCGCCCTGCGGCGTCACTATCTCGAGGCTGAGTACGGCGTCCTTCATCGTGCCATAGCGCACGGCATTGGTCCCCGATGCGCGGGTAGACGCCATGCCGCCGATCGTCGCATTGGCGCCGGGGTCGATCGGAAAGAACAGCCCCTGATCGCGCAGATGCACGTTGAGTTCCTCGCGGCGCACGCCGGGCTGGACGACGCAGTCGAAATCCTCGGCATTCACCGCGATGACCCGATCCATCAAACTCATGTCGAGCGAGATGCCGCCGTGGACCGCGAGCGCGTTGCCCTCGATCGACGTGCCCGCGCCAAAGGGCACGATCGGAATATCGGCGGCCGCGCAGAGCGTCACCAACGCGACGACATCGTCGGTCGATTTGGCGAAGACGACGGCGTCGGGCAGCACGGGCGCGAAATGGGTCTCGCTCGATCCGTGCTGCCCGAGCACCGCATCGCCCCGCTGGAAACGGTCGCCGAACCGTTCCTCGAGCGCCCCTAACAGACTGGCGGGGAGCGGCTTGCGTTCCCCCGGATGCGCCGTGCCCGCCATGGTCAGAATTTCAGGCTCGCGCGCACGCCGTAACGGCGGCGGTCGCCGGTGATGCCGAGGTCGGAGGCCGGCAGCCCCGCGAGCGCCAGCGTCGTCTTCTCGATATAGCTTTCGAAATATTCGGTGTTGAAGATGTTGTTCGCGAACAGCGCGACCTCGACGGGGCCGGTGCGGTACGCGATCGACGCGTTGGTCAGCCAATAGCTGTCGAGGAAGGTCGGCGTCGTCTCGTTGAGCGTCGCGGCGAGGCGCTTGCCCTTGCCGACGAGGCCCGCGCTCAGCGTCACGTCGCTGTCGCCGCCGGTCTCGATCCGATAGTCGCTGGCGAAGCTCGCGGTCCAGTCGGGCTGGAAGGTCAGCCGATCGGACGAGAGCCGGCGGCCGGTCGTCGCGGTATAGGCGCTGTCGTCGGTGATGCGCGCATGCATCCACGTCAGCCCGCCGCGCAGCGTCCAAGCCCGGACCGGGCGCACCATCGCTTCGAGTTCGACGCCATAGCTTTCGACGTCACCGGTGTTGAGATCGACCGTCACAAGCCCGCCGCCCGCCGCCGGAGCGATCGAGTTCAATCCGATATAGTCCTTGTAATCGCTATAGAAGACGCTGCCCGACAGGTTGAATCCCGGGGAGGAATATTTGGCGCCCGCTTCATAGGTCCAGGCAGAGTCGCCGCGATAGGTGCGGGTCGGCGCGGTCGGCGCGTTGAACCCGCCGCCGCGATAGCCGCGCGCAACTGACACATAGGTCATTAGGTCGGGGGTCCATTTGCGCGTAACCGACAGCTTGGGCTGCCACTCGTTCGACTTGATCCGCGCGGTGGGCACGATCGCGCCCGATACCGACCCGTTGGCGACGCGGTCTTCATGATCGTAACGCAGCCCGAGCGCGACTTCCCAGTCGAGGTTCGGTTTCCAGAAGACAGTGCCGAAGGCGGCGTAGGTGTCGGCGACATTTTTTGCGCGCGTGTTGCGGACGATGCTGATCGGACCAAGCACCGGGTGGACGAGCGAGATGGTATCGCGCGCCTGTGCCTGCACCATCTCGTTGCTGTAGAAGACGCCGAACAAGGTCGAAATCTGATCCGACCATTCGCTGTCGAGCCGCGATTCGAGCGTCATCGTGCGCAGGCTGTCGCGGGCGACCGTTCGGACGATATCGGCAGGCCCGAAATCGCCCTCGCCGTCGGGTGTAAAGCCGTTGCGCGTGTCATAGGCGCCGATGACGCTGAGTTTCGACCCGCCGCCCAGATCGCCTTCGGCGCGCACATTAATCCCGCGATATTTGTAAGACACGGCATTCAGCGTGTTGAACTGAACGATGCGCGAATAATCCTTCGGCCCGGTGACGCGCGAATAGGGCGTGTTCACTCCGTCGACCCAGTCATAATAGCCCTTGATCGTCAGCGTGAAATCCTCGGACGGCGTTACGCGCAGCGTCGCGTTGATAGAATCGGTGTTGAACGGGTTGGCGCTACCGCCGATCACGCTGTTGCGCAGGAAACCTCGCTGCTCGCGGTGCGCAGCGGCAACGCGAAGCGCCACCTTGTCGGTGACGATCGGGCCCGAAACCGACCCCGACACCATCCAGGCATCGTCGGGACCGGCATAGCTCGCGTTCGCGCGCACTTCGAAATCATTGCCCGGCTGGCGGGTGATGACGTTGATCGCGCCACCCATCGTGTTCTTGCCATAGAGCGTGCCCTGCGGCCCGCGCAGCACCTCGATGCGCTCGACGTCGAGCAGCGGGTTATTGAGATAGGCGGTGTTCGGCTGATAGATGCCGTCGATGAACAGGCCGACGCCCGGCTGCACCGACTGCACGAGCGTCACCCCGACACCGCGGATCGAGACGAAGGCGCGGCCGGTGCCGTCGCTGTTGATGTTGAGCCCCGGCGACAGCACCGCGGCCTCACGCACCGAATTGATTCCGCGCGCGATCAGCGTGTCGCCGGTGATCGCGGTGGCGGCGATCGGCACGTCGTTCAGCGTTTCTTCGCGCTTGCGCGCGGTTACGACGATAGCGCCGTCGTCTTCGCCTTCGATAGCGGCGGGGGTCGCCGCGCTATCCTGCGCAAAGACGGGCGTCGCGCCCAATGCGGCGGCGAGCACAAGCGTCGAAACGGCGGCAAATCGGAACTTGGTCATCAGGCATCCCCAAAAACGGCGGTCTCGGCCGCCCGTGGAAACCTATCTGACAGCTTTTGGACCTATATGAAAGGTATGGCGATTATGCCGATCCGCAGTCGGGCTTTGCCGGGCGTCCTCACCAACAGCTATATCCGCCGTCCGCCAAGACGACGCTGCCCGTCATCAAGCTCGCCATGTCCGACGCCAGGAAGAGGATTACCGACGCCACCTCCTCGGGCTCACCGAGCCGCGCCTGCGGCGTTCCGTCGATCCAGCGGCGATACATTTCGCCCTGTTTGTCGGCAAAGATGTTGAGCGGCGTCGCGATATAGGTCGGCGCGACCGCATTGACCCGCACGCCCCTCCCCGCCCATTCGGCGGCGAGGCTCTTGGTAAGCTGGTGCACCGCGGCCTTCGATGCGTTGTAATAGCTTTGCGGCTGCGGCCGGTTCACGATAAAGCCCGACATCGACCCGACGTTGACGATGCTGCCCTGCCCAGCCGCGAGCATATGGCGTCCGAAGGCGCGCGCGCACCAGAAGCTTCCGTTGAGATTGACGTCGATGACGTTCAGCCAATGCTCGTCGGCGACATCCTCGGCCGCGGTCTCGCTGCGCGCGATCCCCGCGTTGTTGACGAGAATATCGATCCGGCCATTGCGCGTGAGCATCGCGGTGGCGGCGGCATCGACCGCGGCACTGTCGGTGACGTCGAGCACCTCCGCGAAGACGGCATAGCCCTTCGCGGCGAGATCGGTAACCGCGCGGTCGAGCGCTGCCCGATTCCTGTCGGCAATCGTCACCTTCGCGCCGGCTTCGGCGAGCGCCTCGGCGGCCGCGAAACCGATGCCCTGCGCGCCGCCCGTGACGAAGGCGGTACGCCCGTCGAGGCGCAGCTTGTCGAGATACATTGGGCTACTCCGGTACGAAGGCGGCGGCGGGCATCACCGGCTCGTGCAGCGCCTCGCCGCGCGTCACCTGATAGACCATCCGGTAGTCGCCGATCTCGGGCCAGGGCATCGTGCCGGTTCGCGCGAAGCCCGCCCACAAATCATGCACCGCGTCGGCGAGCGCCTGCGGCGGGTCGAGCCCCGCAAGCCCCCGCGGCCCGGTGACGCTCGGCAGTGTTTTGAACACGAACGGCATCTCGATCCCGTGGCACGCGCCAAGCTCGCCGTCGCACGCGGGCGAGCGCCAGTCGAACTCGTACATCCATGTCTTGCCTTGGTGCGCTTCGGCATATTGGCGCGCGGGCCAGCGAAAGACGAGGTCGTTCATCGCGTCGGTCATCGCCTCACCCGGGCGTACCCCCTTTTGCTGATAGCCATAGGCCCTGAGCACCGCCTTCGCCTGCGGATGCGAGCGGCCGAGCAGCCAGCGCGCGAAGAGTCCGCCGATCTTGTCGCGCACGCCCGTCGGCACGAAATAGAGGTTCATCTCCTCCGAATTGGTGCCGATGAGAATCTCCACGTCGCGTCCGGCGCCCTTGCGCAGCGCATCGAGCGGCTTTTCGGGCAGCACGTCGTCCCCAAAGACGGGAATGAAGCGGCTGATTCCGTAGACCGGCTCGCGCCCCTCACCGTCGCGCAGATCAAGCGCCCATGGCTTTCCGACCTTGTCGAGCGCGTCCATCGCCGCGGCGTGCGAGACGGTGCGGAAGCCGTCGGCGTCGGGGCTCACCCGGAGGATTTTCGCGAGCTTCTTCACCAGCCGCTGCGCCACATCGATCTCGCGCACCATCGCGCCATGACCGCTCTGAATGATCGCGCGGCGAAACAGGCCCTTGGCAAACGGCGAGGTCACGAGGTCGGCGATAGCCATCGCGCCCGCGCTTTCACCGAAAGCGGTGACATTTGCCGGATCGCCACCGAAAGCCGCGATATTGCGCTGCACCCATGCGAGCGCGAAGAGCATGTCGCGAAGACCAAGGTTGGTCGGAGCGCCTGGAACGGGCAGAAAGCCGTCGATGCCCATGCGGTAGTTGATCGCGACGCAGACGATGCCCGACGCGGCAAAGGCACTGCCGTCGTGGACCGACGCGTCCTTGCAGCCGCCGACGAAGCCGCCGCCGTGGATGAAGATCATCACGGGCGCGGCCTTGGCATCCTTCGGCGCCCACACATTGAGGCGGAGATAATCGCCGTCGCTTCCTTCGCTCCCATGGCCGACGAGCGGCGACGGGTCGATCATCGGAAAGGGTCTGATCCGGTGTGGCGCCGCGGGACCGGGGCACTCCATATCGCGTACCCCCGTCCACGAGGGAGGCGATTCCGGCAATTCGAAGCGGGTTGGCGGCGCAGCGTACGGAACGCCAAGATACCGTATCACGGAGCCGATGGCGCATCCGCGGATCGCCCCGCTTTCGATCTCGATCGCAGCGCTATATTGTTCGTCGACCATTATGCCGGCTTATCACGCCCGCCCGTCAGCATCCCACGATCGTCAATGTGCCCGGCGGCGAAAGAAATATGCCGCGCGACCTCGCGCACGATGCCTCTATGGCGTCCGCCCTTTCGGGACCCGGAAGTCCAGCTTTTCGCCGGCCGCATAGGCATCCCAGGACTGCCGCGTGCGAAAGCCGCCTTGCCCCTTGTCCCAGGCCGAGCCCGAAAAATAGACGAACGGCTTGCCGGGCACGACGCGCAGCAGGACGAGCTGATTGTCGGCGTCGGCGCGTATCTCGGCGATCATCGCGGGATCGACCCGGATCGCGATCGCCATCCGGCCATGGTCATCGTTCGCGGGCCCCCACCACGAGAGCAGCCCTTTCGCCCGGTCGACCGTCAGTTCGCCGGCGCCCGGCCCCGTGGTCCGCTTGCCGATGCCGATCCCGACGAGCAGCGGCTCGTCGCTGTCGGACGAGATGGTCGAGACCATGCGGGTGAAATGCGTGCCGAGCGGAAGCGTGAAGCGGCGCGTCTCCCAGACCTTGCGATCCACATCGACCGGCCAGGGCGCATAATCGACGGTGAAATCGGCGGCCTGCCCATTTGCGGACAGAATACGGTGGCCGACATAATTGCGCGACGTCCACAACTTGTTGTCGTGCCAGATGCCGAGCCCGCCGGCGCCACGCGTCGAACCGACATTGTAGAAGTCGAGACCTTCGCCGCGATAGCTGTGCTGATCGCCGCTGCGCAGCTGGCGATCGGCGAAGGGCCAGCGCACATTCTTGCCCCACGAATCGATTCCCGAGCCCGAGGGCGGTTCCGCCGCTTCGAGCGCGTGGCCGTAAATCCGGTGCGCGGTACGATCATTCTCCCAAAGCAGATCGTCGTAGCGATAATCGGCGCGGACCACCGCGGCTTGAGCTTGCCGGTCAGGCGGCGGCGGGAGCGCCCCCGCGACCGCCGGCATGGCCGGCGCCTCGGCCTCTTGTGTCGCCGCGGGTATCGCCGGGGCCACCGCAAGCAAGAACACCATTGTCGCCGGGGCGCGCCCCTTTTTCCAGATGGTCGAAATCCGCGTCATATCTCTCTCCCTGGCAGCGATCCGATCGGGCGCCGAACCCGCCTTATGTCACGCTGTGCGACAGTGCGGCACCCTTGCGGATATGGCTCGTGGACTTGATGGATCAAATTTTTAAAATGAAATGAAATTATTTAAGTTGTCATATGACTTATAATCGCTACACTCAAGCGGGTATGGTGCATTATGTGCCGGCAACGGGAGGATGGGCGCGTGAGGCAGGGCGGCACCGACGCTGTGCATGACGACAGGCTGGCGCTTCGCAAGCGGCGGCCGTCCCTCGTCGATGCCGCGTGCGAGCATATCCGCACCAGCATCATGTCGGGCGTGCACCGGCCCGGCGCCCAGCTCCCTACCGAGGCCGAATTCGTCGATGTGCTGGGCGTGAGCCGAACGGTGATTCGCGAAGCGATCGCGCGTCTCGCGGCGGCGGGCCTGGTCGAGGCTCGTCAGGGAAAAGGGCTCTTCGTCAGCGAGACCGCGCGTTACCAGGCGTTCCAGATCACGCGCGACGAGGTCGAGAATCTCAGCGACGTGATCCAGCTGCTCGAACTCAGGCTCTGCGTCGAAACCGAGATGGCGGCGCTGGCCGCCGAACGGCGCACAGAGGTCGATGTGATGAACATGCGCCAGCAGATCAGGATACTTGGTGAGGCCGCGGTCGGCCTCGAAGATTCGGTCAAGGCCGATGTCGAGTTCCACAACGCCATCGCCCGCGCGAGCAAGAACACCTATTACGCCAAGCTGATAGATTTCCTCGGCGTCCGCCTCGTTCCGCCGCGCTCGCTCTATCTGCGGCAGGGCCAGGCCTATATCGGCGACAGCTACAAGGCGGTGATCAGCGCCGAGCATGAGGCGATCCTCGATGCCATCATCCACCGCGACCCCGACGCCGCGCGGGTGGCGGCGCGAACGCATATGAGCGGCAGCCTCAAGCGGCACCGCGAACTGCACGACTTCATGTCGTCCTCGAGCCCGACCGGCTGAACCAGACCAAAAGACAGACCTGCGGGAGAACTCAGGCACCGAATTACGTCCGGCAGAATAATAAGATCAATCTGTCAAACTTGTATGATGTCTTATAGGGAGAGGTCCATTGAAGGTCAGTCTTCGCGCCTCCGTGGCGCTGATCGCACTCGTAACGGGTGCGCCCATGGCAATTGCGCAAACCGCGCCAGCCGCCGATCCGGCCGCGGGTGAAGGGCAGGACACGTCGGGCGACATCGTCGTCACCGGCATCCGCCAGAGCCTTTCGCGCGCTGCCGAGATCAAGCGCGAGTCGACCGCCGTGGTCGATTCGATCGTCGCCGAGGATATCGGCAAGCTTCCCGACCTGACCACCGCCTCGGCGCTCCAGCGCGTGCCGGGCGTGCAGGTCGTCGTCGGCGGCAATAACGAGATCGTCGGCGCGCGTATCCGCGGCCTTGACGACATTGTCACCACGCTCAACGGGCGCGAGATTTTTACCGGCGTCGGTCGCGGCTTCTCGTTTCAGGACCTCCCGGCCGAAGCGCTGGCGGGGGTTGACGTTTACAAGTCCAGCTCGGCCGAGCGGCTCGAAGGCGGCGTGGCGGGCGGCGTGAATCTGCGCCTGCGCCGTGCGCTCGACTTCAAGGACCTGACCATCGCGGGCAGCGCGCGCGCGACCTATCTTCAGGAAGCGGGTTCGAAGAACACGATCAATCCGGCGCTGAGCCTGCTCGTCGCCAATCGCTGGTCCGCCGGTGAGGGCGAGATAGCGGCGATGGTCGGTATTTCCTATCAGCGCAACGAATATGCCCGGCCGGTCGCGTGGAACGACTGGACGCGCGCGACCAGCGCGGGGCCGGCCGGATCGCCGCAGAATTTGCACGCGCCCACCGGCTTCGCCGCCGCGATCGAGTTCGGCCATTACGAGCGCCCGCAGGCGAATTTCTCGCTCGAATGGGCGCCGGACAGCGACACGACAATCTATCTCGAGGGCCTGTTCGCGGGCTATCGCGGCGACGTCTTCCAGGCGCGCCCGACCTTCCGCGCCTTCACCGGCACGTCGCTTGAGGCGACCGCCGGCGACACCTGCGAGGATTTCGCGGTCGGCCCCGACGGCTATTATTCGGGAAATGTGCGCGGCCCGGACAATCCGACGGGTACGGGTACGATCCGCGAGCTCTGCAACGCGACCGGCTATACGGCGCGCAATATCGAATATTACACCGCGACCGTCGCGAACAAGTCGAGCACCGACATCTATGTGATCGCCACCGGCTTCAACAAGGAGATCGGCGCGCTCACCTGGAATACCGACATCTCCTATGAATCCTCGACCAACCGGAACGACAGTTTCCGCGTCGACATAGGCAAGCGCATCGACGAACTGGTCCTGGTCCGCGACGTCGATCACGAGGTTCGGGCGACGATGCCCGGCAATCCGATGAATGACCCCGAAGGCCTGGCGTTCGCCAACGGCATGAGCGAAAATATCAACCGCAGCCGGGGCACGTTGTGGGCGGTCATGAGCGACGCGAAATACGACTTCGACTCCGGTTTGCTCGACTATATTCAGGGCGGCGTTCGCGTTGCGAAGCGCAAGGCGGGATTCGAGCAGTATCTCGGCGGCCCGCCGGCGCCGGGCGGCTCGTTCGTGACGCCGCTCGACGGTGCGGGTCTCCCCAGCGATATTCTTTCGCAGGCCCCCGGCGTTCCGCAGATGAACGACGGCGCCTCCTTCCTGCAGCTCGACCCCGAATATCTGACGCAGGAATCGATCAAGCGGCAGCTCAGGACGCTGTACGGCATCTCTCCCGACACGCCGGGATTCGATCCGACGCGCGACTATGACGCGCAGGAAAAAAGCTATGCCGGCTTCCTGCAAGCGGGTTACGATATAGCGCTGACCGATACGATTTCGATCGACGGGATGGTCGGCGCCCGCCTGACCCGCACCGATCGCAACATCGCGGGTTCGGGCCGGGTGACCGATCCGGTGACGGGCACATCGCGCGTCGTACTCGTCCGGCGCTCGACCAGCGACACCGACCTGCTGCCCAACGCCAGCGCGCGCATCCAGTTCGGCGGCGGCCTCCAGTCGCGCTTCAATTACTCGAAGACGCTTTCGCGGCCCAGCTTCGGCCAGCTCAATCCGGGCCTCAGCTATGTCGTATCCTACGTCAACACGATCCAGAATTCGGGGTCGGGCGGCAACCCCGACCTGCGGCCGCAAAAGGCCGACAGCTTCGATGCGTCGCTCGAATATTATTTCGGTCGCAGCAATTATGTCTCGGCGGTCGCCTTCTACCGCGACATCACGGATCGGATCATCAACGGGACCGAGGTCCGGACGATCGACGGTCTGCAATATGTGATCTCGACCCCCCGCAATCTGGGTTCGGCCAAGATCAAGGGCGTCGAAGTCGGCGGCCAGCTGTTCCTCGATTTCCTTCCGGAGGGTCTCGATGGCGCGGGCGTAATGGGAAATTTCACCGTCATCGACAGCGAGGTGACGACCCCCGGCGACCGGCTTCAGGGCCTGCCGCTGCTCGGCGTTTCCAAATATAATTACAACATCGGCCTGATTTACGAGAAATACGGCATTTCGGCGCGGATGATCTACACCTATCGCTCGCAATATTTCGACGGCGACATCACCAATGGCCTTTCGCTGCGGCCGGTTTCGATCCCGGTGGGGCTCAACGGCATCCGCGCCGCCGGACGGCTCGACTTCGGCCTGAACTACGACGTGGCGCCGGGCATCACCGTCAGCCTCGCGGGCACGAACATCACGGGGCAGAAGACGCGCAACTTCGAATCGCGCGAGGATTTCGTCCGCGAAGTGCGGAATGACGACACGACCTATTCGCTCGGGGTCCGCTTCAACTTCTGAGCCTGAACGTGAATGCCGGAACAAAAAGGAGGATGACTTGAACAGAAAACGGATGTTCGCGGCGCTCGGGCTGGCGACGGCTTTGGCCGCCGGCAGCTTCGCCCTCGCGGGCGCGGCGCACGCGCAGACGGCGGCCACGGTTCTCAACCAGCCCGGCAAGGCATTGCCCGGCGGCGTGCGCGCCACGCGGACGCAGGATAAGGTGACGATCGACTGGCCATCGGCGCAGGGTGAGCGCGCGCAGCTCACCCTGTCGCTCGACCCGGGCAAGCCGCTGATCGAGGCGGTCTCGATCGCCGGCAAGCCGGTGCTCGGCGGCGTCGATCCCGCCGGCGTCGTCACCGTCGGCACGCGCGACCTCAAACAGGGCTGGACGATCTTCTTCGACAACCCCCGCAAGCGTCCGTTCGAAAGCTTCCCGCTCACGCTGGCGCGCAGCGACATCAGCGTGCGCGCGGAGGGTGGCAATACCAAGGTGATCGTCGGCGGCGCCGCCGCCGGGCCCTTCTCGGGCACCTATGAATTCACCATCTATCCGGGCTCGCGGCTCGTCCGCGCCGCGATGGTGATGTCGACCGCGCGCGAGGCCACCGCCTACACCTTCGATGCCGGCCTCGGCGTCGCCTCCTCCGCCGCCTTGCCGTGGCGCTCGATCGCCTTCACCGACACCAGCGATACGATGGTGCGCAAGGAAGGCGATGCTTCGCGGGGACCCGCCGTGTCTCCCAAGGTGCGCGCGCGAATGATCGTCGCCGAGGGCGCCGCCGGCGGTTCGCTGGGCATCGTCCCGCCGCCGCACCAATTCTACTATCCGCTCGACTATGCCAACAACGACAATTCGGCCTGGTACGGCAATGACTATCGCAACCTCGACGGCCGTACGAGCTTCGGCGTGCGCCAGACGCTCGAGGGCGATCGGCGCTACGTGCCGTGGGTCAACGCGCCGCCCGGGACGATGCAGGACATGGGCGTGTTCCTGCTGCCCGACAGCGGCGATGCGGCGAGCGCCACCAAGGCCGCGCTCGCCTATACCCGCGGCGACCGCTTCAAGGCGCTCGACGGGCACCGCACCTTCACCAGCCACTATCATGTCGAGCATACCGAAGCCTTTCTGAACACGCAGCGCTTCCAGCAGTCGACGGGGGTGCCCGACGGGCTCGAGTCGCCCGAGTTCGTCAAGCGCTTCAAGGATATGAACGTCGAGATCGTCCACCTCGCCGAGCTTCACCTCGGCCGCGAGGCGCTCGATCGCGCCGGCGACCGGCTGACCCTGCTCAAGACGATGCACGCGGAGACCGCGCGGCTGTCGGACGACAAGCTGCTGCTGCTCCCGGGCGAGGAGCCCAACGTTCATCTCGGCGGGCACTGGATCAGCTTCTTCCCCAAGCCGGTCTATTGGACGCTCGACCGCAAGGAAGGACAGCCGTTCGTCGAAAATGATCCCGAGCTGGGCAAGGTCTATCATGTCGGCTCGCAGGAAGATGTCCTGAAGCTGATGCAGGACGAGAAGGGCCTGATGTGGACCGCGCACCCGCGGATCAAGGGCTCGACGGGCTTCCCCGACAAGCACAAGGACACAGCCTTCTTCAAGAGCGACCGTTTCCTGGGCGGCGCGTGGAAGAATATGCCGGTGGACTATTCGCAGCCGCGCCTCGGTTGGCGCGTGCTCGACACGCTCGACGACATGAACAACTGGGCGACGAAACCGTCCGAGCGCAAGTTCACCCCGGGCGAGGTCGACGTGTTCCAGCTCTCCGACGAGAGCGAGCTCTATGCGCATATGAACATCAACTACCTCCGGCTCGACGGGCCGTTGCCGCGCTATTCCGACGGCTGGCAGAGCGTGCTCGACGCGCTGCGCGGGGGGCACTTCTTCACCACCACCGGCGAAGTGCTGATCCCCGAATTCACGATCGACGGCGCCAAGAGCGGCGGGGAAGCCGCCTTCGGACGGAACGCAACCGTGCGCGCGAGGATCGAATGGACCTTCCCGCCCGCCTTCGCCGAGATCGTCAGCGGCGACGGCAGCAAGGTCTATCGCGAGCGCATCGACCTAACCGGCGCCGCCCCCTTCGGAAGCCGCACGATCGAAAAACGCGTCGACCTCAGCGGCCGAAAATGGGCGCGCATCGAGGTGTGGGACGTCGCGACGAACGGCGCGTTCACCCCGCCGGTCTTCCGGAAAACGAAATAGCCCTCCCCCCTGCCCGTGCGGCCGTCAGCGCTTCGCGCTCTGACGGCTGCACGCGGCCCTTTTGAATTGGAGCGGGCTCGCCGGCGTGCCGGTCCGGCCCTTCTTTGGAGAAACCATGTTCGACCGAACCTATTACGCCACCCATCCCGACATGATGGCGTGCGTCTCCAACGACGAACTGCGCGATCGCTATCTCATTCAGAATCTGTTCCGCCCGAACGAGTGCGTGCTCAACTATACGCATGCCGATCGGTTGGTGATCGGCGGCGTGCTGGTCGAGAGCGGAAGCGTCAAACTACCCGACCAATCGGAGCCGGCGTCGGTAGCCGGCCACCCGTTCCTCGAGCGGCGCGAACTCGGCATCGTCAATGTCGGCCGCGCCGAGGGGACGGTGAGCGTCGATGGCGAGATGTTCGCGCTCGGCGCGAAGGACAGCCTGTATGTCACGATGGGCGCGAAAGACGTCCGCTTTTCCGGCGACGGCGCGCGCTTCTATCTCGCCTCGTCCCCCGCGCATCGCGCCTTCGACACGCGCAAACTGCCGCTCGCCGACGCCAAGATGCTCGAGCGCGGCAGCCTGGAGACGGCCAACGACCGGACGATCCACCAGCTCGTCATCCCCGGCGTGTGCGACAGTGCTCAGCTGGCGATGGGCCTCACGATCCTCAAGCCGGGAAGCGTGTGGAACACGATGCCGCCGCATGTGCACGAACGCCGGAGCGAGATCTATTTCTACTTCGATCTCGACGATCCCGAGCAGAGCCGCGTGATGCACTTCATGGGCCAGGGCGAGGCCACGCGTCATATCGTCATGACGGACGGCGAGGCGGTGATCTCCCCGCCCTGGTCGATCCACATGGGCGTGGGGACCAGCGCCTATGCCTTCATCTGGGTCATGGCGGGCGAGAACCAGGACTATGACGACATGAACATCCTCGACATCTGTCAGCTCCGCTGATCCATCGAGATTCGACCGGTTATTGCCGGGAATGGCGCACGACCGGCCCCGGCCGCCGCGCCGACCGCATGACGACGGCAGTGAGGCGCCAGGCCGACTGCCCCATGCTCTTGGCAGGCAGGGCAATGGCTATGCAAGATTTTGAAATGCAAAGGAAATGGCGCACCCGAAGGGATTCGAACCCCTGGCCTCTGCCTTCGGAGAGCGTACTAGCATGTTTGCGCCAGCCTACGCCAGAGCAAGTTTTTAACCTCTAACTCACTCTAACTACACGAAAATCTTGATCTGTCTTTCTGCGCTGTCGTACCCTTGCATTCGCCCTGATTTCCTTCCGCGTGCTTACGTGGTGCTTACGTGAAACGGGGCCAAGTCGGGAGACGGAAGATGGCCAAACTCACGAAGCGCGTCGTTGAAGCTGCAATAGCAGACGCCAAGGATTATGTCCTATGGGATGATGACCTGCCTGGCTTTGGTCTCCGGATTTTCCCCACTGGCAAGCGCAGTTACCTTATCCAGTATCGATCTCGCGGTCGGTCCCGCGGGTACACGATCGGAGTTCACGGAGTCTGGACCCCGGAAACGGCGCGACGCGAGGCGAAGACACAACTCGGGCGTGTCGCGCAAGGGGATGACCCAGCGGAGGACCGAGCCGAGTTCAACAAATCGATGACGATGAAGGAGCTATGCGAACAATATGTACAGGATCTCAAGGACGGGCTGATCCTTGGGAAAGGGGGTCGCCCGAAGAAGAAGTCGACAGTGGATATCGATCTTGGCCGCATCGAGCGGCCTGTCATTCCGCTACTGGGATCACGACGGGTTCAGGATCTGTCCAAGGCTATTCTTACGAAGGTGATGCGCGATATCATGGCCGGAAAAACAAGAGCCTTTATCAAAACCGAAAAGCTGCGTGGCCACGCGAATGTACGCGGAGGCCCCGGAACGGCGGCCCGGACGCTTGGGCTCATTGGAGGAATATTGACATACGCGGTAGATCTCGGCGTCATCGACAGCAACCCTGCACACGGCATCAAACGGCCCAAAGACAATGTTCGCTCGCGGCGCCTCAACGATGGCGAATATCGGATCCTGGGGCGAATGCTCAAGGCGGCGGCCGAAAACGAAAATTTCCGGACCACGGTCGACATCATTCGCCAGATCGCCTTGACGGGCTGTCGTCGAGGCGAGATTATCAGCCTCAAATGGAGCGACGTCGATATCGATGGGAGTTGCCTGCGTCTTTCCGAAAGCAAGGAGGGAAAGTCCATTCGGCCAATAGGTTTGCCAGTAGCCGAGTTTCTGGAGTCCTATGCCGGGGACGACAATCGCACCTATGTCTTTGCAGGGCCGCGCGGTGAAGACACTGCGTTCGGCGGCCTCCCGAATCAGTGGAACGAAATATTCCGCGGTTCGCAGCTTGAAGGGGTCACGCCCCACGTCTTGCGTCACAGCTTCGCGAGCATCGGCAACGACCTTGGATTTACTGAGATCACGATCGCCGCACTCATGGGTCATGCAAAGGGTACGGTGACGAGCAAATATATTCATACGCTCGATGCCGCGCTGATAATGGCTGCGGATACACTCGCGGGGTATATTTCAGCCCTGCTCGACGGAGCTGTCTTCAAGCAGCGTGCCTATTCGCTCGATCGCGATACCCGCAGGGCGGCGCTTGCAGATTTTATCGCGCGGCAGGAAGGGCCGGAAAAGAAGGCTGAGTAGAAGAGCATTCGCCGCGTGCTGGCATCAACGACGCCGCGAACTTTTCGTGACAAGGCTGGGGCGTGGTGTCGCAAACATGTCCATCTGTCGGCGCTTGGCCCGGCGGAACTGCTTGTCATCGCCCTGGCCGCTCAAATTCCGACCCGAAACAACCGGTCGGCGCATCGATTGGCCTGACGACAAATGTCGCTGCCAATCTTGGCTCGGCCAACCTGGACATCGGCACGTTTTCGCCGCGAAACAGAAACGGTCCTTAGCGGCCCTCCCTTTTGGTTCGTGGACGCGAGAACACTACCACAACGGTGGTTGGTCATCTGCTTTGGCTTCGACCGTAAACCGGCCTCCTTCGGCAGACAAACAGGAATCCTTCTGGCCGTACGATATGCGATCGCGCATATCCGATCGTAACGGAAAAGCAACTAGCGAGGAGAGTAACATGTCGGTTGACGTGCAAGAGCGGAACAGACTGTCAGCAGCAGTCGTGGGCGAGTCGGCTCCCGACTACAAGCGTAAATTCAGCTTGCCTCAATATTACTACACGTCGCCGGAACTCTATCGGAAAGAGATGGAATTTCTTCGGAGCAAGCTTTGGCTGATGGCAGCCCACGAGTCGCAGATTCCCAAAAATGGCGACTTCAAACTGTTCGAAATCGATGGCGAGAGCATCATCCTTTGCCGCGACTTGCAGGGCGACGTCCACGCATTTTACAATGTTTGTCGCCACCGGGGTTCGCCAGTCTGCGTGACTAACGAAGGCAATGCCAAGGCGTTCTCCTGTCCCTATCACAGCTGGACCTTCATGCTGGATGGAACGCTGAAGCGGCCGCGTGCGATGGACGCCTCCTTCGACCCGAAGGAGTGGAATCTCAAAGCCGCTCATCTGGGGAATCTGGACGGTCTTCTTTTCGTTTGCTTGGCAAAAGGGGAAGCGCCGAGCTTTGAGGAGTTTGCAGGCCGGATCCGCCCGTTCATCTCTCAATACGGCCTAACTAAGGCGAAACCTGTATATGTGCAGGACGATCTGATCGTCACGAACTGGAAGCTTCCGCTCGAGAACTACCGGGAAAATTACCATATTTCGAGCGTACATCAGGACCTTGGTCGAGTGATGGGCGCAGCGATGGACCACTCAAATGGCGAGTCGCATGCCGAGCGCATGTCGCGGCTCGGCCGCTCGCTTCCAATGGTTTATGACGAGGCCGAAAGCCTGTATCTTCAACAAGCCATCCAGTTCGCCTTCGGGAAGGACCAGGTGTCGGCCACGCAGGATGGCTCGGCCGCATCGAGCCTTATGCCGACCATCACAGAATGGTCCAAGGGTTGGACTTATATCAATTTCAATCCGCTGTCGCATATCAACCTGCAAGATGACTATGCGATCATGGTCTTCTTCACACCCGTCTCTGAAACCGTCACGAAGACCTCCATGGTTTTCCTGGTCAATGAGGATGCCGTTGAAGGCAAGGACCTCGACGTCAAGAAGCTGATCGATCTGTATGTCGTGACTATGGCGGAGGACAATGTCGTGCTTGGACGCCATCAGAAGGGTATCGAGTCGGGCGCCTATGAGCCCGCTCCCCTGGCGCTGGAGGAAGATCAGATCGTTTTGTTCCACGATTGGTATTTCAATCGAGTGCACGGTGTTCCGACGGCGTGATGAAGCGCCGCAGAGTTTGATCAGTCGCGGCCGGGCAGAGAAAACACCGGCCGCGCTATTCCGGCTGGTCGCGTCGAAGGGCCGTCCGTAAGAACAAGCCTGAGCGAAACCGGACAGATGTTCTGCGTATGAAATCGGGGATCCGGTATGAAAAGAAATTTTGTCGCGATATGTCTCGGCGTCACTATCTCGCTGCCGGCGGCTGCTCAAACAGTCGAGCCCGCGAAATCCTTCAAGGAAACGGAGCAGATCCTCCATCAACTGGTCGATACGGAAGGCTTTCCCGGGGCGGTTGCTCTACTGGGTGAAAAAGATTGCGACTCCACATGGTATGAGCTGGGGCATCTTTCACACGTTCCGGCCTCGCCGGCCGCCACTAAAGACAGCCTCTGGCGGATCTATTCAATGACCAAGCCTATCACAGGCATTGCCGCGATGATGCTGATCGAGGACGGGAAACTTGGTCTGGATCAGCCGATCAGCGACTTCATTCCCGCGTTTCGATCATCGCAAGTTCTGCTCGATCCCGCCTCCGATCTCACCACGCGGCCGGCGGCGCGCCCGATTACCGTCCGGCATCTGCTGACCCATACGTCCGGCTTGGGATATGCATTCGTGCTTCCACCCGCCCTTCGCGCCTCTTACGAGCAGGCCGGTCTCGTCCCGATGCAATACTCCTTCACGGGAGAGGCGGAGGATGCTCCCCGCCGCCCGAAGTCCCTCCAGCAATTCGCCGAGGCAGCGGCGCGGCAGCCGCTGCTTAGCGATCCTGGCACGAGTTGGACCTACTCCATCTCCGTGGACGTTCTCGGCGCGGTAATCGAAAAGGCGAGCGGCATGCCGTTTGAACGATTTTTAGAAAAGCGCCTGTTTGGCCCGCTCCGGATGACTCATACTCATTGGACGGTCTCCGCGCAGGATACGGCAAATTTATCGAGCACCTACGCCTATGCAGGTTTTCTAAAGGTCGCCATCGATCCCGGCAACAAGTCCGTTTTTTCGCGCGCCCCCAGTTTTGCCTATGGCGGATCGGGGCTGGTATCGTCGGCGGAAGATTATGACCGCTTCCTGCGAATGATCGAGAACGGCGGAACGTTTGAAGGGCGTCGGGTCATGAAGGCGGACACTGTAAGGATGGCATTGTCGGATTTGCTGCCGGCGGGCGTCAAGTTCGACGGATTGGAGCCGCCGGCCAGCGACGGTGTGCCGACTCGATATGGATTCGGCGCCGGCGGAATGGTGACGCTGAGCGGCCCATCGGCCGGAACGTTCGGTTGGGACGGCGCGGCTGGCACGGTCGGGTTCGTCAATCCGCAAAAAGGGTACCGCGGCATCCTGATGGTCAGCCAGATCGGTGACGCACCGGGAAGTGCACGGACCCATTTCCGGGCAACCGCTGAAAGGGAGTTATTGTCAGCTCGTTGAGGGATGAAATGCGGGTCATATGACTTGCCCGCGGCGAAAAAAGTCTGCCTTCGCGCATTTCGATCCACGACGGGTCTTTGAAGGCTGAGCGGCGGCCGGGAGATAGAGATGGTGAATAACCCAATCGACGATAATCCAGCACTTAATCACTCAGCAAATGAGACTTTTCCCGATGCCGATGCGTACGATCCGGCCGTTCATGCTATGAGAGTTTCGTCTCCCTCGGCTCATATAGACATGTCGCTTACTGCCGTTATCGCGGCGATGGTCCTCGGAACAACGGCGCTAATAACCATTTCAGTTCTGCCTATTTTACTGGCAGCGCTTGTCTCCGCCGGTAAGATCGACACCCGGGCGATCGGACAGATCGCAACGGGTGAAATGCTGGGGCTGGCCACCGGATCCGCCTTTGGCGCGGGCCTGTTACGAAGGGGCAGTTTCCGCCTCAAGATATTGGCCGCTGCAGCCTTCCTGATCGCAATCAATATTATCTGCTGGTCGATAGATGCAGAAATTCCACTCCTGCTTGCGAGAACCGCGTCCGGGCTGCTGGAAGGAGTCCTGCTCGCCGCGTCGATGATGGTGATAACTTACACGAAGAATCCGGAAAAGATGAACTCCTACTTCATGTCTGCCAGCGTCGTGCCGATGATATTGTGCAGCTATGCCCTTCCGGCAGAAGTGACAGCGCGCGGTCCCGATTATGCCTTCACGCTACTGGCCTGCTTTGGCGTGGTTTCCATACTTGCAGGTCTGAGACTGCCTGTGAGCTTTCCTGTACAGACGCAGGACCATCGCGGCGACCCGGCCGTGCTGGCTCCCCCGTGGGCGAAGCTTGGCATCTTTGCCGTCTTGGTCCAATTTACGGCCACCGGAGCCGCTCTCACCTACGCGGTTCAATTGGCCAAGGAGATGTCCATTTCCGATGCAACCGTTGGAGTCGCTTTGGCGGGCCTCACCATTTCGGGAATGGTCAGCGCCTTCATCGTCGGGTGGGTCGGCTGGAAACTGAAGGAGAGCGTGGTACTTCCTCTGGGCGCCCTTTGCCAGGCAATCACGGTCGCGATCATGTGCTATAGTCATGCACCCGCGCTCTATGTCACCGAAATGTGCCTGTTCGGTGCCTTATGGAACGGATTGATCACCTATGCTTTGAAGATGCTGATCGGCCTCGACCCCAGCCGCCGGCTCGCGTTGTTGCTGCAGCCGGTTTCCATGTTGGGACTGGCGGTAGGTCCTCTTCTTGCGTCACTTGTTGTCGGCGAAAACGATGTGACGCCAGCCTTTGCGTCCTCCGCTGCGCTTTACAGCTTTGGCGGGGGGCTGTTTTTGATCGTCTTCGGCAAAATAAGGTCGAAAGACCGCCGGATGGTTGCAACCTAAGCGGCATCGACCCGTCGGCAGAGCACGGTCTTTTGATAACCTCACCGCGAGCGCGTGGTGGCTTTGAGATGCTCACGAACCGCCCGACCAGCATGGGCGCGACTTTCGCTCGGCTCGTGCTGGCATAATCCCCTCGGGTGCGTTAAACTGCCGGAAATAAAAATCTTGAGAGGCTGCTGGAATGGATTTCAAACAACTCCTGTATTTTGTTCGGGTAGTTGAGGAGAAGAGCGTTACCAAGGCGGCTGAGCAGCTGCGCATCGCTCAGCCGGCCGTCGGTTGGCAGATCAGAAACCTGGAAGCCGACCTCCGCGTGCAGTTGCTTGTCCGCCACTCTCGCGGCGTTGAGCCAACCGAAGCCGGCGCCGTGCTGCTTGAACACAGCCGAAAGCTTCTGCAAGGTCTTCAAGACGCGCGCCTGGCCGTACAGGATTTGTCGGAAGTCCCCCGTGGCCGAGTATCATTAGGCGTTACGCCGGCCACCGCCGCGTTGTCCTCTCGGCTTGTTCATCGAAGTCTCAGCGAAATGCCTCATATTAAGCTGAACGTGGTCCAGGCGCTATCTCACGACTTGGTCGAGATGGTGCTGGAAGATAAGCTGGACCTCGCGTGCGTGTTCAATGCGTCGTCCGATCGTGGATTAGTTGTCACTCCGTTGCTGGTAGAAGATCTTCACCTGGTGGGCCCGGCGGGCAGTTTCAGTCCAACTGATGGACCGATCGAGTTCCGGGACCTGGAGAATCTCCCCCTGATCATTCCTCCCTCCCCCCATGGCATGCGGCTGGCCCTTGAAGAGGCGGCCGCAGAAGCCGAAACGACAATCGACCCGCTCGTGGAAGTGGAGTCGCAATCGTTGGTCGTGGAACTGGTGAAAAGCGGAACGGGTGTGACTATCCTGCCGCTGGGCGCGGTGAAAGAGGAGTTGGATCAGGGCATGCTTTCCGCTCGCGCTATCACCGGCCCCAGCCTGCGGACAGTGCTGAGCATCATATACAAGCAGCGCCGCCCCTTGTCCCGGGCGGCCGACGCGATCCTTGCGCTTACGATGGCTACTTTCCGAGGAAAGCCAACGGATGGAGCAGATCATCCGGAAAACGAGGACAATTCCGCCGGAGAGTAAACGCAAGACCCACTTGAGGGGCGCGGCGCCACTGAACGCCGTGTCGCTTCCCTCCGCAGTCGGAACCATATTCGTCCTTGGCTATTTCGGCCCGGTACGTAATCCGCGGCACAGGTTGATTGATTCACCCACGAAGTGATCGATCATGATTACGCCAAGGGTCGAACGTGAAGGCGTTACGTCGACCATTCAGAAGAGCTCGGAGATCTGGAGGGGCCGACAACCCGCTTCCCGCGCCTATTGGAATAAGCGCTGCGGATTGTCTGCCAGGACCATTTTGTCCGGTTAATGATGGTATCAGGTGGCGGCCTTCGGCGCAGGTCGGAAAATGCTATTCGCGGGCCACCAGCACCTCGACGCCTGCCATGCCGCGCATCAGCGCGAACGGCTTGTCGATGCTGACGCACGCTTTCACCACGGAAGGCCAACTGACGCATTCTTCGCCGAGCGCGTGAGCAAAAATCTCCAATAACGAAATATGTACTTCGGCGATCCTCTCCGCCGCGCTGACAATCCGCCGATAGTCAACCGTCTCGCCGATGATGGACACGGGGCCTGACAGCAGTGTGAGCTCCACGCTGATGACAAGCGGCTGTCGGCGCCCGATCTCGTCCGGGTTGATGCCAATGTCGGCCAGAAGCGGCAAGTCGCGAACACGAACTTTGGTAGTGGAAAAGGTCTTGGAACCCATCACGCAAATCTCTCTCGCTCGGTCATCAACCGGAATCCTGCCTCGCGCGGCCGGGCAATTCCCTGCTTTTGCGCCGATGACCTAAGAAGGTCAGATCGCTTTTACGTCCGCCCTGCGGTTGTCTGCTTTGTAAGGTGCGGGTGCAACTTTCGCGCGGATTTCCTTCTGGGGTCCACCGGGATTGCCCCATATCACGACGACGTCGCCGCCGATGTCGGCATCGGCGACGTCCAGGGTCGCCAGCGAGATCATTTCCCGGAAGTGGAAGCTATAACCGCGAGACGTAGCGGTGCCGATCATCCGCCCCCCCCTCATTACTTTGTCACACCACATGAAGCCACGCTGGTCGCGCGGATAGTCCATGAATGGATAGGGTTCGCCGGGGAGGAACATGGATGCCTGGACTTCGAGCACGTCCTCGGCATTCCAGACGAGCGTCCGGATGGTCCGGCGCGGATCGGCCAGCTCTTCCTTTAGCGCGGCATCGCCGATGAAATCGTGGTCGAACTTAATATTTCGGCCCCAGCCAAGCTCGACGGGACTTCGATAATAATCACTGACTTCCTGTCCGTCGAAACTGCCAGCGACGTTGAAGGTTATCGCAAAACCCGGCATCGCCGAGGTGAACATCTCCCGATAGGATTCCATGTTCGGCTCGAAGATAGCTGGAAGGTAATCGACTACGATTGTCGGGAAGCAAGCCTCGAGGTGATTCACGCCAGATACACGGGCACCCATACGGCGGATGCCAAATTCTTGGCCTGCTGCCAGAATGGCTGCGTAGACTTCCGGCCCATGCTCTCGTGGGCCCTGCAGCTCATAACCGATCTCGCCAGCCATCCCCTGCCGGAGCGCCCAGAGCTTGACACCCGCAATTTCGATCACGCCGAAATGCATGAACTTCACGTCGCGTAGGCTCTGACCTGCGGCCTTTTCGACCACGTGAATCGCAAAGGGTCCGGAAACTTGGAAATTGAAAAAGTCTTCACCCTTTACCTCGACATCATATCCACCCTTTTTGGCATGATATTCGGCCCAGAAAGCACCGCGGCCAAAAAGGACATACTCTTCGTCGCTGACCTTGTTGAGGACGCCCTCGTGGATCACCTTCCCATTGTGATCGGTGTGGATGAGGTGTTTGGCTTTAGTCGCCGGGAAGTTGGTAAAGGTATTGACCGAAATTGCGGAAAGTAGCTTCTCGGCGTCCGGGCCCTTGATCCGGCGTTCCCAGAGGAATGACCAGTCGCCGATGTAGACGCTCTCCTTCCATGATTTGCTCTCGTCGATCCAGTCCGTGTATTCCGGCTTCCCGAACCGAACATTAAAATAGCCTTCAGGTGCCTGCCGCATCTCCGGAGTAATCTTTGGCATGTCGCTTCTCTTTAATGGCGGCCTACCTGTCGCGTCGGTTCGCGCATCGGCCGTTGGTTGACGGGAATTTCTCATCGCCTCGGCGATAAGTCGATTGGCCAATATCGTAGGGACGCCCCAGAGTTCCGTCAAATCGACGTCCGGCCCTGACATCGACACGGCCTGAAATAATATTTATATATATCAGTATGCTAGAGCCAATCTCCCCGGTTGCATGAGGAGAATTGGCCTTATCAATCTCATGCATATGCTGGACAATCGCGACCTTCTGCCACATCGTATTAAATCCACTGCGAATGGGGTCGGATCGAGTTTTTACATGGCGCTTAAACATAAGGCTGAGTTTCGCGATCTCGATTTGAACCTGATGAAGGTGTTCGCAGCCGTCATTGCGACAGGCAACGTCACCGAGGCCGGTCGCAAGCTGGACTTGGCACAGTCTTCCATCAGTCACGCTCTCGCCCGGCTGCGTAAGGTTCTGGGGGATCCGTTGTTTGTCAAAACAACCTCGGGCATGCAGCCGACGCCTTTTGCGGAGCAGCTGGCCGAACCGATCAGCCATGCGCTGGCCAGCATAGAGGCGGCAATATTTAGCGATCGGGTCTTTGATCCTTTTACATCGGCAAGAACCTTCAACCTCCTGTGCACGGATGCGGGAGAGATGATTTTTCTCCCCGAACTGCTGAAGCATATATCGAAAGTCGCGCCAAAGGTTCGGGTCGTCGTCCATCAGCGAGAACGCAGCAATTACCGGGAGGCGCTGGAAGGCGGTCAAGTTGATTTGGCGCTGGGTCAGTTACCCACTCTGCACGTCGATTTTTATCAGCAGCGCCTGTTCAACCAAGCGATCGTCTGCGTTGCAAGGCCTGGCCACCCGCTAGCCGCCGACGCGAGCATCGCGCAGTTTCTGGAGTGCGATCATCTGATCGTGGATTCTCCAGCCATTGCAGAGCAATATGTTGCACGGTCTCTGGGAGCAGTCTCTTCGCGCCGCAAGATAAAGGCGGTAATCCGCCATTATATGACTGCGCCCTTGATTCTTGCCGGGACGGACTATGTGGCGATGCTGCCCAGATCGGTGGTTGAGGAGCATCTCCGAACCGGTCTTATCGAAGAAATCGACTGCGGATTCGATATTGCCCCAATTACGATGATGCAGTTCTGGCATGCGCGCACCAATCGTGACCCCGGATGTCGGTGGCTGAGGCAGACGATCGCCAGCCGGTTCATGCATGCAGCGGGAGACTGAGGGGGCAACGCCATCCTTGTTGACGCAGGCGGTTATGCCATTTGCGTCAAGCGGGGTTTCGTTCAGCGAACCACTGCTGTGTAATGGGGTGAGGATAAGGCAGCGGCACGGCGCTCGCCTCATCCAGTAGCGCAACTTCTTCCGGCGTCAGCGACCAATGTACAGCGGCAAGATTGTCGTTTAGCTGCGTCTCATTGCTCGCGCCCACGATTACCGAGCTCACCGCCGGCTTGGAGAGCAGCCAATTGATCGCGCATTGTGCGGCGCTGACACCTCGATTGCTCGCTAGTTCCGCCAGCAAGTCGGTGACTTTGTCGACTGTCTCGCGATCGATCTTGATGGGCGCCCCAAAGGCTGTCGCACGCGCTCCCTCCGGATCGGGTCTGCCCCGCCGAAACTTGCCCGACAGCAAGCCGAATGCGAGCGGGCTGAAGACGAGCACGCCGACGCCCTGATCCCTCGCAAGGGGCAGCAGTTCGGCCTCCCCGTCGCGGCCGATGAGGGAATAATAGATTTGCTGCGAAGCGTAACGTTCCAGATTGCGAGCGTCCGAGATGCCGAGCGCTTTCATAAGCTGCCAGCCCGCATAGTTGGATGCACCGATATATCGGACCTTGCCCGCCCGTACGAGATCGTCCAATGCCCGCAATGTCTCCTCGAGCGGTGTCAGGCTATCGAAACCATGAAGTTGGTAGAGATCGATATAATCAGTTTTCAGACGCCTTAAGCTGGCATCGCAGGCGTCAATTATGTGGTGGCGCGACGCGCCCATGTTGTTTGCGCCCGGTGCCATCCGCCCGAAAACCTTCGTAGCAATCAACGCTTCTTTCCGCCGATTGCAGATCGCTTCACCCAATATCTCTTCGGACCGCCCGTCCGAATAGGCGTCAGCGGTGTCGAACAGATTCACGCCTGCGTCCAGACAAAGCCCAACGATCCGCTCGGCATCCTTGCTCGACGTACGGCCCACGGATCCGGCACCCATGCCATCGCTGAATGTCAGCGCGCCGAAACTCAGCGCTGATACTTGTAGACCTGTACGGCCCAGCGAGCGATACTTCATGGCAGTGATCCTATCCCAACTTAAGCGGTGACCGCTATCCCTTGCCGCCTAGCGGCTGGGGGGGAACCAAGGCGAGAATGCGCTGAGGGTTGGTCACCATCAGGGTGGTGATCGCGGCTTCGGAGACACCCTTGCTCTTCATATAGGGGAGCAGCTTTTCCTGGATGTAGGTAAAGCCGCGGCCGCCGTATTTGCGCAACGTGTCCTTCGGCGCGGTGTCTTGGCCGACGATGATCTGCGACGCATAGCCTCGCCTGATCAAGGCGATGATGCCATCTGCCATTTCTTTCTGATCGTAGGCCTTCGTGTGCCAGGTGAGAGGATAGCCGATATGGTCAAACGACAGGATTGCGCCACGGCGCATCAGGCCTTCAAGGAAGTCGAGATCCTCGCACTCCGTAGCACTGATGTGGCAGATGATGACACGCGTCAGATCGCCTCCCTCTTCCTCGATCACGTCGAGCACGGAATGATGGCGATTACCATTCTGTTCGGAATCGGTGTGAATGCTCAGAGCCGCACCGGTCAGTCGGCTCGCTCGGGCGGCCGCCCGAAGGAATGTCAGTTCTGTATCGTCATGTTCGCACACGCCGCCGCATATCTCGCCGAGCAGCCCTGCACGTATTTTATTCTCGCCGACCCCCATGGCCACGTCACGAACCATAGCATAGGTGATTTCATCGATCGGTTTTCCCGCAGGGTTGTTGGGTGCCAGGAGAAAACTGCCTGTGCCCATCACCACATGCATATCCGTCGCAACCGATATTTCACGAAGCTTTTCGGGATCGCGGCCGAGGTCGGTCGGCGTTTGGTCCACCACTGTTTTGCCGCCCAGAGATTTGAAGGCGAGCATCTCTTCGACAGCGTCGTCTATATCGTCGCGGCACCAGAACTCATCTCGGATGAAAAAGTTGAAATCCTGATAATTCATCAGTTTATAGCCGTTTTCCAAGTTGATGCGCGTATCCCAGTTTTTCAATAGCAATTCGACCTGCTCGTCGCCGGGATACGGCTTCTGAAAAGTATGCGACCAGAAATGCGGCTTGAAGAAATCAGGTCGATTAACGCCGAAATCGAATATCATATGCTCGTGCATCAACGTCGTGCCCAGTTGCTCAGGCTCGATCGGGCCGAGAACTGTGAGCACTTTTCCGCTCATGTCCGGAATGGTGAGGTCATGATACTGGACCGAACCTGAATTGGTCATCGACATCCTTCTCCGTTTCAATGTGCGTCAGTCTGCGAAGACGGACGCTGTTATTGCGCGACGAGTCTCAGAGGCCGGAGCGCTCAACGTGCTTTCTATAACAGACCAACGGAACGAATGCGGCCAGAAGGATTTTTGTCTGGTAGCTCATGAAGCTGCTCGATGTGGGTGGCGGGGGCTGGGCTCGGCGTCGCTGCAATGCCACGCTCAACCGAAAAGCTTTCCGCGTTCGGCGATCAGCACTACTCCCAGCGCTAAGAGCGAAAGACACAGATAGCCCGCGGCGATCGGGAGCGTGCTGTGGTTGTAACTTTGTCCTATTATGATTCCGATGGCCGCGCCGCCGACCGTTTGCAGAAATCCTTGGATAGATGATGCTGCTCCGGCAATGTGACCGACCGGCTCCATGCAGAGCGCGTTGAAGTTGCCGCTCGCCAGCGCATAGAAGAACATGATGAAACTTTGCAGGATTAGAAAAGTCGGCAGCGTTTCGACTCCTCCCATGACCAGCGCCAGATGTACGCCGCAAGCGACGACCATGACAATCAGAGCGGTATGTGAAACCCGCCGGGCACCAAGTCGAACTACGATGCGGGAGTTGAGGAAGGCGGCAGCAGCCATGAAGAGCGAGATACCGGCAAGGGCGATCGTGAAATAGTGACCGGCGTGGAAAACGTCCGAAAAGATCTGCTGCGCGGAGCTGATGAAGCCGATCATGCTGCCGATCAGTAACGTTGCGGCCAGCGTGTAGGCAACGAAATGGCGATCGCGCAGGATGAATCTCGCAGCCGAAGTCAGTTCGGATACGGAAATGTGGCGCACGTCCTTCGGGTTTAGCGTTTCGCGCAAGCGGACGGCCCCCCAAGCGAAGATCAGCAACGCATAGACGCTAAGCGCGACGAAAATCGATTGCCACGGGGCGACGGCTATCACCAGTTGACCAAGAGGCGGAGCGAGAACGGGAACCGCAAGATAGACGATGAAAATGAGAGAAATGACGCGAGCCATCTGGGAACCGGAGAAGCGGTCACGAATGATGGAGATCGTCACAACGCGGGCAGCCGCCGTCGCGAAACCTTGAAGCATGCGAGTGATGACAATCGTAGGGAGATCGTAAGCTAGCGTTGATGCACCGCAGATGACCGCAAAGAACAGGAGGCTTCCCAGCATGACCGGGCGTCGCCCGAACCGATCAGCGAGGGGTCCCATGAACAACTGGCCGATCCCGAAGCCAATCAGAAAGGCGGTGATAATCCACTGCTGATCGTTCTGCTCGGTGATTTTTAGCGAGGCTGCCATCTCAGGCAGCGCGGGCAGCATCATATCCACGCCCAACGCATAAATCGACATGATGGCAGCCATCATCCCGATAAATTCGTGCGCGCTCATCGGGGATGCCGTGCTTGTGGGTCGAGGCAGGCGGCCGTGCATCGTGCAAATTGCTTTCGCGCATGAAGTATTGCGACCGGGGACAAGCCGACTTGCTACTGATTTTCGATTGTCCTTGAACGTAACAAAGCCTGACCGAAGACAGGCCCTGTTCGTTCAGGGAGGGCTCCCTAGGGTAAGCGTTTATCTTCCCGCATGGGTTCAGGCCCGAGCCGGATCGACCACGTTGTTGAAATACCAGTCGTGGAACAAGGTCACTTGCTCTTCTTCAAGTGCCACCGGGCAAGGCTCATAGGCCGAAGAGTTGATGCCCTTCTGATGCCGCTCCAGCACGACATTGTCCTCCCCCATGGTGATCGTGAGAAGCTCGGTCAGCTTCTTCACATCATAATCCCTGCCCTCTTCCGCGTCGTCTGCGACGAGGAAGACCATGCTCGTTTTTGTTTGAAAAGCAGAGATGGGAGTGAAGAAAATCATGATGGTGAAGTCGTCGAACATGTTGACATGCGACAAGGGGCTGAAATTGACATAGGTCCAGGCCTCGGACCATTCCGTGAAGTCACTCATCAACTTTGAAACGGGCTGGCCGTCCATCGATGCGCTGCGGAATCCCTGTCCAATCATGAATTGAATTGCCTGTTGCAGGTAGGGGGCTCCGGGCTCGTCATAGACCATTGGAAGCTGGCGTCCCAAACGTTCCAACCGCTCCGTCAGCGTCTCACCATTCGAGAGCTCCATTGCCCCACCCATCACGCGCCCCAAATCTTTGTGTACGGTCGAGATGTGATAGTTTTCACGAAAGTTTTCGAGCGGCAGCTTCCAATTGGTTTCAATCAGATCATCTTGAACATAGGCTGCCTTGCTTGCCTTGATCCCGTACTGCCGGATGAAGGGGCGAATACGCCCCGCATATTCTTCGAATTCCGGGGCATCGCCTTGGGCAAGGCAGACAAACAGCAACCCCTCCAAATTGCCAAGATGCACAGGCTTGAGGTTCCAATCCTTCGGGACGAACGTGCGGTCCATGGCGCGCGGACGCTTCAGCGTGCCGTCAAGCAAGTAGGTCCAGCTGTGGTAAGGGCAGACGAATGCTTTGGCATTGCCTTCATTCGCCACGCAAATTGGCGAGCCGCGATGGCGGCAAACATTGTAGAAGGCGTGTACTTTGCCCTCGGTGTCACGGCAGAGGATGATGCTTTCGCCGGCAATTTCAAAGATTTTGTAATCGCCTGGGTTCGGGACTTGTGACTCGTGCCCTGCCATGAACCACATCGTTTCGCGCAGTCTCGCAATATCGCGATCGAAGCTGTCGGTGGTCGAGTAGTAATATTGCGGGAGGCTGTAGCCGCGTCGATATTCAGCGCGGGCTTGAGCAGCCTCGCTTTCAGGGCGGAGTATCGTCGAAGCAGTGGCGGCGCACATAATGTTCTCCTTCTGTATCGCCGCTGATATCACGATTTCCAAGCGCTTAGCCAATAGGTTCGACGTTTACCTGCCAAACAGCCCGGCGATGGCGTAGCCACCGCGATATCGCATCGACTATCTCTGCGGCGCGAAAATCGCACACGGCACTGTGCGCCTTCGCCGGATCGAGAATTGTCTTTGGTCGCATGGCGATCAGCACCCAAGTTCGCGAACCCAGCTTGCCCATGTGCGCTCATCCTGAACGGCGCTCATTTGTGCCGCTGTCTCTATCTCGCCCTCGCTCAGGAACGTGACCTCCCCCATTGCCATCGCGGCCGCCTGTATCTTCGCGTTCTTCTCTGCGTAAATCGCGCGATAAACCGCTTGCTGCACCGTAGCGCCTGCCGTGGTTGATCCATGGCCGCGCATCAGGACGACGTCATGTTGTGCCAGGACTTTCGCAAGAGCGTTAGCCAGTTCCATGTCACCTATCAGCAAATTGGTACGATCGCCGGCGACGTCACGGATTTCGAAATTCGGTACAGATGTTCCCAGGAAGGCGCAGACATGACAAACGGCGCGCAGGGGTTGGCTCTTCACGACGCTCGCGGTCACGATTGCGGGAGAGTGACTATGCACGATGCTGTTCACCTCGGGCCGCGCTGCATAGATGGCTGCATGGATGAAGCGCTCAAGGAATACCGGGCGCAGTTCCCCCTCAGCGACGTTCCCTTGCATGTCGAACTCCGCGAGATCCCCGAGCTCGATCAGGTCAGGCGCCTTGCGAATGGGGAGTAGGAACTTGTCAGGACGCAAAGGATGGCGAGCACTGACATGTCCAAAGCTATCCAACACGCCTTGCCGGCTCAATATCCTACTGCCCAGCATGATGAGATTGCGCAAAGAGGCGACGGCCGTTTCGTCACTTGGTGCATCTGGCATGATTAATTCCCATCTGAAAATCAGGTCATCGACACATGCCGTGCTTGTTCCGCCAGCTGTGCGAGTGCCTGCCAAGTCTAAGGCAGGAACGCGACACAGGGCAACAAATGGCAGCCAAAAGCATATGTCCGCCATGCATTCGGCTGATGCGCTCGGCTATCCACTGACACATAACTAACTGTTTTTAGACATATAAATAAGGTCTCAGCAGTCTCAGCTACCGACCGACCGGGTTGGCAACGATGGCCCGTCCACGTATTTAATTGTCACCGGCCAACAGGCAAACCGCGGAATTCGGGCAGATCAGCACCGTCTTTCATAAATCTCAAGTCGCGGCCATTTGCAGCGACCATATCACAGGTGACAAGGATGACGAATAACAGCACGCCCGACCAGAACCTTGGCCAGCTCCTGCAATCGAAGGTCGATCTTGTCGATTATTTCTACAACGATACCAAGGCGCCGCATGTGAAGGCACGAGCGGGCCTGACCCCGGTGCCGTTCGAGAATCTGAACTGGGTCGTCGAACAGAATGCCTGGCGTCAGGCCGCGGTGATGTTCGATCAATCGCATCACATGCCCGAGCTCTTCGTTCGCGGCCGGGACGCGCTTCGCCTGCTGCGCAACCTTGGCGTCAACAGTTTCGCTAAGTTCAAGCCGGGTGTGGCGAAGCAGTTTATCGTCTGCAACCATGAGGGTTATGTCATCGGCGAGTCGTTGGTCTACTGCCATTCGGAAGAAGAGTTCGAAATGGTCAGCGGTATGCCATGCCTGAACTGGGTCGAATTCAATGCCCGGACCGGTGGTTATGATGTCGAGCTTCTGCGCGATAACCACACGGCCGCCAATCCGTCCGGCCGCCGTGTCAAGTTCCGCTTCGGCATGGACGGCCCGAACGCCGCGAAGATTTTCGCAAATCTGGTTGAAGGCGACGTGCCGGAAATCAAGTTTTTCCACACTGCCAAGGTCCGCATCGCCGGTCGAGACGTGATGGCCCTCCGGCACGGCATGGCCGGCCATCAAGGCGTCGAACTGTCGGGCGATTATGAGGATGGCCCCGCCATCCGCGAAGCAATGCATCGTGTGGGTAAGGAATTCGGCCTGGTGGAAGGCGGCACGCTCGCTTATTTCAGCACCGTTGCCGAGAGCGGGTGGATGGCGTCTCCTTTTCCGGCCGTCTATACCGACCCCGGCCTGAAGGCTTATCGCGACTGGCTGCCTTCGTCTTCCTGGGAGGCAAACGCCCAGCTTGGCGGCAGCTTTTATTCGGAAAACATCTACGATTATTACATGACGCCGTGGGATTTGGGCGTCGATGGCCGCATCCGGTTCGACCACGACTTCATCGGTCGCGAAGCGCTTGAGGCAAAAGCACAGAAGCCAGAGCGCGCCCGTCGGACGCTGATCTGGAATCCCGACGATGTAGACAGCATCATGCGTTCGCTGCTCGAGCCCGGAACGCCTTGCAAGATGCTTCGCATGCCGACGGCCGCCTATGCCTTCCAGCAATATGACGCAGTCCGTTCGACCGATGGAAAGCTGGCGGCCCGCTCTAACTTTGTCGGCTACAGTTCGAACGAACGAAAGATGCTGTCGCTTGCCTCGGTGGATCTGGAGCACGCCGAGCCAGGTACGGAACTGGTCCTGACGTGGGGCGAACCCAATGGGGGGTCGCGCAAGCCCCATGTCGAACCGCACCGGCAGTGCGAGGTGCGGGTGACCGTGGCTCCGGCGCCCTATGCCGATACCGTTCGTCAGATCAAACATAACGTCGTCAACAGCGACGTGATCGCGGCGGCGTAATTGGAAGCTAACGCAGGTTGAGCGGCGCCGCCGAGCGGTTCATCGCCGAACAGATTTAGGAAATAGCCGATGTTGACGAACGACTACTCACTCGAGATTACGTCTCGGGACAGGGACGCTTTAGTTGAAGCAGCCCCTCTGATGCCGGCCGGCACCCGGGTGTCCATTACGTTTCTCCCGAATGAGGAGCTTGGGGCGCGTGTGGCGGCAGCGCAAGCAGCCCTCGATTGCGGATTCGTTCCTGTGCCGCACCTCGCTGCCCGGCATTTGTCCTCTGAAGCCGTTCTGGAGGAGGCGCTGCGGAGCTTACATGAGATTGGCGCGAGCGAAAATATCTTCGTTATTGCTGGAGATTCTCCAGTTGCATCTGGTCCGTACGCCGATGCACTGGCCCTCATTCAAAGCGGGCTGCTCGAGCGATACGGTGTCCGGAACGTCGGGATCGCGGGCTATCCGGAAGGCCATCCGGCAATTGGCAATCAGGAATTGAGCGCCGCCATGCGAGACAAGAGCATGGCGTGCAGTGCCCGGGGTATGGGATGTGAGGTCGTAACGCAGTTCGGCTTCGACGCAGCAGCATCGGCCAAATGGCTGGCAGCCGTTCGCGCCGAAGGCTTCGCGGGTACGGTTCGGATCGGCATCGCTGGCCCTACCAGCGTCAAGGCGTTGCTGCGTTTCGCGACGCGTTGCGGTGTCGGCGCGTCGGCCAAGGTAATCTCCAAATATGGTGCGTCCATCACCAAACTTTTCTCGACGGCGACCCCTGACGCCTATCTGACGGAACTCGCGGACAAGATGGCCCCCAGCTCTCATGGGGAGGTCAAGATCCACCTCTATCCTTTCGGAGGAATTTCGAAAGCGGCCCACTGGGCGAGAGACCATTCGGCGCAGCTGGTTTCGAACGCCGCGTGACGATCAACTTGGAGATACGCTTGTGTCGGACGATTGCTACATTCTAACGCTTACATGCTCCGATCAACCGGGCATCGTTGCGTCGGTTACTTCTGCCTTGTTCGCCTCTGGTGCGAACATAATCGAATCCCGGCAGTTCGAGGATGCCGCGACCCAGCGCTTCTTCATGCGCGTCGAGTTTCAAGCAGGCGGCGATATCGAGGCGCTTTCGGTCCAGATCAGCGATCTGTCGAAGACATTCTCGACGGAGACCAAGCTAAGGTTGCGCGATGAAAAGCCGAAGGTCCTGATCCTGGTGTCGAAATTCGATCACTGCCTGGGAGACTTGCTTTATCGCAATCGCATCGGCGACCTCGGCATGGATGTGGTTGGGGTGATCTGCAACCACCCACGGTCAGCCCTCCGCTTAGGCGGCTTGGGAGACATCCCTTTTTTTCACCTGCCGGTGACCCGCGAGACGAAAGCGGAGCAGGAGGCTCAGATCAAAAAGATCGTGAACGAAACGGGCGCCGATCTCGTCATCCTGGCCCGTTATATGCAGATCCTTTCGGACGATCTGGCGGCATTTTTGTCGGGTCGCTGTATTAACATCCACCACTCTTTCTTACCGGGTTTCAAGGGCGCGAAGCCTTACCACCAAGCGTTCGATCGCGGCGTCAAGATGATCGGCGCAACCGCGCATTATGTCACGGCGGACTTGGATGAGGGCCCGATTATCGCGCAAGACGTCGAGCATATAAATCACGCTGATTCCCCCGAATCGCTCGTTCAGAAGGGGCGCGACATCGAACGACGTGTTCTCGCGCGCGCGGTCGCTTGGCACCTCCAGGAGAGGGTGTTTGTAAACGGGACCAAAACTGTTGTCTTCCAGAGCTGATATGCAAGTCATCGATGGCAAGACCATGGCCGCACAGCTTCTCGCCGGCGTCACCGAAAAGGTAAACAGCTACAGACTTTCGACCGGTACCGTGCCGGGGCTCGCGGTCGTCCTGGTTGGAACGGATCCAGCAAGCGAAGTCTATGTGTCCAGAAAAGTCATCCAGACCAAGCAGGTCGGCATGCACTCCTTCGAATATCGGCTGTCGTCTTCAATCAGTGAAACAGAACTCCTGGATTTGATCCAGGAGCTGAACGCGAAGCCGGACGTGCATGGCATCCTCGTCCAGTTGCCACTTCCCGCTCAAGTCGACGCAGCCAAGATTCTCGATGCTATCTCGCCGCAAAAGGATGTCGACGGGTTTCATCCGGTCAATGTCGGGCGTCTGAGCAGTGGCGGCGGAAGCACCGCGCTGGTCCCTTGCACGCCGCTTGGTTGCATGATGCTCCTCGAAAGCGTGGTTGCTGACTTTCGAGGGTTGAATGCCGTGGTGATCGGCAAGTCCAATATCGTCGGCAAGCCGATAGCCCTGCTGCTGCTGGAACGCGGCTGCACGGTCACAATCACCCACAGGCATACGCGCGATTTGAAGGATATCGTGTCAGGAGCCGATATCGTCGTGGCGGCCGCCGGAAGCGCGCAGCTGGTTCGCGGCGACTGGGTGCGCGCAGGGGCGGTTGTCATCGACGTGGGAATCAACCGCGTGGCCGGGCAGGACGGCAAGGCGCGAATCGTTGGCGATGTTGCGATAACGGAGATGAGCCATGCAAAGGCAATCACGCCCGTACCTGGCGGTGTCGGGCCAATGACTATCGCGTGTTTGCTAAGCAATACGATGAAGGCCGCGGCCCATCTAGCGTGACGTCGGCGCAACTGGTTGCTTTGCTCCAAGGTCTGGACTGGCGCCGGGTGCATGGCGGACGCCGACCGATCGCCTCGCAGATTGCCCGTTTACGGAGCTTTCTTCGACTGTTTCACGCCTTTGATGCTCATGGAAGCGGACCTGCCCGGCGACGTCGGTGCGCTCCATGGGCTCGCACTGGAGCAGTCACGCAAACGGGCCAATGTGATCGTGGCCACGAGCGAGGCCGACGCAGAGATCGAGTGGTTTAAGTCGATCGTCGACGCATTCACGCGCCATCGGTCCGGGCGCAAGTCCGAGCAGCTTGATCCCGACCAGTTCCAGCCAGGCGCCGCTTCGATGTCCCGCTGGAAGGCCCTCTTCTAATGGCGGCCGGGCACTGCAACGATATCAGGCTCGTGAACGGATCGCGCAAGGATGTCCCGCTATTTTCCTGTCAGACCAAAACCGCGGGGAAAGAGCGGATCATGCGAATCATCCGGGACGTCGGGCAGCTGCGCCTCCACCGCGACGTCAGTGGACGGCAGCTCGAAGGGCAATTTCCCTTGGAACTCCGATCCCTTCTTCAGCATGTCGAATAGAACCGCGTCGCTGGCACCGAATTCGCCGATGACGGCGCCCGACCTTGCGACGATCGGCGTTAATATGGCGGGCCGATCGAGATGCGCCACGACGATTAGGGGGAGGCCTGAGGCACTGGCCCGTTCCACAGCCTGCAGGTCCGTATTGTCGCGATCGAAGCTGAGCGCGCCCTGTTTCATCACGTCTGCCATCAGATCGCCAGACCGATTATGAGCCGGCGATGCGATGCGGACGAAGGCGAAGTCCGCTCCCGCGGGATCTTTCGCGACGTCGAAGCCATATTGGCGCGCAACGTCAGCCGAAGCGTTGACCAACCAGACATGGCGTGCCCGGCGAGCAGCGGACAGTGCTTTGCCGTCATCCTTCAGCAAGACCAGCGAACGCCGTTGCGCTTCGGCAGCTGCTTCGCGGAACTCGGTGGAACCGACAATCCGGTCGGCCGCCGCGGGATCGACATAGGGATTCTCGAACTCGCCCATCTGGAATTTGACGGTAAGTAAACGCTCGACCGAACGATCCAACCGCGCGATCGCAACACGACCGCTGCGCACCAGTTCAAGCACCGCGGCGCTGTTCCCATAGCCGCCCAGTTGATCGACGCCCGCGTCGAAAGCCTTGGCGATCCGTTGCTTGGGCGTAAGATCTTCGACGCCCCATGGCATGCCAAATGCGCTGAAATCGGTCATGCCCTTGCGGCACGCCTCGCCGCAATCGTCGAATATGCCAAAGTCGGTCATGGCGATGCCGGGGTAGCGATAGCGCTCCCTCAGCAGCTCGGTTACCATCTGCCTGCTGAAGCCGGCGCCCACCTGTTCGGCAGGCCTGCCATTGATCGTGATGCTGGGCGGGGCCACGCCATAGGTCAGCATCACCGCTGCGGGTTTCGACTCGAAGGCTTCCAGAAACGGGCGGACATGATCGTCAAATCGGCCCCCCGGGAAAGCGAGTTGCCGCCCATAATAGTTCAGCGCGTCTTCGCCATTGGGCACCGCACCATAGCCGACCCAATGCTTGACCACGGAAGCGACCCCGTCGGGGGTCACACCGTCCGGTCCGCCTTGGAATCCTTCTATATAGGCAGCGGCGAATTTTCCGTTCGCGTCCGGACTGGAACCGAATGTGCCGTTCGCGCGCCCCCAACGCGGCTCGGACGCGACGTCCGCTTGGGGCGACATCGTCATGCGGATGCCCACCGCCCTGTATTCCGCCGATGCGATGCGGGCAGCCTGCTGGACCAGCCCGACATCGCCCGTCGCTGCCAGACCCGTCGGGAAGGGCCATTGCGAGAATTGGCCTGCATTTACGCTTTGTCCGACTGCATCCGAAAGCTGGTTGCGCGGATCGGAACTGAAGGTCACCGGGATCGCTAGTGGCTGGGCTTCCGCGATAGCCTGCACGTCATTGGCTATCTCCGCCATTTGGCTCGGAGCGGCACTGATTGTATTCAGGAAAAAGCGGATATTGTCCTTCGCGACCAGCTGCCGCATCTCCTTCCGCTTGAATCCGTGAAAGGCAGGAAACTCGCCCTCCCCTGGAGCCATCGGATGGACGACCAGCCCGGCCTTTTGCGCGGCGGTCATCCGTTTCACGAGATCATGTGCGCGCTCGACCGGCGGGCGGCGCCAATCCTCGAAAGGATCAATCTTCCCGTTCCGGTTCATGTCCTTGAACGTCAGGCCGCCCAATTTCAGCAGCGGCACCGAGCGCGAGCCTAGCACCGGCTGCGCCTCGGGAGCCTTTGCCGCCGGGCTGGCGGCATGAGCCGCCAACAGCAGGGGAAACAACATCAAAAGCGGAAGCCCATGCGCGCGCCATAAGTGCGCGGATCTCCCGGCGTCACCGCGACGCCGGCAAAATTGACGACGTTGGTCACTACGATCTCGTTCTCGATGTTCTTGACGAAAACTTCTGCATACCAGCGGTCATCCAGCGCGGAATAGCGCAGGCTCGCGTCCGACTGCGTGTAGGATGGCTGCCGGAATTGCTGCCCCGTCGCATAGGATGAAAGGACATAGCTGTCGCTCAACCTGGTGCGGACGTTGAAGGCCAGGTTGGCCCCGTTGATAAAGGGATAGGTATAGGTGTAGCTGGCCGACGCGGTCACCTTCGGGCTGCGGTCCAGCGGGCGCCCGGCGAAATCGGGCTCGGACCCTTCGCCCAAGGGAAAATATTTGTCGAACTTGGCGTCAAGATAGTTGAACGACAGATCGACCCGGTTCCTGGAGCTGGGAACTATGTTTGCTTCCACTTCGATGCCCTTCACAGTGGAACTGCTGGCATTGGCTATGACGAACAGGACGGCATTATTGACGACCTTGAAGGTCGACAGCTGCATGTTTGTATAGTCGTAGTAGAAGGCCGACGCGTTCAGCCGAATGGCGTTATCGAGCATCCGCGTCTTGACGCCGACTTCATAGGCCTTCAGCGTTTCCGGCTTGTAGAACAGCAGATCGGCCGGAACGGGCTGGTTGCATACGACTCCGTTCGTGGTCGTGCCGTCGAGACAGCCATCGGTGAAGCCGCCCGCCTTGTAGCCGGTGGCGACACTGCCATAGATCAGCGTCCTCTCGTTCAGATCATGATCGAGCCCGGCGCGCCAGGTGAATTTGCTCGACGAAATCGCGGCGGAATTTGCCAGCGCCAGATCGGTGTCCGGATCGAAAACGGGGCTTTGCTGAAAGAAGGTCGTTCCGACACGCGACTTCTTGTCATGCGAATAGCGACCGCCCAGCGTCAGCCGCAGCCCGTCCATAACCTCATAGGTGGCCTGACCGAATGCGGCGTAGTTCTGGGATTTGACCGGATTCTGATAGAAGCGGTTGAACGGGATGCCGAAGATGTCGAGCGCATAGGCATCAATCTTCGCCTTCTCATCAAAGAAATATCCGCCGAACTGGAGCGTCAGCCTGTCGATGTTGTTCGTGGCGAAGCGCAGTTCGTGCGACGTCTGCCGGTAATCCGCCTTGGCCCCGCTTGCGATGCCGCCGAGCGAAGTCACATCATTGCGACGGAATTTCTGATAGGCCCCAAGATATGTCAATGTCATCGGACCGAAGTCCCAGACATATTCGCCCGACAAGACAAGGGAATGGTTCCGCGTTCGCGGCGCGATGTTGGGGGACTGGCGCTCCCGCAGTTCACCGGAGGAAAACTGGTGGCCGATATAGCGCTGATCGGCGTAGCCGGGATCGGCCGGATCGAGCGACGCGTAATAGTGCCCGTTCAGCGTGTCCGACAGAGAGATACCGCGCATTCGGCTATATTCAGCTCGCAGCAAAAGCGACATGTCAGGCAAGAATGTGAAAAGCGCCTGGCCACGGCCCGACAAATTGTCCTTGAAAGGATTGTCCTTGGTTGTTTCGCCTTCAGGCGCGATCAGATAGCTGTCGCGACGGTCATACGACCCAGCGAAACGAAGGCTCAACAGGTCGCTGACCGGAACGTTGATCATGCCGTCGGCCTGTCGCGTGTCGAAGTTGGCGACGGTCGCATTTGCTGCGGCCTCGAACTCGTCCTTCGGACGGTTAGAGATCACGTTAACAACACCGGCGGTTGTGTTCCGACCGTAGAGCGTTCCCTGCGGTCCGCGCAGCACTTCGATCCGGCCGATGTCAAAGAAGCTGACTTCCTGCGCCTGGGGACGGGCGATATAGATGCCGTCGAGCAGGAAGGCGGCCGACGGATCTCCCTTTTCGGTAGTGTCGGAACTGGTGATACCTCGGATGGTGATCTGCAGGCCATCGCCGCGCACCATCGAAAAGTTCGGAACCAAATTCTGCAATTCCGTCGGATTCGTGACGCCCGCCGCTCGCAGGGTGTCTCCCGACAGGGCCGTGATGGCGACCGGCGTTTTCGACGCCAGAGTTTCCGTGCGCTGCGCCGTAACAATGATGTCGCCATTGGCCTCCGGCGATTGGGCGAGGGCTTGGGACCCCATCCCCACCGAACAAATGCCTGCGATAAAGCCGGCAGTTGCAAGCTTCATTTTGATGTTCATTTTCTCACCCTCCCAATGGGAATGGCCGCTTGGCGCAGCCTCTTCGGTGAAATTTTCTAGAAGGGACCGCGTTGCCGCTCCAATATGGAATATGTTGAGGAGCGAAGCGTGATCTGAACCGTCCCGGCCAGACCGGACGCATGTTCATTTGAGCCATGCGACCATATCGAGGGTCTCAACGGCTGCGTAGTCGTTGGTTTCGGCTTCGGCGGGGGGATGACCGATATCGTGGCCAAGCTGCCTAACGGCCATCCCGCAAACGCCGTCGGCGGAACTCCTGCCCTGCCCTGAAAAGCCGTGTCCTGAAAACGCCGCTTACCTGTCGGCGGCCAGACCGACCGTTGAAGAGCACGGTTAGCGATGCGATACAGCATCGTGGAGCGCGAAGGCGCGTCTGTCCCTCATCCGTCAAATTTTGAAAGACGTGCGAGTTTCTGGTGCGAAGAGTTCATCGACACCAATTAGCCGATCCGAGAGACCCTGCTCATGATGGTAGCGAAGGAAGGTCTCGAGTACGTGACGGTTTCGATCGATTCCATATGGCCACCAATCGGCGCCTAGCTCCCTCATAACCTCTTCGACGGAGCCTATTTGCCAGGGAAGCATTGTTTTGAGTGACGCGGAGACCGCCAGCTGGTCGTAGGCTATCCGCTGGGCACGTTCGAACGCCTTGAACAGCGATTGCGCGACCCAGCGATTCCGTTCGTAAACGTCTCTTCTGATCGCAACGACGTGCATTATCGGGAATATCCCGGTTTTAGCGAAATAGCCCTTTTCTATATCCTGAAAATTCGGAAATAGTCTGAGGACCCGCTCGGGCTCTTGATAAAAGGTCGACGGCGCACGTGCAGTGAACAGCGCGTCGATCTCACCGTCCGCGAGCATCCGTGCTAGCGTTTGATCTGGTCCGATTGGTGAGACCTTGAACCGTTCTGGGAGGCTGAGTGCAATCTTCTCTTCCCGCCCCGGCTCTTCTTCGCCTCCTGTCAGATAATCGATAGAGGAAATGTCTACGCCATATTCGTCCTGCAATATTCCCCGGATCCAGACCGGTGCCGTCATTTGGTACTCAGGGACGCCGACCCGTCTGCCTGCCAGATCTCTCGGCGAAGATATACGGCTCTGCGCCGAGACGAATATGCAGGAATGGCGGAAAAACCGGGAGGGGAAAATGGGAATTGCCACGAAATCAGTCACGCCCTTTGCGAGCATGAGGCAGTAGGACGAAAGCGAAAGCTCGGCGACGTCGAACTCTCGATTGCGGAGCATCCGAAAGAAGGTTTCCTCCACGCTGAGTGCAAGAAAATTGAGATCAATACCTTCCGGACGCACGAGGCCTGACTGCAAGGCTTCCGTGCGGTCGTAGCTCCAGCAAGCGAGCGACAAATTCAGCTTGGACAATTTCGTTTCCTCGGTGTTAGGGGCGTGGCGACTGGCGCAGATGATATCCCAGCATTGTCGCGAAGATGGCCGCCATGAGAGCGGGAACGGCGGCCATAACAAAGAGCACCGACAGTCCGCTGCCCATGCTTCCTCCCCCGATCAACGGACCAACCGCAGAGCCGATCCTCCCGACGCCAAGGGCCCAGCCAATTCCCGTGACCTTGACATCGCCGTCGTAGAGCGTTGCGGCAAGGAGGCTTATGCCGGTCGCTCCACCGCCGAGACCGAAGCCCACGCCAGCGCTGCTTGCCATGAGAAGATTGGCCTGCAATCCCGCGATCGCCATCGCGCCAAGGGACAGACACGCGACAGTTAATGCCGCAGCTATAATGAAAGCCGGATTGGCACGATCCATTGCCCAACCAACGAGGACAATCCCGGCCATCGCCCCCGCATTATAATACAGGTTGATCATGATGGACTGGTCTAATGGTATACCAGCCGCCTCGGCGAAGATTGGCGTCCAGTTGATATACAGGAACATGTCCATCTGGGCCAGGAACGCTACCGCCCATAGGCCGAGGGTCAGGAATAGAAGCTCGGGCGAGAAAAGTCGAAAGATCGACGAGCGGCGAGAAGATGGTGTTGCCTGAAAAGAGCTGGCATCCGCATATTGCGGCGCCACAACGGAAACGATCTGCTGCAATTCTCGAATACGGTCCGGCTTTTTTACAAGATGGTTCAAAGATTCGGGCACAACAATGGCAACAAGAGCCGAGGCTCCGATACCGAGCATACCGCTGACGATGAATACCATGTGCCAGCCGCCTTGCGGCACGAGCTTGGCGCCAATAAATCCTGCCGCTACGCCGCCGGCGGCGTAGCCAACCATTGTCAGCGATACGGTAAGGCGGCGAACGCGCGTTGCACTATATTCCGATGTGAGCGCTAGCGCTTTGGGAATTGCCGCGCCGAGTCCGAGCCCATCCAGGAAGCGCAAGCCCGCAAGCGACCAAGCGCTATCGGCAAGCACGGTCAGGATCGTGCAAAACGAAAACCATAGGGCGAGAAATACGAGCGGCCATTTATGTCCAAAACGTTCCGTCAGTGGCCCGACAAGTATCGCTCCGAGCATCATGCCAACGAGGCCAAGTGAAAAGACAATGCCCATCATCTTGGGCTCGATCTCGAGGTCTGAGCGTATCGCGGGTCCAGCGACCGCGACTGCTTGCAAGCTGAAGGCGTCGCAGAAGAGGATGGCGGCACAGGCGATCGCAACGTAAATTTGAACGCGGGACACTCGCTGTCCCTCGATAACCTCCCTGATGGGTATGGAAGTCATCACCGCCTCTGTCAAAATTCACTCCTCATTTGATCGCGACTACGACGCTCTGCAGGCATGCACATCAGGCACCAGTGCCGCTCAGAAACGGTAATCCAGCCTTACGCCGTAGGAAACGGGCCGTTCATAAACGATATAGTCTCCAAGGACCGAGGTATTCATGAACTGCGCATAATGAGCGTTTGTCATATTCTTACCCCAAGCGGTGAACTGGAGGTCGTTCGGCAATGTCCATGAAATCTCGCCATTGAGCACGCCGTAAGGTGCCTGGCTCACCCGGTTCAAAAAGTCATAGTAGACACGACTGCTATGGAAGTAATTTGCCGATACGCCCAGTTTGCCGACTCCGAAGTCCTTCCGATAATCGGCGCCAAGCGTAAATGTCAGATCGGGGGACCGGACTAGCTGGTTGCCAGCCACGTCCTGCGACGCCTGCGCATTGCCGCCACCCTGCAGCGGCGTGAATACGAGAGCGACCGGGAAACTTTTGTACCGCGCATCGACATAGGCGAGAGTGAAGCGTGTCGACAAACCGTCAGCAACCAGCGCCGTGATTTCCGCCTCCGCGCCGTCCACTTTGGCCTGCGCTGCGTTGAGCAACGTGTTTACCTGCAATCGCGCAGAGACTTGCAGATCCTTATAATCGTAGTGGAATACGGAAAAATTTGCGCGCAGGAAGCGCGACAGGTCGGTTTTTGCACCGATTTCATATGATGTGATCGTTTCGGGTCGAACCGGCACATTCGACGGGCCAAACGCATTGAAGAGGCCGCTTTTGAACCCGGTGCTGTAGGTGGCATAGAGGTTCACCTCTTGGCTCGGCCTATAGCTCAGCGAAACCTTGGGCGTCCACCGGTCGAAAGTTGCCTGTGCGGGCGGAATAGTAGCACCATTGAAGATCTGGCGGAATTTCTTGGTTTCGCGGCTGTAGCGCAGTCCTCCTGTCAGCGTCAGCCCGTCGCCAAACTCCAGGTTTCCCTCCGCAAATGCAGCATAGGCTTCGGTGCTCGACCGCGGCCGCGCCTGGATTACCGATGTCGGCGTATAGATATCCACAAAGGAGCTCAGATTGCCCCAGAAACCATAAACGCCTGCCAGCCAGCTGAATGGCCCATCCGTCTGCGAAAGCAGCCGCATTTCATGACTGTAATACTGGCTCCGGATCGTGACATCGGAATGGCTGAGAAGCAGCGGTGAGGCGTCGGCATCGAAAATCTGGCGGCCGTCGCTGTCATTCCACGCCGTTGCAGTCTCCAGACGCACCGCGCCCAAGTCGAACTCGCTACGCAGCGAGGCTCCATATTGGCGGTTCTCTGTCCCGACGGGAAGTGGCGTATCTGGACCGAGGGCCGCATGATTGGGTTGGGTCGGCAAAAGGAGTGACGGATCCAGGGCGTTCGCCGCCATGTTATTAGTGAGCGCCTGCGCCGCGAATCCCGCGGTTCCCTGGAAGCGGTTATAAGTTAAGGTTGCCGTCAATTTGGCCCTGTCGGAGGGGCGAAACAGCAATTTGCTGCGGACTGCCCGGCTCGAACGCTCGGATATTCGGGTCTTCTGGAAGTCGTTGCGAGCATAACCATCATCGTCATAAAAGAGTCCGGCGATATCGATCGCGAGTTTGTCGCTTATACCGGTGGTGACGTAACCCCGCAGCTGAACGCTGTCGAAACGACCGTAACTCGCACTGACGTTTCCCGACGTATCAAACGATGGGTCAGGCGTGATGATGTTTATTAGCCCGCCGGTGGCGTTGCGTCCAAAAATCGTACCCTGCGGCCCGCGCAGCACTTCTATCCGCTCGATTTCAAGCAGATCGAAATTGTTCCCGCTCATTTCCGGCTGGTAAATGCCGTCGATATAGATTGACACATTGGGCTCGTCGCCGGCCGATTGGTTCACGGTGCCAACGCCTCTGATCACGGGCTGCGTCAGAAAGCCAACCTGGACCACGTTGAGATTTGGCACGACCAAACCCAATTCTCGCGGCTGAACGATGCCAGCGCCCTGGAGCGAGCCCGCACTGATCGCCGTGATCGAGGTGGGCACATTCTGCAGGCGTTCCTCGCGCCGCGTCGCGGTAACGATGATATCCTGAATCCCGTCTTGAGCGGTTTCGTCAGCTTCCGCGGTTAAAGCGGTTTCAGAGGAGGTGGGAGAGACTGTCTGATCTTGGGCGGCGACCTCAAATGGCACGATCAGCGCCGCGGCGGCTGACCCTTGCAGCGCCCATGCCACAATATTCTTCATTCGATGTCCTCTCCCTTCGGCCCTCTTTCATCGAGGTGCGCGGTCTTTGTTTCGGTAATCCTGGAAAATTCGAGATCAGGTGCGCGTTGCACGGAGCGCCGAAACGGCGTGCCGTGCCGCCCGGAAGCCGAACGTTCCAGCGCAGGCGACACCACCTGTATAGATTTCGCTCTGCACGCCTCCGCCAAGTGGCGGGGGTGCATAGAGATTTGGGATCGCGGCGCCTTGGACATCGAGTACTTGCGCGTCCCCGTTGATGCGCAGCCCGCCCATCGTAAAATAGGGATTTACGCGCACCGGTATGGCATAGAATGGCGGCTTGCCGATCGCCCATTCCCCTGAACCGTTGCTGCTGCTGCGCGGGATCGGCAATAGATCCTGGCGACCTTCCTCAATAGCGAGATTATATTCTTCGATCGTTTTGAGAAAGGCCCCCTTGTAGACACCCGCCCTTGATAGGGCCTCGGCAAACTCCTGAATGCTGTTGGCAATGATGACATTCCCATGCGTCCCCCAGTTGCCGCCCTCAGCAATGATCTCGTCCAAGGCCTTGTCGGCTCCTGGCGTTTCGTCGTGGATTCGCTGGTCGGCAATCACCCAGACAAATCCGCGATATTGCCTGATAGTCGCTTGATGCAGTCGCGAATATTTGGCGTTGATCGGATTGGATTCATCAATGTATCGCTCGCCATAATTATTGACGAGAATGGCGCGCATGACTTCGCCATCATCCGGCACCCAAATGCCCGAATAGGGAGGCGGGTTCAGTCGCCCTTGCATATATGGCGTCTTCCACTCCGCCGGAGGCAGGTCTCGCCACATCTCGAGCATAGCATCGGCATCTGCGTTCATCTGCGTTGTCGCAGTCACACACGCCAAGGCGCCGGCGAACCCTGCCCAGCCCCGATGGCTTAGTGCAGCGCCGGCGGCCTGACAGATATTAAGTCCCTCTCCTGAAGAAAAAGGACCGCAGTGATTTTGTGAAAAATGCCCGTCCTGACCCAAATATCTTTGCTTCATCTCTCCATTGATGAGCCAGCCGCCGGTTGCCATGATCGTTTTGGACGCACGGATATTGACGAACGTCTGACCATCTTCCTTGGGGGATTTTTTCCAGGTCTTGGCCCGCACGCCGATTACGCGACCCTCGTCGTCGGCGATCAGATTAACCACCCGCGTCTGCATCAATGTCTTGCCGCCTGCCCCGGCGTAAACCTTCATCAAACTATCGCAATATAGCTTGTTTCCAAGCTGGCCCGGTTCGCCTTTTCCAAGTTTCCAATCCCCGTGCCAATAAGGTGCGTCCGGGTTCGGTTGATGCATGTAGGCACCGTGCGACAGCAGCCAGGGGACATACTCGTTCCGGAAAGTTTCTACATAAACCCTTCCGAGCACGGGATCGTGAAGACCTTCCGTGAAACTGTTATATTCTTCCCAAGTCTTGCAACCGGCAACATGCAGGTCGCCGCCTCCCATGAGCGTGTTACCACCGATCTGGGAGCTGATCTCGACCATGAGGGTATCTGCGCCGCCAGTAGCGGCCATAAGCGCCGCGGACATTCCGCCGTTGCCTGAACCCGCGACAAGGACATCCACGTCAAAATCCCAGTCCCTGGCCGCCGGCTGGTGTGGCGAGACTTGCATCAAAGCGGGTTGAGTATCGCTCACGTAAGCAGCTCCTAATTCGTTTGCGCATGGATCGGACGGCCGGCGGCCACAATGGCTTGCGGGCGTCGCAGCATCAGCCCGATCGCACAATCGATGCATGTCGGTGAAAAAGACTTTGCGGATTGAGCAAGACACGAGACGCCATCGAAAACACTTACAGCGACCAAAACAAACGAATTTGTAATCTATCCCATGATCGCAAGACGTAATTTCTCCGTAGTTAGGACTTGCAATGTTCCGAAACCAGCGAAACAAGTTCGCGCCAAAGCACTTCAACTCACCTCTTGTTATACTTTTATGCTGGAAAGTGTAGTGAACCTGATTTTTTCGGCAAATACATTCTCTGTTCTGCAGCCAGACAAATCATCAATTTGCGGTATATTAGGCAGGCAGCCTGCTTCTCAACGCCGCTTTTGCGCAGCATCTATGCAGCCAACAGCCGGATCGGCCTCACGCTGCTCAGTAGGTCACGTCAGGCCAGGACCATCTGATCGTTTGCTGCTCAGGAAATCCGGCAGGAGCGACACGTCCGTCCGGCGGTTGTCCCTCTTAAACGGCAGATCGGTGACAGTCGCACGGATATGCACCTGATCCTTGCCTTTGTCGCCCCATACGACTGCGACCTCTGTGCCGGGCGTCATGAGATCGCGATCGATATGGCAAAGCGAAATCATCTTCCGCAGCGCGGAACTATAAACCCGTGATGTGGAAACGCCTATGCACTTGCCGTTGAGCAACACTGCATCCGGATCCATCGCATGCTTGTGACTGACGCGCGGCAATTCCATGAAAGCAGGCCGCGGCCCTTCGTGGAACAGCGAGGCGTAGACCGCCACAACATCGTCCGGGTTCCAGACCAGTCCGACCAGGCGCCGCGCCGGACCGCCCGCGGCAACTTCGCATTGCAGCGCCTCTTTCCCCATGAAATCGTGCGAATCCAGCGAAACCTCGCGGTCCCAATTGAGGTCGAATGGAGACCGGAAAAGCTCACTCGGATCGTGCCATTCCAGGCTTCCCCCGCGGATGTCGATCGAATGCGCTCGCGAATGACCGACACTTGGCGAGGTCGCCGGCAGGAATTCGCGTCCGATGGTGGGAAAGCATCCCTCGACATGGCTGACGATCATCGACCGGCCACCCAGCAGACGCAGACCGAATGCTTGGCCAGCTTCAGTCAAAGCCAACCAGACATCATTGGCCGCTTCCACCGGGCCGTGGACCTCATATCCCAATTCACCGGTGATACCCGTACGCAGGATGCGCACATCATGCATGCCGATCCGGCACGCTGTCCAATAATTGAATTTCAGGTCGCGTAGACCACTGTCGATTGCCGCCTCGACCACGTGAATCGATTTGGGCCCTTGCACGACGAACACGAACTCGTCGGGTGAGTATATTTCGCAACGGGCATCGCGCGGCTCGCGGTCAAACCAGTGCTGCAACCAGTAGACCGCCCCGCCCATATATCTGAATTCGTCTTCGGCGGTTTTGTACAATATGCCTTCGCCTGCGACTTTTCCGTCCTCGTTCAACTGGATGGCGTGCTTGATCTGCATGTCGCGGAAGCTGCGGAGGTTATTGACCGTATGATATTGAAGGAAATCCAGCGCGTCCGGACCGGAAATCTTGAGCTTCGGGAGCGGGCTCCAGTCGCCCAAATAGGCGCTGTCATGAAAGGACTGGCTCTCTTCGAAAAAATCGGTGTACTGATATGGTATCCATTCCGAAATGAACTTGAACATCAAAAAGGGCGAGCTTTGCCGCTCCTGGGCCGCGATCGCGGGTCCGTAACAAACGGGGCGCTCGACAGCGAACGCCTTGTCTGTCTCCAGCGACTTCCAATATCGGCCGCGAAAATCCTCGCTCTTGAAGTTCGTCATGTATTGATTCCGAAACCTGTTCCTAGATGGGTATGGGCTGCGATGAGTGGCGGAGACCGGCCGTAACGATGCCGGCTTCGATCGCGTCGTTCAAAGCCGCGACCTTGAGCGACGCGGGGCGCTGCGTGATCCGTGCCACATATTCGCCGACAGCCCGTTCTTCTGGCACGAGCCCCGCGCCCATGCCCCAACTCAGCACAGTGCCCCACAAAATGTCCGCGGCAGACAGCCGGTCGCCAAGCAGAAAGGGCTTCGCGCGAATTTCATTGAACACGGTCTCGAGCATTTCGTCGAACGTACCGTAAGGTGAACGCGCATGCGGGGCTGGATCGCGCTTCATTGCCTTGTCGACAAAAGCCGGCTCATAGGCCGCGGCATAATAGACAAGCCAGCGCAGATAAGAGCCGCGCTCGGGATCGCCGACCATGGGCGTCAGGCCGCGTTCCGGGAACAGATCGGCAAGATAAATATATAGCGCCACCTGCTCGGTAATCAGCACGTCGCCATGGCGAAGCGCAGGCACCTTCCCCAGCGGATTGATCGCACGATATGCTGCGCGCTGATTTTCACCAGCGCCCATGTCAAGCACATGCAAATCGTAGCTGGCGCCCAGTTCTTCCAGAAGAATCAGCGAGGCCGACGACCTGGTGTTGGCCGCATGGTAAAAGGTCAGTTCATTTAGGCTCATCATATGCTCTTTTTAGGTCGCGCGCGCCAAGTGCCCGCGGCAAAGCTCAGCGACCGAATGAGATTTCCGCAAAATCCGATGCAGAATGGCGCTCGCGCAGCTGGCCTTCGGCAATGCCGTTCACGATCCGCCCCCGCTGAACGGCAGGCCGCTGACCGATTTGCTCGGTCCAGCGAAGGACATTTTTATAGTCCCCTACGGAGAGGAACTCAGCGGCGTCGTACAGCCCTTCGTTGACCAGTCTTCCATACCAGGGCCAGACCGCCATATCGGCGACGGTATAGTCATCGCCGCAAAGATATTCCGCCTCACCGAGCCGCCTGTCGAGTACATCGAGTTGCCGCTTGGTTTCCATTGCGAAACGGTTGATGGCATATTCCAGCTTGACGGGTGCGGCCGAGTAGAAGTGACCAAAGCCGCCGCCGACAAAAGGCGCGCTACCGACCTGCCAGAACAACCATGACAGGCAGGATGCGCGCTTCGGCCCCTCACTTGGCAGGAAGGCTCTGAATTTCTCGGCGAGATACACGAGAATAGCGCCCGATTCGAAGACCCTGATGGGTTCCGGGCCGCCGAGGTCGAGCAGGGCGGGGATTTTTGAGTTGGGATTGATTTCCGTGAAACCCGAACTGAACTGCGTACCGTCCCGGATATCGACGATCCAGGCGTCATATTCTGCGCCCGAAATTCCCTGTTCGAGAAGTTCCTCGAGGAGGATGGTTACCTTCTGACCATTGGGCGTCGCCAAAGAGTAGAGCTGCAGTGCATGCTCGCCGACAGGCATCACCTTTTGATGATTGGGACCGGCGCTGGGCCGGTTGGCGCTGAGCGAAGCTTCCGCTTCGCCGTCCCACGTCCATACGCGCGGCGGAACATAATGCTCAGCTGCGGTCACTCGGAGCCATCCTGATCCAATATGCGTGCCGCCCCCGCTGTGCCGGCCGACGTGTCGTAGACGTCGACCTCGTATGCGAAGGCGATGTGCTGATCGGGATGAAACGCACGCTTCCAATGCGATTCGACCTGCGGGACATCGCCTTTCGCGAACCAGTCACGAGCACGCTCCGCATCGTCAAACTCGACCTGGGTCACCACGTCGAACGGTAACGAGTTTGCTTCCTCGGCGTCCGAACCGTGCTTTCCAACCGGGCGAACGATGTAGTTCCGACGGTAAAGCGGCGGATAGCCGCCCAAATCCAATACGATCGGGATTTCCCCATTCTCGTACAGATCAATCAGTTCGTCTTTCGACTTTACGTCGGGATGTTTCCTGAAACAGGCTAGCATCGAATACACGGGACTTCTCCACCTCAATAGAATCTGCGAACTTGCTGCGCCTTTGGCGTCTAGTGACCAGCCACCATGATGGCTCGGGCAGCGCGCGCTATTGTGCCAGCCAGCCGCCGTCCACGGTGACCGTCGAACCGGAGACGAAGGTGGAGGCATCCGACGCCAGCCACACGATCGCATCGGCAATTTCACTCGGCTCGCCGGCGCGACCGACGGGGATTTGCTGAATATAACCCTCGATCACATCGGGAAATGCGTCGAGCGATTCCTTGAGCATGCGCGTCATGATCAGGCCTGGAATAAGCGTATTCACCCGGATGCCGGATCGGCCATATTCGATGGCTGCATTCTTGGTCAGTCCGATCAGGCCATGCTTGGCAGCCACATAAGGCGAGGCGCCTGAAAGACCCACCATGCCAAGGCCGGAGGATGTGTTGACGATCGATCCGCCGCCGCCGGCGATCATGGCCGGAATTTGCGCCTTCATGCAGTAGAAGGGGCCGCTCAGATTGACGGCAAGTACCTTCTGCCAGGTCTCGACGGAGGTTTCGGCAAGGAGCGTGTTCGGCGACTCAATGCCAGCGTTGTTGAAAGCGACATCAAGTCGCCCCCATTTAGCCACTACCCTCTCAACCGCGTTCTCCATGGCCTCGAAGCTGCTGACGTCAGCCGCTACAAAGTCTACGGCATCGCCGCCGATCATCTCTGCCGTCTCCGCAGCCTTTTCGGCATTGATATCGACCACGAGCACGCGAGCCCCATGCTCGACCAGCGCCCGAGCCGTCGCCCGTCCCATCCCGTCACCGCCTCCGGTCACGAAAGCAACTTTGCCGTCGAGTGAATGAATCGCCATCTTCTATTCGCCTCTTCCTTGTCCGGATATCCAGATGAGCTAAACTCGCTGCATCGCACATGCGAGTGTAACAAGATTATTCGGGTCGCGAAGCGAATTCCAGCGCGCATGCCAAACGTAATTTCGATGAGCGCGATACAAATCTTGTTTGAACGCCGTCCGGTGAAGGATAGAATATATGGCTGCCAGACAATTGTTTTATTGGTAGCAGAACCCCTCTCTGCATATATGTTGGCGACATCTTTTGGATCGGCCCCGGCGTCTTATCCCTGTTCGGCCAAGTTGCTTTAGCGCATCGCATCCGTAGAGCGGACGGAATTTCCGCGACGCGAAGCAGTGCATCGGTCCGTTGCGTGTGCAGCCATGAGGAAGTTCAATGTATAAGCTTGTCGTCCTGCTCAGGAAAAATCCGGCGCTGAGTCGCGAAGAATTCATCGATCGCTACGAGAATGGCGAAGTGCAGGCGATGCTTGCCGCGGCCGGCAAGCCGCTCTTGTATCGCCGCAGCTATGTCGTTCGCCCGGTCGGCGGGCACGGCGTCGATGCGGAACCGATGACCGAGTTCCCGTTCGATGTGATCACTGAAGTCGGCTTTCCCGACAAGGCGGCCAGTGACGAGTGGTTCGCGAAGAGCAATGTTCCCGAAGTGAACTCGATCGCCGACGAAATCTTTGCCGCAGACCGCTTCCTCTATGCATTTGAGCTTGAGGAACATGTCACCTCAAACGGCGAGCCGTGCCTCGAGGAGCGTTTTTAGACCGGAAAGGACCGGCGGGTGAACGAGAAATTCCAGCACAGCGCGGAGACGTTATCCTTGCCAGAAACCGACGGTGGCGACACCGGTCGCGCCCCTTCCGCCGGGATCACGATCTACCGTCACCCCTGGCCGGTGCGACTGTTTCACTGGGTAAATGTCTGTTGCTTCATCATTCTCTTGATGAGCGGTCTGCAAATCTTCAACGCTTACCCTCGCCTGCATGTCGGTCAGATTGGATATTATGACACGCCGGCTGTGTTTGAAATCGCGAGCAACCGGGACGTCGCTAATCCTCGCAGCTGGATCGCAATTGACGGCCGGGAGGTTCTCGATACGACCGGCATCTTGGGTGAGGTGCGGGACGAAGGCATTTTTGGCATTCAGACCATCGCGTTTCCGCCGTGGGCGATCCTGCCGCAAAAGGCCATGGACCTGCATGATGGCCGCGGCTGGCACTTCCTGACGCTGTATTTTTTTGCGGCAAATCTATTTGCTTACCTGATATACGGGATTGCCAGCGGACGCTTCCGACGGACCCTTGTACCCGACCGCGATCAGCTTCGCGCGTCATCGATCGCCCGCGATTTGTGGATGCATCTCCGACTGAAGCATGCCACCGGCGCCGAGGCTGAACGATATAATCTTCTGCAAAAGACGAGCTATATTTTGGTCCTCTTCCTGCTGCTGCCTTCCATGGTGCTGACGGGCATGACGATGTCCCCCTCCTTCGTCGCCGCCTTTCCTTGGCTTATCGACATGTTTGCGGGGCGGCAGACTGCCCGCCTCATCCACTTTATCAGCGCCAGTTTGCTCGTCGGTTTTGTCGTCATCCATATCTTTCAACTTTTCGTCGCGGGATTCCTGAATGAAATGCGGTCTATCCTGACAGGATGGTTCCGCGTTCCGGAGAAGCGGAAATGACCAAATTGCTGCATCGTCGCCAGATCCTGTTGGGTGCCGGGGGGCTGGCTGCAACGACGGTGGCCGGCCTCGGCGTGAGGCAGTTGGCGAGCCCCGAGGGCGCTGAGCCATGGCTGCGCTTCGGCGATACACTCGGGCGCAAGGTCCAACGCGCGTTTCTGGCGCACCGTCCCCTGGCTCCGGAATATCGGCTCGACCAGATGTCCGCCAAATTCCCCACCAATGGCGGATTCGGTGCATCCTATATAGAACCCGACCCCGCGTTCGACAAAATGGCGAGCAACGGCTTTCTGGACTACAGATTGCAGGTCGAGGGTCTGGTGAAACGGCCGGCCTCCTTCAGCCTGCGTGAACTGCGCTCCATGCCGCAGCGCACGCAGATCACCATGCATTGCTGCGACATGGGATGGAGCGCGATCGGCCAGTGGACCGGCGTTCCACTCGGCTGGCTGCTGCAGCATGTCGGACTGATGGACAATGCGCGCTACATCTTCTTCTTTGCGATGGACCGCTATATCGGGTTCCCGGTAAATTATCATACGAGCATCGACCTTCTGGATGCCTTCCATCCTCAAACGATTCTTGCCTACGGGATGAATGGCGATGTCCTGCCGCGCGAATATGGTGCACCTTTGCGCCTTCGCACGGAATTGCAGGTGGGCTATAAAAATGCCAAGCACCTCGCGAGGATCGTGGCGGTGGACAGCCTCTCGCGATTTGGAAAAGGCCACGGAGGCTTTGCCGAGGATTTTGGCTATCAATGGTACGCAGGGATGTAAGCCTGGAACGACATCCACAAGCGACGTGGATTTGGCGAACATCCGAGCCTTGGACTTGGGATATCAATAAATGCCTCGCAGCCAAGCGCCATATTATTGCACCCGCTCACTTGGGGCTGGCCCAACTGGGCAGATAATCCGGAAATAGCCGGCCGAGGTCGCGGCGGAAAATGCATGTACTTGCCGGCCAGCGGCGACCAGCAATCAGTTGGGGTTGTCGGCAACGCCCGGATCTTTCCTCGCCGATCGCAGCACATAAATGGCCAGAAGGCCAGCAGCTAGCGCAGCCGGTGCTATGACCGTTGCGATTGCGAGACTCGTCCCCGCGCGGCCACCGATTGTGTCGCTCACCACCGCTATGGCAAGGGGGCCAAGCCCGATGCCGAGCAAGCCGTTGCCCAAGGCGACCAGGGACATGGATGTAGCTCGGAAGCGGCCGGGAACAAACGACTGGACCGAAATGATTGCGCTCGTGCCCGCCAATTGCCCCAAAAGGCACCAGACGCCTACGCCAGCGAGGGCGAGGAAAGGCGAACCAGTCGCGAACATGGCGCCGCCGGCCGCTATGATGAAAGCTGCGCCCGCGGTCGGGATTAGCCGCGCGGGTTCGCCGGCGCGGCGAGCAAAGGCGTCAGAAAGCACTCCGCCAAAAAATGTGCCGAGCGCACCGCATATCCCGGATATAGTTCCAAATGCGAGCCCGACCTCGCTGGCACTCCAGCCATGTTCACGGGCCAGAGCTACCGGACCCCAGGAGAACAATCCATAATCTCCAAACGCAAATAGCGCGCAGCACAGTAAAAGTGGTCCCAATATTCTCCAATTGACGTCGCCGGCCTCACCGACTTCACGGGCTTCGCCGCAATCTACGCCAGTCCCGAACTGCTTTCTCGCAGGTTCGCGCAGTAACAGCGTCAACAGGGGCAAAATGACGCTGCCTGCGGCCGTGATCACGAGAACCATGCGCCACGGCGCCAGCTCACCAATCAAAGCTAACGTCCTAAACTCTCCTGCCTGTGCAGAAGTCAGAAGCACCCCGCCCAATGCAATCGCGGCGGGGCCGCCGAGCACCATGCCGGTAAACAACGTGCCTATAGCCCTACCTCGATGGTGGGGGAGGAAAGTATCAGCGATCAAAGATACCGCTGCAGGCGTAAACGCCGCCTCTCCGATCCCTACGATGCACCGCGCGAACAGGAGTTCCCAAAACCCAGCCGCCAGCCCACAGGCAAGCGTTCCTACCATGAAGAAGAGCGAGCCAGCCGTTATCAGGCGCAGCCGATGCACATGATCCGCCAGGCGACCGAGGGGAATTCCTGCCAGCACAAAGACAAAGGCAAAGCCCGCTCCCTGAAGCAGGCCGATACGGACGTCGCTGAGATGTAATTCCTGCCCGATCGATGCGGAGACAACGCTGAAGATCATCCGGTGAATATAGACAATCATGCCCCCGAGCGTGAGAACTGCCAAAAGCAGCCAAGCCGTGTGCCGGGTCGGATACGGTCCGACGGGAGGGAGTGCGCTCCCCTTTGCAAGGAGGGGATCGATGAAATTGTCGCTGGTAGCTATGGATTGAGGTGCGAATTTCATTCAGCTTTCCCCGGGGTTGCCCTCAAGGGACGCGCCGACATCGGCGCCTTTAGTCCACGAAAAGGGGGGCGCACCGCCCCCCTTTTTACTTACCACCTGTAGCCGAGCTCAATGCCATAGCTGATACCCGGGGACAGCACCTTCGACGTAAAGTCGATCCACGGCACGCTGTAACCGACAGCGTGCTGGTTCGTGACGTTGTTCACGAACCCGGCGAGCGAGAAACCACGGCCTTCGCTCGGCTCCAGCCCGAGCCGCAGGTTGCCCGTGGTGCGGGCACGATCGCCAATGTCGGGATTGTTGTCGGCCGAAAAGAAGACCCTGGAACGATAGGCCCACGTGGTGCTCGCACGCAAGTCATAGCCACTCGTAACGGGGAAGGTATAAGCTGCGGTGCCGTTTACAGTCCACTTAGGCGTGTAGCTCAGGCGATTGCCGGCATAGTCCGTGTTGGTTCCGACATCCAAATACCGGTCATATTTGCCGTCGCTATAGCCGACGTTGCCACGCAGCTCGAGGCCTTGGGTCGGCTTGAGCGTGACTTCCAGTTCGCCGCCCTTGATCGTCGATTTGCCTGCGTTGTCGGTAGCAAATACCGGACCGATGCTGAACGTAACCTGCTGATTGGAATAATCGTAATAATAAACCGAGGCGTTAACGCGCAGGATGCCGTCAAAGAGGTCAGCCTTGATACCACCCTCATAAGATTGGATGGTCTCGGGTCCGAAGGCCGAAGGGCCGAGGGGCTCCAGATACTGCGCCAGATTGAACCCGCCGGACCGGAAGCCCTTTGCTACGCGCGCATATATCAGCAAGTTTTTGCGAGGATTATAATTTACCGTAGCATCCCATGTCCAAGGTTTGGCCTTTACGCCCACATCATAGTTGAGAATGTTGTCTGCCCCCGGGATCAACGCATCGGAATTGACATTGCCGATCGAGATGTCCGGGTTTTCCGTACCCACGAGATAATAAGCCGTAAGGCCCGCGAGACGCCTATTCTCGATAGACTTGCGTAGCCCGCCCGTGAGCGACAGATCCTCTGTGATCTTGTATGTCAGGTTGCCGAAAATGCCATAAGTATGGGTCTTCGTACGCGTCTGGAACCGCGTAAGGTAATCGAAAGGCTCGCTGAAGAACGAGCTTAGCGTCGCATCATCGTCGGCCCGGTCCGACTGATAATAGAGACCGAAAATACCGCTCAAGGGCTTGGTGGGATCGACCGCCAGGCGCAGTTCCTGCCCATATTGCTGCGACTTGATGGGATTGGTCGTGACGAATAGATCGGCCGGCGTACCGTCGAGGTCGGTTATCGAGTTCCACTTGCTCCGACGATAATGCGATATCGAGGTAAGATTGACATCCCCGAAGTCATGCTCGACTCGCAGCGTCAGACCATAATTGTCGACGGTTTCGCTCGTGGGGAAGTCGTTAATTCGTACTTCGTTGGCGTTCCGGGGCGGGGTCGGCAGCGCCACACCGCCCGGGCAGGTGCCATAGGCAAAGCCGCCGGTGCAGGGATCGGCGATGTTAAAGAACCCACGGTAGAATAGCGAAGCATCGCCGCGCTGGCGATTCGCATAGGCCGTGAAGTTAACGGATGTATCTGCGTCGGGAGTCCAGCGCAGTTGAAATCTTCCCGCAGCGGAATTTTGGCCGCCGTGACCGCGGTTGAGGCCAATGTCGCGATACCAGTTACCCAAATCCTCGATCTTTCCGCTCACGCGAATAGCGAGCTTGTCATCGACAACGGGAAGGTTGATGGCGCCTTCGATGCTGCGGCGGCTCTGGTCGCCGCCAGCAAGGCGGCCCGTCACATAGCCCTCAACGACATTGGTGGGTGTCTGCGAGAAAAAGGCAACGGCCCCGGCGGTCGTGTTCTTGCCGAAGGTCGTTCCTTGCGGTCCACGCAGTATTTCGACGCGCTGCAAGTCGTAAATCTGCTGACCAATGCCGAAGTTCAGGGCCTGATACACATCGTCGATGTAGATCGCCACCGGCGAGGTCGCCGACGCGCCGAAGTCGGAACTCGTTACGCCGCGAATACCGAAGCGCGGCGCGGACGCACCGTTGCTTTCCGCGGCATACAGTAACCGTGTCCTGAAGGCCGCCTTGCGGGAAGCTGCTCTGGGGTGCTGATAGCCGCTCTTTGCGAGGAGCGGTGATGAACGAGGATGTTGGAGCGTCGGGAGCGAGTGCTCTTACGACCGGTCATATGAGTAATCGTATG